>NZ_JAFIBR010000001.1:0-3294864 GCF_017833115.1 Frigoribacterium sp. PvP121
CGATCTCGGCGCGGCTGCGCCCCGCGGCGCGGATGAGGAAGACGCGGCCGAAGCGCTCCTCGTACGTGGCGTTGCCCTCGGCGAGCGCCTTGGCGAGCTGCGGGTCGTCGGTCTGCGCCGACGCCTCCTGCTCGCGCCGGCTGAACTCCTGCGCGGCGCCCTCGCCCGTCGGCGCCTCGCCGATGCGCGGGTGGTGCGCCATGGCCTCGTCGACCTCGGCCTCGCTGAGCGGGCTGCCGGCGGCCGTCGCGGCCCCGACGAGAGCGTCGACGTCGGCGAAGGGCCCGGCCGCGGCCACCTCGTCGACCCAGCGCTGCACGGACAATGCGGTGGCCAGCCGCTCGCGCAGCTCGCTCTCGGGGAGGTCGATCATGGTCGCCACTGTACTGACCGCGACCCGGGGGCGGGTGCCGTCGTGGACCTGATCACCGTGCGCGAGGTGCGCACCCCGACGACGCGGGCCGAGCTGCGGTTCGGCCCCGGTGAGCTGCCCCTCGGCGGCGGCACCTGGCTGTATTCCGAGCCGCAGCCGGGGCTGACCGGCCTCGTCGACCTGACCACCCTGGGCTGGGCCCCGCTCGAGGTCGTCGGCGACGCCCTCAGCGTCGCGGCCACGTGCACGCTGGCCGAGCTGACGCGGCTGCCGGCGGAGCCGGGCTGGGCGGCGCACCCGCTCGTGCGCCAGTGCGCCGAGAGCCTGCTCGCCTCGTTCAAGATCTGGAACACGGCGACGGTCGGCGGCAACGTCGCGACGAGCCTGCCGGCGGGCGCGATGACGTCGCTGCTCAGCACCCTCGACGCCGTGGCCGTCGTCTGGACCCCCGACGGCGGCGAGCGCCGCGAGCCCGTGGTCGAGCTGGTCACGGGCGTGCGCGAGAACACGCTCCGCCACGGCGAGGTGCTGCGGTCGCTCGAGGTGCCCCTCGCGTCGCTGCGCTCGCGCACCGGGTTCCGCCGCGTCGCCCTGAGCCCGCTGGGCCGCTCGGGCACGCTCGTCACGAGCCGCACCTCAGCCGACGGCGAGTGGGTGCTCACGGTCACGGCGGGCACGACGCGCCCCGAGCAGCTGCGCTTCGACGAGGTGCCCGGCGAGCGGGCGCTGGCCGACGCGCTCGCCCGCGTCGACACCTGGTACGACGACCCGCACGGCGCCCCCGACTGGCGACGGCACGTCAGCGCGCTCTTCGCGCACGAGCTGCGGGCCGAGGCCCTCTCGCCCGCCCCGACGCCGCCCGTGCGGCCCTTCGTCCACCGACCGGGCCCGGCCCGGTCGGCCGGCACCCCGACCCGAGGAGGCGCGGCATGAGCACCCCAGGAGAAGCCGACACCAGCACCCCCGGCGGCAGCAGCGCCCCCGGCGGTGCCCCCGGCGGGCGCGTGACCGGCCCGGCGACCGCCAGCGAGGCGGCCGTGCCGAGCCGCGCCTCCGGCAGGACCGTCTCGTTCGAGGTCGACGGGCGACCGGTCGACGCACCGGTGGCGCCCGGCCAGGTGCTGCGCACGGTGCTCCGCGAGGCCGGCGTGCACTCGGTGAAGAAGGGCTGCGACGCGGGCGACTGCGGCGCCTGCTCGGTGCTCGTCGACGGCGAGCCCGTGCACTCGTGCATCTGGCCGGCGCACCGCCTCGACGGCCACGCCGTCACCACGGCCGCCGGCCTCGGCACGGTCGAGCACCCGCACCCCGTGCAGCAGGCCTTCGTCGACGCCGCGGGCTTCCAGTGCGGCTTCTGCACCGCGGGCATGGTCGTGACCGCGTCGACCCTCACCGAGGCCGACCACGACGACCTGCCCCGGCTGCTCAAGGGCAACCTCTGCCGCTGCACCGGCTACCGGGCGATCGGCGACGCGATCTGCGGCGTCGCCAACACGACGACGCCGGCCGCGGGCACGGCCGTCGGGCAGTCGACGACGGCCCCGGCCGCCCTCCGGGTCGTGACCGGCGGCGAGGAGTACACCCTCGACTTCCGTTCGCCGACGAAGCTGCTGCACCTCGCCGTGCTCGGCAGCCCGCACCCGCACGCCCGCGTCGTGTCGATCGACGTCTCGGCCGCCGAGGCCATGCCGGGCGTCCACGCCGTCCTCACGCACCACGACTCCCCCGCCACGCTCTTCTCGACCGGTCGCCACGAAGACCGGGAGGACGACCCCGACGACTCGCTCGTGATCGACCCCGTGCTGCGGTTCCGCGGCCAGCGCGTCGCGGCCGTCGTCGCCGAGTCCGTGCGCGAGGCCCGCCTCGCCCTCGACGCCGTCGTCGTCGAGTACGAGCTGCTGCCCGCCGTCTTCGACCCCGAGCAGGCCCGGCGCCCGGGCGCCCCGCTGCTGCACGGCGAGAAGACGAGCGAGGTGTCGCGCATCGCCTTCCCCGAGCGCAACACCGTGGCCGCGATGCACGGCGAGACGGGCGACGTCGACGCGGCCCTGGCCGCCGCCGACGTCACGGTCGAG
Source organism: Frigoribacterium sp. PvP121 (assembly GCF_017833115.1). Classification (NCBI taxonomy): domain Bacteria; kingdom Bacillati; phylum Actinomycetota; class Actinomycetes; order Micrococcales; family Microbacteriaceae; genus Frigoribacterium; species Frigoribacterium sp. PvP121. Next base: position 2,449 of record NZ_JAFIBR010000001.1, read on the forward strand.
GGCACCTGGCGCACGCAGCGGGTCAGCCACGCGGCGCTCGAGACGCACGCGACGAGGGGCTGGCTCGACGACGACGGGCGGCTCGTGCTCCGCACGTCGAGCCAGGTGCCCTTCCTCGTCCGCGACGAGGTGGCCCACGTCTTCGGCCTGCCGCAGGAGTCCGTGCGCGTCTTCACCAAGCGGGTCGGCGGCGGCTTCGGCGGCAAGCAGGAGCTCCTGACCGAGGACCTCGTGACGCTCGCCGTGCAGCGCACCGGGCGCGCCGTGCAGTACGAGATGAGCCGCGACGACGAGTTCACCGTCGTGCCGACCCGGCACCCGATGCGCGTGCGCGTGCGGCTCGGGGCCACCCGCGACGGCGTCCTCACGGCGATGCACGTCGACCAGCTGATGGACACGGGCGCCTACGGCAACCACGGCATCGGCGTCATGTACCACTCGGTGCACGAGTCGACCTCCGTGTACCGCTGCGAGAACAAGAGGGTCGACGCCGAGAGCGTCTACACGAACAACCTGCCGTCGGGGGCGTTCCGCGGCTACGGCCTCGGCCAGGTCGTCTTCGGCGTCGAGTCGGCGATGGACGAGCTGGCCCGCGAGCTCGGCCTCGACCCGTTCGAGCTGCGCCGCCGCAACGTCGTCGTGCCGGGCGACCCCATGGTCGTCACCGACCCCGACGAGGAGACGGACCTGCTCTACGGCAGCTACGGCCTCGACCAGTGCCTCGACCTCGTCGAGCGGGCCCTGACGACCCCGAGCGACGACCCCGCGGTGGCCGCCGCCGACGTCGTGCCCGAGGGCCCGGGCTGGAGCGTCGGCACCGGCATGGCCCTCGCGATGATCGCGACCATGCCGCCCCGCGGCCACTTCGCCGACACGTCGGTCGCGCTGCGGCCCGACGGCGGGTACGACGTGGCCGTCGGCACGGCCGAGTTCGGCAACGGCACGACCACGGTGCACGGCCAGCTGGTCGCGACCGTGCTCGGCACCACGCCCGACCGTGTGACGATCCGGCAGAGCGACACCGACGTGGCGCGCTACGACACCGGCGCCTTCGGGTCGGCCGGGGTCGTCGTGGCCGGCAAGGCCCTGCTCGCCGCGGCGCAGAAGCTCAGGGCCGCGATGGTGGAGCGGGCGCTCGACCTCACCGGAGGCGCGGCGGCGGTCGTCGACGGAGGCCCGCTGCCCGAGGTGGTGACCGGGGGCGTCGTCGTGACCCGCGCCTCCCGCACCCCCGGGGGCGACCCCGAACGCGTCGTCGTCGACGCCGGGCAGCTGCTCGCCGACGGACCGCTCTCGGCCGACGGCAGCCACGACGGGACGCCGCGGTCGGTCGCGTTCAACGTGCACGCGTTCCGCGTGGCCGTCGACCGGTCGACCGGCGAGGTGCGCATGCTGCGCTCGATCCAGGCGGCCGACGCGGGCACGGTGCTGAACCCCGAGCAGCTGCGCGGGCAGGTCGAGGGCGGCACCGCGCAGGCGATCGGCACGGCGCTCTACGAGGAGGTCCTGCTCGACGAGGAGGGGCGGGTCACCACGACCGCGCTCCGCAACTACCGCGTGCCCAAGTTCTCGGACGTGCCGCGCACCGAGGTGCTCTTCGCGGCGACCCACGACGACCTCGGGCCGCTCGGGGCCAAGTCGATGAGCGAGGCGCCGTACAACCCGGTCGCCCCGGCGCTCGCCAACGCGATCCGCGACGCCCTGGGCGTCCGGCCGCACGAGCTGCCCATGTCGCGCGACCGGCTCTGGCGGCTCGCGCGGGGCTGAGCCCGCGCGGCCGCTGGCCTACAGTACGGAGCACCATGCGCATCGCCCTCGCCCAGATCACCAGCACCGCCGACCCGGCCGCGAACCTCCGCGAGCTGGAGCGGGTCGCCGAGCTCGCGGCGGCCGACCGCGCCGAGCTCGTCGTCTTCCCCGAGGCGACGCTCTGTGCCTTCGGCGGCCCCGACCTCGCCACGGTCGCCGAGCCGCTCGACGGCCCCTGGGCGTCGGCGGTGCGGGCCCTCGCCGCCCGGCTGGGCACGACGATCGTCGTGGGCACGTTCACGCCCGGCGACGACGGGCGGGTGCGCAACACCCTCCTGGTCGCGGGCCCCACGCCCGGCGACGGCGCGCACTACGACAAGGTGCACGTCTTCGACGCCTTCGGCTACGCCGAGTCGGAGTCGGTGCAGCCGGGCGATCGGGCCGTCACCGCCCGGGTGGCGGGCGAGACCGTCGGGCTGGCCACCTGCTACGACGTGCGCTTCCCCGCGCTGTTCCTCGCGACGGCCGCGGCGGGCGCGCGCGTCAGCCTCGTCTGCGCGTCGTGGGGAGCGGGCCCCGGCAAGGTCGAGCAGTGGCGGCTGCTGACCCGGGCCCGGGCCGTCGACACGACCACCGTCGTCGTGGCCGTGGGCCAGGGCGACCCCGCGACGCAGGGCGTCGAGCCCTCGGGCGGGGCGCCCACCGGGGTCGGGCACAGCGTCGTCGTGTCGCCGCTCGGCGAGGTGCTCGTCGAGCTCGGCGCGGCGCCCGAGCTCCGGGTCGTCGACGTCGACCTCGACCAGGTCGACGCCGCCCGCGGGTCGCTGCCCGTGCTGGCGAACCAGCGCTTCGCGGTCGCGAGCGGGCCGCAGGGCTGACCCGCGCCTCCGTCGCGCTGGGCCGCGCTACGGCGCGCTGGGCGACTCGACGACGAGCTCGCCGCTGACGATGCTCGCGCGCACCGCGTCGAGCTCGGCCTGCAGCTCGGCCGGCACCGACGACGCCAGGTCGTGGAAGGGCGCGAGGTCGACGCCGCCGTTGTCGAGCGTGCCGACGTAGGGCTCCGCCGTGAACGAGTCGTCGGTCGACGAGACGGCGATCTGCTGCACGGCCTGCTCGGTGTCCTTGATCACGGAGGTGAGCATGATCGGGCGGTACTCCTCGGGCAGCGTGTCGTAGCCGTCGTTGTCGACCCAGATCACCGAGACCCCGCCCGCGTCGAGGGCGGCCGAGGCCGCGCCCTCGCCGACCTGGCCGGCCACCGGCATGATCACGTCGGCGCCCTGGTCGATCAGCGCCTGCGCGAGCTGCTTGCCCTTGTTGACGTCCTCGAAGTCGCCGGTGAACGAGCCGTCCTGCGCCTCCTTCGACCAGCCGAGCAGCTCGACCGAGGTGCCGTGCGCGGCGTTGTAGGCGTCGACGCCGTCCGAGAAGCCGTCCATGAACAGGGTGACCGGGGGCTGGTTGCCGCCGCCGAACGTCGCGACCGCCCCGGTCTTGCTGACCCCGGCGGCGAGGTAGCCCGCGAGGTACGAGGCCTGGGCCGTGTCGAACAGGATCGGCTTGACGTTCTCGCCCTCGACGCTCTCGTCGACGATCGCGAAGTCGACGTCGGGGTTCGCGGCGGCCTGCTCCTGCGTCGCCGCGGCGAGCTCGTAGCCGACGGTCAGCACGAAGCCGCAGCCCGAGCCCACGGCCTGCTCGACGTTGGGGGCCAGGTCGGTCTCGCTCGTCGACACGAGCACCTTCGCCTCGATGCCGTCCTCGGCCTGGGCCGCCTGGAGGCCCGCCCAGCTCGACTGGTTGAACGACCGGTCGTCGAGGCCGCCCGAGTTCGTCACCATGCGCGCGCAGTGCGTGCTGTCGGTCGCGGCGACGTCGTCGCTCGGCGCGCTGGCGCAGGCGCTCAGCAGCACGAGGGCCGAGAGCCCGACGACGCCCCCGAGGAGGCGCGAGGGGCGACGAGAGGACGACGCACGAACGGGGGCGGCAGGGCGGGCAGGGCCGACGGGGCTGACGGTGCGGGCGGGGCGGACTGACACGACGGGGAGACCTCCGGGCTGGGGGATGCTGCAGGGGTGAGCAGCATCATGGCACCGATCGGCCGCGGTGCCGCCTCCGTGACGCCGGCGTGCGCGCCCGGCGACGGCGGGGCGCACGTCGTCAGCGCGCCCCGCCCACCCGGTGCACCAGCATCGCCAGGTCGACCCGCCCCTCCACCTCGAGCTTCTCGTAGACGTGGCCGACGTGCGTCTTCACCGTCGCGAGCGTGATGAAGAGGTCGGCCGCGACCTGCGCGTTCGTGAGGCCGCGCGCCACCGCCCGGGCGACCTCCGCCTCCCGCTCGGTCAGCCGCTCGAAGCGCTCGACCTCGCCGACGACCGCGGCGGCGGCGCCACCCGCGTCCGAGCCCGAGCCCGGGCCCGTGCCCTGCCCCGCGCCCTGCCCCGCTCCCCCGCCGCGCCCGGCCGCGACCTCGATGACCCGGTCGAGCACCGACGGCGAGAGCGTCGAGCGCCCCTCGGCGGCCGCGTGCACGGCGGCGACCAGCTCGGCCGGCGGCGTGTCCTTGAGCACGAAGCCGCGGGCACCGCTCCGCAGCGCCCCGAGCACCATCTCGTCGGCGTCGAAGGTCGTCAGCACGAGCACCGCGAGGTCGGGCCGTCGCCGCAGCTCGCGGGCGGTGGCGTCGAGGCCGTTGCAGCGCGGCATGCGGATGTCCATCAGCACGACGTCGGGCCGGGTGCGGGCGATGACGGCCTCGGCGGCCAGGCCGTCCTCCGCCTGGCCCACCACCTCGATGCCCGGGTCGCCGCCGAGCAGCAGGAGCAGGCCCTCGCGCACCAGGCGCTCGTCGTCGACCACGACGACGCGCACGGGGGCCGGCCCCGGGGAGTCGCGGGTCACCTCGTCCACGGCAGCCGCGCCTCCACCGCGTGCCGGCCGTCGACGTGCTCGACGGTCAGCGACCCGCCCGCCAGCCGGGCCCGCTCCTCGAGGCCCGTCAGGCCGTGCCCGCGCCCGGGCACGCCGAGGCCGCCGGCGTCGGCGGCTGCCGCCGTCGCCGCCGTCGTCGTCGCCGCGCTCGGGGCCGGGTTCTCGACCCGCACCCGCAGCTCACGCCCCGGCCGCCCCGAGAGCCCGACCGTCACCGGCTGCCCCGGCGCGTGGCGGCGCGCGTTCGTGAGGCACTCCTGCACGACGCGGAAGGCGTGGCGCGAGGTCGACGTCGGCAGCGCCTCCAGCCCCCGGCGCGTGTCGTCGTCGACCCGCAGCGTCACGACCGAGCCGGCCGCCCGGGCCTCGCCGAGCAGCCCGTCGAGGCCCGCCAGCGTGGGCTGCGGCGGCACGGCCGCGGGGTCGGCGGCGGCGCCGTCGCGCCCGGCACCGCCCACGCCGCCCTCCCCGGCGCCCTCCCCGGCGCCGTCCCGGTCGCCGTCGCCGTCGCCGTCACGCAGCACGCCGAGCACCTCGCGCAGCTCGGTGAGCGCCGCCCGGGCCGCGTCGCGGATGACCCCGGCCGTCGCCCGAGTCTCCGCCTCGCCGAGCCCCTCGCGGTACTCGAGCGCCCCGGCGTGCAGCGCCACGAGCGAGAGCCGGTGGGCGAGCACGTCGTGCATCTCGCGGGCGATCCGGGTGCGCTCGTGGTCGCGGGCCTGCGCGAGGCGGAGCGACTGCTCCTCCTCCGCGAGGCGGGCCCGCTCGCGGAGCGAGCGCAGCAGCTCGCGGCGACCCCCGACGTAGAGGCCCACGGCGACGAGCAGGGCGACGACGAGCACCGACACGGCGACGACCTGCCAGAGGGGCGTCGCCGCCGTGGCCTGCGTGACGATGCGGTCGCCGAGCACCGACGCCCCGACGAAGACGACCGACACGAGACCGATCTCGACGGGGCGGCGACGGGTCGCCAGCGAGACGGTGGCGAGCACCGCGGCGCCGATGCCGAGCGCGGAGGCCCCGCAGATCGTCACGACGACGAGGGCCACCACCAGGGGCGCGTGCCGTCGGAAGGGCACGAGCACGAGGGCGGCCAGCCCGAGCACGAGGTCGAGCAGCACCAGCATCGTGAAGCGGGGCTCGCCGAGGGCCTCGGGCACCGCGTCGTCCGAGAACCAGACGAGCACGAAGAGCAGGAGGCCGATGACCGCGGCGACGACCCAGCGCCAGGTCTCCGACCAGAGCCGCGCCGCGACGCCGGGGCGGTCGCCCTCGGCGGGGCGGCCGACGTCGGCGGGGCTCGGCGGCGGGCTCACGGGCCAGGCTGTCGCGGTCATGCGGCGAGCCTACGGAGCGGCCCTCGGGGCCCGGATCGACCGAAGGTCGGAGATCCGGGCCCCGCGACCGCGCCCGGGGTCATCCGGTGTTCTGCAGGCCCGCGGCGATCCCGTTGACGGTGAGCAGGAGGAGGCGGTGGTCGGCGTCGGCCGGGTCCTTCTCGACCGCGCGGCGGATGCCACGGAGCGCCCGCAGCTGCAGCAGCGACAGCGCGTCGACGTACGGGCTGCGGAGGCGCACCGAGCGCTTGAGCACCGGTCGCCCCTCGAGCACCTCGGCGTGGCCGCTCACGCGGAGCACCCACTCGCGGGTCAGCGCCATCTCGGCGAGCACCCGGTCGGCGAGGTCGGTGCGCTCGGCGAGGCCGAGGTACTCGCGGGCGATGTGGTCGTCGGTCTTGGCGAACGACAGCTCGACGTTCTTGATCATCGTCGTGAAGAGCGGCCACGAGGCGTACGCCTCGCGCAGCAGCTCGACGTCGCCCACCGCGGCGAGCGCGGAGCCGAGGCCGTACCAGCCGGCGAGGTTGATGCGCGCCTGGGTCCAGGCGAACACCCACGGGATCGCCCGGAGGTCCTCCAGCGACTCGACCGAGAGGCCGCGCCGCGCGGGGCGCGAGCCGAGCGCGAGCAGGCCCACCTCCTCCATCGGGGTGACCGTGGCGAACCACTGGGCGAAGCCGTCCGCCTTGACGAGGCCGAAGAAGGCGTCCTTCGAGGCGGCGTCCATCGCGGTCGCGAGCGGGGCGAAGCGCTCGGCCGCGGCGGCGTTGCGCGCGGCCGTGGCGGGGCTCGACGCCTGCAGGGTCGCGGCGGCCATCTGCTCGATGTGCCGGGCGGCGATGGTCTTGTTGCCGTAGTGCGCCAGGATCACCTCGCCCTGCTCCGTGATCTTGAACCGCCCCTCCACCGATCCGGGCGGCTGGGCGCGGACGGCCTCGTGGGCCGGCCCGCCGCCGCGGCCCATCGAGCCGCCGCGGCCGTGGAAGAGAGTCAGCACGATGTCGTTGCGCTCGGCCCACTCGGCGATGCGCGCCTGGGCGTCGTACAGCGCGAAGCTGGCGCTGACCGGCCCGACGTCCTTCGACGAGTCGGAGTAGCCGAGCATGACCTCGAGCCGGCGGCCGTTCGCCGCGAGGCGACGCTGGACGGGCTCCGTCTGCAGGGCCTCCTCGAGGATGCGCGTCGACGCCTCGAGGTCCGCGAACGTCTCGAAGAGCGGGATGACGTCGAGCACGGGCGCCGCCTCGGCCGAGCCGAGCGCGAGCTCGGCCAGCTCGACGACGTTCGCGAGGTCGGCCGACGACTGCGTGAACGAGACGATGTAGCGGGAGGCGGCCTGGCGCCCGAAGCGCTGCTGCAGCTCGGCGACCACGCGGAACACCTCCAGCACCTCGACGGTGGTGGGGCTCAGCTCGCCGCCGGCCCGCGCCTCCTCGAGGGCGGTGCGGTGCACCTGCGAGTGCTGGCGCACCTCGAGCTCGGCGAGGTGGAACCCGAAGGTCTCGACCTGCCACACGAGGTTCTGCAGCTCGCCGTTCGCGGCGCGGTCGGCCCCCGCGGCCCGCAGCGAGCGCTGCACGGTGCGGAGGTCGTCGAGCAGCTCGTCGGGGCGGCCGTAGGCGAGGGGCTCCTGGCCGAGGCGGGTCGCCTCGAGGCGCGCCGCGACGAAGAGCAGCACCCGGCGGTGGCTCTCGTTGGGCGAGCGGATGCCGATGCGCGAGGCGACGTCGGGCTCGAGCTGCCGCTGCTGCTCGGCGAGCGCCACCAGGCCCTCGTCGCCGGGGGTGTCGGCCTCGTCGAGCGTGAGGGTGCTGCCGATGCGCGTGGTCGCGCGCTGCAGGCCGATCAGCACGTGCTCGCTGGCGATCTCGGCCGCGGCCCGCGTCACCTCGGCGGTGACGTGCGGGTTGCCGTCGCGGTCGCCGCCGATCCAGCTGCTGAGGCGCATGAAGGCGGGGGCGCGCACCGGCTCGCGGCCGGCGCCGTCGCCCTGCAGGCGGTCGTCGAGCAGGCGGTAGACGGTCGGCACGACCTCGAAGAGCGTCTGGTCGAAGACGTTCATCGCGGTGCGGACCTCGTCGAGCGGGGTCGGGCGCGTCGTGCGGAGCGGCGAGGTGCGCCACAGCGTGTCGATCTCCTCCAGGAGGCGGCGCTGCGTCTCGGCGCCGGTCACCTCGTTGGCGGAGATGTCGCGCTCGGCGAGCAGGTCGCTGATGCGGCGGATGGTCGACGCCACGGCGCGGCGGCGGGCCTCCGTCGGGTGGGCCGTGAAGACGGGCTGGAAGCGCAGCTCGGCGAGGCGCCGCGACGCCTCGTCGGCACCGAGCTCGTCGACCAGCCGCTCGACGGCGGCCGGCAGGGAGTCGGGCCCCGAGCCGCGGCGCGTCAGCACGCGCACGCGGTGGTGCTCCTCCGCGAGGTTGCTGAGGTGGAAGTAGCAGGTGAAGGCGCGGGCGACCTGCTCGGCGCGCTCGTGGTCGAGCGACTCGACGAGGTCGCGGGCGCGGGCCCTCGCCACCTCGTCGGTGTCGCCTTCGTAGGCGCCGATCACGGCGGCGCGCAGGGCCTCGACGTCGGCGAGCAGCTCGGGGCCGCCGGCCTCGGTGAGCACGCGCCCGAGCAGGCTGCCGAGGAAGCTGACGTCGGCGCGGAGGGCCGCGTCGACCTCGCCCCGGACGTCGTCGCGGGAGGTGCCGTCAGGGCGTCGGGGGGTCTCGGTGTCCGTCACGCGACCATTCTGTGGCACGCGGGCGGAGTGTGACGAACATCGGGGCCCCGGGGGTCGGCCTAGGGTGGCGGCATGAGCCCCGAGCCCTCCGCGAAGACCGTCCAGCTGCGCCGCTACGACCTGGTGCCGGGGGTGCTCGACGAGTTCCTGGCGTGGTTCCACGCCGAGATCGTGCCCGTCCGCACCGCCCAGGGCTTCACGGTCGAGTTCGCCTACGCCGACCGCGAGGCCGAGCAGTTCACCTGGGCGGTCAGCGTGCCCGGCGACGCCGCGGCGTTCACCGCCCTCGAGCAGACGTACCTGTCCAGCGAGGGCCGGGCCGCGGCGTTCGCGGGCCAGCCGACCCGCGTCGCCGTCTCGCACGTGCGCCTCGTCGAGACCGTCGTCGAGGCCGGCAGCCGCGCGTAGCGCTGCGCCTGCGCCCGCGCCTGCGCCCGCCACCGGTCGGGGGCACGCGGGGCGGCAGGCGGCAGTGCGTCAGGCGGCGGAGACGCCGACCATCGCGGCGCTGCGCTCCCAGAGGCCGCGCGAGAGCTCGCGGTCGCCGGCCTGCGCCGCGACGCGGCCGGGCGCCTTGAGGCGGTCGAAGTAGTTGCCGCTCGGGGCGGGCACCGAGGCCGCCGCCGCGAGCCGGACGAGGGGCTCGGCGCCCTGCTCGGTGCTGATCGCGAGGTTCTTCGCGAGGCTGACGACGGGGCCGCCGCCGCCGAAGCTCGAGGCCACGAAGCCGGGGTGGAACGCGAACGCGTCGACCGCGGTGCCGCGGAGGCGGCGGGCCAGTTCGCGCGTGAACAGGACGTTCGCGAGCTTCGAGGTGCCGTAGGCCCGCATGCCGCCGAGCCACGGGCCGGTCGAGGTGTCGAGGTCGTCGAGGTCGACGCGGCCCATGAGGTTGCCGGCGCTCGAGGTCTGGATGATCCGGACGGCGCCCGGCGGGACGTCCTGCGCGGTCTCGGTGAGGCGCGGCAGCAGGATCGAGGTCAGCAGGAAGGCCGCGAGGTGGTTGCTCTGCAGCGTCGTCTCGAAGCCGTCGCCGGTGGTGCCGCGCTCGGGCATGAGGCCGCCGGCGTTGTTCGCCAGCACGTGGATGCGGGGGTGGTCGGCGAGCAGCTGCTCGCCGAGCGAGCGCACGGCGGCGAGGTCGGTGAAGTCGGCGAGGTAGGCCTGGCCGCCGACCTCGTCGGCGACGCGGCGGGTGCGCTCGGCGTTGCGCCCGACGACGGCGACGGTGGCGCCGAGGCCCGACAGCGCGACGGCCGCGGCACGGCCGATGCCCGAGCTCGCGCCGGTGATCACGACCGTGCGGTCGTCGAGTCGGGCGGGGGCGGGCAGCGTGACGGTCATGCCGTGCACGATAGCCGCGCGCCCCCCGCCCCGCCTGGGTGCGGGAGGAGGGGCGCGGGGCGGAGCGCGGGAGGCGCGGTGCGGCTAGCGGCGGCGCTTCCGGTCGCGCCAGGCCCCGGTCGACCAGAGCGCCCAGGCGATCAGCAGCGGCTGGCCGAGCAGGCGCAGGCCGCGCTTGGTGTCGGTGTCGAGCCCGAACGCGTCGCGGTGGTGGACGAGCTGCGCGATGTTGCCGGGGAAGATCACCGTGAAGAAGATCGCGGCGACCCAGCCGACCGTCACGCGACGGCCGCGCAGGGCGATCAGCGCGGCGCCGAGCGAGATCTCGGCGACGCCCGAGGCGAGCACCGTGACGTCCTCGCTGAGCGGCACGAACTCGGGCACCTGCGCGCGGAAGTCCTCGCGGCCGAAGGTGAGGTGGCTGGTGCCGGCGAAGACCAGCGCGGAGCCGAGCAGCACCCGGCCGATCGTGCGGGGCACGGAGGTGCGGGGGAGCTTGCGCGAGGTCATGGTCGGTCCGTTCGGTCGGTGCGGGGGGAGTCGGGGTGCGGGTCGGTGTCGCCCACGGCGCCGTCGAGCGGGGCGACGGGCGCCCCCGTGGCGAGGGCGGCGGCGGTGGCGGTCTCGCCGGCGGCGGACGTGGCGGCGGGCGCCCCTGCGGTGCGGCCCCGCGCCTCCGCCTCGAGCCGGTCGGCCTCCTCGCCCGTGACGGCCTCGCCGCGGGCGACCATGCCGGCCACGTCGCTGAGGGCGATCTGCGGCAGGAAGAGCGCGAGCACGAACGCCACGGCGATGAACGGGATGAGGTAGGCGAAGACCGGCGCCAGCGCGTCGGCGTAGCCTTCCACGACCTGGCGACGGATCGCCTCGGGCAGCTGGTTCAGCGTCGCGGGGTCGAGGGTCGCCGTCGACTGCGCGGCGTCGCCCGCCGAGGCCCCGGCACCGGTGAAGACGCTGGTGAGGTTCTCGGTGAGGCGGCTCGTGAAGAGCGCGCCGAAGATCGCGACGCCGAGCGCCGCGCCGACCTCGCGGAAGTAGTTGTTCGTGCTGGTCGCCGTGCCGACGTTCGCCGCGTCGACCGAGTTCTGCACGACGAGCACCACGACCTGCATGATGAGGCCGAGGCCGGCGCCGAAGATCAGCAGGAAGACGCAGATCAGCCAGAGGGGCGTGTCGGCCGTGAGCGTCGTGAAGAGCGCCATCGCGATGCCGGTGAGCACCGTGCCGACGATCGGGAACGCCTTGTAGCGGCCGGTCTTCGTGATCAGGTTGCCCGAGATGATCGAGGTGCCGATGAGGCCCGCCATCATCGGCAGCAGCAGCAGGCCGGAGACCGCCGCGGAGGCGCCCGACGACATCTGCAGGAAGGTCGGCACGAACGCGATGGCCGAGAACATGCCGATGCCGAGCACGAAGCCGACGGCCGTGGCGAGCACGAACACGCGGTTGCGGAAGAACGAGAGCGGGATGATCGGGTCGTCGGCCCGCGACTCGACGAGCACGAAGAGGCTGACCGCGACGAGCACGCCGGCGCCCCACAGCCAGGTCTCGGGGGCGCCCCAGCCGTGGTCGGCCTGGCCGCCGAACTCCGTGAAGAAGATGAGGCAGGTGGTGGCCGCGGAGAGCAGCACGACGCCGAGCCAGTCGACCTTCTTCGTGGCCTTCTTGCTGGGCAGGGTCAGGGCCATCCAGGCGATGACGAACGCGGCGACCCCGACGGGCACGTTGATGTAGAAGGCCCACTGCCAGGTCAGGTGGTCGACGAAGAAGCCGCCGAGCAGGGGCCCGCCGATGGCGGAGAGGCCGAAGACGGCGCCGAGCGGGCCGAGGTACTTGCCGCGCTCGGAGGCCGGCACGATGTCGGCGATGATCGCCTGCGACAGGATCATCAGGCCGCCGCCGCCGAGGCCCTGGATCGCCCGGAAGACCACGAACATCCAGAAGTCGGTCGCGAAGGCGCAGCCGATGCTCGCGAGGGTGAAGATCGCGATGGCGACGAGGAAGAGGCTGCGCCGCCCGAGCACGTCGCCGAACTTGCCGTAGATCGGCATGACGATCGTCGTCGCGAGCAGGTACGCCGTGGTGATCCAGGCCTGGTGCTCGACGCCGCCGAGCTCGCCGACGATGGTCGGCATGGCCGTCGAGACGATGGTCTGGTCGAGGCTCGACAGCAGCATGCCCGAGATCAGCGCCCCGAAGATGATCCAGATGCGCCTCTGGGTGAGCAGGAAGGGGGCGTCGGCCCGCTTCTCGGTGGTGGTCGTCATGCGGGTCGAGGCGCCTCTCGGTCGGTGGTGCGGAGCGGGGGTGTCACGGGGGCGGGCGTGTCGGCCGGAGCGCGGGCGCCGGCGGCCAGCAGCTCGCGGGCGAGCCGCAGCTGCTCGGCGAGCACCGCGTCGAAGCGCTGGGCCCCGTCGCCCTCGGCGGTGAAGAAGACGGCCATCGAACGCTGCGCGAGGCCGGTCATCAGGGTCACGACGACGTCGACGCGCGGGTCGGCGACGTCGAGCCCCTCGTGCGCGGCCACGGAGGCGGCGATGCGCCGCTGCTGCTCGTCGCCCTGGCGCATCACGCTGCCGAGCAGGCGCGGCTCGCGGTCGAGCGCGGCCTTGAACTCGGCGGCGCGGGCCCGGGTGAGGCCGACGTGCTGGATCCGCTCGACGAGCATCGTCGACAGGTCGTCGAAGGTCGTGGCGAACGGCGGCAGCGCGGGGTCGCGGCGGGTCGTGCCGTAGGCCACGAGCGGCGCGTCGCCGTCGTCGTCGAGGGCGACGCCGACGACGACGTCGTCCTTCGAGGCGAAGTGGTTGAAGAAGGTGCGGCGCGAGATGCCGACGGTCGCGCAGAGCTCGTCGATCGTGAAGCCGGCCAGGCCCTCCGCGGCGGTGAGCCGACGGGCCTCGGCCACGAGCTCGGAACGCACCCGCAGCCGCCGCAGCGCGGCCTTGCCGAGCGTCTCGGGCACGGACTCGGGCACGCGCTCCGGCGCGCTCTCGAGCGGGCTCTCGACGGGGCTGTCGGTCACGTCGCGCCTCCTCTCGATCGTCGCGGTGCGGGCCGGCGACGTCGCCGAGGGCGCGGTGCCCGACGAGAAGAATTGCACCCTGGGCCGCAGAGTGCAACTCTCAGCAGCTGAGAGATCGCCGAGACGGCCCGACCACGCACGGGAGGCGCGGTGCCGGTCAGACCGACACCGCGCCTCCCGCAGTCGCTCCCGGAAGAGCCTCTACTTCGAGGAGCCTTTGTCGCTCTCGTCCGGCCGCTCACGACCTGCGGGCACGGCACGCTTCACCGCGGCAGAAGTGACGTACCTGCCGGTGACCGCACTTCGATGCACTCCGACCACGCGGTAGACGCCGCCACCGAGCGCCTGATATGACGAGTGCTTCTGGGAATCTGCCATCACGCCTCCGAAGTCGTGTCAGAAGTGTAGGCCCCAGAGGGCCATTCGAGGCCGTCTGTGAGCCGAGTGCTCCAGGCGTCGCCGATGTCCGCCAACGGCCCCTTCCACCGGTAGCTGGATGACTCGTAGCGCCTCGCCTCGTCGGGGAGGCCGACGGTGATCACGGCACTGGTCATCGCGGGCAGGTGAGGATGGAGGACAGGGATCGGCAGGGCTATCACCGAGGACCAGCGTCGCAACCGATCGGGTGGGAGGTCCTTGACCAGCAGCTCGTCGCTGCCGAGGGCCCGCCCGGCGATCCACATGCTGTCGAAGCCCGTGTCGGCCCGTCTCAGAGCAGATGCCCCGTCATAGTGCCGATCTTGGGAGGCCCACCGCGCAAGGGTCCCATCGGCATCGCTCAGCCACAGTGACACGTTGAGGGTCTCGACATCGAGGACGCCCTGGAGGATCTCTGCATCTTCGCGCAGGAAGGCCACGTAAGCGTTCTGGAGGGCACGGAAGTCGTGCTCGTGGTGGCGCCAGACGCAAGCAGCCCGGTCGGCGGGCGAGAGGTACCCGTCACGGTCTATGTAGCGGAGCTCCCTGACGACCTGGGCAGCGTCGGCGTAGTCGTGGACGAGGACCGGGCGGATCCCGATGGCGGTCCACTGCAGGCTCAACGATCTCGCGAGGCTTCGGAATTCCTCCTTGGTGACTCCGAACCCCTCCCGAGCCAGGATGACGAAGACAGCGTGATGGCTCGGCGCCTCCGCCAGGGCGGCGTGGAACCACTGCCGGATGTCCGGGTCACGATAGGAGGTACCGGCGATGATCACCGCTCCGCGCTCTACTACCCGCCGCAGGAACACGAGCTGCCAGGGGCTCTCTTGCTCGACCAGCTCCAGGACGTCGGTGAGAGCGACGACGACGCCCTCGGAGGACGTGGGCGTGACGATGCCGTGCAGGTGATGCACCACGAATCCGTCATGCCCGTCGGGGGCGACACTGGTGGTCGCGGGGAGGGCCGCGGCGCCGACCTCGGCTTCCAGAGCACCCTCCAGCAGCGTGTCGAAGTTCAGCGTCGCCAAGGTGGTCCCGCCGGGGCCCGACTCGATGGCGTGGGCCGCCGTCGCCCTGTGGAGAGCCGAGAACTCCGCCGCGGTGACGCCCTCGTAGAGACTCGCCCTCAGCTTCCGCTCCCAGTCGCTCCCCAGGGCGGACCGCGCAGCCTCGACGACGATGAGGGGATCTTGACGAGTCAGGAGGAGCTGAGCCTCCTCCGGAGAGCCGACAGCCCCGCTCGCGACGAGGACCCGCTCGGCTAGCTGGTCCCACGTGGGGAGTCCAGAGGTCACGGAAGCACCCGCCCCGAGGAGCACCGTGGTGTGGGCCGTCAGGCCCGCGGATCGCAGCGCGCTGACGGTCTCCTCGCTCAGATCCGGTGCGCTCATGGCCAGATCATGCCAGCAGGGCCCGTCATCACGGATGCACCTGTGGACAACTCGTCGCGAACGTCGTCACGAGACTGGCCCGACCACGCACGGGAGGCGCGGTGCCGGTCAGACCGACACCGCGCCTCCCGCAGTCGCTCCCCCGCGCTCGCGGGGCCCGGGCTAGGCCCGGTGCGCGCCGTCGCCGTCGTGCGACGTCGCCGTCACCGGCGCGTCGACCTCGGCGTCGGGAGCGACGTGCGAGTGGTGCTGTTCGTCGGCCGTGTGCGCGGCCGCCGGGTGCGAGCGCTCGAGCGAGGCGCCCTCCACGTCGACGTCGGGCAGGATGCGGTCGAGCCACTTCGGGATCCACCACGCGGCGTCGCCGAGCAGGTGCATCACGGCCGGGATCAGCAGCAGGCGGACGACGAACGCGTCGACGAGCACGCCGAGGGCGAGGCCGAGCCCGATGGACTGGATCATCACCGAGTTCGAGAAGACGAAGCCGGAGAAGACCGCGGTCATGATCAACGCCGCCGCGATGACGACCGTCCGCCCGGCGTGCACGCCGCGCTGGACGGCGAGGCGGGCCGGGGCGCCGTGCGCGAACGACTCTCGCATGCCGCTGACGAGGAACAGCTGGTAGTCCATCGCGAGGCCGAAGAGCACGCCGACCATGAGGATCGGCAGGAAGCTCAGGATGGGCCCCGGGTCGTGCACGCCGAACACCGGCGCGAGCCAGCCCCACTGGAACACCGCGGTCACGCCGCCGAAGGCCGCGAACAGCGACAGCACGAAGCCGAGCGTCGCCGTGATCGGCACGAGGATCGACCGGAACACGAAGATCAGGATGATCAGCGACAGCCCGACGACCACGAGCAGGTAGAGCGGCAGCGCCGAGGCCAGCTTCTCGCTGACGTCGATGTTGCCCGAGGCGTTGCCCGCGACGCCGAGCGCTGCGACGCCCTCGACGTCGAGCCCGCGCAGGTCGCGCACGAGCTGCTCGGTCGACTCGCTCGACGGGCCGCCCTGCGGGATCACCTGGAAGGCGAGGGTGCGGTCGTCGTCGGAGGCGCCGATCGGCGCCACCGCCACGACGTCGTCCTCGCCCTTGATCTCGGTGCCGATGCGCACCTGCTCGGCGACGAGGTCGTCCTCCGAGACCGCCTGGTCGAGGTCGGCGACGACGATCAGCGGGCCGTTGACGCCGGCGCCGAACTTGTCGTCGATCAGCTTGTACGCCTTGTACGCGCTCGAGTCGACGGGCTCCGACGAGCCGGCCGGCAGGCCGAGGCGCATCGACAGCGCGGGGATCGCGACGATCAGCAGCACGGCGACGCCGGCGACCAGCGTGAGCACGGCACGGCCGGTGCGCATCGGCGAGGTGGGCACCTTCACCGGGCCGGTCTGGCCGACGCGGGCGCGCACCTTCTTGGTGAGGATGCGCATGCCGACCAGGCGCAGCAGCGCCGGGGTGAGCGTGACGGCGATGAGGATGGCGACGAAGACGCAGACCGCGCCGACGGTGCCCATCAGGCCGAGGAAGGGGATGCCCGTGAGGTTCAGCGCCAGGAGGGCGATGAGCACGGTCGAGCCGGCGAAGACGACGGCGTTGCCCGAGGTGCCGTTGGCGAGCCCGATCGACTCCTCGAGGGGAACCCCGTCGCGCAGTTGCTGCCGGTGGCGGTTGAGGATGAAGAGCGAGTAGTCGATGCCGACCGCCAGGCCGAGCATCACGCCCAGCACGGGGGTGACCGAGAGCATCTCGACGGTGCCCGAGAGGGCGAGCGAGGCGAGCACCCCGACGCCCACGCCGATCAGGGCGTTGACGAGCGGCAGGCCGGCGCCGATGAGGGTGCCGAGCATGACGAAGAGCACGATCGCGGCGATGACGACGCCGGCGACCTCGCCCGGGCCGAGGATCTCGGGGATGCTCGCAGCGATGTCGTTCGACACCTCGACGTCGACGCCGGCGATGTCGGCGCCCTGCATCTCCTCGACGAGGGCGTCCTTCGACTCCGTCGTCACGAGGTTGAGGGCCTTGTCGAACTGGATGCTGGCGACCGCGGTCGTCTCGTCCTTCGAGACCTGGCGGATCTCCTCCGCGAGGGCGAGCAGGTCGGCGCCGTCCTCCAGCGTGGTCGACTGCGTCTCGAGCTCGGTGCGGCTGGCGTCGAGCGTGGCCTGCTGCTCGTCGATCTGCTGCTGGCCCGCGGTGATCTGGGCCTGCTGCGCGTCGAGCTGCGCCTGGGCGGCGGCGAGCTGGCCCGCGGCCTCGGCCTGGGCCTTCGCCGCGTCGAGCTGCTGCTGGCCGGCGGTCAGCTGCGCCTGCGCGGCGTCGATCTGTGCCTGCCCGGCCTCGAGCTGCGCCGTTCCCGCGTCGATCTGGGCGCGCCCGTCGGTGACCTTCTGCGCCTGCTCCGCGAGCTGCGCCTGGGTGTCGAAGGGGTTCGTCGTGCCCTTGACGTCGTCGAGCTCCTCCGTGCGGGTGAGCAGGTCGGCGATCTCGGTCTTCTGCTCGTCGGTGAACGCCGAGTCGTCCGAGGTGGTGAAGACCACCGAGCCCGAGCCGCCGCTCGCCGCCGGGAACTTCTCGGAGAGCTCGTCGCTCACCGCCTGGGTCGCGGTGCCGGGGATGCTGACGGCGGAGGTCAGCGTGCCGCCGAACAGGGCGAAGGCGCCGCCGGCGAGGCCGAGCACGACGACCCACGCCACGATCACCAGCCAGGCGCGTCGGGCCGCGAGGCGGCCGAGTCGGTAGAGCAGTGTCGCCATGGTGGTGGTCCTCCAGGTGGGGCGGTGGTGGCCGTGCGGTGGTGGCCGGGGGCGGTGGGCCTCGCGTCGTCGGGAGGAGGGGCGGAGCAGCCGGGGTGCGGCGGGTCAGGGGTGGTGAGTCGGGGCGCCGGGTCGGGGCGCCGGGGGCGGTCGGGGCGGGTCAGGGCCCGTCGGGGCCGCGGGCCGCGGGGTAGCCCGTGCGCACCGTCTCGACGAGACGGTCGAGCAGCTCGCCCCAGACCGCGCGCGACGCGTCGTCGAGCGCGCCGTCCGTGCGACGGACCCAGTGCACCGCGATCACGGCGATGCCGTGCATCAGCGAGCTGACGAGCAGCTCGACGTCGAGGTCGTCGACCTCGGAGCTGCGGCGCGCCGCGTCGGCCGAGAGGTGCTCGGTCGCCCGCGAGAAGACGTCCTGCATGACGTTCGGCTCGCCCGGCCCCTCGCTGCCGCCCTCGAGCACGCGCCAGAGGTAGGCGATGACGGCCGGCAGGTCGATGCTGCGGAGGGCGAGGGTGACCTCGTCGAAGAGGGAGGCGCGGGTCAGCACCGCGGCGGGGGTCGCCACGGCCGCGGTGGCGGTCTGGAACTCCTCGACCGCGTTCGTGATGGCGACGGTGCCGAGGGTCAGCACGACCTGGTCGAGGCCGGAGAAGTGGTTGAAGATGGTGCGGCGCGACACGTCGGCGCGCTCTGCCAGCTCGTCGACGCTGAACCTCGGGGCGCCCCGCTCGGCGATGAGGGCGTCGGCCGCGTCGAGGATCGCCTGCCGGTGCCGCGCCTTCAGCGCGGCACGTCGGTCGAGGGCGGGAGCGGCGGTCACGGCGCTTACACTAAGTGCACCCACGCACTCGGTGCACCCAGTTCTGGGTGCATTCCCAGGCCCCCGAGCCCCGGGCCCTCGTCAGGGCCGGAGTCGCCGCGCGAGGTAGGGCGCCGTCCGGCTCGCCGGGCTCGCCGCCACCTCGCGCGGCGTGCCGCTCGCCACGACCTGCCCGCCCGCGTCGCCGCCGCCCGGCCCGAGGTCGATCACGTGGTCGGCCGCCGCGACGACGTCCATCGCGTGCTCGACGAGCACCACGGTGCCGCCGGCGTCGACGAGCCGCTGCAGCTGGGCGACGAGCAGCTCGACGTCGGCCGGGTGCAGCCCCGTCGTCGGCTCGTCGAGGAGGTAGAGGGTGCGGCCGCCGCGGGCGCGCTGCAGCTCGGTGGCCAGCTTGATGCGCTGCGCCTCGCCGCCCGACAGCTCGGGGGCCGGCTGCCCGAGGCGCAGGTAGCCGAGGCCCACCTGCCGCAGGGCCTCGAGCGCCCGGGCGGCGGCGGGCACCTCGGCGAGGAACCCCGCGGCCTCCTCGACGGTCATGCCGAGCACGTCGGCGACGGTGGCGCCGTGCCAGGTGACCTCGAGCGTCTCGGGCGCGTAGCGCGACCCGTGGCACTCGGGGCACGGCGCGTACGAGCCGGGCAGGAAGAGCAGCTCGACCGACACCGACCCCTCGCCCTGGCAGACCTCGCACCGGCCGCCCACGACGTTGAACGAGAAGCGGCCGGCGCCCCAGCCGCGGGCCCGCGCCTCGTCGGTCGCCGCGAAGGAGGCGCGGACCGCGTCGAAGAGGCCGGTGTACGTCGCGAGGTTCGAGCGCGGGGTCCGCCCGATCGGCTTCTGGTCGACCTGCACGACGCGGTCGACGCCGGGGTGCTCGACCGCCTGCTCGGCGACGACGTGGCCGACGAGGGTCGACTTGCCGGAGCCGGAGACGCCCGTGACCGCGGTCAGCACGCCGAGGGGCACGTCGACGTCGAGCGCTCGGAGGTTGTGCCGGGTGACGTCGCGCAGCTCCAGCCACGCGGTCGGCGTGCGCGGCTCGCGGTCGGCGGGGCGCGCCTCCTCGGCTCCCAGGAAGCGGCGGGTCACCGACGCCTCGACGTCGGCCAGCCCGGCGACCGGGCCGCTGTAGAGCACCTCGCCGCCCCCGGCCCCGGCGGCGGGCCCGACGTCGACGATCCAGTCGGCGCGGCGCACGACGTCCATGTCGTGCTCGACGACGAAGACGCTGTTGCCGCTCGCGACGAGCTGCTCGAGCACCTCGACGAGGGGCTCGGCGTCGGCGGGGTGCAGCCCGGCGCTCGGCTCGTCGAGCACGTAGACGACGCCGAACAGGCCCGAGCGCAGCTGCGTCGCGATGCGCAGCCGCTGCATCTCGCCGGGTGAGAGGGTCGGGGTCGCGCG
Organism: Frigoribacterium sp. PvP121; assembly: GCF_017833115.1. Lineage (NCBI taxonomy): Bacteria > Bacillati > Actinomycetota > Actinomycetes > Micrococcales > Microbacteriaceae > Frigoribacterium > Frigoribacterium sp. PvP121. The sequence goes on from NZ_JAFIBR010000001.1 coordinate 22,367, forward strand.
GCCGAGGCTGAGGTAGCCGAGGCCGAGCTCGGTCAGCACCTCGACCCGGGCGAGCAGGTCGCGGCTGATCGCGACCGCGACCTCGGTGCGCTCGCCCGACGACGCGCGCGACGTCGCGACGCCGGCGTCGGTGATGGCCGCGATCGGCCGCAGCAGCTCGGCGACCTCGGTGAGCGGCAGCGCGTTCAGCTCGGCGACCGTGCGGCCGGCGACCGTCACGGCGAGCGCCGCCCGGGTGAGGCCGGTGCCGCCGCAGAGCGAGCACGGCCCCGACTCGACGAACTGCAGCACCTTCGTGCGCTGCGCCTCGCTCTGCGAGTCGGCGAGGGTGTGCAGCACGAACTGCCGTGCGCTCCAGAAGCGACCCTTGTACGGCTTGGCGACGCGGTCCCGCTGGGGCTGCACCTCGACGACCGGCTGCTCCTCGGTGAAGAGCAGCCAGTCGCGGTCCTCGCGTGACAGCTCCCGCCACGGCCGGTCGATGTCGTAGCCCAGCACGGCGGTGACGTCGCGGAGGTTCTTGCCCTGCCAGGCGCCCGGCCACGCCGCGATCGCGCCGTCGCGGATGCTCAGCGACCCGTCGCGGACGGCCGAGGCCTCGGTCACCTCGTGCGCGACGCCGAGGCCGTGGCACCGCGGGCACGCGCCGGCCACGGTGTTGGGCGAGAACGAGTCGGACTCGAGGCGGTCGGCGCCCTCGGGGTAGGTGCCCGCGCGCGACCAGAGCATGCGGACGGAGTTCGACAGCGTCGTCACCGTGCCGACCGACGAGCGCGAGCTGGGAGCGCCGCGGCGCTGCTGCAGCGCGACGGCGGGCGGCAGGCCCGTGATCGAGTCGACCCGGGGCGTCGACCCCTGCGCGATCAGCCGGCGGGCGTAAGGGGCCACCGACTCGAGGAACCTCCGCTGCGCCTCGGCGAAGACGGTGCCGAAGGCGAGCGACGACTTGCCCGACCCGGAGACCCCGGTGAACGCGACGATGCGGTCGCGGGGCACGTCGACGTCGACGGCCCTCAGGTTGTTCTCGCGGGCGCCCCGCACCCGCACGAAGCCGTCGACCGGGTCGGGGGCGGACGAGGAGGCGCGGGTGCGGTCGGCAGGCATCCGGTCGATGGTAGGCGGCGAGCCAGCGGCGGGGCCGGGGACGCTCCCCGGCAGACCACCTTGTCTGCCCGGGCGAGCGTGGCTAGCGTGGGGGGACGACGCCCGGGGGCGTCGGGGCGCGAGGCAGCACCGCTGCACACCGACTCGTCGCCGGCGACACCGGATCAGGGAGACGGCACGATGGCGGAGACGACGCAGGGCTGCCCGGGGCGGACGACGGCACGGGGCCGCAGCGGGCGGACGACCGCACGGGCCGCCGGAGCGACGTCGTGAACCCGGCCGCGCGCCTCCTCCTCTCCCCCGCCCTCGCGGCCCGGTACGCGTGGCTCTGCGCCCGGTCGACGACGACGCCGCGGCCCCGTGACGTGCCCTTCGGCGCCGGGGCGGGCCTCGACCCCGACCGGGTCCTCATCGTGGGCGCCGGGCCGGCCGTGGGCTGGGGCACGAGCTCGCACTCGGTCGCCCTGCCGGGCCGCCTGGCGCGGCGCCTGGCCCGCCGCACCGGCCGGGGCTCGCACGTCGCGGCCCTCGCCGACCCGACGCACCGGGTGCCGTCGCTGCACGCGGTGCTGGCCGACGCCTTCCTCGAGAACTGGGACGTCGTGGTGGTGACGCTCGGGGCCGCCGAGGCGATGACCCTGCGGTCGCCGCGCGCCTGCGCCCGCGACCTCGACGGCCTCGTGTCGACGCTGCTCGAGCGGACGAGGCCGTGCGCGCGGGTGGTCGTCGCCTCCACGCCCCTCGCCGACGCGCTCGGCACGTTCGGGGTGCAGCCGACGGCCGTCGCCGAGCGCCACTCGGCCCTGCTGGCTGAGGTCTCGGCGGGGGTCTGTGCCGAGCACGCCCGGGTCACCCACCTGACGCTGCCGACGGGGGGAGGCGCGGAGGCCGTCGACGACGACCGGTCGCCCGGGCGTGCCGAGGCCACGGCCGAGCTCTACGAGAGCTGGGCGGAGGCGCTCAGCGAGCACGTCGCGCCCCTGCTGCACGCGCAGCGGGCGCGGATCGACTCTCCGCAGCGGGCCCGCAGCCGCCCGCAGCCCGAGCCGACGCGGCTCGAGGCGATCGCCGCGTCGGGCGTCGTGCAGCCCGAGCCGGAGGCGGCCTTCCAGCAGATCACCGACCAGGCCAGGGCCCTGTTCGAGACCGACGGCGCCGCGTTCAACCTCGTGCTCGACGACCACCAGTGGAACGTCGTGAGCACCCTCGGCTCGAGCACGGCTGTGCCGCTCAGCGAGTCGTTCTGCGCGACGACGGTCGACGCCGACGAGCCCTTCGTCGTGGCGGACGCGTGGCAGACCACCCTGGCGGTGCCCCGCAACGACATCCGGTTCTACGCGGGCTACCCGGTGCACACGGCGGAGGGCGTCCGCATCGGGGCGCTCTGCGTCTTCGACCCGAGGCCGCGCGACGTGCGGGGGCTGCCCCTCGACGCGCTGCGGGAGCTGGCCCTCGACATCGAGCGGGAGCTCTGGCGCCGAGCCGCCTAGCGCGGCTGGTCGCCGGGGGCCTGCGACGTCACGCTCGACGGCACGGGCGACGGTGCGGGCGCGGCGGTCGCCGCGACCACCGGGGCGGCCACCGGGGCGGCCCCTGAGGCCTCGTCGGCCCCGGCGCCCTTCTCGGTCTCCTTCTTGAAGATGCTGATCGACTGGCCGAGGCCCTTGGCGAGGGCGGGCAGCTTCGTCGAGCCGAAGAGCAGCAGGACGATGCCGAGGATGATCAGCAGGTGCATTCCGCCGAGGTTGGCGAGCATGGGGACTCCTTGGGTCGTGGGCGCCCCGGAGGTCCCGGGTCGTGCCGCACCGTAGGCCGTGCCGCGCGGCCCGCGGGCGGGCGGGCCCCGTCGCCGTCGCCGTCCCGCCCCGCGATGCCACCTCCGCCTCCACCCTGCCCGTCGACCGGTCTCACGTCGGTGAGGAGGAGATCTCACCTCCGGCGTGATGAGTGTGATATTTTGTGTTCCTGCACTGGATATCTTCCACTCGAGAGGCCCCCATGTCACCCACGTCCACGCTCGCCGAGCACCGCTCCCCCGACCAGGGCCTCCGCGGTCGCCCTCGCACCCGCCGCCACGTGCTGCGCCGCGACGGCGTCTCGGAGGCCCTCGGCCGTGCGGCGGAGGCCTCGGTCGTCGTGGTGCGCGGGCCCGCCGGCGTCGGCAAGACGACCGCGGTCGCGGCCTGGCTCGACGAGGCGTCGGTCGGCGGCGCCTGGTGGACGGTGAGGGCCGACCAGGCCGTCGACGACGTCTGGGCCGGCGTGGCCCGCCTGCTCGACCCGACGGCCGACGACGTCGACGACGCCCCCCTGGCCGCGCTCGACGAGGTGCTGGGCGGCCTGGCCGCCCCGGTCACGGTGGTGCTCGACGACGTCGACCGCCTCGACGACCCCCGGCTCGCGGCCGACGTCGAACGCCTCGTGCTGCGCCACGACCACCTCCACGTCGTGCTGGTCGGCCGCGTGCGGACGGCCTTCGAGCGCGCCGCCGGGGCCGACCTCGACGTCGAGCTCGTCGCCCCCGACGTCTTCGAGCTCGACCGCGGCGAGGTCGCGGCGCTGCTCACGGCCCGCGGGGTCTGCTTCGACGACGCCGCGCTCTCGCTCGTCGACGAGGCGCTCGGCGGCTGGGCCGTCGCCGTGCAGCGCCTGGCGCACGAGCTGGCCCTGCAGCCGCGGCGCCTCTGGCGACGCCGTGACCTCGCCCCGCTGGTGGCCCGGCTCGAGGGCGAGCTGGCCCGCGACGTGTCGGCCGAGGCGGAGGCCCTCGTCGGGGCCGACGCGCTCCGGGCCGCCGCCGAGCTCCCCTTCCTCTCGCCCGAGCTGCTCGAGGCCGTCACCGGCGACCGCGACGCCGCGGCGGCGCTCCTCGACGTCGTCGAGCGGTCGGGCGTCGGCGGCTGGACGGTCGTCGGCAGCACCCGTCACCTCGTGCTCGTACCGGTCGTCCGGCGCCTCCTGCTCGAGCGCCGGGTCGACGAGGCCCAGCGGCAGGAGGCCCGGCGCGTCCAGGTGGCGGGCGCCCGTCAGCTGCTCGACGACGGCGACGCCCGGGAGGCCCTGGGGCTCGCCGCCGCGGCCCACGACTGGCCCCTGCTCGGCGAGGTGCTCGAGCGGCACCACGCCGAGCTGACCCGCGACCACGCCGACGAGGTCCTCGCCGTGCTCGAGACCGTGCCGGAGGCGCCCCTGCGCGCCGACCCCTGGCTGCTCTGCCTGCTCGGCAAGCTCTTGGCGTTCCGCGGTCGCAGCTGGCTGGCCGCCGCGGGCACCCTCGCCGCCGCCGACACGGCCGCGCGCGAGCTGCAGAAGGACGCAGGGCCCACCGGCGCCCTCCGGCTCGCCGCGGTGCGCATCGCCGCGCTCCGGCGCGCCGGCAGCGTCGGGCGGGCCGCGGCCCTCGCCCGGCGCACCCGGGAGTCGATGGCCCAGCTCCGCGTCCCGCGCACCCCCGAGCTCGCGCGGCGCCTGGCCGACGCCCACCTCCAGATCGGCCTCTCGCTCTTCCACGAGGGCGCGTACGACGAGGCGCTGCTCGAGTTCGGCGCCGTCGGCCGCCTCGACGAGGCGACCGACCCCGTGCGCCTGCGGGCCCTCGGCACGGCGGCCCTGGTGCACGCCCTGGACGGCCGGCTCGGAGAGGCCCGCGGGCTGATCGCCGCGGCGGAGGGCGACGAGCGCTGGTCGGACTGGCGGCACACGGTCTGGGCCCTGCCCGCCCACCTCGCGGCCGGCGTCGCCGCCCTCGACGCGGGCGACGACCGGGAGGCCCGGCGCCGCATCCGCACGGCGACGAGCATGCCGGCCTCGGTCGAGGAGTGGCCCGTCGTCGCCTGGCTCACGGCCCTGCGGCACCTGGCCCACGGCGACGGCGCCACGGGCTTCAGCGTCATCCGCGACGCCGAGGCCGCCCACCCGCAGGGCGTGGCGAGCAACCACCTGCACGGGCTCCTGACCGCCCTGAAGTCCGACTTCCTCCTGCTCTCGAAGCAGGCGCGCTCGGCCCTCGGCGCCCTGAGGCCCTTCGTCGACGGCCGCGAGTCGGTCGCCGGCGCCCACGCCCGGGCCCTGCTCTTCGCGGGCGCCGCGGCCGACGCCCGGGTCGTGGCGGACCGCATGGTCTGGCGGGGCCGGCTCGCGCCCCGTCCGCAGCTCGAGCTTCAGCTCGTGCGGGCGGTCGCCAGCGGCCGCGTCGGCGACCTCGACGTCGCACGGACGGCGCTCGAGCAGGCCGTCTCGGTGTCGGCCCACCACGACCTCCGCCTGCCGTGGTGGCTCGTCCCCGCCGAGGAGCTCCGCTCCCTCGCCCGGCAGGCGGGCGTCGACCTCGACCCGGTGCTCGCCGACGCTCCGCGCATCTACTCGAGCGGCCTCACCGTGCCGAAGCTCACGCGACGCGAGGCCGTCGTGCTCGCGCAGCTGCGCGGCGCCGGCTCCGTCGAGGACATCGCCCGCACCCTCGGGGTCTCCCACAACACCGTCAAGAGCCAGGTGCGGAGCCTCTACCGCAAGCTCGGCGTGAGCACGCGGCCGGCGGCCCTCCGCGTCTCCTACGAGTGGCGGCTCCTGGCCCCCGTCAGCCGCGAGCAGGCGGCCACCGCCTCCTAGGCCCGTTCCGCCCGCTCGACGAGCCCCTCGGCCACCAGCTGCGCGACGAAGGCCGAGACCTGCTCGCGCACCGCCGCGGGGTCGGCCCCGGGGTGGTCGCGGAGCGACGCGTCGACGAGGTCGTCGACCGCGGCGACGCCGTCGAGCCGCCCCCAGAGCTCGGCCGCCGTGCCCTCGAGCCGACGGAGCGTGCTGCGGTCGAGCTGCGCCACGACGAGCGCGTCGCCGTCACGGGCGACCGCCGCGCGCGGCGACACACGGACGACGAGGCCGCCGTCGACCCCCGAGCGCCCGGGGCCTCCGGTGCCTCCGCCGGGCGGTGTCGCACGCCCCTCGTCCGGCCCTCGGCCGGTCCCCTCGCCGTCGGTCATCCGGTCATCCTCCCACGCCGCCCCGGCCGGGGCACCCGGGGTGTCATGCGACATGTCACCCCGGTGAAGGACGGGGTGACATCTCGGGGGCCGGGGCCCGTCGCGCCGCCCGACCCGCGACTCCCGGGGGTGACGACGCTGCCTACGGTGCACGCCTCTGACACCGACCCCGAGGAGCTGATCACGGTGCCACGCCCCGAGACCCGACCCGCCGCCCACCGCCTGCCCTGGGCCACCGCGACCGAGCCCGCCGAGCCCGCCCGGGCGGACGGCCCGTTCGCGATCGTCGTCGTCTGCCGGGCCAACGAGGCCCGCTCGCCCCTGATCGAGAGGCTGCTCGGCGCGGAGCTCGAGCGCCTCGCCCCCGGCGACTTCCGGGTCACGAGCTGCGGCACCCGGGCGCGGGTCGGCGCCGGCGCCGCGCACGGCACCCTCGAGTTGCTCCGGTCGCACGGCATCGACGCGGCCGACCACCGCGCCCGGCAGCTGACCCCGGCCGAGCTCGACGACGTCGACCTCGTCGTCACGGCGGAGCGGAGCCACTCCGACCGCGTGCTGGACCTCGCGCCCGGGCTCCTCAAGCGCACCTTCACCTTCCTCGAGCTGGCCGGCCTCGCCGTGCACGCGGAGACCGGCGCCCTCGAGGGCCGGGCGTTCGTCGAGCGGGCCGCCGCCCTCCGCGCAGGCCTCGCCGACGTCGACGGCCACCGTGCCGACCTCGACGACCCGGTCTCGACGGTCCCCGGCGCGTTCGAGCTGCTCGACCTGCGCACGCAGGACGCGGTGTTCGTCATCGCCCGGGCCCTCGCGGGTGCGTCGTGACCGGCACCGTGCCGCCCCGCGACGACGCCGCCCCCGTGACGGACGGGCTGGCGATCGTCTTCCCGGAGAACGCCGGGGAGCCCGTGTCGCTGCCGCCGCGGCGTCGGCGCAGCCACCAGCCGCACGCCTCGTCGTCGCGCAGCGCCTCCCGCGCCGCCGGGGGCTCCCGCGCCGCCGGGCCGCGCGGCCGGTCGGCCGCACGCGGCCCCCGTCGCCGACGCGCCCTCCGCCGCCTGTCCGCCGTGCTCGTCGTCCTCGTCGGGCTGCCGCTGCTCGCCGGGGCTCTCGTGCAGCTCGGCTGGCGATCGGGGGTGACCACCTTCGAGGCCGATCCCTTCCCGTCCGGCAGCCGACCCGCGCCTCCGGCCGACGGGGCCCTGAACGTGCTGCTCATCGGCTCCGACAGCCGCGACGGCGACCTCGACCCGGTCGACGAGGCCGGCCCCACGGGCCAGCGCTCCGACACGATGATGCTCGTCAACGTGTCGGGCGACCGCCGCGAGGTGACGGTCGTCTCGATCATGCGCGACCTCTGGGTGGACGTGCCGGGGCACGGCGAGGCGAAGGTGAACGCGGCCTACGCCTGGGGCGGCGCCCCGCTGCTCGTGCAGACGGTCGAGCAGCTGCTCGACACCCGCGTCGCCCACGTGGCCCTGGTCGACTTCGAGGGCTTCGCGTCGATGTCGACCGCGCTCGGCGGCGTCGAGGTCGACTCCCCCGTCGCGTTCAGCAGCCGCAACGTGCCGGGCCACGACTTCAGCGCCGGGCCGAACACGGTCGCCGGCGAGCGGGCCCTGGCCTTCGTCCGCGAGCGCTACGCGTTCGCCGACGCCGACCACCAGCGCGTGCGGAACCAGCAGGCGTTCCTCCGCGGCGTCGTCGACGGTCTGCTCCGCGACGGCCTCGCCGACCCGGGTCGCCTGGCCTCCTTCGTCAGCACGACGAGCCGCTGGGTGACCGTCGACGCCGGGCTCGGCCCCGCCGAGACGACCCGTCTCGGCTACGAGCTGCGCGGCGTCCGGGCCGACGACGTCGCCTTCTTCACCCTCCCCACCGCCGGCGGCGGAGTGCGGGGCGGCGGCCAGTCCGTCGTCCTGCCCGACGAGGCGGCGACGACCGCCGTCGCCGAGGCCCTCGCCGACGACGACCTGCGCCGCTGGAGCGACGCGTCCGACCTGACCCCGGAGCGACCATGACCAGCACCCTCCCGGGCCCGACCACCACGGGCCCCGCCACGACCGACGCGACCACCACGGCCCGGGCCCGGCCCGCCGACCGGCCCGCCGAGCGACCGGCCGGGCGCCCCGACGACCGCACCGCGCCCCGGGGGCCGGCACCGCGCCTCCCCCGGCGTGCGCTGCCCGTCGTCCCGATGGCCGTCACCGAGGCGGCCGCCCTGCTCGTCGCGACGTCCGCCGCGCAGCTCGCCTGGTTCGGGCGCGGCCCCCAGGGGCTCGCGATCGGCGACGGCGGCGTGGGCTACGGCACCGTCTCGGTCGCGCTCACCGCGGCCTGGACGGTGCTCCTCCTCGTCGTCCGGGCCGACGTCCGACCCGACGACCTCTTCGCGACCGGCGCCGCGGCGTTCCGCGACGTGCTGCGCGCGACGGTCGTCGTGGCGGTCGGCGTGAGCCTCTTCTCGGCGGCGACCCAGACGCAGATCTCCCGCGGCTGGCTGCTCGTCGCCGTGCCCGCCGGGCTGGCCGTGCTGCTGCTGAACCGGCTCGCGTGGCGGGCGCACGTCCGGTCGCTGCGGGCCGCCCGGCGCATCGGCACCCGCACCGTGGTCGTCGGCACGGCCGCCGGCGTGGCCGGCCTCCGCCAGGTCCTCGCCCGCGACGCGTCGTCGGGGCTGGACGTCGTCGCCGAGGTCGTCCTGGACGACCTCGACGACGCCCCGGTGGCCCACGTCGCCCGCACGGCGGAGCTCGTCGCCCTCGTCGAGCGACGGCTGGCCGCCGAGGGGGCCGAGGGCGTCGTCGTCGTCGGCAGCGGGCTCGTCGGCGACGAGTTCGTGCGCCGCCTGTCGTGGGCGCTCGAGGGCACCGACGTGCAGCTGATCGTGTCGCCGCAGGTCGGCCCGGTGTCGAGCCGGCGCCTGCAGCCCGTCGCCGTCGGCGGGCACCAGCTCATCCGCGTCGACCGCGTGCAGCTCGGCGGGCGCCAGTCGGTGCTCAAGCGCCTGATGGACGTGGCGCTCTCCGCCGTGGGCCTCGTGGTGCTGGCGCCGCTGCTCGCCGGGGTGGCCGCCGCGATCCGCCTGACGTCGCCCGGCCCCGCGGTGTTCCGCCAGACCCGCGTCGGCGTCGACGGCGACGAGTTCACCCTCTACAAGTTCCGCAGCATGGTGACCGGGGCGGACGCCCTCGTCACCGACCTCGTCTCCGACGACGACGACGCCAGGGGCCCGCTCTTCAAGATGCGCGACGACCCCCGGGTGACGCGGGTCGGCCGCGTCATCCGCCGCTTCTCGGTCGACGAGCTGCCGCAGCTGGTCAACGTGCTGCGCGGCGACATGAGCCTCGTGGGCCCCCGCCCGCCGCTGCCGCGCGAGGTCGCCGCCTACGACCGGACGGCCCACCGTCGCCTGCTGACCCGCCCCGGCCTGACCGGGGCCTGGCAGGTCAGCGGCCGCGCCGACCTCGACTGGGAGGAGGGGCTCGTGATCGACCTCCTCTACGTCGAGAACTGGACCCTCGCGGGCGACCTCGCCATCCTCGGCCGCACCGTCGGCGCCGTCCTCCGCGCACGGGGGGCCTACTGATGTCGCTCCTCACCGCCCCCCTGCTGCGCGTCGGCGCACGGGGCACGCACCTCGACGGCCGGCCGCTCTTCCGCGGCGGCCCCGACGAGCTCCTCGACGAGATGGAGGCGCTGGTCGCCTCGGGCGGCCGTCACCTGGTCATGACCCCCAACGTCGACCAGGTGCTGGCCCTCCGCACCGATCCGCGCACGGCCGCGGCGCACCGCGCCGCCTCCCTGCTGATCGCCGACGGCGCCCCCCTCGTCGGCCTCGCCCGTCTGCTCGGCGACCAGCGCATCCAGCGGCTCACGGGCGCCGACCTCCTCGGCGACGTCGTGGCCCGGGCGGCACGGAACGGCTGGCGCGTCGCGATCGTCGGGGGCGCCGAGGGCGTCAGCGACGACGCGGCGGCGCGGCTGAGGGCCGGGTCGCCGGGCGTCCGGCTCGTCACCGTGCCCTTCCCGTTCGTGCACTCGGTCGACGACGCCGGGTGCGCCGCCGTCGCCGACGCCCTCCGCGCCGAGCGGCCCGACGTCGTCTTCGTGTGCCTCGGCTCGCCGAAGCAGGAGGCCTGGTTCCTCGAGTGGCGCGACCGCCTCCCCCCGGGCGTCTACGTCGGCGCCGGCGCCGCCGTCGAGTTCGCGGCCGGCGCCCGGGCGCGGGCCCCGCGCCTCGTGCAGCGCCTCGGCGGGGAGTGGCTCTGGCGCCTCGCCCAGGAGCCGCGCCGCCTGGCGCACCGCTACCTCGTCCGCGGGCCCGCGTTCGTCGGGGTCGTGCTGGGGTCGCTCGCCGCGGCCGGCGGGCGGCGCCCGTGAGCGCGCCCCGGGTCACCGTCGTCTCCGCCGTGCACCGGCCGGGCGCCCACCTGCCCGCCTTCCTCTCCCGCCTCGACGCCTGCCTCGCGGCGGGTGCGCAGGTCGTCGTCGTCGACGACGCCTCCGGCGACGGCACCGGGGAGGCGCTGGTCGCCTGGGCCGCGTCGCGCCCGTCCGCCGTCGTGGTCGTCGCCGACGAGAACGCGGGCGTCGCCCGCAGCCGCAACCGGGCGCTCCGCCACGCCGTCGGCGACTACGTGTGGTTCGTCGACCACGACGACGAGTGGGAGGACCACGCGCTCGCCGTCCTCACCGCCGCCACGGGCGACGACGACGACGACCCCGTCGACGTCGTGTGGTGCCGGGCCGACCACCGACGGGCCGCCGGGGTGCCGGGCAAGGTCGTCGACGGCCTCGCCGAGCGCCGCACGGTGCCCGGCGACGTCGCCCTCGCGCTCCTCCTCGACCGCCGGGTCGACGGGTTCCTCTGGTCGAAGCTGCTGCGACGCCGCCTGCTCGGCGACGCGCCCTTCCCCGAGCTCACCTCGCAGAGCGACGTGGCGGGGGCGGCGGCGGTGCTGGCCCGCGCCTCCCGGGTGCGGTTCGTGCCCGAGGTGCTCTACCACTGGACCCACCGCCCGGGGTCGATCACCCGCGTCTCGACCCCGCGCCTCGCCAACCTCGAGCGGGCCCACGACCTCGTGCTGGCGGCGGCCGGGGCCCGGGGCGGCGCGGCCGCGGACGAGCACGTGCGCCAGCGCTTCACCACGACCTTCCTCTGCCTCGCGCTCGTCGCCCTGCCCGTGCGCCTCGGCGCCCCCGCGGAGGTGCGGCGGGAGGGGCTCCGACGAGCCCGCCGGGCCCTCGGCGGCGTCGACCTCGCGGCGGTGCGACGCCGCGACCCGCTGGCCTGGGGCGTGCTCCGGGGCGCCCTCGTGGCGCCCGCCGCGACGACCGCCGCGCTCCGCGTGCTCTACGCCGCGCACGACGCGAGGGGCCGGGTCCGGCTCCGCTCCGGGCTCCGGCGCGGGCCCGCCGCGCCGGCACGCCGCGCGGTCCACCCGGGGTGAGACCCGGGGTGAAAGCCCCGACGGCTCCGGGGCCCGTCTGCCCCGTGCCCCCGGGGATCGGCGCGCTGCCAGCCCCCGGAGCCCCGCGCCGCGCGCGGTAGGAACGACCCGGCGCCCGCCTCCGGACGCCCTCCGGCCCCCGGCCGGCACCCGCCCCCCGCGACACCAGCAGCACCGCCACCGCGACAGGAGAAGCCCGTGGACCGACCCGACACCGAGCCCCGCCCCAGGACCCTCGACCTGCAGGACTACCTGCGCATCGTGCGGTCGTACTGGCTGGGCGCCTTCCTCATCGTGCTGCTCGGCGTGACCGCCGGCGCCGGCTGGACCCTCACCCAGACCCGCGTCTACGAGTCGAGCGCGTCCGGCGTCGTGCAGGTCGCGGCCGGCGGCGACGCCAACCTCGCCTTCGCCGCCGACCAGCTGGCCAAGTCGCAGGCCCTGTCGTACGTCGAGCTCGGCGGCTCGCTCGCCGTGGCCGAGTCGGCCGCGACGACGCTCGGCGGGTCGGCGTCGCCGACGTCGCTGCTCGGGCGGGTGACCACGGCGCTGCCGGAGGACACCGCCATCATCAGCGTGACCTCCCGCGGCGCGAGCCCGGCCGAGGCCGCGGCGCTGACCGACGCCTGGCTCGCCGCGATGGGCGAGCAGATCGCCGCGATGCAGGAGGAGAGCACCGACACGGGCGGCTCGGCCACCTCGTTCGTCCCGCTCTCGTCGGCGTCGGTGCCGACCTCTCCCGCGTCGCCGAACGTGGAGGTCGCCCTCCTGCTCGGCGGGCTCTCCGGCCTCATGCTCGCGGCCGTCTACCTGCTCGTCCGCAACACGCTCGACCGCCGCATCCGCTCCGCGGCCGAGGTGGAGTCGCGGTTCGGCGTGGGCGTGATCGGCACCATCCCGCAGAACGACGCGCTGGCCCAGCACGGCGGCCTCGTCGCGGCCCTGCCGAACGCCACCGCCGACGACCGCCACGTGAACTTCGCCATGTCGGAGGCGCTGCGCGAGCTCCGCACCAACCTCGCCTACGTCAAGGTCGACGCGCAGCCGCGGGTGATCGTGATGACCAGCCCGCAGCCGGGCGACGGCAAGTCGACGCTGGCGGCCAACCTCGCGGAGTCGCTCGCCGTCTCGTCGGACCAGCGCGTCGTCGTCATCGACTGCGACCTGCGCCGGCCGACCCTCTCGAAGGTGCTCGGGGTCTCCGAGGGCGCGGGCCTCACCGACGTGCTCTCCGGCCGGGCGCAGCTGCACCAGGTCATGCAGCAGACCGAGGCCGCGTCGAACCTCTGGGTGGTCGGGGCGGGGCGCATCCCCCCGAACCCGAGCGAGCTGCTCGGGTCGCAGACCTTCCAGGACCTCGTCTCGACCCTCGCCGAGCACGCGACCGTCATCCTCGACGCTCCCCCGGTGCTCGCCGTCACCGACGCCGTCGTGCTGGCGGCCAAGGCCGACGGCGTCCTGATGACCGCCTCGGCCGCGCGCACCACCTTCGACCAGCTCGACCGGGCGCTGCAGCTCGTCACGCGGGGCGGCGGCGACGTGCTCGGCGTCGTGCTGAACCGCGTGCCCACCAAGGGCCGCGACGCCCGCGAGTACGGCTACTTCGGCGGGAGCTAGTACTACTACGAGGGCGACGTCGGCACGGGCGGGGCCGTCGGCACGGGCGGGGCTGTCGGGCCCGGCGCGGGCTCCGGCACGGCGCCCGCCTCCCGCGAGGCCGTGACGGCCCCCGCGCCCGTGGTCGCCCCGACGCCTGCTGCGGCCCCGGCCCCGGCCCCGGCTGGTGCCGCGGCGGCTGCTGCTGGTGCCGCTGCTCCTGGTGCGGCGCCGGCTCCTGCCCGGGTCCCCGCCTCGCCCACGGCACCCGCCTCGCCCGCGGCGCCCACGTCCCCCGTCGAGGCCCCCGGCGGCGCGCTGACCCGCCGCGAGATCCGCGAGCGCGAGCGCACGCGGTGACCGGGCCGGCCGTCGTCGTGGCCGCCGCCCCCGTCGTCGAGCTGGCCCACGCCCTCGTCGCCGACGTGGCCGGCGGCGTCGGCCTGCGGGCCCTCGTCGTCAAGGGCGACGGCGCCTCCCACCACGGCCTCCGGCCGCCGCGCGTCAGCGCCGACGTCGACGTCCTGCTGCGCGACCGGGGCGACGCCCTCCGGTTCGGGGCGGAGCTGGCCCGGCGGGGCTGGCGCACCCGCCCCGCCGACGCCGACCTCACGGCCTTCCCCCGCCACTCCGACACCTGGTTCCACCCGGGCTGGAGCTGCGACCTCGACGTGCACCACCGCTTCCCGGGGCTCGACGACGACCCCGGCGCCGCGTTCGACGCCCTCTGGGCGCGCCACGAGGTGCTCGACCGGGGCGGCCGCGACGTCGCGGTCCCCTGCCGGGGCGACACGCTCCTCCTGCTGGCCCTGCACTGCCTGCGCAGCCCCTGGGTCGAGCGCCACGCCGACGAGCACGACCGCCTGGTCGAGCACGCGCGGGCGCTCCCCGTCGGGGAGCTCGTCGACGCCGCCCGGCGCCTCCGCGCCCTCGCCCCGCTGCGCCCCTTCGTCGAGGACGCCACGGGGCGGCTCGACCTCGACTGGGGCACGCCGTCGGCGGAGTGGCGGCTGCGCACCCTGTCGTCGTCGCCCCTCACGCGTCGGCTCGTGGCCTTCCGCGACGCCGGCGCCCGCGAGCGGCTGCACGCTGTGCGCCTCGCGCTGCTGCCGCCGCGGGAGACCCTCGTGAAGGACGGCCTCGGCGCCGATCTCCGGGGCGTCGACCTGCTGCGCGCCTACCTCGTGCGCTGGGCACGGGGCCTCCGCGGGCTGCCCGCGGCCTGGCGCGACGCGCGCCGCGGCTGAGGCCCCGCCCGTCGCCTCAGACGGCGAGCGCCGGGCGGCGGTCCTCGCGGGCCGGCTCGTCCTCGACGCTCGCGTCCTCGCGGTCCCGGCCCTGCTGCTCCGCGCGGTCCGACGCGGCCAGCGCCGCGGCGCCCGGCAGGGCGAAGAAGAGCGACATCAGCACCCCGACCCCGAGCCAGACGACGAGGTCGAAGGAGGCGCCCATGCCGAGGAAGAGCACGACCACGGCGCGGGTCAGGCGGTCGCCGCGGGCGAAGGTCACCACGGCCACGAGCAGGAAGGCCGACAGCCCGAGCACCCCCGTGGTGCCGAGCAGGTACACGTAGAAGTTGTCGACGACCTCGAGCCCGAAGGTCAGTCGGATGTGCCCGTCGCGGAAGAGGCCGACCTCGCTGCCGAAGCCGGTGCCCCAGAGCGACTCCGCGAGCGGCCGGGCCAGCAGGGCGGGCACCGCCTGCACCGACTCGAGGCGGTGCACCCACGAGCCCGAGGCGAGCAGGTCGTCGACGATCTCGGAGAGGCCGAGGTCGAGCAGCAGCACCCCGCTGCCCACCACCGCCGCGATCGCGACGTTGCGCAGCCAGGCGGCGAGCCGCGACCGGAGCAGCAGGTGGACGCCGACGGCCACGACGAGGCAGGCCGCGATGCTCCTCGTGCCCGAGAGCAGCACGCCGCCCGCGCACACGGCGAGCAGGGCCCACCGGGCCCGGCGGGAGAGCTGCCACGGGTCGGCCCAGACGAGCAGGACGGCGAGGCCCTCGAGCAGGCCGAGGATGATCGGGTGGCCGAGGGTGCCCTGCACGCGGTCGACGGCGTCGCCGAGGAAGGGGTTGAGGCGGATGCCGCCACGGAGGCCCCACAGCAGCGGCTCGCCGACCGCCAGCTCGGCCACGGCGAGGCCGACCTGCACCACCGCGACCGCGACCACCGCGCCGAGCACGAGGTGCACCTCACGACGGGTGAGCTGGCCGGCGACGAGCGCGACGACGACGGCGAGCCCGAAGTACACGACGAGGCGGGGCACGGAGTACGAGCCGGCGACGAGCGCGCCCACGGCGAGCCAGGCCCAGAGGCCGGAGACGAGCAGGAAGGGCACGCCGCCCACGCGACGCTCGAGGCCGCCGCGCGCCACGGCCACGAGGAGGAGCACGGCCGAGAAGACGAAGCCGGCCACCCACGCGGCGGGCGGTGCGCTGTTGTTGCCGACGGCCACGACGACGGCGACGGTCACGGCGAGCGCCGCCGCACGGACGCACCACGCGGGCACGACGAGGAGGAACACGGCGAGCACCAGCAGGCCGGCGCTCACGAGCAGGAGGAGGGTCATCAGCATGGGGGCGGTCTCCGTTCGGGAGGGCCCATCGCACCACGTGGCCCGGTCGCCGCCGGGCCCTCCGCCCGCCGCCGCGGGGCCGGGCGGCGCCCCTTCCACCCCGCGCTTCGCCCGGGGTGAGTCCCGGGATGAAGCGCCGTGCCCCCGCCCCCGTCAGAGCCCGGGGCGACGGGCGGAGGCGGTCGTCACGCCCCGCAGGATCACCGGGTGTCGATCTCCCGAGGAGGACCCGTGACCCGCTCCGTCGCACCCGCACCCGCACCCGCCCCCGCCGCCGCACCCGCCGCCCCGCGCCCCGCCCCGCACGCCGCGCCCCGCTTCCGCCCCGACGTCGAGGGGCTCCGGGCGCTGGCCGTGCTGCTGGTGCTCGCCGACCACCTCGTCGGCGCCCCGTCCGGCGGGTTCGTCGGCGTCGACGTCTTCTTCGTCCTCTCCGGCTTCCTCATCACCGGGCTCCTGCTCCGGGAGGCGGAGACCACCGGGCGCGTCGACCTCCTGGCCTTCTACCTGCGGCGCACCCGCCGGATCGTGCCGGCCGCGCTGCTGGTCGTCGTCGTGACCGTCGTCGCGTCGGCCCTCGTCCTCCACCGCGTCGGCGCCCTCCGCGTGCTCGGCGACGGGGTCGCGTCGGTGCTCATGGTGCAGAACTGGCACCTGGTGCGGCTCGGGGTGAGCTACTTCGGCGGCGACGGCACCGGCTCGCCCCTGCTGCACTACTGGTCGCTCGCCGTCGAGGAGCAGTTCTACGTGCTCTGGCCCTGGCTGTTCGTGGTCTGGGCCTGGTCGCGTCGGCGCTCGCGACGGCGCGCCCCGGCCGGGTCGACGACGCCCCGCCCGGGCTCCGGGCGCGAGGCGCTGCTGGTGGTCGTGCTCGCGGCGACCGCCGCCTCGTTCGGGGCCTCCGTCGCGGAGACCGAGCTGCGCCAGGGCTGGGCCTACTTCTCGTTCCAGTCGCGCGCCTGGGAGCTGGGCGTGGGGGCGGCCGTCGCCGTGGCGGCCCCCGCCCTCGCCCGGGCGGGCCGGGCCGGTCGCACCGTGCTCTGGTCGGGCGGCCTCCTCGCGATCGTCGCGTCGGCCGTGCTCGTCGGCCCCGAGCACGCCTTCCCCGGCGTCGCCGCGCTGCCGGTCGTGCTCGGCACCGCCGCCCTGCTCGCGTCGGGAGGCGCCTCCGGCGGGCGCCGGCTCGCCCCCGTCGTGCTGCTCGACAACCCGCCGATGCGCTGGCTCGGCCGCGTCTCGTACTCCCTCTACCTCTGGCACCTGCCCGTGTTCGTCCTGCTCTCGGCCGTGTGGCCGGGTCGCGGCCTCGCCGTCGCGGGGCTCTCGGCCACGCTGTCGGTCGGCCTCGCCGCCCTCACCCACCGGTTCGTCGAGCAGCCCCTCCGCCACGGCGCCGTCGGTCGGCGCGGCCGCTCGGCCGAGCCCCGGACGGAGTCGCGGGCCGAGTCGCGCGCGGAGGCCCGGACGGAGGCGCGGCGCCGGTCGCACGGCCTCCTCGCCGGAGCGACGGTGGCCGTGGCCGTGCTCGCGCTCTCCGCCGTGCAGCTCCTCGGCCCGGCGACCGTCCCCCTGCCGACGCGGGCCCCGGCGGAGCGCGCCGCCGCGGTGCCCTTCCCCGACGAGGCCGCCCTCCGCACCGCCGTGCGGGAGGCCGCGGACTCCGCGGGCTGGCCCGCCCTCTCGCCCTCCCCCGACGACGTGTCGCCGGCCGACGGCGCGGCCGCCTCGGCCGGCCCCGGCTGCCTCGTCGACCCGGTGGGCGCCTCCCCCCGGTCCGTGGCGGAGGCCGCGGCGGCCTGCACCACGGGCGCCGAGCACGCCGAGCGCACCGCCGTCGTGCTCGGCGACTCCATCGCGACCAGCTGGCTGCCGGGGATCACCGGCGCGCTGGTGCCGGAGGGCTGGAGGGTGGTCGGCCAGGGCCTGCAGAGCTGCCCCGCCGTCGACGTGCGCACCACCGACCGGCTGGAGCGCGTCTCCTTCGCCGACGACTGCGCGGCCGCCCGCGACGCGGCCGTGGAGCGCGTGGTGGCCGAGGCCCCCGACCTCGTCGTGCTGTCGAGCTCCCTCGGCGCGTACCAGCGGCTCACCGGGCGGGGCGACGAGGCCGACGCGGCGGGGGCCTGGCGGGAGGGCACGGCCCGCACGGCGGCCGAGCTCGCGGCGACCGGCGCGACCGTCGTCGTGCTCAGCTCGCCGCCCGAGTCCGCGCCCGCGGCGGAGTGCGCCGTGCGCCCCCGCGGGCCCGAGACGTGCCTCGGCACGCCCTCCCGCGCCTGGCTCGACAAGACGGCCGCGGAGCAGGAGGCCGTGGCCGGCCTCGCCGACGGCTCGACGCCCGGGGCGCCGCTGCGCGCCCGGTTCCTCGACACCGCGCCCTGGACGTGCACCGACGAGCTGCGCTGCCCGGCCTTCGTCGGCGACGCCCTGGTCAAGGTCGACGCCGGGCACCTCGCCGAGCGGTGGTCGGCCTCGCTGGCGCTCGTCCTCCGCGAGGCCCTGCTCGACGCAGCGGGTGACGCCCGGTGAGCGGGTCGACCAGGGCGGCCGACGCGGCTGGCCCGGCCGCCGCCGAGGAGCCCGGCGCACCGCTCCGAGTGGTCCACGTCCTCGACTCGTTCACGACCGGCGGGGCCCAGGCGGTCGCCGTGCAGCTGGGCCGCTGGCTGGCCGAGCGCGGCGTCGAGGTGCACCTGACCGGCGTCGACGGGCCGCTGGCCGCGGAGGCCCGACGGGCCCTCGCTCCGGCACGCGTGCACGTCCGCCCCGGGACGGTCGCCGTCGGGGGCTCCGTCGGGCGCTTCGTCGCAGGCCTGCGCGCGCTCGACCGGACCTGCCGCGAGGTCCGCCCCCACGTCCTCCACGCGCACCAGCGCCGCGAGGCCCTGCAGTGCCTCCTCGTCGGTGCCCGGCACGGCGTGCCCGTCGTCGAGCACGCCCACACGTTCCTGCCCCGCCCGGGCCTCCGGGCGCTCTCGTTCCGCGGCGCGGCGGTGTTCGCGGTGAGCGAGCACGTCGGCGCGATGGTCGCCGACCGCTTCGGCCGTCGCGACGGCGTCCTGGTGGTCGGCATCGCCCCGGCCCGGACGACCGACCGGCCCGTGCTGCCCGTCCCGCCGCCGGGCGGCCGCCCGCTGCGGATCGTCGGCCTGGGCCGGCTGGTCGAGCAGAAGGACCCGCTCCGCTTCGTCCGCGTGGTGGCGGCGGCGGCCCGGGTCGTCGACGTCGAGGCGGTGTGGCACGGCGAGGGGCCCCTCCTCGACGAGGCCCGGGCACTGGCCGCCCGCCTCCGGGCGCCCGTCGTCTTCGCCGGGCACGCCGACGACGTGCCCGCGAGGATCGACGCGGCCGACGCCCTGCTCATGACCTCGGCCTGGGAGGGGCTCCCCCTCGTGGTCCTCGAGGCCTTCGCCCGGCACCGGCCGGTCGTCGCCACGGCGGCCTCGGGCGCGCCCGGCGCGCTCGGCGGCGGCCGCGCGGTGGTCGTGCCCGACGACGCCGACGACGAGACGGCGGCGCGCCTGCTGACCACGGCCCTCGGCGACCGGGCGAGGACGACCGAGCAGGTCTCGCTCGCCGCCGCCTGGCTGGCCCGACGGGCGACCCCCGACGCCGTCTTCGGCCCCGTGCTGCGGACCTACGATGGACTGCGGCGCCGCGCCGCACCGAGAGGGCGACGACCGTGAGCCACCAGAGCGACCCCGCCGACCACGACGGCACCGACCCCGGGCGGGCCGCCCTCGACGCCCTCGCCGTCACGGCGATCGGCTGCCGGGTGGTGGTCGGGCTCGTGGGGCTCGACGCCGGGCAGCGCGCCGACCTGGCGGCGTCGTGGGCGTGGTGCGAGCCCGTCCTCGAGCGTCGACCCCGCTCGGAGTGCGACGCCGTGGCCGTGCTCGGCGGCGGCGCCGCCGACGACGCCGCCCCCGCCGACGCCGACGCGGACGCCGACGGCCCCGTGCTCGTCGTGGCCGACACGCTCGACCAGCTCGCGGAGACCGTCACCACCGTGGTCACGCAGCTCGCGATCGACCAGCGTCGCGACGACCTCCTCCTGCTGCACGCGGGCGGCGTCGCCGACCCCGTCACGGGCGCCGTCGTCGCGTACGTGGCACCGTCCGGGCACGGCAAGACGACGGCCTCCCGCGCCCTCGGCCGCAGCCTCGGCTACGTCACCGACGAGACCGTCGCCGTCGGCGACGACGGCGTGGTGGTGCGCTACCCCAAGCCCCTCTCGGTGCGCGGCCCGGCCGGGCCCGGGGCGTCACGGCCCAAGGCACAGGTCTCGCCCGACGCGGCGGGGCTCCGCCGGGCCCCCGACGGGCCCCTCACGCTCGCCCGGGTGGTGCTGCTCGACCGCGACCCCGCCGCGACCGAGGTGACGGTCGGCCCGATCGGCCTCGCCGAGGCCGCCGCCCGGCTCTTCCCGCAGATCAGCTACCTCGGCGCGCGCACCCGCCCGCTGCGGCGGCTGCAGGCGCTGCTCGAGCGCACCGGCGGCCTCCTCGTCGTCCGGTACGCCGAGGCCGCGACCCTCGAGCCGACCGTGCGCGCGCTGCTCGCCGCGCCGACGTCGGCCGCGACGCCGCGCGGCGAGGGCCCCGGGGAGGCGACGGTCGCGCTCGACGCGCACCGCGCCTCCTCGGGGGCACCGAGCGACGTGCCCGGCGGGGGCGCCCTCGTCGCGACGGCGGTGGACGACTGGGTGGCCGACGCCGGCTCGGTCGTGGTGCTGCACCGCGACTCCCTCCGGACGGTGTCGGGCATCGGCGTCGCCGTCTGGCACGCGGCCCGGGCCGGCCGCACGCTCGACGAGGCCGTGGCCGCCGTCGTCCGCGAGCACGGCCTGCCGGGCGCCGGGCCCGAGGCGGGGGCCCGGGCCCGTGAGCTCGTGCGGGCCGCCGTCGACGAGCTCGCCGCCGCCGGCCTCGTGCGTCAGCACTGAGGGGGCGGCCGCGAGCGCGGCCCCGTCAGCGAGCGGCGCCCCGTCAGCGAGCGGCGCGCGAGGCGTCAGCGGCGAGCGCCGCGGCGACGCCCGGCGGCCGCCGTCACGGCCTCGGCGAGCGCGTCGTCGAGCCCCCGGAACTCGGCGTGCACGTAGGCGTCCAGTCGTGCACGGGCCCCGCCGACCGCGCCCGGGCGTCGGTCGGCCAGCCCCTCGACCACCCGGGCCAGCGCCTCCGGGTCGGCGGCCGGCACCGTCACCAGCTGGCCCCCGACGAGGTCGCGGAGCTCGTCGAGCGCCGCGCTCTCGCGCGTGACGACGACGCGTCCGGCCGCGAGCCCCTGCCAGACCTTGTTCGCGATGACCGAGCCCGCCTTCTCGGAGTCGCCGAACAGGCCGAGCACGACGTCGTGCTCGCCGATCAGCTCGCCGAGGCGCTCCGGGCTCGTCGCCGGCAGGAAGGCGACGCGGTCGCCGACGCCGAGCTCCGCCGCGAGGGCCGCGGCGTCGGCCTCGCCCCCGGCCCGGTCGGCGCTGCCGACGACGGTCAGGGCGACGTCGGCCCGTCGGGTCGCCGCGAACCCGCGGACGATCGTCGGGACGCCGTGCAGGGGCAGGAACGACCCGTAGAAGAGCAGGCGGAGGCGCGGGTCGGGCGTGAGGGGCCGCTCCCGCGCCCAGGTCGGCGCTCCCACCGGCAGCGACAGGACGGTGGCGCGCGGGTGACGCCGGCCGAGGTGCTCGGCCCGCACCCGCGTGTCGACGAGCGCGACGTCGGCGGCGCGGACGGCGACCCGGTCGACGAGCGCCCAGAGCAGCGCGCGCGGGGACCACGGGGCCCGGAAGCCCTGGTCGCCCACGAGGGTCTCGTGCTTGCCGATGAACACGTCGACGACCAGGGGCAGGCGGCGCACCCGGGCGACGGCCCACGCCGCGGCGACGAAGTCGAGCGACATCTCGGAGACGAGCACGACGTCCGCCGCCCGCGAGCGCACGACGAGCGCCCGGAGGTCGACGAGGTGGCGTCGGGGGCCGTGCGCCCGCTCGTGGAGGTCGACGCGGTGGCCGCGGGCCTCGAGGTGCTCGCGCACCCTCACGTTGCGGGGGTAGCCCGGGTCGTGCACGCGCCACTGGAGCACCCGGAGCCCGGCGCCGGTCGCCGTGGCGTGCCCGTCGCCGCCCGCCCTGCCAGCCCCGAGCGCCTGTGCGGACACGCGCCCGCGCCGGTCCGCGACGGCCCGCCCGAGCGCCCGCAGCTGCACGACGAGCACGGCCGCCTCGGCGACGACCTCGCCCGCCAGGGCGCCGACGACGCCGCCCTGGTGGCCCAGCAGCAGGATGAGCGGAACGCCGACGAGCGCCCCGACGAGGGCGCTCCGCGCGAGCCCCCGCACCTCGCCCACCACGACGAGCGCGATGCCGCCGACCGCCCGCGACAGGCTCACGACCACGACGAGGGTCGCGCTGATCGCGGCCTCGCGGTGGCCGAGCGTCGCGACGCCGGAGAACACGACGGCCGACAGCCACGGGCCCGCCACGGTCAGCACGACGCCCGCCGCGGCCCCGACCAGGCCGTTCACGACGATCGCGACGCGGGCACGGTCGAGGCGGTGCTCGACGGCGGCCGGGGCCCCGACCCAGCCCTGGAGCGCGTTCGGCACGGCCTGCAGGCCGGAGAGCAGCATGCGCTGCAGCCGCTCCGCCGCGGCGAAGACGGCGGTCACCGAGGTGCCCGCCACCGCGCCGACGAGCACCACCGGGAGGGCGATGTACGCGGCGCTCAGCGCGCGGCCGGTGAGCGCGTGGCGCTGCCCGGCCAGGGCCCGGAGCACGCGCCGGGGCGTCAGCCCGGCGGTGTGCCGGGGCCGCACCCCGACGACGGCGAGCCCGACGACCGGGCAGACGACCGAGGGCAGCAGGCACGCGGCGACGAACCACCAGAGCGACCCGCCGAGCGACACGGCCCCCGCCGCGACCACCATCGCCGCGATGCGCGGCCCCGCCTCGACGGCGAGCACGAGCGACGGTCGCCCCGTGCCGATGAAGAGCCAGGTGGCGTTGAGGCTGCTGAGGGCGCCGCCCGCCGCGATCAGCAGCGCCTCCACGGGGTGGCGCGGCACGAGCAGGGCGACGGCGAGGGCGACCGCGGCCAGCGTCGGCAGCGCCGCGACCAGTTTCGTCGCCGTCACGAGCGCGAGGAGGCGGCGGCGCGCCTCCGGGCCCTGTCGCGCCGCCCGCTGGGTGCCGGTGAGGCCCCAGCCGAGCTCGACGACGACGGCCGCGGCGGCGCCGAGCGACTGGGCCACGGCGACGCTGACCCAGGCCCCCTGACCGAAGGCGGCCGTGATCGCGGGGAGGACGAGCAGCGGCGCGACGGCGGTGAGCAGCGGCAGGGCGACGAAGCCGCCGAGCCGCGCGGCGGCGGTCGCGACCGGGCCGCGTGCCCCTCCGCGCCCCGCGGCGGGCGCGGGAGGCGCGGCGGACGCGGCGGACGCGGGGCGGTCGTCGGTGGTCGGGTCGGGCATCGGGGGCACCTCGGTCGGGGACGGTCCTCGGCGGGACGGGACGGAGCAGGACTCCCAGGGTGCGACTCCCCGGTCACGCGCCTCCGGGGGCTCGGGTGTGGCCCGGCGGCCCCGGCCCCGCGACCTCACCCCGGCCTTCACCCCCGGACGACACGAGCCCCCCACCCGGGTCGGGCAGGGGGCTCGGGTCGCGCCGAGGCCGCGGTTGCGGCGGGTCGGCGGGGAGGGCGACCTACGCGGGCACGGTGCCCGCGAACAGGTGCGTGCTGCCGTCGGGGGCGCCGCCGATGGCCGTGGCCGGCACGACGGTCGGGTTCGCCCCGCTGCCGAGCTGCCACGCGCCGCGGTTGTCGGTCGCGATGTACGAGTGGCCCCAGACCTCGCCGGTCGCGGTCACCATCGTGTAGGCGATCTGCGGGTCCTCGCCGGCACGGTGGGCGCTGGCCGCCGAGATCCCCGCGACGGCGCCCGTCGCGCCCTCGGCCTTGCGCGCGATCGGGTCGAAGCCGTCGCCGTACGACCAGGCACGCCAGAGCTGGCCGCCCTTGGCGTAGTAGTGCACGCTGCCCGTGGCGTTGCCGCCGATCGCCGTGGCGGGCCGCACGGCGCCGTCGACGCCCGTGTCCTGGAGCTCCCAGGGCACCTCGTTCGCGAGCGTGCTCGCCGAGGCCCAGAGCTGACCGGTGCTGGTGATCGCCGTGGCCGCGAGCTGGCCCACCATCTCCGGGTGGTAGGCGTCGACGGCGTCGATCTGCACGACGGCGCCGTCGACGCCCTCGAGCTGGCGCTCGGGCGAGGCCGCGGACGCCGCGGTGTTGGAGACGAGCCAGAGCTGACCGTCCTTGACGTAGCGGTGCTGGCTCGTGCCGCCGGGGCCGCCGACCGTGGTGGCCGGGCGGACCGACGACGAGGCGCCGGTGTCGACGAGCCGCTGGCCCTGGCCGGTGTTGAACGACGCGAAGGCCCAGACCTGGCCCGTGCTCGTGACGGCCGTGAGGGCGAGGGGGGTCGACGCGCCGGAGAAGTGGCCGTTCGCGGCGGAGACCTGGGTCACCGAGCCGGTCGCGCCGGTGAGGAGGCGGTTCGGGCCCGCGCCGGTGCCGGCGCCGCCGTACCACCAGAGCTGGCCGTCCTTGACGTAGAGGTGGTAGCTCCAGCTGCCCGTGTAGCCGATGGCCGTGGCGCCCTCGACCGCGGGGTCGGCCCCGGTGTCGACGAGGCCCCAGCCGGCGGCGGCGCCCCGGGTCGCGCCCAGCGCCCAGACCTCGCCGGTCGTGGTGACCGCCGTGTAGGCGACCTGGCCCGGCTGGCCGGGCAGGGTCACGGTCGCGGCGGAGACGTGCGCGATGTTGCCCGTCGCGTCGGGGATCTGCCGGGCGGCCGGCTGGTCGCCCGTGCCCGCCGTGACGGGGACGAGGAAGAGGCCCTCCTGCACGACCGTGACGGTGGCGGTGACGGGCGCGACGCCCGCCACGGTGGCCGTGAGGGTGACGACGCCGCCCTCGGCGGCGCTCGCGACGAGGCCGGTGGCGACCGCGACTCCCGCGGCGTTCGTCACGGTCGTCCAGGTGGTCGAGCCGCCGAACGAGGCGGGGCCGGTGACGGTGAAGGTGACGGTCTCGTTCGCGAGCGGGACGCCGTTCTGCGAGAGCACGAGCACGCTGGCGTCCGACAGGTCGGAGCCGAGCGCCCGCGGCAGCTCGTTGGAGAAGCCGATGGTGGCGCGGGCGTTCGACGACGCGGCGTGGGCGGGGGTCGCGAGGGCGATGCTCACGACGGGCACGGCCCAGGCCGCGGCGGTGACGACGGCGCGGCGCGAGGGCCCTGCGTGCCCCTCGACGACGGACGGCGGGGCGGCCGGGTTCACGGGCAGGGAGCGATGACGATCGGTCACGGTGGGGGTCCTCTTCGTGTGGGGGGTCGACGACGACCAGACGTCTCCCGTCTGGCTCGTGTCGGCACCCTGGACCCTCCGTCGGGGCCGGTCACCGCGACTCCTGCGCCCCTGCGCCGTCGGCGCACCGACATTTCACCCGCTCCGTCACCTGGCGCCCCGGTGAGGGCAGGAGTCGCGGGGCCGCCGGCGGGGCGCGGTCAGGCGCGCGGCGGCCCCGCGCTCTCGCGGACGACGAGGTGGGTCGGCACGATGCGGTCGGCCGACGGCTCCTGGCCCTCGAGCATCTCGAGCAGCACGTGCATCGACCGCAGCCCGATCTCGCCGAAGTTCTGGTGCACGGTCGTGAGCGGCGGCCAGAACGAGCTGGACTCCTCCGAGTCGTCGAAGCCGACCACGCTGACGTCGCCGGGGATGGACCGGCCGAGCTCGTGGAGCGCGTGCATCACCCCGAGCGCCATCTGGTCGTTCGCCGCCACGACTCCGGTGACGTCGTCGCGACGACCGATCTCGAGGCCGATGCGGTAGCCGGAGGCGGTGGTCCAGTCCCCGCCGAGGGGCGCCTCCGGCTCGAGCCCCGCGTCGCGCATGGTGTCGAGCCACGACGTCGCGCGGCGCGAGGCGGAGTACGAGGTGGCCGGGCCGGCCACGTGCACGACGCGGGTGTGGCCGAGGTCGAGCAGGTGGCGGGTGGCCAGGCGCATGCCCTGCTCTTGGTCGGTGTCGACGACGACGTAGGGGTCGCCGGCGTCGGAGTCGATGATGACGACGGGCAGGCCCACCGGGACGATGAGGTCGGCGCGGTCGAGCATCTGCGCCTCGATGATGATGACGACGCCGTCGACCGCCTCCTCCTGCAGGCGGCTGAACGCGCCGGCGACCTCGCCCTCGGTGGGGTGCGCGACCGGCATGAGGGTGATCGTGTAGCCCGCGCCCGAGGCGGCCGTGACGATGGCGTCGAGGGTCTTCATGTTGCCGAGGGTCGAGAGCGTGAACATGATGACGCCGATGCTGCGGAAGCGACCGGTCTTCAGCGCCCGGGCGGCGCTGTTCGGCCGGTAGCCGAGCTCGGCCATCGCGTCGAGCACCCGCTGGCGCGTGCCGGCCTCGACGTTGGCGGCCCCGTTCGAGACGCGGGAGACCGTCTGCGACGACACCCCGGCGCGCGCCGCGACGTCCGCCATCGAGACGGTGTGCGTGCGGGAGGGGCGCCGGCTGCTCGACTTGACGATCGGCGTCGAAGGTGTCATGGTTGCGAGCATCCCAGATGTTTACGCAAACACCCAATCAGTGGCTGCGAGACGAACCCCGACGAAGTGGATGGACATGACGACGTTGTCGACACCGGCAGCCCGGCCGAAGGCCGACGCGGCCCCGAGCCCCGCGGGCGGCGGCGCCCCGATCCGTCGTGACAAGCGTCGCTGGACGGGCTGGGGCTTCGTCCTCCCCTTCCTCGCCGTCTTCCTCGTGGTGCTCGTCGCCCCGGTCGTCTACGCGATCTACCTCAGCCTGTTCCAGGAGAAGATGATCGGCGGCAACGCCTTCGTCGGCATCGCGAACTACGCGCAGGCCCTGAGCGACCCGAACTTCTGGGACGCCCTCGGCCGCGTCGCGCTCTTCCTGGTCGTGCAGGTGCCGATCATGCTGGTCATCGCCCTGGTCGCCGCGCTGGCCCTCGACTCGGCCCGGCTGCACCTCACGTCGTTCTTCCGCATCGCGATCTTCCTGCCCTACGCCGTCCCCGCCGTGGTCGCCGCCCTCATGTGGGGCTTCATCTACGGCAACCACTTCGGGCTCGTCGGCAACCTCGAGGACCTCACGGGGTGGGCCCTCCCCGACCTGCTCTCACAGGGCTGGATCCTCGCGTCGATCGGCAACATCGTCACCTGGGAGTTCGTCGGCTACAACATGCTGCTGTTCTACGCCGCCCTCCGCGTCATCTCGCCCGACCTCTACGAGGCCGCCGAGCTCGACGGCGCCGGCCCGCTCCGCATCGTGAAGAACATCAAGCTGCCCGCGATCCGCGGGGCCATCGTGATCGGCATCATCTTCTCGATCATCGGCAGCTTCCAGCTCTTCAACGAGCCGAACATCCTGCAGACGCTCGCGCCGAACTCGATCAGCACGTACTTCACCCCGAACATGTACGCCTACAACCTCTCGTTCGCAGGCCAGCAGTTCAACTACTCCGCCGCGATCGCGATCATCATGGGCGTCCTGACGATGGTCGTCGCCTACGTGGTCCAGCTCGTCGGCTCGCGGAAGGACGCCTGACCATGTCGACCCTCACCGGTTCCCCCCTCGCGGCGCCCGACGCCGGCACCCCGACCGTCACCCCCACGCGCGAGACGCGCGACCGCAAGCGCCGCGCCGGCGCCCCGCGCGACAAGCGCAGCGTGCTGCTCACGCTCGTCATGGCGCTGCTGCTCATCTACTCGGTGCTGCCCCTCTTCTGGCTCCTGGTCAACTCGACCAAGACGCAGGAGGCCCTCTTCAGCTCGTTCGGCCTCTGGTTCAGCGGCGACTTCGCCCTCTTCGACAACATCGCGGGCGTCTTCACCTACGGTGACGGCGAGTTCATCCGCTGGCTCGGCAACACGCTCCTCTACGTCGTCGTCGGCGCCGGCGGCGCCACGCTGCTGGCCACCCTGGCGGGCTACGGGCTGGCCAAGTTCGACTTCCCCGGCAAGAAGGCCGTCTTCGCCGTCGTGCTCGGCGCCGTGGCCATCCCCGGCACGGCCCTGGCCGTCCCGACGTTCCTCATGTTCAGCCAGATGGGCCTGACGAACACCCCGTGGGCGATCATCCTGCCCTCCCTGATCAGCCCCTTCGGCCTGTACCTGATCTGGACGTACGCGGTCGACTCCGTGCCGAACGAGATCCTCGAGGCCGCCCGGATGGACGGCTCCAGCGAGGTGCGCACCTTCTTCACGATCAGCCTGCGCCTCCTCAGCCCCGGCCTCATCACGGTGCTGCTGTTCTCGATCGTCGCGACCTGGAACAACTACTTCCTGCCGCTGATCATGCTGAGCGACTCGCGCTGGTACCCGCTGACGGTCGGCCTCAACCAGTGGAACGCCCAGTCGACCACCGTCGGCGGCGACCCGATCTACAACCTCGTCATCACCGGGTCGTTCCTCGCGATCATCCCGATCGTGATCGCGTTCCTCTTCCTCCAGCGCTACTGGCAGTCCGGCCTGTCGGCCGGCGGCGTCAAGGCCTGACGCCCCTCCGTCCCTCCCCCCCCTGCACCACCACCCGCACCGCCCCCACAGCACCACCTCCACGATGAAGTGAAAGGCACCACAATGTCCCGTTCCCTCTCCCGCCCCGCCGCGCGCGCCATCGCGCTCGGCCTGGGCGTCGTCCTCGCCGGCTCGCTCGCGGCCTGCTCCTCCGGCTCCGGCGGCGGCTCGAGCCCCGACACGGCGTCGGCCGACGAGCTCGCCGCGGCCCTGACGGAGAAGTCGACGATCACCGTCTGGGCCTGGGCCCCGGCCGTCGAGCCCATCGCCGAGGCCTTCGAGGCGAAGTACCCCGACATCACCGTCGACGTGCAGAACGTCGGCACCGGCGCCGACCAGTACACCAAGCTGCAGAACGCCATCAAGGCCGGCAAGGGCGCGCCCGACGTGGCCCAGGTCGAGTACTTCGCGATCCCGCAGTTCTCGCTCAGCGACTCCCTCGCCGACCTCAGCGGCTTCGGCTACGGCGACCTCGAGAGCGACTTCACCGCCTCGACCTGGAACGCGGTCTCCGACGGCGACGCCGTCTACGCGCTGCCCCAGGACTCCGGCCCCATGGCGATGTTCTACCGCCAGGACGTCTTCGACAAGTACGGCATCGCCGTGCCGACGACGTGGGACGAGTACGTCGCGGCCGCCGAGACCATGCACTCGGCCGACCCGAACCAGTTCATCACCAGCGACACCGGCGACGCCGGCTTCACCACCAGCATGATCTGGCAGGCCGGCGGTCAGCCGTACAAGGTCGACGGCGAGACGGTCTCGATCGACCTGCAGGACGAGGGCGCCAAGAAGTGGACCTCGACCTGGAACACGCTGGTCGAGAACGGCTCGCTCGCGCAGACCCCCGGCTGGACGGACGAGTGGTTCCGCGGCCTGAGCGACGGCTCGATCGCCACGCTCCTGACCGGCGCCTGGATGCCCGGCAACCTCGAGGGCCAGGCCGCCGAGGGCTCCGGCCAGTGGCGCGTCGCGCCCATGCCCCAGTACACCGAGGGCGACACCGCGACCGCCGAGAACGGCGGATCGTCGATCGCCGTCATGCAGCAGTCGGCGAACAAGCTCGTCGCCGCCGAGTTCACCCGCTTCGCCACGGCGGAGGACGAGGGCAAGCAGATCTCGTTCGACGAGGGCGGCTTCCCGTCGACCACGGCCGACCTGAACGACCCGGCCTTCCTCGCCGAGGCCCCCGAGTACTTCGGCGGCCAGAAGATCAACGAGGTCCTGTCGCAGGCCGCCGCCGACGTGGTGCCCGACTGGCAGTACCTGCCCTTCCAGGTCTACGCGAACAGCATCTACAGCGACAGCGCGTCGTCGGCCTACTCGAACGGCACCTCGCTCGACCCCGTCCTCGAGGCCTGGGGCAAGGCGTCCGCCGACTACGGCACGCAGCAGGGCTTCGACGTCACCACGAAGTAGCGCCCGCGCTCCCGGGCACCGGGCGGGGAGGCACGACGCAGGTCGCGCCTCCCCGCCGTGCGTCCGCCGCACCTCCCCGCACTCCACCGCCACCGACAGGACACGCCACATGTCGAGCCCCGTGCCCGCCTCCGCCGCCACCAGCCGCCGCTTCGTCGTCGGCCCCGAGCACTTCGAGCTCGACGGCGCCCCGCACCGCGTCCTCGCCGGTGCGCTGCACTACTTCCGCGTCCACCCCGACCAGTGGGCCGACCGCATCCACAAGGCGCGGCTGATGGGGCTGAACACCATCGAGACGTACGTCGCCTGGAACGCCCACTCGCCCCAGCGCGGCGACTTCGACGCGACCGGCGGCCTCGACCTCGGCCGGTTCCTGGACCTGGTGGCCGCCGAGGGCATGCACGCGATCGTGCGCCCCGGCCCGTACATCTGCGCGGAGTGGGACGGCGGCGGGCTGCCCGGCTGGCTCTTCGACGACCCGGCGGTCGGCGTCCGCCGCAGCGAGCCGCTGTACCTCGCCGCCGTCGACGAGTTCCTCACCCGCGTCTACGAGATCGTCGTGCCCCGGCAGATCGACGCGGGCGGCCCCGTCGTGCTCGTGCAGATCGAGAACGAGTACGGCGCGTACGGCGACGACGCCGAGTACCTGCGCCACCTCGTCGCCCTGACCCGCGCCTCCGGCGTGACCGTGCCCCTGACCACGGTCGACCAGCCCACCGACGAGATGCTCTCGCGCGGCAGCCTGCCCGACCTGCACCGCACGGGCTCCTTCGGCTCGCGCGCCGACGAGCGGCTCGCGACCCTGCGTCGCCACCAGCCGACGGGCCCGCTGATGTGCTCCGAGTTCTGGGACGGCTGGTTCGACCACTGGGGCGAGCACCACCACACGACCCCCGTCGCCGAGGCCTCGGCCGAGCTCGACGCGCTGCTCGCGGCCGGGGCGTCGGTGAACATCTACATGTTCCACGGCGGCACCAACTTCGGCTTCACCAACGGCGCGAACCACAAGGGCACGTACCAGTCGCACGTCACGTCGTACGACTACGACGCCCCCCTCGACGAGGCGGGCTTCCCGACCGACAAGTTCTTCGCGTTCCGCGACGTCATCGCCCGGTGGGCGCCGGTGCCCGACGAGCTGCCCGCCCGGCGCACGCCGGCGCCCGTGCTGCGGACCGACTTCGACGCCGTCGTGCCGCTCGACCAGCTGGTCGGCGACGCGGGCGAGCTCGGTGACGACGTCGGAGCGACCGCGCAGGAGTCGCGGGTCGACACGCACGCGTCGGTCGCGACCGCGACGCGTCGCCGTGCCGCCGTGGCCCCCGCCGCCGGGCAGTGGCACCGCACCGCGGCCGTGCCCACCATGGACGAGCTCAGCGCCTTCCGCGGGTTCTCGCTGCACCGCGTGGCACTGCCGGCCGGCGACGGCCCGCGGGCGCTGTCGTTCGCGGGGGTGCGCGACCGCGCCGTCGTCTCGGTCGACGGCCGCCGGGTCGGCGTGCTGCAGCGCGACCAGCACGAGCGCTCGGTCGTCGTGCCGCCCGGCGCGCGGCTCGAGGTGCTCGTCGAGGACCAGGGCCGCGTCAACTACGGCCGCCACATCGGCGAGGCCAAGGGGCTCGTGGGCCCCGCGCTGCTCGACGGCATGGAGCTGCTCGAGTGGGAGTCGCTGCCGCTCGATCTCGACGCGCTGGTGGCCGCCGTCACCCGCCGGGCCGACCGCGCGGCAGGCTCGGTGCGGTTCCTCGACGGGCCCGTGTTCGCGCACGCGACCGTCACGGTCGAGGAGCCCGCCGACCTCTACCTCGACACGCGCTCGTGGGGCAAGGGCGTGGCCTTCGTGAACGGCTTCGCGCTCGGCCGGTACTGGACGCGCGGCCCGCAGCACACGCTCTACGTGCCCGGCGAGCAGCTGCGCGCCGGCGACAACGACCTCGTCGTCTTCGAGACCGGCGCCGCGGCGCGGCCCGAGGTGTCGTTCGTGGCCGAGCCCGACCTGGGGCACCTGGAGTCGTAGCGGGGCGGCGAGCCCCCGAGGCGGGCCCGCGGGCTCCCGGAGGCGGGCCCTCACAGGGCCTGCCTCCGCCGCCGGCCCGCCCGTATCGTCGTCGGCATGGACCCCCGAGCTGACGTGCGCGACTTCCTCTCCAGCCGCCGGGCGCGCATCACCCCCGAGCAGGCCGGCCTCGGTCGCGGCGGCGGTCGCCGGCGCGTGCCGGGGCTGCGCCGCGACGAGGTCGCGACGCTCGCCGGGGTGAGCGTCGACTACTACACGCGCCTCGAGCGGGGCGACCTCGGCGGCGTCTCCGACAGCGTCCTCGACGCCATCGCCGGGGCCCTCGAGCTGACCCGCGCCGAGCACGACCACCTCTACGACCTCGCCCGCTCGTTCTCGCCCACCCGACGCCGCGGCCCCGTCGTCGAGGCACGCGGAGCCGCGTTGCAGGCGCCGGTGCAGCACCTCCTCGACGCGGTCACGGCCGCGCCCGCGTTCGTCACGAACACGCGCATGGACATGGTGGCCGCCAACGCCCTCGGCGTCGCCCTCTACTCCGAGATGTACCGCGGCGACGAGCGGCCTGCGAACCACTCCCGCTTCATCTTCCTCGACCCGCGGGCGCGGGAGTTCTACCCCGACTGGGAGCGCGCGGCCGCCGTCAACGTGGCCATCCTGCGCCGTGACGCCGGCCGCGACCCCCGAGACCGGGGCCTCGCCGAGCTGGTCGGCGAGCTCTCGGTGCGCAGCGACGAGTTCCGCGCGCGCTGGGCCGCCCACGAGGTGCGTCGGCACTACTCGGGAGCCAAGTCGTTCCGCCACCCGGTCGTGGGTCTGCTCGAGCTCGACTACCTGGTCATGGAGCTGCAGGACGCCCCGGGCCACTCGATGACCGTCTACCCGGCGGCGCCGGGCAGCCCGTCGGCCGAGGGGCTCGCCCTCCTGGCCTCGTGGGCGGCGACCGAGGGCGTCGGCGCCGTGCCGGGGCGCTCGTGAGCGCGACCCGCGCGACGGCCCCGGTCGCCCCGAGGCCGCCGGAGGGCGAGGTGACGCGCCTGCCGGTCGTCGCCCTCGTGCTGCTCGCCGCCATCGGCTTCGTGCTGGTCGCGATGGAGACCATGCCGGCCGGGCTCCTGCCGCAGATCGCGGCGGGCCTCGACACCGGCGAGGGCACGGTCGGCCTCCTGATCAGCGCGTACGCCCTCGGCACCGTCGTCGTGACCGTGCCGGCCATCACGCTGACCCGCGGCCTCCGCCGCAAGCCCCTGCTGCTCGGCGCGGTCGCGGGGCTCGTCGTCGCCAACGCGGTGACGGCGGGCTCGACCGAGGTGGCCCTGGCGCTCGCCTCCCGCTTCGTCGCCGGGGCCTTCTCCGGGGTCATCTGGGGCATGCTCGCGGCGTACGGCCGCCGGATCAGCCCGCCGTCGCGGGCGGGGCTGTCGCTCGCGATCGTCTCCACGGGCGCCCCGCTCGGCTTCGCGTTCGGCACGCCGCTCGGCTCGTGGATCGGCAGCACGCTCGACTGGCGCTGGTCGTTCGGCGGGCTGTCGCTCGTGGCCGCGGTGGTCGCGGTGCTCATCGCCCTCGTGGTGCCCGCCGCCACGGCGCCCGCGGCGACCGGCGACGCGGCGGCCCGCCGCCTCCCCCTGCTCCGCGTGGCCCGGCTGCCCGGCATCGCGGTCATCCTCGCGGTGATCGCGACCTGGATGCTCGGGCACAACACGATCTACACCTACGTCGCCCCGTACCTGCGGTCGACGAGCGCGGACTTCTCGGTCGAGCTCCTCCTGCTGCTCTACGGCGTCGCGTCGATCGGGGGCGTCGTGCTGACGGGGGCCCTGCTCGACCGCCACCCGCGGCCGCTGCTGCACGGCAGCCTCGCCGTCTTCGTGCTGGCCGGGGTCGTGCTGCTCGTCGGCCGCGACGTCACCGCCGCGGTCGTCGTCGCCGCCGTGCTCTGGGGCCTGACCTTCGGCGGCGCCTCGGCGCAGCTCCAGGCCGCCCTGACGACGGCGGGAGGCGCGGAGTCGGACGTCGCGAACTCGTTCCTGCCCGTGGCGTTCAACGTCGCGATCTTCGCGGCCGGCGTCGTCGGAGCGGTGCTGCTCCAGCACGCCGACGGGCTCGTGCTGCCCGTCGTCATGATCGTCGGGGGCTCGGCGGCGTTCGTGCTCACGCTGTGGGGGCGGCGCACTGCCTTCCCCGCCAGACTGGTCGGGTGACCACACCGCACGACCTCGCCATCGTCGCCCGCCCGTACGACCACCCCGACGTGCAGCAGCTCGTCGAGGGCCTGCAGCAGCTGTACGTCGAGATCTACGGCGGCCGCGACGAGAGCCCGATCGACGCCGCCGAGTTCGAGCCGCCGCGCGGGGCGTTCGCGGTGGCGTACCTGTCGGAGGGCCCGCAGCCAGCGGGCTCGGACGGCGAGGGCTCGCCGGCGGGGCAGCCCGTCGGCATGGGCGCCTGGCGGCTGCTGCCCGACGGGCGCGGCGAGCTCAAGCGGCTCTTCGTGCGGCCCGGGCACCGCGGTCGGGGCGTCTCGCGACGGCTGCTGGGCTGGCTCGAGGAGTCGGCCCGCGACTCCGGCGTGGCCTGGATGGTGCTCGAGACGAACACGGCGCACCCCGAGGCGATCCGGCTCTACCGCTCGGCCGGATACGAGCCGGTGCCCGACTACGGCCACTACGCCGACGAGCCGGAGACGGTGTCGCTCGGACGGGAGCTCTGAGACCGGCTCGTCGGCGGACGTCGGAGGGCCCGGCACCGCTCGGGTGCCGGGCCCTCCGGCGGCGCGGCGTCTCCGCCGTCGCGCTCGTCGCGCTCGTCGCTAGAGCTCGATCTTCTCGTTCTCGCCCTCGAGGGCCTCGCCGGTCACCTTCGACTTGACGAAGGAGAGCACCGAGGCGACCTTGCCGCCGGGGGTGTCCCAGTACTCGGCGCTGTCGGCGCTGAACTTCACCAGCCCGACGTTCGGGTCGGCGGGCCCGTCGGGGAACCACGCCTCGACGCGGCTGTTCCAGAGCTCCTCGAGCTTCGCGTGGTCGTCGACCACCGCGGCGGTGCCGGCGAGCGACACCCAGGAGTCGTTCGAGCTCAGCGTGACGCCGACCGTCCGCTCACGCGCCAGGTGGTGCACGGCCGAGGAGTCCTGCCCGACGATGAACCACAGGTCGCCGTCGAACTCGGCCTCCTGCACGGTCATCGGGTGGCCGACGAGGGCCCCCTCCTCGTCGATGGTGGTGAGCATCGCGAAGTCGAAGCCGCGGAGCAGCCGGGCGAGCTTCGCCACGTCGTCGTCGTGGGTGCTGGTGGTGTCGGTCACGGTGTGCTCCTTCGCGCAGGGCCGGGCACGGTGGGCGCCCGGGGTCGCTCCCACTCTGCTCTCCCCCGGGCTGGGCGCGCCCAGCCTTCCGACTACTCCGCGTCGAGGGGCAGCAGGATGCCCGCGACCCGCGGGTCGGTCGCGAGGAACTCCTGCACGGCCGGGTCGCGGAAGGCCTCGACGAGCTTCCGCACCGCCGCCTCGTCGGCGAAGTCGCTGCCGATCGTGAGCTGGCCCGCGAACTCGTCGGGCGCGGCGGGGGCGAAGATCTGCTGCTCGATCGGGACGCCGGCCGCGAGGTAGTACTCGGTGTAGCCGACGGCGGCGTCGAGGTCGGGCAGCGCCCGCGACTGGGCCGCGAAGTCGAGCAGGGTGAACCGGAGGCCCTTGGGGTTCGACGCGATGTCGTCCTGGGTGGCGTGGCCCACGTCGACGCCGTCCTTCAGCGTGATCAGGCCGGCGCGCTCCAGCACCGACAGCCCCTGCGCCTCGTTGGCCGGGTCCGAGTAGAGCGAGATGGTCGCCCCGTCGGGGATCTGGCTGACGTCGGTGTACTTCGACGACCAGAGGCCGAAGCCCCAGCGGAACACCGGCGTCGCCGCATCCTCGCGGAAGTCGGGGTTGGCCGCGAGCACCTGGTCGAGCCAGAGCGAGTGCTGGTAGACGGTGCCGGCGATCTCGCCCTCGCTGACCGCGCGGTTGATGGTGTTGCTGTCGCTCAGCCCCTCGAACTCGACCGAGATGCCGTACTTCGGGGCCACCTCGTCGGCGACGAACTGGACGAGCGCCTGCTCCGAGGCGTTGCCCTCGGCGGTCGCGACCGTCAGGGTCGCGCCCGCCTCGGCCACGGCCGGCACGTCGGGGCGGACGAGCGGCACGACGACGGCGACCGCGACGGCGACGACGACCGCCGCGCCGCCCGCGATCCAGGGCCAGCGACGACGACGCCGCAGCTCGAAGCCGTGGTCGTGGGCGGCGGCGTCCGGGGCGGTGGGGTCGGCGGCGGCGCGGGCGGAGTCGGCGGCGGGCGTGGTCTCGGGCATGAGCAGGGTCCTTCGGAGCGGGCAGCCGGGGCTGCGGAGGGCGTGACGGAGCACCGGTGACCGCGGCGGGGCCGGGTCCGGTGAGGAGGGGCGGGGCAGACGAAGTGGGGAGAGGAGCCAGGGCTGAGGGGCCGGAGGCGCGGTGCGCCCGCCGCCCCGGCCGGCGTCACACGGCGGTGACGGCGACCGGCGTCGGCCCGTCGGAGCGGCGACGCCACCAGCGTCGGCGCGGCACCGGCTCGGGGCTGGTGGCCCGGACGGCGGCGTCGCCGACCAGCTGCACCGCGGCGACGGTGGCCACGAGGAGGACGATCGTGACGATCATCACCGTGTGGTCGAAGCGCTGGTAGCCGTAGGTGACGGCGACGTAGCCGATGCCGCCCGCGCCGATGGTGCCCGCGATCGCCGAGTACTCGATCATGGCGATCGTGTTGATGGTGAGGCCGCCGATGAGGCTCGGCAGCGCCTCGGAGAGCTGGGCGGTGCGGACGATCTGCAGCGGGGAGGCCCCGCTCGCCGTCGCGACGCGCACCCGGTCGGAGGGGACGCTGCGGAGCGAGTTCTCGACGATCCTCGTGAAGAACGCGACGCCGGCGATCGACATCGGCACGACCGCCGCCGCGATGCCGATGTTCGTGCCCGTGACGAAGCGGGTGAACGGCACGATCGACGCCATCAGGATGAGGAAGGGCAGCGAGCGCCCGATGCTGACCACCCCGCTGAGCACGGTGTGCACCGCGGGGGCCGGGGCGAGGCCGGCCGGGCCGAGGTTGTGCACGAGGGCACCGAGGGGCACGCCCACCACGACGACGACCGCCATCACGATGCCGACCATGAGGAAGGTGTCGCCGAGCGCGGGCAGCACGAGCGCGGGGATCTCGGCGAGGGGCACCGAGTTGTCGTACGCCGCGGGCGCCCCGGCGGCGAGCAGGGCGCTCATCGGACCAGCTCCGCGCCGGCCACGGCAGCCGGGGCCGTCGCGGGGACGCTGCCCTGCCCGGCGCGGCGGGCCGCGAGGCCGAGCGCCGCGGCGACCCCGGGGAGGCGGTCGGCGACCGCCTCGGGGACGGCCACGGTCGCGTGGCCGACGGTGGCGCCTCCCAGGCTCTCGACGGAGGCGCCGAGCAGGGCCACCGGGGCGCCGAGCGCCTCGCCGAGCCGGGAGGGCCAGTCGGCCGGCACGTCGGCCGAGACGTAGTCGAGCCGCCACGGCCGGGCGCCGGGCGGGGCCTCGGCCGCCTGCCGGGCGGGGCGGAGCGCCGTGCCGAGGGGCGACGCGGGGTCGCGCAGCAGGTCGAGCAGACGGCCCCGGTCGACGACGCGGCCGTGGTCGAGAAGGGCGACGCTGTCGGCGATCTGCAGCACGGTGTCCATCTCGTGGGTGACGAAGAGGATCGACAGCCCGAGGTCGTCGCGCAGCTCGCGGAGCAGGCCGACGATCGACGCGGTCGAGGCGGGGTCGAGGCCGGACGTGGCCTCGTCGGCCAGCAGCACGCGGGGCCGGAGCGCGAGCGCCCGGGCGATGCCCACCCGCTGCCGCTGCCCGCCCGACAGCTCGTGCGGCCGGGCGTCGGCCCGGTGCCCGAGGCCGACGCGGTCGAGCAGCTCGGCGACCCGGCGTCGCGCCTCGACGCGCGTGACGCCGAGGTACTCGAGCGGCAGCGCGACGTTCTGGGCCGCCGTGCGACGCCCGAAGAGCCCGTCAGACTGGAAGACGGTGCCGATGCGGCGCCGGGCGACCCGCAGGTCGCGCTCGCCGAGGGCCGTGAGGTCGTCGCCGTTGACGACGACCCGACCCGAGGTGGGGCGCTGCAGCAGCGTGACGCACTCCGCCAACGTGCTCTTGCCCGCTCCGCTCGGGCCGACGACGGCCGCGATCTCGCCGGCGCCGACGGTGAAGTCGACGTGGTCGAGCACGGTGGTGCGTGTCGTGCCGGTCACGTGGACCTTGGTCAGCGCCTCGAGGCTGATCATGGCGTCCTCCTGGGTCGGTGGGGCGGGGGCCTCCCGCCGGGTGCCGCCGAGCATAGGGAGGCGCGGGTCGACCCGCGAGGGATCATCACGTCATGTGTCCCCCCGTGACCCCGTGCGTCGTCGCGCGTCCCCGTGCGTCGTCGCCGGTCCGTGCCGACCGGTCGCGCCCCTCGCGGGGCGGGTCGGCTCCGCCGGGCGGGCGCCGACGCGTAGGGTTGTCCGCACATGGGGGTCCGACGACCCGGAGGGGGGCACGATGACCGACGCCGTGACGACGCCCGGAGCGACGCCCGGGGCGGCCGAGCCGACCGCCACGTCCGCTCCCCCGGCCGAGCTGCCCGCGGACCTCTTCGCCGACCTGGACCGCGGGGGCCCGGTGCCGCTCTGGTACCAGATCTCCGTCCGCCTCGAGTCCGCCGTCCTCAGCGGTCAGCTGCCGGCCGGCTCACGCCTCGAGAACGAGGTCGGTCTGGGCGAGCGCCTGGGGCTCTCGCGCCCGACGATCCGGCGCGCCATCCAGGAGCTCGTCGACAAGGGGCTGGTCGTCCGGCGCCGCGGCATCGGCACCCAGGTCGTGCACGGCCCGGTGATGCGCGACGTCCAGCTGACGAGCCTCTACGAGGACCTCGCCGCGAGCGGGCAGACGCCGTCGA
Organism: Frigoribacterium sp. PvP121; assembly: GCF_017833115.1. NCBI lineage: Bacteria > Bacillati > Actinomycetota > Actinomycetes > Micrococcales > Microbacteriaceae > Frigoribacterium > Frigoribacterium sp. PvP121. The sequence goes on from NZ_JAFIBR010000001.1 coordinate 61,092, forward strand.
CGCGGCTGCTGGGCCACGAGGTCGTGCCCGCCGACGGCAAGGTCGCGACCGCGCTCGGGCTGCCCCCGGGCACGGCCGTCGACCACATCCGGCGCCTCCGGCTCGCCGACGACGTGCCGGTCGCGGTGCTCGAGAACTACCTCCCTCGCGACCTCGCCGAGTTCGCCTCCGACGACCTGGCCGCCCACGGGCTGTACCAGCTGCTGCGGGCCCGCGGAGTGACCATGCGGGTGGCGAAGCAGCGGATCGGCGCCCGTGCAGCCACCCGCGGCGAGGCGGAGCTGCTCGAGATCGAGCCCGCCGGGCCGCTGCTCACCATGACCCGGACGGCCTACGACGCCTCCGGGCGGGCGGTCGAGGTCGGGTACCACTGCTATCGACCCGACCTCTACTCGTTCTCGGTCACCCTCGTCGACAAGTAGGGGCGACCGGCGCCACGGGTCCCCCGGAGCCCGCTCCCGTCAGCCGACCCGCGCCTCCGGGGCCCGCCGCAGGCCGACGAGCAGCCAGGCGACGGCGACGAGGGCCGCCGACAGGACGGCGAGGATCTGCCCGCCCCAGGCGATCACGACGCTGGCCTCGCCCAGCCACACGGGCGACGTGAAGAAGAGCTGCCGCACCACGGCGAGGGCGGCCCAGACGAGCAGCGACCACCCGGCGAGCGCCGGCACGACGCGCACCCGCACGACGACGACGGCGGCGAGCACGAGCGCGACCAGGCCGATGAACTCCACGGCGCTGGAGAGCACGGCGACCTGCCAGCCGATCAGCGAGCGCGCCGGCAGCACCGCGGTCAGGGCAGGCACCACGACGAGGGCCACGGCGGCGATGCGCAGCCCCAACCGGCCCGGGCGGCTGGGGCCCGCGATGCCCGGCTGGGACCCGCTGCCGCTCACCAGCCAGAGCGCGACCGACACGACGAGGGCGGCGGCGAAGAGCAGCACCGGCAGCACGGTGACGAAGACGAACGCCGACGACGCGGCCGCGACGACGACGAGCCGCAGGAGGACGAGGAGCGCCGCTCCGCCGAAGAGCGAGCCGGCGACGACCAGACGGGTGGACAGGGCCGGGGGCGTGGCGTCGGTCATCCCCCGACCGTACCGGCGCCCCGGCGGGCGCGGACGCCGCGTCGACGCTTTCCTGTGAGCGGGCGGCGGAAGGGGGCGTAGTGTCCATCGCTGTCCCCCGGAGGCACCTAGCCCTCGATGTACCCCGATCGATGTGCCCCACCGTCGGCTCGCTCCGACGGCGGACGGACGCCCCTCTCGGCCCGAACCGCGAGGGGCGTCACACCCTCTTCATGTCGAGGCATCGTCGTGCCCGTTCGCGCTCACAGCCTGTACTGTCTCTCTCATCGGGCGGCTCAGCCGTTCGCACGAGGTCGTGGGATTCGGGTCCCTGGCCTCGCGGTGGGGTCGCCGCGGAGGGGTCCGCGATGCCGGCCCCACCTCAGATCTCCTCCGGCCCCGGGGTGGTCTCCGTCGGGGCCGACCTCCCTGCTGCCGTCAGGTCGTGGGCCTCGCCGCTCAGATCGCCCGCACGGCGTCCAGCACGGCCTGCGCGACGACGCGCGGTGCGACCTCCGGCAGCCAGTGCCCCTCGTCGAGCTCCACGAACCGGTACGGCCCCGACACGTGACGCGTGGTGAGCTCCGCGGCGCGGCGCCCGAGGGCGGTGTCGTGGCGACCCCACAGGTACCGGGTGGGGACGGTGACGCGACCGGTCGCCAGCGACGGCCTCGCGCCTCCCCCCGGCAGCCAGAGGGCGCGGTACCAGGCGATCGCGCCGGTGAGGGCCCGGGAGTCGCGCATCGCGCCCGCGTACTCCTCCGCCCGCTCGGCGGGCAGCCCCGTGCCCCTCAGCACGGACGCCAGCCGGCGGCGCAGCAGCGCCTCGGGCAGCCACGGCAGCTGGAAGGCCACCATGTACCAGGAGCGCAGCGCCTGCAGCGACGACGTCAGCGAGGCGGCCAGGGCCGCGGGGTGCGGCGTCGACAGCACCGTGAGGCTGGCGACCCGGTCGGGGTGCTCGGCGGCGAGCTTCCACGCGACGGCCCCGCCCCAGTCGTGGCCGACGACGTGGGCGCGGTCGACGCCGGCCTCGTCGAGCAGGGCCACGACGTCGGCGACCAGCTCGGTCGACCGGTAGGCGCGCCTCCCCCGCGGTCGCGCACCCGGCGAGTAGCCGCGCTGCAGCGGCACCAGGCAGCGCAGCCCCGCCGCCTCGAGCCGGGGCACGACGTCGCGCCAGCTGGCCCGCGTGGCCGGGAAGCCGTGCAGCAGCACGATCACCTCGCCCTCCGCGGGGCCGGAGTCGGTGGTCTCGAACACGAGGCCGTCACGGTGGTGGCGGGTCAGGCGGTCCATCGGCTCAGCCTAGGCAGCGAGGGGCGGGCGCGCGCGCCCGTCACCCGAGCGCGGGCGCCGCGGCGGGGACCTTCAGCTCGCCGTTCATGTACTGCGCGACGCCGAAGCCGAACGACCAGTCCTGGGGGCCGTTCTCGACGTACCCGATGAAGACGTCCTCGCCGGCGACGCCCACGTCGTGGAGCCCCGCGGCGATGCGGGCGTAGAGAGCCTGCTTCGTGTCGTCGCTCCGCCCCCTCTGCGTGAAGATCTGGATCATGACGACCCCGTCGGTCCGCTCGAAGCCCAGCCCGGCGTCCTCGGCGACGATGCGGCCCGTGGGCAGCTCGGTGACGACCTGGAACCGGTCGCGGACGGGGATGCCGTAGACCTCGACGATCGAGGCGTGGATCGAGTCGGCGATGGCGGTGACCTGTTCCGGCGAACGGCCGGCCATGAGGTCGATGCGGACGAGGGGCATGAGGTGGGTCCTTCTGTCGGAGGGCTATGTCCTTACATACTAACAAATACGGGTCCGGTGTGCCACATCGAACGGGGGGAGGCGCGGTGTCCGTGACGGACACCGCGCCTCCCCCGCTGCGCCTCAGACGGCAGGGACGATGATGTCGCGCACCAGGGAGTCGAGCTGCGCATCGGCCTCGAGGAACTGCCGCAGCGTGAGGACGCACGCTCCGAAGCGCTCGAACTCGTCGATCGTCATGCCGTCGACGTCGTAGGCCCGGTGCCACTCCTCGGGGAGCTTCTCGCTCAGCGCGTCGAGGACGTCCTGGTCGACGGGCACGTCGATGCGGTGCTCGGCGGGCACCGCGTTCGCGTTGATGTCGACCTGCCACTGGAACGGAGGCGAGACGACGAGGTCTCCTCCGACGAGCTCGCTCCACTGCAGGTGGTTGCGGAACGCGGCCGAGAGGATGCGCGACCGGTAGCCGCGGGCCACGAACTCGTGGTGGGCCTTCTTGAGCGCCGCGACGCCGGCCCACTCGAGATGGCCGGGCTCAATCAGGACGTGGTCGCGCTTCGCCACGGCCTTGAGCCAGTCGTCCAGTCGACCGCCCATGATGGTGACGACCGAGCCGAACTCGTGGTTCTCGAGCCCGTCGGCCGTGCGGCGGTCGAGGCCGCGCTCGATGGCGGCGCCGACGGCGAGCGCCTGCGCCACCGTGAAGGAGACCGTCGCGTTGATGCTCACGCCGCGGTACGTGGCCTCCTCCATCGCCTCGATGCCGACCTTCGTCGCCGGGATCTTCACGATGATGTTGTCCGCGAGCCCCGAGAAGTGCACGGCCTGCTCGACGAGCGCGGCGGCGTCCCGGTGGAGGCGGGGATCGGTCTGCATCGACAGCCGACCGTCCCGACCGCCCGAAGCCCGGAAGGCGGGCTCGAGCAGCGTCGCCGCCTGGACGCTCAGTTCCTCGACGGCGAGCCAGCCCAGCTCGGACTCGCCGGCGGTGGGGTGCTCGTCGGCCATCTCGCGCAGACGAGGGCCCCAGGTGTCGATGGCGTTCTTGATCACCGTGTAGGCGATCACCGGGTTGCAGGTCGCACCGACGGCGCCGAACGCGATCGAGGCAGCCAGCTCGGCGGGGTCCGCCGAGTCGTTCCAGAGGCTGGTGGGGGTGTCCTGTGCGGCGCGGAGCAGGCTCGGCCGGTCGTCGGACGACGGCGCGGCGATGCCGGTGTCGGTGGCGGAGCTGGTGCCGGTGGCGGAGCTGGTGTCGGTGGTGGAGTTCATGGCTCTCCTCTGAGGTCGTCGAGCCCCCGTCGTGGCGGCTCTCTTCTGTGCTGCGGGGCTCAGGCCGCGGCGATGCGGGAGCGGATCTGCTCGAGCTGGTACCGGCTGACCTCGTCGACCGACTCGTCCTCGGCGAAGACGCTCGACACGGCGATCGTGTCCGACCGGTCGAGGAAGCCGATCCCCGACAGGCCCCCGAAGAAGCCGTCCCAGTCGACGTCGCCGTCGCCGATCTTGAGGTGCTGGTGCACCCGCGCCGCGGTGCCGGGCGGGTTGCTGATGTAGCGCAGGCCGTGCGAGCGGTTGTGGTCGAACGTGTCGGCGATGTGCACCAGCCCCAGCGACTGCCCGGCCGCCGCCATGATCCCGGCCATGTCGCCGCCGTAGTGGAACGTGTGGCAGGCCACGTAGGCCAGACCGACGCTCCGCGAGTTCAGTCCGCGGATGACCCGCAGCGCCTCGAGGCCGTCCTCGACGAAGTCGTCGGGATGGGGGTCGATGAACACCTGGATCCCCTCGCGCTCGATGATCGGCAGGAGCTCCTCCATCGACCAGTAGAACTGTCGCTCGGACTCCTCCTGCCGCTCGGGGCGCCCGCTGAACTCGGTGTTGATGACGCCGACGCCGAGACGAGCCGTGATCTCGATCACCCGCTTCCACTGCTTGACGGCCGCGCGTCGCGACTCCTCGTCCGGGCCGGACCAGCGCAGCACCGGCAGCACGGACGCGATCTGCACGCCTGCTTCCCTGCAGGCAGCCGCGAAGGCGTCGACGAGGTCGTCGTCGGCCTTCGGGTGCCGGAAGAACGGGATGAAGTCCGCGTGCGGGGTCAGCTGGAGGTGGTCGTAGCCGAGCTCGGCGACCTTGCGGGGCAGCTCCAGGAGAGAGTGGGTGTGGTGCAGCGGCGTCGGGTCGAGGGCGATCTTCACCATGCTCTACGCCCCCGCGAGGACGGAGGAGGCGGGCGAGACCTCGTAGAAGGCCGGCTTGTCGAGCGCGTACTGCACCGGCACCTTCTCGCCCGACGCCTGCGCGACGACGCCCGCGTCGGCGACGACGCTCGCGAGGTAGCCGTCCCACGCCGAGGGGCCGTCGATGGTGCCGGCGTGCGCGGCGTCGACCCAGCGCTGGACCTCGACGTCGTACGCCGCGCCGAAGCGCTCCTTGAACGACGGAGTGACGCCCTGGCCGGTGCTGCCCGCCGCGGCGACCTCGATGCCCTGCGGGCGGCCGATGGACGCCACGCCGCTCTCGAACACGGCGTCGGTCGTCACCTGGTAGCCGAACTGCACGTTCACGTTGATCTCGACGATCGCCAGCACGCCCGAGGCGGTCTCGAGGAGCACGAACTGCGGGTCGCGCAGCCCGTCGGGGGCGAGGGAGTTACGGCGGGGCTTCTTGACCTCGATCGAGACGATCGGCTCGCCCACGACGAACGGCACGACGTCGATCTCGTGGATGACCGAGTCGGTGATGAGGGCAGACTCGGAGAAGTGGGGAGGCGTCGACGGGTTCCGGTGGGCGCAGTGCAGGGCGAGCAGCGCGCCGTGGGCCCCCGACGCGACGAGCTCGCGCAGCTCGAGGTAGCCGGCGTCGAAGCGACGCATGAAGCCCACCTGGATGTGCGGACGGTCGAGCCTCTGCTCGGCCTCGATGATGCGGAGGCTCGACTCGACCGTGTCGGAGAGGGGCTTCTCGCTGAGGATCGCGAGTCCGGCCTCCAGGGCCGGCAGGATGACGGGCTCGTGCAGGAACCCCGGGGTCGCGATGATGACCGCGTCGAGCCGCGTGGCGGCGAGTGCCTCCTCGAACGACGCGAAGGTCTCGGCGCCGGGCGCGAGCTCCGCGGCTGCCGTGACGCGGGCGACGTCGGGGTCGACGACGGCGACGACCTCCGCCCCGCTGATGCGCTTCGTGATGCGCGACACGTGGTCGGCGCCCATCATGCCCGCGCCGACGACGGCGACGCGGAGGTTTCCGGTGCTGGGGATGCTCATGGGTGTTCTCCTTCGAACTGCGTGACGGGACGGCTAGTGGGTACGGACGCGACGCGAGCAGCTGAAGATGTGCTCCCGGGTCCGGGTGGCGATGCCGAGCGGCAGGTCGATCGACTCGACCGGGAACATGTCCTGTTCGACGATGGCGAAGATGTCGGGGTCGATGTCGCTGACCGCCTCGATGATCGGCGCCAGGTCGGGCACCCCCTTCGGGGGCTCGACCATCACGCCCATCGCGACGGCGTCGCCGAAGGGCACGTCGTTCTTCAGGACCGTGAAGCGGAGGTCGGAGTCGACCTGCTTGAGGTGCAGGTAGCCGATCCGGTCGGGATGGGTCTCGACGAGGCGGACGGCGTCGCCGCCGTAGTACGCGAAGTGGCCGGTGTCGAGGCAGAGGTTCGTGTAGCGCGCGTCGGTCTCGGCCAGGAACCGCTCGGTCTCCTGGTGGGTGCCCACGTGGCTGTCGGCGTGGGTGTGGAACTGCTGCTTCACCCCGAACTCCTCGAGCAGAGCCTTGCCGAGCTTGTCGTGGCCGGCGCCGAGCGCCCGCCACTGGTCGTCGGCGAGGGTGCGCGCCTCCAGGACCTCGCTCGTGGCGTCGCTGCGCCAGAGGTCGGGGATGACGACGAGGTGCTCGGCGCCGAGCGCCGAGGCGAGCCCCGCGACGGCGAGGGCCTGGTCCCAGGCGCGCTGCCACTGGTCGTCGCCCTTGTGGAAGCCGGTGAAGACCGTCCCGGCCGAGAGCATGAGGCCGCGCTGGCCGAGTTCGTCCTCGAGCTGGTGGGGGTCGGTGGGGAGGTAGCCGTACGGGCCGAGCTCGATCCACCGGTAGCCGGCCTGCTGCACCTCGTCGAGGAACCGCGGCCACGGGATCTGACTGGGGTGCTCCGGGAACCACACCCCCCACGAGTCGGGGGCCGTGCCGATGCGCAGCCCGCGGTCGGTCGTCGCGGAGGGGGTCTGGACGGGTGTGGCGTCGGGATCGGTGACGGTGTCGGTCATGGCGGCGGTGCCTTTCGTGAGCGTGTCGTGAGGTCGAGGGGAGGGAGTCAGCCGAGGAGCGGTCGCTGGGCCGACCGGTGCTCGCGGTAGTCGGCGAGGGCCGCCTCGGTGGCGTCGAGGGTCGAGACCTGGGCGACGGGGACGTCCCACCAGCCCTCGCCGTCGGGGGCGTAGACGAGGGGGTCGCTGTTGATGTGGATGAGGGTGGTCGTGGGCGACGCCTTGGCCGTGGCCAGCGCGGCGGTCAGGTCGGCGACGGCGTTCTCGGTCGGCTGCACCTCGATGACGGCGACCCCGTAGCTGCGGGCGTTCATCGCCAGGTCGACCGGGAGGACCTCGCTGCCCTGGAAGTCGAGGGAGTCGGGGTCGAGCCTGCGGTACAGGGTGCCGAAGCGGTCGGCACCGACCGTCTCGGACAGGTGCCCGATCGACGCGTAGCCGTGGTTCTGGATCAGCACGACGATGATCTTGACGCCCTCGGCGACGGCGGTGACGAGCTCGGTGTGGAGCATGAGGTACGAGCCGTCGCCGACCATGACGATGACGTCGCGATCAGGGGCGCCCCGCTTGACGCCGAGGCCGCCGGCGATCTCGTAGCCCATGCACGAGAACGCGTACTCGACGTGGTAGCCCAGCGGATCACGGACGCGCCAGAGCTTGTGCAGGTCGCCGGGGAGCGACCCCGCCGCCTGGACGACGACGTCGGTGGGGTCGCTGGCGGCCTGGACCGCGCCGATGATCTCGGGCTGGCCGGGCAGGGCGAGACCGGACGGCAGGAACGCCTCGTCGACCAGGTCGTCCCACGCGGCCTTCTCGGCGGCGACGCGCCTCGAGTGCTCGGCGGGGACCGTGTGCTCCGCGAGAGCTGCGCCGAGGGCGTCGAGCGCCTCGCGGGCGTCGGCCACGACGGGCAGCTGGGAGCCGTGCTTGTAGGCGTCGAAGGACGCGATGTTGACGTTCACGAACTGCACGCCCGCCTCCTGGAAGGCGGTGCGGGAGGCGGTGGTGAAGTCGCTGTAGCGGGTGCCGATGCCGATGACGACGTCCGCCTCGGCCGCGATGCGGTTCGCGGCGGTCGTGCCGGTGGCGCCGATGCCGCCGAGGTACAGGGGGTGGTCCCAGGCGAGCGCGCCGCCCCCGGCCTGCGTGGTCCCGACGGGGATCCCCGTCGACCGGGCGAAGGCGTCGAGCTGCTGCTCGGCGCCGGAGTAGAGCACTCCCCCGCCGGCGACGATGACGGGGCGCTTCGCGGACCGGACGGCGGCGACGGCCCGCTCGAGCGGTCCGCGCTCGGGGACGGGGCGACGGACGTGCCACTCCCGCGGCTGCAGGAACTCCTCGGGGACGTCGAGCCACTCGGCCTGGACGTCCTCCGGGAGGGCGATCGTGACGGCCCCGGTCTCGGCGGGGTCGGTCAGCACCCGCAGGGCGGCGAGGGCGATCGAGAACAGCTGCTCCGGCCGGTCGACCCGGTCGAAGAAGCGCGACAGCGGCCGGAAGGCGTCGGTCACCTGCAGGGAGGTGTCGTGCGGCATCTCGATCTGCTGCAGCACGGGGTCGCTGACCCGTGTCGCGAAGGTGTCGCTCGGCAGCAGCAGCGCGGGGAGGCGGTTGGTCGTCGCCAGGGCCGCTGCGGTGAGCATGTTGGCGGCGCCGGGGCCGACGGAGGCGGTGCTCGCGTAGGTGGCGCGCCTCCGGTGCATCCGGGCGTAGCCGACGGCCTCGTGGACCATGGCCTGTTCGTTGCGGGCCTGCAGGTACGGCATCAGGCCGGGGCGGTCGACGTGGTACTGCTTCAGGGCCTGGCCGACGCCGGCGACGTTGCCGTGGCCGAAGATCCCGAACATGCCGGGGATCGTGCGTTCCCGCACGTCGCCGTCGACGGTCCACTGGGCGGCGAGGAACTCGACCAGTGCCTGGCCGACGGTGAGTCGCTTCGTCGTCACGGGCGGTGTCCTTTCGGTGCTGCTGAGGGGAGGTAGGGAAGGCGCGGGTCCGGGTCCTGCGACTCCCACCGGGTGCGCACCCAGCCGTGGGCGGGGTCGTCGGTGATGAGCCACGCACGCTCGGGGTCGGGGCCCGCCATGACGTTGAGGTAGTAGAGGTCGTACCCGGGGGCGGCGACGGCCGGGCCGTGGTAGCCGTAGGGCACGAGGGCGACGTCCCCGGTGCGGACGAGCTGGTCGACGTGGATCTGCCCGGCAGGCGAGCTGTAGGTGGCGAACATCCCGAACGGGTCGGCCTGCGCCGGGGCGTCGAGACCGCGGCTGGCGGCGGACTCGAAGTAGTAGATCTCCTCGAGCCGGGACTCCGTCCCGGGCACCGATTCGTCGTGCTTGTGCGGCGGGTACGACGACCAGTTCTCGGCCGGGGTCACCACCTCGCAGACGATCAGCTTCTGGGCGTGCAGGCCCGCCGGTGTCCCGAAGTTGTGCACCTGTCGGGTGGAGCGGCCCGCGCCCCTGATCTCGACGGGGATGTCGGCGGCACGCAGCACCTGCAGGTCGAGCACCTGGTCGGCGGGCGCCTCGGCGACCGCGACGCGACCCGATCCGGTGAGGCGCGCCTCCGTGCCGACCCCGAGGTAGACGACGTCGGCCGGCCCTTCGAAGACGGAGGCCCGCCCGGCGAGCTCGACCGTCCCCGAGCCGCCTCGCGCGTCGCTCCACTCGACGACGACGTCGCCGGTCAGCGGCACGACCATGCGCTCCACCTGCCGGGGAGGCAGCCGCAGCTCGGCGGCGTCGGCGAGCTCGCCGACGCGCAGGCCGGTGTGCTGCCAGCCGTCGAGCTCGCCGTCGACCACGGTCTGCCAGTCGTCGTGGGCCAGGTCGCCGCGGGGGAAGAACCAGCGCGTCTCGTCGTCCATGTCGCGCACCCGTCAGTTCTGGGGGAACCCGAGGTCGACGCCGCCGTGGCTCGGGTCGAGCCAGCGCGACGTGATCGCCTTCTCGCGGGTGAAGAACTCGAAGCCCTGCATCCCGTACGCCTTGTCCGAGCCGAAGATGCTGTCCTTGAAGCCGCCGAACGAGTAGTAGGCGACGGGCACGGGGATCGGCACGTTGATGCCGATCATCCCGACCTCGATCTCGGCCTGGAAGCGCCGCGCCGCGCCTCCGTCGTTGGTGAAGATCGCGGTGCCGTTGCCGTACGCGCCAGCGTTGATGAGCGCGACGCCCTCCTCGTAGGAGGCGACCCTCACGACGGAGAGGACGGGCCCGAAGATCTCCTCCGTGTAGACACGGCTGGTCAGGGGCACCTGGTCGATCAGGGTGGGGCCGAGCCAGAAGCCGTCGGCCTCGCCGTCGACCTCGACTCCGCGGCCGTCGACGACGACGACGGCGCCGTCCTCGAGGGCGATGTCGATGTAGCTCGCGACCTTGTCCCGGTGCTGCTCGGTCACCAGGGGGCCCATGTCGCAGCTCCGCCGGCCGTCGCCGACCGTGAGGCCGGTCATGCGCTCGGTGATCTTCTCGATCAGCTCGTCGGCGACGGGCTCCACCGCGACGACGACGCTGATCGCCATGCAGCGTTCGCCCGCCGACCCGAAACCGGCGTTGATGGCGCTGTCGGCGACGAGGTCGAGGTCGGCGTCGGGCAGCACCAGCATGTGGTTCTTGGCGCCGCCGAGCGCCTGGACGCGCTTGCCGTGCTTCGCGGCGGTCTCGTAGATGTACTGCGCGATCGGGGTGGACCCGACGAACGAGATGCTCTTGACCTCGGGGTTGCTGAGCAGTCCGTCGACGGCCTCCTTGTCGCCGTGGAGGACGTTGAAGACGCCCTCGGGCAGACCGGCCTCGGCGAAGAGACGGGCGAGGAACATCGCACTGGACGGGTCCTTCTCGCTGGGCTTGAGGACGACGGTGTTCCCGACGGCGATCGCGATGGGGAAGAACCACATCGGCACCATCGCGGGGAAGTTGAAGGGGCTGATGATGCCGACGACGCCGAGCGGCGCCTTCGTCGAGTAGACGTCGACCCCGGTCGAGACCTGCTGCGAGAACTCGCCCTTGATCAGGTGCGGGAACCCCGTCGCCAGCTCGACGACCTCGAGGCCGCGCGTGATCTCGCCCAGGGCGTCGCTGAGCACCTTGCCGTGCTCCGACGTGAGGATCTCGGCGAGCTCGCCCTTGCGCTCGTTGAGCAGTTCGCGGAAGCGGAACATGATCTGCTGCCGCTTCGTGATCGACAGATCGCGCCAGGCGGGGAAGGCCCGAGCGGCGGAGGCGACGGCCGCGTCGATCTCGGACTGGTCGGCGAGCGAGACGTCCTTCGTGACCACGCCGAGGGCGGGGTCGTAGACGGGGGCGGTGCGGCCGCTCGTGCCGGGCACCTCGGCGTTGTCGATCCAGTGCGCGACGAGGGGGCGGCGGCCGTCGGCGACGGTGCCGTCGGCGGGCGTGGTGCTGGTGGTGGTGGTCATGGTGGTTCCGTTCCGGATCTCGAGAGGAGGCGCGGTCAGCGTCGGGCGGGCTCGGCCGTGTGCACGAGGCCGGCGGCCACGTCGACGGCCGCGGCGACGTCGCCGTCGGCGGGGTAGAGCAGGGTGCGCCCGACGACGAGCCCGCGGACCCCGGGGAGCGCGAGGGCCTCGCCCCAGCGGGCGTAGGTCTCATCGGGGTGACCAGTCGGGTCGCCCCCGAGCAGGAGGGTCGGCAGCGTCGTCGACGCCATCACCCGCTCCATCTCGTCGACGACGGGCAGCTTCAGCCAGCTGTAGGCCGACGACTCCCCCAGGCCGGAGGCGATGGCGACGGACTTGATGACGGCGTCGGCGGTGAGGTCGTTGACGACCCGTCCGTCGCGCCGGTCGCTCATGAAGGGCTCGAGCATGATCGGGAGGCGCAGCGCCGCGGACTCCGTGACGGCGCGGGCGGTCGCCTCGAGCGTCGCCGCGGTGCCCGGGTCGCCGAGGCCGATGCGCACGAGCAGCTTCGCGAAGTCGAGGCCCGAGGCCGCGATCGACGCCGCCGAGTAGGCGGTGAAGCGGTCGTCGAGCTCGAAGGAGGCGCCCTGCAGACCGCCCCGGTTCATGCTGCCGACGACGACCTTGCCGTCGAGGGCGCCGAGCAGGGCGAGGTCCTCGACGATGTCCGGCGTGCCGAGGACCCCGTCGACGCCCGGTCGACCCAGCGCCACGACGAGGCGGCGGAGGAGGTCGTAGCGGTCGGCCATCGCGGTCGCGTCGGCCCGGACGCCCAGGGCGCCCCGTGCCGGGTGGTCGGCCGCGACGATGAACAGCTTGCCGTCGCCCTCGAGCGGGAGGCGACGCGTGCGGGAGGCGAGCACGTCAGCGAGACGCTCCGGCTCGGTGGCCCGGATCTCGCGGAGGCGGTCGAACTGCGGGGCGGTGACCGCCTCGTCGACGCTGGCGGTCTGCTCAGGCACGGTGCGCCTCCTCGAGGACGGCCTCGACCTCGGCGGTCGTCGGCATGGCGGTGGAGCACTCGAAGCGGGTGGCGACGATGCCGCCGGCCGCGTTCGCGAAGCGGAGGGTGCGGTCGAGCGACCAGCCCTCGAGCAGGCCGTGGCAGAGGGCGCCGCCGAAGCCGTCGCCGGAGCCGAGGCCGTTGATGACCTCGACGAGGTGCGCGGGCACCTCGACCCGCTCGTCGCGGGTCTTGGCCAGCACGCCCTTCGGCCCCTGCTTCACGACGGCGAGCTCGACGCCCCGCTCGAGCAGCGCGTCGGCGGCCCGGTCGGGATCGGTCTCGCCGACGGCGACCTCGCACTCCTCGCGGTTGCCGACGGCGACCGTGACGTGCTCGAGGGCGCGCTCGACCTCGCGGTGGGCGACCTCGGGGCTGCTCCAGAACATCGGTCGGTAGTCGAGGTCGAGGATCGTCAGCGGCCGACGGGCCCGGGTCCGCCAGGCGACGTGGTGCGCCTGGCGGCTCGGCTCCTCGCTGAGGCCGGTGGCGGTCGCCCAGAAGACCCCTGCCTGCTCGATGGCCGCGAGGTCGAGGGTGCCCGCGCTGATCATCAGGTCGGGAGCCTTCGGCTGGCGGTAGAAGTAGAGCGGGAAGTCGTCGGGCGGGAAGATCTCGCAGAACGTCACGGGCGTGGCCAGGCCCTCGACCGTGGAGATCAGCCGGGTCGAGACGCCGAGTCTCTCCAGCTCCTGGACCGCGTAGCGGCCGAACGGGTCGTTGCCCGTCCGCGTCAGGACTGCTGCTCGGCGACCGTGCCGTGCCGCGGCGACGGCCACGTTGGTGGCGCTGCCCCCGACGGACTTGCTGAACGTCTCGACCTGCTCGAGGGGCACGCCGGACTGCTGCGGGTAGATGTCGACGCCGATGCGGCCCATGGTGAGGACGTCGAGCGGGCTCGTGCTGTTCTCGGTGGTCACTTGGCGTCCTTCACGACGTAGATGGCTCCGGTGCTGAAGTCCTCCTCGAGCTGCTCGAGCGAGCGCCCGTTCGTCTCGGGCACCCGGGTGGCGGCGAAGACGAGGGAGGCGGCGTTCAGCACCGCGAAGATGAAGAAGGTCGTCGAGATGCCGATGCCCGCCACGAGGATGGGGAACAGCAGGCTGACGGCGAAGTTGGTCAGCCAGAGGATGAGCACGGTCAGGCCCATCCCGACGCCGCGCAGCTTCAGCGGGAAGATCTCGGAGAGCATCAGCCAGACCAGCGGCCCGATGGTGCCCTGCATGGTGCCGACGAAGCAGATGACGAAGATCAGCACGACGACGGCGCGGCCGAGGCCCTCGGGGATGAGGAGCGACGACAGGCCGATCAGCAGGTGGAAGACGGTCACGCCGGCGAAGCCGAACATGAGCATGTTGCGTCGTCCGACCTTGTTGATGACGCGCAGGGCCACGAGCATCGCGACGACCGCGATGACGCCCGCGCCGACGTTGGCGATGAGGGCACCGCTCTGGGAGAAGCCGGACTGCTGGAGCACCTGGGTGCCGTAGTACATGATCGAGTTGATGCCGGTGAGCTGCTGGGCGACGGCCAGCCCGATCCCGATGAACAGGATCTTGCGGAGCCAGGGCTCCGCCACGAGGTCGGCGAGACGGGCGCTCTTGGCCTCCTTCTCCTCCGCGGCGAGGAGGCGGACCTCGGCCATCTCGGCGACGGCCCTGTCGTCGGCACGGATCTGCTTGAGCACGGCGAGCGCGTCGTCGTCACGGCCCTTGGCGATGAGCCAGCGCGGGCTCTCGGGGACCCGGAACATGCCGATGAAGAGGGCGATGGCGGGCAGGACGGCGACGGAGAGCATGTACCGCCACACGTTGTCGTGCTCGCCCCAGACGCTGCCGATGACGGCGTTGATGGTGAAGGCGGCCAGCTGGCCCGAGACGATCATGAGCTCGTTGCGGCTGACGAGCCCGCCGCGCTGCTCGGTCGGCGCGAGCTCGGCGAGGAAGACCGGGACGGTGACCGACGCCCCCCCGACCGCGATGCCGAGGAAGAACCGTGCGCCCGTCAGGAACTCCCACGTCGGGGCGAGGACGCAGGCCAGGGCGGCGAAGAAGAAGAGGATTGCGAGGGTGTTGATCGTGGGCTTGCGCCCGAACGCGTCGGAGATGCGGCCGATGAAGAACGCGCCCACCGCGGCGCCGACGAGGATGGCCGAGACCATGATCCCCTCGCTGGCGGGGGTCAGCCCGAGGCTCTCCTCCATCGAGTCGAGGGCACCGTTGATGACGCCGGTGTCGTAGCCGAAGAGGAGACCGCCGAAGGTGGCGATGACCGCCACCGTCCCCAGTCTCTTCGTGTGCGGCCCTGAGACCAGGGCGGGGAGCGCCGTGCGAGGGCTGCTCCCTGACGTGTTGGTGACCACGAGTCCTCCGTTGGTAGTGGTTGCTCTCCCCAGCTTCGTCGCTGCGGGGCCGCCCTGGACCTCGACGACGTGATGAGACTACGCATGTCCGTATGTCCTGTCAATGTCACGACCGAGAGATCAGCGGCTCGGGCGAGCACGCCCCTGACGACCCCACCTCGTCGCCAGTCCGGCGAACGGCACCGACGCTGGACGGCCGTCGAGGAGGAGGCCCCACGGCCGCAGGCGGCCCGACGACCACCGGGACGAGGAGCGGTCCTGCCGAGCCGGGCACGTCCCTCTCGGGTCACGTGCCCCTGGAGGGCGAGCTCCTCAGCGACCTCGTGACGAGGGCAGGAGTCGCTGCGGTGCCCCTGGAGGGACTCGAACCCCCAACCCTTTCCTTAGGACGGAACTGCTCTTCCATTGAGCTACAGAGGCTGACCCGGCGAGTCTACCGAACCCGCGCCCGCGCCTACGCGGCCGCGAGGAACGCGTCCCACTCCTCCTGCGGCCGCTCGACCCCGCGCACGACCCAGCCGACTCCGTGCGGTGCCTTCGGCTGCCAGCGCAGCGACCAGCCCATCTCGGCCGGGGTCCGGTCGCTCTTGACGTTGTTGCAGCGCAGGCAGCATGCGACGAGGTTCTCCCAGCTGTCGGCACCGCCGCGCGACCGCGGCTGCACGTGGTCGATGGTCGACGCCGTCGCACCGCAGTAGGCGCAGCGGTGGGCGTCGCGCCGCAGGACTCCGCGCCGCGACACCGGCACGGACCGCGAGTGCGGGATCTTCACGTAGCGCGTCAGCACGATCACCGACGGGCGGTCGTAGGCGAAGCCGGTGCTGACCACGGGGTGCTCGGCGTCGGCGGCGAGCACCGTCGCCTTCTGGGTCATGACGAGCACGAGGGCTCGTCGGAACGAGACGACCGCGAGGGGCTCGTAACCGGCGTTGAGGACGAGAGTGCGCATGCTTTCCCTTTCGAAGCACCCTGGACGGCTTCCAGGGATTCGACTGCCCTCGGTGAGAGCTGGGCCAGCAGTCCGCAGACGAGAAGAGCACCGTCACGCGTGACGGTGCTCTGGTCATCGGGCGGGGTGTCGTATGTGCTCGCTCGACGACGCACCCATGGTGCGGGCGGCGGTCGAACGGCTCATGTGACGCTCCTGGTCTCAGCAGTGCTCCGAGAGCGCCAGGTTAACCCGCGAGAGCCGCCCTGCCTAGAGGCGGGGCGGCTCTTCACAGTCCGTTCACGAGCGCGGGAGGCGCGGTGCCGGAGGCGCGGGTCGGGTCAGACCCCGAAGCGCACGTAGTGCACGGCGCTCGTCCACAGCGGGCGGACGCTGACCGAGCCGCCGGGCTTCGGCGCGTCGAGGATCATCCCGTTGCCGGCGTAGAAGCCGTCGTGCGACCCGTCGTTGAAGACGACGACGTCGCCGGGCTGGGCCTCGGAGGCCGAGATCGGCGTGCCGAGCGCGCCCTGGGCGGTCACCGAGTGCGGCATCGAGATGCCGTACTGCGCGTAGACGAACATGACGAAGCCCGAGCAGTCGAAGCCGGCCGGGGTCGCGCCGCCGAAGACGTAGGGCGTGCCGACGTACTGCAGCGCCGTCTGGTAGACGTTCGCGAGGCTGAACGCGCCGGGGGTCGCGGTCGCGCCCGTGGCGGTCGAGGTCGTCGCGGCGGCCGTGCCCGAGCCGGAGAGGTACTCCGACGCGGTGGGGCCGGTGTAGCTGTCGTACGACGCGGCGAGCTGGGCGCGCTCAGCCTCGCGCTGCGAGGCGAGGGCCACCGCGGCGGCCGCGGCGTCGAGCGACTCCTGCGAGGTGGCGGTGTAGCCGTCGCGCGACGCGTCGGCGGCGGCGACCGTGGCGTCGACCGCGACGGTCTGGCCGTCGGCCTGACGCGACGCCGTCTCGGCGGCGGCCTCGCTCGAGCCGGTCGAGGCCGGCGCGGTCTGGGCGAAGGCCGGCAGGGCCATCGTGCCGAAGAGGCCGGCGGTGAGGGTCATGACGGCGGCCGTCGCGACGGTGCGCCCGCCCCTCGACCGGCGGGTCGGCCGGGCGGCGGCGGCCTCGGCGGCCGCTGCCGCGAGGGCGGCGGCGCGGACGGAGGAGCGCGTCGGGAGGTCGCGGCGGGGCGCGAGGTCGGTCCGGGTCTGGAGGTCGGTGCGGGGAGTGCGGAGGGCGTCGGGTGCGCCTCCGGGCTGGGTGGGCTCGGTGAGGGTCAAGAGGGCGGGTCTCCTGCGTCTCGACAACCCTAGGGAAGTTGCCCCATCCGTTCGTCAGTTCACGACAAGCGGCAGGAGACGGGTGCACGAGACGTCCTGCCACGGGCCTCCACGCCGGCTTCCTGGCGCGGGGACTCAGCGACCATACCTGAGGGAGGCGGGGAAATCATCCTCGAGGAGGACTTTTGTAACGAATCGGTAAAGGACCGATGTGCCCGCCGTGCGCCTCCTGGGAGCCGGCCGGGCGCCTCCCCCGGTCAGGCCGTGACGTAGATGTGCTGCGCGACCTCGGTCGGCAGCTCGAGGCCCTCGTCGTGGCCCTCGACGCGGACGAGCACGTAGGTGCCCGACTTCGTCACCGTGGCGACGCCGCCCGGGGTGACGCCCGCGTCGTGCAGCTGCTGCAGCAGCTCCGGCTCGAACTGCACCGGCTCGGCGAGGCGCCGCACGGGGCGCGTGACGCCCTCCGGGTTCTCGGCGAGCACCGAGACGAGGTTGACGACGCCGTCGAGGAACCGCCCGGCCGGCGAGTCGCCGAGCTCGTCGAGCCCGGGGATCGGGTTGCCGTAGGGCGACTCGGTGGGGTGGTCGAGCATCTCGAGCAGACGGCGCTCGACCTGCTCGCTCATGACGTGCTCCCACCGGCAGGCCTCGTCGTGCACGTAGGCCCAGTCGAGCCCGATCACGTCGGCGAGCAGGCGCTCGGCCAGGCGGTGCTTGCGCATCACGTGGGTGGCCTTGCTGCGGCCCTCGGTCGTGAGCTCGAGGTGGCGGTCGCCGGAGACGACGACGAGCCCGTCGCGCTCCATGCGGGCGATGGTCTGCGAGACCGTCGGGCCGGAGTGGCCGAGGCGCTCGGAGATGCGCGCCCGGAGCGGCACGATGCCCTCTTCTTCGAGGTCGAGGATCGTGCGGAGGTACATCTCTGTGGTGTCGACGAGATCGGTCAACGGGGCCTCCCCAGGTGATGCGCGGACAACGTCGCAAGCTTACCCGGCCCGACGGGGAGCCTCGCGCGCCCCACTACGATCGACCCATGGCGGACATCTCCATTCCCACTGACCTGCTCCCCACCGACGGCCGCTTCGGCTGCGGCCCCTCGAAGATCCGCGGCGCTCAGCTCGAGCACCTCGTGACGGCCGGGGCCTCGCTGCTCGGCACGTCGCACCGCCAGGCCCCCGTCAAGCAGCTCGTGGGCCGCGTGCGCGCGGGCCTCGCCGAGCTCTTCGACCTGCCCGACGGCTACGAGGTCGTGCTCGGCAACGGCGGCTCGACCGCCTTCTGGGACGCCGCGGCGTTCGGCCTCGTCGAGCGCCGGGCCGAGAACCTCACGTTCGGCGAGTTCGGCTCGAAGTTCGCCGCCGCGACGGCGACGCCGTGGCTCGAGGCCCCGCACGTCGTCCGCGCCGAGCCCGGCTCGCGCGCCGAGGTCGAGGTGCTCGAGGGCGTCGACGTCTACGCCTGGCCGCACAACGAGACGTCGACCGGCGTCATGGCGCCCGTCACCCGGGTCGCCGGCGACGCCGGGGCCCTCACCGTCGTCGACGCCACCAGCGCGGCCGGCGGCGTCGACTTCGACGCCTCGCAGGCCGACGTCTACTACTTCGCGCCGCAGAAGAACTTCGCCTCCGACGGCGGCCTCTGGCTCGCGCTCTTCTCGCCGGCGGCGATCGAGCGCGTCGAGCGCATCGCGGCGAGCGGCCGGTACGTGCCCGAGTTCCTCAGCCTGAAGAACGCGATCGACAACTCGCGCCTCGACCAGACGCTGAACACCCCCGCCCTCACGACCCTGCTGCTCCTGGAGGACCAGACCCGCTGGATCCTCGACAACGGCGGCCTCGCCTGGGCCGACGCCCGCACCCGCGAGTCGTCGTCGGCGCTGTACGACTGGGCCACCGCCTCCGAGTACGCCACGCCCTTCGTCGTCGACCCGTCGCACCGGTCGCAGGTCGTCGCGACGATCGACTTCGCCGAGTCGATCGACGCCGCCGCCGTGGCCGCGGCGCTGCGGGCCAACGGCATCGTCGACACCGAGCCGTACCGCAAGCTCGGCCGCAACCAGCTCCGCGTCGCGACCTTCACGGCCATCGAGCCCGACGACGTGCGCCAGCTGATCCGCTCGATCGAGCACGTGGTGGGCGCCCTCTAGGCCCCACCTCGCCGAGACCACGAGACGCCCCCGTCACCGAGAGGTGGCGGGGGCGTCGTCGTGGGCCCAGGGCCCGAGGAGTCGCGGGTCGGGTCGACGGGGTCAGCGGCGGCGGCGACGACGGCGCGGTGCGCTCTCCTCGCGGGGCGCGGCCTCGGAGACGGCATCGTCGTCGTCGGAGTCGTCGTCGTCGTCGTCGGAGTCGTCGCCGTCGTCGTCCGAGCGGTCGTGGGCGTCGAGCCCGTCGATGTCGACGCCGTCGACGTCGCCCCCGTGCACGACCGCCTGGGGCTCGTCGTCGTCCGAGTCGTCGTCGTCGTCGTCGTCCGAGTCGTCGTCGTCGTCCGAGTCGTCGTCAGACTCGTCGTCGTCGTCAGACTCGTCGTCCTCGTCAGACTCGTCGTCCTCGTCCTCGTCGGACTCGTCGTCCGCCCCCTGGGCGGCGAGGCGGTCGGCCCACGGCACCCACTCGGGCGCGACGAGGGCGTCGTCGCCGGGCAGCAGCTCGACCTCGAGCACGGTGGGCTCCTCGCCCTCGACCTGCGCGACGCTGACCGTCCACGCCCAGCCCGGGTAGCCGGGCAGCAGCGTGGCGAAGCGCACGCTGACGACGCCGTCGACCTCGTCGACCGGCTCGAGCTCGGCGCCGATGGTGTCGGGCGGGGTGATCTCGGTGAGCGCCCGGCGAGCGAGCTCGGCGTGGGCCGACCCGGTCGGCTGCGCGGCGGCGTCAGACATCGAACGAGTCCGCGACGGTGCGGAGCAGCACGGCGATGCGGGCGCCGTTCTGCGGGTAGCGGCCGTGGCGCAGGTCGCCGCCGGCCTTGTCGAGCACCTTCACGAGGTCCTCGACGATGACGGCCATGTCGTCGGCGGAGCGACGGTTCATCTTGGCGAGGCTCGGGGCGGCCTCGAGCACCCGGACGGAGAGGGCCTGGGCACCGCGCTTGCCGTCGGCGATGCCGAACTCGAGGCGGGTGCCGGCCTTGACGCCAACGGTGCCGGCGGGCAGGGCCGACGCGTGCAGGAACACCTCGGCGCCGTCATCGCTGGTGATGAAGCCGAAGCCCTTCTCGTCGTCGTAGAACTTGACCTTGCCGGTGGGCATGACGTGACTCCTCGTCGGGGGTTGGTGTCGGTGCTCGGTGGGGGGTGCGCGGCCTCGGCCGCGGCTCCCGGGGGCTCCACCGCCCGGGTCTGCCGGACGGAGACCTCAGCTTAGGGCGCGCTCTCCGAGCACGCCCCACTATCCTGTGCACGTGGCAGAGATCAAAGACCCGACCGTGTCCGGCGGCGTCCATCGTACTGAACGCGTCCTGGTCTCCATGATCGCCGCCGTCGTGGGCCTCTCCGTGCTGGCCTTCCTGGCCCGCATCGTCGGCGCCCTCGTGGGCGTCTCCGACTACACGGCGGGTGTCTGGCCCGCGGTGACCGTCCTGCCGCTGGTCGGCTTCCCCGTCGCGATCCTGCTCATCATCGCCTTCGTCGTGGCCACCGTCGTCCGACGCGGTCGAGAGACCCGAGGCACCACACGCTAGCCGCAGCCGACGGCTGCGCGCCCCCAGGAGGACCCGCCCATGTCCAGTGCTCTCGACCTCGCCGGAGTCCTCCGCGACACCCCGCCCGACGAGCTGGTGCGGAGGCTCGCCCCGCGGCTCGTCCGCGCCTCCTCGGTGAACGACGCCTTCGACCTCGCCGACACGCTGCTCGACCCCTCGTCCGTCCGTGACGCGCTGACGCGCCTCGACCGGACGGAGCTGCTCGTGCTCCAGGCCGCGCGCGTCCCCGGCGACGTCGCCGCGCTGGCGGAACGGCTCGACACGGTCTTCGACGTCGACCGCGACGGCGTGCGGGCGGCCGGCGACCACCTCGTCGACCTCTTCCTCGCCGTCCGCACCGGCGACTCCCTCAGCACCCTCGACGCCGTGGGCGAGCGGCTCGACGACGACCCCGAGCTCTCCCCCGCGCGGCTCGGCGCCGTGCACCCGCCCGTCGTGCTCGAGAGCGTGGGCGACGTCGACCGCGCCGCCGTCGACGCCCGGTCGGCCGAGCGGCTCTACGCCGTGGTGATCGAGGTCGCCGAGATCCTGCGCGCCCTCGACCGCTCGCCGGCCCGCGAGCTCGCCAAGGGCGGGCTCGCCCTGCCCGAGACGCGCCGCCTGGCCGAGGCCGCCCACCTCGACGTCGACGACGTCCCCGTCGTGCTCGCGATCGCGGCACGGGCCGGGCTCGCCGCCTCGGGGCCGGACGGCTACGCGACCACCGCCGACGCCGTCGACTGGCTCGCCGCCTCCTGGCCCGACCGCTGGGAGCAGCTCACGCGGGCGTGGCTCGCGACGCTGCCGACCGAGATCCTCGCCGTGCTGTCGCAGCGGGTCGAGACCTCGTGGGGCGAGCCGCTGGCCGAGTTCACCGCGTGGGCCTACCCGGCCGGAGGCGCGTGGATCGGCGAGCGCCTCGCCTCCTTCGAGCGGGCGGCCCAGCTGCTCGGCCTCACCTCGGGCGGCTCGCCGACCTCCGCCGCCGTCGCGCTCTTCCGCGAGGGGCCCGAGGCCGCTCGGGCCCGCGTCGCCGAGCTCCTGCCCGACGCGATCGACGAGGTGTACCTGCAGCACGACCTCACCGTCGTCTCGCCCGGCCCGCTCGCGCCCGCGCTCGACGCCCGCCTCCGCGTCGTCGCCGACGTCGAGAGCGCCGGCCTCGCCGCCACCTACCGCATCACCGAGGGCGGCATCCAGCGGGCGCTGACCCGGGGCGAGACGGCCGACAGCCTGCGCGAGTTCCTCTCCGGCATCTCGCTCTCGGGCATCCCGCAGCCGCTCGAGTACCTCATCCAGCAGTCGGCCGAGCGGCACGGGCGCTTCCGCGTCGCCGCCGCCGACCCCGCGGCCACCGACCTGCCCGAGGGCACGGCCTCGGTCGTCAGCGCCGTCGAGCGCTCCGACGTCGACACCCTCGAGGTCGACCACGCCCTCTCGCCCCTCGGGCTGCAGCGGCTCGACGGCCAGCGCGTCGCCAGCCGCTTCGAGCGCGAGACCGTGTTCTGGGCGCTCAGCGACCAGCGCTACCCGGTCGTGCTGGTCGACCCCGACGGCGACGAGTCGGCGCCGCCGGTGCGCCGTCGCCCGCGGCGGCCGGCCCCGGTCGAGGCCCGCGACCCGCTCCGCGAGATGGTCGAGCGCCTCCGCGAGGCCGGCGCCGCGGCGGCGTCGGGCGGCAGCCCCGAGACGACCGACCGCGCCTGGATCGCCCGCCAGCTCGACGCCGCCGTGAAGGGCCGGCTCACGGTCACCGTGACGATCGCCATGCCCGACGGCAGCACCACCCACCTCGAGATGGAGCCCACCGGCATCGGCGGCGGTCGCGTCCGCGGTCGCGACAAGAAGTCCGACGTCGAGCGCACGCTGCCGCTGTCGCACGTCGTCGCGGTGTCGAGCGCGACCTGAGCCGGCACCTGGCCGCTCCCCGTCACCCTGTGAGCGGTGTCGGGGGCCCCGCCTAGACTCGATCCTCATGACCGGCCCCCTGATCGTGCAGAGCGATCGAACCGTCCTGCTCGAGGTCGCGCACCCCGACGCAGGCGACGCCCGCCACGACCTCGCGGTCTTCGCGGAGCTCGAGCGTGCCCCCGAGCACGTCCACACCTACCGCATCACCCGACTCGGCCTCTGGAACGCCCGGGCCGCCGGCCACACGGCCGACGACATGCTCGGCACGCTCGAGAAGTACTCCAAGTTCCCGGTGCCGCAGAGCGTCAGCGTCGACATCGCCGAGACGGTCGCGCGCTACGGCCGCATCGTCATCGAGCGCGACGACGAGGGCGCCCTCGTGCTGCGCGGCACCGACTCCTCGGTGCTCAGCGAGGTCACCCGGGCGAAGAAGGTCGGCGAGCTGCTCGGCGTCCGCCGCAGCGACACCGAGTGGGAGCTCCTGCCCTGGGCCCGCGGCGAGGTCAAGCAGCAGCTGGTCAAGCTCGGCTGGCCGGCGGAGGACCACGCCGGATACACCCCCGGCACCCCGCACGCGATCGAGCTCGACCCCGACGGCTGGGAGCTCCGCGGCTACCAGCAGCAGGCCATCGACAACTTCTTCGAGGGCGGCTCCGGCGTCGTGGTCCTCCCCTGCGGCGCGGGCAAGACCCTCGTCGGGGCGGGCGCGATGGCGAAGGCCGGCACGACGACGCTCATCCTCGTCACGAACACGGTGAGCGCGCGCCAGTGGCGTGACGAGCTCCTCAAGCGCACCTCGCTGACGGAGGACGAGATCGGCGAGTACTCGGGCTCCGTCAAGGAGGTCAAGCCGGTCACCATCGCGACGTACCAGATCCTGACCGCCCGACGCGGCGGCCAGTACACGCACCTCTCGCTGCTCGACGCCCTCGACTGGGGCCTCGTCGTCTACGACGAGGTGCACCTGCTCCCCGCGCCGGTCTTCAAGCTGACCGCCGAGCTGCAGGCGCGGCGGCGGCTCGGCCTCACCGCGACGCTGGTGCGCGAGGACGGCCGCGAGAGCGACGTCTTCAGCCTGATCGGCCCGAAGCGGTTCGACGCCCCGTGGAAGGAGATCGAGGCGCAGGGCTACATCTCGCCGGCCAGCTGCTACGAGGTGCGGGTCGATCTGCCCCAGCACGACCGGCTCGAGTACGCCGCCGCCCCCGACGACGAGCGCTACCGCCTCGCCGCCACGGCGCCCGCCAAGCTCGACGTCGTCTCGCACCTGGTGCACCGCCACGAGGGCGAGCAGATCCTCGTCATCGGCCAGTACCTCGACCAGCTCGACGAGCTCGCGGCCGTGCTCGACGCGCCGACGCTCACGGGAGCGACCCCGATCGACGAGCGCGAGCGGCTCTTCCAGGCCTTCCGCGACGGCGAGCTCAAGGTGCTCGTCGTGTCGAAGGTGGCGAACTTCTCCGTCGACCTGCCCGAGGCGACCGTCGCGATCCAGGTCAGCGGCTCCTTCGGCTCCCGGCAGGAGGAGGCCCAGCGTCTCGGTCGCCTGCTCCGCCCGAAGAAGTCCGGCCTGCCCGCGTCGTTCTACACGCTCGTGAGTCGCGACACGGTCGACCAGGAGTTCGCGCAGAACCGTCAGCGCTTCCTCGCCGAGCAGGGCTACAGCTACACGATCCTCGACTCCCCCGCGCTGGCGGCATGAGCGACGCGCACGACCTGTCGCTGGGCGACGACGAGCTCTGGCGCGACAGCCTGCGGCGGGTGTTCCTCGCCGACCAGTCGGCGACGGCGACCTTCGGGCCGCTGGTCGCCTCCCTCGACCACGACGCCCTCGCCTTCGTCGGCCAGCAGGCCCGCGTCGCGGAGTGGGACGCCTCGGTGGTCGTCTCGGTCGAGCGCAGCTACGAGGTGCAGGGCGGGCTGCACGCCGGCTCCGTGCTGAGCGTCGTCACCTGGAGCCCCGACCCCGAGGTGCTCGAGCGCTCCGACCTGCTGGCCGGCTCACCCGTGAAGGACCACCTCTTCGCCGGCCTGAGCGCCCTCGGCGAGCTGGACGACGCGGAGGAGGCGCGGGTCGTCTCAGCCCCGGTCGAGGCCTTCCCCGGGTGGCAGATCGCCCGCGCCTCCGGCTACACCGCCGTCCTCGAGCACCGCGACGGCGTGGCCTTCACCCTCGCCGTGCCCGACGAGCTGCTCGAGCTGACGACGCGCATCGCGCTCGTGCCCAACACCGACTGGCCCGGCGAGCACACGGCCCGGTGAGGGCGGGCACGCTGCGCTCACCCGGGTGACTCGCGCTCGGCTCACAGACAACACCGAGGAGGCGCGCAGATACTTGCGTGCATGAGTGACGGCCCCAAGATCCTGATCGTCGACGACGAGCCCAACATCCGCGACCTGCTGACCACGAGCCTGCGCTTCGCCGGCTTCGCGGTGCGGGCGGTCGGCAACGGCGCGCAGGCCATCTCGGCCGTGCTCGAGGAGGAGCCCGACCTGATCATCCTCGACGTGATGCTGCCCGACATGAACGGCTTCGGCGTGACCAAGCGCCTCCGCTCGTCGGGCTACACGTCGCCCATCCTCTTCCTCACCGCGAAGGACGACACGGAGGACAAGATCACCGGCCTCACGGTCGGCGGCGACGACTACGTGACGAAGCCGTTCAGCCTCGACGAGATCGTGGCCCGCATCAAGGCGATCCTCCGTCGCACCATGAACGAGGACGAGGACGCGATCATCCGCGCCGGCGAGCTCACCATGGACCAGGACACCCACGAGGTCACGATCGGCGACACCGCGATCGAGCTCAGCCCGACCGAGTTCAAGCTGCTCCGCTACCTGATGCTCAACCCCAACCGCGTGCTGTCGAAGGCCCAGATCCTCGACCACGTGTGGGAGTACGACTTCAACGGCGACGCCGGCATCGTCGAGAGCTACATCTCGTACCTGCGTCGCAAGCTCGACCAGTTCTCGGCCGAGCCGATCATCCAGACCAAGCGCGGCTTCGGCTACATGCTCAAGGCCGCCAAGGCCTGAGCCGCCCGCGCCCCGACATCGTCGGCGGCGCACTCCCCGCTCCAGCACTCTCCCGGGCGCCTGGGGGCCTCACCGGCTCCCAGGCGCCTCGCGCTAGATTGACCCCTCTATGCACGCACGCCTGTCGCAGTGGTGGAACGAGATCTCCATCCGCACGAAGATCACCGGCATCACGGTCACGCTGGTGACCCTCGGGCTGCTCGTCGCCGGCCTCGGCACGATGACCGTGCTGAGCACCTACCTCTACGGCCAGGTCGACATGTCGCTCGAGGCCGCGGCCAAGGGCTTCACCGGGGCGACGCCGAACACGACGAACGCGCAGTCGTGCACGGTCACGTTCGGCGACACGCGGAGCAGCTACGTCGCCCTCTACCGGGCCGACGGCACCCAGATCTGCGACAACAGCGACGAGCTGGCCGCGGGCACGGCGCCCGACCTCTCGTCGGTGCACATCCCCGCCGACGAGACCAACGACGAGGCCGAGAGCGTCTTCAACGAGGCCCACGACCAGCAGTGGCGGGTCTTCGCCTACAACACCACGCTGCAGACGACGTCGGGCGGGTCGGTCGAGCGCATCGACGCGACCATCGTCACCGGCACGAACCTCGCCGTCACGACGGCCCTGATCGGGCGGTTCAGCGGCATCTTCCTGGGCTTCGGCGTCTCGGTCGTCGTGCTCGGCGCCGCGCTCACCCGCCTGCTCGTCACCTCGACCTTCTCCCCGCTGCGCGACGTCGAGGCGACCGCGGCCCGGTTCGCCGACGGCGACTTCAGCCAGCGGCTCGACTCGACGACGCCCAACACCGAGGTCGGCCGCCTCAACCGCTCGCTGAACTCCATGCTGAGCCGGATCGACAGCGCGTTCGACGACCGGGCGCGCACCATCGACCAGATGCGCCGGTTCGTCGGCGACGCGAGCCACGAGCTGCGCACGCCCCTCGTCAGCCTCCGCGGCTACGCCGAGCTGTACCGGATGGGCGCCCTCACGAAGCCGGAGGACGTCGCCCAGGCGATGGACCGCATCGAGAAGGAGGCGATCCGCATGGGCGTGCTCGTCCAGGACCTCCTGGCGCTGGCGCGCCTCGACGAGTCGAAGCCGCTCGAGCTGGGCCCGGTCGACCTCGTGACCATCGCCCGCGACTCCGCCCTCGACACCATGGCGTCGAACCCCGACCGCGACATCGCGGTGATCGTGCACGACCCGGTTGTGTCGGAGACCGGCGAGGAGGCGCCCGTCGGCCCGGACGCGCCCGCCACCGTGCCCGAGACGGCCCTCGACCCCGGGGCGACGGGCCCCGTGTCGTTCGCGGGTGCGACCCTCGCCCGGCTGCGCAGCCTCCGCGCCCGCGCCACGCGGGCCGCCGACGAGGCCGCCGCCGGCACCGGCGACGGCACGGCTGGCCACGGCCCGGAGGCGCCCGCCGTCGTGCTCGGCGAGGAGAACAAGCTGCGCCAGGTGATCACGAACCTGATGGGCAACGCCATGCGCTTCACGGAGCACGACAGCCCGATCGAGCTCGTCGTGCAGTCCGACCCCGGCCGGGGCGTGGCGACGATCGACATCGTCGACCACGGCGAGGGCATCCCGCCGCAGATCCGCGAGAAGATCTTCCAGCGGTTCTGGCGCGCCGACTCGTCGCGCACCCGCGACACCGGCGGCTCGGGCCTCGGGCTCGCGATCGTGTCGGGCATCGTGGCGGCTCACCGGGGCAGCGTCGACGTCTTCGACACCCCCGGCGGCGGTGCCACCTTCCGCGTGGCCCTGCCGCTCTTCCCCGAGAACGGCGTCCCGCCCGAGACGCCGGCGACCGGCGTGCCCGGCCAGGCCCCCGCCTCCCCCGGCTCCGTCTCGCTCGCCTAGCCCGCGCCTCCCCCGCTCCGTCCCGATCGCGGCGCCGGCACGCCTCCGGCCTGCCCGACCCCGCCTCGCGGCTCGCGTCCCTCCGGCACGCCCGCCCGCTCACCCGACGTCCGCCCTGTCGTGATCTGAGAGCGATCGGGCGGTCGAACGCCGGGGATCCCCGTGATCTGGTCGACGGCGGACGGATCGCTCGCGTTCTTCAGCGACCCCGGGGACGCCGAAGGGCGGCTCCCCCGGAGGGGAACCGCCCTTGAGCGTGGAACCGTACGGACTAGAAGTCCATGCCACCCGTGGGGTCGCCGGCCGGGGCCGGGTTCTTCTCGGGCTTCTCGGCGACGACGGCCTCGGTGGTCAGGAACAGACCAGCGATGGAGGCGGCGTTCTGCAGGGCAGAGCGGGTCACCTTGGCCGGGTCGATGATGCCGGCGGCGATCATGTCGACGTACTCGCCGGTCGCGGCGTTGAGGCCGTGACCGATCGGGAGGCCGCGGACCTTGTCGGCGACGACGCCGGGCTCCATGCCCGCGTTGAAGGCGATCTGCTTCAGAGGAGCGTCGATCGCGACGCGGACGATGTTCGCCCCGGTCGCCTCGTCGCCCTCGAGCTGCAGCTCGGCGAGAGCGGTCTTGCCGGCCTGGATGAGCGCGACGCCACCACCGGCGACGATGCCCTCCTCGACGGCGGCCTTCGCGTTGCGGACGGCGTCCTCGATGCGGTGCTTGCGCTCCTTGAGCTCCACCTCGGTCGCGGCACCCGCCTTGATGACGGCGACGCCGCCGGCGAGCTTGGCGAGGCGCTCCTGGAGCTTCTCGCGGTCGTAGTCGCTGTCGGTCGCCTCGATCTCGCTGCGGATCTGACGCACGCGGCCGGCGATCTGCTCGGCGTCGCCGGCACCCTCGACGATCGTGGTCTCGTCCTTCGTGATGACGACCTTGCGGGCACGGCCGAGCAGGTCGAGCGTGGCGTTCTCGAGCTTGAGGCCGACCTCTTCCGCGATGACCTGGCCACCGGTGAGGATGGCGATGTCCTGCAGCTGCGCCTTGCGGCGGTCGCCGAAGCCGGGGGCCTTGACGGCGACCGACTTGAAGATGCCGCGGATCTTGTTCACGACGAGCGTGGCCAGGGCCTCGCCGTCGACGTCCTCCGCGATGATGAGGAGCTGCTTGCCCGACTGGATGACCTTGTCGACGATCGGCAGGAGGTCCTTGATGTTCGAGATCTTCGAGTTGACGATGAGCACGTAGGCGTCCTCGAAGACGGCCTCCTGGCGCTCGGGGTCGGTGACGAAGTACTGCGACAGGTAGCCCTTGTCGAAGCGCATGCCCTCGGTCAGCTCGAGCTCGGTGCCGAAGGTGTTCGACTCCTCGACGGTGACGACGCCCTCCTTGCCGACCTTGTCGATCGCCTCGGCGATGAGCGCACCGATGGTGGGGTCGGCGGCGGAGATCGAGGCGGTCGCCGCGATCTGCTCCTTGGTCTCGATGTCCTTCGCGTCGGCGAGCAGCTGAGCGGAGACCGCGGCGGCGGCCTTCTCGATGCCGCGCTTGAGCGAGATGGGGTCGGCGCCGGCGGCGACGTTGCGGAGGCCCTCACGGACGAGCGCCTGGGCGAGGACGGTGGCGGTGGTGGTGCCGTCGCCGGCGACGTCGTCGGTCTTCTTGGCGACCTCCTTGACGAGCTCGGCACCGATCTTCTCGAACGGGTCGTCGAGCTCGATCTCCTTGGCGATGGAGACGCCGTCGTTCGTGATGGTGGGGGCGCCCCACTTCTTCTCGAGGACGACGTTGCGGCCGCGGGGGCCGAGCGTGACCTTCACCGCGTCGGCCAGGATGTTCAGGCCACGCTCGAGGCCACGACGGGCCTCTTCGTCAAAAGCAATGATCTTAGCCATGTGTTACTCGTCCCTCCCGGACGTCATGAAGCAGAGGTACTTGGCACTCACCTGCGGCGAGTGCCAGAGCGATTCTGGCACTCCCACCTTGTGAGTGCAAGCCGTCCGGGCAGGCCCACGGCGAGCCCCCGGGCGCGACGACGCCGCCCGCCCCACGAGGGGCGGACGGCGTCGCGACGGAGGGGCCGGGCTCAGGCGAGCCGCACCGACTCCGCCTGCGGACCCTTGCTCCCGGTGCCCACCTCGAAGACGACCGCCTGGCCCTCCTCGAGCACCTTGTAGCCGCTCATGTCGATGGCCGAGTAGTGCACGAAGACGTCCTGCCCGCCTCCCTCGACCGTGATGAAGCCGAAGCCCTTCTCCGCGTTGAACCACTTGACGGTCCCGTGTGCCATGGTGCTGCTCCCCTTGCTGTGTTCGTACGGCGGCCGGTCGGTGCCGGGGCCGGGTCGACGCAGTGGCCTGCGCACCCGAACGGTGCAGCCTCGCTCGTTCGGGGCGGGGCGGCCGGGCCGTAGGGGGCGACCAAGACCAGATGCTAGTGCGGCCCCCGGCGCCGACGACAGCCCCGAAGGCCGCAGAACGAACCCGCGGGCGCCCGTCGGCCCGATCCTTTACACGCCCGAAACAGAAAGGGCACGAGGAGGCCCCCGAGGAGGCGCGGAGCGGGGCCCGGCCCCGGTCGCGTCGCCCCCCGCGCTCGCCCGCTACGACGAGAAGTCGGTGCCGAGCACGACGGTGATCGTCGCCCCCGGGAAGGCCGTGCTCTGCTGCGTCGCGTCGACGCCGAGCGACTCGGCGACGCCGAGCGCGGCCGCGCGGTCGGCCGCGGTCGCGTAGTAGACGGTGGAGGTGGCGGAGCGCTCGGGCGCGTTGCCCTGGCTGCCGACCGTCCAGCCGGCGGTGTCGAGCGTCGTCGCGGCCCGGCCCGCGAGGCCGCTGGTCGTGGTGGCGTTGAGCACGGCGATCGTCGTCGAGGCCGGCACGTCGGAGGGGTCGGCCGCGGTGGCCGTCGGGGTCGGCGTCACGGCGGGCGTCTCGCCGGCGGCCTCGGTGGCCCCGTCGGTCGCGCCCTGAGCGTCGTCGGTGGCCGCGTCGGCGGGCTCGGTCGCGCCGTCGCCGGCCTCGGCCGAGCTGGTCGCGCTGGGGGCGACGAACTGGAAGCTGTCGTTCAGGACGCCCAGGGCGACGACGCCGGCGCCGACGAGCAGCCCGGTGGCGAGGGCCGCCCAGGCGACGACCACCCAGCCGCGCCCCCGGCGGGGCTCGGAGCGGTGCGCCCCGACCCTCTCCAGGTCGCGGGGCACCTCGTCGAAACGGTCGCGGGGGTACTTCGGCATGGTCTCCGTGGTCTTCCGGGTCAGCGGGGCGTGGGCCCGAACGAGCGGTCGGCGCGGGCCCGGGCGCGCTGGTCGCGCAGTCGCTGCAGGCGACCGACCACCAGGGGCGCGTAGGCCAGTGCAGCAGGTCGGTCGATGAGGGAGTTGAGCAACTGCTGGTAGCGCGCGACGCCGAGCCCGAGCTCTCGTCGGATCAGCGCCTCCTTCTGCCCCGGCGTGGCCGGCGGCGACTGCTCCAGGTCGAGGATCGCGCGGTCGAGGGTCGACAGCGCGCCCGGTCGCACGCCGGTGCTCCTGCTGCCCTCGTCGGTCACGTCCTGCCCTCTCGATCCTCGTCACCATAACGTCGGCGCGGGCCGTGGCCGGGGAGGCGGGGCGCGGTTCGGCCCGTTCAGCCGACGGTCGCGAGGCGGGTGCCGTGGGCGTCGCCGACGGCGAGCGGCCGCCCGTCGAGGGCGAGGACCGCGAACGCCGACGTGCGCTCGACGACGCCTGGGTCGACGGGCCCGACGTCGTCGAGCAGGCCGATCCGCTCGTACGAGACCCAGGTGGCGCCGAGCCCCCTGACCGTGTCGACGAACTGCTGTCGTCGCCTGCCGGGCAGGTAGACGAGCGTGCCGGTCGAGACGACCACGAGGCGTGCGTCGGCGGGCGCCGTCGCCGCGAGGGCCTCGAGGTCGTCGACGGCGTCGCCGCGGGCGACCCGGGGAGGCGCGGTGCGGGCGAGCGCGACCGCTCGCTCGAGCAGGTCGGCCCGCTCCGTCGCCCCCGGCGGCAGCAGCGCACGCAGCCAGGCGACGGCCTCGTCGTCGCGGACGTCGACGGGGTCGAGGTCGAGCCCGGCACGCCAGACCACCTCCGGCAGCTCGACCGCGCCGAGACCGGTGCCCGCTCCGCCGGGTGCGGCGTCACCGCGGCCGTCCGTCACGTCCAGGGTCAGCTCGACCGGGCTGTGCGGGTCGCCCCAGCGGACGTCGCCCGCGCGGTACGAGACGAGGTCGGGCAGCAGGCAGAGACCGGCCGAGGCCCCCACCTCGAGAAGGGCGACCGGCTCGTCGAGGCGGGCCAGGGCGAGCGAGACCGGGCCGCTCCGGCGCACGTCGTTCGTCTGCACCGAGCGTCGGCCGAGCTCCGCGACCAGGGCGTCGGCGTGGTCGAGCAGCCAGCTCCGGAGGCGCGGCCAGGGCCCCGGGGGCGCGCCCAGCCACCGGCACGTCGCGAGCACCAGGACGGGCTGGCGCCGCGACTCCGGCGCCCTCTCGACGACGGCCCGCGCGGCGTCGTCGGAGGCGAGGCCCGCGGCCAGCTCGGCCCAGCCGGGCGACCCCTCGGCGGCGGCCTGCGCCGAGTAGGCGAGGAAGCGGTCGGCGAGCGTCACGGGCCCGAGTCTAGGGAGCGCCGCGGGGCGTCACCCGGGGAATGGGGCTCAGCGGGGCAGTGTTGGATGAGGAGTCCCCGAACGTGTCAGGAGTGCACCCATGACGAACGACAACAGCACCTACAAGGTCGAGAAGACCGACGAAGAATGGCGCCGCGAGCTCACCCCGGAGGAGTACTCGGTGCTCCGCCAGGCCGCGACGGAGCGCCCGTGGACGGGCGAGCTGCTCGACGAGGAGCGCGCCGGCACCTACGCCTGTGCCGCCTGCGGCGCCGAGCTCTTCAAGAGTGGCACCAAGTTCGACAGCGGCTGCGGCTGGCCGAGCTTCTACGAGTCCGTCCGGCCCGACGCCGTCGACCTGATCGAGGACTCCAGCCTCGGCATGGTCCGCACCGAGGTCCGCTGCGCGAACTGCGGCTCGCACCTCGGCCACGTCTTCCCCGACGGCTTCGGCACCCCGACCGGCGACCGCTACTGCATGAACTCGATCTCGCTGTCGTTCACCGAGGGCGACGCCGCCTCGACGGACTCGAAGTGACCGGCGTCGCCGACGCTGCCCGTCGGCGACGGTCACGGTCGAAGGTCACCGACGAGGCCCCGACGCGCGAGCAGCTGCTCAGCTACGTCGAGGCCGCGTCGACGGTGGCCGACCACTCCGGCCTGCACCCGTGGCGGCTCGTCGAGCTGCGCGGCGAGGACCGCCGCGTGATCGGCCGGTCGCTGTCGGCGGCGACCGGGGCCGACGAGAAGTCGACCCGCAAGGCGGAGGAGAAGTCGCTCCGCGCGCCGCTCGTCATCGCGGTGGTGTCGTCGCCGGTGGAGAGCCGGAAGGTGCCCGAGTGGGAGCAGGAGTCTGTCGCCTCGGGCGTCGCGCACCTGCTGTCGCTCGTGCTCGACGACGAGGGCTGGGGCGTGATCTGGAAGACCGGGTCGGAGACCCGTCACCCGGTCGTGCAGGCCGCCCACGGCCTCACGGGCGACGAGAAGCTCCTGGGATGGCTGTACGTCGGGGGCCACGGCGAGCGCGAGGCCAAGCCGCGCCGCCTGCTCGACCCGGCCGACTTCGTCAGGCCGCTGACCGCGGACTGACGGCGGCCGCTACCAGGTGCGGCGGCTGTTGCCCAGGACGGTCATCGGGATGCCGAACGACGCCGTCATCAGCACGATGCCGGCGAAGAAGACGAGCGCGTTGGGCTCGCCCGAGCCGAACGAGTAGGCGAAGAGCGCGAAGCTCACGAAGAGCAGCACGATCGATCCGATCGCGGTCAGGATGTTGGTCATGGTGGCTCCTCGTCGTCACGGGCGGTGGCGCGCGGCCGACGCCGCCCGTCTACTTCACCACGTCGCCGTCGCCCGCGCCAATCCTCGCCCGGGCCTCGGCGGCACGCCCCGCGACGGGCGCCGTGGTCGGTAGGATGGCGGAGCCCGCCGCCTTGGCGCAGTCCGGTAGCGCAGTGCTCTTGTAAAGCGAAGGTCGTCGGTTCGAATCCGACAGGCGGCTCCACCGGCCCCGTGCCCGCCTCCCCGGCGGCACGGGGCCTCTCCCGTCCCCGGCGCTGAGCCTCCCGACGCGCCGTCTCCGCGGCGACCGGGGTACACCGATGCCGACAGACCCCGTCGCGCACCCCCGCGCGAGGGCGACCCGAGCTGGGGCTGACGGCCGCCGGCGGCACGGAGCACGCTGGGAGCACGCCAGGGACCCGACCTCCCCGGCGTGAGCTCCTCCCCGGCCCGTCGTCGCGATCAACTCCTCCGAGCCCCGCGGCGCAGGCCACCCGCTCGACGCGCACCCGCTTGCCCTTCCCACACGCCACGGAAGGGTCCACCACGCCATGAACACCCGTCACCACCGCCGGGGCATCCCGGTCGTCGCCGCCGTCACGGCCGGCCTCGTCGTCGCCACCGGCCTCGTCGCGGCGAGCACGGCCAGCGCATCGGCCGCCACCACGACCCTCGACGCGGCCGCCGCCTCCACCACCCTCGTCACCGGCGACCTGCCCGGCTGGAAGCAGGTGCTGAAGGACGACTTCAGCACGCCGCTCGCCGCCGGTTCCTTCCCCGGGCCGTACGCGTCGCAGTGGATGACGTACGACGGGTTCCCCGACACCTGGAAGATCGGCGCCTACGACGCCGACACCCTCTCGGTCAGCGGCGGGCTGCTCGACATGCACCTGCACACGGGCGCCGACGGGGTGCCGCGCTCGGCCGCGCCCATCCCGCTGGTGAACGGGCAGTGGGGCGGCCAGACCTACGGGCGCTACTCCGTGCGCATGCGCGCCGACGCCCTCCCCGGCTACGGCACCGCCTTCCTGCTCTGGGACGACGAGAACGTGTGGGCCAACGGCGAGATCAACTTCCCCGAGGGCGGTCTCGAGGGCACGACGCACGCCTACAACCACCAGCTCGGCACCCCGTGGAACAACGACCTCGTGCACGACACGGGCGTCTCGTACCAGGCCTGGCACACGTACACGATCGACTGGACCCCCGGGCGCATCAGCTACCTGCTCGACGGCGTCACGGTCGCGACGACCACGACGAACGTCCCCCGCACGCCGATGCACTGGGTGCTGCAGACGGCCACCGACGGCACGAAGCCGGCGGCGTCGGTCGACGGCCACCTGCAGATCGACTGGGTGTCGCAGTACTCCTACGCACCGTCGACCGCGACCAGCGCGCCGGTGACCGCGCCGGCACCGACACCGGCACCGGCACCGGCACCGAAGCCCACGCCCACGCCCACGCCCACTCCCGCGCCCACCCCGACTCCCGCGCCCGCCCCGAAGCCGACCCCCGCTCCGGCGCCGGCCCCCAAGGCCCTGACGACCACGACCCCGACGGTCAGGGGCGACGTCAAGGTGGGCTCCACCCTGCGGGCGAGCGCCGACGGCTGGACCCCGGGCACGGCGGTCACCTGGTCGTGGCGGGTCGACGGCACCCCGGTGCCCGGCGCGACCGGCAGCACGTTCAGCGTCAGGGCGGGCGACGTCGATCGTCGCGTCACCGTCGTGGCGACGGGGTCGGCGGCCGGCTACACCACCGCCTCCCGCACCTCCGCGTCGCTGCTGGTGCTCCCGACGACGTACTTCAGCTGCGGCGCCCTGAACTCCGAGCACCCGGCCGGCGTCGCGAAGAGCACCAGTTCCCGCGACCAGGTGGGCACGCGGACCCTCGCCCAGCCCGCCGGCACGACCGTCTCGGCGACCGTCTACGCCGCGAACTCGAGGCTCGACGTCGACCGCGACGGCCTGGTCTGCGAGCGACGCTGACCGGCGCCCGCCCCGGGCGCTAGCCCTCGAGCTCGCGCAGCAGGGCCGGGAGGCCCCGCAGCAGGGCGTCCCGCTCGTCGCCGTCGAGGCCCGCGATCATCGCGGCCTCGGCGGCGACCTGCACGTCCAGGGCCTCGGCGAGCCGTCGGCGCCCCGGCTCCGTCGGCACGACCAGCCAGCCGCGGCCGTCGGCCGGGTTGGCCTCCCGCGCCACGAGGCCGGCGTCGAGCAGCACGCGGAGGCGCTTGGTGACGGCGGGCGCCGACAGCAGCGTCTCGTCGGCCAGGGCCGTCGGGGTCAGGGGCGCGTCGTGGCGCACGAGGGCGGCGAGCACGTCGAAGTCGGCCCGCCCGAGCCCGAGCTCGCGCAGCAGCTCGTCGCTGCGTCGCTGGATCAGGCGGCCCAGGCGCGTCACGCGGCCGACGACGAGCAGCGGCGACACGTCGAGGTCGGGCCGGAGGCGCCGCCAGCGGTCGTGGACGCGCTCGATCGCGTCGGGACCGGTGGCGGGGTCGGCGGGGCTCACGCGTCGAGGGTAGCGGTGGTTCACGGGTAAACTACCGACAACCATCTATTTCACCCGTGAAGCAGTTCGACGACGAACGCCCACCGTCGTCGAGAGGACACCCGTGGCACCGTCCCGCCCCGAACCCGCCGCCAGCTCGTCCGCCTCCGCTCCGACCGCCTCCTCCGCCGAGGCCCGGCCGACCGTGCTCCCCCGCCCTCGCGACTTCGTCCGCCTCGGCCCGCACGACGGCGCCCACGTGCCGGCGGCGCGGGTCGCCGTCAGCGTCGTGCTCCCGCTCGTCGTGCTCGCGGCCACGGGCCACCTCGCCTGGGCGCCCTACGCCGTGTTCGGCGCCTTCGCGTCGGCCTTCGGCCGCGGGCTGCCCGTGGGCCCGCGGCTGCGGATGCAGCTCGAGGCCGGGGCCGTCCTCGTCGCCTGCGTGGTGCTCGGCGCCGCGCTCTCGACGAGCGGGGCCGACGTCGTGCTCGTCGTGGTCGTCATCGCGGCGGTCGCGGGCGTCGGGTCGCTGATCGCCGACGTGCGGCGGTGGGCTCCCCCGGGGCCCCTCTTCCCCGTCTTCGGGCTCGGCGTGTGCGCGTTCCTGCCCGCCGCCTCCTCGTCCGTGGGCGTCGCCGCGGTGGTCGCCCCGGCGAGCCTGCTCGTGGCCCTCGTGGCGTCGGCGGCCGTGCTGCTGCTGCCCTCCGGGCGGCGGCGCGACCGGGCCGCCCGCGCCCGCACGGCCGCGCCCGCCCCGGCCCTCGACCGCCGTCGGGCGCTGCTGCACGCCGCGGTCTGCCTCGTCGGCAGCCTCGTGGCGGGCCTCGTGAGCGTCGGGTTGGGCTTCGAGAACCCGTACTGGGCGATGGTGTCGGCGGTCGTGCCGGTGGTCGGCCGGGCCACGTCGACCCAGCTCGTGCGGGCCGGCCACCGGCTCGTCGGCACGCTGCTCGGCGTAGGCGTCGCGGCCGCGCTGCTCGCGCTCCGCCCCGGGGAGGTCGGCCTGATCGTCGCCTTCGGCGTGCTGCAGTTCGCCGCGGAGCTCGTCGTCGCCCGCAACTACGGGCTGACCCTGCTGTTCATCACGCCGATGGCCCTCGGCATGCGGGCCCTGGCCGGGCCGGTCGACATCGCGCCGCTGGTGGTCTGGCGGGCGGTCGACACCGGCGTGGGCGTCGGCGTGGCGGTGCTGCTGCTGCTGGCGACGCACCGGCTGCGGCGGGCCGCCCTGCCGCCGGCGGCTGCGCCGGTCGGGGCGACGACGGCGGGGACGGCTGCTCCCGGCCCGGCGTCGAGTCGGGCGAGCTAGCCCTGGCGGACAGCCTCGCGGCGGCCGTCACGGCCCCACCAGACGAGGTCGGCGACGCCCTGGGCGATCAGCGCCACGGCGACCACCATGACGATCACGGTGGTGCCCGGTGTCTCCCGGTCGCTCGTGAGGGTCAGCACCTGCACGACCAGGCCGAGCAGCCCGACCGCGATCTCGAGCGCGGGCGGCAGCACCGACCCCGTCTTGGTCAGGGTGAACCAGGGTCGGCGCAGCTCGCTCATGCCGACGACCGTAGTCGACCCGACGGGCAGCAGAGCCCCTAAGGCGCGGGCCGGGTCGGCCCCGTAGCCTGGCCCCGTGAGACGGAAGACTGTCGAGATCGACCCCGACGTGCCGAACTGGCTGCTGACGAAGCAGGGCGGCCTGGTGCGCCCCGTCGTCACGATCGTCTGCGCGCTGCTCGTCGCGGCGAGCATCGTCGCCGCCCTGGCCGTCGGCGGTGGATCGGTGACCGTCGTCACGGTCGTCGTGCTGCTCGCCGTCGCCGGGGCCGTGGTGTGGGCGGTCGCCGACCTCGTGTGGTGGTCGCGCGACGACCGGCGCCGGGTCGTGAAGCTGCCCCGGGGTCCGCACGCCTGATCGACCCGGGCCGGCGCGGCTCAGCTCGGCTCGGCTCGGCTCGGCTCGGGCGAGGGCGCTCGACCGGGCCCGCCGTGGGGCGGTCCGGCATCGCTGATCCACTCCGGAGCGGAGGAGCACCATGTCACCGGCACGACTCGCGTCCGGCTGTTCCACTCCAGAGTGGAGGAGCGTTCTCGGCGACCACTTCTGCTCCGCCCGTCCGCCGAGCACCGGAGCGCAGACGTCGGCAGGGCCCGCGGGACGCGCCGTCGCGGTCGGCAGACCCACGCCTCCCGTGCCCCGTCCATGCCCTGATCGGCATGTCTGTGCCCCGGCAACCTGGCAACCGCCCAGCGACGACAGCCGTAAAGTAGGCGGGATGCACCCTCGCCGTGCACCCGACGCCCCGGCACCCGACAGCCCCTCGCTCGCTCGTGCCCGGACGACGGTCGGACGAGACGCGCGCGGTCGCGACACAGAACCAGCAACGAGCAGACCCAGCACGACCCAGACACAGCACGCCCAGACACAGCCAGCCCAGGCACAACTCGACAGGGAGCCCCGTTGACCGGAGACGCCACGAGCGGCAACGCCACGACCCGCCACAGCAACGTCGCCCTGCTCGCCGTCACGAGCACCATGGCCGACCGGGTCACGACCTCCGCGAGCATCGACGAGAAGCTCCGCCCCGTGCTGAAGCGCCTGAAGCTGCCCACGGGCCTGCTGCAGCGCGTCGCCGGCGTCCACGAGCGCCGCAACTGGGGCGCCGACCAGAGCTTCGACGACGCCGCCGTCGACGCGGGCAAGCGCGCCATGGCCGAGGCGGGCATCCGGCCCGACCAGGTGGGCCTCCTGATCAACACCTCCGTCACGCGCCCGCACCTCGAGCCCTCCGTCGCCGTGCGCCTGCACCACGGCCTCGGCCTGCCGTCGTCGGCCACCAACTTCGACATCGCGAACGCCTGCCTCGGCTTCGTCAACGGCATGACCCTCGCCGCGCAGCTGATCGACGCCGGCCAGATCGAGTACGCCGTGATCATCGACGGCGAGGACGCCGACGACGTCCAGGTCAACACGATCGAGCGCCTGCTCACCAAGGGCTACGGTCGCGACGACTTCATGAGCGAGTTCGCGAGCCTCACCCTGGGCTCCGGCGCTGCGGCCGCCGTGCTCGGCCGGGCCGACCGCCACCCCGAGGGCCACCGCATCGTCGGCGGCGTCACGCGCGCCGCGACCGAGAACTACGACCTCTGCGTCGGCAGCGTCGACGGCATGTTCACCGACGCGAAGGCCCTGCTCAAGCGCGGCATGGAGCTCGTCGTGAGCGCCTGGCGCGAGGCGAAGCGCGACTGGGAGTGGCAGGGGATGGACCGCTACATCATGCACCAGGTCAGCGACGTGCACACGGGCGCCTTCGTGAAGGCCGCGGGCATCGACCGCGGGCGCGTGCCGCTCACGTACCCGACCCTCGGGAACGTGGGCCCCGCCTCCATCCCCATCACCCTCGTCGAGGAGTCCAAGACCCTCTCGAAGGGCGACCGTGTGCTGCTGATGGGCGTGGGCTCGGGCATCAACACGGCGATGATGGAACTCGCCTGGTGAGTCGCCTCCCCCGCGCCGCCCGGGCGACGTCGCCCGCGACGCTGCCGCCCGCGGGGCTCGACGGGCTCGACCCGGCGTGGTCCCGTCTCGTGACGGTGCCCGCGGGCACCGCAGGCACCGGGGGCGAGGGCCGTGCCGGAGGCGCGGAGCCGGTCGACCGCACCTGGCACCTGCTCGACACGGCCGGCTCGCTCGAGGCGCTCGGCGTCGAGCCGGTCGGCACCGTGCTGTGCGTGCACGGCAACCCGACCTGGTCGTACCTCTGGCGCCGCCTCGCCGCCCGCACGCTCGCGACCGCGGCCGCCGGCGGCGCCGCCTGGCGCGTCGTCGCCGTCGACCAGCTCGACATGGGCTTCTCCGAGCGCACCGGGGTCGAGCGCGGGCTGCCGCAGCGCGTCGCCGACCTCTCGGCGCTCACCGATCACCTCGGCCTCGCCGGGCCAGTCGTCACGCTCGGCCACGACTGGGGCGGCGTCGTCTCGATGGGCTGGGCCGTCGACCACCCCGAGCTGCTCTCGGGCCTGATGCTGCTCAACACCGCGATCCACCAGCCCGCCGACGAGCCGATCCCGGCCCCGCTGCGGCTGACGCTCGCCCGGGGCGTGCTGGGGCGGGCGACCGTCGCCACGACCGGGTTCCTCGACGTGACGCTCGCGATCGCGCACCCGCGCCTCCCCCCGGAGGTCGCCGCGAGCTACCGCGCGCCCTACCGCGGCGCCGAGCGGCGCGGCGGGATCGGCGGCTTCGTCGCCGACATCCCCGTCGACCAGCGCCACCCGAGCCGGCTGGAGCTCGACCGGATCGCCGACGCCCTGACCCGCCTCGACGTGCCCGCGCTGATGCTCTGGGGCCCGCGCGACCCGATCTTCGGCGACCGCTACCTCGACGACCTCGTCGACCGCCTGCCGCACGCCGACGTGCACCGCTACGAGGGCGCCGGGCACCTCGTCGCCGAGGACGTGGACTACGCGGCCGCCGTCGAGACCTGGCTGGGCGACCGCATCCCGGGCGCCGCCGCCGCTCGTCCGGCCGGCGCCGCTCGTCCGGCCGCGGCCGCTCGTCCGGCCGCCGCCCCGCGGGACCCGCAGGAGGCGCCTCCCGCCCGGCAGGACCGCCCGCTCTGGCACCACCTCGACACGCTCGCCGAGAGCGACGACACCGCCCTGATCGAGATGGTGCCGCACGGCGGCGCCCGCGCCTCCGGCCCCCGTCGGGTGAGCTGGCGACTGCTGAGCCGTCGCGTCACCGAGATCGCCCTCGGGCTGCGGAAGCACGGCGTCCGCCCGGGCGACCGGGTGTCGCTGCTCGTGCAGCCCGGCGCCGACCTCACCGCCGTGCTCTACGCCTGCGTGCGCCTCGGCGCGGTCGTCGTCGTCGCCGACGCGGGCCTCGGCGTGACGGGGCTGACGCGGGCCGTGCGCGGCTCGTGGCCCGACCACGTCATCGGCCAGCTGCCCGGCCTCACCGCGGCGCGTGCGCTCGGCTGGCCCGGCCGGGTCGTCTCGACCCAGCGGCTGTCGCCGGCGGTCGCGGCCGCCCTCGGCGTCGAGACGTCGCTGCCCGAGATCGCCGCGCTGGGCCGTCGTGCCGGGCGGGCCCTCGCCGAGCTGCCGGAGGCCCCCGCGGCCGACGCGCCCGCGGCGATCCTGTTCACCTCGGGCTCGACCGGGCCCGCCAAGGGCGTCGTCTACACGCACGGCCAGCTGACCGCGCTGCGCGACGCCCTCGCCGACCAGTACGGCGTCGGCCCGGGCACCGGGCTCGTCGCCGGGTTCGCGCCGTTCGCGCTGCTCGGCCCGGCCCTCGGCGCGACGAGCGTGACGCCCGACATGGACGTCACCTCGCCCCGCACCCTGACGGCCCGCGCCGTCGCCGCGGCGGCGGCCGCGGTCGACGCCACCGTGGTCTTCCTCTCCCCCGCCGCCCTCACGAACGTCGTCGCGACGGCCGACGAGCTCGACGCCCGCGACCGCGCCGCCCTGGCCGGGGTCGAGACCTTCCTCTCGGCGGGCGCGCCCGTCTCCGAGCGCCTGCTCGCGGCCGCCGGCGAGCTCATGCCGGGGGCGACGCCGCACACGCCGTACGGCATGACCGAGGGTCTGCTGATGACCGACGTCACGCTCGACGGCGTGCGCGCGGCCGCGGCCGACCCCGCCGCGAACGGCGTGTGCGTCGGCGTGCCGGCGGCGACCACCCGCGTGCTGATCGCTCCCCTCGACGAGCGGGGGCGCGCCTCCGACACGCCCTCCGACGCCCCCGGCGTCACGGGCGAGATCGTCGTCTCGGCGCCGCACCTCAAGCGCGGCTACGACCGCCTGTGGCTCACCGACCGCGCGAGCGTGCGCGGGGTGCCCGGGGCCGCCGAGGGCGCGCCCGAGCGCTGGCACCGCACCGGCGACGTCGGGCACCTCGACGACCGGGGCCGCCTCTGGGTCGAGGGCCGGCTGCCGCACGTGCTCACCACCGCGTCCGGGCCGCTGACGCCCGTCGCCGCGGAGCAGGCGGTGGAGGCGCTGGTCGCCGTCGCCCGCGCCGCCGTCGTGGGCGTGGGGCCCGCGGGCACGCAGCAGGTCGTCGTGGTCGTCGAGTCCTCCGCCCGCTCGCGCCGCCCGGGGCTGGCCGCCGCGCCGCTCGCCGCCGCCGTGCGGGAGGCCGTGCACGCCGCCGTCGGGCACCGCGTCGCGGCCGTGCTGGTCGTGCCCGACCTGCCGACCGACGTGCGCCACAACAGCAAGATCGACCGCGCCCGGCTCGCGGCCTGGGCCGGCTCGGTGCTCTCGGGCGGACGCATGGTGCGCCCGTGAGGCCGACGGCGTCGGGCTCGCGCCCGGGCTCGGGCTCACGCTCTCGCGACGCTGCACGGGCGGGTTCGATCGCCTCGGGCGTCGACGCACGACCGTCGGCGTCGCACACGCCCGCCGTCACGGCCGCCCGTGCGGGGGCGACGCCGTGAGGGTGCTCGTCACCGGGGCGAGCGGGCTGCTCGGCGGTGCCGTCGCGCGTGCCGTGGCCGCCGCCGGGCACGAGGTCACCACGTTCCAGCGCCGGCCCTCGGGCGTGCCCGGAGCCCGCGACGTCGCCGGCTCGATGACCGACCCGGCCGCCGTCGCCGCCGCGGTCGAGGGGCAGGAGGCGGTGGTCCACCTGGCCGCGAAGGTCTCGTTGGCGGGCGCCCCCGCCGAGTTCGAGGCCGTCAACGTGCACGGCACGAGGTCGCTGACGGAGGCGATGCGCGCCTCCCACGTGCCCCGCCTGGTGTTCGTGTCGTCGCCGTCGGTCGCGCACGGCGGAGCCTCGATCGTCGGCGACGACGCGGAGCCCGCCTCGCCCGAGCACGCCCGTGGCCACTACGCCCGGACCAAGGCCGCGGCCGAGCGGCTCGCCCTCGCCGCCGCCGGCCCCGACCTGTGCGTCGTCGCCGTGCGCCCGCACCTCGTCTGGGGCCCCGGCGACACGCAGCTCGTCGAGCGCATCGTCGACCGCGCCCGCTCGGGCCGCCTGCCGCTGCTCGACCACGGCGCGGCGCTGATCGACTCGACCTACGTCGACAACGCCGCCTCCGGCATCGCCGCCGCGCTCGAGCGAGTCGACGCCGTGTCGGGCAGCGCCTACGTGCTGACGAACGGCGAGCCGCGCACGGTCTACGACCTGATGGGCGGCATCTGCGCCGCGGCCGGGGTGCCGGCACCGCGCCTCCGCGTCCCGGCCGGGGTGGCCCGGGCCGCAGGGTCGCTGGTCGAGCGCGCCTGGGCCGTGCGCCCGGGCAGCGAC
This sequence comes from Frigoribacterium sp. PvP121, assembly GCF_017833115.1. Lineage (NCBI taxonomy): Bacteria > Bacillati > Actinomycetota > Actinomycetes > Micrococcales > Microbacteriaceae > Frigoribacterium > Frigoribacterium sp. PvP121. Next base: position 104,330 of record NZ_JAFIBR010000001.1, read on the forward strand.
GAGCCGCCGATGACGAGGTTCCTCGCCGAGCAGCTGTCGACCGCGCACTGGTTCGATCAGCGCCGCACGCAGCACGACCTGCGCTGGGCGCCGGCCGTCGACCTCGACGAGGGCCTGCGCCGGCTCGCGGCCTGGTACGCCGCGGGGTCGCCCGCCATCTGACCGACGAGGTGCCCTGATCTGGGCCGTGAGCTGTGCCCAGGGCCCAGATCGGGGCACCTCGGTGCGAGCTAGATCACGCCCTCGCTCCACGCGTCGGGGTTGCCGAAGCGGTGCGCCGTGATCGACACGGCCTGCTCGCGGAGGAACGGCAGCAGCTCGAGCCGGCCCGACGGCGTCACCGGGGCCGCGAACACCGCGACGGCGGGGTCGCCGCCCAGCGCGGAGGCGAGCGCCGAGGAGGCGCCCCCCGCGTCGGCCGCCCCGGTCACGAGGCGCACGCGCTCGGTCTGCACCGCGCCCGCCCGCACCCGGTCGTGCCAGGTCGCGTCGTCCTCGACGACGAGCGAGCCCGCCGCGAGGCCGAGGGCCGGGGCCAGCCCGGCGGGCAGGCCGACCGACGTCGACACGGTGAGCGGCGACCCGGCGCGGAGCCCGGCGAGCAGCACCCGCACGGCGTCGGCGGGCGAGGCCCCCTCGGCGACGCGCACGGTCACCGGCAGGGCGCGGTAGCGCAGCAGGTCGCGCTCGAGGCCCAGGGCGCTCACGTCGCGGGCGACGCCGAACTCGTCGGCCCAGTGCTGCTCGTCGGAGGCGGCCGCCGCGGCCACCGCCGCCCGCTGCGAGGGGTCGGCGAGCAGGGGCGCCGCGGCCGAGAGGGCGGCGGAGACGGCCTGGCCGGGCCGCGCCTCCTGGGGGCCGGTCAGCTCGCCGGGCGTCCACGACCCGAGGTGCACGAGGTAGTTGGGCCCGCCGGCCTTGGCCCCGGCGCCGACCGACGACTTCTTCCAGCCGCCGAACGGCTGGCGGCGCACGATCGCCCCGGTGATGCCGCGGTTGACGTAGAGGTTGCCGGCGTCGACCCGGTCGAGCCAGGTGCCGAGCTCGGCGGCGTCGAGGGTGTGCAGGCCGGCCGTGAGGCCGTAGTCGGTCGCGTTCTGCAGCTCGATCGCCTCGTCGAGGGTCTCGGCCGTCATCACGCCGAGCACGGGCCCGAAGTACTCGGTGAGGTGGAACTCGCTGCCGGGGCGGACGCCGGCGCGGATGCCGGGCGTCCAGAGCCGGCCGGCGTCGTCGAGCTGCCGCGGCTCGACGAGCCACGACTCCCCCGCGCCGAGCGTCGTGAGGCCACCGAGCAGCTTGCCCGCGGCGGGCTCCACGATCGGGCCCATCTGCGTCGTGGGGTCGGTCGGGTAGCCGACGCGCATCGTCGAGGCCGCGTCGACGAGCTGACGGCGGAACCGCTCCGAGCTGCCGACCGACCCGACGAGGATCACCAGGCTCGCCGCCGAGCACTTCTGCCCCGCGTGGCCGAAGGCCGACTTGATGACGTCGCCCGCGGCGAGGTCGAGGTCGGCGCTCGGCGTGACGATGATGGCGTTCTTGCCGCTGGTCTCCGCGAGCAGCGGGAGGTCGTCGCGCCACGAGCGGAACAGGGCGGCGGTCTCGAAGGCCCCGGTCAGGACGACGCGGTCGACCGACGGGTGCGCGACGAGGTGCCGGCCGAGCTCGCCCTCCTCGACGTCGACGAGCCGCAGCACGTCGCGGGGCACGCCGGCCTCCCAGAGGGCCTCGACCATGACGGCGCCGCAGCGCTTCGCCTGGCCGGCCGGCTTGATGACGACGCTGCTGCCCGCGGCGAGCGCCGACAGCACCGAGCCGGCCGGGATCGCGACGGGGAAGTTCCACGGCGGGGTGACCACCGTGAGGCGCGCGGGCACGAACTGGGCGCCGTCGACCTCGTCGAGCTGCTCGGCGAGGTGGGCGTACCAGGTGGCGAAGTCGACGGCCTCGCTGACCTCGACGTCGCCCTCCGCGATCGTCTTGCCGGTCTCGCTCGCGGCGACCTCGATCAGGTCGGCGCGGTGGGCGCGGAGCGACGCGGCCGCACGGCGCAGCACCTCGGCGCGGCCGCGGCCGCCGAGCGCGGCCCAACCGGGCGCGGCGGCGACGGCGCCCGCGACGACCTCGTCCACCGTCGCGGCGTCCGTGACGCGGGCCGCCTCGATCGCGGCGGTGCCGAGCGTGCTGGTGCGGGCCCGGCCGAGGATCTCGCGGCCCCACGCCCGGTTCGCGGCGAGCGCGGGGTCGGTGTCGGGCTCGTTCTCGAAGGGGGCCGAGGCCGTGGCGACCCGTTCCGGGGAGGCGCCCCGCGCCTCCTCGAGGCGGCTCTGGACCCGGTGGGGCGCGGGCACGACGTCGTCGACCTCGGCGAGCGAGGCGAGGAACCGGCCCTCCTCCCGGGCGAACAGGGCCTCGTTCGAGGCGAGCTCGAAGACGGCCGACATGAAGTTCTCGCTCGACGCGTTCTCCTCCAGCCGTCGGATCAGGTAGCTGATCGCGACGTCGAACTCGCGGGGGTGCACGACGGGCGTGTAGAGCAGCAGCCCGCCGACGTCGGCCTTGACGAGCTCGGCCTGGCCCTCGGCCATGCCGAGCAGCATCTCGAACTCGACGCGTTCGTGCACGCCGCGCGCCGTCGCGAGCAGGTGCGCGAAGGCGATGTCGAAGAGGTTGTGGCCGGCGACGCCGACCTTCACGGCGCGCGTGCGCTCGGGCGTGAGCGCCCAGGCGAGCACTCGCTTGTAGTTCGTGTCGCTCTGCTGCTTCGTGCCGTAGGTCGCGAGCGGCCACTCGTGCAGGGTCGCGTCGACGGTCTCCATCGCGAGGTTGGCGCCCTTCACGACGCGCACCTTGATCGCGGCGCCGCCGGCGTCGACGCGGGCCGTGGCCCACTCGGTGAGGTGCTGCAGGGCGCCGAGCGCGTCGGGCAGGTAGGTCTGCAGCACGATGCCGGCCTCGAGCCCGCGCAGCCGCGGCTGGTCGAGGAGGCGCGTGAAGACCGCGATGGTCAGGTCGAGGTCGCGGTACTCCTCCATGTCGAGGTTGATGAACTTCGGCCGGGCGGAGCGGGCGGCGAGCTCGTAGAGCGGGGTGAGCTTCTCGACGACGCGCTCGACGGTCTCGTCGAACGCCCACATCGAGAGCTGGCTGACGATCGATGACACCTTGATCGAGACGTAGTCGACGTCGTCGCGGGCGAGCAGCGCGCGCGTGCCGGCCAGGCGGTGCTCGGCCTCGCCGTCGCCGAGCACGGCCTCGCCGAGCAGGTTGAGGTTCAGGCGGGTGCCCTCGCGCTTGATGCCCGCGATCGCGGCGCCGAGCTTCGCCGGGCGGGCGTCGGCGACGAGGTGGCCCACCATGCCGCGCAGCACGCGGCGGGCGACCGGCACGACCACGCCGGGCAGCACCGGGGCGAGCACGCCGCCGCACCGTACGGCGAGGCGCATGTACCAGGGCAGGAAGGCCGGCACGCGGTGCGCGAGGCCGGCGAGGTTGCGGGCGGCGACGCTGAGGTCCTCCGGGCGGACGACCCGGTCGACGAAGCCGATGGTGAACGCGAGGCCCGACTCGTCCTTGAGCACCTGCGCGAGAAGCTGGGCCGAGCCGGTGACGGGGGCGTGCGACGCCTCCTGCGCCCAGCGGCGGGCGAGGGCGACGGAGGCGGCGCCCAGGTCGGCGGGGAGCGTCGGCGACCCAGCGGGGGCGCTGCCCGCCGCGGGGGCGGCGCTGCCGGCCGCGGGGCTCGTCGTCGAGGGAGCGGAGGACGGCCCGGCCGTCTGGTCGAGGGAGGTCATGCGAGAACGGTACGACCAGAACTTGCCACCTGGCAAGGTTCGTCACGAGACCGTAACGTGGGGCGGCGACGAGCCGTCCACAGCCGACGGATCATCACTGGCGCCCGGCCCCGCGGGCTGATATTTTGCTGCCCAGCACGGGACCGCACCGAGGTGTTCGGTGACCGGCCCGGCGACCGGCGGAGGCCACCATGGCGATGATCGAGGCGCGGGGCCTGACGAAGACGTACCGCTCGAAGTCCGGGCCGGTGCACGCGCTCACCGGGCTCGACCTCGTCGTGCCCGAGGGCACGGTGAAGGCGCTGCTCGGCCCCAACGGCGCGGGCAAGACCACGACGGTGAAGATGCTCACCACCCTCGAGGTGCCCGACGCGGGCACGGCGACGATCGCGGGCATCGACGTCGTCGCCGACCCGCAGGCCACCCGCCGCACGATCGGCGTCTCGGGCCAGTACGCGGCGGTCGACGAGAACCTCACCGGCTTCGAGAACCTCGACATGATCGGCCGGCTCTACCACCTGGGCGCGAAGGTGTCGCGGCAGCGGGCCCGTGAGCTGATCGAGGTCTTCGACCTGAGCGCCGCCGGCGACCGCCCGGTCAAGGGGTTCTCCGGCGGCATGCGACGCCGCATCGACCTCGCCGGCGCCCTGGTCACCAACCCCCGCGTGCTCTTCCTCGACGAGCCGACGACGGGCCTCGACCCCCGCAGCCGCCTCGCCCTGTGGGAGATCATCACGTCGCTGGTCGAGGGCGGCACCACGGTGCTGCTGACCACCCAGTACCTGGAGGAGGCCGACCGCCTCGCCGACGACATCGCCGTCATCGACGAGGGCCGCGTCATCGCGGAGGGCACGGCCGACCACCTCAAGGCGCAGGTCGGCGGGCACCGGCTCGTCGTCGCGCTGGTCGACGAGGCCCGCTCCGGCCAGGCCGTCGAGGTGCTGCGGCGCCACGGCGACGCCGAGCCCACGGTCAGCAGCGACGGGCGACAGGTCGAGGTGGCCGTGACCGACGGCCCCACCGCGCTGCAGCGGTCGCTGGCCGACCTGGGCGCGGCGGGCATCGAGCTGCACGACGCCGGCATGCGGCGCCCCACGCTCGACGACGTCTTCCTGCAGCTGACCGGGCGGAAGGCCGTGGCCGACGACGACTCCCCCGACGACGCCGGCGCCCCGACCGGTCGGAAGGGCCGCTCGGCCCGGGAGAAGGAGGCCCGCCGATGACCGCCACGGCCCTCACCCAGACCCTCGTGCCGTCGTCGAGCGCCGGGCTCGGCACCTGGGCGTCCGACGGCTGGACGGTGACGAAGCGCAACCTGATCAAGGTGAAGCGCTCGCCCGACATGCTGATCTTCGCCGTGCTGCAGCCGATCATGTTCGTGCTGCTGTTCAGCCAGGTCTACGGCGGCGCCATCTCCGTCGAGGGCACCGACTACACGCAGTTCCTCATGGCGGGCATCTTCGCCCAGACCGTGGTCTTCGGCTCGACCTTCTCCGGCGCCGCCATGGCGCAGGACTTGAAGGAGGGCATCATCGACCGCTTCCGCACCCTGCCGATGAGCGCCTCCGCCGTCCTCATCGGGCGCACGAACAGCGACCTCGTGCTCAACAGCATCTCGATGGTGATCATGATGCTGACCGGGCTGGCCGTCGGCTGGCGGGTGAACGCCTCGCCGATGTCGTTCGTCGGCGGGGTGGCCCTGCTGCTGCTCTTCAGCTACTCGTTCAGCTGGGTGATGGCCCTGCTCGGCATGAGCGTGAAGACGCCGGAGACGATCAACAACGCGTCGTTCATGATCCTCTTCCCGCTCACGTTCATCTCGAACGCGTTCGTGCCGAGCGACACCCTGCCGACGGTGCTCCGCGTCTTCGCGGAGTGGAACCCCGTCTCGGCCCTCGTGCAGGCCGCGCGGCAGTCGTTCGGCAACGTCGGCAGCACCCCGGTGCCCGACATCTGGACGCTGCAGCACCCCTACCTCACGGTGCTCGTCGGCATCGGCGTGATGCTGGTCGTCTTCGTGCCGCTCGCGGTGCGGAAGTTCCAGCGGATCAGCTCGAAGTAGGGCTCAGGGCCGGGCAGGAGTCGCGGGCCGGGCGAGCGCGTCGCCCCCGTCGCGGTCGGCGACCTCGGCCCGCACGGCGGCGTCGAGCTCGTCGGTCGGCACGGTGAGCACGGTCGCCACGACCAGCCTCATCGTCTCGGCGACGTGCACCTCGTCGCGGCGGTACAGCCACTGCAGCTGCAGGCCGTCCTGCACGGCGAGGACGACGCGGGCCGCGGTCTCGGCGGTGAAGCCGTCGCGCAGCCAGCCCCGACGCTCGGCGACGCCGAGGTAGGCCGACGTCGACGACACGATGCGGTCGTAGTGGTCGGCGTAGTAGTCGTGGGCGGGGTGGTCGCTCGACGTGGCCTCGGCCGAGGCCGTGATGAAGAGGGAGATGACCGCGGGCACGTCGACGTTGTACTCGGCCAGCTCGACGAGCTCGGCGAGGCGCATGCCGCCGACGTCGTCGAAGTGCTGGCGCAGCCGCTCGTCGCGGCGGCGCAGCACCGCCATCAGCAGGGCGTCCTTCGTCGGGAAGTAGTGCATCAGCGACTGGTGCGAGACCCCGCACTGCCGGGCGACCTCGCGGAGCGACGCTCCGTGGAACCCCACCTTGCCGAACACCGGCAGGGCGGCGTCGAGGATCGCCTCCCGCTTGGCGATGCCCTTGCGGTAGCGGCCCGGCGTGCGGGCGACGGGGTCGTCGGTCTCGGCGCTCATCGCGCCCAGCCTAGGTCGGGCGCCCGCGGGGCGACGGCGTGTGACGTCGCGGGCGGGGTGAGCTCGCGGCCGCCGCGCGTAGAGTGCGCCGGGTGAGATGGTCGCTGCTGCGCATCCCGGCGTTCCGCGCCCTGTGGGTCGGGCGGCTGCTGTCGTGGGTCGGCAGCGGGCTCGCGCCCCTCGCCCTCGTCTTCGCGGCGATCGACCTGGGCGCCGACGCGGTGGGCGTCGGCCTCGTCGTCGCCGCCCGCTCCGTGCCGAACGTCGTGCTCGTCCTCGTGGGAGGCGCGGTGTCCGACCGCCTGCCCCGTCGCGTCGTGACCGTCGGCTCGTCGGTGCTCTCCGCGGCGTCGCTCACCGTGGCCGGCGTGCTCCTCCTCGCCGACCGCGAGACCATGGTCACGCTCGCCGTCGCCGCGGCGGTCAACGGAGCCGCCGCCGCGTTCTTCGGCCCCGCGACGAGCGCGCTGCTCCGCGACGTCGTGCCCGACGAGGCCGTGCGCGACGGGACGGTGCTGGCGCGCACGAGCATGAACGCCGGCCTCGTCGTCGGCACGGCCCTCGGCGGCGCCGTCGTCGGGGTGTTCGGCACGGGCACGGGGCTGATCGTCGGGGCCGTGCTGTTCGGGGCGGCGGCCGTCGTGTTCGTGCGCGTCCCCGGCGGGCCGTCCCGCGCCTCCGGCGGGGCCTCGCTGCTGCGCGACCTCGCCGCCGGCGTCGCGTTCGTCTCCCGCTCGCGCTGGCTCACCGCGACCGTCGTGCTGACGTTCGTCTACCAGTTCGCGTTCGCCGGCGGGGTGCACGTGCTCGGCCCGCTGATCGCCGACCAGTCGTTCGGGCGCGTCGCCTGGGGGTTCGCGGGCGCGGTGCAGACGGCCGGGCTCGTGGTCGGCGCCGTCTGGGCGGGGTCGCTGCGGGGGCGGCTGCGCCTGGCCACCGCGGCGCTCGGGGCCGTCGCGCTCGTCGCGCCGCTGATGCTGCTCGCGGGCACGCTGGTCGACCTGCCCTACGTGCTCGACCCGCCCCTGATCGACCCGCTGCACTGGTTCTTCTGGCTCTGCGTCGGGCTGTTCGTCGCGAGCGTGGGCCTCGAGGTCTTCACCGTGCCGCTCGACGTGGCCGTGCAGCTGCAGGTGCCGCGCTCGTACCTGGGGCGCGTCTTCGCCTGCCTGACGCTCGCCTCGCTCGCCGGGATGCCCGCGGGCGAGCTCGCCGTGGGGCCGCTGTCTCGGGTGATCGGCGAGCCGCTGACCCTCACCGCCCTCGCCGGGCTCGTCACGGTCGTCGCCCTCGCCGTGGCCGCGACGCCGCGGGTGCGTCGGGTCGACGCGCCGCACGTGCCGGCGGGCCGCTCGGGCCGGGCCGACCACGCGGGCCCCGCGGACGCGACGGGGGCGGCCCGACCCTGAGGTCGGGCCGCCCCCGTCGTGGCTCGGTCAGCGGTAGTCGCCGCGCACGATGGCCTCGGCGTACTTGCGCACGTCCGGGCCGGGCTCGTAGTCGATGAACCGGCCCTTGAGGCGCTCGTTGAGGGCCGCGAAGGCGTCCTCCCACGAGTCGCCCTCGCCGGTCTCGGCGGCCACGTCGCGGACGGCCTCCTGCAGCACGCGGTCGGCGTCGGTGAGGATCTTGTCGCGGGCCTCGTCGTTCCAGACGACGTCGGTGAGGTCTGCCATGGTGTTCGCTCCTACTTCTTCGCGGCGGTCAGGGCGGACTCCTTGTGGGCCGCCTCCGACCCGGACTTGTCGGACTCGACGATGAAGTACGGCTCGTCGCCCGAGGCCTTGAAGGTCTGGCCGTCGAACTCGAACTCCTTCACGCGCTTCTCCTTGACGGTGCCGTGGGTCTCGCCCTGCGGCGTGTTCCACGTCACGTGGTCGCCCTTGCTGAACGTCATCGTTGCCTCCTGGCTGGCGGCCCGGGGTCGAGCCGCGGGTCGGTGATGGTGCGGTGCCGTGCACGCTACGCCGCGCCTCCCCGGGGTTCTCGGCTCGTCGGGAGGAGGGGTACTTCAGGGCGCCCGGTGCCGACGACCCGAGCCCCTGGGCGGCGGCCCAGGCGGCCACTTCCCTGCGGACGCCTGCCGACACTGCCGACGGACGAACCCCGTTCCGTTCATCGCACCCCTGCAGGACGGGGTGCGATGAACGGAACGGGGTGCGCTGGCGCGCGGCGCGGCGCGCTAGCGGCTGCGGCGCGGGCGGCTGCGGCCGGTGCCGCGCTGGGGCCCGCCGCGGCCCTTGGCCGGCGTCTTCCGGGCGCCGGCGCCGCGCGGGTCGGGAGCCGACCCCTTGCGGGGCTTCGCCGGTGCGGGCTCGTCCTCGCGCCTCCTCGACCTGCTGCTGTTGGCGGTGCGGCCGCGCACGACGCCGATGAAGTCGTCGATGTCGTCGTCGAGCTGGCCGTCGGGCCAGACCAGCGCGATCGTCGTGGGGCCGAGGTCGGCGACGAAGCGGTGCGTGGTCCCCTTGACGCCGTGCAGGCGGGCGAGCGCCTGCGGCATGACGGCGACGCCCGCGCCCGTCGCGACGACGGCCACGGCCTCGGCGAGCGAGAGGGCGGGGTCGAGGTCGTGGCGGTGCTCGCCGTCGAGGTCGGCGAGCGCGACCTCCTCCTCCTTGCCGAGGGCGGCGATCGGGTGCTCCTTGTGCACGACGACGACGATCCGCTCCTCGTAGAGGGGGATCACCGAGAAGTCGTCGCCGGTCGGCAACGGCAGGCGGCCGAGCAGCATGACCACCGGGTCGTCGCCGTCGAAGGCCGTGAGGGGCTCGTCGCCGTCGACCTCGACGACGTCGAGGGGCAGGTCGCCGCGGCGCTCCTCCCACATCCGCGACCACTTCGCGAGCGTCACCCCGGGCACGAACCCCAGGCGGAAGGAGGCGCGGGTCGGCTCGGTCGTCATCGGCCCAGGCTACCGGTGCCCCCGCCGGGCCCCGCGGCCCCGCCTCCCCCGCCTCCCCCGCCGTGACGAACCACGTCCTCGCACGCGAACCCCGCCGCGGCGCGGTTCCGGTGCGAGGACGTGGTTCGTGGCCGCACGTCGCCGGGCCGGTACCCTGGGCGGATGAGCGACGAGACCCCCCGCGGCAAGGCCCCGCAGACCCTGAAGCCCTTCACGGCCGCGAAGAAGCTCGGGGTGCACCTGCCGGCGACGCCCGAGTCGTTCCAGTCGACCCCGATCACGCGCGACGAGTTCGCCGAGCTCACCGCGAACCCGCCCGAGTGGCTGGCCGAGCTGCGCCGCACCGGCCCGCACCCCCGCCCCGTCGTCGCGCAGAAGCTCGGCGTCACCATCTCGGGCCTCGCCCGGGGCGGGGTCGAGGAGGCGCTGACCACCGACGAGATCCACGCCCTGCTCGAGCAGATGCCGGCCTGGCTCGTCACCGAGCGCGCCAACATGGCCGAGGTGCGCGAAGAGGAGCAGCGCGTCAAGGACCGCGACGCCGGCCGCGCCGCCCTCCGCGCCGAGCGCGACGAGGCGGAGCGCCGCGAGGCCGAGCGCTCCGGCAAGTAGGCAGACCCCGCCCCGGCCTGCCCCGCCCCGGCCCGGCCACCGGCTGGCGGTCGGCGGGCGACGGGCTCCCCCGTCGCGTAGCTTCTGAGCCATGTCCTTCAACGACGACGCCCGCATCGACAGCAGCAAGGTCACGCGGCGAGGCCGCGGCCGCACGATCGGCGTCGCCGGCGGCGGGGTCGGCATCGTCGGCGTGATCATCGTCGTGCTGATCGGGCAGTTCACCGGCGTCGACGTCAGCGGCGTGCTCGGCGGCGGCACCGGCTCCGACGGCGGTGCGCAGTCCGGCGAGCAGGGCGTGGCGAACTGCACCACCGGTGCGCAGGCCAACGAGGACGTCCAGTGCCGCATGGCCGGCGCCGCCGACTCCCTCGACACCTACTGGGCCACCGCGGCCCCGCAGCTCGGCGCCCAGTACGTGACGCCCGAGTTCGCCCTCTTCACGGCCGCCGTCGACACGGGCTGCGGCTCGGCCTCGAGCGCGACCGGCCCGTTCTACTGCCCGCCCGACCAGACCCTCTACGTCGACACCGACTTCTTCGAGCAGCTGCGCGAGCAGTTCGGCGCGACGGGCGGCCCGCTCGCCCAGATGTACGTCGTGGGGCACGAGTGGGGCCACCACATCCAGCAGCTCACCGGGGCCTTCGACCGGGCCGACCGCAGCGCGACCGGGCCGGGCTCCGACACCATCCGGCTCGAGGTGCAGGCCGACTGCTACGCCGGCGCGTGGGTCGGCGCCGCCTCCACCATCCAGGACGACCAGGGCACGACCTTCCTCGAGCCGGTCACCGACGCCCAGGTCGCCGACGCCCTCGACGCGGCGGCCGCCGTGGGCGACGACCGCATCCAGGCGCAGAGCGGCCAGGTCGACCCCGACACGTGGACGCACGGCTCGGCCGAGCAGCGTCAGCGCTGGTTCGAGGCCGGGCGCGCCGGCGGGCCCGGGGCCTGCGACACGTTCAGCGTCCCCGCCGCCCAGCTGTAGGAGGCGCGGGCCGGCATCCGCGACCACGCTGCGGCCGTCCGCATCGCCCGCCGGTCGACGACCACTGGCCGCTCCGTGAGAACTCCCAGCCAGCTCCCGACCTGTCGTCCCCCACCGGGAGCAGACTCAGGGCACGCTGCGAGGAGGCACGACATGGCACGTTCGGGCAAGGCGGTCGAGTTCGACCGGTACGGAGACATCGACGAGCTGCACTTCGTCGCCCAGGAGCTCCCCGTCCCCGCCGACGACGAGGTCGTCGTCGAGGTCGTGGCGGCGGGGCTCAACCACATCGAGAACTTCATCCGGCAGGGCGACTTCGTCGACCGCCTCCCCCTCGAGTTCCCCGCCCGGCAGGGCTCCTGCTTCGCGGGCATCGTCAAGAAGCGCGGCTCCGCGGTGCGCGACCTCGCGGTCGGGGCCGAGGTGCTCGGCCACTCGATCGGCGGCGGGGCGCACGCGACCTGGGTCACCGTGCCCGCCACGGCGGTCGTCAAGAAGCCGATGAACGTCGAGTGGGAGGTCGCCGGCGGCCTCTACCTCGCCGGGGTCACCGCCTACGACATCGTCCGCGGGCTGCACCTCGGCGCGGAGGACGTCGTCGTCGTGACCGCCGCGGCCGGCGGCGTGGGGCACATCGAGTGCCAGCTCGCCAAGGCCGCGGGCGCGACCGTGATCGGCACCTGCAGTCCCCGCAACCACGACTACCTGCGGTCGATCGGCGTGATCCCGATCACGTACGGCGAGGGCATCCAGGAGCGCATCGAGGCGGCGGTGACGCGCCCCGTCACGGCGTTCATCGACAACCACGGCGGCGACAACCCGGAGCTCGCGACCGCCCTCGGCGTGCCGGCCAGCCGGTTCAGCTCGAGCGACGACCGCCTCGACGTCGAGGTGCGCTTCATCACGGCGGAGCGCGACGACGCCGAGCCGGCGATGATCCTCGGCGCCCTCGCCAAGCTGATCGCCGAGAACAAGGTGCGCGTGCTCATCTCGGGCTTCTACCCGTTCGACGCGGTGGCGCAGGCGTTCGACGACCTCGCCGAGAAGCACTCCCGCGGCAAGGTCGTCGTCGGCATGCAGCCGGTCGAGACCGGCGCGCGCTCGCACTGGTACCTGTCGGGCAAGGCCAGGGCCGTCGCGGAGGCGCGGGACTGACGCGCTCCTAGCTCACGTCGCCGGGGGGACGCAGCAGCGCCCCCGGCGCGCGCACCGTCGCCGCGGCGACCGCCATGGCGTCGGTCAGCGCGGCCGCCCAGTCGGTCGGGCCGGGCCCGCTCGTGCCGGCCAACAGGCTGGCCACGATCGACGCGAACGTCGCGTCGCCCGCGCCCATCGTGTCGACCACGTCTCCGGCCGAGACGGCGACGTCGCGGTGCAGCAGCGGGCCGTCGGCCAGCTGGAGGTCGGCCCCGTCGGCGCCCCGCGTGGCCAGCACGGCCCCGGCGCCCGACGCGAGCAGCGCCTCCTGCCAGCCCTCGAGCGAGGTGCCCGCCACGAGGTCGGCGTCGTCGGAGCCGATCTTGACGAGCAGCGAGACGGCGGCCGCACGGGCGAACCCGGCCCGGAAGTCGTCGACGTCGCGGAGGAACCCGGGCCGCGGGTTCGGGTCGACCACCAGCCGCGGCGGCTCGGCGCCGACGTGCTGCAGCAGGCGTTCGGTGAGCCAGGCGTCGTCGAACGGGTACGAGCTGACGGCGACGAGGGGCGCCACGGCGATCGCCGCGACCTGCTCGGGCGAGAAGTCGAGGCCCCGCGCGACGGCGGCCTCGGTGAACGAGTAGCTCGGCTCGCCGTCGACGCGCTCCGAGACCGCGCGGCCGGTGCCGAGCGGGTTGACCGTCGCGACCAGCTCGACGCCGTGCTCGGCGAGGTGCGCGCGGACGGCGGCGCCGTCGGCGTCGTCGCCCACCGAGGCGAGCAGGGTGGTCGGCACGCCGAGCCTGGCGAGGCCGACGGCGACGTTGAGGCCGGCGCCGCCGACGTGGTCGTCGGAGCCGGCGGGGGTGCGCATCTCGTCGATGAGGGCGTCGCCGACGACGACGACCCGGCCTGCGGTCTGGTCCATGCGGGCAGCCTACCGAGGCCCGCCGTCACCGGCGACGGGCCCCGGTACGCTGTCGCCGTGACTGACTACGCTCTCGCCGTCGACGTCGGCGGAACAAAGGTCGAGGCCGCCCTGGTGGCCGCCGACGGCACGCTCGCCCCGGGCAGCCGCGACCGTCGCCCGACCGGCCGCGCCTCGAGCAGCGACGAGCTGGCCGGGGCGGTGCGCGACGTCGTGGCGCACGCCCTCGCCGCCGTCGGCCCCGACGACGTCGTCGTCGGGGCGGGCATCGGCAGCGCCGGCCCGGTCGACCTCGTGCACGGCACGGTCTCGCCCATCAACCTGCCCTCCTGGCGCGGCTTCGCGCTCCGCGACCTGGTGGCCGAGTTCGTCGCGGGCGTCGTCGCCCCCGGCGCCCCGGTCACGCTGCGGCTCGACGGCGTCAGCCTCGCCCTGGCCGAGCACTGGGTCGGCGCGACGCAGGGGGCCGACAACGCCCTCGCGATCACGGTGTCGACCGGGGTCGGCGGCGGCCTCATCGTCAACGGCCGCCTGCTCTCGGGCGGCACCGGCAACGCCGGGCACATCGGCCAGATCCAGATCGCCGACCGCCCCGCGGGCCAGAACGCCTCCGCGGCGACGCTCGAGGTCATCGCCTCCGGCCCCAACGTCGTGGCGTGGGCCCGCGCGCAGGGCTGGCAGGGCGAGCGCGGGGAGGACCTCGCGGCCGGCTACCTCGAGGGCGACCCCCTCGCCGTCGCGGCGGTGCGCCGCTCGGCGAACGCCGTCGGCGAGGCCGTGTCGTCAGTCAGCACGCTGCTCGACCTCGACGTCGTCGCGATCGGCGGCGGGTTCTCCCGCGTCAGCGCCGACTACCTCGACCTCGTCCGCCGCACCGTTGACGAGGCCCCGGTCAACGACTACGCGCGGCGGGTGCGCGTCGTGCGCTCCGGGCTGAGCGACGAGAGCCCGCTCGTCGGGGCGGCCGCGCTCGTGTGGCAGGCCGGCCTGCTCGGCTGACCCGCGCCTCCCCCGACTCTGCCTGCCGCAGACCGCCCCGGTGGGCGAGTTCGACGCGAGCGGGCGCGCGTACTGGCCCGCGCGGGTCGAACTCGCCCGCGGTCGCGCGCCCGCGGCACCCAGCCCGTGAGAACGGTTCCCGGCAGGAGCAGCCCCCCAGGAGGCGCGCCTAGGCTCGTGTCGTCCCCCACAGCGTCGTCGGAGATCAGCGCGCCCACAGGCGCGCGAGACACCCGCAACCCCCGGAGGTAACCCCGTGCCCACCACCGTCCCCGCTCTCGTCGCCGCCTCGGCCGGCGCCTCGTTCGAGCGCAGCACCATCCAGCGTCGCGACGTCGGCGCCCACGACGTGCAGATCGACATCGCCTTCGCCGGCATCTGCCACAGCGACATCCACCAGGCCCGCGAGGAGTGGGGCAAGGCCATCTTCCCGATGGTGCCCGGCCACGAGATCGCCGGCGTCGTCACCGAGGTCGGCTCCGAGGTCACGAAGCACAAGGTCGGCGACCGCGTCGGCATCGGCTGCTTCGTGGACAGCTGCCGGGAGTGCGAGAACTGCCTCGCCGGCGAAGAGCAGTTCTGCGTCAAGGGCAACGTGCCCACCTACAACGGCCGCGAGTACACGGGCGAAGAGACCTACGGCGGCTACAGCAAGCAGATCGTCGCGAACGAGAACTACGTGCTGTCGATCCCCGAGGGCATCGCGCTCGACGAGGCCGCGCCGCTGCTCTGCGCCGGCATCACCACCTACTCGCCGCTGAAGCACTGGGGCACCGGCCCCGGCACGAAGGTCGCCGTCGTCGGCATGGGCGGGCTCGGCCACATGGCCGTCAAGATCGCGCACGCCATGGGCGCCGAGGTCACCGTCATCAGCCAGACGCTCTCCAAGCAGGAGGACGGCCTCAAGCTCGGCGCCGACCACTACTACGCGTCGAGCGACCCGTCGACCTTCGACGAGCTGAAGAGCTCGTTCGACCTGATCATCAACACGATCTCGGCCGACATGGACATCGACGCCTACGCCCGCACGCTGCGCCTCAACGGCACCATGGTCTTCGTCGGCCTGCCCGAGAACCCGCAGTCGTTCCGCGCCGGCTCGCTCATCATGGGCCGTCGCAGCCTCGCCGGCTCCAACATCGGCGGCATCCGCGAGACGCAGGAGATGCTCGACTTCTGCGCCGAGCACCAGATCGGTGCCGAGATCGAGACGATCAGCGCCGACCAGGTCGACGAGGCCTACGAGCGCGTCGTCGCCAGCAAGGTGCGCTACCGCTTCGTGATCGACACCGCCACGATCTAGTCGCCCCGCAGCACGACGACGGCCCCCTCCCGACCAGGGAGGGGGCCGTCGTCGTCCGCGGGCGGGTCCGCCGGGCCCGGGCGACGGCGTCGGCCCGTCGGCGTCGGTCTCGCCCGCCGTGGGCCCCGAGGAGTCGCGGGTCGCCTAGCGCGGGCCGGCGGGGGTGTTGAAGCGGTGCAGCCAGCCCGAGAACTGCCCGAGCTCGTCGTCCGTCCAGCCCTCGACGTGGCTGCGGAACACCGCGCGGTTCTCGTGGCGGACCTCGAGCATGCGCGCCTCGGCCCGCTCCGTGCTGCGCAGCGTCGAGACGCGGCCGTCGGAGGCGTCGGCCACGACGTCGACGAACCCGGCGTCGCGCAGCAGGGCGACCTGCCGGCTCACGGCGCTCTTGTCCATCGCCATCGCACGGACGATCTCGCCGGCCGTGCAGGGCTGGTGCTTCATCACGTAGCGCAGCACGTAGAACGCGGTCGGCGGCACGTCGGGGTCGAAGCGGGAGGCCGCGGCGGCGATGGTGCGCTTGGCCTCCACCATGAGCGAGCCGATCTCGTCGACCACGCTGGCCATCAGGCCCTCCCGGCCCTCGTCGTCGGCCTCGGGGAGGCGCGGGGCGTCGAGCACCGCGCCTCCCGGCTGGCCGTCATCGGTCGGCTGCGACATCTTTCTCCTCGACCAGGGACGAGAACACCGGGCTCTCGCTCAGCTCGTCGTCGGACACGGGGTGGCCCGCCACCTCGGCGGCCCCGGTCGCGATGATCGTATCGATGGTGCCGGTGCGCGGCTGTGCCTCGGCCGGGGCGCTCGAGACCGCGGGCGCGAGCCCGGCGGTCGCCGCGGCGCCCTTGGTCGCCGGGGAGGCGGCGGCTCCGTCGACCGGCGCCGCGCCTCCCTGGGGGCCGGCCGCGGCGGCGCGCTGGATGCCCGACTTCGTGCCGAGCTCGACGTTCGGCAGCAGGCAGACGAACACGATGGTGATGATGGCGAGCGGGGCCGCGATGAGGAAGACGTCGGCGACGCCCTGGCCGTAGGCCGACTCGATGATGGTGCGGATCGGGCCGGGCACGGTGCTGAGGTCGGGGATGCTCGTGGTCGACTCGCCGCTGCCGAGGGCGCTCGGGTCGACGCCCGCGTCGGTGAGGCCGTCGGTGATGTAGCCCGAGACCTTGGTGCCGAGCACGGCGCCCATGACCGAGACGCCGATCGTGCCGCCGAGGCTGCGGAAGAACGCGACGCTCGAGGAGGCGGCGCCGACGACGCTGACGTCGACGGAGTTCTGCACGACGAGCACGAGGTTCTGCATCACCATGCCGATGCCGAGCCCCATCATCGCCATGAAGACCGAGACGACGGCGAAGTTCGTGTCGTACTCGATGGTCGACATGAGGAAGAGGCCGGCGGCGAGGAGGATCGAGCCCACGATCATGTAGGGCTTCCACTTGCCGTACTTCGAGATGAGCGCACCGGCGACCATCGACGAGATGAGCAGGCCCAGCACCATCGGCAGGGTGAGGATGCCCGCCATGGTCGGCGACTGGCCGCGGGCCAGCTGCATGTACTGGCCGAGGAAGACGCTGGTGCCGAACATCGCGACGCCGACGCTCAGCGAGGCGATGACCGCGAAGGTGAACGTGCGGTTCTTGAAGAGCGTGAGCGGGATGATCGGCTCCTTCGAGCGGAACTCCACGACGACGGCGAGGGCGAGCAGCACGGCCGCGCCGAGGCCCATCAGCCAGCTGGTGGCCGAGGCCCACTCGAACTGCTTGCCGCCGAGCGACACCCAGATGAGCAGCAGCGAGACGCCGCCGGCGATCAGCCCGGCGCCCCAGTAGTCGACGACGACCTTCTTCTTGGGCTTGGCCGGCAGGTGCAGCGTGCGCTGGATGACGATCAGTGCGGCGATGCCGACGGGCACGCCGACGAAGAAGTTCCAGCGCCATCCGATGGTGTCGGTGAGCACGCCGCCGAGCAGCGGGCCGCCGATGGTGCCGACGCTCATCACGGCGCCGAGGTAGCCCATGTACCGGCCGCGCTCACGCGGGCTGATGATGTCGCTCATGACGACCTGCACCAGGGCGGTGAGGCCGCCGGCGCCGAGGCCCTGGAAGACGCGGAAGGTGATCAGCGTCGCGGTGTCCTGCGAGAAGCCGGCCGCGACCGACGCGAGCACGAACAGCACGAGGGCCACCTGCAGCAGCACCTTGCGGTTCGTCAGGTCGGAGAACTTGCCCCACAGGGGCGTGCTGACGGTCGTCGCGAGCAGCGTGGCGGTGATGACCCAGGTGTACGAGGTCTGGCTGCCGTTCAGGTCGCTGACGATGCGCGGCAGCGAGGTCGACACGACGGTCGACGAGAGGATCGCCACGAGCATGCCCATCAGCAGGCCCGACAGGGCCGTGAGGACTTCGCGGTGGCTCATGCCGGGCGCTTCGCCCGGTTCGTGGGGAGCCGCGGGCTTCGTGCCCGCGGCGGTGGTGGTCTGCGACAAGGTGCGCTCCGTGGTCGTTCTGAGATGGGGGGTCGCTGACCGCCGTTGGTCAGGTAGTTGCTGAACGTCAACCATACGCCCTAGTTGACGGAACGCAACCATCTCGCTGCAGATCGTGCAGACTTTTTCCCGAGATGCGTCCGCACACGACGGAGGCGCGGTGTGCGTCCTCCGCACACCGCGCCTCCGGCAGGCCCTCGCGGGCTAGCGCACTTCCTCCGGCCGTTTCTTCCGGAACATCTCCGCCGGCTGGTGCTCGCCGTTCCACACCTGCGTGATGCCCCAGACCACGGCCATCAGCGGCACGGCGATGACCGCGCCGACGACGCCGCCGAGGATGGTGCCGGCGGTCAGGGCGACCAGGATGACGAGGCCGTGCAGCTGCAGGGTGCGGCCCATCAGCACCGGCTGGAGGAAGTTGCCCTCGAGCTGGTTGACGAGCACGACGACGGCGATGACCCAGATGGCGGCCACGGGGCCGTTGGCCACGAGGGCGACGAGCGCCGCGAGGATGCCCGCGGCGGTGGCGCCGACGAGCGGGATGAAGGCGGTGAGGAAGACGACCACGGCCAGGGGCAGCGCCAGCGGCACGCCGATGATCGCGAGGCCGATTCCGATGCCGATCGCGTCGACGGCGGCGACGGTGGCCGTGCCGCGCACGTAGCCGCCGAGGGTGGCGACCGTCTTGTCGCCGATGCGGCGGGCCCGGGCGTACTGCTCGCCCTTGAACGGGCGGAGGAGGAACTCCCAGATGGCGGGGCCGTCCTTGAGGAAGAAGAACAGCACGACGATCATCAGCACGAGGCCGGTCGCGAAGCTGCCGATGGCGCTCGCGCCGGCGAGGGCGCCCGAGCCGAACTGCGCGCTCGTCACGAAGTCGACGACGGTGTTCCGCACGGACTCGATCTGGTCGTCGGTGAT
Organism: Frigoribacterium sp. PvP121; assembly: GCF_017833115.1. Classification (NCBI taxonomy): domain Bacteria; kingdom Bacillati; phylum Actinomycetota; class Actinomycetes; order Micrococcales; family Microbacteriaceae; genus Frigoribacterium; species Frigoribacterium sp. PvP121. The sequence continues at coordinate 123,163 of NZ_JAFIBR010000001.1, forward strand.
CGAGAACGGCAGGGTGGTGATCCAGTCCTGCAGCTGGTTGAAGCCCTCCGTCGCCGACTTGGCGAGCGTCGACGCCTGGTTCTCCACGGCCCAGACGAGCAGCCAGCCGACGAGGCCCAGCACGACCACGACGCCGAGCAGGGCGATGATCGTGGCGAGGAGGCTCGGCACCCGGTGCCGGCGCAGGAAGGCGATCAGCGGGTACATCGCCGAGGCGAAGATCAGCGCGAGCAGCACGGGCAGCGTGACGAGGCTCAGCGAGAGGAAGGTGTAGATCACGGCGATGCCGACGACGACGACGGCGATGATCTGCAGGCTGCGGATGGCCAGCCGGCCGAACGCGTCGGTCCAGATGCTGCTCTGGACGGCGGCGTTGTGCTCGACCACCTCGGCGTCCTTGGTGCGGAAGAGTCCCACGGTTCGTCCTCGTCGTTCTGTGTGGTGGTCATGGTGCGCGGCCGGAGGGCGTGCGACGACGTCGCGCGGTGCGCGACCGTCTCATCGAACTACCTGAGGGGCCCGGAGGGCCACCAGCCACGCGGGCGACGGGAGAGGAGCGCGCGGGCAGGGCCGCCGGGCGCCGTCAGGCGCGGGGCCGCAGACGACGCCAGACCGCCCTCGTGCGCAGCGGGTCGGCCCGCCACCAGCGGGTGAACGGCACCCCCGAGCGCCCGTGCACGGCGAAGACCCGCAGCGCGCGCCGCGTCCGCAGCCCCGGGTCGGCGCCCCGGTCGAACGGCCGCGCCGAGATGCCGGCCACGACGTCGCGCCGGTAGACGAAGCGACCGCCCCGTTCCTGCGCCAGGTCGCCGAGGTGGAGGGCGAGGTCCATGTCGTCGTGCAGCCCCGTGTCGCGGCGGTGCACGACGTCGCTCACGGCCGCCCACGCCGACCGGCGCATCATCATGGTCGACCCGAACAGCGGCCAGTGCGCCAGCGCCGAGCCCACCAGCCAGTGGTACGCGCCGACGTACGCCGCCGAGAGGAGCCTCTGGGCGCCCACGGGCGCGTCGTAGAAGCGGGCTCCCGTCGTGACCGCCAGCACGTCGTCGCCGGCCTCGAGGGTGCCGGCGAGCTCGGCGACCCAGGTGCGGGGCAGCACGCTGTCGGCGTCGCAGCGACCGATCAGGTCGCCGGTCGCGGCGTCGTACCCGGTGGAGGCGGCGGCCGCGATGCCGACCACGGGCTCGGCCACGACGCGCGCACCCGCCGCGGTCGCGACCGCCACGGTGTCGTCGGTGCTGCCGTTGTCGACCACGAGCACCTCGTCGGGCAGCCGCGTCTGGCGCGCGAGCGACCGGAGGCAGGCCTCGAGGTGCCGCGCGTCGTCACGGACCGGGATCACGACGGAGACTCGCACCGGCCCAGTCAACCGCGCCTAGCCTGGGCCGGTGACCACCACCGTCGTCGTCGTGTCCGACACCCACGTGCCGCAGAAGGCCCGGGCCGTGCCCGACGAGCTCTGGGCGGCGGTCGAGGCCGCCGACGTCGTCGTGCACGCGGGCGACTGGACGGGCACGGCGATCCTCGACGAGTTCGAGCGGCGCTCCCGACGCCTGGTCGGCGTCTGGGGCAACAACGACGGCGACGAGCTCCGCGCCCGGCTGCCCGAGGTGGCCCGCGAGACGATCGACGGCGTGCGCGTCGCCGTCGTCCACGAGACGGGACAGAAGGAGGCGCGGGAGGCCCGTGCGGACCGCCTCCACCCCGAGACCGACCTGCTGTTCTTCGGCCACAGCCACATCCCGTGGGACTCGACCACCGCCTCCGGCACGCGCCTGCTCAACCCCGGGTCGCCGACCGACAAGCGGCGACAGCCGCGGGCGACGTACCTCAGCGTCGTGCTGGACGCGGGCACCGTGCGCGACGTCGTGCTGCACGAGCTGCCGCTCCGGCCGACGACCCGGTCGCGCCGGGCCGACCTGCCCGCGGGGCCCGTGCGGGAGATCGACGTGATCGTGCCCCACCCGCGCCGCCGCGACTGACGGCGACGCGAGCCGGGGCTAGGAGGCGGGCGTCTCGGCCGGGGCGGGCGTCTCGGCCGGCGCCGACTCGGTGGGCTCGGGCGTCGGCGTGGCCGTCGACGTCGCCGAGTCGGAGTAGCTGTTGCCAGCCGCGGTCACGACGAAGTTGCGGAACTCCTCGTTGGTGAACGGCAGGCTCGGGTCGTACTGCTGGCCGTTGACCAGGACGGTGGGCGTGCCGCGGAAGGTCTCGACGTCGCTGTTCGGCAGCGGGCCGTCGAGCACGCGCTCGGTCGAGGCGCTGACCCACGAGGCGAACTCCTGGTCGTCGATGCAGGTCTCGATCGCCGAGGCCTGCTGCACGCCGTCGACGCCCGTCGCGATGTCGGCGAGCTGCGAGTCGTCGAGGCCGCGCGTGCCCTCCTCCGGCTGCTGGTCGAACATGGCCGTGTTGAAGTCGAAGAAGGAGTCGGGCGAGTAGTTCGCGACGCAGGCGGCGGCGTTCGCGGCCCGGTTCGAGTACTTCGTGCCCAGCGAGCTGTTGGTGAGGATCGCGATCGGGTGGTACTCGACCGTCGCGGCGCCCGACGACACGAGGCCGGCGATGTAGTCGTTGTTGGCCGCCTCGAACTGGCCGCAGATCGGGCAGAGGTAGTCGAGGTAGACGACGATGTCGACGGTGTCGGAGGCGGCCGTGGTCTCGGTCGCGACGGGCTCGTCGCCGGCCTCGAGCGCGGGGGTCGTCTGCGCGACGAAGTCCTGGCCGATGCGGATGCCGTCGCTCGCCATGTTGGCGGGGCCGGGGCCGGCGGGCTTGATGCTGTTCGTGATGACCAGCACGACGCCGACGACGATCGCCACGACGACGAGGCCGAGCCCGCCCTGCAGCACCCAGCGGCTCGTCCGCTGACGGCGCTTCTGCTTCCTGCGGGCGAGCTGCGCTTTCTCACGGGCGGCGGCCCGCCGCTGGTTCTTGGTCAGCGACTTGTCGTTCTCAGTCATGGGGGTGCGGTTCTCCGATGCGCGACGGGGGTCGGGGCGTCGCGTCGTTGAGGGGCAGACGGGTAGGGCGGAGCGGGTCGGGGAGCACGTGGCGCGCCTCCGGCCCCCCGTGATCTTAGGAGAGCGCGCTGGGAGATGTCCGGACACCATCCCCCGACCCCCCTCCGGCCACCCGTCCGGGGGCCCTGCACGGGGTGGTTCTGTGGCATGCTGAGGCACGGTGGTCATCGTCGATCAACACGGTTGATCACCGTCCATTCACAACGGATCGTCCGGCACGTACCTGCCGGTGAAGGAGAAACGAATCATGGCGTCCGTGACGTTCAGCAAGGCAACCCGTCTCTACCCCGGCTCGACCCGCGCAGCGGTCGACGCCATCGACCTCGAGGTCGCCGACGGCGAGTTCCTCGTCCTCGTGGGCCCCTCGGGCTGCGGCAAGTCGACCACCCTCCGCATGCTGGCCGGCCTCGAAGAGGTCAACAGCGGCGACATCTTCATCGGCGACCGCAACGTCACCGACGTGCCGCCGAAGGACCGCGACATCGCGATGGTGTTCCAGAACTACGCGCTGTACCCGCACATGACCGTCGCCGAGAACATGGGCTTCGCGCTCAAGATCGCCGGCGTCGGCAAGGAGGAGCGCGCGACCCGCGTCCTCGAGGCGGCGAAGCTGCTCGACCTCGAGCCCTACCTCTCGCGCAAGCCCAAGGCCCTCTCCGGCGGTCAGCGTCAGCGCGTCGCCATGGGCCGCGCCATCGTGCGCCAGCCCCAGGTCTTCCTCATGGACGAGCCGCTGTCGAACCTCGACGCCAAGCTCCGCGTCCAGACCCGCACGCAGATCGCCTCGCTGCAGCGTCGCCTCGGCGTCACCACGGTCTACGTCACCCACGACCAGACCGAGGCCCTGACCATGGGCGACCGCATCGCGGTCCTCAAGGACGGCGTCCTGCAGCAGGTCGGCACCCCCCGCGACCTGTACGAGAAGCCGCAGAACGTCTTCGTCGCCGGCTTCATCGGCTCCCCCGCCATGAACCTGCTGCCCGCCGACGTCGTCGACGGCGGCATCAAGTTCGGCACGGCCGTCACCTCGGTCGACCGCGACACCGTCGGCCAGGCCAACGGCAAGAGCGTCACCGTGGGCGTCCGCCCGGAGGACGTCGTGGTCAACACGACCGGCGAGGGCCTCGCGGTCACCGTCGACGTCGTCGAAGAGCTGGGTGCCGACGGCTACCTCTACGGCCACACCGAGGTCGACGGCGCGCGCGTCGACATCGTCGTGCGCGTCGACGGCCGCAACCACCCGGGCCTCGGCGACACGATCTACATCACGCCGCAGGCGCACCACGTGCACGTCTTCGACACCGAGAGCGGTCAGCGCCTCGGCGACAAGGCCGTCGTCAGCGCGTAGCCCCCGCACCCCCGATCGGCCCGTCGCGTCGCCAGGAGAACCTCTCCGAGCGACCCGGCGGGCCGATCGCCCGTTCCGCCCCCCGACCACACCCGATCGCCCGGCGCGCCCCGGCCGTCCGACCAGAGAAGACCCATGAGCGACTCCCTCAACATCACCTCGGCCACCGTCGACCCGGCGCTGCTCGACCTGCCGTGGTCCCTCCCCCTCGACGAGTGGCCCGACGAGGCCATCGCCGCCCTGCCGAAGGGCATCTCGCGGCACCTGGTGCGCTTCGCGCACCTCAGCGGCTACGTGATCGCGATCAAGGAGACCTCGGGCGAGATGGCCCGGGGCGAGTACGAGATGCTCCGCACCCTGCAGCGGATGGACATCCCCTGCGTCGACCCCCTGGCCGTCATCACGAACCGGCGCGACGTCGACGGCTCGCCCCTCAACCCCGTGCTCGTCACGCGGCACCTCAAGTTCTCGCTGCCCTACCGGGCGCTGTACTCGCAGACGCTCCGCCCCGACACCGCGAAGCGGCTCGTCGACGCGCTGGCCCTGCTGCTCGTGCGCCTGCACGTGATCGGCTTCTACTGGGGCGACGTCTCGCTCTCGAACACGCTCTTCCGGCGCGACGCGGGCGCCTTCGCGGCGTACCTGGTCGACGCCGAGACCGGCAAGCTCTACCCGGGCGGGCTCTCGAACGGCCAGCGCGAGAACGACCTCGAGGTCGCCCGCGTCAACATCGCCGGCGAGCTGCTCGACCTCGAGGCCGGCGGGCGCCTCGACGACAACCTCGACGCCGTCGACGTCAGCAACGGCATCGTCGCGAAGTACCGCAGCCTCTGGACGGAGCTGACCGGCAGCGAGACGTTCTCCAGCTCGGAGCGCTGGCGCATCACCGACCGGGTCGAGCGGCTCAACGACCTCGGCTTCGACATCGAGGAGCTCGCGATCAAGACGGCCGAGGGCGGCACCCAGGTGCGCATCCAGCCCAAGGTCGTCGACGCCGGCCACCACTCTCGCCGCCTGCTGCGCCTCACCGGCCTCGACGTGGAGGAGAACCAGGCCCGGCGCCTCCTCAACGACCTCGACGCCTACCGGCTGCGCACCGGCAACACGGACGCCGACGAGGAGATGGTGGCGCACGAGTGGGCCGCCCGGGTGTTCGAGCCGGTCGTCCGCTCCATCCCCCGCGACCTCCGCGGCCGCCTCGAGCCGGCGGAGGTCTTCCACCAGCTGCTCGAGCACCGCTGGTACCGCTCGCAGCAGGAGAACCGCGACGTGCCCATCGCCGAGGCGCTGACGTCGTACATCAACGACGTGCTGCGGCACCGCCGTGACGAGCGCACCGTCATCGACCCGGCCACCGAGTCGATCACCCTGCCCGACGCCGAGCTGCTCGAGGCCGAGGACGACGACGACTGGCGCTCCAAGGTCTGACCCCGACGCGGTCCCTTCCGCGACCACGCAGAGGAGGCGCGGTGCCGGTCGACCGGCACCGCGCCTCCTTCGTGGGGGCTGACGAGCGCTACGAGCGCTCGGCGCGCAGCTTCGAGATCTCGTAGAGCGTCACGCTCGCGGCCATGCCGGCGTTCAGCGACTCGACGGCGCCCGTGATCGGGATCGACACGATGGCGTCGCAGGTCTCGGCGACGATGCGCGAGAGGCCCTTGCCCTCGCTGCCCACGACGACCACCAGCGGGCGGTCGGCGAGCTCGAGGCCCGGCAGCATGACGTCGCCGTCGCCGTCGAGGCCCAGCACGAAGACGCCCTGGTCCTTGAACGACTTGAGGGTCTGCGTCAGGTTCGACGCCATGGCGACGGGGATGCGGGCCGCGGCGCCCGCCGAGGTCTTCCACGCCGAGGCGGTGAGGCCGACCGAGCGGCGCTGCGGGATGATGACGCCCTGGCCGCCGAACGCCGCGACCGAGCGGATGATCGCGCCCAGGTTGCGCGGGTCGGTGATGCCGTCGAGCGCGACGAAGAGCGGGTTCTGGCGACGCTTGATCGAGCCCTCGAGCAGGTCGACCGGGTGCGCGTACTCGTACGGCGGCACCTTGAGGGCGACGCCCTGGTGCACCGAGTCGGGGCCCGTGAGGCGGTCGAGCTCAGGGCGCATGACCTCGAGGATCGGCAGCCCGCGACGCGTCGCGAGGTTGAGGATCTCCTTCGTGCGGTCGTCCATCTCGATGCGCGCGGCGATGTAGAGCGTCGAGGCGGGGATGCGCGTGCGCAGGGCCTCGAGCACCGAGTTGCGGCCGGTGACCATCTCGCTGTCGTCCGAGCTCTTCGGCTTGCGACGGGGGGCGTCCTGCCCGCCGCGACCGGCGATCGGCGACCCGGCGCGGGGGCCGTTGCCGCCGCGCCCCCGGGCGGCGTCGAGGCGCTCGCGCGCCGCCTTCGCCTTGCCTGCGGGGTGGTACGGGCGGTCCTCCGCGGCGGGCGTGGGCTTCTTGCCCTCGAGCGCCTGGCGCCCCTGGCCGCCGCTGCCGACCTGCTTGCCCTTGCTGCCCTTGCGGACGGCGCTGCTGCTCGGCCGCCCCTTGTTCGCTCCGCTGGTGTTCTTCACTGTTCGAGGCTCCAATGCGACCCGCTGGGGGTGTCTTCGATGGTGACGCCGGCGGACGCCAGCATCTCGCGTACGCGGTCGGCCTGCGCGAAGTCGCGCGCGGCCCTGGCTTCCTGGCGGCTGGCGAGGAGGGTCTCGACGAGGGTGCCGAGCGCGCGGTGCGCGTCGCCCTCGTCGTCTCCGCGCCACTCGGGCGCCAGCGGGTCGATGCCCAGCACGGCCACCATGGCGGCGACGTGCTGGCGGTCGCGGGCGGCCGTGTCGAGGTCGCCGTCGTCGAGGGCGACGTTGCCCGACCGGACGGCGTCGTGCAGCACGGCGATCGCCTGCGGCACGTTGAGGTCGTCGTCCATCGCCTCGGCGAACTCGTCGGGCACGACGCGGGCGCCGACACCGGCGAAGCGGGTGTCGGCCAGGCGGCGCTCGGCGCGAGAGAGGAACGTCTCGACGCGGTCGAGCGCGGCCTCCGCCTCGACGAGCGCGCCGTCGTGGTAGTCGATGGTCGAGCGGTAGTGCGCCGCGCTGAGGAAGTAGCGGACGACGACCGGCCGCGCGAGGGCGAGGAAGTCGGCGGCGAAGATCGAGTTGCCGAGCGACTTCGACATCTTCTGGCCGTCGACGGCGACGAGGCCGTTGTGCAGCCAGTGGTGCGCGAAGGCGTCGCCGGCCGCGGTCGACTGGGCCAGCTCGTTCTCGTGGTGCGGGAACCGCAGGTCGAGGCCCCCGCCGTGGATGTCGAAGGCGCTGCCCAGGTACCGCTTCGACATCGCCGAGCACTCGATGTGCCAGCCCGGCCGGCCGTCGCCCCACTGCGACGACCAGCTCGCCGAGGTGGGCTCGTCGGCCTTCGCGCCCTTCCAGAGCGCGAAGTCGCGGGGGTCGCGCTTGCCGCGGGGGTCGGCGTCGGCCGCAGGGGCCATGTCGTCGAGGCCCTGGTTCGTCAGGGCGCCGTAGCTCGGCCAGCTCGCGGTGTCGAAGTACACGTCGCCCGAGCCGTCGGGCGCGGCGTAGGCGTGCCCGCGGTCGATCAGCGTCGCGACGATCTGCTGCATCTCGGTGACGCTCGCGGTCGCGCGCGGCTCGTAGGTCGGCGGCAGCACGCCGAGCGCCTGGTAGCCCGCGGTGAACTCGAGCTCGTAGCGGTAGGCGCGCGCCCACCACTCCTCGTCGGTGCCGCTCGAGAGCGCGAGGATCTTGTCGTCGATGTCGGTGACGTTGCGCACCAGGGTCACGTCGAGGCCGCGGTAGGTGAACCAGCGGCGCCACAGGTCGTAGACCAGCGCGCTGCGCAGGTGGCCGATGTGCGGCGACGACTGCACGGTGGGCCCGCAGACGTACAGCCCCACCCGGCCGGGCTCGAGGGGGACGAAGTCGACGAGCGCCTGCTCGCGGGAGTCGTAGAGGCGGATGGTCACGCGGTCAGCCTATTCAGTGATCGTCGGCGGACGGGTCGGACGACCCGTCGTCGGTGAGCGAGGTCGGGGCGACGGCGCCCCGTGCCGGGGCGGAGGCGGAGGCAGGGCCCCGGGGAGGCGCGGTGCGCGCCGCCGGGTCGACGACCGACACCAGCGCGGTCGCGATCGCCGTCAGCCCCTCGCCGCGGCCGGTGAAGCCGAGCCCGTCGGTGGTCGTGGCCGACACACTGACGGGGGCGCCGACGACCTGCATCAGCCGCTCCTCCATCTCGAGGCGGCGGGCGGAGAGCCGGGGCCGGTTGCCGACGACCTGGACGGCGACGTCGACGACGTCGACGCCCGCGTGCGTCAGGCGCTCGACGGCCGCGGTGAGGAAGACCTCGCCGCCCGCGCCGGCGAAGCGCGGGTCGTCGGTGCCGAACATCGAGCCGATGTCGCCGAGGCCGGCGGCCGAGAGGAGGGCGTCGACGACGGCGTGCGCGACGGCGTCGCCGTCGCTGTGGCCGGCGAGCCCCGCCTCGCCCTCGAAGTGCAGGAGGCCGAGGTGCAGCGGCGCGGCCGGGTCGAAGGCGTGGACGTCGATGCCGAGCCCGGTGCGGAGGGCGGGGTCGGGTCGGAGGCGCGGGTCGGGAGCGCCGACCGCCGCGGCCTGCTGCGCCGCGATCGTCTCGGCGCGTTGGAGGTCCCAGCGGGTGGTGATCTTGAACGCGACCGGGTCGCCCTCGACGACGACGACCTCGTGGCCGGCCGCCGCGAACAGGGCGGCGTCGTCGGTGTGCTCGGCCCGGGCCGCGGCGTAGGCGGCGTCGAGGGCCGCCCGCGGGAAGCCCTGGGGGGTCTGCATCGCGACCAGCTCGGAGCGGTCGACGGTGTCGAGCACCGTGCCGGCCGCGTCGACGCGCTTGATCGTGTCGCTGACGGGGAGCCCCGGCACGACGCCGCGGCCGGTCGCCTCGACCGTCGACGCGACGAGGTCGAACTGGGCCGTGGGGGTGAAGGGGCGCGCGCAGTCGTGCACCAGGACGGTCGCGACGTCGGGGGCGACCGCCCCGAGGCCGGCGGCGACGCTGGCCTGTCGGCTGGCGCCTCCCGCGACCACCGCGACGTGGTCGGCGACGTGGCCGGCCGCCGCGACGACGAGCTCCGTGGCGTCGGCGAGCAGCTCCTGCGGCACGACCACGACGATCTGGGTGGGCACCGCCGAGGCGAGCACGGCGTCGAGCGAGCGGGCCAGGATGCTGCGCCCGGCCACCTCGACGAAGGCCTTCGGCGTGCCGAGGCCGAGACGCGTGCCGCTCCCGGCCGCGACGACGACGACCGCCCGACCGACCCCCGTCAGGGAGCCGACCGTGCGGTCGTCGGTGGTGCTAGGACGCAAGAACCTCGTCGAGGACGCTCGACGCCTTCTCTTCGTCGGTCTTCTCCGCGAGGGCGAGCTCGCTGATCAGGATCTGGCGCGCCTTGGCGAGCATGCGCTTCTCGCCGGCGGACAGCCCGCGGTCCTGGTCGCGGCGCCACAGGTCGCGGACGACCTCGGACACCTTGATGACGTCGCCCGACGCGAGCTTCTCCAGGTTCGCCTTGTAGCGGCGGGACCAGTTGGTGGGTTCTTCCGTGAACGGCGCACGGAGGACGTCGAACACGCGGTCGAGCCCCTCTTTGCCGATGACGTCCCGGACGCCGACCAGGTCGACGTTGTCTGCGGGTACCTCGATGGTCAGATCACCCTGGGTGACGCGAAGCTTGAGGTACAGCTTCTCTTCGCCCTTGATGATCCGCTTCTTGACTTCAGAGATCGTCGCGGCCCCGTGATGGGGGTAGACGACGGTCTCTCCGACCTCGAACTGCATGAATCAGGCTCCATTCTGCGACGCCCAGGATAACATGGAAGGTCGGTGGTAAGGCTGCCCTGACGAACCGGCCCCCTCTGCCCTCGCTAAGCTGGGGCAGACCTTTGCCGTGAACTGGATCCTGGAGGCACTCGTGCGAGTCGCATCTGCAATTGACCGTCGAGGCGTCCGCGCCCTCGCCGCCGCCACCGTGGGTGCCGCCGTGCTCGTCGTCGCCGCCGGCTGCAACTTCATCAGCCCCCAGCGCACGACCCAGTTCTACGACGCCAGCGACGGCACGAGCGTGACGGTCGGCGACGTCAAGGTGCTCAACGCCCTGGCCCTCACCGACGACGGCGCCGAGGCCAGCCTCGTCATGTCGATCATCAACAGCGGCGACGACGCCGCGCAGGTGAGCTTCCAGTACGAGACCGAGTCGGGCGACGAGACGCAGACGGTCGACGTCGACGCGAACTCGCAGGTCGACCTCGGCACCGAGGTCGGCCAGGAGCAGTTCGTGATGAGCGACCTCGACGTCACCCCCGGGGCCCTGCTGCCCGTCTTCGTCCAGTACGGCACCGAGACGGGCAAGAGCCTGCAGGTCCCCGTGCTGACCGGCGAGCTCTCCGAGTACGCGACCCTCCTCCCGACGCCGGGCGAGACCACGGCCCCGTCGGCCGAGTCGACGACCCTCCCCTCGCCCGAGGACGGCACGCCCTCGGCCACGCCGACCCCGTAGCGGCACGCGGCGCCCGAGCGGCGCCGAGACGACCAGGGGCCCGGTCCGCGTCAGCGGAGCCGGGCCCCTCGTGCGTCGGCGGCCGGACGGGAGCCGCCGGCCGAGGTCGCCTCAGGCCTCGATGCGGTACCCGAGCCCGCGCACGGTCACGAGCGCCTTGGGCTCGGAGGGCACGGGCTCGATCTTCGAGCGGATGCGCTTGATGTGCACGTCGAGGGTCTTGGTGTCGCCGAAGTAGTCGGAGCCCCAGACCCGGTCGATCAGCTGGCCGCGCGTCAGCACGCGGCCGGCGTTGCGCATCAGCAGCTCGAGCAGCTCGAACTCCTTGAGCGGCATCGCGACGTCCTCGCCGCGCACCGTCACGACGTGGCGCTCGACGTCCATGCGGATGTCGCCCGCCTCGAGCATGCCGTCGGCGAGGTCGTCGCCGTCGTCGGCCCGGCGACGGAGCACCGCCCGGATGCGCGCCAGCAGCTCCCGCGTCGAGTACGGCTTGGTGACGTAGTCGTCGGCGCCGAGCTCGAGCCCCACGACGATGTCCACCTCGCTGTCCTTCGCGGTCAGCATGATGATGGGCACCTGCGACCTCGAGCGGAGCACCCGGCAGACCTCCGTGCCGGGGATGCCGGGCAGCATCAGGTCGAGCAGCACGAGGTCGGCGCCCGACTTGTCGAACAGGGCCAGGGCGGACGGGCCGTCGTCGGCGACCGTCACGCGGTAGCCCTCGCGCTCGAGGATGAAGGCCAGGGGCTCGCTCAGCGACTCCTCGTCCTCGACGATCAGGATGTGGGTGCTCATCGGGTATCGGTGTCTCCTCGTGTGGTGACCATGACAGGGACGGAACGGGTGTCGGGGCGGGCCTCGAACTCGGGCAGCCGGATCGTGAAGGTCGACCCGCTGCCGACCTGCGACCAGACGCGCACCTCGCCGCCGTGGTTCTGGACGACGTGCTTGACGATCGCGAGGCCCAGGCCGGTGCCGCCGGTGCGGCGAGACCGGGCCTGGTCGACGCGGTAGAAGCGCTCGAAGACGCGGTCGAGCTCGTGCTCGGGGATGCCGTAGCCCTGGTCGCTCACCGCGATCGAGACGCCGCCCTCGTCGTCGACGGTCGCGCCGATGCCGATGCGCGACCCGTCGGGCGAGTAGGCGATGGCGTTCGAGACGAGGTTGTCGACGGCGGTGACGAGCATCGTCTCGTCACCGAGCACCTGCGCCTTCTTGCCGCCGCGGACGACGAGGGAGATGCCCCGCGCGTCGGCCTCGACCCGGTTGCGGTCGACGGCGGTGTCGACGACCGACCGCACGTCGACCGGGTCGCTCGACTCGAGCGCGTCGGTGGCCTGCAGCCGCGAGAGCTCGATGATGTCCTGGGTGAGGCGGCCGAGCCGGTCGGCCTCGCGGGTCAGTCGGCCGGCGAAGTGGCGGACGCGCTCGGGGTCGGCCGAGGCCGCGTCGAGCGCCTCGGCGAGCAGGCCCACCGCACCGATCGGGGTCTTCAGCTCGTGGCTGATGTTGGCCACGAAGTCACGGCGCATGTCGTCGAGCCGGCGGCCCTCGGTGTGGTCCTCGGCGAGCACGAGCACGTATCGGCCGCCCAGCACCGCGGCCCGCACGCCGAGGGCGACGGTGGCCTCGGAACCGGGGAGGCGCGCCAGGGTGAGCTGCGCCTCCTGCGGGTCGTCGCTCCGCCGCGCCAGGTCGACGAGGGCCTCGATCTCGGGGTGCACCAGGTGCTCCTGCGCCGAGACCAGGCCGAGCTGGCGGGCGAACGGCGAGGCCTTCAGCACGTTGCCCGACGGGTCGACGACGAGCCCGGCCGACGAGAGGGCGTCGAGCACCGCGTCGATGCCGTCCGGCAGCGTCGTCTCGACGAGTGCCGCGACGCGGGCGGCCCGGCGCTGAGCCGACACCACCACCATCACGACCGCGGCGCCGACCACGACGCCGAAGAGCAGCGAGGCCGGCACCAACCAGGTTGGTTCCATGCAGGTCACGATAGTGAACGCCCGGGGCGGGAACGGACGAGAGCCAGCCGGAGCGCTGTACTTTGGGCACTGTTGGGCCTCCCGTCACCGACCGTTAACCTCCACCCGTGAGAGTCGACGGGACTGTGCGGGCGGCTCCGCCGGCACAGCACGGGGCGGTCGCCCCGAGACCCGGACACCCCCGGAACGACGAGAGGCCCAGACTCCCATGCGCGAGGTATTCCAGCAGGAACTGCAAGAGGTGCAGGAGCGCCTCGTCGAGATCGCGGGCCTCGTCGCCGTCTCGATCGAGAACGCCACCACGGCCTTCAACGACTCCGACGTGACGCTGGCCGAGAAGGTCATCGCCGACGACGACCGCATCGACGAGCGCGCGATCGCCCTCGACGAGCTCGCCATCGACATCCTGGCGCGCCAGAACCCCGTCGCCCGCGACCTCCGCATCGTGGTCAGCGCCCTGCGCATCAGCGCGTCGCTCGAGCGCATGGGCGACATGGCCGAGCACATCGCCCAGCTCGCCCGCTACCGCTTCCCCGAGAAGGTCGTGCCGAAGTCGCTGCGCCCGACCTTCCAGGAGCTCGGCCGGCTCGACGTCGCCATCGCGAAGAAGCTCACCGAGCTGCTCACGACGGAGGACGTCCGCCTCGCGGAGGAGATCCGCAACGACGACGACCGCATCGACGAGCTGCACCTCAGCGTCTTCGACAAGGTGCTCGGCGAGACCTGGAAGGGCGCGGCGGTCGACACCGTCGACTCGACCCTCGCGTCGCGCTACCACGAGCGCTTCGCCGACCACGCCGTCTCGATCGCCAAGAAGGTCCAGTACCTGGCGACCGGCGACTGGGTGGCCGCCGAGGTCTGACCCGCTGCGGGATGATGGGGGGATGGCTTCTGTCGCGATCCTCGTCAACGGTCTGCCCGGCTCGGGCAAGACCACCGTCTCGGCCACGCTGGCCGGCGTGCTCGGCTGCCCGCTGCTCGCGGTCGACCCCGTGCAGGAGGCGCTGGCCGACCTGGCCGGGCCGATGATCGCCCCGCAGGCGGTGCGGCGCATCGCCGTGGACGCCGTCTGGGCGATGGCCGGCGAGGTCGAGGCCGGCGTCGTCGTGGACGCGGGCTGGCGGCCCGACGACGACCTCGACGGCGTGCGCGCCGGCGTCGAGCAGGCCGGTTCGCCCCGCGTGCTCGAGGTGTGGTGCGAGGTGGCTCCCGAGCTCGCGCTCGCCCGCTCGGCGGCGCGCGTCGAGGGCGGCGGCCGCCACCCCGTGCACGGCACGGCCGACGAGCTGGCCGCCGGCTGGGCCGACCGGGTCGAGGGCGCGGGGCCGCTCGGCGCCTGGCCGGTCGTGCGCGTCGACACGAACGGCGAGGTAGACGTCGATTCCCTCGTGATGGAGATCAGCGCGCACTTCGTGTGACGGGACGGAGCCCGCCCCCGCACGACGGCGGGGGCGGGCTCCGATGGCGAGGACGCCCCTACAGGCCCTTTTTCTCCCCCTGCGCCGCGACGGCGGCCGCGCCGGCGGCGGCGGCCTGCGGGTCGAGGTAGCGGCCGGGGCCCGTGGGGCGGAAGTCGTCGTCGAGCTCGTAGACGAGCGGGATGCCGGTGGGGATGTTGAGCTCGGAGATCTCGTCGTCGCTGATGCCGTCGAGGTGCTTGACCAGCGCGCGCAGCGAGTTGCCGTGGGCGGTGACCAGCACGACCTTGCCCTCGGCGAGGCTCGCGGTGATGTCGCTCTCCCAGTAGGGGATCATGCGCTCGATCACGAGGGCGAGCGACTCGGTGCGCGGGGCGTCGACGCCGAGCTCGGCGTAGCGGACGTCGTGCGCCTGCGAGAACTCGCTGTCGTCGTCGAGGGGCGGCGGCGGCACGTCGAACGAGCGACGCCAGGTCTGGAACTGCTCGGGGCCGTACTGCTCGAGGGTCTGCGCCTTGTCCTTGCCCTGCAGGGCGCCGTAGTGGCGCTCGTTGAGCCGCCAGGAGCGCTTCACGTCGATCCAGAGGCGGTCGGCCTCCTCCAGGGCGATGTCGGCGGTCTGGATGGCGCGGGTGAGGCGCGAGGTGTACAGGATGTCGGGCTGCATCTGGTGCTCGACGAGGAGCTCGCCGGCGCGCTTCGCCTCGGCGCGCCCCTGCTCGCTGAGGCGGACGTCGACCCACCCCGTGAAGAGGTTCGCCTGGTTCCACTCGCTGTTGCCGTGACGGAGGAGGATGAGCGTCGAAGTCATGCCTCCAGCGTATCGCCGACGCCCCGGGCTGTCAGACTCGGAGCCATGCCCATCGGATCGATCACGCGCGGCACGACCGGCACCAACCGGCTCCGCCGCGTCGACCGGTGGATCGCCGCGCACCCCGTGCTGCGCCGTGCCGACGACCCGCTGGTCGTCGACCTCGGCTACGGGGCCAGCGCGACCACTCCCCTGGAGCTGCACCAGCGCCTCCGGAAGGTCCGGCCCGACGTCGAGGTGGTCGGCATCGAGATCGACCCGGAGCGGGTGCGGCTCGCGTCGCTGTCGGCGCGGCCGGGCGTGAGCTTCCGGCTCGGGGGCTTCGAGGTGCCGCTGGACGGTGGGCGACCACCGGCCGTCATCCGTGCGCTCAACGTGCTGCGGCAGTACGACGAGTCGCAGGTCGACGCGTCGTGGCGGCTGATGACGTCGCGGCTGCAGCCCGGCGGGGTGCTCGTCGAGGGCACCTGCAACGAGGTCGGCCGCGTCGCGAGCTGGGTCGACGTCACCGAGGCGGGGCCGCAGACGTTCACGGTCGCGCTGCACCTCGCCTCGCTCGAGGTGCCGTCGATCGTCGCCGAGCGGCTGCCCAAGGCGCTCATCCACCGCAACGTGCCGGGCGAGCGCGTGCACGACCTGCTGGTCGACCTCGACCGGCAGTGGGCGATCGCGGCCCCGCTCTCGGTCTACGGGCCGGTGCAGCGCTGGATCGCGACCGTGGAGGGGCTGCGGGCCGCCGGCTGGCCCGTGCGGCACGGCCGGACGCGCTGGCGGCTCGGCGAGCTGACCCTGCCGTGGAGCGCGGTGGCGCCCCGGGCCTGAGCCCGCGCGGGCGCCGCTCAGACGACGGCGAGGCGGCGGCGCGCCTCGTCGTGCGGGAGGCCCGTGGCCATCAGCAGGTCGATGACGAGCGGGCGCATCATCAGCACCACGATCGCCTCGGTGACCGGGGCGCCGGGCGCGACGACGGCCGGGTCGAGGCGCCGGCCCACCGCGCTGAGGGCCTCCCTCGCCGCGGGCAGGCGCTCGACGTCGTCGACCGAGCCGCCGAGCACGACGACCGCGCGGCCCGTGCTCTCGACGAGGTCGGCGAGGCCGAGCCGGTCGCGCCCGTCGCCGAGCGACGTGTCGACCCGGCGGGCGATCACCCGGAGGTTGCGCACCGCGAGGTCGACGTGGAGCCGCAGCGACTGCTGCTGACGGAGGTGCGGGAGGCGCGACCTCAGGAAGGGCGAGAGGCGCGAGATCGAGACGGCCGACTCGAGCGTCGACGCCCAGTCGTCGAGCAGCGGCTGCGTCGACCTCAGGCGCCGGAGGGCCTCGTCGGCCCGGCGGACGTCGTCGGTGCGGAGCGCAACGACGAGCGCCTCGAAGGCGGACCCGACCTCGGCGAAGAGGGCCCGCGCGTCGGCCCGCGCCAGCCCGACCGGGTCGCGCGGCACGATCGCCGTCACCGCGAGGGCGACGAGCCCGCCGACCGCTCCGTCGACGCTGCGCACGAACGGGCCGCCCTCCGGGTCGGGCAGCAGCATGACGAGCATCGACTGCGTGGCGGCGGCCGCGGCGAACGCGCTGCTCGGCGACGCGAAGCGGGCGACCGCGAGCACGACCAGCAGCACGGCCGCGACCTGCCAGAGCCCCTTGCCGAGCACGAGCAGCATGACCTCGCTGAGGGCGATGCCGATCAGCACGCCGACCGCGTTCTCGAGCACGACGCGGGGCCGGGCGTCGCGGGCCAGGCCGAGCGACGAGATCGTGATCGTGACGGCGAGCAGAGGCACCGCGTGGCCGAGCCCCAGGTGCGTGATCGCGTACGACGCGCTGGCGGCCACGACGATCTGCACGATCGCCGGCATCGACGTCACCGTGCGACGGGTCGCCGCCCGGGGGTCGAAGCCGCGGGAGGCGCGCGAGGCCGCCCGACGGACGGCACCCGGCTGCCGGGTCGCCACCCGGGCCGCCTAGCGGCGGACGGCTCCCAGGCGCGGCAGCCGGGGCACCCCGGCGGCGGCGCCCGCGGAGGCCGGCACGATCGTCTGCGGAGCGGCGGCGACGACGATGTCGGCCGAGAGCACCGCGAGGGGCGCGGTCTCGTCGGTGGTGCGCTTGACCACGGCGAGCGCGACGGGGCCGAGCTCGTGGTGGACGGCGGAGCTCGTGACGCGGCCCACGGGGGCCAGGTCGGCGAGCGGGGTGCCGGCGGCGGTCGCCTCGGCGACGGCCGCCACGGTGACGACGGGGTCGCCGGGGGCGGGCAGCACGGTGTCGGAGCCGTCGAGGTGGAGCATCACCAGGCGCCGCGGCGGGTGCCCGATGTTGTGCACCTTGGCGACGGTCTCCTGACCCCGGTAGCAGCCCTTGGCCAGGTGGACCGCGGAGCGGAGCCAGTCGAGCTCGTGCGGGATGCTGCGCTCGTCGACCTCGGTCGACAGGCGCGGGCGCCAGGCCTCGATGCGCAGGGCCTCCAGGGCGAGCGTGCCGGCAGCGGGCAGGTCGGACGCGGCGAGGGCGGCGAGGTCGGCCCGGTCGACGAGCACCTCGCGGTAGCTCCAGTCGCGGCCGGGGTGCGTCTCGGCGTCGGCGTAGCCGTGGCCGCCGGGGGCGACCTCGCGCCAGGGGTCGACCCAGACCACGGGCACGCCGGCGGGGGCGAGCACCGGGACGGGCAGCTCGACGTCGGCCAGGGCGCCGATCGTGGCGACGTCGGCCGTGCGGTCGGCGACCTCGACCCGCAGCATGAAGCGCATCCGGTCGAGCCAGGCGCGCAGGGGCTCGGCCTCGACGCGGTCGACGAGCAGCCAGGTGGTCTCGCCGTCGTCGACGACGCGGGCGGCGTGCTCGAGGCGGCCGTTGGCGTCGAGCAGGAGGGTCTCGGTCGACCGACCGGGCTCGAGCCCGAGCAGGGCCTGGCTCGTGAGCGAGTTCAGCCAGCTGAGGCGGTCGGGGCCGCTGACGGTGAGCACGCCGCGGTCGGAGAGGTCGACGACCGCCGCGCCGCGGACGAGCGCCCGCTGCTCGGTGAGGGGGTTGCCGTAGTGCGCGGCGACCCCGCTGCCGTCGTCGACGAAGCCGTCGCGCGCCGCGAACGGCGACACGACGACGGGGGCGGGGTCGGCGGCCGACGGGCCCGCGACTCCGGCGGCCGGGGCGTCAGTCAACGCGGGCCAGGCGCCCGGAGGCGTGGGTGCGGAGCTCCTGGCCGAGGGCCGCGATGTCCCAGGCCCAGAGCAGGTGGTTCTCGACGAGGCCGTACATGCGCGTGGCGGCCGAGTACTCCTTCGCGTTGCTCGAGCGGAGCACCGCGTCGGTCGACAGGTCGATGCGCGGGCCCTTGACCCGGCCCAGGTAGAGCTCGTTGACGCCCGTGGGGTGCACGAGCTGCACCTCGAGGCCGAACCCGTCGTCGGGGCGGCGGAGGATCTCGACGGTCTGCGCCGACCGGAAGGGCGCGACGCCCTGCCCGGGCAGCATGCCGGGCCCGCGGTCGCCCACCTCGGCGGGGCGCTCGAGGCGCCAGTAGCCGGTCTCGCTCGCCAGGGGCGTGCGCTCGTCGTCGAGCAGCCAGCTGAACGAGCTGTAGTTCAGGTAGGGCAGGCCGTCGTGGCTGAAGCTGACGCGCTGACCGAACTCGTGCGTGCGACGGACGGCCGGGGGCGCGCCGTCGACGGGGGCGTCGGGGTCGCCCTCGCCGATCTTGTAGTCGACGACGCCCGTGCCCTCCCACACGCCGATGAGCCAGGACAGCGGGACGAGCTCCGCAGGGAGGTCGGTGGGGATGTCGATCACGGGTCTAGCGCTGGCCCTTGAAGAGCTTGACGAGGACGACGACGGAGACGAAGGCGATGGCCAGCGACGCGAGGGCGAGGAGCCCCACGTAGAACATCTCGAGGGCGAGCAAGGAATCCATGCCGCAAGACTACCCGCGCGGCACCGTCGGCGGGAGGGGCGGGACGCGGCGCCCAGGGGCTGCCCAGCGGCGGCGGGGCACCGGGCTCAGTGGACGAGCGCGAGCACGCCCGTCGTCACGGCGAGGATGACGAGGCTGCCGCAGAGCGTGAGGACGCAGCGCGAGACCAGGCCGTCCTTCTCGCTGGCGGCGAGCTGCAGCACGAAGCTCAGGATGATGCTCGTGGCCAGCACGAGCGGCAGCCACACGTAGAAGTCGTCGCCGGGGGCGGCGATCGAGACGACCACCGCGACGATCAGCGTGAAGGCCCAGACGGGCACCACGGTCAGCGGCTTGAGGCGCACGCGGCGGCTGGTGGGCGGGACGGCCGGGGTGGTCACTGCGCAGTTCTCCGTTCGTGGCCCGAGCCCCGGGGGGCGTCGACACGTGGTCGAGCCGGGCATCACTCGTGTTTTAGACTGCCGACCATACATTCACTGGAGGTCCGTGTGGCGCAGCTGTTGGTCTTGACCTCTGCGGGCAGCCCTGACGTGCTCCCGGCTCTGGCTCTCCTCAGCCACCGTACCCGGCAGATCCCGGCCGAACCCGCACAGCTGGTGAACGCGCCCTCGAGCGACCTCATCTTCGTCGACGCCCGGGCCGACCTCGCCAGCGCCAAGTCGCTCTGCAAGATCCTCCGCACCACGGGCGTCACGGTGCCCCTCGTGCTCGTGCTCACCGAGGGCGGCCTGACGGCGGTCAACTCCGAGTGGGGCGTCGACGACGTCATCCTCGAGACGGCCGGGCCCGCCGAGGTCGACGCCCGCATCCGCCTCGTGACGGGCCGGCTGGCGCAGTCGCAGACCGGCTCGAAGATCCACGCCTCGGGCGTCGTCATCGACGAGGCGAGCTACTCGGCCAAGGTGCACGGCCGACCGCTCGACCTCACCTTCAAGGAGTTCGAGCTGCTCCGCTTCTTCGCGACGCACCCCTCCCGCGTCTTCACGCGCGAGCAGCTGCTCAGCGAGGTGTGGGGCTACGACTACTTCGGCGGCACCCGCACGGTCGACGTGCACGTGCGGCGCCTCCGCGCCAAGCTCGGCGACCTCGAGTCGCTGATCGGCACGGTGCGCAACGTCGGCTACCGCTTCAACGTGTACGACGACGACCTGCCGGGGCCGGGCGCGTGACCCCCGCCGACGTCGAGGCGCTCGCCCGCGCGGCCCAGGCGGTCGACGGCAGCCCGCCGGTCAACGACCAGGCGCTCGTCGAGGTGCGCTCGGGCGAGGCCCGGGTCGTCGAGGCGCCGCACGCGGCCGCGGTGCTGCGCTCCGTCGGCGGCGGCGACGACGGCCCGGCCGGCACCGAGGTCGAGCTGGTCGTGCACCCCGACCACCGTCGCGAGGGCCTCGGCGCCCTGCTCGCGCAGCGGGTCCTCGACGAGACGACAGGCCCGACCACGTTCTGGGCCCACGGCGACCACCCGGGCTCCCGCGTGCTCGCCGCGCGCTTCGGGCTCGACGAGACCCGGCGCCTGCTGCAGCAGCGCGCGCCGGTGGCCCCGCGCACCCCGCGCCTCCGCGAGGGCGACCGCGTCGCCGCGTTCCGCCCGGGCACCGACGACGCGGCCTGGCTCGACCTCAACGCCCACGCCTTCGCGAGCCACCCCGAGCAGGGCTCGATCGACCAGGCCGACCTCGACGCCCGACGGGCCGAGCCGTGGTTCGACGCGGGCGACCTGCTCCTGCTGTGGCGGGGCGACGAGCTGCTCGCGTCGTGCTGGCTGAAGCTCGAGGCGGGCCAGCCCGGCGAGTTCTACGCCGTCGCGGTCAGCCCCGACCACCAGGGCGAGGGCCTGGGAGGCGCGGTGGTCGACGCCGGGTTCGCGCGCCTCGCCGAGCGCGGCGCCGACACCGCCGCCCTCTACGTCGAGGGCGACAACGAGCCGGCGCTGAGGCTCTACGCCGGCCGGGGCTTCGTCGACCACGCGGTCGACGTGCAGTGGACCCTGCGGCGCTGACGCCGCCGGGCCAGGACGACTCCAGGGGGAGAGACATGAGCGAGACGCAGGGGACGCCGGGCGACGAGCACCGCGACGGCGGGCCGGGCGGCCGGGCCGAGGGAGTCGACGGAGTCACGGGAGTCGCGGACTCCCCCGCGGCGCCGCGGCGACGTCGTCGTCGCACCGTGCTGGTGGGCGCGGGCGTGCTGCTCTTCCTGCTCGCGGCGGCGGCCGCCGTCGGCGTCGGCCGGACGGCGGCGTCGCACCGCCCCGAGGCCGCCGTCGCGGCGTACCTCGAGGCCCTGCAGCAGGGCGACGCCGAGCGCGCCTTCGCCCTCGACGGCACCGAGGTCGGCGACGACGACGTCCTCCTCACCGACGAGGCCTACGCCGCGGCGAGCGACCGGGTGAGCGACTTCGACGTCGCCCCGGCGGTCGTGGACGACGAGTCGGCCACCGTCGAGGCGACCGTGCAGCAGGGCGGCGAGGCGGGCCCCCGGTGGCAGCAGTCGTTCGCCCTCGTGAGCGACGGCCGCGACCTCCTCTTCTTCCCGCGGTGGGAGCTGGAGCCGGTGGAGCTCGGCACGCTGACCGTCCAGGTCGGCGCGCCGTCGTCCGCGACCGTCTCGGTCGCCGGCGCCGAGCTGCCGCGGGGCGACTCCGCCACGGTGGAGCTCCGCGCCCTGCCGGGCAGCTACGACGTCGAGCTCGGCGGCGGCGGCGACCTCTGGGGCGCACCCGCCGCGACCGGCACCGCCTCGGGCGCCGGCAGCCGCGGCACCCCGGCCGTCCTCGTGGCCGAGCTGACCGAGCAGGGCGAGGCCTCGGCCCGGGCGGCCGTCGACGGCTGGGTCTCCGGCTGCGTCGGCAGCCCCGACCCCCGCCCCGAGGGGTGCAGCTTCGCCCTCCTCAACGGCGACGGCGGCTACGAGCTGTCGAACCAGAAGTGGACCCTCGAGACGGCCCCGACGTACGACGTGGGCGAGTGGGACGGCACCGGCTGGGACGTCACCTCGGTGACCGAGGGGGCCGCCTCCTACAGCGCCGACGCTCGCGACGCGTCGGGGGCGACGGGCACCTTCGGCTCGGTCTCGCCCGTGCCCGTCCGCGTGGCCGGGGTCGTCACGGACGTCACGCCGGAGGGCGCGGCGTTCGAGGCCGGCCCCTTCCTCTAGGGCCGGAGCACGTCGGGGTACGTCGGGGTACGTCGTCGACGCCTCCGGGGGCTACTCCGACCCGGCCTCCGGGCTGCCACCTGGCTCACAGCGCGACGGAGTGGATTGTGGGGACCGCACGATCCCCACGAGCTGCAGGAGAACACCATGAACCCCGTCCGTTTCCTCTCCGACCTCGGAGTCCAGAGCAAGCACGCCTACTGGGGCGGCTTCGCCTCCATCGTCATCGCCCTCGTGGCCTGGCTCGCGTCGCAGGGCAAGGACTCGAACGACAAGGCCCAGTCCGACCGCTGGGGCATCTTCATCGGCCACTGGGCGCCCACGTTCTTCGGCCTCGGCATCGCGCTGAAGCTCGAGGAGAAGAAGTAGCACCAGCGCGACCACCACGAACGCCCCCGCGACTCCGCGGGGGCGTTCGTCGTCTCAGCGGGGCGTCGTTCGACATGTGATATCTTCGATCTCAGTCCTGACCCGAGAACCCGCTCGGGCGACCGACCGAGGGGCCCCATGCGGATCGTCCACCTGACCGACACCATGTCGAACACCGCCAACGGCATCGTCAACGTCGTCGTCGACCTCGCCACGGCGCAGGCCGCCCGGGGCCACGAGGTCTGGGTCGTCTCGGCGGGGGGCGACTGGTACGACCTGCTCCACGCCCACGGCGTCTCGACGGCGGAGGTCGACTTCAGCCGGCGGGCGCCCCGTGAGCTGCCCGCCACCCTCCGACGCCTGCGGGGCCTGCTCCGCCGGCTCGGGCCCGACGTCGTCCACGCGCACACCCTGACGCCGGCCGTGCTCGTCGCCGTCGCCGCCCCCCGGGTGCCGTCGGTCGCGACGGTCCACAACGAGTTCCAGCGAGGAGTCGGGGTCATGGGCCTCGCCGACGCCGTGGTCTGCGTCAGCCGGGCCGTCGAGCTGTCGATGCGTCGACGGCCCCTCGCCCGCCGGAAGACCTGCACCGTCACGAACGCGACGATCGGCAGCCCCCGGCGCCCGGGGCGCCCGGCAGCCGCCGACCTCGGGCACCCCGCCGTCGTCGCCGTCGGCTCCGTCACCCGCCGCAAGGGCTCCGACGTGCTCGTGGCGGCGTTCGGCAGGGTCGCGGAGGCCCACCCCGACGCCCAGCTCTGGTTCGTCGGCAACGTCGACGAGCCCGACACCCTGGAGGCGGCGGCCGGCGCCCCGTGGAGCGACCGCGTGCACACGGTCGGCTCGGTCGCCGACCCGAGGCCGCACCTCTACGGCGCCGACATCGCGGTCACGGCCTCGCGGCGCGACCCGTTCCCCCTCGTCGTGGGCGAGCAGCGCGAGGCGGGCCTCGCCTGCGTCGTCAGCTCGGCGGACGGCCTCCCGGAGGCCGTCGACCACGGCGCGGCGGGCGTGGTCTTCCCGTCCGGGGACGTCGACGCCCTCGCGCGCACCCTCGACCGCCTGCTCGGCGACGAGGCGGCCCGGGCCGACCTCGGCGAGCGCGCCCGCCGCGGCCTCGAGCGCGCGCACGTGACCCGCATGACGGGCGAGTACCTCGCCGTCTACGACCGGCTGCTGAGCGAGGGGCGACGCCGATGACCACGACCCGCCCCGCCCCGGCCCCCGGCGTCGACGGCGCCTCCGCCTCGACCCGCTGGCGACTGGTCGACAGCCTGCGGGGGTTCGCCCTCTGCGGCATCCTGCTCGTCAACGTCCCCGACATCACCCGGCTGGGCAGCGCGGTGCCGTTCGACGCCGAGGCCCCCGCGAGCACCACGCAGACGCTGCTCGAGTTCGCCGTGCAGACCCGCTTCGTCCCGATCTTCGTCGTCCTCTTCGGCCTCAGCCTCCAGCTCGTCGTCGACTCGGCGCGGCGCCGCGGCACGGCCCCGTGGCTGCCGGTCGGCCTCCGCCTCCTCGCCCTCCTCGGCATCGGCTGCCTGCACGCGGTCGTCTACCCCGGCGAGGTCCTCCGCGAGTACGCGGTCGTCGGGCTGCTCGCGCTCCCGGTCGTGCTCTGGGCGCCCCGGTGGCTGACGCTCGCGCTCGGCGCCGTCGGCACCGTCGCGGCCTACGCCCTGTTCGGCGGCGGGCTCGCGTCGCTGCCCGGTCTGGTGCTGCTGGGTGCCGCCGGCGCCTCCTGGGGCCTCCCCCGCGCCCTCGAGCGCGGCGGCAGGCCGGTCGTGGCGACGCTGGGGGTCGCCGCCGTGGCGAGCGTGGCGGCCGTCGCCTGGCAGACCACCCAGCCCGGCGACCCCCGGTTCACGACCGCGGGCGGCGTCGCCGGGCTGGCCCTGGCCGTGACGTACACGGCGGCTCTGACCCTGTTGTGGTCCACGCGGGCGCGGGTCGTCGTCGCGGCGGCCTTCGAGCCCCTCGGCCGGATGGCCCTGTCGAACTACGTGAGCGCCTCGGTCGTCGTCGTCGCGCTCTCGGCGGTCGTGCCCGCCCTCGACTGGGCGCACATGACCTCGCCGCTCCCCGCCGTCCTCGTCGCGCTGGTCGTGCTGACGGTGCAGTCCGTCGTCAGCAGGGCCTGGCTCCGGCACTTCCGCTACGGCCCCGTCGAGTGGGCGTGGCGCACCGTCACGTGGCGTCGACGAGCCCCGTTCCGGGGCGGCGTGCTCTGACCACGGCCGTCACGCCGCCGGCGCAGCCTGAGCCGCCTCCAGCAGCGACCGCGCGACCGAGCGGGCGTGCTCGAGGGGCTGGTCGAAGGTCTCCATCCCGACCGTGACGATCGCCCCCTCGTGCACGAGCATGAGCGTCCGGGCCAGGTCGTCGGGGCGGGTGAGCCCCGCCTCGCGGCAGAGCTCGGCGAAGAGCGTGAGCAGCCAGCCCTTCTGTCGCGCCGCCTCGGGGAAGACCGCGTTGCCGTCGTGCCCGTCGCCGACCTCCGCCCGTGCGTTGATCGCGCTGCAGCCCTTGCCGCCGTGCTGCCGCGACCAGTCGACGGCGGCGTCGAACACGGCGAGGACGCGCGCGACCCCGGGCTCGGGCACCTGCGCCAGGTGGGCGGCGAGGTGCTCCCGCCACCGGGCGTCGCGGTGGCGGAGATACGACACGACCAGCGCCTCCTTCGAGCCGAAGCGGTCGTAGAGCGTCTTCTTCGTGACCCCGGCCGCCTCGGCGATCGTGTCGACGCCGACCGCGTGGATCCCCTGGTCGTAGAAGAGGTCGGAGGCGGCGTCGAGCACGCGACGGGCCCCCGGCGTGAGCGGGGGCGGGGCGGGGACGGCGAGGCCGCCGTCGGGGCTGTCGAGATCGACCATGCCTCGACTATACCGATGTGTATAGTCGACGCCATGAGTAAACCGATCAGTGTACCGAGCGGCGTCGTCGTGGTCGGCGGCGCGGTCGCCTTCGTCCTCGCCTGGAGCTCGGGCTTCACGCTCGCCGCCCTCGCGACCGTCGACGTGCCGGCGACGACCCTCCTGGCCTGGCGGTTCGCCCCGCTCGCCCTCGTGCTGCTCGTCGTCACCGGCCTGCGCGGCGGCCTGCGCGGCGTCGCGCGCGGCGACCTCGGGCAGCAGGCCGTCGTCGGGCTCCTGGCCCAGTTCGGCTACTGCGTCTTCGTCTACGCGGCCGTGGCCGCGGGGGTGGCGACGGGCACGACGGCGCTCGTCGACGCCGTGCAGCCGCTCGTCGTCGCGACCCTCGTCGGCCCGCTGCTCGGGCTCCGGGTGCGCGGCGGGCAGTGGGCGGGGCTCGCGCTCGGCGCGCTCGGCGTCGTGCTGGTCGTCGGCTCGCAGCTGGGGGCCTCCTCCGCCGCCCCCGCGGCGTACGCGCTGCCCGCCCTGGCGATGGCCTGCCTCGTCGCCGGCACGCTGGTGGAGCGCCGAGCGCCCGTGCGCCTCCCCGTCCTGACCACCCTGACGCTGCACGTCTCCGTCACGGCGCTCGCCCTCGTCGTGCTCGCCGTCGCCACGGGCACCCTGCGGCCGCCCCTCGACGCCTCGTTCTGGCTGGCCGCCCTCCTCGCCGCGGCGCTGCCGACCCTCGCCGCCTACGGCCTGTACTGGTGGCTGCTGCGGCGCCTCGGCGTGACGGCCGTCAACGCGCTCCTCTTCCTGGTCGCGCCGACGACGGCGCTCACCGGCGCCCTCCTGCTCGGCGAGCCGTTCTCGCTCGCCACCCTCGGGGGCTTCGCGCTCAGCGCCGCGGGCAGCGCCCTCGTGCTGGGCGGGGAGCGCGGGAGGCGCGGGGCAGCACCCGAGGAGCCCTCCCCCGGTGCCCGCCCGCCCCTGACGTCACCTGCCGTTCACCGTCGGTGACCCCGACCGGTCACCGCGGGTGGCACGATGGGGGGCATGGACAGCGAACCACGCGTCGACGGCGCCGGCGTCACCCCTGATTTCCTCGACGACTTCGACGAGATCGTCAGCTTCGAGGAGGGCACGTTGCCCGCCGAGCGGTACCTCGACCGCGAGCTGAGCTGGCTCGCGTTCAACCAGCGCGTGCTCGAGCTCGCGGAGGACCCGTCGACGCCGCTGCTCGAGCGGGCGAACTTCCTCGCCATCTTCGCGAGCAACCTCGACGAGTTCTTCATGGTCCGGGTGGCCGGCCTCAAGCGCCGCATCGCGACCGGCCTCGCCGTGCCGACCAACGTCGGCCGCGGCCCCAACGAGGTGCTCGCCGACATCAGCGCAGCGGCCCACGATCTGCAGGAGCGGCACGCCCGGGCCTTCCTCGACCTCGTGCGGCCCGCCCTCGACGACGCCGGCATCCACATCGAGAACTGGTCCGACCTCGAGGAGGCCGACCGGGTGCGCATGCGCGAGATCTTCACCGAGCAGATCTTCCCCGTGCTGATGCCGCTCGCCGTCGACCCGGCCCACCCCTTCCCGTACATCTCAGGGCTCTCGCTCAACCTCTCGGTCCGGGTGCGCAACCCCAAGACGATGCGCCAGGAGTTCGCGCGCCTCAAGGTGCCGCAGATGCTGCCGCGCTTCGTCCAGCTGCCCGACAACGACAGCGGTCGCGTGCGCTTCATCCCGCTGGAAGACCTGATCGCGAACCACCTGCAAGACCTCTTCCCGGGCATGGAGGTCGTCGAGCACCACGTCTTCCGCGTCACCCGCAACGAGGACGTCGAGGTCGACGAGGACGAGTCGGAGAACCTCATCCAGGCGCTCGAGCGCGAGCTGCTCCGCCGCCGCTTCGGCCCGCCGATCCGGCTCGAGATCACCGACGACATGGACCCGGTCACGCTCGAGCTGCTCGTGCGCGAGCTCGACGTCACCGACCAGGAGGTCTACCGCCTGCCGGCGCCGCTCGACCTCGCGGGCCTCTTCGAGATCACGAAGATGCCGCGGCCCGACCTCAAGTACCCCAAGCACCTGCCGACGACGGCCGTCCAGCTGCAGCCGACCGAGCCGAACATGAAGCCCGACATGTTCGCGAGCATCGCGCGCCGCGACATCCTCGTGCACCACCCCTACGAGTCGTTCGCGACGAGCGTCCAGGCCTTCCTCGAGCAGGCCGCGGCCGACCCGAACGTGCTCGCCATCAAGCAGACCCTGTACCGCACGAGCGGTGACAGCCCCATCATCGAGGCCCTGATCGACGCCGCCGAGGCCGGCAAGCAGGTGCTGGCCCTCGTCGAGGTGAAGGCGCGCTTCGACGAGCAGAACAACATCACCTGGGCCCGCAAGCTCGAGAAGGCCGGCGTCCACGTCGTCTACGGCCTGGTCGGCCTCAAGACCCACTGCAAGCTCGCCCTGGTGATCCGCCAGGAGAAGGGCACGCTGAAGCACTACACGCACATCGGCACGGGCAACTACAACCCGAAGACGAGCCGCATCTACGAAGACATGGGCCTGTTCACCGCCGACGACCAGGTCGGGAAGGACCTGACGCGGCTCTTCAACGAGCTCTCCGGCTACGCCATCGAGAAGAAGTTCAAGCGCCTGCTGGTCGCTCCGCGCTACCTGCGCCGCGGGCTGCTGAAGCAGATCCAGACCGAGATCGAGCACGCCCAGGCGGGCCGCGCCTCCGGCATCCGCATCAAGATCAACTCGATCGTCGACGAGCAGATCATCGACGCGCTCTACCGGGCGAGCCAGGCCGGGGTGCCGGTCGACGTGTGGGTGCGCGGCATCTGCACCATCAAGCCGGGGCAGCCCGGGCTCAGCGAGACCATCCGGGTGCGCTCGATCCTCGGGCGCTACCTCGAGCACTCGCGGCTGTTCTGGTTCGCGAACGACGGCGACCCGCAGGTCTTCATCGGCAGCGCCGACATGATGCACCGCAACCTCGACCGCCGGGTGGAGGCACTCGTGCGCCTCACCCAGCCCGACCACCTCGACGAGGTCGGCTCGCTCTTCGAGCGCGCGATGAGCGACGAGACGGCGTCGTGGTGGCTCGCCGCCGACGGCACCTGGACGCGCCACGCCCGCGACGAGGCGGACAAGCCGCTCGTCGACATGCAGAATTCGCTGATGAAGATGATCACGCAGCGGAAGAAGAGCAGCCGGTGACGGTGGCCTCCACGACGGTCGTCGCGGCGGGCGCCGTGTGCTTCCGGTACGTCGGGGGCGCCGTGCGCGTGCTGCTCATCCACCGTGACCACCACGGCGACGTCTCGCTGCCCAAGGGCAAGGTCGACCCCGGCGAGTCGACGCCGCAGACCGCGGTGCGCGAGATCCACGAAGAGACCGGGTACCGCGTCTCGCTCGGGGCGCCGCTCGGCACGGCCGAGTACGTGATGCCCGGCGGGCGCGACAAGGTCGTGCACTACTGGGCCGCCGAGGTCACCGACGAGTCGTTCGCCGCCGCGGGCACGTTCGTGCCCAACAGCGAGGTCGCGGCGATCCGCTGGGTGCCGCTCGCTGAGGCGCGGGCCGCCCTCACCTACGAGCGCGACGCCGAGGTGCTCGACCGGTTCGCCGACCGCGTCGAGCGCGGGGCGGCGCGCACCTTCGCCCTCGTGGCGCTGCGCCACGCCAAGACCACGTCGCCGGCCGAGTGGAGCGGCTCCGACGCGACCCGCCCGCTGCTGCCGCAGGGGCGCCGGCAGGCCAAGACCATCGCCCCCGCGATCGCCGCGTGGGCCCCGCAACGGCTCATCAGCAGCACCGCGGCCCGCTGCCTCGCGACCCTGGAGCCGCTCTCCGCCCTGACCCACGTGGGCGTCAAGCAGACCGACTCGCTCAGCCAGGACGCCTTCGAGCGCCACGACGACGACGTGGTCGGGGTCGTCGCGAAGAGGCTCAAGAAGAGGGTGCCGGCCGTGTTCTGCACGCACGCCCCGGTGCTGCCGGAGCTGCTGCGACAGATCGCCACGAGCACGAAGGGCGGCGAGCGGCTCGACCTGCGCCGCGCCTCCTCGCTGAGCCCCGCCGAGTTCACGGTGCTGCACGTCTCGGTCGAGGGCGGCGCCCTCGTCGCCGTCGAGACCCACGGGCCGGTGGGCTGAGGCCGCTGCCGCACCACGGCCCCCGGGGTCGGTGCCGAGCCCCCGGGGCCGCCGTCGAGGCGGTCGCCCCGGGGGCTCGGTCGTCGAAGGGCGGCAGCACGGCGCCCACGTCGCCGCGGCCCGTCGCGCCCGCGGCGGGCCGGATGCCCGGCCGATGTTCCCGCCTCGTTAACCTCCCGTTCACCGGCGCAGACGACCGTGGTCAACCTGCCGCCGTAGCGTCACGCACGGGCCGGCACCTGGCCCGCACACACAGCCAACACACTCCACGAAGGAACCTCTGTGAACTTCAAGCGCACCGGCAGCATCTTCGCGATCGCCGCGGTCGGCACCATGCTCCTCGCGTCCTGCGCCGGCAACGAGGGCGCAGCGGAGGCCGGCGACTCCGCCAGCGCCTCCGACCTCTCGGGCACCATCAACGGCATCGGCTCGTCCGCCCAGGGCACCGCCGAGACCACCTGGGCCGCGGGCTTCCAGACCGCCAACCCCGACGTCACCGTCAACTACGACCCGCAGGGCTCCGGCTCGGGCCGCACCAGCTTCATCTCGGGCGCCGCCGACTTCGCCGGCTCCGACGCCGCGCTCAAGGACGAGGAGCTCGCCAGCGAGTTCGCCGCCTGCGCTCCCGGCACGAAGGGCATCGACCTGCCCGTCTACATCTCGCCCATCGCCCTGGCCTACAACGTCGAGGGCGTCGACGACCTGACCCTCGACGCGGCGACCATCGCCGGCATCTTCAAGGGCACCATCACCACGTGGGACGACGACGCCATCGTCGCCCTGAACCCCGACGCCGACCTGCCGAGCGAGTCGATCACGGCCATCCACCGTTCCGACGACTCGGGCACGACGCAGAACTTCACCGAGTACGTCAAGGCGAACGCCGGCGACGTCTGGGACGCCGAGTCGGGCCAGACCTTCCCGTACAGCACCGGTGACGCCGCCAAGGGCACGTCGGGCGTCGTCGACGCGATCAACAACTCGACCAACTCGATCGGCTACGCCGACGAGTCGGGCATCGGCGACCTCTCGGCCGCCAAGCTCATGGTCGGCGGCGAGGCCAGCGAGCTGACCGCCGACGGCGCGTCGCAGGCCGTCGCCGCCTCGCCCCTCGCCGAGGGCCGCGAGTCGAACGACCTCGCGATCAAGCTCGACCGCACCTACGACGAGGCCGGCTCGTACCCGCTCGTCCTGGTCAGCTACCTGATCACCTGCTCCGAGTACGCCGACGCCGAGAAGGGCGCCGTCGTCAAGGCCTACGCCGAGTACGTCGCCAGCGACGAGGGCCAGGAGGCCGCTGCCGACCAGGCCGGCTCCGCGCCCCTGTCGAGCGACCTCGCCTCGAAGGTCGCCGACGCGATCGCCACCATCAAGTAGCACCTGCTGCACCCGGCCTGGGTCGCGCGCACCCCCGCGCGACCCAGGCCGCTCCCCTGCTGCGGCCCGCCGCAGCGCTCCGCCCCGGCGGTGGCCCACCCGAAGGCCCGCCGCCGAGAAACTCACCCGAGCAGGAAGAACCAGGGAATGACCGTCGCCGCCACCACCCCCACGACGAAGGCCACGGTGCGCCCCGGCGACCGCGTCTTCTCGGGGGCCACCCTCTTCTCCGGCATCCTCATCCTCGTGGTGCTCGCCGCCGTCGCGCTCTTCCTGGTCGTGCAGAGCCTGCCGGCGTTCGTCGCCGAGGCCGGCACCCTGCCGAACGACGCCACCAACTTCTGGTCGTACGTCGGGCCGCTCGTCTTCGGCACGGTGTGGGCGTCGCTGATCGCCCTGCTGATCGCCACGCCGCTCGCCCTCGGCATCGCGCTCTTCATCTCGCACTACGCGCCGCGCCGCATCAGCCAGGGCCTCGGCTACGTCATCGACCTGCTCGCCGCCGTGCCCAGCGTCGTCTTCGGCCTCTGGGGCGTCCTCGTGCTCGCTCCCTTCGTGCAGCCCTTCTACGCGAACCTCGTCGACTGGTTCGGCTGGCTGCCGCTCTTCGCCGGCCCCGTCTCCGGCACCGGCAAGACCATCCTCACCGCCGCCATCGTGCTCGCGGTCATGGTCCTGCCGATCATGACCGCCGTCATGCGCGAGATCTTCTTCCAGGCCCCCGTGCTGCACGAGGAGGCCGCGCTGGCGCTCGGCGCCACCCGGTGGGAGATGATCCGCCTCGCGGTGCTGCCCTTCGCCCGCTCCGGCATCGTCTCGGCGATCATGCTCGGCCTCGGCCGGGCCCTCGGCGAGACCCTCGCCATCGCCATCGTGCTCTCGCCCGCCATCGTCGTGAACTTCGCGCTGCTGGGCTCGCAGAACCCCAACACGATCGCCGCGAACATCGCCCTCCAGTTCAACGAGGCCGTCGGCGTCGGCGTCAATACGCTGATCGCCTCGGGCCTCGTCCTCTTCGTCATCACGCTGGCGGTCAACATGCTCGCCCGCTTCATCGTCAACCGCCGCAAGGCCTTCTCGGGAGCGAACTGATGTCGGTCGCCGCGCGCACCACCACGAACACCCTCACCGCGGGCAAGCTCCCCCGGGGCACCGCCTGGGGCCTGCTCGTCGGCAGCTGGGTCCTGTTCTCGGTCGTCTTCCTGCTGCTGCAGGCCGGGGGCATGACGGAGGACTTCAACATCGTCGGGGCCCTGTTCTTCGGGACGATCCTCTTCGACGTCCTGATCGTCGTCGTCTCCCGCATCGTCGAGGGCGGCCGCAAGGCCGTCGACCGGCTGATCACGTCGCTCGTGACGACGGCCTTCATCGTCGCCCTGCTGCCGCTCGTGTCGCTGCTCTACACGGTCGTCTCGCGGGGCCTGAACCGCTTCGACGGCGAGTTCTACACGTACTCGATGCGCAACATCATCGACTCGGGCGGCGGGGCGCTGCACGCCATCATCGGAACGCTCGAGATCACGGCCTTCGCCGCCCTGATCAGCATCCCGATCGGCCTGCTGACCTCGATCTACCTCGTCGAGTACGGCCGCGGCGCGCTGGCCCGCAGCATCACCTTCTTCGTCGACGTCATGACGGGCATCCCGTCGATCGTCGCCGGCCTCTTCGCCTACGCCCTGTTCTCGCTGTTCGCCGGCCCCGGCGTCCGCTCCGGCGCGATCGGCGCCGTCGCGCTGGCCGTCCTGATGATCCCCGTCGTCGTGCGCTCCAGCGAGGAGATCCTCAAGATCGTCCCGAACGAGCTGCGCGAGGCGAGCTACGCCCTCGGCGTGCCGAAGTGGCTGACGATCCTCAAGATCGTCCTGCCGACGTCGCTCGCCGGCATCACGACCGGCATCATGCTGTCGATCGCCCGCGTCATCGGCGAGACGGCTCCGCTGCTGCTCACCGCCGGGTTCACGGCCAGCATGAACTACGACCTGTTCGGCGACCGCATGATGACGCTGCCCGTCTTCGCGTACACCCAGTACGCGAACCAGGGCCCCAACTCCTCCGACTTCCTCGACCGCGCCTGGACGGCGGCCCTGACGCTCATCCTGATCGTCATGCTGCTGAACCTCCTGGCCCGCCTCGTGTCGAAGCTCTTCTCCCCCAAGCTCGGTCGCTAGACCCGAACCGGCCCGACCCCAGAAGGAAGCACCGTGTCCAAGCGCATCGAGGTCAACGACCTCAACGTCTACTACGGCAAGTTCAAGGCCGTCGAAGACGTCAACATCACCATCGAGCCCCGCACCGTCACGGCCTTCATCGGCCCCTCCGGCTGCGGCAAGTCGACCTTCCTCCGCACGCTCAACCGCATGCACGAGGTCATCCCCGGCGCGTACGTCGAGGGCGAGGTGCTGATCGACGGCAACGACCTCTACGGGCCCGGCGTCGACCCGGTGCTCGTCCGCCGCCAGGTCGGCATGGTCTTCCAGCGCCCCAACCCCTTCCCCACCATGAGCATCCGCGACAACGTGCTCGCCGGCGTCAAGCTGAACAACCGGCGCCTCTCGAAGGGCGACCAGGACTCCCTCGTCGAGAAGTCGCTCCAGGGCGCCAACCTCTGGAACGAGGTCAAGGACCGCCTCGACAAGCCCGGCTCCGGCCTCTCCGGCGGCCAGCAGCAGCGTCTCTGCATCGCCCGTGCGATCGCGGTCTCCCCCGACGTCGTGCTGATGGACGAGCCCTGCTCGGCCCTCGACCCGATCTCGACCCTCGCCATCGAGGACCTCATCGAGGAGCTCAAGCAGGAGTACACGATCGTGATCGTGACCCACAACATGCAGCAGGCGAGCCGCGTCAGCGACAAGACCGCCTTCTTCAACATCGCCGGCACCGGCAAGCCCGGCAAGCTCATCGAGTACGACGACACCGCGACGATGTTCTCGAAGCCCAGCGTCCAGGCCACCGAGGACTACGTCTCCGGCCGCTTCGGCTGATCGACGCCCGGCCCGCCGGGGCCGACCCTGCGACGACGGAGGCGGTCCACCGGTCTGGTGGGCCGCCTCCGACGTGCTGTGGGGGGAACACGACGGAGGCGGTCCACCGGTCTGGTGGGCCGCCTCCGTCGTGCTGTGGCAGGGTCGCGTCGCCGCGGCGGGCGCCTACGCGCTGCTGACCGCCATGATCGGCTCGCTGGTGGGGGCGTCGGAGCCGCCCGCCGGCTCGACCGTGAGGCCGATGGTGGCGCCGGGCGTCATCTCGCCCTTGAGCACCTGGGTGACCGTGGAGTCGGAGGCCGTGTCGAACGTGCCGGCCGGCACCGCTCCGCGGGCCTCGTCGATGTACCAGAGCTCGTAGGTCTGGTCGCCGGGCAGCGAGGTCAGGCCGTCGAAGACGACCGCCGAGCGCTTGAGGTCCTCCGACCACACCAGGGTCGCGGTGCCGCCGGTGCTGACGTCGGCCACCGAGCGCTGGAAGTCCTTCGCCGCGTAGATCTCGTCGAGGGCCGACGCGGTGGACTCGGTGCCCTGGCCGGGGCCGGAGACCTGCTGGATGATCGCGCCGCCGCCGAAGAACAGCGCGGCGGCCGCCGCGGCCACGCCGAGCACCGCCACGGGGCGGGTGAACCAGCGGGCACGGGCCGGGCCGGTCGCCTCGAGGAGGCGGCCCGCGGTCTCGGACTCGGAGGGCTCCATCTCGGGCACCGACCGGCGGACGGGAGCGACCTCGTGGTCGTCACCCGCGCCTCCTGCGGTGTCGGCGGCGACCGGGGCCTGCTGCGCCGGGAGCTGCGGCAGGGTGCGGATCGCGTCGAGGACGCTGGAGCGGAGGGCCGCCGAGGGGGCGACCGGCGTCGCCGCGTGGGCGAGCAGCAGGACGGTCTCGCTCATGCCGGTCACCTCCTTCCTGGTGGTCTCGGAGCGGCTCATCAGAGCCTCGAAGTCGTGTCGTTCGTCGTCGCTCAGCGCGTTGAGGACGTAGCTGCCCGCGAGGGCCGCCGTCTCGTCGTCGCCGGGCTGTCGGTCGGTGCCCGTGGGCTCGTCGTGGTCGGTCACGAGGCCACCCCCATCTCGTCGCGCAGCCGGATCATGCCGTCGCGCAGTCTCGTCTTGACGGTGCCGATCGGCACCCCCAGCATCGCGGCCACCTCGCTGTGGCTGTAGCCGCCGTAGTACGCCAGCCGGACGGCCTGGCGCTGCAGTTCGGTGAGGCGCCCCAGGGCGCGTTCGACCCGCTCGTGCTCGATGCGGATCTCGACCGACTCGGTGACCGAGTCGAAGTCGGTGTCGAGGTCTCGGACCCCGATGCGCAGGTCGCGGTCGCGGCCGGCCTGCGAGGCGCGGACCCGGTCGACGGCGCGGCGGTGGGCCATGGTGAGCATCCAGCTCGAGGCGCTGCCCCGGGCGGTGTCGAACCGGGTGGCCGTCTGCCAGATCTCGAGGAACACCTCCTGGGTGACCTCCTCGCTCTGCGCGTGGTCCTTCAGGAGGCGCTTGACGAGCCCGAGCACCCGAGGTGCGGTCTGGTCGTAGAGCTCGGCGAACGCGAGCTGGTCTCCGCCGGCGACCCTGGTCAGCAGCTCGTCGGGAGTCGACGGCCGGAGATCGTCCTCCGGAGTCTCGGTTTCACGGGTCACGAGTTTCAGCATATGTCAGGTCTCACCTCGATCCCCTGGTCGCTCGGGTCCGTCACGGGATCGTGACGGTGTGGGACCGCCCCTCCGCGAGGCCGTCTGGGATGGCGATGAGGCCCGGACCCGCGGAGGGAGCAGCCCGCCCGGCGGGCCGTAGGGGGCCGTGTCGGGCGGAGGATCTGCACGATCCCTCACGTCAATGGTTCGGCACCGGGGAGCACCCGGATTGGGCGAGTTTCGCCCGGCGGACGAGAGATGCACGACGACGGTCGCGGAGCGGGGACCTCGGCGGGAGGCGCGGTGGGCGTCGACCGAGACGCGCTGGACCTCGACGGGGCTTGCCCGGAGGAAGAGGGTGCCGGACCGCAGGAACGCCTCTCGGCGCGAGTCCGCTCGAAGCGGCTGAATTTGGAGCCCGGGGTTACTGCGGCCCGACTCGATGGAGTTTAGCCGCCCGAGCCGGGGCCCGTCACAGGGTTCGCCGGGTGCGAACGGCGGCGCGCCTCCTGGGCGGTCCTGCCGCGTCGCTACGCGAGGCCGCCGTCGCGCCAGAGCGCGGCACAGGCGGTGAGGTCGACGGCGAGCTCGGAGAAGCGCAGCGCCCGTCGGGTGAGGGTCGTGGCGAGGTCGGAGCCGATCGAGTCCTGGTCGTCGGCGACGCTCGTGGCGCCGGCGGCGGCGAGCCGGCAGAACGCGGCACCCCGCTCGAGGGCGAGGGCGAAGTCGCCGACGAAGACGCCGCGGAGGATGAGGTCGGCGAGCTCGACGACCTCCTCCGGGCTGGCCGGGGCCGGTGCGCCCGCGACGATCGGGTCGATGGTCGACGAGGCCGTGACGCCGCGGTCGAAGAGCAGGGCCACCTCGTCGGGTGCCTGACGGATGACGGCGCGGACGAGGTAGATGCGCCAGAGGGCCCCCGGCAGCGTGTGCGCGGCGGCGTGCGCCCAGAGCTCGGCGACCGCGTCGATGCCGTGCAGGTCGGTGAAGCTGACCAGGCGGTCGAGGATCTCGGGGCTCGGGTCGTCCTTCACCCGGGCCACGAGGGCCGCGGCCGACTCGTGGGCGACCCGGTTCAGCGTCGCCGGGTCGTCACCGCCCTGGTACGCCTCGAACTGGGCGCCGGAGAACTGGGTGGGACGGTGGAATTCGCGAGGCATCAGGCAGAGCTTAGGCGCGGTCGCCCAGTGACGTGCGGGCGGGCGCCGCCGCTTCGCTGAGGGCGGAGCGGGAGCCGGGGAGGCGCGGGCCGGCCGCCGAGGACGCGCGGCATCCCGTATCGTTGAGCGCGCAGGGGCCTCTAGCTCAGTTGGTAGAGCATCGGACTTTTAATCCGCGGGTCGTGGGTTCGAGCCCCACGGGGCCCACGACGCACGCGCGTGACGCACAGGAGGCCCTCCCCGACTCGGGGAGGGCCTCCGACGTGCGAGGGTGGGGCCGTCATCACGTACCCCTACGTGGCGGCCCCACCGCAGGGGCGCGGACCCGAATCCTGCCCCCGACACCGGGCGTCTGGTCACCGCCCGGTACCCGACGAGCGTACGCCATCGCGCGCTCCGACGGGAGGGGATCTCACCATCTCGAGGCCGTTCCGGGGGACACCACCCGGGTGGTCTCTGCGGGGCCGCCGCTGACCCGGTCCGTGACCAGCGGTTCTCCGTCGCGGGTCGTCGTGCTGACGAACCCGGAGGGGTTCAGGTGGCCCGACCCGAATCGGGCCACCTCGCGCGGGATCCGAGAGGATCTCCTGTCGCTTACCCGAGACCGATCAAACCATCGGCGGGAGGGGCCCCGCGTCCCCCATTCCGAGTGCCCCTCGCACGGGGACGACGCTCGACGGCAGCCAGGGGCAGCCCGCCCGTGGGCACGACGGAGCGCCGCCGATGAGGGCCCCGGGGAGGAAGAGGCGTGCCCCCGCCGAGCGCGGTGCGCGGGCGGGGGCACGTGCGCCGACGATGCAGGACGCCATTCGGATCAGGAAAAGAGCGGCCTGCGTCTACGTCGACGGCGTTCGTCCGGTAACCAGCCGGAACGAGTCGACACGCTACCCCGATTCACCGCCGCCGCAGAGTGATTCCCAGCAACTTGCGCATTTAGGACAAATTGCTGGTCACCCGACCCGCACCTCCGGACAGGGCCCGACAGGGCCCGGGGGGAGTCGCGGGTCGGCCCTGGTGCCGCACCCACGCCCGACGCCCGGTCAGCCCGCGACGTGGCGGATGCCCCAGGAGCCCGACCAGCGCTCGCCCGGCTCGAGGCGGAGGAGCCCCTCGCCGGTCGCGAGGGCGTTCGGCGGAGCCGTCATCGGCTCGGCGGCCACGGCCAGGCCGAGGACGCCGTCGCGGGGGAAGTTGCGCGGGGTGAAGACCTGCACGTAGCCGAACGAGGCGTCCTGCCAGAGCTCGGTCGCCGTGCCGTCGGGAGCCGTCAGCCGGGCGCGACGGACGCCGTCGTGGCCCGGTGCGACGTCACGGTACGGGGTGTCGAGGTCGAGGTCGCCGACCACCGGCGCTCCGCGGAGGTCGTAGGCGGTGCCCTCGACCGGCTCGGTGCCGGTGGGGACGCCCCGCTCGTCGACGACGAAGCGCGTCGCGGCGTCGAGCGACACGGTGAGGTCGGCCACGTCGACGTCGCCCACCCGGAGGAAGGGGTGCGCCCCGACCGCGAACGGCGCCG
The DNA here is from genome assembly GCF_017833115.1 of Frigoribacterium sp. PvP121. NCBI lineage: Bacteria > Bacillati > Actinomycetota > Actinomycetes > Micrococcales > Microbacteriaceae > Frigoribacterium > Frigoribacterium sp. PvP121. Next base: position 161,409 of record NZ_JAFIBR010000001.1, read on the forward strand.
GCCGCGCGCCGACGTTCTCGACCTCGTAGCTGACCCGCAGCCCGTCGGCCACGAGTTCGTGCCGCACCGTGAGGTCGAGCTGCAGCGGCCAGCCGTGCTGCGGGTAGACCGTCGCCGCCTGGGTGACCGCGTGCTCGTCTCGCTCGACGAGGCGGTAGCTGGTGTACCGCAGGAGGCCGTGGCTGGCGTTGCCCTTCGAGGGCTCGGTGATGTCGAGCTGCTGCGCCTCGCCGTCGAGCGACCAGCGGCCGCCGTCGACGCGGTTCGGCCACGGGAAGAGCGTGATGCCGCACGCCGACGGCGGCACGACCGAGTCGGGGAAGGTCTCGGTCAGCGCGCGGCCGTCGACGGTCAGCGACCGCAGGCCGGCGGCGACGGAGGTCACCACGGCCTCGACGACGCGGCCGTCGACCTCTCGGCGCAGGTGCAGCTGGTCTCCGGTGGGTGAGCTCGTCACGGTCGTCCTCTCTCGTCGTCGTGGTCGGCCTCGACCACGGTCAGGCCCGCGGCGCGCAGGGCGGTGACCCGGTGCTCGTCGGCCCCGGCGGTCACGAGCCCCTCGAACACGTCGAGGGGGCCGATCACGCCGAGGTGCGCCTCCCCCAGCTTGCTCCCGTCGGCGACGATGTAGCTGCGTCGGGACGTCGTCGTCATGAGCCGCTTGAGGTCGGTCTCGGGCAGGTTGACGTTCGTGACGCCGTGGTCGGGGTGCACCCCCGTGCAGCCGATGAAGGCGATGTCGGCCGTGATGGCCGAGAAGACCGTGGTCGCGAGCGGGTTGACCAGGGAGTGCTGGAGCGGCCGGAGCGTGCCGCCCGAGACGATCACGGTGAAGCGCGGCACCGCCTGCTCGAGGGCGAGGGCGATCGTCAGGCTGTTGGTCACGACGACGACGCCCTCGAGCTCGTGCCGCTCGAGCAGCGCCAGCGCGATCTGGGTGGTCGTCGTGCCGACGTCGAGCACGACGCAGTCGCCCGACCGCACCAGGGCCGCGGCCCGCACGCCGATCGCGTGCTTGGCGTCGATGCCGACCGCGCTCTCCTCCTCGAAGGGGCGCTCGACCACAGGGCGGTCGACCGAGAGCGCGCCGCCGTGCACCCGCGAGACGAGGCCGTCGGCGGCGAGGCTCTCGAGGTCGGTGCGGATGGTGACCTCGGAGAGCCGGAACTCGCGGGCGAGCTCGGCGGTTCGGACGAAGCCCCGACGGCCGACGAGGTCGGCGATGCGGTCGCGCCGCCGCTCGCCCGGGAGGGGCTGGTCGGCGGATTTGGCGTTCACCCGGTCATCTTCGTATGCTTTCACCTGCTTTCGCAAATGCAGGCTGCAGCCGTGGGAGCGCCGACCCCGAGGAGGGACCATGGCACCCATCGCCGTCCGCACGTCGACCCTGGCCGACGGCCGCGAGCTGATCTGGTTCGACGACGCCGACACGACGCTCGGCAGCGAGCGCCGCGTCGACGCGCGCGTGCTCGACCCGCGGCCCGAGACCGCCTCGATGCGACAGGACCCGCTGACCGGCGACTGGGTGTCGATCGCGGCCTCGCGCCAGAACCGCGTCTTCCTGCCCCCGGCCGAGCTCGACCCGCTCGCGCCCGCCAGCGAGACGAACCCCAGCGAGATCCCCGACGTCTACGACGTCGCCGTGTTCGAGAACCGCTCGCCGTCGTTCGGCCCCGCGCTGACCGACCCCGACGCTCCGGCAGGGCTCGACGACCTCGCCGAGATCGGCCTCGGCCGCGTGCGCCGCAGCGTCGGCCGCTGCGAGGTCGTCTGCTTCAGCCCCGACACCGTCGGCTCGTTCGCGACCCTCAGCGACTCGCGCGCCCGCACAGTGGTCGAGGCGTGGGCCCATCGCACCGAGGCGCTCAGCGCGCTGCCCGGCGTCGAGCAGGTCTTCCCGTTCGAGAACCGCGGCCAGGCCATCGGCGTGACCCTGCACCACCCCCACGGCCAGATCTACGCCTACCCCTACGTCACCCCCCGCACCGCGTCGCTGCTGCGGAGCATCGAGGCCTACGGCCCCGACCTCTTCCACGACCTGCTCGAGAGCGAGCGCCAGGGGCCCCGCGTCGTGCTGGCCGGCGAGCACTTCACCGCCTTCGTGCCGTTCGCGGCGCGCTGGCCCATCGAGATCCACCTGCTGCCGCACCGCCACGTGCCCGACTTCGCCGGCCTCACGAGCGACGAGCGCGACGAGCTCGCGGTCATGTACAAGACGCTGCTGCGCGGCCTCGACGCGCTCTACGGCGACGAGACGCCCTACATCGCCGCCTGGCACCAGGCGCCGGTCTCGGTCGGCCGCGACACCGTGCGGCTCATGCTGCAGATCACCTCGCCCCGCCGGGCCGAGACGAGGCTGAAGTTCCTGGCCGGCTCCGAGGCCGCGATGGGAGCCTGGGTGGGCGACCTCGTGCCCGAGGCCCAGGCCGACCGACTGAGAGAGGCGATGACGCGCGCATGACCACCACCGACACCCCGGGAGGCGCGGGTCAGGCCCGCAGCTACGCCTCCGTCTTCGAGTCCCCCGTGGCCGGCACGTGGTCGGCGCCCGGCCGCGTGAACCTCATCGGCGAGCACACCGACTACAACGACGGCTTCGTGCTGCCCTTCGCGATCGACAAGCGGACCGTCGTCACGGTCGGCCGTCGCGACGACCGCCTCCTGCGCGTCGCGAGCTCGTTCGACGAGGGCGTCCACGAGATCTCGCTCGACGAGCTCGACCCCTCGGCCATGTCGGGCTGGTCGGCCTACGTCTTCGGCATCGCCTGGGCCCTCTCGGTCGCGCCGCAGCACGCCGACGCCCCCGCCTTCTCGGCGGCCGGCGGCGACCTGTCGTCGATCGACCTCTCGACGGCGCCCGGCCTCGACGTCTTCGTCGAGTCCGACGTGCCGATCGGCGCGGGGCTGTCGTCGTCGGCCGCCCTCGAGTGCTCCGTCGCCGTCGCCGTGACCGAGCTCTGGTCGCTCGAGGTGAACCGCCCCACGCTCGCCGCCGTCGGCCAGCTCGCCGAGAACGACGCCGTGGGCGCGCCCACCGGCATCATGGACCAGTCGGCGTCGCTGCTCGGCCGTGCCGACTCCGCGGTCTTCCTCGACTGCCGCAGCCTCGAGGCCGACGTCGTCGACCTGGGCTTCGCCGCGGCCGGGCTCGAGATCCTCGTGGTCGACACCCACGTCGAGCACGCCCACGCGACCGGCGGGTACGTCGACCGCCGGGCGTCGTGCGAGCGCGGAGCGGAGGCGCTCGGCGTCACCTCGCTGCGCGACCTCGACGTCGAGGACCTGCCCCGCGCCTCCGACGTGCTCGACGACGAGACCTACCGGCGCGTGCGCCACGTCGTCACCGAGAACCAGCGCGTGCTCGACACCGTGCGCACGCTGCGCACCGAGGGCCCGGCGGCGATCGGCGCCCTGCTCGACGCCTCGCACGTGTCGATGCGCGACGACTTCGAGATCTCGGTGCCGCAGCTCGACCTCGCGGTCGCGACGGCCCAGCGCTCCGGCGCCGTCGGGGCCCGGATGACGGGCGGCGGCTTCGGCGGGTCGGCGATCGCGCTCGTGCCGAGCGACCAGCGCGACGCCGTGGCCGACGCCGTCACGGCGGCCTTCGCGGAGGCGGGCTACACCGCCCCGACGATCTTCACCGTGCACCCTGCCGAGGGCGCGCGCCGCGAGAGCTAGGCGCCGGCGGCGGCCGGTCGGTCGGTCGGTCGGTCGGTCGGCTGGCCGGTCGGCCGGCTGGCCGGTCGGCTGGCCGGTCGGCTGGCCGGTGCCAGCCGGTGCCAGCGGCATCCGCCGGTGCCGACGGCACTCTCGATCACGGGCGACCACGACGAAGGCGGGCCACCGTGGTGGCCCGCCTTCGTCGTACTCGCCCGTTCGCGTCGGCGCGGATCTAGGCCGGCGGCGGCGGCCGCCGCGCAGCCGCAGCCGCCGCGCGGCCGTCAGGCGTCGCGCTCGGCGGCCTCCACGACGTTCTTCAGCAGCATCGCCCGGGTCATCGGGCCGACGCCCCCGGGCACCGGCGACAGGGCGCCCGCGACCTGCGCCACCGCCGGGTCGACGTCGCCCCGCAGCTTGTACTTGCCCGTCTCCTCGACGAGCACGCGCGTGATGCCGACGTCGATCACGGTCGCCCCGGGGGCGACCCAGTCGGGCTGCACGAGCCCGGCCACGCCCGCCGCCGCGACGACGATGTCGGCGCGGCGCACCTCGGCCGCGACGTCGACCGTCCGCGAGTGCGTCAGGGTGGCCGTCGCCTCGAGGCGGGTGAGCAGGAGGCCGAGCGGCCGCCCGACCGTGAGGCCCTGGCCGATGATCGTCACGTGACGCCCCGCGATCGGCACGTCGTAGGCGCGGAGCATCTCCACGATGCCGCGCGGCGTGCACGGCAGGGGCGTGTCGATCGAGCCCTTGCCGCCCGGCACGGCGAGCACGAGCTCGCCGAGGTTGACGGGGTGGAGGCCGTCCGCGTCCTTCGACGGGTCCATCAGCTCGAGCATCGCCGTCGGGTCGATGCCCTCGGGCAGGGGCAGCTGGATGATGAAGGCGGTGACGGAGGGGTCGGCGTTCATCGTCTCGATCGCCGCGCGGATCTCCGCCTCGCTGGCCGTGTCGGGCAGGTCGAGGCGGATCGACTCGATGCCGACCTCCGCGCAGTCGCGGTGCTTGCCGGCCACGTACGACAGCGACCCGGGGTTGGCCCCCACGAGGATCGTGCCGAGCCCGGGCACCACGCCGCGGGCGCGCAGTGCGTCGACCCGGGTGCGCAGGTCGGCCTTGACGGCGGCTGCGAGGGCCGTGCCGTCGATCTTCACCGCGCTGCCCGGCCCCGCGATGAGCGGGCGGTCAGCGGACTCGACGGGTGCCGTCGCGGGAGCGCCGGGGGCCACCTCGACGGCAGCCCCCGGGTCGACGCCGCCGCTCACGCGTAGAGCGGGAACGCGTCGGTGAGCGCCTTCACGCGCGCCGCGAGGGCCGCGATGTCGGGCTCGGGCATCAGTGCCAGGGCGATGACATCGGCCACCTCGGTGAACTCCTCGTCGTCGAAGCCGCGGGTCGCGAGCGCGGGCGTGCCGATGCGGACGCCCGAGGTGACCATCGGCGGGCGGGGATCCCACGGGACGGAGTTGCGGTTGACGGTGATGCCGACCTGGTGCAGCAGGTCCTCCGCCTGCTTGCCGTCGACCTCGCTGGCGCGCAGGTCGACGAGCACGAGGTGCACGTCGGTGCCGCCGGTGAGCACGTCGATGCCGGCCGCCTCGGCGTCGGGCGCCGTGAGGCGGGCGGCGAGCAGCTGGGCGCCGCGGATGGTGCGCTCCTGGCGGTCCTTGAACTCGGGCTCGGCCGCGAGCTTGAAGGCCGTCGCCTTGGCCGCGATGACGTGCATCAACGGGCCGCCCTGCTGGCCGGGGAAGACCGCCGAGTTGAGCTTCTTGAAGAGCGGCTCGTGGTTGGAGAGGATCACGCCCGAGCGCGGCCCGGCGAGGGTCTTGTGCACGGTCGACGAGACGACGTGGGCGTGGGGCAGCGGCGACGGGTGCAGGCCCGCGGCGACGAGCCCGGCGAAGTGCGCCATGTCGACCCAGAGGTACGCGCCGACCTCGTCGGCGATGACGCGGAAGGCGGCGAAGTCGAGCTGGCGCGGGTAGGCCGACCAGCCGGCGATGATGACCTTCGGCTTGTGCTCGAGCGCCTGGCGACGCACGGTCTCCATGTCGATGAGGTACGTCTCGGGGTCGACCTCGTAGGCCACGGCCTTGTACATCTTGCCGGAGAAGTTGAGCTTCATGCCGTGGGTCAGGTGGCCGCCGTGGGCGAGCTCGAGGCCGAGGATGGTGTCGCCGATGCTGGCGATCGCGGAGAGCACGGCGGCGTTCGCCTGCGCGCCCGAGTGCGGCTGGACGTTGGCGAAGTCGGCGCCGAACAGCGACTTCGCCCGCTCGATGGCGAGGTTCTCGGCGACGTCGACGAACTCGCAGCCGCCGTAGTACCGACGCCCCGGGTAGCCCTCGGCGTACTTGTTCGTCAGCACCGAGCCCTGCGACTCGAGCACGGCTCGGGGCACGAAGTTCTCGGAGGCGATCATCTCGAGGTAGTCGCGCTGACGACCGAGTTCCTGCTCGAGCACCGCGGCGATCTCGGGGTCGACCTCGCTGAGCGGGGCGTTGAAGGTCGAGGGCGTCTTCTGGGGGGTCATGGCAGGGCTCTCTCTACACGGTCACGGGACGAGGGCGGCACGGGGTGCCGGTTCTTCAGGTGGCGTGGTGGCCCAGGCGTACGGCCACGTACCGTGTGTGCGTCGCTCCCCGATGGTCGACCATCTGAACGCCAGTCGCGACCCGTCGAGCATACCTCCGCGGGCTGGGGCGCGGGAGGCGCGGCGGCGGTCGTGCGGACCGCCGCGGCGTGGCACGCTGGGGGGCGTGACGCAGACCCTGGACGACACGCGCGTCGGCACCGAGACCGACACGCGCCTCCTCGTCGCGCCCGACCGGCCGTGGGTCACCCTCGTCTGGGACGACCCGGTCAACCTGATGTCGTACGTGAGCTACGTCTTCCGCAGCTACTTCGGCTACTCGGCCCGGGAGTCCGAGCGCCTCATGATGCAGGTGCACACGACCGGCCGAGCCGTCGTCGCCACCGGCCCCCGCGAGGAGATGGAGCGGCACGTCGAGGCGATGCACGACTTCGGCCTCTGGGCGACCGTCTCGAAGGCCGACGAGTGATCCCCTTCCGTCGCGGCCGAGACGGGATGAAGCTCACCCTGCCGGAGCACGAACGCGCCCTGCTGGCCGACCTCGTCACGCAGCTCGTGAGCGTGCTCGAGGGCAGCGACCCCGGTGACCCGGCCGTCGCGCGCCTCCTGCCCTCCGCGTACCCGGACGACGAGGAGGCGGCGGCCGAGTTCCGCAGGTTCACCGCCGACGACCTGACCGCCCGCAAGGTCGCGAACGCCCGCCGGGTGCTCGACGACCTCGGCCCGCCGCCGACCTCGCGGCTCGACGAGGCCGCGCAGCAGTCGTGGCTGCGCACGCTCACCGACCTGCGGCTGGTGCTCGGCAGCCGGCTCGGCGTCACCGACGAGGGCCCGGCCCCGACGGACGACCCGCAGCTGCTCGTGATGCACGACGTGTTCGACTGGCTGGGCTACCTGCAGGAGAGCCTCGTCCAGGCGCTGACGCGCTGAGGCGCCGGGCCGGGCCCTCCCGGCCTCGTCGGCCGGTCGCGGGCCCGGGCCGCTAGCGCTCCTTCGGGAAGAGCACCCACAGCACCACGTAGAGCAGCACCTGCGGGCCGGGGAGCAGCAGCGACGCGACGAAGATGACGCGGACGAGGAACGGGCTGAGCCCGAAGCGGTTCGCCAGGGCGGCGCAGACGCCCGCGATCATCTTGCCGCGGCGGGGACGAGTGAGGGTGGCCATGCGCCCAGCGTGCCAGCCGAGGCTGGGGCGTGCCCGAGCGTCGGCGACGCCTCGGCCGCGGCCCGTCCCTCCCCAGGGCGTGGCCGTCAGCCGTGGCACGCCCGGCCCGGCGCCGACCTCGGGGCTCGCCCTGCGGCCTGGGATGATGGGGGGATGAGCGCATCACTCGTGGCCAAGGGCCTCGCCGGCGGCCACGGGCACCGCACGCTGTTCGACGACCTCGACCTCACGGTCGCGCCCGGCGACGTCGTGGGCGTGGTGGGCGTGAACGGGGCCGGCAAGTCGACGCTGCTGCGCCTCCTCGCGGGCGTCGACGAGCCGCAGGCCGGCAGCGTCACCCTCAGCCCGGGCGACGCCTTCGTCGGCTGGCTGCCGCAGGAGCACGAGCGCGTGCCCGGCGAGACGGTCGCCGGGTACATCGGGCGCCGCACCGGCAGCACGCAGGCCACGGCCGAGATGGACGCCGCCGCCGCGGCCCTCGGCGAGCTCGACGCGGCGCCCCGCGCCGACGGGCTCGACCCCGCCGACGTCTACTCGACCGCGCTCGACCGCTGGCTCGCGAGCGGCGCCGCCGACCTCGACGACCGACTCCCCCAGGTGCTCGCCGACCTCGGGCTCGACAGCGACGGCGACGGCGCGGTCGGCCCCGCGTCGCTGATGACCGCGCTGAGCGGCGGCCAGGCCGCCCGCGTCGGCCTCGCGGCCCTGCTGCTCAGCCGCTTCGACGTCGCCCTGCTCGACGAGCCCACCAACGACCTCGACCTCGACGGGCTCGAGCGGCTCGAGCGCTTCGTCGAGGGGCAGCGCGGCGGCATCGTGCTGGTCAGCCACGACCGCGAGTTCCTCGGCCGGTGCGTCACGAAGGTGCTCGAGCTCGACCTCGCCCAGTCGTCGAACCGGGTCTTCGGCGGCGGCTACGACTCGTACCTGGACGAGCGCGAGACCGCCCGGCGTCACGCGCGCGAGGCCTACGACGAGTTCGCCGACAAGAAGGCCGACCTCGTCGGCCGGGCCCGCACCCAGCGCGAGTGGTCGAGCCAGGGCGTGCGCAACGCGATGAAGAAGGCGCCCGACAACGACAAGATCCGTCGCAAGGCGTCGGCCGAGTCGAGCGAGAAGCAGGCGCAGAAGGTGCGCCAGATGGAGAGCCGCATCGCTCGGCTCGACGAGGTCGACGAACCCCGCAAGGAGTGGCAGCTCGAGTTCACCATCGGCTCGGCGCCGCGGTCGAGCGCGGTCGTGTCGACGCTCAGCGGCGCGGTGTTCCGCCAGGGCGACCCCGAGACGGGCGAGTTCGTGCTCGGGCCGGTGTCGCTGCAGGTGGCGGGCGGCGACCGCATCGGCATCACCGGGCCCAACGGCGCCGGCAAGTCGACGCTGCTGCGCGGCCTCCTCGGGCGGCAGGCGCCGACCGAGGGCGGCGCGAGCACCGGCACGAGCGTCGCCGTCGGCGAGATCGACCAGGCCCGCGCGCAGCTCGCCGGCACCGTGCCGCTGGCCGAGGCGTTCGAGGCGCTCGTGCCCGACTGGCCCCAGGCCGAGGTCCGCACGCTGCTCGCCAAGTTCGGGCTCAAGGCCGACCACGTGTCGCGCCCGGTCGACGAGCTCTCCCCCGGCGAGCGCACCCGCGCGGGCCTCGCCCTGCTGCAGGCCCGCGGCGTCAACGTGCTCGTGCTCGACGAGCCCACCAACCACCTCGACCTCGCGGCCATCGAGCAGCTCGAGCAGGCGCTCGAGACGTACGAGGGCACGCTCCTGCTCGTGACCCACGACCGCCGGATGCTCGAGACGGTCCGCCTCGACCGGCACTGGCGGGTCGAGGGCGGCAGGGTGACCGAGTCGTGAGGGCCGCACCGCGACTCCTCTCGCGCCTCGGCGTCGTCGCGGGCCTGGGGCTGCTCGGCCTCGGGCTGACGGCGTGCACGACGGGCGAGACGGCACCCGCCGCGGAGACGTCGGGCTCGGCGAGTTCCCCCGCGCCGAGCGCGACGGGGTCGGCGGGCTCCGACGGGTCCTCCTCGGCCGACGCCTGGGCGACCTGGGACGCGGCCCTGGCCGACATCGACGACGAGCCAGCCCGCTGGCTCGCCGTCGGCGACTCGATCACCGAGGGGCAGGGCGCCTCGTCGCTCGGCACCCGCTGGGTCGACCTGACGCGCGACGGCCTGCGGGCCGCGCACCCGGTCGAGGGAGTCACGGGCGGGGTCGGCTACCGCCCGGCCGCCTTCGCGACGTACGGCCCCGACTCCCCCTGGGCGCAGTGGGCCGCCGCCCGCGACGGCCGCACCACGACGGTCGGCGACGTCGCCGACCTGGGGCTCCGCGCCGTCGAGCTCGACCCGGGCGCCAGCCTCCGCTACGACACGGTGGGCACCGACCTCGACCTGTGGTGGTCGCCGGGCGAGGGCGCCTTCTCGTACCGGGTGGACGCGCAGGCGGAGGTGGTGGTCGACACGGCCGCCGGGGCCTCGGGCGGCTCTGACGGCTCGGGCGGCTCGGGCGATTCGGGCGACTCGGGCGTCGTCGGCGTGACCGAGGTCACGGGGCTCGCGGCCGGGCCGCACGTCGTCACGATCTCCGTCGCCGACGACGCCGCCGCGAGCGTGGTGCTGCAGGGCCTGGCCCAGTTCGACGGAGACCGGGGGCGCGGCGTCGCCCTCTACGACTCGGCCCGGTCGGGCGCGACGGTGTCGACGTTCACCGACGACCTCGACGGGTTCCTCGCCGCGGCCGGGACGGCGCAGCCCGACCTCGTGACGATCACGCTGGGCGCCAACGACGCCGTGACGACGAGCCCCGACGACCTCGCGGCCGGCTACACGACGCTGATCGAGGGGCTGCAGGGCCTCGACTCGTCCCCCTCGGTGCTGGTGGTCGACGAGTTCACGCCGGCGCTCAGCGTCGCCTCGGCCTGGAACGGCTCCGCCGCCGACTACCGGAGCGCGGTCGAGGAGGTCGCCCGGCGGACGGGCGCCGCGCGCGTGACGATCGACGAGGCCCTGGCCGGGTCGGGGGTCACCGACCTCGGCTCGCTGCTGTCGGCCGACGGGCTGCACCCGAACGACGCCGGGCAGCGCGTGCTGGCCGACTACATGACGGCGACGCTCGCGCGGCGCTGAGCCCCGGCGCTCCGCCTAGTCGAGCAGGGCGTACGTCAGCGCGAGCGTGTCGTCGGTCGAGAGCGGCTCGTCGCCCTCGCCGGCCGCGGTCGAGCCGACGATGACGAGGCCGTGCGGCGTGATGACGCTCGCCTGCGTGGTCGGCACGTCGGCCTGGTCGATCGTCGACACGAAGGCGCGGCCGCCGACCGCCGAGGCGAGGCCGTCGTCGACGGACTCGGTGCCCTCGGACGCGGAGATCTGCGAGACCTGCTCGTCGATGGCCGCGGCGTCGAGCTCCTGGGCGCTGGCGAGGGCGATGATCGCCGAGCCCTCCTGGGGCTCGACGCCCGGCGTCGACCAGATGCACTGGACGCTGGAGGCGCTGGTGCTGCCGCCGTCCTGCAGCTCGAGCCCGTCGATCGCCCCGCCGAGCGCGGTGCCCACCTCGTCGCACGAGGCGAAGGAGGTGAGCGTGCCGCTCTCGGGAGCCTCGGCCGCGGGCGCCGATCCGCCGGCGCCGCCGTCGCTGCTGTCGCTGCTGTCGCCGCTGCCGCCGTCGCTGCCCGCGCTGCTGCCGCCGCTCGCGTCGCCCGAGTCGTCGCCCCCGGCCGTGCAGCCCGTGAGCAGCAGCCCGAGCGCGAGGGCCCCGGTGGTGAGGGCGGTCAGCGCCGTCCTCGAGGTCGTCGTGGTCATGGGTCCCCCTGCTGTCGCCGGCGACGCTCGTCGTCGCCGGACCGGGCCACCCTACGCGGCGGGGCGACCGCTGGCCGCCGCCCGCTGGCCGCCGAGCGCGCCCGGCCGGACGGCTCCCGGCGACGGCGGGTACCGTCGACCGCCCACGACCACCACGAAGGAGACCCTCATGGCCTCGCTGCTCCGCCGCCTCGCCCCCCTGCTCATCCCGATCATCATCCGCCAGGTGCAGAAGCGCACCGGCAAGGGCGGCTCGACCGGCAAGGGCGGCGGCACGCGCCGTCGCTGACCGTCACCGCGGGCGACCCGTCACCTGAGGGAGGCGCGGTGCCGGCACCGGAGCAGGGGCGCGTCGAGCGCGACCCGGCTGCGGTCCCGGCACCGCGCCTCCCTCGTGTCCGGCTGTGCCTCCGTCGTGCCCGGCACCGCGCCTCCGTCGTCCGGCAGGGGCCCGACGTGCGTCAGCGCGGCGAACGCCTCATCAGGACGGCGTCGGTGACCAGCACGACGACGAGCATGACCGCGGCGACGACGACGTAGAGCAGCGGGAGCACGTCGAGCCCGGCTCCGTCGAGCACGAGGGCGCCGATCAGGGCACCGCCGCCGATGCCGGCGTTGAAGCCGGTCGTGTAGAACGCGCTGGCGATGTCTCGGAGGCGCGACGGGGCGACCTGCAGCATCTTCGTCTGGAACAGCGGCGGCAGGGCCCCGAAGGTGACGCCCCAGACGACGAACGCGACGAGCGACGGGCCGGGCTGACCCTCCAGCGCCACCATCGCGAGCACGGCGACGACGACCACGGCCATGCCGACCGGGATGGTGACGCGCGGCCGCTTGCCGAGGAACCAGCCGACGAGCAGCAGGCCGACTCCGCCCGCGATGCCGAAGGCGAAGAGCGCGAGGCTGAGCTGCGACTCCTCGATGCCGGTCGAGCGCACCAGGTACGGCGCGATGTAGGTGAAGAACGAGTAGTGGCCGACCATGAACACGGCGGTCACGACGCAGCTGAAGACGATGCCGAGCACCGACGGCGCGGGCGTGCGGCGGCGTGCCGTGGTCGTCGTCGACGGCGTGGTCGCGGAGGCTGCGGACGTCGAGTCAGCCGCGTCGACGGTCGGCACGGCCCCGGTGACGGTGCGGGGGTCGGGGGCGGGCACCGGCGGCAGCAGCCGCCAGACCAGAAGCGCGCCGAGCGCCATGGCTCCCGCGAGCACGCCGAAGGCCGCGCGCCAGCCGAGGGCCTGGCCGAGCGCGGTGCCGAGCGGCACGCCCAGCACGAAGGCGAGGGTGCCGCCGCTCATGGCGACGGCGAGCGCGCGGCCGACCTGCTCGCGGGGCACGAGGTGCGCCGCGTAGGCGCCGCCGATCGCCCAGAACATGCCGTGCGCGAGCCCGCCGAGGATGCGCGACGCGACGACCAGCTCGTAGGTCGGAGCGATCGCGGTGAGCGCGGCGCTCACGGCGAGCACGGCGATCAGTCCGACGACGAGAAGGTGCCGCGGCAGGCGGCGCGTGAGGTGGGTGAGGGTCGTGCTGGTGAGCACGACCGTGAACGCGAAGACGCTGACGAGCAGGCCGACGGCCGACTCGGTCACGCCGAGCTCGCTGCTCATCTCGGGCAGCAGGCCGGTCGGCAGCATCTCGCCGGAGATGGAGAGGAAGGTCGCCACGGCGAGCGCGAGCAGGCCGGCGAGGGGGAAGCGGGTGGAGCGTCCGTCACCGGCCGGGAGGCGCGGGGGACGCGGAGGTGCGAGGGTCATGAAGGGTCTCGGTCAGTCGGCGGGCGCCGTTCTCTCGACCCGTGCTGCACGGGGAGGATGGTGATCCCGACTGCGCGCTGTCGTGCACGCCCGGGGCCGCGCGTGACGCACGACCACCGTCGAGGGTACGCGACGCGGCCGCGAGGCGCCAGGGTGCGGAGCGGGTGCGGGCGGGCGGCCGGCGCTCGGGCGGCTCACGGAGGCGGGGAGCAGCATGGACGCATGCCCGAGCACGACGAGAAGACCTGCCGCTCGTGCGGCCGCCGCATCGAGTGGCGCAAGAAGTGGGCGGCGAACTGGGACGAGGTCGCGTACTGCAGCGACGCGTGCCGCAGGCGCAAGGTGTCGGCGCTCGACCGGGAGCTGGAGGAGCGCATCCGGTCGCTCCTCGCCAGCCGGGCCGCCGCCTCCACCATCTGCCCCTCCGACGTCGCCCGGTCGATCGCTCCCGACGACGAGGCCGCCTGGCGTGACCTGATGGAGCCGGTGCGCCGCGCCGCCCGCCGCCTGGTCGCCGCGGGCGAGGTCGACATCACCCAGGGCGGGTCGGTCGTCGACCCGTCGACGGCGAAGGGGCCGATCCGCATCCGTCGCCACCGCGGCTGACCCGCGCACGGCCCGGCGAGCCGGCCGAAGCGAGCCGGCCGCCGCGAGCCGGTCGCTGCGTCGGGCACCACGTCCTCGCACGCGAACCACGCCGCGGCGTGGTTCCCGGGCGGGAAAGTGGTTCGTCGCCCCGCGCGGCCGCCCGCAGTAGCGTGAGGGGGTGACCGCGCGCCGCTTCCCCTCGTCCGTCTACGGCGTGGGCAGCGAGCCCGACGTCCGCTTCACGCTGGCCAACGAGCGCACCTTCCTCGCGTGGATCCGCACCGCCCTCGCGCTGCTCGCCGGCGGCGTCGCCCTCGAGGCGCTCGGGCTGGGGCTCGAGCCGCACCTGCGCCTGGCCGCGTCGCTCGTGTTGATCGTCGCGGGCGTCGCCACCCCCGTGCAGGCCTGGTTCGGCTGGGCCCAGGCGGAGCGGGCGCTGCGGCTCGGCCGCCCGCTGCCCTCGGCCCGGTCGGCGCTGCCGATCGGCGTCGCCGTCGTGGTGGCCGGGGTGCTCGTGCTGCTCGCGGTGGTGCTCGCGTGAGCGGGGCTGTGCCTGGCAGGTGCCCGGTGGCGACCCCGCGCCGGGCTGTGGCTGGCAGGTGCCGAGTGGCGACCCCGCGCACCTCGGCAGGGACGCCGCACGGGTCGGCTGCGGTGGGCACGGGCGCGGCGGCGCACAGGTCGGCTGCGGCGTGAGCGAGGGAGGCGCGGGTCGGGTCGACCGCTCCGCCCGCCCGTTCGACCCGGGGCTGCAGCCCGAGCGCACCGCGCTCGCCTGGCGGCGGACGGCCCTCGCCCTCCTGGTCGGGTCGCTCGTCGGGCTCCGCGTGCTGCCCCTGCTGCTCGGCGACGGCGGCGTGACGTACGCGGTCGCGGGGCTCGGGGTCGCGGCGTCGGTCGCGGTGCTCGTGGGAGCGCACCGGCGGTACCGGCGGGTGCACCGCCTCCTGACCTCCGGGGCGAGCGACCGCGCGCCGATCGGCGGCGGGCTGCTGCCGGCGGCGGTCGCGCTGCTGACGTTCGCGGCGGGCGTCGCGGCGCTCGCGCTGGCGCTGGGCGGCGCCGTAGGGGCCGGGCGGGGCTGAGCCGCCGCCGCAGCCACCGCAGCGGTGGGGCACCCCTGCTGCGGGTCGGCGGGTCGGCGGGTCATCGCGACCCCGCGGCGGGGCCCGAGATCGAGTCGGCGGGCCCGTGTCGCTCTGGGCGGGTCAGCGCCCGCCCGCCCAGCGCGACACCGACCCGCCGCACCTCAGCGACGCACGTCGTGGAGGTGGTGCACCGGGTCGTGCACGAAGTAGCGCGCGAGCGACTCGACCGTGAAGGCCGAGCCGTCCGACCGGAGGCCGGTGCGACCGAGCTGCTCGTCGGCCACCGCGTCGAAGCGGGCGGCGACGACCTCGGCCGCGGCGACCAGCTCGGCGGCGACCGCGGCCGGCTCCTGCTCGGAGTAGCGGTCGGCCACGGCGGCGGCGTCCTGGTCCCAGTTCGCGAAGGCGGGCGCCTCCTCCCGGAGCATCAGCACGAGCCTCTCGTCGAACACCCGGAAGACGTCGCGCACGTGGGCGCCGTACTCGAGGGCCGACCAGGTGCGGTCGTCGGGGCGGACCGCCGCGTCGGGGGCCGCGAGCACCGCGGGCCACGCCGCCGCGTTCTCACGGACGAGGCGGGGCACCTCGCGGAACTCCGTCGTCGGCCCGTCGTACCCGCAGTCGCTGCAGGTCTCGTCGAGCACCCAGGTCCAGTTCTTCGTGTCGGGGACGATCGCCATGTCGCGACGCTACCGACGCCCCGGGGAGGCGCGCCACCGACATCCTGCCGACCAGCGACGAGCGCCTGCCGCGGCCGTGTGAGCGAGGCTCGTTCGCCTCCTCTGGCGCCGCAATTCCCGACCATCTGCACCCGAGGGCACACCTGGTACGGGAAAGATCACGTATTGCAGGCTCGGCGGTCGGCATTTGCGACCACCGGCACGCGAGCAGCGGCGGCGGCGCGGGTCGGACGGGCTGCAGCGGCGGCGGCGCGGGTCAGACGGGCTGCGGCGGCGGCGGCGCGGGTCAGACGGGCTGCAGCGGCAGCGGCTCGCCATCGGGCAGCTCGACGACGACCTCGTCGCCGGCACGCACGGTGCCGCCGACGAGCACGACCGACATGACGCCGGCGCGGCGCTCGACCTGGCCGTCGGGGCCGCGGCCGACCATCTGCTTCAGGAGCCCGGGCTCGAAGCCCTCGATCTGCGAGCAGGGGTTGCGCAGCCCGGTCACCTCGACGACGGCCTCCGCCCCGAGCCGCAGGCGGGTGCCGGTCGGCAGGCCGAGCAGGTCGACGCCCCGGGTGGTGACGTTCTCGCCCATCTCGCCGGGCGAGACGTCGAGTCCGGCCGAGCGCGCCTCCTCGAGGACCTCCTCGTGCATCAGGTGCACCTGCCGCAGGTTCGGCTGGCTCGGGTCGCGCCGCACGCGCGACCGGTGCTGCACCGTGGTGCCGGAGTGTGCGTCGCCCTCCACGCCGAGCCCCGCCACGAGCGTGATCTCGTCGACCACCGGCTTGCTGAAGCGGTGGGCTGGGTCGCGGCTGACGGAGACGACGGAGGCGCGGGTCATGACCACATCCTGCCCCCGGTCGACGACGGGGTCACCCCTTCTGCCCGATCTCAGCGCACCGCAGGGGTGACGAGGATCACGACCGACGCCAGCGGCCCCCAGCCGAGCGAGCCGTAGAGCAGCGCACCGTCGACCGAGGCCACGAGCAGTCCCCGGGTCGCGCCGCGGCGCCGGGACTCGGCGACGAGGGCGTGCACGACGGCCCCGCCGAGGCCGCGGCGGCGGTGCTCGTCGTCGGTCTCGACGCGGTCGAGCACGGCGGTGCCCGCGGGGGTCAGGGCCGCCCGGCCGGTGGCGGCGTCGTCGCCCTCGCCGGGGTGGCCCTCGCCGACCCAGGCGGTCGCCCGCAGGACGGGAGCGGGGGCGTCGGCGGTGACCCGGGCAGCTCCGACGGCCGCGCCGACCTCCTGGACGTCGAGCTCGTACGGCGCCGGCACCTCGCGCACGGCCTGCTGGTCGAGGGCGATGCCCATCAGCGACTCCTCGGCGCTCCGCACCTCGAAGCCGGAGCGCCGGCCGGCCGCGACGACGGCCTCGGGGTCGTGGCCGACCACGGTCACCCAGACGCGGTCGCCGAGGCGCCCGACCTCGGCGGCCTCGGCGAGCACGGCGGCGAGCTGCTCCGTGCGCGCGGTGCGGGAGGCGGCCGACGACGAGCCCGCCGTGGCGTCGCCCGCTCCGGGGCCGCCGTCGAGCGGCACGACGAACTCGGCCCAGCGGTCGGGGTGCCCGAACGGCACGCGCCACGAGCCGTCGCGCTCGACGGCGACGACCCCGCGCGAGGCCGTCCAGCCCTCGACCCACTCGGTCACGACCTCGCGGAGCGGACGGGCGGAGGCGGGGGTCGGCACGGCGGGGTCGGTCACCCCCCGAGTCTGCCGCAGCCGGGCGCCGGCCCGCGGCAGGCCCGCGCCCGGGCGCCGGGTACGATCGGCGGACCCGTCCGCGCGCCCCGCGCGCCCTCCCCCGAGGAGCCCCCGTGTTCGAGATCGCCGACCGCCTGCTCGCCCGCCTCGACGCGGGCGAGCGCGTCGCGGTCGCGACCGCCGTCTCGGTCGTGGGCAGCGCGCCCCGCACGGTCGGCACCTCGATGGTCGTCACGGCCGACGGCACCGTGATCGGCAGCATCTCCGGCGGCTGCGTCGAGGGGGCCCTCTACGAGGCCTGCGAGCAGGTGCTCGCCGACGGCGTGCCGGTGCTCGAGTCGTTCGGCTTCAGCGACGAGGCCGGCTTCGAGGTCGGCCTCAGCTGCGGCGGCACCATCGAGGTCGTCGTGCAGCGGCTCTCCGCCGACGACGACGAGGTCGTCCGCCAGCTGCGGGAGGCGCGGGCCGGCCGCCCGGCGTCGCTCACGCGGGTCGTCGGCGCGGCCGCCACGGCCGACGGGCGCGACGCCGTCGCCAGCATCGACCTGCGAGGCCCCGCCGGCGCGGACGGCACGGCCGACGCCCCGCGCCTCGGCGACGTCGTCGACCCGGCCGACCTCGACGCGTGCGCGGGGCTCCGCCTGGTGACCGAGCGCTCGGTGCCGGCCCCGCGACTCCTCGTGGTCGGGGCCGTGGAGTTCGCTGTCGCCCTCTGCGCCGCCGGCTCCGCCCTCGGCTACCGCGTGACCGTCTGCGACCCGCGCCCGGTGTTCCTGACCCCCGAGCGCTTCCCCTCCGCCGAGGAGGTCGTCGTCGCCTGGCCGCCCACCTGGCTCGCGAGCACCGAGATCGACGAGCGCACCGTCGTCGCCGTGCTCTCGCACGACGACCGCTTCGACGCCGAGCTGGTCGCGGCGGCGCTCGCCTCCCCCGCCGCGTACGTCGGCGCGATGGGGTCGCGCGGCACGCACGAGCGGCGCGTCCGTCAGCTGCGGGCCCTCGAGGTCGACGAGGAGTCGCTGGCCCGCCTGCACTCCCCCATCGGCCTCGACCTCGGGGCGAGCACCCCGGAGGAGACGGCCATCTCGGTGCTCGCCGAGGTGCTCGCGGTGCGCTCGGGCGCCACGGGCGTGCGGCTGCGCGATCGCTCCGACGCCATCCACCGCTGACGGGCGCCCCCGCTACCCTCGCAGCATGACCGAGCCGAGCCCCGCCGCGAGCACCGCGGCCGCCACCGCCGCGAGCACCGCCGCGAGCACCACCGCCGACGCCGCCGCGCAGCCCGGCTGGGACCACGTCGTCGTCGGGGCCGGCGTCGTCGGCGCCGCGACGGCCCGGGCCCTGGCCCGGTCGGGCGCCCGCGTGCTCGTGATCGAGCGCTTCGCGCGCGGCCACGAGGCCGGCTCGTCGCACGGCGCGACCCGGATCTTCCGCCGCGGCTACACCGCCGACGACTACGTCGCGATGACCGGCGCCGCCCTCGCCGAGTGGCGCGAGCTGGAGCGCGAGTCGGGCCGCGACCTGCTCGACCTCACCGGCGCCGTCGACCACGGCGACCCCGCCGTGCTCGACGCGATCCAGGCCGCGTTCGAGCGCGCCAGCGTCGCGCACGAGCGCCTCTCGCCCGCCGAGGCCGAGACCCGCTGGCCCGGGCTGCGCATCGACACGAGCGCGCTCGTCCACGCCGAAGCCGGCCGCCTGCGCTCCGCCGACGCGATCGAGGCGATGCTCGACTCCGCGGTCGCGCACGGCGCGGAGCTCCGCTTCGAGACCCGCCTCCGCGACCTCGACCTGACCGACGACGGGGCCGTGCTCCGCCTCGAGGGCGCAGGAGGCGCCTCCTCGGTGGTCCGCGTCGCCAGCGTCGTGCTCGCGGTCGGCTCGTGGGCCCACGACCTCGTCGCCGAGCACGCCGTCGCGGCGGGCACCCCGCTGCCCCCGGTGCGCGTGACGCAGGAGCAGCCGGCGCACTTCGCCTCCGCCCTGCCCGACGAGGCGTGGCCGAGCTTCGTGCACTACCCCTCCGACCCGGCCCTGCGCTCCGTGGTGAGCAGCGTCTACGGGCTGCTGACGCCGGGCGAGGGCGTCAAGGTCGGCACGCACGGCACGGGCCGCGAGGTGCACCCCGACGAGCGCGACTTCGCGCCGACCGCCGAGGGCACCGCGGTGCTGCGCGACTACGTCGCGCGGTGGGTGCCCGGCGTCGACGTCGACAGCCTCGCACCGATCAGCTGCCTGTACGACACCACCCCGACCGAGGACTTCGTGCTCGACCGGGTCGGTGCGGCGACCGTCGCGACCGGGTTCGCGGGGCACGGCTTCAAGTTCGGGCCGCTGCTCGGCACGCTGCTGGCGGGCGTCGCCACGGGCACTCCGGCGCCCGAGAGGTTCCGGCTCGGGGCGGTCGCCGCGAACTGAGGCACCGGGCCGCCCCGCGCGGGCAGACGGGCGCTCAGCTCAGCGCAGCTCAGCCCTGCGCCTGGCTCTCGCCGCCGCCCGGGCGCACCTTCGCGGTGTCGGCGACGTCGATGCGCGTGACGCCGTCGGGGCGCTCCTCGGTCGTGATGCGCGGAGCGGCGTCCGACTCGTCGGACTTCGGCGCCCGGGTCAGCTGGTCATGGCGTTTCTCGTCGGCAGTCATGCCCGTGGGGTCGTCGGCGGGGGCGTCGTGCTCGCTGTCGTGGCTCATGCTGCGACGCTACGCGACCCGCTCATGCCGCGGCCGGGGTACACCCTGGGACGACGCCCGGGCGGGCCGGGCGCAGGCTGGGGTCGACCGCGGGGAACGCCGCGGCGCCACCGACGCAGAAGGAGAACACCATGGCAGGCATCGCCGACAAGGCCGGAGACTTCCTGAACAGCGACAAGGGCGAGAAGGTCTCGGACGCCGGGCTCGACAAGGCCGGCGACGCGGCCGACAAGGCCACCGGCGGCGGCCACTCGGAGCAGATCGACAAGGCCACCGACGCTGCGGACGAGAAGGTCGGCGACTGATCCACGCCGTCCGTCACGAGACCCGTCGCCCCGCCTCGCGGGGCGACGGGTCTAGTCGTCTCGGCCCCCCGCACTGCATTGCGCTCAACCGAGTTGTGCGCGATGTGGTAGCGTCGCGACCATGACGACGACGAGCGCGACCCCGGTGGCGGCGGCGACCACCGCCTCCCCGGCGACCGCTCCCCTGCTCGACGAGCAGATCTGCTTCGCCCTCTACGCGGCGTCGCGCGCCCTCACCGCCCGGTACCGCGAGCTGCTCGAGCCGCTCGGCCTGACCTACCCGCAGTACCTCGTCATGCTCGTGCTCTGGGAGCAGGGCCCGATCGGCGTCTCCGCCCTCGGCGAGCGCCTGCACCTCGACTCGGGCACCCTCTCGCCGCTGCTCCGCCGCCTCGACGCCCAGGGCCTCGTGACCCGGGCGCGCGGCGGTCGCGACGAGCGCGCCGTGACGGTGTCGCTGACCGCGGCGGGCGACGACCTTCGCGGCCTCGCCGCACGCATCCCCGAGAGCATCTGCGCCGCGACCGGCCTCCGGCCCGCTGACATCGCCGACCTGACCGAGACCCTCGGCACGGTGGCCGACAGCGTGCGCGCGGCGCCTCGTAGGCCGCCCCGCGACTCCTCGGCCCCCTGACTCCTCCGACCACCCGCGACACCCGACCCACACCGACGAAAGAGAGACAGCATGCCCACTCGCACCGCTCGCACCGCCTGGAACGGAAGCCTCGAGACCGGCGAGGGCCAGGTCGAGATGACCAGCTCCGGCGTCGGCACCTACGACGTCTCGTTCCCGAAGCGCGCCGCTGACGAGGCGAACGGCTCGACCAGCCCCGAGGAGCTGCTCGCCGCGGCCCACTCCGCCTGCTACGCCATGCAGTTCAGCGCCGTGCTCGGCGCGGCCGGCGGCACGGTCGAGGCGCTCGACGTCAAGGCCGACGTCACGCTCGGCCCGGACTCGGCCGGCGGGTTCCGCCTCACGGGCATCGCCCTCACCGTCCGCGGCGAGGTCTCCGGCATCGACGAGGCCGCCTTCCAGGCCGCCGCGCAGGACGCCAAGGAGACCTGCCCGGTCAGCAAGGCCCTCACCGGCGTCGAGATCACGCTCGACGCGACCTTCGAGGGCTAGGCAGCCGCACCGCCTCCCTCCCGGGCGCCCCGTCACGCAGGTCGTGACGGGGCGCCCGTGCGTCGTCGGCGCGACCGCCCCGGAGGCGCCGGGTGCCGCGCCTGCACCGGCGCGGCACCCGGCGGCCGCCTCGGCACCCGGACTGGGGACGCCGCCGCACCCAACCCGGCGCGGCCGCGCCCCGAAGACTCCTCGACCGCCCGCCCCGACGACACCAGGAGGACACGATGACCCCGCGCGACTCCTCCCTCGACCGCCCCGCCCGTTGCGCCGAGTGCGGCGGCCCGGCCCGTCTCGTGCGGAACCCGTTCTTCGGCTCGGGCCTCTCGGTGCACCCCGAGCTGCTGACCTGCACCTCGTGCCGCTCGGTCACCTTCGTGCCCGCCCCGCCGCGTCGGGCCTGCACGCCGCCGGCCGGCCGACGCCGCGGCCTCGGTCGCGTCGCGCGCTGGCTCTGCCGCCGCTGACGCGCCGCCGCCCCGCTGAGACGCACCACGTCGTCGCAGACGAACCACGCCGCGGCCTGGTTCCGGTGCGACGACGTGGTTCGTCGCCGTCCGACCGCCGGCGCCGCCGCGGCGGGGCGGCGCTCAGGCGCCGAGCCGGCCGATCACGCTGTCGTCGAGGCCGCGCAGCAGCGCGGCGACGTCGTCGACGACCTCGGCCGCGCCGGCCTCGGTGAGCTCGGCGCGCGACATGCCGCCGGTCAGCACGCCGACGCAGGCGACGCCGGCGCGGCCGGCCGCCTCGACGTCCCACACCGCGTCGCCGACCATGACGGCGTGGTCGGCGTCGACCCCGGCCTCGTCGAGCGCGACCTGGACGATGCCGGGGTCGGGCTTGGCCGTCTCGGCGTCCTCCGACGAGGTGACGGCCCAGAGGGCGCCCTCGACGTCGAGCAGGGGGCGCAGCACCTCGAGCTCCTCCTCCGGGGCGCTGGTCGCGAGCACGACGCGGTGCCCGCGGCGGCCGATCTCGGCGAGCAGCTCGGGCACCTTGTGGAAGACGTGCAGGTCGGTGTCGCCGTGGGGAAGATAGTGGGCCGAGTGGCGCTCCTTCGCCTCGTCGCCCCGCTCCTCCGCGACGTCGTCGCCGAGGAGGGAGCTGAGCAGCAGCGAGCTGTCCTTCCCGATCGCGCGGTGGATCCGCCAGCTGTCGACGGGGTGCCCGATGTCGGCGAAGGCCTTCGACCAGGCGTCGACGTGCGCGTAGTTCGAGTCGACGAGCGTGCCGTCGATGTCGAAGAGGACGACCGTCGTCGGGGCGTCGGCCCCGGTGGAGTCGCGGGTCGGGTCGGCAAACGAGGAGGAGGAGTCGGAGGAGGAGGCCTGGTCGGAGGCGCGGGTCGAGTCGGTCATGCCCCCAGCCTGCGCCTGCAGACCGTGCACCGTTCGGGGCTGGACACGCGCCTCCCTTCGCCCTGTCGGGCTGGGCACACGGCTGGGCGCCGCCTCCGAGGTGGCTGGGAGCGGGAACACGCGGCCGCCCGACGGGCGTTGGCTGACGACATGACCACATACGGAATCATCGGAGCGGGCAACATCGGCAGCCAGGTCGCCCGGGCCCTCATCGCCCAGGGGCACGACGTCGTCATCAGCAACTCGCGCGGGCCCGAGACCCTCGGCGACCTCGTCGCCGACCTGGGCGAGAAGGCGCGCGCCGCGACGTCCGAGGAGGCGGCGGAGGCCGGGGAGGTCGTCGTCGTCACGGTGCCGCTGAAGAACTACGAGCAGGTGCCCGTCGCCCCGCTCGCGGGCAAGGTCGTCATCGACACCAACAACTACTACTTCGAGCGCGACGGCCAGATCCCCGCCCTCGACAACGGCCTCGACACCGTCTCGAGCATGCTGCAGCGCCACCTGCCGGAGAGCAAGGTCGCCAAGGGCTTCAACCACATCATGGCGAAGGACATCACGACCGACGGCAAGCCCGCGGGCGACCCCGACCGTCGTGCACTCGCCACCTCGAGCGACTTCGAGGAAGCCGCCGAGCTCGTGCAGCGCCTCTACGACGAGATCGGCTTCGACACCGTCAACGTCGGCCCGCTGAGCGAGAGCTGGCGCGTCGAGCGCGACCAGCCCGCCTACGTCGTCTCGCAGACCCGGTCGGAGCTCGTCGAGAACCTCGCGAAGGCCACCCGTGCCACCGCCACGACCGAGCCGGCGCCGCACCCCTCCGAGGCGTAGCCCCCGGCGCCGCCCGGCGCCCCCGCAGCGCGGCGCCCCGGCACCTCGCGAAGAACCCCGGATCGGACACCGCACCCCTGAGCACCAGGGTGCGATGTCCGATCCGGGGTTCTTCCGCGTCCGGCGGCCGGCTAGCGCGTCACGACGACGAACCCGCCGCCCTTGACGAGCACCACGCTGCGGCCCGACACGGCCTTCTCCGACACGAGCCGGCCGCGCGAGTCGAAGCTCGACACCGTCGACCGCGTGCCGGCCGCCCCGACCGTCGCCGGCAGCGGCAGCCGCGACGTCGACGACACCAGGTCGGTCGCCCGCCCGTCGGCCCCGGTCAGCGACAGCCGCTGCACGAGCGGCCGCACGATCAGCGCGTCGATCGTCACGGGCTGCGAGCCCCGGGCGGTCACGGTGACCGCGGTCGCCCCCGGGCCGACCGGCACGGGCAGCGTCTGCGGCAGCAGGGCCCCGGAGGCGCCGGTCACGCCCTGCGCGCCGACCCGCGTCGACAGCGTGCCGAGCGGCACCTTCCCGGCACGCCAGACCGAGGTCGAGACGACTCCCTCGGCCCCGAGCAGCACGGGCTCGACGTGGCGGAGCCCCGACCCGGCGGGCACCGTGATCGTCGCGGTCTGCCCGGGCCGGAGCGTGAGCGCCGAGCCGCCGCTGAGCTGCGACTCGCCCGTCCACGCCGACTCGGGCGTGACGACCGTGCCCGTGGTCGCCGTGGCGGCCTCGGCCTCGACCGTCGTGAGGCCGTCGCGGGCGGCGACCGTCGTCGACGCCTGCGCGAGCGCCGAGACGTCGGGCGCGCCGTCGAGCGCGATCATGGAGAGCAGGCCGTGGATGGTGCTCTCGGCCCCGCTGTTGCGGTTGACGCTGCCGTCGGCCTGCACGCCGTCGTTCGTCACGCCCGTCGCCCGGTCGTAGACCGGCTGCCCGGAGCGGTTCGTGCCGAAGTACCAGCTGGCGGCCACGGCGGCGACCTCCCGGAACCCGGCACCGCCCGAGGCGTCGGCCACGGCGAGCGCCGACTGCAGGCGCGAGTCGGCGCCGTAGGCGATCTGCGTCTGGTCGACCGGCGTCGGGTACCAGGCGTTGTCGGGGCCGCTCGCCGTCAGCAGGGTCGTCGTGAACGACGCCGTGTCGACGACGGCGGGCGCGAGCAGGTCGGCGCGGCCGAGCACCGTGGAGGCCCGCGCGAGCGCGGCCGGCATCTGCGACGCCCACGAGTGCCACATCGACCTCGAGTTCGTCCAGGGCAGCATGGCCCCGTATGGCCAGGTCTGCGGGTCGCCCGAGGCCATGCGGGCCACGCCCTCGGCGAGCTGCGTCGTGGCCGTCCGCACGACGGCGTCGTCGGGGGCCGCGGCGACGTACGCGCCCAGGCCGAGCACCGCCTCCGCCGTGGCGTCCGCGCCGTCGACGATCAGCCAGGCGGGCACCTGCACGCCGTCGGCGACGTCGTACTGCCCGTACCGCGAGAGCGTGTCGCGCTGCAGCGCCGCGACCCCGAGCTGGAGGCGCTGCTGCAGGAAGGCCGCGAACTCCGGGTCGTCGTCGCGGAAGGCCGCGAAGCCCTCGCCGAACGCCCAGAGGCTGCGGGCCAGCCAGTAGCTGTTGCCGCTGTCGGACGGGTCGGGCAGCTCGACCGGCACCGGGCTGCGGTTGAAGGTGCCGTCGGGCTGCATCCACAGCACGACGTTGCCCGCGGCCGGGCCGGTGGTGGTCTGGAAGTACGCGGTGGCCCGCAGCAGCTCGTACGCCTTCTCACGGCTCGCCTCGGCCCCGGTCAGCTGCCAGTCGCGCAGGTAGACGACGGCCGCCCGCGAGACGTCGTCGGAGTTGTACGCGCCCTGGCCCCAGTACCCCGTGGCCGGGTCGAGCGGCCCGCCGCCCACGCGGGCGAAGGCGCCTCCGTCGCGGGCGTCGGCGTACGTCCACGGCAGGGTCAGCGTCGGCTCGGAGTCGAGCCGGTAGGAGGTGTGGCCCTCCTCGGGCGCCGGCGTCGCCTGGTCGAGGAGGAAGTCGAGGTGGGCGAGGTTCGTCAGCGGTGCCGGGGCGGGCGCGGCCGAGCCGGCTGCCGGGGCCGCCGGAGCAGCCGGGGCGGGAGCGGCGGGAGGCGCGGCGGAGGCGGGCAGCGCCCCCGTCACCCCCAGCGCCAGCGCTGTCGTGGCGGCCAGGGCGAGCCCGGCCCATCGTGCGGTGCGTGCGGTCATCGTCGACCGCCTCCTTCTGTCTCGTCGTTCGGGGTGCTGCGGGGCGGCGGACGCGACGCGTCGAGCCGGGCACGGCGACGCCCCGCGGGGCGTCGACGGCGCCGCGTCAGGCGCGGTCGAGGCGGGCGACGCCGATCTTGGAGTCGGCCATGCCGTAGAAGACCCACGGCACCCCGTCGACCTCCTCGATCGCGGTCGGGAAGACGACGTTCGGCACGATGCCGGCGCGCTCGTCGTCGGTCTCGGCCTCGAGCAGCGGCTCGGCCGAGCGGGCGACCACCCGGGACGGGTCGTCGGCGTCGAGGATCATGCCGCCCGCGGCGTAGTTGACGTTCTGCTGCTGCGCGAAGGCGTCCTCGATGACGCCGGTGACCCCGTGGTGCAGCAGCAGCCAGCCCTCGGGCACGCGGCGCGGGGGCGGGCCGCCGCCGATCTTGAGCTCCTCGAACGGGGCCGCCGGCCCGGCGACCGGCCGGTGCTGCCCCCAGCGGGCGAGGGCGCGCAGGTCGCGCTCGACGGCGTCGACCGGCACGTAGCTGATCCAGATCGAGTGGCGGCCGTCGGTCACGCCGGCCGGCCGCGGGCTGCCCTCGCCCGGCACCGTGGCGCCGATGTGCCACATCGGCCGGTGCAGCACCGCGAAGCTGCGCACCCCGTCGGGCGCCGTCACCGGCTCGGGGAAGAACGTCGTGTCCTTGTTGTGGAAGAGGCCGAGGTCGGCGTCGAGCTCGTCGACGTAGTCGAACGTCACGGGCCCGAGCCGGCGCCACTCGCGCAGGTCGTCGCTGACGGCGACGGCGGTGCGGGGGCCGAGCGGCCCGTACGCGACGTAGGTCATCACGTGCAGGCCGAGCTCGTCGACCCGGGTGACGCGCGGGTCCTCCACGCCCGAGTGGGTCGCCCCGCGCTCCCAGCCGCGGTCGGGGGCGAGCACGACGCCCTGGCGCTCGACGCCGACGGGCACGCCGTCGTCGACGAGCACGCGGGCGAGGCCGACGCGCGAGACGTTGCCCGCGGCGACGAGCCGCGGCAGGAGGTACAGCTCGCCGTCGGGCCCGCGGCCCGAGCCGGGGTTGAGCACGCCCTCGGCCTCGAGGGGGTCGCCCGGGTCGGGGGTCATGACGACCCCGGCCCGGGTCAGCCGGTAGGGGAAGGGGCCGGGAGCGACGTCCGAGGCGGGGCTGCCCGCGGCGGGGCTGCCGGAGGCGGGGCTGCCGGAGGCGGTGGTGTCGGTGGCGGGGGATGCGGTGGTCACGGGGATCTCCTGTCAGCCCTTCACGCTCGAGCCGACGTCGGTCGAGATGAAGTAGCGCTGGAACACGATGAACAGCACGACCACCGGCGCCGCGAGCACGACGGCCCCGGCCAGGGTCGCGCCGAAGGGGTTGGCGGCGGTCGCGGCGACGTTCGAGATGTAGTTCGCCAGCGAGACCGCGAGCGGCTGCATCGACGCCTCCTTGGTGATGAGGAACGGCCAGAGGAACTCGTTCCACGGCCCGATGAAGGTGAGCAGCAGCGCGGTGACGAGGGCCGGCCGCACGAGCGGCAGCGCGATGTTCCACAGCAGCCGGAACTCGCCGGTGCCGTCGATGCGGGCCGCCTCGAACAGCTCCCTCGGCAGCTGGAGGAAGTACTGCCGGAAGATGATGACCGCCGTCGAGTTGATGGCGAACGGCAGGATCATGCCCAGGTAGCTGTCGCTGAGGCCGTAGTTGCGGGCGATCAGCACGTAGAGCGGGATGACGAGCAGCTGGAACGGCACGACCTGCACGAGCAGCGCGAGCGCGAACGTCACCCCTCGCCCCCGCCACTGCAGCACGGCCAGCGCGTAGCCGACGAGCACGCCGAAGACGACGGTGCAGACCAGCACGCCCCCGGTGAAGATGCCCGAGTTCACCAGCCCGGTGAGCAGCCCGATGCGGCTGTCGATGGCGGCGTAGTTCGCGCCCGTGAGGTTCGACGGGTGCGGGAAGGCCCCGGCGACGGTGGGGTCGGGCTTCGTCTGCAACGAGCCGATCACCATGTAGTAGAACGGGAACAGGAACGCGAGCGCTCCCACGGCGAGGACGACGCCCCGCAGCACGACCTGGTACCTCGACATGTCAGTCCTCCTTCCCGCCGGCGAAGCGGTTCTGCAGCAGCGCGATCACGAGCACGAGCACGACGAGCACGACGCCGACGGCGGCCGCCTGGTCGGGGTTCCCCTGCTCGATGCCCTTCTGGTACATCAGCAGGACGGGCGAGGTCGACGCGCCGTTCGGCCCGCCTCCCCCGGTCAGCAGGTACGGCTCGGTGAAGAGGTTCGCGCCCGTCACCGTCGAGACGAGCAGCACGAGCACCGTCGCGGGCCGGACGCCCGGCACGGTCACCGTGAAGAACGACCTGACCGCTCCGGCACCGTCGCTCGACGCCGCCTCGTAGAGCTCCTTCGGCACGTTCTGCAGCGCCGCGAGGTAGAGCAGGATGTAGAACCCCAGCTGCTTCCACGTGACGAACAGCGCGATCGAGGGCATCGCCCAGGCCGAGTTGATCAGCCACGACGGCGACGGCGCCAGCGGCCCGAGCACCTGGTTGACGAGCCCGTCGCCGTTGAAGAGGAAGAGCCACACCGCGACGACCGCGACGCTCGCGGTGAGGTACGGCACGTAGTAGGCCACGCGCAGGAAGCCCTTGAACCGCACGACCTTGTTGAGCGCCGTCGCGAGCACGATGCTCAGCACGACCGTGAGCGGCACGTTGATGACCAGGAAGACGCCGACGTTGGCGAACGACCGCAGCACGGCCGGGTCGGTGAAGGCGGTGACGAAGTTCTGCAGCCCGACGAACGGGCGCTCGACCTGGGCGCCGGGGGCCGTGAAGAAGTAGTCGTGGAAGGCGATGTACACCGCGTAGCCGAGCGGGTACGCGAAGACCGCGAGCACGAAGACCAGGTACGGCGCGCTGAAGAGCAGGCCGAGGGGGTTCTTGCCGAGCAGGCCGCCGCGGCCGCGACCTGCGGGGCCGCGACCGCCCGACCGGGCCCCGCCGGGGCGGGGGCGACCCGAGGAGGCGCGGGGCGCCTCCTCGGAGCCGCCGCCGGCCGCCGGCGTGGCCGACTCGGCGCTGAGCGTCGACACGGCCTAGCCCTGGGCCGCGAGCTCGTCGACCTTCGTGGCCGCGTCGCCGAGGGCCTGGTCGACGTCGCCCTCGCCGAAGATGACGCTCTTCGACCAGGCGTCGCGGAGGGCCTGCAGCTCGGCCACGGTGTTCGGGCCGGACGGCACCTCGATGGTGCGGGCCGCCTGGTCGCCGAAGAGCGCGTAGGCGGGGTTCGCCTCGAAGTAGTCGGCGTAGGTCGTCGCGAGGTCGGTGCGGATGGGCATCTGGCCGGTCGTCTCGAGCAGGGCGCGGTCCTGCTCCTCGCTGGTGGAGAACTTCAGGAACTCCCACGCGGTGCCCTGGTTCTCGCACGCCGTGTACATGCCGACGTTCTTGGCGTCGCTGAAGGTGTACGTCTCGTCGGCGGGCGTGCCGTCCTCGGTCGGGACGGGCACGGCGCCCCAGTTCACGTCGGAGTAGACGTTCACGGCCCACGGCCCGACGATCGACATCGCGGCCTCGCCGTCCGCGAAGGAGTCGCCGGTGTACTGCTCCTGGCCGGCGAGGCCCTGGTCGTAGAGGTCGCGCCAGAACCCGGCGACGGACTCGCCCTCGTCGTCGGCGAAGGTGGCCTTCCCGTCCTCGACGAGGCCGGTGCCGCCGGTCGCCGCGGCGTAGAGCGGCATGAAGTCGAACTGCGTCTGGAAGAACTCGCTGGTCGGCGCGGGGTGGATCGCGTAGTCGGAGACGCCCGCGTCGACGAGCGTCTTGCTCGTGGCCAGGAAGTCGTCGTAGGTCGAGAGCGCGGGGGCCTCGGCGTCGAGGCCGGCCTGCGTGAAGAGGTCCTTGTTGTAGAAGATCATCACGGGGTTCGACTTCCAGGGCAGCTGGTAGTACTTCCCGTCGGCGTCCTGGTACTGCTCGGCGAGGTCGCCGCTGCGCTCCTCGACGTAGTCGGCGCCGTCGTCGAAGCTCGACAGGTCGACGAGACCGCCCTGCTTCTGGAACTGGCCGACGGCGCTCGGAGCCGTGTTGTAGACGAGGCAGGGCGCGTTGCCGGCCGTGATGGCGGCGCCGATGACCTCCTCGCTCGACTTGCCGGCGGGGATCTCCTGCCCCTTCACCTGCTCGTCGGGGTGGTCGGCGTTCCAGGCCTCGACGGCGGCCTTGCCCCAGGCGACCTCGGACTCGTTGTTCGAGTACCAGATCGTGATCGGGCCCTTCGCGGTGAGGGCGTCGCCGCCGCCTCCCCCGCCGCCGGAGCAGGCGGTCAGGCCGAGGCCGGCGAGCAGGACGGTGGCGCCGATGAGTGTGGTGCGTCGTTGCACGGTGTTCTCCTTGATCGGGTGGTGCGCTGTGAGGGGGTGCCGCCACCGGCGAGCCGGCGCGGGCGGAGGTCAGGAGGCGCGGGTCGGGCCCGCCGCCTCGCGGTAGACGTAGAGCTCGCGGCGGCCGGGAGGCGCGTCCCAGCCCTGTGCGAAGGTCCAGCGGCCGTCGACCCGGCTGAGCCCGCCCCAGCTGAGCGAGCCGCCCGGCGTGAGGGCGAGCTGCTCGAACGGTCGGTCGACGTCGTAGCGGGCCTGGCACGCGGCGAAGCGGCCGTCGACGTCGTGGAAGACGTCGAGCACGAGGTGCCCGTCGCCCGTGACGATCGCCGCGGCGACCTCGTGCAGGTGGCCGCCGACGCTCGACAGGTCGAGGTAGTCGACCGGCTCGAAGGCCCAGGTGCGCATGTCATCGGAGCGGCCGACGTGCAGCACGCCGTCGAAGCCCTCGCTGACGAACATCAGGTACTCGCCGCCGAGGCGGACGGCCTCGCCGTGCTCGTCGCGGGGCACCACGGCGCCCTTCGCCCAGAGCCGCGTCTGCTCGGGCGGGGCGATCGGACCGAGGCGCTGCCAGGTCACCAGGTCGTCGCTGACCGCGAGCATCATCTCGCAGCCGACCGCCCCGACGGGGTAGCCCGTGCTCGGGAACGCGGCCCGCGCCTCCTCGGTGATCGGGTGGACGCCGTTGTAGAACAGCCACCAGCGGCCCTCGGCGCGGTAGACCTTCGGGTCCTCCGTGCCGAGCAGCTCGAGGTCGTCGGTCGGGCGGACGACCGGGTTGGCGGGGTCGTCGACCCACGAGGCGCCCGGGGCCGTGAGGTCGAGGGTCGCGTGGCCGATGCGGCTGCCGAGGCTCTCCTTGACGGGCGACGCCCGGTAGAAGAGGTGCAGCGTGCCGTCGTGCTCGACCATCGACGGGTTGTAGAGCGACGAGCTCGTCCAGCCGACGCCGTCGGGGTCGCCCCACTGGCCCTCGAGCGTGAAGGTCAGGGCGGGGTCGGGCTCGAACGGGCCGACGGCCCAGTCGGGGCGCTCGGGGCCGTAGGCGGCCGGGCCGGAGAAGGTCAGCTGCGCGAGCGCGCCGGTCTGCTCGTTCTCGTGCACCAGGGCGTCGTCGAGCACGGCGCGGAGGGCGTCGGGCGTGAGCGGCTCGAGGCGACGGGCTGCGCTGCTGCTGGTGCTGGTGCTGGTGCTGGCGGGGGTCATGGGGCTCCGACTTCGTCGTCGTGGCGGTCTGGCTGGCGTGGCTGATGAGTACCGAAACGTTTCGGTAGACAGGAAGCTAACACGGCCGGGCACCGAGCGGAAGGGGCCCGGCCGAGGAGGCGCCGGGCTCAGCGGGCGGCGGGGGCGGTGGAGTCGCGGACGAGCAGGCGCGCCGGCGCCACCGACGCGTCGGGCCCGGCCTGGCCCTCGACGGCCGCGAGCAGCAGCCGGGCGGCCTCGGCCCCGATCAGCCGGGGCGTCGTCGTGAGGGTCGTCAGCGCGGGGCGCACGTACGAGCCGAGCTCGATGCCGTCGAACCCGGCGACGCTGACGTCGTCGGGCACGCGGACGCCGAGCCGGTCGGCCTCGGCCATGAAGCCGATGGCGGCGAGGTCGTTCGCGCAGAAGACCGCGGTGGGCGGCTCCGGGCGCGACAGGAGGTCGGCCGCGGCCCGACGCCCGCCGTCGTAGGTGAAGTCGGCCTCGACGACGACGCCGGGGTCGTGGCCGGCGGCGACCAGCGACTCCTGCCAGGCCTCGACGCGGTGGACGGCGTGCACGAAGCGGGCGGGGCCGGCGACGTGCGCGAAGCGGCGGTGCCCGAGCCCGACGAGGTGGTCGACGAGCTCGCGGACACCGGCGGCGACGTCCTGCCGGACCGCCGGCAGGGGGAAGCCGGGGGCGGGGTTGACGCCGACGGCGGGCAGGCCGAGCTGCTGCACGAGCGGCACGCGCGGGTCGTCGACGACGAGCTCGTTGAGGAACACCCCGTCGACGCGGCGCCCGGCGGCGAGGCGGCGGTAGCGGTCGAGGGTCTCGTCGGCCGCGGAGCCCATCTGCAGGATGAGCGCCCAGCCGCGCGGGTCGAGCACCGACTCGAGGCCGCCGATGAAGCTGCCGAAGAACGGGTCGCTCTCGAGCACGGACGGGTCGCGGTGCACGACGAGGCCGACGGTGAACGCGCGGCCGGAGCTGAGCGAGCGGCCGCGCACGTTCGGCACGAAGCCGAGGTCGGCGGCGGCCTGCTTGATGCGCGCCCGGGTCTGGTCGGAGACCCCGGGGCGGTCGTTGAGGGCGCTCGACACCGAGCTGATCGCGACGCCGGCGCGGGCGGCGACCTCGACGATGGTGACCCGCTGGGTCATGCCGCGCCTCCTCGCCTCACCCGTGACGGCTCCGCCGCGGCGAGCGCCGCGGACCGGGACGATGCTACGGCAGGCGTCACGGCACCTCGCGGCCTGGCCGTTCAGCGCGCGTGCACGCGCGGGTCTGCGGACTCACAGCCGTTCCATCGGATCCCGACAAGAGACTGCACGACATGCACCTTCCCTGGCACCGCGGGCGCGCGGACGACGACGCGACCACCTCGACGGGCTCCGCCGACCTCGACGCCTCGACCGCGCCTCCCCGGGCTCCTTCCGTGACGGTCGTGCCGGAGGCGAAGGTCGCCTCCGCGGGCGCGGTCGTGCCGGAGGCGAAGGTCGCCTCCGCGGGCGCGGTCGTGCCGGAGGCGGCGGTCGCCTCCGCGGGCGCGGTCGCCCCGCCTGCCCCCTCGCCCCCGGCCGCCTCGGCCGTCCCGCCCGCGATGCAGCTCGCCGGCGCCTGGGGCTGGCGGCTGCTCGTCGTCGCCGGCTGCCTCGCGGTCGCGGGCTGGCTGATCGCGACGCTCGAGGAGATCGTGGTGCCGCTGCTCATCGCGATCCTCATCTGCGCCCTGCTGCAGCCGGTCGTGCGCCTGCTCACGCGCCGCCGCCTCCCCCACTGGCTCGCGATCGTCATCGCGCTTCTCGGCCTCGTCGTCGTGGTCGGCGGGCTGCTCGTGCTCGTCGTCACGCAGGTGCGGGCCGGCGCGGACGACCTGACGGCGAAGGGCGTGGCGTCGTACGACGCGCTGCGGGAGTTCCTCCGCACCTCGCCGCTGCAGCTCACCGACCGGGAGTTCGACCAGTACGTCGGCCAGGCCGGGCAGGCCCTGCAGGACGCCAGCCAGCAGATCCTCAGCGGGGTGGCGGCCATCGGCTCGGCGGCCGGGCACGTGCTCGCGGGCGGGCTGCTGACGCTGTTCGCGACGATCTTCCTGCTGATCGACGGCCGCGGGGTCTGGCACTGGATCGTGAGGCTCTTCCCGCGCGCAGCGCGGCCGGCCGTCGACGGCGCGGGCCTCGCCGGGTGGCAGACGCTCGCGTCGTTCGTGCGGGTGCAGGTGGTCGTGGCCGCGGCGAACGCGGTGGGCATCGGGCTGTTCGCGGCGTTCCTCGGGCTGCCGCTGGCCATCCCGATCGCGATCCTCGTCTTCCTCGCGTCGTTCATCCCCGTCATCGGCGCGATCGTGACCGGGGCCCTCGCGGTGCTGCTCGCGCTCGTCGTCGCAGGCCCGGTGCAGGCGCTCGTGATGCTCGGCGGGGTGCTGCTCGTGCACCTGCTCGAGGCGCACGTGCTGCAGCCGCTGGTGATGGGAGGCGCGGTGCGCGTGCACCCGCTCGCCGTCGTCTTCGCGGTGGCGACCGGGTCGCTCGTCGCGGGCATCCCCGGCGCGCTGTTCGCCGTGCCGACGGCGGCGACGGTGAACGTCATGGTGAAGCACGTCGCCTCGGGGCGGTGGCGGGCGGCGGTCGAGGGGCCGGCCCTGCCCGACGGCACGCCCGCGAAGGGCGCCTAGCGGCGAGCGGGCCCGCGGGCCGGCCAGGGGTCGACGGAGCGCGAGCCCGCACGGGAGCGCTGCTCGGAGCGGAGCAGCCAGCGGCCCAGGCGGCCCCGGAGGGTCGCCTTCTGCGCGGCGTCGCGCGCCCGTCGCTCATCCACCGACGCGAGGATGGCACGAGCCATCTCGATCGTCTCCGGGTGGTCGTGACGATCCCAGGTCATGGCCTTCCTCCCTCTCCGTGGAAGCGGTCGGCGTGCTCGATCTCCGATGAGATCACGGCTGCGATGTCATCATCCTCACTCGTCGCCCAGGGCAGCGCAAGCAGCACCCGCATCATGGCGACCCCGGCCCTCCGATCGTCAGCGTCCGGCCCCAGGCACCTCTCCAGCGTCCACGACCACCTCGTCCACCACTGCTCCCGGACGGTCGCCGCGTCGAGGCGGCGTCGTGACCGACGAGCGTCGGCCACGGTCACCCCGACGCTGACGACGGAGACGACCGCGGAGACGCAGGCCGCGAGGAAGACGGCGGCGGCGCCCGGCGGCCAGGCGGCGAGGTCGAGGAACGGCATGGCTCCAGGCTGACCCACCTCCAGGGGCGCACGGAGACGACACGGCTCCGCCTGTGGACGGCGGGACCTGTGGACGTGGAGGGAGCTCGAGGGCCGGGGCCGACCCGTGCGGCTCGTCGGCGTGCTTCGCTGGGCGGATGCGCATCGGAGTGTTCGTCTCGAGCCGGGAGCAGGGCTGCTGCGGCACGGCGGCCGGCGTCGGCGACGAGGTGACGTGGGAGCTGACCTGGGGCCGCGAGTGGATCGAGGCGTCGTACGGCCCGGAGGAGGCGGCCGGCGTCGACTTCGCCGAGACGCACCCCGGCGGCGACGATGCGCCCCGGGTCGCCGTGGCCGGGCGGATCCTCTCCGTCGCCGCCGTCCGACAGCGCTTCCACCGACCGGACCCCGGGGGCCCGTGGACGAACGTCGTCGGCGAGTCGACCAGCGTCGCCGTCGAGCGCCTCCCCGGCCACGGCGAGGGCGGGGACGAGGCCGGGTGGAGGGTCCAGCTCGACGTCGACGACGGTACGGCCCTGCCGGAGGCTCGCTGACTGGCGCTCGTCGACGTCGCGCCCCGGCACGGCCCAGACGACGACCGTCGGCGTACTCTCGAGCGGACGACGACACGCGTCGCGCAACTGCGTCGGTCGTCGTGACGTGCAGGACCCACATCGACGGCAAGGGAGCCACGACATGGAACGACTGACAGGCAAGATCGCCCTCATCAGCGGAGGCGCGCGGGGCATGGGCGCCTCGCACGCCCGAGCGATCGTGGCGGAGGGGGGCAGGGTCGTCGTGGGCGACCTGCTCGACGACGAGGGCCGAGCCCTCGCGGAGGAGCTGGGCGACGCGGCCCGCTACGTCCACCTCGACGTCACCTCGGAGGCGGACTGGGCCACGGCGGTGTCGACGGCCGTCGACGAGTTCGGCGGGCTGAACGTGCTCGTCAACAACGCGGGCATCGTCAACTTCGGCCGACTCGGCACGTACACGCTCGACCAGTGGAACCTCATCCTGAGCATCAACGTGACGGGGGCCTTCCTCGGCATCACGGCCGCCCGCGACGCACTCGTGGCGTCGGCACCCTCCTCGATCGTCAACATCTCGTCGACGGCGGGCCTGCAGGGCACCACGGCGCTGCACGGCTACGTCGCGTCGAAGTTCGCGATCCGTGGCCTGACGAAGTCGGTCGCGCTCGAGCTCGGTGCGGAGAACGTGCGCTCGAACTCGGTGCACCCGGGCGTCATCCGCACGCCGATGACCGACGGCCTCGAGCTCGGCTACCAGCTCGGCGCCCTGCACCGCATCGGCGAGCCGGCCGAGGTGTCGAACCTCGTCGTCTACCTCGCCAGCGACGAGTCGAGCTTCCAGACCGGAGCGGAGTTCGTCATCGACGGCGGCGAGCTCGCCGGCGAGAGCGACAGCGTCAGCGAGTGACCCGCCCGGGGCCGCGCCGCGTCGTCACGGCGCGGCCCCGGCCCGGCCTCAGCCCCGCCCCTCCCCCACCGGCAGCCACACGCGCATCGTCGACGGCCCGCGGTTGCCCCACGAGGCGTAGGGCACGAGGTCGACGCGGCCGAGCTGCTCGACCGTCGCCGCGACGGACTGGCCGTACGGCCAGGGCGCCGGCCGGGTCCAGCTGCGGGTCAGCGCCACCCGGGCGCCGGTCGGCGTCGTGACGGGGGCGACCCGGGTGTCGACGAGGACGTCGGCGACGCTGCCCGAGGGCAGGTCGACCGACTCGAGCGCCAGCACCAGGGGCCCCCGCTGCACGGCCACCTGGCCGCGCACCGCGTCGATCCGCGGGTCGGGGTGCACCCAGGAGGCGCGGGCCGGCAGGTCGAGGACGACCACGTCGCCCGCCGCGAACGCCTGCCGCACGACCACCGTCGAGGTCGCGTGCCGACTGACCTCGCCGTCGGGCGCGACCAGCGTGACGGCCGCGCCCTCCGTCCACGAGGGCACCCGGAGCGTCAGCTCGACCTCGCGGTCGGTGGCCTCCCGCCAGGTCACCTCGACACGGCCGTCGAACGGGTACCCGCTCGCGACCGAGAGGGCGACGGCCGTGCCGTCGGGCAGCTCGACGTCGACGTCGTAGCTGCCGTACTGGTGCAGCTGCACGCCGTCGTCGGTGCGGGTCGCGAAGTACTGCTCCACGCTCGCCAGGGTGCGGGCGACGTTCGTCGGGCAGCACGACACCTCGAACCACGGCGCTCGGAGGCTCGACAACGCGCGGGCGTTGACCTCGAGCTCGTCGGGCACGGTGCCCTCGGTGCGCTGGTGCAGCGTGTTCGTGTAGAAGAAGGCGCGCCCGTCCTCGCGGGGCGACGCCAGGACGACGTTGAGCAGCGTGCGCTCGATCAGGTCGGCGTACCGGGCGTCCCCGTCGGCCAGCAGCAGCCGCCACGACAGCATCGTGGAGGCGATGCCGGCACAGGTCTCGGAGTACGCGCGGTCGGGCGGAAGCTCGTGGTCGGCGCCGAACGCCTCGTCCTGGTGGTGGGAGCCCATGCCGCCGGTCACGTACGTGCGGTGCGCGACCGTCGCCTCCCACTGTCGGCGGACGGCGTCGGCCAGCTCGTCGTCGCGCGTCTCGACGGCGACGTCGAGGGCTCCCGCCGCGAGGTACAGCGCACGCACGGCGTGGCCGCGCAGCACGTCGGCCTCGCGCACGGGCCGGTCGTCCTGGAAGTACTCGGCGCCGTACTCGATCTCGGCGAGCAGGCCCCGGCCGCGACGGTCGACGAAGAGCCGGGCGAGCTCGACCCAGCGGGGCTCGTCGAGCGCGCGACCGAGCTCGGCCAGGGCCACCTCGATCTCGGGGTGACCGCAGATCGCGACCCGCCCCTCCGGCCCGAACTCACGCCACAGGTGCTCGGCCAGGCGGCGGCCGACCTCGACGAGGCGGGGCCCGGTGCCCGTCCGCTCCGCGGCGACGACGGCCTGCAGGAGGTGCCCCATCGAGTACAGCTCGTGGCCCCACTCGAGGTCGCTCCACCGGGCGCGCTGCCAGGGGCGGCCGAAGCTGGTGTGCAGGTAGCCGTCGTCGTCCTGCGCGCCCGAGACGCGCTCGACGAGGTCGTCGTAGCGACGCTGCAGGTCGGGGTCGTGCTGACGGCCGAGCTCCCACGCCATGCCCTCGAGCAGCTTGTACACCTCGCTGTCGACGAACTCGATGCCGGAGTGCGGCCACTCCTCGTCGGGCTGGTCGCGGCCCGCGGCGGCGAGGTCGAAGTTGCGGATCCAGCCGATGCGCTCCATCCAGTCCTCGCAGTGCCGCAGCACCACGTCGGCGTTCAGCTGCTGCTTCTCGGCCCAGAACCCGCCGGTCAGGCGCACCTGGGTCGCGTCGAGGGGGGTGAGCGTCGACGTGCGGGGGTCGACGGGCCCGGCGAACCGGCGCCGGTCGCCTGCGAGCGTGGTGGGGCGGGGGGAGGTGGTGGTCACGGTGGTGCTCCTGGTCTCGGGGGGTGCGGCGGGCTGCGCGGCGGCGGTCACGGTCAGTCCTTGACGGCGCCCGCGGTGACGCCCGCGGCGACGTACCGCTGGGCGACGACGAGCAGCACCGTCGCGGGGATCGAGGCGACGACCGCGGTCGCCATGATCGAGTTCCACTCCTGGTTGTTGTTGCCGATGTAGCGGTAGATGCCGAGCGTGATCGTCTGCGCGTCGCCGCCGCTGTTGAGGGTCGACGAGAAGACGAAGTCCGACCAGGCCCAGAGGAAGGCGAAGAGCCCCACGGTGACCGCCGAGTTGCGGCTGACCGGCAGCACGATCGAGACGAAGGTGCGCCAGGTGCCCGCCCCGTCGAGCTTCGCGGCCGCGAGCAGCTCGTCGGGGATGCCCTGCATGAACGCGGTGAAGATCAGCACGCCGAAGGGCACCGCGAGGGTCGAGTCGGCGATGACGAGGCCCCACCACTCGTTGAGGATCCCGAGGTTGAGGTAGATGGCGTAGAAGCCCATCGCCATGATCACCTGCGGGATCATCTGCGCGACGATCATCACGAAGCTCAGGGCTCCGCCGCCGACGGGGCGCAGCTTGGCGAGCGAGTAGGCCGCGGGGGCCGACAGCGCGATCGTCACCACGACGGTGCCGAGCCCGACGAGGAGGCTCGTGCCGAGGTACGGCAGCTGCTCGCTGACCACGGCGCGGTAGCCGTCGAGGGTCGGCTGCGCCGGGAACCACGACGGCGGGCTCTGCCGCATCTGCGCCGTCGGCGTCAGCGACACGTTGATCATCCAGTAGATCGGGAACAGCATCACGGCGGTCAGCGCGACGCCGACGACGGTGGTGCCGAGGCTGCGCCGGCCGAGGCGCCTCGAGGAGGCGCGGCGTGCGCCGCTGGGCGGGCTCGCTGCCCCGGTGGGCCGGGTGGTGGTGACGGCGGTCACGAGTTCGCCTGCTTCCTCTGCACGCGCAGGTAGACGAGGCCACAGATCAGGGCCATGACGATGAGGAGGTTGCCCACGGCGGCCGCGGGCCCGAAGGTGGGCAGCGTCGAGCCGAAGCCGAGCTGGTACGACCAGATGGCGAACGTGGTCGAGGCGTCGCCCGGCCCGCCGCGCGACATGATCCAGATGATGTCGAAGACCTTCAGCGTGTAGACGAGGCCGAGCAGGATCGTGATCGCCGAGACCGGCTTGAGGAGCGGGAAGGTGATGCGCCAGAAGGCCTGCCACGCGTTCGCGCCGTCGAGCGAGGCGGCCTCGTAGACGTCCGCCGAGATGTTCTGCAGCCCGCTGTAGAGGATGACGAGGTTGAACGGGATGCCGATCCAGATGTTCGCGATGATCACGCTCGTCAGCGCCCACTGCGGCGAGGTCAGCCAGTTGACCTGCTCGCCGCCGACGGCGCGGATGACGGAGTTGACGACGCCGCTCTCGCTGTTCAGCATCCACGACCAGGTCGACGCGCTGACGATGAGCGGCAGCAGCCACGGCACGAGGAAGAGCGCCCGGAGCGTCGAGGAGAGCGGGAACTTCTGGAAGAAGAAGACCGCGAGGGCCATGCCGATCGAGAACTGGAACGCGATCGAGATCGACGTGAAGAGGAGGGTGTTGACGAGAGCCGGGCCGAAGGTGGGGCTCTGGAAGACCTCGACGAAGTTCTGCAGGCCGATGAAGGGCGCGGTGCCGTCGATGAACGATCGCACCGTGTAGTCGCGGACCGAGAGGTCGACGTTCCGCAGCAGCGGGTAGACGTAGAAGACGGCTAGGTAGGCGACCACGGGGGCGAGGAACGCCCAGGCCGCGGCCTGGCCAGGCTCGACGCGTCGACGGCGGCGCGCCGCGGAGGGATCCGGCGGGGCTCCGGGGGCCGGCGGGGAGGCCGGCCGTGCTGCTCGGGTCGCCTCCGGGCGGGGGACGGTGTCGGTGGTCATCTGCTGCTGCTCCTCGTCGGGGGACGGTGCGGGGGTGCCGCGGGGGCCGGGGCGCCGTGCGCGCCCCGGCCGGGTGCCAGGCCGGGGCCTCGCTACTTCGTGGCGGACTCGGCGGCCTGCTGCGCCTCCTGCAGCGCCGCCTCCGGGGTCGACGACCCGCTCAGGCTGTTCTGCACGGCCTTCCAGAGCTGCTCCGAGATCTTCGGGTAGTCCGTGCCGAGGTCGTCGCTGGTGCGGCCCTTCGCGTCGGCGACCGCGTCGACCCAGGGCTGGAGGTCGGGGTCGGCGGCGACCTGCGCCTCCTGCGCCTCCGTCGTCGGCGCGACGTACGAGAGCGTCGTGTCGGTCGCGACGAGGTTGTCGGTGCTCGTCAGGCAGGCCTGGATCTTCTCGGAGACCGCGTAGCGCGCGTCGTCGGACTGCACGGGCACCGTCAGGAACTCGCCGCCGGTCGGGGCCGGGGCGGCGCCGCCGTCCTTCGAGGGGATGGAGATGATGCCGTAGTCGATGCCCGACTCCTTGACCCCGGCCAGCTGCCAGGTGCCGTTCTCGCCGAAGGCGTAGTCGCCGGTGAGGAACTCCTGCCAGCTGGTCGTCTGCGTGTTGCCGATCACCGAGTTGGGGGCGTAGCCGGCGTCGACCCAGTCGGTCCACAGGGCGAGGGCCGACTGCCCGTCGTCGGAGTCGAGCGTGGTCAGGTCGGCGCCCGAGCCCCAGAACCAGGGCAGGAACTGGAAGCTGCCCTCCTCGGTGCCGATGGCCGAGAAGGTGATGCCCTTCTTCCCCGCCGCGGTGACCGCCTCGAGGGCGGTGGTCAGGCTGTCCCAGTCGGTGATCGAGGCCGGGTCGACGCCGGCGGCGTCGAGGACGCTCTTGTTGTAGTAGAGAGCGAGGGTGTTGGCGCCGATCGGGACGCCGTAGGTCTTCCCGTCGAGCTGGCCGGCGGCGAGCAGGTTCGCCTCGACGGCGGAGGTGTCGGCTCCGGTCTCGTCGGTGTCGGTGAGCAGGCCGGCCTCGGCGAGCGTGGAGACGACGGGGTTGTCGACGAGCAGCAGGTCGGGGCTGTTGCCCTGCTGCCCCGCGAGGAGCGCCTTGCTGGTCAGGTCGGAGGTGTCGTAGCCCGTGCGCTCGATCGTGACGCCGGCGTCGGTGCCGCAGGAGCTGACGAGCTTCGCCCAGTCGCTGGAGTCGTCGAACTGGGGGTACGGGTCCCAGAAGGTGTAGGTGCCGGAGGCGGCGTCGGACGAGCCTCCGCCCGATCCGCCGGCACAGCCGGTGAGCGCGGCCGCGGTGGCGAGCCCGACGACGGTGACGATGGCGGCCTTGCGGCGAGTGTTCGTGTTCACGGTGATCCTCTCTGGTGATGCAGGGATCTCGCAGAGAGGCCGCGCGGTCCGCGCATCTCACCGTCGAGAAAGTAGGGGGTGTCGGCTCCGGTGCGGGGTGGACACCGAAACTGGTTTCGGGGATGAAGCTATGCCTGCTCGGCTTGCTTGTCAACACAGACATGAACTAATTTCGGGACATGGCCACGACAGGGGACAGGACGGGGTCGGCGACGGTCACCCTCGCCGACGTGGCGCGGGTCGCGGGGGTCTCGGTGGCGACGGCGTCGAAGGCCCTGAACGGCCGGGCACAGGTCGCGGCCAGCACGCGGCTCAAGGTCGAGGAGGCCGCCGCGGCCCTCTCGTTCACCCCGAACTTCTTCGCGCGGGCCCTCAACTCGGCTCGCACCGGCACCATCGGCATGGTGACGAGCGACCTCGACAACCGCTTCGTGCTGCCGATCCTCCTCGGGGCGGAGGACGCCTTCGGCTCCGGCTCGCTCTCGGTGCTGCTGGCCGACGCCCGCGACGACGCCCTCCGCGAGCAGCTGCAGATCGACTCCCTCCTGACCCGACGGGTCGACGGCCTCCTCATCGTCGGCCGGACCACGAACCCTCGACCGCCCGCCGCGGTGCCCGCCGACGTGCCGGTGGTCTACGTGTACGCGCCCTCGACCGGCGACGGCGACGTGTCGTTCACGCCCGACAACGTGCAGGCCGGCACCGCCGCGGCCGAGCACCTGCTCGGCCTCGGCCGCCGGCGCATCGCCCTCGTGAACGGCGAGGCGTCGTACGCCGCCGCTCGCGACCGCGCCGCCGGGGTCGCCGGGGCCCTGCGCGCCGCGGGGCTCGGCCTCGTCGGCGGCGACTCGCTCTACGGGCAGTGGGGCGAGGCCTGGGGCCGCGACTGCGCACGCCTGCTCGTGCGCGGCAGCGATCCCCTCGACGCCGTCGTCGCGGGCAGCGACCACATCGCCCGGGGCGTGCTCGACACGCTCCGCGACGAGGGCCTGCGGGTGCCCGACGACGTCGCGGTCGTGGGCTTCGACAACTGGGACCTGCTCGTGCGGGAGTCCCGCCCCCCGCTGACGAGCGTCGACATGGAGCTCGAGGTGCTCGGGCGCACGGCGGCGCAGCACCTGGTCGACATCATCGAGGGGACCGTCTCCGCCGGCGTGTTCCCGCAGCCGGTGCGGGTGCAGGCGCGGGCGTCGACCGTGCCGGGCACCGACTCCGGGGCGTGACGCCCGACGCGGGGCGCTGAGCCCTCGCGCCTCCTGAGCCCGGGCGCGCCGTGAGCTCGGC
The DNA here is from genome assembly GCF_017833115.1 of Frigoribacterium sp. PvP121. Classification (NCBI taxonomy): domain Bacteria; kingdom Bacillati; phylum Actinomycetota; class Actinomycetes; order Micrococcales; family Microbacteriaceae; genus Frigoribacterium; species Frigoribacterium sp. PvP121. The sequence continues at coordinate 203,782 of NZ_JAFIBR010000001.1, forward strand.
GACTCGGCGCCTCGGCGCCCGCACCGCAGGGTGCGGGCGAGCTCCGGCGGGCTCGCATGGGCCCCTCGTCACGCCCTCGACCCCGGCCGTTCTCGAAACCACTTCAGGGCACCTTCTTGTTTAATCCGCAGGCCTCTGCCAGTCTGAGCGAAAGCGGTTTCGGACAATGCCGTCCTACGCGGCGCCGCTCGTCCACGCGAAGGAGCACAGGATGAGAAAGACCAAGAAGACCATGGGGGCCGTCCTCGCCCTCGGCCTGAGCGCAGCCGTCGTCGCGGCGCTCGTCACCCCGGGGGCGACGGCCAGCGCCGCCGGGAACACGCTCGTCGTCGACGCGTCGAGCAGCATCCGGCCGGTCACCCACGTCGGGGCCGGCGGCCTGTACGCCGTCTCGAGCACCACGGAGCCGGCACCGGGCCTGCTGACCCCGCTGCGGCTCAAGCAGCACACCCAGCCGGCGCCGGGGGTGCAGCAGCTCGGCAACGGAGCCACCGTCCCCTCCGGCGACGTCCTCGTGACGGCGCCCGCGTTCACGCGCGACGGCGCGCAGTCGTACGCCCGCATGCCCGACGTGTACCCGGACTTCCCGTACCGCTGGATCAGCTGGGCCGACTGGACCCAGAAGATCGACACGATGGTGAAGGCGCGCGTCGACGCCACCGGCACGACGAACATCAACGGCTGGGAGCTCTGGAACGAGCCCGACGGCACCTGGGACACCGCGAAGGCCGGCCCCTTCCTCGACGGCTGGACCCGCACCTACCGCCAGGTGAAGCTGCAGGACACGACGACGCCCATCGTCGGCCCGAGCTACAGCCGCTACTACCCCGACCTGATGCGCGACTTCATGGCCCGGGCCAAGGCCGACGGCACGCTGCCCGACGTCGTGGTCTGGCACGAGCTGGAGGACGAGACCTACAACACGGTCGACGAGCACGTCGCCGACTACCGGGCCATCGAGCGCTCGCTGGGCATCAGCCCGCGGCCCATCTCGATCAACGAGTACGGCTCCCCGTCGCAGGTCGACACCCCCAGCGTCGCGGCGCACTACATCGCCCAGTTCGAGCGCACCGGCATCAACGACGCCGAGCGGGCGTACTGGTACGAGTCGGGCACCGTCGGCGGGCTCGTCTGGAACGGCGCCCCCACCGGCTCGTACTGGCTCTACAAGTGGTACGGCGAGATGGCCGGGAACATGCTCGCGGTCACGCCCTCGGGCGACCTCGACGGCTTCGCGTCGTACGACTCGACCCGCAAGATCGTCAACGTCGCCCTGGGCGGCACCTTCGGCGACAACGCCGTCCAGGTGAAGGGGCTCGCCTCGTTCGGCTCGCAGGTGAAGGTCACCGTGAACTACACGCCGCGCTCGGGCCGCATGACGAACGTCGCCGCCCCGACCCAGATCTCGAGCACGACGGCGACCGTCGTGGACGGAGCCGTGACGGTGCCGATCACGGACCAGGACTACCTGGGCGCCTACCAGGTCGTCGTCACGCCGGCCGCCGGGCCGACGACGTCGTACCAGCAGGTGTACGAGGCCGAGAACGCCACGGTCGTGAACGCCCAGCGCCTGTCGTCGGCCTCCGCGTCGAACGGCGGCTACGTCGGGCGCATCGACGGCCTCGGCGACGGCCGCTCGAACAGCTTCGTGGACTTCGTCGTCGAGGTCCCGACCGCGGGCGCCTACTCGCTGACGACCCGGTACGCCAACGGAGGCGCGGCCACGTCCACCCAGGGCCTCGCCTACAACGGGGGCGCGTTCTCGACGGTGTCGTACCCGACCACGGGCGGATGGGGCCGGTTCGCCGACTCCGCCGCCGCCCCGCTCACCCTGAAGGCCGGCTACAACGTCATCAGGCTCGCGAAGGGCTCGCCGAACTTCGCCGGCGGCAGCGGCTTCGCGGAGATCGACTCGATCACGGTCCGGCCCCGCTGACCCGGGCCGAGCAGAGCCGACGGCCACGTCACGGGAGCCCCGTGACGTGGCCGTCGGCCTGTGCGGTGGCCACCGTCGCGGCTGGTGCCCGGAAGGGGGCGTGAGCCCCGTCGAGGTCGTCGGCCCGAGGGCGTCCCCGACGCCTCGATTGGTCCTTCTGCCCCAAAAGTCAGAGAATTGCTCCTCATGTCAGGAAACCAGCAGGCCCCCCGACCTACCGATCCGCCCGGCGACCACCGCCACGACCGCACCGCCGGAGGCGCGCGACGCCTCGTCCGCGACTTCACCGAGCCGCCGCCGAGCGGGGTGCACCCGGCCCTGATCCCGGGCCTCGGCGTCGAGCAGACCGGCCGCGTGTTCCGCACCGACCGCACCGTCTTCGGCGTCGCCATCCTCTTCGCGGTCGCCTTCCTGGCGTGGGGCGTCCTCGGGGGCGGGAGCCTCGCCTCCACCGCCTCGGCCGTCCTCGCCTGGGTCATCGAGTACACCGGCTGGTTCTTCACGTCGATCGCGACCGTGATCATGGTCTTCATGCTCTGGGTCGGGTTCGGCCGCTTCGGGCGCATCCGCCTCGGGCGCGACGACGAGGCGCCCGAGTTCTCGATGTTCTCCTGGATCTCGATGCTCTTCGCCGCCGGCATGGGCATCGGCCTCGTGTTCTGGGGCGCGGCCGAGCCGCTGACCTTCTTCGAGACGCCTCCCCCCGGAACCGACGAGGCCGAGACGGTGGAGGCGATGCACACGGCCCTGACGCAGGTCCTGTATCACTGGGGCCCCCAGGCGTGGTCGTTCTACGCCCTCATCGGCGGGGCGATCGCCTACGGCGCGTACCGCCGCGGCCGCACCCCGCTGATCTCGTCGATCTTCGCGTCGCTGGTCGGCGAGGGCCGCACCCAGGGCCCCCTCGGCAAGACCATCGACATCTTCGCCATCATCGTGACGCTCTTCGGCACGGCGGCCTCGCTCGGCCTCGGAGCCCTGCAGATCGGCCACGGCGTCGAGCTCATCAGCGGCATCGGCCAGGCCGGCAACACGCTGCTGGTCGGCGTCATCACGGTGCTGACCATCGCCTTCATCATCTCCGCCGTGTCGGGGGTCTCGCGCGGCATCCAGGCCCTCTCGAACATCAACACGGTCGTGGCGCTCCTGCTGGCGCTCTTCGTGTTCTTCGTCGGCCCGTCGATGCTGATCCTCAACGTGATCCCGTCGGTCGCCGCCCAGTTCGTCGGCGACCTGCCGATGATGATCGGGCGCTCCGGCTCGCAGGGCGAGGAGGCCCAGGCCTTCCTGTCGAGCTGGACGATCTTCTACTGGGCGTGGTGGATCTCGTGGTCCCCCTTCGTCGGCATGTTCATCGCCAAGATCTCGCGCGGCCGCACGCTGCGCCAGTTCGTCTCCGTCGTCGTGGTCGTGCCGTCGATCGTGTCGTTCATCTGGTTCGCGATCTTCGGCGTCACCGCCATCGACCAGCGCATGAAGGACGCGCCGCTGCCCAGCAGCCCGCCCGAGGAGGTGCTGTTCGGCATGCTCGGCGGCCTCCCACTGGCGGGCGTCACGACGGTCATCGCCGCGATCCTCGTCGCGATCTTCTTCGTCACCGGCGCCGACTCGGCGTCGCTCGTGATGGGCACGCTGTCGCAGCAGGGCCGCCCCGAGCCGTCGCGCTGGGTCACCGTGACCTGGGGCGTGCTCGTCGGCGCGATCGCCGCGGTGCTGCTCGTCGCCGGCGGGGAGGACGGCGCCGGGCTGAGCGCGCTGCAGAACGTGACGATCATCGCGGCGCTGCCGTTCGCGATCATCATGGCGTTCATCATGATCGCGTTCCTCAAGGACCTCCGCCGCGATCCGCTCATCCTCCGCGACCAGTACGCCGAGCGCGTCGTGCGCCACAGCGTGCGCAACGGCCTCGAGGAGTTCGGCGACGACTTCGCCCTGGTGCCGGCTGCCTACGACCACTCGAAGGACGACCTCGCCTGGGTCGAGCACGACGCCGACGAGGGGCTGAGCGCCTCCTACGCGGCGGTCGAGGCCGACGCGGCCGCCGAGGCTTCGGAGGCTGCCGGGGCCTCCGGTGCGGACGAGACCCGGGGAGGCGCGGACGACGCCTCCGTCGCCGAGGGAGCCGTCCCCGGCAGCGGCGAGCAGCACCGCTCCTAGCCGCCCACCACCCCGAGGGCGCCCCGCACGACAGCCGTGCGGGGCGCCCTCCGTGCGCCCGGCGGCGGCGAGCGAGGTCGTGCCGGCTCGCCGGGCCCCCTTGTGGTGACCTGAGATGTCGCTAGCGTGTCGTGATGAACACCGCCACGGTCGTCGTGACCCTCATCGTCCTGGGCATCGTCGCGGCCACGGCCGTGGTCGTCCTCCGCGAGCGCCGGTCGCGCGCCCTCGCCGGGCGGCTCGACGCGCAGGAGCACGAGTCGGGCCTGCGCGCCCAGGCCGACGCCGAGCGACAGCAGGAGGGCCCGCGCGGCGAGGCCGGCGGCATGTCATGGTCGGCGGGCGGGCACAACTCGGCCTGAGGATGACTCGGCCTGAGATCGGGGGCGCGCGTCGCAGCTCGTCGTGCCTCGGGTGTTGACAACGGCGCTGAGTGAGTGTTCACTCAGTCACATGTCCTCCAGCATCCGGTCCACGGCCGACGCCCAGCGCGAGCGGGTCACCGCGGCCGCCGTCCGGGTCTTCGCGCACCGAGGCCTCTACGCCACCCCGGTGGCCGACGTGGCGGCGGAGGCCTCGGTCTCGCCCGCCTACGTCTTCCGTCTCTTCGGCGACAAGGAGGGCCTCTTCGTCGCCGCGGTCCGCAGCACCTACGCCAGGGTCGCCGACGCGATGACCCAGGCGGGCGAGCAGAGCTCCGCGACCGACCCGCGCGACCTGCTCGCGGCCATGACCGACGCCTACGTCGCGTTGATCGCCGATCGAGACCTCATCCTGATGCAGGCTCACGCGCAGGCCGCGTCGAACGCCCCCGCCGTCCGCGGCGCCGTCCGGGAGGGGCTCGCGGCCGTGGTGGCCGCGGTCTCCGACGGCTCCGGGGCCGGGCCGGCCGACGTGCAGCGGTTCATCGCCTACGGCCAGCTCTGCCACCTGATCGTGCAGACGGACCTCGACAGCGTCCCCGCGTCCTGGGCCGCGACCCTCACGGCCGGCATCAGCCACCCCTCCTAGTCGTGCCTCCGCGGCACGGCCATCTCTCTTTTCCCTGCCCACTCAATTGACTGACCAGTCACTCAGCAAGGAGACGCCCACCATGACCACGACACCGTCCCTCCCCACCACGACCACGCGCGTCGTCCTCCCCGGACTCGTCGAGCCCGACGGCCTCGTCGTCGACGACCGGGCACCGCTCTCCGGGCCCAGCGACGGTGAGCTCCTCGTGGCCGTCGAGGCGACCGGCATCTCGTTCGCCGAGCAGGCCATGCGCCGTGGCCGGTACTACGCCCAGCCGGCGTTCCCGTTCACGCCCGGGTACGACCTCGTCGGCACCGTCCTCGCGGTCGGCGGCGGGGTGGACGGGAGCCTGGTCGGTCGACGCGTGGCGACCATGACGAAGACGGGCGGCTGGGCCCGCCACGCCGTGGTCGCCGCCCGCGACAGCGTCCTCGTCCCCGACGGCGTCGATCCGGAGGCCGCCGAGGCGGTCACCGTCAACGGCGTCACGGCCTGGCAGATGCTCCACCGCGCGGCCCGGGTGGAGGCCGGCGAGACGATCCTCGTGTTCGGCGCCAACGGGGGCGTGGGCGGGCTGCTCGTCCAGCTCGCCCGGCACGCCGGCGTCGACGTCGTCGCGGTGGCCTCACCGCGCCACCACGACGCCCTCCGCGCCCCGGGGGTCACCCCCGTCGACCGCCACGACCCCGACCTGGCGGCGACCGTGCGGGCGCTCGCCCCGCGAGGCGTGGCCGCCGTGTTCGACAACGTCGGCGGGGCCACGACGCGCACGGCCTGGCAGCTGCTCGCCCCCGGCGGCACCCTCGTCGCCTACGCCGTCGCCGACGCCGTCAGCGGCACCGGGAGCGTCACCCGCGCGTTCGTGGCGCAGATCGCGCGCGTCCTCGCCTGGAAGGCGCTGCCCAACGGCAAGCGGGCCACCTTCTACGACCTGTGGGCCGGCCACACCGCTCGCAAGGCCCGGTACCGCGCCCACCTGGAGGCGGACCTCACGCACGTGCTCGAGCTCGTCCGCGACGGCGTCCTGACCGCCACCATCGCCGCGAGGTTCCCCCTCACCGAGGCCGCGGCGGCGCTCCGGCTGGCCGAGTCGCACACGCTGAACGGGAAGGTCGTCCTCCTGCCGTGACGCCCCCTCGTGGCCTAGCCTGACCAGATGTCGACGAAGAACGAGGGGGCGGCCGCACTCGCCGTGCTGGCCGTCGTCGGGGGCCTGCTCCTGACCAGCTGTGCGTCCGGGGCCACGGTGGCCGGGGCTCCGCCGCAGACGTCGTCGCCGGCACCCGCCAGCTCCGGAGCCGGCGACGACGACTGGCCCGACGGCGCCGACGCGAGCACGCCGTCTTGCCAGGCCGCCTCGGCCGCCACCCTGGCCGTCGTCAACACGTCGCTGCACGAGGCGTCCGTCGCGAACGGCACGGTCGAGTCCGTCCTGCCGTGGCTCAGTGCGCGACCCGACACCGACCTCGGCACGTGGACGCTGACCGGCCTCGTCGAGAACACGGAGACCGCGCAGGGCACGGAGGGCGGCTACTTCGTCGTCTTCGCGACCGGGTCGGACCCCACCTCACCGACCTTCGACGGCCAGATCTCGGCGGTCGGCGGCGCCACCGCCGCCGTGACGACGCTGCCTCCCCTCCAGCCGGCCTACGTCGGGCCGACCGACATGGACGACGTCCCGGCGGGCGCGCTCGCCTGCGGCACGCAGCGGTCGCGGGAGTCCTGACCGCGTCCCCCACGACGAACGACGTGCCGCACACCCCGAGGGGCGTGCGGCACGTCGTGTCTCCGGAGCTGACCTAGCGCGGGTCGCGCACCGCCTCGTCGGCGGCGTCCTGCGTCGCCGTCAGGGGCTCGAGACCACGGCGCCGGGCGACGACCGCTGCCGAGCCGAGGCCGAGCAGGGCGAGCGCCAGCATCGCCAGGACTCCGGTCGCGACGCCGGGGCCGGTGTACGCGAGGTCGGAGGCACCGGCACCGGAGCCCGGGCGGGCCGTGATCGGCGTGGCACCGGAGGCGGCGGGCACGACCGGCACCGCGCCTCCTGCACCCGCACCCGCGCCGGGCGCACCCGGGGCCGGCGCACCGGGCGTGCCCGGGTCGACCGGAGCCGGGTCGCCGGGCGTCGGCACGACGGCCTCGGCGCCCACGCGGTAGCTCGCCGTCGCGGTCAGGCCGGAGCCCGCCCCGAGCGCGCTCACCGTGCGGACCCCGTCGGGGGCGTCGGCCGCGATCGTGCTGACCAGCGCGAACGAGCCGGCCGAGTCGGCGATCACGGTCTCGACCAGGGGCTCGCCCTCGTCGACCACCGCGACGGTCGGCGCACCGGGGGCCGCGGCGGCCTCGGGGGCGATCGTCACCGCGACGGCCTCGCCGACCCGGAAGCCCGAGCCCGAGATCGTCAGCGACTGGCCCTGCTGCACGACGTCGTCCGACACCGTGAGAGTGCCGGCCTCGGCCTGCGCCTCGGCGCACGCGTCGCCCTGCACACCGACGGCCGGGGCCATCGGCAGCACCGTCGCGGGCACGGTCGCCGTCGGCACCGTCACCACCGCGTCGTCCTCACGCACGGTCACCCAGCCGAAGCTGTCGCCGATGGTCGAGCCCTCCTGCGTGTTCGAGATCGTCGCGCGGAACCGCGTGGTGGCCGTCGGGCTCGACAGGTCGTCGCCCGTCGTCGGCACGGTGACCACCTTGCAGGTCTCGCCGGGCGCGAAGGTCAGCGCCCGCATCGCGACGTCGACCTTGCCGCTCGGCGTGCCGATCGCGCTGAACCACGCGGTGGTCGGAGCGTCGGAGGCGCGGCTGAGCAGCACCGGGACGTCCACCGACCCGAGGCCGTCGCCCTCCTCGATCGCCACGTCGGGCACCGAGACGAACGGACGGGTCGAGATCGCGGCCGTGCCGACGCTCGGCGCCGCGAGGAACGACAGGTCGCTGAGCAGCGCACCGCCGGCGACGCGGGGAGCCGTGAAGCGCACCTCGCGCACGTCGGCCAGGTCGACGCCGGTGAACGAGGCGACCGGGATCTCCAGCTGCTGCAGCAGCAGCTTGCGGAGCGGCGCCTTCGTGCCGGGCAGCACCTGGAGGGCGTCGCCGAACTCCGAGGCGGGCAGGCTCGCCGAGCCGCCCTTCCCGTCGACCAGCGTGACGACGAGGTCGGTGCGGGCCGCGACGGTCTCGTCGGGGCTCACGCGCACCGACAGCCGCTCGTAGCCCGAGACGTCGGTCGAGCCGCCGGGCATCGGGACGCGCAGCTCGGCCGGGGCGGCGGTCGCCGACGCGGGCTCGGTCCAGGTGAACCGCAGCGACGGCGTGGTCGGCACCGACGGCGCGAAGTTCGCCGGGGTGAAGTCGGGCACCTGGGCCGACAGCAGCGAGGTGGCGCAGTAGGGCTGCGTGCCGGGCACCGGGCGGCCGGCGAGGCTGGCGCACCAGGCGTACGTGCCGGCGCCGGCCACGCGCACGGCGGGGTCGGGCACCGCGAACGTCTGCACGTCGAGGCGGGTCGAGGCGGGCTGCGAGGCGGTGACGCGCACGTCGGCGCGGCCGGCCGAGGCGGGCACCTCGTCGGAGCCGTCGAACATCGGCAGGAACTGCTGCTCGCCGCCCATCGTCAGACGGAAGAACCCGGTGAGGTACGCGGTGCCGACGTCGTACTGCTCGTCGTCGGTGAGGCGGGCGGGCGCCGTGCCGTAGCCGCAGTCGGGGTCGACCTGCTGGCGGTCCTGGGCGGCCCAGTCGTCGCTGGCCGAGTAGGCGTACTTGCTCGGCGTCCACGTCGTGTTGTAGAAGTTGTGGTTCGTGCCCATCACGAGCACCGACGAGCGCAGCACGTCGTCGCCGTAGGCGAGGCGCGAGTCGTCGAAGAAGTGCTGGCCCTGGAGGTTGGACACGTCGCCGTCGCAGTACGGCAGCACGACAGCCATCGGCACGTCGGGCAGCGTCATGCGGCCGAAGTCGGTCGGCGCGAGCGGCAGCACGGCCTCGATGCCGAAGGGCTCGGGCAGCTCGGCGTTCAGCAGCGCGGCGCGCACGGCGCCGTCACCGCCGCGCGAGTGGCCCATCAGCCCGACGTGGTCGAGGTCGAGGCGCCCGGCGAGGGCGGGGCTGAGGCCGACGGCCGTGCCGGAGTTCGCCTGCTCGAGCAGCGCGAGGTGGTCGAGGATCAGCTGGGCACGGGCGACCGCGCCGTTGTCGTCGGACAGCGTGCCGTCGAGGGCGTTGATCGCGTTGGCCGAGATCGAGACGACGGCGTAGCCCTGGCTCGCGAGCACGTCGGCGGACTCCTGGTACCCCAGGTAGCTCTCGACGTCGACCTGGTCGGGGCCGCAGGGCCAGGCGAGCGGGTTGCGGGTGCCGCCCGAGCACGAGGTGTGGCGCCCGTGCAGGAACATCACGACCGGACGCTCGCCGGTCGCCCCGACGGGCATCGTGACCGACGCACGCACCTCGCCGAGGCGCCCGAAGCCGCGGATCTCCTCCGCCTCGTCGCCGAGGTCGTAGTCGAGCCGCTCGGTGCCGTAGGCACCGGTCGTCGCGGGGTCGGCCGCGAGCAGGCGCTGCGCGTCGGCGACGCCGTCGTCGGGCACGGCGTCGGTGGTGGGCGCCGGCGCCGGCGCGGCCTGGCGCCGCTGGGCCTGGCCGCCGGAGGCGCGGGCCGGGTCGCCCTCGCCCGTCCAGCCCGCCTGCACCGAGGAGGCGGTGGCCGCGGCGGGCAGGGTGGTCACGACGGTGAGGGTGAGACCGTCGAGGCTCTCGGTCGCGACGCCGAGCTCGACGCCGTCGGCCCACAGGGTCGGGGCGGCGCTGCGCTGCTCGACGGGGGCGTCGAGCGTCTTGGTGACGACGTACCCGCCGGCGGCGGGCGTGACCGACCAGTCCGAGCCCTGGGCGAGGGTCGTGACCGTGGGAGGCGCGGCGGAGGCCGGGGCCCCGAGCGCGAGCGTGCCGGCGGCGACGCAGAGGGTGGTGGCGACGGCGACGCGTCGCCAGAGGCGGTCGAGCGGACGCGACGGGGCGCGACCGGCGGAGGGCCTGGGGGCAGGCCGAGGGGCAGACGAGGGCACGGGTCTCCTGGGTGAGGGGGCGATGACGGACGGTCGTCCGCCCCCGGGCTCCGTCGGCGGCGTGCTCTCCGACGCCCCGGCTCTGGGCGGATCCAGGGGAACCATAGAGCCGTTCCACAGGCCCTCACCCCGTTTCGTATACGTTCTTCACACAGCCGAAACGGGGCCGTAACACCGGGTGCCAGAAGGCGAACGGAGCCCCGCCCGCGAGGGAGGGGCCCTAGAGTCGGCCCCATGCTCATCGCCCTGATCGCCGGCTCCCTCGCCGCGCTGCTGCACGTCTACATCTTCGTCATGGAGTCCGTGCTCTGGACGACCCCGCGGGTCCGGGCGACGTTCGGCATCTCGAGCGACGCCCAGGCCGAGCACACGAAGCCGCTCGCCTACAACCAGGGCTTCTACAACCTCTTCCTCGCGATCGTCACCGTGGTCGGCGTCGTGCTGATCGCGTCCGACGACTCCGCGGGCGCCTCCCCCGCGGGCGTGGCCCTGCTCGTCGCGGGCACCGGCTCCATGCTCGCCGCCGCCCTCGTGCTCGTGCTGAGCGACCGCACGAAGGCCCGCGCGGCGACGCTGCAGGGCGTGTTCCCGCTGGTCTCGCTCGTGGCGCTGCTGATCGCCACGGTCGCGTAGCACGCCCGCCGCCCGCACTACCCTGGGCTGGTGACCGACCCGACCAACGACTCCCCCACCACCACGCACTGGACCTTGACGCTGGTCTGCGAAGACCAGCCCGGCATCGTGCACGCCGTCAGCGGGGCCGTGGTGGAGGCGGGGGGCAACATCACGGAGTCGGCCCAGTTCTCGAGCCACGACACCGGCACCTTCTTCATGCGCCTGCAGGTCGAGGCCCCCGGCGAGCGTTCCGCCTTCGAGGCGCAGCTCGCCCCGGTCGTCGAGCGCTACGGCATGCAGCACGCCCTCGACGTGGTCGGGCGCCCGACGCGCACCCTCGTGCTCGCGAGCAAGGCCGCGCACTGCGTCAACGACCTGCTCTTCCGGCAGCGGGCGGGGCAGCTGCCGATCGAGGTGCCGCTCATCCTCGCCAACCACGACGACCTGTCGGGCCTCGCCGAGTTCTACGGCAAGCGCTTCGAGCACCACCCGGTCACCGACGCCGCGTCGAAGGCCGCCTTCGAGGCCCGCGTGCTGCAGGTCGTCGACCGCTACGACATCGAGCTCGTCGTGCTCGCCCGCTACATGCAGATCCTCAGCCCCGAGCTGTGCGCGGCGCTCGAGGGGCGGGCGATCAACATCCACCACTCGTTCCTGCCCGGGTTCAAGGGCGCCAACCCGTACCGCCAGGCCCACGCCCGCGGCGTCAAGCTGATCGGCGCGACGGCCCACTTCGTCACGAGCGACCTCGACGAGGGGCCGATCATCGAGCAGAACGTCGTGCGCGTCGACCACACCCGCAGCGCCCCCGAGCTGATGGCGATCGGCCAGGACGAGGAGAGCCGCACGCTCACCCAGGCGGTGCGCTGGTTCGCGGAGGACCGCGTGCTGCTCGACGGGGCCCGCACGATCGTCTTCCGCTAGGAGCGGCGAGGGCGGGCGCCGGGGCGGGGGCGGCGCCGACGCTCGGGCCGTCCCGCCCGCGGTGCCGGGGCGGGCGCCGGGCCGCCGGACGTACGCTGGCCCGGTGACACCGACCTCCTCCGCGCCTCCCCCCGGCCCCTCGCGCACCGGGCCCGTCACGCCGCTCGGCGTGCTGCGCGTCGCGACGATGGCCTTCGGCCTGCTGAGCCTCGCGGCCTGGGGCTACCTGGCGTGGCCGTTCCCGTGGCCGGCGGTGCTGGCGATGGTCGCCGCGCCGCTGTTCGCCGTCGCCGTGTGGCTGCTGTTCCGGTCGCCGCGCTCGGTGGTGCGGACCGACCGGGTCGGCAAGACCCTGGTCGAGACGGCCGTCGTCGGCGCGGTCGTCGTCGTCTGGGTGCAGCTCGGCTACCCCGTGGTCGCGGTCGTCGTCGCGGTCGTCGCGCTCGTGACCGGCGTGCTGGTCGCGAGGCGGGAGGGCGGCTCCTGACCGTCCTGCTCCGCGGAGCCCACGCGGTCGACGCCTCGGGCGAGCGGCCCGGCACGTGGCTGCTCGTCGACGGCGACCGCATTGTCGCGACCGGTCGCGAGGGCGACGTCGACGTCGACGCGGAGCGACGGGCCTCGGCGCCCGGGCAGCCTGCAGGAGGCGCGGTGCCGGTCGCCGACGCCACCGTCGACCTCGGGGGCGCGCGCCTGACGCCGGGGTTGGTCGACCTGCACTCCCACGGGGCCGGAGGCGCCTCCTGGGACGACGACCTCGCCGACGTCGACAGCGGCCTGGCCGTGCACCGCGCGCACGGCACCACGCGCTCCGTCCTGAGCCTGGTCTCGGCGCCCCTGCCGCGCCTCCGACGGTCGCTCGAGCGGGTCGCCGCCCTCCGGGAACGCGATCCGCTGGTGCTCGGGGCGCACCTGGAGGGGCCGTTCCTCGCCCCCGGGCGACGGGGCGCCCACGACCCGCGGCACCTCGTCGCGCCCACCGCCGAGGCGGTCGACGCCCTGCTCGCCGCGGCGCCGGGCGTGCTGCGTCAGGTGACGGTCGCGCCCGAGCTGCCGGGCGGACTCGAGGCGATCGAGCGGCTCGTGGCGGCGGGCGTCGTCGCGGCCGTCGGGCACACGGAGGCCGACCACGCCCTCGCGGCCGAGGCGTTCGAGCGCGGAGCGACGGTGCTCACGCACGCCTTCAACGCGATGCCCGGGCTGCACCACCGGGAGCCGGGGCCCGTCGGGGCGGCGATCGCCGACGAGCGGGTGACCCTGGAGCTCGTGCTCGACGGGCGGCACGTGCACCCGCAGGTCGCGGCGCTGCTCTTCGCCGCCGCGCCCGGTCGGGTCGCGCTGGTGACCGACGCGATGGCCGCCGCGGGTGCGGGCGACGGCGAGCACCTGCTGGGCGGGCTCGCCGTGACCGTGACGGACGGGTGCGCCGTGCTGGCGGGCACCGCCACGCTGGCCGGGTCGACCCTCACGCAGGACGCTGCCCTCCGCCTCGCCCTCGGCCCGGCGCGGCAGTCGCCGGTCGCGGCCGTGACGGCGCTGACCCTGACGCCCGCGAGGGCACTCGGCCTCGCCGCGGCGTCCGGCGCTGCGTCGGGCGCGGCGCCTGGTGCGGCGTCGGGCACTGCGCCTGGTGCGGCGTCCGCCGCGGGAGCAGCCCCTCTCGGGCTGCTGGCACCCGGCCACGCCGCCGACCTCGTCGTCTGGACCGACGACTGGCACGTCGCCCGCGTCTGGGCCGCCGGGGTCGAGCTCGCGGCGGGCAGTGCCGCCGGGGCTCCGTGACCGAATCCCCACGCCGCCCGGCCGGCGGATGCCCGGCGGGGCGGAAGCGACGGTCCAGGACGCTCGATCCACTCCGGAGTGGAGCAGCCGCCCGCCCGGTCAGCCCGCGCAGATCCGCTCCTCAACTCCAGAGTGGAACAGCGATGCCCGGGGGTCGCTCCGGCGCGGGACACAGCCGTGGCGACGGGACGCACCACGTTCTCGCACGGGAACCACGCCGCGGCGTGGTTCGGCGGCGAAGACGTGGTGCGTCGTCATCAGCGGAGGCACACGATGCCCACGGGGCCGCCCCGCGCTAGAGCGTGCGGCCCGCGTTCGCGTCGAGCCAGGCCTTCGGGTCGACCTGCGTCGAGCCCCCGACGAGCACCTCGAAGTGCAGGTGCTCACCCGTCGCGACCCCGGTGCGACCGACGGCTCCGACGAGCTCACCGACCCCGACCGACTGGCCGGTGACGAGCGGGCTCGAGCCGAGGCGCATGTGCGCGTACAGCGTGCTGACCTTCTGGCCGTCGATGACGTGGTCGATGACGACGTACTGGCCGAACTGCGCGTGCAGGCCCGAGACCCGCACGACCCCGTCGGCGACGGCCCCGATGGGCGTCCCGCCGCCGGGCGTCATGTCGAGCCCCATGTGCATGCTCGAGCAGGCCGCGCACGGCGCCGCCCGCGGGCCGAAGCCCGAGCTGAGCACCACGGTGCCCGGGAACGGCCAGCGGATGTCGCCGGTGCCGCTGTTCACGATCGTGCCGCCGCCGGACGCCGCACCGCGCGGCGCCGCACCCGACGAGTCGCGCGCCGACGACCCGCCCTGCGTCGCGGTCGACGACTCGGCGGCCACCTCGACGGGCGGCGGCGGGGGCGGGGGCGGCGGGTCGGTGACGCCGAAGCCGTCGCGGTCGTCGACGGTCAGCACGACGAGCGAGGCCGCGAGGGTCTGGCCGGGCAGCGGCGCGGTGGCCGACGTCTGCACGCCCGAGCCGCCGAGCTCGGTCGCCGTCGCCGGCGTGACGTTGGAGGAGAAGAACAGGGTCACGGCGACCAGCGCGAGAGCGGGCACGGCGGCGTCGCGGACGCTCCGCAGCGCGCTCCGCACCGAGCGAGCCGGGCGAGTGGAACGAGCCGGAGCGGGAGTCGTGCTCGAAGCGGCAGCAGCCTGCGAGGCCACCACCGACCGCAGCGACGCCGGCTGCCGGAGGCGCGGTGCCGGTCGACCCGACGCCTCGCCCCGGGGCACCGAGACGGGGTGACGCGTGGTCACCGTGCGCCGAGCGGCGGTCGGCAGGGCCACGGGCCCCGCGGCGGGCGGGTCGACGGGCTGGACGATCGAGGGCACGACGGGCTCGAGACCGGACTCCGACGCGTCGCGCGCGGGCTCGACGACCCCGGCGGCGGCCGCCTCGGCGGCACGCTCGAGGGCCCTGGCCTCACGGCGCGTGAGCGGTGCGGACGACGATGCGGGGTCGGTCACGACAGGCCTCTCACCGGGCTCGCGCTGCTGATCACGGTTCTCCTCGTCGACGGACCTTTCGACCTTAGTCACCATCCTGCCCGCTGACCAGCAGCTCAGGCCGATCCGACGACACCGCCGACGCCCCCAGAGCGGGCGACGAACGGACGACGAACGGACGACGAGCGAGCGAGGGCCGCGCTCAGCGCACCCGCAGCCCCGGGAAGTCCTCGTCGCGCCACTCGCCGTCGAGGCGCTCGCCCGACCGGGCCGCCGCCTCCTCGCGCTCCCGCAGCTCGACCCGGCGGATCTTGCCCGAGATCGTCTTCGGCAGCTCGTCGGTGAACTCGACCCGGCGCACCCGCTCGTAGGCGGGCAGCCCGGTGCGGGCGTGGGCGAGCACGGCGCGCGCCGTCTCGGCGGTGGGCTCCCAGCCCGCGGAGAGCGTGACGTACGCCTTCACGACGGCGAGCCGCACGGGGTCGGGGGCGGGCACGACGGCCGACTCCGCGACGGCCGGGTGCTCGATCAGCACGCTCTCGACCTCGAACGGCGACACCTTGTAGTCGGAGGCCTTGAACACGTCGTCGGTGCGGCCGACGAAGGTGATCATGCCGTCGGCGTCGCGGGTGGCGACGTCGCCGGTGTGGAAGAGGCCGTCGCGGGTGGCCGCCGCCGTGCGGGCCTCGTCGCCGAGGTAGCCCGTCATGAGGTTGACGGGGCGCACCCGCAGGTCGAGGCAGATCTCGCCCTCGTCGCCGTGCTCGCCGGTGACCGGGTCGACGAGCACGACGTCGACGCCGGGCAGCGGGCGGCCCATCGACCCGGCGACGACGCGGCCGCCGGGCGGGTTGGCGATGATCGCCGTCGTCTCGGTCTGGCCGTAGCCGTCGCGGATGTCGAGCCCCCACGCCTGCTGCACGCGGTCGATGACCTCCGGGTTGAGGGGCTCCCCGGCCGACAGCGCCTCGCGGAGCGCGACCGGCGCCTCCCCCAGCGACGACTGGATCAGCATGCGCCAGACCGTCGGCGGCGCGCAGAACGAGGTCACGCGGGCCCGGTCGAGCTGCTCGCGCAGCGCCGACGCCGAGAACCGCGCCTGGTTGTGCACGAAGACGGTGGCCTCGGCGATCCACGGCGCGAAGAAGCAGCTCCAGGCGTGCTTGCCCCAGCCGGGCGACGAGATCGTGAGGTGCACGTCGCCGGGGCGCAGGCCCAGCCAGTAGGTCGTGCTGAGGTGCCCGACCGGGTACGAGGCGTGGGTGTGCACGACCATCTTCGGCTTGCTCGTCGTGCCCGAGGTGAAGTAGACGAGGCAGGGGTCGTCGGTCGCCGTCGCGACCTCCGGGCGGGCCGGGGAGGCGCGGTGCGAGTCCTCGAAGGAGGCCCACCCCTCGAGCTCCCCGCCCACCACGATGCGGCCGACGCCGGGGTCGACCCCGTCGAACTTGGCCGCGTCGGCGACGTTGACGAGCACGTGCCGCACGTCGCCGCGCACGACGCGGTCCTCGACGTCGTGGTCGGCGAGCACCACCGAGGTGGGCAGGATGACCGCACCGACCTTCATGACCGCGAGCATCGCCTCCCACAGCTCCACCTGGTTGCCGAGCATCAGCAGCACGTGGTCGCCCGGGCGCACGCCGCGCTCGCTGAACCAGCTCGCGACCTGGTCGGAGCGGCGGCGCATCTCGTCGAAGCTGACCCTCGTCTCGCGGCCGTCCTCCTCGACGATCCAGAGCGCGGTGCGGTCGTTGCCCTCGGCGACCACGTCGAACCAGTCGACGGCCCAGTTGAAGCGGTCGCCGACGTCGGGCCAGCGGAAGGAGTCGCGGGCCGCGTCGTGGTCGCCGGCGGCGGCCGCCGAGGCGAGCGAGTCGCGCGCCGCGCGGAACGCGTCGGTCGCGGCCGGGTCGCGCGGGGCGGCCCGCGGCGCGGGGGCCGGGCCGGGGGTCGAGCTCGGGTCCGGGATCGTGGTCGGGTCTGCATCGTCGAGGGGCACGCCCCCATGATGCTCGCTCGCCCATGCCGACGACGGAATGCGCCGCCCGCCGCTCAGAGCGTGACGACGAGCTTGGTCGCCGACACCCCCTCGCCCAGCCGGTCGAGGGCCGCCTGCACGTGCTCGAGCCCGTGCCCCACCACCTCGGCCCGGGGCGCCGGCACGAACCGGCCCTCGGCGAGCGCCGCGGGCAGGTAGCCGGCCCAGAGCATCGGGCCGACCTCGTCGTGCATCAGCGAGCTGCCCCACACGAAGGTCGCCCGCACCCCGCGGAGCCGGCTGCGCACCATCACCGCGGCGGTGCGGCTGCCGAGCGCGACCACGGTGCGCACGAGGCCGAGGCTGAGGCCCGGTCGCCGGGGCACGCCGCTGAACGAGACCGACGGGCTCGCCATGCTCACCCGGGGCGCGCCGGTGCGGGCGGCGATCGTGACGCAGGGGTCGGCCGACCCCGTCCCGATCGCGAGCACGCCCGCCACTCGCCGACCGCGCAGGGCGGCCACGACGTCGTCGACGACCCCGGCGTCGCGGTAGTCGAGGAGCTGCGAGGCCCCGAGCGCGCGCAGCCGGTCGTGGTTCGCGGGCGACGCCGTAGCGACGACGTCGTAGCCCGCGGCCACGGCGAGCTGGATCGCGGCGCTGCCGACGCTGGTCGTGCCGCCCCAGACGACGACGACCTCCCGGGCGCCCGCGGTCGGGGCGGGCCCGGCGCCGACGGGGTGCCGGAGCCCGAGCTGGCCGCCCTGGAAGAGCGCGCTGGCGGCGGTGCTCACCGCCAGGGGCAGGACCACCGCCTCCTCGAGCGCCGTGCCCGCGGGCACGGGGGCGGCGAGCGCCTCGCGCACGAGCACGAGCTGCTGGAAGCCGCCACCGGGGGCGTGCTCCTCGCCCTTCTCGACGCCCACAGCGAGCGCCACGACCCGGTCGCCGACGGCGAACCGGGTGACGGCCGAGCCGACCGCGACCACGTCGCCCGCGACGTCCTCGCCGAGCACGGCGGGGGCGGGCAGCCAGCGGTACATGAGGTCGCCGGTCGTCTGCTTGACCACGTCGACCGGGTTCACGGCGACGGCGCGGGCCCGCACGAGCAGCTCGTGCGGGCCGGGCGCGGTGACCGGGGCGGGGCGCACCGTGAGGTCGGCGAAGGGCGCGTCGAGCCAGGCGGCGGCGTTGGTGAGCCCCGCGAGGTCGGGGCCGGAGGCGCGGGCGGGGGTGGTGGCGTCGGTCACGGTGTCCTCCTGGACGTCGGCGAGGTGATGTCACCCCGTGTCGTCACTGTACACACGATGTCACTTCGTGTCATCACTAAGATGGGCGCATGAGCAGATGGCAGCCCGACGCCCGCGGGCGACTGGAGCAGGCCGCGCTCGAGCTCTTCCGCGACCGGGGCTTCGCCGAGACGACCGTGCCCGAGATCGCCGCGCGGGCGGGCCTGACCCCGCGCACCTTCTTCCGGCACTTCGCCGACAAGCGCGAGGTGCTGTTCGCCCGCCAGTCGGAGGTGCCCGCCCTCGCGCGGCGGATGATCGCCGAGGCGCCCGCGTCGCACTCGCCGATGCGGATCATCGCGGAGAACCTCGACGCCGTCGCCGCCGCGCAGTTCCCCGACGGGGTCGAGGCCGTGCTCGCCCGCAAGGTCGTCATCGACGGCGACGAGGGCCTGCGCGAGCGCGAGCTACACAAGATGTCGGCCCTCGGCGACGCGCTCCGCGAGGGCTTCGCCGAGCGCGGGGTCGACCCGCTCACGGCCGCGCTGACCGCCCAGGTGACCATGACGGTGTTCGGCGTCGCGATCGGCCGGTGGCTCGCGGGCGGCGACGACGACGCGCTGCCCGGGCTGCTGCACGACACGCTCGCGTCGTTGCGCGGGCTGCTCGCCGACGGGTAGCGCCCCGTCCGTCACGGGCCGGCACCGCGCCTCCGCCCGGCAGCCTCGTGGCTCGACCCGCGACTCCCCCCTGACCTCGGCCGCGCCACGCCGGGCGGGCGCGCCGCCGCCCCGCCGCGGGTGCACAGTGGAGCGATGACGCAGAAGACCCTCCTCGTGATCGGCGGCACCGGTCAGATCAGCGCCTCGTGCGTCCGGCTGGCCGTGCGCGACGGCTGGGCCGTGACGGTCGTGAACCGCGGAAGCACCTCGATCCGCGCGCTGCCCGCCGAGGTCGAGCACCTGACCGCCGACGTCCGCGACGAGGAGTCGCTGGCCGGCGCCCTGCGAGGCCGCCGGTTCGACAGCGTGGCCGACTTCCTGACCTTCACCCCCGAGCAGCTCGCGACGATGCTGCGCGTCGTGGCCGCCAGCACGGGGCAGTACGTCTTCGTCGGCTCGGCGTCGACCTACCAGAAGCCGCCCGCCGTGCTGCCGATCACGGAGGCGACGCCGCTCTTCAACCCGTGGTCGCAGTACGCCCGCGACAAGATCGCCTGCGAGCGCCTGCTGCGCGACGAGCACCTGGCCGGGCGGGTGCGCGCGACGGTCGTGCGCCCCTCGCACACCTACGACGAGACGCACGTGCCGCTGCTCGGCGGCTGGACGGTCATCGACCGGATGCGGCGCGGCGAGCCCGTCGTGCTGCACGGCGACGGCACCTCGATGTGGGCGATGACGCACTCCGGCGACTTCGCGCCCGCGTTCGTCGGGCTGCTCGGCCGCGACGAGGCGCTGGGCGAGGCCTACAACATCATGGGCCCCGAGCTGCTGACGTGGAACGGCATCGTCCGCTGCCTGGCCGACGCGGCGGGCGGGTCGCTGCAGCTGGTGCACCGCACCACCCACGACCTCGTCGAGCTCGCCCCGGAGTGGGACGCCGACCTGCGGGGCGACCGCAGCCACCCGGCCCTGTTCGACACGACGAAGATCCGCGCGCTGGTGCCCGACTGGGCGCCCCGGGTGCCGTTCGCCGAGGGCGCCCGCCAGATCGTGGCGTGGCACGACGCCGACGCGTCGCGCCGCGTGGTCGACCCCGCGGTCGACGCGCTGTACGACCGGCTCAGCGCGTAGCTCACGGCGGGGGCCGGGCTGGGACGGGCCCGGGCTCGTCGTCCCGGGCCGGCGTCCCCGGCGGCCGTCGACCTAGGCGCCGGTGACCACGGCCGTCCGGCGCACCCAGGCGTCGTCGCCGAGCTGGGCGAGCATGAAGCGGGCGACGTCGCCGCGGCTGATCGAGCCCGACGCCCCCTCGGGCAGCCGCTCGCCGACGGCCACCTCGCCGGTGGCGGGGCCGTCGAGCAGACGGGTCGGGTAGACGAGCGTCCAGTCGAGGTCGCTGGCGCGCACCTCGGCGTCGGCGACCTCCTTGGCCTCGTAGACCTTGCCGAGCACGGTGTGGAAGAACATCTTCTGGAAGGCGTTGGCGTCGCGCTCGGAGTCGCCGACGCCGAAGGCCGAGCAGACGACCAGGCGCCGCACGCCGGCGGCGGTCATCGCGGGCAGCAGCGCCCGGCCCACCTCGACCTCGACCGGGTGCCGCACCTGGCGCGATCCCACGGCGTTGACCACCGCCTCCTGCCCGGCGACCGCGGCGGCCACGTCGGAGGCCGAGGTCGCGTCGCCGACCACCACGCGCACGCCGTCGTCGACGTCGAGCTGCGACGCGTCGCGCACCAGCACCGTCACCTCGTGGCCGGCCGAGAGCGCGAGGCGCAGCACGTGCGACCCCACTCCCCCGGTCGCGCCCAGCAGCAAGACCTTCATGGTGCCTCCTCGTCGACGGCGGTCGGGCCCGCACGTCTCGCTCGTGTCGCTCGTGTCGCCACAGCGAACACCGTCGGGCCAGGAGCGGGCCGAGAGGCCGCTGCACGGTCGCCGACGGGCGGCGGGGCGGTGCCGGCCGGCGGGCGGGGTCAGCCCTCGAGCAGGTACGTCCGCACCGGCAGCCCGAGCAGCGGGTGCTCGTGCAGCTCGCCGTGGGGCCGCCAGCCGTGCGCCTCGTAGAGCCGCACCGCCGGAGCGTTGCTCGGCATGACGTGGAGCGCCAGGCGGGCGTGCCCGGCCGCCCGGGCGTCGGCGACCACCGCGTCGAGCAGCGCGCCGCCGAGGCCGCGGCGCGCGTGGCCCGGAGCGACGCCGAGCATCGACAGGTACGCCGCGTCGGGCGGGTCGGTCGGGTAGCCCGAGCCGGGCGCGGTGACCAGGGCGAAGCCGAGGAGTCGCGCCGCCGGCGAGCCCGCCGCCCCCGCACCCGGGGCGGTCGGGTCGTGCACCCCGCGGCCGGCGACCCACGGGGCGGCGAACTTCGCCGCCGCCCGCTCCGCGGTGCCCCGCGCCGGCTCCGCCCCGTCACGCTCGCGCAGCGCCGCGAGCCAGACCTCGACGCAGGCGGCGGCGTCGCCGCGCTCGAGGGGGACGGTGGGGAGGGGCTCGGTCACGGCAGGCACGCTCCCATGCTGCCAGGGCGACCCCCTCCCCCACGGCTGGTGCGCCGCCGGGACCGCCACTAGCCTGGGCCCATGACCGGCCTGCGCCTCGAAGAACTGTCCGCCTCCACCGTCGTGGCGGCCAACAACCTGACGCTCAAGCCCGGTCAGGAACAGTACGTCGCCCCCGTCTCGCACTCGATCGCCGAGGCCTACGTCAACCCGACGACGGCCTGGCCGCGCGTCGTGGTCGACGACGACGAGGTGGTCGGCTTCATCATGGGCAACTTCGACGCCGAGAGCGACGACGACACCCTCCGCAGCTGCATCTGGCGCATGAACGTCGCCGCAGACCAGCAGGGCCAGGGCATCGGCCGGTTCGCCGTGCACGCCCTCGCCGACGAGGCCCGGCTCCGGGGCTTCGACCGCCTCACCGTGGTCTACGAGCCCGGCGACGACGGCCCGGAGGAGTTCTTCCGCCACATCGGCTTCGAGGTCGTCGGCGAGACCCCCTACGGCGAGCACGTCGCCGCGCTGACGATCGCCCCCTCGCCGCACGCGGAGTGACCGCGGCGGCGGCGGAGGCGTCGGGCGGTGCGCCGTCGGGCGGTGCGCCGCCGTCGGGCGGTGCGCCGCCGTCGGGCGGTGCGCCGCCGTCGGGCGGTGCGCCGTCGGGCGGGGCGCCGTCGGACAGCGCGCCAGTCGGCGAGCTGACCGGCGAGCCGCCGGTCGGCGACGACTTCGCCTCGAGGGTGGTCAGCGTGGTCGAGGCCGTCCCCCCGGGCCACGTGATGACCTACGGCGGCGTCGCCGCGGCCGTGGGGTCCCGGTCCTCCCGCGGGGTCGGCCGGGTGATGGCGCACGCGGGGTCGGAGCTGCCGTGGTGGCGGGTCGTCCGCGCCTCGGGGCTGGCGCCGCAGGGGCACGAGCAGCGCGCCCTGGAGCAGTACCGGGTGGAGGGCACACCGCTGCGCTGGGCACGGTCTGGCACCTTCCGGGTCGACCTGACCCGCGCCTCCTGGTGGCCCGGCGGCTGACCGCCCCTCCGGGCGGCCCCGCCCTGGCCCCGTGGCTGCCCCCGTGCCCGCCTGCCCGCCTGCCCGGCCGCCCCTCCGGGAAACGGAGAGTGATCCGGTCGCCGGGACCCGGCGGAGCCTGGTTCTGGGGGCCCAGCAGCCGGATCACTCTCGAATTCGGAACGGGCGCGGGGCGTGGCCCGGCGCGAGGGGATCGCCGGCGCGACCGGCTCAGACCAGCGAGTCGCGCCAGGCGGCGTGCAGCTGGGCGAAGCGGCCCGTGCCGGCGATGAGGTCGGCGGGCGTACCGTCCTCGACGACGCGGCCGTGCTCCATGACGAGCACCCGGTCGGCGATCGCGACCGTCGACAGGCGGTGCGCGATGATCACCGCGGTTCGGTCGGCGAGAAGCGTCTGCAGCGCCTCCTGCACCATCCGCTCGGAGGGGATGTCGAGCGACGCGGTCGCCTCGTCGAGGATGAGCACCGCCGGGTCGGCGATGAACGCCCGCGCGAACGAGAGCAGCTGCCGCTGACCGGCCGAGACCCGACCGCCGCGCTTGGCGACGTCGGTGTCGTAGCCGTCGGGCAGCGCCATCACGAACTCGTGGGCGCCCACGGCCCGGGCGGCCCGCTCGATCTCCTGACGGGTCGCGTCGGGCTTGCCGAGGGCGATGTTGTCGGCGACGCTGCCCGAGAAGAGGTACGCCTCCTGCGTCACCATGACGATCGCGCGGCGGAGGTCCTTCGGGTGCAGGTCGCGCAGGTCGACGCCGTCGAGGGTCACCGCGCCGCGGGTGGGGTCGTAGAACCGTGACATCAGCTTGGCGAGGGTCGACTTCCCCGCTCCGGTCGAGCCGACCAGCGCGATGGTCTGCCCGGCCGGCACGTGCAGGTCGAACTGCGGCAGCACCACGGCGTCGGCCGAGTAGGCGAACTCGACGTCGTCGAAGTCGACGGCGCCCTTCGCGTGGAGCAGGTCGACCGGGCGCACGGGGTCGGGCACGCTCGGCTGCTCCTCGAGCACGCCCGAGATCTTCTCGAGCGCGGCGGAGGCCGACTGGTAGCTGTTGTAGAACATCGCCATCTCCTCCGCGGGGTCGAAGAAGCGCTTGGCGTAGAGGGCCACGGCGAGCAGCGCGCCGATCTCGAGCGTGCCGCCGATCACGCGGAAGCCGCCGAACAGCACCACGGCCGCCAGCGTCGCGTTGCCGATCAGCACGAGGCCCGGGTCGAAGGTGCCGAAGAGCGTGAACACCTTCGAGTTCGCACCGCGGTTGCCCTCGACCTCGCCGGCGTACTCGACCTCGTTGCGGGCCTCCTTGCGGAAGGCCTGCACCGCCCGCATGCCGGTCATCGTCTCGACGAAGTGCACGATCACCCGGGCGCTCGTGACGCGCGTCGCCCGGAAGAGACGCTGCGAGCGCACCTGGAACCACCGCGTCAGCGCGACCAGCGGCACGAGCGCGACGGCGAGCACGAGCCCGCTCGGGGCGTCCAGGCTGACGAGCGCGACGGCCGTGAACACCATGTAGAGCAGGCCCTGCACGAGCTGGTTGATGCCCGAGTCGAGCAGCTCGCGGATGGAGTCGAGGTCGCTGGTCTGCCGCGAGATGATGCGGCCGGACGTGTACGTCTCGTGGAACTCCAGGCTGAGCCGCTGGGTGTGGAGGAAGAGCCGCTTGCGCAGGTCGAACAGGATCGCCTGGCTGATCCGCGCCGAGAGCACGGTGTACTGCGCCATCAGCACCGCGCCGACGACGCCGGTCGCGAGGTAGACGCCGACGACGAGCAGCGCCGGCGCCCAGTCCTGCTCGTCCATCAGGGCGGGCAGGGCGCGGTCGATGCCGGCCGCGATCAGCGCCGGCCCGGCCACCTGGCACGCGGTGCTGACCACGACGACGAGCGCCATGACGACGAGGCGCCAGCGCAGCGGCCGGACCAGTGACCCGAGGAGGCGCAGCGAGCGGCCCCGGAGCCGCTTGCTCTCGGCCGCGGTGAAGTCGTCGCGCTCCTCGCCGCGGACCCCCTCGGTCGAGGAACCCTGCCCGATCCGCTTCTGCGCGGGCGTGCGGCCGTCGAGCTCGGCGTGCTCGGCGGGGGCGTCGGGGCGGTCGCCCGGGAGTGCCTGGTCGCTCACGCGAGCACCTCTTCTCGGCTGGGGACGTCGCCGTCGTCGAGCGACGAGATGACGTAGCGGTAGTGCTCGTTCGTGGCGAGCAGGTCGGAGTGGGTGCCGACCGCGGTGACGACGCCGTTCTCGAGCAGCGCGACGCGGTCGGCGAGGGTGACGGTCGACGGGCGGTGGGCGACGATCAGCGACGTGGTCGACGCGAGGACGCGGCGGAGCCCGGCCTCGACCCGGGCCTCCGTGTCGACGTCGAGGGCCGACAGCGGGTCGTCGAGCACGAGCACCGCGGGCCGTGCGGCGACGGCCCGCGCCAGGGCGAGCCGCTGACGCTGGCCGCCCGAGAGACTGAGGCCCTCCTCGCCGACGCGCGTGTCGACTCCGTCCGGCAGCTCGTCGACGAACTGAGCCTGCGCGATGTCGAGCGCCTCGCGCAGCACCCGCTCGGACTCGACCGGGTCGTCGGCCAGGTCGGGCCGGCCCAGCAGGACGTTCTCGCGCACCGACGCGCTGAACAGCGTGGCGTCCTCGAAGGCCATCCCGATGTGGCGGCGCAGCTCGGCCCGGGTGAGGTGGCGCACGTCGACGCCGTCGAGCAGCACGCGGCCGCCGGTGACGTCGTAGAGGCGCGGAACGAGGGCGAGCAGGGTGGTCTTGCCCGAGCCGGTCAGGCCGACCAGGGCCATCGTCTCGCCGGGCTCGACGACGAGGTCGACCCCGTTGACGAGGTCGTCGAACTGCGCCGGGCTGTCCTGGTAGCGGAAGTGCGCGGCCTCGAACTCGAGCCGGCCCTGGGGCTCGGCGATCGTCTCGGGGTGCTCGGGGTCGGTGACGGTGTTGACGCTGTCCATCACCTCGAAGAAGCGGTCCACCGCGGTGCGGGTGTCGAAGGTCATCGACAGCAGGAAACCGATCGACTCGACGGGCCAGCGCAGCACCGTCGCCGTGGCGAAGAACGCGAAGAGCTGGCCGACGGTCAGCTGCCCGTCGGCGGCGAGCCAGATGCCGCCGAGCAGGCAGAGCGCGAAGGCGACGTCGGGCACGAGCAGCAGCCAGAGCCAGAGCTGCGAGATGGCCTTCGCCTTCTCGATCTCGGTGCCGCGCAGGTCGTCGGCGCGCTTCGCGAACTCGCGCAGCGAGTGCTTCCCGCGCCCGAACGCCTTGAGCACGCGGATGCCGTGCACGCTCTCCTCCACGCTCGTGGCGAGGTCGCCGACCTGGTCCTGGCTGCGACGGGCCACGACCGAGTAGCGGTTCTCGAACGCGAGGCTGACGACGAAGACCGGGATCGACGCGACGACGAAGATCAGCGCGAGCACCCAACTGTAGAAGAAGAGCACGACGAAGCCGACGACGATCGTCAGGAGGTTGACGACGAGCAGCACGACGCCGAAGGCCAGCCAGCGACGGATGAGCGACAGGTCGCTGACCGACCGGCTGAGCAGCTGCCCGCTCTGCCACCGGTCGTGGAACGCCACCGGCAGGTCTTGCAGCTTGGCGTACAGCGCGTTGCGCATGGTGGCCTCGACGTGGGTGCTCGGGGTGAGCACGAGGCGGCGGCGCGCGGCGATCATGCCCGCCTCGACGACGCCGAGCACCAGCACGACGGCGAAGGCCGGCCACACCTGCGCGGTGTCGCCGCTCGAGAGCGGGCCGTCGACGAGCAGCTGCAGCACGGCGGGGATGACCAGGGCGACGACGGCGGCCAGCAGCGCGGCGACCATGCCGAGCACGATGCGCGGCAGGGCGGGCGCGACGTAGGGGCGGAGGCGCGCGAGCGACCGGACGGTCGACGGGCGACCCGGCTCGGTGCGCGCGGGGGCGGAGGGCTGGCGTGACATGGGTGATCCAAGTGTCGTGATCGGAGCGCGGCGCCGGGTCGCGGCGTCGCGGAGCGTGGAGCGGAGGGCCGCCGGGGCTCCTGGGGAGGAGCGGGGCGGGCGGCCGCCGGTGGTGCCGGTCGGCGCGGTGGAGGAGGGACGGGGGCGACGGTCGTCGGCTGCGGGCAGCCTCACAGACTATGTGATCCGTTGCGCACCCCGCAAGACCAGGTGGTTCGGACGCACGAGCCGGACGACGGACGACGGACGCCCCGCCACGACGGGTCGTGACGGGGCGGCCGGACGGCGACGCGGGCGGCGTCAGTGGAAGAAGTGGCGCTCCCCCGTGAAGTACATCGTCACGCCGGCGGCCGTCGCCGCGGCCACGACCTCCTCGTCGCGGATCGAGCCGCCGGGCTGCACGACGGCGCGCACGCCGGCCTCGAGCAGCACCTGCAGGCCGTCGGCGAACGGGAAGAACGCGTCGGAGGCGGCGACCGAGCCGGTGGCCCGCTCTCCCGCGCGCGTGACGGCGAGGTGGCACGAGTCGACCCGGTTGACCTGGCCCATGCCGACCCCGACGGAAGCGCCTCCGTCTGCCAGCAGGATCGCGTTCGACTTCACCGAGCGGCAGGCCCGCCAGGCGAACTCGAGGTCGGCGCGGGTGGCGGCGTCGGCCTCCGGCCCGGCGACCAGCGTCCAGCCCTCGGACGAGAAGGCGTCGAACGAGTCGACCTCCTGCACGAGCAGGCCACCGGAGACCTGGCGCACCTCCTGCGTCGGCCGGGCGAAGCCCTCCGGCAGCACCAGCAGGCGGATGTTCTTCTTCGTGGTGAGCACCTCGAGCGCCTCGGGCTCGAAGGCCGGCGCGATGACGACCTCGGTGAAGATGTCCTTCACGACCTCGGCCATGGCGCGCGTGACCGGGCGGTTCGCGGCGATGACGCCGCCGTAGGCCGACACCGGGTCGCAGGCGTGGGCGCGGCGGTGCGCGTCGGCGATCGCGTCGACGGCGTCGGGCGAGGCGACGGCGATGCCGCAGGGGTTCGCGTGCTTGATGATCGCGACGGCCGGCTCGGCGAAGTCGTACGCGGCGCGGAGGGCCGCGTCGGCGTCGACGTAGTTGTTGTAAGACATCTCCTTGCCGTGCAGCTGCTCGGCCTGCGCGATGCCCGTGCCCGCGGGCGAGGCGTAGAGGGCCGCCGCCTGGTGCGAGTTCTCGCCGTAGCGCAGGGTGGCGAGGCGGTCGCCCTCGAGGGCGACGTGCTCCGGGAAGTCGTCCCGCGACTCCTCGGCGCCCGCGTCGGTGCCCGCCTCGGTGCCGGTCTCGGTGCCCGCGGCGGCGTGGTCGGCGCGGACTCCGACGTTGTCGGCGAACCAGGCGGCGACCGCCGTGTCGTAGGCGGCCGTGTGCGCGAAGGCCTCGCCGGCGAGGCGCTGACGCTGCGCGAGGGTCGTGCCGCCGAGCGTCAGCGACTTCACGATCTGCGCGTAGCTGGCGGGCGAGACGGCGATCGCGACGTTGGCGTGGTTCTTCGCGGCGGCGCGCACCAGGGCGGGGCCGCCGATGTCGATGTTCTCGACGACGGTCGGGGCGGCGGCGCCCGAGGCCACGGTCTCGACGAACGGGTAGAGGTTGACGACGACGAGCTCGAACGCGGCGATGCCGAGCTCGGCGAGCTGCCGCTCGTGCGACTCGAGGCGGAGGTCGGCGAGCACCCCGGCGTGGATGCCCGGGTGCAGCGTCTTGACGCGGCCGTCGAGCGACTCGGGGAACCCGGTCACGGCGCTCACGTCGGTGACGGAGAAGCCCGCGTCGCGGATCGTGGAGGCGGTGGAGCCGGTCGAGACGATCTCGACCCCGGCGGCGGAGAGCGCCTCGGCGAGGTCGAGCAGGCCCGTCTTGTCGCTGACGCTGATCAGCGCCCGGCGCACCGGCACGGCGTCGCGGTCGCGGTAGAGGGCGGGGTCGATGGCGTGACCGCTCATGCGGTGGGCTCCTGTTCGAGGTCGATGGTCTTCGTGGCGATGTCGTGCACCGTGCGGACGAGCAGCTCGCGCTCGACGATCTTGATGCGGTCGTGCAGCGACGACTCGTCGTCGCCCGGCAGCACCGGGATGCGGCGCTGCGCGAGGATCGGCCCGCTGTCGACGCCGGCGTCGACGACGATCACGCTGGCGCCGGTCTGCTCGACCCCCGCCGCGATCGCGTCGCGCACGCCGTGGGCGCCGGGGAACTCGGGCAGGTAGGCGGGGTGCGTGTTGATCAGGTGCGGGCTGAGCGCCTCGACCACCCGCGGCGGCAGCAGCCGCATGAAGCCGCTGAGCACGACGAGGTCGGCGCCCCAGCCGGTCAGCTGCGCGAGCAGCTCGTCGCCCCAGCTCGCGCGGTCGGGGAACGCCGTGAACGGCACGGTGAAGGTCGGGATGCCGAACGCCTCCGCGTGCTCGAGCCCGTCGGCGTCGCGGTCGGCCCCGACGGCGACGACCCGCGCGGGGTAGTCGGCGTGCTGCGCGGCCTCGAGCAGGGCACGCAGGTTCGAGCCGCCACCGGAGATGAGCACCACGAGCTTCAGCACCCGGCAAGCCTAGCGGTGGCCCGACGGGGCCCCGGTCAGCGGGTCAGGCCGTCGATCTGCTCGGTGGCGTCGCCGTCGTCGCGGGCACCACGGGCGTCGCGAGCGCCGCGAGCGCCGCGGGCGGGGCCGGAGGGCTCGGGCGGAGTCGCGACCACGTCGATCGGCCCGGTCGCGTCGTCGTCGTGCTCGCGGCGGCGTCGCGACGGGATCGACGGCAGGCTCGGCAGCGACGGCAGGGAGGCGCGGGTCGGCAGCCGAGGGAGCCGGCGTCGCGAGGGCGTCGCCTCCGCGTCACCGTGGTCGTCGGTGGCCTCCGGCCCGACGGCATGCGCCTCGTCGCGGTCGCGGTCGCGCCCGGCTCCGGTGGCACGGAGGTCGTCCTCGCGCCGCGTGTGCTCGCGCCGCGCGTCCTCGCGCCTCGCGTCCTCGCGCCTCGCGTCCTCGCGTCGGTCTTCTTCGCGCCCGTCGTCGTCGTGCCCCTCGTCGTCGTGCCCCAGGAACTTGCGGATCGACACGGTCAGCGCCAGCGCCGCGGGCAGCCCGACCTCGAGCGCCGCGAAGGCCCCGACGAGCAGCGGGTCGGGGCCGACGTCGACGAGACGGCCGGGCCCGACCGAGCCGGAGGCGGCCCAGGCCAGCAGCCCGACCGCGAGGCCCGCGACGACGCCCGCGGCGACGCCGACCACGACGCGGCGCAGCAGGTCGTCTACGCCGGCCCGGCGCAGGGCGGCGTGCACCCGGCCGCGAAGCAGCGTGGCGACGACGAAGGAGGCGACCACGGGCACGAGCAGCCCGACGAAGCCGAACGGGAGGTCGGCCGTCGGCAGGGCGCCGAGGACGGGCACGGCGGGCAGCGGCCCGACGGTCGTGCCGAGCGGCGAGACGCCCGAGCCGGTGCCGAGCGCGAAGCCCGGCCCGACGAGCCACGACGCCGCCCAGACGACGAGGTCGGGCAGCAGCGCGAGCTGGCCGAGGGTGAGGGCGAGCCCGCCGAGGAAGCCGCCGTGGGCGCCCTCGTAGAGGGTGATGAGCTCGGCGTAGCTCGTGACGAGCAGCAGGCCGACGACGAGGCCCGAGACGGCGAGCAGCACGGCGGCGCTGCCGACGCCGATGCGCAGGGCGGCGGCCGTCACGACGCGGACGGCGTCCGGGAGCCGGCCGACGGTGCGGGCGACCCAGCCGGTGACCGGGTCGGGCTCGGCGTCACGGCGACGCCGCGTCACCTCTGCCATCGTGACGAGCGGCACGGCGTAGACGAGCGTGGGCAGCACGATCCCCTGCACGAACGACGGCGTCGCGAGCTCGTGCCGGGCGCTGGCGGCGAGGCCGGTGCTGAGCAGGGCGAAGGCCCCGATGCTGACGAGGACGCCCATGACGCGGTGCGGCGTCTCGGCGATCGCGCGGCCCGCCCGCACGGCGAGCAGCACGGTCAGCACGGAGAAGCCCAGGGCGGCGATCGTCACCGAGATGGGCGCGTCGGCGCCGGCGACCCCGGAGGCGGCCGCCGTGGCGGGGCTGAGCTGGAGGGTGAGGTCGACGCCGTGCCCGACGAGCCAGACGTCGACGGCGGCGCGCCAGAAGACGATCCAGTCGATCTGCAGGCCGTACTGGAAGGCCCAGAGCGAGCTGAGCACGACGACCGGCAGCCCGACGCCGATGCCGACGACGAGCAGGGCCTCGAGGGCCGCGAAGACGGCGGTGACTGGGCGGTTCATCGGGCTCGACTGTACCGGGGCCGCGCGGGGCCGCCGACCCGCCCCGCGGGCGCGCCGCGCCCCGGCCGGGGCACGACGAACGGGCGTGTGCGACGTCCGCGGGCGGTCGTGACCGCCCGCGGACGTCGCGCACGCCCGTCGCGCCGACCGGGGTCGGCGTGGCCGGAGACGGCCGGCCAGGGCGTCGCGCCTAGAGCGCGGCGTAGACCTCGCGCAGCAGGGCCGCGGTCTCGCTCGGCGTCTTGCCGACCTTGACCCCAGCGGCCTCGAGGGCCTCCTTCTTGGCCTGTGCGGTGCCGGCCGAGCCCGAGACGATGGCGCCGGCGTGGCCCATGGTCTTGCCCTCGGGCGCGGTGAAGCCGGCGACGTAGCCGACGACCGGCTTGGTCACGTGTGCCTTGATGTAGTCGGCCGCACGCTCCTCCGCGTCGCCCCCGATCTCGCCGATCATGACGATCGCCTTGGTGTCGGGGTCGGCCTCGAACGCCTCGAGGGCGTCGATGTGGGTCGTGCCGATGACGGGGTCGCCGCCGATGCCGATGGCGGTCGAGAAGCCCAGGTCGCGCAGCTCGAACATCATCTGGTAGGTCAGGGTGCCCGACTTCGAGACGAGGCCGATCGGGCCGCTGCCCGAGATGCTGGCCGGGGTGATGCCGACGAGCGACTCGCCCGGCGTGATGATGCCGGGGCAGTTCGGACCGATGATGCGCGTGGTGCCCTTCGCCTTGGCGAGCGACCAGAACTCCGCGGCGTCCTGCACGGGGATGCCCTCGGTGATGACGACGACGAGCGGCACCTCGGCCTCGATGGCCTCGATGACGGCGTCCTTCGCGAAGGCCGGGGGCACGAACACGATCGAGACGTCGGCGCCCGTCTTCTCGACGGCCTCGACGACGGTGCCGAAGACCGGCAGCTCGACGTCGCCGTGGGTGACGGTCGTGCCGGCCTTGCGGGCGTTGACTCCGCCGACGACCTGGGTGCCGGCCTTGAGCATCAGGGCGGTGTGCTTCGTGCCTTCGCCGCCGGTGATGCCCTGGACGATGACCTTGCTGTCGCGGGTGAGGAAGATCGACATTGTTCTCGGGTCCTTTACTTCGAAGCCAGCTCGGCGGCCTTGTCGGCCGCCTCGTCCATGGTCGCGACGACGGTGACGAGCGGGTGCGCCGCCTCCGCCAGGATGCGTCGGCCCTCGTCGACGGCGTTGCCGTCGAGGCGCACGACGAGGGGCTTGGTGGCCGAGTCGCCGAGGATGCCCAGGGCCGCCACGATGCCGTTCGCGACCGCGTCGCAGGCCGTGATGCCGCCGAAGACGTTGACGAACACGCTCTTGACCTGCTCGTCGCCGAGGATCACGTCGAGGCCCGCCGCCATGACCTCGGCGCTCGCTCCGCCGCCGATGTCGAGGAAGTTCGCGGGCTTGACGCCGCCGTGCGCCTCGCCGGCGTAGGCGACGACGTCGAGGGTCGACATGACGAGCCCGGCGCCGTTGCCGATGATGCCGACCTCGCCGTCGAGCTTCACGTAGTTGAGGCCCGACGCCGCGGCCTTGGCCTCGAGCGGGTCGGCCGCGTCGGCGTCCTCCAGCTCGGCGTGGGCCGGGTGGCGGAAGGCGGCGTTCTCGTCGAGCGAGACCTTGCCGTCGAGGGCGACGACGTCGCCCTGCTCGGTGAGCACCAGCGGGTTGACCTCGACGAGCGTCGCGTCCTCGCCCTCGTAGACGGCGTAGAGCTTGACGATGACCGGGGCCACCTTGCCGACCAGCTCGTAGGGGAAGCCGCCGGCGCGGGCGATCTCCTCCGCCTTGGCGAGGTCGATGCCGGCGCGCGGGTCGACCTCGACGCGGGCGAGGGCCTCGGGCTTCTCGACGGCGAGCTGCTCGATCTCCATGCCGCCCTCGACGCTGCAGAGCGACAGGTACGAGCGGTTCGCCCGGTCGAGCAGCACCGAGAAGTAGAACTCCTGGGCGATCTGGGCGCCGCCGGCGACCATCACGCGCTTGACGACGTGGCCCTTGATGTCGAGCCCGAGGATGGCCTCCGCCGCGGCCTGCGCCTCGTCGGGGGTCTTCGCGACCTTCACGCCGCCGGCCTTGCCGCGACCGCCGACCTTGACCTGGGCCTTCACCACGGTGACGCCGCCGAGCTGTTCGGCCGCCGCGCGCGCCTCCTCGGGGGTGTCGGCGACGATGCCCGGCAGGACGGGCACGCCGTAGGACTCGAACAAGTCCCTGGCCTGGTACTCGAAAAGATCCACGCTGTTCTTCCAATCCGCATCGCTGCGCCAGTGCTAGCTCGGTCGTGCCGCGGGGCGGCACCGGCCTCGTCACGGCTCAGCCGAAGTGTCTCGACGTCGTGACGAACAGGCCTCGGCCAGCCTAGCGCCTGGCCTGTGAGCCGCCCTCGGGAGCCGTGACGGGGGTACTCTCCCCGGCCGGGGTACGGATGGGGAGGGATCTCTGCCGATCGCCTGTGCAGCCCGAGCGTGTCGTGGGGGCCGGGCATCTCATGGTCACTCTCGGCGCACCACGGCGCCGCCCGCACCACGAGGAACGCCATGAGCCGCACCGCGAAGACGCCCGCCGACACCGCCCGCACCGCCCCCGACGCCGCCGCGATCGCGGAGGCCGCCGCCCGCCTGTTCGAGTGGGACGAGCTGCGCCCCGCCCAGGCCGAGGCGATCACCGCCGTGCTCTCGGGCCGCGACACGTTCGGCATCATGCCCACCGGCTCGGGCAAGAGCGCGATCTACCAGGTCGCCGGCGCGCTGCTCGACGGCCCCACCGTCGTCGTCTCGCCCCTCATCGCGCTGCAGGCCGACCAGGTCGCCGGGCTCGTGGGGCACCCGGACGCTCCCCCGGCCGCCGACATCAACTCCGGCCACTCCGACGCGGAGAACGACGAGAGCTGGCGCCGCATCGAGGCGGGCGAGATCACCTACGTCTTCCTCGCGCCGGAGCAGCTGGCCCGCGACGAGACGGTCGAGCGCCTGTCGCGCGCGGGCGTCGCCCTCTTCGTCGTCGACGAGGCGCACTGCGTGTCGTCGTGGGGCCACGACTTCCGCCCCGACTACCTGCACCTCGGCGAGGTCGTCGAGGCCCTGGGCCGCCCGCCGGTGCTCGCGCTCACCGCGACCGGCTCGGGCCCCGTGCGCGACGAGGTGATCGAGCGCCTCCGCCTCCGCGACCCGCTCGTCATCAGCCGCGGCTTCGACCGCCCCAACCTGTCGCTCTCGGTCGTGCGCCACGAGGACGACGCCGAGAAGCGCCGTGCCGTCGTCGAGCAGGTCGCGGAGCTCGTGACCCCCGGCATCGTCTACGTCGCGACCCGTTCCGAGAGCGAGCGCTACGCCGACGAGATCGGCGAGCGCTGCCCCGACCGCACCGTCGAGGCGTACCACGCGGGCCTCCGCTCGGCCGAGCGAGGTGCCCTGCACGAGCGCTTCCACGCCGGCGAGATCGACGTCGTCGTGGCGACGAGCGCCTTCGGCATGGGCATCGACAAGCCCGACGTCCGTTTCGTCGTGCACGCCGACGTGCCCGAGTCGCTCGACGAGTACTACCAGGAGATCGGGCGGGCCGGGCGTGACGGTGACCCCGCCGACGCGACGCTGCACTACCGGCCGGAGGACCTGGGGCTGCGGTCCTTCTTCGCGTCGGGGCTGCCCTCCCGAGCCGAGCTGCGGTCGGTGTACGAGGCGGTCCGCGCCTCCTCGGGTCCGGTGCGGCGGACGGCGATCGCCGAGGCGACCGACCTCAAGCCGCGGCAGGTGTCGCGCCTGGTCGACCTGCTGCTCGAGGCGGGCACCGTGCGGGAGGAGAAGAAGGGGTACACCGCTGCCTCCGGCGTCGACGCCGAGACGGCCGCCGAGCGGGCGAGGGAGACCGCGGAGGCGCGCGACCGGGTCGAGAAGTCGCGCATCGCGATGATGCGCAGCTACGCCGAGGGCCGGGGCTGCCGCCGACGCTTCCTGCTCGGCTACTTCGGCGAGGAGGCGCCCGAGCGCTGCGGCAACTGCGACGACTGCCGCGCGGCGGAGGAGGCTCCCGAGCTGCCGGCCGCCGAGGAGTCGCGGATCGGGTCGGATGCTCCGGCCCCTCTCTTCGACGCCGACACCCGCGTCACGCACCCCGCCTGGGGCGAGGGCACGGTCATGAGCACGGACGACGACCGGCTGACGGTCTTCTTCGAGAGCGAGGGCTACAAGGTGCTCGCCGTCGAGGCCGTCGTCGAGCACGACCTGCTCAAGGCCGT
Source organism: Frigoribacterium sp. PvP121 (assembly GCF_017833115.1). Taxonomy (NCBI): domain Bacteria; kingdom Bacillati; phylum Actinomycetota; class Actinomycetes; order Micrococcales; family Microbacteriaceae; genus Frigoribacterium; species Frigoribacterium sp. PvP121. The sequence continues at coordinate 238,588 of NZ_JAFIBR010000001.1, forward strand.
CTGACACCCCGGCGGAGTAGACGGGGAGCGACCCGAGCACCACCCCCGACCACCTCACCAGGACCACAAGGAGACACGCATGTCGAAGGACAAGAACCTCGCCGCCCAGCAGCTGATCGGCGAGATCCTCACCGCCCGGGAGGTCGACCGCCTCGGCGAGGGCTTCCACGCCGACGTCGTCGACCACGACCCGGCGCCGGGCGCGCCCGCGGGCGTCGAGGGCATCAAGGCGTTCTGGAGCGACTTCTTCACGGCCTTCCCCGACGTCGACCTCGCGGTCGAGACGCTCGTGGCCGACGACGAGAACGTGACGGCCGTGTTCACGATCTCGGGCACGCACACGGGGCCGTTCCAGGGCCACGAGGCGACCGGGAAGTCGTTCACCGTGCGCGGCATCCAGGTCGGTCGCTTCGACGACGACGGCCTGCTCGTCGAGCGCTGGGGCGCCACCGACGAGGCCGGCCTGATGAAGCAGCTCGGCCTGAGCTGAGCGGCTGCCTCTCCCTCACCACCCACCCCTGCCCCATCCATCCCTGACCCACCACCGGAAGGACGCACCATGAGCGACACCCACGTGCCCGCCGCCTCGGGCGACGAGCCCTACGACGAAGAGACCGAGTTCGAGGAGAGCCAGCAGATCGTCACGAACGACGCGGTCGCCGGCGAGACCGTGCTGCCGGGCCTCGGCGACGGCAACGACGGCCCCACCGGCGGGTCGCCGCGCGAGGCCGAGCCGGGCCTCGCCGACAACGACCTCGCGGGCGAGGACATCGACCTCGACGAGACCGACTGACGCCTCGCGCTGCACCACCCGACGGGCCGTCCGCCGCTGACCGCGGCGGGCGGCCCGTCGGGCGTCACGGCGCGTTCCGCTCCCTCCCCCGGTCGGGCTCCGCGGGCCCCGTCCACAGCGCGTCGGCCGCGGCACCGGCCAGGGGCGCCCGCCTCGACATCGTCGTCGCATGACCTCAGCTGACCGCCCCTCCGGGCCACCTCGTCCTGCTCTCCTCACCGCCCTCCTGATCGTCCTCGCCCTCGTGGCTGGGCCGCTCTGGCTCGCGGCGCCCGCCACGGCCGTCACGGGCGCGGGCCTCGGCACCGGCCACCTCTGGCGAGGCGACGGCGTCTCGTACCTCGGCACCTACCGGCTCGACGACGGGCGTCAGGCGTTCTGCCTCGAGGCCGGCAAGTCGTCGCCCGTCGGCAACCACTACGACACCGAGACCGGCACCGAGGTGGTCGGCGTCTCGACCGCCGACCACGCCCGCCTGGCCTACATCGCCCGCACCTGGGGCGACACCGCCGACGCCGACACGGCCGCCGCGGGGCAGCTCGCGGTCTGGACGATCACCGGCCTGAACGGCCACAGCCAGCGGTACTACGCCGGGCGCGCCAACGAGCGCTGGCCGATCGTGCTCGACCGCGCCAACGAGATGCTCGCCGAGGCCACCGCGGCCGCGTCGACCTCGGTCACCGCCTCGACGTCGGTCGACCTCCGCGACGACGGCACGGGCACCCTCCGCTCCGACCTGACCGTCGACCGGGTCGGCGGCGGGCCCGAGCTGCTCATGCCGCAGCACGACGGCACCGTCACCCTCACGGGCGGGGCGTTCGCCGACGGCTCGACGACGACGGTCGTGCAGAACGGCGTCGGTCTCGACTTCCGCGCGACCGGCGACCTCGCCCAGGTCGAGGTGTCGGCCGACACGCGCTTCGACGGGCTGCCCTACGGGCGCATCGTCACGGCCGGCACGAGCCCGGCCGGCTCGCAGCGCATCCTCTTCTCCGGCGGCACCAGCGTCGAGGCCTCGGGCACGGCGAGCGCCGAGGCCCTCTCGCCGCTGCCCTTCCGCCCCCGGGTCGCGACCCGCACCAGCGACGTCGTCGCCGAGCCCGGCACGACGGTCACCGACCAGCTCACCGTCGACGTGCTGCCGGGCGAGGGGCTCCTCTCGGAGTGGGGCCGCCACGACGTCGCGGGCACGTGGCAGCCCGTCCCGGTCACCGTCCGCAGCCGCCTCCTCGGCCCTTTCCGGGAGCCCGTCGCGCCGGCTGACGACTGGCCCTCCGACGCGCCCGTCGTCTGCGACGTGAGCGTCGTCGTCGACGAGGGCCCCGGCACCTACACGACGCCGGGCTGCGAGCTGCCGAGCGGCGGCTGGTTCACCTGGGTCGAGACGATCGACCCCTCCGACACCCCGGTCGACGCGGGGCGTGACCGTGTGCAGCGCTGGCGCTCTCCGTTCGGCACCGCCTCCGAGACGACCTTCGTCCCGTGGGCGCCCGAGGTCTCCACCACCGTCGTGGGGGCCGACCAGGTCGAGCCCGGCGCCTGCGTCAGCGACGAGCTGACCGTCACCGACTGGAACGCCCAGGCGCCGGAGGCGCGGGTCGACACCGTCCTCGTCGGTCCCTTCCCCGAGGCCCTCGCCGACGGTCACGACCTCGGCCCGATCGCGGAGATCGACGAGGCCCTGCTCGCCGGCCGCTCCGCCACCACCGTGAGCGGCGACGGCACGTACGAGTCGCCGTGCCTGCCCGTGGAGCGCGAGGGGCACTACGTGTTCCTGTTCACGTCGGAGGGCTCCGTGCCCGACGACGACGGCGTCCAGGTGGTGCCCGCGTTCGCCGACACGACCGTGCACCTCGCGGAGTCGTTCAGCGTGGTGGCGCCCGAGGCCCCCGACGAGACGCCCGCGCCGGCGGCGGCGCCGGCGGGCCTGGCGTTCACCGGGTCGGACGGCAGCCTGCAGGCGGGTGCGGCGGCGCTGGGCGTGACGCTGGCCGGGGCCGTGATGCTCGTGGCCTCCGTGGCGCTCCACGTCCGTCGGCGCCGACGTGGCCACGCAGACACCGCGGAGGGGCTGCTGGTGACGGACGCCCCCTGACGTCCTCACGGCGCATCCGCGGGACCGCGGGCCTCCTGGCCCGCGGTCCCGCTGGCCCGTGGGCCTGCGGGCCTGCGGGCCTGGGGGCACGCGGCTGCGAGGCACGGGCGGTCAGCCCGTCCTCGCCACCCCGGCCCGGACGTCAGCAGCGGGGCACCGTCACGGGCACGGTGAGGCCGTCGCCGAGGTGCACGTGGGCCCGCCCCGGCCGGGGTCGAGCCGACGTCGCGCTCCGGGCCAGCTGCGCCCCGACGAGCTCCCCGTCGGAGGTCGTCCTCGGGCTGAGGACCGCGCCGCACCGGTTCCGGCGCAGGTCGGCGTGCCAGCCCGTGAAGCCGACGCCGAGGTCCGCGGCCGACCCCGCGGCCACCAGGGCCCCCGGCCCGTCGCCGCACGCGCGGACGAAGTCGGCGAGCCACGCTGCCGCCGGGGCGTCCTTCACGAGCTCGGCGTCGTCGACGACCAGCACGCGCCCCGCCGGCGCCTCGCTGCCGAGGACGGCCTCCAGCGCGTCGGCGCGGAGGTCGGAGCCGCGCAGCACGGCCACCACCCCGGGCAGCCCCTCCAGGTCACGGAGGGGTGACGGCCGCGGCGTGACGACGACCACCTCGAGCCCCTGGGCGACGAGGGAGCGCACCACGCTCACGAGGACGGTGCTCCGACCGCTCCGCGGCGGGCCGCCGATCAGGAACGTCCCCGGAGCGTGAGCGAGGCGCGGGCCGACCGGCACGAGGTCGTCGCCGCCGATGCCCACCATCGCGAACGCTCCGCCGAGGGCCCGAGGATCGTGACGCGACCACGCGCCGTCGAAGGTCAGGTCGCCCTCCAGCCGGTCGAGCCGGAACGGCCTGCGGCCGGGGGGAAGGGCGTGGTCGCGGCGGGCCGCCTCGCCCGCCGCCGAGCGGAGGGCCTCGGCCTGGGCGCTCCCGGAGGGGTCGGCGCCGACGACGGCCACCTGGGTCTCCGCGCCGCTGACGGTGTCCGCTCCACGCCCGGGGCCGGGCTCTGCGGGCATCGACCTCGGGTCGAGGCCCGCCAGGCCGTAGTCGGCGCGGTCGGCCATGCGCAGGACGAGCTTGCGCTCGACGAGCGTCGCCATCCTGCCGCTGACGAGGAGCCGGTCCCCCGTGACGACGAGGTGCACGCCGACGGCCGCCCCCTCGCGGAGCAGGAGCGTGACGAGCTCCACGGGTTCGCCGAGGTCGAGGTCGCCGAGGCTCGCGACGAAGCCCTCCCACGGGTCGATCAGCAGCACGAGGTGGGGCAGGCGGTCCTCCTCCGGAGCTGCCCGGCGCTGCTCCGTGACGCTGGCCCAGCTGCCCGAGGCGAGCACGGTCTGCCGCCGGAGCGTCTCCTCCACGAAGCGTGCCAGCAGTCGGCGCGCCCGCTCGACCTCCGTGCGGCGGACGACGGCGCCGGTGTGGGGCGCCGACGCGAGCGGGAGCAGCGCCCCGCTGCCGCAGTCGATTCCGTAGAGGTGGACGTCGGCGCTCGACGTGTCGCGGACGATCGACGCCGCCAGGGTCCGCAGCACCTGCGACCTCCCGCTCCGGGCGGCGCCCGCGACGAAGAGGTGCCCGTCGACGTCGAGGTCGAGGGCTGCTGTCCGCCGGGCCTGTTCCCGGGGGTGGTCCTCCAGTCCGAAGGGCAGGGGCGGCAGGGTGCGCGGAGGTCCGAGCCCTCCGGTCTCCGGCTCGGGGAGGTGCTCCAGCTCGACGAGGGGAGGCAGGGCGTCCAGCCAGGGCCGGTGCGGCGGCCGGCCGCCGCGCAGCGCCTCGGCTTCCACCACGGCGGCGACGAACCGGACCAGGTCGGTCGCCTCGTCGTCCTCGGCGGCGGCGGTGGCGGGCGGCCGGGGCGCCGGCCCGGCGGCCCCGTCCCACGAGACCCGGGCCGACCAGGTGCCGTCCGGTCGAGACTCGCGGTCGGCGCGGCCGCCCACCCGGCCGGCCTGGAACGGCACGAGCGCCCCCGCGCCGAGGCGCACCAGGGCGCGCCCCGGTGCCGACCGGGGGATGCGGGAGGCGTCGGCGGCGTCGATGACGTCGGTGCTCTCGCCGGCGTCGGTGACGCGCAGGGCGATGCGCAGGTTGGTGTTGGCCCTGATCTCGGACGACACCACTCCCGACGGCCGCTGCGTCGCGAGCACGAGGTGGATGCCGAGGGAGCGCCCCCGCTGGGCGACGTTCACGAGCCCGGTGACGAAGTCGGGCAGCTCCCGGGCGAGGCTCGCGAACTCGTCGATGACGATGAGGAGGCGGGGCACGGTCGGCAGTGTTCCGCCCTCGGACCGGCGACGCGCCTCCTCGTAGTCCTCCAGGTCCTTGGCCTCGGCGAGCGCGAGCAGCTGCTCCCGACGGTGGAGCTCGGCGCCCAGGCTCGTCAGCGCCCGCTGGACGAGGTGCGGATCGAGATCGGTGACCATGCCCACGGTGTGGGGCAGCGGGCCGCAGTCGCGGAAGGCGGCGCCGCCCTTGTAGTCAACGAGCACGAAGGCCATGGAGTCGGGGGCGTTGGAGGCGGCGAGCGAGGCGACGACGCTCTGCAGCAGCTCCGACTTGCCCGAGCCCGTCGTGCCGGCGACCAGGGCGTGGGGGCCGTCCCGCCGCAGGTCGACCGAGAACGGGCCGTCGACGCCCTCGCCGAGCAACACCTCGGTGCTCGGCGCCCTCTCGGCCCAGCGCGCGAGGACGGCCCTGCCGCTGGGGCGGTCGAGGTCGAGCACGTCGAGGAGGCGGGACGACGCCGGCAGCCCGCCGGCGTCCCCTCCGTCGTCGACGTCGACGACCGGCGCGAGCGCCCGGGCGACGGCGTCGTGCCAGCCCGCGGGCAGGGCGTCGACCCGCACGTGCTGGACGTCGGCCTCCCGGTGGGCGGAGAGCTCGTGAGCGCTGCGCCCGGCCTGCACGACGGTGACGCACTCCTCGGGCAGGGATCGTCGGTCGGCGTCGAGGCAGAGGGCGACGACCCCGACGGCCGGTCCGTCTCGGAGGACGGTGACGAGGCCCGGCAGCGCTCGGAGCCGACGTGACCCGTCCACGACGACGAGCAGGTCGGGGGCGTCGAGCACGGCACCGCTCGATGCCCGGCGAGCTCGCTGTCGGCCGTCGACGACGGCGGCCAGCTCGGTGAGCCTCCGCGCGACGGACTCGGAGTCGTTGCCGAGGCGGACGCGGCTGTCCGCGGCCCCGTCGTCGGGGCGGGCGTGGGGCACCCAGGCGAGCCAGCCCCAGTGCTCCTCGGCGTCGCGGTCCGTCAGCACCACGACCGCGAGGTCTCGGGGGCTCTGGAGCACGCAGAGCTGGGCGACCATCCACGCGGCGAGCGCGCGACGTTCGGGCGTGCGCCCGTGCAGCCCCACGACGCCTCGGTCGGCGAGCGCCACGGTGACGGGCACGGCTCGGGCGGGGCTGGCGACGATGCGGCGGTGCTCGAGCAGGTCCGGGTCGTCGAGGGTGACGCCGGAGGGGAGGTCGGCGACGCCGATCCGCACGGTGAGGTGGTCGGGGTCGTCCCGGCGCCGTTCCCAGAGCCGGGCGCGACGCCGGACGGCGACGTCCAGGAGCGTCGCGGCGTCGGGGCAGCTCGACCGCAGCTCGTCCTGACGGCGGACGACCGCCTCCGCGGCGTCGGCGGCCACCGCCTGCCGGGTGGCCGCGTGCGAGGCGAGGGCGTCGCGGTGGTTCACCCGACCGTTGCGCCGGTCGTAGAGGTAGTTGCCGACGAGGATCACCGGCGAGAGCAGGCCGAAGACGAGGAAGGTCGGGTTGTCGAGCACGAGCACCATGACGCCGCCCATGACGAGCGGGGCGGCCGCGGCGACGATCGGCAGCGGGCGCCGAGGGGGCGCCTGCGGCTGCGCCGGGTACCGGAAGGCGGTCGTGGGGGGCTCGGGCAGGAGTCGCGGTGGGCGGGCGTGCTCCAGTCGCCCTCCCCCCTCGGCGAGGCCGATCGCGGCGGAGGGCGTGCCGGCGTCCGCGACGCCCAGCAGCACCTCCCCCAGCTCGACCACGGACGACGGCGTCAGTGCGACCGTCGTCGTCAGAGGCACGCCGTCGACGGTGACGGGCGGGACGTCGGGGTCGTCGCAGGCGACAGGAGTGATCGAGAAACGCGACGCTCCGTCGAGCTGCACGAGGGCCGCGACCGGGGCGACTCCTCGCTCGGCGAGGCGGACCGTCGCCTCGGGTGCCGACCCGACGACGACGGTGCCGGGGTCGACGTGGAAGACCGTGCCGGCCCCGGGGCCGCCCACGATGCGGATGCTGGGCAGGTCGGGCGGCAGGGCGGCGATGCCGGCAGGACCGCCGATCGTGACGATGCTGCCCTCGAGCACGGCCCCGTCGGCGATGCGCCCGCTCTCGGCGACGGGGACGCCGTCGACCGTGACGGTGGCGCCGGGAGCGCCCGCGGTCCGACCGGCGTCGGCGCCGACCAGGGGCGCTGCCTCCGTGACGAGCTCCCCCACCGTGGTGTCGGGCGAGGTATCGAAGACGACGTCGGCCGAGACGCCCGTCACTCCGTCGCGGACGGTGACCGTGAGCCTCACGACGCACGGACGACGCTGATGCCGTCGACGAAGGCTCGCGCCACCGGCACGTTCGCGGGGACGAGCTCGGCAGGGCCGACGTCGCACGTGACACGGAGGTCGAACGGGCCCGAGCGGAACGCGAAGATGCTGGTGACCGTGATGCCGCCGTCCAGCTCGGCGTAGCGCAGCCCGTACACGCCGAGGCCGAGGGAGTCGGTGGTCACGTCCTCGAGGACGGGCGGCTCGATCCCCGGCAGGTCGCTCTCGAGGACGAGCTCGCGGAGCGTCGACTCCCGGTCGCCGTGGACGAGGCCGAACTGGATCCGGAGCAGGCTGAGCTCGCTGTTCAGCGAGGGCAGGCACATGAACTTGAGCTCGTTCGGCGTCTGCCAGGTCGCGAGCCGGTCGAGCACCTTGACGAGCCACTTCTTGCCGGCCCGGGTCGGGGCCGCCGTCCGGGCGACGACGTCGCGCACGGTGGCGGCGATCCACGACCGGGCGGTGTCGTGCCCCTGGTGGGGCCACCGGGCGGGCAGGGCGATCCAGAGCCCGGGGTCGTGCTCGACGAGCACCTCCCACCCGTCGGCGGCGTGGGGGTCGAGGTCGTCGTCGCCCCTCGACTGGATGTCGTCGGAGGTGAGTTCGTGGTCCGTCATGGTCGTTCCTTCTCGAGAGGGGCGGGTAGGCGGCGGGTCATGTCGTGGGTCGATCGGTGATGACGCGCCCCTGGTCGTCGAGCCAGCGAACGGTGGTCATCATCGCGTCGAAGAGCTCGACCAGCGCGTCGGCCACCTCGATGGACTCCTCCTCGGGACGGCGTGGTCTCGGCTGCGATGCGAGGCCGAGGCCAGCAGCGGCCCGGCCGCTGACCACGGTGAGCGTGAACGACGCCATCAGACAGTCGCTCCCCGCGACACGTGCCAGCACCGTCCGACGGCGGAGCACGCGGTCATCGACGACCTCGGCGCGGGTGCCGTCTCGGTCCCCGTTCCACGCGACGGCTGCTTCATGCCCTACGACCGTCGCTTCGGCGCCCCGGGCGACTCGCGCGAGGAGCAGCCGGTCGAGGTCGGCCCCGGCACCGGCACCGGGAGCGATGGGCACGAGCGTCACCAAGATGCTCGCCGTGCCGTCCAGACCGGGGATCCGGCCGGCGGTCACGAAGGCATCGAGGACGAGCCCGTCCAGTCCTCGCTGCGGCGAGGACTTCGACAGTCGAGCGCGCATCTGCTCGAACTGAGCCCACTGTGCTGCCTCGAGATGGCTTCCGGGAGGTGTGACGATCTCCCCTGGAGTCGTCACGCGAACGAAGGTCCGGGGCACGGCCATCGCGTACGCGTCGGCGACGGGCCCTCCCGAGGCTGTCTCAGACATGAGCCCCCACAGTCGCCGACAACTCGGTCTGGCCACCTGCTTCGGTGCCCGGAGGGCTCGTCTCGGGGATGCGTCGCAGCCTTCGCACGAGGCAGATGCTCCCCACGACGGCCGCAGCGAGGAGAAGCACGGCAGCCGGGTAGATGCTGTCCCGGGGCCATCGTGCGGAATCCGGAGAGATCGCGCTGTAGCCCGCGGCGAAGAGACCTGACAACAGCAAGTACAGGGTCACGAACCCGGGCTCGAGTGGGTAGCCGTACTTGGCCGGTGTCCGAACGGTCTCGACTGCCAGGAAGATCAGGACCACACAGCTGATCCAGAAAGGCACGCTCGACCCCACTACGGGAGGCTCCCCCGAAGCACCCGACAGCAACCCGAGTCTCGGTGACTGCTCTCCGCCCGACATCAGGAGCACGAGGGGCACACTGGCGAGATAGAGCTGGACCCCCCAGTACCAGAGACCACAGGCCAGGAACGCGACCATGTAGATGGTCACACCAGGGCGCTGTGTCCCTCTGCTGTGTGCAGCCCGTCGGCGCCCGGTCGCGGATCGGCGCGAGGGAGCACTCACGATCTCGTCACCGCCCACGGAGCTCGTGTGGGTTCCACGATCTCCTCGACGACGGCCTTGACTTGCCCGAGACCGTTCAGGAGGCGGGCAGTGTCCAGCTGGCGGACGATCCGTGTCACGGTCTCGACGTCATCGGCCGCAGAGCCGGGCCGTCCCGACCGCAAGAACGACCTGATCTGGGCCGCGTCCACGTCGCCCAGCGAACGGGCGAGCATCTTGTCGCCGATGCCTGGCGCTCCCCGGGAGAACGACGCGCTCACCCATGCAGTAGCGAGGCGGGGCGGCACGCCCGTTCGCACGAGTTCAGCCGCGCGTGCCGCCTGGACGCCCTTGACCGCTGAACCAGCTCCCTTGACCAATGCCGCGCCCGTGCCCATCGTCGCCAACGAGAGTGCGCTGAGCCCGAGGTCCAAGAGGGTCGCGGTGCCTGCCGCAGCGCGGAGCGCCGTCAGGGCGAACGAGAAGACCAACGCGGCTGCCGCGAACGGCGCCAGGGCCGGGAACACCATGGCGGCCAGCCCCAGCGCCATCCCCAGACGGTCTGTCCAGGTGGCGATGACGTCGATCCACGCGTCGTTCTCCTCCATCCACGTCCGGAAGGCGTCGTAGGCGGTGCCTGCGGCCCCGCGGACGTCGTCCCACCACGAGTCGCCGAGACCGTCGGCAGACAGGTCGTCGAAGCGAGCGATGGCTGCCGTGGCGGCTGCCTCCAGGTCGGTGACGGCCTCGTCCACCTGACGGCCGTGCTTCACGACGCGTCCCCTTGCCTCCTCTTCGCGGAGGCGCTGCACGCGAGCGAGCTCCTGGTAGTCGAGCTGCGCCTCCTCGCTCGTCGCCAGGAGAGCCATGCCCTCGTATCGGCCGGCGAGCGTCGTGGCCGTGTCACGGTCGGCGGTGGCGGCCTCGTGCTCGCGGACCGCCGGACCTGCCTGTTCCTGCGCCCGCCGGAGGGCCTCGGAGTAGGTCCGGAGCGCCTCCGCCGCACCCACGTACCGCTCGTGCACCTTCCGCAGCTGCGCCTCGATCTCGCCCGCCTTGGCGAGGAACGCCGCGATCGCATCGCTCTGTCCAGCCTCCGCGTCGAGTGTGTGGAGCCCCTCAGCCGCGGACGCGATCAGCTCGGCGGTCTGCCCGAAGCGCGTCGCGGCCGCCGACACCATGTCGGGGTCACCCGCGACACCTGCCTTGGACAATGCGCCGTCCACCCTCATGAGGACGCCTCCTCGTCCGGCAACGCCGCGGCGAGGCCCTCGTCGGCCGCCGTGAACCCGTCAGCGATGGACGTCGCGGACGTGCTCAGTCCGCCGATCTCGTCGCTCAGGATCCGGCGGGTGTCGTCCCAGCTCCGGGTGAACGAGTCGATCCGCTGCGCGAGGCGGGGGTGGCCGAGGTGCTCGGCCGAGACGGTCGCCGCTCCGGGGGCGTCGAAGACGGTCTTGACGCCGCTCAGGGTCGTGGACAACCGCCGCAGCGCCTCAGCGTCGAACGACAGGGTCGCTCTGGTCATGTGTGCTCCTCCGGGAGGTGGCCGCGCCGTCGCCGACACGGCCACCGGGGTGGTCAGGGGTCAGGGGTCAGCGGAGGCTGGCGGCCAGCTGCTCGTCGGCCGCCTGCAGGGTCTCCGCCGCGTTCTCGAGGAACCGCGCCATGCTGTCCAGGGCAGCGATGGTCTTGCTCGCACCGGTGCTGAACTCGCCGTACGTCGTGCTGAACGCCTTCGAGGAGCTGTCGGTCACGTAGCCCGAGGCCACCAGGGCGTCGATCTGCCCCTTGAGGCGCGAGAGCTGCTCCTCGATCGAGGCCTGCCCGGTGCGCAGGTGGGTCGCCTGCGTGCGCAGGTCGTCGTAGGTCACGGTCACGTTGGCCATGGGTTCTCCTGTCTCGTCGAGCCGCCAGGAATGACGACTGCCATGAATATTCCACATGAGACAGACTGGTCGCACCACTTTCCACAGAATGGATGAGAAATGACCAGAAGAAGGAGCCTGGGGAGGCGCGGGGCACCACCCGAGGGCCCGATCGTCGTCGACGCCGCGGCCGTCGCTGCGCTGCGCGACCAGGGCCTGCTGTCACGGGTGCAGACGCTGCCTCCGCCGCCTCCCGAGGGTCTGGTCACAGCCGTTCCCGCGGCGGCCGCCGTCGTACCGTCTGGCCCCGCCGCCCCTCCACGACGGGACGCGCCCTCTCCCGCGCCCGACGCCCTCGACGACCTCGACGACCCCGACGTGACGGTCCTCCGACCTCGCTCCTACGAGCTCGTCCTCCCCGACGGAGGCGCCGTCCCGGTCGACCGCGACGGGGTCGTCGTGGGCCGCCGCCCGCGGCACGCCGCACCACCAGCCGCCGTCTCGACCACCGCCGAGACGGCCGTGACAGCCCCCGCGCCCGCCCACACCACCGAGACAGCTCCCTCTGCAGCCGTCACCGTCACGGACGAGACGCGTCAGCTGTCGCGCGCCCACTTCCGGGTCTGGGCCGACGACGAGGGCACCGTGTGGATCGACGACCTCCGCTCCGCGAACGGCACCACGATCTTCAGCGCCGACGGCAGACTGGTCTCGGTCGAGCCGGGGGCCGGCACGCAGCTGACGCCGTCCGACACGATCGTCGTGGGCGAGCACCGCTTCGCGCTGCGTCGAACACGCCCCGCCCCGTGACGACGACCACGACGACGAACCACGTCGTCGCACCGGAACCACGCCGCGGCGTGGTTCCCGTGCGAGAACGTGGTGCGTGGCGGGGAAGCGGCTAGATCTTCTCGATCGGCGCGACCTTGATCAGCAACTTCTTGCGGCCGGCGGTGTCGAACAGCACCTCGGCGATGCGCCGGGCGCCGACGCCGGTGACGGCCATCACTCGGCCCTCGCCGAAGTCGACGTGCGAGATGCGGTCGCCCTGCTCCAGCTCGAGGTCGCCGTTGTCGCGCACGGTGCCGGTGACCCGGTTCGACCACTCCGTCTTCGGCTTGGTCTTGGCCGCCGCGGTCGCGCGGTCGTAGCTGCCGCCGCCGTAGCCGCCGCTGGCGCGCGGGGTCGAGCCGAGACGGTCACCCGCACCGCCCTCGCGACGCGCGTTGAGCGCCCGCGGCTGCGTGCCTCCTCGGCTGTTGGCCATGCCGGGCGACTGCTTCCAGTCGATCAGCTCGACCGGGATCTCTTGCAGGTACCGCGACGGCATCGCCACGTTCACCTCACCGAACTGGGCCCGCGTCATCGCCAGTGACAGGAAGAGGTGCTTGCGCGCGCGCGTGATGCCGACGTAGAACAGCCGACGCTCCTCCGCCGGGCCGCCGGGCTCGCTCGCCGACATGCGGTGCGGCAGCAGGTCTTCTTCGACGCCGGTGAGGAAGACGGCCTCGTACTCGAGGCCCTTCGCCGTGTGCAGCGTCATCAGCGACACGGTGCCGCTCGTGTCGTCGAGGTCGTCGGCCGCGGCGACCAGCGTCACCTCGGTGAGGAAGTCGAGCAGGGTGCCGTCGGGGTTGTTGCGCTGGAACTCCTTCGTCACCGCCACGAGCTCGTCGATGTTCTCGGCGCGGGCCTCGTCTTGCGGGTCACGCGACGCCCGCAGCGCCTCGATGATGCCGCTGCCCTCGATCAGCGTGGTGAGGATCTCGTGCACCGGCGCCGTCGCGGCCGTGGTCTGCACGCCGTCGAGCAGCTGGCCGAGGCCCGTGATCGCCCCGGTCACCTTCGGGCCGAGACCCAGCTGGTCGGCGTTGCGCAGCGCCTCGCGCAGCGGCGCCTCGTGCTGGTCGGCCCAGCGCTGCATCGCCGTCTCGGTCGCCGGCCCGATGCCGCGCTTCGGCACGTTCATGATGCGGCGCAGCGCCATCGGGTCGAGCGGGTTCGCGACGGTGATCAGGTACGCCATGGCGTCCTTGATCTCGGCGCGCTCGTAGAACTTCGTGCCGCCGAGCACCCGGTACGGGATGGCCGAGCGGATGAAGATCTCCTCGAGCGCTCGGGTCTGCGAGTTGGTGCGGTAGAACACGGCCATGTCTTTGTAGGCCATGCCGCCCTCGCGCAGCTTGGCGATCTCGTCGGCGACGAACTGGGCCTCGTCGTGCCCGGTGTAGCCCGTGAACCCGGTGATCTTCTCGCCCGCGCCGACCGTCGTGAAGAGGTTCTTCGCCTGGCGGTCGAAGTTGTTCGAGATGACGGCGTTGGCCGCGTCGAGGATGTTCTGGGTCGAGCGGTAGTTCTGCTCGAGCAGGATGACCTTCGAGTTGGGGAAGTCACGCTCGAACTCGACGATGTTGCGGATGTCGGCGCCGCGGAAGGCGTAGATCGACTGGTCGGAGTCGCCGACCACGGTGAGGGAGGCGCCAGGGATCCGCCCGCTGCCGTCGCGCATCGACTGCACGTACTGCCCGCCGCGCTCGAGGTCGTCGACGAGCTCGGGGTCGACCGGTCGTGTCAGCTCGCGGATCAACGCGTACTGCGCGTGGTTGGTGTCTTGGTACTCGTCGACGAGTATGTGCCGGAACCGCCGCTGGTAGAGCGCGGCCACGTGAGGGAAGGCCCGGAAGAGGAAGACCGTCTGCGCGATCAGGTCGTCGAAGTCGAACGCGTTCGCCCGCTGCAGCTCGCGCGTGTACTGCCGGAAGATCTCGAGGAACATCACGTCTTGCGGGTCGCCCGCGTTGATCTGCCGCGAGTAGGTCTCGACGTCGGTCAGCTCGTTCTTGAGCTTCGAGATCTTGCCCGAGGCCTGGCTGACCGTGAAGCCGAGCGAGTCGGCGTCGAGCTCCTTCAGGATGCGCTTCAGCAGCGCGCGGGAGTCCGCCGAGTCGTAGATGGTGAAGCTCTTCGTGAAGCCGAACTGCTCGGCCTCGCGCCGGAGGATGCGCACGCAGGCGCTGTGGAACGTGCTGATCCACATGCCCTCGCCGGCCTGGCCGACGAGGTGGCCGACGCGCTCGCGCATCTCGGCCGCGGCCTTGTTCGTGAAGGTGATGGCGAGGATCTGGCTCGGCCAGGCCTCACGCGACGCGATGAGCCCGGCGATGCGCCGGGTCAGCACGCTCGTCTTGCCCGAGCCGGCACCGGCCACGATCAGCAGCGACTGCCCGCGGTACTCGACCGCTTCTTTCTGCTGGGGGTTCAGCCCCGCGGTCAGAGGGTCGCCGGAACCGCCGGCAGCGTCAGAGGGCTCGAGCACGATCGTCATGGCCGGCCCAGTCTAGGCGGGGCCCCCGACACCGGGCAGGGGGCCGGTCGCCGCCTCCTCAGAGCCCGTCGCGCACCGCGATCGCGAGGTCCGGCTGGTCGGCGAAGACCCCGTCGACGCCGAGCTCCATCAGCGCCTGGAACTCCGACTCGTAGTCGCCCGTCGCGGCCTTCCCCCCGGCCTGGCGGTTGGCCTTCGCGAGGAAGTGGTTCTCGATGCGCAGCGTCCAGGTGAAGACCTCGAGGCCCGCCGCGTGTCCGCGGTCGACGACCCGCGACTCCGTCGTGCCGTCCGGGGCGACCAGGGTCGACTTGTCGAGCGAGAGGCCGTGCAGCCCGGCCGCGGCGAAGCCCGCCAGCGACCCCTCGTCGAGCTGGTCGACGTACGGCGTCGCCGCCGAGCCGTCGCGGGCGACGAGGTCGGCCGCGGCGCCGGCTTTCTCGAGCAGGTAGACCTGACGACCGCCGACGCCCCGCTCGCGCAGCTGGCCGAGCACCGTCTGCTCGAAGCTCTCGACGGTGAGGCGCGGGTCGTCCGTCCAGCCCGCGGCGGCGAGCTCGGCGGCGAGCAGCTCGTCGAGCGGCAGCCCGATCGAGGCGAACCACGTCGCGTGCTTGACCTCGGCCACGAGCCCGACCGGGCGGTCGGCCCCGTCGAGGATCGCGAGGAGGTCGCTGAGGCGCTGCACGCGCCCCTCCCCGTCGTGCGCGGCGCTGCCGGGCCGGAGCTGCGGCAGGCGTTCGCGCACCCGGAGGGTCGACAGCTCGGGCCAGGTGAAGTCCTCGGTGAACCAGCCCTCGACGACCCGGCCCTCGATCTCCTTGGTCGTGCGGCGGTCGGCGAACTCGGGCCGGTCGGCGACGTCGGTCGTGCCCGAGACCTCGTTCTCGTGCCGGAGCACCAGCACGCCGTCGCGCGTCGCGACGAGGTCGGGCTCGATCGCGTCGGCGCCGAGCTCGACGGCCAGGCGGTACGCGGCCTCGCCGTGCTCGGGCCGGTAGCCGCTCGCGCCGCGGTGGGCGATCACGAGGGGCACGGCGGCGGGCGAGGAGTCGGTGGCCGATGCGGCGGGGGAGGTCACGTCGGCCACGCTAACCGCCCCCGCCCGGCGGACGCTGCCGCGGGGCCCGACGACCGCCCCCATCCGTGCAGACAGTGCACGTTCGCCCGTCGCGAATGTGGCTCTCATCAGGCAGATCCTCAGCCCGTGCCCGGCCGACACGCGTTAGCCTTTCCCCACGGCGACACGGGCGAGCGAGAGCGACCCCGCACCGGGCCACCTGGCCCGGCGGCGATCCGGCTGCACCGCTCCGGGCCGCCACGTCACCGTCGACAACGCGATCAGAAGAGGAACCCCTTGGCATTCTCGAATCCCGGCTTCAGTCAGTCGCCGGCCTTCTCGGAGAAGGGCGGGCCCGTCATCCGCCAGCAGCAGGCCGACGCCCGCACCGTCGCCTACGACGGCATGACGGCCGAACAGCTGCAGGAGCTCTACACGAAGCCCGCGGCCGGCCCCGACCAGACCGACCGCATGACCTACGAAGACACGATCACGAAGACGCTCATCGCGTTCGCCGTGGTCGTCGTCGGCGCGGCCGTCGGCTGGTTCATCCCCGCCCTGGCCTTCGTGGGCGCGATCGCCGGCTTCGTGCTGGCGCTCGTCAACATCTTCAAGAAGAAGCCGTCGCCCGGTCTCGTGCTCGCCTACTCGGCCGCGCAGGGCCTGTTCGTCGGTGGCATCTCGAGCATCTTCGAGGCCCAGTGGGACGGCATCGTCACCCAGGCCCTGATCGGCACCGTCTCGGTCTTCGTCGTCACGCTGCTGCTCTTCAAGAGCGGCAAGGTGCGCGAGTCGGCCCGGGCCACCAAGGTCTTCATGATCGCGATGATCGGCTACGCCGTCTTCTCGCTGCTCAACGTGGGCCTGATGCTCTTCGGCGCCAACACCAACCCGTGGGGCCTCCGCGGCGCCGAGATCTTCGGCATCCCGCTCGGCTTCATCATCGGCATCCTTGTCGTCGTCATGGCGGCTTACTCGCTGGTGCTCGACTTCACGCAGGTGAAGACCGGCGTCGAGCGCGGCGCCCCGCGCATCTACGGCTGGTCGGCCGCCTTCGGCATCGTCATGACCGTGATCTGGCTCTACGTCGAGATCCTGCGCATGCTCGCCATCCTGCGGGGCAACGACTAGCAGGCAGGGCTGCACCACATCGAGCGGGGCTCGTTCCGAGAGGAGCGGGCCCCGCTCTCGCGTGCGGGGAGGAGTCGGCCGCGCCGTTCGGGGGCCCGCGGCAGAGACCAGCCAGCGTGGCGTGCGCGGCGCGAGAACCTCTTTGTCACCGGACGACAGGGGTGAAGGAGGCGGCGGTCGCGTCGCGAGGAGGCCGCGGCAGGCGGCAGACACCCAGTTCTCGCAGCTGAACCCCGCCGCGGCGGGGTTCAGGTGCGAGGACGGGGTTCGGGACGGGACGGGACGGGTGCGCGCGGGCCGGGCCTGCGTCGTCGTAGGTACCGGGTGGGGACGCTACTAGGTGGGCACCGGGGGCGGGGGCGCCCCCGGAATGACCGGGGCTGAACGCTTCGCGTTCAGACCGCCCCGGTCATTCCCATTCGATCGTCCCCGGGGGCTTGCTGGTGACGTCGAGAACGACTCGGTTGACGCCGTCGACCTCGTTCGTGATGCGGTTCGAGATCTTGGCGAGCACGTCGTAGGGCAGGCGCGTCCAGTCCGCGGTCATGGCGTCCTCGGACGACACGGGGCGCAGCACGATCGGGTGACCGTAGGTGCGGCCGTCGCCCTGCACGCCGACCGAGCGGACGTCGGCGAGCAACACGACCGGGCACTGCCAGATCTCCTCGTCGAGGCCGGCCGCGGTGAGCTCGGCACGGGCGATCGCATCGGCCTTCCGCAGCAGCTCGAGGCGCTCGTGCGTGACCTCGCCGATGATGCGGATGCCCAGGCCGGGCCCGGGGAAGGGCTGACGGCCGACGATGACCTCGGGCAGGCCGAGCTCGCGGCCGATCGCACGCACCTCGTCCTTGAAGAGGGTGCGCAGCGGCTCGACGAGCTCGAACTGCAGGTCCTCCGGCAGGCCGCCCACGTTGTGGTGGCTCTTGATGTTCGCCGTTCCCGTGCCGCCGCCGCTCTCGACCACGTCGGGGTAGAGCGTGCCCTGCACCAGGAACTTCACCGACGCGTCGCCCTCGGCCGCAGCCTCGAGCACGAGCGCCTCGGCGGCGCCCTCGAAGCTGCGGATGAACTCGCGGCCGATGATCTTGCGCTTCTGCTCCGGGTCGGTCACGCCGGCCAGGGCGTCGAGGAACTGCTGCTCCGCGTCGACCGTCACGAGGCGGACGCCCGTCGAGGCGACGTAGTCCTCCTCCACCTGGCGACGCTCGTCGGCGCGCAGCAGGCCGTGGTCGACGAAGACGCAGACGAGCTGGTCGCCGACGGCCTCGTGCACGAGGGCGGCCGCGACCGCCGAGTCGACGCCGCCGGAGAGGCCGCAGATCACCCGCGACGAACCGACCTGCTCGCGGATGCGCGCCACCTGCTCGGCGATGACGTTGCCGCTGTTCCAGTCGGCGGGGATGCCGGCGGCGCGGTGGAGGAAGTTCTCGAGCACGGCCTGGCCGAACGACGAGTGCTTCACCTCGGGGTGCCACTGCACGCCGTAGAGCTTGCGGGCGTCGCTCGAGAACGCGGCGACGGGGGTCGCGGCGCTCGAGGCGAGCACGTCGAAGCCCTCGGGGGCCTTCGAGACCGAGTCGCCGTGGCTCATCCAGGTCGTCTGGGACGCCGGCTGGCCCGAGAGCAGGGTGCTGTCGCCGGCGGCGAGCGTGACGTCGGTGGCGCCGTACTCGCGCTGGCCCGTCTGCGAGACCTCGCCGCCGAGGGCCTTCGCCATCGCCTGGAAGCCGTAGCAGATGCCCAGCACGGGCACGTCGAGCTCGAGGATGGCCGGGTCGAGGGCGGGCGCACCCTCTTCGTAGACGCTGGACGGGCCGCCGCTCAGCACGATGCCGACCGGGTTCTTGGCCGCGATCTCGGCGGCGGTGATCGTGTGCGGCACGATCTCGGAGTAGACGTTGGCCTCACGCACGCGTCGGGCGATCAGCTGCGCGTACTGCGCGCCGAAATCGACGACGAGGACGGGGCTCTGCGCCGTCTCGGTGGCTTCTGTCACGCGGGGGCTCCCTGGGTGTTCGGGGTGGGCTCGGCGACCAGCTCCGCGTGCTCACGCAGGGCCAGCTTGGTCATGTGGCTCTCGACGAAGAACGAGAGGAAGGGCACGACGCCGCCGAGCGCGATGATGATGAACCGCGAGAACGGCCAGCGCATCAGGCTCCAGAGGCGGAAGTCGGCGAAGAGGTAGACGACGTAGAGCCAGCCGTGGGCGATGAGGATGGCCGTCGAGAGGTTGAAGCCCTCGGTGATGCTGTCTTTCGGGACGAGGAAGCCGCCCTGGCCGCCGAGCTGCATCTCGAGCTGCAGCGGGGTGTACTTGAACACCATCTCGAAGACGAGCAGCAACAGCATCACGCCCGTGACGTAGGCGGAGATCTTGTAGAACTTCACGGCACCCGGGATCTTCGGGATGTCGCGTTGCCGGGGCTTCAAGGGCATGGGGTCGATCCTACTCGGGGCGGGACGGGGGTCGAGCGCCGCGGCGGCGGGCGACCCGGGGGTCGGGAGGGGAGGCGGGAGGAGCGGGTCAGGAGGCGATCTCAGCCGCCAGCCGCGCCTCCTCGGCCTCGTCGATCTCGCGCTCGAACGCGTCACGGACGAGGCGGAACCAGAGGAAGACGGCGAAGCCGGCGAACACGACCCACTCGATCGCGTAGAACACGTTGAGCCAGTTCAGCGACACGTCGTCGACGGGCGCGGGCGAGTAGATGGCGTCGAGGCCGCCCCACGGCTCGGCGGCCACGACGTAGCCGGCGTAGACGTCGCCGCTGAAGTCGGACCACTCGTTGACCAGCGCCGCGACCGAGACGACCGTCTCACGGCCGTCCTGGTAGGCGCCGTCGGAGGGCGCGTCGCTCGGCGAGTACCGGCCGACCAGCGACACGTCGGAGCCGACCGGCACGGCGGCCTCGGCCGCGACGGCCTCGTCTTCGGTGGCGGCCCAGCCGACCGCGACGGCCACGGAGGCGCCGTCGGAGTCGTCGACCAGGCGGCCGATCAACCACCAGCCCCGGTCGCCGTCGTTGACGCGGTCGCCCACGACGCGGAAGTCGTCGGCGTCGAACTGGCCGGTGACGCTCACCATCTGACCGCCGACGCGGTCGAAGAACGGAGACTGCGGCTCGACGGTCTCGGAGAGCACCTTGACGGTCTCGGTCTCGGGGTTGACGACCTTGCCGCTCTCGATGCTGCGCTCGATCTGCCAGTGGCCCAGCCAGGCGAAGATGCCCGCGATGACGAGGGCGAGCGCGAGCATGGCGATCCAGCGCGGCCGGCGGGCCACCTGCCACATCGAGTCGGGGAGGTCGGAGCCGTCGGGAGCGCTCGTGACGGGATGGACCTCGAGGCGACTCACGAGGGCCATCGTACCGTCGGCCCCCGACGACCCCGCTGTGCGTCCGCTGCGCCCAGCCCGGCGCTCAGCGTCGGCCAGCACCCCCTTGGCACTCAGTACTCGGGGTCGCGCTGCCGAGTCGCCCGCTGGTCGGACTGCTGCCCGGCCTGCTCCGCCCACATCGCCCGCTCGGCCGCGCTCATGCCGTCGACCTCCGAGTCGTCGTCGAGGTCGCCGTCAGGGTCGCCGTCGCCACCGGCGGCGCCCGTGGGCGAGGTCGCCACGTCGAGCTCGTCCACGACAGGTCGTGCGTGGTCGAGCTCGTCGACCACCACGACGCGGCGGCGGCGCGGCACCGGCGGGTCGTCGAGGTCGGGGTCGTCGAACAGGCCGGAGTCGGGGTCGGGGTCGCGAGCGATCGTGTCAGCGGGCTCCTCGCCGGCGAGCGCCGCCTCCATCAGGGCGATCTCGTCGGCGTGACGCCCCTCGCGCTGCCGGCGCCGCGCCTCCGCCGCGGCCTTCTCGGCCCGGTGACGCGACCGGAAGAGCACGGCGCCGATGCGCTCGGAGTTGGCGGCCAGCAACGGGCCGATCACGGCCATGATCAGCACGTAGAGGCCCGCGAAGGGCTGCAGCAGCGGGTTCAGCCCGGCACCCGCCGAGAGCGTCGCGAGGATGAGCGCGAACTCGCCGCGGTTCTGCAGGATGAACGAGGTGTTGAGCCCCGCCTGCGGGCCGAGCTTGTTCAGCCAGGCGACGAACTGCCCCGCGATCAGGTTGAGGCCGATCGTGATGCCGACGGCCGCGGCCACCGGCCCGAGCACGCTCGGGAAGAGCGAGGGGTCGAGCCCGAGGCCGAAGTTGAGGAAGAAGAAGGCGCCGAAGACGTCGCGCATCGGCAGGGCGAACTGCTCGACCCGGTTGCGGTACTTGGTCGCCCCGATGATGAGGCCGATGAGGAAGGCCCCGATCGCGTCGGTGACGCCCAGCACCTCGCCGAGGCCCGCGAAGAGCACGGCGAGCCCGAAGAAGAGCACGGTGAACAGCTCGTCGTCGCGGGTCCGCATCAGCTTCGACACGACGCGGCCGCCCCAGCGCGCGACGCTGAACATCACCACGAGGAAGACGAAGGCGATGCCGAGCTTGAGGATGACGGGGCCGGGGTCGGTCTCACCGCTCAGCACGACGGAGACGATGGCGAGGTAGATCGCGATGAAGATGTCCTCGACGACGGTGACGCCGAGGATCATCGGCGTCTCGCGGTTCGCCAGGCGGTTCAGCTCGATGAGCAGCTTCGTGACGATCGCGCTCGACGACGTGGCGGTCATGCCCGCGACGATCAGCGCCTCGCGCGTGCCCCAGCCGAGCATGAAGCCGAAGGCCAGGCCGACGCCCATGTTGACGGCGATGTAGGTGCCGCCCGAGACGATCAGCCGGCCCGCGTTCGAGAAGAACTCGTCTTGATCGAACTCGAGGCCCAGGTTGAACAGGAGCAGGATCAGGCCGAAGATCGCGATCAGCTCGATGCTGTGCGCGTCGAAGCTCAGCGGGAACCAGCCCGTGTTCGTGCTGGCGAGCAGGCCGACGAGCATGTAGATCGGGATCGACGGCAGGCCGATCAGCTTGCCGAGGCGCCCGAGCACGTAGGCGAGCAGGAGGAGGATGCCGAGGACGATCAGCTCTTCACCCAGGTGCACCGGCGATCAGCTCCCGGGCGGCGAGTCGACCGGGGCGCGGTGCCCGAACGTGCCCGTGCGGTACCAGGAGAAGGCCTTCGCGACCTTCTCGGGCGACCCGGCGACGACGAGCGTGTCGCCCGGGAACACCTTGAAGTCGCCCGAGGGGGCGGGGTTCGCCGCGTCGCCGCGGACGACGGCCACGACCGTGAGGCCCACGACGCCCTTGGCGCCCAGGTCGCCGAGCGGCTGCCCGGCGATGTGGTCGTCGTAGTCGACGGTGAACCAGTCGATGCTGAGGCCGGGGATCTGGTCGAGCGCGGAGAGCGACTCGGTGATGCGGGTGCCGCCGAGCAGCTCGGCGAGGGTGTGCGCCTCGTCCTCGCTGAGGCGGAGGGAGACCTTCGTGACGTCGGCCCCGTCGGCGTCGTCGCTGAAGGTGATCAGGTCGCTGTGGCCCGAGCGGTGCGTGATGACGCCGCACTTGCCGCCGTCGTCGGTGATGAAGGTGTGCAGCACACCCACGCCGGGGAGCTTGACTCGACGCACGTCAACCATGGTTGGTCTCCAGGAGGATCGGGGGCAGTCGTCTCAGCCTAGCGGCGGGCTCCGTCGCGCTGGCCGGGCTGCTCATGGTGGGCACAACAGGGCCCCGGGCCCCGGTGTTCCCGCCTCGTGGCGGCGTTCTCGGCGGGCGGACCTGCGGGAGGCGCGGTGCCCGCCCCACGGGCACCGCGCCTCCTGCAGCCTGGTCGCGTCGCGACCCCGCCTCGCCCTCGGCTCAGCCCTCGCGGCCTCCCGGCTCGCTGGCGCGTGCCGGCTCGTCGGCGGGCGTGCCGGCCGGCTCCGCCACCGTCTCGCCCGGCTTCGGCGCGCCGCCCTGGTCGGCGCCCGGCACCTTCATGTCGTCCTCGTCGAAGCCGAACGTGATGTCGGGCGCCTCGAGGCGCACCCGGTCGGCCGAGGCGTCGTCGGGCTCGAGCTGGCTGGCCCGCTCGGCGGCGACGCGCTTGAGGTAGTTGCCGACCTCCTCCTCCGTCTCGGAGTCGGACCAGCCGTGCACCTCGGCCATCAGGCGGGCGGCCACGGGGGCGGCGGACTCGCCGCGGTCCCACGCCTCGATGGAGATGCGCGTGCGGCGGGCCAGGACGTCCTCGAGGTGCAGGGCGCTCTCGTGGCTGGCCGCGTAGACGACCTCGGCGGCGATGTAGTCGTCGGCGCCGGGCAGCGGCTCGGCGAGCTCGGGCCGCTCGCGGATGAGGTCGAGCAGCTCGTCGGTGAGCGTGCCGTAGCGGTTCAGCAGGTGCTCGATGCGGACCTTGTGCACGCCGAACGCCTTCGCGATCTTGCCGCGCTTGTTCCACGCGGCGTGGTAGCCCTCGGCGCCGAGCAGCGGGATCTCCATCGTCGTGCTCTCGGGGATGCGCCCGTCGAGCGCGGCGACGGCCTCGTCGATGGCGTCCTCCGCCATCACGCGGTAGGTCGTCCACTTGCCGCCGGCGACGACGACGAGGCCGGGCACGGTGTGCGCCACGATGTGCTCGCGCGACAGCTTCGACGTCTGGTCGGACTCGCCGGCCAGCAGCGGGCGGAGCCCGGCGTAGACGCCCTCGACGTCGTCGCGCGTGAGCGGCACGGCCATGACGCGGTTGACGTGCTCGAGGATGTAGTCGATGTCGGCGGCCGTCGCGGCGGGGTGCGCCTTGTCGAGGTCCCAGTCGGTGTCGGTCGTGCCGACGAGCCAGTGCCGGCCCCACGGGATGACGAACAGGACGCTCTTCTCCGTGCGGAAGATCATGCCCATGTCGGAGTGGATCCGGTCGCGGGGCACCACGAGGTGGACGCCCTTGGAGGCCCGCACCTTGAACTGGCCGCGCTCCCCCACCATCGCCTGCGTGTCGTCCGTCCAGACGCCGGTCGCGTTGACGACCTGCTTGGCGCGGATCTCGAAGTGCTCGCCCGTCTGGTAGTCGTGGGCCTTGACCCCGACCACGCGCTCACCGACCTTGACGAAGCCCTCGACGCGGACCCGGCTGGCCGCGTGGGCGCCGTAGCTCGACGCGGTGCGGACGAGCGACGAGACGTAGCGCGCGTCGTCGACCTGGGCGTCGTAGTAGGTGAGGCCGCCGACGACGGCGTCCTTCGAGAGGCTCGGGATCGCGCGCAGCACCTGCATCTTGCTGAGGTGCCGGTGGTGGGGCACCCCGGGCGGGCGCCCGCCCGTCCAGCTGAAGATGTCGTAGAGGGCCATGCCGGCGCCGATGTAGAACCGCTCGTAGACGGGCTTGCTCAGCGGGTAGAGGAAGCGCACGGGCTTCACGAGGTGCGGGGCCAGGCGCTGCAGCAGCAGGCCACGCTCGATCAGCGCCTCGCGGACGAGACGGAAGTTGAGCTGCTCGAGGTAGCGGATGCCGCCGTGCACGAGCTTCGACGAGCGGCTCGAGGTGCCCGAGCCCCAGTCTCGCGCCTCGACGATGCCCACGCTGAGGCCGCGGGTCACGGCGTCGAGCGCGGAGCCCGCCCCGACGATGCCACCCCCGATCACGAGGATGTCCAGCTCTTTCTCCTTGAGCGCCTCGATGGCGTCGGCCCGCTCCTGCGGACCGAGCTTCGAGGAGAGGGATGCGGACGCGGTCGTAGCCATGCGGGGCCTCCATCGTTGGATCGGCGCGGGCCTGAGCCCGCCTCATCGCCCATCCAACGCCCGTCAGCCTGACAACGGCGCGTGAGATCGCCCCGCTGGGGACGGATCGAGGTCTAGTGCGGCTGGTAGGGAGCCACGACGACCTCGCTGCGCTGGAACTCCTTGAGGTCGCTGTAGCCGGTCGTGGCCATCGCGCGGCGCAGGGCCCCGACCAGGTTGGCCTGGCCGTCGACCGTGGAGGCCGGGCCGTAGAGGATCTTCTCGAGCGGGCCGACCTGGCCGACGTGCACGCGACGGCCGCGGGGCAGCTCGGGGTGGTGCGCCTCGGCGCCCCAGTGGTAGCCGCCGCCGGGCACGTCGGTGGCCCGCGCGAGGGCGGCCCCCAGCATGATGGCGTCGGCGCCGCAGGCGACGGCCTTGACGATGTCGCCCGACGTGCCGAGCCCGCCGTCGGCGATGACGTGCACGTAGCGCCCGCCCGACTCGTCGAGGTAGTCGCGACGAGCGCCCGCCACGTCGGCGACCGCGGTCGCCATCGGCGCGTGGATCCCGAGGGAGGCGCGGGTCGTCGAGGCAGCGCCGCCCCCGAACCCGACGAGGACGCCGGCCGCGCCCGTGCGCATGAGGTGCAGCGCTGCCGTGTACGTGGAGGCGCCTCCCACGATCACCGGGACGTCCAGCTCGTAGATGAACTTCTTGAGGTTCAGGGGCTCGGTGCTCTTCGACACGTGCTCGGCCGAGACCGTCGTGCCGCGGATGAGGAACAGGTCGACGCCGGCGTCGACGACGGTCTGGTAGAGCTCCTGGGTGCGCTGCGGGCTGAGCGAGCCGGCGACGGTGACGCCGGCGGCGCGGATCTCGGCGATGCGCGCGGTGACGAGCTCGGGCTTGATCGGCTCGGCGTAGATCTGCTGCATGCGGGCGACGGTCTCGCCCTCCGGCAGGTCGCGGATCTCGGCGAGGACGGACGTGGGGTCGTCGTACCTCGTCCAGACGCCCTCGAGGTCGAGCACGCCGAGGCCGCCGAGCTGGCCGATGCGGATGGCCGTCTCGGGGCTGACGACGGAGTCCATCGGCGCCGCGATGATCGGCGAGTCGAACTGGAACGCGTCGATCGACCAGCTCACCGACACGTCTCGGGGGTCGCGGGTGCGCCGGCTCGGGACGATCGCGATGTCGTCGAACGCATAGGCGCGGCGCGCGCGCTTGGAGACGCCGATCTCTACCTCAGTCACCGTGCCACCCTACCGGGTGCCGCCCCGCGCCGACCCCGGCGCCCGCGGCGTCCGAGCACGGGCGAGTCCGACCCCGACGGTCTACGACGCTGGCCCGTGCCGGTCGGACTCGCCCGGACAGTGTCGACGGGGGGCGATGAGACCCGCCGCAGCCAGCCTCTCGGCGAGCCGACCGAGGTCGAGGGCGTCGTCCCATCCCCATCGGGCGAAGCCGTTCACCTCGGGCAGGCGTCGCACGGCGTTCTCGCGGTCCTTCTCGTCGAGGAGCGCCTCCTTCGACGAGCGCCCCGCCAACATGCCCTCGTCGTAGTACTTGTCGGTCCCGTCGGCTTCACCGGCCACTCCCTCGCTCGCCCACCAGAAGTCGAGGGTGGCGACGTGGCGACCCTCCTCGCGGAGGACGTGCTGGAGAGCCGGGTCGGCCAGCCCCAGGAGGCGGATGCCCACCCGGCTGACCGATTCGAGGGGCGATGCGGCGCGGGGATCGGCGAACTGGACGACCGCTCCGACCCGTCGTGCCCCGCGGCCCGTGCCTCGGGCCTCGAACTCCGCGAGGAGCTCGGCGCGCGTGACGAGACGGCGACGCAGGGCCTCGTCCGTCATGACGACGGCACGGAGGAACGTCTCGGTGAGGCAGACGTCGATCAGCGTCGTCGCCACGGAGGTCACGAGCACGCCCTGCACGACGTCGAGCCCGTCTCGGCCGACGGCCCGGGCGTGCTTGACGAAGCCGTGTTCACGGCGGCTGCCGCCCGCGGGCGGGACGAGGACGTGCACGGCGGCCCCGGGCGCTCCGACGACGGGGAGCCCGTGCAGCACGGCCGCGGACAGGTGGCTGACGACGACCTCCGAGCGGCACGAGGCCGCCGCCGCCACGGCGGTGGTCGCGTGGCGCTCCTCCACGCCCATCTCAGCCCAGACCGACGTCTCGACGTACGCCCCGCGGCGGACCCGCACGAGGACACCTCGGGCGTGGGACCGTCGGAGCATCGCCGGGTCGAGACCGAGCGAGGAGACGTCGCGACTGAGCAGGAGTCCGGGGCGGTGGACGGTGATGAGCATCCGCCCAGGATCGCCCGGGACGGCCAGCGGCTCCTCCCCCGGCGCCCCGCACGGGGACCGCGGGCCAGGCGCACCCCCTGGGAAGGGACGACCGCCCGGGACGACGACGGGCGAGTCCGAGCCGGGCGGGCGTCGACGGACGCCCGCTCGGGTCGAACTCGCCCGGGGTCGGCGAGGCGGGTGGGGGAGGCGGCGCGCTAGCGGCGGTAGTTGGGGGCCTCGACGACCATCTGCAGGTCGTGCGGGTGGCTCTCCTTGAGGCCGGCCGCGGTGATGCGGACGAACTTGCCCTTCATCTTCAGCTCGTCGACGGTGCGGCCGCCGACGTAGAACATCGACTGACGGAGGCCGCCGGTGAGCTGGTAGACCACGTTGCTCAGCGCGCCGCGGTAGGGCACCTGGCCCTCGACGCCCTCGGGGATGAGCTTGTCGTCGCTGGGGACGTCGGCCTGGAAGTACCTGTCCTTCGAGTACGACGTGTTCTTGCCGCGCGTCTGCATGGCGCCGAGCGAGCCCATGCCCCGGTACTTCTTGAACTGCTTGCCCGCGACGAAGACGAGGTCGCCGGGGCTCTCGTCGCAGCCGGCGAGCAGCGAGCCGAGCATGACCGTGTCGGCGCCGGCGACGAGCGCCTTCGCGATGTCGCCCGAGTACTGGAGGCCGCCGTCGGCGATGACCGGCACGCCGGCCTCGCGGGCCGCGAGCGACGCCTCGTAGACGGCGGTGACCTGCGGCACGCCGACGCCGGAGACGACGCGGGTCGTGCAGATCGACCCCGGCCCGACGCCGACCTTGATCGCGTCGGCACCGGCCTCGATGAGCGCCTCGGCGCCCGAGCGGGTCGCGACGTTGCCGCCGATGACGTCGACGGCGGCGAAGGTCGGGTCGGCCTTGATGCGCTTGATCATGTCGAGCTCGCCGGCGCTCTCGCCGTTGGCCGTGTCGACCACGAGCACGTCGACGCCGGCGTCGCGGAGGGCGCACGCGCGCTCCCACGCGTCGCCGAAGAAGCCGATCGCGGCGCCGACGCGGAGCCGGCCCTCGTCGTCCTTCGTGGCGTCGGGGTACTTCTCGCTCTTGTCGAAGTCCTTGACGGTGATCAGGCCGCGGAGCGCGCCCGCCTCGTCGACGAGCGGCAGCTTCTCGATCTTGTGCTGGGCGAAGATCGCGATCGCCGAGTCGGGGTCGACTCCCTCGGGGGCCGTGACGAGGGGGGCCTTCGTCATGACGTCGCGGACGAGCGTGGTCTCCATCTCGAAGGGCGAGACGAAGCGCATGTCGCGGTTGGTGATGATGCCGACGAGCGTGCCGTCCTCCTCGACGACCGGCAGGCCGGAGACGCGGAACTGGCCGCAGAGGGCGTCGACCTGGGCCACGGTGGCGTCGGGGGTGGTCGTCACCGGGTTGGTGATCATGCCCGACTCGCTGCGCTTGACCTTGTCGACGTGGGCCGCCTGGTCGGCGATCGAGAGGTTGCGGTGGATGATGCCGATGCCGCCCTGGCGCGCCATGGCGATGGCCATGCGCGACTCGGTCACGGTGTCCATCGCGGCGGAGAGGAGGGGGACGGCGACGCGGATGCGCTTCGTGAGGCGGGACGAGGTGTCGGCCTCGCTCGGGATCACGTCGGTGCGCCCCGGGAGGAGCATGACGTCGTCGTACGTGAGTCCGATGAATCCGAACGGATCCGGCTGGTCCATGAGTCCCCTTCGAAGGAGCGAGATGAGGTGGTCGGTGGCACCGGATCGCCGTCGACTCCGGTGCTCCATGTTAAGCCGCCCCGCGCCTCCCGAATTCCGCCCTCGGAGGACGCTTCCGTGCGTCGATGTCGCTATTTCGTAACGAATTGTCGTCATTGGCCTGTGTCCTGCACGAAACACGGCCGACACACAGCGAAAGTAGCGTCACCAACGACGGTCGCCAGCGGCACCCGGGGCATCGCCCCGACTGGCACCTGTCCAGGAGGTCCCGTGAAACCCGACACGACCATCGCAGGCAGAGCTCCGCTCCGCCCTGCCCTGATCGTCACCGTCCTCGCTCTGCTGCTCGGCCTCGCCGGCGCGTTCGTCTCGGTGACCCTGGCCCCCTCGGCCGCCCACGCGCAGGGCGGGGCCACGGCGTCCTGCCAGGCCGACGCGAGCACGGGCTGCATCCAGGGCAGCATCAGGACCTCCGACGGCGAGCCGGCCACCGGGGTCGTCGTCGACGTCACGGGCCCCGGGGGCTTCGAGGGCACGGCCGAGGTCGACGGCACCGGTCGCTGGGCCGTCCCCGTCACCGAGGCCGGCGAGTACGCCGTGCAGCTCGACGAGGAGTCGCTGCCCGACGGGCAGTTCCTCCGCAACGCCGAGACCGAGCGCAGCGTCGACGCGACGCTCGGCGCCAACAAGAGCGTGATCTTCCAGCTCACCCAGACCGAGGGAGAGGTCTCCGGCGCCGCCGCGTCCTCCTTCAACTGGGACCGCCTCGCGCAGCAGTTCGCCTCGGGCATCCGCCTCGGCCTGCTGCTCGCCCTCGCCGCGATCGGCCTCTCGCTGATCTACGGCACCACGGGCCTCAGCAGCTTCTCGCACGGCGAGCAGGTGACCCTCGGCGGGCTGCTCGCCTACGTCTTCGCCAACCAGCTCGGCATGAACATCTTCCTGGCCGCGACGATCACGGTGATCCTCTGCGCGGCCACCGGGTTCATCCAGGACTGGGCGATCTGGAAGCCGCTCCGACGGCGGGGCCTCAGCCTCACCCAGCTCATGATCGTCACGATCGGCCTGTCGATCGCCCTGCAGTACGCGTTCCAGTACTTCTTCGGCGCCGCGACCGTCCGCATCCAGACGGCCAACCCGACCACGGTCACCTTCGCGGGCGTCACGCTCACGGTGCAGTCGTACGTCGCGATGGGCATCTCGGTCGTCGTGCTCGTGCTCACCGGCCTCTTCCTCACGAAGACCCGCACCGGCCGCGCCACCCGCGCCGTCTCCGACAACCCCGCCCTCGCGGCGGCGTCGGGCATCGACGTCGACCGCATCATCCGCCTCGTCTGGACGGTCGCGGCGGGCCTCGCCGGGCTCTCCGGCGTCATGCTCGGCCTCGTGCTCAACGGCGTCAACTGGATGACCGGCCTGCAGATCCTGCTGCTCATGTTCGCGGCGGTCACGCTCGGCGGGCTCGGCACCTCGTTCGGCGCCCTGGCCGGCTCGCTCATCATCGGCGTCATCGTCGAGCTGACCAACCTGGTGCTGCCGGGTGACTTCAAGTACGCCACCGCGCTGCTGATCCTGATCGTGATCCTGCTGTTCCGTCCGCAGGGCATCTTCGGTCGCGCCGAGCGGATCGGTTAAGGGGACAACACATGGACTACGTCATCGACCTCATCCGCCAGCTCACCGGCGAGGCGCTCGCCCCGACCACGGCCGCGTTCGCGATCGCCGCGATCGGCCTCAACATCCACTTCGGCTTCACAGGCCTCATCAACATGGGCCAGGCGGCCTTCCTGCTGCTCGGCGCCTACGGCTTCGCCATCTCGCTGACCAGCGGCCTGCCCCTCGGGCTCGCGGTGCTGATCGGCATGGCCTGCGGCCTCGTCTTCGCGCTCATCCTCGGCGTCCCGACGCTGAAGCTGAGGGGCGACTACCTCGCCATCGTCACCATCTGCGCGGCGGAGATCATCCGCATGGTCGGCCGGTCGAGCATCCTCACCGACGTGACCGGCGGCTCGAACGGCATCACCGGCTCGTCGTACCGCGACCCCTTCACGGCGCTCTCCCCCCTGCCCGACGGGCAGACCACCGTGCTCTGGTTCACGTACGACAACAACGGCGTCAACGGCTGGTGGATCCGCATCGTGGCCTGGGCGCTCGTGGCCCTGCTCTGCGCCATCGTCTTCCTGCTCAGCCGCAGCCCCTGGGGCCGCGTGCTGAAGGGCATCCGCGAGGACGAGGACGCCGTGCGCAGCCTCGGCAAGAACGTCT
Organism: Frigoribacterium sp. PvP121; assembly: GCF_017833115.1. Lineage (NCBI taxonomy): Bacteria > Bacillati > Actinomycetota > Actinomycetes > Micrococcales > Microbacteriaceae > Frigoribacterium > Frigoribacterium sp. PvP121. The sequence continues at coordinate 269,228 of NZ_JAFIBR010000001.1, forward strand.
TCTCGTACAAGATGCAGGCGCTCGTCTTCGGCGGCGTGATCGGGTCGTTGGCGGGCATCATCTACGTGCTGCCCTCGTCGGTGCAGCCCGACGCCCTCGGTCGCTCGACGACGTTCTTCATCTGGACGGCGCTCCTGCTCGGCGGCGCGGCAACGGTCTTCGGCCCGGTGCTCGGCGCGATCCTGTTCTTCGTCGTCCGCCTGCTCATCCGCACCCTGGCCGGCGACTTCATCCCCGCGAGCATCATGAGCAACCAGCAGGCCGACCAGTTCTCGTACGTGCTCGTCGGCGTCGCCCTGATGTGCCTGATCATCTTCCGACCGCAGGGAATCCTCGGCAACAAGAAGGAGCTGTCGTTCAGTGTCTGAGACCACGACCACCGGCACGGCCGGAGCCCCCGCGGGCCGAGACCGCAAGCCCGGCTACGACTACGACCGCGCCGTGCTGCGCCAGAAGCTCACGACCGTCGGGCGCACGCCCGGCTCGTCGAAGCCCGACCCCATCCTCACCGTCGACAACGTCGTGCGCCGCTTCGGCGGCATGACCGCCGTCGACGTCGGGCACGTCGAGGTGCAGCGCGGGGCGATCACCGCCCTGATCGGCCCGAACGGCGCCGGCAAGACGACGTTCTTCAACCTGCTCACCGGCTTCGACAAGGCGTCCTCCGCCCCGACCGCGTTCAAGCGCGGCGAGGGCACGGCGAAGTGGGTCTTCGACGGCAAGCCGATGGGCAACGTCGGCGCCGCCAAGGTGGCCAGGGCCGGCATGGTGCGCACCTTCCAGCTGACGAAGGCGCTCTCGCGCCTCACCGTGATGGAGAACATGCTGCTCGGCGCCCGCGACCAGCCGGGCGAGAACTTCTTCGTCGGCATCGTGCCCCCGCTCTGGAAGGCCCGCGAGCGTGAGATCACCGTCAAGGCGGAGGAGCTGCTCGCGCGCTTCAAGCTGCTCGAGAAGAAGGACGACTACGCCGGCAGCCTCTCCGGCGGCCAGCGCAAGCTGCTCGAGATGGCCCGCGCGCTGATGAGCGACCCCGAGATGATCATGCTCGACGAGCCGATGGCCGGCGTGAACCCGGCGCTGACGCAGTCGCTGCTCGGCCACATCCAGTCGCTGCGCGACGACGGCACGACCGTGCTCTTCGTCGAGCACGACATGCACATGGTGCGGCACATCAGCGACTGGGTGATCGTCATGGCAGAGGGCAAGGTCGTGGCCGAGGGCCCGGCCGACACCGTCATGGACGACCAGGCCGTCATCGACGCCTACCTCGGCGCGCACCACGACACCGACCTCGGCGACGACTCGCTGCTCACCGACGAGGCGTTCGACCAGATCGAGGAGGAGGTGGCGGCGGAGGACGCGGCCCGCGAGGGCGACCCGACCCGCGCCTCCTCGACCACCACCGCGGGCGGCGTCGCCGGGCGCGACCTGCCGGGCTCGCCCGACCCCTCCACCCCCACCGCGACGAACGCGGCCGACGACCAGCAGAGCGGAGACAGGGCATGAGCGCCTCGACGACGGAGATGCACCCCGGCACCGAGAAGTTCGCCGGCACCGAGCCGATCATGAACGCCAGCGGCCTCGTGGCCGGCTACCTGCCGGGGGTGAACATCCTCAACGGCTGCGACCTGGTCTGTTACCCGGGCGAGCTGATCGGCATCATCGGCCCGAACGGCGCCGGCAAGTCGACCCTGCTCAAGGCCCTGTTCGGCCTCGTGAAGATCCACGAGGGCAGCGTGACGCTCGGCGGCGAGGACATCACGAACCTCAAGGCCAACAAGCTCGTGCAGGCCGGCGTCGGCTTCGTGCCGCAGACGAACAACGTCTTCCCGTCGCTGACCATCGAGGAGAACCTGCAGATGGGCATGTTCCTCCGCCCGAAGGCCTTCGCGGAGCGGCTCGAGTACATCTACGACCTCTTCCCCGTGCTCGGCGACCGTCGGGGCCAGCGCGCTGGCTCGCTCTCGGGCGGAGAGCGCCAGTCGGTCGCCATGGCTCGGGCGCTGATGATGGACCCGAAGGTGCTGCTGCTCGACGAGCCGTCGGCGGGTCTCTCGCCGGTGCGCCAGGACGAGACCTTCATCCGGACCCGCCGCATCAACAAGGCCGGCGTCTCGGTGATCATGGTCGAGCAGAACGCCCGCCGCTGCCTGCAGATCTGCGACCGCGGCTACGTGCTCGACCAGGGCCGCAACGCCTACTCGGGCACCGGCCGCGAGCTCGCCGACGACCCGAAGGTGATCGAGCTGTACCTCGGCACGCTCGCGAAGGACGTCGACGAGACGCACTGAGCCCGGCGCCGAGCGCCCCGAGGGCCCCCACGCTGCGGCGTGGGGGCCCTCGGGCGTCGTGGGGGGGGCTCGTGTGACGGGAGGCTCGTGCGGCGGGGGGCGCTGGGCCTGCGGGAGGCGCGGTGCCGGTCCCGCGCACACCGCGCCTCCCTGCGGCCCTCGCTGCGGATCGTGGCCGGTGCGGCGGGTCGGCGTCACTCCCGGCGGGCCCGCGCCGGCCCGCCCCGGAGGACACCGACCCGCCGCACCCGGGGCTCTGCCGTGGAACGCGAGCGATCCGTCGGGCGCCGACGCAGGAAGGCGGGCCGCCGAACCGCCGCAGCACGGATCACGCTCAAATTCGAGAGCAGGGGGCTGGAGGAGGCGCGGAGTCCGTCCCGCGCACACCGCGCCTCCCGCAGCAGGCCCTCGGTGGTGGACCGTGGCCGAAGCGGCGGGTCCCCGTCACCCCCGGCGGGTCAGCGCCCACCCGCCCAGGAGGACACGGCCCGCCGCACACGCCTGCACCGCACCCCGGGCACCGCACACGGAGAAGGCCCCGACGCCGGAGCGTCGGGGCCTTCAGGGTGCAGCAGGTGCCGCGGTCGGGCTAGTCGCCCGCGGTGCCCTCGACGGCCGTCTGGTAGACGGGCTTGTTGTCGCCGTCGAACTGGTAGATGCCGATGAAGGCCGACGACGGGTCGTTCTTGTCGTCGAACGGGCCGATGCCGGAGGGGCCGGTGTAGTGGATGTCGCCGCCGCCGTCGAGCGCGGTGACGCACTCCTCGAAGGTCGAGCACTCCGTGCCGTCGGTCGCGCCGGAGACCCCGGCCATGTTGGCCTGGATCGTGCCGGCGTCGGTGCCGCCGCCCTTCACCGCGGCGAGCGCGGCGAGGATGGTGGCGTCGTAGGACTCCTGTGCGTACGAGTAGTCGGCGAGGGGGCTGCCGGCCGTGCGCTGGTAGAAGTCGCTGAAGCGGGCCTGCAGGTCGGTCGACGGGAACGCGCCGGGGATGGTGCCCTTGGCGCCCTCGAGGGTGCCCGGGTCGAAGTCCTCGCTGTAGTCGGCCGTGTTGCCGTCCGACATGTAGACCTTGCTCATGTCCCAGCCCTGCGAGACGAGCTCGGGCACGATCGACGCGGTCTCGTCGAAGGCGAGGATGACGATGGCGTCGGGGTCGGCGCCGATCGCCGCGGTCACCTCGGACGAGAACGTGGTCTGGCCGGGCGGGAACTCCTGGCCCTCGCCCTCGGCGCCGTAGACCACGGTGCCGCCGGAGGACTCGATCGAGGCCTGGGTCGAGTTGCGGAGGCCGGTGCCGTAGGTGTCGTTGAAGACGATGAACGCGACGTTGGCGTTGCCGTCGTCGACGATCTGCTGGCCGAGCGCCGAGCCCTGGACGGAGTCCGGCGGCGCGGTGCGGAAGTAGTACGACGAGTAGCCGCTGAGGTCGGTCGCCGTGTTGGCGGGCGAGATCTGCACGATGCAGGCCGCGGTGATCTGGTCGATGACGTTCAGCGTGACGCTGGAGGACTCCGCGCCGATGGCGACGGGCACCTTGGCGTCGATCAGCTGCGTCGCTGCGGCGCTCGAGACGGTGAGGTCGTTGCTGTCGCCCGAGTCGGTGCTGGGGTCGATCGTGACGTCCTGGCCGAGCACGCCGCCGGCGGCGTTGATGTCCTCGACGGCGAGGCCGACGCCGGACTCGGCGGGCGGGTTGAGGTACGCGAGGGTACCCGTGCTCGGCAGGATGGTGCCGATGCGGAGAGCGTCCTGGCTGGGGCTGCTGGGCGCCTCGCAGGCGGCAGCGGGGTCGGTCTTCGCCGACGCCGACGCGCTCGACGAGGAGGTGTCGTCGCTGGGCGTCGAGGTGGACGAACAAGCGGCGAGGAGGACGGAGGCGGCTCCTGCGAGCGCCAGAGCCTTCAGCCCTTTGGTGGATCGGATCATCCGTGGTCCCTTTCTGGAAGCGCGTGCAGCCGGACCGCCACTAGGCAGACGGTCCTCGCGATTGAGAAGAAACTAGGGCTCGATTGTTTCCGGCGCGTGTTCTGGTCGTCACTCAGGGGTTTCGTTAGCAATTCGTGACATGCCCTCAGGAGGCGCGGTGCGGGCCCCCGACGGGGGTCACGCCACAGCGGGCCTCGGTCGCGCCCGGCGGCTCGCCGACACCATGTCGACGGTCAGCACCACGAGGGCGACCCAGACGATCGCGAAGCCGACCCAGCGGCTGGTCGGCATCTGCTCGTGCAGCAGGACGACGCCGACGACGAACTGCAGCACCGGTGCGAGGTACTGGGTGAGCCCGATCGTCGCGAGGGGCAGCCGTCGGGCAGCGGCCGCGAAGAGCAGCAGCGGCACCGCGGTGACGACGCCCGAGCTGATCACCGTCAGCGTGTGCAGCACGCTCACCGAGCCGAACACGACGCCGCCGTCGACGCCGGTCGCGGCGATCACGACGAGGGCGACGGCCGCGACGGGCGCGACCGCGAGGGTCTCGAGGGTGAGGCCGCTGACGGCGTCGACCCGTCCGCCCATCTGCTTCTTGACGAGCCCGTAGGCGCCGAACGAGAAGGCCATGATCAGCGACGCCCACGGCACGCCGCCGGTGCCGAGGGCGATCACGACGACCGCGACGGCGCTGAGGCCGATGGCGGCCCACTGGGCGGGCCGGAGGCGCTCCCGCAGCACGACGACGGCGAGCAGCACGGTGACGATCGGGTTGATGAAGTAGCCGAGGGCCGCCTCGACCACGTGCCCGGCGAGCGTCGCGACGATGAAGGTCGTCCAGTTGACGACGATGAGCACGCCCGCGAGGGCCATCGGCGCGACGACGCGCCCCTGGCGCAGCAGCGCGAGGAAGGCCGGGAAGCCCCGTGTGACGGCGAGCAGCACCAGGCAGAACGCCAACGAGAAGAGGATGCGCCACGAGACGATCTCGAACGGACCGGACGGCGACATGAGCAGGAAGAAGATCGGCAGCACGCCCCACAGGCCGTAGGCGCTGACCGCGTAGGCGAGGCCGGAGCCGGCTCGCTCGACGGGGCTCGAGGCCCGGACCGGCCCGCCGGGCTCGACGGAGGCGGAGGAGGCGCGGGCACGGTCGTCGGTCACGTCACGACTCTAGGGCGAGCCCCCGTCGCCGACCGGCCCGGTGCTGCCGTCGACCGTGCCGCTCCTGCCGATCTCGCGCACGGCCCGGTCGTCGAGGCGCGCCCCGGGCACGACGAAGGCCCCCGCCGTGTGGCGGGGGCCTCCGGGTGGAGCAGGGTGTCGACCGACTAGCGGACGATGACGGCGAGCACGTCGCGGGCCGAGAGGACGAGGTAGTCCTGGCCGTCGTACTTGACCTCGGTTCCGCCGTACTTGCTGTAGATGACCTTGTCGCCGACGGCGACGTCGAGCGGGACGCGGTTGCCGTTGTCGTCGATGCGACCCGGCCCGACCGCCACGACCTCGCCCTCCTGGGGCTTCTCCTTGGCGGTGTCGGGGATCACGAGGCCGGAAGCCGTGGTCTGCTCGGCTTCGACCTGCTGGATGACGATGCGATCTTCGAGCGGCTTGATGGAGACCGACACGGTTGACCTCTGCTTTCTCGGAACTTCGTAGAACGTGGGGTGGCACTCACCACGTGCGAGTGCCAGGAACAACTGTAGGGGCCCGCTGGCACTCGGTCAACACGAGTGCCAGCGGCACGGCGCCGATGCGCGAGACTGGAGCCCATGGACACCACCGAGCTGCTCGAGATCCTCTCGCCCGAGGGGCTCCGGCTGCTCGACTCGCTGCCGGCGCGGCGGAGCGACGACGACGTCGTCGGCACGGTCGCGGCGCTCCGCAAGCAGGGCCACTCCCCCGCGCTCGTCGCCGCGGTGCTGAGCCAGGCGCGGCTCCGGGGGCGCGCCGTCGCCAAGTTCGGCGACTTCGCCAGCCGCATGCTCTTCACGGAGGCGGGCCTCGAACAGGCCACGCGCCTCCCCGTGGCCGCCCGGCACGCCGGCCGGTTCCGCGCCGCCGGGGCCCGGCGGGTCGCCGACCTGGGCTGCGGCATCGGGGGCGACGCGATGGCCCTGGCGGCCCTCGAGCTCGACGTGCTCGCGGTCGAGCGCGACGAGGTCACCGCCGCCGTCGCCGCCTACAACCTCGCCCCCTGGTCGGGCGCCCGCGTCGAGCACGCCGACGCCGCCGACGTCGACCTCGCGGGCGTCGACGCCGTCTTCCTCGACCCGGCCCGGCGCACGGCCGGGCACAGCGGCACGAAGCGCCTCGCCGACCCGGCCGACTGGTCGCCCTCGCTCGACGTCGCCTTCGGGCACGCCGAGCACCGCCCGACCGGAGTCAAGCTCGGCCCCGGCATCGACCGCGAGCTGCTGCCCGCCGACGCGGAGTGCCAGTGGATCTCCGTCGACCGCGAGGTCGTCGAGCTCGGCGTCTGGTTCGGGGCGCTCGCGCGGCCCGGCGTGGGGCGGTCCGCCCTCGTGGTCACCGCCTCCGGCACCGCCGAGCTCACCGCCCCCGCCGACTCCGACGACGTGGAGGTGGGCGATCTCGGCGAGTGGCTCTACGAGCCCGACGGCGCCGTCATCCGGGCCCGCCTGATCGGCGACCTCGCCCGGAGCCTCGGCGCCCGGACGGTGAGCCGCGACATCGCCTACCTCACCTCTGACACGCCGGTCGAGACGCCCTTCGCCCAGGTGTTCCGCGTGGTCGAGGCCCTGCCCCTCGACGAGAAGACCCTCAAGCGCGAGCTGCGCGCCCGGGGCGTCGGCCGCCTCGAGATCAAGAAGCGCGGGGTCGACGTCGACCCCGCCGCGTTCCGCAAGCGCCTCTCGCTGCAGGGCACGGGCTCGGCGACGCTGGTGCTGACGCGGGTCGCCGGGCGGCACACGGCCCTGCTCTGCGAGCGCGTCTGACCCGCACGACGACGGTCCCCGCACGACGACGGCCGCCGCACCGAGGTGCGACGGCCGAGGTCGTCAGGAGGCGCGGGCCGGGCGGTGAGCACCGCCTCCGGCCCGCCTCGGGTCAGTACCCGTAGTAGCTGCTGTCGGCGACGCTGCTGAAGAAGGTGGCCCAGCCGATCCAGACCACGATCGCGAGGCCGATGCCCGCGTAGCCGACGATCAGGCCGGTCAGCCAGAACCCGCGCGAGCGGGGCTCGCGCTTCTGGGCGATGTGGCCGAGCACGACGCCCGCGATCGAGAAGATGATCCCGGCGCCGAAGGTGACGACGAGGATCGTGATGAAGGCGCCGAAGATCGACCCGATCATCGCGAGCAGGCTGAGCACGCTCGACGGCTTGGTGGGGCCGGCCGAGGCGTAGGGGGCGTAGGGCGAGCCGTAGGGATGCTGCTGCGGGGCGCCGTAGGGCTGGCCGTACTGCTGCTGCGGCTGGCCGTACTGCTGCTGCGGCTGGCCGTAGGGGCCGGGCTGCTGCGGCTGACCGTACGGGCCCTGCTGCGGCGGCTGCTGCCCGTACTGCCCCTGCTGCGGCTGCTGCCCGTACTGCTGCGAGCCCGGCTGGCCGGGCGCCGCCGGGCCGGACGGCGCGGCGTAGCCGGGCCGCGGCGGCTGGGGAGCACCGTACGGCGCGGACGCGGGGGCCCCGTAGGGAGCCGACTGCGGGGCACCCTGCGCCGGCGCGCCGTAGGGCGCCGACTGCGGAGCACCCTGCGCCTGCGCCGGGGCACCGTAAGGCGCGGACTGCGGGGCACCCTGCGCCGGGGCACCGTCCGGCGCCGGCTGCGGGGCGCCGTACGGCGCCGACGGCGCACCGCCCTGCGCTGAGCCCGGCTGGGGCGCCGCGAACGGCGACCGCTGCGGGGCCGGCGTCTGCCCCGGGGCGACGAACGGGTCGTGGGCGGGGCGCGCGGCGGGCTGCGAGGCGGCGCCGGGGAAGGAGGTGGGGGGCAGCGGCGGCGACTGCTGGTCGCCCGCGGGTGCGGGCGGAGGCGTCGGTGCCGAGGCGGGCGTCGGCCCGGACTGCGGTGCGCGCCCGGACTGCTCGGGGGTGGTGTCGTCGGTGGCCATCAGGAGCCTTTCGCGTGCGGGCGGCGGAGCATCGGTGGAGTCGCGGTGCGGTGTCGCAGATCAGGTGCGGTGCCGTGCGGTGTCGCCGCGGACCAGGTGGACCGGACGGACGACGGGGCCCACGCCGTCGGCGTGGACCCCGTCATCGTATCGACGCCTCCGATGAGGCAGCCATGAAGCCCGTGGGCGTCGTCTCAGTACGTCGAGTAGTCGAGCTGGCCCGAGGTGGCGAGCGCTCCGAAGAGGACGGCCAGGCCGACGGCCAGCAGGATGTAGCCGACGAGCACGACGTAGCCGAGGATGGTGCCCCAGAGCGCCATGCCGCGCCCCTCCTCGCCCGTCTTCTTGATCTGGCTGAGCGAGATGTGCCCGACGATGATGGCGGGGATGCTCGTGATCGCCGTGAAGAACCCGGCGATGCCGAGGATGAGGGCGATCAGCGCGAGGGTGTTGCGGGGCGCCGGGCCGTAGCCCTGCCCGGTCGGGGCCCGGTAGCCCTGGCCGACGGGGGCTCCGTAGGCCGGCGGCTGCTGGCCCGAGGGCGTGCCGTAGCTGTCCTTCTGCGGCTGGCCCTGGGGGGCCGGGTACTGGTCGGTCATGTCCCGTGGTCTCCTCGTCGTGCGCCGGCTCGTGCCGGTGGTCTGGTCCGGACGATGCTACCGGCAGCGCCCCCGGCTCAGACCGCCTGCACCACGGTGACCGGCAGCGTCGAGTCGGCGCCGAAGTCGAGCGGCGAGGGCGCGTGGCCGCGGGCCACCAGCTGGGCCCCCAGGGCGGCGATCATCGCCCCGTTGTCGGTGCAGAGCGAGAGCGGGGGCACGCGCAGCTCGACGCCCGCCGCCGCGCAGCGCTCGGCCGCCAGCGCGCGGACCCGGGCGTTGGCCACGACCCCGCCGCCGAGCAGCAGCCGCGGCACGCCCCGGTCGGCGCAGGCGGCGAGCGCCTTCGTGAGGAGCACGTCGGCGACGGCCTCGCGGAAGCTCGCGGCCACGTCGGCGACGGGCACCTCGAGCCCCTCGTCGCGACGACGCTCGACCCAGCGGGCGACCGCGGTCTTCAGCCCCGAGAACGAGAAGTCGTACCGGTGCCGCACGAGGTCCTTCGGCAGCGTCAGCCCGCGCGGGAACCGGATCGCGGCGGGGTCGCCCTCGGCCGCCACCCGGTCGATCTGCGGCCCGCCGGGGTAGGGCAGGCCGAGCAGGCGGGCGACCTTGTCGAACGCCTCGCCCGCGGCGTCGTCGATGGTCTCGCCGAGCAGCTCGACGTCGTCGACGAGGTCGCGCACGTGCAGCAGCGAGGTGTGGCCCCCTGAGACGAGCAGCGCGATCGTCGGCAGCTCGAGGTCGCTGCCGTCCTCGCGCAGCACGTCGGCGCCGACGTGCCCCACGAGGTGGTTGACCGCGTAGAGGGGCGTGCCGGTGGCGAGCGCGAGGGCCTTCGCCGCGCCGACGCCGACCATCAGGGCCCCGGCGAGCCCGGGGCCGCTCGTGACCGCGATCGCGTCGAGCTCGGCGAGCGTGACGTCGGCCTCGGCGAGCGCGGCGCGCAGCGCCGGCTCCATCGCCTCGAGGTGGGCGCGGGCCGCGACCTCGGGCACGACGCCGCCGTACCGGGCGTGCTCGTCCATCGACGACGAGATGACGTTGGCGAGCAGGGTCGTGCCGCGCACGATGCCCACGCCGGTCTCGTCGCAGCTGGTCTCGATGCCGAGCACGAGCGGCCCGGCGTCGACGGACGCGGGCGCGGACGCGGCGGACGGTGCCGGGGAGGCGGTGGTGGCGGTCACGGGGTCGGCTCGCTCTCGGTCGCGGCCGGCCGGGTCTCGGTCGGCGGAACGGTCAGGCGCATCACGACGGCGTCGACGCCGTCGGGCATGTAGTAGCGGGGGCGGACGGCGATGGCCTCGAAGCCGGCGGTCTCGTAGAGGTGCTGCGCTCCCGGGTTGTCGGCCCGCACCTCCAGGAACACCTCGCGGGCGCCGCGCCGCCGGGCCTCGGCGACGAGCTGGGTCAGCAGGGTGCGCCCCAGGCCGCGGCCGCGCGCGCCGGGGACGACCGCGATGGTCTGCACGTCGGCGTCGGGGGCCCCGGGCAGCGAGAGCAGCCCGGCGTAACCCTCGACGACGGTGTCGTCGGCCTCGGGAGTGGCGACGAGGTAGTAGCCGTCGCGCGACGCGAGCTCGTGCGCCATGCCGCTCCGCGACCACGCGTCGGTGGCGAAGACCGACGTCTCGATCGCCATGACCGCGTCGAGGTCGTCGACGTCGGCCCGGCGCAGCTGCCAGCTCACCGGCCGACCGGCTTCGGCCCCGCCGAGGGCGTCACGTCGGGCTCGCGGAGGTAGAGCGGCTCGGGCGCCGCGAAGGCGCGGCCGTGCTCGAACAGGCGCTCGGCGAGCATGCCGAGGGCCGCCGCCGAGACCACGGTCGCGTCGGGGTCGGTGCGGGGCGACCCCGAGGAGGCGCCCGTCGCGTCGTCGAGGTCGGCCGGGCGCACCAGCGCGGGCCCGTCGAGCAGCACGGGCAGGCCGTCGTCGTCGAGCCCGGCCCACGCGCTCCAGGCCACCTCGCGGCGACGCGCGTCGGTGAGGACGACGAGGGGCGAGTCGAGGCGGCCGCCGGCCTCGGCGACGTCGCGCCCGGCCTCCGCGGAGAGCCTCTCGAAGGCGACCGCGTCGTGGCTGCCGACCGCGAGGCAGGGCACCCCGGCGCCGAAGGCGAAGGCCCGCGCGGCGACGATGCCGACGCGCAGCCCGGTGAACGGCCCGGGGCCGACGCCGGCAACGACCGCGCTGAGGCGGGAGGGCTCGACGCCCGCGACCCGGAGGGCCTCGTCGATCAGGGTGCCGATCACCTCGGCGTGCCGCCGGGTGTCGGCGACCGCGCACTCGGCGAGCACGCCGCCGTCACGGTCGACCACGGCGACGGCCGAGCCGGCGGAGGTGTCGATGGCCAGGATCACGCACCGATCGTACGCGGTCCCGGGGAGGCGGCCCGCGCCTCCCCGGGGCCCCGCCCGTCGACGACGTCGACGGCCTGCCAGCGCGTCGGACCGCCGGGCACCGGGCCCGGCGGCCCGAGCCGCGTCAGTGCGCGCTGAGCACGCGCAGCACGTCCGCGTGCCGCCCCTCCGCCTCGGCGTCGCGGAGGAAGCGGACGCGGTCGACCAGGACCTCCTCGACGTCGGGCTGCTCGGTGAGGATGCGCATCGTCTCGTCGAGGTACTCGTCGAGCGGCATCGCGGCCGGGTCGTCCGACTGGCCCATCAGCGTCGTCTGCACCGCGGGCGGCACGAGCTCGACGACCTGCAGCGGGGTGTCGGCCCACTGCACGCGGACGCTCTGCGTGAACGAGTGCACGGCCGCCTTCGTCGCCGAGTACGTCGGCGCGGCCGGCAGCGGCACGCTGGCGAGGCCCGACGAGACGGTCACGAGCACGCCGTCGGGCTTCGCGGCGAGGAAGGGGGCGAACGCGGTCGTCGTGCGGATCGTGCCGAGGAGGTTCGTCACCACCGTCGCCTCGGCGGTCTCGAGGTGGGCGGGGTCGCGGAGGTCCTCGGGCAGCATGATGCCGGCCATCGTCACGACGACGTCGAGGTCGGGGTGGTCGCGGGTGACGCTCTCGGCGGCGGCCGCGATCGAGGCGGGGTCGGCGACGTCGACGACGACCGACGACATGCCGGGGTTCGCGGCGACGATCTCGTCGAGCAGGGCGCGGCGGCGACCGCCGACGACGACGGTGTCGCCGCGGGCGTGCAGGCGCTCGGCCAGGCCGCGGCCGATGCCCGAGGTCGCGCCGGTGATCAGGACGGTGTTGCCGGTGGTCTTCACGGTGCCTCCAGGGCGGTGAGGGGGTTCTCGGGGTGACGGGCGCCGTCGGGGCGCCCACGACGACCCTCCTCCGTCGGGGCCGGCGCGGGAAGGGAGCGTCGGTCGGGGGAGCGGCGCTCCCTGGCTGGCGGGCGCCGACCACGGCAGGATGGCGGCATGGACCGCCCCGGGCTCGCCGACTTCCTCCGCCACCGCCGTGAGCACCTGCAGCCCGCCGACGTGGGGCTGCCCGCCGGGGCCCGGCGGCGCACCGCGGGGCTGCGTCGGGAGGAGATCGCGGGGCTCGTCGGCATGTCGACCGACTACTGGTCGCGGCTCGAGCAGCAGCGTGGCCCGCAGCCGAGCGACCAGATGCTCGCCGCCATCGCCCGGGGGCTCCGCCTCGGCCTCGACGAGCGCGACCACCTGTACCGCCTCGCCGGCCAGGCCGTGCCCCGCCGGGCCCGCCACACGCCGCACGTCAGCCCGGGGCTGATGCGGGTGCTCGACCGGCTCGACGACTCCCCCGCCCTGGTCATCACCGAGGCCGGCGAGACCCTCGCCCAGAACCGCCTGGCGACCTCGCTGTTCGGCGACCACACGGCCTGGGCGGGCCTCGACCGCAGCGCCGTCCACCGCTGGTTCGCCCGGCCGGAGGCGCGGCGCCCGTACCCGGAGCGCGAGCAGCCCCGGCAGGCCCGCCTCCAGGTCGCGCAGCTGCGGGTCGCGACCGCGTCGGCCGACCCCGACCCCCTGGCGGTGCGCGTCGTCGAGAGCCTGCTCCGGGTCAGCCCGGAGTTCGCGGAGCTCTGGCGCCTGCAGGAGGTCGTCACCCGCTTCGACGACCACAAGACGCTGTGGCACCCGGAGGTCGGCGAGATCGAGGTCGACTGCCAGGCGCTCTTCACCGAGAACCAGGCCCAGGTGCTGCTCGTGCTCACGCCGCGGGCCGGCACGACGGCGGCGGAGTCGCTCCGCCTGCTCGGGGTGCTCGGCGCGCAGGCCTTCAGCTCGTCGGGAGCGTGACCCCGGCCCAGCGCGGGCCGTGCGCGGTGATCGTGACGCGGCGGGGCTCGTCGTGCACGTCGTCGGCGGGCACCTCGTCGGCTGGCACGTCGTCGGCGTGCGCCTCCTCGGCCCGCGCGTCCTCGACGACCGGCACCGCGCCTCCGGCACCCGTCGGCCGCTCGATCACGACGTCGAGCCACGAGTCTGCGACCCCGTCGAGCAGCCCGGCGCCCCACTCGACGACGACGACCGAGCCCTCGTAGTCGAGGTCGAGGTCGTCGAGCTCGGCGGCGCCGCCGAGGCGGTACGCGTCGACGTGCACGAGGGGCACGCCCGACTCGCTCGGGTGCGTGCGCGCGAGCACGAAGGTGGGGCTGGCGACCTGGCCGCGCACGTGCAGACCCTCGCCGAGCCCGCGGGTCAACGTGGTCTTGCCGGCGCCGAGCGGCCCCGTCAGCACCAGCAGGTCGCCCGCGCCCAGGAGGCCGGCGAGGCGGCGGCCGAGCGACTCCATCGCGTCGGTGTCGGCGACGGGCCCCGCGAAGAGCTCTCGCCCGTCGTCGCCCGGCGTCGTGCCGTCGGTCACGCGCGACCGCCCGTGTACACCCGCTCGACCCGGGCGCCGATGCGGCACGAGACCTCCTCGGGCACGCTGCCCGTCAGGTCGGCCCACTCGCCGATGGTCAGCTCGCCGCGGTCGCCGGGGCCGAAGAGCACGACCTCGTCGCCCACCGCCACGTCGTGGTCGCCGACGTCGACGAGGAACTGGTCCATCGCGACCCGGCCGACGATCGGGTGGCGACGACCGGCGATGGTCACCTCGACGCCGTGCTGGGCCCGGCGGCTGACGCCGTCGGCGTAGCCGATCGGCACGAGGGCGAGGGTCGTGTCGCGCGGCGCTCGCCAGGTGTAGTCGTACGAGACGCCCGTGCCGGCGGGCACACGCTTGACGCGGACCACGCAGGCGCTCACGGTCAGCACGGGGCGGAGGCCCCGGTCGGCGGCCGTCACGCCCTCGGTGACCGGGTTGCCGTAGCCGTTCGAGCCCATGCGCACCATGTCGAAGCGGCGCTCGGGGTGCTCCATGCCCGCCGAGCTCGACGACATGTGGCGCTTCTCGAACGTCGCGCCGAGGGCGGCCGCGTCGTCGAGGGCACGGCGGAAGACGAGGGAGGCGGCGTGGTCGTCGGCCTCGCTGGTCTCCGACACGTGCGAGAAGCAGCCCCGGAGCCGCACGACGCCCTCGTCGCGCAGCTGGACGGCGCGGGTGACGAACGCCGCCCAGTCGGCGGGCAGGCAGCCCTCGCGGTGCAGGCCGGTGTCGATGGTGAGGTGCACCAGGGCCTCGTGGCCGGGGCCCGCGGCCCGGGCGGCGGCGGCGAACGCCTCGAGCTGCTCGAGGGTCGAGACGCCGAGGTCGACGCGCAGCCGCACCGCGGCGTCCCAGTCCTCGTCGGGGCCGAGCTGCCAGGCGAAGTACGAGGCGTCGTCGCCGACGCCCTCGCGGCGCAGGCGGTAGGCCGGCTCGGGCTCGACCGTGCCGAACCAGCGGATCCCCGCCGCGAGCGCCTCGGGCACCATCACGTCGACGCCGAGCGAGTACGCGTCGGCCTTGACGATCGCGAGCACCTCGACCGGGGCCATGCGCTCGATCAGCGAGCTGAGGTTCGCCCGGTAGGCGGCGAGGTCGATCGTCGCGCGGCGCAGGTACCCGGCTGCGGGGCGCGCCGCGACGGGCGCGGTGCCGGTCTCGGGGGCGGTGCCGGTCATGCGTAGCTCCTCGGGAGGCGGGCCGACAGCGACGCGACGACCTCGTAGGTGATGCCGTCGAAGGCCCGGGCCCAGTCCTCCGCGCCCTGGTGCCCGAGGGCGGGGTCGCCGAACAGCACGACCTCGTCGCCCACCTCGACCGGGTCGTCGCCGACGTCGATGACGAGGGCGTTCATCGCGATCCGGCCACGCACGCGGTAGGTGCGCTGCCCGATCGTGACGGAGGCGCGGTCGCTGGCGGCGCGGTCGACGCCGTCGGAGTACCCGACCGGCACGACGGCGATCGTCGTGTCGCGCTCGGGCCGGAAGACGTAGCCGTACGAGACCCCCTCCCCCGCGGGCACCCGCTTGACGCTCGTCACGGGCGCGCGCATCGTCAGGGCCGGGCGCAGCCCGAGATCGGCTGCGCGACGGTCGGGGAAGGGGCTGAGCCCGTAGGCGGCGAGCCCGAACCGCACCATGTCGACGGGGCCCTGGCCCACGTCGGCGAAGTGCAGGGCCGCGGCCGAGGCGGCGACGTGCCGGAGGCGCGGCTCGAGGCCCAGCCCCCCGAGCGTCTCGATCGCGGAGAGGAAGGCGGCGACCTGCGCGCCGTCTTCCTCCGGCGAGGCGTTCGACAGGTGGGTCATCACGCCCTCGACCGGCACGCGGTCGGCGAGGGCCGCGGCGCGGGCGAAGAACTCGGGCCACTCGGCGGCCACGGCGCCGTTGCGGCTCAGGCCGGTGTCGACGCAGAGGTGCACGGCCCGGACCCCGGCCGCCGCGGCCGCCTCGAGCTGCGCGACGTCGGAGACGGCGGGCGTGACGTCGTGCGCGGCGGCACGCTCGAACGTCTCGCCGGGGGCGTGCAGCCAGGCGAGCACCGGGGCCGTGACCCCGGCCTGCCGGAGCTCGACGGCCTCGTCGAGGTCGGCGACGCCGAGCCAGTCGACGCCGGCGTCGACGAAAGCACGGGCGCACTCGACCGCGCCGTGCCCGTAGGCGTTGGCCTTCACCACGGCCATCACGCGCGCCGGGGCCACCGCGGCCCGCAGGGTCGCGACGTTGTGCCGCAGGGCGGCGGTGTCGATGGTCACCCGGATGTCCTGCGTCACGCGTCGGCTCCTGTCTCGGCGGTCTGGGGCGGGCGGGGCTCGTGCTGCGGGGGCTGCGGGTCGGTCTCCGCCACGACGTAGGCCACGGCGACACCCCCGTCGTGGCTCAGCGAGAGGTGGAGGCGCGTGGCGCCCCGCGACTCCGCCAGCGACCGTGCTCCCCCGGTGAGGCGGAGCGAGGGGGCGCCGCTCTCGTCGGAGACGACCACGATGTCGTGCCAGCGCACGCCGGTCGACCCGCCGAGGGCCTTGATCAGCGCCTCCTTGGCGGCGAACCGGGCCGCGAGCGACCGCACCGGTCGAGGGCCGCCGTCGGCGAGCACCCTCTCGGAGTCGCCGAAGAGCCGGGCGGCGAGCGCACCGGTGCGCTCCAGCGAGCGCTCGAAGCGCTCGAGGTCGACGACGTCGACCCCGATGCCGACGATCACGGGCGGGCGCGGGTGCTCATGCGGCCGGGCTCCCTACTCGACCGTGACCGACTTGGCGAGGTTGCGCGGCTGGTCGACGTCGAGGCCCTTGGCCGCGGCGAGCTCCATGCCGAAGACGTGCAGCGGCACGACCGAGAGCAGCGGCTCGAAGAGCGGGGCCGCGAGCGGGATGTGCAGCACCTCGTCGGCGAAGGGCAGCACCGCGGCGTCGCCCTCCTCCGCGATCGCGATGACGCGGGCGCCTCGCGCACGGATCTCCTGGATGTTCGAGACGACCTTGGGGTGCAGCGACCGCGGGTCGCGGGGGCTCGGCACGATCACGAAGACGATCTGACCGGGCTCGATCAGGGCGATCGGCCCGTGCTTGAGCTCGCCGGCGGCGAACCCCTCGGCGTGGATGTACGCGAGCTCCTTGAGCTTGAGCGCGCCCTCGAGGGCGATCGGGTAGCCGACGTGGCGGCCCAGGAACAGGACGGAGCGCGTGTCGGCCATCCAGCGCGCGAGGGTCGCGATGCGCTCGGACGACTCGAGCACCTTGCGGATCTTGTCGGGCACGGCCTGGAGGTCGGTGACCTGCTCGGCGATCTGCTCGGCGGTCAGGGTGCCGCGGAGGGTCGCGAGGTGCAGGCCGAGGAGGAACAGCGCGGTGCCCTGGGCGACGAAGGCCTTCGTCGACGCCACGGCGACCTCCGGGCCGGCGTGCGTGTAGATGACGGCGTCGCTCTCGCGGGGGATGGTGGAGCCCTGCGTGTTGCAGATCGACAGCACCTGCGCGCCCTGCTCGCGGGCGTACTTGACGGCCATCAGCGTGTCCATCGTCTCGCCGGACTGGCTGATCGAGACGACGAGGGTCTTCTCGTCGAGCACCGGGTCGCGGTAGCGGAACTCGTGCGCGAGCTCGACCTCGACGGGCACGCGGGCCCACTGCTCGATGGCGTACTTGCCGAGGATCCCCGCGTAGGCGGCGGTGCCGCAGGCGATCACGATCACGCGGTCGACGGTGAGGAGGCGGTCGCGCACGCCGTCGAGGTCGGTGAGGGTGACGGCGCCGTCGTGCACGCGGCCGAGGAGGGTGTTGGCGACGGCCTCGGGCTCCTCGCTGATCTCCTTCGCCATGAAGCTCGACCAGCCGCCCTTCTCGGCGGCCGAGGCGTCCCAGTCGACCTCGAAGGTGCTGGTCTCGACGGGCGCGCCCTCGAAGTCGACGACGTCGACCGAGTCGGGGCGGATCGTGACGATCTGGTCCTGCCCGATCGACATGGCGCGGCGGGTGTGCGCGACGAAGGCGGCGACGTCGCTGCCGAGGAAGTTCTCGCCCTCGCCGAGCCCCACGACGAGCGGGCTGTTGCGACGGGCGCCGACGACGACCCCGGGCTGGTCGGCGTGCACGACGAGCAGCGTGAAGGCGCCGTCGAGCGTGTTGACGACCACGCGGAGCGCCTCGGTCAGGTCGCCGGAGGCGCGGTAGGCGCGGGCGACGAGGTGGGCCGCGACCTCGGAGTCGGTCTCGCTCGAGAACTCGACGCCCTCGGCGAGCAGCTCGGCCTTGAGGTCGGAGAAGTTCTCGATGATGCCGTTGTGGATGAGCGCGAGGCGCCCGCCGTCGGAGAGGTGCGGGTGCGCGTTCGCGTCGGTCGGGCCGCCGTGGGTGGCCCAGCGGGTGTGCCCGATGCCGGTGGCCCCGTCGGTCAGCGGGTCGGCCTCGAGGTCGTCGACCAGCACCTTCAGCTTGCCGGCGCGCTTGCGCGTGCTCAGCTGGCCCGCCGCGTCGACGACGGCCACGCCGGCCGAGTCGTAGCCGCGGTACTCGAGGCGCTTGAGCCCGCCCAGCAGGACCTCGATGCTCTTCTCGCCGACGCCCGAGGCGCCGACGTAACCCACGATTCCACACATGCGACCGATCCTATGCGGTCCCGTCCGCGCCTCCTGTGCGGTCGCCCCGCGCGCCCGACCGGGTAGCCTCGCCGTCATGGCCGAAGCTCCTCCGTCGACGACGACCCCCGCGCCGGGCCAGGCCGCGCACGCCCCCCACGCCTCCCCCGGCCCGACGCACGCCACCCCGTTCGTCGAGATCGGGCGCGACGCCTGGGCCGACCTGGCCCCCGCGACGCGGCTGCCGCTCACCGAGACCGAGATCGTGCAGCTGCGGGGCCTCGGCGACCGGCTCGACATGCGCGAGGTGCAGGACGTCTACGTGCCGCTCAGCCGCCTGCTCAACCTGTACGCCGCGGGCGCCCGCAACCTGCACCGGGCGACCAGCGACTTCCTCGGCGAGCGCGCCCAGCGCACGCCCTTCGTGATCGGCGTGGCCGGCTCGGTGGCCGTCGGCAAGTCGACCGTCGCGCGCCTGCTGCGCGAGCTGCTCAGCCGCTGGGACGACACCCCCCGCGTGGAGCTCGTCACGACCGACGGCTTCCTCTACCCGAACGCCGAGCTCGAGCGCCGCGGCCTCACCGACCGCAAGGGCTTCCCCGAGTCGTACGACCGCCGGCACCTGCTGCGCTTCGTCTCGCAGGTGAAGAGCGGGGCGGAGGAGGTGCGGGCGCCGTTCTACTCGCACACCAGCTACGACATCATGCCGGGCGCCGAGGTCGTCGTGCGGCGCCCCGACATCCTCATCGTCGAGGGCCTGAACGTGCTCCAGCCGCCGACGCCCGGCCGTCTCGCCCTCAGCGACCTCTTCGACTTCACGATCTACGTCGACGCCCGCACCAGCGACATCGAGTCGTGGTTCGTCGAGAGGTTCCTCGCCCTGCAGAAGGGCGCCTTCACCCAGGAGCGCTCGTTCTTCCACCGCTTCGCGGGCATGGACGAGCCCGAGGCACGCGCCTTCGCGTCCGGGGTGTGGCGGTCGGTGAACGAGCCGAACCTCGTCGAGAACGTGCTGCCGACGCGGTCGCGGGCGACGCTGGTGCTGCGCAAGGCGGCCGACCACGCGGTGAGCTCGGTGCTGCTCCGCAAGATCTGAGCGGGCCTGCGGTGCCGGCACCGCGACTCCCCGGGGGCCGCCGGCCGAGGAGGCGCGGGTCGGCTCACACGGGCAGCAGCGACCAGACGGCGGCCAGGCCGACCAGGGCGATGACGACCCCCACCGCCGCCGCGTTCAGCCGGCGGTGCTCGACCATGATCGCCACGTACTCGCGGAGGAACGCGCTCGGCACGTAGTACGCGGCCGTCGGCGACCCCACGACCTGGGCGTCGCTGCCGATCGAGCGGGCCAGCAGGGCGGCGCGCAGCACGTGGTAGTCGTTCGTCACCACGAGGGTGCTGCCGTCCCGCCCCGCGTCGCGCTGCACCTCCCGCGAGAAGAGAAGGTTCTCGCGGGTGCTCGTCGAGGCGGTCTCGGGCCGGACGTCGGCGGGGTCGGCCCCCTGCGCGAGCAGGTACTCGGCCATCGCGTCGCCCTCGGCGCGCGGCTCGTCGGAGCCCTGGCCGCCCGACGGCACGAGCAGCGGCCTCGCGGCCGTGCTCGGCACGGAGCGGTAGACCGAGAGCGCCTTGTCGAGGCGGCTGCGCAGGAGCGGCGGCACCTCGCCGCGGATCAGGCCGGAGCCGAGCACGACCACCGTCGCGGGCGTGCGCGTGTGGCGGTAGCGGCTGTAGACCAGCGAGTAGAGCCCGAACGCGGCGAAGGTCGCGGCCGCGTACCCCGCGACGAAGACGAGGAGGACGCCCAGGGCGACGAGCACGACCCCGACCGGACCCGGCAGCCGGGCGACGTCGGGCCCGAAGACCAGCGCGGCCGCCGCGACCGGCACGAGCAGGATGGCGACGCCCGCCAGCAGCGAGAGCAGGTTGCCGAGGCTGCGGCCCTCGGAGCGCAGCATGGTGACGCCGTTGCCGAGCAGGAAGAGCGCGAGCACCACGACGAGGAGGCCCGCGACCACGACGCCGAGCAGCACGGCGCTCTGCTGCGCGGGCCCGGTCGCGGCGACCTCGAGCACGCCCGCCACGAACGTGCAGCCGAGGGCCGCGACGAGGAAGACGCCGTTGCGCAGGCGGCGCGCGTCACGGCGCCGGCTGACGACGTAGAGCACGGCGAAGACGACGGCGGGCAGGAGGAGGAGCATCTGCCCATGGTGCCCGACGCGGGCACGGGGGCGGGGACGCCGGGCCTGCGGGAGGCGCGGGTCGGGCCCGCTAGAGCGCCAGTCGCTCGCGGACGACGTCGGCGAGCTCGTGCGCGACGCGGTCGGCGGTCGCCTGGTCGGCGGCCTCCACCATGACGCGCACGACGGGCTCGGTGCCCGACGGGCGGAGCAGCACGCGGCCGGTGTCGCCGAGCTCGGCCTCGAGGGCCGCCACGGCGTCGGCGACGCCCTGGTCGCCGTCGAGGCGCTCGCGGTCGACTCCCCCGACGTTGACGAGGATCTGCGGGAAGACCGTCATCACCCGGGCCAGCTCGGCCAGGCTCTTGCCGGTCTCGGCCATGCGCGCGACGAGCGACAGCCCGGTGAGGATGCCGTCGCCGGTGGTCGCGTGGTCGCTGAAGACGATATGGCCGGACTGCTCGCCGCCCAGCGTGTAGCCGCCGGCGCTCATGTCCTCCAGCACGTAGCGGTCGCCGACGCGGGTCTGGCGAACGGAGATGCCGTGCTGCTCCATGGCGCGGATGAGGCCGAGGTTGCTCATCACCGTCGCGACGAGGGTGTCGTGGGCGAGGCGACCGTGCTCCTTGTGGGCCACGGCGATGATCGCCATGATCTGGTCGCCGTCGACGACCGCGCCGGTCGCGTCCACGGCGAGGCAACGGTCGGCGTCGCCGTCGTGCGCGATGCCGACGTCGGCGCCGTGCTCGAGCACGGCGCGGGCGAGGTTGTCGAGGTGCGTCGAGCCGACGCCGTCGTTGATGTTGACGCCGTCGGGGTCGGCCCCGATCAGGGTGACCTTCGCGCCCGCGTCGGTGAAGACCTCGGGCGAGACGGCGGAGGCGGCGCCGTGGGCGCAGTCGAGCACGACGTGCAGGCCGCCGAGGCGGTGGGGCAGGGCCCCGAGGAGGTGCAGGACGTAGCGGTCCTCGGCGTCGGCGAACCGGCGGATGCGGCCGACGTCGCCCCCGACGGGCATCAGCTGCGGCTCGGCCATGGCGGCCTCGATGCGGTCCTCGACCTCGTCGGGCAGCTTCGTGCCGCCGAACGCGAAGAACTTGATGCCGTTGTCGGGCGCCGGGTTGTGCGAGGCGCTGATCATCACGCCGAAGTCGGCGCCGATGTCGTCGACGAGGAACGCCGCCGCGGGGGTCGGGATGACCCCGGCGTCGAGCACGTCGACGCCGGAGCTGGCCAGGCCCGCGCACACGGCGGCGGTGAGGAACTCCCCCGAGATGCGGGGGTCACGGGCGACCACGGCGACGGGTCGTCGCCCTTCAGCACGACGAGCGTCGGCGTGGTGGCCCTTCGTGAGCACCACCGCGCTCGCCTGGGCGAGGCCCAGGGCGAGCGCGGCGGTCAGCTCACGGTTGGCGAGGCCCCGAACACCGTCGGTACCGAAGAGACGCGACATCGCGAGACCTGCCTGTGGGGTGTGACTAGCGCTTCGAGAACTGCGAGGCCTTGCGGGCCTTCTTGAGACCGGCCTTCTTGCGCTCGATGACGCGGGCGTCACGGGTGAGGAAGCCGGCCTTCTTGAGCGTGGCGCGGTTGTTCTCGCGGTCGATCTCGTTCAGCGTGCGGGCGATGGCGAGGCGCAGGGCGCCCGCCTGGCCGGAGGGGCCGCCGCCGGTGACCTTGACCGTGACGTCGTAGGCGCCGAGGAGGTCGAGCACCTTGAACGGGTCGTTGATCAGCTGCTGGTGCAGCTTGTTGGGGAAGTACTCCTCGAGGGTGCGGCCGTTGACCACGAACGTGCCGGAGCCGGGGACGAGGCGGGCACGGGCGATGGCCTCCTTGCGACGTCCGACGGCGGAGCCGGAGACGTTGAGGACGGCGCGGGGGGTCGCCGAGGCCTCGGGAGCGGAGCTCTCCGTGGTGAAGCTCTCGGGAGCCTGGTCGATGGAATCTGCGATCTGAGCCACTGTGTGGGGGTCCTTAAGTCTGAAGGCGGACGCTACTGAGCGACCTGGTCGAGGGTGTGAACCGTGGGCTGCTGAGCAGCGTGGGGGTGCTCGGCACCCGCGTACACCTTCAGCTTCTTGATCTGGGCACGGCCCAGCGAGTTCTTCGGCAGCATGCCGCGGATCGCCTTCTCGACGGCGCGCGTGGGGTGCTTCTCCACCATCTCGGAGTACGTGGTGGCCGTCAGGCCGCCCGGGTAGCCGGAGTGGCGGTAGTAGAGCTTCTCGGCCAGCTTGGAGCCGGTCAGGGCCACCTTGTCGGCGTTGATGATGATGACGAAGTCGCCCATGTCCATGTGGGGGGCGAAGGTCGGCTTGTGCTTGCCGCGCAGCAGTGCTGCCGCGTGGCTGGCCAGACGGCCGAGGACGACGTCGTTGGCGTCGATGATCAGCCAGTTCGGCTGGACGTCAGCCGGCTTGGGGGAGAAAGTGCGCGTCACAGTAGTGCTGCTTCCTGGTCGAGGTGAGGTGTTCGTGGATCCCGCTCCGTTGCCGTTGTCGCCGAAGAGACGGCGAGAACGAGTCAGGTGGAGGGCTCAACTTCGGGCGCCGCGCGCAGTTGCGCAGACACCAAGGGTCGACCATACCCGACACGCCCGGGGGCGTCAAACGACGTCACGCGCCGCCGAGCACCGCCAGGGCCTGCCCGTCGAGCCGGAACGTGGTCCACTCGTCCATCGACGTCGCGCCGAGCGACCGGTAGAAGCCGATCGAGGGCTCGTTCCAGTCGAGCACGGCCCACTCGACGCGGGCGAGGCCGCGCGCCGTCGCCTCCTGCGCCAGGCGCGTCAGGAGGGCACGCCCGTGGCCGGCGCCCCGGTGCTGCGGCGCGACGTACAGGTCTTCCAGGTGGATGCCGTGGACGCCCTCCCAGGTCGAGAACGTCAGGAACCAGATCGCGAGCCCCGCGAGCTCGCCGGGCTCGTCGCCGTCGACGACGAACGCGAAGACGGCGGGGGCGTCGGCGAAGAGCGCCCGTCGGAGGTCGCCCTCGGTGGTCTTCACCGCCTCCGGCTCCTTCTCGTAGACCGCCAGCTCGACGATCAGGCGCAGCATCTCGGGGACGTCGGAGGGGGTCGCGGGGCGGGGAGCGGTCATCCGTCGAGGCTAGCGGCCGACCGCTTGACCTGGGTGAGCACGACCCGGGCCGCCACCTCGTCGTCGGGCGGGTAGCCGACCTCGACCATGGTCAGCCCCGTGGCGGGGACGACGCGGAACTCGCCGTTGCGCTCGGCCTCGCGGCGGACCCCGACGGCCCGGTGCTCCGGCATCGACCCCTCGCCCACGGCGACGCACGCGCCGACGAGGTTGCGGACGAGGTTGTGGCAGAAGGCGTCCGCCTGCACGGTGGCGACCAGCACGCCGTCGGCCTCGCGCCTCCACGTGAAGTGCTGCAGTTCACGGATCGTCGTCGCGTAGTCGCGATGGCGGCAGTACGCCGCCCAGTCGTGCAGGCCGACCAGGCCCGCGGCCGTCGCGTTCATCAGGTCGAGGTCGAGCAGGTGGTCGTACCAGAGCGTGTGGCGACGACGAGAGGGGTCGCGCTCGGCCCCGCGGTCGGCGATGCGGTACTCGTAGCGGCGCCACAGCGCGCCGAAGCGCGCGTGGAACCCGGGAGGCGCCACCCGCGCCCCGGAGACCACGATCTCGTCGGAGGCGCCCGCCAGCCCGTTCAGCCGGCGCGCGAGGACGGTGGGCGCGTCGAGCGGCGAGCGGTCGACCATGCCCCGGTGCGGCCGCTGCAGCTGGGCGACCTGCTCGGCGGTCAGGTCGAGGTGGACGACCTGGCCGCGGGCGTGGACGCCAGCGTCGGTGCGGCCGGCGACGGTCACGGTGGGCACGTGCTCGTGCCGGCCGAAGAGCACGCGGAGCGCGGCCTCGACCTCGCCCTGGACGGTGCGGCGGCCGGGCTGCTCGCTCCAGCCGGAGAAGTCGGTGCCGTCGTAGGCGACGGTGAGGCGCACCCGCGTCATGCCGGGGGCGAGGTCGGGCACGAGGCCGGAGGCGGGGGCCGGGGCCGGGGCCGGGTCGTCGCTCGTCACGTCGACCATCGTACGAGCCCCCGGGGCGCCGGGCTGCCGCCGTCGCCTGCACGGCAGCTCGCGGCGCACGACGACGGCGGCGGCGGCCGGGGCACGGTCTCCCGTGCCCCGGCCGCCGCCGTGGCCAGCTGGTGCGGGCTACTCCCCCGCGGCCAGGCGACGACGCTGCACGAGCACCGTGCCGCCGGCGGCCATCAGCGCCAGGGCGAGCACCGCCCAGCCGAGGACGCCGTCCGACCCGGTGTAGGCCAGGCCGCCCGGACGCGTCGGGGCGGAGGCGACCGGGGCGCTGCCGGCCGGGGCCGTGCCCGCCCCCGTGCCGGAGCCCGCGCCCGCGCCCGGCGTGACCGGCGTGGCCGGGTCGCTCGGCACCGGGGTCGGCGCGACCACGTCGGCGAGCAGGTCGACGCCGACGACGACGGGGTCGTGGTCGCTGGCGCGGAACTGGTCGAGCTGCAGCAGGTCGCGCACGTTGTAGTTGAAGCGGCTGTACTCGAGCCCGACCGACTCACCCGAGTTGATGTTCCAGATGTCGACGCCCGTGACGGCCTCGAGGGCGGCGGGCGAGGCCAGCACGTGGTCGAGCGAGCCGCTCAGGCCGCTGAACACGTAGCTGTACTCCTCGCCGTCCTCGGTCGAGCCGAGGTCGGTGAAGCCGGCGGTGCGCAGCACCTCGATCGGGTCCTCCTGCGAGTAGGCGTTGAAGTCGCCGAGCAGGAACACCTTGTCGGTGCCGACGGCGGCCTCGCGCTCGGCGGCGAAGGCCACGAGGGCGTTCGCCTGGTTCACGCGGGAGGCGTTCGAGCCGCCCTGGCCGTCGCCCAGGTCGGCGTCGGGGCCCGAGCCGCTGCCCTTCGACTTGAAGTGGTTCGCGATGGCGAGGATGGTCGAGTCGACGTCGCCGCCGACGGGGCGGAACGCCTGGGCCAGGGGCTGACGCGCGTTGCTGAACGCCGCCGAGCCGGTGAGGATGCTCGAGTCGCCGACGCTCTCGACCACGCCGGCCTTGTAGATGAACGCGAGGCGGATGACGTCCTCGTTGGCCGGCAGGGCGGTGGGCGACGGGACGAACTCCCAGACGTCCGACCCGGCGTCGGCGTTGAGGGCGTCGACCAGGATCGACAGGGCCGAGTCGCGGTCCTTGCCGAAACGGGCGGAGTTCTCGATCTCCTCCAGCGAGACGACGTCGGCGCCGAGGGCGTTGATCGCCGTGACGATCTTGGCCTGCTGCCGCTGCAGGTCGTCCTGGTTCGCCGCGCCGCGGGCGTCGCAGCCGCTGTTGACGGTGACGGGGTCGCCGGCACGGTCGCGGTAGTAGGTGCAGCCGGTCAGCGAGTCGCCGGTGGTCGGGAAGTAGTTCAGCACGTTGAAGCTGGCGAGCCTGACGTCGCCGCCGACCTCACGGGGAGCGTCGGTGCGGACGTTCTCGAAGGTGACGGGCAGGTCGGCGTACGCGACGTCGCCCGTGACGCGGCTGGTGGGCTGGTACTTCCAGGCCGAGTTGCGGAAGTCGAGGACCACCGGCTCGGTGAAGGCCACCGAGGCACCGACCGTGACCGGGTTCTCGTTCGACAGGTACGGCACCGGGATCGACTGGTTAGCCGCGGTGAGGAAGTTCGTGGTGGCACCGTCGTCGAGCGTCACGGCCCGAGCGGCGTTGTCGGCGATGGTCGCCGTGTACTCCGCGCTGCCGGGGCGGGCGACCTCGGTCGGCTGGATCAGCGGGGTGCTGCCCGACGCGAGCTTCACCTCGCCGTACTGGTTCGTCGTGTAGGTGTCCGCGACCGTGAACTCGCCCTGCGGCAGCAGGAGCATGCTCTCGAGCGACTCGCGCTGCGCGTCCGTGGCGGGGAACCCGACCGTGGCCGGCGCCGGGGCGACGACGGTGGAGGCGTCCAGCTGCGTGACCTGGTCGGTGCCGTCGACCGTCAGCTCGGTCAGCCCGAAGAACTCGGTGACCTCACCCACGAGCTCGACGTAGTCGCCGACCTCCACCGAGGAGGCGGTGGCCGAGGAGTACACGAAGACCGCGTCCGACGAGAGGTGCGTCGAGAGGTCCAGCGCGCCTCCGGTGCCCGGGGTCTGGACGACGTAGCCGTCCAGGCCGCCGGTCGGGTACGTCGCCGTGACGACGCCGCGGGTGGTGACGGTGCGGCCCGCGTAGGGGCTCGTGTCGGTGGCGCCCTGCAGCTGCGCCACGGTGACGTCCGCCTCCGACACCGGCGGGGTCGGCGGCACGGGCGGAGTGGGCGTCGTGCCGGTGCTGGCGGCGTTCTGCGGCGTGATCTGGCCCTGCTGGACGAAGTCGGCCGCGTTGACGTCGGTGTCGGAGAACGCCGTCCGGACGTACGAGGTCGGGACGGGGTTGGCCGAGCCCACCTCCGCCGCCGTCGTCTCGAACGTGTTCGACGTCCCGTAGCCGAGAGCGTCGACGACGCCGGGCGTCGCGGTGGAGATCGACCCCGCCGGGAGGGCCAGGGCGGTCGTCGTGCTCGCCAGCACGAGGGTGCCGCTGGCACCGCCGGGGTTCACGGTCGTGACGACGTCGGGCGTCGGCAGCGGCGCGCCCGTGGTCCCGTTGGACGACATCTGCACGAGCAGGTAGCCGCCGGGCGCGATCGACCCGCTCAGGGCTCCCACGCCGGTGAACGTGCCGCTCGACGTCGCCGAGCGGTACTGGATCGACCAGCCCGCGACGGAGACGGAGGCGGTGGTCGGGTTGTAGAGCTCGACGAACTTGTTCGCGAACGGAGCGTTCGCGCTGCCGCCCTTCAGGTAGGCCTCGTTGATGACGACGCCGGTGCCGCCGGGGGCGGCGGAGGCGGCGACGGGCACGAGCGGAGCGAGGCAGAGGGCGAGGCCGGCCGCGAGGGCGGCGGCCGTGACCGGGGTGTGGCGGGAGCGCGGGGACATGTGTTCCTTCAGCTGGCGGGAGGTGACCCACCGACGCTACGGTCCACAGCCTCCTCCAGGGTTTCTGCCGTGTGACGCGTAGGTGAACGACACCTGTTCGGGGGACGCGCCGGTCCGCCGAAGGACCCACACCCTCGCGATCGACGACGGGCGTCGCCCGCGGGCGGACGACGGAGGGCCCGTCACCTCGCGGTGACGGGCCCTCCGGGCGGTGCGGTGGAGCTCGCTGCTACTTGTCGTCCGACTTCGCGGCGGCGTCGGCCTCGACCTCGGCGGCGGGGGCCGTCTCGGTCTCGGACTCGACCGGAGCCGACTCCTCGACGGTCTCGGGCTCCTCGACGGGCGCCTCCTCGACGACGGGCTCCTCGACGGGCGCGGCGGCAGCGGCCGTCGTGCTCTTCGACGACTTGACCTTCGGGGTCACGGGCTCGAGGACGAGCTCCATCGACACCATCGACGCGTTGTCGCCCTTGCGGAAGCCGAGCTTCGTGATGCGGGTGTAGCCGCCCTCACGCTGGTCGACCAGGGGAGCGATCTCCGTGAAGAGGATGTGCGCGGCGTCCTTGTTGTTGCGCAGGGTCTGCATGACGCGACGACGCGAGTGCAGGTCTCCGCGCTTGGCGAAGGTCACCAGGCGCTCGGCGACGGGACGGAGGCGCTTGGCCCGCGTCTCGGTCGTCTTGATGCTCTTGTGCTCGAAGAGCGAGGCCGCGAGGTTGGCGAGCATGAGGCGCTCGTGCGCCGGTCCGCCTCCGAGACGGGGACCCTTGGTGGGCTTGGGCATGATTGATGGTTCCTAGCTGTCGAAGATGATCAGGGCGGGAGGGACGAGACCTAGTTGGTCTCTTCCTCGTCGTAGCCGCTGTAGAAGTGGGCTCCGTCGAACCCGGGGACCGTGTCCTTGAGCGAGAGGCCGAGCTCCACGAGCTTGTCCTTCACCTCGTCGACCGACTTCTGACCGAAGTTGCGGATGTTCATGAGCTGCGTCTCGGAGAGGGCGACGAGCTCGGACACCGTGTTGATGCCCTCGCGCTTCAGGCAGTTGTAGCTGCGCACCGAGAGATCGAGGTCCTCGATCGGGGTCTGCAGCTCGCTGGAGAGGACGGCGTCGACCGGCGCGGGGCCGATCTCGATGCCCTCGGCGGCGGTGTTGAGCTCGCGAGCCAGGCCGAACAGCTCGGTCAGCGTGCGACCGGCCGACGCGATGGCGTCGCGGGGCGAGATCGCGGGCTTGGTCTCGACGTCGACCACGAGGCGGTCGAAGTCGGTGCGCTCACCGGCACGGGTGGCCTCGACGCGGTACGTGACCTTGAGCACGGGCGAGTAGATCGAGTCGATCGGGATCTGACCGGCCTCGCTGAACTCGGAGCGGTTCTGCACGGCCGACACGTAGCCGCGGCCACGCTCGATCGTGAGCTCGAGCTCGAACTTCGCCTTGTCGTTGAGCGTCGCGATGACGAGCTCGGGGTTGTGGATCTCCACGCCGGCGGGGGCCGAGATGTCGGCCGCCGTGACCTGACCGGCACCCTGCTTGCGCAGGTACGCCGTGATGGGCTCGTCGTGCTCGCTCGAGACGACGAGCTGCTTGATGTTCAGGATGACCTCGGTGACGTCTTCCTTGACACCGGGGACCGTCGTGAACTCGTGCAGCACCCCGTCGATGCGGATGCTGGTGACAGCGGCTCCGGGGATCGACGAGAGCAGGGTGCGACGCAGCGAGTTGCCGAGGGTGTAGCCGAAGCCGGGCTCGAGGGGCTCGATGACGAACCGCGAGCGGAACTCCGAGATGTTCTCCTCGGTGAGGGTGGGGCGCTGTGCAATGAGCACTGGTGGATTCCTTTCGGCGAAGAGTCCGCTATATGACTCTTGGCGGTACGACAGGTGGCTGGCCCGTCGGGTCTGTTGAGTTGTGGGGGCTCCCGGCGAGGGAGCCGGAGGCGCGGTGAACGCGGGTGAGCCCGCCGCGCCTCCGAGCCCTGCGAGCAGGGCGGGGAGGCGCGACGGGCATCGACTCAGTTAGACGCGACGACGCTTCGGCGGGCGGCAGCCGTTGTGCGCCTGAGGGGTGACGTCGTTGATCGACCCGACCTCCAGGCCGGCGGCCTGGAGCGAGCGGATCGCCGTCTCGCGGCCGGAACCCGGCCCCTTGACGAAGACGTCGACCTTCTTGACGCCGTGCTCCTGCGCCTGGCGGGCGGCCGACTCGGCGGCCAGCTGTGCGGCGAAGGGCGTCGACTTGCGCGAGCCCTTGAAGCCGACGGCTCCCGAGGAGGCCCAGCTCAGCACGGCACCCGAGGGGTCCGTGATCGACACGATCGTGTTGTTGAACGTGCTCTTGATGTGGGCCTGGCCCACGGCGACGTTCTTCTTCTCTTTGCGGCGGGGCTTACGCGCGGCCGACTTCGGTGCTGCCAATTTTTTCTCCTACAACCTAGAGGCGAGTACGGCGGGAGCCGGGGCCTAGCGAGCCTTCTTCTTGCCGGCGACGGTGCGCTTCGGGCCCTTGCGGGTACGAGCGTTCGTCTTGGTGCGCTGGCCGCGCACAGGCAGGCCGCGGCGGTGGCGGATGCCCTCGTAGCTGCCGATCTCGACCTTGCGGCGGATGTCGGCGGCGACCTCGCGACGGAGGTCTCCCTCTACCTTGAAGTTGCCCTCGATGTGGTCGCGGAGAAGGACGAGCTGGTCGTCCGTGAGGTCCTTGACGCGGATGTTGCCGTCGATCTCGGTCTCGGCGAGAGTCTTGAGCGCGCGGGTGCGGCCGACTCCGTAGATGTAGGTCAGTGCGACCTCCACGCGCTTGTCGCGCGGGATGTCAACGCCTGCTAGACGTGCCATGGTGGCTTCTCCTCAGAGAGTGGTGGAGGTCTGTCACAGCGCCGGTGCCCGGGCCTCCGCCCCGGGGTGTCCCCCACGCCTCCTGCCTGGCTGCTGCCGGCGGTGCGGGTTCTGGTGCTGCTCTGTCTGGTGGTGCTGTGGAGCCCTCGAGGGGCTCCGGCCTCTGTCCGGCCGCGCTGGGCGACCGGTCAGATCAACCCTGGCGCTGCTTGTGGCGCGGGTTGCTCTTGCAGATGACCATGACGTTGCCCTTGCGGCGGATCACCTTGCAGTGCTCGCAGATGGGCTTGACGCTGGGGTTGACCTTCATCGTTGTTTCCTTGATCTCGCTGGCTTCGTGCCCCACGGGTGCGTGGGGCCGTTCCTTTCCAGCACGCCCTACTTGTAGCGGTAGACGATCCGGCCGCGGGTCAGGTCGTAGGGGCTGAGTTCGACGATCACCCGGTCTTCGGGGAGGATGCGGATGTAGTGCTGACGCATCTTGCCGGAGATGTGGGCGAGAACTTTGTGCCCGTTGCTGAGCTCAACGCGGAACATCGCGTTGGGCAGAGCTTCGACCACTGCGCCTTCGATTTCGATGACACCGTCTTTTTTGGCCATAGCCTCACTGTCGCTAAGAATTGGGAGTGTTGGTCGTGCGGGGATGCGGTGTCGCAGGCACAGAACTGACCTGGGAACACCAAAGATCGATCCTAGGTCCTCCCGCTACACTTCAGCAACCCGCCCGTCGACCCGACACGCCGAGTCGAGGGTGATGACGCCGACCCGTGGAGCCCCGATGCCCGATCAGACCCGACCGCGAGGCCGCCGTGGCCTGGCCCGCCACGGCCGACTCCGACGCCGCGGCCCCGCCGGGGCGCTCGTCACGATCGTCGCGAGCTCCCTCGCCGTGCTGCTCGTCAGCGGCGCCTCCCTCGCCGCCATCGCCGTCCGCGACGTGACCTCCTCGGTGTCGACGGTCTCGCTCGGCAACGAGGCGCAGGTGGAGGACGAGAGCATCGAGGCCATCACCGGCGGCGCCAACATCCTCCTCGTCGGCAGCGACGAGCGTGCCGACCAGTCGTCGGCCACCGCCGACACGTCGATCGAGGGCCAGCGCAACGACGTGACGATCCTGGTGCACCTCTCCCAGGACCACAGCCAGCTGACGGCCGTCAGCATCCCCCGCGACACCATGGTCGACCTGCCGGCCTGCACCGGCGAGGACGGCACCGCCTACCCCGCCGAGACGTACGTGCAGTTCAACACCAGCCTCGAGAACGGCGGGCTGTCGTGCACGGTGGCGACCGTGGAGGCCATGACCGGCCTCACCATCCCCTACGCGGGCAAGATCACCTTCGACGGGGTCATCGAGATGTCCAACGCCCTCGGCGGCGTCGACGTGTGCGTCGCCGAGCCGATCTCCGACCGTGACACCGGGCTCAGCCTCGACGCCGGCACGCACAGCCTCCAGGGCGGCCAGGCGCTGCAGTTCCTCCGCACCCGCTACGGGGTCGGCGACGGCAGCGACCTCGCCCGGATCAGCTCGCAGCAGGTCTTCCTCTCCGCGATGATGCGCAAGATCATCTCCGGGGGCACCCTCGGCAACGTCGCGACGCTCTACAAGCTCGCCTCCGCGGCGCTGAGCAACATGCAGCTGTCGTCGACGCTCAGCTCGCCCGACACGCTGGTGAAGCTGGCGCTCGCCCTCAAGGACCTGCAGCCCGCCGACATCGTCTTCGTGCAGTACCCCGTCGTCGACGACCCGCGGAACTCCGCCAAGGTCGTGCCCTCGACCGCCGACGCACAGCTGCTCAACGACGCCCTCGCGGCCGACACGCCCTTCACCCTCGGCGACGCCGCCACGGGCCGCGGGAGCGAGGCGGACCCGGCGGCCCCCGCAGCTCCGGCCCCCGCGCCGGCGGAGACGACCGCGCCCTCGACCGCGACCCCGGGCACGGGCTCGACCGCGGAGGCCACCGCCCCGGCCACGGCGCCAGGAGCACCGGCCGTGCTGCCGTCCACGATCACCGGCCAGTCCGCGGCCGAGGCGACCTGCTCCGTCGGCAACGGCTGAGCCGCCTCGCCGCGGGGCGGTGACGCCCTCGGGCGTCACGGACACGCGAGAGGCGCCGGAGGCGCGGGTCAGGCGATCGGGACGGGCACGACCCCGAGGGGGGCCAGCTGGGCCGCTCCCCCGTCGTGGGCGGTCAGCACCCAGATGCCGCCCTCGTGCACGGCGACGGAGTGCTCCCAGTGCGCCGCCGAGCTGCCGTCGACGGTCGTGACGGTCCAGTCGTCGTCCTCCGTGACGGTGTCGATCCCGCCGAGGGTGATCATGGGCTCGATGGCCACGACCAGGCCCGGCTTGACCGCGGGGCCGCGACCCTTGACGCGGTAGTTGAAGACCGGAGGGTCCTCGTGCATGGAGCGCCCGATGCCGTGGCCGACGTAGTCCTCGATGATGCCGAAGCTCCCGCGTGACTCCACGTAGTCCTCGACGGCGTCGCCGACCTCGTTGAGGTGACGAGCAGACGCCAGGGCGGCGATGCCGTGCCAGAGGGCCTGCTCCGTCACGTCGGAGAGCAGCCGTCGCTCGGCGACGAGCTCGGGGCGGCTCGGGTCGTCGAGCACGAACGATCGTGCGCTGTCGCCGTTCCAGCCGTCGACCTCCGCGCCGCTGTCGACGGAGACGAGGTCGCCGGGCTCGAGGGCACGGTTGCCGGGGATGCCGTGCACGACCTCGGCGTTCACGGAGGTGCACACGGTGTTCCGGTAGCCCGGCACGAGCATGAAGTTGGGCACGCCGCCGCCGTCACGGATGGTGCGCTCGGCGATCGCGTCGAGCTCGCCCGTGGTGATGCCGGGGCGCAGGGCGGCCGCGACCGCGTCGAGCGACCGGGCCGTCAGCACGCCGGGCGCCGCCATGGCGCGCAGTTCGTCCCGGGTCTTGTAGATGCCCGGCTTGCGGAACGCCACCCGGCTAGGAGGCGGCGGCCGTCGAGCGGAAGCCGCGCTCGGTCAGGGCGGCGTCGATGCGCTCCGCGACCTGCTCGATGCTGCCGAGGCCGTCGACCTCGACGACGAGGCCCCGCGACCGGTAGCTCTCGAGCAGAGGTGCGGTCTCGCGCAGGTAGACGTCCTGGCGGTGCCGGATGGCGTCCTCCGTGTCGTCGGAACGGCCCTGGTCGAGGGCGCGCTTGCGCAGCCGCTCGACGATCTCGTCGCGGTCGGCCACCAGCAGGATGACGGCCTCGAGCGCCTGCCCCTTGGCGGAGAGGTAGTCGTCGAGGAAACCGACCTGCTGCAGGGTGCGGGGGTACCCGTCGAGCAGGAACCCCTGCGCCGCGTCGCTCTGGTCGAGCCGGTCGGAGACGAGCTCGTTCGTCAGGCTGTCGGGGACGTAGTCACCGGCGTCCATGATCGTCTTGACCTTGACGCCCAGCTCGGTCTCGTCACGGACGTTGGCGCGGAAGATGTCGCCCGTCGAGATCGCCGGGACCCCGAGGGTCTCCGCGATCTGCGTCGCCTGCGTGCCCTTGCCGGCGCCGGGAGGGCCGACGATCAGGAGGCGCGGGCTGGGCCCGGTCTCGCTCCCCGTCACTTCAGGAGCCCCTCGTAGTGACGCTGCTGCAGCTGCGAGTCGATCTGCTTGACGGTCTCGAGACCGACGCCGACGATGATCAGGATGCTCGCGCCTCCGAACGGGAAGTTCTGGTTGGCGCCGACGGTGGCCAGGGCGATCAGCGGGATGAGCGCGATGATGCCGAGGTAGAGCGAGCCCGGCAGGGTGACGCGCGTCAGGACGTAGTCGAGGTACTCGGCGGTCGGGCGGCCGGCACGGATGCCGGGGATGAACCCGCCGTACTTCTTCATGTTGTCGGCGACCTCTTCGGGGTTGAAGGTGATCGCGACGTAGAAGTACGTGAAGCCGACGATGAGGGCGAAGTACAGCGCCATGTACAGCGGGTTGTCGCCGGACGTGAGGTTCGCCTGGACCCACGCGACCCACGCCGGAGGCGCGGTGCCGTCGGAGGGCTGGTTGAACTGAGCCACGAGCGCCGGGAGGTACAGCAGCGACGAGGCGAAGATGACGGGCACGACGCCGGCCATGTTGACCTTGATCGGGATGTACGTGTTGTTGCCGCCGTACGTCCGCCGCCCGACCATGCGCTTGGCGTACTGCACGGGGATCCGCCGCTGGGACTGCTCGACGAACACGACCGCGGCCATGATCACGAGCCCGACGGCGATCACCATGAGGAAGATCTCGAAGCTGCGCGCCTGCGCGATGCTCCAGAGGGCCGTGGGGAAGCGGGCCGCGATCGAGGTGAAGATCAGGAGGGACATGCCGTTGCCGATGCCGCGCTCGGTGATGAGCTCGCCCATCCACATGATGAGGCCCGTGCCGGCGGTCATGGTGATGACCATGAGCATGACGGCGTACCAGGCGTCGTTCGTGATGAGCTGCTGGCACTCGGCGGCGCCGGAGCCGGCGAACAGGGCGCCGGAGCGCGCCACGGTGATCAGCGTCGTCGACTGGAGGATGCCCAGCGCGATGGTGAGGTACCGGGTGTACTGCGTCAGCTTGGCCTGGCCCGACTGGCCCTCCTTGTAGAGGGTGTCGAAGTGCGGGATGACGACGCGGAGCAGCTGCACGATGATCGACGACGTGATGTAGGGCATGATGCCCAGCGCGAAGACCGAGAGCTGCAGCAGCGCACCGCCGCTGAAGAGGTTGACGAGCTCGTAGAGACCCGAGGTGCCCTGGTTGCCGGCGAGGCACAGCTGCACGTTCTGGTAGTCCACGAACGGCGAGGGGATGAACGACCCCAGCCGGAAGAGCGCGATGATGCCGAGAGTGAACCCGATCTTTCGGCGAAGGTCGGGCGTGCGCATGATGCGCGCGACAGCTCTGAACATGTGGGGCCTCCCGGCATGAAGGATAGACGACTGAAAGGGGTGGCCCTGTCGGACCACCCCCTCAGGTGATTACTTGGAGACGGTCCCGCCGGCGGCGACGATCTTCTCTTCGGCAGAGCCGGAGACCTTGTCGACCGCCACGGTGAGGGCGACGCTCAGGTCGCCCTGTCCGAGGACCTTGACCTTCTCGTTCTTGCGGACGGCACCCTTCGCGACCAGGTCGCTCACGGTGACCTCGCCGCCCTGCGGGTACAGCTCGCCGAGCTTCTCGAGGTTGACCACCTGGTACTCGACGCGGAACGGGTTCTTGAACCCGCGCAGCTTCGGAGTGCGCATGTGGAGCGGCATCTGGCCGCCCTCGAAGCCGACCTTGACCTGGTACCGGGCCTTCTGGCCCTTGGTGCCACGTCCGGCCGTCTTGCCCTTCGAGCCCTCACCGCGACCCACGCGGGTCTTGGCCGTCTTGGCACCGGGAGCCGGACGGAGGTGGTGGACCTTGAGGACCTGCGGGCGGGCGACGTCCGCCGACTGACCGGCCGAGGCCGACTTCGTCGAGGTCGTCGTCGAGGCGGCGGCCGAGGAGGCCGTCGACTTCTTGGTCGTCGCCTTGGGGGCGGCGGCCTTGGTGGTGGTCGCCTTGGCGGCGGCCTTCTTCGGAGCGGCCTTCTCGGCGGCGCCGTTCTTCTCGTCAGCCATTAGTCAATCTCCTCGACCTTCACGAGGTGGGCGACCGTGTTGACGTAGCCGCGGTTCTGCTTGGTGTCCTCGCGCACGACCGACTGGCCGATGCGCTTGAGGCCCAGGCTCCGCAGCGTGTCACGCTGGTTCTGCTTCTCGCTGATTACGGACTTGATCTGGGTCACCTTGAGCTGGGCCATCAGGCACCTGCCTTCTCGGTCGCAGCGGCCTTGGCCGCCTGCTCGGCGCGGGCCATGAAGGCCGGCATCACGGCGTCGATGTCGAGGCCGCGGCGAGCGGCGACGGCACGGGGCTCCTCGAGCTGCTTGAGGGCCTCGACGGTCGCGTGGACGATGTTGATGGTGTTCGACGAGCCGAGCGACTTGCTCAGCACGTCGTGGACACCGGCGCACTCGAGCACGGCGCGGACGGGACCACCGGCGATGACTCCGGTACCGGCCGAGGCCGGACGCAGCATGACGACGCCGGCAGCGGCCTCACCCTGGACGGGGTGCGGGATCGTGTTGCCGATGCGCGGGACGCGGAAGAAGTTCTTCTTCGCCTCCTCGACGCCCTTGCTGATGGCCGTCGGGACCTCGCGGGCCTTGCCGTAGCCGACACCGACGAGTCCGTTGCCGTCGCCGACCACGACGAGCGCGGTGAAGCTGAAGCGACGACCGCCCTTGACGACCTTCGACACGCGGTTGATGGTGACGACGCGCTCCAGGAACTGGCTCTTGTCGTCACGGTCGCCGCGGCCACGGCCGCCGGCGTTGCGGTCTCCGCGACCCTGGCCGCCACGGCGGTCGGTGCGACCGCCCTCGCGGTTGTTGGACTCCGAGCCGGCAGCCGTCTCGACGGGGCGCTCGACGACGGCCTCGGCCGGAGCCTTGACCGTCTCGGTCGCCGCGACCGCGTCGGTCTCTGCGGGGGGAGTGGTGTTCGTAGCGTCGCTCACAGGTTCAAACCAGCCTCTCGGGCGCCTTCGGCGATGGCCGCGACGCGTCCGGCGTACTTGTTGCCGCCGCGATCGAACACGACGGCCTCGATGCCCGCGGCCTTGGCGCGCTCGGCGACGAGCTCGCCGACCTTGCGGGACTTCGCGGTCTTGTCACCGTCGAAGGTGCGCATGTCGGCCTCGAGGGTCGATGCGCTGGCGACGGTGAAGCCCTTGCTGTCGTCGACGACCTGCACGAACACGTGCCGGGCCGAACGGGTGACGACGAGACGGGGGCGCTCTTCGGTGCCCACGACCTTCTTGCGCAGGCGGGTGTGACGGCGCTTGGTGGCGGCCGACTTGCTCTTTCCTCGTGTACCGAGACCCATGATTACTTACCTGACTTTCCGGCCTTGCGGCGGACGACCTCGCCGGCGTAGCGAACGCCCTTGCCCTTGTAGGGCTCGGGCTTGCGCAGCTTGCGGATGTTGGCAGCGACTTCGCCGACTGCCTGCTTGTCGATGCCGACGACGGTGAGCTTGTTGTTGCCCTCGACCGTGAAGCTGATGCCCGCGGGCGGCTCCACGGTGATCGGGTGCGAGTAGCCGAGAGCGAACTCGACGTTGGAGCCCTTGGCCTGCACGCGGTAACCGGTGCCGACGACCTCGAGGCCCTTGGTGTAGCCCTGGGTCACGCCGATGATCTGGTTGGCGATGAGGGTACGGGTGAGGCCGTGGAGCGACCGCGACTCGCGCTCGTCGTCGGGACGCGTCACGACGACGGTGCCCTCCTCGAGCGCAGCTTCGATGGGGCTCTTCACGACGAGCGACAGCTCACCCTTGGGGCCCTTGACGGTGACGGCCTGGCCGTCGATCTTCACGTCGACCCCGGCAGGGATCGAGATGGGGAGTCTTCCGATTCGAGACATGACGAATTACCACACGTAGGCGATGACTTCTCCGCCCACGCCCTTCTTCTCGGCCTCACGGTCGGTCAGCAGACCGGAGGAAGTCGACAGGATCGCGACGCCGAGGCCGCCGAAGACCTGCGGGATCTCGGTGGACTTCGCGTAGACGCGGAGGCCCGGCTTCGAGACGCGCTTGATGCCCTTGATCGAGCGCTGGCGCTCGGGACCGTACTTGAGGTCGATCGTGAGGGTCTGGCCGACGCGGGCGTCTTCGACCTTCCACGAGTCGATGAAGCCCTCACGCTGGAGGATCTCCGCGATGTGGGACTTGAGCTTGCTGCTGGGGAGCGACACGGTCTCGTGGAACGCCGAGTTCGCGTTGCGCAGTCTGGTCAGCAGGTCTGCGACCGGATCTGTCATCGTCATGCGGTGTACTTCTTCCTCATCGGGTTTCGCCATCCGGTACACCGGGTGTCGACCTTGATGATCGGGCGGTCGTGGAGCGGTTCTCCACGACCTCAGGGGAACGGTCGGCAACTCCGGTGAGGAGTTGCCGACCGAACGATCTTAGTTGGCCTGGTCGGCCGTGCGGAACGGGAATCCGAGAGCCTTGAGCAGAGCCCGGCCCTCGTCGTCGTTCTTCGCGGTGGTGACGACGGTGATGTCGAAGCCACGGACACGGTCGATGCGGTCCTGGTCGATCTCGTGGAACATGCTCTGCTCGTTGAGACCGAAGGTGTAGTTGCCGTTGCCGTCGAACTGACGGTCGCTCAGGCCGCGGAAGTCGCGGATGCGGGGCAGCGCGAGCGACAGCAGGCGGTCCAGGAACTCCCAGGCACGGTCGCCGCGCAGCGTGACGTGCGCGCCGATCGGCTGACCCTCGCGGAGCTTGAACTGCGCGATGGACTTGCGGGCCTTGGTGACCTGGGGCTTCTGGCCGGTGATCGCCGTGAGGTCCTTGATGGCCCCGTCGATGATCTTGCTGTCGCGGGCGGCCTCGCCGACACCGGTGTTCACGACGATCTTGACCAGGCCGGGGACCTGGTGGACGTTCGTGAAGCCGAAGTCGCTCTTGAGCTGCGGCAGGATCTCCGCGCGGTACTTCGCCTTGAGGCGCGGCAGGGCCGCGGGCGTGGTGGTGGTGGTGTCAGTCATCAGAGGTTCTCTCCCGACGCCTTGGCGTAACGGACGCGGACGGTCTTGGTGACGCCGCCCTTGGTGACCGTCTCTTCACGGAAGCCGACGCGGGTCGGCTTCTTGGTCTTGGGGTCGACGAGCGCGACGTTCGACACGTGGATCGGGGCCTCGAAGGTCTCGATGCCGCCGGTCTTGGTGCCACGCTGCGTCTGGCCGACGCGGACGTGCTTCGTGACGAAGTTCACGCCCTCGACGACCACGCGGTTGCGCTCGACGAGCACCTCGAGGACCTTGCCCTGCTTGCCGCGGTCTCCGCCGCGGGCCTGCGAGGCTCCGCTGATGACCTGCACGAGGTCACCCTTCTTGATGTTTGCCATGACTTAGATAACCTCCGGCGCCAGCGAGATGATCTTCATGAACTTCTTGTCGCGAAGCTCGCGACCGACCGGCCCGAAGATGCGGGTACCACGGGGGTCCCCGTCGGCCTTCAGGATCACTGCGGCGTTCTCGTCGAACTTGATGTAGGAGCCGTCCGGACGACGGACCTCCTTCTTGGTGCGGACGATGACCGCCTTGACGACGTCGCCCTTCTTCACGTTGCCACCGGGGATGGCATCCTTCACCGTGGCGACGATGACGTCGCCGAGGCCGGCGTAGCGACGGCCGGAGCCACCGAGCACGCGGATGGTGAGGATCTCCTTGGCACCGGTGTTGTCGGCGACCTTGAGGCGGGATTCCTGCTGGATCACTTCTGTCTCCTTCTGCTCAAGCAGGCCGCGAGGCCTACTTGGCCCTCTCGAGGATCTCGACCAGGCGCCAGCGCTTGGAGGCGCTGAGCGGACGGGTCTCGTTGATCACGACGAGGTCGCCGACGCCGGCCGCGTTGGCCTCGTCGTGGACCTTGACCTTGGAGGTGCGGCGGATGACCTTGCCGTACAGCGGGTGCTTCACGCGGTCCTCGACCTCGACGACGATGGTCTTGTCCATCTTGTCGCTGGTCACGTAGCCGCGACGGGTCTTGCGGTAGCCGCGGACCTCGACAGCTGCCGAGTCGACCTCGGTCTTGTTCTCGGTAGCCATTACTTCTCCTCGGCGGTCTCGGCGACGGGCGCCTCGTCGGCGGCGGCAGCCTTCTTGGTCGACTTCTTGGTCGCCTTGGGGGCGGCCTCGACCGGGGCGGGGGTGGCACGGATGCCGAGCTCGCGCTCACGCAGGACCGTGTAGATGCGAGCGATGTCGCGCTTCACGGCACGCAGGCGGCCGTGGCTCTCGAGCTGACCGGTGGCCGACTGGAAGCGCAGGTTGAACAGCTCTTCCTTGGCCTTCTTCAGCTCATCGACGAGACGCTCGTCTTCGAAAGTGTCGAGCTCGACAGGACGGAGCTCCTTGGAACCGATCGCCATTATGCGTCGCCCTCCTCGCGCTTGATGATGCGTGCCTTGAGGGGCAGCTTGTGGATTGCACGAGTGAGCGCCTCCTTGGCGACCTCCTCGCTGACGCCGCTGAGCTCGAAGAGCACGCGACCCGGCTTGACGTTCGCGACCCACCACTCGGGGGAGCCCTTACCGGAACCCATGCGGGTCTCGGCGGGCTTCTTCGTGAGGGGACGGTCGGGGTAGATGTTGATCCACACCTTGCCGCCACGCTTGATGTGACGCGTCATGGCGATACGAGCGGACTCGATCTGACGGTTGGTCACGTAAGCGGGCGTGAGGGCCTGGATGCCGTACTCACCGAAGCTGACCTTGGTGCCACCAGTGGCCTGGCCGCTACGGCCGGGGTGGTGCTGCTTGCGGTGCTTGACACGACGGGGGATAAGCATGGTTACGCCTCAGCTCCTGTGGTGGCGGGTGCCTTCTGCTCGCGGGGAGCGCGGTCGCCCCCGCCGCGGCGGGCGCCGTCACGGTCGTTGCGGCGCTCGGGGCGAGACGACTTCTGGTTCGCCTGCTCGCGCGCGAGCTCCTTGTTGGTGATGTCGCCCTTGTAGATCCAGACCTTGACACCGATGCGACCGAAGGTGGTCTTGGCCTCGTAGAAGCCGTAGTCGATGTTGGCGCGGAGCGTGTGCAGGGGCACGCGGCCCTCGCGGTAGAACTCCGAACGGCTCATCTCGGCGCCGCCGAGGCGACCCGAGACCTGGATCCGGACGCCCTTGGCGCCAGCGCGCTGGGCGCCCTGGAGGCCCTTGCGCATCGCACGACGGAACGCCACGCGAGCAGCGAGCTGCTCAGCGATGCCCTGGGCGACCAGCTGAGCCTCGGCCTCGGGGTTCTTGACCTCGAGGATGTTCAGCTGGATCTGCTTGCCGGTGAGCTTCTCGAGGTCGCCGCGGATGCGCTCGGCCTCGGCGCCACGGCGACCGATCACGATGCCCGGACGGGCGGTGTGGATGTCGACGCGGACGCGGTCACGGGTGCGCTCGATCTCGATCTTGGCCACGCCGGCGCGGTCGAGCGAGGTCTTGAGCAGGGTGCGGATCTTGATGTCCTCCGCGACGTAGTCGCTGTAACGCTGACCCGCCTTGGTGCTGTCGGTGAACCACCGCGACACGTGGTCGGTGGTGATGCCCAGACGGAAGCCGTACGGGTTGACCTTCTGGCCCATTACTTGCTCGCCTTCTTCGTAGCGTCTGCTGCCTCGACCTCATCCGGCGTCGCGAGGACGATCGTGATGTGGCTCGTGCGCTTCAGGATCTGGAAGGCACGACCCTGGGCACGCGGCTGGAACCGCTTGAGGGTTGCGCCCTGGTCGACGAATGCACGGCTCACGTAGAGGTCCTGCTCGTCGAGGTAGCTGTTGTCCTTGTCCGCCTTCACACGAGCGTTGGCCATGGCCGACGCGACGAGCTTGTAGACGGGCTCGCTCGCGCCCTGCGGCGCGAACTTCAGGATGGCCAGGGCCTCGAGGGCCTGCTTGCCGCGGATCAGGTTGACGACGCGACGGGCCTTCATGGGGGTGACGCGGATGTGACGCACGCGTGCGATCGACTCCACCATTTCTCTCCTCCTTACGTCGCCGCGTTAGCGGCGACGACCCTTCTTGTCGTCCTTCACGTGACCACGGAAGGTACGGGTGGGCGCGAACTCGCCGAGCTTGTGGCCGATCATGCTCTCGGTCACGAACACGGGGATGTGCTTGCGACCGTCGTGCACCGCGATGGTGTGGCCGAGCATGTTCGGGACGATCATCGACCGGCGGGACCAGGTCTTGATGACGTTCTTGGTGCTGGCCTCGTTCTGCGTGACGACCTTGCGAAGCAGGTGGTCATCGACGAAGGGGCCCTTCTTAAGACTGCGTGGCATCTTCTACAACTCCTACTTACGCTTCTTGCCAGCGTTACGACGGCGGACGATGAGCTTGTCGCTCTCCTTGTTGATGTGGCGGGTGCGGCCCTCTTTCTGGCCCCACGGGCTGACCGGGTGGCGACCACCGGAGGTCTTGCCCTCACCACCACCGTGCGGGTGGTCGACCGGGTTCATGGCGACACCACGGACGGTCGGGCGGACGCCCTTCCAGCGCATGCGGCCGGCCTTGCCCCAGTTGATGTTCGACTGCTCGGCGTTGCCGACCTCGCCGATGGTGGCGCGGCAGCGGGCGTCGACGTTGCGGACCTCGCCCGACGGCAGGCGGAGCTGCGCGTAGGGGCCGTCCTTGGCGACGAGACGCACCGAGGCGCCGGCCGAGCGGGCCATCTTCGCGCCGCCGCCGGGCTTGAGCTCGATGGCGTGGATGACGGTACCGACCGGGATGTTCTTCAGCGGCAGGTTGTTGCCGGGCTTGATGTCGGCGCCGGGACCCGACTCGACGATGTCGCCCTGCGACAGCTTGTTCGGAGCGATGATGTACCGCTTCGTGCCGTCGACGAAGTGCAGGAGCGCGATGCGCGCCGTGCGGTTGGGGTCGTACTCGATGTGAGCGACCTTGGCGTTGATGCCGTCCTTGTCGTTGCGACGGAAGTCGATCACGCGGTACTGGCGCTTGTGGCCACCACCGATGTGACGCGTCGTGATGCGGCCGGCGTTGTTGCGGCCACCGCTCTTGGACAGGGGACGCAGCAGCGACTTCTCGGGCGTCGAGCGCGTGATCTCCGCGAAGTCGGAGACCGACGAACCGCGACGACCAGGAGTCGTGGGCTTGTAGTTACGAATAGCCATTTTGTCTTCCCTCCGGGCCCTAGCCGACAGCCGTGAAGATGTCGATGGTGCCCGACTTGAGCGTCACGATGGCGCGCTTGGTGTCTTTGCGCTTGCCGGTGCCGAAGCGCGTGCGGCGGGTCTTGCCGACACGGTTCAGCGTGTTGATGCTGTCGACCTTGACGTTGAAGATCTTCTCGATGGCGAGCTTGATCTCGGTCTTGTTCGACCGCGGGTCCACCGTGAAGGTGTACTTGCCCTGATCGATCAGGGAGTAGCTCTTCTCGGAGACGACGGGCGCGATGATGACGTCGCGAGGGTCCTTGCCGTAGCCGCTCATGCGGTGGCCTCCTTCTGGCGCTTCGAGGCGACGAAGCCGTCGAAGGCGCTCTTCGTGAAGACGATGTCGTCGCTGACGAGCACGTCGTAGGCGTTGAGCTGGTCGTACGTGATCACGTGGACCGTGGGCACGTTGCGGACGCTCTTGCGGGTCAGCAGGTCGTCGCGGTCGATGACGACCAGGACGTGCTTGCTCGACGCGATGGTCGAGAGCAGCTCGAGGGCGACCTTGGTGGAGATCGTGTCGGCGACGAAGCTCTCGACGACGTGCACGCGGGCGCCGCGAGCACGGTCGGAGAGAGCACCGAGGAGGGCCGCGGCGATCATCTTCTTGGGGGTGCGCTGCGCGTAGTCACGCGGCTGCGGACCGTGGACGACGCCACCGCCGGTCATCTGGGGAGCACGGATCGAGCCCTGACGAGCCCGGCCGGTGCCCTTCTGCTTGAACGGCTTGCGGCCGGCGCCGGAGACCTCGCCGCGACGCTTGGTCTTGTGCGTGCCCTGACGAGCGGCGGCCTGCTGGGCGACGACGACCTGGTGGATGAGCGGGACGTTGGTGACGACGTCGAACAGCTCGGCGGGGAGCTCGACCGTGGTGCCGGTGGAGGCGCCCTTGGCGTCGATGACGTCGACCGTGGTGGCCGATGCGGTAGTGGTGGCCATGAGCTACTTCCCCTTCACGGCGGTGCGGACGAAGACGATGCGGCCACGAGCACCGGGGACGGCGCCCTTGACGAGCAGCAGACCCTTCTCGGCGTCGACGGCGTGCACCGTGAGGTTGAGGATGGTGACGCGCTCTCCACCCATGCGACCGGCCATGCGCATGCCCTTGAAGACACGGCTGGGGGTCGACGAAGCACCGATCGAGCCGGGCTTGCGGTGGTTGCGGTGGGCACCGTGCGAGGCGCTGACGCCCTTGAAGTTGTGACGCTTCATGAC
Organism: Frigoribacterium sp. PvP121; assembly: GCF_017833115.1. Taxonomy (NCBI): domain Bacteria; kingdom Bacillati; phylum Actinomycetota; class Actinomycetes; order Micrococcales; family Microbacteriaceae; genus Frigoribacterium; species Frigoribacterium sp. PvP121. The sequence continues at coordinate 313,450 of NZ_JAFIBR010000001.1, forward strand.
ACCGGCGAAGCCCTTGCCCTTGGAGGTGCCGACGACGTCGACCTTCTGGCCGGCCTCGAAGGTGTCGACCGTGATCTCCTGGCCGAGTGCGTACTCGGCGGCGTCGGCGGTGCGGACCTCGGTGAGGTGGCGGCGGGGCGTGACGCCGGCGGCGTCGAAGTGGCCCGTGGAGGGCTTGTTCGACTTGCGGGGGTCGATCTGGCCGGCGGCGATCTGGACGGCGCTGTAGCCGTCCTTCTCGAGCGAGCGGATCTGGGTCACGACGTTGGGAGCGATCTCCACGACGGTGACGGGGACGAGCTTGTTGTTCTCGTCCCAGACCTGGGTCATGCCGAGCTTCTTGCCGAGCAGGCCCTTGACGTTCTTGGTGGCGCTGACAGTCATGGTCGCCCCCCTACAGCTTGATCTCGATGTTGACGTCGGCCGGGAGGTCGAGGCGCATGAGCGAGTCGACGGCCTTGGGGGTCGGGTCGACGATGTCGATCAGACGCTTGTGGGTGCGCTTCTCGAAGTGCTCGCGCGAGTCCTTGTACTTGTGGGGCGAACGGATCACGACGACCACGTTCTTCTCCGTCGGCAGCGGCACGGGGCCGACCACGGTGGCGCCCGCGCGGGTGACCGTGTCGACGATCTTGCGCGCGGAGGTGTCGATGACCTCGTGGTCGTACGACTTGAGTCGGATGCGGATCTTCTGTCCCGCCATGTGTGGCTCTCTCTCGTTCGGACGTCGCGCACCTCGGGGGCCGCCTGACGCTGTTTGCTGGGCAAACATCTGGCACGACGTGTGTCTCGCGTACCGCTGTTCTCGTGTGAAGCCATCTCGGACGCCCAGCGAGCCGTGGCTCGAGCGTGTCGGTGGCACGAGGGTGGCCCGGGGAGGGCAATCTTCGCTGTCACCGCCGCGCAGAGCTGTGCCCGAGGGCCAGCGCGCTGGAGATTCCGTTGTGAGATGTGTCCTGCTACCCGCGGCCCAGGCGACGAACGCCTGTGCACTGCCTGGCAGTGATCCGGGGCTCGGCGCTCGGCCGACCCGGAATGTTGAACTAGACGATTTTGCCACACGCGTGCATTTGCTGCAACCCGGGCGTGTCGCGGATCCGGGCGACCCCGGCGACGGGGCCGTGACGCACGGGAGGCGCGGTGCGAGCAGTCTCGCACCGCGCCTCCTCGGGGGCCGGCCGTCAGGCCGTCGCGACCTCCGCCGGGCGGAACCACGGCGGGTAGACGGCCACGCGCGGGGCGTGGTCGGACGAGTCGGCGAAGAGCTGCTTGACGCGGTCGCGCATCTTGTCGTTCGGGACGCCGACGAGCGTCACGGCCTCGAGCGACACTCCCCCGGGCACCAGCACCTCGGGCTCCAGCAGGTCGGGGTCGGCGAGCGAGAAGCGGCGCACCATCGAGGCCGCGTCGTCGAGGCCCACGGCCTGGCGGACGCCCTGGACGGCGGCGTCGCCCTCGGTGACCACGAAGCCGTCGTCGAGCGACGAGACCGGGACGACCAGCATGACGAAGTCGGTGGCCTTCGCGGCGCGCGCGGCGTCGGACCACTCGTAGCCGTCGGCGCCCGAGCGCAGGACGTCCCACGCGGAGGCGTGGGGCGACAGCGAGAACGGGACGTGCTCGGCGAGGACGACGCCGGAGGCGCTGGTCACCGAGGCGCGGAGGGCACGGGTCGCCTCCGAGCTCACGTCGAGCTCGGGCTCCGCCGCCGCGCCCGGGCGGAGGGCGCCGGCCGCGATGATGGCGGGCAGGTTCGTCACGTGGGTCCAGTGGTAGACGCGCTGCTGCGCGAAGACCGGGACGGGGGCCGCGGCCGACTGCGCCGCCACGGCGACGGCCGCGGAGTCGCGGGCGAGGGCCGGCGTGCTGCGCAGCGACTCGGGCTTGCGCGACGCGGCACGGCGCTTGGTCGTGAGGGTCCGGACCTCACCGTCGGCATCGAGCAGGGGCTCGCGCTTGCGGGGGGCGCAGATGTCGCAGAGCTCCCTCTCGAACCCGTGGATGCACTCGTCAGTCACTGCAGTAGTTCCTCTCGGGCGTCCGACTCGATCGGACGCAACCCTCTACGGTACGTCATGAGCCTGCGTGGCCGCGACTCAGCGATAGAGCAGCGAGCGCACCTCGGACTCCGCCGAGCCCAGGCGACGCGGGTCGATCGTCTCGCCGTGCTCGTACGCGTCGACGAGACGCGGGTCGACGTAGGACTTCCGCGCGATGCTCGGGGTGTTCCCCAGCACGTCCGACGCGTCGCGCATCGCCTGCGCGAGCGCCCGACGTCGCCGACCCACCGTGGGCTGCGGGCCGCTCTGCGCGAGGCTGACCGCGGCCGCGACGGTGCCGTGCAGGGTGCGGAAGTCCTTCGCGGTGAAGTCGTCGCCGGCCCGCAGCTTCACGTACTCGTTGATCTCCGACGCGTGGAGGGGCCGCCAGGGGCTCCCGGCCTCCGGTCGCCAAGCCAGGAGGCGTGAGCGGCCGCCCCGGGTCTTCAGGCTGCGCACGACCGCGGCGAGGTCGGGGTCGCGGATCTCGCTGTCCCACTCCTGGCCGCTCTTGCCGGGGAACGAGAGCGCGACCACGTCGCCGGAGACCTTCGCGTGCGAGCAGAGCAGCGTCGACAGGCCGTGGCTGCCGTGCTCCTCCGCGTAGCGCTCCGAGCCGACCCGGAGCGAACCGGTGTCGAGCATGCGGAAGGCCGCCCCGAGGGCGCGGTCGCGGACGGGCTCGTCGAGGCGGAGGTCCATCGTGACGAACCTGCGGGCCGTGGGCAGCGACTCCGCGAGGGAGAGCGCCCGGTCGAACTTGATCCGGTCCTTCTGCTCGCGCCAGGTCGGGTGGTAGATGTACTGGCGCCTTCCCGCGGCGTCCTTGCCCGTGGCCTGGACGTGCCCGTTGGGGTACGGCGCGATCCAGACGTCCGTCCACGCGGGCGGGATCCCGAGGTGGTCGAGCCGCTCCCGCACGACCGGGTCGGTGATGGTGGACCCGTCGGCGTCGCGGTAGGTGAAGCCCGTGCCCGAACGGCGGCGCGAGATGCCGGGGTGGGCCTGATCGGTGCGTCGGAGGCGCGGCATCGGTCGAGTGAACACCGTCCGGTCGAACGGTGGCCGGGTCGCCGGGGTACAGCGACGGCCCCCGGGCCCGAGGGGCTCCGAGGGCCGACGTGGGGCCGTGGGCCCTACTCGTTGCCGATCTTCTTGTCGGCGGCGTCCTTGGCCTGCTGGATCTTGTCGGAGTGCTTGCCCCCGGTGGCCTTGTCGGCAGCGCCGGCGACGGCGTCGAGGATGCGGTCGCTCACGCCCTCCGCCTTCTCGCTCTTGAGGGCGTCCTGCACCTTGCCGTCGTTGAGGAACGACTGAGCCTTGCGGGTGATGTCGTCGAAACCGGCCATGACGTCTCTCCTGTCTGCGCCGGCGCTTCCGGCGGCACCCCATGGTGACACGACCGACCCTGGTGACACGAGAGAGGGGGCCGGGCCCTCTCGGGCCCGACCCCCTCTCAGGAGATCAGCAGTGCTGGAGTGACCAGTACTTACTTGGCGATCTTGGTGACGGTGCCGGCACCGACCGTGCGACCACCCTCGCGGATGGCGAAGCGCAGGCCCTCTTCCATGGCGATGGGCTGGATCAGCTGGACGGTGATCTCAGTCGTGTCGCCGGGCATGACCATCTCGGTGCCCTCGGGCAGCGTGATGACACCCGTGACGTCGGTGGTGCGGAAGTAGAACTGCGGGCGGTAGTTCGCGTAGAACGGGTTGTGACGCCCACCCTCGTCCTTGGAGAGGATGTAGACGTTCGCCTCGAACTCGGTGTGGGGCGTGATCGAGCCGGGCTTGACCACGACCTGGCCGCGCTCGACGTCCTCGCGCTTGGTGCCGCGGAGGAGCAGGCCGACGTTCTCACCGGCGCGCGCGTCGTCGAGGGTCTTGCGGAACATCTCGATGGCGGTGACGGTCGTCTTCGACGACTTCTCCTTGATGCCGACGATCTCGACCTCGTCGTTCGGCTTCAGGATGCCGCGCTCGACACGACCGGTGATGACGGTTCCACGACCGGTGATCGTGAAGACGTCCTCGACGGGCATGAGGAAGGGCTGGTCGGTCGCGCGGACCGGCTCGGGCACGTTCTCGTCGACCTGGTCCATCAGGTCGGCGACCGTGGCGGCCCACTTCTCGTCGCCCTCGAGGGCCTTGAGAGCGGAGACCTGGACGACGGGGGCGTTGTCGCCGTCGAAGTCCTGGCTCGAGAGGAGCTCGCGCACCTCGATCTCGACGAGCTCGAGGATCTCCTCGTCGTCGACCATGTCGGACTTGTTCAGCGCCACGACGATGTAGGGAACGCCGACCTGGCGGGCGAGCAGGACGTGCTCACGCGTCTGGGGCATCGGGCCGTCGGTGGCGGCGACCACGAGGATCGCGCCGTCCATCTGAGCCGCACCGGTGATCATGTTCTTGATGTAGTCGGCGTGGCCGGGAGCGTCGACGTGAGCGTAGTGACGCTTCTCGGTCTGGTACTCGACGTGCGAGATGTTGATCGTGATGCCGCGCTGCTTCTCTTCGGGCGCGTTGTCGATCTGGTCGAAGGCCGACGCCTCGTTGAGGGTCGGGTACTTGTCGTGCAGGACCTTGGTGATCGCCGCGGTGAGCGTGGTCTTGCCGTGGTCGACGTGACCGATGGTTCCGATGTTGACGTGCGGCTTGGTCCGCTCGAACTTGGCCTTAGCCACTGTGGGTCCTCCTCAGGACTCGGTTGCAGTGGGGCCGGGGGCCGGGTCGATGACCCGGCCTACCGGACACTGCGGATTGGTGTGTGTACATGTTACGCGGTCGAGGAACGGCCGCGAGATTCGGGACTATTCGCCCTTGTTCTTCTGGATGATCTCCTCGGCCACGGCCGAGGGGACTTCCTGGTACGACTCGAACGTCATCGAGTAGACGGCACGACCCGAGGTCTTCGACCGCAGGTCTCCGACGTAGCCGAACATCTCCGACAGCGGCACGCTGGCCCGAACGACCTTCACACCACTGGCGTCTTCCATCGACGAGATCTGCCCGCGACGCGAGCTGAGGTCGCCGATGACGTCGCCCATGTACTCCTCGGGCGTACGCACCTCGACCGCCATGAGCGGCTCGAGGAGAACGGGCTGGGCCTTGCGAGCCGCCTCTTTGTAGGCGATCGACCCAGCGATCTTGAAGGCCATCTCGGACGAGTCGACGTCGTGCGCCGCACCGTCGAGGAGCAGGGCCCGGACGCCCACCGTCGGGTAGCCCGCGAGGACTCCGACCTGCATGGCGTCCTGGATGCCCGCGTCGACCGACGGGATGTACTCGCGCGGCACGCGGCCACCCGTGACCTTGTTGACGAACTCGTAGGTCGACTCGGCCGTGACCTCGAAGGGCTCCAGCGCGATCTGGACCTTGGCGAACTGGCCCGAGCCACCCGTCTGCTTCTTGTGGGTGTAGTCGTAGCGCTCGATGCCCTTCTTGAGGGTCTCGCGGTACGCGACCTGGGGCTTGCCGACGTTGGCCTCGACGTTGAACTCGCGCTTCATGCGGTCGACGAGGATGTCGAGGTGGAGCTCGCCCATGCCCTTGATGACCGTCTGGCCCGTCTCGGCGTTGAGCTCGACGCGGAACGTCGGGTCTTCTTCGGCGAGCTTCTGGATGGCCAGCGAGAGCTTCTCCTGGTCGGCCTTCGTCTTCGGCTCGATGGCGACCTCGATGACGGGCTCGGGGAAGGTCATCGACTCGAGGACGACCTGGTCCTGCGGGTCGCACAGGGTGTCGCCGGTGGTCGTGAACTTCAGGCCGATGACCGCGTAGATGTGGCCGGCGGTCACGCTGTCGACCGGGTTCTCCTTGTTGGAGTGCATCTGGAAGATCTTGCCGATGCGCTCCTTCTTGTCCTTCGTGGAGTTGACGACCTGGGCGCCCGACTCGATGGAGCCCGAGTAGACGCGGACGTAGGTGAGGCGACCGAAGAAGGGGTGCACCGCGACCTTGAAGGCGAGGGCCGAGAAGGGCTCCGTCGACTCCGGCTTGCGGATGATGACCTTCTCGGCGTCACGCACGTCGTGGCCCTCCATGGGGGGCACGTCGAGGGGCGAGGGGAGGTAGTCGATGACCGCGTCGAGCATCGGCTGCACGCCGCGGTTCTTGAAGGCCGAGCCACAGAAGATCGGGTAGACCTCGCTGTTGACCGTCAGCTTGCGGACGGCGGCCTTGATCTCGGCGACGGTGAAGTCGGTGTCGCCCTCGAGGTAGCGCTCCATGAGAGCGTCCTCCGCCTCGGCCACGCGCTCGATGAGCTTCTCGCGGTACTCGGCAGCGCGGTCGGCCAGGTCGGCCGGGATCTCCTCGATGTCGTACTTGGCACCCAGCTCGACGTCGCCCTTGGCGTCGCCGCGCCACGTCAGCGCACGCATCTCGACGAGGTCGATGACGCCCTCGAACGAGCTCTCGGCACCGATCGGCAGCTGCATGACCAGGGGCTCGGCGCCCAGGCGGTTGACGATGGTGTCGACCGTGAAGTAGAAGTCGGCGCCGAGCTTGTCCATCTTGTTGACGAAGCAGATGCGGGGCACGTCGTACTTGTCGGCCTGACGCCAGACGGTCTCCGACTGGGGCTCGACGCCCTCCTTGCCGTCGAAGACGGCGACGGCGCCGTCGAGGACGCGGAGCGAACGCTCGACCTCGACGGTGAAGTCGACGTGGCCGGGGGTGTCGATGATGTTGATCTGGTTCTTGTTCCAGAAGCACGTCGTGGCCGCCGACGTGATGGTGATGCCGCGCTCCTGCTCCTGCGCCATCCAGTCCATCGTGGCCGCACCGTCGTGGACCTCACCGATCTTGTGGGTGATGCCCGTGTAGTACAGGATGCGCTCGGTGGTCGTCGTCTTGCCAGCATCGATGTGAGCCATGATGCCGATGTTGCGGACCTTGTTCAGGTCGGTGAGCACGTCCTGTGCCACGGGTTCCTCCGAAGGGGTAGGTGGGGAGTTGTGGGAGCCGGGGAGGCGCGGTGCGGGGAGTGCCCGCACCGCACCTCATCGACTGGTTACCAGCGGTAGTGCGCGAAGGCCTTGTTGGCCTCGGCCATCTTGTGCGTGTCCTCGCGGCGCTTGACAGCGGCGCCGAGGCCGTTGGAGGCGTCGAGGATCTCGTTCATCAGGCGCTCGGTCATGGTCTTCTCACGACGAGCCTTGGCGTACGAGGTCAGCCAGCGGAGCGCCAGGGTGTTGGCGCGGTGCGGCTTGACCTCGACGGGGACCTGGTAGGTCGAGCCGCCGACGCGGCGCGAACGCACCTCGAGGGTCGGGCGCACGTTGTCGAGCGCCTTCTTCAGCGTGGCGACGGCGTCCTGGTCGTTCTTCGCGGCGACGCCGGCGAGGGCACCGTAGACGATGCGCTCGGCGAGGCCCTTCTTGCCGTCGAGGAGGATCTTGTTGACGAGCTGGCTGACGATCGGCGCCCCGTAAACGGGGTCGGCGACGACAGGGCGCTTGGGCGCGGGTCCTTTACGAGGCATTACTTCTTGTCCTTCTTCGCACCGTAGAGGCTACGAGCCTGCTTGCGGTTCTTCACGGCCTGGGTGTCGAGGGCGCCACGAACGATCTTGTAGCGCACGCCGGGGAGGTCCTTCACGCGACCGCCGCGGACGAGCACCATCGAGTGCTCCTGCAGGTTGTGGCCCTCGCCGGGGATGTAGGCGGTGACCTCGGTGCCGTTGGACAGCTTCACGCGGGCGACCTTGCGGAGCGCGGAGTTCGGCTTCTTGGGGGTGGTGGTGTACACACGGGTGCACACGCCACGCTGCTGGGGGTTGGACCGCAGGGCGGGGGCCTTGGTCTTGACGACCTTCGGCGTACGACCCTTGCGGACCAGCTGCTGGATGGTTGGCACTGGTTCTCCTAAGTTGCGCTCTGCTCGTGCAGGGCTCTGCTCTGTCCGACCGGACGGTCGGCATCCTCGTCGTGCCTCACGCCGGAGCGGCACCCGGGGGTGCTCGCCAGCGCTGAGCCCGACCGCGGCGCTGCTCGAGAGACGAGGCCGCTGGTCGTCGTGGACGGCCCAGAGGCCACCACGAGAGACGGTGCATCCGACCCCCACGACCGGGCGGACCCCGTCGTGGTGCGGATTTTTCAGGCGCGCCGTTGAGCGCACACCCGATAGAGCATAGCTTCCGGTAGGGGCTTAATCAAATGATCGTGGGCTGCCCCGGGACGGGTCGACCCGTGAGGCGGCCGCCACGCCGAGCACGACGAGCCCGGCCCACAGGGCGCTGCCGAGCAGGAACGGCGACAGGACGTACCGGCCCGCGAACAGGACGGCCGAGGCGCCGTCGTCGCGGACCAGCGCGTAGCCGACCGAGCCCACGACCAGCATGGCGGCCCAGACGAGGAGGGCGGTGACGAGGGCCGGGGGCAGGAGGCGCGGGGCCGGGGTGCGGGGCGCGCCCGCGCCGGGGCCGTCGGCGGTGCCCGTCGGGGCCGGACGGCCCGGGCCGGCAGCGTCGGCCGGCTGGGCGGGGAAGGTGCCCCGCGACTCCGGCGCCCTGCCCTCGGCCCGGTCGGCGACCGCGGCCGAGCGCATCAGCGCCAGCAGCACGACGAGCAGCGCCGCGGCCGCCATGGCGGGGCCGAGGAGCGTGCCGGCGTCGGGCTCGCTGATGACGTCACGGTCGAGGAGCAGGCTCTCGAAGCCGGCCGTCGCGATGAGGAGCGCGGCGTAGAGCACCGTGCCCATGAGTGCGTACACGGCCCTGGTCATCCCGCGAGCGTACGCCGCGCCTCCGACAGACAGGGCCCGGGACGGACGACGGGACCGCCCCGCCGCGCCTCCGGGGAGGGCGGCGGGGCGGTCCCGTCGAGCGGCGCGGCGCGCTGCGTCAGGCGCGGCGACGTGCCCGGCCGGCGCGACCGGCGGCCACGGCGGTCAGGGCGAGGCCCAGGCCGACCAGGACGGCGGCGATGCCGAGCGGCGTCGTCGTGTCGGAGCCCGTGAAGGCGAGCTCGCCGGAGGCCGGGTCCGCGGCGGCGCGGGTGGCCGTCGGGGTGAGGCGCGTCGGCGCGCCGGCGGCCGGCGTGGTCGCCGCGGGGGCGGCCGCGACGGGCGTGGACGGGGTGGTCGGCACGGCCGGCGTCACGGCTACCGGGGTCGTCGGGGTCGTCGGCGTGGTGGGCGTCGTCGGGGTGGTGGGCGTCGTCGGCGTGGTCGGGACGACGGCCGCCGCGGTGACGGTGAGGAACTGCAGGCGGTCGGTGTCGCTGTCGGCCACGACGACGGTGTCGCCGTCGACCGCGACGCCCCACGGGTTCGAGAAGGTGCAGGCGTCGGCCCCGCCGGCGCCCACGGTGGTCCAGGTGCCGCCCTCGCGGACGAGGAGGACGTCGCGGGCCTCGTCGGTCACGTAGAGGCGACCGGCGGCGTCGACGGCGATGCCCGCGGACTCGTCGAGGCGGAAGGGCACGGCGATGGTCGACACCGTGCCGTCGGCGGCGACCACGCGCACCTCGTCGGCGGGGCGGTCGATGACGTAGACGAGGCCGTCGGCGCCGACGGCGACGCCGATCGTGCCGTCGGTGGTCTGCGGGTCGCGGGCGGGCAGCACGACGGCCCACGTGGTCTCGCCGGGGGCGAGCGCGACGACCTGGTCGGTGTAGCCGGTCGTGGCGTAGACGGTGCCGTCGGCGGCGACCGCGACGCTGGTCACGCGGTCGAAGCCGGCGTAGGCGGGCAGGGCCGTCCAGACCTGGGTGTCGGGCTGGTAGCGCAGCACGCGGTCGGCCTCGGTGTCGGCGACGACGAGGCTGTCGGCGCCGGCGGCGCTGCCGTCGAACGCGAGGCCGAAGGCCTGGCCCACGGGGCCCAGGTCGGCGCCGGGCGCGGCAGCGTCGGTGTAGGTGCCGTCGGCCGCGCGCTGGTGCAGCACGCCGGTGGCCGAGTCGAGCACCCAGATGCTGTCGCGGGCCGTGTCGACCGCGACGCCCTTGGGGTAGTCGAGGCCGTCGGCGCGGCCGGGGACGTCCTCGGACGTCGTGCACGACAGCGTGGCCGGCGCGGTGGCGGCGAAGGCCGAGGGCGCGGGGAGGAGCACGACGGAGGCGGCGAGCAGGGCCGGGACGGCGACCGCGGCCAGGCGGGTGCGGCCGCGGAGCCCGCGCCTCCCGCTGTCGTCACGGGCGGAGGAGGGCAGGGCGGGGCGCGCGTCAGGGCGCGCCGACGAGGAGATCGACATTCGGGTGTGCGACTTTCGTGCGGAGTGGTTCGCGACCACGGGCGTTCGGGGCGCCCGGGACGTCGAGCTGGGTGGGCTCGGCGTCGTCGTGGTGGGTGGCCACGAGGGGCAGGTCGCGGGCACGCCCGGTCGGGATGGTCGGGCGGCTCTCCTGGAGACTACGGGCTCGGGCCCGGGAGGTCGATGTGGGCGGCGGGTGGTTCCCCCCGCCCGGGGGGCGTGGTCGCCCTCACCCGGGGTACACGGGGACCGGGCGGTCGGGCCGGTGGCGGGGGACACGGGGTCGCGGTCGTCGTCGCCGACGGGGCCGATCGGCCCCCGGACACGACGGTCGCCCGGACGACGAACGAGTGGTCACGACGTGCTCCTCCGCCGGGGCGGGAGGGCACGTCGTGACCACTCGAGGGTCGTGCAGGAGGAGGGCTACTCCCCCGCGGCCGTGCTGTCGTCGGCGTCGCCCTCGGCCTGCGCGGTCGGCGTCGTGGTGGCGTCGGTCGGGGTCGAGGCCGCGTCGAGCAGCACGTAGACGTTGCCCGAGACCGTCCAGCTGTCGGGGGCGGCGCCCTCGCTGCCGGCCTCCTCGCTGCCGGAGCTGCCGAAGGTCTCGAGGGCGAACAGCCGGCTGCCGCCCTGGAGGGCCGCGACGAAGTCGAGGGCGTCGGAGTACGAGCCCTCGACCGTGATCGAGACCGGCACGACGGAGAAGTTCGCCGCGGTGATGGCCGGGTCGCTCACGAGGTCGGGCGCCGCGGGGGCGACGGGCTCCGCGGCCGGAGCGGCCGTGGCGGCGTCGGTCGACTCGGCCGAGGCGTCCGTGGTCGCCGCGGCGTCGGCCGGGGCGGCGGCCGCCACGGGGGCGTACGCCTCGGCCTCGGTCGTCGTGATGTCGACCACGGTCGTGCTGGTCTCGTCGGAGAGCCGGCTGACCTCGCTGATGAACGTCGAGAGCGACGCCGTCGACGGGATCGCCGTCTGCAGCGTGCCGAGCTCGGACCGCAGCGCGGGCAGGGCGTCGTTGTCGGCCTGCAGCTGGGCGATCGCCGCCCGGATCTGCTCGTTCTGCGTCGTCACCGTCGTGATCTGCTCGCGCGACGCGGTGGCCGCCGAGAGCTGCGGCTGGACGCCGAGCAGGAAGCCGAGGGCGAGCACCACGACGGCGGTGCCCATCGCGGCGAACATCATGAGTCGGTTGCGGTCCACGTCAGTCGTCCTTCTCGTCGAACCGGCCCGAGAAGGCGTCGGCGGTGATGTGCATGGTGACGGTCGCCTCGTAGACGCCGTCGGAGAAGGCGACCGACCCGGGGGTCGCGTCGGCGAAGCCGGGCAGGGTCGCGAGGCCGTCGAGCCAGACCGGCACGGCGGGCAGGGTGGGGCTGGTCGCCGTGAAGACCACGGTCGCGACGCGCGAGCCCTCGAGCGGGGACGTGCCCTGAGCGTACGACTCGAGCGGCGAGGCCTGGTCGAGCGAGACGCTCGTCACGGTGACGCCGACGGGCAGGGTGCCCTGCACCGAGCGCAGGTAGGTCGCCCAGTCGATGTCGGTGGAGCCGCCGACGGCCTGGCCCGACTCGATCAGGTCGACCTGCGACTGCGTGTCGCGCACCTCGGAGAACTTCGCCTGCTGCGCGAGCAGCGTGCTCGTCTCGCTCTGGACCACGGTGAGGTCGTCGGCCGCGGAGAGCGAGCCGAGGGTGGCGGCTCCCGAGGCGACGACGGTCGCGGCCACGAGCACGACGACGCCGAGCCAGGTGCGGCGGGTGGTCGAGGCGGCGCGACGCTCGGCCCGCACCTCCGGGGGCAGCAGGTCGACGCGGGGGGCGCCTCCCACGGTGATGGCGGCGTCTCTCTTGGACGATCTCATGCGGCGCTCCCGAGGGCGAGGCCCAGGGCCACGGTCAGGTCGGAGGGGCGGGCCCGGAGGGCCTGCTCGTCGACGGTCTTGGCGACGGCGACCGTCGCGAGGGGGTCGCCGAGGGCGACGGGGAGGCGCGTGACCTCCGACAGGGCGTCGGAGAAGCCCGGCATGGCCGAGCCTCCCCCGGCGAGCAGGATGCCCGCGACGGGGTTGGCGGGCCGCGTGTTGACGAAGTACTGGACGGTGTTGCGCAGGCTGCCGAGCAGGTCGTTGGTCGACTCGAAGATGGCCGACGACGCCGCCTGCTCCTGCGGGGTGGTGACGACGGTCGAGAGGCCGCGGGCGTGCTTGAGCTGCTCGGCCGCGGCCGGGCCCGTCTCGAGCGCGGCGGCCACGGCCTGCGTGATGTCGTCGCCGCCCGAGGGGATGATGCGGACGAACTGCGGCACGCCGTCGGTCACCATGACGACCGAGGTCGTGTTGTGCCCGATCTCGACGACCGCCACCGTGCCGACCACCCGGGGGCGGTTCACGAGGAGGCGCACCGTCGCGAACGGGATGAGGTCGACGCCCAGCGTGGTCAGGCCCGCGAGCTTGCTGGCACGGACGTTGCCGAGCACGGCGTCCTTGACGGCGGCGATCAGCAGCCCGTTGACGACCGGCCCGTTGTCGCCCACTCCCTCGCTGTACGGGTAGAAGTCGAGGAGCGCGTCGGCCACCGGGACCGGCAGCATGTCCTGCACCTGGAAGGGCAGCGCCTCCTTGATCCGCTGCGGCGACATCTTCGCGACGGTGAGGTCGCGCGCCAGCACGCGCTGGTTGCCCATGCCGAGCACGACCCGCTTGCTCTTGAAGCCGCCGGCCGACCAGAGCTGCTTGAGCGACGCGGCGACCGTCTGCGGCTCGAGCACCTCGCCGCGGCTCGCCGCGCCCTCGGGCAGCTCGACCTCGGCGAAGCGGACCACGGTCGGCTTCGCCTTGTCGGCGTCGGCGACCTCGACGGCGCGCAGGGATCTGCTGCCGATGTCGATGCCCACGATGTTCTTGCCCATCAGTGCTGCTCTCTGTCAGGTCGCCTGGTCATGCCAGGCCGAGGAGGGTGAGGTAGCCGGTGGCGACGATGCCGCCGGCGAAGACGCCGACCCAGGCGCCCGCGAGCATCCAGGGTCCGAAGGGGATGCCGCCGCTGCGCTGCACCCGGCGGGTGGCCAGCAGGACGACCGAGAAGACGCCCCCGAGCAGGAAGGCCGCGAACGACCCGACGGCGAGCTCGGCCCAGCCGAGCCAGCCCAGGTAGAGGCCGAGCACGCCGGCGAGCTTGATGTCGCCGAGGGCCATGCCGCCCTTCCAGCCGAGGCCGAGGGCCAGGTAGAAGAGGAACATCGCGGCGAGGCCGACGCCGGCACGGAGGAGCGCCGCCCAGTCGCCGACCAGCGCGCTCGAGGCGGCGAGGAGGACGCCGCCGACCGCGTAGCTCGGCAGGACGATCGCGTCGGGCAGGCGGTGGTGCTCGACGTCGATGACCGCGAGCGCGACGCTCGCGCCGGCCAGCCAGAGGAAGGCGAGCAGCGCGAGGAGGCGCGACAGCAGCGGCAGGACCTCCGTCGGCACGTCGGTGAGCGGCCAGAGCCGCGCCGCGACGACGAGGAAGAAGACGCCCGTGGCGAGCTCGACGATCGGGTAGCGGGCCGAGATCGCGGCCGAGCAGTCGCGGCAGCGCCCGCGGAGGGCGAGCCAGCTGACGACGGGCACGTTGTCACGACGGCGGATCGGCGAGCTGCACGACGGGCAGGCGCTGGCCGGGCGTGCGATCGAGACGCCGGCCGGCACGCGGTGCACGACGACGTTGAGGAACGAGCCGATGAGGAGGCCGAGGCCGCCGGCGACGAACACGGCGACGAGCCAGGGGGCGGCGGCGGTCACGAGGCGGCTCCCGTCGAGCGGTAGGCGGGCAGGACCTCGGTCTGCGTGGTGATGCCGTACGACGTGGTCACCGGGCTGAGGAACTTCGGCGGCGCGAGGTAGCGCAGGCGGGTGTCGTACGCGTAGGCCTTGATGTAGCCGTTCGAGCCGTTGCGCACGACGCCACGGAAGGCCTGCGCGATCGAGCCCTTCACCGTGAGCGTGCCCCGGTCGCCGCCCCGCCCGTAGTTCTGCACGAGGAAGGAGTGGTTGACCGAGATGATCGCGGCGTCGATCTCGCGATCCGAGTCGCCGAGCAGCGAGGCACCGGTGGCGGCCGACACGGGGTTCCAGACCCACGCGACGCCGTCGGACGCCAGGCCGAGGACGTTCGTGCTCGCGTTCGTCTGCGAGTACACGACGTCACCGGTGACGTAGAGGTAGTTCTGGGCGGCCACCGTCAGCTGACCCTGGAAGGTGCCCTTGACGAAGACGTCGCCGCTGCGGGCGCCGTAGGCGCAGGCCCCGGTGCCGGGGCCGCCGGTGGTTGACGAGGTCGGGACGGACTCGCCTGCCCGGGGGTAGCCGACGTGGTTGTTGCCGCACGACGTCTCGGTGAGGTCGCCGACGGACGCGGCGGCGTTGACGTTCTGCTTCCCGGCGCCGGCGCCGGCGACGAGTACGGGGATGTTCTGCACGTAGACGATGTTGTTCGCGGGCACGGGGATCGTCGCGCCCTTGGCGGAGCCGAGCTGGCCGTCGGCCGTGCCGGGCAGCCCGCAGTCGGCGTCGGTCGTGCCCTCGGTCGCGGCGGCGTTCGAGATGCGGGTCTTCTTCGTGTACGGGGACTTCACCGTCATCTTGCCGTCGGCGGTGAAGACGATGTCGGTCGGCCCGGTGTACAGGCAGCCGGGGCGAGCGACCTCGCCGGGGATGTCGGTGCGCATCTCGCGGATCTTGTCGCCCAGGGTGTCGGGCATCAGGACGCTCGCCACCTGGTCGGGCCCAGCACCGGGGGCCCGCTCCTTGAGGAACCGCTGGCCCGAGCACGCGTAGCCGTTCGAATCGACCTGGGCGTACGAGCGGCCCGTGGTCGGGCTCGCCGTCGTGACGCCCTGCTCGAAGGTGGCCGAGCAGACGCGCATCGTGTCGTTCGAGTGCGCCGGACCGGCGATGACGTCGCCGCCGCTGAAGGCGATCTCACCGCAGGCGTCGCTCTGGGTGCGGCCCTCCCACGCGTGACGTTTGCAGTCGGCGCTCGTCTTGCCCGTGAGCGTCGGGTCCTGCGACTCGATGTCCGTGAAGTAGAGGTAGTCGATGAAGCCCTTCTGACGGAGCTCCGCGATCACCGATCGGGTCTCGCTGCCGACCTTCCCGGTCGCCCGCACGCGGAGCGCGCCCGCCGAGGCGAACTTCGAGTTGTCGACCTCGTAGCGGAACGACGCCCGGCCCGCGCTGAAGGGCACCGTGGCCCAGCTGCCGGCGGCTCCCGTGCCGAACGCGGGGTTGACCTGCGAACCGGTGGGCAGGCTCACGGGGCTCGCGGTGAGCTTGCTGAAGGGCGCGGCCGGGTTGCCGAACTGCTGGTAGCTGTTGTCGTTGGCGAGGCGCGCCTGATACTCCTCCACGCCCGCGTAGGCGGCGGAGAGGGCGGCGTTCCAGTCCTGGTCGCGGTCGGCCTTCTTCAGGCCGCTGGTCGCGACCGTCAAGGCGGTGGCCGCCATGATGATGAGCACCATGCCGAAGATCAGGGTGATGGCCATGGCCATCCCGCGGTCGTCGCGGAGACGGTCGAGGCGGAGCGCGCGGCGGAGTCGGATCACGAGACGGCCCCTCCGAGGAGGTTCGAGAGCGAGACGCTGTTCTGGAGGGTGACCGTCTGGGCGGTCTTGGCGCCGGTCCGGTCGACGGACAGGCTGATGCGCACCGAGGCGATCGTCGACATCTGGGTCGAGGAGAGGGCGCCGGAGGCGTCGGGCAGCAGCTGCTTGCCGCTGAAGTCGACGTAGCTGAAGAGCGGCGTGCCCGAGACCGCGGTCGTCAGCACGGAGCCCCCGACGACGCGCGTCGTCGCGGCTCTCGTGAATTCCCACGAGTCGGACCCGCTGGCGGTGCCGACGACGGTCGTCTCGACGAGGCTGCGGTCGGGACGGACGGTGAACGACACCTTCCGAGGGACGGTGCTGACGGAGTCCGCGGTGTTGACCGCCGAGGTCAGGGTCAGGGCCTCGGTCGAGGCCACGCTGAAGGACGGCGCCTCGGTGCCGCCGGGAGCGGGGATCGTGCGGGCGGCACGGATCGTGCGGGTGAGGTCGGCCAGGCCGGTCGACGCGACACGCGTGTTGAGATCGATCGAGCGGGCCTGGCTGGTGGCCTTGGCGAGCGAGACGAAGGTCGTCGACACCACCGTGATGACGATGCCGAAGACCATCATGGCGACGAGAAGCTCGGCGAGGCTCACGCCCGCGTCGTCGCGACGGCGGGCGAGCAGCGCGCGCAGCGCGGTCACGAGGCAGGCCTCGGGTCGAGGCTCACGACGTTCGACGACGTGCCGGAACCGCCGAGGATCGCGCCGAGCAGGGAGCCGATCAGGCCGCTCAGCGTCACGCCACGGAGGGTCGAGGTGCTGCCGCCGGAGGAGATGGCCCAGGTGCCGTAGGGCAGGGCGAGGGTGACCTCGCCTAAGTTCGTCTTGTTCTTCACCGTGAAGTTGTAGGTCTGGGGCACGGCGCAGCCTGGGTCGCCGTTGAGGGCAGCGGACGACGTCGCCCGGACGACCGAGTCGGTGCCGGCGGCCAGGCGGATGGTCACCACGCCCATGGGCAGCGGGTAGGCGGCCTTCCCGTCGGAGGCGGCCACGAAGGGCTGCACCGGAGCCGTCTTGCCCACGGCGTTGGCCGGCCAGAGCGACGGGTCGGGCGAGAGGCAGGTGCCGCCCGCCGTGCCGGTCGGTCGGTAGTCGCCTGCGACCATGCGGTAGCCGGTGGCCAGAGGGAAGAGGAAGACGTCGGACGGCGTGCCCGTGGTCGTCGTCGGAGCGGGCCCGCCGAGGACGGTCGTCTTGAGGTCGTCGGGAAGGAGGACGGAGGGACCGCTGTAGTTCGAGGCGTACTTGACGGCGTAGTCGTCGCCCGGGGCGTAGGTGAACGACACGCCTGCGGAGTCGCCCTTGACGACGACGATGCCGGTCTTGACCGGGGCCGCCGCCTGGGCGGCGTCCCGCCAGGGAGCGGCGTCAGAGCGGGAGATCGTGACCTTGTACGCCCCGGGGAGCACCTTGATGGCGACCGCGCAGCCATCAGCGTTCGTGGTGCCGGGCTTCGACGCAGCGGTGAGCGCCTTGCCGGGGCTCGACGTGGTCGTGTCGGGCTCGACGGTGACGACGAGGCCGGGGACGGGTGCGCCCTGGGCGTCCTTGACGCCGACGAGGATCGTGCCGGTGTCCTGGTCGTTGAGGCGACTGTTGGGGGCGAGGATCGTTTCGCTGCGCACGGGCGAGTCGGAGCTGCGCATGCCTTCCCACTTGACCTCGACGTGGACGTGCTTGTAGAAGAGGGATCCGTTGCCGCTCGCGGCAGCCGGGGTGCAGGTGGCGTCGACGCCGGAGGTCGTCTGCCACGACGCGGTCTGCTTGACGGTGTACATGACTCCGCCGACGCTCTTCTTCGTCTGGCCGCTGGCCACCTGGATGACGTCGGAGGTGCCGCGGGCGACGTCGACGGCCTCGGAGGCCAGGTTCGTCGCCACCTCGCGGCTACGGTTGTCGCCGGTGATCGAGAGGGTCAGGCCCACGGCCACGACGGAGCCGACGGTGATGATCGCGAAGACCAGGAGGGCGACGACCACCTCGACGAGCGAGAGGCCGGCGTCGCGGTCGGCCGGGTCGGCGGGCCGCAGCCGGTCGCTGAGGAACTGGAGCATGGTGGGTCACCTCCCGGTCGGGTCAGGGGTGGAGGAACGAGGCAGCGGGCTCGGTGGCCGGAACCTGGGTCAGGTTCCGGCCACCTTGGGGGGGGTCAGATCAGCAGGACTTCTCGGCGACGGCCGCAGTCTCGGTGATGCTGAAGATCTTCTTGGTCTTGCCGGTGCCCTGGATGCAGAAGGTCGTGCCGGCAGCCGTGGGCTGCGTGCCCGCGAAGACGAGGGTGTTGTCCGTGCTCTGCGTGTAGCCGTACTTCTGGAGGTCAGCCGCCACGAGGCTGGTGGGGAGGCTGCCCGTGTCGGTCTGGTAGGCGATGACCGCGGTCTTCGCGTTCGAGAGGTCGCTCTTCACGGAGGCGTCACGGGCGTTGTTCTGCACGCCGAGGTACACCGGGATGGCGATGGCGGCGAGGATGCCGATGATGATCACGACGACGAGGAGCTCGATGAGCGTGAAGCCCTTGTCCTTGTCGGCGGCGAGGTTCTGGCGGCGAGCGTTGAGCTTGCCCATGAGCGCGAAGTACATGAGGGAGTCCATTCCGGGTACGGGGTGCAGGGGGAGTGATCGGCAGCGGTCACTGATCACCGCCGGGAACGATGCTGCCAGCGGGCCGCCGCCCCCGGAATCCCTTGGACGGGGGGTTATGCCCTGCGACACGGCCCCAGTCCGGGGCTCCCCCGAACGGGACAGAACCCCTGGTCACGCCTCGTTCACACCCGTACGGGGCACACGCGCGGAGGACCCCCTCCGGGCGACAGGTGTCGCCCGGAGGGGGTCCGGGACAGGGCGGGCCGAGCGCTACTTGATCAGCGAGGTGATCTGGAAGATCGGCAGGTAGAGCGCGACGATCATGCCGCCGACCACGACGCCGAGGAAGGCGATCAGCAGCGGCTCGATCAGCGCGGTGAGCGACTCGGTGGTCGACTTGACCTCCTGGTCGTAGAAGTCCGCGACCTTCTCGAGCATGGTCTGCAGCGAGCCGCTGTCCTCCCCCACCGCGATCATCTGGGTCACCATCGACGGGAAGACGCCGGAGGCGGTGAGCGGGGCGGCGATGGACTCGCCCTGCCGGACCGACTCCGCGACCTCGACCAGCGCCTCCTCGAGCACGTAGTTGCCGGAGACCTCGCCCACGATCCGCAGGGCGGTGAGGATGGGGACGCCGGCGCCGATCATGTTCGAGAAGTTGCGGGCGAAGCGCGCGATCGCGATCTTGCGGAGCAGGACGCCGAAGACCGGCAGCTTGAGCTTCAGCGGGTCGAGGCGCGAGCGGACCTTGACGCTGTTCTTGTTCGTGCGCCACCAGATCGAGAACGCGATGCCGAGCACGAGGGCGACGGGCACCACGTAGGGCATCGCCTGCGACGCGTAGACGAGCATCATCGTCGGCAGCGGCAGCTTGCCGCCCAGGTTCGTGAACATGTCCTGGAAGATCGGCACGATGAAGAGCAGCATCACGACCACGGCGACGAGCGACATCACGAGCACGACGACCGGGTAGGTCATCGCCGACTTGATCGTGCCGCGGAGGGCGACCTCCTTCTCGAAGTTCTCGGCCGTCGACTCCAGCGCCTTGTCGAGGAACCCGCCGACCTCGCCCGCCTTGATCATGTTGATCATCAGGGGCGGGAAGTCCTTGTCGTGCTTGCCGACCGCGTCGGAGAACGAGACCCCGGTCTCGACGTCGTCACGCACCTCCCCCATGATCTTCGCCAGGCGCTTGCTCTCGACCTGGTCGGCGAGGATGGTCAGGGTGCGCAGCAGCGACAGGCCGGAGCCGATCATGGTCGCCATCTGGCGCGACATGACCGCGATGTCCTTCATCTTCACGGCCTTGTCGCCGAGGCCGGGGATCGACACCTCGCGCTGCAGGCCGGTGCCGGCCGCCGCCTCCGAGATCGAGATCGGCTGCACGCCCATCGTGCGCAGGCGCGTGATGACCGCGCCCTCGCTCGAGGCGTCGACCTTGCCCTTGACGACCTTGCCCGCCGTGTCGCGCCCCTTGTAGGCGTAGGCGACCGCGCCGGCCATCAGGCGTCGCCCCGCGAGAAGGCGTCGCCGAAGTCGATGCCGCTGTCGAGGCCCTGCGACTCGCTCTTGTTGATGACGCGCGTGACGAGGCGGTCGAAGCCCTCGCGGTCGTGCACCTTCTCCATCGCGGCCTTGTGCGTCACCACGCCGGTGTTGACGAGGTCGGCGAGCTTCTGGTCCATGGTGTGCATGCCGAGGTCACGGCCCGCCTGCATCGACGACGCGATCTGGTAGGTCTTGCCCTCGCGCACGAGGTTGCCGATGGCCGGCGTCATCATCATGATCTCCGTCGCGACGACCCGGCCGCGGCCGCTCGCCTTGGGCAGCAGGGTCTGGCAGACGACGCCGCGGAGCGTCGAGGCCAGCTGGGTGCGCACCTGGTCCTGCTGGTGCGGCGGGAAGACGTCGATCACGCGGTCGATCGTCTGCGCGGCGCTCTGCGTGTGCAGCGTCGCGAAGACGAGGTGGCCGGTCTCGGCGGCCGTGAGCGCCACCGAGATGGTCTCGAGGTCGCGGAGCTCGCCGATCAGGATCACGTCCGGGTCCTGGCGCAGCACGTGCTTGAGCGCGGCGGCGAAGCTGTGCGTGTCGTGCCCGACCTCGCGCTGGTTCACCAGCGAGCGCTTGTGCTGGTGCATGAACTCGATCGGGTCCTCGACCGTGACGATGTGGTCGGCCCGGGTGCGGTTCACCAGGTCGATCAGCGCGGCGAGGGTGGTCGACTTGCCGGAGCCCGTGGGGCCCGTGACGAGCACGAGGCCGCGGGGCAGCTTCGCGAAGGTCGACACCGACTCGGGCACCCCCAGCTCGTGCAGCGGCTTGATCTCGGTCGGGATGAGGCGGAACGCCGCCCCGAGCGAGCCGCGCTGCTGGTAGAAGTTCACGCGGAAGCGCGAGTCGTCGGAGAGCGACCAGGCGAAGTCGAGCTCGAGCTCGTCGTCGAAGCGCTCCTGCTGCTCGGGCGTCAGCAGGCTCGCGAGGGCCGCGGCGACCGTCTCGGCGTCCCACGGCTCGGGCGAGGTGTGCGTCGGCTGCAGGCCGCCGTCCACGCGCAGCGTGGGAGCGGCGTCGACCGTCACGTGCAGGTCGGAGGCGCCGCGCTGGACGACCTCGATCAGGGCGGCGACGAGGCCCGGGTGCGCCGTGGTGCGGGCGTGCTCGTGCAGCTCGATGCCGAGGTCGGTCGCCGAGACGACGGGCAGGGCGGCGGTGACCTGAGTCGCGGGCGAGGCCACCGGGGCGGCGTGCTGGGGCTGGGGCTGCGCCACGGCGGCGGCGACGGGGGGCACGGGGCGGGCAGCCGGAGTGGTCACGGGCGACGGGGCGGAGGCGGCGGCGTGCACGACGGGAGCCGGGGCCGGAGCCGGGGCAGCGGCCGGAGCGGCGGCCGGCTCCGCGACGGCCACCGGGGCGACGGCCACGGGCGCGACCGACGCCGGCGCGACCGACACCGTGGGCTCGTCGGCCATGTCCGCGATCGCGTCGAAGCGCGGGTCGCTCCAGCTCGGCGTGGCCGGGGCGCGCGTGAGCCCCGCCACCGCCGGCGACGACGGGGCGCGTCCGCTGCCGACCTCGGCCGCGGCGGACGCGACCGCCGCGCCGAGGGCCTCGGCGAGGCGCGCGGCCCGCCGGCTCGAGGGCGCGGGCGTCGGGGTCCAGCCCAGCACCGCCTCCTGGTCGCCCTCGAGCGCGTAGACGTGCTTCGTCGGGTCGACGGGGGGCGAGGCGGGCACGAGCGTCACCGGGGCCGGCGGCTCCCACGACGTCGCGGGCGTGTCGGTGCTGACCTCGCGGCCGGGTCGGCCGGGGGCCCACCCGTCGGCGACGTGGGGCTCGTCGGGGATGTCGTAGACGCTCATGCGGCGGCCTCCGGGGCGGTGGTGGCGGATCGGGTCTCGGGGGCGACGACGCGCGTCGCGGGAGCAGGTGCAGGTGCCGCAGCCCCGGCGGGGGCAGGGGCAGGGGCGGAGGAGGCGCGGGGCCGGGTCACGCGACCACCCGCAGGATCTCCTCGACGCTGGTGAGGCCGAGCTTCGCCTTCTCCCAGCCGTCCTGGCGGAGCGTGAGCATGCCCTGCTCGCGGGCGGTGCGGCCGATCTCGGCGCTCGAGGCGCGGGTCACGGCGAGGCGCTCGATCTCCTCCGAGACGCTCATCACCTCGTGCAGGGCGATGCGCCCGCGGTAGCCCGTGTTGGAGCACTGCTGGCAGCCGACGGGCTGGAACACCGTCGGGTCCTCGCCGTCGCGCAGCTCGAACTTCAGCGCGGCGAGCTGCCGCGGCGAGTAGTTCGTGGGCTGCTTGCAGCGGTCGCAGAGGCGCCGGGCGAGGCGCTGGGCCACGACGCAGTCGATGGCGCTGCCGACGAGGAAGGGCTCGATGCCCATCTCGGTGAGGCGCGTGATGGCGCTCGGGGCGTCGTTCGTGTGCAGCGTGCTGAGCACGAGATGGCCGGTCAGCGACGCCTCGATGGCGATCTGCGCGGTCTCGTGGTCGCGGATCTCGCCGAGCAGGACGACGTCGGGGTCGGAGCGCAGGATGCTGCGCAGCGCGCTCGCGAAGGTCAGGCCCGCCTTCGGGTTGACCTGCACCTGGTTGATGCCGCGCATCCGGTACTCGACCGGGTCCTCGACCGTGATGACGTTGATCTCGGGGCGGGCGACGGCGTTGAGCGTCGTGTAGAGCGTGGTCGACTTGCCCGAGCCCGTGGGGCCCGTGACGAGGATCATGCCGTAGGGCTTCGAGTACGACGCCGCGTAGACGTCGAAGTTGCGCTCGAGGAGGTTGAGGTCGCGGAGGCTCATCGACGTGTTCGAGTTGTCGAGGATCCGCATGACGACCTTCTCGCCCCACACCGTGGGCAGCGTCGCGACGCGGAGGTCGATCTGCCGACCGCCGTGGCGCACCGACATGCGGCCGTCCTGCGGCTTGCGGCGCTCGGCGATGTCGATCTCGCTCATGATCTTGAGGCGCGAGATGACGCCGTTCTGGATGGCCTTCGGGGCCGGCTGCATCTCGTGCAGCACGCCGTCGATGCGGTAGCGGATCCGGACGTCGGTCTCGCTCGGCTCGATGTGGATGTCGGAGGCGTGGTCGGTGATCGCCTGGCTCACGAGCAGGTTGACGAAGCGCACGATGGGCACGTCGTCGTCGGGGCCGTCGGTGATGTCGGCCGCCGACTCCTGCGCCTTCTCCTCCTCGAGCGTGCTCGTGAGGTCGTTGAGCTCGTCGTCGGCGCGGAGGTAGCGGTCGATCGCGGCGAGCAGGTCGCCCTTCTCGGCGACGACGGGGTCGACGCCGATGCGGAGGCCGGCGCGCACGTCGTCGATGGCGAAGACGTCGCCCGGGTCGGCCATCGCGAGCAGGAGGCCGCCGTCGCGCACGCCGATGGGCAGCACGCTGTGGCGGCGACAGACGGCGGCGGGCACCATCGTGACGGCGGCGCGGTCGACGGGGTAGTCGATCAGCTCGACGAAGTCCATGCCGGCGGCCTGCGCACGCGCGCGGGCCACCTGCGAGGTGGTGACGACGCCCTGCGACAGGAGCTCGCGGATGGAGGCCTCCTCGTCGGTGGAGCGGCGACCGACGCGGTCGAGGTACTCCATGGGCAGCAGGCCGTGCAGGATCAGGATCTCGGTCATGGAAGCCACGGGACGTACCTCCTCGGTACAGCCGCCGCGGGTGGTCGGGATCGCGTCGGCACGGTCGCCCGGGTCGGGAGTCCGAGCGGTGTCCACGCTAAGGCGAGCAGGCCTCGGGGGCACGTCCCAGAGCGGGTGCCCCCGCAAGGGGGCACAGGGCGTCACCCGTCGCCCGGGCAGGCGGGCCGCGGGCGGCCTGCGGGAGGCGCGGGCCGGCTACCCGAGGACCCGCTGGTACAGCACGTGGTCCTGCCACCGCCCCGCGATCCGGAGGTAGCTCGGCGCCGTGCCGATCAGCGTGAACCCCGACGCCTCGAGCACGCGCCGGGAGGGCACGTTGTGCGGCAGGGCGCTCGCCTCGAGGCGGTGCAGCCGCAGGCGCGTCGCGGCGAGGTCGGCCACGACCGCCACGGCCGCCCGGGCGAGGCCCCGGCCCGTCCGCTCCCGGTCGACCCAGTAGCCGACCGAGGCGGCCTGGACCGGGCCACGGACGATGTGGTTCAGCGAGATGCCGCCGACGACCCGGTCGCCGTCGGGGCCCCGCTCGACCAGGTGCAAGGGCAGGGCCTCCCCCGCGTCCGCCGCGGCGATCCGGGCGGTCAGCAGGGCCAGCTGGCCGGCCGGCTCGAAGAACGAGGGCGGGCGCTCAGGGTCCCACGGGGCGAGGTGGCCCCGGTTGCGCGCCTGCGCGGCCGCCAGCGACGCGGCGTCGCCGACCCGCGCCTCCCTCAGGGTGACGTCGTCGGTGAGGGCCTGCTCGAACTGCACCCCACCGAGCGTAGGCGCGGGCACGACGAAGGGCCCCGGCTCTCGCGGGTGCGAGAGCCGGGGCCCTTCGTGGTGCTGGGCCTCCTGGGGAGGCGGGGGTCAGGTCAGACCCTCACCGCGCCTCCCCGGGGGTGCTCAGTTGTAGGTGCCGGGCGTGAAGTCGTCCGACGAGAACGAGTCGAAGTCGACGAAGCTGAGGTCAGCCTCGTTGAACGACGCGTCGTCGGTGAAGACGCGGTTGGGGTACCGCTCGGCCTTCGCCTCCTCCGTCGCCTCGACCGACACGTCGCGGTAGCGCGACAGGCCGGTGCCCGCGGGGATCAGCTTCCCGATGATCACGTTCTCCTTGAGGCCGACCAGCGGGTCGCTCTTGCCCTCCATGGCGGCCTGCGTGAGCACGCGGGTCGTCTCCTGGAAGGACGCGGCGGACAGCCACGACTCGGTCGCGAGGGAGGCCTTGGTGATGCCCATGACCTCCTGGCGAGCCGACGCCGTGCGCTTGCCCTCGGTGAGCGCACCGCGGTTGATCTCGTTGTACTTCGACCGGTCGACCAGCTCGCCGGGGAGCAGGTCGGTGTCGCCGTGGTCGACGACGGTGACCTTGCGGAGCATCTGACGGACGATGACCTCGATGTGCTTGTCGTGGATCGGCACGCCCTGCGAGCGGTAGACGTCCTGGACGCCACCGACGAGGTGCTGCTGCACCGCACGGACGCCCTTGACTCGCAGGACCTCCTTCGGGTCGACCGCACCGGCGATGATCTGGGCACCGAGCTCGACGTGCTGACCGTCCTCCACGAGGAGGGTCGAGCGCTTGAGCACCGGGTAGATCACCGGCTCGTCGCCGTTGTCGAGGTTGAGGATGACGCGGCGTGCCTTGTCGGTGTCCTCGATCGTGATGCGACCCGCACCGTCGGCGATCGGGGACGCGCCCTTGGGGGTGCGCGCCTCGAACAGCTCCGTCACGCGGGGGAGGCCCTGCGTGATGTCGTCGGCCGAGGCCGAACCACCGGTGTGGAAGGTGCGCATCGTCAGCTGCGTGCCGGGCTCGCCGATCGACTGGGCCGCGATGATGCCGACGGCCTCGCCGATGTCGACCAGGTTGCCGGTGGCCAGCGAACGGCCGTAGCACTGGGCGCAGACGCCGACGGCGGCCTCACAGGTCAGCACGGAGCGGACCTTGATCGACTCGACGCCCGCGGCGACCAGCTGGTCGATGAGGACGTCGCCGACGTCCGCACCGGCCTCGGCCACGACGGTGCCCTGCGGGTCGACGGCGGCGGCCGCGAGCGACCGGGCGTAGACCGTGTTCTCGACCGTGGCGTCGCGCACCATGACGCCGTCGGCGTCGGGAGCGGCGATCGGCAGCTCGAGACCGCGCGAGGTGCCGCAGTCGTCCTCACGGATGATGACGTCCTGCGACACGTCGACGAGGCGACGGGTCAGGTACCCCGAGTCGGCCGTACGGAGGGCCGTGTCGGCCAGTCCCTTGCGGGCACCGTGCGTCGCGATGAAGTACTCGGCCACCGACAGGCCCTCGCGGTACGACGAGATGATCGGGCGGGGGATGATGTCGCCCTTCGGGTTGTTCACGAGGCCTCGCATGCCGGCGATGTTGCGCACCTGCAGCCAGTTACCACGAGCACCCGAGGTGACCATGCGGTTGATCGTGTTGTCGACCGGGAAGTTCGACCGCATCTCGGCGGCGACCTCGTTCGTGGCCTCCGTCCAGATCTTGATCAGGTCGGCACGACGCTCGGCGTCGGAGATGAGGCCCTTGTCGAACTCGGCCTGCACCGCCGCGGCCTGCTTCTCGTAGCCCGCCACGATCTCCGGCTTGCGCGGAGGCGTGAGGACGTCGGAGAGCGCGACCGTGACACCGGAGCGCGAGGCCCAGTAGAAGCCCGCGTCCTTGATGTTGTCGAGGGCCGCCGCGACGGCGACCTTCGGGTAGCGCTCGGCGAGGTCGTTGACGATCGTCGAGAGCATGCCCTTGTCGGTCACCTGCTGGACGAACGGGTAGTCCGCCGGCAGGTTCTCGTTGAAGAGCGCACGGCCGAGGGTCGTGTCGAGCAGGATGTCCTGGCCGACCTCGTAGCCCTCGGGGCCCTCGCCCTCGGCGAAGTGCACGCCGTTCATGCGGATCTTGACCATCGCGTTGAGGTCGAGCGAGCCCTGGTCCTTGGCGAGGATCGCCTCGGACACCGACGAGAAGGCACGGCCTTCGCCGGTGGCGCCCTCGGTGACCGTCGTCAGGTAGTGCAGGCCGATGATCATGTCCTGGGCGGGCAGGGTCACCGGTCGGCCGTCGGACGGCTTCAGGATGTTGTTCGACGCGAGCATCAGGATGCGCGCCTCGGCCTGGGCCTCGACGGACAGCGGCAGGTGCACGGCCATCTGGTCGCCGTCGAAGTCGGCGTTGAACGCCGCGCAGACGAGCGGGTGCAGCTGGATGGCCTTGCCCTCGACCAGCTGGGGCTCGAAGGCCTGGATGCCGAGACGGTGCAGGGTGGGCGCGCGGTTCAGCAGCACGGGGCGCTCGCGGATGATCTCCTCGAGGACGTCCCAGACCTGCGGGCGCGAACGCTCCACCATGCGCTTGGCCGACTTGATGTTCTGAGCGTGGCTCAGGTCGATCAGGCGCTTGATGACGAACGGCTTGAACAGCTCGAGAGCCATCTGCTTGGGCAGACCGCACTGGTGCAGCTTCAGCGTCGGGCCGACGATGATGACCGAACGACCCGAGTAGTCGACGCGCTTGCCGAGCAGGTTCTGGCGGAAGCGACCCTGCTTTCCCTTGAGCATGTCGCTCAGGGACTTCAGGGCGCGGTTGCCGGTGCCGGTGACGGGACGACCACGACGGCCGTTGTCGAACAGTGCGTCGACGGCCTCCTGCAGCATCCGCTTCTCGTTGTTGACGATGATCTCGGGGGCACCGAGGTCGAGCAGTCGACGGAGGCGGTTGTTGCGGTTGATGACGCGGCGGTACAGGTCGTTCAGGTCGCTGGTCGCGAAGCGGCCACCGTCGAGCTGCACCATCGGGCGCAGCTCCGGCGGGATGACCGGGACGACGTCGAGGACCATCGCGGCCGGCGAGTTGCCGGTGGCGAGGAAGGAGGAGACGACGCGCAGTCGCTTGATCGCGCGGATCTTCTTCTGGCCCTTGCCCTCCGAGATCTGCAGGTGCAGGTTCTCGGCCTCGGTCGCGAGGTCGAAGGCCTCGAGGCGCTTCTTGATGGCCTCGGCGCCCATGTGGGCCTCGAAGTACATGCCGAAGCGGTCCTGGAGCTCGTGGAAGACGGCGTCCTCGGGCTTGAGGTCGCCGACCTTGAGGGTGCGGAAGTCCTCCCACACGCGCTCGAGGCGGTTGATGTCCTCGTCGAAGGCCTTGCGGGTCTGGCCCATCTCCTTCTCGGCGACGTCCTTCGCGCGACGCTTCTGGTCGCTCTTGGCACCCTCCTCCTCGAGCACCGCGAGGTCGTCCTCGAGCTTCTTGAGGCGGTCGGCGATGCGCGTGTCGCGCTGCGACTCGAGCTGCTTGATCTCGAGGCGGAGCTCGTTCTCGAGGCCGGGCATGTCGGCGTGACGGCCCTCCTCGTCGATCGAGATCACCATGTAGGCCGCGAAGTAGATGACCTTCTCCAGGTCTTTCGGGGCCATGTCGAGCAGGTAGCCGAGGCGCGAGGGCACGCCCTTGAAGTACCAGATGTGCGTGACGGGGGCGGCGAGCTCGATGTGGCCCATGCGCTCACGGCGCACCGACGACTTCGTGACCTCGACGCCGCAGCGCTCACAGACGATGCCCTTGAAGCGGACTCGCTTGTACTTGCCGCAGGCGCACTCCCAGTCACGCGAGGGCCCGAAGATCTGCTCTCCGAAGAGGCCGTCCTTCTCGGGCTTCAGCGTGCGGTAGTTGATGGTCTCCGGCTTCTTGACCTCACCGTGCGACCAAGCACGGATGTTGTCGGCCGTCGCGAGGCCGATCCGCAGCTCATCGAAAGTTGTTGCTTCGATCAAAATTCAGTCCCTTGTCAGAAAGATTCGACGTGTCGTTGTGGGAGGGGGCTCAGATTTCGTCGACGTTCGACGACTCGAAGCGCGAGGAGATGTTGATGCCGAGCTCTTCGGCGGCACGGAAGACCTCGTCGTCCGTGTCGCGCAGGCTGACCGTCTGGCCGTCGGCCGAGAGGACCTCGACGTTCAGGCAGAGCGACTGCATCTCCTTGATGAGGACCTTGAAGCTCTCCGGGATGCCGGGCTCCTGGATGTTCTCGCCCTTGACGATCGCCTCGTAGACCTTCACGCGGCCGAGGATGTCGTCGGACTTGATCGTCAGGAGCTCCTGCAGCGCGTACGCGGCGCCGTAGGCCTCGAGGGCCCACACCTCCATCTCTCCGAAGCGCTGTCCGCCGAACTGCGCCTTACCACCCAGCGGCTGCTGCGTGATCATCGAGTAGGGGCCCGTCGAGCGAGCGTGGATCTTGTCGTCGACGAGGTGGTGCAGCTTCAGGATGTACATGTATCCGACCGAGATGGGGTTCGGGAACGGCTCACCCGAACGACCGTCGAACAGGCGCGCCTTGCCGGACGAGCCGATCAGGCGGTCGCCGTCACGGGTCGGCAGGGTCGAGTCGAGGAGGCCCTCGATCTCGCGCTCGGCGGCGCCGTCGAACACCGGGGTGGCGACCTTCGTGCCGGGAGCGGCGCTGAGCGCCTCCGGGGGCAGGTTCTTGGCCCACTCCTGGACGCCCTCGACGTTCCAGCCCTGCGCGGCGATCCACCCGAGGTGGATCTCGAGCACCTGGCCGAAGTTCATGCGACCGGGGACGCCGAGCGGGTTGAGGATGATGTCGACCGGCGTGCCGTCCTCGAGGAAGGGCATGTCCTCCACGGGGAGGATCGTCGAGATGACGCCCTTGTTGCCGTGGCGGCCGGCGAGCTTGTCGCCTGCGGTGATCTTGCGCTTCTGGGCGATGAACACGACCACGCGCTGGTTGACGCCCGAGCCGAGCTCGTCGTCGCCGTCCTGGGAGTCGAAGACCTTGACGCCGATGACCGTTCCCTGCTCGCCGTGGGGCACCTTCAGGGACGTGTCGCGGACCTCACGGCTCTTCTCGTTGAAGATCGCGCGCAGCAGGCGCTCCTCGGCGCTGAGCTCGGTCTCGCCCTTCGGCGTGACCTTGCCCACGAGGATGTCGCCGGGGCGGACCTCGGCGCCGATGCGGATGATGCCGCGCTCGTCGAGGTCGGCCAGCAGGTCGGGGCTGACGTTGGGGAGGTCACGGGTGATCTCCTCCTTGCCGAGCTTCGTGTCGCGGGCGTCGACCTCGTACTCCTCGATGTGGATCGAGGAGAGCGTGTCGTCCTTGATGAGGTTCTGCGACAGGATCATCGCGTCCTCGTAGTTGTAGCCCTCCCACGGCATGAACGCGACGAGGAGGTTCTTGCCGAGCGCGAGCTCGCCGTTCTCCGTCGCCGGGCCGTCGGCGATGACCTCGCCGACCTCGATGCGCTGACCGGCGTCGACGATCACGCGGTGGTTGTAGCTGGCGCCCTGGTTCGAGCGGTCGAACTTGCGCAGGTAGTACTCCTGCGTGCCGCCCTCGTCGAGCTGGACCACGACCACGTCGGCCGAGACCTCGGTGACGACGCCCGCGGCGTCGGCGGTGACGACGTCACCGGCGTCGATCGCGGTGTAGCCCTCCATGCCGGTGCCGACCAGGGGGCTCTCGCTGCGGACCAGCGGGACGGCCTGGCGCTGCATGTTGGCGCCCATGAGGGCGCGGTTCGCGTCGTCGTGCTCGAGGAACGGGATGAGCGAGGTCGCGACCGACACCATCTGGCGCGGCGAGACGTCCATGTAGTCGACCTCGTCCTTGGCGACGAGCTCCACCTCGCCGCCCTTCTTGCGGACGAGCACCTTGTCGTCGACGAAGTCGAAGCCGTCGGTGAGGGGGGCGTTCGCCTGGGCGACGACGTAGTCGTCCTCCTCCGACGCGGTGAGGTAGTCGATCGTCGCGGTGACGTGACCGGCCTCGACCCGGCGGTAGGGGGTCTCGATGAAGCCGAACGAGTTGATGCGGGCGAACGAGGCCAGCGAGCCGATCAGGCCGATGTTCGGGCCTTCCGGGGTCTCGATCGGGCACATGCGGCCGTAGTGCGAGGGGTGCACGTCTCGCACCTCGACGCCGGCGCGCTCACGGGAGAGACCGCCCGGCCCGAGGGCCGAGAGGCGACGCTTGTGCGTCAGGCCCGAGAGCGGGTTGTTCTGGTCCATGAACTGCGACAGCTGCGAGGTGCCGAAGAACTCCTTGATCGCGGCGACGACGGGGCGCACGTTGATCAGGGTCTGCGGGGTGATCGCTTCGATGTCCTGGGTGGTCATGCGCTCGCGGACGACGCGCTCCATGCGGGAGAGACCGGTGCGGACCTGGTTCTGGATCAGCTCGCCGACCGCGCGGATGCGACGGTTGCCGAAGTGGTCGATGTCGTCGACGTCGAGGCGGAGCTCGACGGCGTTGCCGTCGCGCGTGCCGTCGATGGTCTTCTCTTCCGCGTGCAGCGAGACGAGGTACTTGATCGTCGCGACGATGTCGTCGACGGTCAGGACCGAGTCGCCGAGGGGCGCGTCGATGCCGAGCTTGCGGTTGATCTTGTAGCGACCCACCTTCGCCAGGTCGTAGCGCTTCGGGTTGAAGTAGAAGTTGTCGAGGAGCGCACGCGCGGCCTCGGCCGCGACCTGCTCGCCGGGACGGAGCTTGCGGTAGATGTCCTTGAGGGCCTCTTCCTTGGTGAGGATGGCGTCCTTCTCGAGGGTGGCCTCGATGGACGCGAAGCCCTTGAACTTCTCCGTGATCTCTTCGCTCGTCAGGCCGAGGGCCTTGAGGAAGACGGTGACGCTCTGCTTGCGCTTGCGGTCGATGCGGACGCCGACCTGGTCGCGCTTGTCGATCTCGAACTCGAGCCAGGCACCGCGGCTCGGGATGACGCGGGCCGAGTAGATGTCCTTGTCGGAGGTCTTGTCGGAGGCGCGCTCGAAGTAGACGCCGGGGCTGCGGACCAGCTGCGACACGACGACGCGCTCGGTGCCGTTGATGATGAACGTGCCGCGCTCGGTCATGAGCGGGAAGTCGCCCATGAACACGGTCTGCGTCTTGATCTCACCGGTGAGGTGGTTCATGAACTCGGCGTTGACGTAGAGGGGGGCGGCGTAGGTCTTGCCGCGCTCCTTGCACTCGTCGATCGAGTACTTGGGGTCTTCGAGCTCGGGCGCGGTGAACGACAGCTGCATCGTCTCGCCCAGGTCCTCGATCGGGGAGATCTCCTCGAAGATCTCCTCCAGGCCGGAGTGGAGGGCGAGGTCGGTGCGACCCTGCTCGGTGGCCTCGGCGAGGCGCTGCTTCCAGATGTCGTTGCCGACGAGCCAGTCGAAGCTCTCGGTCTGGAGCGCCAGGAGGTCGGGGACCGTCAGCGTGTCGGTGATCTTGGCGAACGAGAGGCGCGATGCGCCACGGCCGTTCTTGGGTGAGTTGGTGTTTGCGGTGTTCGCAGCAGCCAAGGAAGTAACCTCCGTGGACCCCGTCGGGTCATCACTGTCGGACAGTATGAGTGAGTGGTTGAACGGCCCTCCCGGAGCCGTCGGGGCGTACAGTCCGAGGACCAGCCCGTTCCGACGACCGGACGCGCCCCCGCCGCAATATTCGGAGGCCGTCTCGAGGTGCGTCGTCGACCGCAATATGACGACGGGACGCACGGGGAGCGCAAAGGTCAATACTATGCAGCCGGGACACGCCTGGCAAGCCCTGTCGTTGACTCTCAGCGGAACCTTCGGTATAACGCGGGAGCGGCCCGTGTGTTCCCGCCCCCGAGGGGTGGGAAGCTGGGCCACATGGCTGCTGCGCACGACGACCCCTCCGGCGAGATCACCATCGGCGCCGGCCTCGCTCGCGTCGACGAGGACCGCCACCGACCCGGCGCGTTCACGCTCGTCGTCGACGGCACCCCGCAGTCGCACGTCGACCTCGACGACCCCACCCACCTCGCCTTCGAGTACGTGCGGCGCATCGGCCACGCCATCGACCTGCTGCCCGAGGGGCCGGTCACGGCGCTGCACCTCGGAGCCGGCGCGCTGACGCTGCCCCGCTACGTGGAGGCCACCCGCCCGGGGTCGCGACAGCAGGTGGTCGAGCTCGAGGCGGACCTCGTGGCGCTGGTGCGCGAGAAGCTGCCGCTGCCGAGGGGCGCCTCCATCAGGGTCCGCTACGGCGACGCCCGCGAGGTGATGCTGAAGCTCCCGGCCGGGCTGCGCGGCACGGTCGACCTGCTCGTCGTCGACGTCTTCGGCGGCTCGCGCATCCCCGCCCACGTGACCTCGCTCGAGTTCTACTCGGCCGCGGCGGAGTTCCTCTCCCCCACCGGCATGCTGATCGTCAACTCGGCCGACGGGGCCGGGCTCGCCTTCGCCCGCGGCCAGGCGTCGACGCTCTCGACCGTCTTCGACCACGTCGCCGCGGTCGCCGACCCGGCCACCCTCAAGGGCCGCCGCTTCGGCAACGTCGTGCTGATCGGCTCGCCGTCGCCGCTGCCGACCGACCGCATGCCGCGGCTCTACTCGTCGGACCCGCTGCCGGCCAAGGTCGTGCACGGCCGCGAGCTGCGCGACTTCGTCGCCGGCGCGCCCGTGGTCACCGACGCGACGGCCGTACCGTCGCCCGAGCCGTCGCGGAGCGTGTTCGGCGCGCGCTGACCGTCCGTCACGGCGGGGCACCATGTCTCCGCACGGCAACCACGCCGCGGCGAGGTTCGCGTGCGAGAACGTGGTGTCTCGCGGGCAGAGCGGGCGCGGGCGGGGGCGCAGGCGGGGGCGGCGCGGCTACTGGTCGGTGCGGGGCGCGGGGGCGCCGAGCGCGGCGCGGAGGCGCGCCTCGGCGTCGTCGGGGGCCGCTGCCGCCGCGACGTTGGCCTCGGAGACCGCCTGCACGACCTCCTCGCGCTGGATCTTCACGCCGCGCGGGGCGTCGATGCCGATGCGCACGCCCTCGCCCCGGGAGTCGAGGACGGTGATGACGATGTCGTCACCGATGAGGATCCGCTCCCCGACCTTGCGCGTCAACACCAGCATCGGGCCAGCTTAGCGACGTGAGGGTCGCTGGCTACTCGCGCCACCCCACGGGCACGCCGAGCAGGTGCACCGTGCCGGGGGTCGCGGTGTCCTGCGCGCCGACGACCGCGACGGCCGCGACGGGCTGCACCGCGCGGACGGCCTCGACCCAGCGCGCCGTGTCGTCGTGCTTGCGGCCGACGTCGACGGCGACCCAGAGCTGGTCGGCGCCGATCGAGCGGAGCGCCTCGGGGGCGTCGTCGTCCCACGCGAGCGCGGTGACGACCGACGAGCCCTCGTGCACGCCGGTGGCCCGGGCGAGGATGGCGCTGCGGCGGTCGGAGACGTCGACCGAGCGCAGCCCGAACGCCGACGCCATCTGCGCCGCGACCCGGAACGCGTCGCCCGGGCGGCCCACCACGACGACGAGGTCGCCGGCGCCGCGCAGCAGCCCCGGCGCGGCCGGCAGGTCGGCCTGCCCGGCCGCGACGAGCGCGGGCGACGTGGTGGCGGCGGCCGCGGCGAGGAACTCCGCGGCGGTGGTCAGCGGGCCCGGCCGGGCGTCGTCGGCGGCGGCGGGGGCGACGACGGGGTCGACCGCGATGCCGTTGAAGGTGAAGTCGTCCATGATGTCGGCGAACGCGTCGGTGCGGGTCGAGACGTCGGCCGGCGACGGGGCCGGCACCGCGCCTCCGGCGGTCGACGAGGAGGCGGTGGTCGCGGCCGCGGCCGAGGCGGCGGCCGCGGCGGCGCGGGCGGCGCGACGGGGGCTGTCGACGGCGCCCGCGTCGGCGGCGCGCGGCAGCACGACGACCTCGGGCGCCGGGCGCCGGGCGGCTCCCTGGCCGGCGAGCACCTCGTCGAAGGGGTCTCGCGAGGGGGCGGGGGCGGCGGCCGCACCCGCGGCGCCGGGGCGGGCCCCGTCGTCGAAGCCGTCCGCCGCGTCGGCGTCGGCGAGCAGCGCCGCGATGCCCGCCCGCGAGGCGGGCTGCGTGATGGTCACCCGGGCGACCGGGCGGTCGGTGGCGGGGTCGGGCACCTCGACGGTCACCTCGTAGTGCTTGCGGGCGAACAGCCCGCCCACTCCCCCGACCGTCACCTTCTGGGCCGCGACGACCCGGGCGCCGGGCCCGTGCACCGCGCGCGCCTCGGCGGCGAGCTGCTCGAGCGACTCCCCGCTCATCTGCACCCTGCGCGCCACGTCAGGCCGCCGTGATCGGGTCGGCGGCGCGCACGACGCCGACGGTCTCGATGGTCGAGCCGGCAGCCGTGGCCTCCTGGTACGACAGCACCGGCAGGCCGTTCTGCTGCGCCGACACGAGCCGGTGGATGGCGGGGCGGAGCGCGGGCGCGCAGACGAGCACGGCGCTGAGGCCCTGGGCCTCGACGCTCGCGACCGAGTCGCGCAGCGAGCCGAGCACCTGCTCGACCCGGTGGCCGTCGAGCAGGATCTGCGTGCCCTGGTCGCTCGGCCGCAGCCCCTCGAGCATCGACTGCTCGAGGCCGGGGTCGATCATGATGACGCGCAGCACGGCCCCGTCGAGGTAGCGCGCAGTGAGCGCGGGCCCGAGGGAGGCGCGGGCGGCCTCGATCAGCCCCTCCGGGTCGGTCGACAGCTTGGCGCGGAGCGTCAGCCCCTCGCAGATGCGCGCGAGGTCGTTGATCGGGATGCGCTCGGCGAGCAGCCCCTGAAGCACGCGCTGCAGCTCGGCCAGCGAGAGCATGCTCGGCACGAGGTCGTCGACGGCGGCGGCGTTGACCTGCTTGACGCCCTCGGTGAGCACGCGGACGTCCTCGCGGCTGAGGAGGCGGGCGGCGTTGTCGCCGATGATCGACGAGAGGTGGGTGACGAGCACCGAGACGCGGTCGATCACGGTGGCGCCGGTCATCTCGGCGCTGTGCCGCATCTCGGCCGGCACCCACTTGCCGGCGAGGCCGAAGACGGGCTCGATCGTGACCGTGCCGGGCAGCGAGTCGAGCTGGTCGCCGAGGGCGAGCACCGAGCGGGCGGGCGCCTGGCCGCGACCGGCCTCGACCCCGGCGATGCGGATCGAGTAGGTCGACGGCGGCAGGTCGACGCTGTCGCGCGTGCGGACGGGCGGCACGACGATGCCCATGTCGACGGCGATCTTGCGGCGCAGCGCCTTGACGCGGCCGAGCAGGTCGTCCGAGGCTCCGCTGACCATGTCGACGAGGTCGGGCGCGAGCAGGATCTCGAGGGCGTGGACGCGCATCTGCTCGAGGAGGTCCTCCGTGGTGTCGGTGGGGGCCGGGGGCGCGACCTCGGCCTCGAGGGCCGCCCGCGCCTCCTCGGCCTTCGCCTTCGTGCTGAGGCGCTGGGCGATGATCAGCAGCGTCGCGCCGATGACGAGGAAGGGGATGATCGGCATGCCGGGGATGAACCCCATGCCGATCGCCGCGACGCCCGCGATGGCGATCGCGATGCGCGACTGGCCGAGCTGCGCCGCCGCCTGCGAGCCCATGTCGCTGTCGGCGCCCGAGCGGGTGACGATCATGCCGGTGCTGACCGCCATCAGCAGCGCGGGGATCTGCGTGACGAGGCCGTCGCCGATGGTGAGCAGGCCGTAGTGGCCGAGGGCGTCGGCGGGCTCCATGCCGTTCTGCAGCACGCCGATGGCGATGCCGCCGATGAGGTTGATGACGATGATCAGGATGCCCGCGATCGCGTCGCCCTTGACGAACTTCGACGCGCCGTCCATCGCGCCGTAGAAGTCGGCCTCGGCGCTGACGTCGGCGCGGCGCTGCTTGGCGACCTCGTCGGTGATCAGGCCCGCGTTGAGGTCGGCGTCGATGGCCATCTGCTTGCCGGGCATCGCGTCGAGGGTGAATCGCGCGCCCACCTCGGCGACGCGCTCGGCGCCCTTGGTGACGACGACGAACTGGATGATGACGAGGATGCAGAAGATGACGGCGCCGATGATGATCGAGCCGCTCACCGCCACGTGGCCGAACGCCTCGATGACGTGGCCGGCGAAGCCCTCGCCGAGCACGAGGCGCGTCGACGCGACGTTGAGGCCGAGGCGGAACAGCGTCGCGACGAGCAGCAGCGACGGGAAGACCGAGAAGTCGAGCGGCTTCTTCACGAAGAGCGTCGTCAGCAGGATCACCAGCGCCAGCAGGATGTTGCAGATGATCAGCACGTCGAGCATCGGGGCCGGTACGGGCACGACGAGCAGCAGCACGATCGCGACCACGCCGACGGGCACGGCGAGCTTGGGGAGTGTCTTCTTCATCAGGCGGTTCCTCCGGTGACGGACGGACGGGGAGCAGTGGGGGCACCGGCCGGAGGCGCGGTGCGGGAGGCGGCGTCGCGAGCGACCCGCAGGCGGCGGGGCATCGCGTCGGCCTCGAGCGAGCCGGGCGTGAGCACGCCGGCGACCTCGTCGGGGGTGGTGGGTCGGGGGTTGGCGTGCGTGCCGGCGACGGCGGACGCCCCGCGGGCCTGGAGGGCCATCACGAAGGTCAGCACGCGCGCGACCGGCGTGTAGAGGTCGACCGGGATCTCGTCGCCGAGGCCGCAGGAGGCGTGCAGGGCACGGGTCAGGGGGACGTCGCGGACGAGCGGCACGCCCGACTCCTCGGCGCGGGCACGGATCGCGGCGGCGACGGCGCCGGCGCCCTTGGCGACGACGCGGGGCGCCGACTTGCCGGGCTCGTAGCGGAGCGCGACGGCGTAGTCGGTCGGGTTGACCATGACGACGTCGGCGTCGACGATCGCGCCCATCATGCGGTTGCGGCTCATGGCGAGCTGACGCGAGCGGCGCTGCGACTTGACCAGGGGGTCGCCGTCGCTGCTCTTGCTCTCGTCGCGCACCTCCTTCTTCGTCATGCGGGTCTTCTTGCGGTTGCGGCGCATCACGACGAAGACGTCGGCGGCGGCGAGCAGCAGCCCGGCCACGATGGCGGCGCGGAGCAGGATGCCCGTGCCGGCCTCGGCCTCGGCGAGCAGCGCGGAGACGCTGAGGCCGCCGCCGCTCATCAGGACGGGCATGAGGCCCTGGATGGCCATCCAGAGCACGACGCCGACGACGGCGGTCTTGATCAGGGCCTTCGCGCCGTTCCAGAGAGCCTGGGTGCCGAAGGTGTTCTTGATGCCGGCGAGCAGGTTGAACTGCTCGTAGTTGCCGGTCATCCGCTTGATGTGGACGCCGCCCTGCACGATCGCGGTGACGAGCACGGCGACGCCGACGACGGCCAGCATCGGCGCGATGGTCGCCCCGACGGAACCCACGCCGTCGCCGAGCAGGTCGACGACGGTGGTGTCGTCGGGGTGGCGGATGATCTCACCGAGGGAGAACAGCTGGTCGGTGCCGGCCTCGGCCCCGCGCTGGATGGTGCTCGGGATCATCACGGCGGCGGCACCGACGCCGATCCACGCGCTGAGGTCCTGCGAGCGCGACAGCTGGCCCTTGGAGTGCACCTCCTTCATCCGCTTGTCGGTCGCGGCCTCGGTCTTCTCCCCGGAGTCGTCGGCCACGGCTACCCCACCCCCAGGAGCATCTTCGAGGCGTCGCCGGTCAGCGAGCGCACGACGCCGGGCAGGGCGAGGAAGACGCCGCCCGCGAGCATCACGGTCATGAGGATCTTGAGCGGGAAGCCCATCGCGTAGGCGTTGAGGGCGGGCGCGACGCGGCTGAGGAGGCCGAGCCCGACGTCGGCGAGGAACAGCACGACGGCGAGGGGGCCGGCGATC
The DNA here is from genome assembly GCF_017833115.1 of Frigoribacterium sp. PvP121. NCBI lineage: Bacteria > Bacillati > Actinomycetota > Actinomycetes > Micrococcales > Microbacteriaceae > Frigoribacterium > Frigoribacterium sp. PvP121. Next base: position 351,613 of record NZ_JAFIBR010000001.1, read on the forward strand.
TGCAGCGTCGCGAGGAACATCTGCGAGACGCCGTGGGCCATCATCTCGACCGGCCGCGAGAGGTCCATGCCGAGCCCGAGCGGGAACGCGTCGAACGAGCGGGTCAGCCCGCCGATCAGCAGCTGGTAGCCGCCGCTCGCGAACATCAGCGCCAGCGCCGTCATCTGGAAGAGGCGCGTGAACTGCGCGCCGTTCACCATCGACTGCGGGTCGAACGCCTGCGCGAGGGTGAAGCCGCCGAAGAGGTCGATCAGGCTGCCCGCGGCCTGCACGGCCGCGAAGGCGAGGAACACCAGGAAGCCCAGCACGGCGCCGACGACGACCTCGAGCACGAGCGCCACGACGAACTGCCCGGTGGCGAGCGACTCGTACCCGGGCGTCACGCGCGGCGCGACGGCGAGGCCGAGGCCCACGCCGAGCATCGCCTTCACGCGGCCGGGGAAGGCCTTGTAGGAGAACGGCGGCGCGATGACGATGAACGCGGTCATGCGCACGGCGGCCAGCATCGTGGCCTCCAGCCAGCTGAGGTCGAGGGTCACGGTCGGGCCTAGCCGCCGCTGAGGAGCTGCGGGATGCGGTCGAAGACGGCCGTCGTGAACGAGACCATCTCGGAGATCATCCAGTGCCCGCAGACGATGAGGGCGACTCCCACCGCCACGGCCTTCGGCACGAACGAGAGGGTGACCTCCTGGATCTGGGTGATCGACTGCAGGAGCGAGATCGCGAAGCCGACGACGAGGGAGGTGATCAGCACGGGGGCGGCGAGCTTGCCCGTGATGATCAGCGCCTGCATCGACAGGTCGAGGACGGCGTTGGAGTCCATCAGCTGCCCACCTGGTAGCTCTCGATCAGGCTCGTGATGATGAGGCCCCAGCCGTCGACGAGCACGAACAGCAGGATCTTGAAGGGCAGCGAGATCATCACCGGCGGGAGCATCATCATGCCCATCGACATCAGCGCGGCGCTGACGACGAGGTCGATGACGAGGAAGGGGATGAAGATGACGAACCCGATGATGAAGGCGGCGCGCAGCTCGCTGATCATGAACGACGGGATCAGCGTGAGCATCGGCACGTCGGCCTGGTCGGCGGGGTTCGGCTGGTCGGCCGAGCGGGTCATCAGCGCGAGGTCCTCCTCGCGGGTGTGCGCCAGCATGAACTCGCGGAGCGGCGCCGAGCCGGCGTCGATCGCGCCCTGCAGGTCGAGCTGGCCCGAGAGGTAGGGCTGCACGGCGTCGTCGTTGATGTGCCCCAGGATCGGCGCCATGATGAACAGGCTCAAGAAGAGCGCGAGGCCCGCGAGCACCTGGTTCGGCGGGATCGACGGCAGCGCGAGCGCGTTGCGGGTCATCGCCAGCACCACGAAGATCTTCGTGAACGACGTCATCATCAGCAGCAGCGCCGGGGCCACGCTCAGGAGCGTGATGCCGATCAGCGTGACGACCGCCTGGCTGGGCGTGCCGTCGGGGCCGGTGATGTCGATGTCGAGGCCGCCCGTGCCGGTGCCGTCGGTGACGGTCTGGTCGGTGTCGGTGTAGTCCGTCGGCGTGGTGCCGGCGGTGCCGCCCGTGCTGCCGACGGCGGGCGCGGTCGGGTCGACCGGCGCCGTCGGCGAGACCGGGGCGGGCGCCGGGGCGGCGCTGGCGCTCTGGCCGATCAGCATCAGCAGGGCCGAGGCGACGACCATCGCGAGCAGGCCGACGACGACCGTGCGGGCGAGGCGGGTGTCGGCGAAGCGCACGGGGGCGGCGTCGATCGAGACGAAGCTGCTGCGGCGGGTGGGGCCGCCGGCGAGGGCCCGGCCGCGGAGGCCGTCGCGGAGCGTCGGGGCGAGCCGCGCGACGAGCGCGGAGCCGAAGGAGGCGCGGGTCGGGCGGGCGAGGGAGGCGCGGGTCATCCGGCGCGTCCGGCCCGCAGGGCCGCGGCCGCCTGGCGCCACGTGCCAGGGGCGAGGATCGAGCCCTCGAGCGGGGTCGAGGCGCGGCCGCGGCGGCGCTCGCGCGGGTCGCGCGGGGCGCGGGCGGCGGTGGCCGACGCGGAGGCGACGGTCGCGGCGCGGCGGGCGGCGCCGCGGGGGCGGAGCAGCTCGGGGGCCGCGGCGACGGCGACGGGGGCGGGGGCGACGGCCGGGACGGCGGCCACGGGCAGCGGGGGCTGGGTGGCGAGGACGGCCTCGAACGACATCGGCGCGGGCGCGGGCACCACGGCGGGGGCCGGGGCGGCGACCGGGGCGATCGGGGTGACCCGCGCCTCCTGCGGGGCCGTCACGGGCACGACCGGGGCCGGCACCAGCGCCAGCGGCGCGGGGCCGGGCACCTCGGCGGCCGAGAGCACCGTGACCGACGACTCGGTGACGCCGAGCACGAGGCGCTCTCCCTCGACGTCGACGACGACGACGCTGGCCTTGGCGCCGAGGCCCTGGCGGGCGACGACGGTGACCGGGGCGGCCGACTTGCCGGAGCCCCGGACGCCCTTGACGAGGCGCTTCTGCAGCACCCACAGCAGGGCGAGCACGACGCCCAGCGAGAGGGCGACGCGCAGCGCGACGAAGAGCGTGTCCACCGGTCAGACCAGGCCGTCGGCGACGTCGAGGATCTTGGTGATGCGGACGGCGTAGTCCTGGTCGACGACGACGACCTCGCCGTGCGCGATCAGGCGGCCGTTGAGCAGCACGTCGGCGGGGGCGCCGGCCGAGCGGTCGAGCTCGATGACGGCGCCGGGCTCGAGGCCGAGCACGTCGCGCACCGACATGCGGGTGCGGCCGATCTCGACCGTGAGGGCCATCTCGACGTTGTTGATGCGGCCGAGGTTGCCGGCGACGGAGTCGAAGAGGGGCGACGAGGAGGCGCGGGTCGGGCCGGGGCCCACCGTGCCGCCTTCGCGGATGCGGATCGCGAACCAGCCGGCCGGCTGCCCCGCGGCGGTCAGGTCGAAGACCACCGTGTCGGGGTCGGCGAGCAGCGCGTCGGCGGGCTCGCGGCGGCTCTCGCCGAGCACGCCCACGCCGAGCACGGCGGTCGCGGCCTCGAGGGCCGGGCGGAGCACGTCGCCCACGGAGACCAGGGGCGAGTCGGTGCCGGCGGCGGCGGTCAGCTGCTCCATGTCGACGAGCACGAGCGCGGTGTCGGCCGAGACCGAGCCGACGAACGAGGTCATGACGACGCTCGACGCGGCCGTGCGGCGGCCCTGCGCGACGACGGCCTCGAGCGGCACGGCGCGGAGCGGCGACGGCGTCGGCAGCACGGAGACGAGCGCCTCCGCCGCGGCGGTGTGCAGGGTGATGGTCGTGCCGGTCATGAGGTTCCTTCTTCGGTGCCGGTCAGGGAGGTGGAGACGACGATGCCCGCGAGGCGGGAGCCGTTGGCCCCGACGGCGGCACGGCCGACGGACTGGCCGTCGACGGTGATCTCGAGCGGTCGCGAGCGCGGGTGCGGCAGGGGCAGCAGGTCGCCGACGGCGAGGCCCAGCACGACGCCGGGGCGGACGGAGGCGGGGGCCAGCTGGAGCGCGACGCCCACCGGCACGGCGGCCAGCTGCGCGCCGAGCAGGCGACGGGCGTCGGCGGCGCCGACGGTCGGGTTCGACTCGCCGAGCTGGGGCAGCAGCACCTCGGCCGGGATGGCCACGGTGCCGAGGGCGGTGCGCTCGCCGACGCGGATCTCGAACGTCGCGACGATCATCAGGTCGGACTTCTGCGCCGCCTGGGCGAACTGCGAGTTGTACTGGAAGCCGCCGACCGAGACCGCGTCGACCAGCAGCGAGCCGAACGAGTAGCGGAGGTCGTCGAGGGCGTCCTCCATGAGGCGGCGCACGAGCGCCTGCTCGACGGGCGAGAAGGTGCGGTCGGGCATCGCGTGCGGCTTCGAGGCGCCGAGCATGTGGCTGACCCAGCCGAGGGCGGCCGAGGTCGGGAACTGCACGACCGCCTTGGGGCCGACGCCCTCGAGCGGGCAGAGCACCATCGCGGTCGTCGCCGGCAGCGACGAGGCGTACTCGTCGTAGGTCAGCATCTGCACGTGCTCGCAGGTGACCTGCGAGAGCACGCGGACCTTGGCGGTCAGCTGCGTGCCCCACTGGCGCGCGAAGGTGTCGAAGGCGAGCTCGAGCACGCGCGAGTGCTCGCGGGCCAGCGTCGTCGGGCGGCGGAAGTCGTAGACGTCGACCTGACGCGCCGAGCGAGCGACCGGCCCGGGGGCGGGCGCGGGGGCGACGGGCGCCGACGCGGGCGCGCTCGTCACGGCGGGGTCGAGGAGGGTCACGGACGGACCTATCGGCCCGTGCCGTCACCGCGTTAGAGGTGCGTCGTCAGTGACCCCCGGACTGGGCCCCCTCGTCGTGAGACTCCTCCTTCTTCTCGGACTTCTTCTCGTCCTTCTTCTCCGCAGGGGCCGCGGCGGCCTCCGCGGGGGCCGCGGGCGCGACCGGCTCGGGGTTCCTGCCCGCGGTCACCGCGCCTCCCGCTGCCTCGGCCGCCTGCTCGAGCTTCGGCAGCAGGGCGCTGACGTCGTCGCTTTGGTTCGAGAGCACGACGATGTCGACCCGGCGGTTCGCCGCGAGGTCGGCGTCCGTGCTGCCCTGCACGAGCGGGCGCGACGAGCCGAAGCCGACGGCCTGGGCGTGCTCGACCGGCAGTCCGCCGCGCTCGACGAGGTCGCGGAGCACCTGCGTCGCCCGGGCCGACGAGAGCTCCCAGTTCGTCGCGAACGGCGCCGTCGAGCTGCGCTGGTCGGCGTGGCCCTCGACCGACACGTCGTGCGAGCTGTCGCGGAGCACGGGCGCGATCGCGTCCATCACCCGGGTCGCCTCGCCGCTGAGGTCGGCGCTGTTCGTGCCGAAGAACGTCTCGGAGCCGACGAGCCGGACGGTCAGGCCGCGGGCGTCGGTGGCGAACTGCACGTCGGCGCTGAGGCCGGAGCCCTCGAGGTTGCCGGCGATGGCCTCCTTGATCGCGGTGAGGTCGTCTAGCTCGGACTGCGCCAGGGCCTGGGCCGCGGCCGCCTGCTCGGCGGTCTGCGCCTCGCCCGACGCTGCGGCCTTGCTCATGTCGGTCTCGTCGCCCTCGGAGTAGCCCTTCCCCTCCTCCGTCACGTCGCTCGCCGGCACCACGGTGCCCGAGGCGCTGTCGACCTTGCCGACGTCGGTCTGGCCGAAGCCCGTCGCGAGCGAGTTGCGGAGCGCGATGTACTTGTCCTGGTCGACGCTCGACATCGCGAACAGCACGATGAACATGCACATCAGCACGGTGACCATGTCCATGTACGAGGCGAGCCAGCGCTCGTCGGGGTGCTCCTCCTCGGCGTGGGCCTTCTTCTTCCGCCCGCCGCGGCTGCCGCTCACGCCGCGAGCCCCTGGTCGTCAGCGCCGGCCTTCGCCGTCGCCCCCTTGCCGCCCTTGCCCTTGGCGTCGGTCAGGGCGTGGGTCGGCACCATGGCCTTGAGGCGCTCGCCGAGGAGGCGCGGCTGGCTGCCCGCCTGGACGGCCAGGACGCCCTCGATCAGCAGCGTCATGCGCGCCTCGTCGAGGTCGGCGAGCTTCTTGAGGCGGCCGGCGAACGGCAGCCAGAGGAAGTTCGCGCTGAGGAGGCCCCAGAGGGTCGCGACGAAGGCGGCCGCGATCAGCGGGCCGAGCTCGTCGGGCGACGCGAGGTTCTCGAGCACGTGGGTGAGGCTGACGACGGTGCCGATGATGCCGACGGTCGGGGCGTAGCCGCCGAGGCTGTTGAAGAACTTGCTCGCGGTGCGGTCGGCGGCGAGACGGGACTCCATCTCGTCCTCGAGCAGGATGCGGAGCTCTTCGCCGTCGGTGCCGTCGGCGATGTTCTGCAGCGCGCCCTTCATGAACTGGTCGGTCGACTTCTCGGCCTCGGCCTCGAGCGAGAGCAGGCCCTCGCTGCGCGCCTTCTCGGCGAGCGCCACGATCTCGTCGATGACCGACTGCGGCGGGATCACCTTGCCGGTGAACGCGTGCGGGATTTTCTTGAAGCTGAGCAGCGCGTCCTTGATCGTCGTGCCGGCGATGCCGACCGCGATGGTGGCGCCGAAGACGAGCAGCATCGGGGCCGGCAGCAGCAGGCCCTCGACGTGGACGCCCTCGAGCTTGATCATGCCGAAGAGGGCACCGAAGGCGAGCAGGATGCCGATTATGGTCGCGGGATCCACGTCAACGCTCCAGGGTGGTGGTCGCGGGGGCGGCCGTGGGAGTCGCGGCGGCGGCGGCCGTCGCGGTCGCGGTCGTCGGGAAGGGCGAGACGAGGCCGGAGCCGCTCGAGCCGCGGACGATGCCGAGCTGCGGGCCGGTCGACGTGCGCGAGCCGAGGGGCTGCGTCGCGGGGGCGGCGGCGTGCGGCTCGTCGTAGGCGATGGCGACGATGCGGGCGCGGTAGCGGGCGATCATCTCGATCACCTCGGCCATGGGCTCGGTGACGATGTACTTCGCCCCGTCGACCATGATCAGCGTCGTGTCGGGCGTCTCGTGGATCCGCTCGATCAGGTCTGGGTTGACAGCGAATCTGCTGTCGTTGAGTCGCGTGACGACGATCATCGGCCCGTCCTAGGTCTGTGTTCTCCCGCCACCGTCCGTGGGGCGAGCGAGCGCTCGTCCTGAGCTGCTCAGGGGGGACTATCGGCCGGGGGCGGGCCGCCGTTAGGTGGCGGCCGCCGCGGTGTCCGCACTTCGGCGGACGCGCGCCGGCGCGTCGGCGCGCCGGCGCGTCGGCGCGTCGGCGCGTCGAGGTGCCCCGTCCTGGGCCCTCCGAGGCGTCGAGGGCCCAGGACGGGGCACCTGGATGCCCGCGGTCGCGGCGAGGACCGACCGATCGGTATGGTGTGTGGCACATATCAGTCGTGATCCCTCGGAAGAAGGCAGCCGTGAGCCACTCGCACCCCTCCCCCACGCCCCCCGCCCCCGGCACGACGCCCGGCGTCGTCGTGCACCGGCCGACCTGGGCGGCGTTCTGGGTCTCGGCGAAGACGCGTGCCCTCATCTTCGGGGCCGCGATGCTGTTCGTGGCGGTGCGCTCGGGCCCGTCGGGCCTCGTCGCCGTGGCGGTCGCCCTCGTCGTGGCCGGGGCCGGCTTCGCGGCGTTCCTGCGGACCGCCACGGTCACGGTCACGCCGACGTCGGTGAGCTACCGCCGTCTCGGCCGCACGAGCACGGTGGCGCTCGACGGGCGGCAGCGCGGCCTGCTCTGCATGCTGACCCAGGGCGTCCAGGGCATCCCGTGGCTCGGGGTCGTCGGCCCGGGCGGCGAGCGCGTCGGCCTCAGCGGCGCCTACTTCGACGGGGCGGTGCTCGGCGACGTCGCCGCCCGCGCAGGCGTCACGGTCGTGCCGGCCGAGCAGCGCCTCACGGGGAAGGAGGCGCACGGCCTGGCACCGGGGTCGGTGCCCGCCCTGCTGCACCGCCCCGCCCTCGTGGCGCTGATCGCGACTCCTGTGGTCCTCGGGGTGATCGCCGTCATCGCGATCCTCACGATCTGACGCCCCTAGGCGGCGAGTGGTCACGAACCGCTGCTCGAGCCGGCCGGAGGAGCAGTTCGCGACCACTCACCCACGGACCGACGACCTAGCTGACCTTGCCGACCTCGGCCGAGGCGTCGATGCGGTCGAGTACCTGGAAGAGGTCGCGGACCACGGCAGTGTCGAAGAGCCCGTCCGGGCCGGTCGGGGCGTAGGCCGTGAAGGGAGGCTCGTAGAGGAGCGCCTTGCTGACCCGGCCGTGCTCGGTGAGACGGTCGACGATCATGGTGAGGAACGCCAGCTGGTTGCCCGTGAAGCGGGTCCCGGCCACGAAGGCGCTCAGCGCGTCGCTCACGGCCTCACGGTCCATCCCGACGACGGAACGGATGAAGTGACCGAGGCCCTGAGCCTCCTCGACGGCGAGGGCCAGGTGCTCTGGATCGACCTCGCCGCTCTCGAGGAGCAGCGCTTCCAGGCTGGTGACGTCCTGCTCGGTCAGCGGCGTGCCCTTCCGCAGCTTGGCGAGCACGAGGTGGTTCTCCTGAGCTCGGAGGAAGGCCAGGGTCTTCTCGCGGAAGCGCTGACGGTCGATGACCGACCCGGCACCGAGCACGACGTCGATGTCGTCCAGGACGTCGACCTCGTCGTCGAGGTCGGTGTAGACGACGCGCTGCTCGGACCGCGGAGCGAGCCGGACGAGACCGCGCAGGGAACGACGCATCTTCTCCAGCTGCGGCACGGTGACCCCGTCCCACCATTCGGCTGACGCGACCTGCTCGAGCAGGTCGCCCTGAGCGGCCACCACGGGGATGGTGCGCTGCCCCGCCAACGCCCTCGCGATCGACACGATGCGGGCCCGGGCGCTCTCGGAGCCGGGCGCACCCACGAGGACGCCCAACTGGGCCCTGAGGGCGAGGAGGTCGAAGCGTTTGGCGTCCTCGTCCGTGTCGCGCGCGTCCGCCGTCGAGGGAAGGTCGGCGAGCTCCACCACCGCCGCGACGGCGTTGTCGTCCAGTGAGGCCCACTCGCGGCCCTGGACGAATCTCTCCACGAGACGGCGGTGAGGCCGGACGAGGACGTTGTCGGCCGTCATGCCCTCGACTCGTCCGTGCAGCAGGGCGGCGAGGTCGGATCGGAGCTGGACCTCGCCGTCGCCCCGTGCCTCCTGGTGGTCGAGCCCCTGGAGGAGGCGGAGGCGAGCCAGGAAGAGCCGCGAGCGGAGCGAGCGCGTCGTACTGGTGGGGGCCTCCGGGACGTCGGCGTTGAAGTAGGCGATGTTGCCGCCGACGTCGAAGATGACGAAGTCCTTCTTGTCGCCGGCCCGGTCGGACGTGCCGTCCTCCTGTCTACCGCTCGGCCCGTAGAGCTCAGGGCGGAGGCGGGTGCCGCGACCGACCATCTGCCAGTACTTGGTCTTGGACCCCACGGGCTTGAAGAACACGAGGTTGACGACGTCGGGCACGTCGATGCCCGTGTCGAGCATGTCGACGGAGATCGCGATCTGGGGCATCCGGTCCGGGTTCGAGAACTCGTCGATGAAGTGCCCGGCGTTCGGCGTCTGGTGCGTGATGACCTGAGCCAGCTGACCGTTGAAGTGCGGGTAGCTCGCGTTGAACCGCTCCTCGATGAAGCGCGCGTGCGCCTGGTTGCGGGCGAAGACGATGGTCTTGCCGATGGTGTCACCACCCGAGACGGTGCGCCCCTCGGACATCAGCACCTTCAGCACGCCATCGACCGTGGCCCGGTTGAAGAGCCAGTCGTTCACCGCGGAGGCGTCGACGGCGTCGGGGATCTCTTCTCCCCAGTCCTCTTCCTCCCAGCGCTCCTTCTCCGCCTCGCTGAGGTCGTCGTAGCGGACACCCAGCCGCGTGAAGCGAGTCGCCACCACTCGCCCCACCGGCGGCACGAGGTAGCCCTCGGAGATCGCCCGTTCGAGGTCGTAGGAGTCGGTGGGCACGCCGGACTCCAGGCCGAAGAGCTCGTAGGTGTCGTGGTCGACGTCGTCTTTAGGAGTCGCGGTGAGTCCGACGACGAGGGCGTCGAACCAGTCGAAGAGGAACCGGTACTTCTGGTAGATCGAGCGGTGCGCCTCGTCGACGACGACGAGGTCGAAGTGGGCGGGCCCGAACCGACGAACTCCCTCAGCGTCCCGTTGCTCGAGCAGGCCGATCATCGTCTGGTAGGTCGACACGTAGACGCGACCGTTGGCGTGTCTCGCCTCCGTGAGGTTCACGACCGTCTCGTCCGGGAGGAACTCGACGAAGGCCCTGGCGGCCTGCCGCACCAGCGCGACACGATCGGCGAGGAACAGGACGCGCTTGACGCGGTTCGCTCGCATCAAGGAGTCAGCGAGCGCGACCACCGTCCGGGTCTTGCCCGTGCCGGTCGCCATCACGAGCAGCGCCCGCCGTTGGTGCGCGTCGAATGCCTCCGTGACGCGGGTGATCGCCCGCTGCTGGTAGAGCCTCTCGACGATGGTGTCGTCGATGCGAGGAGGCGAGAGGCGCGAGGCGGACTGCCGGCGCTGGACCAACCACTGGAGCTCATCACGGGTCGCGAAGCCCTGAACTCGACGCTGAGGGTAGGCCAGGTCGTCCCACAGCCAGGTCTCGAAGCCGTTCGTCACGTAGATGACCGGTCGCTGACCAAACTCCCGCTCGAGCGCGTCGGCGTAGAGACGCCCCTGCTGCTGACCCACGAGGGCGTCGGAGCTAGCCCGTTTGGCCTCGACGACTGCCAGCGGCTTGCCGTCCGTGCCCCAGAGCACGTAGTCGGCGCGACCGGTGGCTGTGTGACCTCCGTCCCGGTCGGGCAGACCGGTGACGGGGTACTCGCGGTCGCGAGCGTGGTCGAGCAGCCATCCTGACTCCCGCAGCAGCGGGTCGATCAGATCGGCACGGGTCTGCGCCTCCTGGAAGTCGTGCGGCACGGGGTGAGCCACGTTCGACGGCTTCGCGGCGGCGACCTGGGCCCTGAGCTGCTCCAGCTCGACCTCAAGGGCGGCGTTGGCCCGCGCAGCTCGCGCGAGCTCGCCGTCGGCGACACGGAGCTGGTCGGCCAGACGCTCGGCCTCAGCGCGTGTCGTCTGAGCGGCGGCCTGGCGAGGCCTCGGGATGAGGGACGCGTCGAAGCGCAGCCCGGCAGGAGGACGCGCCTCGGTCGTGAGGGCGAACGTCGACGAGAACCAGACGAAGACGTGGAAGAGCTCACGCACCGTCGCTTCGCTCTCGCGGACGGCCACGGGGGCGTCGCGGTGGACGGCCGCATTGCCCCGCTGACGGATGACGTGCATCTTGTCGAGCACAGCCGGGCCGGCGAGGTGCATGAAGGAGGCGTCGTGGAGCCTCGCGTTGAGGTCGTCGCGGTAGACAGGGCCGAGGGACGCGTCGGCCCGGAAGGCCCACTCCACCGCTGCCTCGAGCGCTCGGCGAGCGTAGAACGACGACGTGCGTGGATCGCCGACGACGTAGTGCTCGGCCCGGCGAGCCTGTTCGGCGAGCTCAGGCCAGCCCTGCCGGATGAAGTCGAAGTTGCTCATGACCGCCGCTGGCCCCCCTGGTGCGTGTGGCGTCAGCCTAGCGGTGGGTAACAGCCCGGCCAGGAATGTGGACGACGGTGCCAAGGCTTGTCGAATGGTGCCGATAGTGGCACCATTGCTGAGTGAGTTCCGTCGAGTCGATCATCGCCAGCATGCGGAGGAACCCTGCGAACGTCCGCTTCGCCGACCTTGAGAAGGTGTGCGATGACAGGTTCGGCGAACCGCGCCGGAGGGGCGGGAGCCACTCGGTGTACCGGATGCCGTGGCAGGGAGACCCACGGGTGAACATCCAGAACGACCACGGCAAGGCGAAGGCCTACCAGGTCAAGCAGGTCCTGGCAGCGATCAAAAAGTTGGAGGAACGATGAACCCCGTGCTCAGCACCCCCGATGTGCGGCACTACAGCTACGCCGTCGCCTGGTCGGCGGACGACCAGGAATACGCCGCCACCGTGGCGGAGTTCCCGTCGCTCTCGTGGCTCGACGCCGACCAGGACGCCGCGCTCGCAGGGATCCGGTCGCTCGTCGGCGAGGTCGTCAACGACCTCGTGGCCGATGGCGAACCCGTGCCGGCCTCGTTCGGCGAGCGTCGCTTCAGCGGCGAGTTCCGCCTGCGGACCACGCCCGACATGCACCGGTGGTTGACCATCGCCGCCGCGCGACAGGGAGTGAGCCTGAACCGCTACGTCAACTCGTTGCTGAGCCGGGGGTAGGAGGCGCGGGTCGGGCTGGCCCTGTCACCCGCGGTTCAGAGCTGGCCGGTGAAGGCGCGGTGCTGGAGGGACGCGAAGAGCTCGTCGAGGTGGGCGAGGTGTGCCTCCGCGGCAGCACGCAGAGCTTCGACCTCTTGAACCACGTCCGCGAAATCTGTTTGCTCAGCGGCCGACGCAACGGGGACGGTAATGCTGCGAATCATCGACAGATTAAGATTTTTCTGCCTGGCGCCTCGCCTCCGAGCGAGTACCGAGGCCCGCTGAGACCGAACGGCGAAGTAGAGGAATTCAGGACTTACCCCAGACGATGGGACACCAAAAGCGACAGCCTGATTACAAGCGATCCTTCCGACGCTGATGCTGGACTTCAGGGCGGCCGTGTCGTACATGCCGAGCAACAGCGATCCGTGGGGAATCATCTTGGCGGACGATCGTGCGACGGCCTCAGTGGTCAACATCTCATTCGACACCATGACACGAACAGGCCCCAGTTCTCCTGAGGTCATCCACGGAATGTCGCCACTGAAAAAGGCCGTCTGCGATCTCGATGGTGTCCCTCCGGACTGCCATGCCGCCAGATCCCCCAGAGGGTTAAGGGCACGGCCGACGTCGAGGAACCTCTCCGCAAAGATTCGTTCGGGCAGTTCGTCGAGGAGGGCGAGGGTGCGGCGGCGCTTGGCTCGCAGCTCGTCGGCCTGGTCGAGAATGGCGGCAATTCGACGCTGCTCGTCCAACGTGGGCAAGGGAACTCTAATGTCCTGCAAAGCAGCCTTATTCAGGGTCAGCCCCATCGTGGCCCGATTGCTGTCGGCAGCCAGCTCTTGCGCTTCCAGAGCTCTTCTTAAGTAAGAAGCCAGCACCCTCGTTTCATCACGGATGGGTAAAGCAGCAATCGCCTCGTTCGTATAGAGGGGCACAGCCGCTATTGCAGTTTTCCCAATGCTGAGCTTGAAACTGAAGAGAACTGTTCCTGGCGCCACTAGCTTCGGCCGGGTCATCTCGACAGCCATATTCGAGATGCATTCCTTCGTGCGGCGGAGATCAGGTCCAGCGTTCAAGTCCCGAATTGCCACCCACGGGTGGGTCCCGTGCCAGAAACTCGGCTCACTCCGGGAGGGCGTCTTACCAATGACGATGTCAACTAGATCGCCGAGGCGCGCATCCTCCACAGTCAACGCGCCAGGGCAAGGACAAGGGCCTGACTTTGCACCGCAATGTCCCGCTCGAGTACTTCGAGATCTCCGAGGATCTCTTCCGGGGAGCGGTGCACCGCCTCCTCGTGCTCGACCTCGCGGTAGCGGTTGATGCTGAGGTCGTAGCCCTCGGCGACGATCTCGTCGCGCGGCACGAAGAACGACTGGGCGGTGCGGGGGCGCTCCCGCTCGGGCGAGTCCGCGTCGCCGATCGTCTTCCAGCGCGCGAGCGCGTCCGGCAGGTCGTTCGCCTCGATCGGGGTGCGTTTGTCGTCGAGCGTGAAACCGTCGGCGCGGACGTCGTAGAACCAGACGTCGTCGGTGCCGCCGGAGCTCGTCTTGGTGAAGAAGAGGATCGCCGTCGAGACGCCGGTATAGGGCTTGAAGGTCCCGCTGGGCAGCTTGACCACGGCGTCGAGCTTGTGGTCGTCGACGAGCATCTTGCGGATGTCCTTGTGCGCCTTCGACGAGCCGAAGAGCACACCGTCGGGCACGATGACGGCCGCGCGGCCTCCGTTCTTGAGCAACCGCAGCATCAGCGCCAGGAACAGCAGCTCGGTCTTCTTCGTCTTGACCATGGACAGCAGGTCGGCGGCGGTGGAATCGTAGTCCAGGCTGCCCGCGAAAGGCGGGTTTGCGAGCACGACCGAGTAGCGCTCGTCAGCGTCCGCGTGGCCCTGCGCGAGGCTGTCGCGGCGCTCGATGACGGGGTTCTCGACCCCGTGCAGCAGCATGTTCATGCTGCCGATGCGCGACATGGACGCGTCGGAGTCGAAGCCCGTGAAGGCCTCTTGGTTGAAGTGCGCCATCGCGGCGGGGTCGCTGTATATCTCCGGGTGGTGCTGATCGAGATACTCCGCCGCTGCGACGAGGAACCCCGCGGTGCCCGCGGCCGGGTCGATGATCGTGTCCTTCGGGCCCGGCGCGATCATGTCGACCATGAGCTGGATGATGTGCCGCGAGGTGCGGAACTGCCCGTTCTGACCCGAGGTCGCGAGCTTGCTCAGCATGTACTCGTAGATGTCGCCCTTGGTGTCGCGCGCCTCCATCGGGATGCGGTCGAGCAGGTCGACCACCTTCGACAGGAGGGCCGGGGTCGGGATGCCGAACCGCGCATCCGCCATGTTCGCGGCGAACGACGACCCCTCGTCACCGAGTCGACGGATGAACGGGAAGACGTTCTGCTCCACGACGTCGAACATCTCGGCGGCGGTGAAGTTCTTGAATCGCGACCAACGCAGGTCGTCGTACGCCCGCGGTCGACGTGCGGTGTCGTCGATGCCCTCGGGGAACACCCTGTTGCGCATCGGCTGGCCCGTCGCATTGGACCGGTTCTCCTCGCGGGTATGCACCTCGTCGAGCCGTCGGATGAAGAGCAGGTAGGTCATCTGCTCGATGGCGTTCAGCGGGTTGGCGATGCCTCCCGACCAGATGGCCTTCCAGACCTGATCGACCTGTGTCTTGACGGTGGCGTCGATGGTGCTTCCCTCCCTGCGGGCGCTGCGAGGCGCCTCCGGGATTCTGCCATGCAGCTGCCGATACGCGCTGGCGGCACGGTGCTGGCAAGATGCTGCGGTGACCGACACCCCCGCTTACGACGGCACGCGCGACGCCACCCCTGTCGCCCGTCCCTCCTCCTCCCCCACCGCCGAGACCGCTGCCGACAGCGCGACCACGCCCACCGGTGCGACGCCGACCTGGTCGACGCCCGAGTCGACCGGGCCGGACGCCGCGCTGTCGCCCGACACGGCGACCCCGCTCGTCGACGACCCGGCCCTGACCGAGAACTCCGTGACGGTCGACGCCAACAAGCACACGCTCGCCGAGAACGTGATGGGGGTGGTGACGGGCGTCTTCATCGCCTCCTTCGGGCTGTTCCTGCTGAAGGAGAGCGGCTCGGTCTCGGGCGGCACCGCAGGCCTCGCCCTGCTGGTCAGCTACGCGACCGGGCTGTCGTTCGGCCTGCTCTTCCTGCTCGTCAACGTGCCGTTCTTCGCCCTCGCGCTCTGGAAGAAGGGCGTGGGCTTCACGCTGCGCACCGTGATGACCGTCGCGATGGTCTCGGCCTTCTCGTACCTGCACCCGGTCGCCCTCGGCATCGACCAGCTGAACCCCGTCTACGGCACCCTCGGCGGCAACCTGCTCGTGGGCGTCGGCCTGCTCATCCTCTTCCGGCACGGGGCGAGCCTCGGCGGCATCAACATCCTCGCGCTGATCCTCCAGGAGAAGGTCGGCTGGCGCGCGGGCTACGTGCAGATGGTGATCGACGTCGCCATCGTGCTCTTCTCGCTCACCGTCGTCTCGCCCTGGGTCGTGCTCGTCTCGGCCGCGGGCGCCGTCGTGCTCAACCTCGTTCTCGCGCTGAACCACAAGCAGGGGCGGTACCTCGGGCGGACGTGAGCCGCGGGGCGCCGAGAGGCGACGCGCGACGCACCGACGACCCCGCGGCGCGGCGCCGACCGACCGGGTCAGGCTCGCGTGAGGGGCACCTCGACCGAGACGGCGGGGATCGCACCGTCGTTCTGGGCGGCCCGGTCGTAGCTCAGCCAGAGGTCGTCGGCCGGGTGCTCGAGCTCGAACGCCAGCCAGCCCGCACCGTGCTGGCCGCGCGAGACCACGGTCAGGGGCTCGTGGCCGGCCGCGCCCATCGCCTCGGAGACGAGGTAGGTGTCGGGCGAGTTCGGCACCCCACCCGGAGAGGTGCGCAGGGTGAGGTCGGAGGCCGAGAGGCTCGTGTAGTACGCGCTGCCCGCGGTCGCGTCGACCCGCACCAGCACGACCTCGGGCGCCGACCCGCCGAACGACGGCAGGACCCCGTCGGGCACGGCGAAGTTCCGCACCACGTCGGTGATCGTGACCGAGTGGCCGAGCGGCTCGTCGGCGATGACCTGCTGCTGGACCGCGAACTGCTCCTGTTCGGGAACAGGCTCGGCGGTCGGCGTCGGCGTCGACCCGAGCAGTTCGTCGGAGGCGGCGGGCAGGCGGGAGTCGCGGTCACGATCGAGAGCGGGGACACCCGGCACGCAGCCGGCGAGGGCCAGCGGCGCGACGAGCGCGAGGGGGAGGACGAGGGCGGGCAGGGACGACGGACGACGCTTCATGGCAGGACCTTCTGACGAGTGATCGAGGACTGCGATCGGGGCGCTCCGCGAACATATCAGAACAGACATGTCGGTGGGGTCGTGCGGGGCGTGGAGGGGCCTACGGCGCCCAGAGCGTCCAGAGGAGGACGACCGCGACGGCCTGGAGCACGACGCTGGCGACGATCGTGACGACCACGCGCCTCCTCGTGCCCGACAGCTGTGCGTCGGCGAACAGCGGCGACAGCGGCAGCAGCATGCGGAAGCTGCTCTGCTGCGGCAGGAACACCGCCACCAGGTAGGCGACGTAGCCGATCGTGTACGTCTGCAGCTCGAGCCCCAGCCGGCCCGACCGCCGCGCCAGCCCGACGGCCAGGACCGCGATCAGCGCCGCCGCCGCGACCACCCCGAGCCACCCGCCCATCGCCGCCCCGAACCGGAACCACGGGGTGAACGGCACGAAGCCGTCCGACCCGATGTAGTCGCGCCACCACGACGACTCGGTCGCGAAGTAGCCGTCGCGCTCGCCCGTGACGAGGGCGACGACGACCGGCCAGGCGAAGCCGGCCGCCGTGACGACGAGGCCCGCCGCCCAGATGCGCACGTGCTCGGCGACCGGCTCCCGCTCACGGCGCACGAGCCGCACCAGCCAGGTCAGGCCGAGCGCCGCCGACAGCGCGAGGGCCCCCGGGTGCGCGAACGACGCCAGCACCCCGAAGACCGCGAACCAGAGCCACCGCCGGGCGGTCATCGCGAGCAGCGCCGCGAACATCAGCAGCAGGAACAGGCTCTCGGCGTAGGGCACCTGCAGCACGAACGACATCGGCGAGACCGTGAAGAAGACGGCGCCCCAGAAGGAGGCGCGGGCCCCGAAGCGCCGGAGCATCAGCCGGTGGAGCACCAGCGTCGCGCCCGCCCCGGCGAGCGTCGCGACGACGAGCGCGCCGACCAGCCAGCTGCCGCCGACCGCCGGCGTGACGAGCTTCACGACCGCGGGGAACAGCGGCATGAACGCCCAGGCGTTCTTGACGACCTGGCCCTCGTCGTTCCGTGGCAGCTCCGTCGGGTAGCCGCGCTCGGAGATCTCGGCGTAGAAGCGGGCGTCCCACGACGAGAGGTAGCCTGCGAAGCCGGGGCCGCCGTCGTGCTGCGCCCAGCTCGAGGTCGCGGTCAGGGCGTAGGTCGCCCCGAGCAGCACCGTGCTGAGCAGGCGCGCGAGGGCGTAGACGGCGAGGAGGCGGAGGGCCGTCGCGAGGGCGCCGGCGGTCGGCGAGGAGCGGGCCTCCGGGGCGGCGTCGAGGTTGAGGCCTGGGCCGGGGCCGGGGCCGGGGCCGGGACGGGGGGCGGGCGGGGTGCGGTGCGCCTCCGTCCCCGTGCTCATCTCCCTTGTCTACGCACCGGGCCCTGGGAGGCCCGCTCCCGCGTACCCCGCCGCCGGGGCATCGAGTGGTCACGATCTGCTGCTCGGCGACGCCCGGGGCAGCAGATCGTGACCACTCGGTGCGGGCCGCCGGGCGGCCGCGGGCGCTGCTCGTCATCCGCCGGGAGGAGGCGGTGCCGGACGCGGGGCCGCTACGGTGGCCGCGTGCGACGACGGGACGGCGAGGCGGGTGCTCCACGCGCTGGATCACCCTCTCCGGGGCTACCCCGGGGCACGCAGTTCGACCACGGCACCGCTCCCCGAGCCGATCACCGCGCTGCGCGCGGAGGCCGGCCCGGACCGACGCACGAGTCGCCGTCCCGTCGCCGCACGCCTCCGCACCCCGTCGTGGTCGGGCTGACCGCGGGCCCCCGTCTGCGCCCGAGGACCGGCGCGACGCCCCGGGGCCCCGGTGGACGTCAGGCCCGGGGAGTCACGTGACCGCCCGCGCAGACGCCGTCGCCACGGGGCTCGCCCACGCGATGCTCGCCGCCCCCGCCTGGACGGAGGCCGCCCTCGTCGCGGCCTGCGCGGCGGCGCTCGGGCCGGCCGCGGACGGGCCGACGGCCCTCCGCCCCGACACCGACCCCCGCGCGGGCGGACTGATGGACGACGGCCCGCGCGACGACGGACCCCACGACGGCGGCCCACCGCACCCGTGGCTGCCGGGGCTGGCCCACGAGGCGCTCCGCGCGTTCCCCCGGGCCCCGCACGACGAGCCCCGGCTGCTCGCGGAGGTGCTGCACACCTCCGGCGCCCTGGGCCGGGGGCGGGCCCGCGCGGCCGTGCAGGGCGCCTCGCTGCGGATCGTCCGGGTCGCGGTCGTGACGACGCCGACGCGGGCGGTCGACCCGCGACTCCGGCGCCTGGGGTCGGTGGCCGACCTCGCCGCCCTGCTGCACCTCACGGTCGGCGAGCTGGACTGGTTCGCCGACGTGCGGCACTGGAACCGCCGGCACGCCTCGGGCCCGCTGCAGCACCACCGGTACGAGTGGCGCACCCGCCCCGGCCGCACCCCGCGGCTGCTCGAGGTGCCGGGCCACCGCCTCCGCGACCTGCAGCGCGTCGTGCTCGACGAGGTGCTGGCCGCCGTGCCGCTGCACGACGCCGCCCACGGCTTCGTGCCGGGCCGCAGCGCCGTCACGGGCGCCGCCGTGCACACCGGCGCCGAGGTCGTCGTCGCGCTCGACCTGCGCTCGTTCTTCGCCCGCGTCGGCGCCGGCCGCGTGTACGGCGCGCTCCGCCGCGAGGGGCTGCCGGAGGCCGTCGCCCACGTGCTCACCGGGCTCACGACAACCTCGGTGCAGCCGGCCGTGCTCTCGGCGATGCCGCCGGGCGGCGACCCCTCCGAGCGCGCGGCGCTGCGCCGGGCCCTGGCCCTGCCGCACCTCGCCCAGGGCGCCCCGACCTCGCCCGCGCTCGCCAACGTCGCCTCCCGGAGGCTCGACTCACGGCTCGCGGGCTGGGCCGCTGCCGCGGGCGCCCGGTACACGCGCTACGCCGACGACCTGACGTTCAGCGGCGGCCGCGGGGTCGCCGCCCGGAGCGACGCCTTCGTGCGGGGCGTCGGCCGCGTCGTCGCCGACGAGGGGCACGAGCTGAACCCGCACAAGACGCGGGTGCGCGGGGCCGCGACACGGCAGACCGTCACCGGGATCGTCGTGAACGAGCACGTGACCGTGACCCGCGCCTCCTACGACGCCCTCCGGGCGCTGCTGCACAACGCGGAGCGCACGGGGCTCGAGGCGCAGAACAGGGCCGGCGGGCCGGAGTTCCGGGCCCACCTGGAGGGGCGGATCGGGTGGGTCGAGCAGCTGCACCCGGCGCGCGGGGCGCGGCTGCGCGAGCTGCTCGCGCGCGTGCCGCGCTGAGAGGGGGCGGTGCGGTGCGGTGCGGCTGGGCACCCGGCCCGCCGCCGCGCAGCCGACGTCCGCACGCGAAGAACCCCGTTCCGTTCACCGAACCCCGGCAGAACGGGGTGCGGTGAACGGAACGGGGTTCGTCCGGGCCGAGCAGGCGCGGCGCGGCGCGCGTCGAGCTAGCGCTTCAGGTTCGTCAGCTCCTGCAGCACCTCGTCGGAGGTGGTGATGATGCGGGCGTTCGCCTGGAAGCCGCGCTGCGCGACGATCAGG
This sequence comes from Frigoribacterium sp. PvP121, assembly GCF_017833115.1. NCBI lineage: Bacteria > Bacillati > Actinomycetota > Actinomycetes > Micrococcales > Microbacteriaceae > Frigoribacterium > Frigoribacterium sp. PvP121. Next base: position 371,144 of record NZ_JAFIBR010000001.1, read on the forward strand.
TTGGTGAACTCCTGCGAGAGGTCGACGTTGCTCATCTCGAGCGTGCCGCTCGAGAGCGAGCCGACGCCGGGCGAGCCGGGGATGCCGAGCGCGGCGCCGCCCGAGTTGGCCGTGGCGCGGTAGCCCGACGCCCCCGCCTTCTCGAGGCCGCCGGGGTTGGTGAAGGTGGCGAGCGCGATGCGGCCGAGGGCGAGCGACTCGCCGTTGCTGAACTGGCCGACCAGCGTGCCGTCCTTCGAGAGGGTGAAGCCCTGCAGCGTGCCCGCCTCGCGGCCGTTCTGGTCGGTGACCGCGACGGTGTTGAGCTGCGCGAAGCCGGTGATCTTCGACAGGTCGACGGTGATGCCGTCGACGACCATCGAGCCCGCGCCGACCTGCGCGCCGTCCTGGAAGGCGAGGGTCGTGTTGCCGCCCGCGCCCGAGCCGTCGGTGCCGACGACGTTCCAGCCGCCCGCCGTGCGCGTGAACGACAGCGTCAGGGTCTTCTCCGTGCCGAACGCGTCGTAGACCTTGGTGTCGCGCGTGAGCGTCGCGCCGACCGCCGTCTCGGAGGGGAGGTTGCCGGCCACGTTCGCGGCCGTGGTCGCCGTGGCGGGGGCCGCGCCGTTGAGCGGCAGCGTGATGTCGCCGATCGCGCCGCCGTCGTTCACGACGCCGTCCGCGGCCGAGTAGCCCTGCACGATCTTGCCGTCGGCCGACACGAGGCGGCCGTCGGCGTCGAAGTCGAAGGCGCCGGCGCGCGTGTAGAGGGTGTCGTTGCCGAGGCGGGTGACGAAGAAGCCGTCGCCCGAGATCATCAGGTCGGTCGCCTTGCCGGTGGCCTGGGCCGAGCCCTGCGCGAAGTTGGTCGAGATGCCCGCGACCTGCACGCCGAGGCCGACCTGGGCGGGGTTGGTGCCGCCGATGCCGGTCTGCGGCCCGCCGGCGCCCTGGGTCATCTGCGACAGGGTGTCCTGGAACTGCGTGGTCGAGGCCTTGAAGCCCGCGGTGTTGACGTTGGCGATGTTGTTGCCGGTCACGTCGAGCATCGTCTGGTGCGAACGGAGGCCCGAGATGCCGGAGTAGAGGGAGCGGAGCATGGCAGCTGCCTTTCAGGGAGCATGAGGGAGGCGCGTCCTGCGCGGGGAGACCGGTCGCGTCCTGCAGCCGGTGTGGTGCGGGGAGCTACGGGGCGGTGGGGACGGTCGGGGAGGTCGGCGCGGTGATGCCCGAGATGAGGTCGAGGGCGACCTCCTTCCCGGCGACGGTGACCTTGGGCACGGAGTCGGCGAACGAGACGCTGGTCGCGGTGCCGGTGACGCTCTTGCCGTCGGCTCCGGTGTAGCTGACCTGCTGGCCGACGAGGTTCGAGGCCGCGATGCGCATCTGCAGCGAGAAGCCCTCGTTCGCGGTGGTGGTCTGGTTCGTGACCTGCTCCATCATCGCGAGCTGGGTGGTCTGCGAGATCATCGCGTTCGTGTCCATCGGCGACGACGGGTCCTGGTTCTTCAGCTGCGTGACGAGCAGCTTCATGAAGATCTCGCTGTCCATGGTCTGCTTCGGGGCGCGGCCGGCGCTGGCGGCGGCCATCGCGGCGGCCTGCGTGGCCGGGTCGACGGTTCCGGAGATCTGGTCGATCGAGGGCATGTGACGGGACTTCCTGGTCGGGGTCGTGAGGTCGAGGGTGAGGCGGCGGCCGTGGCCGGCGCGGCGGTCAGGCGAGCACGTCGAGCGAGGTGACGGGCCCCGAGGAGGCGCGGTGCACGCCGTCCGCGCGGGCGGCGGCCCCGAGGCCGGTGCCGGAGCGCCGCAGCCGCTCGTCGTCGGGCGCCCGCCCGGCGGCGCCGTCGCCCCGGCCGTCGCGCTCGCCGGCGCCCGCGGCCGCGCCGCGGTCGTCGGAGGGGGCGTTCTGGCCGGAGAGGTCGATGCTCGTCGGCACCCCCGAACCGCCGAGGTCACGGCGTAGGTCGGGCAGGATCGCCCGGACCGCCTCGCGCCCGGCGTCGGACGCGGCGAACATCTCGACGTGCATGCCGTGCGCGCCCACGTGGGCACGGACGGTCACGGGCCCGAGGGCCTCCGGGCTGACGCTGACGGTCACGACGTGGGTGCCGGGGCCGGCGGCGGCCAGCGAGAAGAGCGGGCGGTGCAGCTGCGGGGCGAGGGACGGCGCCGGGGCCGGCGGGGCCGCGGCCGGGGCGGGCGTGGCCGCCGCGGTCGGGGCCGGGCCGGAGGCGGGGGCCACGACCGGCACGGCGACGAGGGCGGCGGGCCCGGTGCCCGCGCCGGGGTCGGCCGGGGCCGGGGCGGCCGTCACCGGCGTACCGGGCGCGGAGCCCGGGGCGGCCGTGCTGCCCGTCGCGGAGCTCGACGCGGCCGAGCCAGCCGTGGCCGCCGCGGGCGCCGCGAGGTCGGACGTCGTCGACGTCACGACGACGGGCGCGGAGGCGGTGGCCGCTCCGACGGGACCGCCCGCGGCCACGGGGTCGCCGGTCGTCACCGTGGAGGCGGGCGCCGACGCCGGTGCGACAGCCGTGGCGGACGCGGCCGCGGCCGCGCTCGTGCCCGCCGTCGGGGCGACAGGCGCCGACGCGACGAGGCCCGGCAGGGCCGTGGTCGACGCCGAGGCGGCGGGGGAAGGGACGGAGGCGGCGGCCGGTGCGGAGACGCCGGTCGCGTCGCCGAGGGAACCCGCGGTGACGCCGAGGGCGGCCCCGGGGCGACCAGCAGCGCCGGAGGTGTCCGGGACGACGGGGCTGGTGCGCTCCGACGTCGCCGTCGCCGCGGCGAGGACCGTCGCGGCGCCGGACAGCGTGCCGGGCAGCGCGCCGGCCACCGACGGCGCGACCGCGAGGGCGGGGTCGACGGCGGTGGTCGCGGGGGCGGCGGAGGCGGCGGTCGGCACGACCTCGGGCGACGGCGCACCGATCGTCGACGGTGCCGCGCCGAGCCACTGCGCGGCCGCGGCGAGGACGGCCGTCGGGAGCGGACCCGACGGGGCCGGGACGGCGGGGGCGCCGGCCGTCGGGTCGGCGGGGGCGGCCGGGACGGCTGCGCCGGTCGAGTCGCCCGAAGGGTCGACAGCGCCCGCGGCATCGTCGTCCGCCGCGGGAGCGGTCTCGCTCCGCGCTGATCCGCTCCGGACCGGATCAGCGACCACGGCGGGCGCCGCGCCCGTGCCGGGGGCGTCGCCGGTGCGCGTCGGGGCCGGTGCACGGTCGTCCGCGCCGGCGGGGCGAGCGGGGTGCGGCTGGACCCGCGACTCCCCCACGGCCTCGCGGGTCAGCCGCGCCGCGGCCGCCCGGGTGGCGACGACGTCACGGGAGGACCCGGCGTCGCGAGGGGCCGTCACGTCGCGGGGGGCGCCGGCGTCGCGCGACGACGCGGCGTCGCGGGCCGAGCTCATGGCCGCGCCGAAGGCGCCGAGCGCAGCAGCGCCCGAGGAGGGGACGGAACCCGCCCCGAGCCCGGCGGCGCGACCCGACGCGGGCAGCGCCGACGGCGCCGGCGGTGCGGACGGCAGCGTTCGGAGCCCGCTCACGAGGTCGCCCCCGACCGCATCAGCTGCTGCAGCTGCGCGGTCATCAGGTCGACGTTCTGCACGGAGCCGGCGGCGGCGGCCGCGGCGCCGACCGACGACACCGGCGCGGTGCCGGCCGTCGCGGGCACGACGCGCCGGATCGTCGCGAGGTCCGAGTCCTTGTACCAGTTGTTGACGATCTGCACGTCCTTGCCGGGGCGCGGGGCGTGCAGCACCTTGCCGTCGCCGAGCCAGATCACGATGTGCCCCTCGCCCTTCGGCACCAGCAGGTCGCCCGGCTTCGCCTCGGCGAGCGACGGCACCGCCGCGCCCATGTCGGCCTGGTCGGGCACGACGCGCGGCATGGCGACCCCGAGGTCGGCGAACACGCGCTGCACGAGCCCGGAGCAGTCCATGCCGCTCGCGTCCTCACCGCCGAAGACGTACGGCACGCCCAGGTACTTCTTCGCGGTCTCGACGACGTCGGGGCCGGTCGCCCCGCTGCCCGAGGCCACCGCGCCCTTCACGGCGTCGACGGAGGCGGTGGTCGAGAGCGAGCCCGCACCGGCGGCCGAGGAGGCGGCCGGGGTCGCACCGGTGCCGGCGAGCGCGTCGGCGAAGGCGCCGGCGGACGCGGCCGACGTGCCGGTGCCGGCGCCGGCCGCGGCGGCGCCGCCGAGCAGCGCGGCCGCCCCGCCGGTGCGGAGCTGGGCGATCTGGCTCTGGATGTCCTGGATGCGTGACAGGACCTCGGTCACGGGGCTCACGAGCGTCCTCCGGGAGGGGTCGAGGGGGAAGGAGGGAGGGTCGAGGGAGTCGCGGTGCCGGCGGTCGGGGCGGGCGGCGCCCACGACTGCGTCGCGATCTCGTCGAGGGCGACCTGCTCGTCGTGCAGGTCCTCGGCGGCGGAGAGCACCGCGTGCTTCTCCTCGAGCTTCTCGAGCCCGATGGCGGCACGGCGGGCCTCGCCGAACGCGGCCTGGGCCTCGGCGGCCTCGGCCTGGCGGCGCTGCGTCACGGCGTCGAGCTCGGCGAGCATGCCCCGGGTCGAGGCGCGCGACGCGGCGACCGCGCTGAGCATGGCCGCGTCGGTGATGGCCACGGGGCCGTCGTCGAGCGTGCGCCGCGCCGCGAGCCGGGCGTCGGCGGCCGTCCGCAGGCGGCCGTTCGCGTCGGCGAGGCGGCCGGCCGCGATGTCCTGCTGCGCGTGGCGGAGCCGGAGCAGGCCCACGAGGGAGAAGGAGCGGGCCATCAGGCACCTCCGAGTCGAGCGGTGAGCTGGGCCAGGCGGCCCCACGACTCGGCCGAGGGGGCCTGGTCGTCCATGGCCTGCTGGAGGAAGGCGTCGATGGATCCCTGGTGGTCGACGGCCGCGTCGACGAGCGGGTTCGTGCCGCGCTGGTACGCACCCACGTCGAGGAGGTCCTGCGCGGCCCGTCGGGCGGCCATGACCTTGCGGAGGCTCGTCGCCGCGGCGCGCTGGGCCGGGGTGGTGACCTTGGAGGCGACGCGCGAGACCGAGCCGAGGGCGTCGACGGACGGGAAGTGGCCGGTGACCGCGAGCTTCCGGTCGAGCACGACGTGCCCGTCGAGGATGCTCCGGGCGGCGTCGGCGATCGGCTCGTTGTGGTCGTCGCCGTCGACGAGCACCGTGTAGAGGCCCGTCACCGAGCCGACGCGGTCGGTGCCGGCGCGCTCGAGCAGCTCGGCGAGCACCGAGAAGGTCGACGGCGGGTAGCCGCGGGTGGCCGGGGGCTCGCCCACCGAGAGGCCGATCTCGCGCTGCGCCATGGCCACGCGGGTCAGCGAGTCCATCATCAGCACGACGTCGGCGCCCTCGTCGCGGAACGACTCGGCGATGCGGGTCGCGACGAACGCGGCGCGCAGGCGCATCAGGGCCGGCTCGTCGCTGGTCGAGACGACGACGATGGAGCGCGCCAGGCCTTCGGGCCCGAGGTCGTCCTCGAGGAACTCCCGCACCTCCCTGCCGCGCTCGCCGACCAGGGCGACGACGCTGACCTGGGCGTCGGTGCCGCGGGCGATCATCGAGAGCAGCGACGACTTGCCGACGCCCGAGCCCGCGAAGAGCCCGACGCGCTGGCCGCGGCCGACGGTGGTGAGGGTGTCGAGCACGCGCACGCCGAGCTGCAGGGGCGTGTCGATGCGGGCCCGGTGCATGGCCGAGGGGGTCTCGTGGTGCAGGCCGACGAGGTCGACCGGGCGGCCGTCGGGGCGGCGCAGCGGGCCCTTGCCGTCGATGGGGCGGCCGAGGCCGTCGAGCACGCGGCCGAAGAGGCCGGCGCCGGTCGGAACGAGCAGCGGTCGGCCCGTGGAGCGGGCGGGCGTGCCGGCGGTGACGCCGGTCAGCCGGCCGAGCGGCATGCAGCGGAGGCCCTCCGGCGTGGTCGCGACGACCTCGGCCAGGGTGGCGCCGGGAGCGCCCGGGCCGGCGGCGTCGCCGACGGTGACGACGTCGCCCACGGCGGCGTCGAGCCCCTGCACGGTCAGGCCGAGGCCGACGGCGCTGACGACGCGCCCCACGCGCTGCGGGCGGGCGGCGGCGCGGGCGGCCGCGACGCGGGCGCCGAGGTGGGCGGCGAACGGGTCGCCGGTGCGCTCCGCGGAGCGGTCGGGGGGAGTCGCGGTGAGGGTCACGGGGCCACCTCGTCGCCGTCGCCGAGCAGGGCCGTGCGCGCCCGGCCGAGCGCCGTCGACAGCCGGGCGTCGACCAGGCCGGTGGGCAGATCGGCCTCGGCGTCGCCGGGGCGGAGCGAGGGGTCGGCGACGACCTCGACGCCGGCCGAGCGTGCGGCGTCGGCGACGAGCGAGGCATCGGCCGGGTGCAGGCGCACCCGCACGACGACGGAGGGGTCGAGGCCGTCGAGGGCCCGGGCGAGGGCGGCGCGGGCGGTGCGGCCCACGCGCGGGTCGCCGTCGCGCGAGCGCTCGGAGGCGGCGACCTCGTAGCCGACCACCGCGGAGGCGAGGTCCAGCGCGGTCGCGACCAGCGCCTCCTCGGCCTCGTGCAGCACGGGCACGACGCGCTCCTCGAGGGCACGGCCGGCGGCCGCCAGGGCCGTGAGGGAGGCGGCGGTCGCCTGCTGCAGGCGCGCCAGGGCGTCGGCGTGCTCGGCCTCGAGCACGGCTCGACGGGCCGTCAGCTCGCGGTCGGCGGCCCGGAGCCCGGCGGCGTAGCCCGCGGCGTGGCCCGAGGCCTCGGCGCGCGTGCGGCGCTCGACGTCGGGGTCGGCCTGGTCGGTCGCACGGGCACCGGTGAGCGACGGGTACACGAGGCGCGAGAAGGCGTCCGGGGCGGACGGGGCGTCCGGTCGGGACATCACGGGATCGAGCACAGAGCAGCCGTTCGACGGTGGGGAGTGCGGCCGATCCGTGGCCAGGAAGGTGAGCGATCCGTGCTCAGCTGCGACTCTCGGCGGTCGCGCGGGGGGCGTTAGCGCTCGCCCCGAAGGGGGGCCGGGCGGCGGGCGGGCGGAGAACGAGAGGGATCCGGCGCGGAGCACCGGGGACGCCGCGATCCTCGGGCCGCCGACGGCAGATCACTCTCGAATTCGAGAGTGATCTGCCGTAGGCCGGGGCGGGGCTAGTCGACGAGGGCGTCCTCGTCGGCGCGGTGCACCGTGATGGCGCCCTGGGCCTCGAGCTCGCGGATGGCGCGCACGACCTCGGCCCGCGCCTCCTCGACCTGCGACTTGCGCACCGGGCCCATCGACTGCAGCTCGTCGTCGAGCAGCTCGCGGTTGCGCTCGGAGACGTTGCCGCGGATGACCTCGGTCACGGCGGCGAGCGCGCCCTTCATGGCGGTCGCCAGCACGGCGGCGTCGATGCCGCGCAGCACCTGCTGGATGTCGCGCGACTCGAGCTTGACGATGTCCTCGAAGGTCAGCATGCGCGAGCGGACCTCCTCGGCGAGCGCCGGGTCGCGCTCGTCGAGGCCGTCGAGCAGGGCGCGCTCGGTGGCGCTGTCGCTGCGGTTGATGATCTCGACCAGGGGCTGGATGCCGCCGACGACCTCGACCTGCTCGCGCGGCGCGACGACGGCGCCGGCCCGCACCTTGAGGGTGGTCGCGACGATGCCGACGGCCTCCGGGGTCGCGGTGCCCATCGTGGCGATGGCCTGGGCGACGTCGGCGCGCACCTCGACGTCGAGCCCGGCGAGCACGGCCGAGGCCTGCTGCGGCCGGAGGTGCGCGAGCACGAGGGCGATGGTCTGCGGCAGCTCGCCGTCGAGCAGGGTGATGACCTGGCCCGGGTCGGCCTCGTCGAGGAACTCGAAGCTCTTGCCCATCGCGTTCGAGGCGAGGCGCTCCATCACGCCGGCGGCGCGCTCCGAGCCGAACGAGGCCTCGAGCAGGCCGACGGCGACGTCGTGGCCGCCGCGGCGCTGGTAGCGCCCGCTGACGCTGAGGTCGTGGAACTCCGCGACGGCCGACTCGGCCACCGCGGGGTCGACGCGGCGCAGCCGGACGATCTCGGCGGTGATCTCCTCCGCCTCCTCCTCGCTGAACTGCTTCATCACGGTGGCTGCGCGGGTCTGCTCCATCTGCATGAGGATCACCGCGACCTTCTGCGCACCGGTCAGGGGGGCGCCGCCCGCGCCGGGGGCGGCGGTGCCGAGCCCGGCCAGGGGCACCAGGCTCACGAGCCGACCCGCTGGTCCATCAGGCCGCGCAGCAGCTCGGCGGTCTTCTCCGGGTCGCGCTCGGCGAGGGCGTCGATCTCGGCGCGCTTGCGCTCGGCCGACACGTGCTCGGGCGAGGGCTCGGGGGCGTCGACGCTGAGCAGCTGGGTGGGCGCGTCGTCGCCGAGCATGCGGCGGCCGGAGGCGCCGGCGTCGCCGAGGTCGAGCGGCACCGTGGCGTCCCAGGTCTGGGCCGGGGCGCCGGCGCTCAGCTCGCCGAGGTCGATCTCCTCGCGGGCCTGGCGGCGGCTGCGCTTCGCGAAGACGATCATCGCGACGATGAGGGCGAGCGCGATCGCGCTGATGATGCCCACGGTGCGGATCGTGTCCCACATCGCGGCGTCGGCGGCGGCGGCGTCGGCGGCGGCGAGCGCCTCCTTCGCGGCGTCGGCGCCCGAGGTGTCGAAGTCGACCAGGGCGACCTGCACGTCGTCGCCGCGGGCCGCGTCGATGCCGGCCGCGGCCGTGACGAGGTCGTTGATGCTCTGCAGGTTGACGTCCTTCGCCGCGTTCGCGTCGAGGGCGACCGACACGGTCTGCCGGCTGACGCCTCCCGAGGGCACGCTCATCGTCTCGGTGGTCTTGTCGACCGCGTTGTTCTTCGTCGCCGACTCGTTGACGTAGCCGTCGTCGCCCGCGGCGCCGCCGGCGGCCGTGCCGCCCGCGGTCGCGGTGTTGTTCGGCACCGCGATGTTGTCGGGGCCGAGCACGCCGGTCGCCCCGGTGCCGCCGGCCCCGGCGGCTCCCGCGCCGTACTGCTCGGTGGTGCTCGACTCGCTGAGCGCGATCGGGCCCGTGGTGGGCTGCGAGAACGACTCGGTGACGCGCGTGCCGGCGTCCTGGTCGAGGTCGGCGGCGACCACGACCGACGAGTTGCCGACGCCCACCACCTTGTCGAGCATCGCCTGCACCGACGACTGGACCTTGGTCTCGTAGTCGCCCGCCTGGTCGCCGGCGCCTCCCACGGCCCCGGTGCCGATCTGCGAGAGCACGGCCCCCGAGGCGTCGGTGACGGCGACGTCGGTGGTCTTCATGCCCTCGACGGAGGCGCTGGTCAGGTTCACGATCGCCTGCACCTGCTGGTCGGTGAGGGTCGCGCCGCCCTGCGTCTCGACGAAGACGGAGGCCGTCGGGTCCTTCTGCTCGGAGACGAAGACGCTCTCCTCCGGCACGGCGAGCTGCACGCTGGCGGTCTTCACGCCCTTCATCGCCATGATCGTCTTGGCGAGCTCGCCCTCGATGGCGCGCTTGTAGGTGACGTCCTGCTGGAACTCCGACGAGGTGACGCCCATGGTGTCGAGCAGCGAGTAGCCGCCCTCGCCGTTCGTCGACGGCAGGCCCGCCGCGGCCGCGGTGAGGCGCTCCTGGTAGACGCTCTCCTCCGGCACGAGGATCGTCTGGCCGCCGGCCGTCAGCTGGTACGGCACGCCGTCGGCCTTGAGCTGCTCGACGATCGCGCTCGCGTCGACCGGGTCGATGCCGCTGAACAGCGGGGTGTAGGTCGGCTTCGTGAGCCAGCTCGTCAGCGCGAACGCGCCGAGCGCGAGGGCCGCGACGAGGATGACGACGATGGTCTTCTGGGCGACCGAGAAGCCGGCCAGGGTGGCGCGCAGCTTGTCGAGCGTGCCCTTCAGTGCGGTGGGCATCAGGCCTGCATCCTCATGATCTCGGTGAAGGCGTCGACGGCCTTGTTGCGGACGGCGCTGACGAGCTCCAGGGTGACCTGGGCGCGCGTGGCGGCGATGGTGGCGTCGTGGATGTCGGTGAGGTCGCCGGTGACGGCCTTCACGGCGAGGGTCTTGGCCTCGCCCTGCAGCTGCTGGAGGCCCTCGACGGCGCCGACCATGCTCGCGCCGAAGGTCGCGCCGGAGGCGGTGGGCGCCCCGGCCACGCCGGTCACGTCGGCGACGCCGCCGACCCCGCCCGCGCCTCCCGCCTGCATCAGCGACGACACGTCGGCGTAGCCCGTCGGCTGAACGGCTCCGAGAGCCGGGATCCCTGCGACAGGCATCAGCCACGTCCGATCTGTAGTGCGGCCTCGTAGGCCGTCTTGGCACGGTCGACGACAGCGGCGTTGGCCTGGTAGCCGCGCTGCGCCATGATCAGGTCGCCCATCTGGGCGCCGAGGTCGATGTCGGGCATCCGGACGTAGCCCTCGGCGTCGGCCAGGGGGTGGTCGGGGAGGTACGTGACGCGGCCGGCCTCGCTGCCGTAGCGGTCGGCGCGGACGAAGACGCCGGAGGTGCCGGCGCCCTCCTGCACCTCGACGTAGCGGGCCTGGAAGGCGGTGTCGTCCATCGACTTGACGGTGTTGACGTTGGCGATGTTGTCGGAGACGGCGTCGAGCCACTTGCGGTGGACGGTGAGGCCGGTGCTCGCGATGCCGATCGCGTCGAAGGCGGGCATCAGCTCGTCCGGAACGCGGCGCGGACGGCCGTCAGCTCGGAGTTCATCGCCTGCGTGGCGAACTGGTAGCGGAGCACCGTGTCGACGTTCGAGAGCGTCTCGGTGTCGAGGTTGACGTTGTTGCCGTCGAGCCGCGTCGGCTCGAGCGACCGGCTCGTGGTCGCGCCGACGGCCCCGCTGCCCTGCGAGACGGAACGGCCGAGGGCCTCCTCGAAGGCCACCCGCTTGGCCTGGTAGCCGGGGGTGTTCACGTTCGCGATGTTGGCCGCGATGGTCTTCTGGCGCAGCGAGAGGCCGTCGAGGGCGCTCTGCAGGGCGGCCTGGGTCACGGATTCGAGGGGCATGCACGTTCCAGGGGTCTCGTGTCTCCGTGTCAGGGAGACGAGGGGCCGATCCGTGGCCGGGGTGTCGAGCGATCCGTGCTCAGGGCGCTCTATCGGCGGTGCCCGGTGGTGCGTAAGTGCACGCCCCCGGAGTGGGGGCTCCGCGGTGACGAACCACGTCCTCGCACGCGAACCACGCCGCGGCGTGGTTCGTCTGCGAGGACGTGGTTCTTCTCGACGGCGGGGAGGCGGGGAGCGCGGGAGGCGCGGGCCGGGTCAGGCGCGGAGGTAGCGGTGCTCGGGCCGGCCGGCCGACCCGTAGCGGAGCTGCATGGCGAGGTGGCCGTCGGCGGCGAGGGAGGCCAGGTACCGCTGGGCGGTCGCCCGGCTGACCCCGACCTGGTCGGCGACCTCGGCGGCGCTGAGCTCGGCGGCGGAGGCGACCACCGCCTCCAGCACGGCCTGCTCCGTCGCCGAGCGCGACCGCGACGACGCCCGCGCGTCGCCGGAGTGCAGGATGCGCTGCGCGCGCTCGACCGCCTCCTGGTCGACGCCTCCGCGCTCGCCGGCGCCCCGGCCGGCCGCGCCGCCGCCCTGCTCGGGCCCGTGGTCGTCGAGCACGTGCTCGAAGCGCCGGTAGGCCCGCAGCCGTTCGTCGAGCAGCTCGGCCGCGAAGGGCTTGATCAGGTAGGCGAGCGCCCCGCGGCGGAGGGCGGTGCGCACCGTCGACGGGTCGGAGGCGGCGCTGAGCACGAAGGCGTCCACGTCGAGCTCGCGCAGCAGGTCGAGCCCGCTGCCGTCGGGCAGGTAGAGGTCGAGCAGCACGAGGTCGACCGGCTGCTCGGCCAGCGCCCGGCGAGCGGCCGCGACCGTGCCGACCGGGGGCAGGGCCCGGAAGCCGTCCTGCGCGTCGACCCGCGCGCGGTGCACGTCGGCGACCCAGAAGTCGTCGTCGACGACGAGCACGGTGAGCGGGGAGGCGGAGGCGGGGGTCACGGGGTGCTCCTGGAGGGGTCGGGGCGGCCGGGGAGGTCGGCGGCGGGCGGCCCCGCGCCGACGGGCGGCACCGCGCCCGCGGGCTGCACCGCGCCGACGAGCCGGGCGCAGAACACGGCGCCGTGGCCGTCGCCGCCGGGCGAGCCGAGCCACACGTCTCCGCCGCGGCGACGGGCGGTGTCGCGCGACAGGGGCAGCCCGAAGCCGAGGCCGTGCACCGGGTCGTGCCCCGTGCCTCCCCCGGGCTCACCGTCGTCGGCCTCCGACGGGCCGGGCACGTCGCGGCGACGCTCGAAGAGCCGCTCGGGGCGCGCGACCCCGTCGCCGGAGTCCATCACCGAGAGGTGCAGGTCGGTGCCGTCGTCGAGCAGCTCGACCTCCACCCAGGCCGGCGTCGTGCGGCCCGCGACGGCGGCGCGCACCGCGTTGTCGATCAGGTTGCCGAGCACCGTCGTCACGTCTCCCGCCTCGACCACCTGCCCCGCGACGAGCGTCTCGGGGCCGAGCTGCAGCAGCACGCCGCGCTCCGCCGCCTCGACGCCCTTGGCGCCGACGAACGCCTGGAGGTACGGCTCGGCGAGCCGGTCGGCGTGCTTCACCGGGTAGCGCAGCGGCCCGTGCTCGAGCACGTCGGCGAGGTAGCCCTTGGCCTGCTCCACCCGCCCGATCTCGAGCAGGCCGGCGACGGCGTGCAGGCGGTTCGCGAACTCGTGGCGCTGCGCGCGCAGCGCCGTCGTCATCGCGCCCACCGCGTCGAGCCGGCGGGTCAGAGCCTCGACGGCCGTGCGGTCGCGCAGCACGGCGACGCGGCCGAGGTCGACGCCCTCGCGCGCCACCGGGCGCACGTCGACGATCAGCACCCGGGGGCCGACGACGAGGGTCGTGCCCGCGGGCCCGGCCGGCCCCGCCGAGGGCGACCCCGAGGAGGCGCGGGCCGGGTCGAGCAGGTCGGCCAGCTCCCCCGGCAGCTCGAGCTCCGCGAGCGCGTGCCCCACGACGTCGTCGCCCGCCGAGCCGAGCGCCAGCAGCTGCGCCGCCTGCTCGTTGCAGACGCTGACGCGGCCCTCCCGGTCGACCGCGAGCACCCCCTCCCCCACGCCGCCGAGCACGGCCTGCTGGTTCTGCACCAGGGTCGCGAGGTCGTCGGGCTGGAGGCCCAGCGTCAGGCGGTCGAGGCGACGGCGGATGAGCACCGACGCGACCACGCCGAGCAGGAGCGCGAGGGCCGCGACGCCGACCACCGGCAGGGAGTCGCGCGCGACGGTGTCGTAGACGCGGGCGGGCGCGTAGCCGACGCTGACCTCGCCGACGACGACCGGGCGCTCGCCGGAGGCCGCGTCGGGGGCGAAGACCGGCACCTTCGCGCGGGCGGAGTCGCCGAGCGTGCCGCGCTCCCACGACACGGTCTCCTCGCCGCGGAGCGCCGCGTCGGGGCTCGTGCTGACGCGCTCGCCGATGCGGTCCGGCTCGGGGTGGGCGAGGCGGACGCCGCGGTCGTCGGTGACGACGACGAAGAGCGCGCCGGTGCGCTGCTGCACCGACGAGGCCGTGAGCTGCAGCGGGCCCTCGGCGAGCGCCTCCTCGTCCAGGGCGGTGCCGTCGACGCTGAGGGCGGCGACCTCGCGGCGCACGTCGCCGTCGGCCGCGACGCTCTGCGCGACGGCGAGGGCGGTCGACTCGGCCTCGTGGGCCAGGCGCTGCACGGCGACGCCGACGAAGACGGCGGTGGTGAGCAGCACGACGGCGGTGACGACGGCCAGCTGCAGCAGCAGCACCTCGGTCGCGAACCGGCGCCGCGGCCGCGGCGGGCGGGCGCGGGCGCTCCGGGGTGAGCTGTCGTCGGTCACGAGCGTCAGCGTAACCGGGCCCGGGGAGGCGCGTGAGCAGAACGAGCAGAACGCCGACAACGTGCGGAACGGCTCCAACGCGCAGAAGCGCGACGTGCCTCCGACCTGGCCGCTAGCGTGCCCGGACGCGCCGCGCACCCGATCGGCCTGCCCCCTCGGGGGCGGTGACGCCGGGCCGGCCCACCGACACGCTCACGGACGAAGGAGTCCCGATGCTCGTACTGCTCGGCTATCTGATGATCCTCACCTTCATGGTGCTGATCATGACGAAGCGGCTCTCGCCGATGCTCGCGCTGATCATGGTCCCGACGATCTTCGGCCTCTTCGCCGGCGCGGGGCTCGGCATCGGCGACATGGTGATCGAGGCGGTCGGCGACCTCGCCCCGACCGCGGCCCTGCTGATGTTCGCGATCATGTACTTCGGGCTGATGATCGACGTCGGCCTGTTCGACCCGCTGGTGCGGCTCATCCTCCGCGCCACCGGCAACGACCCCGCGAAGGTCGTGCTCGGCACCGCCCTGCTGGCCGGGGCCGTCTCGCTCGACGGCGACGGCTCGACCACCTTCATCGTGACGACGGCGGCCATGCTGCCGATCTACCTGCGGCTCGGCATGAGCCCGGTCGTGCTGACCTGCGTCGCCGGCCTGATCAACGGCACGCTGAACATCGTGCCCTGGGGCGGGCCGACCGTCCGCGCCGCGGCGGCGCTGAACGTCTCGCCGTCCGAGATCTTCGTGCCCCTCGTGCCGTCGCTCGTCGCCGGCCTCGTCATCGCGTTCGCCTTCGCCTGGCTGCTCGGGCTGCGTGAGCGCAAGCGCCTCGGCGGCAGCGTCTCGCTCGACACCGCGGCGGTCGCGGTGCCGCTCTCGAAGGCGATGGCGAACGCCGGGGCCGGCGTCGCCGAGGGCCGCGGCGTGTCGATGTTCACCAGCCCGACCGTGGCGCTCGGGCTGCGCGGCGGCCGGGCCGACGGGTCGCGGGCCGACGCCCCCGGCGAGCGGGCCGTCGACAACGCGGGCACGGGCCTGTCGGAGAACGGCACCCCCGGCGTCGGCACGATGGCCGACACCATGCTCGACCCGACCCGCGAGACGCTGCGCCCGGGGCTGATCTGGTTCAACCTCGTGCTGACGGTCGCCGTGATGGTGCTGCTCGTGCTCGACCTCTTCCCGCTCGCCTACGTCTTCATGGTCGGCTCGGCGATCGCGCTGCTCGTCAACTTCCCGAAGGTGAAGCAGCAGACGGCCGAGATCGTCGCCCACGCGCCGAGCATCGTCGGCGTCGTCTCGATGGTGTTCGCCGCGGCGGTGCTGATCGGCGTGCTGAACGGCACCGGCATGGTCAGCGCCATGGCCGACTGGCTCGTCGACGTCATCCCCGACGCGATGGGGCCGTACCTCGCCGTCATCACGGGCCTGCTGAGCCTGCCGCTCACCTTCTTCATGAGCAACGACGCCTTCTACTTCGGCATCCTCCCCGTGCTCGCCGAGAGCGCCTCCGCGTTCGGCATCGAGCCCGTGGAGATGGCCCGAGCGTCGGTGATCGGCCAGCCGGTGCACCTGCAGAGCCCGCTCGTGCCGGCCATCCTGCTGCTCGTCAGCCTCGCGAACGTCAACCTCGGCGACCACCACAAGAAGGTGCTCTGGCGGGCGGCCGTGGTGTCGGTCGTGATGCTCGTCGTCGCGGTCGTCGTCGGCGTCATCCCCTGGGGCTGACGCGCCGGGCCCTCGACACGAGTGGTCACGAACTGCTGCTCCCGGCGACGGGAGGGGCAGTTCGTGACCACTCGGCCGTGGGGGCGGGGGTGGCAGCGAGGGCGCGTCAGCCCGTCGCGTCGAGGTAGACCGGGCGCTCGGGCTGGTGCGAGGCCTCGACGGTGCGCACGACGTCGAGGTGCCGCAGCACGACGAGGCGCGCGTCGTCGACCTGGGCCAGGGCGTCGCGCTGGGCCGCGGCGACGTCGGCCGCGCGGTCGGCGAGCTCCGCCGGCAGCGGCCCGAGGCCCGTCGGCGGCGTCCACGAGAGGAGGCGCGGGGCCGAGTCGTCGAGGTCCGCCCCGCCGGTCGCGTCGACGGTCAGCGCGAGGGCCTCGAGCTCGTCGAGGGCGGCGGCCCACCCGGCGTGCGCGAGCACGTCGGTGTCCGTCACGCACGCCGACGCCTCAGCGGGCAGCACGGTGGCGTCAGGCGACACCGAGCGCTCCTCCGAGCGACGACGAGGAGGCGATGGTGGCGCCGTAGCCGGAGGTGGTGCTGCCGAACGCGGCGACCCCCGCCGGCTGCGGCAGGCCGGCCCCGGGCACCGCGGCGCCCGGCGAGGCGGGAGCCGGCAGCGGGACGCCCGCCGCGCCTCCGGCCTGCAGCGACGCCGCGGCGTCGTGCCAGGCCTGGCGGAGCGGGTCGAGCAGGCCGACGACCTCGCGGGTCAGCTCGACGTCGTGGTGCACGTTCGCGTTGACGAGCGCGGTCGAGGTGTAGCCGTAGAGCGCGAGCAGCCCCTCGCCGCCGTCCCAGACGTCGACCTTGAGCGACGACGACAGCTCGGCGACGATCGCCTGCGCGTGCAGCAGCTGCTCGGCGGCGGTGCCCCAGTCGGCGACGAGCTGCGCCGCCTCGGCGCGGCCGAGGTCGAGCATGAGGCGGTCGTAGAGCATCGTGACGAGCTGCACGGGCGTCGCCGAGAGCACCGCCTCGGCGTTGTACTGGGCGCGCTGGCGCTGCGCGACGGCGGCGGGCCGGGGGGCGGCGGCGAAGGCCGCGAAGGAGGAGGCGTCCATGGTCACTTCGTCTGGGCGGTGAGGGAGGCGACCTGGCTGCTGAGCCAGGTCGACTGGGAGCTGAGGTTGCTGAGCGTGACCTCGAGGTTCGAGTACACCGTCTGCAGGGTCGCGCGGCGGGTGGCGAGCCGGAGGTCCCAGTCGGCGATGCGGCCGCCGAGGTCCTTGACGACCGACTGCTGGCCGGTGATCACGGTCGTGAGCGTGCCGGAGACCTTGTCGGAGGCGGTGGTCGCGGCCTTCGCGATGCGGTCGGCCAGCGTGCTCAGCATCGACTGGGTGCCGACGGGGTCGGCGGCGAGCGCCGCCGAGAACTTGTCGGCGTCGTACGAGAACGAGCCGTCCTTCTGGATCACGACGCCGATCGTCGAGGGCGACTTGCCGCCGATCGGCTGCGAGGCCGCCGACTGGAGCGCCTGCTGTACGGCCCGGACCGACGACTCGCCGGTGTAGGCCCCGCCCTTGACGGTGGTGTTGCCGGTCGCGCCCGTCGTCGACGTGGTGGCCTGCCCGGCGGTGATCGCGCCGAGCACGGCCGTGAGGCTCGAGACGAGCCCCGAGGCGACCTTGCCGGCGGCGGTCGCGTCGCGGCCGATCGTGATCGTGACCGGGGCGGCGGCCCCGACGGCGGCGGCGGTCACGTCGACGGAGACGCCGGGCAGCAGATCCGTGAACGTGTTGGAGGCGCTCGTCACCACCTGCTCGGCGGCGGTGCCCGCGTAGAGGGTGAGCGAGGCGTCGCGCGCCGTCTTGACGACGGCGGCGCCGGGCTCGGCGAGGAGGTCGGGGGCCGTGCCGGCCGTCGTCTCGGCCGCGGTGCCGCGGTGCACGGCGAAGTCGCCGGTCGCCCCCGAGGTGGCCGAGGTGAGCTGCAGCCGGTAGACGGCGGCGCCCGACGCGTCCTTGCCGACGGGCACCTTCACGGCCTTGACGCCGGCGGCGGAGTCGTTGACGGCCTTCACGACGTCGTCGAGGGACGAGGAGGCGGCGGTCACCTCGGTCTGCTTCCCGGCGCTCGAGGTGAAGGTCAGCGTCGCCGGGCTCGTGGGCCAGGCGGTCATCGCGGCCGTGACCGCGGTCTTCGCCTGCGCCGTGGCGCCGACGGTGAACTCGATGCTGCCCGAGGCGGCGGCGGCCGCGGCCTTCGCGGTGACGGCGGTCGAGCTGCTGGTGGCGGTGAAGAGGTCGATCGAGCCGGGCTTCGCGGCGGTCGTGGCCGTGGTCGCGAGCGCGGCGACCTGGGCGTTCAGCGTCTGCATCGACGTGACGAACGAGTTGGCCGCGGTGACCTTGTTCTTCAGCAGGGTCTGGGGCGTCGCCTCGATCGACATGAGCGAGTTGATCAGCGACGTGGTGTCGAGGCCGCTCGCGAGGCCGTCGATGCCGAGGTTCGCCATGGTGGTGCCTCTCGCGGTGGGGATCGGGCGGGTGGGGCGGGGTGGAGAGCGTCGGGTGCGCGACCAGGCGCGCTCGGGGGGAGAGGATCAGCTGCTCCCCCGTCGCGCACCCGTCACGCACCCGACCAGGGTGGTGCTCGGCGCCCGCTGGGATCAGGCGTCGTGCCGGTCGCCGACGAGTCGGCGACCGTGTCGCCCGCCGACTAGCGGAGGAGCGACAGGACGCCCTGGGTGCTCTGGTTCGCCTGCGCGAGCATCGCGGTGCCGGCCTGGCTGAGGATGTTCGAGCGGGTGTACTTGACCATCTCCTGCGCCATGTCGGTGTCGCGGATGCGCGACTCGGCCGCCGTCAGGTTCTCCTTCGCCACGTTCGTCACGTTGATGGCGTGCTCGAAGCGGTTCTGCACGGCACCGAGGTTCGAACGAGCCGTCGACACGTTGGTGATCTGCTGGTCGATGACCTTGATCGCGTTCTGCGCGGCGGAGGCCGAGTCGAACGAGATGCCCGTCGCGACGGTGCCGCTGTCGTCTCCGGCGTCGACGCCGTCGGCCGGAGCCGTGACGTCGACCTTGCCACCGTTGAGGGCGGTCACGGAGATGCCGGTCGCCGCACCGTCAGCGTTGCGCACCGTCGTGGCCTTGAAGTTGGCCGAGAAGGTCGCGTCCGCGTTCAGGGCCGTGGCGTACTCGTCGACGCTCTTGAAGGCGCCGGCGGTGCCGGAGCCCTTCAGCTTGCCCGTCTCGATCTCGGAGACGTCCGACGTGCCGACCGACGACTTGAAGGTCGCGGTCGCGTCGGCCACGAGGTCGGCCGTCGTGACGGCGAAGGTCGTGCCCGACGCGGTCGAGCCGGTGTTCAGCGCAGCGGTGATCTTCGTGACGTTGGCACCCGAGAGGTCGACCGAGATCTGGTCGTCGGTGGAGCCGTTGGCGCCGACCTGGAACTTGAGGGTCTCGTTGCTGTTCAGCAGGCTGGTCCCGTTGAACTTCGTCGAGGTCGAGATGCGGGTCAGCTCATCGGTCAGCGCCGTGACCTCGGTGCTGATCGCCTTGCGCGACTCGGCGTTGTTCGAGTCGTTGCCCGCCTGGACGGCCAGGTCGCGGACGCGCTGGAGGATGGAGTGCACCTCGGTGAGGCCACCCTCAGCGGTCTGGACGACGGAGATGCCGTCCTGGGCGTTGCGTGCGGCGACGGTCAGTCCGCCGACCTGCGAGCGCAGGCCCTCGGAGATCGCGAGGCCGGCCGCGTCGTCAGCGGCACGGTTGATGCGGAGGCCCGACGAGAGCTTCTCGAGGCTCTTCGACAGGTCGTTCTGCGTGGCGTTCAGGTTGCGGTACGTGTTGTTCGCAGCGAGGTTGGTGTTGATCTGCATGCCCATGGTGTTTCCTCTTCCGTGACTGGGTGGTGTTCGTCAGCCCGTCCGTGGGCTGACACCGGCTACTGTCGGCCGGCTGCCGGTGGTCGTTAGCGACCTCCGGAAGTTTTCTGGGGCCCGCCTAGACGGCGGCGCTGAAGCCGTCCGCGGCGGGCTCGCGCATGGCGCGGGCGATGCCGACGGCGGCGTTCGTGGCGACGCGCGACAGGTAGGCGCTGCGGCGCGCCGGCGCGGTCTTCGAGACCGGCACGAACTCGGCCGCCTCGTCGTCGGCGTAGTGAGCCGCCAGGGCGTCGCGCAGCAGGCGGACGGCCTCGGTGCGCTGCTGCGAGACGGCGCTGTGGGTGATGCCGAGCTCGTCGGCGATCTCGGTGACCGTGCGGTCGCCGAAGTAGACGCCCTCGACGATGAGGCGCATGCGCTCGGGCAGCGCCTCGACGGCGGCGCGCACGTACCGGCTGCGCTCGGCGGCGAGCAGCTGCTCACCGGGCAGGGGCACGTCGGCGGCGAGGTGGTCGGCGACGGTGTCGTCGAGGCTCGAGACGGTCCGCGCCGCGTCGGTGAGGGCCGCGGTCGCGGTCTGGCGGTCGACCCCGAGGGCACCGGCGATCTCGTCGACCGAGGGGGCGCGCCCCAGCGACGCGCTCAGCGCCTCCTGCACGGCCAGGGTCTCCTTGATGCGCTTGCGGGTGCCGCGGCTCGCCCAGTCGCCCGAGCGCATGTCGTCGGCGAACGCGCCGACGACGCGGGTGCGGGCGTAGGCGCCGAACGGGATGCCGAGCGTGGGGTCGAAGGCCTCGGCGGCCTGGACCAGGGCGACGGCGCCGACGCTGGCGAGGTCGTCTCGCGAGAGGTGCGTGGCCCGTGAGCAGACCTCGGAGACGAGGTAGCCGACGAGGGGCAGGTTCTCGACGACGAGGGCGTCGCGGGTGGCGCGGTCGGTGCGGTTCATTCACTTGCTCCCAGCAAGAGGGGCCTGCGGGGGCAGGCACGTCCGAGGTGTTCCAGGGCGCGACGAACAGCCCTCTGATCAGGGCTGTCTCGATCCGTCACGCTGCCTGCCCCGTGAGGGGCGCGGCGGTGGTGGTACGAGGTGGGGCGGGCGGTGCTGCAGGCCCCGGATCGAGTCCGTGGCCCGGCGTGTCGATGTGGCCCGCCGTGCACCAGCAACGCTATCGACGCGCGGGGAGCGGGTGGGGGCCGCGCTGTCCCCAGAGCGGGGGCGCGCCTGTCACGTCTCCGGGGGGGCCTCGCCGGAGGTGCCCCCCGGGCTGGGGTGGAACGCCCCTTCCGCCGACCCCCGCCGACCCTGTAGGGCCGACCGCACGACATCGTCCGGCCGTGCGCCTAACGCCCCGCCGGGGTGCGCCGATAGTCCCCGCTGAAGAGGACGTCACCGCTCCTCGACCACACCCGACCACAGGAGACCGACATGGGAGCGAACGAGCTGTCCGCTCTGCTCTGGCGAGAGCGCGAGCTCCTCGAGCTGCTCACCTTCAAGCTCGAGGAGGAGCAGCTGCTGCTCACCGCGGGCCGCACCCGCTGGGTCGACCACGCCACGCGCGAGGTCGAGCAGGTGCTCGACCGGCTCCGGGAGGCGGGGCTCGCCCGCAGCGTCGAGGTCTCGAGCGTCGCCCAGGAGTGGGGCACCGACGAGGAGGCGCCCCTGCGCGACATCATCGCCGCGGCTCCCGCAGGCCCCTGGGGCGAGATCTTCACGGCCCACCTCCGTTCCATGACCGACCTCACCGCGCGCATCGCGCAGCTGCGGGACGAGAACGAGCGCTTCCTCCGCGCCGCCGCCCGGGCCACGCAGGAGACCCTCGCCACGGCGGCCGACGCCGCCGCCGGCAGCATCTACGACGCGAGCGGCGCCGTGGGGGCCGGCGCCCCCGGTCGCCGTGGCGGTCCGGCCGGCGCGACCACCGCCTCCGGCGGGCACCTCTTCGACGGGAGGCTGTGACCGTGGCCAGCACCTTCGGCGGGCTCAGCGCCGCCTACACCGGCCTCGTCGCCGCCCGCACCGGGCTCGACGTCACCGGCCAGAACATCGCCAACGTCAACACCGAGGGCTACACGCGCCAGCGCGTGGGGCAGTCGTCGGTGGAGGCGCCGGCCCGCGTCGGGCTCTACAGCTCGGGCGTCGTCGCCGGCCAGGGCGTCTCGGTCGACGCGATCGCCCGCCTCGGCGACCAGGTGGTCGACGGCCAGGTGCGCGGCACCGCCGCCGCCGCCGGCTACCAGTCGGTGCGCGCCTCCGCCCTGTCGACCCTCGAGGAGTCGCTCGGGGAGCCCAGCAAGACCGGCATCGCCGCCCAGCTCGGCCAGTTCTGGAACGCCTGGAGCGACCTCGGCAACCACCCCGGCGAGACCGGCCCCGCAGCCGTGCTGCTCGGGCAGGCGACCACCCTGGCCGGCAGCATCGCCAGCGGCTGGAAGGCCGTCGACGACCAGTGGACCGCCGTGCGCGGCCAGGCCGACTCGCTCGCCGGGCAGATCAACAGCGCCGCGACCCAGGTCGCCGACCTCAACGACCGGATCCGCACCGCGACCCAGCAGGGCGTCAGCGCGAACGAGATGATCGACGCCCGCTCGCGCCTCACCGAGAAGATCGCGTCGCTCGCCGGCGGCACCGTCCGCGACGCGGGCGACGGCACGGTCGACGTGCTCCTCGGCGGCAACGCGCTCGTCAGCGGCACGACCGCCCGCAGCATCGTCGTCACCGGGGAGCACTCGATGACGACGGCCGTGGGCGGCGCAGCCGTGGGCCTCGCCTGGAGCCACCGCCCCGACGACGCGATCGCCCTCGACGGCGGCAGCCTCGCCGGCGCCGTCTCGCTGCTCGCCCCGGCCACCGGCGACGGCCGCGGCGGGGCGATCGCCCAGGCCGCGGCGTCGTACGACGCCCTCGCCAGCCAGCTCGCGACCCAGGTCAACGCCGTGCACGCCACGGGCGTCACGGCCGACGGCTCGCCCGGCGGCGCCTTCTTCGGCCAGACCGCGGGCGTCTCCGCGGCGCGCGGCCTCACCGTGCTGCCGACCAGCGCCGCGACCATCGCCTCGCGATCGGCCACCGGCGGCGCGCTCGACGGCTCGATCGCCCAGGCGGTCTCGCAGGTCGGCGTGGGCACCGGCTCGCCCGACCGCACCTGGTCGACGATCGTCGCCGGCGTCGGCGCCGCGTCGCAGACCGAGTCGGCGCAGTCGACGCTGACCGACCTCGCCGCGACGTCGGCGAAGTCGCGCCAGCTCAGCGGCGCCGGCGTCAGCCTCGACGAGGAGAACGTGAACCTGCTCAGCTACCAGCACGCCTACCAGGGAGCCGCCCGAGTGATGACCGCCATCGACGAGATGCTCGACACGCTGATCAACGGCATGGGCCGGGTCGGGAGGTAGGGGCGATGCTGACCCGTGTGACGAACCAGATGACCGCGCTGCGGTCGCAGGAGCACCTGCAGGCCGGGGCGACCCGCCTCGCCCAGATGCAGGACAGGGCGTCGAGCCTGAAGGCGATCTCCGTGCCCTCCGACGACCCCACCGGCACCGCCGAGGCCCTGCGCGTCAAGGCCCTCCAGTCGGCCGCCGCCCAGCACAGCCGCAACGTCGACGACGGCTCCGGCTGGCTGAACACCGCCGACAGCGCCCTCACCGCCGCCGACTCCGTGCTCGCCAAGGTGCGGCAGCTGACCGTGCAGGGCGCCAACGAGGGGGCGCTCTCCCAGGACGCCCGGAACGCCATCGCGACCGAGATCAGCGGCCTCCGTGCCGACCTCCTCGCCGACGCGAACGCCAGCTACGCCGGCCGCAGCGTCTTCGCCGGCACCTCCGACGCGGGGGTCGCGTTCCGGCCCGACGCCGCCTTCACGGGCGTCGCGGGCGCCGCGGTCACCCGCCGCGTCGGCCCCGAGACCACCGTCCGGGTCGACGCCGACGGCGCCGCCGCGTTCGGCTCCGGCGACGACTCGGTCTTCGCCCTCCTCGACCGCATCGCCACCGACCTCCGGGCCGGCACCACCGGCATCGCCGGCCACCTCACCGCCATCGACACCCGCGTCAGCGCGCTGCGCGGCGTCCAGTCGGACATCGGCGCCCGCCATTCCCAGCTGCTGAGAGCGCAGGACACACTCATGGACACCTCCGTCACGCTGGAGGCCCAGCGCTCCGGCCTCGAGGACCTCGACCTGGGGCGGGCCGTGCTCGACCTCAAGCTCCAGGACAACTCGTACCAGGCGGCCCTCGCGGTCACGG
The DNA here is from genome assembly GCF_017833115.1 of Frigoribacterium sp. PvP121. Lineage (NCBI taxonomy): Bacteria > Bacillati > Actinomycetota > Actinomycetes > Micrococcales > Microbacteriaceae > Frigoribacterium > Frigoribacterium sp. PvP121. Next base: position 394,711 of record NZ_JAFIBR010000001.1, read on the forward strand.
CCAAGGTGCTGCAGACGTCGCTGATGGACTTCCTCCGATGAGCGCCGTGACGACGACGGTGACCTTCACCGCGCCTCCCTTCGGGCTCGAGCCCGTCGTCGACTTCGTGCTCGACGAGATCGACGGGGCCGTCGGCCTCTACGCCCTCCGCGCCGTCGACCGCGCGACGAGCGAGATCGACCCCTCCGTGCGCCTCTTCGTGCTGGACGCGGCCGTGCACCTGCCCGACTACTCGCCGGTGCTGACCGACGAGCAGACGACCGCCCTCGACCTCCGCTCGGCCGACGAGGCCCTGCTGCTCGTCGTCGCGACGCCGGCCGAGACGGGCATGACCGTCAACCTGCTCGCGCCGGTCGTCGTCAACGGCCGCACGGGATCGGGCGCCCAGCTCATCCTCGAGGGCCAGGACTGGCCGCTGCGGGCGGAGCTCGCCGCGCGCTGACCCCGCCGCCGCCCGTGGGCGGGCCGTCGGCGGATGTCCGCGGGCTGTCCGCCGGCGGAGGCGACGATCCCTCGCTCGTCACGGTCGTGCAACGATGCGCCCCACGTGTCGCCTCCGTCGTGTCTGATGGAGCGATGGAGGCGCGGAGCACGACGACGAGGCGCCCCCGGCCCCGACGCCTCGCGCTCGGCGCCGCGGGGCTGGCGATCGTCGTCGCCGTGGGCCTGGCCGCCTGCACGGGCGGCGACTCCGGGGAGGGCTCGGCCGACGCCTCCCGCTCGGCCTCCGGAACCGCCTCGGCCCCCGTCACGACCGACCGCGGGCCCGCCCCGGCCGCGCGCGCCGCGACCACCGGCGCGGTGCGCGTCGCTCCGGGCGCCGAGCCCACCGACGTCGTCACGGGCCTCGACTCCCCCTGGTCGGTCGTCCGGCTCGACAGCGGCTCGTCGTTCGTCAGCCTGCGCGACACCGGCCGCGTGGTCGAGCTGACCGCCGACGGCGACGTGCGCGACGTCGCCGAGATCGACGGGGTCGTGCACCAGGGCGAGGGCGGCCTGCTCGGGCTCGCGGTGCTCGCGGGCTCGCCGTCGTACCTCTACGCCTACGCGACCACCGACTCCGACAACCGCGTGCTGCGGGCCCCGATCACCGGCACGGCGGGCTCCTACGGGCTCGGCCCGGTCGAGGAGGTGCTCACGGGCGTGCCGAAGGCGTCGAACCACGACGGCGGCCGCCTGGCCTTCGGCCCCGACGGCATGCTCTACGTCACGACCGGCGACGCGAACCGGGGCGACGAGGCGCGCGACCCCGACTCGCTCGCGGGCAAGATCCTGCGCCTGTCGCCCACCGGCGACGTGCCCACCGACAACCCGATGCCCGGGTCGCCCGTCTACACGCTCGGCCACCGCAACCCGCAGGGCGTCGCCTGGGACGGCTGGGGGTCGATGTGGGCCGCCGAGTTCGGCCAGGACCGCTGGGACGAGCTCAACGCCGTCAGCCCGGGCGGCGACTACGGCTGGCCCGACGTCGAGGGCACCTCGCCGTCGTCGGACACCCTCGCGCCCGTGCTGCAGTGGGGCACCGACGACGCGAGCCCGAGCGGCCTGACCGCCGTCGGCTCGACCCTCTTCCTCGCCGGGCTCGGCGGCGAGCGCCTGTTCGAGATCCAGGTGCCCGAGGCGGGCGTCGCCACCGCGACCGAGCGCTTCGCCGGCGACGACTCGCTCGGGCGCGTGCGCGACGTGCTGCCGGGGCCCGACGGAACGCTCTGGCTGGTCACGAACAACACCGACGGCCGCGGTGACCCGCGCGACGGCGACGACCGGATCGTCAGCGTGCCGCTCTCCGCGCTCGACTGAGCCGGGCCGACGAGGTCACCGACGGAGTCGCGTGTCGCGTGCGCGGCGGACGGCCAGTTCCGCGCACCGGCGGTTACCCTCGTACTCGATGAGCCAGCACGACCCCTCCCACGGATCAGCCTCCGGCAGCGCCCGCCCCGGCAGCGCCTCGGAGGGCCGCGCGCGCCCCGACAGCTCCGCCTCCGGCTTCGACCCGGTAAGCCTGCGCACGGCCGTCGACGTCGGCGCCGCCGAGGCCCGGCTCGCCGCCCTCGGGCAGAGCCGCAGCACCTCCGCCCTCGGCGAGCGGGCCGACCTGCTGCGCACGCTGGGCCGCCTCGACGAGGCCCTCGCGATCGCGGAGGAAGCGTTCCGCCTCGCCCACTTCACGGGCGACCGTGCCGACTCGACCGCCGCGCGCATCCGCCGCGCCCACATCTTCCGCGAGCAGGGCAAGCTCGAGCGCGCCCTGAACGACCTGCACACCAGCCGCATCACCGCCTCGACCGAGGAGTGGCGCGACCTCGAGACCGCCGCCGCCGAGCTCGAGGGCTACACGCTGTTCGACCTGGGCCGTCACGACGAGGCGCAGGAGGCCCTGCAGCAGGCCGTCGTCGCCTTCGAGGCCACCGGCGCCCCGCGCGACCGCGTCGAGGGTCTCCGCCGCGCGATCGAGGGCGTCCTCCGGGCGTACCTGTCGGGCACGGGCCCGGTCGAGCCGGTCAGCGCGGCCCCGCCGGCGAACGCACCTGCCGCGGCGGCTCCCGTGGTCGCCCCCGCGCCGGCTCCCGGGGCCGTCCCCGCGTCGGACCTCGAGGCCCGACCCGGCGACACGAACCCCGTCGACCTCTCCCGACCCTCCGACGCCCTGGTGCCGACCACGGCGCCGGCCGACGACGAGCGGCCCGCCGCCGTGGCCCCGGGCTCGGCCCCGGCCGGCTCGTGGCGCCCCAGCCAGCCCGCCCCGGCGGGCGACCCCCAGCCGGAGCTGCCGCCGCGCGCCGACGCCGGCCTGTGGAGCAAGATCTCGGGCCTCGCCGCCAACGCCTCGGCGCACCGTGAGCGCACGGAGCGGGCCGAGCGCGCCGCCCGCGGCGACGGGCGCGGCGACGCACGGGCCGACGGCTCGCGCGACGACGAGCCGCGCCGCGGCACCACCGGCGTGACCGGCGTGGTCGACGAGCTGCCCCGTGACGACCAGCCGACGACGTGGCCGTTCCCCCGCCGCTGACCCGCGCCTCCTGACCCTCCCGTGGCCGACCTCGACCGGGTGCGGCGCTGGGCCGACGCGCTCATCGCCCTGCACCTCGACCCCGCGGTGTGGAGCTTCGCCTTCGACGCGGCGAAGACCCGCGCGGGGCTCTGCAACTACACGGCGAAGCGCATCTCGGTGTCGCGGCACCTCGCCGGCCGCTACGACGACGACGAGATCCACCAGGTGCTGCTGCACGAGGTCGCCCACGCGATCGCCGGGGCGCGGGCGGGCCACGGGCCCCGCTGGCGGGCCACCGCCGCCGAGCTCGGCTACGTCGGCGGGCGGCTGCACGACGGCGCCGTCGCCACCGAGCTGGCGCCCTGGGTGGGGGTCTGCCCCGCGGGCCACGAGCACCACCGCTACCGTCGTCCGACGAAGGTGCTGACCTGCGGCCGGTGCGCGCGGAGCTACGACCCCGCACACGTGATCACCTGGACGAAGCGCGAGGTCTGAGCCGCGGCCGCGACACCGCCTAGGGTGGTCAGGTGACTGGTCAGTGGCTGCGCTCCGACACGGGCACCCCGTGGTTCTTCGACTCGGGGGCGCTCAGCCTCGACTTCGCGTACCTCGGCGGGTTCCGGGCGGGCTCGCGGCTCGGCCCGGAGTCGGGCTTCGCGCTGCCGGCCGACGGCTCGGTGCCGTGGGACGGCCTGCTGCTCACCGCCGACCTCGACGACTGGGTCGCCGAGCGCTGGCCCGGCGTGGGCGCCGCCGCCTCCGACCGCGAGCTGGCCGACGCGCGCGCCCTGCGCGACGCCGTCGCCCGCCTCGCCGTCGCCGCCACCGACGCCACCTCGCCCGACCCCGACGACGTCGACACCCTCAACCTCTTCGCGGCCACCCCCGACGTGCCGCCGACCCTCGCGGGCGGGAGGCGCCAGGCGGGTGCGGGGCGGCTGCGGCTGGGTCAGGCCCTGGCCTCCGTCGCGCGCGACGCCGTCCGCCTCCTCGACGAGGTGGGGTTCGGCGGCGGGGACGACTCGCGCCTCCGGCGCTGTTCCAACCCCGAGTGCGGCCTCGTCTACCGCGACGAGTCACGGGGCCGCAGCCGGCGGTGGTGCTCGATGCAGCGCTGCGGCAACCGCGCCAAGGTCCGGGCGCACCGGGCGCGCCTCGCCGCGGGCTGACGTCGCCCGGAGACAGCAGTGCGGCGGGTCGCCGTCCTCGCGGGCGGGCCATCGCTGACCCGCCGGGGAGGACGGCGACCCGCCGCACCCGTCAGACCGTCTACTCGACGACCTGCACGTCCTTCCAGAACGCGACGTAGCCCGAGTAGTCCCGGCCCACGCGCTCGAACGAGGTGGGGATCGGGGTCGGGTAGCTCCACGCGCGGTCCTGCAGCAGGGTGTCGCCCGACGTCACGCTGAAGTACTGGGTGTCGCCCTTCCACGGGCAGTGGTACTGCGTCGGGCTCTCGGTCAGCAGCTCCGTCTTCACGCTCGCAGGCGGGAAGTACCAGTTGCCCTCGATCGAGATCAGGTCGTCCTTCGGGGCCTCGGCCACCACGGTGCCGTCGCTCAGCACTGCCTTCATCGTTCCTCCTCTGGGGTCCGTCCGGGCCCGGCCGGCTCGGCCCGGCCCGTCGAGGTGAACGCTACGCCCGCGCGCGCTCTTCCCCGGCGACGTGCAGCGGCTGCTCAGGGGCCCGGGCGGCCGCGACGACGTCGGCCCGGCCGGCGCCGGCCAGCTCGGCGGCGGAGACGGAGGCGGTGAGCAGGTGGGCGGACGCGCGCCGCAGCGAGACGGCCGCGGCGCAGACGAGCGCGGCCTCGGGCGACGAGAAGTCGACGCCGGCCGCGGCGAGCGCGTCGACGACGGCCCCGGCGGCGAGCTGGTCCTCCACGGCGGGGCGGAACCCGTCGTCGTCCACCGACCCGGCCGCGACCACGGCGACGACCGCGCGGTCGCCTCGGCGGGACTGCCGGGCGAGCACGTGCCGGGCCACGTCGGCGGCGGCGGAGGCGGCGGTCACCAAGAGCAGGTCGGCCCCGTCGTCGACGAGGTCCGCCACGCGGTCGAGGACCTCGGCCCGCGCGAGGAGGCCGTGCCCGTCGAGCACGTCGACGACGACCACGACGTGGGCGCCCGCCACGACGCGGGCCGCGCCCGGGACGCCGTGGTCGAACCGGACCTGGTACTTCTGCTGCTGGGGCTCGCTCACCCGTCGAGGCTACGTCGGGGGCGCGCGCGGGTCGCGGGTGTTGCGGCGCGTTACGCGGCGGGGGGCCGGGCGGCGGGGCGCGGTGCGGGGCGGCGGGGCCGCGCGGTGCGGCGGGGCGCGGCGGGGCTCGCCCAGCACCGGGGGTGCACACTCGACCCATGCACGTGCAGCTCAAGATCCGCCTCGCCTGCCCCGTCGACGCCGCCGCCGACGCGCTGCGCGACCCCGCCGTCATGGTCGCGGTGACGAAGCCCCTCGTCGTCTACCGCTCGGAGGAGCCGGGCGGGTTCCCCCACCGCTGGGACGAGGAGGCGCACCCGGTCTCGGCGCGCATCCTCGGCCTGGTCTCGCTGGGGCACACGCACGTCGACCTCGACTGGCACGAGCGCGACGGGGCCTGGATCCAGCGCGACACCGGCCGCGGCACCTCGGGCCAGTTCGCCTCGATGCGCATCGACCACCGCATGGCCGTCTCCCCGATCGGCGACGGCGAGACGCTGCTGCGCGACCGCCTCGTCTTCCACGCCGGTCCGGTCGGCGTGCTGCTCTGGCCCGGCCTGTGGGCCGTCTGGCAGTGGCGGGCGCTGCGCATGAAGCAGCTGGCGCCGACCTGGCGCACGCCGGACGCGCACCCGCGCCACGCGGGCTGAACCTCGGCGGGCTGGCCCGGGCGCACGTTCCCGGTCGACGAGGAGGGCCCGGGTCTAGCGTCGAGCCGGTGACCGACCCGACCCTCGACTCCTCCGTGCCCTCCGCCTCCCCGGAGCTCGCCTCCCCCGTCTCGACCGTGGACTCGGGGCTCGACCTCGCGGCCTGGCGGCGGACGATCCACGGGCTCTACCGGCAGGTGCGCGAGGCGACCGACCTCGCGGCGGCCCACGACCTGTGGCGACGCACCCGCGACGAGCTGTTCGCGACGAACCCCGTGACGCCGCTCCTGCCGGAGGACCGCCCCGTCTTCACCGGGCTGCCGACCGCGCCGTACGACCCGGCCTGGCGGTTCGAGGTGCCGATCACGCCCGCCGAGCCGCACCGCATGACCGTCACCACCGGCACCGACGGCGACGTGCCCTTCGACCGCGTGGGCCTGGTCGACGTGCCCGGGGTCGGCAGCCTCGACGTCTGGCGCCTGCGCTCGTACGGCGGCGGCCTCTTCGTGCCCGTCGGCGACGCCCTGGCCGGGAAGCCCGGCGGCACCTACGGCGGCGGCCGCTACCTCGTCGACACCGTCAAGGGCGCCGACCTCGGCCCGGGCTCGGAGCCCGGCTCGATCGTGCTCGACTTCAACTTCGCCTACAACCCGAGCTGCGCGTACGACCCGGCCTGGGCCTGCCCGCTCGCCCAGCCGGGCAACCGCGTCGCCGTGGAGATCCCGGTGGGCGAGAGGTACCACGGGGCGCACTGACCGGGCGCGCGGGCGGGGCGCGCTGGGGGGGCGCGCGGGCCCGTCGCGCGGGCCCGTCGCGCTGGCCGGCCCCTCTCCGCACGAGGTGACCGTGCCTCGGCTATGCTCGCGTGCACGTACAGGTCGTCCCTGTTGCCGCCGGCGGGCGCGCGCGGGGGCGTGTGGACCGAGGGGGTCTCTTCCATGAGCAGGTACAGCATCTCTCCGGGCGGGGTGTCGAGCGTGACGTCGAGCGTCGCGGCCGAGGTCGAGGCGCTGCCCGACCTCCACGCGGCGATCCAGGGCGCCGCCGAGAGCGCCGTCGCGGCGTCGGGGGCCGGAGCGGTCAGCGCCGCGCTCACGACGTTCTTCGCCGAGCGCTTCGACAGCCTGCCCGCGCTGGCCCGACAAGCCGGGGCCTGCACCACGGCCGCCACCACCGCGACGGCCGCGTACGTCGCGGCCGACCTGGCGATGGCCCTGGTGGCCGAGGCCGGCTCGTCGGCGGCCCACGGCTTCCGGAGGTTCGGACTGTGAGCTCCCTGGTGGGGGCCGGGTCGCTGCCCACGATCGACGCCGACCCCGAGGCGCTGCGCGGAGCGGCCGCCACGCTCCGGTCGAGCGGTGGCGAGGTCTCCGCGGCCGCCGGCCGCATGCAGGCCAGCTGGCAGAGCCTCGGCCTCGCCTACGACGCCCCCGAGGTCGGCCAGCTCGTGACGGCGATGCTGGGCGTGCCGACCGCCGCGGAGGCGTACGACGCCGCCCTCGACTCCGTGGCCGGGGCCCTGGAGACCTACGCCGACGCGGTCGAGGCCGCGAAGGCCAAGCTGGCGACGCTCAGGAGCGACGTGTCGGCGCTCGGCTCCGACGTCGCCGCGGTGGACGACGGCGAGGACTGGGGCGACGACGACGGGCTCGCCGGCCGCAACGACGCCCTGGCCACCGAGATCGACGGCCTGGTCGCTGAGCTCGACGACGCCGAGGCCGCCGCGGCGGCCGCGATCTCGGGCATCGAGGGCGGCCGACCGATCGTCTCGGGCTCCGCCGACGCCTGGACCGGCACGACGGCGACCTCGTCGGCGACCTCCTCCGCCGACGGCACGTCGGGCTCGGCCGAGGCCGAGAGCTCGTGGGGCGCGGGGGCCGAGGCCGAGGGGCGGCTCGACTGGGGCAGCCTCGGCTCGATGGAGGGCTCGACCGACGTCTTCGCGGGCACGAAGGCCGACTCGTCGGCCTCGTACGCCGTGGGCCCCGAGGGCCTCTCGGCCAAGGCGGGCGCCCACGCGATGGCGGGCGGCGAGGCCCATGCGGAGGGCAAGGTCGACCTGGGCGGCCTCGGCGAGATGAGCGGCGACGCCGACGCGTTCGCGGGCGCGAAGGCCGGGGCGGACGCCGAGGCGAAGATCAACGGCACCGACGGCGTCGAGTTGTCGGCGGCGGCCACCGCGGTGGCGGGGGCGTCCGCGGCGGCGAAGGGCAAGTACGAGGTCGGCCCGGGGTCGGTCGGCGGCTCCGCCGACGCCTTCGCCGGGGCGAAGGCCGATGCGTCGGCGGCCGCCAGCGCAGGCCCGGACGGCATCTCGGCCAAGGCGGGGGTGGAGGCGTTCGCGGGCGCCAAGGCCGGAGCCAAGGCCGAGGCGGAGTTCTTCGGGATCTCCGCGGAGGTGGGCGCGGACGTGCGGGCCGGGGTGGGCGTGGAGGCCAAGGCCGAGACGTCGTTCACCTGGGACGACGTCAGCCTCCACCTCAAGGGCGGCGGAGCCCTGGGCGGCGGCGGCGGCGCCGAGCTGGGCGTCTCGTTCAGCCCCAAGGAGATGATCTCCGACATCAAGAAGAACTTCGGTTTCTGAGACCATGGACGACCACGAACGGACGGCAGGCATGACCACCATCTCCCACCCCAGCGCCGAGTTCCCGGCACGCCCCAGCGTCTCCCTCGAGGCCCCGGAGGGTTGGGGCCCCCTGCTCCTGCCCGAGGCGCTCGTCGCGGTCGCCGCGGACGCCCCCACGGCGGGCTACCGCCCCAACGTCTGCGTCACGGTCACCCGCGTCGCCGGCGAGGTCTCGCTCGAGGAGGCGGCGGCGGCGACCGCAGCCCGGCTCGAGGCCGCGCCCGAGTACGAGGAGCTCGGCCGCGAGCGCACCACGACGTTCGGCCTGGACGCCTTCCGTGTCGAGGCGGGCTTCGCCACGGACTACGCGGGCACGCTCTTCCAGGCCGCCCACGTCGCGGTCCTGCCGCGCGGCGCCTTCACGGACGTGCTCGAGATCGCCGGCACGTGCAACTCCGCGCAGGCGCTCGACCTGGTGCCCGTGCTGCGCCAGGTGATCGGCAGCGCGGCCCTGCAGCACGAACTCCTCTGAGGGTCGGCCCGGCGACGACGCCGAGAGCCCCGCACCCGGTCGACGGGTACGGGGCTCTCGGCGTCGTCGAGACGTGCCGCGGTCAGCTCTTCGGCTCGGAGTCGACCGTGACCGACACCGTGTAGTTCTCGCCGTCGTCGGTGTTCACGACCGAGACGGAGTCGTAGACCACGTCGTAGCCCGGGGTGTTGACGTCGCAGTGGACCTCTTCACCGTCGACGACGTCGATCGCGTCGTCGCCGCAGTCGACGTCGGGGCGGGTGCCGACCTGCTCCTCGAGGGCGTCCGCCACCGAGGTCGCGAACTTGTCGGCCGAGACCGTGCGGTTGGCGGAGGCGGAGGCGGTGCAGCCGGCGAGTGCTCCGGTGAGCACCACCGCGGTGAGCAGGGACGAGGCGGCGATGGATGCGCGCATGGGTTCCGGGCCTTCCGAGTGACGGGACACGACCCTCGCGCCCCCCGGCCAGTCAACCACGGTGCACCTCGCGGCAGGACGGTCGGTCCGCTACCGTGACCTCGTGACCTCGACGACGCCGCCCGCAGCCGCCTCCAGCCCGGAGGCCGTGACCCAGGCCCTGCTCGACCTGGGCCGCGACCCGCGGCACCCGTTCACCGTCGCCGTCGAGGGCGAGCGCATCGTCGCCCGATGGGTCTGGAAAGACGCACAGGGCATGGTCGGCAGCGCGAGGAGCAGCTACGCCCTCCGCATCACGCTGCTGCCCGAGACGCACGAGTACAAGCGCTCCGAGCTGAACACCGAGAGCAGCGCCGGGACGGTCAGCGGGACGTACACCTTCAGCTCGGCCAAGGTCGTCGGCCCGGTCAAGGAGACCCTCGAGGCCCACGGCTGGCACCGACGCCGGTCGGCCCTCGGCAAGGCCCTCGGCGGCCTCTTCTCCTGACCGTTCGTCCGACGCCTGTCGCGCTCGGTGGCCTCAGCCGCTAGACTGGGGCCACTTGTGGATCGATCCGTTCGGTCCCCTGCGTCGTAGCACGCCCCTCCCCGCCTCCCGACCTGGCACACACCCAGGCACCCAGCAGGCGCGCGAAGCTCACTCTGCGGCGAAACGATCGTGCACACCTGCACCGTCGCCACACCTCGAGCCCGGCTACGACAGCCGCTCTCCGGCTCTGCACCGCCCTGCCGTCCGCGCCCCGCGCAGACGTCGCGGCCGTCCGCAGCCCGGCCCGGCTCGACACCCTGCCCCTGAAAGGCACGCATGTCCACCACGCTCCCCGTCACCGACGCCACCGACGCCACCGACGTCGCCGACGCCCCCACCGCCTCCTTCGCCTCGCTCGGCGTCCCGGCCCCGATCGTCGCCGCCCTCGCGAAGGACGGCAAGGAGAACGCCTTCCCGATCCAGATCGACACGCTGCCCGACACCCTCGGCGGCCGTGACGTGCTCGGCCGCGGCAAGACCGGCTCGGGCAAGACCCTCGCCTTCTCCATCCCGATGGCCGCGCGCCTCGGCGGCGCGCTGGCCGGCGGCGCCCGTCGCGCCGGTCGCCCCCTGGGCCTCGTGCTCGCCCCGACCCGCGAGCTCGCCACCCAGATCGACGCCGTGCTGGCCCCGCTCGCCGCGGCCTACGGCATGCGCACCACCACGATCTTCGGCGGCGTCTCGCAGAACCGCCAGGTGCAGGCCCTCAAGGCCGGCGTCGACATCGTCATCGCGTGCCCCGGCCGCCTCGAGGACCTCATGAAGCAGGGCTTCATCAAGCTCGACGCCGTCGAGGTCACCGTGCTCGACGAGGCCGACCACATGGCCGACCTGGGCTTCCTGCCCGGCGTCACCCGCATCATGAAGGCCACCCCGAACGACGGCCAGCGCCTGCTGTTCAGCGCGACCCTCGACAACGGCGTCGACAAGCTGGTCAAGCAGTTCCTCCACAACGAGGTGCTGCACTCGGTCGACGAGGCGAACTCGCCCGTCGCCAAGATGACCCACCACGTCTTCGAGACCGAGTCGCTCGACACCAAGAAGGCGCTCGTCGAGAAGCTCGCCTCGGGCAAGGGCCGCCGCATCCTCTTCATGCGCACCAAGCACCACGCGAAGAAGCTCGCCAAGCAGCTCACCGACTCGGGCATCCCTGCCGTCGACCTGCACGGCAACCTCTCGCAGCCGCAGCGCGACCGCAACCTCGCCGCCTTCCAGGACGGCTCGGCCCGCGTGCTCGTCGCCACCGACGTCGCCGCCCGCGGCGTGCACGTCGACGACATCGAGCTCGTGATCCACGTCGACCCGCCGACCGAGCACAAGGCGTACCTGCACCGCTCGGGCCGCACCGCCCGCGCCGGCGCCGAGGGCGACGTCGTCACCCTCGTCATCCCCAGCCAGAAGCGCGACGTCGCCCAGCTGATGAAGAAGGCGGACATCCGCCCGACCATCACGTCGGTCACCCCGTCGTCGCCCGAGGTCGCCGCGCTCGTCGGCGAGGTCGCCGCGTACGTGAAGCCGGCCCCCCGTGCCGCCGTGCAGCAGCAGGGCGGCGGTGGCGGCGGTCGCTCGCAGGGCGCCAACGCCCAGCGCAAGCGTGCCGCCCGTCAGGACAGCCAGGGCAACCCGATCGCCCGCGCCGACCGCTCGGGTCGCCCCGCGGCGGCCGGTGCCGGTGCCGGCGGCGGACGGGCCGGAGGCGCGGGTCGCGGCTCCGAGGCCGGTCGCGGCGGTGCCGGTGCGGGTCGCTCCGGCGGCTCGCGTCAGGGCTCCGGCCAGGGCTCGCGCGACGGCGGCTCGCGCCGCGACGCCGCGCCCCGGGGCGGCGCCTCCACCTTCTACTCGACCGAGTCGGGCCGCGGCGCCGTGACGCCCGTGCGCGAGGACTCGCGCGACGAGGCTCGCGGCACCCGCCAGACCGGGCGCCGTGCGCAGAGCGACGGCGGCCAGAGCCGCACCAACGCGGTGCGCAACGACCAGGCCGACTTCGCCGCCTCGCAGGGGCAGCGCTCCGGCGGCGGTGCCGGCGGCGGCTCGCGCCGTGCCTCCTCCGACGGCGGTCGCCCCGGCGGCCTCAAGGTCGGCGGCCTCGTCGGCGGCAAGCCGCGCAGCGGCGGCGGCCAGCGCGGCGGTCGCTGAGCCAGCAGCTCGCTGCTCCGCTGACCCCGAGACACCCCGTTCTCGCATCGGAACCCTGCCGCGGCAGGGTTCCGGTGTGAAGGCGGGGTGTTTCATCGTCGGACGGGAGCGACACCAGCATCAGCCAGCACCGCTGCCAGCCGGCTCGGGTCGTTCGCCGTGGCCCAGTCCCACCGAGCGAAGCCGCGCACCTCAGGCAGGGCGCGGATGCGGTCTTCCCGCTTCTTCTCGTCGATCTTCACCTGATCGAGACTGCGCCCGGACCGCCGGGCGAGCTCGAGGTACTTCGTCAGGCCGTCGAACTCTCCGACGACGCCGAGGCCTGGCCACCAGAAGTCCACGCGGCCGATCAGACCCCACCTGTCCCAGAACTCTCGCTGCAGCACGGGCAGCGGCACCCCGATCTCGACCATGACGACGCGGCTGAGCGACTCACCCGGCGACTCCGCCAGCGCGTCGGCGAGGTCGAGGGCGATGAGCGCGCGTCGTCGGCCGACGCGAGGAGCACGTTCGACCGCGGCCTGGAGCGACCCACGGTCGAACGCTCCGAGACGGAGACCGTGGTCGAGCGCCATCACGGAGGACCGGAGGCTCTCGAGCCGGCTGACGTCCGACGCGGCCCGCACGGGTCTCACGACCTTGAGCCCGCCCACGTCGACGATCTCGGCGTCGGCCAGCGCGGCGCTGTGCCTGACCATCAGGCCCGTGGTCTTCGTCGCGCTCCGTGACCGGTCGATGACGTGCACCCGGGGCGGCATCGGAGAGGAGACCGGGAACCCGTGCACGGCGAGGGCCGACCGGTGCGACACGACGATGTCGGACGATGTCCTGGCGACGGTGGCGCGCACGATGAGGGCGTGCTGCTGCTCGGGAGACGCAGCGACCCACTCGGCAGCGGGGACGTACGTGCCCGGGGCGACCCGCACCAGCTCGCCCCGTCCGGCCGCCCGGCGGAGCGCTCGGTCGTCGCGACCCGACCGTACGAGCGACGAACGGTGGATCATCGAGCCGACGAGAGGCTCAGGCAGAGGTCGGTGGGGCGACTGAGGGGGTGGCGAGAGCAGAGGCATGACGACGATCCTGCGACCGTGATGCCGACGCGACGGGGCCACACGTCTTGCCCTGTGCAGTCGCGACCCGCGCCTCCCCCTGTGGAGGAATCGGGTCGCACCGCCGAGACGAACCCCGTCCTCGCTCACGAACCCCGCCGCGGCAGGGTTCCCGTGCGAAAACGGGGTTCCTCAGCGAGAAGCGGGCGCTAGTGCAGGGCGCCGACGGAGGCGAGGGCGGAGCGGAGCAGGGCGCCGCGGCCGCCCTCCATCTCGTCGGCGACCTCGGGGCTCGCGGCCTGGTGCGGGGTCAGCCAGGTGAGCTCGAGAGCGTCCTGGCGCGGCTCGCAGGTGCCCGTGACAGGCACGACGTAGGCGAGCGACACCGCGTGCTGGCGGGCGTCGGTGTACACCGACGAGCCCGGCAGCGGGAAGTACTCGGCGACCTGGAACGGCACCGGCGACGGCGGCAGCTGCGGGAACGCCATGGGCCCGAGGTCCTTCTCCAGGTGGCGGAACAGCGCGGTGCGCAGGCTCTCGCCGTACATCACGCGGCCCGACACGAGCATGCGCGACATCTCGCCCTCGGGCGACGCCCGCAGCAGCACGCCGACCTCGGTGACGATGCCCATGCCGTCGACCCGCACCGGCACGGCCTCGACGTAGAGGATCGGCAGCCGCTGGCGGATCGAGTGCAGCTCCTCCTCGGACAGCCAGCCGGGATTGGGGTCGGGGGTCTGCACGGAGCTCATGGCCCATGTCTACAGGCAGCGCGCGGCGCCCGGGCGACGAAACGCTAGGGGCGAACACGCCTGCGACCGCCGCCCCCGGGCGGGCACGCCCCGAGGCGAGCGCGCGGGCACGGCGCGAGGCGGCGGCAGCTCACGACGAGCAGAGCACGAGGAGGCGCGCCCCGCGACGCCCCGCTGGCTAGGCTCGGCCCATGGTCACCATCGATGCCGCCCTCGTCCGCTGGTCCACCGACGAGGCCGAGCGTGCCGGCCGCCCGTTGCTCGTGCTGCTGCACGGCGTCGGGTCGCACGAGGGCGACCTGATCGGGCTGGCTCCGTACCTGCCCCGGGACCTGGCGATCGCCTCCCTCCGGGCTCCGCTGCCGCACGGCGACGGGCACTCCTGGTACCCGCTCGCGCTGCCCGGCTCGCCCGAGCCCGGCCCGGTCGACGAGGCCGCGGAGGCGGTGCTCGCGTGGGTCGACTCGCTCGGCGACGCGCACCCGTCGGTGGCCCTGCTCGGCTTCTCGCAGGGCGGTTCGCTGACGCTGCAGCTGCTGCGCCACGCCCCCGAGCGCTTCGCCTGGGCGGCCGTGCTCGCGGGCTTCGTCGTTCCCGACGACTCGGAGGCCACGTCGCGTCGTGACGCCGAGCTCGCACGTGTCCGCCCCGACGTCTTCTGGGGCCGCGGCGACGTCGACGCGGTCATCCCCCTCGACGCCGTGCAGCGCACCGCCGACTGGCTCGCCGCGCACGCCGACGTCGAGGAGACCGTCTACCCCGGCCTCGCCCACGGCATCAGCCAGGAGGAGCTCGACGACCTCAACGCGTTCATCTCGCGCGTGACCAACCCGCTGGCCGGCCTCGACCCCGACACGCGCGACAGCGACACGCGCGACAGCGACAGCGACACCGACGTCGCGGCGGCCGACCGCGGCGCACCCGACCGTGCGGCTGCCCCCGCGGCCGCACCCGACGCCCCCGCGACCACCGACGCCGACGCCCTCGCCGTCGACGCCGGCCGGCGCATCGGCACCGTCGACGACCCCGCCGTCCGCTAGGCGGGAGCGCCCCGTGGTCACGATCTCCGTCACCGGCACGGCGACGCACCGGCACCGGGCCGAGCGCGGCACCGTGCGCCTCGGCCTCGCGAGGGAGGGCACCGACCGCGAGCAGGTGCTCCGCGACAGCGTCGCCCTGCACGACCGGGTCACCGCCGAGGCCACCGTGCACCGCCGTCAGGGCGCCGCGACCTGGTGGAGCGCCCACGACGTGACCGTGGGGCCCGTGCCCGGTGCCTGGCAGGAGGACGGCACCCGCGCCTCCACCGGGCTGGTCCGCTCGCGGTCGACGGTCGCCGTGCGGTTCTCCGACGTCGCCGTGCTCGCCCGCTGGGTCGCGGGGATCGCGGCCCTCGAGGGCGTCGCCGTCGAGGGCGTCGAGTGGTCGCTGAGCCACGACCGGCGACCCGAGGTCGACCGGGCGGCACGGGTCGCCGCGGTCGCCGACGCGGTCGTGCGCGCAGTCGACTACGCCGACGCCCTCGGCCTCGGCACGCCGACGCTGAAGTCGCTCTGGGAGCCGGGGCTGCGCCCGGGTGCCGGAGGCGCGGGCGCGGCGGGCGGGCCAGCCCTGTTCGCACGCGCCGCGTCCCCGTCCTCGGCCGACGACGGCTCGCTGGCGTTCGCGCTCGTGCCCGCCGACGTCGAGGTGCGCGCCGAGGTCAGCGCGGACTTCGTCGCGGAGGGCTGAGGCGGCCGCCCGCTACACGCTCCGCCAGCTGTCGCTCTGCAGGTGCGACCCCGCCTGCGGGCCCATCTGCAGCATGCCGCCGTCGACGGCCCAGGAGGCGCCCGTCACGTACCCGGCGGCGGGCGACGCCAGGAAGGTGATCACCGACGCGATCTCCCACGCGTCGCCGGGGCGCCCGAGCGGGATGCCCGGCCGGTCGACCCCCGTCGGGTCGACGTCGGTCTGGCCGGTCATCGGCGTCGCGATCTCGCCCGGGGCGACGGCGTTGACCGTGATGCCCGCCCGGCCGAGCTCGAGGGCCATCGTCTTCAGCAGCCCGCCGAGGCCGTGCTTGGCGGCGTCGTAGGCCGCCGACCCGACCCGCGGCTGGTGCTCGTGCACGCTCGTCACGCCGATCAGGCGGCCGCCCCGGCCCGCGGCGACCATGCGGCGCGCGGCCCGCTGCAGGCAGACGAAGGCGCCGTCGAGGTCGGCGGAGACGACCCGTCGCCACTCGGCCACCGACATGTCGACGACGAGCTCGGAGGCGCCGGTGCCGGCGTTGTTCACGAAGACGTCGAGGCCGCCGAGCCGGTCGGCCAACTCGTCGACCACGTCGCCGCAGCGCTCGAGGTCGGTCGTGTCGAGCTGCGCGACGTGGGCGGTGCGCCCGTGCGAGCGGACCTCCTCGGCCGTGGCCTCGGCCCCGGCCTCGTCGTCGAGCCAGGTGACGCCGACGTCGAGCCCGGCGACGGCGAGGGCCACGGCCGTCGCCCGGCCGATGCCGGAATCGGATCCGGTGACGATGGCGTGCTGCGGGGTGAAGGGGGGCACGGCGGTCCTCTCGACGTCGGTGGCGGTGAGGTGCCGGCGGGAGGCTGCCCCTCCCGCCGGCACCTCACGACGCTAGGCCGGAGTCGCGGGTCGGGTCGGGCCTTGACAGCCGCCTCCCCGAGGTGGCAGCGCGGGCACCGACCGACGGTCGTGGCCCCGGGGCCGGCACCGCGCCTCCCCGGGGGCCGCGGCGGTGCGCGCGGCCCGCCCCGCGCCTCCTACCGGGCCGGCAGCTGCTTGCTCCAGACTCCCTCGTGCTCGAGCGGGACGAAGCCCACGGCCTCGTTGACGTCGAGCATCGGACGGTTCTCCTCCGCGTTGAAGGTGATGACCGCGGGGTGGCCCGGGCGCTCGGCGGTGAGCAGGTCGGTGGTCGCGACCTTGAGCAGCCAGCCGAGCCGGTGCCCGCGGTGCTCGCGCAGCACCAGGGTGTCCTGCTGGAACGCGGGCGAGGCGAGGTCGGCCGGCGCCGCCAGCTGGCTGAAGCCGACCAGGTGCCCCGAGGGCACGTGCTCGACGACGGCCGTGAAGCGGGTGCGGGGGCCGGCGAGCGCGAGCTCCTCCTCGTCGCGGAACCGCTCGGCCGTCCAGACGTCCTCGGGCTCGGGCACGCCGCCCGCGGGGGCGTCGGTGCTCATGCGCGTCTCGAGCAGGGCCAGGTCGGCGAGCCAGCGCTCGGGCGAGCGCCCGACCCACGAGTGCAGCCGGTAGTCGTCACCGGCGGAGGCGCGGGCCCGGTCTCGGATCTCGCCCAGCGCCTCCTCGTCCGGCGGCAGCGCGAGGCGGCTGCAGCGCATCACCTGGCCGAGCTGCCACCCTCGCCCGCGCAGGAACCGCACCTCGACGTTCGTCGCGGGCACCGAGCCGGCACCGGTCGGCGGGGTCAGCCGGGGCTCGCCGTCGCCCCGCGACCGCACGTAGGCGATCAGCTGCGTGCGCCCTTCGGCGGCGGCGAGCGCCTCGAGGTGGTCGGCGAGCACGGTGCCGAAGCCGCGGCGCCCGACCTCGGGCAGCACGCAGAGGTCGAGCCAGGCGGTGCCGGCGGCGTCGCCGGAGCGCCGCGTCTCGTAGTCGCCGACCGCGACGACGACGCCGTTCTCGCGGAGGACGAACCGGCGCCGGTCGGACCACGTCGTGTCGAGGTAGCCGGTGAGCAGCTCGGCGGGGCTCCACGACAGCTCGTCGCTGCCGACCGCGGCGCGCCGGACGGCGTTCTCGACCGCGACCGACTCGACGAAGTCGGCGGCGTCGGGCGCGTCGATCGTCGCCGGGACGACGACCTGCTCGACGACGGCGCCGGTGACGGGGTGCGTGGTGCGGACGGTCGCCGCGGCGGTGCCGGCGGTGGTGCCGGCGGTGGTCGGGGCGGTGCCGCCGGTGCGGGGCTCGGTCGGCTCGGGGGTGCTGGTGCTGGGGGTCATGTCGGCCCTCGGCCGCAGGGGCGTGCGGCGGTGCGCGCCGCCCGGCGGGCAGCCGACCAGACTAACGCGTCTGGTGCGCGGAGTCGAGCACGGTGTTCGGGGGCGTGGGCGTGGTCGGCGGGTCCGCGTCCTCCTGGGCCACCGCCTCCCCGGGTGCGGCGGGTCCGCGTCCTCGCGGGCTGGCGGGCGCTGACCCGCCCAGGAGGACAGCGACCCGCCGCAGGGGTAGACCGGAGCGATGACCGACCACTCCGAGCTCCTCGCCCGCCACGACCTCGAGCGCTTCGTCGACGCCCAGGAGGCGGACGGCACCTTCGACCGCGCCCTCCGCGAGCTGCGGAACGGGAACAAGCGCACCCACTGGATGTGGTTCGTCTTCCCGCAGGCGGCCGGCCTGGGCACGAGCGAGACGTCCCGCCGCTACGCGATCGGCTCGATCGGCGAGGCCCGCGCCTACCTGGCGCACCCGCTGCTCGGCCCGCGGCTGCTCGACAGCGTCGACGCCCTGCTCGAGCTGCCCGGCGACGACGCCGTCGCGGTGCTCGGCGACGTCGACGCGACGAAGCTGCGCTCGTCGCTGACGCTCTTCGCCCAGGCGGACCCGTCCGAGCGACGCTTCTCGGACGCACTCGCGAAGTTCTTCGACGGGCAGCTCGACCCGGCGACGCTCGAGCACCTCTGAGCGCGGGCGCTCCGCGCGTCGCTGCCGCACGGCGGGCACGCGGCACGCCCAGCCTGCGCCGCTAGCCTCGACGGATGAGCGTCTACATCGCCGGCTGCGGAGACCTGGGCACCGAGGCAGGGCTGCGGTTCGCCGCCGCAGGGCACCGGGTGGTGGGCCTGAGGCGGCGCGCCGAGCTCGTGCCCGCGCCCCTCGAGGGCCGTGCCGTCGACCTGCGCACGGAGACCCCCGTCATCGACGACGACGCCACGGTGGTCGTCGTCGCCCTGGCCGCGGGCAGCCGTGATCCGGACGAGTACCGGGCGACGTACGTCGACGGGCTGCGCCGGGTGCTCGACGCGATCGAGTCCTCGGCGGCCGACCCGCGACTCCTCGTGGTGTCGTCGACCGCGGTCTACGACGTCGACGACGGCAGCGTGGTGACGGAGGAGACCCCCGCGACGGGCGCGAGCCCGACGGCGGCGGTGCTGGTGGAGGCGGAGGCGCTGCTCCGGGAGCGCGCACCGCACGCGACCCTGCTGCGGCTCTCGGGCATCTACGGCCCCGGCCGGGAGCGCCTGATCCAGCAGGTGCGCGGCGGCGACGCGACCCTCGCCGAGCAGCCCGGCACGTCGCCGCACACGAACCGCGTGCACCGTGACGACGCCGCGGCCGCCATCGTGCACCTGGCCGGGCTCGCCATGATCGGGCCGGTCTACCTCGTCACCGACGACGAGCCGGTGCGGCTCGACGACGTGCTGACCTTCCTCGCCGCGGAGCTGGGCGTCGCGGCCCCCGCGCCCGCGCCTCCCCGCGGTCGTCAGGCCGGCGGCGACAAGCGGCTGTCGAACGCACTGCTGCGCGGCACGGGCTTCACGTTCACGTACCCGACCTACCGCGAGGGCTACCGCGCGGTGCTGGCGGGCGAGGGCACCCGGCACGACTGACGATCGTGCCGCCGGGAGGTCACGAGACGCGGCCGGCGGACCCGCCGACGAGCGCGTCGTGACCGCTCGGCAGCGCGGTCACCAGCGGGGGTGCACCTGGTCGCGGAAGTACTGGTCGTAGATGCGGACGACCTCGGAGTCGAGGCCCTCCTCCAGCTCGACGTCGCCGGCGGCCGCGTTGGCCCGGGCCTGCTCGACGTTGCGGGCGCCGGGGATGACCGTGCTGACCCCGGGCTGGTCGACGATCCAGGCGAGGGCCGCCTGCGGCACCGTGACGCCCTCGGGCACCGACTCGGCGAACTCGCGCGCGGCGGCGACGCCCTGCGCGAAGTCGACGCCGCTGAAGGTCTCGCCCTGGTCGAAGGCCTCGCCGTGCCGGTTGAAGCTGCGGTGGTCGTTCTCGGCGAAGGTCGTCTCGGTCGTGTACTTGCCCGAGAGCAGGCCGCTGGCCAGGGGCACGCGGGCGATGATGCCGACCCCGGCGCGCTGGGCGGCGGGCAGCACCTCGTCGAGGGGCTTGAGCCGGAAGGCGTTGAGGATGATCTGGACGGTCGAGACGCCGGGGCGGGCGATGGCGGTCAGGGCCTGCGCCGTCTCTTCGACGCTGACGCCGTAGGCCGCGATCGCGCCGTTCGCCACGAGCTCGTCGAGGGCGTCGTAGACGGCGTCGTCGGAGTAGACGGCCGTCGGCGGGCAGTGCAGCTGGACCAGGTCGAGCGTGTCGACGCCGAGGTTGCGCCGCGAGCGGTCCGTCCACGCGATGAAGTTCTCGCGCACGTAGTTCGAGGGCACCTGGTCGACGCGGCGGCCCATCTTCGTGGCCACGGTCAGCGGCACGTCGGGGTTCGCGGCGCGGAACGTGCCGATGATCTGCTCGCTGCGGCCGTCGCCGTAGACGTCGGCGGTGTCGAAGAAGGTGACGCCGGACTCGACGGAGGCGCCGAGCACCTCGAGGGCGTCGCTCTCGGAGACGTCGCCCCAGTCGGCGCCGAGCTGCCAGGTGCCGAGGCCGATGACGGAGACTTCGCGGCCGGTGCGGCCCAGGGTGCGACTGTGCATGGGGACGAGCGTAGGCGTCGCCGCCGACATCGGTCCGCCCGGCCAGGCGGACCGGGCCGGAGCGGCCCTCCGTCCGGTCGCGCTCAGCGCCTCGTCGTCGCGCGCCCGGGCGCCGCGCGTCGGACGGCCGCCCGCACGATCGCCCAGGCGACCGCGACGAGCACGAACGCCGCGAAGAGGAGGACGACCCCGACGCCGACGCTGCCCTTGGCGAGCGAGACGAGGCCGACGACGGCGGCGATCGCCGACAGGAAGCCGAGCGCCCGGGCCGTCGCCGCCCGGGCGCGCCGCGCGAGGCGCGACCGCGAGGGGCTCGCCACCTCAGCCGAGACGACGCGCGGCGTCGCCCGCTGCCGTGAGGGCGGAGGCGAGCTCCTGCTCCGACCTCTCGCGCGCCTCCGCCGGCATCGCGAGCAGCTCGCTGAGCGTGAGGTCGGTCGTGATGACCTCCACGGCCATCCCGAGCGCCCCGCCGAGCACCTGCTGCAGCACGGGCACGGCGTGGTCCCAGCCGGCGGTCGGCGTGCCCGCGTCGTAGGCGCCGCCGCGGCTCGTGACGACGACGGCCGGGCGGCCCGCCATCGGCTGCTGGTCGTCGCCGTCGAGCGGCGCCGTGACGGAGGGCAGGTGGACGTTGTCGATCCAGGCCTTGAGCGTCGACGGCACCGTGTAGTTGTAGAGGGGAGCGCCGACGAGCACCACGTCGCTCGCGACCAGCTCGGCGATGAGCTCCTGCTGCAGGGCCTCCGCGGCCGGGTCGGGCGACGAGCCCGCCGGGCGGAGGCGCGGCGGCCAGTGCAGCGCGGCGTCGGCGAGGTGCGGCAGCGGGTCGGCGTGCAGGTCGCGACGGGTGACGGTGTGGTCGTCGCCGAGCGACCGCCACGCGGCGGCGAACGCGGCCGTGATCGCCCGCGAGCGCGAGGCCCCGAGGTCGGCGGACGAGTCGAGGTGCAGCAGGTTCGGCATGCGACCACCGTAGCCGCGCCCGCCCGGCCGGTTGTCGGGGGTGCAGGGCAGGATGGCCTGCACGATGACCGACG
Organism: Frigoribacterium sp. PvP121; assembly: GCF_017833115.1. NCBI lineage: Bacteria > Bacillati > Actinomycetota > Actinomycetes > Micrococcales > Microbacteriaceae > Frigoribacterium > Frigoribacterium sp. PvP121. The sequence goes on from NZ_JAFIBR010000001.1 coordinate 416,207, forward strand.
TGCTCGAGAAGTTCTCCCCCGCGACCCGCGAGTGGTTCCGCGGCGCCTTCCCGGCGCCGACGCTCGCCCAGGTCGGGGCCTGGGAGGCCATCAGCGCCGGCGACGACGCCCTCGTGATCGCGCCCACCGGGTCGGGCAAGACCCTCGCGTCGTTCCTCTGGTCGATCGACACGCTCGCCAGCGGGCCCGCCCCCGAGGCGCGCGAGCACCGCACGCGGGTGCTCTACATCTCGCCCCTCAAGGCCCTCGGCGTCGACGTCGAGCGCAACCTCCGCTCGCCCCTCGTCGGCATCACCCAGACCGCGCGACGCCTCGGCATCGAGGCGCCCGAGCTGACCGTGGGCGTGCGGTCGGGCGACACCTCGTCGGGCGACCGCCGCCTGCTGCAGCGCACCCCGCCCGACATCCTCATCACGACCCCCGAGTCGCTGTACCTGATGCTCACCTCCGCGGCCCGCGAGAACCTCAAGGGCGTGCACACCGTCATCGTCGACGAGGTGCACGCCGTCGCCGCCACCAAGCGCGGCGCCCACCTCGCGCTCTCGCTCGAGCGCCTCGACGGCCTGCTCGACAAGCCCGCCCAGCGCATCGGGCTCTCCGCCACGGTCCGCCCGCCGGAGGAGGTGGCGCGCTTCCTCTCCGGCCGCAAGCCCGTGACGATCGTGAACCCCCGGTCGGAGAAGACCTTCGACCTCAAGGTGGTCGTGCCGGTCGACGACATGACCGAGCTCGGCACGGCCGCGCCGCTCGAGGGCTCGGCCGCCGGGTCGGCCCCGCAGGGCTCGATCTGGCCGCACGTCGAGGAGGGCATCGTCGACCTGATCCTCGACCACCGGTCGACGATCGTCTTCTCGAACTCCCGCCGGCTGGCGGAGCGCCTCACGGCCCGCCTCAACGACATCTACCTCGAGCGCACGGGCGGCGACGAGGCCGTCGCCGAGTCGAGGTCGACCACGGTCGGCCGCGAGCTGGTCGCCGTGGGCGCGGCCGCCGGGGCGGTCGGCGACGAGGCCGACCTGGCCGTCGACCCCTTCGCGCCGGCCGCACCGGCTGGCCCGAAGCGGAACCCCGCGGTCGGAGGCGGCGCTCCCGCCCAGCTGATCGGCGGCAGCGGGCAGACCCAGGGCTCCGAGCCGCTCCTCGCCCGCGCGCACCACGGCAGCGTCTCGAAAGACCAGCGCGCCATCATCGAGGACGACCTGAAGAGCGGGCGCCTGCGCTGCGTCGTCGCCACCAGCTCGCTCGAGCTCGGCATCGACATGGGCGCCGTCGACCTCGTCATCCAGGTCGAGTCGCCGCCGTCGGTCGCCAGCGGCCTGCAGCGCATCGGCCGGGCCGGGCACCAGGTCGGCGAGACCTCGCGGGGCGTGATGTTCCCGAAGCACCGTGCCGACCTGATCCACTCGGCGGTCGCGGCCGAGCGCATGGTCGCCGGCCTGATCGAGGAGCTCCGGGTGCCGACGAACCCGCTCGACGTGCTCGCCCAGCAGACCGTCGCCGCGGTCGCGCTCGACGAGATCGACGCCGACGAGTGGTTCGACACCGTGCGCCGCAGCGCCCCCTTCGCGACCCTGCCCCGATCGGCCTACGACGCGACGCTCGACCTGCTCAGCGGCAAGTACCCGTCCGACGAGTTCGCCGAGCTGCGGCCCCGCATCGTCTGGGATCGTGTGCACGGCACGCTCACCGGCCGGCCCGGCGCGCAGCGGCTCGCCGTCACGAGCGGCGGCACGATCCCCGACCGCGGCCTCTTCGGGGTCTTCATGGTCGGCGAGAAGGCCGCCCGCGTCGGCGAGCTCGACGAGGAGATGGTCTACGAGTCGCGCGTCGGCGACGTCTTCGCGCTCGGCGCGACGAGCTGGCGCATCGAGGACATCACGCACGACCGCGTGCTCGTCTCCCCCGCCTACGGCCAGCCCGGTCGCGTGCCGTTCTGGAAGGGCGACGGCATCGGCCGCCCCGCCGAGCTCGGCCGCGCGATCGGCGGGTACCTCCGCGAGCTCGCGGGCTCGTCGGCCGACGACGCCGCGGCGCGGGTCGCGGCCGGCGGCCTCGACGAGCGGGCCGCCAAGAACCTCATCGCCTTCATCGCCGAGCAGCGCGAGGTCGCCGGCCACGTTCCCACCGACACGACCCTCGTCGTCGAGCGCTTCCGCGACGAGCTCGGCGACTGGCGCCTCATCCTCCACTCCCCCTACGGCATGCAGGTCCACGCGCCCTGGGCCCTCGCGGTGTCGGCCCGCATCCGCGACCAGCTCGGCGTCGACGGCGGCGCCATGGCGGCCGACGACGGCATCGTCGTGCGGATCCCCGACACCGACGCCGAGCCTCCCGGGGCCGAGCTCTTCCGCTTCGAGCCCGACGAGCTCGACGACATCGTCACCGAGGAGGTCGGCGGCTCGGCGCTCTTCTCCTCGCGCTTCCGCGAGTGCGCCGCCCGCGCCCTGCTCCTGCCCCGGTACAACCCGGGCCGCCGATCGCCGCTCTGGCAGCAGCGCCAGCGGGCCTCGCAGCTGCTCGACGTCGCGCGCAAGTACCCGCAGTTCCCGATCGTGCTGGAGGCGGTGCGCGAGGTCCTGCAAGACGTGTACGACCTGCCCGCCCTGATGAGCCTCACCCGCGAGCTCGAGACCCGGGCCGTGCGCGTCGTCGAGACCGAGACCGAGGTGCCGTCGCCCTTCGCGCGCTCGCTCCTCTTCGGCTACGTCGCGGCGTTCATGTACGAGGGCGACTCGCCCCTCGCCGAGCGCCGCGCGGCCGCGCTCTCGCTCGACTCCACCCTGCTGCAGGAGCTCCTCGGCCGCGCCGAGCTCCGCGAGCTGCTCGACGCCGACGTCATCGACCAGCACGAGCTCGAGCTGCAGCGCCTCGCGCCCGACCGCCGTGCCCGCGACGTCGAGGGCGTCGTCGACCTGCTCCGCCTGCTCGGGCCCCTCACCACCGCCGAGATCGTCGAGCGCAGCTGGCTGGCCGAGACCGCGGGGTCGGCGGCGGCGGAGCCCGACGACGAGGCCCTCGGCAAGCTCGAGGCCGCGCTGACCGACCTCGCGCGGTCGAACCGCGTGCTGCGGTTCACGCACGCCGGCGTCGAGCGCTGGGCCGGCATCGAGGACGCCTCGCGCCTCCGCGACGCCCTCGGGGTGGCCCTGCCGATCGGCGTGCCGACCGCGTTCGTCGAGCCCGTCGACGACCCGCTCGGCGACCTCGTCGGCCGCTTCGCCCGCACCCACGCCCCGTTCACGCCGCTCGCCGTCGCCGAGCGGCTCGGCCTCGGCACCGCCGTCGTGCTCGAGACCCTGCGTCGGCTCGGCGTGCAGCGGCGCGTCGTCGAGGGCGAGTTCCGCCCGAAGCACCAGGGCAGCGAGTGGTGCGACGCCGAGGTGCTGCGCCGCCTGCGCAGCCGCTCGCTCGCGGCGCTCCGCCACGAGGTCGAGCCCGTCGCTCCCGACACGCTCGGGCGCTTCCTGCCCGCCTGGCAGCACGTCGCCACGGGCACCAAGGGCAGCGGCCTGCGGGGGCTCGACGGCGTCGTCCAGGTCATCGACCAGCTCAGCGGGGTCGCGCTGCCGGCCTCCGCGTGGGAGTCGCTCATCCTGCCCGCCCGCGTCACCGACTACTCCAGCGGCATGCTCGACGAGCTGACCGCGACGGGCGAGGTCATCTGGTCGGGCTCCGGCAGCTTGGCCGGCAACGACGGCTGGGTCAGCCTGCACCTCGCCGACGGCGCCCAGGTCACCCTGCCCGAGCCGCTCGGCACCGACACCGACGAGCTGCAGCGCGAGGTGCTCGCCGCGCTGGCCGGCGGCGGCGCCTACTTCTTCCGCCAGCTCTCCGACGCGGTGGGCAGCACCGACGACGACGCCCTCGTCACCGCCATCTGGGATCTCGTCTGGGCCGGGCAGATCACGAACGACACCTTCGCGCCGCTCCGCACCCAGGTCGGCGGCAAGGCACCGCGGCCCCGCACGCCGACCCGCTCGCGCTCGTCGTACCGGAGCCGCGGGCGCGTCACGATGCCCCGGCAGGCGGGGCCGCCGACGGTCGGCGGGCGCTGGTCGCTGCTGCCGCTCGCCGAGCCCGACGCGACGGTGCGCGCCGCCGCGATGGCGGAGATCCTGCTCGAGCGGCACGGCGTGGTGACGCGCGGCGCGGTCGCCAACGAGGGCGTGCGCGGCGGGTTCTCGACGGTCTACAAGGTGCTGAGCGGCTTCGAGGAGTCGGGCCGGGCACGGCGCGGCTACTTCGTCGAGGGGCTCGGCGCGGCGCAGTTCGCCACCGGCCCGACCGTCGACCGGCTGCGCTCGTTCGTGCGCGACGAGACCGACCGCCGCGACGACGACGCCCTCGCCGCCGCGGGGCGGGGGCGCGAGATCCCCGTCGTGACGCTCGCGGCGACCGACCCCGCGAACCCCTACGGCGCGGCGCTGCCCTGGCCCGGGCAGGCGCCCGAGGGCGTGCTCGACCCGACCCCCGGGGGCCGGTCGTCGTCGACCGGTGGCGCGGCCGAGGCCGGGGCAGGCGGCGGCGGCACGGCCGACGCCACGACGAGCTCGGCGACCGCGACGGGCGGTGCCGGTGCCGGTGCCGGCGGCGCGACCACCGCCTCCGCAGCGTCGGCGCCCGCCGCCAAGAAGAAGGCCGGCCACCGGCCCGGGCGCAAGGCAGGGTCTCTCGTCGTGTTGGTCGACGGCCGTCTCACGATCTACGTCGAGCGCGGGGGCAAGACGATCCTCACCTTCGGCGAGCCCGACGACCGAGAGCTGGCCCTCGCGGCCGGGTCGCTCGCCTCGGTGGTGCGGTCCCGGCTCGGCAAGCTGGCGGTCGAGCGCGTCGACGGCGAGTTCGTGCTCGGCACCCCGTTCGGCGACGCCCTGCGCGACGCGGGGTTCGCCCCGACGCCCAGCGGCGTCCGGCTCAGGTCGTAGGGAGCGCCGATGCCCGAGGGAGACACCGTCTACCGCGCCGCCAAGAACCTCGACGCGGTGCTGCACGGCCAGACGCTCACCGCGAGCGACTTCCGGGTGCCCGCGTTCGCCACGGTCGACCTCAGCGGCGAGGTCGTCGACGACGTGATCAGCCGCGGCAAGCACCTGCTGCACCACATCGGCGGCCTGACCCTGCACACGCACCTCAAGATGGAGGGCTCCTGGCACATCTACCGCCGGGGCACCCGGTGGCGTCGCCCCGCCCACCAGGCGCGCGTCGTGCTCGAGACCGACGAGTGGGTGACCGTCGGATTCGACCTCGGCGTCGTCGAGCTCGTCGAGCGCGACCCGGAGGACAGCGTCACGGCGTACCTCGGCCCTGACCTCCTCGGCCCCGACTGGGACGCCGGGCGGGCCCTCGCGAACCTCGAGGCCGACCCGGCCCGCGAGGTGGGCCTCGCGCTGCTCGACCAGCGCGTGCTCGCCGGGGTGGGCAACGTGTACCGGGCCGAGATCTGCTTCCTCCGCGGGGTGCTGCCGACCCGGCCCGTGGGCGAGGTGGCGAACCGCGCGAAGATGATCGACCTGGCCCACCGCCTCATCGTCGCCAACAAGGACAGGGTGGAGCGCACCACGACCGGCACCCTCCGCGGCACCACCGACTGGGTCTACGGCCGGGCCGGCAAGCCCTGCCTCCGCTGCGGCACGAAGATCCTCCGCGGCGAGCTCGGCGAGTCCGAGCTCGAGCTGCGCGACACCTACTGGTGCCCGCGCTGCCAGACCTGAGCCGGCGACCATCGGTGCAGAGCGGGCGGGCCGCGCAGCGCCGCCCTGACCCGACCCGACCCGACCCCGCCGGGTCTTGCCGCCCCGACCGGGCCGACCCGCGACTCCTCGATCTTCGTGACGAACCGTGACGCTCACGCGGGTCACGCCGAGGAGGCGACCGTACAGTCGGCAGCACCCGGTCCGCACCCGACGCGGACCCGCCAGGAGGTCGTCATGACGTCATCGTCCATCGCCGAGCAGGTCAGCACCTTCAACGAGGGCTTCACCGCGCAGATCGGCCCCGAGCTCTCGGCCGTCTTCGACGCCGAGCAGCAGGCGCTCACCGCCGCCGGCCGCCCGGACGACGCCGTCGGGGTCGGCGACCAGCTGGTCGACGCGACGCTGCTCACCCCCGAGGGCGCCGAGGTGTCGCTCGCGACGGTCGTCGGCGAGGCCCCCGCGGTGCTCGTCTTCTACCGCGGCGCCTGGTGCCCGTACTGCAACCTCACGCTCAAGACCTACCAGGAGCAGCTGCTGCCGACCCTCCGCCACCGCGGCGTCGGCCTCGTCGCGATCAGCCCGCAGACGCCGGAGGGCTCCGAGCTCGCGACGAGCAACGGCAGCCTCGACTTCCCCGTGCTCTCCGACCCGGGCAACGTGCTCAGCCGCGCCCTGGGCATCGTCACCGAGCCGACCGCGGAGGCCCGCGCCGCCCACACCCAGCTGGGCTTCGACGTCGCCGACAGCAACGCCGACGCGACGGGCGACATCCCCTTCCCCACGGTGCTCGTGGTCGACGGCGACGGCCGCGTCGTGTTCGCCGACGTGCACGTCGACTACACGACCCGCACCGAGGTCGACGAGGTCGTCGCCGCGCTCGACCTGCTCCCGTAGCGCCGGGGCGCTCCCGTCATCGAGGTGCCCCGCCCTGGGCCCTGCCTCCGCTCGGGGGCCCAGGACGGGGCACCTCCATGCCGGGTGGAGCTCAGGAGGCGCGCTGCGGCACCCGGCGGAGCACCAGCTCCAGCCCGTCCACCTCGTCGACCTGCTCGCCCACCAGCACGAAGCCGTGCGACCGCACCAGCGCCAGCGAGGGCGCGTTGTCGGGGCTGACGCTCGCGCGCACCGACCGCACGGCGGGGGCGGCGTCGCAGAACGCGAGCACCGCCTCGAGCACCTGTGCCCCGACGCCCCGGCCGCGCAGCTCGGGCAGCACGGTGTACGACACCTCGACCTCTCCGTCGGCGTCGGGTCGGCCGTGGAAGCCGGTGTGGCCGACGACCTGCCCGTCGCGGGTGGCGACCCAGGCGACCCAGGGCTCGTCGCGCTCGTCGGCGAGGATCTGCTCGAGGCGGATCGCCCAGAGCCAGCCGTCGTCGAGGAAGGCCGCCGGCAGCTCGACGCCGATCGCCACCGACGCGAGCGCCAGGTCGCCCACGACGAGCGCGTCGACCGCGCGCAGGCCGAGGGGCCCCACGGCGACGGCGTGCTGCCGTGCTGCCGGGGGCCCCTCGGGTGTCGTCATGCGGTCAGCCTAGGGCGGGCCCGCTACTGCTCTCCGCGCCCCACTCGCGAGTGGCGACGGCCGTAGGCGAAGTAGACGACCACACCGATCACGAGCCACACCGCGAAGCGCGCCCAGGTGAGCGTCGTGAGGTTGAGCATCAGCCACACGCAGAGCGCGGCCGAGAGGATCGGCAGCACCGGCGACCACGGCACGCGGAACGCGCGCGGCAGGTCGGGGCGCTGGCGGCGCAGCACGATCACGCCGATGCTCACCAGCACGAAGGCCGAGAGGGTGCCGATGTTGATCATCTCCTCGAGCACGCCGACGTCGGTGAGCCCGGCGATCAGGGCGACGACGACGCCGGCCAGCACCTGCACGCGCACGGGCGTGCCGCGCTTGGCCGAGGTCTTGGCGAGGCCGCGGGGCAGCAGGCCGTCGCGGCTCATCGAGAAGACGATCCGGGCGAGGCCGAGCAGCAGCACCATGATGACGGTGGTGAGGCCGATCAGGGCGCCGACAGCGATGACCTTGGCGGCCCAGTCGACGCCGACCAGCTCGAAGGCCGTCGCGAGGTTGGGCGTCTCGCTGGCGGCGAGGTCGCGGTACGAGACCATGCCGGTCAGCACGATCGCGACGAGCACGTAGAGCAGCGTCACGATGCCGAGGCCGAGGAAGATGCCGCGGGGCAGCGTCTTCTGCGGGTCCTTGACCTCCTCGGCGCTCGTCGCGACGATGTCGAACCCGATGAAGGCGAAGAAGACGAGCGAGGCGCCGGCCAGGAGGCCGAAGACGCCGTACTGCGCGGGGGCCGCGCCGCTGAGGAAGGAGAACAGCGACTGCGTCCACGCGTCGGTGCTGCCCTCGCCCGTGCGGGGCTGCGAGGCGGGCACGAAGGGGGTGTAGTTCGAGGCCTTGACGAAGAAGAACCCGACGACGATCACGAACAGCACGATGCCGACCTTGATCACCGTGAAGACGCCGCCGACGCGCGAGCTGAGCTGCGTGCCGAGCACGAGCAGCACCGTGAAGACGGCGACGATGAGGAAGGGGCCCCAGCTGAGGTCGACCGGCCCGAGGGCGATCGTGTCGGGCAGCGGCACGCCGAACTGCTCGAACACCGTGCTGAGGTAGATGCCCCAGTACTTGGCGAGCACGGCGGCGCCGGTGAGCGTCTCGAGGATGAGGTCCCACCCGATGATCCAGGCGAGGAACTCGCCCATGGTCGCGTAGGTGAAGGTGTACGCGCTGCCCGCGACGGGGATGGTGGAGGCGAACTCGGCGTAGCACATGATCGCCAGGCCGCAGGTGACGGCGGCGAGGATGAACGAGATGATGACGCCCGGCCCGGCGAAGTTCGCGGCGGCGTTCGCGCCGACCGAGAAGATGCCGGCGCCGACGGCGACGGCGATGCCCATCAGGGTCAGGTCGGTGACGCCGAGCGAGCGCTTGAGCTTGCTCTCGCCCTCGAGCGAGTCCTGGATCGAGGCCTCGACCGACTTCGTGCGCCAGAGGCTGCGCGACCCGGGGCCGTGGGTGGGTGCGGTCATGTCGTCTCCTCGCTCGACCTGCGCCGCCCCGGCCGGAGCGACCCGCCATGCTACCCAGCAGACGGGCCCCGTGACGACGGGGCGGCCGGGCTGGGTCGGCTCCGTGGTGCGGGCTGCACCGCGACTCCTACGATGGCCGGGTGGACGACGACGAACGCGGGGCCTGGCAGCCGACCCCGCCGCCGCGCCCCGACGTCGCGTGGGAGTCGCGGGTCGGCCAGGGCGGCGGGCCCGCCCCCGCAGACGCCCCCGCCCGCACCGTCGGCCCCGAGCCGCACGCCGACGCCGACGCCGACGCCACCGGCACGCCCCCTCCCCCGCCCCCGTCGCGCCTCGCCGCCGCCGCGGCGTCCCTCGCCGCCGTCGCGCGCGCCGGCTGGGCCCGCCAGGGCCGCGCCCGCCGCGTCGGCCTCGCCGGAGTCGCCCTGGTCGCCGCGACCGTGCTCGTGACGACGGGCGGCGTGCTCGCCCGCCCGAGCTGGGCGCCCCTCGCCGCTCCCGGCGCCGCCGTCGACGAGCTGCGCGGCCCGCCCACCGACGGCCTCTGGCGCACCGACCTCGGCGCGGCCTTCGACCTCGACCTCTCCGACCAGTGCACCTCGCTCGAGGTGGTCGCCGACGTCGGCACCGACGACGTCGTGGTCGGCACGCGCTCCCAGGGCTACGGCGACGGCTCGCCCTGCGGCGGCACCGGCGGTCGACTGGTGCGGCTCGACACCCTCACCGGCGAGCTGCGCTGGGGGCTCGACCTCGGCGCCGAGCTCGGGCTGGCCGTCACGGGTGCCCGCGTCGCGGTCGCCGCCGACGGCGAGACGGCCCTCGTCTCGGCCGACGGCGCCTGGGGGCGGACCTCCGGCACGGTCGCCCGCGTCGACACGACCGACGGCCACGTGGTCGAGCGGCTCGACGACGAGGCCGCCGGGCTCGCCCCCGGCACCCTGCTCGAGGCGCTCGAGGTCGGGGGCGGCGCCGTGCTCACGTCGGCCACCGACCTCGACCGCTACGACCCGGGCGGGGGCCTCGAGCTCGGCCCGGGCGACGCCGACCGGCTCACGCTCTTCGCCGCCGACGACCTGTCGCACCCGGTCTGGTCGGGGCTCGGCGCGAGCGCCTCGCAGGCCTGGCTGGTCGGGGGCACGCTCGTGGCGCAGCTCGTCGACCCCGCGGCCTTCGCCGTCGACGCGGAGGAGGCGGTGGCCGACGCCGTCTGGTCGACCGTCGACGTGGGCACGGGCCAGGTGCAGCCGCTGCCCGGCGAGGCGCGCGACCTCGGCAGCGTGGAGGCCTGGGGCGACCGGCTGGTGCTCGGGCGGCAGGTCTCGTCGGCGGGCGACTCGGTCGTCTCGCTGGTCGACCCCGTCGAGGGCCCGGTCTGGTCGCGCGACCTGCCGCCCGGCACCTGGACCCGGCTCAGCGCCGGCTGCCTCGTCGTCTCGGACGACTCGGGCACCGTGACCTGCGTCGACCCCGACACCGGCCGCGCCCGCTGGAACCGGGAGCTCGAGACGGACGACGCGGGCTCGCCCGGCAGCTCCGGCCTGACGGTGAACGGCTGGGTGCTGCCCGGGTCGGGCACGCCCGAGGAGTCGCTGGTCGTCTCGTACGCACCCGGCCAGATCGAGGAGTCGTCCGAGGGCGAGACCGACCCCGTGTGGATCGTCGACCCGGCCACGGGCGAGACCCGCCTCGACCTGACGCTGCCGTCGGCGTCGGTGGTGGTCGCGGCCTCGCGGACGACCGGCTACGCCCTGCGCAGCTGGTGGAGCTCCGACTCCCCGCCCGCCGTCACGGCCTTCGACCTCGCCGACGGCCGGACCCTCTGGACGCAGGAGGTCGGCACGACCGGCTCGCTGTCGCCGTTCTGGCGCCGCACCCTCGTCACCGTCGACGACGGCGTCGCCCGGGGCCTCGCCGACGACGTGCGCCTGCCCGGCTGACCCCGCCCGCGCGAGCGCTCAGCGCACCAGCATCGGGAAGACGAACACCGCGAACAGGAAGAAGGCGGCCATCACCGCGAAGAGCACGTACGTGCCGCGGCCCACGGCGGCCTGCCCCTGGGCCTCGCGGCGGCGCATCACGCGGCGGCGGTAGACGACCTGGAGCACGATCAGGACGACCGCGGCGACGGCCAGGATCGTGACGACGAGGGCTTCGATGGGACTGCTCCGTTCGGGGGCGGCGGGCTGCCAGCCTACCGGCCGCGGCCCGGGCGACCGGTGGGCTCGTACGATGGCGCTGCACGAGGAGGCGCGGTGCGCGACCCCGAGGACGGAGGGCCAGGTGACCGAGGCTTCGTGGCGCCCGCCCCGCCCGCCCCGCGGCGACGACCCCTGGTCGGCCGGCGCCGACGACGCCCGCCGGGCCGAGCGGGCCGAGCGCGCCGAGTCGCCCCCCTCCGCCGACGAGGCCCCCGACGACGCCCACCCGACCGGCGCCGCCCGCCCCGATGACCGCGACGCGACCCGACGGCCCTGGCCGCGCCTCCTGCGGGGCCCGCACCGCGCCTCCCGGGGCCGTCGCCTGCTGCTCGCGGCCGGCGCGACCCTCCTCGCGACGACGCTCGTCGTCACGGCCGGGGTCGTCACGCAGCCGCGCTACCCCGTCGGGCGGCCGCTCGGCGGCGTCGTCGTCGACGAGCTGCGCCGGCTGCCGTCGCCCGAGGGCTGGGTGCTGACGCCCGACCGGCTGGGCGTCGAGGGGGTCGACACGGCCTGCCTCGACTACACCGTGATCGGCCGGGTCGGCGGCGGGTCGCCCGACCTGCTCGTCGCCACGAGCACGCAGCTGACCACCGTGCTCGGCGTCTGCGACGACCGCGACGGCCTCGGGGAGCGCGTCGCGCGGCTCGACCCCGGCACCGGCACGGTGCGCTGGTCGCTCGACTCGGACGCGGTGGGAGGCGGCGGCGGGGCCCTGCAGGTCTGGCCCAGCACCCGGCGCGGCGACCTGCTGCTCAGCACCGGTGCGTTCGGGGGCTTCGGCGTCTCGGAGTCCGGCTTCGCCCGCGTCGACCTCGACACCGGGGAGCTGCTCGAGGTGCAGGCGACCGACGCCGGGCTGCGCCGCGTCGTCGACGCGAACGACGACTGGGTGCTCGTCCGCACCGACCCCGACCGGAGGGGCGACCGGGGCACGTCGTTCGTCGACGGCGACTCGCGCAGCCGGCTCGAGCTCTTCGCCCGCGACGACCTCGACGCCCCGACCTGGTCGGGCTCGACCTCCGACCAGGAGGACGTCGTGCTGCTCGACGACGCCGTGCTCGTCTTCGCCCGCGGAGCGGCCGTGCGGGTGGACGCCGCGAGCGGCGAGACGAGCGCGTGGGGCGACCGCTGGCGCACCCCCGTGACGCCCGTGCGGCGGGGCGAGCTGCTGGCTGTCGACTCCCCCGGCTCGGACGGGCGCGTCGACACGGCCGAGCTCGTGGTCTACGACCTCGACGGCACGGAGCTCTGGCGCCGCCGCCACGACGCCGACCGCACGCCGGTGCTCGTGGGCGGCTGCGTCGTCTTCTCGGGGCGGGACGCGCTCGCGTGCGTCGACCACCTGACCGGCGACGAGCGCTGGAGCGTGCCGCGCGACGACGACGACCGGGGCGTGCCGATCGTGCTCGAGCCGCCGGTCGGCCAGAGCGGGCGCGACGCCTTCGTGCGGACGTTCGTCCGGGCCCCGTCGGGCGACGACGACGGCGACCGGGTCGTGGCGATGATCGACGACGCCACGGGCGAGCAGCTGCTCGAGGCGGCCGTGCCGAACGAGTCGACCATGGAGCGCGCGTCGGAGTCGGTCGGCTACGCCTTCTCGCTGCTGCGCTACGCGAACACCGGCGACCTCGTGGGCCGCTCGGTGACCGCGTTCGACCTCGGCGACGGGCGGCGGCTGTGGCGAGCGGAGCCCGACGAGCTCGGCGTCGACGACCTGCAGTTCTGGGGCGGGGTGCTCGTGGGCGTCTCGCGCGACGGCACCGTCCGCCGCTTCGGCGACCCCGTCCGCCTGGTCGGCTGACCGGGCGGACGGACCCCGCCCGCCTGACCGGGCGGACGGGGGGAGGCGCGGGTCAGCCCGCCGAGGCCGCCCCGGCGGCCAGGATGTACGCCATGGCGTACGACCGCGAGTTGCCGTTGTCGATCGCCGTGTCGGGCAGGGCGTCGAGGGTGGTCAGCGCCTTGGCAGCCGCGTCGGGCCCGGCCAGCGCCGAGTACATCAGGACGTAGTCGCCGAGGGCGCCCGTGAAGCCGTCGGGGGCAGCCTCCGCGACCAGCGCGTCGACCTTCTCCGCGCCTCCCGCGGGCTCCGACCCCAGGTAGCCGATCGAGGTCGGCGACAGAGGGATGAGCTGGATGCCGGCGATGGCCGAGGGCTCGGCCGAGAACCAGGTGGCGTAGTCGCGCTTGCCGCCCCAGTTGAGCGAGACGACCTCGTGGTCGAAGCCCTCGAAGACCGGGTCGGAGAGGTCGGGCGCGACGTAGTAGGCCAGGGCCGACTGCGTCTCCGCGCTGAGCATCCACGACGCCTCGTCGCCCAGGGCGGCGTCGCCGCTCGCGGCGGCCCAGAGGGCGAGGCCCGAGTAGGCCGTGACGGCCTCGGACGACGACTCCTGGTTGTTGCCGTCGGCGAAGGGCGAGTAGCCGCTCGCCCAGCTGTGCGACCAGTAGGGGTCGAACGCACGGCGGTCGGGGAACGAGCCGTTCTGCGCGCCGGAGGCGATGTCGGCGGCGAGCAGGTCCATCACGGGCTGCCAGCGCTCGGCGAGCTCGGGGTCGTCGGCGGCCATGACGCCGGCCGCGTAGAGGAAGTACCCGTAGTGGAAGTAGTGGTCGTTGAACTCCTCGGAGCCGAACGACACGGCCTTGCCGACGACGCCCTTCACCGCGGGGTCGTAGACGAAGCACTCCTGGTCGCGGGTCTCGCAGCCGGCCGGGTCGGTCCACAGGTCGAGCTCGTCGACGATGGCCTCCTTGAGGGTGGCCGCGGACTCGTCGTCGCCGAGCTGCACGGCGAGCTGCCAGAGCATCGAGGCCCGGTAGAGCGACTTGCCGCCGAAGTAGGTGTCGGCCGCGAAGGTGGGCAGGGCCGCGACGTCCTTCGTCAGCTGCTCGCCGACGGCGGTCTTCTGCTCGTCGGTGAGGCTGTCGAGGTCGAGGCTCGCGGCGGGCGCCGTGGTCGGCGCGTCGAAGGTCAGCGAGCTGCCGACCGCCAGGGGCACGGTGCCGTAGACGGTCTCGTAGCGGAGGCCGGTGTCGGTGCCGCCGGAGACCTTCGCGGTCTGCCCCTGGTGGGGCGCCGCGACGACGAGCGTGTCGCCGCCCGCGGCCGTGGCGTAGGCGAGCTCGGTGGTGGTGACCGCGTCGTCGCCCTCGCCGGAGGACGACCACGACGTCGCGACGCCGGTCAGCGGCGAGGCGGCCGCGTCGAGCACGGTCGAGACCTGCTCGGACGACGCGCCGGCTGGGATGGCGACGAGCACGACGCTGCCGCCCTCGTCGAGGTCGACGCTGGTGCCGTCGAGCGTGCCGCCGTCGACGACGACGCCCCAGGTGGAGTCGCCGACTTCGATCGTGCCGCGGCCGTCGCCGGCGGCCGTCACGGCGGCGCCGAGGGTGTCGGTCTGGGCCGAGGCCGCCGTGTACGACACGGTCGGCGAGCCCTGCGCGACCACGGTGTGGCCGAGCACGGCGTCGCCGTCGCGGTGCTCGACCGTGACGGAGACCTCGTCGTACGCGCTGACGACGGACTCGGTCGCGCCGAGGTCGAGCGTCACGTCCGGCAGGGCCGGCCCGACGATCGCCGTGGGCGAGGTGACCGGCTGCGGCATGCCGGCGGCGACGCCGTCGTCGGTCAGCTGGAACGAGATCGGGTACGGGAAGACCGGCATGGGGGCGTCGCCGAAGACGAGGCCGGAGAACCACTTGTTCGTCGGCGGCACGAGGCCGTCGGCGAGGCGCATCGTGGGCACGTCGCCGACCGACTCCTGCGGCAGGGCCTCGACCAGCGGGTCGACCTGCGACGCGGGGAACACGCCGCCCGTCGGGGGCGTGGAGTCGTCGGGCGTGGCCGTGCCGCCGTCGGGCGATGCGCTGCCGCTGGTGCAGCCGGCGAGCACGAGGGCTCCGGCGGCGGCGAGGGCGACGCCCGAGAGGAGGCGGGAGGCGGCGGGGCGGGGAGTGCGTGCGCTGATGGTCAGATGCCGATCTGTCGGAGGAAGCCCTGCACGGCGTCGGTCGGGCCCGCGAGGACGCCGTCGTCGCGGAGGTGGAGCTTGGCGGTGACGGGCGTGCCGGGGCTGACGAGCCCGCCGAAGGAGCCCTGGACGAGCTCGTCGCTGGCGACCTGGAGGGTCGTCTCGGCGCTGCCGTCCTGGGTCTCGACGGTCACCTCGGAGACGGTGCCGACCACCGAGGTCTGGTTCGGCAGCTGGAGGTCGACGACGGCGCCGGGCACGATGCGCTCGTAGTCACGGGGCGTCAGCACGAAGTCGGCGCGGACGAACAGGGTGTCGGACTTGTCGATGGTGGCGAGCGAGGCGCCGGCCTGCACGAAGCTGCCCTCCTTGAGGGTGACGTCGGCGACCGTGCCGTCGACGGCGGCCTTGAGGGTGAGCAGGCCGTCGGCCGCGACCGAGTAGGTGGCCGTGTCGTAGGTGACGAGGCCCTTGTCGATGTCCTGCAGCAGCGAGAGGCTCTGCACCTCGAAGAGGGTGTCGCCCTCCTTCACGGTGTCGCCGTTCTCGACGTACGACTGCGTGATGGTGCCGCTGTAGTCGGAGCCCACGGAGTACTCCTGCGCCGCGATCTCGGCGCTGGTGCTGATGGCCTGCTGCTGGCGCTGCGTGAAGATCATCGTCGAGCCGGCGACGAGCACCAGCACGACCAGGATCCCGGCGGTGAGCTTGAGTCGGTTCATCCAGGTCATGAGGTGACCTCCTGCTTCTGCTTCTCGGCGGTCGAGCCGTCGGTGTCGTCGGTGCGGCGGGCGGCCTCACGGCGGCCGCGTCGGGTGGCGAGCGCCTGGGCGCCGACGAGCATCGCGTGGCGCTCGTCGTCGCGGGCGGCCTGCTCGGGGTCGTCGCTGGGGGTCATGTCGGCGAGGTGGCGCAGCTCGCGCAGCTCCTGCAGCTCCTCCGCGGAGCGCGGGGCGGGCCGCGACACCTGGGTGCGGGTCGGGGCGGCGGAGGGCGCCTCGTCGTGGAGCACGAGGGCCTCGGGCTCGGGCAGTTCGCCGCGCTTCGCCGCACGGGCGTAGCGCTTGATGGCCCGGGCCTCGCGGCTCGCGGCGACCATGAAGGCGGTGAGGATGCCGGTGTTGAGGAGGTTCCACACCGTGGCCAGGGTCAGCACGCCGTTGTCGACGTCGCGCACGATGGCGACGAGGCTCGTCAGCGACAGGAAGACCCAGAACAGCACCTGCGGGATGATGAAGTTGAACGGCGACGAGACCTTGCCGGCCCGCCCCGTGACGCTCCACGCCTCGTCCTTGCCGCTCAGCACGTTCCAGAGGGCCTTGACGTAGATCGGGAACGACACCGACGCGAGCATCAGCACCTCCCAGCGGAACGACCCGAGCGTGTAGAACGCGAGCACGATCTGCATGAGGTAGAAGCCGGCGTAGAAGAGGAACCACTGCAGCACCGAGATGTGCAGGTTCATCGGGCGGAGGTCGAAGAAGATCTCCATCGGCGGCACGAGCAGCAGCAGCAGGGGCGCGATGCCGGTGAGGTAGTTCGTCGCGGTGACGAAGTACTGGAGGCGCTGGTCCATCGTGAGGCGGCGGCGCGGGCTGAGCGGGAAGTGGCGGAAGAGGATCTCGAAGCCGCCGGTCGCCCAGCGGAGCTGCTGCTTGCTGTAGGCCTCGATGGTCTCGGGGGCGTCGCCCACGGCGAGCGTCAGCGGGATGTAGATCGAGCGCCAGCCGGCCTCGTGGAGGTGCAGGCTCGTCCAGACGTCCTCCGACTTGGAGTCGGTGTCGATGCCGCCGACCTCGTCGATGGCCTCGCGGCGGAAGATGACGTTGGTGCCGACGCAGAACGCGGCGTTGAACCGGTTGCGGCCCGGCTGGATGAACTTGTAGAAGACCGTCTGCATGTAGCCCGCGCCGCGGCTGACGAGGCTCGTCAGGTTGCCGTAGGTCTGCGGGGTCTGGACGAAGGCGACCTTCTCGTCGACGAAGAACGGCACCGTCTCGAGCAGGAAGCCCTCCTTCGGCACGAAGTCGGCGTCGAAGATGGCGAAGTAGTCGCCCTTGGCGATGGCCAGCGCGTGGTTGACGTTGCCGGCCTTGGCGCCGTTGCTGCTCAGGCGGCGGATGTAGCGGGCGCCGAGGGCGGCGGCGAGGTCGCGGACCTCGTCGCTGCGGCCGTCGTCGAGGACCCACGTGCGGTGGGCGCCCCGGAGCGCCAGCGCGGCCTTGACCGTCGTGGCGATCTTGGAGAGCTCCTCGCCGTAGACGGTGATGAAGACGTCGACCGTGACCTCGCGGCCGTCGACGACCATCGGCCAGAGGTGCGGGGTGCCCTCGAGGCCGCGTCGCTCGATCTCGGCCTCGTCGAACAGGGTGTCCTGCGTGGCGTGGAAGTCGAAGTCCCGGGGGTCCTGACCGCCCGAGAGGATCGTCCACATGGCCAGCAGCGCCTGCACGACGAGGATCGCCTCGGCGACGATGATCATCGAGTAGGGCAGCAGGTCGCCGCGGTTGCTCGGGTTCAGCAGGAACTGCGCGTAGAGCAGGATGCCGAGGGTCGCGACCAGCACCAGCAGCACCATGACGGGGCTGTGGCTGCGCGTGCCCTCCGCCCGGGAGCGGACGGCCTCACGCTGCGCCGACACGGGTCGGCGGGTGCGGGCGACGGGCTCGACGACGTCGGGTGTCAGGTGCCGCACGACGGCTCGAGAGGCTGTGTCGTGCGTGTCGTCGGGCCCGCCGCCGTGGCGGGGGCTCTCGTCGGTCGTGCCGGGGGTGCGCGGGACGTCGCGCATGGTTCGGGACATGCGTGTGCTTCTCCAGGTTCGGGCTGGGGAGACCGGGCGACTGGAGCGGGGTGAGCGCGCCGGACGTCCGGTGAGGGGCGTCGGCGACTCCGGCGACGAGGGGCGACGGCCCCGGGGCGGGGGCACGTCGGACGGCCGGTCGTGCTGGTCGTCCGTGGGGGCACCAGGGGGTGTCGGCCGGAGGGGTGGTCCGGCTGCAGGGTGGCCCGGTCGTCGTGTGGGCCTTTCGGGGGACCGCACGTCGACTTCGATGAACAGTACAGGGGCGTTCGGAGCACACTAGCCCCCCGGACGGGGGGCATGTCCCCCGTCCGGGTGCCGACTGCCCCGGGTTGCCGGGCCTGACGCCCGCTCCGCTCGCCCGGATTGTCACCCGTCCGGGTGACGACGTCACCCCCTGCGGTGTCCCCCGGGCGAACCGGCGCCTCCCCGCGCGGATGCTCGACGGCGCGGCGGGTGCCTCAGGCGCTCGGGCCGCCGAGGCCGAAGAGGGCGACCACCTCGTCGAGGTCGCGGCCCAGGACGAGGTCGAGCGGCCCGACGTCGCCGGCGTCCGCCAGCTGCGCGACGGCCGCGCCCGACGAGCCCTCGACGGCACGGGCCCTGCCCGCGACCATGAGATCGACCGGCTCGGCCCCGGCTCGCACGGGCGCGTCGGGCAGCGGGTCGAGGCCGTCGGCGGCGCGCCGGTCGCCGGCGAGGGCCGCCAGCACCCAGCGTTCCGCGAGGCCGACCGGGCGCAGCGACGCGAGGGGCGACCGGTGCCCCCGGCCGAAGACGACCGTCATGGTGTCGCGGAGCTCGACATGCCAGGCGACGCCACCGACGTCGAACCGGCAGAGCTCGTCGGAGTGGAGGTCGACGACGGCCCCGAGGCGCTCCAGCGCCCGCACGGACGTCGGGCCCAGGAGGCGCGCGGTCGTCGAGGCCTCGCGCTCCCGACGCTCGCGCTCGAGCACCGCCCGGGCGGTCGGGGCGTACTCGGCGTCGAGCGCGTCCGGATCGAGCGGCGCGCCCTCGGCGAGGCGCGCGTGCAGCCACGCCGGGTCGAGCTGGCCGAGGTAGCGGAAGCGCACCTGGACGACCCCGGAGGGGTCCGGCGCGGTGAGGGGCCCGTCGGGGACGAGCAGGGCGACACCGTGGTCGACCGACCACACCGCGACGACGGTGCCGTCGACGACGGCCACCCACGACCAGCCCTGCGCGCGCACGTCGGGGCTGCTGCGCTCGACCACGTCGCTGACGAGCGACCCGGCCGGGACCCGCAGCTCGCGGCGGTGCGTCCGGGCGTCGTCGCCCATCGACACGCTCTCCCGGTCGACGACGACGACGAGCTCCGCGGGCACGTCGCTCGACGCCGCGCCGACGAGCCGAGACCAGATCCTCATGACCGTGACGCTACCGGCCGGTCGGTCCGGCCGCGCCCGGGGGCCTCCTGCCCCCGGGGGACGAGGCCCGGCGTGAGGCCACCATGCCGACGGCCGTGACGACTAGAGCGCGCCCGCCCACCCGGCGAGGAACTCCGCGCCCGCCTCGTCGTGGATCAGCCCGGAGGCGCTCGTCAGCACGGCGTACGGCTTCTCGGGGACGCCGTCGGCCGGCCGCACGTCGACGTGGGCGACGGAGTGGCCGTGCTCGTGCAGCCAGTCGGCCATCGCGTAGTCGCTCCGCGAGTCGCCGACCGTGCGCCAGGCGAGCGGCGCGGGGCCGTCGAGGGCGAGCAGCTCGAGGGCTCGCTCCGCACCCAGGTCCTTGCCGAGCCGCACGGACTCGATGTCGGTCGAGATGATCGTGGGGTCGACCCGCCACTGGACGGCGCCGGCGGCGTCGGGCCGCACGTCGTCGAGACGGCGCACCCCGGCGCCGCGGCGGGTCAGCGCCTCCATCGCCCTCTCGTCGAACTCGCGCTGGCGGGCCAGGTACGTGGCCGACTCGACGGTCGTCAGCTGCTCGATCGAGACCATCGCGCGCTTCGTGCGGTCGAAGAAGACGAGGTCGGCGTAGTCGCTCGCGACGAGCGCCTCCATCTCGTCGGCGAAGTCCGCGGGCATCGCGAGGCCCGGGTCGACCTGCACCTCGCTCATGCCCGTCACGCCGTGCTCGGGCCCGATCGAGAACCACGACGCGCCCTTCTCGCAGACCGCGTGCACGCGGGCCCCTGCGGGGAGGCCGGCCGCGATCATCTGACCGACGACCTCGTCGCGGATGAAGGCGTCGGAGCGGCCCGTGTTGAACACGACGGGCGTGCCCGCCGCGGCGAGCGCGACGAGGTCGCGCGTGATCTCGGGCAGCGCGATGCTGCGGGTGACGGGGCTGGCGATCGGCCCGTCGACGTCGAGGAGGAGACCGAGGGCGGGCTGCGGGGCGGCGTTCACCCGGTCATCTTCGCAGGCGCGGAGACCCGGGGAGTCGCGGGCCGGGTGACCGGGGTCAGGGAGCCGGGGTCAGCTCCGCCACCTGGGGCAGGAACTCGGCGAGCGCCACGCCCACGACGGCGACCGACACGGCGATGCTGACGACGGTCAGGACGAGGTAGACGACCATCGGCGCGACGCCCCGCCCGGTGCGGCGCTTGACCACGACGGCCCGGCCGATGACGTAGACGACGCTGAGGAACGCCCACGGCCACGCGAAGGGGCGGTCGACGCCGCGGCGCTTCAGCGTGCGCCAGTCGAAGAAGGCGAGCACGACGGTGAGCGCGTAGAGGCCCCAGCTGACGAGCTGGGCCACGAGCATGCCGGGAGACGACGGGACGGCCGTGCTGCCGGCCTCGGCGAGGCGGAGGCTCTCGTCGAGGTACGACGAGATGTCGACGAAGGCGAGGGTCAGCAGGCTGAGCAGCGGCGTGACGGCGATCGCCCACATGTACGGCGTCGACGGGTCGGCGTCAGTGCGCTGCGGCGCCGGCGGGCCGTACGCGTTCGGCTGGCCCGTCCACGGCTGCTGGCCGTACGCGGGCTGCTGGCCGAGGCCCTGGCGGGGGTCGTCGCTGCCGGGCTGGCCCGGGTAGGAGGGGAAGGTCATCGTCGGTCCGTCCGGTCGGGGCGCAGGGTCGTTCCACTGTAGCGACGAGGCGACCACCGCCTCCTCGGCCACGCGACGGAGACGCGGCCCCTCCCGGAGTGGGAGGATGGTCGCTCCGGACCTGAGGAGGACTCCCGTGGCGTTGCTCCCCGAGCCTGTCATCGCGGCGCTCGACGCGTTCGCGGCCCCCGACCGCCGCGACGACCTGCGGTCGCTCGCCGCCGGCGACACCGACCCGTCGCCCGACCGCCTCGCCGCGCTCACCGAGTCGACCGACTGGGTCGACATGGCGGCCGCCCACAGCGTCGCGCCCTCCCTCGGCGACCCCGAGGGCCTCCGGCGCCTGCTGACCGCCATGGGGGCGGAGGGCCGCTGCGCCGTCCTCTCCTCCGCCGGCTCGGAGGACGACCGCGACCTCGGCGGCGCCCTCGACAGCGTGCTGCACCAGTCCGGCGGCGCCCTGGTGGTCTGCCGACCGGGGCCGCTCGCCTTCCTGATCACCGCCTCCGGCGAGCACTGGCTGCTCAGCGACCGCGAGGTGCCCCAGCTCACCGGCCCGATCCCCGTCGTCAAGCCGTAGCCGTCACCCACCCGGGGCGTCGACACGACACCCGGGGCGGACAGGCCGCCGCCACGGGTGCAGTGTCGGAGCATGGCTGATGACGACGACCGGCAGACGACCTGGGACGACTTCCACGACGACGTGACGATGACCGCGTCGGAGTTGGAGGCGTGGCTCGAGACAGACGAGTCGAAGGAGGTCGGGCAGCACTCCGAGCCCGGCGGCGAGTCGGTCGGGCACGAGAGCGGTCGGCACATCGTGCGCATCCTGCACACGAAGAAGGCCGACCTCACCGACGACGACTGGGCCCACATGGCCAAGGTGCACGGCTACGTGGCGCGGCACTCGAAGCAGCGCCCGGACGGCGACGTGACCGACACGAAGTGGCGCTGGTCGCTGATGAACTGGGGCAACGACCCCCTGGGGTGAGGCGGAGCCAGTCTTCCTCGGATCCGAGATACCTTGCGATACCTTGCCTCAGGTATCCACTCGTATCCGGAAGGGAAGTTCGTGTCTCGACCCAGTCCCTACACACCCGGCGAGGTGGCGCACTCCATCGTCGGACGAGCCGCGCAGTTGAGCTACTTCGACGAACGCATCCAGGTGATCACGCAGTTGCGACGGTTCGTAGCCCGCGTCAGGGTGGATCACGCCTCCCTCGGGCTGGGCAAGACGACCCTGCTGCGGCAGGCCGAGCGGCGGATGCGCGCAGCGGGCATGCGTACGGTCTGGGTCACGGCGGACCCGGAGGAGTCACTGGTCGCGAGTGTCCTGGGCAAGCTGGCCAGCACAGTCCCTCCTGGTTCGTCCCGCTGGGATGCTCTCAAGGCGTCCGTGGACTCAGCGAGCCTGTCGCTCGGCATCCCCAGCATCGTTGAGGCCTCGGTGACGATGAGCCCGCAACGGACTGCCCCCACGGCGGGCGCGGCCGAGTCGTTCAAGCAGGCGATCGTCGCGGCGACCGATGCCATCGAGGCCGACGGCGGCACGGGCCTGGCCGTCCTCGTCGACGAGATCCAGGCTGCCGACGCGAGTGGGCTCCGTGCCATCGCCTACGCATGGCAAGAGTTGGCTAGCGAGCGACCCAGCACGCCGGCAGGCTTGTTCGCAGTCGGCCTGCCGAACACGTCCGAAGTGATCGGGAGAGCGGTGACGTTCAGCGAGCGTTTCGACTATCGCCCTCTCCTCGGTCTGGCCGATGAGGAGGTGGAACTGGCTCTGGCCGGTCCCGCCTCGAGTGCCGGGGTCCGGTGGACGACCGACGCTCTGCAGCTGGCGGTCCGTGAATCGGAGGGATACCCGCACAAGGTGCAACTCCTCGGCGACGAAGCATGGAAGGCAGCCGGGTACCCACCCGCGGGAAGCGTCATCACGGAGTCGATGGTCACAGCTGCTCTCTCAGGGGTCGATGAACAGATGGCGGAGCTCTTCCGAGCCCGATGGAGGAGCGCGTCGCCCGCTGAGCGTGCGATGTTGCTCGCGATCGCTCGTCTGGGAGGCACCCGGGTGAAGCGAGAGGAGATCGCCGACGCGCTAGGGAAGTCGACGAGGAGCATCAGCAGCGCACGTGACCGCCTGATGCAGAAGGGCATCGTCGAAGCCTCGGAATTCGGCTTCCTGAGCTTCACCGCGCCGGGTTTCCGTGAGTACATCCTCAGGATCGAGGAGAACTAGCGCGGATCAGGTCGCGGCGGGCCCGGCGTCGGGGGCCCGCGGCAGACTGGTCGCATGAAGACCGCCCTCGTCACCGGATCCACCCGCGGCATCGGCCTCGCCGTCGCCCGCGACCTCTCCCGCGACCACCACGTCGTCGTGCACGGCCGTGACGAGGAGGCGGTGCGCGCGGTCGTCGCGACGCTCCCGTCGGCCTCGGCCTGGGTCGCCGACCTCTCGGGGCCGGCCTTCGCCGCCCCCGAGCTCGACCGCCTCGACGTCGTGGTGCACGCCGCCGGCGTGATCGGCGGCGACACCGTCGACGCGACGACGCGCGACGACTGGCGCCGCGTCTTCGAGGTCAACGTCTTCGCCGTCGCCGAGCTGACCCGCCAGCTGCTGCCCGCGCTCCGGGCCGCCGAGGGCACGGTCGTCGCGATCAACAGCGGCTCCGGCTTCACGGCCGGCACCGGCGGCGGCACCTACGCCGCGAGCAAGTTCGCCCTGCGCGCCCTCACCGACGCCCTCCGCGAGGAGGAGCGCCCGCACGGCGTGCGCGTCAGCTCGGTCCACCCGGGCCGCGTCGACACCGACATGCAGCGCGAGCTCGTCGAGAAGGAGGGCGGGCGCTACGACACCGCGCTCTACCTCGAGCCGGGGTCGGTCGCCGACGCGGTGCGGCTCGTCGTCGACCTGCCGCACGGCGCCACCGCCGAGGTCGTCTCCGTGCGGCCGACGCGCCGCGCCTGACCCGGCGGTCTAGCGTGCACCCCATGACGACTGCGAACACCGAGACGGCCGCCAAGGCCGGCTCGTCGGCCCACGGCCCCGCGACCCTGCTGATCCTGGGGGCGAGCGGAGACCTCGCCTCGCGCCTCCTCATGCCCGGCCTCGGCGGGCTGCTCGCCCACGAGCCGCAGCGCCGCGTGCAGCTGATCGGCGCCGGCGTCGAGGAGTACACCGCCGAGGAGTGGACCCAGCGCGTCCGCGACTCGTTCGCGTCGGTCGACGCCTCGGGCCCCGCGGTCGACGCCCTGCTCGAGTCGACGCGGTACGTCACCGCCGACGTCACCGGCGCCGAGGGGCTGCGCACGCTCGTCGAGGCCTGCGACTCGCCGCCCTCGATCTACTTCGCCCTGCCGCCGGCGATCACCGAGAAGGCCTGCGCCGCGCTGCGGGAGGTCGACCTGCCCGACGGCACGGCCCTCGCCCTCGAGAAGCCGTTCGGCACCGACCTGGCGTCGGCGAAGGCGCTCAACCGCTCGGTGCTGAAGCTGGTTCCCGAGGACCAGGTGCACCGCGTCGACCACTTCCTCGGCCGGTCGACCGTGCTCAACCTGCTCGGGCTCCGCTTCGCGAACCGCCTCATCGAGCCGATGCTCAACAACCAGCACGTCGAGAGCGTCGAGATCGTCTACGACGAGGAGCTCGCCCTCGAGAACCGCGCCCGCTACTACGACCACGCCGGCGCGATGGTCGACATGATCCAGAGCCACCTGCTGCAGGTGATGGCCGTGCTGACGATGAACGCGCCCGCGACCCTCACCGCCGCCGACCTCCGCGACGAGAAGGAGCTCGTGCTGCGCGCCACCCGCATCTGGCAGGACGACGCGACGCGCCACACCCGCCGGGCCCGCTACGGCGCCGGCTCGGTCGACGGCCGCGAGCTGCCGGCGTACGCCGACGAGCAGGGCGTCGACCCGTCGCTCGAGACCGAGACGCTCGCCGAGGTCGTCGTCGAGGTGCAGAACTGGCGCTGGGCCGGCGTGCCGATCCTGCTCCGCTCGGGCAAGGCGCTGGCCTCGCGCCGCCGCGAGATCGTCATCACCTTCCGCCCGCCGGCGCACGTGCCGCGCGAGTTCGTCGGCGGCGGCGAGCCCGACCGGCTGCGCATCGCGATCAGCCCCGACGAGATGTCGCTCGAGCTGAACGTGAACGGGCCGGGCGACGCGTACGACCTCTCCCGCGCCTCCCTGAAGGCCGTCTTCGGCGCGTCGGACCTGACGGCCTACGGCGAGGTGCTCGAGGGCATCCTCGACGACGACCCGACGCTGTCGGTGCGCGGCGACTCCGCCGAGGAGGGCTGGCGCATCCTGACACCGGTCGTGCAGGCCTGGTCGAGCGGGGCCGTGGCCCTCGACGAGTACCCGGCCGGCTCGGCCGGGCCGTCGTCGTGGCCCGCGGGGCCCCTGCAGGACGAGCCCGCCGAGCGCTCCGAGGAGGGCGCCGAGCTCGCCCACGACGCCGACGACCCGCAGGCCGGGCGCGACTGAGCCGGCGGCCCGGGCGATCGACGGCTCTGGGCCGCCGGTGCTCCGGTGCTCCGGTGCGCGGACGCTGCCGCTGCCGCTGACGACCTGAGGGAGACGCGGGTCGGCCGCCGCGCTCAGCCGAGCGTCACGAAGGCGGTGACGTCGTCGCGCGGCAGCTCGTCGGCGACCGCGGTGACCGTCATCGACCGCAGCCCCACGTACGCGCCGTAGCTCGAGAGGAACGCGGTGTCGCTCGCGTCGCGGCCCGTCGCGATGCGCACGAGCGTCTGCCGCGGGGCGAGGGCCGTCGCGTCGACGACGTGCCACGCCCCGTCGACCCAGGCCTCGGCGACGGCGTGGAAGTCCATCGGCGCGAGGCCGGGCGCGTAGACCGACACGAGCCGGGCGGGCACGTCGAGCGCCCGCAGCAGGGCGACGACGAGGTGCGCGTAGTCGCGGCAGACGCCCCGCCGGTCGAGCAGCGTCTGGACGGCGCCGTCGGTCGGGGCGCTCGCGCCCGGGACGTACGCCAGCTGGGCGCCCACCCACGAGCTCACCGCGGAGAGGAGCCCGCGCCCGACGAGGCCCCGGAACTCGGCGCGGGCGGTCGGGGCGAGGGTGTCGGACTCGCAGTAGCGGCTCGGCCGCCGGTAGCGGACGAGGTCGATCTCGTCGCGCTCGGGGGCGTCGGCGTGGCCGGTCACGGTGGCCCGGTAGTCGACGACGACCGTGCCGGGGCCCACCTCGCAGAGGTGCAGCCGCGTGCCGTGGCGGTCGTCGACCTCGCGCACGTCGACGGGCTCGCCGTCGAGCGTGACGACGAGCTGCTCGTCGAGCTCCGTGCCCGGCAGGCGCGCGGCGGCGATCGAGAGGACGAGCTCGGCGGGGCCCGCCACGTCGAGGTCGAGGTGGGCGGTGGCGGTTCGGCGCATGCGCCGATGATGCCAGGCCGCGAGGTCGGGCACGTGTCGGCCCCGTCACGGGCTCGTGACACGACGGGTGCGGCACTAGCGCGGGGGTCTCGACGGTGTCAAGGGGTCGGGACCGGAGCCGTCCATGCCCGGGCGGGCATCTACCGTAGTGAGCTGAGGAGGAGCACGTTTTGGGGACACTGTTCTACGGGTCGGACCGCACGGCCGTCGACATCGACGACCGGACGCTCGCGCACCTCCAGCTCGCCGTCGTCGCGAAGCTGCGTCGGCACGAGAGCTTCTCCCTCACCTGGCGCGACGCCGACGGCTCGGGCCAGGGGCGCCACGTGCTCTGGGTGCACGAGTCCATCCCGCTCCGCTTCGTCTACGCCGGCAGCCGCATGGCCGCGATCAACCGCGCCTGGGTCGACGCGATGCTCGCGACGGCGACCACGACCACGGGCATGCGCGTCGTCCCCGAGCCTCCGCTCGGCAGCGCGGCCGTCGCTGCGGGGGACGCGGCCTCCGCGCTGGGCTGACCCGCGCCTCCCGGGCGCCGTGCGTCCGTGCTGGTGACGGCGCCGGTGATCGGCACCCCGCGGCTCGGCTGTCAGGGGTCGGCGGTTGGATCGGGGCATGCCCTCGTACCGCGTCGCCCTCTCCGTGGGCACCCTGCGCCCCGGTTCCCGCCCCGACGAGCTGCTGCCCCGGGCCGCCGACGCCGCGGCCGAGCTGACGACGGTGGAGGCGCGCGACATCCTGCTGAGCCGCGGTGAGCCCCAGCTCGTCGTGCGCTTCACCTCGCCCGACGACGACGTCGCGGTGGCCGTCGGCGCCGTGGTCGAGGCGACGGTCGGCGAGCTCGCCGACGTCCTCAGCGGCCGGGTGCTGCGCCGCGACGGCGGGGCCTGGACGCTGGTCGCGGCCGTCTGACGCGGGCCTGCGGGCGCGGGCTCGGGCTCGTCGGCGCTGGCCGGGGCCTGCGGGAGGCGCGGTGCGGGCCCGCGGGCTAGCCCACGCCGGGTGCGGCGCGGTCCGGGCGGACGAGCCGGCGCTCCCACGCGCCGGTCGGCACGTCGAGCTTGCGCGTGCCGTCGGCGACGAACCCGTGCCGGGCGTAGAACGCGAGGGCCCGGGCGTTGCGCTCGAAGGCCCAGAGGTACGCGGCCCCGTCGCCGAGCGCCTCCTGCAGGAGGGCGTCGGCGAGGCCGCTGCCGCGGTGCGCGGCGCCGACGTAGAGGGTGGTCAGCTCGACGAGGTCGAGGTCGAACGGGTCGTGGCGGAGGTCGCCGTGCGCCCAGCTGACGACGCCGGCCACCTCGCCGCGCGCGTCGTCGCCCGGGGCGTCACGTGCGTCGTCGCCCGGGGCGTCGCGTGCGTCGTCGTCCGACGTGCCGCTCGCGGCGTCGCGCACGCGGGCGACCACCACGTGCCGTGCCGGCGAGGCGATGCGCAGGCCCCACGAGGCGACCCTCTCGGGCACGCCCACGGCCGCGAGGTAGGCCGGGTCGACGACGTCGCGGTAGGCCTCCCGCCACGTCTCGGTCTGGAACACGGCGATGTCGTGCACGTCGGCGGCGCTGGCGGTCCGGAGCGTCCAGGGCCGGGGCGCCGCGGGAGTCACCGCAGGAGTCGCCGCGGCGTCGTCACGGGGCTCCGGCCGGGTCATGCGCCCATCCTGCCCAGGGCGACCGGACGGTGTCCGGGTGACCCGCGCCTCCTCGACCTCTCCCCCGTCGGGTGCGTAGGCTCGGCGCATGAGGGGACGGGCGAAGGTCACGACCGCGCTGCTGACGGCGGCGCTCGGTGCCGTCGTGCTCGCCGGCTGCGGCGACGACGACCCGGTCGTCGAGGTGACGCCGAGCCCCGTCAGCCCCACCGCGACTCCGGAGCCCGCGACGCCCGAGCCCACGCCCGCGCCGACCGTGACCGTGCCCGCCTCCCCCGGCGACGGCGCGTCGGAGCCCGGCCCGGCCCCGACCTCGCTCGTGCCCGTGCCGCGCGAGGAGGACGAGTACAAGACCATCCCGCCGCAGACCTGAGGGCCGACGCCCGGCGGGCGGGTGCGACCGGGGCGGGCCGTCACGGTCGCCCGCCGGGGTCGCAGTCGCCCGCCTGACCCCGAACGCCCAGCGGGAGCCGGGCGGGCGCCGGGCGGGAGCCGGGCGGGTGCCGGGCAGGCGCCGGGCGGGACGACGACGGCGGGGCGCCTCCCGAGGGAGGCGCCCCGCCGTGAGCGGGTCAGGCGACGCCGATCAGCAGGCGCCGATCAGTACCAGTTGACCGACTGGCTGTGGCCCCACGCGCTGCACGGGGTGCCGTACGCGCGCTTGATGTAGTCGAGGCCCCAGGCGACCTGCGTCGAGGCGTTGGTCGCCCAGTCGCTGCCGGCCGTGGCCATCTTGCTGCCCGGCAGGGCCTGCGGGATCCCCGTGGCGCCGCTCGGGTTGTAGGCCTGGTAGTTCCAGCCGGACTCCTTGGTCCAGAGGTTCACGAGGCAGCCGTACTGGTCGCTGCCCCAGCCGTACTTCGACGAGGCGAGGGACTGCGCGGTGGCCTTGGCACCGGCGGGCGTGTTCTGCGCGGCGAGGGCCGCGGCGGCGTCGGCAGCGGCCTTCGCGGCGGCGGCGGCCTGCGCCTCGGCCTCCGCCTGGGCGGCGGCCGCAGCGGCGGCGGCGGCCGCGGCGTCGGCCTGGCGGTCTGCCTCGGCGGCGGCCGACTGCACGGTGCGGGCGCTGTCGACGGTCGCGGCGACCCGGTCGGCGAGCGTGTCGGCGTCGAGCGACTCGTAGTCGGCCAGGGAGGCGACGCTGGTCTGCAGGGCCGAGGCGTCGACCTTGCCCTGCGACGACGCGACGACCTGCGACGCCGCGTCCATCGTGGCCTTGGCCTGGGCGTCGGCGAGGGCGGACGCGATGGCGTCCTCCTGCCGCTCGGTCTCGGCGGCGTGGGCGGCGGCGACGGCCTCGGCCGACGGCGCTCGGTTCACGAGGGCGAAGCCGGAGCCGGCCACGAGGGCGACCGCGGCGATCGAGCCGATCGCGACGGTGCGCCGACGGGCGGTGCGGCGGCGGGCGGAGGCGAGCTCGCGGCGGGTGGGGGCGGCCGCGGCGGGGGCCGCCGGCCTCGTGCCCTCGGCGGGCACGGTGCTGCTGGTGTTCTCGGGGGTCATGTCGTCCAATGCTCGGCCGACCCGCGCCTCCGGAGGGGGTCCGGGTGCTCCTCGAGGGAGCGGGCACGCGTCACGCGGGGGCGATCACCGCGCTGGCGGTGTCGGACGGTCCCTCCGGATCTCGGGGCACGGCGTCTCCGGCCTGCGGGGGCAGGCTCCCGGGGTTCGGGCGAGACGGCGCGAGGACGCGTCGGCGTGACGGGGTCGGTGTCGGTGGTGCGGCAGGGCTCGGAGCCCGTTGCTTCGTCCGCGCTCCCGCGGGGGACAGGGCGTACGCGGAGACGAAGCGGCAATCATGCACGCCCGGCCTGAGCATGACCGACCGGGTTCCTGGCAAACCACTGGGCACTCTCGACCTCGGCGCACATGCCCAGGGCGGCATGGGCTCGGGCAGCTCAGTGCAGGCGGGTGAAGCGGGGGCCGCCGTGGTCGCCCCGGGTCACGTACGCGACGAAGTCGGCGAGGGGGCGCACCCAGAACGAGTAGTCGTCGTAGAGCTTGCGGTAGAAGACCAGCCACTCCTCGGTCTCGCTGTGCCGGCCGGTGCCGACGACCTCGTAGAGGGCGCCCTTGAAGTGGCGGTAGATGCCGGGCTCGGGAGGCGCGGGCGGGGGCGCGGGGGCGGGCGTCGGCTCGGTCATGCGCCCAGGCTAGGACGCCTCCGGCCCGCGACGCACCACGTCCTCGCACGGGAACCACGCCGCGGCGTGGCTCCTCGGCGAGGACGTGGTGCGTCAGCGCGGAGGGGGCGCGAGTTACTTGATCGCGGCGCGGATCTCGGCGGCGGCGCCCGCCACGTCGTCGGCCGAGTAGATCGCGGCGCCGGCGACGGCGACCTGCGCACCGGCGTCCTGCACCGAGCCGACCGTCGCGGCCTTCACGCCGCCGGCGACGGAGAACGGCACGCCCGAGGCGCGGCCGGCCTCGAGCAGCTTCTCGAAGGTGAAGCCCTCCTCGGCCTGCTCGTCGAGACCGGCGTGCATCTCGACGAACTCGGCGCCGAGCGCGACGACCTCCTTGGCGCGGGCGGCCTTGTCGCTGACGCCGATCAGGTCGACGACGATGCCCTTGCCGTGCGCCTTCGCGGCCTTGACGGCACCGGCGATGGTGCTGTCGCCGGCGACGCCGAGCACGGTGACGAGGTCGGCACCGGCCTTGAAGGCCTCGTCGGCCTCGAGCTCGCCGGCGTCCATCGTCTTGAGGTCGGCGAACACGATCTTGTCGGGGTGCGCCTCCTTGATCGCGGTGATGGCGCGGAAGCCCTCGGCCTTGATCAGCGGGGTGCCGAGCTCGATGATGTCGACGCTCGGGGCGGCGGCGGCGGCCAGCTCGAGGGCGGCGTCGGTGGTCAGGGTGTCCATGGCGAACTGCAGCTTCATGTGGTGCTCCTTCTGTGGTGGGGTGAGGGGGTGTCGAGGAGGCGCGGCGCGGCTACTCGAGGTTGGCGTGGCGGGGCCACATGTCGTCGGCGCTCTGGCCCGACCGCTGCCAGAGGGCGTGGAACAGCGCGTCGCCGACCAGCACGACGACCTGCTCGAAGAGGCCGCCGGCGTACTGCGCCGACGCGGCCCCCGAGCGGTCGAGCTTGTCGGCGGCGGGCACGATCAGCACGGCCGTGGCGACCTCGGCCAGGGGCGACGAGTCGTCGGTGGTCACCGCGGCGACGCGGGCCCCGGCATCGACGGCCGACCGGGCCGCTCCGACGATGCCGCCGGTGGTGCCCGAGCCGCTCGCCGTGAGCAGCACGTCGCCCTCGCCGATCGCCGGCGCGGTCACCTCGCCCACGACGTGGACGGTCAGGCCCAGGTGCATGAGGCGCATGGCCGTCATGCGGAGCGCCAGGCCCGAGCGGCCGGCTCCGTGCACGAAGACGCGGCGCGCCCCCGAGAGCAGGTCGGCGACGGCGGCGAGGCCGTCGGGGTCGGTGTCGACGACGGCCCGGACGGCCCGGTCGACCTCGGCGCGCACGAGGTCGAGCGCGACGGCGGGGACGGCGGCGTCGGGGTGGTCGGCGGTGTCTGCG
The DNA here is from genome assembly GCF_017833115.1 of Frigoribacterium sp. PvP121. Lineage (NCBI taxonomy): Bacteria > Bacillati > Actinomycetota > Actinomycetes > Micrococcales > Microbacteriaceae > Frigoribacterium > Frigoribacterium sp. PvP121. Next base: position 447,532 of record NZ_JAFIBR010000001.1, read on the forward strand.
GGAGGCATGGCTCCTGGTCTACGCGCACCGCGCCTCCCCCGGGCCGTCCGTCCGGTGGGGGCCACCTGCCCGAACGGGTAGGTCGGGGAGGCGCGGGTAGGGTCGAGCAGGTGACCGACGACGACCTGCCGCTGCCCTCGCCCGCCAGCCGGGCCCTCGTCGTCGAGCACGCCCGGGCCGTGTCGGACCTCGTCGACCGGCAGGCCCTCACGCTCGAGTCGCTGCTCGCGACGCTCCGCTCGACCCGGCTCGACGACCGTGCCGCCCGGACGCTCGCGACCGAGATCGCGGCCTCGGCGATGGTCGAGATCCGCACCGAGACCGACCAGCAGCGCTCGCTGCTGCTCGAGCCGGTGGTCGGGGCCTTCGCGCGCCTCCGGAACGACCTGCGGCCCCTCGTGCGGTTCGGCGACCTCGACGTGCAGTTCGTCGAGCCGCCCGCGACCGGCCGCGCCCTGCCCGGCGAGGTGGCGCACGCCGCCCGCGCCATCGTGCGGAGCGCCGTGCTCGCCCTCGTCGACGCCGGGCGGTCGAGCCGGGTGCGGATCCAGTGGGACTGCGACGGGCTCAACCTGCTGATCGGGATCCGCGACGACGGGGCCGGCGAGCTGACGGTGCACGACGACTCGCTGCGGCCGATCGCCGAGCGGGTCGCGGCGCTCGACGGCTCGCTCGACGTGGCGTCGACGCCGGGGTGGGGCAGCGACGTGGCCGTGACGCTCCCGCTCGACCCGCCCGCGGAGCCGGGCAGCCTCGACGAGTCGGTCGCGCTCAGCCCGCGCGAGCGCGAGGTGCTGCGGCTCGTCGCGTCGGGGGCGCGCAACCGGTCGATCGCCCAGGCGCTCGGCATCAGCGAGAACACGGTGAAGTTCCACGTCTCGAACCTGCTGCGGAAGGCGGGGGCGGCGACCCGCGCCGAGCTCACCGCGCTCGCCCGGTAGTCGCTCTCTCGAATCCGAGAGGGATCAGGCGCGGACGAGCGCAGGGACGCGGGAGTCGCGGGTCGAGATCACAGATCCCTCTCGTTCTGCCCGGAGCGGCCCCCCGCCGGGCAGACTGGACGCACTGTGGACGAGACACCGGACGCGACGCCCCCCGCCCCGCACGGCCCCGACCGGCCGGCGGACGTCGGCACGCCCGCGGCCGCCCCCGCCCCCGACGCCGGCACCGACGCCGCACCCCGCCGCCGCCTCCCGCGCCGCGCCGCACTGCTCGCCGGCGCCGCCGCGCTCGTCCTCCTCGTCGCCGGCACCGTCGCCGTCGCCGTGACCCGTGGCGAGCCCGCCGCGGCACCGACCTCCGCGCCCGTCGCCGCCCCGACGCCGAGCCCGAGCCCCACCGCCACGGCCGAGCCGGCCCCGGCGGCCGTGCCCGCGCCTCCCTCGCCCGAGGCCCTGGCCGCGCTCCCGCTCGCGTTCTTCGACGCGGTCGTGCCCGAGCTGCTCGACGGCGGCGACCTCGCGCCGACCAACCAGTGGACGATCGCGACCCCGCGAGCCGCGCTCGTCGCCCTCTACGCCAGCCCCTCCGCCGACGCCGCCCCGGTCGCGACGTTCGGCGCCACCGTCCCGACGCTGAACCGTCCCGCCGCCACCGCGGTCTGGGGCACGAGCCCGGGCCTCGACGGCGGCATGGTGCTCGTGGCGACGCCCGCCCGCAACGCCACCCCCGGCGACGGCGGGGTCGCCGCCGCCCCGAGCGCGACGTTCGCGTGGGCCCGGGCGGCGGACTTCACGCTCAGCCCCGCGACGCAGTCGGTGCTCGTCGACAACGCCAGTTCGGTGATCTCGGTGCTCGGCCAGGACGGCGCCGTCTCGGCGCAGGAGGTCGCCCGCCTCGGCTCCCCCGACGACCCGACGCCGGCCGGCACGGCCACCTACATGGAGGCCAACTACGTCGACCCGAGCATCGGCTACACGCAGGGCCAGCCGATCGCGCTGACCGGCGCACACTCGCCGCTGCTGGCGGGCTACGGCGGCAACTCCGCGCTGACGGCGATCCACTACTACCCCGACCCCACCGGCTCCTCGCACGGGTGCGTCCGGGTGTCGGCGGCGATGACGCAGGCGCTGGCGACGCTGCCCGTGGGCACGCCGATCCAGTTCACCTGACCGCGGGAGGCGCGGGCGGGGCCGGGCGCGCACCGCGCCTCCCCCAGGGCCTGCCGAAGAGATCTGCACGAGTTCGTCAGGATCCGTCCTGCGGCGACATTCCTAGGTGAGGGGGGTGGACATGGACCTGACGACGGAGAACGACTCCGATCTCGTACGACGCACGGCGACGGGCGACCGACACGCGCTGTCGACGATCTTCGACCGCTACGCGCCGGCCGTGACCCGGTACGCGTGGGCACTGGTCGACAGCCGCATGGACGTCGAGGAGGTCGTGCAGGACACGCTCGTCACGATGTGGCGGCGGTCGGCCGAGATCGTGCTGCACGACGGGTCGCTGCTGCCCTGGCTGCTCGTCGCGTGCCGCAACCACGCCATGAACCTCCGTCGCAAGCGGGTCCGTGACTCCGCCGACGAGCTGCCGCTCGACCTCGCCGACCTCGACCAGGAGGACGCGGCCGAGGCGCGGGAGCGGCTCCGCTGGGTGCGCGCCGAGATCGACGCCCTCAGCCCCCTCGACCAGCAGGTCATCGAGCTGTGCCTCATCGAGGGACGCTCCTACGCCGAGGCCGCGAAGGCCCTCGGCATCAGCGTCGGCTCCCTCACCCAACGGGTGAGCCGGAGCCGCGCCCGACTCAGGAAGGCGGTGACGAACGATGGACGTTGAGCCCCCCGTCGGTGACGACCTGAACCGCATGCTCGTCTCGATGAAGCAGGAGGTGCTGCAGCGAGCGGCGGCCGAGCCCCCCGCGAAGCCCCGCCCGTGGGCCCGCCGGCACCTCGGCCTCACCCTCGGCCTCGTGGCCCTGCTCGGCATCGGCGGCGCCTCGGGCGCCCTGGCGCTCGTGCTGCCCTCGCCGTTCGAGGCGGCCGCTCCGGCCTCGCCGACGAGCACCCCGGAGCCCTCGGCGACGCCGCGCGCGACGGCGACCCCGACCTTCACGCCGACGGCGCCCGAGCAGGACCCGGTGCCGCGGCCCGCGTACGACGTGGACTGCGCGACGCTCGGTGACCAGATCGGGGTCGGCCAGCTGGTCGAGCGAGCCGGGGCCGTCGACCTCGGGCCGTCGTACTTCGACCCGGAGGACGCGGCGTATCGACAGGCCGGCGTGCAGCTCTGCAACTGGCGTCCTGACGGTGATCCGTTCAGCGAGCCGACCCTCTCCGTGGCCGTGTCCCCCGCCGGCGAGAGAGGCCGCGAGTGGATCTCCGGCCTCCGCCAGTCGGGGCTCGCGGACCTCGGGGCGGGCGACGTCTCCGCCGTGGTGTGCCCGCAGGACTCGTCCGGCTGCAACTCCTCGGTCGTGGTGGGCCCCTGGTGGGTCGAGGTGTCGCACTACGCGGAACCGGACCCTGTGACGTTCGAGTCGACCGTGACGCCCGACGTCATCCGTCCCCTCGTCCAGGCCCTCGCCGAGCAGCTGTCCACCGCCACACCACCGACGTCGTGGCGGGCACCGAGCCCGGCCTGGCAGCTCGGGGGCTGCGCCGACCTGCCCGACCCAGCTGTCGTCAGCGACGCGATCGGTGGGGGCGTCAGCTACGGACCGCCCGTGGACGCCGCGGAGGACCGTCCTGAGACGGGCATCCTCTCGACCCAGGTCGAGAGCCCGGAGTGCCGGTGGTCGTCGACGTCCGAGCGACTGTCCAGCGATTTCACCTTCGACAGCGTCTCCGTCAGCTGGGTCACCGGCGGAGCCTGGGCGGTCGGGACCGCGACCCTCCCCGGGACGGCCGTCGAGGTCGCCGGGGCGGACAGCGCAGTCGTGCAGTGCGTCTCGCTGGAGGGGTCAGCATGCTGGGTCGACGTCGCGGTGGGCGACAGTTGGCTCCGCGTCACCACGGGCGTGCCGCTCCCCGACGACGAGACACCGCGCCGCCTGATCCCCGTCGCGGAGGCGATCATCGCCGCGGGCACGCGCGGCTGACGAGACCCGGCTCGGCGCGGGGGCGCCGGGCCGTGGTCGGCCGCCGGGGGGCGGTCGACCCGGGGTCGGGGGCCGGTGCGGGGGCACCGGTCCACGACCTCGTCACACAGGAGGCGCGGGAGGCGCGGGAGGCCGCTGCAGGTCAGCTCCGGAAGAGGCGGATCGTCCCCTGCAGCCCCGCCCCCGCGTCCGCCGCGACCGTGCCGGTGCGGGCGAAGTCGGCCCAGATCTGGCGCACCCGCCGCCCGCGGCGGTCGACGTCGGCCCAGTCGGCGTCGCCGACGAGCATCGTGTGCCCCCAGCTGTCGACGCCGCCGAGCAGCAGCGGCACGTCGGTCACGTGCGCGGCGCCGAAGACGGCCCCCTCCGGGGCCCAGGTGAGCTCGTAGCGGACGGCCCGGCCGCCTGCCGCCCGGTGCCGCGCCGCGAACGCCCGGGCGTCGCGCCCGTAGATCGCGTGGGTGGTCGCACCGACGAGCAGGCGTCGGAACGCCCGCCCGACGACCGGCAGCCCGGCCAGGCGCTCCAGCGCCGGCACGAACGCGAAGAACAGGCCCGTCTCCTCGCTGGTCGACCCGATCAGCAGGTCGACGTCGGGCGCGACCTCGCGCCACGCGGCCTCCCGGTCGGCCTCGGCGGGCAGGGGCGCCTGGCCGTACTGCAGCCCGAACGCCATGCCCCCGCGGAGGCCGAACCGGCGGGCGGCCTTCTCGGCCGCGGCCTGGAGGGCGAGCACCTGCGCGACGGGGGCGTCGCGGGGCGGGGTGCCCACCGCCTCCACCATGGCTCGGTTCATGCGCGACCGGCCACGGGTGATGCCGAGCGGCGCGCTCTGCACGATGGCGCGGCGGAACAGGCCGCGGGCGCCCTCGCTGATCATCAGGTGGGCGACCGAGTCGCCGCCCGCCGACTGCCCGAAGAGCGTCACGCGGTCGGGGTCGCCGCCGAACGCCGCGACGTTCTCGTGCACCCAGCGCACGGCGGCCACCTGGTCGAGCAGCCCGAGGTTGGCGGGCACCGAGGCGCCGTCGCCGTAGAAGCCCAGCATGCCGAGGCGGTAGGTCACCGTCACGACGACGACGCGCTGCTCGGCCACGAGCGCCCGAGGGTCGTAGACGCCGAGGTCGCCGGCGCCCGTCACGTACGAGCCGCCGTGGATCCACACCATCACCGGCAGGGACTCCTCCGGCTCGAGGTCGGCGGGCAGCGTGATCGACAGCGCCTGGCAGCGCTCGGAGTCGACCATGCCGTCGCTCGCGCCCTCGATCAGGGCGCTGAGCGTGCGCGACGAGAGCTGCGGCGAGGCGGGCGAGCGCGAGAACGCCTCGTAGGGCACGGCCCGGCCGTCGGCGTCGACCGCAGGAGTCGCGGGTCGGGGAGCCTCGAAGCGCTCGGCCTCCGCGTACGGGACGCCGAGCACCCGCACCACGTCGCCGTCGACGAAGCCGACGACGGGCCCGCTCGGCGGGGCGAAGGAGCGGGTCTCACGGAGGGCTCGGGGCGGGGTCGGCGCGGTCACCGCCCCACGCTAGTCGCGCCTCCCCGGGGCCGGGCTCCGCGGTCTGCCTCCTGCGCACACGAGGCCTGCGCCTGTTCCTGGGGTCTCGCTGTGCAGTCGCGCCGTTGTCTTGAATGATTCAAAACTAGGGCTAGGGTAGAGGCAACGCCGACGGTGACGAGGAACGCCACCCGACCCGACGGTGCCGCCTCGCCGCCCCGCACGCCGAGGAGGCCCCCATGAGCACGAACCACACCCGCACCGCCGCCCCCGCCCAGCCCTTCCCGCTGGGCGGCCAGTACACCAGCACCGCACGCCGCGACGAGCCGGTCGGCAGCTACGTGTCGTCGACCCGCAGCGCCGAGCGCCTCGTCGGGTCGTACGTCTCGCCGTCGGTGCCGCGCACCTCGCTCGGCCGCTACGTCCGCGCGCAGTTCGGCCGCCTGGCCACCCACACCTCGACGATCCGGACGCAGACCGGGTCGATCGTCCTCGGCCGCTAGCCGAGCCCCTGCCGGCACCGCTCCCCCCGGCGGTGCCCCGGCGGCGTCGTCCCCCCGACGCTGCCCGACGCCCTGTCTCGCGACGTGCTCACGCTTCCCGCGAGGCAGGGCGTCGTTGCGTCCGCCTTCCGCCATCGAAGTGACCCGTTCCGGGCCCGGCGCGCACGCGGGCGCCCAGGACGCGTCACCTCGCTGCGGCGACACGCGCCGCGCGCCCCGCACGCCGACGAGGTGGCCCGCCCGCCGCCTCCACCACGGTGGCAGGGGCGGGGCGGGCCACCTCGTCCGCGGACCCGGGTCGCTACGCGCCCTGGATCGTGTCCTTCGACTGCTGCGCGCTGTCCTTGACGTCGCCCGCGGCCGACCGGGCCTCGTCCTTGACGGTGCCTGCCGCCTCCTGGGCGGTGTCCTTCACGCTGGCGAACGCGTCCTGCGCCGGCTCCTTCAGGTTCTGCGCGACGTCCTGCGCGGCGCCCTTGACGGCGTCGACGGCGGGGCCGGCCTGCTCCTTCGCCTGGGCGACGAGCTCCTGCTCCTTGTCCGAGGCGGGGATCAGCGACGACACGAGCCAGCCGGCGCCGAAGGCGATCAGCCCGACGGCGAGCGGGTTGCCCTTCGCCTTCTGGACGCCCTGGTGCACGGTGTCCTTCGTGGAGTCGACGGCACCCGACGCGGCGCCGGAGACGCTGCTCGTGCCGTGGTGCGCGGTGCCCATGACGGACTCCTTGACGCTGCTGAACCTGCCCTTCACCTTGTCGGTCTGGCGGTGGGCGATGCTCGTCGGGTTCACCTTGTCGGCGAGGGCGTCGACGTCGTAGCCGAGGCCCGCCCGGGTGCGCTCGATCTCGGCCCGGATCTGCTCCGGGGTCTTGTTCTCGTCATTGGTGCTCATCAGTGGCCTCCAGGCTTCACGGTCTCGGGGATCTTCTTGAGGGAGTCGGCCGTCTTCGGCGCCCCCGTGATGTCCTTGACTTCCTTGCGTCCGCGCGTGAACAGCACGAGCGCGACGACGGCGTAGACGACGGCGATGATCAGCGACGACCAGCCCAGGCCGATCAGCTCGCCGAGGCCCCACATCGCGGCCAGCGACAGGAAGAGCAGGGCGAACAGGCCGGTGAGGCCCGCTCCGCCGAACATGCCGGCGCCCTTGCCCGCCTTCTTCGCCGACTCGGTCAGCTCCGCCTTGGCGAGGTCGACCTCCTGGCGGAAGAGGGTGGAGATGTCGCTCGTGACGCTGCCGAGGAGGTCGCCCAGCGACGTCGTCGCCGCGCGGTCCTCCGGGTCCGGCACGCCGGGGGTCGGGCCGCCCGCGGGCACGGCTCCGCCGCCGAAGGTGGGGTCGGTCACGGGCGCGTCGCCCCCTCGCCCGGGAAGCTGCCCGGGGTGCTGGAGCTCGTGGTGGTGCCGAAGCCGGGCACGTCGCCCTCGGTGACGACGTCGTACTCGCCCGCGACGGGGCCGGTGATGGTCGCGTCGCCGGCCGGAGGCGCGGTGCGGCTCGTCACGCCCGCGGGCGTCGTCGAGGCGGTGCCGGTGCCCGTCGAGCTCGTGTCGCTCGCGTGCTCGCTCTTCGCCTCAGCCGTCAGCGCCTTGACGACGCGCCCGGCGAAGAGGCCGGAGACGGCGGCGATCGCGATGAAGGTGCCGGGCTTGCGCGCGGCGTACTGCTTGACGTCGTCGAGCAGGGTGCCGGGGTCGCGGCCCTCGAGCCAGCTGGCGACGCCGTGGGCGCGGCCGCTGAGGTTGCGGACGAGGTCCTGCGCGAGGCCGCTGTCGCTCGAGTCGGCCATGGAGGTCAGCTGCTGGCTGACGGCGTGGAGGCCCTCGGCCGCCTTCTGCTGCTGTGCGCCGGCCTGGTCCTTCAGCTCGGAGGTGGCCTGGCCGAAGAGCTGCTTCGCCTGGCCGGTCGCCTCGGAGGCGACCTTGCCGGCCTGCTCCTTCGTGGTGCCCGCGACCTGCTGGGCGGAGTCCGCCGCGTCGCCGGCGACGGCCTTCGCCTCGCCCTTGGCCGCGTCGACCCCGCCGGAGCCCGACGAGTCGGCGGAGCCGGAGCCGGAGCCCGTACCGGTCGTGGTGGCGCCCGGGGTGGACGTGCCCGCGACGACGGAGTCGAAGGGGTCGCCCTGACCGGTGACGTCGCCCAGGGACGACGTCGGACCGGCCGCCTGGTCGTACAGGGGGGTCGACGGGGTGCCGTCGGTGTGGTCAGTGTCGCTCATGTCGAGACCTCTCGGGATGGTCGGTCGGCCGCCGGGGGAGCGGCCGCTCTGTGGTTGCCGCCACTCTCGACCGGCCGCTCCCGTACGGCGCCCGGGTTCGCCCGGAGGGGTACATCCCGCCTCAAACGGTCTTGACAGCTCGACTCGACACCGTCGGTCGACGCCGTCCGCGCACGCGGAAGAGCCCCGCTGCGCAGTGCGCAGCGGGGCTCTTCCGGGAACCACCGGTCGGGTCGCCGACCGGGTGGGGTGCGTCGCCGGAGGGCGACGGAGGGTGCTACTTGGTGGCGACGGTGATCTTCGCGACGCCGACGAGCATCTCGTCCTGGACGGCGTCGGTGTTGAAGGTCTGGTTCAGCAGCGCGGCGGCGTCGGGGCTGATGTGCACCGTGGTGCCCTCGAGGATGGCGTTGTCGCCCTCGGTCTGCAGGGGCTTCAGCGAGCCGCCGTAGAGGTTGAAGAGGTAGGCGTCCTCGGCGGCGACGGTGCCGTTGGCGGTGACGGTGCCGTAGAGCTTCGACTCGCCCGGGTCGATCCGGAAGTCGGTGAGCTCGACGACGGTGTCGCCGGCCGTGAGGCTGAGGCCGGAGCCGTCGTGGTCGATCTCGCCCTGGACGTAGGGGCGCACGTCGCTGGCGGGGTCGTAGTAGTCGACGTTGCCGCCCGTGATCGGGAAGGAGAACGTGCCGGTGGCGGAGTCGAAGCCGGCGGTGCCGACGACGCCGGGGGTGAGGCCCAGGGTCGTGAGGGCCTCGACGAAGGACGCGTCGACGGTGACCTGCGTGTCGACGCCCTTGCTCAGGTCGGGCAGCGACGCCAGCGGCGTGGCCTCGGCCGTGGGCTCCGCGGCGGCGGAGGACGAGCTCGACGAGCCGGCGTCGGACGAGGTGTCGTCCATCGAGCAGGCGGCGAGCGAGAAGACGAGCGCGCCGGAGGCGACGAGGCCGAGGGCGGTCTTGGTGATGGTCTTGCGCGTGATGGTCACGATGCAGCTCCTTGTCTGTGGTTCCCGGTGGGGATGACAAGGGTTCGCCGCCCCTCCCGAGATCGACTGGTCTCGTTACCCGACCGTGACCTGCGGTCCTGCACCGCGGCTCCTGCCGGCCCGTCCCGAGGCAGCGCCGAGGCCGCGCCCCGGCCGTCAGCCCGCGATCGCGAAGAGCCCGCCGAGCCCCACGAGGTACAGCACGAGAACCACGAGCGAGTCGACGCCCATGCCCGCGATCCGCCGCCGGGGGCGGAAGAGCAGCCCCACCACGTAGACGAGCGTCAGCAGCGCCGCGAGCGCCGTCAGGTAGATGTCGGAGGCCTGCGCGGCGGGCAGCACCGCCTCGCCCGAGATGAGGGTCGCGACGAGGAAGAGCACGGGCAGGAAGGCGTTGCCGCCGAAGATGTCGCTCATCGCGAGGTTGTCGTCGCCCTGGCGCACGGCCTCCAGGCCGGTCGAGATCTCGGGCAGCGACGTGGCGAGCGCCAGCACGGTCGCGCCGAAGAGCACGCCCGACAGCCCCAGCTGCGACGACGCCGCGTCGCCCGCCCGCTCGAGCACGACGCCGGCCGCGAGCGTCGCGAGCGCCGACACGGCGAAGACGACGGAGGCGCGGGTCGTGCTCATGCGGGAGTGCGGCTCGGCGGGCTTGCGACGTCGGTGCCCCGTGGTGTGGGCCGACGCGTCGGGGGCCTTGCCGTCCTCGTGCCAGGGCAGCCCCTTCCCGGCGCGCTGCACCAGCAGCAGCCCGACCACCCACAGCACGGCGATCAGCACCACGTCGGGAGTGAGCCTCAGCAGCACGAGCCCGTCGGGCAGCTGGCTGCCGGCCACGACGACCGTGAGCACGGCGACCACGACGACCGCCTCGAGCACGAGCGTGAGCGACGCCGCCCGGTAGGTGAGGGGCGCGACGCCCTTCCCCCGGCGGCCGAAGACGTCGAGCACGACGAGCACGACCGTCTGGATCGCGATGCCGCCGAGGATGTTGCCCACCGCGACCGACACGTCGCCCGAGAGCGCCGCGCTGACCGTGATCGCGATCTCGGGCAGGTTCGTGGCGACGGCCAGCACGATCAGCCCGCCGAGCGCGCTGCCGATGTGCAGCCGGTCGTCGAGCACGTCGGTGGTCTTCGAGAGCTGGATGCCGGCGACCCAGGTCACGGCCGCCGCGGCGACGAAGACGACGATGAGGAGCCAGAGGGGGAGGGAGTCCACACGGCGAGGCAACTCCTCCCGACGGGCCGTGTCCGGCTCCGGGCCGCGCAGTTCCGCCGCCGCCCGGGAGCGGCGCGCGACCGCCGCCCCTAGCACCTGAGGAGGCGCGGTGCCCGATCCCGAGGGGGGCTCGACCCGGCGCCGGGGCCGGTCTAGGCAGGGTGCATGTCGTGTGCACCTCGTCACCGCCGGGTCGCCCGGGTCGCCCCGGCCGCCCGGCGCCCGCTCTCGGCGGCTCTCGTCGCGCTCGTGCTCGCCGGGCTCGCGTCCGGCTGCGCGGGCCCGTCCGACGGCCCCCGCGAGGTCGGCGAGGGCTTCGCCGCCGCCGTGGCCGACGGCCGGCTCGAGGACGCGTGCGCGCTGTTGACCCCGGCGGCGCGCGACGACCTCGGCGACGACTGCGCCGCCTCCCTCGGGAGCCTCGACGTCGCGCCGCCCGGGCCCGTCACCAACGTCGAGACCTACGGCCGCGCCGCGCTCGTCCGCTACGACGACACCGTCGCCTTCCTCGCCCGGACGGGCTCGACCTGGCAGGTGCGCGCCGCCGACTGCAGCCCGCCCGCCGAGGCCGCGCCGGCCGACTGCACCGTGGCGGGAGACTGACGTGAAGCCGCTCTTCGCGACCTACCTCGGCGGGATCGGGCTGGGGCTGCTCGCCTTCTTCGTGATCGGGGCGCTGGCACGGTGACCGGCATGCGCACGACGCGGCGTCGCCTCGTCGACCGGATCCGCGACTCCGGCCTGGGCCTGTTCTTCGGGGCGCTCTTCGCCGTCACGCTCGTCGCCCAGTCGTTCGCGGGCTGGGCGACCTTCACCGACGACCAGACGAGCGCCCGCCTGCAGCCGATCAGCTGGCTCGAGTACGTGACGTCGTCGAGCTTCGCCGCCGACGTCGCCGAGAACTGGCAGTCGGAGTACCTGCAGTTCGTCCTCTACATCGGAGCCACCGTCTGGCTCGTGCAGCGCGGCTCGACGGAGTCGGGCGAGCTCGACCAGGTCGGCCCGCAGAGCGACGAGCGGCAGCACGTGCGCGAGCACGCCCTGCCCGGCTCGCCCCGCTGGGCCGCGGCCTCGGGCTGGCGGCTGTGGCTCGCCTCCCACTCGCTCGGGCTCGTGATGGGGACGATCTTCGTCGCGTCGTGGGCGGCCCAGGCCGTCACCGGCCACGTCGCCCACGACGAGCAGCAGCTGCTCGACCTGGAAGCGCCCACAGGTCTCGCCGGCTACGTCGCGTCGGCCGACTTCTGGAACAGGACCCTGCAGAACTGGCAGTCGGAGTTCCTGGCGGTCGGCAGCATGGTCGTGCTGTCGATCTACCTGCGCGAGCGCGGCTCAGCCGAGTCGAAGCCCGTCGGCGCCGCCCACGACGACACCGGGGTCGAGGGCTGAGGCGCCGTCGGCGAAGAAGTCGGCGTAGCGCGCCTCGTCGACGGCCGGGGGCGCGTCGGCGGGGGCCGCCGCCGGCACGGCGCGGCGCTTCGGGTACGCGCCGATGTGGGCGCGGGGCACCGCGGAGTCGCTCGAGTAGGCCGTCACGGTGCTGACGCTAGGGGACGGGGGCGACGCCACAGGCCCCCGGAGACGGCGCACGAACACGGGCCCCGCCCCACCGCGCATGCCGGACAACCGGGGGCCGACCGCGGCCGTGCGCGGCCACTCCCGCTCGTTCTGCCGATCGTGCAACTAGTGTCGTGCAGGTCCCGACCAGACCCCACCGATCGATCCGAGCCCATGACCACAGCCGCCGTGAAGCCCCCGCCCCTCGACGTCACCGGGCGCCACGTCGTCGACGTCGCCGACGACCTCTTCAACTCCCGGGGCATCCGGTCGGTGCGCCTGCTCGAGGTGGCCACCGCCTCCGGCGTGGAGATCGACGAGATCCGCCGCCTCTTCCAGTCGAAGTCGGGGCTCGTCGAGGTCGTGCTCGAGGCCCGCCACGTCAGCTGGTCGCAGCACATCGCCGACGCGACCGTCGAGGTGCCCGACTCGCGCGACAAGCTGCTCGCCATCTTCGGCTACCTCGAGGAGTGGTTCGCGGAGGACTCCTTCCAGGGCTGCGTCTTCATCAACTCCTACGGCGAGCTCGGCCGCAACAACACGCGGATCGCCGAGATGGCCCAGCGCCACAAGGAGTCGTTCGTCGCCCTCGTCACCGATCTCGCGCTCGACGCCGGCCTGCCCCGCGAGCTCGGCTCGAGCATCGCCCTGCTGGCCGAGGGCGCCCAGGTCTCGGCCGCGATGACCCGCACGACCTCGCCGGCCCGCGACGCGCGCCAGGCGGCCGCGATGCTCATCGCGCTCTACCAGGACGACGACCGGAGCTGAGCTCGCGGGCCCGTCGGGCCGGGCCCGACGACGGCGTCCGGCCCTCCCGTGACGAGGGCCCCTCCCCTGCACTGGGGCCGCGCCCGGACGGTCGGTCTGTCCACCCCGCGCATCGTCGGGCCCCGGGGTACAGCGCTTCGTGCGACACTCAGCCAGTGCGCGCCCTCGAGAACACCCCCGTGAGGCTCGAGCTCACCTCGTCGGACCTCACCACGGCGCGCGAGACGCTGGAGGGCCCTTTCGCGTCCGGCCGCTTCGAGGCCCGGCCCGTCCGTGACCGCCCCTTCTCCTTCCGGCACGCGGCCGTCGGCGACACCGCGATGACCCTCCGCGAGACCCGGTTCGCCGGGCACCTCGGTGGCGGGCTCGCTCCGCACGACGAGTACGTGGTCGCGTGGATGCAGTCCGGCACCGGGTCGTTCACCGAGGGCCGTGACGAGACCGAGTTCACCTCCGGCATGCCGGTGCTGCTGCCGCTCGAGACCAACTACTCGTTCGCCTTCGACGACTTCGTGCAGAAGTGCGTGCACTTCCGCACCACCGACCTCGAGCGCGTCGCCGCCGAGCGGGAGGGCGCCGCCCCCGGCCGCCTGCACTTCGACCGCCGGGCCACGCCGACGCCCGCCGCGATCCGCGCCTGGTGGAACACCCTCGCCCTCGTCTCGCGCACGGTCACCGACCCCGAGGTCAGCCCGCTGCTCGCCTCCGAGATGTCACGGCTGGCGGCCGTCGCCCTGCTGCAGCTCTACCCGTACCGCAGCGCCGACCTGCCGCCGCAGCTGCAGGCGCCGCGCAACGCCCGCATGCGCACGGCGGTCGAGTACGTGCACGCCCACGCGCACCTGCCGATCACCTCGACCGACATCGCCAAGGCCGCCGACCTCAGCCTCCGGGCCCTGCAGGAGGGGTTCCAGCGCACCTTCGACCTCGCCCCCACGGCGTACCTCCGCCAGGTGCGGCTCGACCGCGCCCACGACGAGCTGCGGTCGGCCGCCCCGGGCGCGACCTCGGTCGCGACCGTCGCCCGCACCTGGGGCTTCGCGCACCTCGGCCGGTTCTCGGCGTCGTACATGGAGCGCTTCGGCGAGTACCCGCGCGAGACGCTGGCGAGCTGAGCTGAGCTGAGCTGCGCTGCGCTACGCCCGCTAGCGGCGGGCGGCGCGGGCCTGGCGCGCAGCGCGGTCGCTGCGGGGCGGCAGGCTGAAGAGCGGGATCACCGGGGCGAGCCCCTCCTCGGGCTGGGCCTCGACCGGGCGGGCGGGCTCGACCCGCGCCTCCCACGCTTCTCCCTCGTCGATGACGAGGCCGCCGAGCTCGGCGCCGACGGGCACGAGCTCCTCGAGCGAGGTGACGAGCGCCAGCCGGTCACGGGCCTCGCGGTCGTGCCGCAGGAAGGCCGACGCGGGGGTCGCGGGGCGGCGGTAGAGCACGTAGCCCTTCACGTCGTCTCCCGCCGTCGAGGTCGCCCGCGGCCTGGTCGGCGCGGGCCCGGCGAGGTCGTGGCCGGAGCCGGAGGAGGTGCCCCCGGATGCGCTGAGCCTACGCGGCGGCACGGTCGCTGTCCGCGGCCCGCGGACACGTGCCTCCTGAGGCTCGCTCAGTGGGTAGCCTGTCCTCCGGACGGGACACGATCCCGGCCATCCTCGGGGTCAAGGGCGACCACCGGCTCGCACCACACATCGCAGGAGTCAACTCATGGCTGAAGACAGTCGCCCCCACATCGTCATCGTCGGTGGAGGCTTCGCCGGCATCGCCGCCATGCGGGCGCTGCGCCACGCCGACGTGCGCATCACCCTCGTCGACCGCCACGTCTACAACATGTTCCAGCCGCTCATGTACCAGGTCGCCACGGGCGGCCTCAACGCGGGCGACGTGACGTACTTCCTCCGCAGCCTCCGCTCGAAGCAGTCGAACGCCGAGTTCCGCCACGGCCTGCTCACGACCGTCCGGGCCGACGAGCGCGTCATCACGCTGCGCGACGGGGAGGAGATCGCGTACGACGCCCTCGTGCTCGCGAACGGCGTCAACACCAGCTACTTCGGCACGAAGGGCGCGTACGAGTACGCCTACTCGATGTACTCCCGCTCGCAGGCGCTCCGCATCCGCGACGAGCTGTTCACGCAGCTCGAGAACGCCGCGGCCTCGGTCGGCAGCGGCGAGGTCCGGGTCGTCATCGTCGGCGGCGGCGCGACGGGCGTCGAGATGGCGGGCTCGCTCGCCGAGCTGCGCGACCAGGCCCTCAAGGACGCCTACCCCGAGATCGACGCCTCGAGCATCACGATCACCCTCGTGCACCGCAGCGGCGAGCTGCTCAAGCCGTTCTCGCCGCGCCTCCGCAAGTACGCCGCGAAGGTGCTGCGCAAGCGCGGCGTCGACCTGCGCCTCGACACCGGCGTCGAGGAGGTCCGACCCGACGGCGTCGTCGCGGCCGACGGCGAGTTCATCCCCGCCGAGCTCGTGATCTGGGCGACCGGCGTCGCCGCCCACGCCGAGGTGGCCGGCTGGGGCGTGCCGCAGACCCACGGCGGGCGGATCCAGGTCAACGACGACCTCACCGTCAAGGGCCTCGACCGCATCTTCGCCGCGGGCGACATCGCCGCGACCGACGACGCCCTCGCCCAGCTGGCGCAGCCGGCCATCCAGGGCGGCGAGCACATCGGCGAGCAGATCCAGCGGATGCTCGCGGGCAAGCCCCTCGAGAAGTTCAAGTACCACGACAAGGGCACCATGGCGACGGTCGGCACGAACGCCGCCGTCGTTCAGCTGCCGAACGGCTTCACCCTGACCGGCCCGCTCGCCTGGCTGCTGTGGGTGTTCGTCCACATCACGAGCCTGCTCGGCAACGGCAACCGCCTGTCGACGCTGACGCACTTCTTCGTGCGCTACCTCTGGGCGCTCCGCAAGCGGGCGATCCCGATCGTCGGCGACGTGCGCCCGGTGCGCCCGAACGGCGACCGCGCGCCCGAGAAGTGGCAGACCGAGAAGGCGGAGTAGCCGCCGGCCCGGTCCCGCCGCCTCCCCCGCTGCCGCGCCGCGCCTCCCCCGGCTGCACTGTCGCGAGCACCCCCTGAGAACCCAGTTTCGGACAAAGAACCCCCGAGCAACGGGGTTCTTTGTCCGAATCTGGGTTCCTTTGGGGGGCGGCGAGCTGCGGACATGCGGGAGGCGCGGTGCCGGACTGACCGACACCGCGCCTCCTGGGGGCTGCTGGAGGCTGCTCAGCCCATGTGCACCACGGGGCCGGAGGGGAGCAGGTCCTCCTTCGAGCCGCGGATCATCACGAACGAGATGACGGCGGCGACGAGCGTCGCGACGCCGGCGGCGACGAACGCGGCCGAGTAGCCGTCGACGAGGCTGCCTAGGCCGACGGCGGCGCTGCCGGCCACGGCCGACGCGTAGAGGTTCGTGTAGACCGCGAGGCCGATCGATCCGCCGATCTGCATCATGGCGTTCGAGGTGGCGCTGGCCGCGCCCGCCTCGTGCGGGGCCACGCCGGCGAGGGCGAGGTTCTGCATCGGCACGAAGACGCCGGCCAGGCCGACGCCCATCACGATCAGCGGGGGCAGCACGTGCGTGGCGTAGGCGCCGTCGACCGTCACGAGCGAGAGCCAGAAGAGGCCGGCTGCGGCGATGACCGGGCCGACGATCATGAGCACGCGCGGGCCGATCACGGGCAGCAGCTTGGTGAGGATCGGCGCCATCACCATGATGACGAGGGTCATCGGCAGGGTCGCGAGGCCGGCCTCGAGCGGGCCGAAGCCGAGCACGATCTGCAGGTGGAAGGTGAGGTAGAGCAGGGCGCCGATCATCACGCTGCCGACGATCAGCTGGACGAGGAAGGCCCCGCCGCGCACGCGGTTCGTCAGCACGCCGAGGGGCAGCAGCGGGTGGTCGGAGCGCTTCTGGAGCAGCACGAAGAGGGCGAGCAGGCCCGCCCCGAGCGCGATGAAGCCGATGACGACGGCGGAGCCCCAGCCGTCCTCCGCCTGCGTGAAGCCGTAGACGAGCGAGGCCAGGCCGAGGGCCACGACCACGGTGCCGGCGACGTCGAGGCGGTTGTCGCCCTCGGCCTTGCTCTCGCGGACGACGAGCGCGGCCGCCACGATGGCGACGATCACGATCGGCACGTTGACGAGGAGGCACCAGCGCCAGCTGACGAACTCGGTCAGGACGCCGCCGAGCACGAGGCCGACGGCGGCGCCGGCACCGGAGATGGCGCCGAAGACGGCGAAGGCGGTGTTGCGCTCGCGCCCGCGGTCGAAGGTCGTCGTGAGCACGGCGAGGGCCGCGGGGGCGAGCAGGGCCGCGAAGACGCCCTGCAGGGCGCGGGCGGTGACGAGCAGCTCGCCGGTCGACACGAGGCCGCCGAAGGCCGAAGCCGCGCCGAAGCCGACCATGCCGACGATGAAGGTGCGCTTGCGGCCCCAGAAGTCGGCGATGCGGCCGCCGAGCAGGAGGAGCGCGCCGAAGGCGAGGGCGTAGGCCGTGACGACCCACTGGCGGTTCTCGTCGGTGAGGCCGAGCTCGGCCTGCGCCTGGGGCAGGGCGATGTTGACGATGGTGCCGTCGAGCACGACGACGAGCTGGGCGAGGCCGACGATGACGAGCACCCACCAGCGGCGGCTCGGGTGGGCGGGGGCGGAGCCCGGCGTGCGCGACGCGGAGGGCGCGGTGGTCGGGACGGAGCCTGTCGATGAGGTGGTCACTGTTCTCCTGGGTAGGGCGGGTCCCGGCATGAGGACCGGGCAACACTACCAACCATTTGGTTGGTGTGCCAGCGTGAGCTAGGTTCTCGGCCATGGCCCACGACGCGAACGAGACCCGGCGACGCATCCTCGAGGCGGCGACGGCGGAGTTCTCGGCGCGCGGCCTCGCGGGCGCCCGGGTCGACCGCATCTCGGCCGCGGCCGGCTGCAGCAAGGAGCGCCTGTACGCGCACTTCGGCGACAAGGAGGCGCTGTTCACGACGGTGCTGAACCTCTCGTTCGCGGAGCTGGGCGCCGCGGCCGCCGTGCCCTACGCCAGCGCGGAGGAGTTCGCCGTCGCCCTCTTCGACCACCTGGCCGAGCACCCCGAGAACCACCGGCTGCTCAGCTGGGCCCGCCTGGAGGACACGCACGACTGGCAGGCCTCCTTCGCCGTGCTGCAGGAGACCCGCGACGCGTCGATCGACCAGCTCGATCGGGTCGGCGCGGTGCGCGCGACGCCCTGGGGCGGCGACGACCTGTTCGCGGTGCTGCTCTCGATCGCGTCGTCGTGGGTGCAGCTGCCCGGGCTGGAGGGGGCGCCGGCCGCGACGACGGGGCGCGACGAGCAGCGCGAGATCGTGCGGGAGGCGGTGCGGAGGTTGGTGCGGGGGTAGGGGGTGCGGGGGTGCCGGGGCGGCGTCGGTGGTCGGCCGTACGGTCCGGGCATGGACCTGACCGACGCCCTGCCCTGCACCGGCGGCGGCGACTGCCCGCACGCCGTGGAGCCGGGCGCGCCCGTGCCGCTCTGCCGGCGGCACCTCGAGCTGGCGGCGGACTGGTGGGGCGACGCGGAGCGGGGAGGCGCGGGCGTCGGCGTCGAGGACGCGCTGCCCACGCCGTGCCCGGCCTGCGGAGCGCGACTCGGGGTGCGCTGGCCCTCCGCCTGGCTCTGCGCAGTGTGCGAGTGGCGGCAGGGCGACGTGCCGGACGGCGAGCTGGCGCCTCCCCGGGTCGACGTCGTGTACTACCTCCGCTTCCGGGACAGGATCAAGATCGGCACGACCGGCAACCCCCGCCAGCGGCTCGCCGCGATCTGGCACGACGAGCTGCTGGCACTCGAGCGCGGCGACCGCGCCGTGGAGCGGGCGAGGCACGAGCAGTTCGCGGCCCAGCGGCACGGACGCACGGAGTGGTTCACCGCCGACGGCGAGCTGTTCGAGCACGTTCGCGCCCTCGCCGAGGGTCAGCCCGACCCGTGGGCGCTGCACGCCCGCTGGCGGAGCGAGGCGGTCGCGCGGCGCGTGTGAGCCGGGCGGGGCGGACGGGCGGGTCCGTGCGACCGGAAGACGCCCCCCAGAAGCTCCATCCACTCCAGAGTGGAGGAGCAGGAGCGAGGAGGAGCAGGAGCATGTCCGCCACCCGGCGCGGCTGCTCCACTCCGGAGTGGATCAGCGCGGAGCGGGACCGCCCTCAGGGCCCCGTCATCAGAGCCCCGTCGTCCGAGACCCGCCCCGGCCGGCACCCGGCGACCCGCGCCTCCGACGGAGCACCACGAGACGACCCAGCACCCCCACCGCGAAGACCCCCACCCCGGCGACCACCGACGCGACCGGCAGCGTGACCACGAGCGCCACGCACGCGACCGCCCCCAGCACCGGCAGCACGCGCGGCCAGCGACGGTGCTCCCCCGTCTGCGTCAGCGCCGCGAGGTTCGCCACGAGGTAGTAGACCAGCACCCCGAACGACGACGCCCCGATCACTCCCCGCAGGTCGACGGTCAGCACGAGCACGCCGACGACGGCGGCCAGCACCAGCTCCGCCCGCAGGGGCACTCCCCGCCGGGCGTCGACCACGGCGAGCGCCCGCGGCAGGTCGCCCTCGCGCGCCATCGCCAGGCTCGTGCGCCCGATGCCCGCGACCAGCGCCAGCAGGGCCCCGCTCGCCGCGACCCCCGTCGCGACCGCGACGACCGGCGCCAGCCACTCCGCGCCGGCCGCCTCGACGGCGTCGACGAGGGGACGCTCCGACGCGGCCGTCCCGGCCGACCCGAGCGCACGGAGCAGCACCAGCGCCACCGCCGCGTACACGACGAGCGCGGCCGACAACGCGATGACGACGGCCCGCGGGATCGTCACCGACGGGCGCCGCACCTCCTCCGCGAGGGTCGCTATCCGGGCGTACCCGGCGAAGGCGAAGAAGAGCAGGCCGGCCCCCTGCAGGACGGCGACCGGCGTCGGTCCCGCACTCGCGCCTCCCGCACTGCCGGCACCGGAGGCGGCGTCCACGACCGCCCCGACCCCGGGAGGCGCGCTGCCGACCACGACCACCACCAGCACCAGCACGGCCAGCACCGCGGCCACGATCACCGCGGTCGCCGCGGCGGTCCGGGTGATGCCGGCGGCGTTCAGCGCGGTCACGGCGACGACGAGCAGGAGGGCGGCGGGGCGGGTCCAGGGGTCGGGCACCAGCGCGACCGCGGCGGTGGTCGCCATCGCCGCGCAGCTCGCCGTCTTGCCGACGACGAAGCCCCAGCCCGCGACGAACCCGGGCCACTCGCCGAGCCGCTCGCGGCCGAACGCGTAGGCGCCGCCCGAGGTCGGGTGTTGGGCCGCGAGCTGCGCCGTCGACGTCGCGTTGCAGAACGCGACGACCCCGGCGATCAGCAGGCTCACGAGCAGCAGGTCGCCGGCCGCCGCGGCCGCGGGGGCGAAGGCCGAGAAGACTCCTGCGCCGATCATCGAGCCGAGCCCGATCACGACGGCGGCGCCGAGGCCGAGCCGCCGCTGCAGGCCCCCGGGCCCGGGCGACGAGGAGGAGGGCGAGGCCGAGGGAGGCGGGGCGGCGGTCACGCGCGGAGCATACCCACCGCGGGTGACGCGCCCGCGCTCAGGCCCGGCTGTCGTACTCCCGCTGCGAGTCGCTGACGTCGCCGAAGTGCTCGATCGACCAGCGCTCGAGGGCCTTGAGCGGGGCCCGGAGCGTCTGGCCCGCCTCCGTCAGCTCGTACTCGACGCGCGGCGGCACCTCGGCGTACACGGTGCGCGAGACGAGGCCGTCGCGCTCGAGCCCGCGCAGCGTCTGCGTGAGCATCTTCTGCGAGATGCCGTCGACCACCCGGCGGATCTCCGAGAAGCGCCGCGGCCCGTCGTCGAGGGTGCCGACGACCAGCACCGTCCAGCGGTCGCCGATGCGGTCGAGCACCCGACGCGTCGGGCAGCCCGCCTGGTAGGGGTCGAGCTCGTACGTCGAGGCGTCGAGTCCGCTGGTCTCGCTCGTCGACTCGTCGAGCTCGCTCGTGGCCGGATCGATGGTTACCAAAAAGTGCCTACTTCCCGATGGATACCAATGAACGTAGCGTAGCCCCGTACCGCCCCACCGCGACAGAAGGAGAACCACATGACCCGCATCACCGTCCTCGGAGGAACCGGCTACGCCGGCAGCGCGATCGTCGCCGAGGCCGCGCGCCGCGGCCACGAGGTGACCTCGGTCAGCCGCTCCGTGCCCGAGCAGCAGGTCGAGGGCGTGCGCTACGAGACCGGCTCGGTGCTCGACGCCGACGTCCGTGCCCGTGCGGTCGCCGGGGCCGACGTCGTCGTCTCCTCCCTCTCGCCCCGCGGCGAGCTCGACGGCCGGATCGTCGAGGCCGACCGCGAGATCGCGACCCTGGCCGCCGAGCACGGTGCCCGCCTCGTCGTCGTCGGCGGCTTCAGCTCGCTCCGCCTCGAGGAGGGCGCCGAGCGCCAGGCCGACACCGGCCAGCTGCCGCCCGAGTTCGCCGCCGAGGCCCTCCAGATGCACGCCGTGCTGCTCGAGCTGCTCGACCGCCCCGAGGGCCTGGACTGGACCTTCGTCTCGCCCGCCATGCTCTTCGGCGCCTACGCGCCCGGCGAGGCGCTCGGCCGCTACCGCGTCGGCGGCGACGTCGCCGTCTACGACGCCGAGGGGAACTCCGCGATCAGCGGGGCCGACTTCGCCCTCGCGATCGTCGACGAGGTCGAGACCCCGGCGCACGGCCGCGAGCACGTCAACGTCGCGTACTGAGCGACCACGGGGTCACACGGTGACCCACCGCGGGAGGCGCGGTGCCCGGTCGACGGGCACCGCGCCTCCGGCGTGTGGTGGGGTGGTGCGCTCGGCCCACGCCGCCCGGAGCGGCTCAGCCCCGGCGGCGGCCGATCGCGACCGCGAGCGCCAGGACGGCGACCGTGACGCTGCCGCCGACGGCGAGGAGGACGCGCTCCTGACGGCGACCCGCGAGCGCGAGCCGGTTCGTCGCGTCGCGGAGGGAGTCGGCGGCCGTCTCGGTGACGTCGCGGCTCGCCTGCGTCACGTCGGCCACGATGCGCTCGGCGGCTGCGGCGAGGTCGCGGCCCTCCTCGGCGGCGTCGTGCAGCAGGCCGCGGGCGTGCTCGGCCGCGTCGCGCCCGGTGGCGGCGGCTCCGTCGACGAGGCGGGCGGCACGGTCGGCCGCGTCGCGCCCGGTCGCGGCGCTCTCGCGCACCTTCTCGCCCGCCTTCGCGGCGAGGTCGCGGAGGGCGGCACGGTCGTCGGGCGAGACGACGCCGCTCTCGTCGAGGGCCGACAACGCACGGCGCGCTGCGGCGCGGAGGGAGTCGCGGGGCCTGTCGGGTTCGCTCATGTCGTCGCCTCTCGTTCGCGGTGCTGAGGCCCCGACGCTACCCCGCGCACATCCGGATGCCCCTAGGTGGGCCTCGGCGAGCGCGGAGGGGCCAGGACGGGGCATCTCGACGCCGCCGGGGCGCGTCGCGCCGCGGCGGGGCCAGCATGGGGGCATGACCCTCACCTTCCCCTCCTCCTCCGCCGCAGCGCTGCGCGGAGGGCCCGCCCTGCGCTGGGGCGTCGTCGGCGCCGGCGAGATCGCCGGCGACTTCACCGACGCCCTGCACTCGCTCACCGACCAGCGCGTCGTGGCGATCGCATCCCGCAGCCAGGAGCGCGCCGACGCCTTCGCCCGCCGCCACGGCGTCGAGCGCGGCCACGACGACGCCGCCGCGATGGTCGCCTCCCCCGACGTCGACGTGGTCTACGTCGCCACCCCGCACACCCGGCACCGGCCCGACGCCCTGCTCGCGATCTCGGCCGGCAAGCCGGTGCTGATCGAGAAGCCGATGGCCGTCAGCACCGCCGAGGCCGACGAGATCGCCGCGGCGGCCCGGGCGGCGGGCGTCTTCGCCGCCGAGG
This sequence comes from Frigoribacterium sp. PvP121, assembly GCF_017833115.1. Lineage (NCBI taxonomy): Bacteria > Bacillati > Actinomycetota > Actinomycetes > Micrococcales > Microbacteriaceae > Frigoribacterium > Frigoribacterium sp. PvP121. The sequence continues at coordinate 470,212 of NZ_JAFIBR010000001.1, forward strand.
CGCTGTGGACCCGCTACCTCCCCCACATGACCGTGATGGCCCGGCTGCTCGCCGACGGCGCGATCGGCGACGTGCGGCTCGCGACCGCCGAGGTCGCCTGGGCGAACGACCTCTCCGCGCCCGGCCGCATGACCGACCCGGCCCTCGGCGGCGGCGCCCTGCTCGACATCGGCGTGTACGCCGCGTGGTTCACGCAGTTCGCCGTCGGGCACCCGGTCGAGGTGCGCGCCTCGGGCACCACCCGCGCCGACGGGGTCGACCTGGAGGCCGCGATCGTCACCCGCAGCGACCGCGGGGTGCTGGCGACGGCGGCGACCAGCCTGCTGGCGACCTCGCCCGGGCAGGGGACGATCAGCGGCTCGGCCGGCTCGGTGCGGACGCTCGAGAACCTGGTCTTCCCCGCCTCCTTCGAGCTCGCGACCGACGAGGGCACCGCCGTCTGGAGCGACCCCGCCGTGCCGACCGGCCGCCGCGGGCTCGCCTACGAGGCCGCGGCGGTCGCGGGCTTCGTCGTGGAGGGCGTCACCGACTCGCCGCTGCACTCGCTCGCCGACGCGCGGTCGGTGCTCGCGACGATCGAGGCGGCCCGGGCGCAGCTGACGGTGGTCTGAGCGCAGTCGGGGGCGGCCTGCGCGCGGTCGGCGGTGGCCTGCGCGGGGCGGGCGTCCCTCCCCAGGGGCCCGTACCCCACAGGGGCGAGCCCCGGGGAGGCGCGGTCAGGCACCACCTGACAGGATCAGCCCATGAGATGGCGCTCCGTGCTGAAGGCACTCCCCACCGTGGTGCTCGTCGTCGACATCGTGATCCGCGTGGTGTCGGTGGCGGCCGTGCCGCGCAACCGCAAGCCGAGCTCGGCGATGGCGTGGCTGACCGCGATCTTCGTCGCGCCCATCCCGGGCAGCCTGCTCTTCGGGCTGATCGGCTCGTCGAAGCTGCCGCGCGACCGGCGTGAGAAGCAGCGCGAGATCAACCAGCGCATCCTCGACGGCACCGCCAGCCTCGACACGAAGGCCGCGACGGTCGAGACCGAGCCGCCGTGGTTCGGCAGCGTCGTCAAGCTGAACCGCACCCTCGGCTCGATGCCCCTCAGCCCGGGCAACACCGCCGAGCTGCTGCCCGACTACCGCGCGTCGATCGAGGCGATGACGGCCGCCGTCGACGAGGCCGAGCGCTACGTGCACGTCGAGTTCTACATCTTCACCCGCGACGAGACGACCTTCCCCTTCTTCGACGCGCTGAAGCGGGCCCACGACCGCGGCGTGCAGGTGCGGGTGCTCTACGACCACTGGGCGACGATCCGCAACCCGCAGGGCCGGGTCACGCGCCGGTGGCTGCGCGAGGCGGGGCTGAACTTCGAGGAGATGCTGCCGTTCCACCCGACCAAGGGCATGTGGCGGCGCCCCGACCTGCGCAACCACCGCAAGATCGTCGTCGTCGACGGCGACGTCGCCTTCACGGGCTCGCAGAACATGACCGACCCGAGCTACAACAAGCGCGGCAACATCAAGCGCGGCCTGCAGTGGAAGGACTTGATGGTGCGGCTCGACGGGCCCGGCGCCGTCGGCCTCAACGCGCTCTTCCTCACCGACTGGTACTCGGAGACCGACGAGCTGCCGGTCGTCGACGACCTCGAGGCCCCCGTCGAGCGCCGCACCGGCCCCGACGCGATCGAGTGCCAGGTCGTGCCGAGCGGGCCCGGGTTCGACGGCGAGAACAACCTGCGGCTGTTCAACGCGCTCGTCTACGGCGCGCAGGAGAAGCTCATCATCGCGAGCCCCTACTTCGTGCCCGACGACTCGATGCTCTACGCGATCACCACGGCCGCCGAGCGCGGCGTCGACGTGCAGCTGTTCGCCTGCGAGGTGGCCGACCAGTTCCTCGTCTACCACGCCCAGCGGTCGTACTACGAGACGCTGCTGCGCTCGGGCGTCCGGATCTTCCTCTACGAGAAGCCGATCGTGCTGCACTCGAAGCACTTCACCGTCGACGACGACGTCGCCGTCGTCGGCTCGAGCAACATGGACATGCGCTCGTTCAGCCTCAACTTCGAGGTCTCGCTGCTCGTGCGCGGCGCCCACTTCGTCGAGCGCCTGCGCGCGGTGGAGGACGACTACCGCTCGAAGTCGCGCGAGGTCGCCCTCGACGAGTGGCTGACGCGGCCGGCGGCGATCCAGGTCGTCGACAACGTCGCGAGGCTGACCGCGGCGGTGCAGTAGGCGGGGGCAGCAGGCGGGGAGGCGCGGGAGGCGCGGGCCGGGCAGGAGGCGCGGGCCGGGCGGGAGGTGCGGGCCGGGCGGGAGGTGCGGGCCGGGCGGGAGGTGCGGGCCGGGCGGGAGGTGCGGGCCGGGCGCCCTGCCGGCCCCGTCGGGCTGACGGCTGCGTCATGGGATCGCTCCCTAGGGTGTGCCCGCCCCGCGACCCGTCGATGCCCGACCCCCGGCGGGGCTCGCCAGGAAGGCCCCGCGGTGTCGTTCTCCCTCGTCTCCGTCCTCACCCTCGCGCCGGTGTACGCCCTGGCGCTCGCGCTGGCCGTGGTGCTCGTGCGCCCGCCGGGCGGCCGGGTCAGGAGGCGGGACGCGCGGACCGCGCGGGACTCGGCCGGGCTCCGACCGCGCCTCCGGACCCGGACGGGCCGCCTGCGCCCCCGCCCCCGCACCCGCACCCGCCCCCGGCGCTGGTGGACGGCGCTCGGCGTCGCCGCCGCGGTCGGCGCCGGCGTCGGCGCGCTGGTGTCGTGGTGGGTCGGCGACGTGCAGGCCGCCCTCGACGTGCCGCCGACCTGGGTCGACCGGGCCTGGGTCTCCGCCCTCGGGGCGGGCCTGGCCGTGGCGGTCGTCGCCGCCGTGCGCGGCGGGGCCGGGCGTCGCGTCGTGGCCGGCCTCGGCGTGGTCGTCTTCGCCCTCTCGGCCGGCCTCGCCGTCAACCGTGACGCCGGGCTGTTCCCGACCGTGGGGGCGCTGCTCGGGGTGTCGCACGTCGCGCCGCTCGCGCTGCCGCCCGCCCAGCACGGGGCGTCGGCGGGCGAGGCGACCACCGCCTCCGGCACCCTCCCGGCACAGTGGACCCCGCCCGCCGACCTGCCCCGGCACGGCCGGCTCGGCAGCGTGGTGATCCCCGCGACCGACTCGCACTTCCGGGCCCGGCCCGCCCTGGTGTGGCTGCCGCCGGCCGCGCTGGCCGCCGACCCGCCCGCGCTGCCGGTCGTCGTGGCGCTGTCGGGCCAGGGGCCGGGCGCCGCGCCCGAGAACCTCGTCGACGCAGGCCACCTCGACGACCAGCTCGACGCCCTGGCGGCCCAGCACGGCGGCCTCGCGCCGATCGTCGTGATGCCCGACCAGCTCGGCAGGCCGACCTCCAACCCGATGTGCGTCGACGGCGAGCTGGGCGACAGCGCGACCTGGCTCACCCGGGACGTGCCCGCCTGGGTCACGGCCCACCTCGACGTGCAGCGCTCCCCCGCCGCGTGGGCGATCGCGGGCTTCTCGCAGGGCGGCACCTGCTCGGTGCAGCTGGCGACCGGGCACCCCGACGTCTTCGGCTCGTTCGTCGACGTGAGCGGGCAGCTCGGCCCGCTGCTCGACGGCGGCGTCGACCGCACGATCGCCCGCGGCTTCGACGGCTCGCGCGCCGCGTACGACGCCGCCCAGCCGGTCGCGGTGATGCGGGCGCACGGGCGGTACGCCGACCTCGGCGGCTTCTTCGCGGTGGGGGCCGACGACTCGCGCTACGGGCCCGTGCAGCCCGTCGTCTCGGCGGCGGCGCAGGCGGCGGGCATCGACGTGACCCGTCTCACGGTGCCCGGCAGCGGGCACGACTGGCACACCGCCTCCGTGGGTCTCGCTGCCGGCCTGCGCTGGCTCTGGCCGCGCCTCGGACTGGGCGCCGCGCACTGACGCACCCCGTGAGGAGGGCCGGCGCTCAGCGGGCAGCCGCGGCAGCGCTGCCGTAGATGCTGCTCAGCCAGACGTGCAGCAGGGTGTCGACGGGGTCGACGGCAGCCCCGGGCAGGCTGGGCTCGGTGAGCGCCGCCATGATCACCCGCTCGTTGAGCAGGTTGAGGCTGGTCGCGAGCACGCGCGGCTCGGGCCCGGCGACGGCGGCGCCGCGGGCGCGCTCGGCCTCGATCGCGCGGGCCGTCTCGTCGATCCAGCCCTGCAGCAGCCGCGACCACTGCGCGACGATCTCGGCGTCGGTGCCGCGCGCGCCGACCACGGCGGCGACGACGCCGGGGTGCGCCGCGAACGTCTCGAAGAAGGCCGAGATCGCGCGCCGCCAGGTCGCCGCGGGGTCGCCGGCGAGCCCGACGAACACCTCGGCCGAGCGCCGCGACGCCTCGTGCGCGACCCGGTCGAGGAGGGCCAGCAGCACGCTGCGCTTCGACGCGAAGTAGAAGTAGAACGTCGGTCGCGAGATGCCCGCCCCGCGGGCGAGGTCGTCGATCGTCAGGGCCGAGAAGTCCTTCTCGCCGAGGAGGCGGTCGGCCGTCGTGAGGATCGCCTGCTCGCGCTCGTCGCCCGACACCCGGGTCGCCCGCCGACCCCGGCCCCCGGGAGTCGCGGCGACGGCGTCGAGGTCACGGGACATGCGCTGATGGTACCGTCCCGCAGCGCTCGGCGGACACACCGTCGACACTCTCGACACTGTGTCGATACAGTGGGGCCCATGACCGATGAGACGACGACGTCCGCCCCGGCGAGCTCCGCGGCCGGCGCTGGCGGCGCGACCGACCCCGTCGAGCACCTCGACGTCGTGGTCGTCGGGGCCGGCCTCTCCGGCGTCGGAGCCGCCGCCCGGCTGCGCGCGGCGTTCCCCGGCCGGAGCATCGCCGTGCTCGAGGCCCGAGCCGTCAGCGGCGGCACGTGGGACCTCTTCCGCTACCCGGGCGTCCGCTCCGACAGCGACATGGCGACCCTCGGCTACTCGTTCCGACCCTGGGTCGACGAGCGGTCGATCGCGCCGGGCGCGGCGATCCTGCAGTACGTGCGCGACACGGCGGCCGAGACCGGCGTCGAGCAGCTCGTGCGGTACCGGCACCGCGTCGTCGGCGCCGACTGGTCGTCCGACGACGACCGCTGGACCCTGCGGATCGAGACGGGCGCCGCCGGCGCCACCACGACCACCACCCTCACGACCTCGTTCCTCTTCCTCGCCTCGGGCTACTACCGCTACGACCGGGGCCACCGCCCCGAGCTGCCCGGCGAGGCCGCCTACGAGGGCGAGTTCGTGCACCCGCAGCAGTGGCCCGAGGGCCTCGACACCGCCGGCCGCGACGTCGTCGTGATCGGCAGCGGCGCGACGGCGATGACCCTCGTGCCGGCGCTCGCGGCCGGGGGTGCCCGGGTGACCATGCTGCAGCGCTCGCCCACCTGGGTCGCGGCGCTGCCGAGCCGCGACCGTCGTCTGCTGCCGCGGGCGCGACGCATCGGGCTCCGCGCCTCCGCCCGGGTCTCGCGCTGGCGGAGCATCGCGACCGGCCTCGTCACGTACCGCTTCAGCCGGCGGGCGCCGGAGCGCACCGGGCGCCTCCTCCGCGAGCGCGTCGCCGCCCGCCTGCCGGAGGGCTTCGACGTCGACCGCCACTTCGTGCCGCGCTACGACCCGTGGGACGAGCGGCTCTGCGTCGTGCCCGACGGCGACCTGTTCCGGGCGATCCGCGAGGGGTCGGCCCGGGTCGTCACCGACACCATCGCGGGCTTCACGCCCCGGGGCGTGCAGCTGACCTCGGGCGAGGAGCTGCCCGCCGACGTCGTCGTGACCGCGACCGGCCTCACGCTGCAGCTGTTCGGCGGGGTCCGGATGACCGTCGACGGCCGCGAGGTCGACCCCGCCGAGCACGTGACCTACAAGGGCGCGATGCTCGACGGCGTGCCCAACATGGCCTTCGCCATCGGCTACACGAACGCGTCGTGGACCCTCAAGATCGACCTCGTCGTCGCGTTCGTCGAGCGGGTGCTGCGATCGATGGAGTCGCGGGGCGAGTCGCGCGTCGTGCCCACCGCCCCGACCGGGTCGCGCGGCCTCGGCGAGCTCACGCCCCTCATCGACCTGCGCTCCGGCTACGTCGCGCGCGGCGTGCACCTCATGCCGAGGCAGGGCGAGCGGACGCCGTGGCGGCTGCACCAGGACTACCTGCGCGACCTCGTGCTGTTCCGGCTCGGCCGCGTGCGCGGCGACGGGCTGACGTTCGGCTCGGCGCGCGGGCGGACGCCCGGGCCCGCGCCGGCTCCCGCCCCGATGACCACTGCCCCGACCACCACCCGACCGACCCGACCGAAGGACCGACCATGACCTCTCCCCTCGACCCGGCCACCGCCTCCCACAGTTCTGACGCCGCCTCCGCCTCCGCGACCCCGCTCTCGCGCGTGACCGTGCTCGGCACGGGCGTGCTGGGCGCGCAGATCGCCTTCCAGGCGGCGTACACCGGCAGCGACGTCGTCGCGTACGACATCGGCGACGAGCAGATGGCCGTCGCGCGGGCCCGGTTCGACGGCCTCGCCGCGACGTACCTGACGCCGCAGGGGCTGCGCGGCGCCACGGAGCAGACCACGCAGGAGGCGCTCCGTCGCGTTGCCTTCAGCACCGACCTGGCCGAGGCCGTCGCCGACGCCGACCTCGTGGTCGAGGCCGTGCCGGAGAGCCTCGAGCTCAAACGCGACCTCTACGCCCGGCTCGCGCCGCTGCTGCCCGAGCGCACCGTGCTCGCGACGAACTCGTCGACGCTGCTGCCGAGCGACCTCGTCGACGCGACCGGGCGGCCCGAGAAGTTCCTCGCGCTGCACTTCGCCAACCTCATCTGGGTCAACAACACCGCCGAGGTGATGGGCACGCCGGCCACCTCGCCCGCGGTGTTCCGCGCCGTCGTCGAGTTCGCCCGCGGCATGGGCATGGTGCCGATCGAGCTGAAGAAGGAGCAGCCCGGCTACGTGCTCAACTCGCTGCTCGTGCCGCTGCTGAACGCGGCCTCGGCGCTGCTCGTGAAGGGCGTCGCCGACCCCGAGACCGTCGACACGACCTGGCGCATCGGCACGGGGGCGCCGTTCGGGCCGTTCCAGATCATGGACGTCGTGGGGCTGCGCACCGTGCACGCGGTCTCGGTCGCCGGCGGGCCGGAGGGGCGAGCGTTCGCCGAGATGATCCAGCGCGACTACCTCGACCGCGGCGCCACCGGGCGCGAGAGCGGCGAGGGCTTCTACAGCTACCCGGCGCCGTCGGCCGAGTAGCGTCCGCGTCGTGGAGCTGAGTCGCGTGCTGTCGTCCGTCCGTCGTCGTGCCGCCGGGCGGGGGGCGGGGTCTCGCGGTGCCGGGGGCGGTGCCGGGTCTCGACCCGCGACTCCCCCAGGCCGCCCGGTGCACGAGCCGCTCGCCACGCGGCTGGTGCTGCCGCGGGCGCTGGCTCCCGTCTTCCTGCGGCTGACGCGGGCGAACCGCACCTTCACGACCGAGGCCGGGGCCCGGCGGCGGATCCGTGAGCGGTCACTGCGGCCCGCGCCCTACGGGCCGCCCGCGACCCTGCGCTCGGACGTGCGCGTCGACGTCGAGCAGCGCGGCGGCTGGCCGGTCTACCAGGTCTCCCGCCGCGACGGGGCCTCCGCCGGCACCGTCGTCTACGCCCACGGCGGCGGCTGGGTCGGCGAGATCGTGTCGCAGCACTGGCACCTCGCCGCCCAGGTCGCGGCCGAGGCCGGCACGACCGTGCTGCTGCCGATCTACCCGCTCGTGCCCTTCGGCACCGCCGAGGAGGCGCGGGTCGGCATCACCGACCTGGTCACGTCGGCCGCGGGCCCGGTGGTGCTCGCGGGGGACTCCGCGGGCGGTCAGATCGCCCTCTCCGCGGCGCAGTCGCTGCGCGACCAGGGCGTCGACGTGGCGCACGTGCTGATGATCTCGCCGGCGCTCGACCTCACGTGGAGCAACCCGCGCATCCCCCTCGTGCAGCCGACCGACCCCTGGCTCGGCACGCCCGGCGGGCGCGTGCTCGCGGAGCACTGGCGCGGTTCGCTCGACCTGCTCGACCCCGTCGTGAGCCCGCTGGCCGGCGAGCTCGCGGGGCTGCCGCCCCTGACGGTGTTCACCGGGACGCGCGACGTGCTCAACCCCGACGCCCACCTGCTGCGGACGCGGGCGGCCGCGGCGGGCGTCGCGCTCGACTGGCGCGAGGGGGTCGGCGAGCTGCACGTGTTCCCGCTGCTGCCGACGCGGGCCGGGCGCGCGGCGCGGACGCACATCGTGCGCACGCTGCGCGCGGCGCTGCGCGGCTGAGCGCGCCGCCGCGCGGCGCGCGGCGCGCCGCGCGCCGCGCAGCTCGCTCGAGGTGACCCGATCTGGGCCCCCACCCGCCCGCAGGGCCCACGACGAGTCGTCTCGATGAGGGGCCACCCACCCTCGCGTCAGTTGCCACTTTGGGGGCCCCACGACGTCGCTCAGCCCCCCAAAACGGCAACTCACGAGCAGACCCCGATCGAGGTGACCCGATCTGGGCCCCCACCCGCCCGCAGGGCCCACGACGAGTCGTCTCGATGAGGGCCCGGCGCTGCGCGCCGACCACACCCCCACGAGGCCAGCCATCTCTGGTGAGTTGCCACCTTGGGGGCCCCACGACGCCGCTCAACCCCTCAAAACGGCAACTCACGAGCGGGCACCGATCGAGATGACCCGATCTGGGCCCCAGCCCGCCCGCAGGGCCCACGACGAGTCGTCTCGATGAGGGCCCGGCGCTGCGCGCCGACCACTCCCCCACGAGACCACCCGCGTCGTCAGTTGCCGGTTTGGGGGCCCCACGACGTCGCTCAGCCCCCCAAAACGGCAACTCACGAGCGGGCACCGATCGAGGTGACCCGATCTGGGCCCCCACCCGCCCGCAGGGCCCACGAAGAGTCATCTCGATGAGGGCCCGGCGCTGCGCGCCGACCACACCCCCCACGAGGCCAGCCGTCTCTGGTGAGTTGCCACTTTGGGGGCCCCACAGAGCCGAACGACCCCTCAAAGTGGCAACTCACGAGCCGACACCGATCGAGGTGACCCGATCTGGGTCCCCACCTGCCCGCAGGGCCCACGAAGAGTCGTCTCGATGAGGGGCCCGGCGCTGCGCGCCGACCACACCCTCCACGAGGCCAGCCGTCTCTGGTGAGTTGCCGGTTTGGGGGCCCCACAGAGCCGAACGACCCCTCAAAGTGGCAACTCACGAGCCGACACCGATCAAGGTGACCCGATCTGGGTCCCCACCCGCCCGCAGGGCCCACGAAGAGTCACCTCGACGAGCACTCCCACGACGACGAAACGCCCCGCACACGGACCCCGCCGAAGCGGGGCCCGCGTGCGCGGCTCGCGCAGCCCGCAGCGCGCAGCTACAGCGTCGCGAGCGCCGCGTTGAACGCCGCCGACGGGCGCATCACGGCCGCCGTCTTCTCGGGGTCGGGGTGGAAGTACCCGCCGATGTCGACCGCCGTGCCCTGGGGCGCGATGAGCTCGTCGACGATCGTCTGCTCCTGCTCGCCGAGCGAGGCGGCGAGGGCGGCGAACGCCTCCGCCAGCTCCGTGTCGACGGTCTGCGCGGCCAGCTCGTCGGCCCAGTACTTGGCCAGGTAGAAGTGGCTGCCCCGGTTGTCGATCGAGCCGAGCTTGCGACCGGGCGACTTGTTCTCGGCGAGGAAGGTGCCGGTCGCGCGGTCGAGCGTGTCGGCGAGGATCTGCGCCCGCGGGTTGTCGGTCACCGTCGCGAGGTGCTCGAAGCTGACCGCGAGGGCGAGGAACTCGCCGAGGCTGTCCCAGCGGAGGTAGTCCTGGTCGACGAGCTGCTGCACGTGCTTCGGTGCCGAGCCGCCGGCGCCCGTCTCGAACAGGCCACCGCCGTTGATCAGCGGCACGACCGACAGCATCTTGGCCGAGGTGCCGAGCTCCATGATCGGGAAGAGGTCGGTGAGGTAGTCGCGCAGCACGTTGCCGGTCACCGAGATGGTGTCGGCGCCGCGACGGATGCGCTCGAGCGAGAACGCCATGGCCTCGACCGGCGACAGCACCTCGATCTGCAGCCCCTCGGTGTCGAGCTCGGCCAGGTACGAGCGCACGAGGCCGATCAGCGTGGCGTCGTGGGCGCGGCTCTCGTCGAGCCAGAAGACGGCGGGGGTCGCGCTGGCACGGGCACGGGTCACGGCGAGCTTCACCCAGTCGCGGATCGCGACGTCCTTCGTCTGGCAGGCCCGCCAGATGTCGCCCTCGGCGACCTCGTGCTCGATCAGCGACTCGCCAGCGGCGTCCACCACGCGGATCGTGCCCTCGGCCGGGGCCTGGAAGGTCTTGTCGTGCGAGCCGTACTCCTCCGCCGCCATGGCCATCAGGCCGACGTTCGGCACGGTGCCCATGGTCGCGGGGTCGAACGCGCCGTGGGCGCGGCAGTCGTCGAGCACGGCCTGGTAGATGCCGGCGTAGCTCGAGTCGGGGATCACCGCGAGGGTGTCGTGCTCGGCGCCGTCGGGCCCCCACATGTGGCCCGAGCTGCGGATCATCGCCGGCATCGAGGCGTCGACGATGACGTCGCTCGGCACGTGCAGGTTCGTGATGCCCTTGTCGGAGTCGACCATCGCGAGGTCGGGGCCGGAGGCGATGCCGGCCTCGAACGCCGCCCTGATCTCGGCGCCCTGGGGGAGGCGGTCGAGACCCTGCAGGATCGCGTTCAGCCCGTCGGCGGGGTCGAGCCCGGCGTCGGCCAGCGCCTCGCCGTGCTGCTCGAAGACGTCGGGGAAGAAGGCGCGGATGACGTGGCCGAAGATCAGCGGGTCCGAGACCTTCATCATCGTGGCCTTGAGGTGCACGGAGAACAGGACGCCCTCGGCCTCGGCCCGGGCGATCTGCGCGGCGAGGAACTCGCGGAGCGCGGCGACGTGCAGCACCGTGCCGTCGACGACCTCGCCCGCGAGAACGGGGATCGACTGACGGAGCACCCGCGTGCTGCCGTCGGCGCCGACGAACTCGATGGTGAGGGTGTCGTCGGCGGGCATGACGACCGACTTCTCGTTGCTGCGGAAGTCGTCGACGCCCATGGTGGCGACGTTCGTCGCCGAGTCGCTGCTCCACTCGCCCATGCGGTGCGGGTGGTTGCGCGCGTACTGCTTGACGCTCGCCGGGGCACGGCGGTCGGAGTTGCCCTGGCGCAGCACGGGGTTGACGGCGCTGCCCTTGACCTTGTCGTAGCGGGCCCGCGCCTCCTTCTCGGCGTCGGTCGAGGGGTCGTCGGGGTAGTCGGGCAGGTCGTAGCCCTGCGCCTGCAGCTCGCGCACGGCGGCCTTGATCTGCGGGATCGAGGCCGAGATGTTCGGCAGCTTGATGATGTTCGCCTCGGGCGTCGTCGCCAGGGCGCCGAGCTCGGCGAGCGCGTCGTCGACGCGCTGCGCCTCGGTGAGCCGCTCGGGGAACTGGCTGATGATGCGGCCGGCGAGCGAGATGTCGCGGGTCTCGACGTCGACCCCCGCGGTGCTCGCGTACGCCTCGATGACGGGAAGGAACGAGTAGGTCGCCAGCATCGGCGCCTCGTCGGTGAGCGTGTAGATGATCTTGGCCATGCCGCTGGTACTCCCTCGTGTGGCTCTGCGTTCGTGGGGCCCACGCTACTCGCGCAGGTCTCTCGACATGAAGATACAGGCGACGACCGACGGGCCGCGCCCGTCGCACGACGGAGGGAGCGCCGTGCGGCCGACCCGGACGGCGGAGGGAGCGCCGTGCGGCCGACCCGGACGACGGAGGCGCGGTGCACGTCGACCGCACACCGCGCCTCCCTGCACCGCGCCTCCCGCGGCGGCGGACCCCGCCTACCGGAGCCCGCGCACCGGCCCCGTCACCGGCCGGCGACGGCGGCCGAACAGCACCAGCCCGAGCCCGGCGAGCATCACCAGCAGCGCGACGCCGAGGTCGGCGGCCACGTGGCCCGCCCCCGTGAACGCCAGGCCGAGGACGGCCGGGAAGCGCAGCGTGATCAGGCCCTCGAGGGTCTCGGCCGAGGTGTCGGCGACCCGGTAGGCGATCGACGCGACGCCGGTGAACCCGTCGACCGGGGTGAACCGGACGCCGTCGGCGCCGACCGTCCAGGTGCCCTGGCCGGGCACCGTGACCGTGCTGCCCGCGACGCCGGTGGCCGGGTCGACGAGCACGAGCGTGCCGCGGTCGAGGGTCTGGCCGCCGCTCGCGACGTCGTTGGCGAGCGGGTCGATCGTGACCGGGCGGCCCGGCGTGGCGAGCTGCGTGTCGTCGGCGGCGACCGCGGCGCTGCGCACGGCGACGGTGACCGTCGCCGTGCTCGTGGCGCCGTCGGCCGACGTCACGAGGTACGTGAACGAGTCGGTGCCGGTGAAGCCCTCGGCGGGCTTGTAGGTCCACGAGCCGTCGGCCGAGACCGTGGCGGCGCCGTGGGCCGGCTGCGTCGCGATCGACGCGACCAGGCCGGTGCCGAGGTCGTTCGCGAGCAGGCCCGCGTCGGCCGGGACGCGCAGGGCGCGGCCCGCGACGGTGCTCGCCGCGTCGTCGACGGCGACCGGGTCGGTCACGATCGTGAGCGTGCTGCTCGCCGGCAGCCCCTCGGCGTCGACGACGTCGTAGGTCACCTCGTCGCTGCCCGACCAGCCCGCCGCCGGCGTGTAGACGACGGCGCCGTCCGAGCCGATCGACAGGGTGCCGTGTGCTGCGGCGCCGTGGCCGACGACGACCAGCTCGCGGCCGAGGTCGTTGCCGAGCACCGCGGGCGCGGCGACCGTGAGCGTGGTGCCCGCGGCGACGTGCGCCCGGTCGGCGGCCGCGGTCGGCGTGACGGTCACGGTCACGAGCCCGGTGGTGACGCTGCCGCGGTCGTCGGTGGCCGTGTAGGTGAAGGTGTCGGTGCCCGAGAACCCGGCGGCGGGCTCGTACGTGTACGACCCGTCGGCGGCGAGCGCCACCGTGCCGTGGCCCGGCTCGACGTCGAGGCGGGCGGTGAGGCCCGTGCCGGCGTCGTTCGCGAGCACGCCCTGGGCGGCGGCGACCTCGAGGCGTCCGCCGGCGACGACCGTCGCGGCGTCGGGCGTCGCGGTGGGGCCGACGAGCACGGTCACGACGGAGTCGGCGGTCAGGCCGTCGGCGTCGGTCACCGTGTAGTCGAAGGTCGCGGCGCCCGAGGTGCCGGGGGCCGGCACGAAGCGCACCGAGCCGTCGGGCAGCAGCGTGGCCGTGCCCGACGAGGGCGTGCCGACCCGGGTCACGGCGAGGCGCGAGCCGCGGTCGTTGCCGGTCAGCTGGGCGGCGCGCAGCACGAGCGGGGTGCCGGCGGGGGTGCTGGCGGAGTCGACCGTCGCGACGGGCGAGACGGTGACGGTGACGGTCGACTCGCGCTCCTGGCCCGAGTCGTCGGCCACCCGGTAGCTGAACGTGTCGACGCCCGAGAACCCGGCGTCGGGCACGTAGGTGACCCAGCCGTCGGTCGTCGACGTGGCGGTGCCGTGCGCCGGGGCTGAGACCGAGAGCAGGCGCAGGCCACGGCCGCGGACGTCGCCCATCAGGCTGAACACGGTCTGCTGGCCCGAGACGGTGCGGCGCGCGTCGGGCGACGCGGTCGGCGTGACGGTGACCGAGACGGTCGTGCTGCTGGTCTGCCCGGCGGCGTCGACGATCGTGTAGCCGAAGGTCTCGACGCCCGAGAAGCCGTCGGCCGGCGTGTAGACGACCCGGCCGTCGGTGCCGAGGCGCGTGGTGCCGCCCTGGTCGCCGGCGGTGACGGACTGGACTCGCAGCGCCTTCCCGTGGTCGTTCGCCAGGAGGTCGGCGATCGTCAGGGCGGTGTCGGCGGGGGTGCTCCGCACGTCGGCGACGGCGGTCGGCACGACGGTGACGGTGACGACGGCGTCGGCCGTGCGTCCGGCCGCGTCGGTCGCGGTGTACCCGAAGGAGTCGGTGCCCGAGAAGCCGGTGGCGGGCACGTACGTGACCTGGCCGGCCCGGTCGACCGACGCCGCGCCTCCCGCGGTGGTCGACCCGACGGCGGTGACGACGAGGGCCTTCCCGTGGTCGTCGGCGACGAGGTCGGTGAGCGACAGCGCCGTGTCGGCCGGCGTGCTGCGGGCGTCGTCGGCGGCGGTCGGGCGGATCGTCATGATGACGACCGACGAGACGACCTGGCCGGAGGCGTCGGTCGCCGTGTACCCGAAGGTCTCGGTTCCCGAGAAGCCGGGCGCTCCGGTGTGGGTGACGCGGCCGCGCTGGTCGACGGAGGTCGTGCCGCCCTGGTCGCCCGCGGTGACGGAGGTCACGACGAGGCGCTGGCCGCGGTCGTTGGCCGTGACGTCGACGAGGGTCGTCGCGGTCTCGGCCGGCACCTCGTAGGCGTCGGGCGCGGCGCGGGGCGTGACCGTGAGGGTGACGGTCGCGGTGCTCTCCTGCCCGTCGACGTCGGTGACGGTGTAGTCGAACTGCTCGGTGCCCGAGAAGCCGACGGCGGGGGTCACGACGACGGCGCCCGAGGCGTCGAGGGCCACGTCGACCCGGCCGCCCGTGCTGGCGGTGACCGCCGTGACGGTCAGGTCGCTGCCGCGGTCGTTCGCGAGCAGGTCGGCGAGCGTCGTCGCGGCCCCGGTCGGGACGCTGCGGGCGTCGTCGACGGCGGCCGGGGCGACGGTCATCGTCACGGTCGCGGAGCTCGTGCGCCCCGCGGCGTCGGTGACCGTGTACCCGAAGGTCTCGGCCCCGCTGAAGCGGGCGGCGGGGGTGTACGTGACGGTGCCGTCCTGCTCGAGGCGCACCGCGCCTCCTGCACTGCCCGCCGTGACGGCGGTGACGGTGAGGCCGCGACCGAGGTCGTTCGCCCGGAGGTCGGGCAGCGTGGTCGACTCGCCCGGCGTCGCCGTCGCGCGGTCGTCGCGGGCCTGGGGCGTGACGGTGACCGTGACGGTCGCGGTCGAGGTGCGGCCCGAGGCGTCCTTCGCCGTGTAGGTGAAGGTCTCGGTGCCCGAGAAGTCGTCGCGGCTCGTGTAGGTGACCGAGCCGTCGCGACCCAGCTCGACCTTCCCCCCGGCCGAGCCCTGGCTCACGCCGGTGACGGTCACGTCGGTGCCCACGTCGTTGCCGGCGAGGTCGGTGAAGGTGGTCGGCGTGCCCGCGACGACGGTCTTCGCGTCGGCGGCGGCGGCCGGGTCGACCGTGACGGTCAGCGTCGCGGATCGCTCGGTGCCCGAGGCGTCGCGGACGGTGTACGTCACCACGATCGTGCCCCCCGAGGAGGCGGTGGCCGGGTCGAGCACGACGCCCCCGTCGCGGTCGACGGAGACCTTCCCGCCGCCGGAGACGACCTTCGCGCCGACGACCGTGAGGCCCGTGCCGAGGTCGTTGGCCAGCAGGTCGGTGAAGGTGGTGGTCTGGCCGGCGGGGGCGCTGCGCGTGTCGTCGCCGGGGGTCGGGGCGACCGTCAGCGAGACCGTGGCGGTCGAGCGCACGCCGGCGGCGTCGGCGACCGTGTAGGTGATGCTCGCGGGGCCGGAGGTGCCGGGCTCGGGCGAGTAGACGAGGTCGCCGCCCGGGGCGACGGTGACGCTGCCGCCGCCGGAGACGACGGTGGCGTCGACGATCGTGAGGCCCGAGCCGGCGTCGTTGCCGAGCAGGTCGGCGGCCGGGACGGTGGTCGAGCTGCCGCTCGGCTGCGCGGGCACGGTGGCGTCGTCGTCGACGGCGCGCGGGGCCACGGTGACGGTGACGGTCGCCGTGGAGGAGGCGCCGCTCGCGTCGGTGACCGTGTAGGTGAAGGTCTCGGTGCCCGAGAAGCCGCGGTCGGCGGTGTAGCCGACGGTGCCGTCGGCGCGCAGCTCGACGACGCCGCGGGCGCTGCCCTGGGTGACGCCGGTGATCTTCAGGCCGGTGCCCGCGTCGTTCGCGCGCAGGTCGGTGAAGGTGGTGGCGACTCCGGAGACGGCCTCCTCGGCGTCGTCCTTCGCCGCGGCCGCGAGCACGTTGACGAAGGAGCAGGTGACCTCGGAGGAGGCCTCGCTCTTCGACGTCGGCTGGGTGTACGTGGCCTTGGTGCCCGTGCCCTCCGAGACGACCGTGCTGCCGTCGGCGCAGGTGTAGCTCGTGGCGTAGTCGGCGGGGAGCGTCGTCGAGTTGCCGGGCTTCTGCTCGACCGTGTACTGCGTGCCGCCGACCGCGAGGATCGGGCCCGCCGTGGCGGTGTCGGAGCCGGGCGCCGTCGTCGCGGTCGCGCTGGGGCTGCCGGCGGGGATGCCGCCGCCGGTGAGCGTGACGCCGAACTGGTCGGACGGCTTGGCGCGGTCGACGATCGTCGTGCTGGCCGAGGTCGTGTTGGGGTAGTTGCAGGTCGCGAGGTCGACGGTCGCGAAGCCGGGCAGCACCGTCTCCTTGATCGTCGCGCCGGAGGCCGGGTCGACCTCGGTCAGCGTCGTCTGCGGGGCCTGGGCCGTGCCGGTGCTGCGGGAGAGGAAGAGCGTGCCGTCGTGCGAGAACGCGATGCCGTTGTAGGCCGCGTTGGCGCCGCCGAGGGTCGCGATGTTCGTGGTCGGGATCGGCGTGTCGCCCGAGGTCGTCGGCACGGGCACGTCGGCGCGCTGCACGAGCGCGTTCGAGACGACGAACATGGTGCCGCTGCGGCTGAAGGCGAGGTCGCCGTTGCCCGTGGTGGTGTTGCCCGTGATGCCGATGGTGCCGACGCGGCCGAGGGCGACGCCGGGCTCGGGGGGCTTCGGCGGCACGTAGGCGCTGAGCTGCGGCTGCGCCTGGGCGGCCGCGTAGTAATAGCTGCCGCTCTGCGGGTTCACGCCGCCGCGGATGATGTTGAGGTTCGCCGCCTCCGGCCGGGTGGTCGGCGTCGAGGTCTCGCCCTCGCGGTCGTAGGTGATGATCTGCGGCACGCCGTTCGAGACGCCCGTGGCGTAGGCGCGGAGCCCGCCCGCGCCGATGCCGAGGCCGTTCGTCGCGCCGGTGAGCGTCGCGACCGAGGCGACGGTGCCCGTGGCCAGGTCGACCGAGCGGACCTGCCCGGTGTTCGTGATCGAGTACACGGTGTTCTGGTCGCAGGCGAGCGGGCTGGCGGCGAGCGCGGGGGCCGCAGGCGTGACGGTGGTGAGCACGCCCGCCGCGAGCAGGGCGGTGAGCCCGACGGCGACGGTGCGGCGCCCGAGCGAGCGGGCAGACAGGGAGGAGGGCATGGTGGGGGCCTTCAGGTGGGGTGAGCGCGGGTCAGGAGGCGCGGTGCGGGTGGGAGGGAGCCGATCCGGTCGCGCAGGTGGTGCTGTCGGGGGGTCGGGCTGCACGGTCGGGTCGCAGGGGTGTCGGGCGCCCTGCGGTCGGGCTCAGGTTATTGACAGGGAGGGGTCCCCCACATGCCCCACAACGGGCATCCCCCGCTCGGGTGCCACGGCACGAGCTGTCCTCTCGGCGCACCCTCGGCAGGGCGACTCGACCCGACGGCCGGTCTGTGGTCCACTGGTGGCCGACGCGCCGACGGAGGGCGCGAGCAGGGAGACGACCGTGACCGACGACCTCCTGCCGCCGACCCCCGCCAACCACCCCGACTCGATCAAGAAGCTCGCGGCCACGCTGCGACGGCTCGACGAGGCCCACCGGCGCTACCGGGTGCACGCCGCGAAGGTGGTCGGCATGGCCCCGACCGACCTCTCGGCCCTGCTCGTGGTGAGCGAGAACCCCGGCATCACCCCCGGCGCCCTCGCGAAGGAGCTCGTGCTCAGCACCGGCACCGTGACCGCCGTCGTCGACCGCCTCGAGGCGTCCGGCCGCGTGGCCCGGGTGGCCCACCCGGGCGACCGGCGCAGCCTCCACCTGCAGCTCACCGAGCAGGGCACGCAGATCGCCTCCGCGCTCGACGAGGCCTACTGGTACGTGCTGTCGACCACCGGCACCGACGAGACCATCGCGGGGGCGCTGCCCCAGCTCGACGGCATCACCGAGGCGCTCGACGCCGTCGCGAGCGAGGCCGTGGGCTGAACTGGCCTCGGGGGCGCGGGTGACGCTCGACGTGCGCCGCGCCTCCTCGGCGTCGCCTCGTCGTCATCGAGGTGCCCCTTCCTGGGCCCTCCCGGCTCGGCAGGCCCCAGATCGAGTCACTTCGACCTGCACGACGGGGGACACCGAGGAGGCGCGGGGCGCGCCGCGTGCCGACTCAGGGCGCGACGAAGGGGGCGAGCGCCGCGATCCAGGCGTCGTGAGCGTCGAGGTGCGCGTCGTGCGAGCCCCCGACGAGGTCGACCCTGGTCACGGCCCGGCCGTGGGCGACGAAGGCATCCTGCTGCTCGGCGGTGAACATGCCGCCCTCCGCCCACACGACGAGCGTGGGCGCCGTGACGCTCTCCCACTCCGCCCAGCGCGGCACCCCGACCGCCTCGATGGTGGTCTGGAGCACGTCGGCGTCGAAGCGGGGGCGCAGCCCGTCGGGCCCCTCCTCGAGGTCGTCGACCCACGCCCGCTCGAGCGGCCCGTCGCCGAGCGCGGCGAGCGCGGCCGCCCGGTCGGCGAACGGGACCGCCCACGACCGGAAGAAGTCGCCGAGGGCTCGGTGCGACTCCGGCGTCCCTCCGCCCTGGTCGCCCTCGAGCAGCACCAGCCGTCGCACGAGGTCGGGGCGTGACGCCGCGACGAGCATCGCCGTGTGGGCGCCCATCGACTGGCCCACGAGGTCGACCGGGCCGGTGGCCTCCGCCTCGACGACGCTGACGACGTCGGCCACGAAGGCCCGCCGCGAGAGGTCGACGGGGCGCCGCGTGCTGCGTCCGTGCCCGCGCTGGTCGACGAGCACCACGCGGCGCCCGACGAGCGCCCGAGCGGTCGGCAGCAGCTCGCGGCCACTGCCGGCGAGGCCGTGCAGGAGCACGACGGTCGGCTCGGCGCCCTCCTGCACCGCGTACGCGACGCGGGTGCCGTCGACGGCCGTCACGGCCGCCTCCCGCAGCTCGCCGGGCTCCGCGGAGGCGGTGGTCACGCCGCCGAGGCGACGGTGGCGGGGCCGCCGTCACGGAGCGCGGGGCAGTGCTCGGGCGTCGGGTGCAGCGAGACGTCGATGACGCGGTCGAGCTGGGCACGGGCGGCGGTGAGCTCGGCGATGCTCGCCGTGATGCGGTCGCGCTCGCGACGGAGCAGCGCGAGCGACTCGTGGGTGGCGACGCCCGCGTCGACGCAGGGCAGCAGCTCGACGATGGTGCGGCTCGCCAGGCCAGCGGCGAAGAGCTGCTGGATGAGCTGCACCCGCTCGACCGCGGCCTCGTCGTAGACGCGCTGGCCGCTGCCGGTGCGGTCGGCGGGCAGCAGCCCCTGTTCTTCGTAGTAGCGCAGGGCGCGGGGGCTGACCCCGGCGCGGGCAGCGACGTCTCCGATGCGCACGAGCGCTCCTCCCGGTGGGGCGTCGGGCGGGTGCTCGGCGCGGGTCTGGTGGTCGATCTGGGGCAGGACTTGCCCTTGACGTCTACGTGAGGTCCTAGCGTAGCCGCGCAGGCCCGGACGCACCGCCCGGCCGCCCCGAGAAGGAAGAACGAACACCATGGACATCACCGACCAGGTCGCCCTCGTCACCGGCGCCAACCGCGGCATCGGCCGCCGCTTCGTCGACGAGCTGCTCGCCCGCGGGGCCCGGAAGGTCTACGCGACCGCCCGTCGCGTCGACTCCCCCGAGGCCCTCGAGCTGGCCGCCCTCGACCGCGTCGAGGTGCTCGCCGTCGACATCACCGACCACGCGTCGGTCGTCGCCGCCGCCCGCGTCGCCACCGACGTCACGCTGCTGGTCAACAACGCCGGCATCGCGACCTCGACGCCGCTCGTCACGGGCGACCTCGCCGAGCTGCGGCGGGAGATGGACACGCACTACTGGGGCACGCTCGACGTGATCCGCGAGTTCGCACCGGCCCTCGCCGCGAACGGCGGCGGGGCGATCGTGAACGTGCTCAGCGCGCTGTCGTGGTTCGCGTACCCCGGCAACGGCGGCTACGGGGCCGCGAAGGCCGCCGAGTGGAACATGACCAACGGCGTCCGCCAGGACCTCGCCGCCCAGGGCACCCTCGTGCAGGGCGTCCACCTCGGCGCCGCCGACACCGACATCATGGCCGGCTACGACGGCCCCATGATCGACCCGGCGGACGTGCCCCGCGCCTCCTTCGACGGCCTCGCCGCCGGGGCCATCGAGGTCGTCGTCGACGACTGGAGCGCGATGGTCAAGGCCTCGCTCGCCCACGACCCCGCGCTGCTCTACGCGCAGATCAGCCCCGCGAGCTGAGGGCGGGCGGGCCGCTCGCGGGCAGGGAAGGGCGGGGCCGGACCCGGCGGGTCCGTGCCCTCGCGGGCTGCCCGGGGCCCGGGGTGCGGCGGGTCCCCGTCCTCGTGGGCGGGTCGGCGGCGACCCGCCCAGGAGGACACCGACCCGCCGCACCGCTCAGACGCCCCGGCGGGGGCCGGCCTGCCCGGGCTCGTCCGGCTCGCCGTCGGACCCGGCCCCGTCCGGCTCGCCGTCGCCGTCGCCGGGCTCCTCGTCCCAGACGATGCTGAGCGAGCTGCCCATCGCGGCCGAGCCGCTCGTCGACCACATCCCCTTCGTCATGACGACGTCCCCGCCGTGGTCGTGCTCGTGGTGCTCGTCGAAGCCGCCGTCGCCGAACCCGCCGGTCCCGTCGCCGTCGAAGCCGCCGTCGCCGTCGTCGCCGAAGCCGCCGCCGTCGAAGCCGCCGCCGTCGAACCCGTCGCCGTCGTCGCCGGCGCCCTCCTCCCCCGCGCCGCCCGCACCGCGCCCGCCGAGCAGCAGGCGGGTCAGCGCCTCGCCCGACGAGAGCAGCGTCTCGAGCGCCGCCGCGAGGTCGTCGTCGTCGGGCACCGTGCCGCGGAGGGCGGCACCGAGCACGCTGCGGCGCATCAGCTCCTTGGCGAAGGAGCCCGTGGTGCCTTCGGCCTGGTCGGCGGCCGCGTCGAGCGCCCCGTCGGTGAAGGGCAGCGCGGCCGCGTAGCGCCGGAAGAGACGGCGGCGCGCCTCGAGCCCCGGCAGCGGGATCTCGACCCCGAGGTCGACCCGGCCGGGCCGCGCGGCGAGGGCCCGCTCGAGCACCTGCACCCGGTTGGTCGTCATGACGAACGCCACGTCGGCGTCGCCGTCGAGCCCGTCCAGGGCGTCGAGCACCTCGAAGAGCAGGGGCTGGGGGCTGTAGCTGCGCTCCATCGCGACCAGGTCGATGTCCTCGAGCACGACGAGCGAGGGCTGGAAGGTGCGCGCGACCTCCGCCGCGGCCCGGACGAACTGGATGCTCGACCCGGTCAGCAGCACCGTCGTGACGCCCGGCGTCCGCGAGAGCAGGTGCCGCACGGTCAGCGTCTTGCCCGTGCCGGGAGGGCCGTAGAGCAGCAGCCCGCGCTTGAGGTGCTGCCCGGCCGCGAGCAGCTCGTCGCGGTGCTCGCCGATGCCGACCACGTGGTCGACGACGGCCTCGAGCACGCCCTCCTCGAGCACCACGTCGTCGGCGGAGACGGAGGGGCGGGGCAGGAAGGCGGCACCCGCCTCCTGCCCGTACTCGGTCGCGGTGAACGAGAGCACGTGGCCGCGCAGCACGCTGTGCTCGACCATGAGGGCCCTGAGGCGGTCGAGGAAAACAGGCACGGCCGACTCGTCGGCGGCGAGCACGTCGAGGCTCGCCGACGAGCGCCCGAACTGCGGCGCGGCGTCGCGCTGCAGGACGACGAAGGGCACCCCGTCGACCTGCAGGAGGCGCACCCCGAACGCGACGACCCGACGACTCGTGTCGGGCCCCGTGGCCCGGCTCGCGTACGAGACCGGCCCGGCCGCGAAGGGGGTGTGCGGGTTCGCGATCAGCTCGCTGACCGACGAGTGGAAGCGCTGCTCGCCGCCGCTGACGCCGACCACGCGACCGGCGGCCGGAGCGTCGAGGCCCGCGAGCACCTCGAGCGCGATGTCGGCGTCGACCAGCCGGTGCGGCGCGACCTCCTCGGTGATCGTCGCGAGGGTGGTCGCGTCGACCCCGAGGTGGTCGGTCATCAGGTCGCCGAGCGGGGTGCGCCGCCTCGCGTGCTCGGAGCTGGAGAGCTCCTCGACCCGGCGCAGGTAACGGGCGACGGCCCTCATCAGCTCGTGGTCGGTCTCGTCCAGCGGCACGGCGCCTCCTCAGCTCGCGCGGCGACCTGCCGCTCGCCAGACGCTAGCGGTGCGCGGCCTGCACGTCGACGACCCAGGTCACGCCGAAGCGGTCGGTGAGCATGCCGAAGCCGGGGCTCCAGGCCGACGCGGCGAGGGGCTCGACCACGTCGGCGCCCTCGGCGAGACGGTGCCAGAGGGCCACGACCTCCTCCAGCGTCTCGCCCTGGAGCGACTGGAAGAAGGTGCGGTCGGTGACGGTCGTGCCGTCGACGCGGCGGGTGGTGCCCGCGACGGCGGCGGTGTCGGTCGTGTCGAGCCCGGGCACGTCGTAGGCGAGCAGCCGGAACCCGTCGGCCGCGTCGACCCGGCCGAAGACGACCTTGTCGGCGCCCGGCAGGTCGCGGGGCATGCCGAAGTCGCCGTACGTGGCGGCCGCGGTCACCTCGCCGTCGAAGACCGAGGCGTAGAAGTCGAGGGCGGCCCGGGCCGTGCCGGGGAGGTTGAGGTGGGTGGTCGTGGTGATGGTCATGGAAGGGTCCTCCCGGTCGTGGTGGTGCGCGGCGACCTGCCGCACGCTCACCGTCCCGCACGATGCGGACAGTTACGGTCCGCTCCTCACGGCAGACTCGGGGCATGGTCGGGAACTCGTCGCGCATCCTGTCGCTCCTCTCGCTGCTGCAGACGCGGCGCGACTGGCCGGGGCCGCTGCTCGCCGACCGGCTCGGGGTCACCGCGCGCACCGTCCGGCGCGACGTCGACCGGCTCCGCGAGCTCGGCTACTCCGTCGTCGCCACGCGCGGGCCCGAGGGCGGCTACCGCCTCGCCCCCGGCACCGACCTGCCGCCGCTCCTCTTCGACGACGAGCAGGCGGTCGCGATCGCGGTCGCCCTGCAGGGCGTGACGGCGAGCGGCGTCGACCTCGACGAGGCCGCCGCGCGCGCGCTCGCGACGGTGCGGCAGGTGATGCCGTCGCGTCTGCGGCACCGGGTCGACGGGATCCGCTTCACCGCGCCTCCCCCCGTCGACCCGGTCGACCCGGCCGTGCTCGAGCTCGTCAGCGCCGCGACGCGGGACGCTCGGGTGCTGCGGTTCCGCTACGACCGGGTCGCGGTGCCCGGGGCCGACGCGACGACGGGCGACGAGACGGCCAGCCGGTCAGCCGGCGCCCTGCCCGCCCCGCCCCGCCGGGTCGAGCCGCACGGCGTCGTGCTGCGCGGCGGGCGCTGGTACCTGCTCGCCTGGGACCTCGACCGCGACGACTGGCGCGTCTTCCGCCTCGACCGCGTGCACCCCCGGAGCCCGGGAGGCGCCCCCTTCGCCCGCAGACCACTGCCGGGCCCCGACGCGGCCGCGGTCGTCGCCGCGCGCGCCAAGGGCTCGGCCGACGCCGACCGCTGGCCCTGCGAGGGCGTCGTCGACCTCGAGCTGCCGCCCCGCGAGGTCGCCCCCTGGGTCGCGGACGGCCTGCTGGAGGCGCGGGGCGAGCACCGCAGCCGCCTCACGATCGGCTCGTGGTCGTGGGCGGGGGTGCTCGCCGCGGCGCTGCGCTTCGACGCGCCGTTCACGGTGGTGGGCCCGCCGGAGCTGCGGTCGGCGGCCCAGGTCGCGGCGGCGCGGCTGACGACGTCGATCCGCGCCGGCCGTGAGCGAGTCCGAATAGAATAAAATGAATACGATTCGGAGGGCACGATGACCGAGACTCCGCCCAGCCCCTTCACCCCGGGGTACGGCAAGAAGCCTGCCATCTTCGGCGGGCACAGGGAAGAGCTCGCGGAGCTTCGAGCTGTCTTCTCGACCCTCGACTTCGGAGAGAACCACTCCGTCCTGGTGTCAGGCCTCCGAGGGGCCGGCAAGACCTCCTTCTTGACGACCCTCCAGGACGACGCTCGGAGCGCTGGCTGGGTCGTCATCAGTGACGACGCGAGCGCGGGCCTCATGGGGCGCGTCATGGACTCCACCATCCCTACTCTCATCAACGACATGGCCCCGGCTCGTCGTGCTCGCCTGACCTCGCTCGGGATCTGGCAGTTCAGCGCAGACATCGAGTACGTCGACCGAGACCGCACCGTGAAGCCTCAGCTCCGCACCGATCTCGTCGCACTGTCGTCAGCCGTCGGTCACGAGGGAGGCATCCTCATCACCATCGACGAGGTCTCCTCGGGCAAGGTCCGTCTGCGGGAACTGAGCCGATTCGCCTTGCAGGTATCACACGCACTCGAGGACGGGGCGCAGATCATGGTCGTCTTCGCGGGGGTGAAGGTCAGCCTCGACGCACTCTTGGCCGAGGAACACACCACGTTCCTCCGTCGCTCCCGTGAAGTCGGCTTCGAGCGACTGTCCGCACCGGAGACCCGTCGTGTCTTCGTGGAGACCGCCGGGCTGGGGGGTCGAGGCATCGACGAGGACGCGCTGGGAAGGCTGGTCTCCCTCTCTCAGGGCTATCCGTACCTCGTCCAGCTGGCGGGCGACTACGCCTGGCGCAACGATCCCGGTACCGCGACCATCACCCTCGCCGATGCCACCGTCGCTCATGACAGGGCCATCAGGGCTGTCGAGAGCCGGGTCATCAGCCGGGTGTACGGAGACCTCTCCGACGTCGACCAGAAGTTCCTCGACGCGATGGCGGCCGACGACGACCGGACGAAGGTCGCTGACATCGTCCGGCGGATGGACGTCTCTGATGCGTACGTCCAGGTGTACAAGAAGCGACTGATCGAGAGCGGGTACGTCCGCCCGGTGGGCCACGGCTACGTCCAGTTCTCGCTGCCGTATCTCGGTGCCTACATCCGTCGACAGCTGGCCGCTGAGTCTCGTGACGGCGGCGTAGGAGGCGGCTGGGACGCCTACCCGGCACCAGACCTGCCGTCGTGAGCGAGCACCTGATGGATCAGGGCCGACGGGTCGTCGTACCCGGACCATGAGCCTCACGGAGGGGGCGATGCTGACGATCAGCCGCAGGTCACCGTGCCGATGCCGGCGATCGACAGGACCGTGACCGGCACGGTGGTCGGCGAGGCCCTGGTCCAGGCGCCGACCAGCTGTGTCGTGACGGTGAGCGTCTGGGGGCCGAGAGCGAGCAGCCCCGCGGGTCGGAAGTCGACCGTCCTCGCGGTAGAGGTCGTGGTGGAGACCGAGACGGAGCCCGACGACACGCTGAAGCGCAACGTCGACGGCGTCTCGCCCGCGTAGGTCCAGCCGATGCGGACCCCGCCGCTGATGTTGGTGCAGGTCGGAGCGGTCGGTGCGTCCACCGTCCCCGCCGTCAACGACGCCGACGTCGCCGTCCAGGCGAAGAACGGCGCCGCCGCCGCCTCCGTGGGCAGCGTCGCGAGCGGGGCCGTGACGAGCATCGCGAGCGCGAGGGCGGACGACGCGGTGCGCAGGCGCCGCAGCCTCCGCGCCCGGTGGCGGATCGACCGCCGGGTCGGCCAGGCGACGAGGGCGGGCAGGCCCAGGCCGACCCGCGACTCCCCGGTGCCGGCCGCGGCCGCGGCCTCCGCCTTCGCCTCGGCGCAGATCCGCCGCTGCTCGCGGTCGACCGTCGTCAGCGCCAGCAGCACGAGCACCCCGAGGGCGACCATCGCGAGCGGCACCCAGCGGCCCTCTCGGGCCCAGACCACGGGCAGACCGACCGACGGCACGCGGAGGAACCCCACCCCGTGCACCGCCGACGCCCCGATCGGCGTCGAGTCGACGGCGGGGTTGGCGTCGCCCTTGGTCACCATCATGCCGCCGGCCAGCGCCTCCGCGTAGCGGTGCAGGCGCAGGTGCCCCGGCTGGTCGGGGTCGTCGGCGAGCAGCACGTGCCCGGTCTGGACGAGGTCCATCGGCACGGGCCGCGAGACGACGACGTCGCCGACGCGGATGCGCGGCTCCATCGAGCCGGTCACGACCGTCGTCGGGTGCCAGCCGAGCACCGCGGGCGCCGCGGCCCAGAAGGCGAGCCCCAGCAGGGCGACGATCACGCCGCGCGCGACCGTCGCGACGACGATGCGCGACCAGTCCTCGACGCCCGTCCGCGCCGTCGGCAGGGTCGACGAGGAGGCGCGGGTCGAGCCCTGCAGAGAGCTCGCGACGTGCTGTGCCGTCGCCGACATGGCGGCCTCCCCTCTCGACGTGGGGTCCGTGACGTGGGGCGGGCGGCGGCGCGACGCGGTGCGCGCCGCCGCCCGGGGACGGCTAGTTGTTCTGGGCTTCCCAGGTGAAGCCCTGCTTGACGTTCAGGCCCTGCGACGCGTTGAGGAGGTCTTGCCCGACCGTGTAGGTGAACTTGTAGACGCGGTTCTCGGCGGCGGAGTCGGCCCCCGTCGGGTTGCCGGTCGTGACCCACGCGTCGGCGCCGGTCGCGTAGCTGGAGCGCGCCGTCTGGAACGCGGCGAGGGTGCCGTCGTAGACCGTGCCGCCCGTGGTGGCCGCGACGAACGCGGCGCAGGTGCCGGAGCCCTGCTCGATCTTGAGCGACGTCTTCAGGCCGAGGTCGTTGCTGACGTTCACGGCACCGGTGCCGTAGAGCTTCACGGTCGAGGGCAGGCTGCCGGTCGAGGTGACGGTGATGCAGTTCGAGCCGGTCGAGCCGGGCTTGAGGTTCACGGCGGTGAAGAGGGCGACGTCGGAGTCGTTGTCGGTGAGCTTCACCGAGCCGGTGGTCCAGTTGCTCGTGGGGTTGCTCGTCTGCGCGCTGAACGCCGAGTACGACGCGTTCGAGACGACGAGCCCGGAGGCGACGAGGGCGAGCGGGACGCCGATGACGGCGGCGAGGCGGGCAGCACGGGGCGTGGCGGTGCGCATGGCGGGGTGTCCTGATCCTTGGGTGCAGCGTGTCCGGCCGACGGAGTGCCACGGAGGGGCGCGGGAGGCGGCTGGTGAGACCGCGGTGCGCCGACCGCACGGGCGTGGTGAGGGCCCGACGTCGTCCGGTTGTTACGGTCACCAAGATAAACCTGTGAGCGCCCCTCAGCAAGGCCGCGGGGCACCCCCCGAGGGAGGGGGCTCGCGCATCGGCCAGGCCCGGGCGGAGGCGCGTGCCTGGGCGTCGAGACCGCCCGCGTCGGTACCGTGGCGGGCATGCAGCAGCCCGACGCCCCCGCCCCGACCGACGCCGCGACCCCGGGTGACGCCTCGACCCCGGGCGGCGCCCCGGCCTGGACCGAGCACGTCGTGTGGTGGCACGTGTACCCCCTCGGGTTCGTGGGGGCCGACACGACCGGGGCGGACCGCTCGCCGGCACCGCGCCTCCTCGACCTCGTGCCGTGGCTCGACCACCTCGTCGCCCTCGGCGCCAACGGGCTCGCCCTCGGGCCCGTGTTCGCGTCGTCGACGCACGGCTACGACACCATCGACTGGATGCACGTCGACCCGCGGCTCGGCAGCGACGACGAACTCGTCACGCTGATCGACGCGGCGCACGAGAAGGGCGTCCGCGTGATGCTCGACGGCGTCTTCAACCACGTCGGCCCCGAGTTCCCGCCGCTGGTCGAGGCCCGCGCCGACCCGTCGTCGCCGGCGGCCGCGCTGTTCCGCCGCGACGGGTCGGGCGACCTGGCGACCTTCGAGGGGCACGGCGGGCTGATCGCCCTCGACCACTCGTCGCCCGAGGTGGCACGGCTCGTCACCGACGTGATGGTGCACTGGAGCGACCGCGGCGCCGACGCCTGGCGCCTCGACGCCGCCTACTCGGTGCCGACCGCGTTCTGGGCGCAGGTGCTGCCGGCCGTGCGCCAGCGGCACCCCGACGTGTGGGTGGTCGGCGAGGTGCTGCACGGCGACTACGCCGCGATCGTGCGCGAGGCCGGGCTCGACGCGGTGACCCAGTACGAGCTCTGGCAGGGCGTCTGGCACGGGCTGCAGAGCGTCAACCTGCACGAGCTGGCGTGGGCCCTCACCCGGCACGACGAGTTCCTCGACGCGTTCGTGCCCCTGACCTTCGTCGGCAACCACGACGTGACCCGCATCGCCAGCCAGGTCGACGACGAGCGCCACCACGCGCACGCGACCGTGCTGCTCTTCACCCTCGGCGGGGTGCCGTCGGTCTACTACGGCGACGAGCTCGGGCTGCGGGCCGTGAAGGAGGAGCGGGTCGGCGGCGACGACGCAGTGCGCCCGGCCTTCCCCCGCTGGTCGGGCGACGACGTCGTGTCGCTCGTGCCCGACGCCGACCCCGCCGCCCTGGCGCTGCACCAGCAGATGATCGGGCTCCGCCGCCGTCACCCGTGGCTGCACACGGCCCGGTCCCGGACGGTGTCGGTGACGAACGAGTTGCTCGTGCTCGAGCTTCGGCCGGGCGCGGGCGGGGACGCGGGCGACGTCGCGCTGGTCGTCGCCCTCTCGCTCGGCGACGAGCCGCTGCGGGTGGCCGACCCGGCGCCGGGCGAGTTCCTCGCCGGGCGCGACGCGGGGCTCGACGGCGACGAGCTCGTCGTCGGGGCCCACGGCTGGGCGGTCGTCGCCCGACGGTAGGCGTCGCGGGCCGAGTGGTCACGATCGGTCCGTCCTCCGCCCTGGGAGCAGCAGTTCGTGACCACTCGAGCCCCGTGCGCCGCAGCGGCGCGCGCGTGGTGGACTGGGGTCGTGCTCGACCCCTTCACCACGCCCCTGCCCGACCGGCACTTCGAGGACTACCCGCCCGGCCTCCACGCCGAGTACGGCCCGACCACGGTCACGGCCGACGAGATCGTCGCCTTCGCGACCGCCTTCGACCCGCAGCCGATGCACGTCGACGCCGGGTGGGCCGCCGCCGGCCCGTTCGGCGGGCTCATCGCCAGCGGCTGGCACACGACCGCGATCATGATGCGGCTGCTCGTCGACCACTGGCTGAACGGCGAGACGAGCCTGTCGTCGCCCGGCGTCGACGAGCTGCGCTGGCACCGGCCGGTGCGCCCGGGCGACCAGCTGACGGCCCGGTTCACGGTGCTCGAGGCGCGGCCGTCGGCGTCGCGGCCCGACCGGGGCATCCTCCGCACGCGCATCGAGCTGGTCGACGCCGACGAGCAGCTCGTCATGTCGCAGGTGATGACGAACTTCGTCCTGCGCCGCCCGTAGCGCGCGCCGCGCGCCCGCCGAGTGGTCACGATCTGCTCGCCCCCGAGCCGGGGAGGAGCAGATCGTGACCACTCGACGCCGTGCGAGCCCGGGCGTCAGCCCTGCAGGTCGCCCGCGTGCCGCACGACGTCGTCGGCGGTGAGCCGCTCGGCGTCCGACTCGGCGACCCCGGTCACCCGGAACGTCGCCGACTCCCCCGCGAGCAGCGTCACCATGCCCGTGTCGACCACGGCCCCGGGGTCGACCCGGTCGACGAGCAGGGTCACGTCGCGGGCGTAGCTGCGGGCGGTGACCGTGACCAGCGCGACGCCGGGAGCGGTCTCGGCGAGGGCGACCACCGCCTCCACCGCACCGGGGTCGAGGTGCTGGTCGACGACCTCGGCGGCGTCCCACCGGGCGCGGCCGGCGCCGAAGCCGGGCAGGTCGGCGACGAGCAGCTCGGCGGCGGGGTCGAGGCCGTCGACGAGCGCGGCCGGCAGCGCGACCGTGGTGCTGCCCCGCGCCTCCACCGTGACCGGCAGCGCGACCTCGTCGCGGCGCCCGCCGTCGAACGCGACGGCGGCGACCGTGGCGGTGCCGCTCCACGCCTCGTCGGTGTCGTTGAGCAGCACGAGGGCCAGGCCGGAGGCGCGGGGCTGGATCGTCGCCAGCCGCGCCTCGTAGACGGCCCGGAGCACGTGCCAGAGCGGCTTGCGGTGCCCCGCGAAGTCGACCGCCGCCCACGACACGACGGGCCAGTCGTCGTTCAGCTGCCAGACGACGACGCCGGTGTTCCGCGGCGCCAGCGAGCGGAAGTGCTCGACGCCGAACCGGATCGCCGCGGCCTGGTTGAGCTGGGTCGCCCAGTGCCAGTCCTCGATCGTCGAGGGCGCGGGCAGGTGGCCGTCGAGGCCCCGCTCCAGTTTGAGGTTGCCGTCCTCCGCCTTCTGGTGCACGAGCATCTCGTGGCCGTACGGGTCGAGCGGCTCGTCGTGAACGACCGAGGTCAGCGTCGACCAGGCGGGCGGCCCCTGGAAGCCGAACTCGGAGACGAAGCGCGGCTCGTGGTCGCGGTAGGCGGTGTAGTCGAGGCGGTTCCAGACGTCCCAGATGTGCATGGTGCCGTTGGCGGCGTCGTTCGGGTGCAGGTAGTCGCCGAACGACCACGGGCTGCCCGGCGAGTACGGCCGGGTGCCGTCGAGCTCGGCGACGACGCGCGGCAGCAGGTCGAAGTAGTAGCCCTCGCCCCAGGTGCGGCCGGCGAGCTGGCGGCGCCAGTCCCAGTCGACGTAGCCCCAGATGTTCTCGTTGTTCCCGTTCCAGATCACGAGGCTCGCGTGGCGGCTGAGGCGGGTGACGGCCTCGCGGGCCTCGGCCTCGACCTCGTCGGCGAGCCAGGGCTCCTCCGCGTAGGCGCCGCAGGCGAAGAGGAAGTCCTGCCAGACGAGCACGCCGGCCTCGTCGCACGCGTCGTAGAGGTCGTGCGACTCGTAGACGCCGCCGCCCCACACGCGCAGCAGGTTCATGTTGGCGTCGGTCGCGTCGGCGACGCGGAGGCGGTAGCGCTCGGGCGTCATCTCGGTGAGGAAGGCGTGGTCGGGGATCCAGTTCGCGCCCCGCACCTGCACCGGCTGGCCGTTGACGCTCAGCACGAAGGGGGCGCCGTGCTCGTCGGGGGCCGTGTCGAGGGCGACGGTGCGGAAGCCGACCCGCGCCTCCCACGGCTCGGTCTCGCTGCTGCTGCCGACCGTGACGGTGACGGGGTAGAGCGGCTGGGCGCCGTGGCCGCGGGGCCACCAGAGCTCGGCGTCCGGCACGACGACCGTGAGCTGCACCTGCGTCGTGCCGGGGGCGACCGCCGAGGAGGCGCGGTGCCCGTCGACGAGGACGGTCACCTCGATCTCGGCGGCGGTGGTGGTGCCGGCGCCGGCCGGGGCGCCCGGGGTCGCCCACTCGAGCTCGACGTGGGCGTCGAGCACCCCGCCCTCGTCGGTGACGTCGACGAGCGGCCGGACGGACGCGATCCGCACGCCCGACCAGCTGTCGAGCCCGATCGGTCGCCAGATGCCGCTGGTGGCGACGTCGACGCCCCAGTCCCAGCCGAAGTTGCTGGCGGACTTCCGCAGCATCGTGAAGGGGTGGTGGTTGACGTGCGGGAGCGCTCCGTGGCGCTCGACCCGCGACTCCACCTCGGGCACGGGCGCGGCGAACGTCACGACCAGGTGGTTGTCGCCGTCGGTCAGCGCGTGGCGCACGTCGACGCGGTACGAGCGGTGCTGGTTCTCGGTCTCGGCGACGACGACGCCGTTCAGCTCGACGCGGGCGACGGTGTCGAGCCCCTCGGCGACGAGGTCGTGACGCTCGGAGCCGTCGTCGTGCCACTCGAACGTCGTCCGCCAGCGCCAGACGGTGTCGCCGATCCACTGCTGGGCGGCCTCGGCGTCGCCGTCGAACGGGTCGGTGACCATCCCCGCGGCGAGCAGGTCGGTGTGGGCGACGCCGGGCACGGTGGCCGGGATGCGCCGGCCCGCGACCTCGGCGGGCACCGGGCCGCTCACGGCCTCGAGGGTCCAGTCGTCGTGGAGGGGTCGGAGAGCCATGCGTGCGTGTCCTCGTCGTCGAGATGCGGGTGGGCCTCGCACCACGCTAGCGGGAGGCGCGGGGCCGCGGGCGGCGGGCCGGAGTCGGCGGGTCGCCGTCCTCCCCGGTGCTCTCCCCGCCGGGTGCGGCGGGTTCCCGTCCTCCTGGGCGGGTCGGCGCCGGCCCGCCCAGGAGGACACGGACCCGCCGCACCGGCGCGACCTCCCCCGGCGGGCCGACCCGCGCCTCCCCGGGCCCTCAGAACTGGCGGGCGGCGACGTCCGCGCGGTGCGACGCGGCGACCAGCTCGCGGAGGCGCTCCGCCGTCACGGGCGCGCCCGGGTCGGCGAGGTGGTCGACGGCGAGGGCCGCTGCGTCGGCCGCGTAGATCGGGGTGTACGCGCCCGACTCGGGCTCGGTGCGCCACGACTCGGCGAGCGAGCCCGCGTCGACCGGCTCGAAGCCGAGCAGGTCGACGAGCTCCGAGACCCGGGCCTTGGCCGTCGCGTCGTCGCCCTGGACGGCGAGCGCCGTACGCGGGGTCGAGCCCGCGAGCGCCGGGATGTGGTGGGCGAGGATCCCGTTGAACGCCTTCACGACGAGCGCGCCGGGCAGCAGCCGCTGCTCGAGCTCGGCGGTGGCGAGCTCGAGGCTGTCGAGCTCGGCGATGCGCCCGTCGCGGTGCGGGTAGTAGTTGCCGGTGGAGAGCACGACGCGGCCCGCGAGGGCGTCGACGGGCAGCGCCGGGTAGGCGCCGAGCGGGACGGCGAGCACGACCAGGTCACCGGCTTCCGCCGCCTCGCGGGGAGTGGCGGCGCGGGCGCGGGGGCCGAGCTCCTCGACGAGGCCCGCGAGCGACTCCGGCCCGCGCGAGTTCGCGACGACGACGTCGAGGCCGGCCGCCACGGCGAGGCGGGCGAGACCGCTGCCGATGTCACCGCTGCCGATGACGCCGATGCGGGTGAGGGGTGCGGGGGTGGTGGTGTCGGTCATGGCGCCTCCTGGTCGTGGTCGTGTTCGGGGTTCGGGGTTCGTGGTTCGGGGCTGGGGGCTCGGAGCCGCCGTCAGGCGTCGTCGCCCGCGGCGACCGGACGTGCCTGCCACCCCCGGCGGGTGAGCGCCGCGAGTCCGTCGGCCGAGTCGTCGTCGGCGAGCGCGGCGCCCCGCACCCAGCTCGTGGCGAGGGCGGCGAGGAAGAGGTCGCGGGCGCGCACGTCGCTCCGGGCGGCGCCGTCGCGGCGGGCGGCGTCGAGGAACTCCTCGGTCACGGTGACGAAGCCCTGGCAGGTCGTCGCGAGGGGCGAGTCGCTCGTGAGCGTGGCGGCGCGGAGGGGCCCGGGCAGGCCGTCGAACGCCCCCGCCCAGTCGATCACCGCGTCGAGCCAGCCGTGCAGGGCGTCGCCCGCGTCAACGGTGCCGTCGTCGCGGCCGGCCCGGAGGGAGTCGCGGCGTGCGACGAGCGCGTCGTCGCGGGCCGTCAGCAGGGCCGCGAGCAGGGCCTCGCGGGTCGGGAAGTGGCGGTACAGGGTGCCGGCGCCGACGCCCGCCCGCTTCGCGATCGCGTCGAGGGAGCCGCCGACGCCGTGCTCGGCGAAGTGCTGCTCGGCGGTGGCGAGGAGGTGCTCGCGGTTGCGGAGCGCGTCGGCGCGGGGAGCCCTGGCTCCGCGGGTGGTCGTGTCGGGCACGGCGTCCTCCTCGTCGCGATGCGGAGGACCTCTCCGCATCGCGAAGAGGAGACTATCTCCGTTCGCGCGGGAGCGCACCCCGGAGCACGGTCAGCGCCCGGGCGCGGCTCAGCGCTCGTGCGGCTCAGCGCTGGCGCGGCGCGACGACGAAGGCCGCCGCGGCGTCGAGCACCGGGTCGGCGCGGTCGCTCACGACCGTGCAGACGCCGAGGCCGAACGAGCGGCAGAGCGAGACGACGCCGAACTTGCTGCTGTCGGCGAGCACGACGGTCTCGCGGCTGTGCGCCTGCACGAGGCGCTTCTTGTTGGCCTCGCGGATGTCGAACGTGGTGACGCCGGCCTCGGCGTCGATGCCGGTGACGCCGATGAAGGCCCGGTCGAAGTAGAGGTCCTCGAGCTGTCGGTCGGTCATCGTGCCGGCGACGGAGCCGATGTCGGGCAGGTAGTCGCCGCCGAGCGCCGTCACGGTCACCCGGGGCCGGGGCACCATGCCGAGCACCTGCGTGTTCGAGGTGATGACGTGCACGTCGATGTTCGGCAGAGCCACCATGAACTCGGTCAGCGACGTGCCCGAGTCGACGTAGATCGTCTCGCCCTCGACCACCATGGCGGCGGCGGCGCGGGCGATCGCGACCTTCTCGTCGCGGTTGATCTGCGACTTCATCGCCGCCGGCAGCTCGGCCGAGCGCTCCTCGGCACGGATCGCCCCTCCGCGCAGGCTCACGACGTGGCCGGACTGCTCCAGCTCACGGATGTCGCGGCGCACGGTCGAGGGCGACGCCCCCGTGGCCGTGACGAGGTCGTCGATCAGGATCGAGTCGCCCGAGGCGACACGGTCGAGGATCAGCTGGTGCCTGGCGAACGATCTCACGCCTCGAGGTCCTCCCGGGTCGGCATGCTGGACTGTGCCCCCATCCCCGCGACGGTGATCGAGGCGACGAGCGCGGCGGTGCGGGCGGCCGAGAACGGGTCGACCCCGTCGGCCAGCGCGACGGCGAAGGCCCCGATGAACGAGTCGCCGGCGCCGGTCGTGTCGACCGCGCGGGCGGGCACCGCCCCCACGAACTCCACCCGTCGGCCCTCGAGAACATAGCAGCCGCGACTGCCGAGGGTCAGGACGACGGAGTCGCAGAACGCCGCCAGCTCGGCGACCGCGGCCCGCATCGCCGCGTCGTCGGTGACGTCGCCGAGGGGGCGCCCGAGGTACTCGGCCGCCTCGTCCTCGTTGACGACGAACCAGGCGCAGGCGCGCGTCACCTCGAGCGGCACGGGCCGGGCGGGCGCGGCGTTGTAGACGACCGGGACGCCCGCGGCCGCGGCGAGCGCCACCGCCCGCTCGTTCGCCGACGCGGGCACCTCGTTCTGCAGCACGACGACGGCCGACGACGCGACGAGGTCGGCGTTCTCGTCGACCCACTCGCCGGTCACGACGGCGTTCGCCCCCTCGACGATCGTCGCGTGCACCTCGCCGTCGCCGACGACGTGCACGATGCCGAGGCCGGCCGCCGCGCCGGTGGGCCGCAGCCGGCACTCGACGCCCTCGCGCTCGAGGGCGGCGCGGCAGATCTCGCCGTGCTGGTCCGCCCCCGCGGCGCCGACGAAGCGGACGGAGGCGCCGAGGCGGGCTGCCTGGACGGCCTGGTTCGCGCCCTTGCCGCCGGGGTCGGCGCGGAACCCGGTGGAGACGAGCGTCTCGCCCCGCCGCGGCAGCCGCTCCTGGCTGACGATCAGGTCGTAGTTGATGCTGCCGACCACCAGGATGGCGTGCGCCGTCATGCGGTCCTCCACTTCGTCGTGTCGACGACGTGCCGCCGCCAGGGCCGACAGTAGGCGGCGATGACGACGGTTGTCAAAGAAGATCAGCATGCTGGTGCGGCGCACGCGCCCATCCGGCCAGTGAGCGTGACCAGGAATGACACTGCTTGACAATCCCGGTCATGGTCCGTACGGTCGCCACCATGAAGTTCGCCACGCGCCTCAACTCGTTCATCGCCGGTGGAGACACCGCCGCAGCCCTCCGCCGCATCAGCGCGACGAAGGGCATCGACCACGTCGACCTCAACTACCCCGAGCACTTCGTCGGCATCGAGCCCGCCGACATGAAGCCCCTCCTCGACGAGCTCGGGCTCTCGCTCAACAGCGTCGCCATGCGCTTCCGCAAGGACTTCGTCCACGGCGAGTACAGCAACCGCGACGAGGCGGTCCGCCGCGAGGCGATCGAGCTGACGAAGGCCGGCATCGACGCCGCGGCCCTCGGCGGCAGCGACCTCGTGACGGTCTGGCTCGGCTACGACGGCTTCGACTACACGTTCCAGAAGGACTACGCACGTGACCTCGGCCGCATCGTCGAGGCCTTCCAGGAGCTCGCCGACCACCGCCCCGACGTCCGCATCAGCATCGAGTACAAGCCCTACGAGGAGCGCGTGCACTCGGTCATCCGCAGCGTCGGGCAGACCCTGCACGTCCTCCAGCTGATCGACCGGCCCAACGTCGGCGCGACGCTCGACTTCGCGCACATGCTGATGGCCGGCGACGCGCCCGGCTTCGGCGCCGCGCTGCTGCTCGCCGAGGGCAAGCTGTGGGGCGTCCACCTCAACGACGGCAACAACGACCACGACGACGGGCTCATGATCGGCTCGATCCACCCCTTCGAGACGATCGAGTTCCTGTACTACCTGCTCCGCCACGACTACGACGGCGTCATCTACTTCGACACGTTCCCCATCCGGGAGGACGCGCAGGAGGAGGCGGAGACCAACCGGGCCACCGTCGAGCTGCTCATCGCGAAGATCGAGGCGGTCGGCGTCGACCACATCACCTCGGTCATCGACCAGGCCGACGGCATCGCCTCGCAGCGCCTCCGCAACGAGCTGATGAGCGTCGCCGTCCCCGCTCCCGGGGCCTGACCGGCCGACACGGCCTCCGGAGCGCCCCCGCTCCTGACCGGTGCCTCCCCGCGACCCCCGCGTGCGGAGGCACCGGGCCCGCGACTCCCCCCGGGCCTCCCGCACGACCCGCACCGCCCCGCACCGCCCCGCACGACGAACACCCCCCGACCCCTTCTCACACACAGGTGGACACGCAATGGCGCGATCTAGAACAGTCTTCTCCCTCTCCCTCGTGGCGACCATCGCCCTCGTCGCCCTCGTCGGCGGCGTCGTCGGCGGCAGGGCCACGGTCTCCGAGGCGGCATCGAGCGGAGGGGGTGAGGGAGGCGCGGCGTCCGGAGTCAAGGTCGACGTCATCATCCGGGCCAGCGACTCCGCCTACTGGCAGACCCTGCTCGCTGGCTCCGAGGCCGCCGCGGCCGACTACGGCATCGAGGTCGCGACCTTCGGCCCGACCTCCGAGACCGACATCGCCGGCCAGGTGCAGCTCGTCGAGAACTCCGTCTCGCGCGGCGCCGACGCCATCCTCATCGCGCCCAGCTCGAGCGAGGCCCTGAACGCCTCCATCGACCAGGCGCGGGCGGCCGGCATCAAGGTCATCACGGCCGACACGAAGGTCACCGCCGACATCGAGGGCCACATCGGCACGAACAACGTCCTCGCCGGCACGGCCGCCGGCGAGCGCATGTGCCAGCTGCTCACCGACGCCGGCACGACCACCGGCAAGGTGCTCGTCGAGGCCCCGATCGCGGGCATCGAGGCCAACCAGGACCGCGACGCGGGCTTCCGGGCCGGGCTCGCGACCGGCTGCCCCGACATCGACTCCAGCCTGCAGAGCTACAACAACAACGACATCGGCACGGCGGCCTCGCAGGTGAACGACGCCATCTCGGCGAACTCCGACCTCGTGGGCGTCTTCGCCGACAACAACAGCTCCGGCGTCGGCGCGGCCACCGCCATCAAGGACAACGACGCGTCCGACGACATCGTCGTCGTCGCCTTCGACTCCGACCCGGCGGAGAACGCCGCCCTGGCCGACGGCAGCATCGACGCACTGGTCGTGCAGAACCCCTGGTTCCTCGGCTACCAGGGCGTCGTCGAGGCCGCGATGGCGACGCAGGGGCGCATCCCGCCCGCGAGCCTCGACCCCGGCGTCGCCGTGGCCGACCGTGACAACATGGAGAGCCCCGAGATCAAGTCGCTCCTCGAGCCGCAGACTGCCGAGACCAACGGATGACCGTCCGCGAGCCCGAGGGCGCTGCCGTGCTGCAGCTCACCGACGTCTCGAAGGCGTTCGGCGCCGTCCAGGCCCTCAGCGGCGTCTCGCTAAAGCTCGTGGCGGGGCAGGTGCACTGCCTCGCCGGCGAGAACGGCGCCGGCAAGTCGACGCTGATCAAGGTGCTCACGGGGGCGCTGCCCCGCGACTCGGGCGACTACGACATCGACGGCCGCACGGTCACGACGGCCACCCCGGCCGCCCTCCGCGGCGCGGGCGTGCAGGCCGTCTACCAGGAGCTCAGCCTCCTGCCGCACCTCTCGGTGGGCGAGAACATGTTCATGGGCCGCCTGCCGGCGCGCTCGGGCGTGATCCGCTCCCGAGACCTGCACGACCGCTGCCGGTTCGTGCTCGACTCGCTCGGCCTCGCCGACGTCGACCCCGACGTCGTCGTCGAGCGGCTGCCCGCCGCGACGAAGCAGCTCGTCGAGGTCGCGAAGGTCGTCACCGCCGACTCCGTCAAGGTGATCGTCTTCGACGAGCCGACGACGGCGCTGACCGAAGCCGAGTCCGACCGGCTGCTCGACCAGATCCGCAAGTTCAAGGCGGAGGGCGTCGCGATCCTCTACGTCACCCACCGCCTGGAGGAGATGTTCGCCGTCGGCGACTGGGTCACGGTGCTCCGCGACGGCGAGCTGTCGCAGAGCGGGCCGATGAGCGACTACACGGAGGACACGCTGATCAACGCCATGGTCGGCCGTGAGGTGTCGAGCCTCTACCCGGACGAGGCGCGCGAGGTCCACCCGGCGCGCCTCAGCCTCCGGGGCCTGCGGCGGACGCCCGACAGCCCGACCATCGACCTCGAGGCCCGGGGCGGCGAGATCCTCGGCATCGGGGGCCTGCTCGGCTCGGGGCGCAGCGAGCTGCTGCTCAGCGTCTTCGGCTCGGAGCCGGTCGCGGAGGGCGAGATCCTCGTCGACGGCGTCGTCGTCCGGCCCGACGGGCCGCGCACGATGATGGACGCGGGCGTGGCCCTGCTCACCGAGGACCGCAAGGTGCTCGGCCTGCTGCCGGAGCTGTCCATCCGCGAGAACGTGACGATCGCGAGCCTGCGCGTCGGCTCCCGACGGGGGCTGCTGCCCGGCCGGGCACAGTCCGACGAGGCCGACGCCCTGCTCGACAGCCTCCGCATCCGCGCCGGCTCGTACGACCAGCCGGTCTCGACGCTCTCCGGGGGCAACCAGCAGAAGGTGCTGCTCGCCCGCTGGCTGCTGACGAAGCCCGGGGTCATCATGTTCGACGAGCCGACGAAGGGCATCGACGTCGGCGCCAAGGGCGAGCTCTACGACGTGATCAACGACCTGGCCCGCCGCGGCCTCGCGGTCGTCGTCGTCTCGTCGTACCTGCCCGAGCTGCTCGGCCTCGCCGATCGCGTGGTGGTGCTCCGCGAGGGCGCCGTCGCGGGCGAGCTGCCGGGCGGCGCCTCCGAGGAGGACGTGCTCCGCCTCGCCAGCGGCGGGGTCGACGACCCCGCCGACCACCTGCACGGCGTCCCGCCGCTCAGGCACGACCCCCGCACCGACCCGGTCACCCGACAGAACATCGAGGAAGTCCCCCATGCCTAAGTTGATGTGGCGCGAACCCATCGAGACGACGACCATCCGGGTGGTGCGGAACGGCGACGACGCCGCGGCCGCGGCCGCCCGGGCGTCGACCAAGCCGCGGGTCACGACCCTCGGCAGCATCGCCGGCCGCGAGAGCGGGGTGCTGATCGTCCTGCTCGTCGTGTTCGGAGCGCTGACGCTCGCGAGCGACGACTTCCTGACCGGCAACAACCTCGCGAACCTGGCCCGCCAGGTGTCGATCTTCGGGATCCTCGCCATCGGGCAGCTGATGGTCATCCTCACCGGGGGCATCGACCTCTCGGTCGGGTCGATCCTCGGCCTCGCCGGGGCGGTCACCGCGCAGCTGCTCGTCGCGGGGGTGCCGATCCCGCTCGCGCTGATCCTGGGCGCGCTCGTCGGGGCGGTGCTGGGCATCATCACGGGGCTGCTGGTGACGAGGTTCAAGCTCCCCCCGTTCATCGCGACGCTCGGCATGCTCGGCATCGCCCGGGGCGTGGTGCTCGTGATCACCGACGCGAACACGATCCAGGGCCTGCCCGAGGGCTTCCAGACGATCGCCAACGGCTCAGTGGTCGGCGTGCCGAACCTGCTGATCCTGTTCGTCGTCATCGCGGCGATCGCGGCCTTCGTGCTGAAGCGCACCGTCTTCGGCCGGTACGTCTACGCCGTCGGCTCGAACCCGGAGGCGGCGCGCCTGGCCGGAGTGCCGGTGCGGCTGGTGACCATCACGGTCTACGGCATCGCGGGGCTGCTGTCGGCGGTCGGCGGCGTGCTGCTGACCTCGCGGCTCGGGGCCGGCGTGCCCACGGCGGGCACCGGGTTCGAGCTGCAGGCGATCGCGGCGTGCGTGATCGGCGGCGCGAGCCTCTCCGGGGCACGGGGCAGCGCGATCGGCGCGGCCTGCGGGGCGCTGCTGATCGGCGTGCTGAACAACGGCGGCAACCTGCTGGCCGTGAACTCGTTCTACCTCCAGATCGCGATCGGCCTGCTGATCCTCGTGGCCGTCGCGTTCGACCAGCTGAACACCCGGGCCGCCGCCCGGGAGTGAGGCACGGCGACGGCCGGGCCGGTGCCTCCTGCGGGAGGTGGCCGGCCCGGCTGTCGTGCACCGCGACTCCCCCCGTCCCCTCCCCTCCAGAAGGAGCCCCCGTGCTCAAGGGCATCGACCCCGTCCTCACCGCCGAGCTGCTGTCGGTGCTCATGTCGATGGGGCACGGCGACCAGCTGCTGCTCTGCGACGTGAACCACCCGGCCGCGTCGATCGCGGCCCACACCACCCACGGCACGGTCGTCGACCTCGCCGGCTGCGACCTGCCGCGGGCCGTGGGCGCCGTGCTGTCGCTGATGCCGCTCGACACCTTCGTCGACGCGCCCGTGACGCGGATGTCGGTCGTGGGCGACCCCGACCGGCTCGTGCCGGTGCACGGCGCCGTGCAGGCCGCGGTCGACGCCGCCGTCGGCAGGGCCGTGCCGGTGGAGGCGCTCGAGCGGTTCGACTTCTACGCCGCGGCCCGTGGGGCGTTCGCGGTCGTGCGGACCAGCGACTGGGGGCCGTACGGGTGCTTCCTGCTGCGGAAGGGCGTGGTG
Organism: Frigoribacterium sp. PvP121; assembly: GCF_017833115.1. Classification (NCBI taxonomy): domain Bacteria; kingdom Bacillati; phylum Actinomycetota; class Actinomycetes; order Micrococcales; family Microbacteriaceae; genus Frigoribacterium; species Frigoribacterium sp. PvP121. Next base: position 510,906 of record NZ_JAFIBR010000001.1, read on the forward strand.
GAGGGCGGGGCGTGGGCCCCCTCAGCGCACGGCTGAGGCGTCGGGCTCGGCGCTGCGAGCCGCGGCCAGGGCCTTCCAGAGGTCGTCGGCGACGAGGTGCGCCTCGGTGCTGACGACGGGCAGGGGCTCGCGCCCCATGATCTCGAGCACGACCCACCGACCGCCTCGGGCTCGCCGACGGTGGTCGACCGGCTGCACGCTGACGGTGCCCACGGCGTCGAGCGGCCACTCCTCCGGGCGGGAGCCCCGGAGCCGCGCGGAGGCGCGGGGCACCCACCGCAGGCGCGTGGTCGAGAGTGCGAGCACGCCGGTCAGCCCGGCACCGCCGGTCGGCCGGACGATCTGGGCCGTGGTGCCCCAGACCAGGCGCTCACCGGGATCGACCGGGAGGCGACGCCACGCCCCCGGAGCCCGCAGCTCGATGACGACGGCGACCAGCGCCAGCAGCCCGAGCACGACTCCGGCGATCAGCGTCGTGACCCAGACCCACCCGCGATCCCGGTCGTGATCGAGGAGCTGCAGGGCGACGACGCCGCCGAGGACGACCGGCGGCGCGGCACCCCACCACGCCCGCGAGCGCAGGGCTCGCTCGGAGGGAGAGGCGGGAGGGTCGAGGGCTGCGGCCATGCACCCCATCCTGGTCGAGGGTGGTCAGGTGAGGTGCGGTGCGGTCGCTGGCCGCGCGCTCGCGATGTTCCCCGGAGTGGGCGGGTCCGTGTCCTCCCCGGCGGGCGGGCGCCGGCACGCCGCGGAGGACAGGAACCCGCCGCACTCCCCCGAGCGCCCTCGGAGCCCCCCCGGAGGTACGGTCCAGCAGCGCTGATCCACTCCGGAGTGGATCAGCGATCCTGGCCCACGACTCCCGCCCCTGCCGCACCGAGGCGAGCCCCTCGACCTGCCGACCGCGGCGCTGCGTAGGCTCGCGGCGGGGGCGAGCTCACTGCCGTGCCCGAGGGGGGAAGCGCGATGGGGAAGACGACGACCGACGGAGGTCGCGATCCGGCGAGCGGCCAGGTGCGGGAGGCCCGTCGGCTGCTGGTCGTCGGGGCCGTGTGCGTGGTCGTCGCGATCGTGCTGCTGTTGCAGCCCCAGGACGAGCTGCCCGTGCTGGGCAACACGTCGTCCGCCGCGCGCATCATCGGCGGTCTCGGGGCTGTCTTCGTGATCCGAGCTGGCATCGGCCTCTGGCTCGCGCGCCGGGACCGACGGAGGCGCGGGGCCGACGAGCAGACCTGACCGGGATCGTGCGGAGCACTGGACCCGCGGGAAGTACGGCCCAGGAACGCTGATCCACTCCAGAGTGGAGGAGCGATCGTGGGGCGCACTCCCGGAGCCGCCCGCGGCTAGATCACATCGCGACCTGTCCCGACCCGACCCGACCCGAGGAGCACGACATGGACGCCCGAGACACGACGAAGCGCGGAGCACCCGGCGGCCTCCTCGGGGCGTGGTTCAACGTCGCCGTCTGCACCGCAATCGTGGTCGGCGCCATCGTCTACACCGTGACCGGCCCGGACGTCCTCTCCGACCGCCTCATCGGCGGAGGCGTCGCCCTCATCGGCGTCGGCATGCTCGTCTTCTTCATCTCGGTGCTCCGCCGCGAGCTCGCCCGCCGTCGGGACCGCTGAGGCCCCGACCCGCACGAGGCTGAGCCTGCACCGGCACGCGAGCCCGACGCCTGCCGTGAGCGTCGCGGGTGGCACGGTCGCCGTCGCGGCCGCTAGCGTGCCCGGATGAGCACCGACGAGTGGGAAGAGCGCGTGGCCGCCCTCTGGGCCGACGAGAGCGTCGACGACGAGCGGCGGATCGCACTGATGCGCGACCTCGCCGCCGACGCGCCGCACCCCGCCCTCGGCGCGTTCGAGCTCGGCGGCGCGCACGACTCCGGCGGGCGCGAGGCCGACGCCGACGTCTCGTACGCGGCCGCGACCACCGCCGGGCTCGCCGCGGTCGACCCCGACCGGGCGGCCCGCATGGTCGTGCAGCACGCCTCGACCCTCCGCAACCTCGGCCGCGTCGACGAGGCGATCACGATGCTCCGCGACGCCCCTCCGCACCCCGCGACCGGCGCAGCGCCGAGGGTCTTCCTCGCGCTCGCCCTGCACAGCGCCGACCGCGTCGACGAGGCGCTGCGCGTCGCGATCGAGGCCGTCGAGCCGACGCTGCCGCGGTACCACCGCTCCGTCCGCGCCTACGCGGCGGCCCTCACCGGCGACTGAGCGCGGGCGCGACCTCCCTCGCGGGCTCGCACCGCGACTCCTGCCTGCATCGGCGACGACGACTGGATCGGCCGGCGGAGGAGGCAGCGGAGAAAGACGCTCGCGGATCGCTGATCCACTCCGGAGTGGATCGAGCTCCTCAGCGACCGTCTCCCCAGCGACCGTCCCCTCAGCGACGACGTCACACCTCCGCACGGCGCGCATCTGGTGTTCACTGCAGAGATGCCCGTCGAACCGCTCGTCGTCATGACCACCTGGGCACCGCTGACGCCCGTCGGCATCATCGTCTTCAGCATCGCGTGCGTCGCCGTCATCGTCTCGTGGGTGCTGCAGTGGCGCAAGATGAACAAGGACTGACACCGCTGACCATGACATCGAGCCAGGTCGTCGCCCTCGTCATCTCCCCCTTCGTCGCCGTCTTCGGCGTCTTCTTCATCACCTCACGGCACCACATCTCGCGGGTGGCGCGCCAGCTGCGCCGCGAGCAGGAGCAGTACGTCGGCCCGTACACCCAGTCGCCGACCCTGATGCTCGTCGTCGGCATCGTCTTCGTCATCGCCGCAGCGCTGATCGCCGTCGGGGCCCTGACCGGCGTCATCGACTGATCAGCCGGCCCGAGCCACGAGCCACGAGCCACGAGCCCCGTGGCGGGCGCGACCGCGAGCGCCGCGCCGGCGACGCTCAGCCGCGCGGCAGCGCCACTCCCGTCTCGCGCTCGAGCGCCGCGAGCACCTCGCCCTGGAAGCCCTCGTCGCCGACGGAGGCGTGCGGCTGCCGCTGCTCCTCGTGGAACCAGTAGGCCCCGCTGACGTCGCCCAGCTCGCCGAGGGCGAGCAGCCGCTGCGTGCGGTGGCCGAGCTCGAAGTCGTCGGGCGCCCCCGCGCCTCCCATCTTCGTGGCGACCCAGCCCGGGTCGACCGCGTTGCTCCGCAGGTCGGGCCGGAGTCGCGCCACGGCCGCCGAGAACGCCGTCACGAACAGCTTGCTGTCGGAGTACGAGCCGGTCTCCCGCGACCCCGACCAGTCGACGTCGCCCAGCACGGAGGCCGAGCCGCTCTTGTGCATGCCGCTGCTGAGGTACACGTGCCGCGTCGGCGCCGTCACGAGCGCGGTGAGCAGGTACGGGGCGACGACGTTGACGGGCATCATCGCCGCGCCGCGGATCAGGCCCGCGTTGTGGATGACCGCGTCGAGCGGTGCCTCGAGCCCGTTCAGCTCGTCGGCGAGCGCCGTCACCGCGTCGCGGTCGCCGAGGTCGGCGACGACGAGCCGGGCACCGCGGTCGACGAGCGGCCGCAGCACCTCCCCGCGCGAGGCGCTGCGGGCGTGGACGACGACGTGGTGCCCCTGCTCGAGCAGGGCTTCGGCGGCGCCGCGGCCGAGGCCGTCGGTCGAGCCGGTGACGAGGATGTGTGCCATGCCCCGATCCTGGCCCCGAGGGCCTGTGACCGACCGCACCGCCCCTCTAGCGTGGAGGGCATGACCACCTCGCCCGCGACTCCCGCCCGACCCGAGCACCCCGCCGACCCCGCGCGCCCCGCCGACCCCGCCGACCCCTCCCAGCCCGGCGTCGACGTCCCCGACCACCGCGGCCGCACCGGCCTCGACCAGATCGGCCGCGACCTCGCGCGGAACCCGGACGTCGTCGTCCGCGACGTCGAGCTCACGAGCACCGGCTGGCACGTGCTGCGCCGCACGACCTTCGACCTGCGGGGCCGCGACGGGCGCTGGACGACCCAGCAGCGCGAGACGTACGACCGCGGCGACGGCGCGACCATCCTGCTCTACGACGCCGACCGCGGCACGGTGCTGCTGACGCGGCAGTTCCGCTTCCCCGCCTACGTCAACGGGCACCCCGACGGCATGCTCGTCGAGACGGGCGGCGGCCTGCTCGACCCCGACGACGCGGGCGACGCGACGGCGGCGGTCCGTCGCGAGGCCGAGGAGGAGCTCGGCGTCCGCGTCGGCGAGGTCACCCCCGTCTTCGCCGTCTACATGAGCCCCGGCTCGGTGACCGAGCTGGTGCACTTCTTCGCCGCGCCGTACACGGTCGACGACCGTGTCGGCCCGGGCGGCGGCCTCGAGGAGGAGGGCGAGGACATCGAGGTGCTCGAGGTCGACCACGAGGAGGCGCGCCAGATGATCCGTGACGGTCGCGTCGTCGACGGCAAGACGATCATGCTGCTGCAGTGGGCGGCCCTCGACGGCCCGTTCGCGCCGCGCGGCCCCGAGCGCGACACGCCCGCTGGGTAGGATCGCGCCGTGCCCACCTCCCTCTACGAGCAGATCGCCGACGACCTGCGCCGGCGGATCCTCGGCGGAGAGCTCTCGGTGGGCGACGACGTGCCGAGCGAGGGCGAGCTCGCCGAGCAGTGGCGCACCTCGCGGGGCCCCATCCGCAACGCCCTCGCCGCCCTCCGCTCGGAGGGCCTGGTCGAGACGCGGCGCGGCCGGCCCGCCCGGGTCGTGGCGCGCAAGGCGCACCACCCGGTCGACGTGTCGATCCCGTTCACGAAGTGGGTGCACGACGTCGGCGGCGAGCCCGGCGCCCGCACGCAGGAGGTCTCGCTGCGTCGCGCCGGCGAGGAGAAGGCGCGGTCGCTCGGCATCGAGCCCGGCGACCTCGTGGTCGACGTCGTGCGGCTGCGGCTCGTCGACGGGCGCCCGACGATGCTCGAGCGGCTCACCTTCATCGAGGAGGTCGGCCGCGTGCTCTTCGACGTCGACCTCGACACCGTGTCGATCACCGAGTACCTCGACTCGCGCGGCTTCGGCTACGCCGACGTCGACCACGAGATCGACGCCGTCGCGGCCGACGACCTCGACGCCGAGCTGCTCGACGTCGAGCCCGGCACCCCGATCCTGCGCCTGCACCGCGTGACGCGCGGCGCCGACGGGCGCACCTTCGAGGCCTCCGACGACCGCTACCGCAGCGACATCGTGCGCTTCACGGTCGCCGCGTCGGGGCGGGCCCGCGAGGGCGGGCACTTCATCCGGGCGCTCGGCGCCTGAGCCGCCGCGGCGAGCGTCCACGCCCCGCAGCCGATGAGCGCGGGAGGCGCGGAGGGCGCACGACGGGAGGCTCGGCGGGTGCAGCGCGGGAGGCGCGGGAGGCGCGGTCCAGGATCGCTGATCCACTCCGGAGTGGATCAGCGATGACGGCGTGCACTTCCCCGCCGGTCGACGTCCGGCCCGCCGCCCCTCGGTAGGCTCGCGCCGTGCCAGACGCCCCCAGCCCTCGCCCCCGCACCCCCCGCCGGCCCGACGTGACCGCCCTCGAGCTGGTCGGCGGCCCCGAGCGCGTCACCGTCACGCTGCACGAGCCCGACGAGGCCTGGGCGGCGACCTACCTCGAGCACCGGGCGCGCATCCTCGACGCGATCCGCGCCTCCCCGGCCGTCGGCTCCGACGACGGCGACGACGACGAGAACGCGGGCCACGAGAACCGCGGCACCGCCCCGTCCGTCGACGTCGAGCACATCGGCTCGACCTCGGTGCCCGGGCTCGCGGCGAAGCCGATCGTCGACGTCGTCGTCGCGGTCGACGACATCACCGCCGAGGAGGACCACGTCGAGCGCCTGATCGCCGCCGGCTACGAGCTGCGCGTCCGCGAGCCCGGGCACCGGCTCGTGCGCACGCCCGAGCGCGACGTGCACGTGCACCTCTACGAGCGCGGCCACCCCGCGGTCGACGACTACCTGCTGCTGCGTGACCGGCTCCGCTCCGACGACGCCGACCGCGCCCTCTACGAGAGCACCAAGCGCGAGCTGCTCGAGCGCGACTGGAGCGACATGAACGACTACGCCGACGCCAAGACCGCGGTCGTCGAGGCCATCAAGGCGCGAGCGCGAGAGGCACGAGAGGCGCAGGAGGCGCGGGCCGGGTCGTCCGCACCGGCCCCGCACCCCGGGGGCGCCGGGTAGCCGGTCCCCCAGCTCGGGGAAACCCCGGGCGCGACGTGACCCGACGCGTCTACCGTCGACGTCACCCGCACCGCACGACCGCCACCCGAGAGGCACCCGCATGGCCCTGCACGACCCGAACGTCGCCCTGACCGCTCCCATCCGTCCCGAGACGCGCCTCCCGCTGCCCGCGACCGAGAAGGTCGACATGGCCCCGCTGCTCGCCGAGCGCGACTGACCGACGCCCGGCCGACGCGCTGACCCGCCGACCGGTTGACGCGCGCGCTGACCCGCCGCCAGGCTGACCCGCCGACCGGGGCGGAGAGCCCGGGAGGCGCGGCTCAGCGCAGCCGGTGCCCCTCAGCGTCGAGGTGGTCGCGCCACGAGCGCGTGGCCGTCCAGCCCAGCAGGCGCCGGGCCTTCTCGGTCGAGATGCCGGAGGCGTCGACGCGGTCGATCGCCCGCAGCTCGACCTGGTCACCGTGGTGCGCGCGCAGCGTCGCCGCGAAGTCGTGGCCGCCGGCGTTGTCGGCGGCGGCGATGTAGAACACCTCGTGGCCGGGCAGGTCGCTCTCGGCGGCGAGCAGGAGCGCGTCGGCGAGGTCGTCGGAGTCGATGTAGCTGCCGAAGTTCGCGCTCGTCGGCGACGCCTCGCGCACCTGCGGCCCGAGGTTCTCCTCGTAGTTGCCCTCGTCGTGCACCGTGCTCGGGCGGATCGAGATCGCCCGAAGGTCGGAGCGGCGGACGGCCGCGTCCATCAGCTGCTCGCCGAAGGCCTTCGAGAGGGCGTACGGGTCCTGCGGGTGCAGGGGGTGCTCCTCGTCGACGGGGACGTAGTCGGGCAGGAAGGGCCGTTCGGGGAAGAAGTTGCCGACGATGCTCTCGCTCGACACGTTGACGAAGCGGGGCACGGCGAACCGGACCGCCGCCTCCACCAGGTTGAACGTCGACATCAGGTTCGTCTGGAAGACGACGTGCGCGGGGTTCGCGGTCGGCTGCGGGATGGCCGCGACGTGCACCACGGCGTCGGCCCCGGCCACCGCGGCGTACGCGGAGCCCGCGTCGGTGAGGTCGGCCATCATGTACCGGCCGGGCGCGACGGAGCCGGCGTCGAAGACGGGCCGCACGAGGTCGACGCCGAGCACGTCGTGCCCCGCGTCGACGAACCGGCGGACGGCGGCGCGGCCGACCTTGCCGCGTGACCCGGTGATGACGACCTTCATGCTGTGCTCCCTCGACGGGCGACGGTGTCGCCACCGGCCGTCAGGCCGACCAGCGCGACGCTACGCCGCCGTGGACCCGTGGGCATGCTCGCCGTGGCCCGGGCGGCGCCGTGGGTCAGGCGGGCGACCGGCCGAGGCCGCCCGCTAGCCCTCCGTGCGGGCCGCCGTCCCGAGGTGCGCGGCGAGCACGTCGCGCACGGTGGTCCACTCGTGCGCCCCGAAGCGGTCGTTGTCGACGTGCCGCAGCTGCGCCTGGCCGCTGAACATGTTGACGAAGTACTGCATGCCCTGCCACGCGGGGAAGGCCTCGTCCGGGTCCTTCGAGAGGCGCCGACCGACCTTGCTCATCGCCGACAGGGTGGCCGTCGTGCCGGCCCACTGCAGGCCGAAGGGCTCGCCGGTCAGCTCGGTCATCGTGCGGGCGATCTCGCGCGCGGTCATGCGTGACCCCGCGACCTCGACCACCCGCGGGGCGTCGGGGTCGAGGGCCACGAGGGCGGCGACGCGGGCGACGTCGTCCTTCGTGGTGAAGTCGAGGACCTGGTCGGGGCTCGACCAGTACAGGACCTTGTGGCGCCCGAACAGGATGAGCGGCGCGTCACCGGTGAGCAGCTCGGTGAACATGCCGTTCAGCACCGACGTCGCCCGCACGGGCGCCGCGTCGACGTCGGCGGCGAACTCGCGGCGGAGCTCGAAGTTGCGGTTGCTGCCCACGTCGATCGAGCGGTAGTCGGCCGACCAGTCCGAGGGCACGAAGCGGGGCACGCCGGCCGCCACGGTCGCGGCGAGCAGGGCACGCTGCGCGTCGACGATCACCGACCGGGTGCCGCTCACCGCCGAGACGACGACGTCGACGCCGCGGGCCGCCTCGGTGAGGGCGGCGTGGTCGCCGTACGCCGCGACGACGACGTCGACCCGGTCGTCGGCGTCGAGGGCCGCGGCGCTCCGACTGCCCGGGCGGGTCAGCACCCGCACGCGGGCGTCGTGCGTCAGGAGTTCACGGAGGATGCGCTGGCCGAGGTCGCCGGTGGCGCCGGCGAGGAGGACGGTGGTGGTCATGGCCTCGAGTCTCTCCCTGTTGCGGCGTGGCCGCGCACTCGCCCCGACCGGTCAGGGGCGGTGAGGGGGTGGTCCTGTCCGGAGCCGGTCGGTGGCGGCGGTCGCGGCCTCGACCATCCGCCGGCCCCTGACGGCGAAGCTCACCGCGGTCGCCGAGACCGACCGCAGCCTGCCGCCCCTCACCGTGCGCTGACGGGGTCGGAGATCGCCGAGGGCCGCGATCGAGAGGCCGACGGCGTCACTTGCTGTCGACGTGCCCGATCGGGTCGACGGCTCGGCGGAGGGCGTCCCGGGCCGCGGGCCAGGCGCCCCCGTCGACGCGGAGGGCCGTGCGGAGGTAGGCGGTGCTCAGGCGCTGGACGACGGCGACCCGTTCCGGGTCCTCGTCGGTCGTCTCGGCGACCTCGTAGCCGACGATCCCGCCCAGGGAGTGCTCCGCGCCGTGCAGGGTGAGGAGGTCGGTGGCGCCGGGGCTGTGCGTGTAGGCGTCGGTGAACCAGTCCGGTCCGCGGCTGGACATCCGCGACTGGTCGTGGTCGCCCGCGACGACGAGCGTCGGGGTGGCGAGCTCGCCGAACGAGGGGCGCATGAAGGGGAAGTTCGCCTGCGCGAAGGGGTGCAGGTCGTCACCGCCGAGGCCGGTGGCGGCGAAGAGGACGCCCGCGGTCACGCGGCCGTCGGACATGTCGCCTCCGACGTGGCCCTCCTCGTCGACGATGCGTGCACCGAGGAGCGCCTGCGCCGTCTGGCCGCCCCAGGAGTGGCCCGTCGCGGCGATGCGGTCGCGGTCGACGCGGCCGGCGAGACCCGGGACGGCCGCCACGACGGCGTCGAGCTGGTCGAGGACGCGGGTGAGGTCGGCGATGCGCTCGGTCCAGATCGAGGGGAAGACCGGGTGGTCGAACCCGAACCCGTTCCGCCTCGAGTCGAGGTGCGTGGGCTGGACGACGACGAAGCCGCGCGAGGCCCAGAACGCCGTCAGGGGCGCGTACCCGTCGAGGTTCCAGCCGTTGCCGTGCGAGAACACGACGACCGGCAGGTCGCCTCCCGTGGCGGGTGCCGACACGCGGACCTCGAGCGGGACGGCACGCCCCGGGGCCGACAGGGTCACCGGCGCGACGGAGACGACCGGGTCGCCGGCGCCGACGACGTCGTCCAGGGCGGTGACGAGTGATGAGGGCATAGAGGGTTCCTTCCTTCTGGGCTCGCGCTCTGCGATGCTGGTTATCGGAGCGCCGCTCCGCAACGTTACGGAACACTGTTCCGTTAAGCAAGCACCGGTTCGACCCGATCGAGGAGGCGCCATGCCCGACACGCAGGGAAGTGACGCCCCAGCAGCGCCGTCACGGCCGGTGGGCCGCCCCCGCCGCAGCCAGCAGGCTCTCCTGGACGCGGCGGCGGAGGTGTTCGTCGAGTCCGGCGTCGATGCCCCCGTGCGCGAGATCGCGGCGAGGGCGGGCGTGGGCGTCGGCACCGTCTACCGGCACTTCCCGACGCGGCCCGAGCTGGTCGTCGCCGTCTACCGCCACCAGGTCGAGGCCTGCGCCGAGGCCGGGCCGCGACTCCTCGTCGAGAGCTCGACACCGGAAGGAGCCCTCCGCGCGTGGGTGGCGCTGTTCGTGGACTTCCTCGTGACGAAGCACGGGCTCGCCACCGCCCTCCACGGTGACGCCGCCGGCTCCGACGCACTCCACGCGTACTTCGTGGGCCGGCTCGTGCCGGTCTGCGGGTCGCTCCTCGCCGCGGCCCGCGCCGATCTCGGCCCCTCGGGCGAGGAGGCGGCCCTGGACGGGTACAGCCTCCTGAAGGGCGTCGGCAACCTCTGCATCGGCGCTGCGAGCGACTCGAGCTACGACGCCGAGCGGCTGGTGCAGGCCCTCGTCTCCGGCGCGCTCGCCCCCGGCCGGTCCCCGGGCACGAGCCCCGGGTAGCGCGCCCCCGACCGGGCGACCGCATCGCCGGCAGCGCCCCCGGGCTTCCGTCCGGGGCGGCCCTCCGTGTACGGTGTCGATCACTGAGGTAAAAGGCGTCGCGCTCTGCGACGCACCCGCACGCGGCATCGAACGAGTCGCCACTTCTTCCCAGAAGGAGTGCGCCCCTCGTGCTACCCAGTCCCTCTCTCACCCGCGGTCGGCTGCGTGCCGGCGACGCGCCTCCCCAGCTCGCCGACGCGTGGATCGCCCTGGCCGGCCTCTCCGCGGTCTTCCTGTTCGAGATGCTCGACACCTCGGTGCTGAACGTCGCCCTGCCCACGATCGGTCGCGAGCTGGGCTCGTCGACGACGGGGCTGCAGTGGGTGTCCGGCGCCTACGCGGTCGCCTTCGGCGGGCTCATGCTGCTCTTCGGCGCCGTCGCCGACCGCGTGGGGCGCCGCCGCGTCATGCTCGCGGGCCTCGTGCTGCTGGCCGTGGCGAGCCTCGCCACCGCGGCGGTCACGACCACCGAGCAGCTCATCGCCGTCCGCGTGCTGACGGGCGTCGCCGCGGCGATGACCACCCCCGGGTCGATGGCGCTGGCGTTCCGGCTGTTCGACGACGAGGGCCTGCGCGTCCGGGCCCTCACGGTCATCTCGACCGCGGGGCTCGTCGGCCTGGCCGTCGGCCCGACCGTCGGCGGGTTCGTGCTCGCCGTCGCCCCGTGGCAGGTGCTGCTGCTGGCCGACGCGCCGATCGCGGTGCTGGCGTTCGTCGGCGTCCTCGTCGGCGTCGCCCGCGACGACGCCGCGGGGCTGCGGGGCGACCCGGTCGACGTGGGCGGAGCACTGCTCGGCACCGCGACCGTGGCGGGGCTGCTCGTGACGCCGACCGTCCTCGTCGGGCCGGCCACCGCCTCCTCGTGGGGGTGGGCGGCCGTCGCCCTGACCGTCGCCTGCGGCGCCGGGTTCGTCGTGCGCCTGCGGACGGCGCGGCACCCGGTGGTCGACCTGCACCTGCTCGCCCGCCCCCTGGTGTCGAGCGGCCTGGCGTTCAAGGCCGCGTCGGGCCTCGCCGTCGCCGGGCTGTCGTACCTCGTGACGCTGCAGCTGCAGTTCGCCTGGGGCTGGCCGCCCGCCCTCGCTGCCGTGGGCACGCTGCCGCAGGTCGTCGTGCTCCTGGCCGGGGGCCGCCTCGTGGGGCCGTTCGTGCAGCGGGTCGGCCTGGGCCGGGCGGCGTGGGTCAGCGCGGCCGCGGTCGTGTCGGGCCTCACGGTGTTCGGCGCCCTGAGCCGCCACGGGTACGTCTGGGTGCTCGTCGCCCTCGTGCTCGTGGCCGCCGGGATGCGCGTCGTCGGCGTCGTCGCGGGAGCCTCGGTGCTCACGGGCCTCCCGGCCGACCGCACCTCGGTCGGTGCGGCCCTCGTCGACACGTCGAGCGAGCTCGCGGGGGGAGCCGCGGTCGCCGCCGCGGGCACGATCGTCGCGGCCTTCGTCACCGGCAGCATCACGACCACCCCGTGGACGCCCCCGCGGCTCGCGGGGTTCGAGGACGCCCTCACCGTCGCCGGGCTCGGCCTCGCCGCCGTCGCCGCCGCGCTCGTCGTGGTCGGGATGCTCCGGGCACGAGCCGCCGACCCGGCCCCCGACGCCACCACGGCACCCGCCCCCTCGACCCCCCTCACCCCCACCGCCCCCACCACCCAGGAGCCCTCCCGTGCCTGACACCACCACCGCCCTGCCCCGCCCCCCGTTCGACCCCGAGTTCGTGCCCTTCCTGGAGGCGATGGACGCCCGCGGCCGCTTCCGCCTCGAGACCGCGATGCTGCCGCAGATGCGCCAGCTGGACACGACGGAGGCGCGGCTCGACGAAGGACTGCGCGCCCGCGGCCTCGAGAGGCGCAGCATCACCGTCCCCGGGCACCTCGGCGACCCGATCACGCTCGCGGTCGTCCAGCGCGTCGGCCGCACCGGGACGGCGGCCTGCGCCTACGCGATCCACGGCGGCGGGATGATGTTCGGCCACCACCTCGGCAACCTCGACGCGTACGACGACTGGCTGCTCGTGCACGACGTCGTCCTGGTCAGCCCCGACTACCGTCTCGCCCCCGAGCACCCCGACCCGTACCCGGTCGAGGACTGCTGGGCCGGCCTGGCCTGGGTCGCGGAGCACGCCGACGAGCTCGGCGTCGACCCCGGGCGGATCCTGCTCGTCGGCCAGAGCGCCGGGGCCGGGCTCGCGGCGGGCACGGCGCTCCTCGCCCGGGACCGGCAGGGGCCGGCCGTCATCGGGCAGGTGCTCGTCAGCCCCATGCTCGACGACCGTGACGCGACGCTCTCCGCGCGGCAGTTCGACGGGGTGGGCGTCGCCGACCGCGAGATGACCCGCTTCGGCTGGGACGCGTACCTCGGCGACCGTCGCGGCGGCGACGACGTGTCGATCTACGCGGCCCCCGGCCGGGCGACCGACCTGACCGGCCTGCCGCCCGCCTACGTCGACTGCGGCAGCACCGAGGTGTTCCGCGACGAGACCGTCGCCTACGCGAGCGCGCTCTGGGCGGCCGGCGTGCAGGCGGAGCTGCACGTGTGGCCGGGGGCCTTCCACGGGTCGACGAGCATGGTGCCGGGGGCGACGCTGTCGCGGCGGGCCGTCACCGCCCTGCGGGACTGGACCGGGCGCCTCCTCGACTCCACGCCCTGACGGCTAGTCGGCGGTCGGCGTGCTGAACAGGTTGACGACGTTGCCGTCGGGGTCACGGACGAGTGCGGAGCGGTTGCCCCAGGGCATCGTGGTCGGCTCGAGGACGACGTCCTCGCCGCGGAGAGCGAGCGTGCTCACGAGCTCGGCGAACTCGTGGTCGACGTCGGCGACCTCGAACTCGATCACCACGGAGCGGTTCGTCGCCGGGGCGAGGGCGCCGCCGAGCATCGCGACGGTCGCAGTGCTGGCGATCGCGAGGGTCGCGCCGGGGCCGCTGAACTGCGCGAAGACCGGGGCGGGGCGCTCGGCCTGCCGGCCGGTGACCTGCTCGTAGAACGCGACGAGGCCTTCGAGGTCGTCGGTGACGATGCGGACGGATGCGGACGACATGGGGCTCCTTCAGGGGCGCTCGTGACAGGGGAGCACCAGCGTCGCTGGTCACGGCGACAACGTCCTGTCGGTGTTCGCCGAAGACGTCGCCGATCAGTCGTCGACGACGGACCGGAGTCGCCCGTACGGAATCGCGAGGTCCTCGGCGCGGAGCACGCGTCGCGGGGGCCGTTCGTCGGTGACCCTGACCGCGAGCATCCGGTCGGCGCGGAACGCCCGGACGCCCTGTCGGAGGCGGCACCACGCGATCAGGTACCACTGGCCTCCGTTCTCGATCGACCCCAACGGCTCGACGTCCCGCACGGACTCCGCGCCGCCGGCGTCCTGGTAGCGCAGCTGCACGACGCGGTCCGCCCGCAGGGCCTCGGCGAAGTCGACCGAGGCGGGCACGCGGGCGGTGCGCTCGTCGCCCTCCGCGCCTCCCTCGCTCTCGTCGCTCTCGTCGCCCTCGTCGCTCTCGTCGCTCTCGTCGCTCTCGAGGAAGTGCACGCGGGAGGCGAAGGCGCTAGCCCGGGCGGCGTCCCGCTCGGGCATGACCGCGAGCAGCTTCCGGGCGGCGGTCTGGGCTGGCTGCCGGAACGGGCTGCGGCGGAGCCCGCCGAGCCCGATCAGCACCACGAGGGCCTCGTCGAGGGTGAACCCCGCCGGGCCGAGCGTCGCGGAGGCGTCGATGACGTACCCGCCGGCCCGGCCGGGCTCCGCCCAGATCGGCAGCCCCGACTGCTGCAGCGCCGCGAGATCCCGCTCGATGGTCCGCGCCGACACCTCGAAGCGCTCGGCGAGGCGGCGCGCGCTCCGCGGACGCGGTGACGCAGCTCGCAGTTCCTCCACGAGACCGTAGAGACGATCGGTCCGGTTCACCGACCCATCATGCGACACGTCGCCGCCCCGTCGCCGGGAGCGACCCGCGCTGCTGCCACCGCCTCCGAGGGACGACCCCCTAGCGGACGACCCGGACCACCTCGTTGAGCCGGTCCACGAGCTGAGCCGTGCGGGCGACGCCCAGGTGGAGGACGAGGGAGTCCGAGAACCGATGCATCCAGACGCCTTCGACGTCGCGCACCGTCACGGCGCCGTCCCGGAGGAGGATGCGGGAGATGTCGTCGGCTTCGATGTCGTACTCGTCGGCAGGGGCCCCCTCCGGGGCACCCGGCTCGAGGCCGTACGGGTCGACGTCGGTGAGGACCGCCAGCACCTGGGCGACAGCCTGACGGTGTGCGGGCGTCATTCCCTGCTCCGGAGCTCACTGAGCATCCGCGTGAGCCTCGCGGAGCTGCGTCGAGGGCCGATCATCGACGAGACCAGCGCGACGACGAAGAACAGGGAGACGACGAGCCAGATCCAACCGGTGGTGGAGGCGAGCCAGACGCTCAGTGCGAGGGAGCCCGTGAACGCGACAGGAGACAGCCACCGAGCTCTCCGGTTCTGGTTCTGCCACTTCTCGAGCATCGGGATCCACGTCGAGGGCTCGGCATCGGGCGGAACCGCGCCGGCCTTCGTGGCCGCCTGCATGCGGGAGAGCTCATCGACACCGCCCGCTGCGCGACGCGCCCGACTGATCACCACACCGAAGAAGACCGTCATCAGGCCCGCGTAGACGACCGTGCCGATCATGCGAGCCAGCAGGGGCTGATCAGCGGGCATCACGAGGACCCCGACGCCCAGCCACATGGCGGCCACGAGGACGAAGACGACAGGGAGGAGCGCTCGAAGCGGCAGGGAACGGAAGCGCGGCATGAGTGGAGTCCTTCGGGTCTTGGCACATCCTTCCCGAGTTCTCCCCCTCGCGGCTGCCTCGACCTGGCTCTGCGTCGCGGACGGACACGCGTCCTCTGACGGAGCTTCGTCGGGGCCCCTCCGCGCGTGGTCGAACTCCTTCAGCGGCGCCGGGTCTCGTCGTCACGCGACAGGAGCGCATCTCGCTCGGCCGCCTCGAGTCGGTCGAGTCGCCTGTTCCGCACCCCAGCACCGATGAAGCTGACCAGCAGGACGACGATGACGGCGAGCCACAGCATCCACGAGCCGGCCGTGGGAACCTCGAAGATGGCCCGGTAGAGGAACATGCCCTGGACGCCTGCGCCCGCTGCGGCGAGGCCAGCCATCCGCATGCCCCGAGCTGTCTTGCCAGGGAGTGGGTCGTACTTGTTCATGCGGCTCTTTCTACCGTGGCCACGCTAGCTGCCGTCGCGTCGGCGATCGATGCACTGACGCCCGAGCGACGACGGCCGGTGAGCAATCGCCCAGCGGACAGGGCCAGCTCGCCCCACTCTTCACTGCGGCGAGGTCGGCTCTTCCGGTCGGGGCCATTCCCACTCCGGCAGCAGATCACTGAGTGGCGCGGTCTTGCCGTGGCCGAGCACGATGGTCGCCCTGAGGTTGGAGTCGTCGATCTGTCTGATGAACTCGCGGCAGCGACCGCACGGCGGGAGGACGGTCACGCGGTCGTCGTCGTCCAGCCAGACAGCCACGATGCGTGCGATCTCGTACTCGCCGCTGGTGACCATGGAGGCGATGGCAGCGTGCTCAGCGCAGAAACCGGTCCCCGAACCGGTGTCGATGCAGACACCCGTGTGGATCGCGCCGGTGGTCGTCTCGAGAGCAGCGCCGACGTCACCGAAGAGACGATCGCCCACGCGGTGCGGGTTGACGGCAGCTCGGGCGACCTCGATGAGATCGGCGTGTTCGCTCATCGGCCAAGGATAGGCAGAGCTGCGCTCGCCGTCGTCCGCGGACGCAGTTCGCCGTGGAGCGCCGAGGTGTCGCCCATCGGGCCCGGGGTCGATCACCTGCTCACCTACCAGCCCGCGACCATCGGCCCGGGTGACGCCGGTGACCAGTTTCGTCAGCGCGGAGACGGCCGGAGCCCCGGACCGATCGGCCCGGGGCTCCGGCTGTGCCGACGGCGTCAGCGTCAGTACGTGACGGTGAGGGTGTTGGTCACCGACACGAGCGTCACCACCGCGGCGCTGATGAAGCCGCCGACGTACGGGTTCCCCGTCACGCGGTAGAGCTTGCGCGACAGGACGGCCGTGGCCGCGAGGATGACGATGACCGGGAACAGCCAGATGCTGAAGATGCCGCCGAAACCGGGGATCGTCTCGCCCGTGATGAAGAACGTCGTGTACTGAGCAACGACCAGCACGATCGGTGCTGACGCGTTCACGAGTGCCAGCACCGCCGTGTTGACCCATTCCCGACCTCGGAACGTGAACCGGTTGAAGACGTTGATCGCCACCGAGTTCGCGACGAAGTACACCAGGAAGAAGGGGAGGTAGAGCAGACCGACCCACAGCTTGTCGGGCTCGAAGTCCTTCACCGCGACCACCCAGAACCGGTAGTCGGTGTGGAGCAGCCAGTCGGACAGGAAGACCAGCCCGAACGCCGCAGCGACGGTGACCGCGGCGAGGCCGACGCTCTTCAGGAGCTTCCTCCCGCCGGGGAGCAACCCGAGCTCGCGCACCTCCACACCGTTCTTGCGACCGAAGAGCAGGTACGAGATCACCATGATCACGATCGCCGCGACACCGTTGACCGCCGCCCAGAAGGCGATGAAGAAGGTGGCGCCCTGCGTGAACGGGGTGGGTGCGGCGTTGAACGCGATGCTGTTGATCCACGGCGCCTGGCTGAGGGCGACGTAGCTGACGCCCGAGACGACGGCGGAGACGATCATGCCGCCCCAGAACCATCCGAGGCCCCTGCGGGTGTTCGCGGCGACCGGCACGGCGTCGGTGCGCAGCTCCGCGAACGCCCGCGTGGTGAGCAGTGCGCGAGCGAACGCGAGCAGGAAGATCATGAACCCGATCAGGCCGAGAGTGGTGAAGGCCTCCTTGACCTGCCAGATCTGCGAGCCGGAGTCGATGGGCTCGGGAGCGCCGAACGACGCCTCCCAGAACTCGAGCTGGTCGGACACCGTCTGCTTCGAGATCGTGCCCCACGGGTGGGTCTGCGCGGGGGTGTAGACCACGCGGAGGGAGTCGTCGTCGTAGAGGGTGTTCGCTTCCCGCACGTCGCCGTCCTCGGCCGGGTCGACCCCGTGGTTGAGGAACGACTGGGCGTTGGGCGTGCCGATGTAGTCGCGAGGCGCCGTCAGGGCGACACCGTCCGCGTCGTAGCTGCGGAAGAAGAACTCGTCGTACTGGTCGGCGACGAGGCCGGTGTCGCGGTCGCCGTAGATGTTCGTGTACGCGCCGTCCGCGTCGACGTAGACGGGGTCGTTGTCGACGAGGAAGACGGCGTCGATCAGCTGCTCGTCGGCCTCGTTGTCGAGGGCGACCGAGAAGTTGGCCGCGCGCGCACCGTTGGAGTGGCCCGAGACGCCGATCTTGTCGGGGTCGACGTAGGGCAGGTCGGCGACGAGCTTCACGGCGTCGTACATGCCGGTGCCGCCGAGCTCGAGGTTCGTCGCGGGCAGGTAGTCGGAGTCGCCGTGACCGTACATGTCGATCGACACCACGACGTAGCCGCGACGGGCCAGTTCGACGTAGTTGGCGTCCTGCATCTCCTTGTTGTTCCACCAGCCGTGGGAGACGACGATGGCCGGCGCCTGGTCGTCGGCGGAGACCCCGTTCGGCTTGTACAGCAGGGCGCTCATCGACTGGCCGGACGCCGTCTCCCAGTTCATGTCCTTGACGGACACGGCGTAGCCGGACGTCTGCACCGCAGACGACACGATCGACGACATCGCCATTAATACGAGCGATAAGGCGAGCCAGAAGCCATTGCGCCTGATCAGTGTCGGTTTCATCTTCACTCCTTCGTGAGAACGCAAGCCCAGTTACTGCGGTCGATCTAAGAGCGTAAACACACCAATAGCGCCGAACTGCAGTCAGTGCACGTATGCACACATGTGCAGAGCTAGGTGTTAATGTCGCCGACGGAATGCGGTAGCGGCGCGCAGATGTGCATGATCCTCATCGAGGCCGGTCGAGGCACACCCGCGTAATCACCGCTCGCCCCGTCCATCGTGACCCCGCCGCCCGGTGGAGGCGTCGACGACGATGAGGCGCCTAGGCCCGTCCTGCCATGGCCATCCAATAGCGCCTGTCGCCGCGCAGCGCCTCCTCGGTCGGGAAGCGATCCCCCCGGGGACGGTGCTCGTCGAGACCTAGAGACCGCGTTTGCGCTGCCAGCGATTGATGAAGAACACGGCCATCCCGAGAACAGCAAGACCCGAACCAACGTAGATGAGCAGGGGTTCACCACCACCTGCGACCCCTGCGACGGCACGTACGGCCATGAACACCCCGATGACGACAGCGACGATGGGCAAGGCGTCTCGCAGCGGGTTGAACTTCAGCTTCTGGAATCGCTTCGGAACTCCCGTGCCCTCGGGGCCATCTTCGGTCATGCGGACAGCGTTCCAGATCAGAAGGAACAACGACCGATGCCCGCTGATCGATCAGCTATCGGACAGCTCAACAGCAGAGCCCCACCCTTCGAGCATGAAGAACATCAAGCCGTGGCCGCGATGGTTCGCATGGTCGGCTCTCGTTGTCGCAAGCCACAGCCTTGTCCTTGCATTGGTCAATCTGGCCATCAACACGGAGCGTGTCGGATCGTGGCTCCCTTTGCTCGTGCTCATGCCTTGGCCCCTCATCCTGGAGCTGAGAAGCCTCCGAAGGCCCGACAAAACGAACCGTTTTCGCTGAGCGATCGTCTACCGGGCACTGCGTCTAGAGCTCGCGGACGATGCGGTTCGCGTAGTGGTCTGATCCACTTGCCTCATGACTAGTGACCACACTCGGGCCCGCATTTCCGCAGCCCTCCTGGTCGTAGGCACCCTGACGGGCGTCGTCCTCTCCGCTGGTCCGGTGTTGGTCGTACGAGAGGCCGTGGAGCAGCACGGTGTCAGCGTTGATGGGTCCGCTGTCGTTGCGCCTGCCTTCTAGTCTGCGGTCGCGGCGCTCCTGGTCTCGCTCGCTGGCTGGCACAGGTCGTTCGTCGGGATCGAGAGCTGGATGACGCGGACGAGAAGTCACCAGGTCGCCGGCCTCGCGGCGGTGACTCCCGTCATCGCGCTGATCCTCGCTGCGACCTGGTCCCTCTCGGCGAGCGGCGCCGAGTACCCCGCAGTGGCCCTGATCGCCGCAACAGTTCTGCCCCTCGTGCCCGGAGTCGCCGTAGTTGTTCTTGGGGTACTAATCGCCACGCTGTTGCGTGGGCCGCTGCCCGACGTCGGCGGCGCGGCCCTGCTGGGACTTGGACTGCTAGCGACAGTCGCCCTCGAACCAGCATTTCTCGGGTGGGCGCTTCTGTGCGAGTGCCTGTTCGTGACCAGCCAGACGCTGAGACCACGTCGGGACGCCAGCGCCGAACCGGCACAGGCCAAGGCCTGAGGTGGCCAGTAAACGATCGTCTACCGGTCACAAGGTGAATGCCGATCGGGACCGCCTCGCTGACTGGAGCCTGCTGGACCCAGTCAACGAGTCAGCCACGGAGGCAGCGTCAGGCCATGGCATCGCGGACGAGGGCAGTGTCGACGAACTGTTCGAATCGGACGATGAGCCCGCCCCTGACGACGAACGCGTGGGCGACGCGGGCATCGAGTGCCTTGCCCGTTGCGCCGTGGGTCGCGGTATAACGGGCGAGCACGACGACGTTCTCGCCGTCGACGACGTAGGTGTCGTCGTGAGCGGTCCAGTCGACCCAATCGGCACCCAGCTTCTCCATCACGGCTGCTGTGACGCCCTCGGGGGTGCGGTAGGTGCCGGCCAACGGGAATCCAGCCATCTCGGTCCACTCGACGTCGGGCGCGAGTGTCGCCCGCAAGGCGTCGAGATCCCCCGCGGCCGAGGCGAGGTACTGGCGTCGGACGACGGCGCGAGGCGAGTCGTCGAGTTCGTTCAGCCCCATGTCATCTCTCCCTTCGCGACGCGCGTACCTAGGTGCGCTGCGACACCCAGGCCAGCGCCGGGGTACTGCGCCTGCAGGGCTTTCTCGGCCTCCTCGGCGGTGTCGTTGTCGGCGATGGCCGCGTCGAAGGCAGCCAGGTAGTCGCGGGTGTGGCGGATCGCAGTGACATCGGCGGGGAACGCCGGGTCACGGTGGCCTGCCACGACGACTGTCGGGTCCAGGGCCTCGAACTCGTTCAGTGCGGCCGTCCACAGAGCGCGCTGCTCGACGGTCGCGGTGTCGGCGGTCCAGACGTGCAGGCCACCGAAGACGAGGATGCCGCCGAGCAGGGTGCGGCTGTCGGCGTCGAAGAGATACCAGCCGCGGTCGCCGGGATCGACGTCGGCGAATCGGACCTCGAGGGTGGCGTCGTCGATGGCGATGTGGTCGCCCTCGAACGCGGTCAGCTCGACCTTGCGGGTCGGCAGGTTCTCGCCGAGGCTCGCCCAAGCCTTGAGCTTGCCCTCGTAGCTGTGCTCGATGTGCTCGATCACGGAGGCGGGTGCGATGAAGCGCGCGTTCGGGAACGCATCCTGCACGACCTCGGCGCCGAAGTAGAAGTCGGGGTCGCCGGCACCGATGAAGACGGTGGTCAGGGTCTTGCCCGAGTCAAGGATCGCGGCGACGGCACGGTGGCCGGCGCTACGGGTGAACCCAGCGTCGACGAGGACGGCCTCGGTATCGCCCGTGACGAGCGTGAGGGTCTTCTCGAGGGCTGTGGAGCCCGAGTCGAGGACGGTGTAATCGAGGGTGGTCATGCGGTTCCTCTCGGTTGTGCTGATGGGTCAAGTCTCGGACGGGCGAGTTCGCCTGTCACGGTACTTCTGGGTGTCACACTGGTGAATATGGGACAGAACGAACCGCGTGGGGTGCGCTTCTCACTGCCGGCACCCGGGCCGTCGATCGAGCTGACCGGGCTGCGCGACATCATCCGGCGTGGCGGTCGGCGTGAATTCCTGTCGACGCAGCGCCTCGACTTCGAGCTGCTCTACCTGGTCGAGGGGGGCAGCACCGTCCACGAGGTCGATTTCGTCTCGCACGAGCTCGGCCCGGGCGACGCACTCTGGGTGCGACCCGGTCAGGTGCACCGTTGGGGCGATATCTCGACGCTGACCGGCCGCATTGCACTGTTCCCCTCGCACGCCATCCCGCCGGACGTGCAGGAGGCGCTGATCGAGTTGGGCTACGCCGGCTCGACCTCGCGATTCACCGCGTGGACGGCACCAACGCTTGAGCGCGCGGGGGTCACGGCGGCCTGGCGCGCCCTCCACGCCGGCGATGCCCCCGGCGACCACCGCGCCGTGCGGTCACTGCTGCGCGAGGTCGCGTTGTCGGCGGTCCTGCTGCGACTAGCGACCTCGTCATCCGATCACTCCCAGACGCCCTCCGGTGCGACGGACGACCGCGAAGGGATCTACGCCGCCTTCGTCGCCGAGGTCGAGGCGCATCACCGCGACTTCCACCGGGTGTCGGACTATGCCCGCCGTCTGGGTTGGTCGGCAAAGACTCTCGGACGCGCCACCGCACTGCACGGCATGACACCCAAGCAGGTCATCGACGACCGTCTCGTGCTCGAAGCCAGACGACTGCTCGTCCACACCACCCAGCCGATCGCGCAAGTGGGTGTGCACCTAGGTTTCGATGACCCCTCGAACTTCTCGAGCTTCTTCCAACTCCGCACCGGGTTGAGCCCCGGGAACGTTCGAGCCGACGCCTGGTTCGTCAGCAGCGAAGGAACGGACACCGCGACACCATCGAGCCTCGCATAAACGCTGTGCACGTCTAAGCCACTGGAAACGATCTCGATGCTGCGGTCGCAGAGCTCACCGCGACCACCCCACCTCGGATCGGGCCACGCAGACTCTCTCATAGGCGATCCCCTATCGGAACGGACCAAGCAGAAGACATTGCGTTGAGCTGAAGTCGTGTGCGTATGCTCGCAGCATCACCAGCCGCACTGTCGCGAAGGGTAGAACACGATGATCCGACGACGCGTCCTCGAAGCTTTTGCAGGAGCAGGCGTTCTCTGCTTACTGCTCTCAGGATGCAGCGGAACCGCTGCGGCGGGAACCGACGACCTGCCAACCTTCACGTCGATGGACCAACTCGTCTCCGCCGTTGATGAGCACCTTAGCTGCGACACCGACCCTGCCGGAGATCCTGTCACCCCGATGAACGGCGATGCCCTGCCCACGGACCAAGTGCTATGCCTGCCTCACGTGCAGATCGACCTCTATGGGGACCAGGCGGCACTGGACAAGGCTCTTGACCTGTGGAGCGATACCCAACAAGGTCCCGTGCCATTGGTGCATGGCGGCAACTGGATGGTGGTGGACCTCACCGGGGTGGCTACTGGTGAGCCGTCGGCCGTTGACCTAGAAGGGCTTGCATCAGAGATGGACGCCGAATACGAGACCGTCGCCTCCTGACGACGCGTCGGTGACCGGCGAGCGATCCCCTATCGGGCGCTTCGATTAGCTCGTCTCTCGGGCTGCCGTGGGCGATTTCACTGACCAAGCGCCTGTCCACTAGATTGCGATGAGGCAGCGTCCCCTTTTCTGATGCCGGTTGTGCCTGACGGCCAACGACTCAGAACGGACCGCCCTCGTGACTCTCTCTTCCCCTGATCCCCGGCGCACGGAGCCCACGTGCCGACCCGTCGAGTACCGGTCGTGAACTCGCAGCAGGCAGCGGAGAGCAAGGCCTTCCGCGCCACTCTCGTCGGAACTCTCGTCACGTCGATCGGACTCGGGCTCACCCTGCCGTTCACGTTCGTCTACTTCAACCGCATCCTGGGCCTACCGCTCCCCACCGTCGGACTCGTTGTCGCTGCGACGGCCGCCCTCGCCCTCTGCGCGACAGCGACGGGAGGAGTGCTGGCAGACAAGCTCGGCCTCGGCCGCGTCGCTGTTCTCGGCCTGAGCCTGCAAGCAGTCGGGACCATCGTCCTCGCGGTCGCACACGACCCTGTCCCCGGTGCCGTGGGGTTGGCCGTGCTCTCGATGGGCAACTCTCTCGTCTGGCCTAGCCTGAACGGGCTGGTCACCTACCAAGTGCCGGCTGCACGACGATCGCGGGCTTTTGCCTTCCGTTTCGGCCTGATGAACGTCGGCATCGGCGTCGGCTCGATCATCGCGGCAGCGACTGTGTCCGTGTCACGACCAGACAGCTTCCACGTGGTCTACGTCTGTGATGGCGCGTCGACAGCGATCTTCGCCGTGATCCTCTTCTTCGCCCTCCGGAACACCACCGGCTGGACCACTCACCCTCAGAAGGCTCGCGACGTTCGTCGATCCAGTTACCGGACTGTGCTTCGTGACCGGCACTTCGTCGCCTACCTCGGGGTCTTGTGGGCCTTGACGATCTTCGGCAGCGCCCAGACCGAGGGGCCGTGGGCGGCGTTCGTGGAGCTCACACCGGAAGGGTCCGCGCAGATCATCGGACTCAGCTTCGCCGCTAACACGGTGGCGATCATCCTCTTCCAGTTGCCCGTCGAACGCTGGACTCGAAGACTGCGTCGAAGCCGGCTCCTGGTCCTGTCGGCGCTCATCGGAGCCGTAGCGTGGGTGATGACCGGGATCGCCAGCATGCCGGGACTTCCGGCGGCGACGGCCGTGACCTTGTTCATCCTGGCCTTGGGCGTCTTCGGCATCGGGGAGACGTTCCTCAGCCCGGTGATCAACGCCATGCCCAATGCCCTGGCGCCTGATCACCTCAGGGGCCGTTACAACGCACTGAACTCAGCGACCTACCCCGTCTCCAAGCTCGTCGGGCCTCCCCTGGCCGGAGTTCTCATCGGAGGGAGCACGCCCAGTTCATGGGTGCTGACGATCACCCTGGGAATGCTCCTCACGGCGGGGGCCGCCATCCTGCTCGGCCGGCGACTTCCTTTAACAGTCGAGCTTCCGTAGCGTCCACCCAAGGATCCCTATCGGGCACCCTCAGAGCAGGCGTCGTCGGCGCAGAGTTAGGGTCATCGATCCGTAAGCGTGAAAGTCATTGCCGAGGTCTGCCCCAAGAAGGCGCCCAGTGAGTCACATTGAGCACCGAGCCGAGTGACTAACGGGCACCACTCACCTGACACGACGGGCCTTACCCGCCGGGGCAGTAGCCGCTCGTGCCGAAGCAGGGAGGCTGATCGTTGCGAGGCGCCTTGTTCACTCCGACGGATCTGCTGTCGAAGTATGCACGGTTGTACTCGATCCCCAGCACGTACGCGGCCCCCGTGGCACTTATCGCCGTTGCTAGTTCGTCTCCTTCCAACCCAGCCGTAGACGAAACGACGACGTCTGTTGGGTGGAAGTACGCGCGGTCTAAGAAAGCGTCAAGTGTCGCGACGACCAGGGTCGTCTCGTCCGTTCCGTGAGCTCTGGACGCGGGATGTGCTGTGAGAACGCCGAAGGCAGGATCGGCAAGCAAAGGGAGATCTTCTGAGTCTGCGAACGGGTCCACCGGAGAGATATCCGAGTCTTTGAGGGCGACAGCAGCTTGCTCGAGCGCCTGCTCAGAAGTGACGGCGTCGAGGAGGGCATAGACAGCTCGGCCCTGTTGCAGGCAACGGGTACCACTCGCGTCGTCGAACAGGCCAGACGGGTCATCGGCGAACGTGCAGGTGTCTTCTCGCGCAATGGTGATGCGGGGAGCCGATACCGAACCGGGCCACGCCAAGGCGTCGTCCGCTAGTTCTGTTGCCTCTGGCCGTACATGCTCGGCCAGCGAGGGATCAACCACCTCAGACGCGCAGCCCGTCAGAGTCAAACCCAGCACCAACAGGAGCGGACCTGTTCGTTTCCCTCTCACTGTTCCCCCTTGACGCGAGCGTAACGCCCCTCCTCGATCTCGAAGCATCTGCGACCGCAGGACGATCGGCTATCGGGACCATCGACAGGTCAACATCATGGCGATGGTGCGTCGTCGCCCGCTTGTCTCGGCGCCGCGACTGATGACGGATCGTCGATGTCCGAGGGGCGACTGAGCCAACCCGGGCCGTCGCGTCGAAGCTGTTTGAGCTCGAGACTCGGTTCGGAAGGGACCTCAAACTTTTGCCTCAGCAGACGCCACTGCAGAACAACCCCGACGATGACGCCCGATGTAAAGAAGGGCACCCCGACCAAGACCATCAGCCACAGCGGCCAACGCTTCAGGCCCCGACCCAACGGAGCCCACGGGTCCCACCCGACGGACACCCCGCCCCACACGATGAGCACGAGGAACCCGGCACTGACAACGGCTGCCACCCATGGATGTGCACGAAAGACCGATTCGACCCAGCCTGGGCTGCCGTTTCGCACCATGCACCAGATCCTACGGGTCTCCCCTGTCGCTGCTGCTGTCGACCTAATGCGGTGCATCTCTTTCGTTCTATAGGCGCAGTTGCTGTGCAGCGGTGCGAAGCTTGTCCTCCCAATCGCGATGAGCTCGGACGTCCGTCACAGGCCAAGGGCCGGCAGCTGCGCCCGCTCGGACAGCGCTTACCGGCATGGCCTTCAATGGCAGGCCGCTCCTCGTCACTGCGCAACTGGGGCCGAATCACCGCACCTCGCCCGCCTACGGATCGGCTAACAGGCAGATATGGGCGCGACTACTTACTGGTGTCGAGGTTGACGGACGGATCGTCGAGGAGCATGGCGTCCATCGGAACAACGGACACCGGAGCCGACATGATCAGGGGACGGCCCGGCTTTGCTTCAACCCGGCCGTAGGCAAGAACAGCCCGACCACTTCTGAACCAGTCGGCAGCGTCGAGGACGATGGCGTTTGAGACGGTGACGCGCACCTCCGCAGTCCGCCCAGACCGAACGGTCCTAATGGATATCTCACCGCTAGACGCATCGGGGATTTGGCGGATTTCCACGATCTGACCAGAGACAGATTCTTCAGGCCGTGGCGTGACCTGCCCGAGCCGCTGTTCAACTCGCCCGAGGAGAGGAGCGGCCGCTTCTGCAATCTTCACCGTCTGAGGTAAAGCACCTGGGGTCCCTGCGGAAGGCGCCCACGCAAAACCAACTTCAAAGGCATGGACACCTGAGTCAGTTGCAATAGCGCGCACGGCGTTCACAAGTTCCTTGCTGACTCCTCGTTCGACAAGCTCAAGTACGTCATCTGTGCTCGCCTCCCGATCAGGCCGTACGGCGATCAAATCCAGGGCGTTCAACGCCGATGCGAGCGTTCTAGTGACTCGCCGCTCAGCAGTTTCAAGAGTCACTTCCTCGAGCGATGCGAGGACGCGATCAGCGTCAGGATCAGGCACGGAGAGCGGAAGCACTACCGGGAGCACGAACGATCCAATACGCGTATGCGAAAGACGCGCTTTGTCTGCAATCTCATCTGCTGGCTTGCTGTACCCAGTCCTGATCGCAGCCTTTGGCTTCCGTGAAGTCGTAGCCGCAGCCCGAATGAGGCGCCGGGCGGAGGACAGGACCGTCGCGGCACTTTCCAGCATCACAGAACCGTCTGAAACGTAGGAATCAGCAATACGGAAATTTTGAATGTCTAGGTGTTGCCTTGCAATGTCGTAGCCGACTTCGGCAGCCGTCCGCCGCTCACGCTCAGCTAGGAGTGACACCAAAACGCGGTACTCGGGGGAAGCGGCGTCGACCCGCGAAGGAACGGCGAGACGCGCATCATCCTCCAAACCTGACGTCCAGAGCTCGCCGTAACGGCCCGGGCGACCAGGGGTCCAACCCGTGCGTGCGAGGTAGCTGACGAGGTCGCCTCGAAGATCCGTAGGTGTGATCATGCGCTGTACCCGTCGATGAGATCTTGTTGCCACTGCAGGAGAGCCGCAGCGTCGACACGCTGGCTCCGGAGCGCCGCGACGGCCATGTTCTGAGGGGAGAACGACGTCGGATCAACGCGACTCCAGAATGCAGCGGTGTCGACCATTCGAGTTCCGTCGATGGCGTGCTCCACCCAATCCGAAACATCGGGCACAACTACCACCACGAAGTAGACAGGGCACATCGCTACCGACCACCCATCGACCCAGTGCTGCTTGGCTGTATACGTAAGCCGTTCGTTTGTGGCAGCCAAGGCATAGCGAGAGGTCGTCTTGACCTGAATCCTCACTGCGCCTTCGGGGAAGGTAACAGTCATATCTGATGCCAGGAGGTCTGCACCCGGACGCGTTTCGCTCATGTCGTATCCGGATGCGGTGACCAACGCATCCAAATACGTGACGCCGTAACGCCCCTTTTCACTCGACAGATCAAGCTGCGGAGCCGCCGGCAGCCGTGTCGAGGAGGTCATGCGATCACCGTAGCGGGACGCACTGTCTTCGGGCACGACCTATCCAGCGCGCTGGATAGCGCGATAGACCGTTGAGCGGGCAACCCCGAAGAGCTCCGCGATCTCGCTCGTCGTGTGGGCGCCGGTGCGGTGCAGCTGCACCAGGTGCTTCTCCTGCGAAGCAGTCAGCTTGGGCTTGCGGCCGCGGAGCTTGCCGGCGGCCTTGGCGATCGCCATGCCCTCGCGGGTTCGGGCACGGATGAGGTCGGCCTCGAACTCGGCCACCATCCCGAGGACGTTGAACAGGAGGCGGCCGACGGGGTCGGTGGGGTCGTAGACCGCTCCCCCGAGGTTCAGGGCGACACCCTTCTTCGTCAGCTCATCCGCGATGTCGGTCGCGTCGCGCAGTGACCGGGCAAGACGGTCGAGCTTCGTGACGACGAGGACGTCGCCAGCACGACATGCCGCCAGCGCCTCGCGGAGGCCGGGCCGTGCTCGAGTCGTGCCCGAGAGTCCGTGGTCAACATGCACGTGTTGCTCGTCAACACCGAGTGCTGCAAGACCGTCACGTTGTGCTGCGAGATCTTGTCCAGAGGTCGAGACGCGGGCATATCCGATGAGCATCCGACGACTGTAGCGTTTAGACCCCCGTCACCGGGCATTTTTGCGGGACAGGCATACGCGAATACGCAGGCCAGACGCCACGTGACCTGAGCCGGCCCAAAACGGCCCGAGCAGGTGTCCCGATGAACGACCGCCTGTCGGACGGTCACCATTGACCTCGGGGACGTGGGCCCAACACTTAGAGCGCGGCTAGCTGCCACAGGAACACGCTCAAGTCTCCAGAACACGATGCGAGATGACCTACCGGAAGTACTCATCCCAGAGCACGTCCGCCTCCGGGCCCGGGGGCAGGAAGGTCAGGCCGGAGCTCGTCATCAGGTCGAGCACCTCCGCCGGGTCCTCCGTGGTGAGGAGGAGCTCGAGGCTGCCGACAGGGTTCGCGGGCAGGCCGCTCGCCACGACGTCGAACGTCGTCGGTCTCATCCAGCGCCTCTCGACGAGGAGGGCCACGAACAGGCCCGCCGCGATGCCGGAGCCTGCCGTCCCCACCCGGAACTCAGCCCTGAGGCCGCGGAGGTCGCGCTCGGTCAACGCAGAGGACGCCTCGCGGACGGCCGGCCACGACGGCACGGCGACCCCTCCGGTCGCACGCAGACGCGAAGGGCGGATCCTCCTGAGGATCACGGCCGCGACGCCGAGGACGATCGTGACGGCGACGGCAGCGACGACGGGCGCCCACTCGGAGTACAGCACCAGGTCACCATCTCCCCCGCGCGAGGCCGTCGAGGTCTGCCGCCAGCTCCCGGGCCCTGCGGGCCAGCTCGTCGAGGCCGGCCTCGCCCCGGAGGGCGCCTGGCTCAGGGGATGCGTCGGCGACGGGCACAGACGCCGGCACCGGCACCGCCTCGACCTCGGCCCGGCCGTCGTCCGTGACGACGTCGACGTCGAACACCACCCGGTCGGCGCGGTGCCACGTCCGGAAGGTCTCCACCGGCACCCCCAACCGGTCGAGGGTCGTGCCCTCGAGCAGCAGCACCGGCGACCCGTCCGGCACCTCGAGGGCCTCGGCGAGCGCACCGGACGCGCTCACGGCGCGCACCTGGCGCCTCCCCGACACGAGGCTCACCCCGTACGTGGAGCGCAGCACCGCGTGGAGGGACGTGTCGGTCAGCTGGGCCGTCGTGAGCCCCGCCCCGATGCTCTCGGGCAGCCAGGTGTGGATCAGGGCGATGGGCTCGCCCTCGGCCCGACGCAGACGACGGAGACCGACCACGGCACGGACGCCGAGACGCGCCTCCGCGGCCTCGTCGTGCTCCGGCCCGAGCGCGAGGACGCTGGTGGTGACGGCCGGCACCTGCGTCGACAAGCCCGACAGCCGCTGCACGAGGCGGTGGTGCTCGCCGCGCGGGGCGACCACGCTGCCGCGGCCCCGCCCGCGCCTCACGAGCCCCTCGGCGGTCAGCGACGACAGGGCCTGCCGCACGACCGACCGCGAGACCCCGAAGTGCGCCTGCAGCTCCGCCTCGGTGGGCAGGTCGGCGCCCACCGGCAGCGAGCCGTCCACGATGTGCGACCGCAGGAGCGCGCTCAGCTGCGCGTGCAGGGGCCCCGGGGCGGCGGGGCCGACCGCGTCGGCGTCGAGCTCGGTGAGCCAGGTCGACACGGTGGTCCCTTCGGTGGTGCGACAGGTCAGGGCACGGCGGGGTCCTGCTGCTGGGCGGTGCGCCACACGTGCTCCCAGCCGGGGGCGAGGGCGGCGGCGCGCTCCACCGAGAGTACAAGGCTCGCCTCGCGGGCGATGCCCTGCCCCGCGATGTCGAACGCGGTGCCGTGGTCGACCGAGACCCGCACGACGGGCAGCCCCACCGTGATGTTGACGCCGTCGTCGCCGTACACGGCCTTGAAGGGCGCGTGCCCCTGGTCGTGGTAGCAGACGACGATGATCTTGTACTTGCCGCGCACGGCCGCGGGGATGAGCGCGTCGCCGGGCACGGGGCCGACGACGTTCAGCCCGCGGGCCCGCGCGGCCTCGACGGCGGGGGCCAGGATGTCGGCGTCCTCGTCGCCGAAGAGCCGGTTCTCGCCCGCGTGCGGGTTCAGGCCCGCGAGGCCGATCAGCTCGTCGGGGGTGCCGAGGGAGGCGGCGAACGCGCCCGCGAGGTCGAGCACCTGGCCGGTGCGCTCGGGGGTGATGCCGTCGATCGCCTGGCGCATCGAGACGTGCGTCGTCAGGTGGAAGAACGACAGGTCGCCGGCCGACAGCACCAGCGAGAAGTTCTCGACGCCGAACTCGTGCGCGAGCAGCTCGGTGTGGCCGGGCCACTTGTGGCCTCCGGCGTGCATCGCAGCCTTGTTGAGGGGAGCCGTGACGATGCCGTCGACCTCTCCCTCACGGGCGAGACGGCACGCCTCCACCACGAAGCGGTAGGCGCCGTCACCCGCCTCGGGGCTCAGCTCGCCCACCGGCACGTCGGCGAGGGAGGAGCCCGTCTGCAGCAGATCGATCGTGCCGGGCTCGTTCGTCGCGTCGGCGACGGAGGCGATGACGCGCACGAGGTCGGGGTCGCCCCCGACGGCGACGACGCCGCGGCGCATGGCCGCCTCGTCGCCGATCACGACGGGCACGGCCCGCTCGCGGAGGTCGTCGTGGTGCAGCAGGGTCTTCGCGGTGATCTCGGGGCCGATGCCGGCCACGTCTCCGAGGGTCAGTGCGAGTCGCGGGAGGGTCATGAGGGGTCTCCTTCTTCAGTGTCGGATCGGTGGGGGATGTCGAGGAGGTCGGTGACGACCTCCGTGATCGTCGCGGCGGCGCCGAAGCCGCCGGCCTTCGTGACGACCGCCGTCCCGTGCAGGCGCCCGCCCTCCAGCGTGCCCCAGGGCACGCCCTCGCGGAGGGCCCCGCGGACGACGAGCGCCTCGGCCCCGGCCCGGCGGAGGACGGCGCGGGCGCCCTCGCCGCCGACGAGCACGAGGGCGACCTCGTCGACCCCGCCCCGCTCGTCGACGAGACCGTCGGTGAGCACGGCGAGCGCCTCGGCGATCCGCTGCGCGTCGGTCGGGCCACCCGGAACGTCGGGCGACGCGGGAGCCGAGGAGTCGCGGGGCGGCGCGAGCAGGACGGTCACCTCGGCCGCGGCGGAGTCAGCAGGGGACCAGGAGCGCGCGAGGGCGGGGGCGAGGTCGCCGGACCGGACCTCGTCGAGCGTCGGCGCGATCGTGCGCACGACCGGTCGCGGGGCGCCGCCGGGCTCCGGCGCGGACCGGAGGAGGTGCTCGCACTGGGTGCGGGACGCGTCGTGCAGGCTGCTCACGACCACGACGACGTGACCCACGCGGTCGACGACGACGGGCACCGGCACCGGCAGCCCGGCGCCCCACGCGCGGGAGACGGCGACGGCCAGCCCGGCCGAGCCGACGGGCACGGCCCGCGCACCCAGGCGCACGACGGCGTCGGCAGTCGTGCGGAGCTCGTCGTCGGTCGTGGCGTCGACGGTGACCACGTCGTGGCCGGAGGCCGCGGCCCCGGCGAGGAGCATGGCGGCGGCGGCACCGCCCGCGCCGGTCACGGTGACCGACGAGCTGCCGGGCAGCAGGGCGGAGAGATCGCTCGTCGCGACCGGCGTGACCGGGTCGCGACCGACGGCCGTCGTCTCGACGCGGGCGCCGTCGACGAGGAGGGCGCCCTGCACCACCGTGCGGCCCATGCCCGGGTACGCGGGGGTGGCGACGGCGAAGGCGTCGGGGCACCCGACCCGCCACGCCTCGAGGGCCCCGGCGACCTGCGCGGCGACGGACCCGCGCATGGTCGAGTCGATCTTCACGAAGACGAGCTCCGCGCCGTGCTCGGCCAGGTCGCGCACGGCGTCGGCGGTGACGGCGCGGGCCTCGCCCTCGGGGAGGGCCCGGGAGTCGGTGACGACGGCCGTCACGGAGCCGGGGCCCCCGAGGGGCGCTCCCCCGGCGCCGAGCACGAGCCGGCTCGTCCAGCCGTCGCGGGCGAACTGCACGGCGGAGTCGGCGGCGCCGGTCAGGTCGTCGGCGACGAGGCCGACCACGGGGCCCGCCGTCACGCGGCGCCTCCGTCGGTCGGGCGGCGACGACCCGCGGAGTCGCCACGGCCGGGATCGAGATCGCGATCGTGATCGGCGGCGGCGGCAGTGGCCGCGTCGTGGGCGAGCACCGCCTCGGCGTCGGCCTCGGCCGCGATCTCGTGGCTGCGGTCGCCGCCCTGGCGCTTGAGCACCCAGGCGGCCAGCAGCGGTGCCAGCACGGCGCTGACCAGAACGGCGGAGGCGACCTGGGCGGTGGCGACCTCGACGTACGGAGCGAAGCTGGGGTCCGCCGCGCCGACGATGGCCGGGGTGGCGATGGCGTTGCCGGCGGTCGTCGCCGAGGCGATGCCGATGCCCGACTCCTTCCCGCGGCGGAGCAGGAGGCGGAAGCCGAGGTACGTCGTGGTGCCCGTGAGCAGCACCGCGATCACGCCGACGACGATGCCCGACAGGCCGCCGGTGACGACGTTGCCGAGGTCGATGCCCGTGCCCAGGGCGAAGGCGAAGAACGGGATGACGATGTTGGGCACCGGGCGCATGACCTCCGTCCAGCGCGGGTCGAGGTTGCCGACGACGACGCCGAGCAGCAGCGGGATGACCGCGGCGAGCAGCAGCGTGTAGGGGATGTCGGCCAGGCCGGCCGCGCCGAGGAAGAGCAGGGAGAAGAAGGGACCGTCGTTGACGGCCGAGGCGATGTACGCGCCCCGGTCACGCTCGCGGCCGTAGCGGCCCGTGAACGCGAGCCAGATGCCGCCGTTGCTGTTGTCCATGCTGACGAGCAGGGCGAGGATCGAGACCCCGAGGATCCCCTCGATGCCCACGACGGTGCCGAGGACGACGACGAGGGTCGCCGGGATGATCGACTTGGTCAGCAGCAGCACGCCGCTGGTCGCGAGCACCGGCCCCGACGTGCGGAGCGTGATCTGCATGCCCGTGGCGAAGATCAGCACGCCGATCAGGGGCAGGGCGCTGTCGCGGAACAGCGCGGTCGTGAAGTTGCCGAGCTCGAGGAACCCCGGCGCGAACGTGCCGACGATCGACCCGATGATGAGCGGGATGAGCATGAGCCCACCCGGGATCTTGTTCATCCCGTCGAACAACGGGACGCGGCTGGTGATCTGTGGTCCGACGGCCATGGCGAACTCCTCTGCGGGTGGGGGCGGCGGTGCCCGAGCGCACTCCGCGAAGGAGTACGTACAAGGTGTACCGACACTACGTCGCGCTCCCGAGCGCGTCAAGGCCCCGTGGCCCGCGGTCAGCGCCGCGTCGGCCGCACCCCCACCCGCACCGCACCTGCCGACGCCGCCCGCTCGATCCCCGCGTCGAGGTCGGCGAGCGCCACCTCGTCGCCCACGAGCTCGGCGAGCGGCCAGGCGCCGTGCCGCCGCTCCACGAAGCGGGCCGCCTCCACGAGGTGCCGCGGCGCGTAGTTGTGCACGCCCCTCACGGTGACCAGCCGACGGACGACGCTCTCGGCGTCGAGCGCGACGGCCGGAGCCGGGAAGACGCTGCCGACGAGGACGGCCACGCCTCCCACGCCGAGCCTCGTCAGCGCCGAGGCGACGGCCGAGGGCGCACCGGAGGCCTCCACGGCCACGAGGGGGGCGCCTCCGGCGACCTCGAGGGCACGGTCGACGCTCTCCGCCGCACTGGGCGCGGCCACGGGGTCGGCCGTGGCGACGGCTCCGAAGCAGGCGGCGAGGGCACGGCGACCGGGGTCGGGGTCGACCACGACGACGCGGGCTCCGGCGTCGGTCGCCAGCGCCGCGACGGTCAGCCCGATCAGGCCGGCGCCGAGCACGAGCACCACCACGGGGCCGACGGCAGCGGCACCGGCACCTGCACCTGCGCCGAGGTCGACAACGCCGCCCAGCGGCACGATCGCCGACGCCGCGTCGAGCGCCGCCACCGCGGTCGCCGTGCCGCACGAGACCGGCGCGAGGAGCGCCGCGTCGAGGTCGTCGGCGACCGGCACGACGGCCGTCCCGGCCCGCACGTGCACGTGGGTCGCGAAGCCGCCGCTGAGCTCCCACCCGGTCTCGAGCCGCTCGTGCCCGTACTTGCGCACCCGCTCGCACTTCTGCGGCAGGCCCCGCCCGCAGGTCGCGCACACGCCGCAGCTCACCGTCAGCGACCAGACGACCCGCTGACCGACGACGACCGACGTGCCGTCGACCGCGACGGCCCCCGCGCCGACCGCGACCACGCGGCCGACCTGCTCGTGGCCGAGCACGAGCGGCGTCGGCGCTCCGCGGTCGCCGCGCGTGGTGTGCACGTCGGAGCCGCAGATCGTCGCCAGCTCGACCTCGACCAGCAGGTCGCCGGGCGCGAGCCTGACGCTCGGCACGGCGACGGCGTCGTGCGGGCGGCCGGGCTCCGTCCAGACCATCGCGGTGGGCGCAGGGTCGAGCCGCAGCTCGACGAGGCTCGCCGCCGTCCGGGTGCCGGCAGCGGCACCGACGACCAGGGCGGTGTCGACAGTCGTCACGCGACCGGCACGGCGACCGCGGCGGGCGCGGCGACCGGCGCAGCCGCCGGCACCGCGACTCCCGCGAACTGCGGCAGCCCCGCCAGCTCGCGCACCGAGTCGAGCACCACGTCGGCGCCCGCCGCGAGCAGCTGCTCGCGGGTGTGCGCCCCGGTCGTCACGCCGACGACGAGGCCAGCCCCGGCGGCACGGCCCGAGAGCACGTCGCTCGTCGTGTCGCCGACGACCGCGACGGCCGCGACCGACGAGGCCCCCGTGCGCAGCAGCGCGGCGAGCACGAGGTCCGGCGCGGGGCGGCCGCGACCGGCGTCGACCGGCGAGAGGGCCGCGTCGACCGACCAGCCGAGCGCGTCGAGCAGGCGGTCGCGCGTCGCGGGCGAGAACCCGGTCGTCAGCACGACCGACCGGCCGGAGGCGCGGAGCGCGTCGACGAGGTCGCCCGCGCCCGCGATCGGCTCGACCCCGAGCTCGTCGACCAGCTCGCCGTAGGCCACCTCGAACTGCTCGTTCGCCCGCTGCGCGAGCGGCTCGTCGCCGCCCGTCAGGTGCCGGAACACCTCGATCTTCGACTGCCCCATCGTGTCGCGCACGTGCTGCAGCGCCTCGTCGCGCGTCAGCGTCGGGCCCAGGTCGACCCGGTCGGCGACCCGCGCGAAGGCCTGCTCGACGACGCCGTCGTCGACGACGGTCGTGCCGGCCATGTCGAGCACGACGAGCTCGATCGGAGGGGCGACGGGAGCCGCGGCGGCAGCGGAGGCGGAGGCGGTGGAGAGGGTGCTCATGAGGCGGTGCTTCCTGTGAGGAGGGGGAGGTCGCGGCCGGAGGGAGCCGCGGCCCGCGACGTGGTGGCGGTGGGAGAAGAAGAGGAGGAGGAGGAGGGACCGGCCGACGACCCGCCCAGCGCCGCGTCGCGCCCTCCGTCGAGGTGCGCCCCGACGACGTGCTCGGCGAGCCCGAGCCCTGTGGTCATGCCGATGCCGGTCGCGACGACCGTGACGAGCACGCCCGGCTCGACCTCGTCGACGACGAACTCGTCGCGGCCCGAGGCGTAGACGCCCTGCCACCGCTCGGTGACGACCGGCTCCGCGCCGAACAGCACGCGGAACTCGTCGAGGAAGGCCGTCGCGGCCCGCTCGCTCTGGAACGGCGAGATCGCCGCGCCCTTCTGGTGGCTGTCGCCGACGATGACCGTGCCGTCGGGCAGCTGCGTGTACATCTGGTTCAGGTCGAGCGCGGCCAGGTCGGGGCGCTCGGCGTGCAGCCGCGCCCGCACGGCGTCGGCGGCGGTCGTGCCCGCGAACGCGCTGTAGCGGATCAGCGACCACCCCGTCAGCAGCGGCGCCACGAGCGGCCGCGCGAGGTCGGCCCGCACGCGCAGCATGTCGAGCCCGCAGCGCTCCAGCGCCGAGCGCTCGGCGAGGTCGGGCAGCAGCTGGTCGAGGTCGTGGTTGGTCGCGACGACCACCGTGCCCGCCTCGATCGGGCCGCGGCTCGTCTCGACGCGCCCCGAGGCGACCGAGCCGACGGAGGTGCGGGTCAGGAAGCGCACGCCTCGCGACTCGAGGTGCCTGCGGATCGCGTCCGCCGCCTCCCGCGGGTCGACCTGCAGGTCGTACGGCAGCAGGGCGCCGCCGAGCGTCGTGCCGGGAGCGACCGGGGCGAGCGCCGCGAGCGCGGCCTCGTCGAGGGGCTCGATCTCGGGCCGGTCGCCGAGCACCCGCGCGGTGCGGGCGGCGGCCAGCTCGTCGAGCAGGGCGAGCTCGTCGGCGTGCCGGGCGGCGACCAGGGTGCCGCGCTGCGAGACCCAGAAGCCGGCGTCGCGGGCGAGCCGCAGCCACAGCTCGCGGGCGGTGAGCGCGTGCCGACGGGCCTCGCCGCTCTGCGGCGTGAGGCAGAGGTGGCCGAAGTTGCGCACCGTCGAGCCGCCGATCGCGGCCGAGCGGTCGACGACGAGCACCGAGAGTCCGCGGTCGACGGCGGCGAGCGCCGCCCCGAGGCCGACGATGCCGGAGCCGACGACGACCACGTCGTGCCGGTCGGCGGCGGGGCGGCGGGCGGCGGCGGGTGCGGCAGCGGCAGCAGCAGCCGCGCCGGAGGCGGCGACCGGCCCGACCGTGCCGGCGACGGGCCAGTGCGACGGCACGACCCCGGCAGCCCCGGCGACGGCACCGGCAGCGGCACGGCCGCTGCCGCTGCGGGGCGTGTCCCCGCTCATCGGAAGACCCGCCGCATCCAGATCGCGAGCCCCTCGACGGCGAGCACCGTCACGAGGATCATCAGCACGATCGCCGTCACCGTCGCGTAGTTCGAGCCCTGGCTGGCGTTCAGCAGGTAGTAGCCGACGCCTCCCGCCCCGACGATGCCGAGCAGTGTCGCGGCGCGCAGGTTCGTGTCGAGCATGTAGAAGGTGTGGCCGATCAGCGCGCGGGTGCCCTGCGGCAGCGTCGCCGAGGCGTACACCTGGCCGCGCGAGGCGCCGGTCGCGGTGAGCGCGCGCTCCGGGCCCGGGTCGACCTCCTCGAACGAGTCGGCGATCAGCTTGCCGAGCAGCCCGACGCCGCCGAGGGCGAGGGCGAGCGTGCCGGCCTGGGTGCCGAGGCCGGTGACGACGATCAGCACGATGGCGAGGATCACCTCGGGCACCCCGCGGATGCCGACGAGCAGCAGGCGCATCCCGCCCCGCAGGCCGGGGCTCGGCGCGACGTTGCGGGCGGCGAGCGAGCCGATCAGCAGCGAGCCGCCGACGGTGAGCAGGGTCGCGGCGAGCGCGATCGAGATCGTCTCGCCCATGGCGGCGAGCATCGTCGACGCCTCGTAGCTGCCGAACGACGGCGGCCAGAACTGCACGGCGACGGCGGGCACGCCGCTCCACACGGTGAGCAGGTCCGACCAGGCGATGTCGCAGACGAGCACGCTGGCGACGACGACCGCGACGGCGGCCCAGCCCCACGAGACGCCGCGCACGCGGGCCCTGTCCCACGGGCGGCGCAGCGCGGCCTCGACGGCGGCGGAGGGCGTGCCGGAGGCGCGGGTCGGGTCGGTCGAGAGAGAGGCAGCGGCGGGGGCGGAGACCGGGCCAGCACCGGAGGCGCGGGTCGAGCCGGCAGCGGAGCCCGCCGTCTCGGGGGCGGCGGCCTCCTGCCGGCCGGCCCCGCGCCTCCTCGTGACCCCGCGCACCACGCGGTCGCCGAGGCCCCGCCCGGTCGGCGCGACGCCGAGCATGGCGGCGCGCACCGAGCTCGAGACGACCTCCATGACGACGCAGAGCACGAAGATGACGAGGGCGTAGCCGAGGCCGAGCCCGTACTGCAGCGACTTGAAGGCGAACGACATCTGCATGCCGAGGCCGACCACGCCGACGTAGCCGAGGATCACGCTGCCGCGCAGGTTGATGTCGTTGCGGTGCAGCACGGTCGCCACCCACGACGGCAGCACCTGGGGCAGCACGCCCGCCGTGAACTGCTGCAGGCGGGTGCCGCCGGCGGCGCGGACGGCGGTGCGCGGGCCCTCGTCGATCTGCTCGATCGCGTCGGCGAAGAGCTTCGAGATCATGCCGACCGAGTGCAGCCCGATGGCGAGGATGCCCGGCAAGGTGCCGAGCGTGAAGAGCAGCACGAAGACCATGGCGAGCACCACGTCGGGCACCGCGCGGGCGAGCACCGTGACGAAGCGGGCCGCGGCGCGCCAGACCGGCCCGGGCGTCGTGTTCGAGGCCGCGAGCACGGCCACCGGCACCGAGAGCACCGCGGCCAGCAGCGTGCCGCAGATCACGAGGCCGAGGGTGAGGGCCGTGAGCTGCAGCAGCTCGCCGAGGGGCGGGAACTCGATCGCGCCGACGCGGCCGAGGAAGCGCTGCGCGTTCGACCAGCTCTGCACCATGCGGGCCGGGTCGATGTCGACGCTGCGCAGCGCGAGCACGCTCGCGACGAGCAGGGCCAGCAGCGTGAGGCCCGCGGCGACGCGCTCCGGCGAGGTGCGGCGCCGGGGAGGCGCGGTGACGGGAGCCAGCGGAGCCCCGGTCGTGCGCGGGCGCTCGACGACGGCGCTCATCGGACGGCGTCCCCACGGAGGGGAGCGGTGCCGGGCGCGGTGCCGGTCGCGCTGCCGGTCGTGCCGCCGGCCCCGCCGCCGACCGTGCTCAGCTCGAGCTCGATCGCCTCGAACTGGTCGGTGCTCGTGGCGACGCGGCCGTAGATCTCCATCACCTGCGCCTTCGAGAGGCCCTCGGTCGCGGTGTCGAGCACGACCTGGCCGTGGCGCAGGCCGACGATGCGGTCGGCCCACGAGAGGGCGAGGTCGACCTGGTGCAGGCTGCAGATGACGGTGAGGCCCTCGTCGGCGGCGATCTCGCGGATCAGCGCCATCACCTGGTCGCTCGACTCGGGGTCGAGCGAGGCGACGGGCTCGTCGGCGAGCAGCACCTGGGGCCGCTGCATGAGGGCGCGGGCGATGGCGACGCGCTGCTGCTGGCCGCCCGAGAGGGTGTCGGCGCGCTGGTAGGCGCGGTCGAGCAGGCCGACGCGCTCGAGGCGGGCGAGGGCCTCGACCTTCGCGGCGCGGCCGTACGACCACAGGCCGAGGCGGGGCCCGCGCACGGCGGCGAGCGAGCCGGTCAGCACGTTCTCGAGCACGGTCAGCGACGGCACGAGCTCGAACTGCTGGAAGATGAAGCCGACCTCGCTGCGCAGCTCGCGGAGCGCCCGGCCGGTCAGGCGCGTGACCTCCCGCCCCAGCACGCGGACGGTGCCCGACGTGGGGCGCTCCAGCCCGTCGACGTGCCGCAGCAGCGTCGACTTGCCCGAGCCCGAGAGGCCGAGCAGCACGACGACCTCGCCGCGGGCGACGGTGAGCGACGCGTCGTCGAGCGCGACGGTGGAGCCGAAGTGCTTGGTGATGCCCTCGAGGGCGACGACGGTCGCGGCGGGGTCGGCGTGCGGGGTCATGGGTCTCTCCGGGGGCTCGGTGGGGCGTGCGCGGCGGGGCGGGCGGGTGCGGGAGGCGCGGGGTGCGGGAGGGGAGGGCCTGCGGGAGGCGCGGTGGCGGTGGCGACCGTCACCGCGCCTCCCTCAGGCGGAGGCCGTCAGGCCTGGCACTGCGTGGCGTTCGTCTTCTCGCAGATGTCGCGGATCTCGTCGTAGTACGCGTCGTCGACCGGCGTGGTCTCGTAGAACACGCTGCGGAAGCCCTCGCTGTCGGCGCTGTCGATGCCCGCGGCGACCATGTCGTCGGCGGTGACGTTCGAGAGGATGTCCTTCAGCTGTGCCTTGACGTCGTCGGGCAGCGAGTTCGACTCGACGATCGGGGCGCCGGGCACCATCTGCTGGTCGATGACCTCGACGGCGTCGCTCTTGGCGACCTCGCTGTCCTCCGCGAAGCCGGCGTCGCACTCGGTGCCCTCGCCGGTCTTCTGCACGCTGACGTCGTGCTTGCCGGCGAACACCGGCGTGATGTCCTTCTCCGGGTCGATGCCGGCCTGCAGCAGGGCGTAGCTGGGGAAGAGGTAGCCCGAGGTCGACGAGGGGTCGACGAAGCAGATCTTCTTTCCCTTCATGTCGGCGATGCTCGCGATGTCGCTGCCCTTGGGCACGATGGCCTGCGAGTAGTAGCCGGGCTCCTGGCCCTCGGCGGTGGTGATCGACGAGATCGGGGTGAGCTCGGCGCCGTTGTTCGTGGCGGTGACGTAGGTGAAGCCCGAGAACGAGGCGACGTCGATCTGGCCGGCGATCGAGGCCTCGATCAGCGCGGCGTAGTCGGTCGACTCGTGGTACTCGACGGTCTTGCCGGTCTCCTGCGCGATGTAGTCCATCAGCGGCTGGTAGTTGGTCTCGGTGTCGACCGAGTCGGGCACGACGCCGAAGACGAGCGTGCTGTCGTCGACCGCGTAGCCGCCGGCGGCGCCGTCGGCCGAGCCGGTGGACGAGGAGGCGGGGCTGGAGCAGGCGGAGAGCGTGGCGGCGAGCAGCGCGGCGCCGAGCAGGGCAGTCGCGGCGCGGGGACGGCGGAGGGGCATGACGGCCTTTCGGGGTGGGAGCGGGACGTCACGATGGTGACACGAGGTCGACCGACGTAGGAACCTACCTCCGGCCTTGTTCAGCCCGAGTTCACGTGTTGTATGCCCAACCCCCTCTTCGGGGGGCTGCTGCTGGGGGCGCGGGCGGCGCCTCCTCGGGATGCGCCCGCGAGATGCCCCTTCCCGGGCCCTCGCCCGCTCGGAGGGCCCAGAACGAGGCACCTCGACGACCCGCGCGGCGGCCGGGCGGCGGGGCGGCGCGCCGGCCGCTCGATGAGCCGCGCTACAGCGCGAGCAGCGCGATGCCGCCGAGCACCACGCCCGACGTGACGAGGCGCCCGCGCAGCGACCCCTCGCGCAGCACCAGCGCCCCGAAGACGGCGACCATGACGACGCTCGTCTCGCGCGCCGGCGCGACGAGGGCGACCGGGGCCGACTGGATCGCGACCAGCACGAGGATGTACGACAGCGGCGACAGCACCCCGAACGCCAGCACCTTCGCCCAGTGCGCGCGCACGACGGCGAGCAGCTCCCGACGCCGTCGACCGAGCGTCGCCGAGTAGAAGACGACCTCGACGAGGGTGACCCCGACCATGAACGACACGGGCGAGAGCTGCCAGGTGCGGATCGCGTGGGCGTCCCAGATCGTGTAGGAGGCGATGGCCAGGCCGGTCAGGAGGCCCCAGGCGATGCTGGGGTCGAGCCCGCGCCTCCTCGGCTCCCCCGGTGCGGCGGCCGCGGGTCGCGCCGCGGCCCCGGCCCGGTCGACGAGCCCGGTGGCGACGACCCCGACCACCACGACGGCGATGCCGACGACGGCGAGGGGCGAGAGCTGTTCGCCGAGCAGGGCCACGGCGAGCGCGGCGCTGACCGCCGGGCCGGTGCCGCGGGCGGTGGCGTAGACGGTCGAGAGGCTGCCGACCGCGTAGCCGCGCTGCAGCACGGTCATGTAGACGACGTGGAGGACTCCGGAGGCGGTGGCCCCGACGGCGAGGCCGGCCAGGCTGCCGCCCCACCCGCCGGTGAACGGCACGACCGGCAGCCACAGGACGGCGCTGGCGACCGCGCCCCACCAGAGGAAGGGCGTGCCGATGCGGCTGACGCCGTGGGCGACGACGTTCCACGAGGCGTGGCAGACGGCGGCGGCGAGCACGAGGAGGAGCGCGGTGGTGGACACGGAGGGACCCTTCGGGCCGGCGCGGGGCGCGCCGGTGGGGTCCTCCAGGCTTTTGTCCGTTCAGATGACGCCCGGGCGATGGCGCCCGGCCGTGGCGCCGCTCGGACCAGACGGGTGCTGAGACCCCGGAACCCTAGGCGCTGTCGGCGGGACTGTAGCAGGCGGGGGTGACGCGGCGGGGCGGGGCCGGGCGGGGCTGGGCGGGGTGCCGGAGTGGCGCTCTGCTCAGGCGTCGGGGGCCTGGGCGGGCGCCCGGCCGTGCGCCTCGTCGCGCTCGGCCGTTCGGACCCGCATGCCGCGCAGCCCCTTCGTCAGGTAGTACAGCCCCACGGCCACGAGCGGCAGGCTCGCCCAGGGGGTGTCGAGCGTCGACAGCAGGGTGACGCCGACGGCGAGGAAGACGACGCCGAGGGCGAGGTCGTTCGCCTTCGCGTCGGCGGCGGGGCGGGCGCCGCCGGTCGGGTCGGGCTTCGTCGCGGCGGGCTTCGTCGAGTCGGGCTTCGTCGAGTCGTCCATCCGTCGACGCTACGACGAGCGGGCGGGCGTCGCCTCCGTCGCGCGACGGAGCCTCGGCCTGCCGGGGCGGGCCCAGCCGCGCGAGCTACCCTCGACGGAGTCCCCGCCGCTCGACGGCGCCCTGCCCCGTGACGGAGGCCCCGCATGCCGACCGACGACACCGCCCCGACCGACCCGGCGAGCCCTCGCGACGACGACCTCGACGCCTGGTCGAGCGAGCGGCACCGCGAGCTCGAGCTGCTGGTCGCCCGCGACCGCGAGGTCGAGGCGGCCCGGCAGCACGAGGCCGAGCGCGCCGCTCGGGAGGCTCGGGCCGATCACGCGGCCCAGCTCGAGCGGGAGCGCCGCCGGCGCGACGCCGAGCTGCCGCCCGAGCTCCGCGACGCCGACGACGAGCCGTGGTCGGGCGGGCCGCGGCGGCGCCTCGTCATGGGGTCGTCGCGGGTGCTCGCGGCCGTGGCCCTGCTCGCGGCGGTCGCCGTCGCGGTGACCGGGTTCCTCTAGGCCGACCCGCGCCTCCCCCTGGTCCGCCGCATCGGCGTGCCTCAGCGACCGACGCCGGAGGCCCGGAAGTCGGTCGCGCGGCTGCGGTCGGCCCAGGCGTCGATGTCGGAGCGGAGGTCGTCGAGGGCGCCGGTGACGACGTCGACGGCGTCCGATCCGAGCAGCAGGAGGTAGGGCGCCTCGCCCGACTCGACCGCGTCGACCAGGAGGCGGGCGCCGGCGGCCGGATCGCCCGGCTGGGTGCCGTGGGAGCTGTCGACCCCGATGCGGCGCTTGCCGGCGGTCTCGGCGTAGTCGTCGATGACCGTCGCCGACTCGGTGAGCGAGCGGCCCGAGAAGTCGGTGCGGAACGAGCCGGGCTCGACGACGGTCGCGGTGACGCCGAGCGGCGCGAGCTCGGTGCGGAGCGCCATCGTCATCTGCTCGATCGCGGCCTTGACGGCGCCGTAGTAGCCCGAGCCGGGCCCCGTGCGGCGGGCGCCGATCGACGACAGGTTCACGATCGTGCCGCTGCGACGGGCGCGCATGCCGGGCAGGACGGCCTTGATCGTGCGGACCGAGCCGTGGAAGTGCGTGTCGAACAGGCGGGCGACGTCGGCGTCGTCGCCCTCCTCGACGGCCGCGCGGTAGCCGTAGCCGGCGTTGTTGACGAGCACGTCGACCCCGCCGAACCGCTCGCCGGCGAGCGCGACGGCCGCGGCCACCTGGTCGGCGTCGGTGACGTCGAGGGCGGTCGCCACGGCGTGGTCGGGGTGGGCGTCGGCGATGCCCTGCACGGTCGACGAGTCGCGGGCGGTGACGACGACGTCGTGCCCGCGGGCGAGGGCCTCCTCGGCGAAGGCTCGTCCGAGCCCCGTGGAGCATCCGGTGATCAACCAGGTCGACATGCGGTTCCTTCTCTCCGTGTGCGCGGGCACTCGTCGTGCCGACCTCGAGGCAACCAGGGAGGCGCGGTGCGCGTCACCCTCCTGGCCAGATCCGGGCACGCGCCTGCTCGACGGACGGCCCTCGCCCCACGGCGGGGGCCGTCTGTCGTGTGATGCGGGAGGGCTGGTCGATGCCCTAGCGTGGGCCGACCGACACCAGGGAGGCGCGACCGTGACCCGCTTCGTGATCGACGCGCGCACCTGCCTCGCGCTGCTCCGACGTGACGGACGG
Source organism: Frigoribacterium sp. PvP121 (assembly GCF_017833115.1). Taxonomy (NCBI): domain Bacteria; kingdom Bacillati; phylum Actinomycetota; class Actinomycetes; order Micrococcales; family Microbacteriaceae; genus Frigoribacterium; species Frigoribacterium sp. PvP121. The sequence goes on from NZ_JAFIBR010000001.1 coordinate 554,899, forward strand.
GTGGAGTCGCCCCACCAGCTGGTCGCCCCGGTCGCTCTCAAGTCGGAGGTCCTGGCCCTCCTCTACGCCGAGGTGCGGGCCGGTGCCCTGACCGACGCGGTGGGGCGTCGCCAGCTGGACCGCTTCGCGGAGCTGCCGGTGCGCCTCCTCGGTGACCGCGTCTCGCGGGCTCGCGCCTGGGCCCTCGCCCGCGACCTCGGCTGGGACGACCCCGGCCCGGCCGAGTACCTCGCCGTCGCCGTGCTGCAGGCGGACGCCGTCGTGACCGCCGACCCCCGGCTCGTCGAGGGGGCGCGCGGGCGGGTGCCCGTGGTGTCGCCGGCGGAGCTGCTCACCGAGCTCGGCGCGAGGCCCGACGCAGCGGCGGTCGCCGAGCGCTGACGCCGCCCCGCTCCGTGCGCGGCGGCACCGGGATCACCAGGGGCCGAGATCGCCGCCGGAGATGCCGTAGAGCGCGATGACCGCGATCGCGGCGATCGCCAGCAGGCCCACGCCGAGCGGAGCCCAGTCCATGAAGACGTCGAGGCGCGAGCGCGGGGGCTTCGCCGGGGAGGCGGGGGTCGCGTCGCCGGGGCCGGCGGCGGGGCCTGCGCCGCGGGTCGCGGGCCGGGCGGTGCTGCCGGTGCTGCCGGGGCTGCCGGCGCTGCCGCTCGCGGGCCGACGGCCGGTGGCGGCCTCGTCGGGCTCGGAGGCGCCGTCACCCTCGCGGTCTGCGGCCTCGAGGCTGCGGCGGAGCTCCTCCCGGAACCGGCGGTCGGCCTCGGAGCCGACGAACTCGTCGGGGTCGGTCATGGTGCTCCTGTCGCCTCGGCGGGGCAGATGCCCCGTCGGGTCGAATCGTACCGGCGGGCGCGCGGCACAGCAGCACGCCCGCGGTCCGCCGAGCACTCGTGGAGGTGGAGGAGCAGCGGGTCGTCTCAGGCGTCGTGCGAGAGCGACTCGGAGAGGGCCCGGGTCGCCTCGATCTGCTGCTGCACCAGGGCCTGCTTCTGCTCGAGGCCCGCCACGGCGTCGGCGCCCGCGACGAACCGCGCGGGCAGGGCGTCACCGTCGGAGAGCTGGACGAGGGCGTCGGCGAGCTTGGCCGGGTCGCCGCCCTGCTGACCGTTCATGCCGCGGAAGGCGGCCTGGGTCTGGTCGGTGCCCTCCGCGTAGTCGGCGATCTCCAGCTCCGGCCAGATCGTCGACGAGCCCTCGACCAGCAGCTCGGTGCGGAAGAAGCCCGGCACGACCGTCATCGACGCGATCCCGAAGGGCTCGAGCTCGGGGGCGAGCGACTCGGCCCAGCCCTCGAGCGCGAATTTCGACGCGGCGTAGGCGGAGGTGAAGGCCCCGCCGACGAAGGCGGCCGTCGAGGTGACGGTGATGACCTGGCCCGATCGCTGCTCGCGCAGCAGGGGGAGGACGGCCCGGGTGACGTTCAGGGGGCCGAAGAAGTTCGTCTCCATCTGCGCCCGGACCTGCTCGGGGCTCAGCGTCTCGAAGAACCCGGCGTAGAAGGCGCCCGCGTTGTTCACGAGGACGTCGACCCGGCCGAAGCGCTCCACGGCCGCAGCGACCGCGGCCTCGGCGGCGGCGGGGTCGGTGATGTCGAGGGCGAGGGCGAGGAGGTCGTCGTGGGCGCCGACGGCGGCCTCGACCTTCGAGGCGTCGCGCCCCGTCGCGACGACGGAGTGCCCCGCCGCGAGAGCTGCTCGCGCGATCTCGGTGCCGAGCCCGCGGCTCGCCCCGGTGATGAACCAGACGCTCTCGTCAGCCATGTCGATCTCCTCGTCGTCGAGCGGGCCGCTGTGGTGCGGGCCCGCGGTGGTGATGCCCTCAGTCAACGCAGCTGGTCGCTCCGGAGCCAGACCCCCTCGGAACGGGCCCCGCGAGGACCCCCCTCCCGACCACGACGCGCCCTAGGTTCGGAGCATGGACGCAGATCACGACGACATCGGGGGCTACCTCACGTCCCGCCGAGCACGGCTGTCGCCGGCCGAGGCCGGCCTGCCCGACTTCGGCGGTCGTCGACGAGTCCCCGGCCTGCGACGTGAGGAGGTCGCCCTGCTCGCCGGCGTGAGCCCCGAGTACTACCGCAAGCTCGAGCGCGGCACCGCACTCGGGGTCTCCGAGACGGTCCTCGAGGGCATCGTCCGAGCCCTGCAGCTCGACGAGACGGAGGCCGCCCACCTGTCCGACCTCGTGCGGGCGTCGGCGGTCGACCGCCGCCCCGTGAGGAGGCGCCCGGCACCCCGCAGGGACCAGATCCGCCCCGGTGTCCAGCAGATGCTCGCCGCGATGACGACCGTGCCCGTGTTCGTCCAGAACGGTCGCCTCGACGCCGTCGCCACCAACGCCCTCGGACGGGCGCTCTTCTCCGAGCTGTTCCGCGGCCAGGGCAGTCCGGTCAACGCGGCCCGCTTCGTGTTCCTCGACGCTCGGTCGAGGGAGTTCTACAGAGACTGGGACGCCGACGCGAGACAGATCGTGGCGCTCCTGCGGCGGGAGGCAGGCCGCTCGCCCCACGACGAGGAGCTGACCGCCCTCGTCGGTGAGCTGTCGACCCGCAGCGACCTGTTCCGCAGGCTGTGGGCCTCGCACGACGTTCGCGAGCACCGGACCGGCACGAAGTCCGTCCACCATCCCGTGGTCGGCGACCTGACGCTCTCGTTCGAGACGATGGACCTCACGTCCGAGCCCGGCCTGCAGATGCTCGTCTTCACGGCAGAGCCTGGCTCTCCCTCCGCTGACGGTCTCCAGCTGCTCGCCGACGCCGTGACCCGCTCGTCGGTGCCCGTCGACGCTCCTGGTGCCGCGCCCGTCCTCGAGGGACTCACCACGCGCCTCCCTTGACAGCATGGTTGAGGGCGCTCACCATTGAGCGTGCTCGGAAGAGCGCCCCGACCGAGCAGCCAGGAGCCCCCGCCATGCGAGCCTTCGCCTTCGACGCCTACAAGGGACCGCTGCACGAGGTCACGGTGCCCGAGCCGACCGTCGGCGCCCACGACGTCCTGATCGAGGTCCACGCTGCGGGGCTGAACGTCCTGGACGCGAAGATCCGACAGGGCGACTTCAAGCTCGTCCTCCCCTTCGAGCTGCCCATGACCCTCGGCCACGACCTCGCGGGCACGGTGGTCGAGGTCGGCGCGGCCGTCAGCACCCTGGCGCCCGGAGACGAGGTCTTCGCCCGCCCCCGTGACCCGCGCATCGGCACCTTCGCCGAGCGCATCGCCGTCGACGAGGCCGACGTCGCCCTCGCTCCGACCTCCGTCAGCACCGTCGAGGCGGCGTCGCTGCCCCTCGTCGCGCTGACCGCGTGGCAGGCGCTGGTCGAGCGCGGTGACGTGCAGCCCGGCCAGAAGGTCCTGATCCACGCCGGAGCCGGCGGTGTCGGCACCATCGCGATCCAGCTCGCCGCGCACCTCGGCGCGCACGTCGCCACGACCGCGTCGGCGCGCGACGCCGACTTCCTCCGCGAGCTCGGGGCCGACGTCGTCCTCGACTACCGGACCCAGGACTTCGAGGAGGAGCTGTCCGGCTACGACCTCGTGCTCGACAGCCTCGGCGGAGAGAACCTGTCGAAGTCGCTCCGAGTGCTCGCGCCGGGCGGCCTCGCCATCGGCATCCAGGGGCCGCCGGACCCCGCGTTCGCGAAGTCCGCCGGCCTGAACCCCGTGCTGCGCCTGGCGATCGCGGGCCTGAGTCGCAAGGTCAGGGCCCAGGCGCGCAAGCTCGGCGTCTCGTACCAGTTCCTCTTCATGCGGGCCGACGGCCGTCAGCTGGCCGAGATCGCGGCCCTGGTCGACGCGGGCGTCGTCCGACCCGTCGTCGGGAAGGTCGAGCCCTTCACCGAGACCGCGGCGGCCCTCGCCCGCCTGGGCAAAGAGAGCGTCCGGGGCAAGGTCGTCGTCACCGTCCCGTAGCAGCCGGTCACGTCGACGCTGCGGGGGTCGCTCCGGTTGCTCACGCTGGTAGCGCTGAGCGAGGCGAGGGCGACGGGCAGCTCGTAGGCTCGTCACATGACGAACACGTGGCCAGCCGTCCAGATCGCCTTGTCCGCCGTCGTCCTCGCGTGCGCGATCGTCCTCATCGCTGGCGACAGCCAGCTGGTCGGCGTGCTGATGTCGATCAGCGCTGTGGCCTCGATCGCCGTAGCCGCGTGGACAATCGTGGTGAACCGTCGCATCGAGCGGCAGCACGCGGCCCTCGAGGCGAGCGACGCGTAGGCGACGGGGCGGCCTCTCGACTACGTCGGACATCTGCCCGTCGTCCGGCTGCCTCACCGCGTCGCCTCCGAGAGGGAAGAGAAAAGCCCCGAGCCCCTCGGCGATGCGAGGTTCTCAGGGCTTCTGCTCTGGCGGTACCGGTGGGATTTGAACCCACGGTGGAGTCTCCCCCACACATGTTTTCGAGACATGATCCTTCGGCCGCTCGGACACGGTACCGGGGGAGAGTTTAGTACATCCCGCGGCCATGTCGGAAATCGGGGTGGCGGGGGCGGCCGACCCGCGCCTCCTGCACTCGCTCGGCTCCGCGATGAACCCGCGATCGGACATCGCACCCGGGCACGCCGGGGCGTTCTGTCCGATCGCGGGTTCATCGCCGCGGGGCGACGACGGTGAGCAGCCGCCGAACTGCCCGGCGTAGCGTCCAGGGATGCCCACACGCCACACCGCCGCCGCCTTCTTCTCGGGCGTCGGCGTCACCCTCGCCGCCACCGCAGCCGCCGGAGCCGGCGTCCGCAGCTTCCTCCGCCACCGGAACGCCGCCGCCGCCGACCTCAACGCCCTGCTGCCCGTCCACTCGGCCTGGTGGCGTGCCCGGTTCGACCGCGGGGGCGCGCTGCTCTACGTCGCGATGGGCGACTCCGCCGCGCAGGGCATCGGCGCCTCGAGCCCCGCACGCAGCTACGTCGGCCGCCTCTCGGCGTACATCCGCCGCCAGGGCCACACCTCGCTGCGCGTCGTCAACCTCAGCGTCAGCGGCTCGACCACCTGGCTCTGCCGGAAGGACCAGCTGCCGAAGTTCGAGAAGTACGAGCCCGACGTCGTCACCGTGGCCATCGGCGCCAACGACATCATCGCCTTCGACCCCGAGTCGTTCGAGAAGAACATCCGCGTCATCTACGGAGCCCTGCCGTCGCACGCCATCGTCGGCGACCTGCCCGCCATGTGGATCCCCGACCGCGAGAAGAAGCTCGTCGAGGCCAACCGCATCGTCCGCCGCGTCGCCGACGAGTTCGGCCTCACCGTCGCCCCGCTGTACGCCACGACGCGGAAGCAGGGCTTCTTCCGCACCTACCGCAACTCGGCCGGCGACCTCTTCCACCCCAACGACCGCGGCTACCGCGTCTGGGCCTCCGCCTTCGAGCCGGCCGTCGCCGCCCGCGTCGCCCGCATCGCCGCCGACCGCGCGGTCACCGACAGCACCGCCACCGTGCACGACGCCGCCGCCGCGGGGGCCGTCGCCCGCTCCGCCGAGCGTCGCGCCGGACGCGCCGCCCAGCGCGGCACGGACGCCCTCGGCAGCTGAGCGCGCCGAGTGGTCGCGAACGCCTCGCACTCACGCGAGGGGGAGGCGGTCGTGGCCTCTCGACCCGCGCATCCTCCCTCCCCCGGGCCGAGCCGGGCAGCTCTCTCCCCAGGAGCCCCGAGGAGGCGCCCCCGCTGTCGGTGGACCCACCTAGGCTGACCGCATGGCCCGCTCCACCTCCCCCTCCTTCCGCTGCACAGAGTGCGGCTGGACCAGCCTCAAGTGGGTCGGTCGCTGCGGGGAGTGCCAGCGCTGGGGCACCGTCGTCGACGTCACCTCAGCCCTGGTCAGCGCCCGCGGCACGGCCCCGGTCACCGTCGGCGGCGACCGCGTCGCCCGCCCCATCACGCAGGTCGAAGCGAACAGCGTCGCGTACTGGCCGAGCGGCATCCACGAGTTCGACCGCGTGCTCGGCGGCGGCATCGTGCCCGGCGCGGCGATCCTGCTCAGCGGCGAGCCCGGCGTCGGCAAGTCGACCCTCCTGCTCGAGGTCGCCTCCCGCGCCGCCGCCACCGGTGCCCGCGTGCTCTACGTCACCGCAGAAGAGAGCGCGGCGCAGGTCCGCCTCCGCGCCCAGCGCACCGGCGCCATGCACGACAACCTGTTCCTCGCCGCCGAGGTCGACCTCTCCGTCATCCTCGGCCAGATCGACCAGGTCGACCCGCAGCTCGTCATCGTCGACTCCGTGCAGACGGTCTCGTCGTCGTCCATCGACGGCATCGCAGGCGGCACGTCGCAGGTCCGCGAGGTCGCCTCGACCCTGATCCGCGTCAGCAAGGACCGCAACCTGCCGGTGCTGCTGGTGGGGCACGTGACGAAAGACGGGACGATCGCCGGCCCGCGCCTCCTCGAGCACCTGGTCGACGTCGTCTGCCAGTTCGAGGGCGACCGGCAGACCGCGCTGCGGTTCATCCGCGCCCACAAGAACCGCTTCGGCCCGACCGACGAGGTCGGCTGCTTCGAGATGACCGGCGACGGCATCGCCGAGGTCGCCGACCCCAGCGGCCTCTTCATGTCACGCGGAGGGTCGCCGGTCAGCGGCACCTGCATCACCGTCGCGATGGAGGGGCGGCGTGCGCTCCCGGTGGAGGTCCAGGCCCTCATCGTCGCCAGCAGCACCCCGCAGCCCCGCCGCGTCGTGAACGGCGTCGACTCTTCCCGGGTGGCGATGCTGCTCGCCGTGCTCGAACGGCGCGCGGGCATCCGGCTCGGCGACGCCGACGTCTACGTCTCGACCGTCGGCGGGATCAAGATCACCGAGCCCGGCGCCGACCTCGCCATCGCCCTGGCCCTCGCGAGCGCCAGCCGCGACGCGAGCTTCCCACACACCCTCGCGGCCGTCGGCGAGATCAGCCTCGCGGGCGAGATCCGGCCCGTGTCGTCGCCGAAGCAGCGCGCGTCGGAGGCGCGGCGGCTCGGCTTCACGCAGCTCGTCGACTCGGAGTCGGGCAACCTGCGCGAGGCGCTGCGCCGCGCGTTCAGCGCCGCGGCGACCCCGCGCGAGCGCGAGCTCGACGCCGCGTTCTAGCGCGCGTCGCGCGCGTCGCGAGGCACCCCGTTCTCGCACGCGAACCCTGCCGCGGCGGGGTGCCGGTGCGAAGACGGGGTGCGGCACGCTGCGCGCGGCCGGGCGCGGCCCACCCGACTCGCGAGACACCACGTTCTCGCACGCGAACCACGCCGCGGCGTGGTTCCGAGGCGAGAACGTGGTGCGGCACGCTCCGCGCCACCCGACTCGCCTCGGGAGGCACCCCGTTCTCGCACGCGAACCCCGCCGCGGCAGGGTTCCGTCGCGAAGAGGGGGTGCGGCACGCTGCGCGCCGCCCGGCCGGGCCCGGCCCGACCGGGCGCAGCCTGCGCGGCCTGCGCGGCACCACGTCCTCGCACGGGAACCACGCCGCGGCGTGGTTCGCGTGCGAAGACGTGGTGCGGCACGGCGTGCCCCACCCCGGGCGGCTAGCGCAGGGCCTTGAGCAGGTCCTCGGGGGTCGCGGCCATCGTGTGCGGCCCGGCGATGTCGAAGAAGACCTGCTCGAGCACGTCGAGGTGCACGTCGAGGAAGGCCCGCAGCGCGTCCGCGTCGTAGAGCATCACCTCGCGGTGCGGGTCGTCCGGCACCATCGCCGCGTAGGCGTCGGCCGACGAGAAGAGCAGCAGGATCCGCTTGTCGGTGTTCTCACGGCCGAAGACGCGCACCTGCTCGGCCGCCCCGAAGACGGGACCGTCGTCGGCGGGCTCGTCCGCGCCTCCCTCGGTTCCGTCGGCCGACGAGGCCCCCGCAGCACCGGCACCGGCACCAGCACCAGCACCCGAACTCGCACCGCCAGCCGCACCCACGGGCGCCACCAGCTTCGGCACCACGACCACGTCGTGACGCAGGGCGAACGCGACGGCGGCGACGTCCTGCGACGCCAGCGCCAGCTCGAGGGCCTCGGAACGGGGAGAAGGATCGGTCATGCGCTCAGTTCAGGATCATGGGGGCGGTGTCGGCCGAGACGATGTCTCCGACGCTGACGGTCAGACGGTAGGTCGCGCCTCCCGCAGGCACCGGAGTGCGCGTGCCCTCGCAGGTGTCGGGGGTGGAGCGGGTGCGGTCCCACGCGATCGCCGGCGTCGTGAGGGTCTGGCCGGCCTGGATCGTGACGACCTGGTCGGTCGGGTTCACCTGGCAGTCCTTCGACGACCACCACTGCTCCTGGCCGCTGGTGACGACGAGGGCCTGCTGGCTCGACCCGAGGTTCAGCGAGCAGTCGACCGAGCCGGTGTTCGTGATCGACATCGAGATCTGCGGCAGCTGCGTCGACGCGTACGTCGCCGCGTCGGTGATCGGCACGAGATCGACCACGCCGGCCGCGCAGGTGGCGTCGTCGCCCGCGGCGGGCGCGTCGGTGGCGGGAGCGGTCGCGTCGGCGGCGGGAGCCGCACCCGTGGCGGGCGCCGACGCCTCGGGCGTCTCCTCGGCCGCGGCCGGGGGCGTGCTCGTCGCGGCGGCACCGGGCTCGGCGGCGCCGGAGCCGGGTCGCACGACGATCAGCACGATGACGATGACGACGACGACGAGACCGAGGGCGACCATCGCACGCCGACGCCAGTACACCGAGGGCGGCTGCGGCCCGGTCGGATCCATGAACGTCGACATGAGCAGAGGTTAAGCGCTGGTCACCGCCGTGACCGGGAGGGCGGCGGCGTGTGCGCTGAGAATGGGCCGAGCGTACGCCGAGCCGCCGGCCGTCGAGCCGGACGAGCCGGACGAACCCCGCGAGCCACCCGCGCCGAGCCGTCGACCTACGGCCGCGGCGGCAGCGCCTTCAGCATGCGCGAGTTGCCGAGGGTGTTCGGCTTCACGCGTGCGAGGTCGAGGAACTCCGCGACGCCCTCGTCGGTCGACCGCACGAGCTCCGCGTACACCTCGGGCGGCACGAGCCCCTCGTCGCCGACGTTGAGGTAGTCGTGCTTCTCGAAGAAGTCGACCTCGAACGTCAGGCAGAACAGGCGACCGATCTCGAGACGACGGGCCGCCTCCTCCAGGCCGTCGAGGAGGCGATGGCCGACTCCCCTGCGGATCCACGCGGGGTCGAGGGCGAGGGTCCGGATCTCGGCCAGGTCGTCCCACATGACGTGCAGCGCACCACAGCCGACGGGCACCCCGTCGGGGCCGACCGCGATCTGGAACTCCTGGACGTCGCCGTACAGCGTCACCAGGTCCTTGCCGAGCAGGATGCGTCGCTGCACGAAGGGCTCGCAGAGCCTCTGGATGTGCGGCACGTCGCTGACGACGGCATCGCGCACGGTGATGCCGTGCTGGTCGGCGGAGGTCATCGGGCCAGCCTACCCACGCGCCCCGCGCCTCCGGCGGGCGGGGACAGCCGAGGAGGCGCGGGTCGGCGGGCCAGCGTCCCTCCCGGCGGGCAGGCGCCCACCCGCCCACAGGGACGGTGACCCGCCCCACCCCTCCGTGCCAGCACCGGACCACGGGAGCTCGCGGACGCACGAACGCCCGAGGGCGGCCCGGCCGGAGCCGGACCGCCCTCGGGCGTCACTGCGGGTCAGACCCGCACGGGGTGCTGCCTAGTCGTCGCTCTTCTCGAGCACGAGCACCTCGTCGCGGCCCTGCTGGCGGGTCGTGGTGAACACGAACTCGCCGTCGACGTAGTCGACCACGACGTGGTCGCCGGCCGTCAGGTCGCCCGTGAGGATGCGCTCGGAGAGGCGGTCCTCCACCTCGTGCTGGATCGCACGACGCAGCGGGCGAGCACCGAGGGCCGGGTCGAAGCCGACCTGGATGAGGCGCTCCTTGGCGGGCACCGTCAGCATGGCCGTCATGTCGCGGTCGAGCAGACGCTCGCTGAGGCGCTTGACGAACAGGTCGACGATCTGGAGCAGCTCGGGGCCCGACAGCTGCGGGAAGACGATGGTGTCGTCCACGCGGTTGAGGAACTCGGGCTTGAAGTGCTTCTTGAGCTCCTCGTTGACCTTGGCGCGCATGCGGTCGTAGCCGGTCGCGGTGTCGCCCTCGATCTGGAAGCCGACGGGGCCGCCGGCGATGCCCTTCGAGCCCAGGTTGGTCGTCATGATGATGACCGTGTTCTTGAAGTCGACGACACGACCCTGGCCGTCGGTCAGACGACCCTCCTCGAGCACCTGCAGCAGGCTGTTGAAGATGTCGGGGTGCGCCTTCTCGATCTCGTCGAACAGCACCACGGAGAACGGCTTGCGACGCACCTTCTCGGTGAGCTGGCCGCCCTCCTCGAAGCCGACGAACCCGGGAGGGGCACCGAAGAGGCGCGAGACGGTGTGCTTCTCGCCGAACTCCGACATGTCGAGGCTGATCAGCGCGCCCTCGTCGTCGAAGAGGAACTCGGCGAGCGCCTTGGCCAGCTCGGTCTTGCCGACGCCCGTGGGCCCCGCGAAGATGAACGAGCCGGAGGGGCGGTTCGGGTCCTTCAGGCCGGCACGCGTGCGGCGGATGGTCTTGGAGAGCGCCGCGATGGCCTCCTCCTGACCGATGACGCGCTGGTGCAGCGCCTGCTCCATGAAGACGAGACGCGAGGTCTCCTCCTCGGTGAGCTTGAAGACGGGGATGCCCGTCGCCTGGGCCAGCACCTCGGCGATGATGCCCTCGTCGACGGTGCCGCCGGCGCCGGCCTCGCCCGAACGCCACTGCTTCTCGAGGCGGAGGCGCTCACCGAGCAGCTTCTTCTCCTCGTCGCGGAGCGACGCGGCCTTCTCGAAGTCCTGGTCCTCGATCGCGGCTTCCTTCTGGGCGCGCACGCCGGCGATGCGGTCGTCGAACTCGCGCAGCTCCGGCGGGGCCGACAGGATCGACAGGCGCAGGCGGGCGCCGGCCTCGTCGATCAGGTCGATGGCCTTGTCGGGCAGGAAGCGGTCGCTCACGTAGCGGTCGGCGAGGTTCGCCGCCGAGACGATCGCGCCGTCGGTGATGGAGACCTTGTGGAAGGCCTCGTACTTGTCGCGGAGGCCCTTGAGGATGTTGATCGTGTGGGGCAGCGACGGCTCGTTGACCTGCACGGACTGGAAGCGGCGCTCGAGGGCGGCGTCCTTCTCGAAGTGCTTGCGGTACTCGTCGAGCGTCGTGGCGCCGATGGTCTGCAGCTCGCCGCGGGCCAGCAGCGGCTTGAGGATCGACGCGGCGTCGATCGCGCCCTCGGCGGCGCCCGCACCCACGAGGGTGTGGATCTCGTCGATGAAGACGATGATGTCGCCGCGCGTGCGGATCTCCTTGGTGACCTTCTTCAGGCGCTCCTCGAAGTCACCGCGGTAGCGGCTGCCGGCGATGAGCGAGCCGAGGTCGAGCGAGTAGAGCTGCTTGTCCTTGAGGGTCTCGGGCACCTCGCCCTTGACGATGGCCTGCGCGAGGCCCTCGACGACGGCGGTCTTGCCGACTCCGGGCTCGCCGATCAGCACGGGGTTGTTCTTCGAGCGGCGGGAGAGGATCTGCATGACCCGCTCCATCTCCTTCTCGCGACCGATGACCGGGTCGAGCTTGTTGTCGCGCGCGGCCTGGGTCAGGTTGCGGCCGAACTGGTCGAGGACCTGGCTGCCGCCCTGCGTGCCCTGCTGCTGCTCGCCTCCCACGGCCACCGCCTCCTTGCCCTGGTAGCCGGACAGGAGCTGGATGACCTGCTGGCGGACCCGGTTGAGGTCGGCGCCGAGCTTCACGAGGACCTGGGCGGCGACGCCCTCGCCCTCGCGGATCAGGCCGAGCAGGATGTGCTCGGTGCCGATGTAGTTGTGCCCGAGCTGGAGGGCCTCGCGGAGGCTGAGCTCGAGGACCTTCTTCGCACGCGGCGTGAAGGGGATGTGGCCGGTCGGCTGCTGCTGGCCCTGGCCGATGATGTCCTGGACCTGCTCGCGCACGGCGTCGAGCGAGATGCCCAGCGACTCGAGGGCCTTGGCGGCGACGCCCTCGCCCTCGTGGATGAGCCCGAGCAGGATGTGCTCGGTACCGATGTAGTTGTGGTTGAGCATCTTCGCCTCTTCCTGGGCGAGGACGACGACGCGACGGGCACGGTCGGTGAATCTCTCGAACATCTTCTCTTGCTCCCTCGGTGGCGGGGTGGGAGTGGCGCCACCGCTCATGCAGTCGGTGCCAACTGGGGGCAGCACCGGTGTCTGTTGTCGAGAGTAACCACGGGCCCCTGGGTTCGCAGCCCCTGTTCGCTGGGGGCGTGACGGAGGTGCAGCGACCTGTCGGAGGGCGCCGGTACGGTCGCTCCATGGGCACCTTCACCGTCGGTCTCGTGCCGCACCCCACCAAGTCCGTGGCCGAGTCGGTCGCGATCCTCTGCGCCTGGAAGCAGGACGGCCTGCCCGGCAAGGGCGACGTGCTGCTGATCGCGCTGCAGAGCGACGAGCACCGGGTCGCGGGCGCGGTCGAGCTGGTCGACGAGCGGTCGTTCCGCGACCGGGTCGACGTCGTGGTCGCCCTCGGCGGCGACGGCACGATGCTCGGCGCGATGCGCCTCGTGGCCGACCGCCCGGTGCCGGTGCTCGGCGTGAACTACGGCAACCTGGGCTTCCTCGTCGAGGTCGAGCCCGCCGACCTGCCCGACGCGCTCGAGCGCCTCGCCGCGAAGCGCTTCTCTCTCGAGCCGCACCACGCCGTCGAGGTCGTGCACTCCACCTCCACCGACGAGCACACCTTCCTCGCCTTCAACGACGTCTCGATCGCGCGCCGCCCGGGCGAGGGCGTCGTCACCGCCGACCTCGTCGTCGACGGCACGCCCTACGGCCACTACAAGGCCGACGCGATCATCGTCGCGACGAGCGCCGGCTCGACCGCCTACAACTACGCCGCGGGCGGGCCGGTCATGTCGCCGGCCGTCGCGGCGACGCTCATCACGCCGGTCGCGCCGATGTCGGGCATCGACCGCTCGGTGGTGCTCGGGCCGGGAGAGGCCCTGCGGTTCCAGGTCGGCGCGGGCACCCGGTCGGCGGCGCTCGAGGTCGACGGCCGCGTGGTCGCCGACGTCAGCGAGGGCTGCGTCGTGTCGATGCGGCTGCAGCGCGAGGCCGGGCAGGTGATCCGCTTCGACGCCGGGCGGCACGCGACGAAGGGGCGGCTGAAGCTCAGCCTGCTCGACCTGCCGCTCCGCGAGGACCAGCTGCTCGAGCTCGTGCCGAGCGACGTCCGCGCCAAGTTCAAGGCGCGCACGGCCCACCGCCGCGGCGGGCTCGTCTCCGCGGCGCAGCTCGAGGCCGAGGCGGCGGAGGTCGTGGCGAGCGTCGAGGCCGAGGACGAGGCGGGCGACGCCGCCTCCTGACGCCGGCGGTCGCGACGCGCGGAGGCGCGGGGCGGCAGACAACGGAGGGCCGCCTCCCCGGGGCGGGGAGGCGGCCCTCTCGTGGTCGTGCCGGTGCAGCGGACGCTGCCGCCGGACTACTGCAGGTACAGCTGCAGGTCCTGGCTGACGGCCTTGGCGAACATGCGCAGGCGGGCGCGGCTCTCGACGCGCGAGACGGCCTGGCGCGAGCTGTGCACGCGCTTGCTGATCTCGTCGAGGGTCATCGGCTGGTCGTCGTCGAGGCCGAAGCGCATGCGGATCACGCGGGCCTCGTCCTCCGGCAGCGTCGCCACGAGGGCGTGCATGTCGCGGTTCAGCAGCGAGTTCTCGGTGGCGGCCGTCGGCGACGGCGTCTCCTCGTCCTCGATGAAGTCGCCCAGCTCGCTGTCTTCCGCGTCGCCGACGACGGTGTGGATCGAGACGGGCTCGTGCGAGCGCGACTTGAGCTCGACGAGGTCGGCGACCTCCATCGCGACCTCGGCGGCGACCTCCTCGACGGTGGGCGCACGGCCCAGGTCGACGGTCAGGTCGCGCTCGGCGCGCGAGATGCGGTTGATGCGCTCCACCGTGTGCACGGGGATGCGGATGGCACGCGCCTTGTCGGCGAGGCCGCGGGCGATGGCCTGACGGATCCACCAGGTGGCGTAGGTCGAGAACTTGTAGCCCTGCGTGTAGTCGAACTTCTCGACCGCGCGCACCAGGCCGAGGTTGCCCTCCTGGATGACGTCCATGAAGGGGAGGCCGCGCTGCGTGTAGCGCTTGGCGATGCTGACGACGAGGCGGAGGTTCGCGGTGATCATGCGGTCCTTCGCACGCTCGCCGTCGTGCTGCAGCCAGCGGAGGTCGCGCATCGTCTCGGCGTGCGCCTTCGTGCGGACCTTCTTGACGGCGTCGGCGGCCTGGAGCTCCTTGAGCTTCTCGCCGGCGAAGAGGCCGACCTCGATGCGGCGGGCGATCTCGGTCTCCTCCGCGGCGTCGAGGAGGGGCATGCGGCCGATGTGGCGGAGATAGTCGCCCACCTGGTCGGTGGAGGCGCCTCGCACCTGCGAGAGGACCTCGACCTCGGTGTCGTCGGTGGTGTCCGTGGTGGTGTTGCGCGTGGTGACGGTAGTCATCGTTTCTCTCCCTGCTCGAATTCAGACCGTGGTGTCGTGTCGAATAGTTCGTGAAGCTCTTCGGCGTACTTCGAGTCTGGTGCCAGCACGAAATGACACTGGTGTCATTCAGGCAGTTCACAAGGTTGTTCGGAGGGCACGTACAGGGTTTCGAGTGCTTCGGGGGACGAACGGGGTGCGGCTTTGACTCGGGGCACATCGCGGGTGTAGGCACGGTCGGGGTCGCACGGGGTACGGCTTCCTGGGCGCGACCCCCGTGCATCCCCATGAACACGCGGATCGCGGGGTGTCAAGCGAACACTGCGCGACTGTCCGCCGAACGCGGAGGGGTACGCGGAGACCGGCTGACCGTGCCCCCGCGGAGGGGGACACCGAGGCCTGCAGGAGGCGCCCTCCAGCCCCCCCCAGACCACCCGGGTGAGCAGGCGGTCGGGCATGCGATCACGGGCGTGCCGTCGCCCGTCGCGGGCGGGCTCGCCGTCGGAGGGGTAGTGGAGGTGACGACGACGAACGAGGTGACTCGTCCGGGGCCCCCCACGAGGGAGGGGACCCAGGACGAGTCACCTCGTCGGAGTTCGTCGCTGCACGGGGCAGCGAGTCAGCGTTCGGCCCGGCACGGCCCGGCTCAGCGGCCGGCGCGCTCCTCAGCCTCGGCGCGGGCGCGCTCCTCGGCCTCGATCTGCGAGTACACGGTGCGCTCGGTGCGGTCGGCTCGGAGCAGCGACCGGACGGCGAACCAGAAGATCAGCCCGACGACGATGGTCGGGGTCACGGCGAAGAGCGCGGCTCCCCAGAAGGTCTCAGGCACTCCACAAGGGTAAGCGATGGTGCCCGGGAGTCCACCGGGTACCGCAGCCGGCCCTCACGGGCCGACCCGCGCCTCCGTCACTTGACGAGCGGGAAGAGGATCGTCTCGCGGATGCCGAGGCCGGTGATCGCCATCAGCAGGCGGTCGATGCCCATGCCCATGCCGCCGCTCGGCGGCATGCCGTGCTCGAGCGCGCGGAGGAAGTCCTCGTCGAGGCGCATCGCCTCCGCGTCGCCGCGGGCCGACAGCGCGGCCTGCTCGACGAAGCGCTCGCGCTGGATCACCGGGTCGACGAGCTCCGAGTACGCCGTCGCCAGCTCGAAGCCGCGCACGTAGAGGTCCCACTTCTCGACCACGCCGGCCTTCGACCGGTGCTGGCGCACGAGCGGGCTCGTGTCGACCGGGAAGTCGACGACGAAGGTGGGGCGGTCGAGCGACGGCTTGACGAAGTGCTCCCAGAGCTCCTCGACCAGCTTGCCGTGCGTCTCGTGCGGCACGACGAGCTCGACCGAGTCGGCGAGCTCCCGCAGCTCGGCGACCGTCGTCTCGGGCGTGATCTCGCGGCCCGCGGCCTCGCTGAGCGACTCGTACATCGGCACGCGGGCCCACTCGCCGCCGAGGTCGTACTCCGAGCCGTCGGCGAGGGTGACGAGGTGCGAGCCGGCCACGGCGTGCGCGGCGTTCTGCACGAGCTCCTGCGTGAGGCGGGCCATCTGCTCGTAGTCGCCGTACGCCTGGTAGGCCTCGACCATCGCGAACTCGGGCGAGTGGGTGGAGTCGGCGCCCTCGTTGCGGAAGTTGCGGTTGATCTCGAAGACGCGGTCGATGCCGCCGACCACCGCGCGCTTGAGGAACAGCTCGGGCGCGATGCGGAGGAAGAGCTCGGTGTCGAAGGCGTTGCTGTGCGTCTGGAACGGACGCGCCGCGGCGCCGCCGTGCATCGTCTGGAGCATCGGGGTCTCGACCTCGAGGTACTCGTACGAGTCGAAGGTGCGGCGCAGCGACGAGACGGCCGCGGCGCGGGCCCGCACGGTCACGCGAGCCTGGTCGCGCACGATCAGGTCGAGGTAGCGCTGACGCACGCGCGTCTCTTCGCTGAGCTCGGAGTGCAGGTTCGGCAGCGGCAGGATCGCCTTCGCGGCGATGCTCCACTCGGCGACCATGATCGACAGCTCACCCCGCCGCGACGAGATGACCTCGCCCCTCACGAAGACGTGGTCGCCGAGGTCGACGAGCTCCTTCCAGTCGGCGAGCGCCTGCTCGCCGACGGCCGCGAGCGAGACCATCGCCTGGATGCGCGTGCCGTCGCCGGCCTGCAGCGCGGCGAAGCAGAGCTTGCCGGTGTTGCGCGCGTGCACGACGCGGCCGGCCAGGCCGACGACGTCGCCGGTCTCGGCGCCGGGCTCGAGGTCGGCGTGGCGGGCACGGACGGCGGCGATCGTGTCGGTCACCGGCACGCCCACGGGGTAGGCCTCGCGGCCCGACTCGAGCAGGCGGGCGCGCTTCTCGAGGCGCACCTGCTTCTGCTCCGACGCCTCACGGGCCGCCTCGGCCTCGGCGGCCGCCTCGTCGGTGGGGGTGCTGGTGTCGGGGGCGTCGGTCATGTGCGAGGGGCTCCTGCAGGGGACGAGGGGTGGAGGCGGTGGAGACGGTGCGGGCCCGGGGCGGGCGCGGAGGGGCTGGCGGGGGGCGTGCGGGAGGCGCGGTGCGGGTCGAGCCCGGACCTCACGCCCCGTGCCGCGGTGACGGCCCGTCGTCGGCCGACGGGCGCCCGAACGGCGCAGTGTCGATGGTACCGGGGCCCACCGACCCCTCGGCGACGGCGAGGGCGCGGTCCATGGCCGAGTGGACGAGGGGCGCGATCACGCGTCCGGGGTCGGGCACGCCGAGCTCGGCGAGCATGCCGACCGACTGGGTGACGATCGCCGCCGAGAACTCGGAGGCGGTGGCGACGGCCTCGGCGTAGCGCGGACGGTCGGCCTCCGCGACGAGCACCGGCTCGGCGCCCATCTCGACGACGAGCGCCTGGCCGATCGGCTGCACCGGCACGGGCGCGGTGACCGCGCAGTACGCCTCCCGCAGGCGCACCAGGTCGATGGTCGTGCCGGTGAAGGTCAGGGCGGGGTGGATGGCGAGCGGGATGGCGCCCGCCTGCAGCGCGGGGCGGAGCACCTCGAGCCCGTGCACGGGCGACGTGTGCACCACGAGCTGGCCGGCCTGCCAGGCACCGGTCGCGGCGAGGCCCGTCACGAGGTCGGCGAGCTGGTCGTCGGGCACCGCGAGCAGCACGAGCTCGGAGCGCTCGACGATCTGCTGCACGGTCAGCACCGGGGCGCCGGGCAGGATCGCCTCGGCCCGGTCGCGACTGCGCTCGGAGACGGCCGAGATGCCGACGATCGCGTGGCCGGCCGCGGCGAGCGCGGCGCCGAGCACCGGACCGACCCGGCCGGCACCGACGATGCCGATGCCGAGACGTCCGCTCTGCTGGGGGCTCATCGGGGGTCGTCCTCTCGGTGGCGGGCGGGTGTGGGTGCGGGTGCCGGGGCCGGGGCGGATGCGCGTGGCGGTGCCGGGGCGGGTGCGGGCGTGGCGTCCGGGGGCGTGACGGGCGTCGGCGACCCGACCCGCGACTCCTCGGGGGTGATCCGAGAGGGATCCGACGCAGCGAGCCCGTTCTCCGCGGCTGCGTCGTCGCCCGCGGCCGGATCACTCGCAAATTCGAGAAGAGGGCCGACAGGGGGCGGGGTAGGAGGAGCAGGAGCAGAGGCGGGAGCGGCGGCAGGGCCCGGGGAGGCGGCGGGCACGAGGCCAGGAGCGGTGACAGGAGCCGAGGCGGCGGCGGGGACCGGGGAGGCGGGGGGCTCGGCCGCCGAGGCGACGGCGAGCCAGCGGTGGGTGCGGTCGGCCCGGGCGGCCTCGACGCCGTCGCGGGCGGCCCCGGTGAAGAAGGCAAGGGCGTCGGCCTCGTCGAGGGCGCCGATCTGGGCGGTGATGGGGCCGGCGACCGTGTGCAGGTGCACGGCGGCGAGTCGGAGCCGCCGCAGCAGGGGGCCCTGGTGCAGGCTGACGCTCTGCACCCGGGGCAGCGGCACGATGACCAGCTCGCGCCAGATCGCGCCCTTCCGCAGCAGCAGCGCCCCGGGCGCCGCCCGGAAGCCGTTGCGCCGCCACGAGAACCAGCGCAGCACCGCGGCCCGGCGCGGCGACGTCGTGAAGCCGCCGTCGGAGCCGCGCGACGTGAGGCCGTCCTCGACGAGCCGCAGCGTGTGCGAGGCGTGCTCGTCGGCCGCGGCGCGCAGGTCGTCGGGGGGCGAGGCCGCCGGAGCGGGCCCTGCCGGGCCGTCGGCGACCGCCGCCGGCGCCCCGTCCGCCTCCGGCGCCCCGTCCGCCTCGGCCTCGGCCGCCGCCGCGAGCCCGACGAGCTCGGGCAGCACCAGCTCGAGCACCCGGCGCACGTCGCCCTCGTCGCCCACGGGCAGCAGCACGCTCGCGCCCTGCTGCCCCGTCGACGACGCCGCCGCCGTGCTCGACCGCGAGGCGCGGTTGATGCTGATCTCCCACCAGCCGAACGGGCGCCAGAGCAGCGGCTGGCTCACGCGCACCGAGTGGATGCGCCCGGGCGGCAGCGTCTCGTTCGTCGTCGAGAACAGGCCGTAGCCGATGCGGACGCCGTCACGGGTGCCGGCGATGCTGTAGCGCAGCGACTTCGAGACCCGGTTGACGTAGTAGCCGCTCGAGCCGAGCACGGCCGGCAGCAGCGCGAAGAGCAGGAACCACTCCCCCGTCAGCCGCACCGTGACGACGACGGCGATCGCGGCGGCGACGATGAACAGCGTGTAGCCGCTGAGCACGACGGAGCCGACCAGCCTGCCCAGGTCGACCCGCACGACCGACTCGGGGGGCGCCTCCTCGGTGCCGTCCGCGAGGAACTCCGCGGCGCGCTGCTCGACGAGGCCGACGAAGCCCGGCCGCCCGGCCGGCCCCTTCGCGAGCGAGACCCCCTCGGCGCGCTGGGCCCCGGAGGCGCGGCGCAGGATCTCGCGCCGGAGGTCGTCGGCCGAGGCGGAGCGCAGGTACGCGAGGCTGACGTTGGCGTCGTCGCCCGCCTGGCTGACCTCGAGCTTGGCCGCGCCGAACAGCCGCGCGAGGACGGGCCGCTGCACGGCGATGCCCTGCACCCGGTCGAGGCGCGCCCGACGCTCGGTGCGGAAGACGATGCCGCTGCGCACCTCCACGGTCTCTTCGGTGACGCGGAACGTGTTCATCCGCCAGGCCAGCCAGAAGAAGGTCGAGAGCACGGCCACGACGACGACGAGCCCGAGCAGCACCCAGCCGAGCAGGCCGTGGTCGACGACGAAGCCGAAGGGGTCGCCCTCGTCTCCCCCTCGGCGCCCGCTGACGATGCCGGCGACGAGCTGGACGACCCAGTCGCGCGCGTTGTAGACGATGATGCCGAGCGCGACGATCAGCGCGGTGCCGCCGCGGAGCAGGGGCGTCGCCGGGTGCAGCCGGTGCCACTCGCCGTCCGTGAGGGCCGCGACCTCGGCGGGGGCCGGCGGGCCGACGGGGCCAGCGGGGTCGGCAGCCGGCGGGCCGGCGGGCCCCTCGGGCCCCGGAGCCGGCGACCCGACGTCGGTCACAGCCCCGCCCGCCTCGACTCGGCGAGCTCGACCAGGCGGTCGCGCAGCGCCTCCGCCTCGGCCTCGGGCACCCCGGGGATGGTCACGGCCGACGACGCGGCCGCCGTCACGAACTTGAGGTCGCTGAGCCCGAGGGCCCGCACGACCGGCCCGCGGTTGATGTCGATCAGCTGCATGCGGCCGTAGGGCACGGCGACGACGCGGGTGAACAGGACGCCCTTGCGCAGCAGCAGGTCGTCGTCGCGCAGCTGGTAGCCGATGGCCCGCACTCGCCGCGGCACGAACGCGCAGACGAGCAGCGTCACGACGACCAGCCCGGCCGTCAGGAGGCGCCACCACAGCGAGTCGAGGAACCACAGCGGCAGGGTGGCCGCCGCCACGACGAGACCGGTGACGAGCCAGCCGATCACCTCGGGCCAGACGTACCGCGGCGAGACGCCCGTCCAGGTCGCGTCGGCGACGTCGAGTCGGCTCATGGCGGTCCTCCGGGGCGGTGCGGTCGGCGGGCGTGCTCTCAGGCGGCCTGGGCCCCCGGCCCGCCGTCGTCGTCGTCGCCGGGCGGCACGGTGCACATGTGCTCGGCGACGATCCCCCCGACGAGGAGGCCGAGGCCCCCCACGACGGCCACGACCGCGGGCACGACGGAGCCTACTGCCACCCCCACGCCGCGCGTCGTCATGAACAGCAGCACCCCGCCGGCGCCGCCGCCGAAGAGAGCCCCGGCCAGGCTGCTGGCCTTCGCGAGCAGCAGCACCCGGGTGGCGTAGTACGGGTCGACGCGCTCGGTGCGCGAGCCGCGTGCGACGCGACGCACCGGCATCGCCATCGTCACGACGATGCCCCCGATGGCGAGCAGCACGAGCCCGAGCACCACGGGCGGCACGATCGACGGCCGACCGGTCGCGACGAGCGCCGCGTCGAGCACGAAGCCGACCACGAGGGCGACGACGGCGAGGCCGATCAGGGTGGCGGGGCGGGTGTGTCTCACGCGACGGCTCCGGGGGTGTGGGCGGGGGCGGGGGCGGCGGGCGGCCAGAGGGGCCCGGCTCCGGGCACCGGCCGGGTGCGGTCGGGCAGCGCGGCGAGCAGGTCGGCGACGCGCCCTGCCCGGCCGAGCCGCGCCTCCGGCTCGACCTGCAGCCAGGGCTCGAGCACGAAGGCCCGCTCAGCGGCGCGGGGGTGGGGCAGCGTGAGGCGCGGGTCGTCGCTCTCGTCGTCGCCGAGCACGACGACGTCGAGGTCGAGGGTGCGGTCTCCCCAGCGCTCGGCGCGCACCCGGCCCCGGTCGGACTCGATCGACTGCAGGGCCGCCAGGAGGTCGAGACCCCCGAGGGTGGTGTCGACGAGGGCGACGGCGTTGAGGTAGTCGGGCTTGCTCGCGTCGGGCCCGTCGAGCGTGACGGCCACCGACGAGACGGGGGCGGACGCGGCGACGACGCGCACGCCGTCGACGGCGTCGAGGGCCGCGACGGCGTCGCGGAGCAGCCCGTCGCGGTCGCCGAGGTTGGAGCCGAGCGCGATCACCGCACGGCGGGCGCCGGGCCCGGGAGGCGCGGTGCCGGAGCCGGGGCCGGGGCGCGCGGGCCCGGCCGTGCTCACGCGCGCTCCCGCACGACGGTGATCGACACGTCGCCGAACGGCACCGTGATCGGCGCGTGGGGCTTGTGCACCGTGACCTCGGCCCGCACCGCGGCGGGGAAGGCCAGCACGACGTGCGCGAGCCGCTCGGCGAGGGTCTCGACGAGGTCGACCGGGTCGTGCTCGACGGCGGCGACGAGCTGCTCGGCGAGGACGCCGTAGTGGACGGTCTGCGCGAGGTCGTCGCCCTCGGCGGCCGGGGCGGCGTCGAGGTGCACGACGACGTCGACCACGAACTCCTGGCCGTCGCGCCGCTCGTGCTCGAAGACGCCGTGGTGGCCGGTGGCCCGCACGCCGGTCAGGCGCAGCACGTCGAGGCCGCGCGGCACGAGGCGGAGCGCCGGGGCCGGGGCAGCAGCAGGGGCAGCGGCAGCGGCAGGGCGAGCGGCCTCGGGGGCGTCGCCCGCCGGCACCTCGGCGCTCACGCGTGCCTCGCCGGTCGCGCGGGCACGGCGGCGGCCTGCCAGGCGTGCAGCACGTCGAGGGCCACGCGGGTGCCGGCCGCGTCGTGCACGCGCACCGCCCACACGCCGGCCTGGGCCGCGAGCACGCTCACCACGGCGGTGGGGAGGTCGCGCTGCTCGGGCGGGGCGCCGTCGGGCAGCAGCTCGCCGAGGAACCTCTTGCGCGACGCCCCCACGAGCAGCGGCTGGCCGAGGCGGGCCAGCTCGGGCAGGGCGGCGAGCACGCGCCAGTTCTGGGCGGCGTCCTTCGAGAAGCCGACGCCGGGGTCGAGCACGAGGCGGTCGAGGCGCACGCCCCGGCCCGCGAGGGCGTCGACGCGGGCGGCGAGCTCGTCACGGACGCGGCGGGCGACGTCGCCGCCGTAGTCGGGCGCGCTGCGGCCGTGCTCGAGGTGACCGCGCCAGTGCATGGCGACGAAGAGCCGCTCGGTCTCGGCGGCCACGTCGGCCATCGCGTCGTCGGCGAGGCCGCCCGACACGTCGTTGATGACGTCGGCGCCGGCCTCGACGGCCGCGCGTGCCGTGGAGGCGTTCATCGTGTCGACGCTGACCCGCACGCCCTCGGACGCCAGCTCGCGGACGACGGGCAGCACCCGGCGCTGCTCCTCGACCGGGTCGACCCGCGACGCCCCGGGGCGCGTCGACTCGCCGCCGACGTCGACGAGGTCGGCACCGGCGGCGACCAGCTCGCGCGCGTGGTCGAGAGCCGCGCCGAGGCCGACCCAGCGACCGCCGTCGCTGAACGAGTCGGGGGTCACGTTGAGGATGCCCATCACCAGGGCGCGCCCGCCGTCGGACGGCAGCAGGTCGAGCGGCACGGCCGGGCGGGACCGGACGACGACGGGCGCCGCGTCGGCTCCGCGACGTCGCGCGCGCTCACCGCGAGGCCGACCGGGCTCGACCGAGGAGCGCGGCGGGCCGTCGACCAGCCCGGGGGCGGCGTGCGACCCGACCCGGGTGCGCTCGGCGCCGACGGGCAGCGGGCCGTCGAAGCGGCCCCCCGCGACGAGACGACGGCCGGAGGCGCGGGTCGGCTCGGCCTCGCCGCCCGCCTGCACGGGGGTCGAGACCGCGCGTCGCGACACGGCGTCGCGCGCCGGCGTCGGCTGCGCGGGCGCCGGCGTGGGCTGCACGGGCGTGGGCTCCACGGGGGACGGCGTCGGCTGCGCGGGGGTCCGGGCCGGGGGGACCCGGATCACCGCGGGGGCCTCCGCCGCTGCCCGCGTCGCCGGCGTGTGCGTGACGGGAGGCAGCTGGGCGGGCGGCCGGACGGCGGCCGTCTCGTCGAGGGCGAGCGCGAGGCGTCGCTCCGTGCCGGAGGCCGGGGCCGACGTCGGCGGGGCGTCGACCTCGACCGGGTCGGGGTACCGCTCGCGACCCCGGGGCCGCCGCCACGCCGGAGCGTCGGGCACGGCGGCCGGGTCGCGGCGGGAGCCGCCGGTCGGCGAGTCGGTCACGAGGTGCTCCTTGCCATCTGGCCTACGGTTCGACTGACCAGGCTACCGACCGGGGCGGGAGCTCCACACCGCCCCGGTCGGGTGGCCCGCTCAGGCCGTGGCGATGCCGGGAGCGGTGCGCGGCGGGCGCTTGCGGGTCGTGAGGCCCTCGGGCTCCGGCTCGGAGCCGACCCCGCCGTCGACGGCGTCGGCGTCGACGGGTGCCTTCGTCGGCATCGGGATCGCGGGGCGGTCCGACACGGGGCGCTTGTCGCTGGAGAGCCACTGCGGGCGCTCGGGCAGCTTCTTGACGTCCTTGAAGATCTCCGCCAGCTCGTCGTGGTCGAGCGTCTCCTTCTCGAGGAGCTCGGCGGCGAGGTGGTCGAGGATGTCGCGGTTGTCGTTGATGACGGCCCAGGCCTCGTCGTGCGCCTGCTCGAGCAGCACGCGCACCTCGGCGTCGACGGTCTCGGCGATCGTCTCCGAGTAGTCGCGCTGGCCCATGTCGCGGCCCATGAACTGCTCGCCCGAGCCCTGGCCGAGCTTGACCGAGCCCACCTTGTTGCTCATGCCGAACTCGGTGACCATCTTGCGGGCGGTGCCCGTGGCCTTCTCGATGTCGTTCGAGGCGCCGGTGGTCGGGTCGTGGAAGACGAGCTCCTCCGCGACGCGGCCGCCCATGGCGTAGGTGAGCTGGTCGAGCAGCTCGTTGCGGGTCACGCTGTACTTGTCCTCCAGGGGAAGCACCATCGTGTAGCCCAGGGCACGGCCGCGCGGCAGGATCGTGATCTTCGTGACCGGGTCGGTGTGGCGCATCGCCGCGGCGGCGAGGGCGTGGCCGCCCTCGTGGTAGGCGGTGATGAGCTTCTCGTGGTCGTTCATGATGCGGCTGCGGCGCTGCGGGCCGGCCATGACGCGGTCGACGGCCTCGTCGAGGGCGCGGTTGTCGATCAGCTGCGCGTTCGAGCGAGCCGTCAGGAGAGCGGCCTCGTTGAGCACGTTGGCCAGGTCGGCACCGGTGAAGCCCGGCGTCTTGCGGGCCAGCACCTCGAGGTTGACGGAGGCGGCGAGGGGCTTGCCCTTGCCGTGCACCTCGAGGATCTGCTTGCGGCCGTCGAGGCCCGGGGCGTCGACGCCGATCTGGCGGTCGAAGCGGCCGGGGCGCAGGAGGGCGGGGTCGAGGACGTCGGGACGGTTGGTCGCCGCGATGAGGATGACGTTCGTCTTGACGTCGAAGCCGTCCATCTCGACGAGCAGCTGGTTCAGGGTCTGCTCGCGCTCGTCGTTGCCGCCGCCGACGCCGGCTCCGCGGTGGCGGCCGACGGCGTCGATCTCGTCGACGAAGATGATGGCGGGCGAGTTCTGCTTGGCCTGCTCGAAGAGGTCACGCACGCGGCTGGCGCCGACGCCGACGAACATCTCGACGAAGTCCGAGCCGGAGATCGAGAAGAACGGCACGCCGGCCTCGCCGGCGACGGCGCGGGCCAGCAGGGTCTTGCCGGTGCCGGGAGGGCCGTAGAGCAGCACGCCCTTGGGGATGCGCGCGCCGACGGCCTGGAACTTCGCGGGCTCCTTGAGGAACTCCTTGATCTCCTCGAGCTCCTCGATGGCCTCGTCGGCACCGGCCACGTCGGTGAACATGACCTGCGGCGTCTCCTTCGACGCGAGCTTGGCCTTGGACTTGCCGAACTGCATGACCTTGCTGCCGCCGCCCTGCATCGACGAGAGCAGGAACCAGAAGATGGCGCCGATGATCACGAAGGGCAGGAGGACGCTCAGCAGCGACAGGAACCAGTTGCCCTGGCTGACGTTGTCGTCGAAGCTCTCGAGCTTCGCGTCGTCGACCGCCTGGACGACCTCGTCGCCGCGGGGGGTGGCGTAGTAGAACTGCTGCTGCTCGTCGCCGTCCTTCAGGACGAGGTCGACGCGCTGCTCGTTGCTGAAGATGGTCGCCGAGGCGACCTTGTCGTCGTTCAGAGCCTCGAGGCCCTTCTGGGTCGACACGCGCGTCGAGCCGGAGGCGCTGATGACGCTCCAGCCGATCCCGATGCCGAGCACCGCGATCACGACGTAGATGATCGGTCCGCGGAAGAGTTTCTTGAGGTCCATGTCAGTACGGGCGGAGCCCGACACCTTTCTGCAGGGAGAACGTGAGGGAGAGGTTACCTCGCGTCCCCTCGGGGGCTGGTGGGTGTTCGCTCTGAGCGGTCGGGGAGCCCCTCACTGGGGCCACGGCCCCCGTCGGGCCCTCACCACGGCCCGGGGCGGGCTCAGCTGTAGACGTGGGGCGCCAGCACCCCGACGCCGCGCAGGTTGCGGTACTTCTCGTCGAAGTCGAGGCCGTACCCCACGACGAAGTCGTTGGGGATCTCGTAGCCGACGTACTTGACGTCGACCTGCACCTTGGCGGCGGCCGGCTTGCGGAGCAGGGCGAAGATCTCGACGGAGGCGGCGCCGCGGCTCTTGAGGTTCTCGAGCAGCCACGAGAGGGTCAGGCCCGAGTCGATGATGTCCTCGACGATGATGACGTCGCGACCGTGCAGGTCGGTGTCGAGGTCCTTCAGGATGCGCACGACGCCGGACGACTTCGTCCCCGAGCCGTACGACGACACGGCCATCCAGTCCATCGGCGCGTTGAGCTTGAGCTCGCGCGCGAAGTCGGCCATCACCATGACGGCGCCCTTGAGCACGCCCACGAGCAGCGGGTCACGGCCGGCGTAGTCGGCCTCGACCTGGCGGGCGACCTCCGCGATCTTCGCGTGGATCTGCTCCTCGGTGTAGAGGACGCTGGTGAGGTCGCCGTCGATGTCGCTGAGTTCCATGGGCGCGCGTTCTCCTGAGGGGTCGGGGATGACGGGGTGGGGGCGACGACGTCAGAGGTGACGACGTCGGGGGCGAGGGGCGGCGGCGCTGGTCGAGCGGCCGGGCCTCAGGCGGTGCCGGCGGCGCTGAAGTGCAGCACGCCCCCGGTGCGCTCCACTGTAACGCCCGGCAACGAGACGGCTCCCTGGCCGTGCCAGTCGGTCACGAGGCGCGCGACCTCGAGGGTCTGCGAGCGGCTGAGGACGACGCCGAACTCGCCCTCGACGGCCAGCCGGATCAGGCGCTGCCGCAGCGCGGCCGGGTCGGCCGCGAGCGCGCGGACGTCGAGCGAGATGCCGGCCTCGGCGTGGTCGGCGACCTCCTCGGCCTGCTCCTCGGCGAAGTGGTCGAGCGCCTCGGAGTCCTCGCGCAGCTGCGCCGCGGTGCGGACGAGCGCCTCCGCGACTCCGGGTCCGAGCTCGCGCTCGAGCACCGGCAGCACGATCTGGCGGACGCGCACGCGGGCGTACGACGGGTCGTCGTTGTCCGGGTCGAGCCAGGGGCTCAGCCCGAGGTCGGCGCAGGAGGCGCGGGTCGCCTCCCGCCGGACGGCCAGCAGCGGCCGTCGCCACGGCCCCCGCACCGCATCCATCCCGTGCAGGCTGGTGGGCCCGCTCCCCCGCGCGAGGCCGAGCAGGACGGTCTCGGCCTGGTCGTCGAGGGTGTGGCCGAGGAGCACCGCGACCGCACCGGTCTCGGCGGTGACCTCGCGCAGGGCCCGGTAGCGCGCCTCCCGGGCTGCCCCCTCCGGCCCGCCCTCGACGCCGACGGCGACGCGTCGGACGACCACCGGGTCGAGCCCGAGCGCCGTCGCCTGGGCAGCGGCCGCGGCGGCCACCTCGGCCGACCCGGCCTGCAGCCCGTGGTCGACGACGACGGCGCCGGCGCGCAGCCCCGCCCGGGGCGCCTCGAACGCGGTCGCCGCGGCGAGCGCCAGCGAGTCGGGGCCGCCGCTCAGGGCGACGAGCACGAGGGAGTCGGCAGCCAGGTCGCCGAGGGAGCCTCGGACGGCCCGGCGGACGTCGGCCATGGCGGGGGTCAGACGTGGTCTGTCGGGCATCTTGTAACGTTACCGGCAGCCGCCGACCGGTCTGGTCGGCACCCCCCACGACTGAACCAGGAGCACCCATGGCCGCGTACGACGCCGTGATCGAGATCCCCAAGGGAAGCCGCAACAAGTACGAGGTCGACCACGAGACCGGTCGCGTCTACCTCGACCGCGTGCTCTTCACCGGCTTCGTGTACCCGACCGACTACGGGTTCTTCGAGAACACCCTCGGCCTCGACGGCGACCCCGTCGACGTGCTCGTGCTGCTCGACTACCCGCTCTTCCCGGGCGTGGGCGTGAAGGTCCGCCCCGTGGGCGTCTTCAACATGACCGACGACGGCGGCAGCGACGCCAAGGTCATCGCGGTGCCCGCGAAGGACCCGCGCTGGGAGCACATCCAGGACGTCACCGACGTGCCCGAGTACCTCCGCAAGGAGATCGAGCACTTCTTCGAGCACTACAAGGACCTCGAGCCCGGCAAGTGGGTCAAGACCGAGGGCTGGGGCGACGCCGCCGAGGCCGAGGCCATCGTCGAGGCCGGCATCGTGAAGCTGGCGGCCGAGGGCCACTGACCCGCACCCGCCGACCGCGCGACGGAGGGCCCGACACCTGCAGGTGTCGGGCCCTCCGTCGTCGTGGCGCTAGAGGCGGATGCCGCGCTGCGCCATGAAGTCGACCGGGTTCTGGGGCGTGCCGCCGACGCGCGTCTCGAAGTGCAGGTGGCAGCCGGTCGAGTTGCCGGTCGAGCCGACGTGGCCGATCTGCTGGCCGACCTCGACGTGCTGGCCGACGCTCACCGTGATGCCGCCGTTCGGCTGGTGGCCGTAGCCGGTGGTGACGCCGCCGCCGTTGTCGAGCAGGACGAAGTTGCCGTAGCCGCCGTACCAGCCGGCGTAGCTGACCGTGCCGCTCGTCGCCGCGAAGATGGGCGTGCCGCAGGCCGCGGCGAGGTCGGTGCCCGCGTGCAGGATGTAGGCGTGCGTGACCGGGTTGACCCGCATGCCGAAGCCGCTCGAGATGTTCCCGCCCGAGGGGCGCGTCCAGCCCGAGCTCGAGACGACGCCGGTGGGCGTGCCGTTCGTGGGGCTGCCGAGGCGGGCGGCCTCCGCGGCGGCGGCGGCCTCCGCGGCCTTGCGCTCGGCCTCGCCCTTCTCGAACTCCTCCTTGGTCGTGGTCAGGTCGGACTGCAGCACCGCGAGCTGCGCCTCGAGGGCGTAGCGGTTCGTCTCCTGCTCGTCGAAGGCGTCGGCCGCCGCCTGGGCGGCCTCGTTGGCGGCGGCGAGGGCGTCCTCGGCCTCCGCGGCGAGCACCTTGAGGGCCGCGGCCGCGACGTCGGCCTGGTCGCTGAGCGACTGCGCCGTGTTGCGGTCCTGCGTCGCCTGCGAGTAGATGCCGTCGGCCTGCTCGGTGAGCTTCGACATCGCACCGATCCGGTACAGGAGCTGGCCGGCGTCGCCCGGGTCGGCGATCAGGCTGCTGCTGATGTCGTTGCCGCCCGACGACCGCCCGAGCTGCGCGGCGAGCTGGCCGGCGCGCTCCTCGCTGGCGGCGGCGACGGCGTCCGCGGCGTCGGCCTGGTCCTGCAGCTGGCCGAGCTTGAACTCGGCCTGGTCGTAGGCGGTCTGCGCCTCCTCGTAGGCGGTGCCCTTGGTGACCGCGTCGGCGTTCTTCGTGTCGAGGTCGGTCTGCAGCTGCTCGAGGAGGCCCTGCACCACGACGATCTCGGCGGCCTTCGCGTTCGCGTCGCCCTGGGCGGCCTGGACGTCCTCCCACGACGGGTAGTCGGCGGCCCGCGCGGGGGCGGGGACGGCCATGACGCCGCCCGTGACCACGAGCGAGAGGGCGGCCACGACGAGGGCGAGGCGGACGGCCCGGCGGTCGCCGCTCATCACGGGGCGACGGCGGGCACGCAGCCGACGGGGGGAGATCTGGATCATGGGACTTCACCGGTTCGTCGTGGTCGAGGCGCCGTGCGGCTCCGCCCGGCCGGGCGCAGGGCCGTCGCGACCAAGCATCAAGGACAGGTCGAACCTAGCTCCCGCTCCCCGCTCCGAGCGAGACCCCCGTCGGTGTGGCGACGGCGCGTCGGGGTCGTGAGGGACCCTCCGGACCGGGGAGGCGCCTCCCCGGTTTGCATCGCGGCCGCGGGTTGCGTATGCTCCTTCTTCGGTTGCTCTGTGATCTTCCGAGATCACTCGGCCCCATCGTTTAGTGGCCTAGGACACCGCCCTTTCACGGCGGCAGCACGGGTTCGAATCCCGTTGGGGTCACGGTTCCAGCAATGGCTCCGAGTCCGGTAGCATCGTCCACGGAGACACCACGCACCACAAGTTTGGCCCTGTAGCGCAGTTGGTTAGCGCGCCGCCCTGTCACGGCGGAGGTCGCCGGTTCAAGTCCGGTCAGGGTCGCAGAGACGGGTCACCCCGTCCGAGAGGCACCGCCTCTCAGTAGGAGCTCCGGCTCCCTCGGCTGGGTAGCTCAGTTGGTAGAGCGTTCGACTGAAAATCGAAAGGTCCGCGGATCGACGCCGCGTCCAGCCACCACGAAGCCCCCGGCCCCGCCGGGGGCTTTCTCGTTCTCCCCGGGGCCGTCGCGGCTCCTGCTGCGCTCTCTCGCGGCTCCTCCCGCGCCCGCTCTCGGCCCGCGCTCGCTCGCGGCGCGACGTGCCGGAGGGGCACCCGGTAGCATCGGACGACCGTCCCCGCGCCCGACGAACCGAGAGGTCCACGGATCGATGCCGTGCCCAGCCGCCGAGAGCCACGCCGAGGGCCTCGCCGCCGCGGGGCCCGGCTCCGCTGACCTCCGGGCCGCCGTCGCGTGAGCATCGGGCACGACCCCGCGGTCGCACACCCCCGCAGCCGCTGGCTCGACCCCGTGGTCGCCGGCCTGGCGGCGTTGCTGGTGGGCGTCGCGGCGGCGTGGGTGCCGTCGTACTGGAGCGACGAGGCGACCACCCTGCAGGCCGCCCGCCTGCCCCTCGGCGCGCTGCTCGAGTTCACCCACCAGCGCGACGCCGTTCACACCGCCTACTACGTGGCGATGCACGCCTGGACGGGCCTGTTCGGCGAGAGCACCCTGTCGACCCGCCTGCCGAGCGCCCTCGCGGCGGGGGCCGGCGCGGCAGGCCTGCTCGTGCTCGTGCGGATGCTGACGACGCGCACGACGGCCGTCCTCGCCGCCGGCATCTACGCGGTGCTGCCCCGGCTGACCCTCGAGGCGGCGGAGGCCCGGCCCTACGCCCTCACCGCCGCGCTGGCCGTCTGGGCGACCGTCCTCGTGCTGGTCGCCTCACGGCGGCAGAGCCGGTGGTGGTGGGTCGCCTACGGCGCCGGCCTCGCGGCGTGCATCGCCGTGTTCGTGCCGATGGCGTCGATCGTGCTCGTGCACGGCGCCTTCCTGCTGCTCGCCCCGGCTCAGCGACGTCGCCGGGGAGCCCGCCACCGCCTCCTCGGCTGGTCCATCTCGACCGGCGCCGCGCTGCTCGTCACCGCCCCCGTGATCGGCACGGTGATCCGCGAGCGCACGCGGCTGCTGGGCGACGGCGACCCCGCGACCGGCTCCGAGATCACCTGGTACTCGGTGCTCGTCGAGCCCTGGTTCGCGACCTCGGTGGCCTACGCCGTGCTGGGCGCCGGGCTGCTCATCCTGCTCGGCACGCGCCTCCGCGACCGCTCGCGGACCCCCGGCAGCGTCGTGCTGCTCGGCGCCCTCTGGGTCGTGGTGCCGACCGGCCTGATGCTGCTGGTCGGCCTCGCGATCGCCCCGCTCTTCCAGGCGCGGCTGGTGGCGTGGTCGGCGCCGGGCATGTGCCTGCTGCTGGCGGTCGCCATCACGGGGTTCCGGCGGCGGTGGGTCAGCATCGCCCTGATCGCCCTGCTCGTCGCGGCGTCGGCGCCGACCTACGTGCTGCAGCGCCTGCCCACCGGGAAGGGCGGCGGCGCCGACCTCGCCCAGGTCGCCAGCTACGTCGAGCAGCAGGCGCGCCCGGGCGACGCCTTCCTGCTCGACGCGACCGGGATCGTCTCGACCCGGCCCCGCCAGGCCCTCTACGCCTACCCGCAGCGCTTCTCGGGGCTCGACGACGTGGCCTTCGTCAGCTCGGGCATCGCCGCCGGCCGGTTCACCGACGAGACCCTCCAGCTCGACGACGCCGACGACCGCGCCGAGCTCTCCGAGCGCCTCGCCGCCACCGACCGGGTCTGGATCGTGCGACGCCAGGTCGACGTGCTGACCGACGGCGACCGCGAGCTGCTCGAGGGGCTCGGCTTCGCGAACGCCCAGGAGCACCGCACGGGGCGGAGCGTCGTCTACCTCTTCGTCAAGCCCGAGGGGCGCGCGGGCGGCTGAGGCCGGGCCTGACGGGCCCGGGCGGGCTGACCGGGCCCGGGCGGGCCCAGCCCACCGGCCCGCCCGGCGACCCGCTCAGGCGCGGAGGTCGCGCAGCACGGCCCCGAGCGTCGACACGAGCTCGTCGACCTCGGCCTCCGTGATCACCAGGGGCGGGGCGAGTCGGATGGTCGAGCCGTGGGTGTCCTTCGCGAGGACGCCCCGGCGCATGAGCTCCTCGCAGACCGCCCGCCCGGTGCCGACCGCGGGGTC
Organism: Frigoribacterium sp. PvP121; assembly: GCF_017833115.1. NCBI lineage: Bacteria > Bacillati > Actinomycetota > Actinomycetes > Micrococcales > Microbacteriaceae > Frigoribacterium > Frigoribacterium sp. PvP121. The sequence continues at coordinate 586,828 of NZ_JAFIBR010000001.1, forward strand.
GATGTCGACGCCCATCCACAGCCCGGCCCCGCGCACGGTGACGACGCCCTGGCCGACGAGCGCGTCGAGGCCCTCGCGCAGGCGGGCGCCGAGCCGCGCGGCGCGCTCCTGCCACTCGCCGGTCGCGAGCATCCGCACGACGGCGAGGCCCACGGCCGCCGCGAGCGGGTTGCCGCCGAACGTCGAGCCGTGCTCGCCGGGCCGCAGCACGCCGAGCACGTCGCGGTCGCCGACGACCGCGCTGACCGGCACGACGCCGCCGCCGAGGGCCTTGCCGAGCAGGTAGAGGTCAGGCACGACGTCGACGAGGTCGCAGCTGACGGTCGCTCCGGTGCGGCCGAGGCCCGACTGGATCTCGTCGGCGATGAACAGCACCCGGCGCTCGCGCGTGATGCGGCGCACCTCGGGCAGGTAGTCGGCCGGCGGCACGACGACGCCCGCCTCGCCCTGGATCGGCTCGAGCAGCACGGCCACCGTGTCGTCGTCGATCGCGGCCTCGAGCGCGGCGGAGTCGCCGTAGGGCACCGTGACGAAACCGGGCGTGTAGGGGCCGAAGTCGGCCCGCGCCTCCTCGTCGTCCGAGAAGCTGATGATCGTCGTGGTGCGGCCGTGGAAGTTGCCCGACGCCACGATGATCTTCGCGGCCCCCGGCCGCACGCCCTTGACGCGGTAGCCCCAGGCGCGGGCGACCTTGACGCCCGACTCGACGGCCTCGGCGCCGGTGTTCATCGGCAGGACCATCTGCTTGCCGAGCAGGGCGGCGAGCTCGGCCGCGAACGGTCCGAGCTGGTCGTTGTGGAAGGCCCGGCTGGTGAGCGTCACGCGGTCGAGCTGGTCGCGGGCAGCCGCGACGAGGGTCGGGTGGCCGTGGCCGAAGTTCACGGCCGAGTAGGCGGCGAGGCAGTCGAGGTAGCGGCGGCCGTCGACGTCGGTGACCCAGGCGCCCTCGGCGGTCGCGACGACCACGGGCAGCGGGTGGTAGTTGTGGGCCAGCGCGGCGTCCTCGACGGCGATGGCCGCCTCGGTGGGGCCGGAGGCGCGGGTCGTGTCGATCGTCATCGTCGCAGCTCCAGGGTGCAGCACTTCACGCCGCCCCCGCCGAGCAGCAGCTCGGAGAGGTCGACGCCGACCGGCTCGTAGCCCCGCTCGCGCAGCTGTCGCGCGAAGCCCGTGGCCTTCTCGGCGATCACCACGTGGAGGCCGTCGCTGTAGCTGTTGAGGCCGAGGATCGTCGCGTCGTCGTCGCTGACCAGGACGGCGTCGGGGAACCGCTCGCGCAGCACGGCCAGGGAGGGCTCGTCGAAGGCGCTCTCGAGGTAGGCGATGTTCTGGTCGCCGCCCTCGACGGGCTCCGGGTCGAGCACGGCCACCGCCGTGTCGAGGTGGTAGAACCGCGGGTCGACCAGGGTCAGGCCGACGACCTCGCGGCCCGTGACCCGGGCGAGCTCGGCGTGCGAGTCGGACGCGGTGCGGAAGCCCGTGCCGGCGAGGATGACGTCGCCGACGAGGAGGAAGTCGCCCTCGCCCTCGTTGACCTCGACGGGCTCGGCCACGCGGAGGCCGGCCTGCCGGAACCACTCCATGTAGGCGGGGCCCTCGGGCTGGCGCTCGGGGTAGGTGAACTTGGCGCCGTAGGCGACGCCGTCGAGCACGAAGCCGCCGTTGGCCGAGTAGACCATGTCGGGCAGCCCGGGGAGCGGGTCGATCAGCTCGACCTCGAAGCCGAGCCGGAGGTAGGTCTCGTACAGTGACTCCCACTGCCGGACGGCGAGCGACGTGGAGGTCGGCTTCGAGGGGTCCATCCACGGGTTGATGCGGTAGCTGACCGTGAAGTGGTCGGGCCGGCACATCAGCACCGTGCGGCGGGAGGCCCGTCGCGTCGGCGCGGGCGAGGCGGCTGCGGAGGGCTGGGCGGTGGGGGCTGCGATGCTCACGCCAGCCAGTGTCACACGCAGCCTGCGCATCATGGACGCTCAGTACGCACTTAAGTTGCGCACGCACGGCCCGCCGCGCAACTTTCTGGCGTAGGATGCCCGATGTGGACAACCTCGACTACGGCATCATCGACCTGCTGCGCCAGAACGCCCGCGCGGGCTACGGCGACATCGGCTCGTCGGTCGGCCTCAGCGCCTCCGCCGTGAAGCGGCGCGTCGACCGGCTGGTGGCCGACGGGGTGATCAAGGGGTTCACGGTGCAGGTCGACCCCGCCGTCGACGGCCTCGGCACGGAGGCGTTCGTCGAGCTCTTCTGCCGGGGCACCGTGTCGCCCGCCGAGCTGCAGCGCATCCTCAGCACCGTGCCCGAGGTGGTCGACGCGGGCACCGTCACCGGGAGCGCCGACGCGATCGTGCACATGCGCAGCCGCGACATCCCGTCGCTCGAGGAGGCCCTCGAGCGCGTGCGCAACGCGCCGAACGTCGACCACACCCGCAGCGCCATCGTGCTGTCGAAGCTGATCAGCCGCCAGCCCGCGTAGGGCGCCGCGCCTAGAGGCGCAGGTCGCGGAACGCGGGGTCGACGTGGCCGGCGCGGTGGGTGACGACCGCGACCGCCTGCTCGCGCACGAAGGGCAGCAGCTCGACCCGCCCCTCCTCCGTGACGTCGCCCGCGTGCACGACGACGTCGAGGCTGCCGCCGACGGCCGCGGCGAGCGCCCGCGGGTCGCCGCCGACCAGCCGGACGACAAGGTCGCGGTAGCGAGCCACGGCGTCGGGGTCGGCGGCGGGCAGGTGCCCGTCTCCCCGGGCGTCGCGCGCGACGGCGCCCGCGGCCCCGGCGTCGACCTCGTCGGGGCCGCCCTCCGCCGCGTCGGGCTCCGCCGCCCGGGCGAGCAGCTCGAGGTCGTCGAGGGGGTCGGGCCGGCCGCCGCCGCGCTGCAGCAGGCCGGCGGCCGCGCGGGCGCGGAACGCGTCGTCGCCCTCGACGACGATCTCGCCCACGCGGAGCGGGGCCCCGGGCGCCCGCACGAGCTGGACGAGCGCGGCCGGCAGGGGCACGGGCGAGCTCACGTCGACCGGGGCGCCCGCCCGCGCCGCCGCCACGAGGAGGCGCACCAGGTCGGCGAGGTCGCCGTCGGACGAGAGGCGGACGACGACCGGGCGGGCCCGGTGCCGCAGCACGACCCTCTCGACGCCGGCCCCGGCGGCCTCCCGCGGGGCGAAGACCGCCTGCCAGGCCTGCTCGTCGGAGACGGCGCCCGACCGCACGCGGTCGAACTGCTCGAACGACAGCCCCGAGCGGGCGGCCTCGATCACCGCCACCACCGCCTCCGACAGGCCGGTGAGGCGCAGCGACGCCTGCGGCTCGCGCGGCACGCTCCACCACCGGCCCTGCGCCACCACGGCGTCGGCCCCGGTCGGCGAGACCATGCCCACCGACGAACGGCCCCAGCCCGCCGCCGGCTGCCGACGGGCGGCGACGTCGGCGGTGCTGCCGTTCACGACGAGGGCACCGGCGTCGGTGCGCCGCACCCACCGGGCCACCTCGTCGACGTCGCGCGAGGCGACGGCGGCCACGTGGCCGCCGCCGAGGGCGGTCTGGTGGGCGAGGGCCTCGTCGAGCGTGGCGACCCGCACGACGCGCAGCAGCGGGCCCCGGACGGCCGCGTCGACGACCCCCGGCTCGCCGACGCCCTCGACGACGCCGAGCGACCACAGCGCGCCCTCGTCGTCGAGCTGACGGGGCTCGACCAGCCAGCGGTCGCCCTCGCGCAGCGTCGTGAGCGCGGCCCGCAGAGCCGGCCCGGCGGGCTCGACGAGCGGGCCGAGGCGGGTCGAGAGGTCGTCGGCCCGCCCGACCTGGAGGCTCGAGACGGCGTCGACGAGCTGACGGCGCAGGCGGGGGTCGTCGCCGGCCGAGCCGACGAGCAGCACGTGGCTGGTCGCGACGCGCGAGCGGCCCGCGCCGGCGACGGCGCCGCGCACGATCGCGTCGACGGCGAGGTCGACGTCGGCGCTCGGCGTGACGACGACGACCCCGGGGGCGTCGAGCCGGGCCGTGAGCGGCAGGTCGGGCCGCCACGACCGGAACAGCCGGGCCGTCTCGACCGAGCCGGAGAACACGACGCGGTCGACGGCGGGGTGCACCACGAGGTCACGACCGAGGTCGTCCTCGTCGAGCTCGGCGAGCGCCAGCAGCTCGGGGGGCACGCCGGCCGCCCAGAGCACCTCGCAGAGCACGGCGGAGGTGCGCCGTGCGCGGGGGTCGGGCTTCAGCACGACGCCGCTGCCGGCGGCGAGCGCCGCGGTCGCGCCCTCCGCGGGCGCCGCGAGGGCGGCGGCGGCGTCCGAGACCACGACCGTGAGCCGAGGAGGCGCCCAGCGCGCCCCGGTCACGCCCTCGAGGCCGCGCGCGAGGGCCGCGTGCCGGCGCGCCGCGTCGACCACCTCGCTGACCTGGTGGTCGGCCTCGCCGACCGTGGTGCCCGTCTCGGCGACCAGCACCTCGACCAGGGTCGTGCGGGCGGCGGCGAGGGCCGCGGCGGCGCGGTCGAGCAGCTGGGCCCGCGTGGCCGGCTCGGCGTGGCCCCACAGGACGCCGGCCTGGGCGGTGCGGGAGACGACCTCCTCGAGGGCGTCGTGGTCGAGCACGCGCGAGCGGCCCACCGTCTCCACGCCCGCGTGCGACGTCGCGGTGCGGGCCAGGACGCGACGCGCGGCCCGTCGGCTGCGCTCGAGGGCGGGGTCGGTGTCGCCGACCCCGCCGTGCCCCGGCGCGGCGGGCCGGGTGACGAGGTCGTCGCCCCGGGCGGCGAGCGCCGCCGCCGCGAGCCAGCGCTCGACGGCCGTGTCGAGGTCGGCGCCAGCGGCCTGCGACGACTCGCTGAGCCGGTGCAGCAGCCACGGGACGGCCGCGTCGGGCTCGGCGTGCGGCGCGACGGGCACGTGCAGCACGAGCCCGCCGGCCTCGGCCAGCACGGCGTCGGCCTCGGGTTCGCCGAGCTCCGCCTCCAGGTCGAGCAGGTGCGTGACCTCGCGGGCGCGGGCGAGGGTCCAGGCGTGGGCGAGGTCGAGCCGGCCCCGGGCGGCGACCGCGACGTGGGCGACCTCGGCGTGGGCGGGGCGGAGCGCCCAGTCGAGCACGCGGTGGTGGGCGGCGTCGGCCTCGACCGGGGCCGGCGGCGTGGCGGCGGCCCAGCCGTGGCGGTCCGCCTCGGCGACGGCGGACGACGGGTCGCCGCCGGCCGAGAGCCGGACCCGGATCGGGGCGCCGCCCCGGGCGACCCGGCCGCGGGCCCAGTCGGTGAGCAGCTGCAGCGAGGGCAGCGAGTCGGGCAGGCCGGTGGGCAGCGCGACGCCGGCGACGAGGTCGTGCAGGTGGGGCTGGTCGAGGATGCGCGTGAACACGTCGATGGTGAGGTCGAGGTCGGCCGAGCTGGTCACCTCGAGGGTCACGAGCCGGGCGGGCTCGGCGGCCAGGGCCCGCTCGTACAGCGGCGTCAGCCGCTCGACCGCGAGCGCGCTGGTCTCGTCGACGGCCCACGGCGAGGTCGGGCCGACGACGGCGTCGACGGTCGTGCGGACGCCCGCGACGTCGTCACGGCCGAGGACGGCGGTCAGCTCGGCCAGCCGCCGGTCGGCGCCGGCCCGGCCGAGCACCGCGGGCCCCAGCACGCTGACGTCGAGGCTGACGCCCTCGCGGGCCCGCAGCGCGGCCAGGGCGGCGCCCAGCTTGTCGGGGGCGGCGTCGACGACCAGGTGCTGCAGCGTGCGGCGGAGCGCCTTCCGCGCCACGCCGATGACCGACCGGGGAGCCAACGGCCCGAACCCGCCCGCGGCCGAGACGGCGGCGCGGAGGTGCCAGGGCAGCGTCGACGGCATCGAGCGGCTCAGCGCGTCGAGCGTGCGGGCCGCGACGGCGGGGTCGGCGGCACCCAGGACGCCGTCGACGACCGCGATGCTGAAGGCGAGCCCGTCGGGGTCGCGGACGACCGCGGTGAGGCGCGCCGCGTCACGGTCGGCGGGGGACGCGGCGGCGGCCGCGGCCCAGCGACGCGCCGTCTCGACGGTCTGCTGCGGGAGGTCGGCGGCGCGCAGATCGGACATGAGCAGAGGATATGCCGCGCCGCCGACCCTGCCCTGGCACGCGTCCCTATGCTGGGCCCATGCCCGACCCGCTCACCGACGACGACTGGGCCGTCTGGGACGAGTTCTACGCGATGCGGCGCCGTCTCGACCGGGCCCTCGAGCTCCGGCTCCACCACGACTCCGGCGTCTCCGCCCCCGAGTACGAGATCCTCGTCGGGCTCGGCCGCAGCTCCGACCGTCGGCTGCGCGTGCGCGACATCGCCGAGCAGATCGGCTGGGAGAAGAGCCGCGTGAGCCACCAGGTCACCCGCATGGAGAGGCGCGGCCTCGTGCGGCGCTCCGACTGCTCGTCGGACGCCCGCGGCACGTGGGTCGAGCTCACCGCGGACGGCCGCCGGGCCATGCTCGCCGCGACCCGTGGCCACACCGAGGCGATCCGCCGCTACTTCGTCGAGGTGCTCGACGACGACGCGCCCGTCGTCCGCGGGTTCTCGCAGCGCGTCCTCGCGGCGATCGGCGACGACGCCTCCCCCGACGCCCCCGCGCCCGGGGCGGCCGACGCGCAGCCCTGCTGAGCTGAGCCCTCGCTCGCCCCTCGCCCCTCGCTCGCCCCTCCCTCGCCGGGCCTGCCGGCTCAGTGCGAGCGGTGGTCCTGGATCGTCATCCGCGGGCCGAACTTCGGCTTCGAGAAGCCGCTGCCCGTGATCAGGCGCACCACCCGGCCCCGGTGCCCCCGCCAGGGCTCGAGCAGCTCGAGCATGCCGTCGTCGTCGACCGGGCTCCCGACGAGGGCCCAGCCCACGAGGGCGGCCAGGTGGTAGTCGCCGACGCTGGGCGCGTCGGGGTCGCCGTGCGCGCGCTGCATCGTCTCGGCGGCCGTCCACACGCCGACGCCCGGCACGGAGCGGAGCCGGCGCTCGACATCGGCGCCGCCGCGACCCAGCGCGACGGTGCGCTCGAGCGACGCGGCGACCGCGCAGACCCGCATCACGGTGTCGGAGCGCTGCGGGCCGACGCCGGCCCGGTGCCACTCCCAGCTGGGCACCCGACGCCAGGTGGCCGCGTCGGGCGGGACGGTGAGGCCCTCGGGCGCCGGCCCGGGCGCGGGGTCGCCGTGGCGGCGCACGAGCTCGCGCCAGGCCCGCCAGGCCTCGCGGCTCGTCACCTTCTGCTCGAGCACCGCGGGCACGAGCGACTCGACGACCAGGCCGGTGCGGGAGAGCCGCAGGCCCGGGGCCCGGTGCCGCGCGGCGGCGAGGAAGGCGACCCCCGACACGTCGAGCCCCGACCAGTCGTCGCCCTCGCCGAGCATCTCGGGCACGGAGGCCAGCAGCCACTCGGCGCCGGGCCCCCAGGTCGCCGCGTGCACGCCGTCACGGCCGGAGGTGAGGCAGAGGGTGGCCGCGCCCGCCGGGGTGCGGACGGCCCGCCACAGCTGCTCGCCGACCACGCGCCACGCCGGGTCGCCCGCGCCGCGCGCGAGCGGCCGGAGGGTGGCCCGGACGTCGACGGGGGCCTCGGGCGACCAGGTGCTCTCGAGCGGTGCGGCGCCGTCGCCCGGCCCGGCGCCGGGGGCGTCGAGGGCCGGTGAGAGCGTCATGCGGCGATGGTAGGCGACGGCGCCGACATCTCACCCGCGACACGGCCGACCATGAGACGTATGATGTTCCACGTGTCCGACGACGGAGGAGCCATGCCTGTACCTGAGCGACCCACGCGCGGCCCGCGCCGACTCCTCCGCGACCTGACCTTCGAGTCGGTCCTCGGCGCGATCGTCGACGGCACGCTGCGGCCCGGCGAGCGCCTCTTCGAGGACGACATCGCGACCTGGCTGGGCGTGTCGAAGACCCCGGTGAAGGAGGCGCTGGCCCGGTTGGCCAACCAGGGCCTGGTCGAGATCGAGGCGAACCGCTTCACGCGCGTCGCGCCGGCCACGGCCGCCGACCTGCTCGACTCGCTCGAGCTGCTCGGGCTCCTGCACGGCGTGGCCCTGAGGTCCGCGGGCGACGCCGACCCGGGCGAGGTGTCGCGTCTCGCCGCCACGGTCGTCCGGGTGCTCGACCGACCCGGGGCCACGTGCTCCGACCTGCTGGCCGCGACGGGGGCCTTCCTCCCCGTCTCGGGCAACCCGCTCGCCCGGCAGGCCTCAGAGCCGCTGCAGAACCGCACGGCCTTCCTCTCGCGCCACCTCGCGCTGCCCCTCGGCTCCCCCTCGCTCGCCGCTCCCGTGGCCGAGCTGCGCCGCGCCCTCGACCACCGCGAGTGGTGCGCCGCGGGCGACGCGGTCGTGACGCTGCTCAGCCGTCGCACGCTCGAGCCGCTGCTCGGCAGCGTGCCCGCCCCCGAGCTCGTCGCCACCGGCCGCCACCGCACCTCCCGGTGACGCGGGCACGGGCGCTCGCGCCGGCGGCCCCTCGGGCGGGCCGCTCGGGCAGACCGCTCAGGCGGGCAGCCCGGGCAGGCCGCTCGCTCAGACGGCCGCTCGGGCAGCCCGGTCAGCCCGCTCGTACAGCCCGGTCAGGCCGCCAGGGACGCGACCGCGCGGTCGTCGAGCCGCTCGAGGGCCGCGCCCCAGGCTCCGAGCTCCCCCGCCTCGACGGCGCCCCGGGCGGCCGAGAGCCCCGGCACGAGACGGCCCGCGTCGGCCTCGCCCGGGGCCCTCGAGGAGTGGTGTCGCAGCAGCAGGCCGAGGTGCTCGAGCACCGCGCCGAGCGACCGGTTCGCCGAGAACGCGGCGAGCGCGGCGCCCACCTCGCACAGGGTGGTCGTGACCGCGGCCGCCGCCTCGGGGGCGTCGGCGCGCACCTCCCGACACCGCGCCTCCCCCGCCTCGAGGGCTCGGAGCAGCCCGGCCCGGCCGACGGGCTCGGCCGCGGCGACGTCGGCGTCGGCGAGGGCCCAGAGCCCCCAGGTGGTGCGCACGAGGTCGGCCAGCAGCTCGGGGCGGGCCGGCGCGATGCGCGTCATCCGGTTCGAAGTGGTCTCGACCAGCCCCAGGTCGCCCAGCCGCGCGAGCGCCATGCGGATCGGGGTGCGCGAGACGCAGAGCCAGGCCGAGAGGTCGTGGTCGCGGATGCGCTCCGCCGGCTCGAACGTGCCGTCGAGGATGGCCTCGAGCAGCCGGTCGTACACCTCGTCTCGGTGCAGGCGGCGGGGGATGCGCATGGTCGTCGTGGTGGGGACCGGCACGGGGACCTCCTCGATGTACAGAACTGGAGTTCCACGGTAGGGCATGTATGCCCTCCGGCGCGAGGGGGAGGGCCGAGCCGACCGGATCGGCGCCGCTCCGGGGTACGACGCGGCGGTCCCTGGGAGGGGCGGCGCGCCTCCCCGGGTACCTTCGGCGCCATGACCGAGACCAACGACATCCGCCGCGTCGCCGAGGTGCTCGACGCCGCCCGCATCGGGATCCTCACCACCCAGAGCGCGCGCCAGCGCCTCGTCAGCCGCCCGCTCGCCGTCGTCGACCGCGAGTTCGACGGCAAGGTGTACTTCTTCACCCCCGACCCCTCGCCCAAGGTCGACGACATCAAGGCGCACCCCCACGTCAACGTCGCCGTCGAGACGGGCAAGGGCTGGCTCTCGCTCGCCGGCGAGGCCTCGATCGTCAAGGACCGCGCCCTGATCGACGAGTTCTGGAGCGCGGGCACCGAGGCCTGGTTCGACCAGGGCAAGGACGACCCGACCGTCGCCCTCATCGAGGTCGACGTCGAGACGGCCGAGTACTGGGTCAGCAACGAGCCGAAGGCCGTGACCTTCCTCAAGTACGCCAAGGCCGCCGTGACCGGCGGGCACCCGCAGAACATCGCCGACACGGGCACCGTCGCCCTGTAGGAGGCGCGGCGGGGGTCGACAGGGCCGGCCCGGTCAGTCGCAGGTGACGCCGCGGCCCTGGCCGTCGACGTACTCGCCCGGCCCGAGCTGGGCGCAGGTGGACGAGAGCCGGGCCACGTAGTCGAGGGCGGAGACGCCCGCGACGAGGCCGACCACGATCATGACGCTCGAGACGACGAGGCCGACGCGGGCCAGGGCGGCCGACGCCCCCGCCGCCGCGGCCCGACGGGCGGCCACGAGGCCGAAGACGAGGCCGAGCGGGGCCGCGAAGACCCCGAAGACGACCGAGGCGACGGCGAGCCCGCGACCCTCGTCGGCGCCGTCGCGCGGCCGCGCCGGCGGGGGCCACTCGTCGTCGCCGACGGCGAAGTACGAGCCGACCCCGGGGGCGGCGGGGGCCGGCCAGGTGAGGGCGTCCTGGGCGGACGAGGCCTGCGGCGCGGCGGCCTGCGGGGGCGCGGCCTGCGGGGGCGCGGCCTGCGGGGCCCACTGCGCCGCCGGGGTCGTCGCGGCGGGCTGCGGGAACGGCTGCGCGTACTGCTGCTGTTGCGGGAACGGCTGCCCGCCCCAGGCCTGCCCGCCCCCGCCCTGCCCGGGCGCCCCCTGCCGCGCGGGCGGCGGCTGCACCTCGGCGCGCGGCCGCTGCTCGCCGGGCGCCGGGCGGGCGAAGCGGGCCCAGGGCGACGGGGGCCGCGGGGCGGGCTGGTCGGTCATGGGCACGAGGCTAGCAACCGCGGCCGACGACCACCCCGGCCGTCGGGGCTGCCGTCGGGCCGCGGGTGCGCCATGATGGGACCGATCTCGGCCGGCCCGACGGGCCCGACATGCGACGGAGCAGCGCGATGCGAATCGGTATCCTCACCAGCGGCGGCGACTGCCCCGGCCTGAACGCGGTCATCCGCGGGGCCGTGCTCAAGGGCACGACGATCCACGGGCAGGAGTTCGTCGGCTTCCGCGACGGCTGGCGCGGCGTCGTCGACGGCGACGTCATGCCGCTCACGCGGAAGGAGATCCAGGGCATCGCCAAGCAGGGCGGCACCATCCTGGGCACGAGCCGCACCAACCCGTTCGAGGGCGACGGCGGCGTCGCGCGCATCAGCGAGGTGATGGACCGCTTCGGCATCGACGCCATCATGGCGATCGGCGGCGAGGGCACCCTCGCGGCGGCGAAGCGCCTCACCGACGAGGGCCTGAAGATCGTCGGCGTGCCGAAGACCGTCGACAACGACCTCGGCGCCACCGACTACACGTTCGGCTTCGACACGGCCGTGCAGGTCGCCACCGACGCCATGGACCGCCTGCGCACCACGGGCGACTCGCACAGCCGCTGCATGGTGGCCGAGGTGATGGGCCGGCACGTCGGCTGGATCGCGCTGCACTCGGGCATGGCCGCCGGCGCGCACGCCATCCTCATCCCCGAGCAGGCCACGAGCATGGACCAGATCGTCGCCTGGGTGAAGGCGGCCTACGACCGCGGCCGGGCGCCGCTCGTCGTCGTCGCCGAGGGATTCGTGCCCGACCACGAGAGCGACGCGCACTCCGAGCGGGGCCTCGACGCGTTCGGGCGCCCGCGCCTCGGCGGCATCGGCGAGCGCCTCGCTCCGGTGATCGAGGAGCGCACCGGGATCGAGACCCGCGCGACGACGCTCGGCCACATCCAGCGCGGCGGCACCCCCACCTCCTACGACCGCGTGCTGGCGACCCGTCTCGGCATGGCCGCGAGCGACAGCGTCGTGGAGGGCCGCTGGGGCCGCATGGTGGCGCTCCGCGGCACCGACATCGTCCACGTCTCGTTCGAGGAGGCCCTCGACAGCCTCAAGACGGTGCCGCAGCACCGCTACGACGAGGCCGCCATCCTCTTCGGCTGAGCGACCGCCCGGGAGGCGCCCCGTCGCCGGGCGGGGAGGGCCGCGCCCCAGCCCGCGCGCGTAGCGTGTCGCCATGCGCGCCGTCGTCGTCGAGAGTGACCGCCCCGCCTCCGTGCGGGAGATCGAGCAGGAGTTCCTGGGCACGGGCGACGTCGTCGTCGACGTGGCCTGGTCGAGCCTGAACTACAAGGACGGCATGGCCCTGGCGGGCGACCCCGGCGTCGCCCGCACCCTGCCGCTCGTGCCGGGCATCGACCTCGTGGGCACCGTCGTGACCACCGCCTCCCCCGCCGTGTCGCCGGGCGACCTGGTCGTGCTGAACGGCGCGGGCATCGGCGAGAGCCGGCACGGCGGCTTCGCCGAGCGGGCCGTGGTCGACGCGGGCTCGCTCGTGCTCGTGCCCGAGGGCGTCTCCGCCCGGCAGGCGGCCGCCATCGGCACCGCGGGCTTCACCGCGATGCTCAGCGTGCTGCGGCTCGAGCGCGACGTCCGCCCCGGCGACGGCGAGATCGTCGTGACCGGGGCCGCGGGAGGCGTGGGCTCGGTGGCGATCGCGCTGCTGAGCCGTCTCGGGTACTCGGTCACCGCCTCCTCGGGTCGCGTCGACGAGCTGGGCGGGTACCTGCGCGGCCTCGGCGCCACGACGGTCGTCGACCGCTCCGAGCTCGCCGAGGGCGGCCGCCCCGTGCAGCGCGCCCGCTGGGCCGGCGGGATCGACTCGGTGGGCAGCACGACCCTCGCCTCCGTGCTCGCGCAGACGCGGTGGGGCGGCACCGTGACCGCCTGCGGGCTCGCGCAGGGCGCCGACCTGCCGACCTCGGTGCTGCCGTTCATCCTCCGCGCGGTGTCGCTCGCGGGCGTCAACTCGGTCGACGCCCCGGTCGAGCTGCGGCGCGAGGCGTGGGCGAGGCTCGCGACCGACCTCGACCTCGACCTGCTCGACTCGATGACGACCGAGGTGGGCCTCTCGGAGGTCGTCGAGCTCGGCCCCCGGATCGTGGCCGGGTCGGTGCGCGGCCGGACCGTCGTCGACGTGCGGCGCTGAGCGCTCGTCACGAACTCGCGGCGTGGGGTCGCACGACGGGCCCGACCGCGCTAAGGTCGTGTGAAGTACCGGATACCCGATACGTCCTCGTACATGGTGGTGCGACATGCGCCTCGACCGGAGCCCCCGGCCCCGGCAGGGGCCACGAGCCCGTCGCACCGCCACTCCCGCCCCCGAACAGGAGCACCCGGATGCCGATCCCCACCCTGACCGACCAGCCGCCCGCCCCCCGCCGCCTGCTGCGCGACGTCGTCTACGACAAGATGTTCGACGCGATCATCGACGGCACCCTCGAGTTCGGCGAGCGCCTCAACGACGACCAGCTGGTCGCCTGGCTCGGCGTCTCGCGCACGCCCGTGCGCGAGGCCATCGCCAAGCTCGCCGACCAGGCCCTCGTCGACATCGAGGCGAACCGGTACACGCGCATCGTCGCGCCGACCTTCGCCGAGTTCACCGACACCGTCGAGACCGGGTACCAGGTCTGGGCCCTCGTCGCCGAGCGCGGCGTGCCCGCCCTCACGAAGGAGCAGCGCAAGGAGGTGACGGCGATCCTCGACCGCCGCCTCACCGCGTTCTCGAAGCGCAAGCCCGAGGACGTCGCCGACCTCGTCCGCATGAACGAGCTCCTGCTCGACGCCTCCGGCAGCTCGTCGCTCCGTCGCCTCTGGGCGGCGACCGGGCCGCGCCTCCTGCTCGTCCTCCGCCGCCCCGCGACCGACGGGCTCTACCCGTGGGAGCAGGCCACCGAGCTGACCCGCGGCCTGCGCGACGCGGTCGCGGCCGGCGACGGCGAGGCCGCGGCCCGCCTCGTCCGCGAGCAGCCGGCCTCGTTCGGCGCGTACTTCGACGAGGTCTCGGGCAGCGGCATCTACGCTGCGTGACCTCCGGGGCGGCCCCGCGACGAGCAGGGCCGCCCGACCGGCGCCGACCCGCGCCTCCCCCGCACCACCAGCACCCTGCAGGAGCGAGACCCGATGCCCATCCCCGTGCCCGACGCCGTCCCCACCCCCCGACGCCTGCTGCGCGACGTCGTCTTCGACCGCCTCGTCACCGCGATCGGCGACGGCACGCTCGAGTTCGGCGAGCGGCTCAACGACGACCAGCTCGTCGCGTGGCTCGGCGTCAGCCGCACCCCCGTGCGCGAGGCGATCGCGAAGCTGGCCGAGCTCGGGCTGGTCGAGATCGAGGCCAACCGGTACACCCGCGTGGTGACGCCGACGGCGGAGCTCTTCGAGGACTGCTCGACCACCATCCTGGGCCTCTGGTCGCTCGCGGCGACCCGGGGCGTCGCGACGATGAGCGACGCCGACGTCGCCGAGATCACGCGCCTCGCCGAGCTGCGCCTGAGCGACGGCGTCGTCGAGACGCCCGAGTCGATCGACGCCATGTTCGCGCTCTTCGACGTGCTCATGCGCGCGGCCGGGAGCCCGACGCTGCTCGCCTGCGCCGAGCCCGTCTCACGCCTCACCACGGTGATGTTCCGCCGTCTCGCCGAGAACTCGGCCTACCCCTGGCAGCTCGGCGCCTCGACGACGACCTCCGTGGCCGAGGGCGTCGCCCGGCGCGACGCCGAGGCGGTCGCCGGCCTGCTGCAGCGGCAGTCGACCGCCCTGGCCCCGTTCTTCGCGGCGGTACGGGAGACCGGCTTCTACGCCGCGCAGGCGTGACCGAGGGCCTCGCCGGCGCACGCCCCGGGCCGGTCGGCGCAGCCCCGCTCGTCCTCGCCGTCGAGCACGTCCGCGTCACGCGTCAGGGCCGCGACCTGCTCGACGACGTCTCGCTGCACGTGCGGGCCGGTGAGCACTGGGCGCTGATCGGCCCGAACGGCGCCGGCAAGACGACGCTGCTGACGCTCGCGGGCGCCCTCGGGCACCCCACGAGCGGCACCGTCGATGTGCTCGGCCACCGGCTCGGGCGCGTCGACCTGCGCGAGCTCCGGCAGCACGTGGGCCACGTCGACCCGCGCCACCGCATGCTCGGCGACGCGACCGTGCGCGAGGTCGTGCTCACGGGGCTGACGGGCAGCAGCGACCCCGTGGCGCGGTGGCGGCCCACCCCGGAGCAGGAGGCGCGCGCCGACCTGCTCACCGCCTCCGTCGGGCTGGAGTCGCGGCGCGAGGGGCTCTGGAGCGTCCTCTCGCAGGGTGAACGCGGCCGGGCCCTCATCGCCCGCGCGCTGCTCGTCGAGCCGGCCCTGCTCCTCCTCGACGAACCGGCGACCGGCCTCGACGTCGCCGCGCGCGAGCACCTGCTCGACACCGTCGACGCCCTGCGCACCGCGCACCCGGAGGTCGCGTCGGTCACCGTGACCCACCACCTCGAGGACCTGCCGGCGAGCACCACCCACGCGCTGCTGCTGCGCGACGGCCGAGTGGCGGCGTCGGGCCCGGCCGACGAGGTGCTCACGTCGGATCTCGTCTCGGCGGCCTTCGACCACCCGCTGGCGATCGACCGCGTCGACGGGCGCTGGCGGGCGCGCTCCCGGCCGCGGGCCGCGACGAGGTGACCCGACCTGGGCCCTCGACCGGGGTCGGGGCGCAGATCGGGTCACTTCGGTGAGCGCGGCGTCCGCGGCGCGCGCGGCGCGCGCCGCGGACGCCGCGGCGCGCTACGCGGTCGCGGCGGCGGCCGCCCGCGCGGCGGCGGGCAGCGCGTCGACGATGCGCGACACGGCGGCCTCGTCGTGCGCCGCCGTCACGAACCACGCCTCGTAGACCGACGGCGGCAGCGAGACCCCCGCGTCGAGCATCGCGTGGAAGAACGGCGGGTAGCGCCAGGTGTCCTGCGCGCGCATGTCGTCGTAGTCGACCGGCGTCGTGTCGGTGAAGGCGAACGAGAAGAGCGACCCGGCGCGCTGCACCGTGTGCGCCACGCCCTCCGCCGACAGGGCCGACGAGACCTCGGCCGACAGCTGGTCGGCGAGCGAGTCGAGCTTCGCGTAGACCTCGGGGGTCGCGAGCCGCAGCGTCGCGATGCCCGCGGCCACGGCGACGGGGTTCCCGCTCAGGGTGCCCGCCTGGTAGACCGGCCCCAGCGGGGCGAGGAAGTCCATCACCTCGGCGCGGCCGCCGAGCGCGGCGAGCGGCAGGCCGCCGCCGATGACCTTGCCGAAGGTGACGAGGTCGGGCTCCCAGCCCGCGCCGTCGGGCACGACCTGGGCGGCCTCGAGGCCCCACCAGCCAGCGGGCCCGACCCGGAACCCGGTGAGCACCTCGTCGACGATCAGCAGCGCGCCGTGGCGCTTCGTGATCTCCGACAGGCCGCGGTTGAAGCCGCGCACCGGGGGCAGCACGCCCATGTTCGCCGAGGCCGCCTCGACGATGACGGCCGCGATGCGCGGGCCGTGCTCGTCGAACACGGCGCGCACGGCGTCGAGGTCGTTGTAGGGCACGACGAGGGTCTGGGCGGCCGTCTCGGCGGTGATGCCCGCCGAGCCCGGCAGCGACAGGGTCGCGACGCCCGAGCCGGCCTCGGCCAGCAGCGAGTCGGAGTGCCCGTGGTAGTGCCCGGCGAACTTCACGAGCAGGTCGCGCCCGGTGTAGCCGCGGGCCAGGCGGATCGCCGTCATGGTCGCCTCGGTGCCGGTCGACACCATGCGGATCTTGCCGATCGGGTGCGCGTCGCCGACGGCCACGCGCTCGCGCACGAGCTCGGCCAGCTCGGTCTCGCCCGGGGTCGACGCCCCGAACGACAGGCCGCGCGCCGCCGCCTCCTGCACGGCCCGCACCACCTCGGGGTGCGCGTGGCCGAGGATGGCCGGGCCCCACGAGGCGACGAGGTCGACGTACTCGCGCCCCTCGGCGTCGATCACGTGGGGGCCGCGGGCTCCGACGAGGAAGCGGGGCGTGCCTCCCACGCTGCCGTAGGCGCGAACCGGCGAGTTGACCCCGCCCGGGATGGACTGCTTGGCGCGGGTGAAGTAGTGGTCGTTGCTGTGGTCGCTCATCAGAGGTGCCCCTTCCGGAGGCGCGTGGCCAGGTCGGTCGCCCAGTACGTCAGGATCGTGTCGGCTCCCGCGCGCTTGATCGACAGGACGCTCTCGTACGAGGCGGCGTCCGCGTCGATCCAGCCGTTCGCGGCGGCGGCCTGGATCATCGCGTACTCGCCGCTGATCTGGTACGCCCAGACCGGCACGGGGCTCATCGCCGCGGTCTCGGCGAGCACGTCGAGGTAGCTCATCGCGGGCTTGACCATCACGATGTCGGCCCCCTCGGCGAGGTCGAGCTCGACCTCGCGGATGCCCTCGCGGCCGTTCGCCGCGTCCTGCTGGTAGGTGCGACGGTCGCCGACGAGGGTCGACTGCACGGCCTCGCGGAACGGGCCGTAGAACGCCGAGGCGTACTTGGCGGCGTAGGCGAGCAGCGCGGTGCCGCCGTGGCCGGCGTCGTCGAGGGCCTCGCGGGCCGAGCCGATCTGGCCGTCCATCATGCCGCTCATGCCGATCAGCTCGCTGCCGGCGTCGGCCTGCACGACCGCCATCTCGTCGTAGCGCGCGAGCGTGGCGTCGTTGTCGACCGAGCCGTCGTCGGCGAGCACGCCGCAGTGGCCGTGGTCGGTGAACTCGTCGAGGCAGAGGTCGGTCTGCACGACGAGGGCGCCGCCGGCCGCGTCGGCGGCGACGCGGGTCGCGACGTTGAGGATGCCCCGCGGGTCGGTCGCCCCCGACCCTGTGGCGTCCTTCTCGAGCGGCACGCCGAAGAGCATGACGCCGCCGACGCCGGCCTCGGCGGCCTCCTCGACGGCCCGGGGGAGGCTCGCGAGGCTGTGGTGCACGACGCCCGGCATCGAGCTGATCGGCTGGGGCTCGTCGATGCCCTCGCGCACGAACATCGGCAGCACGAGGTCGGCGGGGTGCAGCCGGGTCTCGGCGACCAGGCGGCGCATGGCGGGGGTCGCGCGGAGGCGACGGGGGCGGACTCGGGGGAACTGCGACATGGTCCTTCTCGGGTGATCAGGTGCGGGGGCCGGTGCCGCGCTCGTGGCGCGGACGGACGGAGGGGCGGGAGGCGCGGGGCACGTCGTGCGCGCCCCGCGCCTCAGAGCGCCTCGTCGAGGCGCGGGGCCTCGGGCGGGGCGTCGGCCGCGAGCGCGCTCGCGTGGTCGACGACGGCCTCGACGAGCGAGGCGGCGGAGCGGGTCTCGGCGATCAGGTGCACGGGCAGCCCCGCGGCACGGGCGTCGAAGGCGGTGCGGGGGCCGATGCACGCGACGAGCGTCGACTCGGGCAGGGGCGCGAGCTGGGCCGCGATCTGCCGGGCGACGCTGCCGGAGGTGACGAGCACCACCGAGATCGAGCCGGAGGCGACGTCGGCGGCGACCTCGTCGCTGACCGGCACGCCCACGGTGCGGTAGGCCGCGACGAACTCGGCGTCGAAGCCGCGGGCGGAGAGGCCGGCGACGAGGGTCGGCTCGGCGATGTCGGACTGCGGCACGAGCACGCGGCCCGTGACGTCGGAGCCCGGCCACTCCTTGACGAGGCCACGGGCGGAGTTGTCGCCCTCGGGCACGAAGTCGACGCGGTACCCCGACAGGGTCAGGGCCGCCGCGGTCGTCTCGCCGACGGCGGCGATGCGCGTCTCGGCCGGCGGGCGGATGCCGTGGCCGACGAGCACGTCGACGGTGGTGGCGCTGGTGACGACGAGCCACTCGTAGACACCGGCCTGCAGCCGGGCGAGGGCCGCGGCGAGCAGCTCGGGGGTCTCGGCCGGGGCGAAGTTGATCAGCGGCGCGATGACCGGCGAGGCGCCGAACGACCGCAGCGACGCCGAGACGCCGTCGCCCCACTTGCCGCCGCGCGGCACGAGCACGCGGGCGCCCTTGAGCGGCTTGCCGGCCGTCACGAGGCGCTCCCGACCGGGTCGCCGCCGCCGGGGCCCTCGCCAAGCGGGGCGAGGTCGGCGGCGCCGAGCTCGAGCAGCTCGGTGACGACGCGACCGGCGACCTCGTGCACGTCGACGAGCTGGTCGGCGAGCGAGCCGCCCTCGAGCGAGACGGCGTGTGAGGCGCTGACGTGGGCGCCGCCGTCGGGCTGGTACACCGTGGCGCTGAGCAGCAGGAGGCCGGCGTCGACGACCGCGGTGGCTCCGATGGGCGCCGAGCAGCCGGCCTCGAGGGCGGCGAGCACCTGGCGCTCGGCCGTGACGACGAGGCGCGTCTCGCGGTGGTCGACGGCCCGGAGCGCGCGGGCGAGGTCCTGGTCGGGGTCGCCCTCGCGCACCTCGACGGCGAGCGCGCCCTGGCCGGGGGCGCTCGGCCACGGGCCGAGGCCGAGGTAGTCGGTCACCTGGCCGAGGCGGCCGAGACGGCCGAGGCCGGCGGCGGAGAGCACGACGGCGTCGAGGTCGTCGGTGACCCGGCGGAGGCGCGTGTCGACGTTGCCGCGGATGGGCACGACCTCGAGGTCGGGCCGTGCCGACAGCAGCTGCGCGACCCGGCGGGGCGAGCCCGTGCCGACCCGGGCGCCCTGCGGCAGGGTCTCTAGGGTCAGGCCGTCGCGGGCGCAGAGCGCGTCGCGGGCGTCGGCGCGACCCGGGATCGCCCCGATCACGAGGCCCGGGTGGGAGGCGGTGGGCAGGTCCTTGAGGGAGTGCACCAGCACGTCGCACTCGTCGGCGAGCAGCGCGGCGCGCAGGGCACTGGCGAAGACGCCGGTGCCGCCGAGCGACAGCGACTCGCCCGTCGCCTGCGTGCGGTCGCCCTCGGTGTGCACGCGCACGAGCTCGACGTCGTGGCCGGTGGCCTCCGCGAGCCGCTCGGCGATCGTCGTCGACTGCGCGACGGCGAGGGCGCTGGCCCGCGTTCCTACTCGGAGGGTCGTCACGTCGCTACGGCACCAATCCCGAGACGGCGGGCTTGAAGCCGAGGCGCACGTTCTCGCAGCAGCCCGGGCGGCAGACGTCGTACCAGGGGCCGATGTCGGTGAGGTGCGGGCGGTCCTCCGCCGGGACGCCCTCGACGCGCTCGAGCACGAGGTCGACGAGGCCGGTGACGTAGTTCGGGTCGATGCCGGGGGTGGGAGTGCGCGTGGCCCAGAAGCCGTTCTTCTCGCTCGTCTCCAGCGCCTCCTCGTCGAGGTCCCACATGACCTCCATGTGGTCGCTCACGAAGCCGAGCGGCACGATGACGACGGCCCGCGTCGGGCCGCCGGCGAGGTCGTCGATCGCGTCGTTGATGTCGGGCTCCAGCCACGGCATCGACGGCGGGCCGCTGCGCGACTGGTAGACGAGCTGCCAGGGGACGGTCGTGCCTCCCTCGGCGGGGGCCTCGAGGCCCAGGCCGGCCTCGGCGGCGGCCATGACGACCTCGGCCACGGCCTTGTGCTGGGCGGCGTAGGCGCCCTCCTCGTCGAAGCCGCGCGCCTGCGGGCCGCTCTTCGCGGCGTCGGTCGACGGGATGGAGTGCGTGGCGAACAGCACCTGCACCTCGGTCGCGAGGTCGAGGCCCTCGTTCTCGGCCCGGGCCTTCTCGAGGCCCTCGCGCACGCCGTCGATGAAGGGCTGGACGAAGCCGGGGTGGTCGAAGAACTGACGCACCTTGTCGATCATGACCTTGCCCTCGAGGCCGGTCGCCTCGAGCGCCATCGCGAAGTCCTCGCGGTACTGGCGGCACGAGCTGTACGACGAGTAGGCGCTGGTGGCGACGGCGATCAGCTTCGTGAAGCCGCGCTCGTCGGCCTCGCGCACGGCGTCGGCCATGTAGGGATCCCAGTTGCGGTTGCCCCAGATCACGGGCAGGTCGACGCCGCGGCGGGCCAGCTCGCCCTCGAGCGCGACCTTCAGCTCGCGGTTGTGCTGGTTGATCGGGCTCACGCCGCCGAAGTGGCGGTAGTGGGTCGCGACCTCCTCGAGGCGCTCCTCGGGGATGCCCCGGCCGCGCGTGACGTTGCGGAGGAAGGGGATGACGTCGTCCTGGCCTTCGGGCCCGCCGAAGCCGGCGAGGAGGATGGCGTCGTAGGCGGTGGGCTCGCTCACGTGCTCGGGGCCCTGGGCGGCCGCGGGGGTGGCGGCGCGCACGAGCTGGCCGTTGGTGATGCCGGTGGTGTCAGTCACGACAGGACCTCGATGATCTCGGTGGTGGTGAGGCGGCGGCCCGTGTAGAACGGCACCTCTTCGCGGACGTGGCGGCGGGCCTCGGTGTAGCGGAGGTCGCGCATGAGGTCGACGAGCTGCACGAGCTCGGGCGCCTCGAGCGCGAGGATCCACTCGTAGTCGCCGAGCGAGAAGCTCGCCACGGTGTTGGTGAGGACGGCGCGGTGGGCGGCGCCCTGCTTGCCGTGGTCGGCGAGCATCTGGCGACGCTCCTCCTCCGGCAGCAGGTACCACTCGTAGCTGCGCACGAACGGGTAGACGGTGAGCCAGGCCTCGGGCTCCGCGCCCCGCATGAAGGCGGGGCTGTGGCTGCGCGAGAACTCCGCCTGGCGGTGCATGCCCATGGCGTTCCAGGTCGGCAGCAGGCCGCCCAGCACGTCGGTGCGGAGGAGGCGGCGGTACGCCGACTGGATCGCCTCGGGGACCTCGCCGTGCAGCCAGATCATCAGGTCGGCGTCGGCGCGGAGCGCGCTGACGTCGTAGAAGCCGCGCACGACGACGCCCTCGCCGGCGAGCTCGGCCACGAGCTCGTCGAGCTGCGGGACGTCGTCGAGGTCGGGGGCGTAGGGGTTCTGCGGGTCGCGACGCAGCACGGCCCAGAGCGTGTAGCCGAGGGTGTCGGCGGGCTGGTCGCCGGGGGTGCCCTCGGGCGACGAGGCCGGGCCGGAGTCGGCGGTGCGGGGGTGGGTCGGCTCGCCCGTGAGGGCGGCGGGGGAATCAGACGTCGGCAGCTCGGGGACTGGCGCGTCGGCGCTGGGACTCATGCTCATCATTCTCCTCCCGCCACGGCTGGGAACCCAACCAGGTAGCAGCACGTCGAGGCATCTGCGGCGACGCCCCCGGCCCGGGGGCGGAGGGCGTCGCGGCCGGCGCTGCCGGCGGGGAGGGCGGAGGGGCTCAGCGGCGCTTCACCGCGGCGACGACGACGCCCGCGAGGGCCAGGGCGGCGGCGCCGGCCCCGGCGAGCCACGGCGTGCGGTCGCGCTCGTACGACGCCTTGGCACGGTGACCGGCGGCCCCGAGCTGCTTCGGCACGTTGAGCTTGTCCTCCAGCTCGTTGAGCGTCGCGGCGAGCTCGGCGCGGGTGCGGTCGACGCGGGCCTGGATGTCGTCCGCGTCGGTGCGGTCGGCCTTGCTGCTGTCGTTCTTGCTGTCGCTCACGAGGACTCCGTTCGGTGCGGGCGGTGCGGGGGTGCGGTGCAGGTGCTGGTGCTGGTGCGGTGCGGGCGGGGCCCGGCCGGGTCAGCGGTCGGTGAGGTCGGCGCGCGGGATGGAGCCCACGCCCTTGATCGCCTTGAGGTCGCGCTTGAGGCTCGCGATCGTCTTCTCGGGCACCGCCGGCAGGCCCTTCTTGATGCTCTTGTAGCCGAGGAAGGCCAGGAGCGCGGCGACGAGCAGCAGCACGAACGCGACGATGAGCGCCGAGAGCCAGCCCGGCAGCCAGATGGCGATGAGCAGCACGATGCCGGTCAGCAGCACGCCGAGCATGGCGAACACGAAGACGAGGGCGCCGACGAGGAAGCCGGCACCGATGCCGAAGGCCTTCAGCGTGCCGATGACCTCGTACTTGAGGAGGGCGAGCTCGCCCTTGACGAGGTCGGTGACCAGCGTCGGGACGTCCTGCACGAGGGCGAAGAACGACCGCTTGGACGCCTTGCCCCCGTGCCGCACCCCGTCGCTCCGGGCGGAGTCGGTCACTTCTTCTTCTTCCCGCCGCCGAAGGCGCGCGTGACGAGGAACTTGACCCCCTCGACGACCGCGTCGACGGCGTCGGCGGCCTTCGCGCCCGCGAAGTCCTCCGCCTTGACGACCTGGCGCTGCACGGCGCGGCTGTGCCACACCTTCGACGTCTTGTCGGCGATCTGGTCGTAGCGGTCGTGCCCGGCGCGCGCGCCCAGCACGAACCCGAGTGCTGCTCCGGCGACGAAGATCAGTTTGCCTCGCATGTCGCTCCATTCGATGTCGTCCGCGCGCGGACGAGTGCCCGGCGCGTGGGTCCAATGTAGCCCGGGGCCGCACGGAGATGCCCGGACGGGCATGCCGACCCGCCGGGCGGGGACAGCGCGTCCGCGGTGGAGGGAGCGCCCGGCCGCGCTCCCGGTCGTCAGGCCTCGAGCAGCTCGGCGGCGGCGCGACGCGACCGGGCGATCACGGCGGCGAGCCCTCGACCGGCCACGGCACCGCCGACGCGCACGACGCCGTCGAGGGGAGAGGGGGAGGCGGGGGGCGCCTCCTGGGGGAGGGGAGCGTCCCAGACGACCCGGGCGGTGCCCTCGACCGAGCGCTCGTCGAGGTCGACGCCGAGCAGCGCCGACGCGTCGGCCAGCACCGTGCGGCGCAGCTCGTCGTCGGGGGTGCCCGCGTCGACCACGGGCGAGTCGTAGCTGAGCCGGAGGACGTGGCGGCCCTCCGCGGCCTCGGCGAGCCAGGGCCACTTGACGGTGCCGTGGGTGAGCGCCTTCGCGCGCACCCCGACGGCGCCCGGCGCGACGAGCACGCCGGTGCCCCGCGGCCCGACGTCGAGCCGGCCGTCGCGCAGCACGATCGTGGCGAGGGTGATCAGGCCGGGCTCGGGGGCGCGGCGGCCGGCGAGCGCCCGGGCGGCGCCGTCGCCGACGGCGAGCAGCACGTGGGGGGCGTCGAGGCGCTCGCCCGTGGCCAGGGTCACCGAGCGGGAGTCGACCGCGGCGACGGGGGCGTCGAGGCGGACGTCGACGCCGAGGCGGTCGAGGTCGGCGACGAGGGCGTCGACGAGGCGGGCCATGCCGCCCCGGAGGCCGGCCACGGCCGAGCCCGCCGGCGCGAGGGCCCGGACGCTGCGGACGGCGGCGGCCAGCGAGCCCTCGTCGCGCAGCGCGCGGCGCAGGGCCGGCGCGACCCGGTCGACCGGCAGCGCGTCGGGGTGGACGGAGTGGACGCCGCCGACGATCGGCGCGACGAGCCGGTCGAGCACCGCGCTGCCCATCCGGGCGCGCACGAAGGGCCCGACCATCACCTCGTCGGCCCCGACCTCGCCGGGGGCGGAGTCGAGCCGGGCGGCCTCCGCCGCGGCCTCCTCGCCGATGACGGCCACGACGTCGGCCGCGCCGAGGTCGCCGGGCACGCCGAGCAGACCGGTGCGCGGCAGCGGGAACGCCTCGCCCGCGCCGTGCTGCACCCAGGCGCCGCGGGGGTCGGGCAGCACGACGTCGTCGCCGAGGCCGAGCTCGTCGAGGAACGCCGCGACCGTGCCGCCCTTGGTCGCGAAGCTCTCCGCGCCGGCGTCGAGGTCGATGCCCGCGACCGTGTGGCGCGCGACCTCGCCGCCGAGGCGGGGGCCGCCCTCGACCAGCACGACCCGTCGGCCCGCGAGCGCGAGGTCACGGGCGGCGACCAGGCCGGCCACTCCCCCGCCGACCACGACGACGTCGACCACGGCCGGTGCCTCCGAGGAGGCGCGGGTCGCGGCCCCGGAGCCGCCGGCCCCGGGTGCGCTGGTCGCGTCGGTCACGGTCTCGCGCCTCCTCAGAGGGTGTGGGCCAGCTCGACGATGCGCGTCAGCACGTCGGGGTCGGTGTCGGGGTTCACCCCGTGGCCGAGGTTGAGCACGTGGGCGGGGGCGGCGCGGCCGCGGCGGACGACGTCGCGGACGTGGGCCTCGAGCACCGGCCAGGGGGCCTGCAGCATCGCGGGGTCGATGTTGCCCTGCACGGGCACGTCGCCGCCGAGGCGCCGCGACGCCTCGTCGAGCGGGATCCGCCAGTCGACGCCGACGGCCCCGACGCCGATGCCGTGCATCGCGCTGAGCACCTCGCCGCTGCCGACGCCGAAGTGGATGGTCGGCACGTCGAGGTCGGCGACGTGCGAGAGGGCCCGGGCCGAGAAGGGGGCCACGCGCTGCTCGTAGTCCGCGAGCGAGAGGCTGCCCACCCACGAGTCGAAGAGCTGGGCGGCGCTGGCGCCGGCGAGCACCTGGGCGCGGAGGAAGGCCCCCGTGACGTCCGCCGCCCAGGTGAGCAGCGCCTCCCACGTCTCCGGGTCGCTGTGCATGAGGGTGCGGGCGCGGATGTGGTCCTTCGAGGGGCCGCCCTCGACGAGGTAGGCCGCGAGCGTGAAGGGCGCCCCGGCGAAACCGATCAGGGGGGTGTCACCCAGCTCGGCGACGGTGCGGGCGACGCCCTCGGCGATCGACGACAGGGCGTCGGGCTCGAGGGGGCGGAGGGCCGCGACGTCGGCCGGGGTGCGGATCGGCGACTCGAGCACCGGGCCGCGGCCGGGCACGATGTCGACCGCGACGCCCGCGAGCTTGATCGGCACGACGATGTCGCTGAAGAAGATGCCGGCGTCGACGCCGTGGCGGCGGACGGGCTGGAGCGTGATCTCGCTCGACAGCGCCGGGTCGAGGCAGGCGTCGAGCATCGCCGTGCCGACGCGCAGCTCGCGGTACTCGGGCAGCGACCGGCCGGCCTGGCGCATGAACCAGACGGGGAGGCGGTCGGGGCGGTCGCCGCGGAGGGCGCGCACCAGCGGCGAGCCGCTCGTGAGGCCGGAGCTGAGGGGGTGCTGGTCGGGCAGGGTCACGTGCTCCATCCTCCCACCCGGGCGCTGGGCGGCCGGCGGGGGCCGCTCGACGTCGAGGCGCCGCCGACGGACCCGACGCCGACGAGGTGACCCGATCGGGGCCCCGGCGAGCGCCGAGGCCCCGGATCGCGTCACCTCGACGGCCGGAGGCGCGGGTCAGCCGACGCGGACCACCATCTTGCCGACGTTCTCGCCCCGCATCAGTCCGGTGAACGCGTCGAACGCGGAGTCGATGCCGTCGACGACGGTCTCGTCGTGGACGACCTCCCCGTCGGCCAGCCACGGGCCCATCTCGGCCTGGAAGGCGGGGGCGACGTGGCGGTAGTTGCCCAGCGTGAAGCCCTGCATCGTGAGCCCGCGCGTGACCATGTTGGTCATGTTCGTGATGCCGACGGGGGCGCCGGTCGCGTTGTAGTTCGCGATCGAGCCGCAGAGCGCTGCCCGGCCGCCGTCCTTGAAGGCGCCCAGCGCGGCCGACAGGTGGTCGCCTCCCACGTTGTCGAAGTAGACGTCGATGCCCTCGGGCGCGGCCTCGGCCAGCAGCTCGGCGACGTCGCCCGTCTTGTAGTTGAAGGCCGCGTCGAAGCCGTACTTCGAGGTGAGCAGCGCCACCTTCTCGTCGCTGCCCGCGCTGCCGACGACGCGCGAGGCGCCCTTGAGCCGGGCGATCTGGCCCACCATCGTGCCGACGGCGCCGGCCGCGCCGGAGACGAACACGACGTCGCCCTCGCGGATGTGGGCGATCTCGGTGAGGCCGACGTAGGCGGTCAGGCCGGTGAGCCCGAGCACGCCGAGGTACGCCGAGAGCGAGACGCCCTCGGTCGGCTGCACGGCGCGGAAGCCCGCGGCCGGGCCCTGGGCGACGTCGCGCCAGCCGAGGTCGTGCAGCACGACGGTGCCGACGGGGAGGTCGTCGCTGCGCGACTCGACGACCTCGCCGACGGCGCCGCCGGTCATGGTCTCGTCGAGCGCGAAGGGCGGCACGTACGACTTCACGTCGTTCATGCGGCCGCGCATGTAGGGGTCGACCGAGAGGAAGGCGTTCTGCACGCGGACCTCGCCGTCGGCGAGCTCGGGCAGCTCGACCTCGACGCGGCGGACGTCGTCGGCGGTGGGCTCCCCGACCGGGCGGGCGGCGAGCTGCCACTGGGTGCTGGTGGTGGTGGTCATGGTCCTCCTCGTGGTGCACTGTGTTGCATTCGGCAACGATCATGGCCCCCGAACCCGAGCATCTTCTCGACGTCGAGTCAACGCCCAGCCGAAACAGCCGATCAGAGTTAGGATCGCTCAGTGCTCATCTGCCTCACGGCGTCCCACCAGAACGCCAGTTTCGACTTCCTCGAGAAGCTGAGCATCGGCGCACCCTCGGCGGCGAGCACCCTGGTCGACGGCAGCGACTTCGTCAGCGGGGCCGTCGTGCTCGCGACGTGCAACCGCTTCGAGGCCTACCTCGACGTCGACGAGCCCCTCACCGCCGCCAGCGCCGTGGCCGTCGAGGCCACGATCAGCACGATGAGCGAGGCCAGCGGCGTCGACCCCGACGAGATGCGCGACACCGTGCGCGTCATCACCGGCGACGAGGTCGTCGAGCACCTCTTCGCCGTCTCGAGCGGCCTCGAGTCGGTCGTCATCGGCGAGGACGAGATCTCCGGCCAGGTGCGCCGCGCGCTCGAGCGCGCCCGTGAGGTCGGCACGACGTCGTCCGACCTCGAGCGCCTCTTCCAGAAGGCCTCGCACACGTCGCGCGGCGTCAAGAACCGCACGAACGTCGGAGGCGCGGGTCGCTCGCTCGTGCGCCTCGCCCTCGAGCTGGCCTCCTCCCGCGTCACGGACTGGGCCCACGCCCGCGTGCTCATCGTGGGCACCGGCCAGTACGCCGCCACCACCGTCACCGCGCTCCGCGACCGCGGCGCCGACGACCTCGCCGTGTTCTCGTCGTCGGGCCGCGCCTCCTGGTTCGGGCTCAAGCACGACCTCCGCCCCTTCGACGACCTGGCCGAGGCCATCGCCTGGAGCGACGTGCTCGTCACCTGCACGACCACGACGACCCCGGTCGTCGTGCCCGAGGTCGTCGACGCCTCACGGCGCCTCGTCATCGACCTCGGCCTGCCGCGCAACGTCGACCCGCTGGTCGCCACGCTGCCGGGGGTCGAGCTGCTCGACCTCGAGACCATCAGCCTGCACGCCCCGCTGACCCAGCTCACCGCCGCCGACGACGCCCGCGCCATGGTCTCCGACGCCGCCGCCGAGTTCCAGGCCGTCGCCGCCGAGCAGTCGCTGACCCCGGCCGTCGTGGCGCTGCGCAAGCACGTCTTCGACCTGCTCGACTCCGAGATCGAGCGTGCCCGGTCGCGCGGCGACTCCTCCGACCGCACCGAGGCGGCCCTGCGCCACCTGGCCGGCGTGCTGCTGCACACCCCGTCCGTGCGGGCCCGTGAGCTCGCCCGCGAGGGCCGCGGCGAGGAATTCCGCGACGGCCTCGAGGCCCTGTTCGGCCTGACCGACACGCGGGCGGCCGCCGCGCCGCGCCCGTTGCGGTCCGTCGACGACGTGCCCCGCGCCTCCGCCGGCTGACCTGCGGGCCTCGCGCCGCACCTCCGTCCGCTGCCCTGCGGCGGGTTCCCGTCCCTGCGGGCGGGCTCGTGTCTGTGACGGCACCGCTGTGGCGGGTTCCCGTCCCTGCGGGCGGGCCAGCGCCGACCCGCCCGGGCGGACGGCGACCCGCCGCACCGGTCCTCGCACGCCGCTCGTGGACCCCGCCCCGCCGCACCCCGCCGCGCCTCCCCGCCCCGCCGCGCCGGGCCCCGCCCCGCAGCGCGAGATGATGGGGCACCATGGAGCCCCTCGTCGTCAGCGCGCTGGTGCTGGTCCGTGACCGCCGCCTCCTCATGGTCACCGCCCGGGGGCGCGACGTGCTCTACCTGCCCGGCGGCAAGCGGGAGGCGGGCGAGACCGGCGAGGACGCCCTCGCCCGCGAGACCCGCGAGGAGGTCGGCCTCGAGCTCGACCCCGCGAGCGTGCGCGAGCTGACGACGGTCAGCACCCAGGCGCACGGCGAGCCCGACGGGCGCCTCGTGCACATGACTCTCTTCACGGCCGAGCCGCTGGCGAGCAGCCCGCCCGCGACTCCCTCGGCCGAGGTGGGCTCGATGCACTGGGTCACGACGGCCGACGCCGACCGCTGCCCGCCCGCCGGAGTCGAGACGCTGCGCGTGGTCGCCGGGCTCGGGCTCATCGACTGACGGTCGTCGGTCGAGCGGTCACGAAC
This sequence comes from Frigoribacterium sp. PvP121, assembly GCF_017833115.1. Taxonomy (NCBI): domain Bacteria; kingdom Bacillati; phylum Actinomycetota; class Actinomycetes; order Micrococcales; family Microbacteriaceae; genus Frigoribacterium; species Frigoribacterium sp. PvP121. The sequence continues at coordinate 615,516 of NZ_JAFIBR010000001.1, forward strand.
TGCTGCTCGTCGGCGCGGGGCGAGCAGATCGTGACCACCCGGAGGCGAGCGCGGGTTCCAGGCGGGCGCGCGCGGCGGGCTCAGTGCACGTGCTCCAGCAGGTCGGTGCCGAGGGCGCGCAGTGCGTCCACCACGCGGAGGCGGCGAGCCAGCGTCAGGTCGTCGAACGCCACGGTCACGGCGTACGCCACCCCGCGGGCCGGGCCGCGCAGCACCCCGAGCTCGGAGCGCGTCCCCGGTGAGACCCCCACCGTGTTGACGAGCTGCAGACCGTGGTCGAGGCGGCGGTGCGACACCGGGTCGAGGCCGAACGACCCGGCCACGAGCGAGAGGTCGACGCCGAGCGACAGCCAGCCGAGCACGCGGCTGGAGACCGCCTCGTCGACGACCTCGCCGTGCGTCAGTCGGGTCATCAGCCCGACGAGCTCGACCGCCGTGCCGACGGCGAGGGCCGGGGCGTCGTCGGGGCCGCGCTCGGCGCGCACCTCGTCGAGCAGGGCCGTGCGCACCAGCCCGAGGCCGTCGGCGCGGGCGCGGACGGCGTCGAGGCCGACCCTCCCCACGAGGGCGTTCACGGCCGCGGGGTCGCGCAGCGCGCCGACCAACGCCGCCGCGTCGGTCACGGCCAGGGCCCGCCGCTGGAGGTACGACCAGACCCCGCCGCCGCCGAGCGCGGCCCGGTCGCCGGGGCCCGCCAGGCGCTCGAGCTCGTCGAGGGCGCCGAGACGGCCCGACTCGATCTGCGCGCTGACCTCGACGAGCAGCAGCAGTGCGCCGACCTGGGCGACCGGCAGGGCCACCGTCTCGTCGATGCTCAGCAGGTCGTCGCCGCCGTCGAGGTCGCGCACGGCCACGGAGACCGACGCGCCCTCCACGGCGAGCTCGCCGAGCGTCGTGAACGACCGGCCGAACGACTCGGGCGCACGGGAGCCTCCGTGACGCGCACCGGCGCCACGGTCGCCTCCCCGGCGGTCGCGACGACCGCCTCCTGCACCCTCGGTCACCCGCGGGGGGGCTACCAGATCGTGACGCGCTCGGCCTCGGGCAGCCAGAGGCGGTCGCCCTCGGTGACGCCGAACGCCGCGTAGAACTCGTCGATGTTGCGGACGATCTGGTTGCAGCGGAACTCGTTCGGCGAGTGCGGGTCGATCGACAGGAGGCGGATCGCCTCCTCGTCGCGGATGGCGATCTGCCAGGCCTGGGCCCAGCTGAGGAAGAAGCGCTGCGCGCCGGTCAGGCCGTCGACGACCGGCGCCTCCTGGCCGCCCAGCGAGAGCAGGTACGCGTCGTAGGCGATCGACAGGCCGCCGAGGTCGCCGATGTTCTCGCCGATGGTGAGGGCGCCGTTGACGTGGTGGCCGGGCACCTGTGCGGGCTCGAGCGCGTCGTACTGCGCGATCAGCGACGAGGTGAGGGCCTCGAAGGCCTCGCGGTCGGCGGCCGTCCACCAGTCGGTCAGGCGGCCGTCGCCGTCGTACTTCGAGCCCTGGTCGTCGAAGCCGTGGCCGATCTCGTGGCCGATCACCGCACCGATCGCACCGTAGTTCGCGGCGGCGTCGCGGGTCTCGTCGAAGAACGGGAACTGCAGGATCGCGGCCGGGAAGACGATCTCGTTGAAGCCGGGGTTGTAGTACGCGTTGATCGTCTGGGGCGTCATGAACCACTCGTCGCGGTCGATCGGCGAGCCGATCTTGGCCAGCTCGCGGTCGAACCCGACGACGGCCTGCGAGCGCACGTTGCCGATCAGGTCGCTCGCGTCGACCTCGAGGGCCGAGTAGTCGCGCCACTTCACCGGGTAGCCGATCTTCGGGGTGAACTTGTCGAGCTTCTCGAGCGCGCGCTGTCGGGTCTCGTCGGTCATCCACGAGAGCTGCGTGATGCTCTGGCGGTAGGCCTCGACGAGGTTCGCGACCAGGTCGTCCATCGCGGTCTTCGCCGCCGGCGCGAAGTGCCGCTCGACGTAGATGCGGCCGACGGCCTCGCCCATCGCACCCTCGACGAACGAGACGCCGCGCTTCCAGCGCGCCCGCTGGACGGGGGTGCCGGTCAGCGTGCGGCCGTAGAAGTCGAAGTTCGCCTCGACGAAGTCGGACGAGAGGTACGCGGCGAACGAGCGGACGACCTGCCAGCTCAGCCAGTCGCGCCACTCGGGCAGCCGCTCGTCGACGAGCAGGCTGGCGAGGCCGGAGACGAACGAGGGCTCGCGCACGACGACCTCGTCGAAGGTGCCGGCCGGCGCCTGCACCGCGTCGCGCCAGACCGCCAGGTCGACCCCCGCCGCCGAGGCCGCGAGCTCCGACCACGGCTGCAGGTTGTAGGTGGCGTCGCTGTCGCGGGTCGCGACGTTGCTCCAGTGGTGCGTGGCCAGCTCGGTCTCGAGCGCCACGACGCGGGCGGCACGGCCGGCGGCGTCGTCGAGCCCGGCCAGGCCGAGCATGGTCTCGACGAAGGCGACGTACGCCGTGCGGACGGACTCGAACTTCTCCTCCCGGTAGTACGACTCGTCGGGCAGGCCGAGGCCGCCCTGCTCCAGGAAGACGACGTAGCGCTCGGGGTCGCCCGGGTCGTTGTCGACGAAGAGCTGCACGAAGCTCGCGACGCCCTGCTTCTCGAAGCTGCCGACCAGGCGCAGCAGGTCGGGCACGTCGCCGACCTGCTCGACCTGCTCGAGCAGCGGGCGGAGCGGGGCCGCGCCCAGCGCCTCCACCCGGCCCTCGTCGAGGAAGCTCGTGAACAGGTCGCCGACCTTGCGGGCCTCGGTGCCCGGCTCGGCCTCCTGCGACTCGTGGATGATGTCGCGGACGGCCGCCTCGGCCTCCTCGGCCAGGACGAGGAAGGAGCCGTAGCGCGCCTTGTCGTCGGGGATCTCGGTGCGGGCGATCCAGCGGCCGTTCACGTGGCGGAACAGGTCGTCCTGCGGGCGCACCGCGGGGTCGAGGTCGTCGGTGGTGATGCCGGAGGTCAGCGCGTCGCTCGTCATGCCCGTCAGCCTAGGTGAGGCCCCCGACGGCCGTCCGGGGAGGGCCCGGGAGACGCCGCACGGCCCGAACGACCGGCTCTGCGGCCGCCGTCCCCAGGAAACACGGAGGAAACCGCTTCCTCGCTACAGTTCTCGGCATGGCACTCCCCTGGGCACTGCACGGCGACGGCAAGACCGTCGACTCGACCGAGATCGTCGCCCCGGAGGAACGCCTCACCTGGCCCCGCACCGTCGGCCTCGGTGGCCAGCACGTCGTCGCGATGTTCGGCGCGACCTTCCTCGTGCCGATCATCACGGGCTTCCCGCCGAGCACGACCCTGCTCTTCTCCGGCATCGGCACGCTGCTCTTCCTCCTCATCACGAAGAACCGGCTGCCCAGCTACCTCGGCTCGTCGTTCGCCTTCCTCGCGCCGATCGCCGCCGCGACCGACGTGGGCGGCATCCCCCTCGCGCTGAGCGGCATCATCGTCGTCGGGGCGCTGCTCGCCCTGGTGGGCGTGCTCGTGCACCTCGCCGGCACGCGGTGGATCGACGCCCTCCTGCCGCCGGTCGTCAGCGGCTCGATCGTCGCCCTGATCGGCTTCAACCTCGCCCCGGCCGCCCGCGACAACTTCGCCCTCTCGCCGGGCATCGCGCTGATCACGCTCGCCGCGGTCGTGCTCAGCGCCGTCCTGTTCAAGGGCCTCCTCGGGCGCCTCTCGATCTTCGTCGGGGTGGTCGTCGGCTACGTCGCCGCGGTGATCGCGGGCGCCGTCGACTACAGCGCCGTCGCGGCCGCGCCGTGGGTGGGCCTGCCGACGTTCACCGCCCCCGCCTTCGACCTCGGGCAGCTGCCGATCTACCTCGGCTTCCTGCCCGTCGTGCTCGCGCTCATCGCCGAGAACGTGGGGCACGTCAAGGGCGTCGGCCAGCTGACGAAGCGCGACCTCGACCCGCTGACCGGTCGCGCGCTCTTCGCCGACGGCCTCAGCACCGTGATCGCGGGCCTCGGCGGCGGCTCGGCCACGACGACCTACGGCGAGAACATCGGCGTGATGAGCGCGACCCGCGTCTTCTCCACCGCGGCCTACTGGGTCGCCGGCGTCGTGGCGATCCTGCTCGGCCTCTCGCCCAAGATCGGCGCCGTCATCTTCACCATCCCGCCGGGGGTGCTGGGCGGCGTGACCACCGCTCTCTACGGCCTCATCGGGGTCATCGGCATCCGCATCTGGGTCGAGAACAAGGTGGACTTCAGCCGCCCGAAGAACCAGCTCACCGCCGGCGTCGCGCTCATCATGGGCATCGCCGACTTCACCCTGGTGCTCGGCGGTGCCAGCTTCGGCGGCATCATCCTGGGCACGGTCGCGGCGATCGTCGTGTTCCACGTGATGAGCGTGCTGGGTCGGCTCCGGGGCACCGACTGAGCGTGCGCCTCCGCTCGCCCCTCGACCGCGAGATCGTCCGCCTGGCCGTGCCGGCGCTGGGGGCCCTCGTCGCCGAGCCGCTCTTCCTGCTCACCGACACCGCCCTCGTCGGCCACCTCGGCTCGGTGCCGCTGGCCGGCCTCGGCGTGGCCAGCGTCGTCCTGCAGACGGCCCTCGGGCTGCTGATCTTCCTGGCCTACGCGACCACCCCGACGGTGGCGCGACGGCTGGGAGCCGGCGACCAGCGCGGGGCGATCCGCGCGGGCGTCGACGGCATGTGGTTCGCGCTGCTGGTCGGCGTGGTCGTCGCGGGCGTCGGCGCGGTGACGGCCGAGCCGCTCGTGGGCCTCTTCGGCGTGGCCGACGACGTCGCGGCGGCCGCCACGACCTACCTCTCGGTCTCGCTGCTCGGGCTGCCCGGCATGCTGCTCGTGATCGCCGCGACCGGACTGCTCCGCGGGCTGCAGGACACCCGTACCCCGCTCGTCGTCGCCACCGTCGGCTTCGCGGCGAACGCCGGGCTCAACGCGCTCTTCCTCTACGGCCTCGGCTGGGGCATCGCCGGCTCGGCGGCCGGCACCGTCGTCGCGCAGTGGGGCATGGCGGCGGTCTACGTCGTCATCGCCGTGCGGGCGGCCCGAGCCGTCGGCGCCGACCTCCGCCCGGGGCTCGCCGGGGTCGGACGCACCGCCCAGGCGGGGGGCTGGCTGCTCGTGCGGAACGCGGGGCTCCGGGCCGCGCTCATCGCGACCGTCGCGGCCGCCGCCTCCTCGGGGGTGACCGGCCTGGCCACGATCCAGGTCGCGCTCACGCTCTTCAGCACCCTCGCGTTCGCCCTCGACGCCCTCGCGATCGCCGGCCAGGCGATGATCGGGCACGCCCTCGGCCGGGGCGACCGCGAGCGCGTGCGGGCGGTCACGCGGCGGCTGATGCTCTTCGGCGTCGGTGGAGGGGTGCTGCTCGGCGGCGTGCTGGCCCTGCTCGCGCCGGTGCTCGCGCCGGTCTTCAGCCCCGACCCGGGCGTGCAGGCGGTGTTGCCGTCGGTGGTGGTGGCGATGGCTGTCGGCGTCCCGCTCGCGGGCTTCGTGTTCGTGCTCGACGGGGTGCTGCTCGGCGCGGGCGACGCCCGCTACCTCGCGATCGCGTCGGTCGTCAGCCTCGCGGCCTACCTCGCGGTGCTGCTCCCGGTGGAGTCGCGGGTCGGGTCGACGACGTCGGGCGCGGTCGCGCTCTGGCTCGCGTTCGGCCTCGGGTACATCGGGGCCCGGGCGGTCACGCTCGGGCTGCGCGCGCGCAGCGACCGGTGGATGGTCGTCGGGGCGCGCTGAGCGTCGCGGGGCGTCGGCTGCCTCGCTCGGGGTGCGCGCGCTGAGTCTCGCCGGCCGTCGGCAACGTCGCTCAGGGGGCAAATGCCGACCAGATCGGCCCCGAGCGCGCTCTGGCGACCGGATATCCAGTCGTTCTGGGCTCCGTGGTCGGCAATTGCAGCCAGAGGTCGCGAGGGGAGGCGCGGGTGACGGGAGCAGAGGAGGGGCGGGGTGCGGGGTGCGGGGGCAGCGGAGCGGCGGGAGGCGGGAGGCGGGAGGCGGGAGGCGGGGGCAGCGGAGCAGCGGGAGGCGCGGTGGGGCGTCAGCCCGGCGGCGGCGTCAGCGCTGCGGCGAGCGGGCGTCGCCGGGGAACGACGCGGCCCAGACCTGCGGCAGCCGCGTGCGGAGGTGGTCGGCGAGCAGGTCGTGGTTCAGCTCGAGCCCGTCCGAGATGAAGAGCTTGCTGCCGTCGGCCGCCCTGGCGACGACGCCGCCGTACTGGCTCGCGTACGGGGTCAGCCGCGCGACGTCGGAGAGCAGCACCAGGCGCTCTGCCCGGAATCCGCGGCGGGCGAGGAGGCGGTCCTCCCAGACCTGGAGCCGGGTGCGCCCGAGGGCGCTGGCCATCATCACGAGCCAGACGCCGAAGGCGAGGATGAGCACCGCGGCGATCCAGAACCCGAACGGCAGGGCCTCGTCAGGGTCGGTGAACCCGACGACGGCCCCGATGAAGGTCATGAACGCGCCCACGATCGCCATGACGTAGCCGATCACCCGCAGCAGCACGCGCTGCCAACGACGGGTGCGCACCTCGAACAGCACCCCGGTGACGGCGTCGGGCATCGGGAACGTCTTGCCCCGCGCCGCGTCGCCGCGACGGACCAGGGCGGCGACGACGATCGGCACGACGATGCCGATCACGAGGGCGACGGAGACAGACAGGACTGTGATGTGCACACGGCGACGCTAGGTGCCGAAGGCGCGGGTCGGCCCACGCGGGCCCCGCGAGTCGCGAGAACGGCTCACTCCTGCGGCGGCGTCCCCGCGGGCTCGCCGCACCGAGGTGCCTCGTCGTGGGCCCTCCCGGGCACCGACGGCCCAGGACGAGGCATCTCGTCGGCCCGCGGGCATCTCGCCGGCCCGCAGCCGACGCCGACGGCACCGGCCGTCGCGGGTCAGCGCGCCGGGGGCGCCGTCGTCGAGCCCGCGCGGAACACGCTGGTGAAGGTCGTGCCCACCGCGGGCTCCCCCGCGAGCAGCGCGAGCACGGCCCGCCCCGCGGCACGGCCCTTCTCGACCGCGGGCTGCACGACCGTGGTGAGGTCGGCGGCGCGCGGGTCGTCGAGCCGCACCCCGTCGTAGCCGACGACGCTGAGGTCGCGCGGCACCGAGAGCCCCAGCTCGGCCGCCGCGGCGATGACGCCCGAGGCCAGCAGGTCGCTCTGCGCGATGATCGCGGTCGGCCGCTCGCGCTCGGGCACGTCGAGCAGCTGCAGCCCGGCCCGGTGCCCCTCGCTCGTCCAGCTGCCGTAGGTGACGAGGCCGCCGACGCCCGGGTAGACGCGGCGGGTGCCGCGCAGCCGCTCGAGCGTGGGCCACGAGGTGCCGAGGGCGACGCGCTCGTCGGTGAGGGGCCCGACCCAGCGCGTGGGGCCCAGCTCGAGGGCCACGACGGCGACGCGACGGTGGCCGAGGTCGTGCAGGTGGCGGGCGAGCAGCTCGGAGGCCCCGACGTTGTCCTCGCCGATGTCGAGCACGCCCTCCATCGGCTTCGCCTCGATCGAGACGAGCGGGATGCCGCGGCGCCGCACGGCCTCGACCGACTCGTCGAGCCGCGTGCTGCAGCCGAAGAGCACGGCCGCGTCGAGGGGCGCGTCGAGCAGGCGCGAGTGCTCGCCCTCGTTCTCGGTCAGCAGCAGCAGCGAGTTGTCGGCGGGGCCGGTCACGTCGGCGATGCCGTCGAGCATCGCGACGTTGATCGGGTCGCGGAAGGCGTTGCTCAGGGTGTCCTCGAGCACGGCTCCGACGATGCCCGAGCGGCCGCGGCGCAGCGAGCGCGCCCGGGGGTCGGGCCCGCCGTAGCCGAGCTCGGCGGCGGCCGCGAGCACGCGCGTGCGGGTCTCGTCGCTGACGGGGCCGGCTCCGCTGAACGCCAGGGAGGCGGTGCTCGCGCTGACCCCGGCCGCCCGCGCGACCGCGGCGAGGGTCGGCCTCGCGGCGACGTCGCCCTCTGCCCGGCTCATGGTGCCGCAGCCTAGCTGACCGGCCCGGACGCCCCCGCAGGGCCGGTCCACGCCGCCGCAGCACCGGTCCGTGCCGCCGCGCCCTCCGGGGCAGCCGCCGCGCCCCCGGGGCAGCCGCCGCGGGCACGCGGGCGCCGCTCAGTTCGCGGCGAACCGCTCGTCGGTCGCGGCGAGCACGCGCAGGACGTTGCCGCCGGCCAGGGCGCGCAGGTCTGCGGGGCCCCACCCGCGACTCCTCAGCTCGTCGGCCAGCACCGGGTAGCGCGACACGTCGCGGAGGTCGTCGGGCAGCGTCGGCGTGCCGTCGTAGTCGCCGCCGAGGCCGACGTGGGCCGCCCCCGCGAGGTCACGGGCGTGCTCGACGTGGTCGGCGACGTCGCCCACGGTGACCGGCGGCGCGGCCTCGCCCGGCTCGCCCTCGGCCCGGGCGACGTCGGCGGCGAGCCAGTCGGCGTAGCGCCGCGAGACGAACTGGGGCACGAAGGTGACCATCACGACGCCGCCGACGTCGGGCAGTCGCCGCAGCACGTCGTCGGGCACGTTGCGCGGGTGGTCGGCCACGCCGACGGTCGACGAGTGGCTGAAGACCACCGGCGCCGTCGCGACGTCGAGCGCGTCGCGCATCGTGTCGGGGCTGACGTGCGAGAGGTCGACGAGCACGCCGAGCCGCTCCATCTCGGCGACGACCTCGCGGCCGCGGTCGGTGAGCCCGCCGTGCGGGCGGCTGCCGGTGGCCGAGTCGGCCCAGGGGGTGTCGTCGTTGTGCGTCAGCGTCATGTACCGGACGCCGAGGCGCGCGAAGCTGCGCAGCACGGCCAGGTCGTCGCCGATCGAGTGGCCGCCCTCGGCCCCGAGCAGCGACGCGACGCGACCCTGCTCCACGGCCCGGACCACGTCGGAGGCGGTGCGCGCGAGGGCGAGCGACTCCGGGTAGCGGGCGACCATCCGGTGGACGAGGTCGATCTGCTGCAGGGTCGCCCGCACCGGGTCGGGCTCGGTCGTCTCGACGAACACCGACCAGAACTGGCCGACGACGCCGCCCGCCCGGAGCTTCGGCAGGTCGGTGTGCAGCGTCAGCATCGTGTCGTCGACGCCCTCGACGCTCGAGCCGCGGGCGACACGGCACTCCCAGGGCAGGTCGTTGTGGCCGTCGATCACCGGGAAGGGCAGGTCGGCGGGCAGCGCGAGCGTCGTCATGGGCCGACCCTACCCACGAGGCGGCGCCCGGCAGCCGCCCGGCAGCCGCCCGGTCGCCGCCCAGTCGCCACCCGGTCGTCGCTCGATCGCTGCCCGGTCGCCGCCGGTCCGCCGTCCGCCCGGCCCGCCCTCGACAGCGGGCCGGGCGACCCCCTAGGCTGACGGTCGAATCGATTCGACCCGCACCGCACCAGGCCCGAGGAGGCGCGGTGCCGGCCGGTCGGAGCGCTCCCGCCCGCCGAACACCGACGCTCGAGGTGACACCGCCATGACCAGCCCCACCGCCGAGACGCGCCGCTACGACGGCGACCTCACCCGCCAGCAGGTCGTCCGGTGGCGGAACGCGCTCTTCGTGGTCTTCGGGCTCAGCGGGCTGGCCGTCGCCACGTGGCTGGGCCGCGTTCCCGCCGTCCGCGACGTGCTCGGCGCGACGACGCTCGAGATGGGCCTGCTCGTCACGGGCCTCAGCGTCGGCTCGATCGTCGGCATCACCTTCTCGAGCCACCTCATCGCCGCGCTCGGCGCCCGCCGCACGGTGCTCGCCTCGCTCGGCACGGTCGCCGTCGGCCTCACGATCGCCGGCCTCAGCACCGACCTCGGCGTCGGCTTCGTCGGCATCGTGCTCGGCCTCGCCGTCTTCGGCCTCGGCAACGGGCTCTGCGACGTCGGCATGAACGTCTCGGGCGCCGCCGCCGAGCGCGTGCTCGGCAAGACCGTGATGCCCCTCTTCCACGCCGCCTTCAGCCTGGGCACCATGGTCGGCGCGCTCCTCAGCGCGGGGGCAGAGGCGCTCGACGTGCCGGTGTCCGTGCACGTGACCGTGCTCGCGGTCGCGATCGCCGCCACGGCGCTCGTGGTCACGCGGTGGATGCAGTCCGAGGACCTCGGGCACGCGCCCGTCGAGGGCGACGCGGCCGGTGCCTCCGGCACCACCGGTGGCTGGCGCTCGCGCCTCGCGGTGTGGCGCACCCCCGGCACCGTGCTGATCGGCCTCATCGTGCTCGGCATGGCGACCGCCGAGGGCTCGGCCAACGACTGGCTCGCCCTCGCCATGGTCGACGGCCACGGGCTCGAGAACGCCGCCGGCACCGTCGTCTTCTTCGTCTTCGTCACGGCCATGACGATCACCCGCGTCGCGGGCTCGCCGCTGCTCGACCGCTTCGGCCGGGTGCCCATGCTGCGCTTCTCGGCGGTCTCGGCCGCGCTCGGCCTGCTGCTCGTGATCGTCGCGCCCGAGCCGTGGCTCGCGATCGTCGGCGTCGTGTTCTGGGGCGCCGGGTCGGCGCTCGGGTTCCCGGTCGGGCTGTCGGCCGCGGCCGACGACTCGCGGAACGCCGCGGCGCGCGTCAGCGCGGTGGCGACGATCGGCTACGTGGCGTTCCTGGCGATGCCGCCGGTGATCGGGTTCCTCGGCGAGCACGTCGGGCTGCTCAACGGGCTCTGGGTGGTGCTGGTGCTGATCGCCGTGGCCGGGCTCGCCTCGGGCGCCGCGCGGGAGCCCTCCCGCCGCTGACCCGCGCGACCCGCGCGACGCGACCCGCGCCTCCTGGGCTCTCCAGCCCGGACGAACCACGTCGTCGCAGGGACACCACGCCGCGGCGTGGTTCGCCCGCGAAGACGTGGTGCCTCGCGGTACACCAGTGCGCCCGCGCCGGTCAGGCGGGCTCGCCGGGCGAGCGCGGCTCGTCGACGCCGAGCGCGACCGTGTAGTCGGAGACGAGCCCCGGCACGTCGGCCCAGTCGCCGTAGTGCGCGGCCGCCTCGACGAGGTCGACGATCGCCCCGCGCACGCCCTCGGGAAGCGCCGGCACCACGCCGTGCACGTGCAGGGCCGTGGTCGTCGAGAGCACGGTGAGCGGCAGCAGCAGCTCCGAGTGCACGCGGACGCGCTCGTCGGTCGGCAGCGTGTCGACCATCGTGCGGGCCAGGTCGAGGAAGTGCTCGACGTCGGCGGGCAGCGCGAGGCCGTGCCGCACGAGCAGGTCGGCGGCGGGCAGCCGGGTCTCGGCGGGCTCGGGAAGGGCCTCGAGCACGGGCGAGGCGGCGGCGACGCCCGCCAGCACGCGGCCGAGGCGACGCATCAGCGCCTCGTTCGTGCGACGGTGCCAGACGACGACGCGGGTGCCGCTGAACGGCACGCCGGTGACGAGGCCGGCCCGGCGCAGGTCGTAGAGGGCGATGCGCACGTCGACGGGGCGGAGCCCGTGCTCACGGGCGACGACCGGGGCGTCGATCTCGTCGCCGGGCAGGTACCGGCCGGTCGCGATGTCGACGAGCATCAGGCCCGCCGGGTCGGCGCCCGGGCGGGGAGCGTGGGAGTCGCGGGTGCGGTGCGGCTGGGCGGGGCGGGTCGGGCGGGGCAGGGTCGCGCTCACGGCGGGGCCTCTCGATCGGGTGTCGGTCGGGGCACGGCCCCTCGGTCACCCCGACGGTATTTCGCATCTCGCATTCTGTCAAGGAGATATCGATGGATCGTCACGAGCCGGGCGGCCCGCTCGGCACCTAGGATCGTCGGGTGCGTCTCGTCATTGCCCGCTGCTCGGTCGACTACGCCGGCCGACTCAGCGCCCACCTCCCCCTCGCCACCCGCCTGCTGATGGTCAAGCGCGACGGCAGCCTCCTGGTGCACTCCGACGGCGGCAGCTACAAGCCGCTGAACTGGATGAGCCCGCCCTGCACCGTCCGCGTGGTCGAGCCCGACGACGACCAGAGGGAGGCGGGGGTCACCGAGCTCTGGAAGGTCACGCAGCCGAAGACGGCCGACGTGCTCGTCGTCTCGATCCACGAGGTGCTCCACGACTCGAGCCACGAGATGGGCGTCGACCCGGGCCTCACGAAGGACGGCGTCGAGGCCGACCTGCAGAAGCTCCTGGCCGAGCAGATCGAGCTGCTCGGCGAGGGCCACACCCTCGTGCGGCGCGAGTACATGACGGCCATCGGGCCGGTCGACATCCTCGCCCGGGACGCCTCGGGAGGCGCGGTGGCGGTCGAGCTGAAACGTCGCGGCGACATCGACGGCGTCGAGCAGCTGACGCGCTACCTCGAGCTGATGAACCGTGACCCTCACCTCGCGCCCGTGACCGGCGTCTTCGCGGCGCAGGAGATCAAGCCGCAGGCCCGCACGCTCGCCCACGACCGGGGCATCCGCACGCTGCTGCTCGACTACGACGCCATGCGCGGGCTGGACGACTCGCACTCGCGGCTGTTCTGAGCCCCCGCGTCACGCCCGTCGGTCCGGGTTGCGAAATGTGAATATCAGCGTAGTATTCCGGAAGGCGTCCGGGCAGGCCGGCGTCGACCCGCAGGAGGACCCGCATGACCTCGCCCATCTTCGACGCCATCGTCGCCCGTCGTGACGCGACCCCGATCTTCGAGTCGATCGTGGTCACCCGCCCCCTCGACCGGCCCGTCGAGCGCGTGGCGTCGAGGGCCGAGCCCGCGCTCGTGTCGGCGACGCCCGCCGTCGTGCTCGAGCCCGCGACGACGACCTGGCCGCTGCGCCGCGTCGGCTGACGACCCGGCGGCGCCGTCCGCTCCTAAGCTGAGGGCGATGACTCTCCCCTACACCGCCGTCCTCTACGACCTCGACGGCACGATCGCCGACTCCGCGCCCGCCATCACGGCGAGCCTCGCGTTCACCATCGAGCAGCTCGGGCTGCCCGTCCCCCCGCAGGCCGAGATGCTCGCCTGGGTGGGCCCGCCCCTGCCGCAGAGCTTCGAGGTGCGCCTGGGCCTCTCGGGCGACCGCCTCGTCGAGGCGATGAGGGTCTACCGGGCCCACTACCTCGCGCACGGGGCGCTCGACAGCCCGATCTTCCCGGGCGTACGAGAGCTCATGACCGCCGTGCACGCGGCCGGGCTGCCGACCTCGACGGCGACCTCGAAGCCGGAGACCCCGGCCACGCGCATCCTCGAGACCCACGACCTGCTGCAGTACCTCGACCTCGTGACGGGCGCCTCCGACGACGAGGTCCGCAACACGAAGGCCGACGTCGTCGCCGAGGCCCTCCGCCGCCTCGGCGAGCGCGGCGTCGACCTGTCGCGGCCCGTGCTGATCGGCGACCGCCACCACGACGTCGAGGGCGCCGCGGTGCACGGCGTGCCGACGATCATGGCGGGCTGGGGCTACGGCGACGAGGCCGAGCACGCCGGGGCCGTCGCGGTCGCGGCCACGCCCGCCGACGTCGCGGTGCTGCTCGGCGTCCCGCTGCGCGGCGCGGCGTGACGAAGGTCGGCGGGGCGGCCGTCCGCTCCGCGCCGATCTGGCTGACGACGCTCGCGATCGTGCTGATCGCGCTCAACCTGCGCGGGCCGATCGTGGCCACGGCGCCGGTGCTCGACCAGATGATCGGCGACCTGCAGCTGTCGGCGGTCGTCGCGGGGCTGCTCACGAGCATCCCGGTGCTCTGCTTCGCGCTGGCGAGCCCGCTGGCCTCGGGCCTGATCGTGAAGCTCGGCCCCGAGCGCGCGGTGTCGATCGGCCTCGCCGGCGTGCTCGTGGGCACGCTGCTGCGTGCGCTCGGCACGTCGTCGTGGCTGTACGTCGGCACGATCGTGATCGGCGTCGCCATCACCGTGGGCAACGTGGTGCTGCCGGTGATCATCCGCCGCGACTTCAGCCCCGAGCGCGTGGGCTTCGTCACGGGCATCTACACGTCGGCGCTCAACGTCGGGTCGATGATCACGTCGCTCGCGACGGCGCCGATCGCCGCGGCGGTGGGCTGGCCGCTCGCGCTGATCACCTGGGGCGTGCTCGCCGTGGTGGCGGCGGTCGTCTGGTCGATCGCGGTCGGGCCGCGGGTCGCCTTCGGCCGCGGTCGCCCGGCCGGAGTCGCGGCCGGGGTCGGCGACGCCGCCCGCGCACCCGGGGCGGCCGGCCCCGACGACGCGACCCGCGCCTCCTCGCCGGGTGCCGCGTCGGCGTCGGACGTGCTCACCGGCGGGATCTCGGTCGTCGACGAGGCGTCGGCGGCGCGCGACGCGGCCGAGCGCCGGCGCCCGCTGCTGCGCCGGGCGACCACGTGGGGCCTGATGCTGGCCTTCTCGGGGCAGGCGTTCGCGTACTACGGGCTGACGGCCTGGATGCCGACGCTGCTGCGCGACGAGGTCGGGCTGACGCGGGAGGCGGCGGGCGCGAGCTCGTCGATCTTCCAGATCCTGGCGGTCGTGGGGGCGCTCGGGGTGCCGCTGCTCGCGCTGCGGGTGCGCCCGGCGGTCGTCATCGCGATGATCGCGATCTGCTGGACGGCGATGCCGCTCGGCCTGCTCTTCGCGCCGGAGATGTGGTTCGTCTGGTCGCTCTTCGGCGGCGCCGCCCAGGGCGGCGGGATCACCATCGTGTTCATCGTGATCGTGCGGATGGCCTCGACCGACGACGACGCCCGCCGGCTCTCGGCCCTGGTGCAGGGCGGCGGGTACGCGATCGCGTCGCTCGGGCCGCTCGCGATCGGGGCGCTGCACGACGTGTCGGGCGGCTGGCAGCTGCCGATGGTCGGGGTGTTCCTGTCGACGGTGGTGCTGGGCGTCAGCGGGGTGCTGTCGTCGCGTCGCGTGCGCTGAGCCCCGGTCGGGTGCGACGGTGCGGGGCCCGGGGCCCCGGGCCCCCGGGCCCCCTGGCTCCCAGGCTGCCGGGCCCCCTGGCCCGCTCCGGCTCGGCCCGTGGCGGGAAGTGCCCGCCAGGAAGGCTGATCCAATCCGGAGCGGAACGGCCCCGCCTCAGGACAGCGCACCCCGTCCCGCTCCTCCACCCCAGAGTGGAGCACCCTCCCGCTCCTCCACTCCAGAGTGGATCAGTCTTCTCGGCGGGCATCTCCGGGACGAACCGATCCGCCCGGCACCGGCACCCGACCCCGACCCCGACGACTCAGCGCCCCCCGAACAGCCCCTCGATCGACAGCGGCGCGTGCCCCGTGAGCGTCCGCACGTCGTCGGTCACGCGCGACACCTCCCCCGACGCGATCGACGTGTAGGTGCTCACCCACGCGTCGGCCTGCCACGGCTCCGGCTGCCAGCGCTGCCGCGACTCGTACGCCTCCACGACCGTCTCCGGGTGGTAGGTGAACGGGCGGCCGAGCACGGCGCTCAGCCGGGCCACGACCTCCGAGAGGGTGAGCGCCTCGGGGCCCGTCAGCTCGTAGACCTTCCCGGCGTGCGCCTCCGGGGCCTGCAGCACCGCGGCGGCCGCGTCCGCGACGTCGGCACGCGCGACGGCCGCGACGCGCCCCTCGCCGGCCGGGCCGCGCAGCACCCCCGACTCGTCGGCGAACTCCGGCAGCACGTCGAGGTAGAAGCTGTCGCGCAGCACGGTCGTCGCGAGCCCGGACGCCGCCAGGTGCTCCTCGGTCGCCGCGTGGTCGCGGGCGAGCGTGAAGACCGCGTCGGGCCCCGCGCCCTGGAACGACGTGTAGACGACGTGGCGCACGCCCGCCTCGACCGCGGCGTCGACGAAGCCCCGGTGCTGGGCGAGGCGGTCGACCGCCTCCGCCGCGGAGACCATGAAGAGCACCTCGGCCCCGCGCAGCGCCGCCACCGACGCCTCGTGGTCGCCGTACGTCGCGACGGCGACCTCGACGTCGGCGGCGCCGAGGTCGGGAGCGCGCGAGGCGTCCCGGACGACGAGCCGCAGCGGCACGCCGGCCGCGGCGAGCGTGCGCGCGACGCGCCCGCCGACGGCGCCGGTCGCGCCCGTGACGGCCACGCGGCGGCGCAGCGTGGGCTCGGCGGACGGAGAGGACGAGGAGGCAGTGGTGTCGGTCATGCGCCCAGCCTGGCCCTCCCCCGGGTGCGGTGGTGGCGCCTCCCGCAGTTCCTGACACCGAGAATCGTCATCGACTGGGCCGCGGGCATGGTGCTGCGCGGTGCGCGCGGGTAGGTTCGTCCGCGGCGACCGCTGACGACCCCGCCCGGGCCGGCGGCTCGGGCCCCACGAGAGAGCACGAGATGGCGCACGACCACACGCACGGGCACATGGCCGCCGACGGCCGACGCCTGCGCCTCGCGATCGCCGTCGTCGCCCTCGGGCTCGTGGCCCAGGCGGTCGGCGCCGTGCTCTCGGGCTCCCTCGCGCTGCTCGCCGACAGCGGGCACATGGCCTCCGACCTGATCGGCCTCGTCGTCGCGCTCGTCGCCACGGTGGTCGCCGCCCGCCCCGCGAGCGGGCGACAGACCTACGGCTACCGGAGGGTCGAGGTCTTCGCCGCCCTCGTCAACGGGCTGCTGCTGCTCGCGGTCGCCGCCTCGGTCGCCGTCTCGGCGGTCGGCCGGCTGCTCGACCCCGGGCAGCACGAGGTGCTCGGCGTGCCGATGCTCGTCGTCGGCGTGGTCGGCGGCGCGACCAACGTCGTGGCGCTGCTCGTGCTCCGCGGCGGGGCGAGCCACTCGATCAACATGCGCGGCGCCTACCTCGAGGTGCTGGGCGACCTGCTGGGCTCGGTCGCCGTCGTCGTCGCCTCGGTCGTGGTGCTGACGACGGGCTTCGCCCAGGCCGACTCGATCGGCTCGCTCGTCATCACGGCGATGATCGTGCCGCGCGCCTGGGCGCTGCTGCGCGAGGCCGTGCGGGTGCTCTTCGGCTCGGCGCCGGGCGACATCGACCTCGACGACGTGCGCAGCCACATCGCGGGCACGCCCGGGGTCGTCTCGGCCCACGACGTGCACGCGTGGCAGATCACGAGCGGCGCGACGGTCTTCTCGGCGCACGTGGTCGTCGAGCGCGACGTGTTCTGCGACATGAAGGTCGACGAGACGCTCGACGCGCTCGACCGCTGCCTCGCCGCCCACTTCGAGGTCGAGCACGCGACCTTCCAGCTCGAGCCGGCCGACCACGCCGAGCACGAGCGCTCCACGCACGTCTGAGCCGGGGTGCGCCGCGCGCCCCGCGGGGCCGCAGTGCGCCGCCCGCGCCGTCGCGCGCCCCCCGCGCCGTCAGGCGGAGGCGACCAGCGACCCGAGCCAGAGCCCGAGCCCCGCGGCCGCCACGCCCGCGACCAGGAGGCCGAGGGCGGACGCGGCACCGGCACCGCGCCTCCCCGCGGCGAGCAGGCGGACGGTGTCGACGCTCGCCGTGCTGAAGGTCGTGTAGCCGCCCAGCAGCCCGGTGCCGAGCACCGCCCGCCAGGTCGGCGAGACGACGGCCCCTAGCGCGAGCGCGGTGAGGAGCCCGAGCAGCAGCGACCCGCTCACGTTGATCACGGCCGTGCCCCACGGGTAGGGCGAGGGGGCACCGGCACCGGCGCCAGCACCGGCACCACCGCGGCGCGAGCGACGAGCCGCGAGCGCGTCGCCCACCGCGCCGTCGACCCAGAAGCGCGCGCCCGCCCCCACCCCGCCGGCGAGGGCCGTCGCGGCGACCAGCAGCGGCGTCACCGGGAGCCCCGGGCCCCGCGGGCGCCGACGGCGATCCCCGCGGCCGCCGCGAGCACCCCGAGCAGCACCGACGCGAGCCCGTAGACCGACGCCGTCAGCACGTCGCCCGCGGCCCCGAGGGTCGCCGTCTCGGTCGCGAGCGAGCTGTAGGTCGTGAAGCCGCCGAGCACGCCCGTGCCGAGGCCGAGCCGCAGCACCCGGCGACGGCCCTCGTCGGGCCCGCCGCGGAGCAGGCGCTCCAGCAGCAGGCCGAGCACGAACGCCCCGACGACGTTGATCACGAAGATCGGCGTGTCGAAGGAGCCCGCGGGAGGCACGGCCAGCGTCACGAGGACCCGCAGCGCCGTGCCCACGGCCCCGCCCGCGACGACAAGCAGGACGAGCGGGAGGCGGCGACGGAGCGGGGTCGACGGGTCGCGCGGCGGGGTCGACGGGCTGACGGGCGGGGTCGGCGGCGTCACAGGTCGTCGTCCCACGGCAGCGCCTCGGAGCGCGCGACCGGGGCGAGCGGGACGACCACGACGGGCCGGTGCTGGCGGTGGCTGAGGTGGAGCGCGACCGACCCGGCGAAGAACTCGCGGACGCTGCCGCGGAGGCCCGCCTCGCGGCTGCCGACGACCACGAGCGGGGCGTCGACGCGGTCGGCGAGCGCGCCGAGCACGTGGGCCGGCTCGCCGGTGAGGCAGGTGGCGACCAGGTCGACTCCGCGGGCCTCCGCGATCGGCCGCAGCCGCGCCTCCAGCGCCGGGTCGAACTCGAGCTCGGCGGCCCAGCTCTGCGGGTCGAGCGGGTACGAGAGGACGGTGCCGTCGATGCCCTCGGCGAACGCCATCCGGTCGGGCTCGACGCTGACGCAGGCGAGGCCGGTGCCGAACCGCGCCGCGAGGTCGACGGCGGTCGCGACGACCCGCTCGGCGGTCGACGGCACGACCCCGACGACGACGTAGCCGCGGATGCTGCGCTCGGTGCTCTCCATGCCGCCAGTGTTCCACCGCGGGGGGCCGGGCGCGAGCACCGGGGCCGGGTCGGGCCGACCCCTGGCGCGGTGCGGCCCGGAGGCGGAGACTGGGTGGCATGTGTGGTCGCTACGTCGTCTCCCGGGCGACCTCGGAGCTGTTGCCCGACCTGCTGGCCGGGCTGCCCGACCTGCCCGACGACTTCAACGTCGCGCCGACGACCGCGGTGCCGGTGGTGCGGCAGCGCCACGGCGAGCGCGAGCTGCCCCGGGCCCGGTGGGGCCTGACGCCGTCGTGGTACCCCGACCTGAAGAAGAGGCCGCAGCCGATCAACGCGCGCATCGAGACGGTGGCGACGAACGGCATGTTCCGGCGGCCGTTCGCGCAGGCGCGCTGCATCGTGCCGGCGCTGGGCTACTACGAGTGGGTGGTGACGGAGACGGGCAAGCAGCCGCACTTCGTCCACCAGCCGGGGGCGGCCCTCGCGATGGCGGGCGTGATGAGCGCCTGGCCCGACCCCACGAAAGCCGACGACGACCCCGACAAGTGGGTGCTGTCGATGTCGATCATCACGCGCGACGCGCACGTGGCGCCCGGCGAGGTGCACGACCGCATGCCGGCCTGCCTCGCGCCCGACTCGTACGACGACTGGCTGGGCGACCACCTCGGCACGGCCGAGCTGCTGGAGCTGCTCGACCGCGACTCGCACGAGCTCGCCCACGACCTGACGCACCACCCGGTCAGCCGCGACGCCAACTCGGTGCGCAACACCGGCCCGCAGCTGATCGAGCCGGTCACGCTGGGCTGAGGAGCCGGGCGGCCTCCCCGCATCGCTCCTCCACTCCGGAGTGGATCAGCGGATCCGGCCCGTGCCTCCGGGAGCGCGCAGCACCGACCGCGGCCGTCGCCGCGCACCGGAGCGGGCGGTCCCCACGGCTCAGCCCGCGCCTCCCCCGTGGCTCGTCAGCCGCTCGCGGAGGTACGACGCCAGCGTGTCCTGGGCGCGCCGCGACTCGCCCGTCACGCGGTTCAGCGGCACGCGGCCGCCCGCGGCGAGCGCCGGGTCGCGCGGGATGACCACGAGCGACCGACGGCCGAACTCGTTCTGCAGCGACTCCTCGGCGCGGGCCGTGCGGTGCTGGCCGAAGACCCCGACGACCACGACGAGCACGCGACGGAGGCCGCCGCTCCCGTGCCGCTCGCGCACCGCCTCCAGCACGCGCCGGGCGTCGGCGGTGCCCGCGCTCGTCGTCGGCGCGACCACGACCCCGAACACGTCGGGGTCGGCGAGCAGGTCGAGCAGGGCGCCGTCGGCGTGCGGGCCGAGGTCGTGCAGCGTCAGCGACGAGTCGACCGTGCCCGCGTCGTCGCCGCCGGTCAGCCGGGCCCCGAGGTCGCCGCCCGTGTGGTCGACGAGCCGCGGCACCGAGCGGTCGCTGAGCTTCGTGAACAGGAGCGCGGTCACCGTCGTGGTGCCGACTCCCCCCGCGGTGCCCGCGACGACGACGCGCCGGCCGCTCACGACGCGCCCCCGGCGGCCGCGTCGGCACCCGCGGCGCCCGCACCCGCGGCACCAGCACCCGCCGTACCCGCGACCGGCCCCGCCTCGAACTGCGCCACCTGCACGATGCGCGGCGCCTGCCCGCGCCGCACGAGGCGACCGCGCCCCGCCGTCATCTGCTCGGCGTACACCTGCGGCAGGATCTGCCCCTCGCTCCGCTCGCCCGACATCACGAACGACGACCCGCCCGTGTCGCGCAGCGTCTGCAGCGCCGGGTCGTACATCGCCCGGGCCGACCCGGCGACCGGCCGGCTCAGCAGCACGTGCAGCCGCAGGTCGCGGGCGGACGGCAGGTACGGCAGCAGCGGCTTGAGCGGCTCGGTGCCGCCCGACGCCACGATGTCGTAGTCGTCGATCACGACGACGATGCGCGGGCCCGAGTCGCGGTCGCCGGCCTGGCGCTTCGCGAGCTCGCCCGCGACCGCCGTCGCGAGCGCCCGGGCGTCCGTCGACGTCGAGGCGTGGCCGCCGAGGTAGTCGTCGGGCACCTCGGCGACGAGGTCGCCGCGGAGGTCCATCAGGGCGACGACGAGCTCGTCGGGCGAGGCACGGTCGACGAACCCGCGCACGAGGCCGCGCAGCAGCGTCGACTTGCCCGACCGTGAGTCGCCGAAGACGAGCAGGTGCTGGTCGACCGACGGGTCGAGCAGCACGGGCTGCATGGTGTCCTGGCGCAGTCCGAAGGGCACGGCGACCGGCTCGTCGAGCGCGTCGGGCAGCTCGTCGGGCGACAGCTCGGTGGGCAGGAGGCGGATGGGCGCCGCGGCCGGGCCGTTCCAGCTCGTCGCGGAGCGCCGGGCGAGGGCCTCGAGCGCGACGCCGATGTCGTCGTCGTCGGTGTCGTCGAGCACCGGCAGCGCGACCTGCGCGAACAGGTGGTCGTCAGTCAGCACCCGCCCCGGCTGGTCGGAGCGGATGGTCTGCGCGAGCTTCCGCCCGATCACCGAGTCGGCGGGGTCGTTGAGCCGCAGCTCCACCCGGGTGCCGACCAGCGGCTGCTGGGCCATGCGCAGCTCGTTCCAGCGGGTCATGCCGAGCACGACGTGCAGACCGTAGCTGCCGCCGCGCTGCAGCAGCTCGCCGAAGGGCCCCTCGAGCTCGACGAAGTCGCTGCGCAGCTGGCCCGTGCCGTCGACGACGAGGACGACGTCGGCCGAGATCAGCTCGGGCACCTCCCCGGCGGCGTGCACACGGCGCAGCATCGCGAGCGAGTCGATGCCGTGGTCGCGGAAGACGCGCTCGCGCACGACGAGCATCGCGGCGAGCTCCTCGAGCAGGCGCAGCAGGCGGTCCTTGCTGGCGCGCGTGGCGACTCCGCCGACGTGGGGGAACCCCTCGATGCGCGACAGGCCGCCCCCGGTGAGGTCCATGCCGTAGACGGTCACCTCGCGGGGGGTGTGCGTGAGGGCGATCGAGGCGACCATCGTGCGGAGGAAGGTGCTGCGCCCGGTCTGCGGCGCCCCGATCACGGCGACGTGCCCGCCGGCGCGCGACAGGTCGAGCAGCCACGGGTCCTGCCGCTGGTGCACCGGGTCGTCGAGCAGGCCCATCGGCACGCTCAGCCCGCCCGCCCCGGGCTCGCCGACGACGCGCGAGAGCGCGAGGCGCGGCGGCAGCGGCGGCAGCCAGACCGGGTCGACGGCGGCCGGCCCCGCCATCAGGCGGTCGACGGCCTCGTCGATGACGGCGCGGCCGACGTCGGGGCGCTTGAGCTCCTCCTCGCGGTCGTCGTCGTCGGTGGAGCCGATGCCGTTGTAGGTCGGCAGCAGCAGCGGCACCGGTCGCACGTCGGCCGTCGAGAGGGCGCGCGCCGCCTCGGTGGGCAGCGGCCCGGAGACGAACCCGGCCCGGAACCTCCGGTACACCGAGGTGTCGACCTTGAGGTACCCGTAGCCGGGCACGGCGGGCAGGTGGAAGGCGTCGGGCCGGTCGAGCACGATCGAGCTCTCGGCCTCGGAGAAGGTGCGGAGGCCGATCCGGTACGAGAGGTACGTGTCGAGGCCGCGCAGCTTGCCGGCCTCGATGCGCTGGCTCGACAGCAGCAGGTGCACGCCGATCGAGCGGCCGATGCGGCCGATGGTCAGCAGCAGGTCGACGAACTCGGGCTCGGCGGTGAGCAGCTCGCCGAACTCGTCGATGACGACGAAGAGGTGCGGCATCGGCGGCAGCTCCGGCCGCTCGGCCCGCATCTCGCGGTAGTGGCTGATCGACGCGGCGCCGCCCGCGTCGCGCAGCTGCTCCTGCCGGCGCACGACCTCGCCCTGGATGCTCACGCGGGCCCGCTCGGTGAGCTGGGCGTCGTCGGCGAGGTTGTCGATCAGGCCGGCGACGTGCGGCAGGCCCTGGAACGGCGCGAACGCCGCGCCTCCCTTGTAGTCGACGAGCACCATGCTGAGGTCCTCGGGCGAGTGCGAGAGGGCGAGGCCGAGCACGAGCGTGCGGAGCAGCTCGCTCTTGCCCGAGCCGGTCGCGCCGATGCAGATGCCGTGCGGGCCCATGCCGAGCTGCGCCGACTCCTTGAGGTCGAGCAGCACCGGGGCGCCGAAGTCGTCGAGGCCGATCGGCACGCGGAGGAAGTCGCGCGGTGAGCGCGGCGTCCAGGCCGAGGCGGGCGTGAGCGTCGTGATGTCGTCGATGCCGAGCAGCTCGGTGACGCCGATCGAGCGCGCCGAGTCGACCTCGTCCTGCCGGCTGAGGCTGAGGCGCAGCGGCGTCAGGGTGCGGGCGACGGCCTCGAAGAGCTGCGGGGTGGTGGCGTCGACCGTGGCGGTCTGCACGCGCACCTGGCCGTCGTCCTCGATCCGGGCGTCGGTCACGACGGCCTGGTCGCCCTCGACGGTGATGCGCAGCGTCACGTCGGAGGGCTCGTGGAGGCGGTCGCTGAGCAGGTGCACCGTGGTCACCCCGAGGTCGGTCAGCGACAGGTCGGCGTCGGGCACCGGGATGCTCGACGCGACGTGCCCCCAGTCGTCGACGAACACCACGAGGCGCGACCCCTCGGTGCGCGCGGTGGTGCCGATCGAGCGCTTCGTGGTCGCCGCCTCCTGCGCGCGGTCGCCCAGCTCGCCGCCGATCACGGAGAGCAACGCGGAGGCGCTGCTCGCGACGCGTCGCGCCGGCACCGGTCCGTCGAGGAGGGCGTCGTCGACCGCGTGCGGCAGCAGGTCGACGCCGCGCCAGTCGGCCGCGGCGCCCTCGGGGAAGGCCGCGGCGACGTGCACGTCGTCGGGCGAGTGCAGGGCGGCGAGCTGCAGGATCATCGACCGGGCGACGCGGAGCGCCCCCTCGCGGTCGCCGAGCACGGCGACGGAGCCGGCCCGGTCGAGGTCGACCGTGATCGGCATGCCCCGCACGGTCGAGAGGTGGTCGACGACCGACTGGGCCTCGCTCACCATGATCGGGTCGAAGGGCTGCACCGGGTTCGGGTCCTCCGGCACCGACATCGGGAACCACGCGAGGTCGCCCTCGCCGATGCGGACGGAGAGGAAGTCGTCGTGCTGGCGACGGCGCTCCCAGAGGCGGGCCGGGTCGCGGACGAGCTCGAGCAGGGCGGCGGGCTCCGGGTCGAGCACGGCGGCGGTCGCGCGGACGGCGCGGGCCTTCGTGCGCATCCGGCTGCGCAGCCGCTCGAGGAAGTCGAGGTAGCGCTCGCGCTGCACCCGGCGCTGGCGCACGGCGTTGCCCCGCTGGCTCAGGGTGACCGCGAGGCCGCCGATCAGCGCGACGACGAGCAGCACGCCGCCGACGAGCAGGAAGAGCGGGTTCGAGCTGCCGCGGTAGACCACGATCATCACGACCGACGAGAGGGCGCCGACGACGGGCAGCAGGGCCTGGACGGGCACGCCGCCGACCTTGCCGTCGGCGAGCTGCGGCGGCGGGGTGACGTCCTCGTGCTCGGCGGGCTGCACCGGGCGGGTGATGCGGGTCGGGCGGTGGACGAGCCGGACGGTCATCGTCGTCCCTCCTGTCGGCGCGGGGCGGCCGCGGGGTCGGCGGCGTCGGCGGCGCGGCGGGCGCTCCGTCGCTCGGAGCCCGCCGAGCGGTCGACGTCGGGGGCGGGCCCGGGGTCGGGGCGAGCGCCGGAGGCGCGGGTCGGGCCGCCGCCGGAGCGACCGGCCCCCGGGGCGCCCACGACCGCGGCCCCGTCGGGCATCAGCGCCGCGGCGAGGCGGGCGTACGCGATGCGGGTGCGCGTGCCGAGGGCCGCGCTCCCGACCGGGCGCGACGAGCCCCGGCGCGGGTCGTGCGGGATGCGCACGACCGGCACCGTCGGGTCGTCGCCGACGGTGGTGGGCGCGGCTCGGCCGGCGCCGCCGACGTCGACGAGGGCGATGACGACGTCGGGGCGGTCGGGGTGGTCCTTGACGGCCGGCACGAGGGCGGCGGCCTCCTCCGCGGCGTGGCGGTCGGCCCGCGCCACGATGCAGACGGTGCGGCTGGCCGAGACGACCTCGCCGAGGTCGGCCCGCCAGTCGCGGACGCCCCAGTCGGTGACGACCAGCTCGAAGAAGCGGCTGATCGGGGTGACCTCGTCGAACCACGCCGCGGCGGGAGCGACCGCCCGTGACTCGTCGCGGGGGTCGAGGTCGAGGGCCCAGAGGCCCGAGGGCGTGCGCGGCAGCCCGTCGACGGCGTCGGCGGAGCGCCGGGCCGTGCGGCGTCGGCTGCTGGGCGTCGCGCCCGCGCCGGCGGGCACCCCGGCGTGCCAGAGCATGTCGCGGGTGCCCCGGGAGGCGTCGACGCCGAGCACGAGGCCCGGGCGTCGGCGAGCGAGGAGGGCCGCGACGTAGCCGGCCGTGGTGCTCGCGCCCGCCCCGCCGCGCGCCTGGACGACGCCGATGCGCCGCGACACGGGCATCGGTCGGCGCAGCACCTCGTCGACGCGGCTCAGCTCGTGCACGCGGGCCGAGACGCTGCCGACCAGGGCGAGGGGCGCCGAGCGGACGAACGCGTCGAAGGCGGTCACGAGAACGCCGCCAGCAGCTCGGCGTAGAACCCGAAGACGCCGACGAGCACCGGCAGCAGCGCGACGACGCTGAGCGCCTCGACGGTGTTGCCGAAGCGGCGGAGCGAGGCCCTCTGGTGCGCGACCGGGTCGACCGCCCCCGCGACGACGGCGACCACGACGCCCGCGGCGAGGACGACGACGAGCAGCCAGGTGGGCGCGAGGGCCTGCGCCAGCGCGCCGCCGAGCAGGCCGACGAGGGCGGCGCCCCAGAGCGCCCAGCCCTGGACGGCGATCGGCAGGGCCCGGGTCCGGGCGGCGACGACGAGCACGACGGCGACGCCGAGGCCGACCTGCCAGAGGTCGTCGGCCCCGATGAGGGCGACGGCCGTGACCGCGATCGGGCCCGCCACGGCGAAGGTGGCCCAGGTGAGGGTGCGGTAGGCGTCCGTGACGGTGACGAGCACCTCGTCGCGGCGGCCGCGGCGGCCGTCGACGACCTGGTCGTCGAGGCCCGTGAGGCCGGAGGCGCTCATCGCGTACCAGGGCAGCAGGCCGCAGACGACGACCGCGAGCACCGCGCCGACGCCGACCGCCCCCGGGTCGTCGACGCCGAGCAGGCGCAGGGCGACCGGCACGGCCGCGAGCACGACGCCGAGCACCGCTCCCCACCACGCCGTGCGGAGGCCGAGGCCGGCGCCGGCGCCGAGCCCCAGGGCGGCCCAGACGAGCACGAGGGCGATCAGCGGCAGGTCGACCGCGGGCACGAGCAGGCCGGAGGCGTCGGTCGCCACGAGCACGACCGCCAGCGGCACCGAGGCCCCCAGCGACACCGCGGTCGCGGCGGTGGCGAGCCAGCGGCCGCCGACGCGGCCGGCGACCACCGCGACCAGCACGCCGAGCAGCCAGGTGCCGCCGATCGAGGCGAGCGGCTCGACCTCGTCGAGCCGAGTGGCCACGGTCGCGAGCACGGCCGAGAGCAGGCCGATCGAGACGGCGGCCGTCGCGGTGCGAGAACGGCGGGTCCAGAGGCCGGGCCGCGACGCCAGCGACTCGGCGAGCACGTCGGTGACGTCGGCGACCTCGGGCGGCGGCGGCGCGGCGTCCTCGCGGAGCAGGCGCAGCAGCTCGCCGTCGACGACGCGCTGCTCGGCGACCGAGAGCGAGGTGTCGAGCTGCTCGCCCGTCGAGCGCACCAGTGTCAGGGGCCGCGAGACCGCTCCGGGGCGCTCGTCGAGCAGCTCCATCAGGCGCGGGATCAGCCCGCCGATCGGCTCGTCGGCCGGCACCACGAGCTCGGCCTTGCGCGTCGACCCGACGATGGTCAGGCGGGTGTAGTCGGTCATCGGGGCTCCGTGGTCGGCGTGGGGCGGGGGTCGGCGTCGCCGGTCTGCGGGGCGGAGGGGGCGTCGGTGGCCGGCACCGCGCCTCCGGAGCCGCCCGTGCCGACCTGCTGCGACTGCTGCTGCTGCACCTTCGCGGCCTCCTGGTCGGCGAGCACCGAGAGCACGAACGACGTGCCGGCGCAGCCCGCGCAGGCCACGGCGGCGATCACCAGGCTGACGACGAGGCGGCGCACGTTGTCGGTGACGACACGGCGCTCGTCGAGCTCGCCGAAGAGCAGGGCCGAGACCAGGCGCGCCCGGTGGGTCTTGACGGTCTCGAGCAGGACGACGTCGCGGTCACCGCTCACGGTGCACCTCTCCTCGGGGGTCGGGGGCCGGGCGGGAGTCGCGGGCCGGGTCGCCGGCACCGCTCGCGACGCCGACGGGGCCGGTCACGGGCGCGGGCGCCCGCTGGTCGTCGACGACGCCGGAGGGCTGCACGGCGAGGGTCCGCTCGCCCAGCTCGATCGTCCAGCCGGGCGCCGCCGGGCCGCGGAGCCCGGGCACGAGCGGCTGGCGCGTGCCGTCGGGGGCGACGAGCGACGAGCCGTTGGTCGAGCCGAGATCGGTGACCCAGAGCACGGAGCCCTGCCACTCGAGCAGCGCGTGGGTCTTCGTCAGGCTGCGGCCGAGGTCGGCCCAGGCGAACACGGGGTGCTCGTCGCCGTCGCGGAGGGCCGGGGCCCGGCCGATGACGAGGGTCGACTCGAGGTCGAGGCGTTCGCCGCTGTCGAGCACGAGCACGACCGACGCGGCGGTGGGCGCCGGGCGCCCCGAGCCGGTGCGGCCGAGGGTCGCCTCGTCGGGTCGCCACGACGACTCGGCCGGGTCGACGGCCCTCGCGGGGCCGGTCAGGGCCTCCGGAGGCGCGAGCACGGGCCGGCGGAGGACCGGCGACGAGGAGGTGAGCGGGTCGCGACCGCGGCGCAGGTCGACCGTGACCGTCTGTCGCCGCACCGAGAACCGGCCGCGGCGGTCGACGCGCAGCACCGCCGGCGGGCGCCCCGTGAGGTCGTCGACCGTGCGGAGGCGGAGGGCGAGGCGGCCGAGCGACCGGCCCCGGCCGACGAAGAGCACGACGTCGAGGGCGACGACGGCGACGGCGAGCGCCGCCGCGGCGATCTGCAGCCCGAGCGGCACGAGGGGGCCGTCGGGGCTCGTGGCCGAGGCGGAGGGAGCGGAGGAGGCGCCGGTCACGACGCCGACGACCGCCACCGCCAGCAGCACCAGCGGCACGCCCCAGTCGATCGCCACGGCGCTGCGGCGGCGGGACGGCGCGGCCGTCTGCACGCCGGCGAGCAGGCCCGAGTACGTGCCGACGGCGCTGCCCGGGGCGGCCGCGACGATCCGGACCCCGCACCAGTGGCACCACGTGGTCGCCTGCTCGAGCGGTTCGCCGCAGCGGCCGCAGCTGCGTGCGCCGACGAGGGCTCCCACCGTGGTCCTCCTGACACGGGGACGACACGAGGTCGGACGACGAGGCCCGGGGCGACCGCCCGCGTCCCCTGAGCCGGTGGTCGGGTGCCAGGCTAGTCGACCCCCCGCGTCGTAGGTCCGTCTCCGCCACGAACGGGGGCAGACCGATCTGTCGACGGCCACGGGCCGCGCAGATGTACCCCTCCGACGGGTGGCAGACCGGTCGATATCGTGATTTCCTCATGAGTCGACCACCAGGTCGACAGAGTCCGACGTTCAGGAGAAGACGATGATGAAGTTCGCCATGGGGAGCGAGACCCTCACGCAGCTGAGCCAGAAGACGAGCGGGGCCGGCGACGACCTCGGCGCCCTCGTGCGCCAGCTCGCCGACGCCGCCGAGCCGCTCGAGGGGCGCTTCAACGGTGCCGGCCGAGCCGCGTTCGACCGTTTCAAGGGCGAGGTCGACGGCATCTCCGTCGAGCTGAACGCCGCCCTGTCGTCGGTGCTCACCGGCATCACCGGCCAGAACCGCGCCTTCCTCGAGGGCGAGCAGCAGATCGCCGACGAGACCACGTCGGCACAGGCGGGCGCCGGCTTCGAGGCCGCCCGATTCGGCACGCAGGCATAGGGGGAGAGACAGATGGCCAACGCAACGGACCGCCGGGACTTCGACCTCGGCGCATCGGGCAACGCCCAGGACAACTTCAACGCGGTCGCGAGCCGCCTCGAGGCGCTCATCACGCAGCGCGACGCCGACGTGAAGACCGCCATGGCGGACTACCAGGCCGACGGCTCCAGCGAGGAGTACGCGGGCAAGGAGCAGCGCTGGAACCGCGTCGCCACCGAGGTGCGCACGATCATCAACACGCTGCGCACCTCCCTGCAGTCGAACGACGAGTCCGCCCAGACCGCGATGCAGCGCGCCAAGGCCGCGGTCGACGGCATCTAGCCCGCCCGTGGGCGAGTTCGACTCACCCGGGCCGTCACGGACGCCCGACCCCGTCGAACCCGCCCGCCCGCGTCCCCGCAGAACGGCTCACCCAGAGGGTGAGCCGTTCCGCTCTGCGCCGCAGCGGCGGCGGCGCAGCCGACAAGCACCGAGAACGAGAAAAGGCCTCCCACTGGGAGGCCTTTTCGTGTTCGTGCGCGAGGGGGGACTTGAACCCCCACGCCCTTTCGAGCACTGGCACCTGAAGCCAGCGCGTCTGCCAATTCCGCCACTCGCGCGAACTCAGCAACTCTAGCACGGTGGAGGGGCCCAGATGAGCGTCCCCAGGCCGGCCGACACCGACCTCGCACGCGACCCGGCTAAGATCGGGCGACCAGTGACCCCCGACCTGGAGACGCATGGGACTGCTCGACAACTTCGAACGTGGGCTGGAGCGCGCCGTCAACGGCGCCTTCGCCAAGACGTTCCGTTCGGGCGTCCAGCCGCTGGAGATCACGAACGCCCTGCGTCGTGAGCTCGACACGAAGGCCGCCGTCGTCTCGCGCGACCGCATCCTCGTGCCCAACGACCTCGTCGTCCGGCTGTCGGCGACGGACCACGCGAAGATGTCGGCGATCGGCCCGACCCTGATCGACGAGCTCACGCAGCTGACCCAGCGCCACGCGACCGCTCAGGGCTACGCCTTCGCCGGCCCGCTCAGCGTGCGGCTGCAGGAGGACGACTCGCTCAGCGTCGGCATCATGTCGATCGAGTCGAGCAACGTCCGCGGCGAGGTCAAGTGGCGGCCGTTCGTCGAGATCGACGGGGTGCGCCACCCGCTGGTGGGCCAGCGCACGGTCATCGGTCGCGGCAGCGACGCCGACATCACGGTGAGCGACACCGGCACGAGCCGTCAGCACGTCGAGGTCCTGTGGGACGGCCAGCACGCACAGGTCCGTGACCTGGGGTCGACGAACGGCTCGAAGCTGAACGGGTCGCCGCTCAAGAAGTCGCCCCTGCTGCCCGACTCCACGATCGAGATCGGTCGTACGCGTATCGTGTTCCGCGTGCTCCCCCTGTCCTCGACGCCCGACCCCTTCGCCGGGCCCGACTCCCGGGAGGCCCGTCGATGACCAGCGAGCTCACCCTCCTCGCCCTCCGGTTCGGCTTCCTGGCCGTGCTGTGGCTCTTCGTCTTCGCGATCGTGTTCGCGCTCCGCTCCGACCTCTTCGGCCAGCGGGCGCGCAAGCTGCCCACCGACGGCGGGGCGGGGCAGGCGCAGTCGACCGCCACCGCGCCTCCGGCACCCGCGGCTCCGCGAGCACCGGTGACGCCCGCCCCCGCAGGAGGCGCGGGTCGGCCCGCTCCCGCCGGTGACGGCCCCGCGTCCCGCCTGGTCATCACGAAGGGCGCGAAGGCCGGCCTCGAGATGCCGCTCGGCGACGGGCCGCTCACGATCGGTCGCTCGCAGGAGAGCGCCCTCGTGATCCGCGACGACTACACCTCCACGCACCACGCCCGTCTGATGCTCTGGAACGGCCGCTGGGTCGTCCAGGACCTCGACAGCACGAACGGCACCTTCCTCGCGGGCGAGCGAGTGACCGTTCCCACACCGGTGCCGGTCGGCGCCACCGTGACGATCGGGCAGACGAGCTTCGAGCTGCGACGGTAGCGCCCGTGACGCACCCCAAGAGCGCCGCGCTGTCCCACGTGGGCAAGATCCGGTCCAACAACCAGGACAGCGGCTACGCCGGCACGCAGCTGTTCGTCGTCGCCGACGGCATGGGCGGGCACGCCGGCGGCGACGTCGCCTCGGCGATCGCGATCCGCCGCATCCGCGAGACCGACAAGCAGTACACCTCGCCCGGCGACGCCGAGTTCGCGCTGCAGTCGTCGCTGATCGCCGCGAACCAGCTGCTCGCCGAGACGGTCTTCGAGCACCAGGAGCTCACCGGCATGGGCACGACCGTCAGCGCTCTGCTGCGGGTCGGCGACAGCATGACCGTCGCGCACATCGGCGACTCGCGCATCTACCTGTGGCGCGAGGGCGAGCTCAGCCAGATCACCGCCGACCACACGTTCGTGCAGCGCCTCGTCGACAGCGGCCGGATCACCGCCGAGGAGGCGGCGGTCCACCCCCGCAGGAGCGTCCTGATGCGCGTGCTCGGCGACGTCGACGCGGCGCCCGAGATCGACACCGCGACCCTCGGCACCCTGCCGGGCGACCGCTGGCTGATCTGCTCCGACGGCCTCAGCAGCTACCTGGCGGAGGACCGCATCAAGAAGGCCCTCGCGGCCGGCCTCGACCCCGAGCAGACCTGCCGTCGCCTGGTGAAGGAGACCCTCGACCACGGCGCCCCCGACAACGTCACGGTCGTCATCGTCGACGTCGACGAGTCGGGCGACTCGTCGGTCGAGCCCGCCGTGACGGTCGGCTCGGCCTCCGAGCCCCTGACCTTCGAGGGCGAGGCCGGGCGCAAGTCGCTGCGCCTGCCGAGCATCCTGCTGCACCCGCTCAAGGTCGCGACCACGCCGGAGGACAGCCACTTCGAGCCCGAGAGCGACGAGTACCTCGCCGAGCTCATCGCCGAGGACCGCCGTCGGCGTCGCCGTCGGCGCGTCACCTGGCTGGTCGCCCTCGTCGTCGCGATCGCGGCCCTGGCCGCCGGCCTCGTGCTGGCCTACCAGTGGACCCAAGACCACTACTACGTGGGCGAGCGCGAGGGCACCGTCGTCATCTACAAGGGCGTGCAGCAGAGCCTCGGGCCGATCAGCCTCAGCGAGGTCTACGAAGAGACCCCCGTCCAGGTCGACGACCTCCCCAACTACACGCAGCTGACCGTGCGCGACACGATCAACGCCGACTCGCTGAGCGACGCGCGCGCCATCGTCGAGAGGCTGACCGATGCCGCCGAGTGACGACGCGTCGACCGAGCTGATCGGCCAGTCCCGAGGAGGCGCGGGAGGCTCCCGCGGGCCCGTCACGTCGTCCGCCGCCTCCGCTCCCCCGGAGAACTTCACGCAGGCGATCACCATCCGCCTGCGTCAGCCGGCTCGGCTCCGCAACCTCGAGCTGCTGCTGCTCGTCGCCGCGGCGGGCATCTGCGCCGGCGCGATCGTGCTGGTGCAGCTGGGGGCCACGGGGGCGATCGACCCGAGCGTCCTCGTGTCGGGCTCGAGCATCCTCGGCCTGGCCCTGGTCTTCCACCTCGTCCTGCGGGTCGTCGCCCGCGAGGCCGACCCGTTCATCATGCCGATCGCGCTGACGCTCAACGGCATCGGCATCGCCGAGATCTACCGCCTCGACCTGGCCCGCGGCACCGCCGGGTGGGACGCCCTCGGCATCAAGCAGATCGCCTGGACGGCCATGGCGATGGCGATCGCCCTCGTCGCGCTGCTCGTCATCCGCAACTACCGCGTGCTGTCGCGCTACCGCTACATCGCGATGTTCGTCTCGATCGTGCTGCTGATGCTGCCGCTGGTGCCGGGCATCGGCCGCGAGGGCCTCAACGCCCGCGTCTGGATCGACCTCGGGCCCTTCTCGTTCCAGCCCGGCGAGATCGCGAAGATCACGCTCGCCGTGTTCTTCGCCGGCTACCTCGTGACCGCTCGCGACAACCTGTCGCTGATGGGCCCGAAGATCCTCGGCATGCGGTTCCCCCGCGCCCGTGACCTCGGCCCGATCCTCATCGTCTGGCTCGTGGCGATGGGCGTGCTGATCTTCCAGCGCGACCTCGGCACCTCGCTGCTCTACTTCGGCCTCTTCCTCGTGATGATCTACATCGGCACGGGGCGCGCGAGCTGGATCGTGCTCGGCCTCACGCTCTTCCTCGGCGGGGCCCTCGTCGCCAGCACCTTCCTCAGCTACGTGCAGGGCCGCTTCGCCGCCTGGCTCAACCCGTTCGACCCGGTCGAGTACAACGCCGACGGCGGGTCGTTCCAGCTCGTGACCGGCCTGTTCGGCTTCGCGAACGGAGGCCTGCTCGGCACCGGCCTCGGCCAGGGCCGCCCGCAGACGACCCCGCTGGCCGAGAGCGACTACATCTTCGCCGCCCTCGGCGAGGAGCTCGGCCTCGCCGGCATCTTCGCGATCCTCGCGCTCTACATGCTGCTGGTGTCGCGCGGCTTCCGCATCGGCTTCGTCGGCCAGGACGACTTCGGCCGCATGCTCGGCGTCGGCGTCTCGTTCGTCATCGCCCTGCAGGTCTTCGTCGTCCTCGGCGGCGTCACCCGCGTCATCCCCCTGACCGGCCTCACCGCGCCCTTCCTCGCGGCGGGCGGGTCGTCGCTCGTGGCGAACTGGATCATCGTGGCCCTGCTGCTGCGCCTGTCCGATTCGGTGCGCTCCCAACCGAGGCTGGTGGTCGGCTGATGAACAAGGAACTCAGACGCGTGAGCTTCGTCGTGCTGGCGATGTTCGTCGCGCTGCTCGTCTCGAGCACGTACATCACGGCCTTCCAGGCCGACTCGCTGCGGGCGGACAGCCGCAACTACCGCACCCTGCTCGCGAGCTACTCGGCGCAGCGCGGGCCCATCCTCGTCGACGGCCAGCCGGTCGCGCAGTCCGTGCCCGTCGACGACGTGTACGAGTTCCAGCGCACCTACCCGTCGGCCGAGCTCTACGCCCCCGTCACCGGCTACTACACGCTGGGCCAGGGGTCGCGGGGCATCGAGGACTCGATGAACGACTACCTCACCGGCAACGCGAACGCCCAGTTCTTCGACCAGGTCAACTCCGTGCTCACGGGGCAGGACCCTGAGGGCGCCACGGTCAACCTCACGATCGACCCGGCCGTGCAGCAGGCCGCGTGGGACGCCCTGGGCGAGAACTCGGGCGCCGTCGTCGCCGTCGACCCCTCGACCGGCGCGATCCTCGCGATGGTGTCGAAGGAGAGCTACGACCCGAACCTCCTCGCCAGCCACGACCGCGACGCCGTCAAGGCCTCCTACGACCAGCTCGTGGCCGACCCGGGCGACCCGCTGCAGAACAGGGCCATCCAGGGCGACCTCTACGCCCCCGGGTCGACGTTCAAGCTCGTCACGACCGCGGCGGCGCTGGAGAGCGGCGACTACACGCCCGACAGCGAGTTCCCCAACCCGGCCACGCTGACCCTGCCCGGCACCTCGACGAACATCAACAACGCCGAGGGCGGCAGCTGCGGCGGCGGCGAGACGGCGACGCTGGCGACGGCCCTGCGCCTCTCGTGCAACATCCCGATGGCCCAGCTCGGCCAGCAGCTCGGCGCCGACGCGCTGCAGGAGCAGGCGGAGGCGTTCGGCTTCGGCGACGACTCGATCGCCATCCCGCAGGCCGTGACGCCCAGCCAGTTCCCGATCACCGACGAGGACGGCGACCCCATCAGCGACGCCTCCCTCATGCTCCAGTCGTTCGGCCAGGGCTCGGACCGCGTCACGCCGCTCCAGATGGCCATGGTCTCGGCGGCGATCGCCAACGGCGGCACGCAGATGGACCCCACGCTCGTCGAGAGCGTCCTGAACCCCGACCTGAGCCCGGTCCGCGACTTCTCGCCGACCGAGTACGGCGAGCCGATCAGCGCCGACACGGCGGCCACGATGACCGACATGATGGTGCAGGACGTCGCGGACGGCGCCGCCAGCAATGCGAGAATCAGTGGTGTCGACGTGGCCGGCAAGACCGGCACGGCGGAGAACGGCCCGGGCGACCCCTACACGCTCTGGTTCACCGGCTTCGCCCCCGCGGTCGACCCCCAGGTCGCGGTGGCCGTCGTCGTCGAGAACGGCGGAGGACAGGGCCAGTCGGCCTTCGGCAACAGTGTCGCGTCACCAATCGCGAAGAAAGTACTAGAGGCGGTGCTGAACAGATGAGACCTTCCGGCGGAATCACCTTCGGTGGGCGATACCAGTTGTCGACCCGCGTCGCCATCGGCGGCATGGGCGAGGTCTGGGAAGCCACCGACCTCGTCATCGGCCGCACGGTCGCGATCAAGATCCTGAAGGACGAGTACCTGGGCGACCCCGGGTTCCTCGAGCGCTTCCGGGCCGAGGCGCGGCACGCGGCCCTCGTCAACCACGAGGGCATCGCCAACGTCTTCGACTACGGCGAGGAGGAGGGCAGCGCCTACCTCGTGATGGAGCTCGTGCCCGGCGAGGCCATGTCGACGGTGCTCGAGCGCGACCGCGTTCTCCCCACCGACAAGGTGCTCGACATCGTCGCGCAGACCGCGTCGGCCCTGCAGGCCGCCCACGCGGCGGGCCTCGTGCACCGCGACATCAAGCCGGGCAACCTGCTCGTCACGCCCGACGGGCGCGTCAAGATCACCGACTTCGGCATCGCCCGCATCGCCGACCAGGTGCCGCTGACCGCCACCGGCCAGGTGATGGGCACCGTCCAGTACCTCTCGCCCGAGCAGGCCAGCGGCCACCCCGCGTCGCCGAGCACCGACATCTACTCGCTCGGCATCGTCGCCTACGAGGCCCTCGCCGGTCGTCGCCCCTTCACGGGCGAGTCGCAGGTCGCCATCGCCATGGCCCAGATCAACGAGCAGCCGCCGGACCTCCCGGCCTCCGTCCCGGAGCCCGTCCGTCGCCTCGTGCTCTCGTGCATCGCCAAGAAGCCGGCCGACCGCCCCGCGTCCGCGTCGGCGCTCGCGCAGGCCGCCCGTGCGCTCCGCCGCGGCGACGTCGCGGCCGCCACGGTCGCCGTGCCCGCCATCGGGGTCGCCGCCGGCGCCGCCGGCGCCGAGGCCGCCACCCAGCTCTTCTCCGCACAGGACGACAGCACCCGCGCCTTCGCGCCCGCCGGCGCCGCCGCGACCACGGCCTACGTGCCCGGCTCGGCCGACCCCGACGCCCTCCGCGGCGACGAGCTCGACGACGACGAGAAGAAGAAGCGCAGCCCCTGGTTCTGGCCGCTGATCGTCCTCGGCGTGCTCGTGCTCGCCGGCGTGGTCGCCCTCGCCGCGTTCGCGCTGAACGGTGACGAGCCGGATCCCGCGCCCACGACGTCGAGCGCCCCCTCGACGACGCCGAGCCCCGAGCCGACCACCCCGACCCCCACGCCGAGCGCGACCCCCACCACGGTGCAGGTCGACTCGAGCGACTACGTCGGCCTGGCCGAGGGCGACGCCCGCTCGCAGCTGGAGGACCTGGGCCTCGTCGTCCTGTCGCAGGACAGCTCGACCCCCGCACCCGACCCTGCGGCCGACGGCACCGTCGCGAGCCTGAACCCGACCGGCAACGTGACCAAGGGCAGCACCATCACGCTCTCGATCTACCGTGCCGCGCCCCAGCCGACGCAGCCCACGGCTCCGACGGCCTCGCCGAGCACCATCCCCGCCGACGGTGCGACGACGGCGACCGTCTCGTGGCAGCCCTACCAGAACTGCCCCTCGGGGTACTCGCTGACGGGCTACACGTACACGATCACCGAGCCCGGCACGGACGCCGCCGGTGCGACCAGCGGCGGGCTGGGCACCAACGTGACGCAGGTGCAGGTGAAGTCGAGCACGGCCGGCAACGTCACGGTGTCCTACGTCGCCAACTGCGGCTCGCTGCAGAGCGCCGCCTCCGCCGGGGTGACGATCACGGCCACCACGCCCACCGACCCGGGCGCCGGCGAGTCGGACGAGCCCTCGGTCCCGGTGCCGTCCCGCTAGTCCCTCATCCGCTCCACGACGACGGCCGCGACCCCTTCCGGGGCCGCGGCCGTCGTCACGTCACGGGAGCATCACGAAGCCCTGACAATCATCCTCCCGGCGTACCGCGCGACCCGGATGGGGGGCGGGGCGACAAGTACACTTGCGAGGACCGCTGATCCGACCTGCGGTCGCGACGGGAGTGCAGGGCGTGGTTGAAGGCGTGAGAGAGGGCATCCACCTCCTCGCCAACCGGTATCAGATCGGCGATCTCATCGGTCGGGGCGGGATGGCGGACGTCCACGTCGGCACCGACGCCCGGCTGGGGCGCAAGGTCGCGATCAAGCTGATGAAGCCCTCGCTGGCGCTCGACCCGGCCTTCCGCACCCGCTTCCGCCAGGAGGCCCAGGCGGCCGCCCGCATGGCGCACCCCACCATCGTCCGCGTCTTCGACGCCGGCGAGGAGTCCGCCCGCGACGCGCGCGGCCAGGAGGTGCAGGTGCCCTTCATCATCATGGAGTACGTCGAGGGCCGCCTGCTCAAGGACATCGTCGCCGAGGGCCCGCTCGAGCCCGCCGAGGCGGCGCGCCTCACGGAGGGCGTGCTGACCGCCCTCGAGTACTCGCACCGCGCCGGCATCGTGCACCGCGACATCAAGCCCGGCAACGTCATGGTCACCCACTCGGGCCAGGTGAAGGTGATGGACTTCGGCATCGCCCGGGCCATCTCCGACTCGGCCGCCACGGTGGCGCAGACGACGGCGATCCTCGGCACCGCCCAGTACTTCAGCCCTGAACAGGCACGCGGCGAGACCGTCGACGCCCGCTCCGACCTCTACTCGACCGGCGTCATGCTCTTCGAGCTGCTCACCGGCCGGCCGCCCTTCCGGGGCTCGTCGCCGGTCGCCGTCGCCTACCAGCACGTCAGCGAGGCCCCGGTCCCGCCGAGCACGATCGTCCCGGCGGTCTCGCCGGGCCTCGACGCCGTCGTGCTCCGGGCCCTCGCGAAGGACCGCTTCGAGCGGTTCCAGACCGCGGCCGAGTTCCGTGACGACGTCGCCGCGGCCGCCGCGGGGCGCGCTCCGGCCCGTCGGCAGCCCGTGCACGACGCGAACGCGACCATGTTCGGCGTCGACGCGCTCTCCGCGGTCGGCAGCGACGCCGCCTTGAAAGAGCTCTCCTCCGACGACAACGACCGGCCGCAGCGCACGCAGACGCGACCGCCGGTCGCCTGGATCTGGGCCGGCATCGTGCTCGTGGCCATCGTCGTGCTCGCCGTCGTCTTCTGGGTCGCCAACATCAAGCCCCCCGAGATCGCGACGGCCTCGGGCTCGACCGTGCCCGCCGTCGTGGGCATGAGCTACGACGACGCCGCGGCGGCGCTGGAGGACGTCGGGCTGGTGGCCGTCCGCGCCGACGTGCCCAGCGACTCCGTCCCGGTCGACCAGGTCATCGGCGCCTCCCCCGCCGAGGGCACGACGGAGGTGCCGGAGGAGACCGAGGTGACCCTGCAGGTCTCGTCGGGGCCGACCATGGTCGCCGTGCCGGCCCTGAAGGGGCTCGACGTCGCGGCCGCGTGGGCCGCCGTCACCGGCGCCGGGCTGACCGAGGGCACGCAGACCACCGACTACTCGACCGACGTCCCCGCGGGCGGCGTCCTCGAGGCCGACCCGGCCGAGGCGGAGCAGGTGGCCGAGGGCACGACCGTCGACCTCGTCGTCTCCAACGGCCTCGTGCAGGTGCCCGACGTCACGCGCCAGTCGGTGACGGCGGCGATGAGCGTGCTGGGCGACGAGCTGGGCCTGGTGGTCGGCACCTACCCCGACGCCGGCTGCTCGGGCCAGAGCGTCTCGACGCAGTCCCTGCCGCCGGGCGACCAGCCGCAGGGCTCCGCGATCCAGCTGGGCGTCTGCAGCGCCGAGTAGCCCCGGCGCCCCGAGCAGCCCCGGCGCCCCGGGGAGCCCCGGTGCGCCCTGCCGTCAGCGGCGGCCCGTCAACGGGTCGAGCCCGCGGGCGGTGACCGCCGCCTCCGGCAGGCCTGCCACTCCGAGCCAGTTGCCGATCATTCGGTAACCACCCTGGGTCAGTACCGACTCGGGGTGGAACTGCACGCCGTACACGGGCGCCGAGCGGTGCTGCAGGCCCATGATCACGCCGCCGTCCGTCCGCGAGGTGACCTCGAGGTCGGTCGGCACGGTCTCGTCGACGACGGCCAGCGAGTGGTAGCGCGTGGCCGTGAAGGGCTGCGGGACGCCGTCGTAGATGACGCTCGCGTCGTGGCTGACCTGCGAGGTCTTGCCGTGCATGAGCTCCTCGGCGTGGGTCACGGTCGCGCCCATCGCCTCCGCGATCGCCTGGTGGCCGAGGCACACGCCGAGCAGGGGCAGGTCGGCCTCGAGCGCGGCGTGCACGACGTCGATCGAGACCCCCGCGGCGGCGGGGGTGCCCGGGCCGGGCGAGAGCAGGACGGCGTCGTACTCGGCGATGCGCGCCGCGACGTCGGCGGGGGCGAAGGCGTCGTTGCGCACGACGTCGGTCTCGGCGCCCAGCTGCTGCAGGTAGCCGTTCAGGGTGTAGACGAAGCTGTCGTAGTTGTCGACGACGAGTACTCGGGTCACGGGGTCTCCACGGTGACGTCAGGGGCGGGGATGATCTCGTTCACGAACGGGAAGACCCACTCGACGAGGGCGAACAGGACGGCTGCGAGCAGCACGAGGACGAGGAACAGCCGCACCCACCAGGGGCCGGGCAGGACGCGCCAGAGGCTCGAGTACATGGTCAGGCTCCTACTCCGGCCGCGGCCAGCTCGGCCGGCACCTCGGTGAGGGGCGACCATCCGTCGAAGACCCCGTACGCCACGATGCGCTCCTGCGCCGTGAACATCGGGTTGCAGCTGGTCAGCGTGATGAGACGCTCGCCGGAGGCGGCGCTCACGTCGGGTGCGTCGGGCACCGGCTGCAGCACGGAGACCTGGGTCGCCGGCACGTACTGCAGGTTGCGGAACGTGTAGGTGTACCAGCCGTCCTGCGTCTGCACGTAGATCTTGTCGCCGGGCTGCAGGTCCGCGATCTTGTTGAACGGCGCTCCGTACGTCGTGCGGTGCGCGGCGATGCCGAAGTTGCCGACCTGGCCGGGCATCTGCGTCTCGTCGTAGTGGCCGATGCCGATCTTGTTGAGGGTGCGCACCGTGCTCGTGCCGCCGGCGATGGGCACGGCGTAGTCGGCGCCGAAGCGGGGCACGTAGAAGTTCGCGAAGGTCTGCGCCTCGGCCGGCGCGGCCGTCACCGGCGGGTCGGCGCCCTCGGGCACCTCGGTGGGCGCCGCGGTGGCCTGCTGCTCGAACTGCTCGCTGAGCTGCGACGCCTGGTCTCGGTGCTCGTCGGCGACGACGAGGTCGTTGAACCACTGCTGCCACCCGATGAACAGCAGCACGAGCACGCCGGCCGTGATCAGCAGTTCGCCGAGGACCCCCACGACGGAGACGCGTCGTCGGGGCCGGCGGGGCCGTGGCGGCGTCGGCGCAGCGGCACGGCGTCGGCCACGGGACCGGCGGGAGTCGTCATCCATGGCTCGATCCTACGTGCTGCACCCGTGCGGGAAAGCGGCCGTCACGCGCCGTTCACCGAGGGCAGGGCCAGGGCTCCTCCAGGACCCGGGACGCTAGTATGTGCGCCATGGCCACTGACAAGAACCGAACGACGAAGCCCGCCCGCGCCCGCGAGGCCCGCTCCGGCGAGGCTCAGTCCTCCGCCGAGGCGCCGAACCCGGTCTGGTTCAAGCCGGTCATGTTCGGCTTCATGCTGGTCGGCCTCGCCTGGATCGTGGTCTTCTACGTCAGCCAGAGCACCCTGCCCGTGCAGTCGCTCGGCTCGTGGAACATCCTGATCGGCTTCGGCATCATGTTCGTCGGCTTCCTGATGACCACCCGCTGGCGCTGACGCGGGCTCTCCGCGTCGCGGCCCGCTCGAACGGGTCTTCGGAACTACCCGCGCGTAGTTCTCCCCAGTGTTAATAAGCCTGTGGATAACTCCCTGTGGAGAACACTGGAGAGAAAGTCCAGGTCACGGCGGCACGGCACAGACGAGAAGAGGCGGCTCCCCACAGGGGAGCCGCCTCTTCTGTCGTTCAGGCGTTCGAGCCGGGACGGCGCTCGGCGCTCAGAGCAGACCGATCAGCTGGGCCGACCTCAGCAGGGTGATCGCGACCACCGCGACGCCGAGGGCGACCAGCACGCCGGTCTGCAGCACGTGCTTCGACCGGTGACGAGTCTTGGAGTACAGGAACGCCACCGCGCCTCCGGCGATCAGGCCACCGACGTGGGCCTGCCAGGCGACGCTCGGCAGGATGAAACCGAGGGCGAGGTTGATCGCGACGAGCACCAGCAGCTGGATGCTGCGGCTGCCGAGGCTGCGGGCGATCACGAAGAACGCGGCCATGAGGCCGAAGACCGCACCGGAGGCGCCCAGCACCACCGAGGACGGCGCCAGGACCGCGACCGCCGCCGACCCGCCGATGCCGGCGATGAAGTACAGCGCCGCGTACCGGGCCCGCCCGAGCTGCCGTTCGAGCTCCGCTCCGAAGATGTACAGGGAGTACATGTTGAAGAGGATGTGCCAGAAGCTGCCGTGGACGAACATGGTCGTGACCATGCGCAAGGGCTGCTGGATCTCGACCGGGGCGTAGAAGACGAGCGCCTGCGTGACGACGCCGTTGCCGACGCCGGTGAGCAGCTGCAGCAGGAAGACGACCGCGGTGACGGCCATGATGCTGTACGTCACGACGGGCTTCCCCGCCGCAGCGGCCCCGCGGAAACGGGTCACGACGGCCGGCTTCACGCGCGGCGCGGAGCCGCGCGCCTCACGGACGCACTCGGGGCAGTGCACGCCGACCGCGGCCGGGGTCTGGCACTCGCCGCAGATCGTGCGCCCGCACCGCTGGCAGAGCACGAAGCTCTGCCGGTCGGGGTGGCGGTAGCAGTAGTTCGCGGCGTTCCGGGGAGCGTCGGTCACCTAGACCTCGTCGATGGTGACGCTCTCGAGCACGACGTCGTCGATCGGCTTGTCGCGGGCGTCGGTCTTGACGGCCTCGATCGCGTCGACGACCTTCTTCGACTCGTCGTCGGAGACGACGCCGAAGATGGTGTGCTTGCCCTGCAGCCAGGGGGTGGGCACGGTCGTGATGAAGAACTGCGAGCCGTTGGTGCCCTTGCCGCCGCGGGTGCCGGCGTTGGCCATGGCGAGGACATAGGGGGCGTTGAAGTTCAGCTCGGGGTGGATCTCGTCGTCGAACTGGTAGCCGGGGCCGCCGACGCCCTGGCCGAGCGGGTCGCCGCCCTGGAGCATGAAGTCCTTGATGATGCGGTGGAAGACGACGCCGTCGTAGAGCTTGTCGGTGCTGACCTTGCCCGTGGCGGGGTGGGTCCACTCGATCGTTCCGGTGGCGAGGCCGACGAAGTTGGCGACGGTCTTGGGGGCGTGGTCGCCGAAGAGGTCGACCTTGATCGTGCCGAGGTTGGTGGTGAGGGTGGCGACAGCAGTGTGCGTGGACATGAGCGCCATTCTCCCACAGGGCCCGGACCCCCCAGCGGGTGCCCAGCGATCGCGGTGTTACCTGCCAGGATGCCTCGTGCCACACTGGGAGGCCAGCATCGTACTCACCCGTTGCCTACTAGTCGTTGGAGGAACACTGTGGCCCTGTCACGCAAGCAGAAGAAAGAACTGAAGAAGTTCAAGAAGCACGCGGTCGACGTGTGGTCGGAGCAGCGTGAGGTCCTCGGCCACGCCGGCAAGGTCATCGGCGACGCCCGTGACCACGGCGTGAAGTACGCGAACAAGACGGTCGTGCCGCGCGTCAAGGGCGCCGTCGACTCGAACGTGCGCCCGGCCGTCTCCTCCGGCCTCGCCGCGAGCTCGCACGCCGCGGCCGTCGCACAGGACCGCTGGAAGCACGACGTCTACCCGGCCGTCGCCTCCTACCTCTCGGGCCTCGACCTGGTCAACGACCCCAAGGT
The DNA here is from genome assembly GCF_017833115.1 of Frigoribacterium sp. PvP121. Classification (NCBI taxonomy): domain Bacteria; kingdom Bacillati; phylum Actinomycetota; class Actinomycetes; order Micrococcales; family Microbacteriaceae; genus Frigoribacterium; species Frigoribacterium sp. PvP121. The sequence continues at coordinate 657,826 of NZ_JAFIBR010000001.1, forward strand.
GAAGAAGGCCGTCAAGAACGCCAAGAAGCAGGGCTCGAAGGTCGCGGCCAAGTACGTGCCCTCGAAGAAGAAGTCGGGCCCCGGCGTCGGCGGCGTGCTGCTGATCGGCCTCGGTGTGATCGCCCTCGGCGGCATCGTGTTCGCCGCCGTGCAGACCCTCCGAGCCGACGACGAGCTCTGGGTCGCCGACGACGACGCCGACACCAAGGCCTAGTCGCCCCCGCACCACCCCCGAGAGGGCCCGCTCCCCCCGGAGCGGGCCCTCTCGCACGTCCGCCCCCCCGTGGCGACGAGCGAAGCGACGTCGCCCGGCAGGTGACGAGCGAAGCGACGTCACCCGCAACGAGCGAAGCGACGTTGCGCCTCCCCCTTCGGGGACTGGATCTGCGGCGCGCTGCGCCGCAGGAGCGGCGGCGCAGCCAACGAGCACGAACGAAAAATCCCCGCGAGTTTCCCCGAAGGGAAACGAGCAGGGAAAGGCCAATTTTTCGTGGAGCCTAGGAGAATCGAACTCCTGACATCCTGCTTGCAAAGCAGGCGCTCTACCAACTGAGCTAAGGCCCCGTTCGGCGGGGTGAACCGCACCGGGGAACCCGTCGGTGGTTCTCACGGGAGTGGGGCTAACAGGACTTGAACCTGTGACCTCTTCGTTATCAGCGAAGCGCTCTAACCGCCTGAGCTATAGCCCCCGGACCGTCGTAAAGCCTACAGCACGACGACGGAGTTCACGAATCGAGCGTCTGCTCGGCCCGTGAGCCGGTTCAGTTGTTTGTGAATCCCACGAGCAGGCCGCCGGTGACGCGGACGCTCAGGTTGTACAGCACGGCGACGATGGCGCCGATGACGGTGCCGACGACGACGTTGAGCACGGCGACGACGATGCTGAAGAGCATGATCTGGGCGATCGAGAAGGTGTCCTGGAGGGAGAAGTTCTGGTCGCCGAGGATGTCGCGCAGCAGGGTGTCGAGGTCGTTGAAGATCCCGGTCTGGTTGAGGATCAGCCAGATCAGGAAGGTCGCGACGATGGTGATGATGCCGAGGGCCACCGCGATGAGGAACGACAGCTTCACGACCGACCAGAAGTCGATGTAGACGAGCTTGAGTCGGACCTGCTTGGTGCCGGAGGGCTTCTTGGCCTTGCTCTGGAGTCTGTCAGCGACGCTACTCATTGATCGGTTCCTCTTCCGTGCTGTCGTCAGCGGGCTCGACGGCGGGCTCCGGAGCGTTCTCGACGGTGTCGATCACGTCGCCGGGGCTCACGGCGGGCACAGCTTCGTTGTCACCGACCGCGTCGATGACGGCCTCGTCGGACTGTGCCACGAGATTCCGTTCGGTGTTGCGCGCCACGGCGATGATTCGGTCATCAGCGGCGAAGCGGGCGAACACCACGCCCATGGTGTCACGGCCCTTGGCCGGCACCTCGGCCACGGCAGACCGTACCACCTTGCCGCTCGAGAGCACGACGAGCACCTCGTCGTCCTCGCCGACGATGAGGGCGCCGGCCAGGTCGCCCCGCGCCTCCGCCAGCTTGGCGACCTTGATGCCGAGGCCGCCGCGGTTCTGCACGCGGTACTGGTCGGCGGCGGTGCGCTTCGCGTAGCCGCCCTCGGTGACGACGAACACGTAGCCCGTGTCGTCGGCGACCGACGCCGACAGGAGGGTGTCGCCCTCGCGGAAGGTCATGCCCTTCACGCCCGAGGTCGAGCGCCCCATCGGGCGGAGGGAGTCGTTGGTCGCGGTGAAGCGCAGCGACATGCCGTGGCGGGACACCAGCAGCAGGTCGTCGCTCTCGTCGACGAGCAGCGCCGAGACGAGCTCGTCGTCGTCGCGGAGGTTGATCGCGATGATGCCGCCGGTGCGGTTGGTGTCGTACTCGGTGAGCGCCGTCTTCTTGATCAGGCCGTCACGGGTGGCGAGCACGAGGTACTGGGCGACCTCGTAGTCACGGATGTCGAGCACCTGCGAGATCGACTCGTCGGGCTGCATCGCGAGCAGGTTCGCCACGTGCTGGCCCTTGGCGTCGCGCCCGGCCTCCTGCAGCTCGTAGGTCTTGGCGCGGTAGACGCGGCCCTTGTTCGTGAGGAAGAGCAGCCAGTGGTGCGTCGTCGTCACGAAGAAGTGGTCGACGACGTCGTCGGCGCGCAGCTGGGCGCCGCGCACCCCCTTGCCGCCGCGGTGCTGGCTGCGGTAGTTGTCGCTCCGCGTGCGCTTGACGTACCCGCCGCGGGTGATGGTGACGACCATCTCCTCCTCGGGGATGAGGTCCTCGACGCTCATGTCGCCGTCGAAGCCGAACATGATCTCGGTGCGGCGGTCGTCGCCGTACTTGTCGGTGATCTCCTGGAGCTCGTCGCTGACGATGCTGCGCTGGCGCTCGGGCTTGGCGAGGATGTCCTTGTAGTCGGCGATCTCGCGCTCGAGCTTGTCGGCGTCGTCCTGGATCTTCTGGCGCTCGAGGGCCGCCAGGCGGCGCAGCTGGAGGTTGAGGATGGCGGAGGCCTGGATCTCGTCGACGTCGAGCAGCTCCATCAGGCCGCCCCGCGCCTCCTCGACCGTCGGCGAGCGGCGGATGAGCGCGATGACCTCGTCGAGGGCGTCGAGCGCCTTGAGGTAGCCGCGGAGGATGTGCGCGTCGGCCTCGGCCTTCTTGAGCCGGAACTGGGTCCGACGGACGATGACCTCGATCTGGTGGTCGACCCACGCCGAGATGAAGCCGTCGATCGCCAGCGTGCGGGGCACGCCGTCGACGATGGCGAGCATGTTCGCGCCGAAGTTCTCCTGCAGGCTGGTGTGCTTGTAGAGGTTGTTCAGCACCACCTTGGCGACGGCGTCGCGCTTGAGCACGATGACGAGGCGCTGGCCGGTGCGGCCGGAGGTCTCGTCGCGGATGTCGGCGATGCCGCCGATGCGGCCGTCCTTGACGAGCTCGGCGATCTTGATCGCGAGGTTGTCGGGGTTGACCTGGTACGGCAGCTCGGTGACGACGAGGCAGGTGCGCCCCTGGATCTCCTCCACCGAGACGACCGCGCGCATCGTGATCGAGCCGCGGCCCGTGCGGTAGGCGTCCTGGATGCCCTTGACGCCGAGGATCTGCGCGCCGGTCGGGAAGTCGGGGCCCTTGACGCGCTGGATCAGCGCCTCGAGCAGCTCTTCGCGGGTGGCCTCGGGGTTCTGCAGGTACCACTGCGCGCCCGCCGCGACCTCGCGGAGGTTGTGCGGCGGGATGTTCGTCGCCATGCCGACGGCGATGCCGACCGAGCCGTTGACGAGGAGGTTCGGGAACCGGCTCGGCAGGATCGCGGGCTCCTGCGTGCGGCCGTCGTAGTTGTCCTGGAAGTCGACGGTGTCCTCGTCGATGTCGCGGACCATCTCGAGGGCGAGCGGGGCCATCTTCGTCTCGGTGTACCGGGGGGCGGCGGCGCCGTCGTTGCCGGGCGAGCCGAAGTTGCCCTGGCCGAGGGCGAGCGGGTAGCGGAGGCTCCACGGCTGGACGAGGCGGACGAGCGCGTCGTAGATCGCCGTGTCGCCGTGCGGGTGGAACTGGCCCATGACGTCGCCGACGACGCGCGAGCACTTCGAGAACGCGCGGTCGGGGCGGTAGCCGCCGTCGTACATCGCGTAGATCACGCGGCGGTGGACGGGCTTGAGGCCGTCACGCACCTCCGGCAGGGCACGCCCGACGATGACGCTCATCGCGTAGTCGAGGTACGAGCGCTGCATCTCGAGCTGCAGGTCGACCTGCTCGATGCTGTCGCGCTTGATCGCCGGGGCGAAGGTGGGGGTGCCCTCGGCGTCGTCGCCCTCGGGGGTCTGGGTCGGCTCGTCGGCCATGATTCTCCGTCTGTCGTGGTGTGCCCCGGTCGTCTCCGCGGGGCGCGGGCGTGCTCCGGCTCAGCCGGAGGCGCGCATCAGATGTCGAGGAAGCGCACGTCTTTCGCGTTCTGCTGGATGAAGGCACGGCGCGACTCGACGTTCTCGCCCATCAGCGTGTCGAAGATCGTGTCGGCGGCCGCGGCGTCCTCGAGGGTGACCTGGAGGAGGGTGCGCGTGTCCGGGTCCATGGTCGTCTCCCACAGCTCCTTGTAGTCCATCTCGCCGAGGCCCTTGTAGCGCTGGATCCCGTTGTCCTTCGGGATGCGCTTGCCGGCGGCGCGGCCCTGCACGAGCATGGCGTCGCGCTCGGCGTCGCTGTAGACGTACTCGTGGGGCGCGTTGCTCCACTTGAGCTTGAACAGAGGCGGCTGCGCGAGGTACACGTAGCCGAGGTCGATGAGCGGGCGCATGTAGCGGAAGAGCAGCGTCAGCAGGAGGGTCGTGATGTGCTGGCCGTCGACGTCGGCGTCGGCCATCAGGACGATCTTGTGGTACCTCGCCTTGTCGGGGTCGAAGTCCTCGCCGATGTCGGCGCCGAACGCCTTGATCATCGCCTGCACCTCGTTGTTGCCGAGCGCGCGGTCGAGGCGCGCCTTCTCGACGTTGAGGATCTTGCCGCGGAGCGGGAGGATCGCCTGCGTCTCGGGGTTGCGCCCCTGGACGGCCGAGCCGCCGGCCGAGTCGCCCTCGACGATGAAGATCTCGGAGAGCGAGGGGTCCTTGCTCTGGCAGTCCTTGAGCTTGCCGGGCATGCCGTTCGACTCGAGGACGCCCTTGCGACGGGTCTGCTCGCGCGCCTTGCGAGCGGCGAGGCGGGCCTGCGACGCGAGGATGCCCTTGCGGACGATCTCGGCGGCCTGCTTCGGGTTGCGGTCGAACCAGTCGTTGAGCTGCGAGCCGGCGACCTTCTGCACGAACGACTTGGCCTCGGTGTTGCCGAGCTTGGTCTTCGTCTGGCCCTCGAACTGCGGCTCGCCGAGCTTGATCGAGATGACGGCGGTGAGCCCCTCGCGGACGTCGTCGCCCGACAGGTTGTCGTCCTTCTCCTTGAGCAGGTTCTTCTCGCGCGCGTAGCGGTTGATCAGCGTCGTCAGCGCGGCGCGGAAGCCCTCTTCGTGGGTGCCGCCCTCGTGCGTGTTGATCGTGTTCGCGTAGGTGTGGACGCTCTCCTGGTAGGAGGTGTTCCACTGCATGGCGACCTCGAGCGAGATCTTGCGCTCGACGTCCTCCTGCTCGAAGGCGATGATGTCGTCGTGGACGGTCTCGACCTTCTTCACGGTGTTGAGGTACTCGACGTAGTCGACGAGGCCCTTCTCGTAGTGGAAGACGTCGTGGCGGGCCTCGACGCCCTCCTCCTGCACGCGCTCGTCGCTGAGCTCGATGCGGAGGCCCTTGTTGAGGAAGGCCATCTGCTGGAACCGGGTGCGGAGGGTCTCGTAGTCGAAGTCGACCGTCTCGAAGATCTCGGCGTTGGGCCAGAAGGTGATCGTGGTGCCGGTGGTGTCGTCGGCCTCGCCCTTGGCGAGCGGCGCGACGGGCACGCCGTCGGTGAAGCTCTGGCGGTAGACGTTGCCCTGGCGGCGGACCTCGACGTCGAGCTCGCTCGAGAGGGCGTTGACCACGGAGCTGCCGACGCCGTGGAGGCCGCCGGAGACGGCGTAGCCGCCGCCGCCGAACTTGCCGCCGGCGTGCAGGACGGTCAGCACGACCTCGACGGTCGACCGGCCCTCGATCGGGTGGACGTCGACCGGGATGCCACGGCCGTTGTCGACGACGCGCACGCCGCCGTCTTCACGCATGGTGATCTCGATGTGGTCGCAGTGGCCGGCCAGGGCCTCGTCGACCGAGTTGTCGACGATCTCGTAGACCAGGTGGTGCAGACCGCGGGGCCCCGTCGAGCCGATGTACATGCCGGGCCGCTTGCGCACGGCCTCGAGGCCCTCGAGAACCTGGATCGCACTGGCGCCGTAGGAGTCGTCGGGCTGGGCGTCGGTGGGGTTCGGTGACATGTGCGTGGGGGCTCCTGCCGGACGGGACGAGGGGTGTCGCCCCGCTGCGACACGCGGGCGCGCAGAGCGGTCAGACGACCCTCAGAGTCTACCGCAGGCGTGTCCCCCGTAGGGCGAGATCCGCCCACAGACGGATTTTCACGAGCCGGTTGGACGATTCACCCTCCCTAGCCGTAAGTATCGCGAGGACCACGCCCTGGAACCGATCTGGGGCCGCGTTTCCAGGACGGGGCGTTGGGTGCCAGGAAACGCACCGACTGGATCCCCGCGTCGGGGTACCTCTGGACGATGGTCGTCGTGACCGTCCCGCGCATGAGCCGCAGCTGCGTCGCCCACGCCGTGGAGTCGCACTGCACGGTCAGCGTGCCGTCGTCGATCGACACCGGGTCGGAGTGCGCGGCGAGCTCCTCGCCCACCATGTCGGGCCACGCGGTCATCAGCTCGGACTGCGCCAGCGGCGAGCTCCAGCCCATCTCGGTCGTGACGGTCGCGAGCACGTCGGCGATGCCGCGGGGCTCCCGGCCGGTGCCGAACGGCTGGCTCGGCGAGCCGAGCTTGATGGCCTTGCGGCGACGGCCGTCGCGCGACCGGCCGTTCGGGTCGCCGAACACGCGCCGGAAGCGGAGGTACACGCGCTGCGCCTCGTTGTCGCCCCGGGGAGGCGCGGGCTCGGCCGCCGGGGCAGGCTCGGTCGCCGGGGTGGTCGGGTCGTCGCTCACGGGGTCGCCGCCTCCTCGGCCGGCGCCGCCGACTCCGCCGGCGCCGCCTCGCCGGCCGCAGCGGGCTGCTCGACGATCGTGCCCTTCGCGATGCGCACCGTGTGCGCCTTGAGGCGGGCGGGCACGTCGCCCTCGACCGCGGCGGTGATGAGCACCTGCTCGTAGTCGGCGACGGCGTCGGCGAGGCGCTCGCGCCGTGACCCGTCGAGCTCGGCGAACACGTCGTCGAGCACGATCACCGGGTCGCCCGTCGCGGAGTCCGTACGGATGACGGCGGCCGACGCGAGCTTGAGCGCGAGGGCGAACGACCACGACTCCCCGTGGCTGGCGTACCCGCGGGCCGGCAGCGCGTTGAGCGAGAGGAAGAGGTCGTCGCGGTGCGGGCCGACGAGGGTGAGGCCGCGGTCGAGCTCGGACGGCCGCACCCGCGCGAGCGCCTGGCGGAAGACCTCGGGGACCTCCGCCGGCGGGATCGACTCGCTCGGCGCCTCCGCCGCGGTGGTCTCGTCGTCGGGCACGGAGCCCCGGATGCTGAGGACGGTCGAGAGCCGGGCGGCGTGGTCCTCGCCGGCGACGGCGGCGTACGACCGGGCGACCTCGGGGGCGAGGTCGGCGACGAGCTGGTCGCGGGCGACGACGATCTCGCTGCCGAGCGCGACGAGCCGTTCGTCCCAGATGTCGAGGGTGCCGAGCTGGTTCGGCTTGACGCCGGAGGCGCGGGCCGACTTGAGGAGCGTGTTGCGCTGCTTGAGCACCCGCTCGTAGTCGGCCTGGACGCCCGCGAGGCGGGGCGAGCGGGTCACGAGCAGCTCGTCGAGGAAGCGGCGGCGGCCCGAGGGCTCGCCCCGGACGAGCGCGAGGTCCTCCGGCGCGAAGAGGACGCTGGTGAAGTAGCGCGGCAGCTCGCGGGGCTTGATCGCTCCGCGGTTGACCTGCGCCCGGTTGGGCGACGACCGGTTGATCTGGACCTCGGCGAGGAGCTCGCGGTCGCCCGCCTCGAGGCGGGCCCGCACGATGGCCGAGTCGGTGCCCTGCCGGATCAGCGCGGCGTCGGACGACACCCGGTGCGAACCGAGGCTCGCCAGGTAGCCGAGCGACTCGACCAGGTTCGTCTTGCCCTGGCCGTTGCTGCCGACGAAGAGGTTGGGCCCGCGCGCGAGCGCGACTTCAGCGGACGCGTAGTTCCGGAAGTCGGTCAGGCTGAGATGCAGTACTCGCACGCGGGCCGGTGAGGCGACTAGGCCTTCTTGACCGCGTGGCCGCCGAACTGGTTGCGCAGGGCAGCCACGGCCTTCATGGTCGGCGAGCCCTCGCCCTGGCGCGACACGAAGCGCGCGAAGATCGAGGCGCTCAGCGCGGGCATCGGGACGGCGTGGGCGATGCCCTCCTCGAGGGTCCAGCGACCCTCTCCGCTGTCTTCGACGTAGCCGGACAGCGTCTCGAGCTTGGGGTCGGCCTCGAGGGCCAGGACCATGAGCTCGAGCAGCCAGGAGCGCACGACCGTGCCGCGCTGCCACGCCTTGAACACCGCGGGGACGTCCTCGACGAGGCCCTTGGCCTCGAGGAGCTCGTAGCCCTCGCCGTAGGCCTGCATGATCGCGTACTCGATGCCGTTGTGGACCATCTTCGCGTAGTGGCCCGCGCCGACGCCGCCGGCGTGGCTGAAGCCCTCGGCGCGGGGGCCCTCGGGGCGCAGCGCGTCGAAGACGGGCATGGCGCGCTCGACGTCGGCGGCGTCGCCGCCGACCATCAGGCCGTAGCCGTTCTCGAGGCCCCAGACGCCGCCCGAGACGCCGGCGTCCATGTAGCGGATGCCCTTCGCGTCGAGGAGGGTCGCGTGGACCTCGTCGTCGAGCCACTTCGAGTTGCCGCCGTCGATGACCAGGTCACCAGGCTCGAGCACCTCGCCGAGGTCCTTGATGACCGCGTCGGTGATCTGGCCGTGCGGCACCATCACCCAGACGAGGCGGGGCGACGGCAGAGCCGCCGCCAGCGCGCCGAGGTCCGCGACGTCGGAGACGGCGGGGTTGGCGTCGTAGCCGGTGACCTCGATGCCCGCGTTGCGCAGGCGAGCGCGCATGTTGTTGCCCATTTTGCCGAGACCGACGAGGCCGATGTGCATGAGATTCCTTCGTTCAGTGGAGGCGCCGTCTGAGCGCCTTCGTCGTGGTGCGCGTCAGCGCAGGAGGAGGTTGGGCTGCAGCAGGTACTTGTAGCTGTCAGCGCCGGCCTGGTCCCTCGAGGACTGACTGGTGATCAGCACGGGACCGGGCTTGTTCGGGTTCTCCGTCTTGGTGAAGGAGATCCGCACGAACTCGGAGTGGACCGCTCCGAGGCCGTCGAGGAGGAACTGAGGCTTCAACGAGACCACCGTGTCCTCCCCCGTCAACAACGCGTCGATCGACTCTGATGCCTGCGCCTGCTCACTGCCGATGGCCTCGAGCGTGAGCCCGTCGATCGTGAACGTGAACCTGAGGGCCGCCTCGCGCTCGAGCACGAGCGAGACGCGGCGGACGGACTCGACGAGCTCGGCCGTGTTGATCACGGCGTAGTTCTCGACGGTCTCGGGGAAGAGCCGCTTGACGGGGGGGAAGTTGCCCTTGATCAGCAGCGACGTGACGGTCTTGTCACCGGCCTGGAACGCGATCAGCTCACGGTCGTCGCTGCCCGTGATCGAGACGGCGACGGTCGTGGCGCTGCCGAAGGTCTTGCCGACCTCCTGCAGGGTGCGGGCCGGGACGAGCGCGGTGGTCGTCTCGGCGCCGCCGGTCGTGCCCGCGTCGAACTCGATGCCGCGGACGGCGACGCGGTAGCGGTCGGTGGCCACGAGCGAGAGCGAGTTCTCGGAGACCTCGAGCTGCACGCCGGTGATGACCGGGGTGACGTCGTCGCGGGACGCGGCGACGGCGACCTGCGAGATGGCGAGCGAGAAGGCGTCGCCGGGGACGACGCCCGACTGCGCGCCCACGGTGGGGAGGGTCGGGTACTCCTCGACGGGCATGCTCAGCAGCGAGAAGTTGGCGGAGCCACAGCTGACGGCGATGCGGTTCTCGTCGGTGGCGAAGGTGACCGGGGCGTTGGGGAGGCGGCTGGCGATGTCGGCGAGGAGGCGGCCGGAGACGAGGATCGTGCCCGGTTCGTCGACCTCCGCCGCGATGCTCGTCTGGGCCGAGACCTCGTAGTCGAACGACGAGAGCGTGAGCCCGTCGGCGTCGGCCTCGATCAGGACTCCGCTGAGGATCGGGAGCGTCGTGCGCTGCGGGAGGAGCTTCACCGCGAACGAGACGGCATCGCTGAAGACGTCACGGTTGACCTGGAACTTCACGCGGGGACCCCTGTTCGACTACGCACCGGTGGATTGCCCGCCAATACTGCCACAGCGATGAGGCAGGTGGTCCCGGGGCTCCGGAGGGCAGCCCGCTGTCCACAAGGTTGTCTCTCGATCAATTTCTTGTAATCCAGGATTAACAGTCTTAACCGTTGTGCACAGTGTGGATAACCTGTTTAAAACCCCGCGGCCAGAGGGAACTACACGTTTGTGACTTGTGCACGGAGTGTGGAAGTCGGAGGGGGAACCCGGGGCGTCCGACCTCGCTCCCCAGGGCCGTTCCCACAGGTCGAGGCGATCTCCCCACAACGAGCCCCCGAGTTGTCCACGAGTTTCCACAGGTTATCCACACTGTGGGATCGTCCCCGGTCCTGGCGTGGCGCGGGGCGCCTCCCACCGGCCCACGGGACGACGAACGGGCGTCGACACGAGGTCGACGCCCGTCGGGGCGGTCCGTCGGGGAGGCGCGCAGCAGCGGCCTCGACTCCCCTACTTGTAGCGGGTGTCCTGCTTGATCCGGCTCGTCAGCTCGGTCACCTGGTTGTAGATCGAGCGGCGCTCCTTCATGAGCTCGCTGATCTTCTTGTTCGCGTACATGACGGTGGTGTGGTCGCGGTTGCCGAAGAGCTGCCCGATCTTCGGCAGGGAGAGGCTGGTCAGCTCGCGGCAGAGGTACATCGCGATCTGCCGGGCGGTCGCGATCGCCTGCGAACGGGACGACCCGTAGAGGTCGTCGACCGAGAGCTTGAAGTAGTCCGCGGTGTGGTTGATGATGTCGACCGGCGCGATGACGTTGTCCTCGTCGAGGGTGATGAGGTCCTTGAGCACGGTCTGCACGAGCGAGAGGTCGACCGCCGTCCGGTTCAGGCTCGCGAAGGCCGTGACCCTGATCAGGGTGCCCTCGAGCTCGCGGATGTTGCTCGACACCTTCGTGGCGATGAACTCGAGCACCTCGTCGCGGATCTGGAGCTTCTCGCTCTGCGCCTTCTTGCGGAGGATGGCGATGCGGGTCTCGAGGTCGGGCGCCTGCACGTCGGTGATCAGGCCCCACTCGAAGCGCGACCGCATGCGGTCCTCGAAGCCGGTGAGGTGCTTCGGCGGCAGGTCGCTCGTGATGACCAGCTGCTTGTCGTGGTCGTGCAGGGTGTTGAAGGTGTGGAAGAAGGCCTCCTGCGTGGAGTCCTTCCCCTGCAGGAACTGGATGTCGTCGATCAGGAGGATGTCGATCTCGCGGTACCGCTGCTGGAAGAGGTTCGAGCGGTTGTTGGCGATCGAGTTGATGAAGTCGTTCGTGAACTCCTCGCTGCTGACGTAGCGGACCCGGATCCCCGGGTACATCGTCTCGGCGTAGTGGCCGATGGCGTGGAGGAGGTGCGTCTTGCCCAGCCCGGACGAGCCGTAGATGAAGAGCGGGTTGTACGCCTTGGCCGGCGCCTCGGCCACGGCGACCGCCGCCGCGTGGGCGAACCGGTTCGACGCCCCGATCACGAAGTTGTCGAAGCTGTACTTCGGGTTCAGGCGCGAGTCGTTCCGCTTGCCCGAGGAGGGGGACTCGACCGGGGTGGGGACGAACGGCGCCTCGATGTAGTGGACGGGCTCCGACTCCTCGGGCTGCTGCGTCAGGGTGTCGGGCGTGATGTCGGGGTTCACCGTGATGGCGAAGCTCGCGACCGAGGTGTCGCCCAGGGCGGCGATGGACTCGAGCAGGGGGGTGCGGATGCGCTGCTCGAGCATGCCGCGGGTCAGGTCGTTCGGCACCTCGAGGTAGAGGGTGCCGCCGAGCACGCCCTTGGGCTCGACCAGGCTGATGAAGCCGTGGAGCTGGGGGGTGATCCGGTCGTCGGTCGTGAGGGTGGCGAGGACGGACCGCCAGAGGTCCTGGACCGGATCGACGGTGTTCGCCACGGGTCATCACTTCCTGTCGGGTGCGCGAGGGGGCCCCGGCTGTCGTTCGGCGCGGCCCGGTCGGGCCCGCACGAGGATCTCTCCTGCACCAAGTTATGCACAGCTTTCTCCACCGGTGGACGATCGTCGTCTGAGCCGGGAGAGCCGCGAATTCCCCGTGGTTACAGGGATCTGGAGCAGGAAGTACCCACCTTAGTTCGGATGAGTATGACCCCCGCAATCGAAGTTCTCAACAGTGTGGACAAATGCCCGGAGCCCGGTCGTTTGACCGCAGGGCGGATGCCGCGTACTTTTAATCAGTTGATTTCAGCCGATTGGGCTGTGACAAGACTTCTTCGGACACGGCAGCAGGCCAGGTCCGCTTCCCCCACGGAGAGAACACCATGAGCAAGAGAACGTTCCAGCCGAACAACCGCCGCCGCGCCAAGAAGCACGGCTTCCGTGCCCGCATGCGCACCCGCGCCGGCCGCGCGATCCTGGCCGCTCGTCGTGGCAAGGGCCGCACCGAGCTCTCCGCGTAGCTAGTCCTTGTTGGCCCGCGCCAACCGGATCGTCCGCGCAGACGACTACCGCAACACAGTGCGCCGTGGCCGCAAGTCGGGCACGGCGCACTCGGTCGTCTACGTGCGACGTCGTCGAGACGACGACGCGATCCGGTTCGGCTTCATCGTGGCCAAGACGGTCGGCAACGCCGTGGCGCGCAACACCGTCCGACGGCGACTCAAGCACGTGTGCCACGAGCTGCTCCCGACGATGAGCCCGGGCACCGACGTGGTCATCCGCGCCTTGCCAGGCAGTCTCGACGTTCCGTGGTCTACCCTGCTCACGGACATCTCGGGGGTCGTCGACGAGAGCGTGAGGTCATGACCGGTGCACTGCAGTTCGTGGCTCTCCTGCCGCGCAACGTCTGCGTCGTGGTCCTCCGCGCCTACCGCGCCGTGGTGTCCCCTCTCTACGGGGAGGTCTGCCGCTACCACCCGTCGTGCTCGCGGTACGCCCTCGAGGCGATCCAGCAGCACGGGGTCGTCCGCGGGGTCGCCCTCGGCACGTGGCGCATCGGTCGCTGCAACCCCTGGTCGGCAGGGGGCGTCGACGACGTCCCGGAGCCCCGTCGGCAGAAGCACTCCCTCACCGCCTTCGGGTTCGTGGTCCCTCGACGGGCCGACTCCGCCCCGCAGACTCCCCCGCGCCTCCTCGCACAGACCCACTGGAAGGGCTGACCCGCCACCATGGACCTCCTCGGTACCGTTCTCTGGCCGCTGAAGTGGATCGTCGAAGCGATCCTCGTCAGCTTCCACACCGTCCTCACGGGCGCCGGCATGGGCACCGACTGGGGCAGCACCTGGGTGCTCTCCATCGTCGGCCTCGTCCTCGTCGTCCGGGCCTGCCTCATCCCGATCTTCGTCCGGCAGATCAAGAGCCAGCGTCGGATGATGGAGATCGCCCCGCGCCTGAAGAAGATCCAGGACAAGTACAAGGGCAAGCGCGACCAGTTCAGCCGCGAGGCCATGTCGCGCGAGACGATGGCGCTCTACAAGGAGACCGGCACGAACCCGCTGAGCTCCTGCCTCCCCCTGCTGATCCAGATGCCGATCTTCTTCAGCCTGTACTCGGTGCTGCACAACGCCCAGCAAGACAAGGTGGGCATCGGCTTGCTCAACCAGGCCCTCTCGACGTCGTTCGGCGAGTCGACCCTGTGGGGCGCTCCGCTGAAGGAGACCTTCCTCGGCGCCACCACGTGGGAGGTCCGCCTCCTCGCCGGCGCGATGGTCGTCGTCATGACCGCGTCGCAGTTCATCACGCAGCTGCAGATCGTCTCGAAGAACATGTCGCCCGAGACCAAGGCGAGCCCCATGTTCAAGCAGCAGCGCATGCTCCTCTACTTCCTCCCCCTGGTGTTCGTCTTCTCGGGCCTCTCCTTCCCCCTCGGCGTGATGTTCTACTGGCTGACCTCGAACATCTGGACCATGGCCCAGCAGTTCCTCGTCATCCGCAACATGCCGACGCCCGGCAGCGAGGCCGCCCTGGCCCGCGAGGAGCGCCTGGCGAAGAAGGCCCAGCGCAAGGGGCTCTCGCTCGGCGACATCACGGTCACCGAGATCGAGCCGGCCCCGGCCGTCGCCAAGCCGACCCAGCGCGTGCAGCCCGTCGGCAAGAACCGCTCCAAGAAGCAGAACGGCGCGAAGAAGTAGCGCGTCGGCCCTCCCCGGGCCGACGCTTCCGCCCTGCAGTGCCGCAGCACCTTCCCCGCCGTGATCCCGACCGACCCGGAGAGACGACCGACATGAACGACATCGACAGCCCGAGCGCCGACCACGAGGCCACGCCGGAGGCGCGGGTCGAGACCCACGCGCCGGTCGCCTCCCCCGCTCCCGCCGTCGACGCCGTCCCCGGGCCCCCGGCCCGACGCGAGCCCGTCGGCGACGCTGCCGCGGCCTCGCCGGTGCCGTCCGCCCAGTCGATCATCGACGAGGGCGAGATCGCCGCCGACTACATCGAGGAGCTCCTCGACATCTGCGACTTCGACGGCGACATCGACATCGAGGTCCGTGCCGGTCGGTCGTACATCTCCATCGACTCGACCGGGGGCGAGGGGTCGCTCCGCCTGCTCTCGAAGCCCGACACGGTCAACGCCCTCCAGGAGCTGACCCGCATCGCCGTGCAGGCGAAGACCGGGGAGTTCTCCCGGCTCATCCTCGACATCGGCGGCTCGCGCGCGACGCGCGAGCAGGAGCTCGGCGCCATGGTCGACCGCGCCGTCGAGAAGATCGAGGAGGGCGCCGCGGCGGCCTCGCTGCCGCCCATGTCGTCGTACGAGCGCAAGCTCGTCCACGACATCGTCGCCGCCCGCGGCTTCACCTCGGAGTCCGAGGGCGAAGGCCGCGACCGCCACACGGTCATCACGCGCGCCTAGTCGTGCTGCGCCGGCACCCTGCCCGGCGACCTGACCTCCCTGCCCCACCCGACCGGATGACCTGCTGACGCCATGACCGACACCGCCGAGCTCGAGACCGAACCCGCCGTCGCCGCCGAGATCTTCGGCGACCGCCTCGAGGTGGTCCGTCGCTACACGGCCGACCTCGCTCAGTACGGCGAGGAGCTCGGCCTGATCGGGCCGCTCGAGCTGCCGCGCCTGTGGACGCGGCACGTCGTCAACTCGGGCCTCGTCGCGCCGCTGCTCACGGCCGGTCGCGTCGGCGACGTCGGCTCGGGTGCCGGCCTGCCCGGTCTCGTCCTGGCCGCGGCGAGACCCGACGCGACGCTCGTGCTGATCGAGCCGATGGAGCGCCGGGTCGACTGGCTGATCGCCGAGGCGGAGCGCATGGGGCTCACGAACGTGGAGGTCGTCCGCGCCCGCGCCGAGGAGGTCGAGCTCGACGGCTGGCTCGACCAGGTCACGGCACGCGCCGTGTCGGCGCTGTCGAAGCTCATCCCGCTCACCGCACCGCTCGTCAAGACCGGTGGCCAGCTGCTCCTGATGAAGGGGGCACGCGTGCAGCAGGAGATGGACGCGGCCCGGAAGGCCATCGCCAAGGCTCACCTCGTCGACGTCGAGGTGCTCGAACTGGGCGTCGGCCTGGTCGACCCGGCCGAGGTCACCCGCGTCTTCCGCGCGACCCTCGACTGACGGTCGGGGCCGTCTCCACAGGAGGCGATCTGAGCGGGAGCGAGGTGGCTCGTGTCGCGCGGTCGGCTGAGCTCGAGTCCTGTGTGGCCCCAGACTGCCGAGACCCGGATCGTACCTCCTAAAAACCGTTTGACGAGGGCTTTATCTGAGATGCGCGTCGGTGCCTGTCGTCACGACCGGTTCCGGCCGAGGTAGTTACCAACATGTTGGTGAGCCTGTGTAGAAAGTCGTCCACAGGCCCCGTCGATCTCTCGACACCTGGCCTGTGGATGCCGCGCCGGACCCTGGGGACACCCCGCTCGGGACCTCCGTCGGGTGGGATCGACGAGCTAGAGTTGACCGTGGTCGACGGCGGTGCTGCTCGACCGGGGGCCGACACGAGTCGCTGTTCCCACCCGCGACCGGAGGCGTCGACCGTCTCGAGTCGACCACCGTTCCACGTGAAACATGGCGAGCAGGAGATCAGATCGGTGAGTTCCTCCACGGAGTTCGACAACAGCACTCCCCTCGCCCGGGAACTCGCTGACCTCAACCGGCGGAAGCGAGCGCTCTCCAAGGAGCCTCTTCCCGCACCGGCCAAGACCAGGGTCCTGACGGTCTCCAACCAGAAGGGCGGAGTCGGCAAGACGACGACGACCGTGAACCTGGCAGCCGCGCTGGCCCGCAGCGGGGCACGTGTGCTCGTCATCGACCTGGACCCGCAGGGCAACGCCTCGACGGCGCTCGGGGTCGAGCATCGGGCAGAGACCCCCAGCGTCTACGACGTCATCGTCGGCGAGGGCGACGTCGCCGACGTCGTGCAGAAGACCCCGGAGTTCGAGGCGCTGTACTGCATCCCTGCCACCATCCACCTCGCCGGTGCGGAGATCGAGCTCGTCTCCCTCGTCGCCCGCGAGCAGCGGCTCCGTCGGGCTCTCGACACGTACCTCGAGCAGACCGAGGCGGCTGGTGAGCGCTTCGACTACGTCTTCATCGACTGCCCGCCGTCGCTGGGCCTGCTCACGATCAACGCGTTCGTGGCTGCCAGTGAGGTCCTCATCCCCATCCAGTGCGAGTACTACGCGCTGGAGGGCCTGAGCCAGCTCCTCCGGAACATCCAGTTGATCGAGAAGCACCTCAACCCGGCCCTCAAGGTCTCCAGCATCCTGCTGACGATGTACGACGGCCGGACGAACCTGGCGCAGCAGGTCGTCGCCGACGTGCGCGAGCACTTCCCCGCCGAGGCCCTGCAGACGCTCATCCCCCGTTCGGTCCGCATCAGCGAGGCACCCGGCTACGGGCAGACCGTCATCAGCTACGACACCAACTCACCGGGCTCCATCTCGTACCTCGAGGCGGCAGCCGAACTAGCGCGCCGAGGAGCACCCCAGTAGTGGCAACCAAGAGAACAGGGCTCGGCCGTGGCATCGGCGCCCTCATCCCCGTCGCCGACGAGTCACAGGACCGGCCCGTCGACGTGTTCTTCCCGACCGCGCAGCAGACGGCCGAGGAGCTCGTCGCCGTCCCCGGTGCTCGGCTGGCGAACCTCAACCCACTCGACATCCTGCCCAACGCGCAGCAGCCCCGGACGGAGTTCCGCGAGGAGGAGCTCGCGGAGCTGGTCACGAGCATCCGCGAGGTGGGCGTCCTGCAGCCCATCGTCGTCCGGCCTCTGCCGGCGGCTCCGCGCGGCAAGGGCAAGGGCGCTTCCCGCGAGACGACGGACGTGCAGTACGAGCTCGTCATGGGCGAGCGCAGGCTCCGGGCGACGAAGCAGCTCGGCCTGGCCACCATCCCCGCCATCGTCAAGGACACCGCGGACGAGTCGATGCTGCGGGACGCGCTGCTCGAGAACCTGCACCGCGCCGAGCTGAACCCGCTCGAAGAAGCGTCCGCCTATCAGCAACTCCTCGCGGATTTCGGCATCACGCAGGACGAGCTCGCCAACCGCATCGGTCGGAGCCGACCGCAGATCAGCAACACTCTCCGCCTGCTGCGCCTGCCGGCGTCGGTGCAGCGTCGGGTCGCGTCGGGCGTCCTCTCGGCCGGCCACGCGCGGGCCATCCTGTCGACCGGCGACTCGCTCCTGATGGAGCGTCTCGCAGACAAGATCGTGAACGAGGACCTGTCTGTTCGAGCTGCCGAGGCGATCGCGGCGGGTGGGAGCAGCAAGCCCCGGTCCACGCGCGCCGCGGTCGGCAAGCACCAGGCCCACCTCGACGAGGTGGCGGAGAACCTCGGCGATGCGCTCGACACGAAGGTCAAGGTGCGACTCGGGGCCCGCAAGGGTTCGATCTCCATCGACTTCGCCTCCATGCAGGATCTGAATCGCATCCTCGCTGCGCTGGGGCAAGATCCGTTCGCCCAGGAATAGTCGGTTCTGGTCTGTGTGACGCCCCTCTCGTCGAGAGGGGCGTTTCACGTGGAACGCTGGGTGGGGGTGTGGGGGTGAGCGGGGCGGTCTTGCTCTCGTAAGCCGTCGGGTGAGGAGAGAGCGGGGGGTTGCAGCTCTTAATCCACGTCTCGCAGCGTGGGCGATGATGAGGTTTCACGTGGAACGGGCACGGTTCCCCGCAGAACCGATGTCGGCGGCAGAAGTACGGTCCACTATGAGGCCGCGGCATCGGCGTGCGGTCGGACTCCCCGGCATTGCGTCGCCGGGCCGTCACGCCCACGTCGATCTACGCCGCGTGCGGACGCACGGACACGGATCAGTCCCGACGCCCAGGTCGATTTCCGCCGCATGCGGACGCGCAGACACACATGAGCCCGGACCGTGGCGATCGCGGACCACAGGTCGTACTCTCGTGCAGGACTGCGTCATGAGGCTATTCACCACACAGGTCGTTCGCCCTCCCCAGCTGTCGATGCCCGCCAGGATGAGCACGGCGACGCGTGTCTCGCTGACGGCTGTCCGGATTGATCTACACTTTGTGACGTAGACAGCATGGACGGCGGCCAGCGCGTCACCTTGTTCATGGGCTGATCTGAGGGCTCACCGTTCACCCGCTCGACCGGGGCCGCGCGGAAGCACCGTGTTCCACGTGAAACGACCCGCACCCTGAAGCAGGCTGCGGGCCGTTCATGGGTGACGGTCAGCCGTGGTCGCGGACGGCCTTCTCGGCGAGGGCCGCGTAGACGAGCCCGAGTTCGTAACCCGCTGCGTCCAGGGCCATCGGTACGAGTGACGTCTCGGTGAGCCCGGGGAGGACGTTCACCTCGAGGAACCACGGGGTGCCCGTGGCGTCGACGATGAGGTCGACCCGGGAGAGGTGGCGGAGGCCCAGTGCTTCGTGGACCGCGACGGCTGCCGCAGCGGCCGCCTCCCCCGCTGCCGCGTCCAGCCGGGCCGGCGTGTAGAACGTCGTCTCCCCTGCGTTGTAGCGCGCCTCGAACCCGTATGTCCCTGATCGGGGCACGATCTCCACGGCAGGGAGGGCGACGGGGCCGTCGCCGGTGTCGATCACCCCGACGGCGATCTCGGTGCCGGTGATCTTCTGCTCGACGATGACGTCGTCGCAGTACGTGTACGCGTCGACCATGGCGCGGGGGAGGCCGCCGGGCTCATCGACCACCGTGACTCCCTGCGCCGACCCGCCGCGGGCGGGCTTCACGACCACCGGCACCGGGTGCTCCTCGGCGATGGCGGCCAGGACGCCGGCCGCCCCGAGCTCCCGGAAGGCGTCGTGCGAGAGGGTGATGCCGCGGGGAGTCCTGACCCCGACGCGACGCGCGAGCTCCTTGGCGGTCGGCTTGTCCCAGGCGAGACGGGCGGCGGCCGAGGTGCTGCCGACGAAGGGGATGTCGAGGGCCTCGAGGAGGCCCCGCAGGGCGCCGTCCTCGCCGGAGGCACCGTGCAGGGCCGGCCAGATCACGTCGGGACGGTCGGACGTGAGGTGCGCGAGGAGGGAGGCGTCGGGGTCGCGGAGCTCCACCTCGATGCCGTTGGCGGCGAGGCTGTCGACCACGCGCCTCCCCGACCTCAGGCTCACGTCGCGCTCGTGCGAGATGCCGCCGGCGAGGACGGTCACGGTGTGGATGGCGTTGGTGGTCATGGGTTCTCCCCTGGGGTCGTGCGTGAGGTCGTGGCTCGGTGAGGACGTGACGGCGTGGCTGACGGGGTCGAGGCGCTCAGGCCCAAGCCGGTGGGATGGCCTTCACGGCCCACGGCGCAATCATCGATTAAATCCCTGGTCAGGAGATGTTGGGGGGCGGCATCGTGACGCCCTGGCGCAGCACCGAGGGCGCCCCGAGCGAGGCCGAGGAGAACGTCGCGAGCAGGTCGAGCTCGCCGTTCACCACGGTGGCGAGCCGGGCCACGCCCGTGCGGATCGCCTCGGGCGTCGGGTAGCAGAAGGAGAGGCGGATGTTCTGGCGACCGCCCCCGTCGGCGAAGAACGCGGTGCCGGGCGTGTACGCGACGAGCTCCTTGACCGCACGGGGCAGCATGGCCTTCGAGTCGAGCTGCTCGGGCAGGGTGACCCAGACGAAGAAGCCGCCGTCGGGCTCCGTCCAGCTGAGCTGGGGGAGGTACTCCCCCAGAGCCGAGAGCATGGCGTCGCGACGCTCCCGGTAGAGACCGCGGAACGTCTCGATCTGGGCCCTCCAGTCGGCCTGGTCGAGGTACTCCGTGATGACGAACTGCCCGAACGAGTTGGGCGAGAGCGTCGCCGACTCGTTGGCGAGGATGAGCTTCTCGCGGATGGCGTGCGGCGCGAGGGCCCAGCCGACCCGGAAGCCGGGGGCGAGGGTCTTCGAGAACGACCCGAGGTAGATGACGCCCTCGTCGTCGACCGAGCGCATCGCCTGCGGCGCCGGCTGGTCGAAGTACAGGAGGCCGTAGGGGTTGTCCTCCAGCACGAGGATGCCGGCGTCGCGGCAGATCTCGAGGATCTCGAGCCGCCGCGCCCACGTGAGCGTGACGCCCGCCGGGTTGTGGAAGTTCGGGATCGTGTAGAGGAACTTGATGGTGCGCCCCTGGGACCGCACCGCGGCGATCGTCTCCCGCAGCGCCTCCGGCACGAGGCCCTCCGAGTCGGTCGCCACGTGCGCGACGTCGGCCTGGTAGGCCTTGAAGACGCCCAGGGCGCCCACGTAGCTCGGCGACTCGGCGAGCACGACGTCGCCCGGGTTGACGAAGAGCCGCGTGACGAGGTCGAGCGCCTGCTGCGAGCCGGTCGTCACGACGACGTCGTCGGCGCTGCCGCGGATGCCCTCCATCGCCATGATCTGCATGATGTGCTCGCGGATCGCCGGGGTGCCCTGGCCCGAGCCGTACTGCAGGGCCATGGCCCCGCCGTTCTGCGACATGACGCGGTCGATGGCGCCTGTGACGAGCTCACGGGGCAGCGCGGAGACGAAGGGCATGCCGCCGGCCAGGGAGACCACCTCGGGGCGGCTGGCGACGGCGAACAGGGCTCGGACCTCGGAGGCGCTCAGGCCGGCCGTACGGTCGGCGTACGAGTCGTACCACGGGTCGAGGTTGGTGCCCTTGTTCGTCATCTGCGTCCCTGTCTGTCGGGGGTGGTGCGGTTCAGGATATGCCCGGAGGCCGCCGGGTACGGCGAGAGCCCGCCCAGCGGGTGTGCTGGGCGGGCTCTCGGGGTGCTGTCGAGGGTGTCGACTACGCGAGGAACTCCGCCAGGTCGGCCTCGAGGGCCGGCTTGGGCTTGGCGCCGATGACGGTCTTGACGACCTGGCCGCCCTGGTAGACCTTCATCGCCGGGATCGACGTGATCTGGTACTGCATGGCGGTCTGCGGGTTGTCGTCGACGTTGAGCTTGACGATCTCGATCTTGCCCGAGTTCTCGGCCGCGATCTGGTCGAGGATGGGCGAGACCGCGCGGCACGGGCCGCACCACTCGGCCCAGAAGTCGACCAGGATCGTCTTGTCGGACTTGAGGACGTCGGCCTCGAAGGACGCGTCGGTGACTGCCTTGGCGGTGCTCATGGTGGTTCCTTTCGTCGTGTGGTTCAGGGGGGTGCGCGAGGGTCAGACGGCCACGGACTCGGCCGTGTCGATCCCCTCGGCGGCGCCGTCGGTGTGCTCGGCTAGAAAGGTCTGGTCGAGGCTGGCGAGGAAGTGCTCGGCGTCGAGCGCCGCGACGACGCCCGACCCGGCGGCGGTGGCCGCCTGGCGGTACGTCGCGTCGATGACGTCGCCCGCGGCGAAGACGCCGCGCAGGTTGGTCTTCGAGCTGCGGCCCTCGACGGCGATGGTGCCGTCGCTGGTCAGGTCGAGCTGGCCGTGCACGAGGTGCACGCGCGGGTCGTTGCCGATCGCGATGAACAGGCCGTCGAGCTCGAGCTCGCTGGTGCCGCCCTCGACGGTGTCGGTGAGCTGCACGCCGGTGGCCTTCTCGCCGCCGAGGATGGCCGTGACCTGCTTGTTGAACAGGAACTCGATCTTCGGGTTGTCGAGGGCACGCTGCTGCATGATCTTCGAGGCGCGCAGCGACTCGGAGCGGTGGATGACGTACACCTTGCTCGCGAAGCGCGTGAGGAAGGTCGCCTCCTCCATCGCGGAGTCGCCGCCGCCGACGACCGCGATCTCCTTCTGCTTGAAGAAGAAGCCGTCGCACGTGGCGCACCAGCTGACGCCGCGGCCGCTCAGGCGCTCCTCGTCGGCGAGGCCGAGCTTGCGGTAGGCGCTGCCCGTGGCGAAGATGACCGACACGGCCTCCTCGACGGCGCCGCTGCCGAGCGTGACCCTCTTGACGTCGCCCGTCAGGTCGACGCTGGTGACGTCGTCGAGCAGCACCTCGGCGCCGAACTTCTCGGCCTGTTCCTGCAGCTTGAACATGAGCTCGGGGCCCTGGATGCCGTCGGGGAACCCGGGGAAGTTCTCGACCTCGGTGGTCTTCATGAGCTCACCGCCCGCCTCGACGGAACTGGCGACGATGAGGGGCTCGAGACCGGCACGGGCCGCGTAGATGCCGGCCGTGTAGCCGGCGGGGCCGGAGCCGATGATGATGATCTGGCGCATGAGCACCTTCCTCGAGGAACGTTCTGGATGGGGTGGGATCGAACCGTCGGGGCCGCGGGGCCCCTGCTGTCTCCCTGGACCGTCTGATCAAACGCATCCTAGCGGCGGGGCATTCCCCGCCCCGGGCCCCCTCCCAGAGGGCGTCCAGGAGGCGCGGCGGAGTCCTCCGGAGAGGGCTCCGGGGAGGCGCGGTGCAGCCCCCGGGGAGGGTCCGCGTCAGCGTCGGCGCAGCTTGCCGGCGAGCGGCGCGAGGCGACGCAGCACCGGCGACAGCAGCTCGACGAGCTCGGGCAGGCGGATCAGCGCGAGCAGGCCGAAGTAGACGAGCGCCATGACGCCCGCGGCCACCACGACGGTGGCCAGCCCGGCGATCCGGCTCGAGTGAGCGAAGCCGTCGGCGACGAAACCCCCGAGGCCGGTGACGACGAGGAGGCCGACGACGCCGGCGAGGAGCGAGAAGAACGCGTACTGGACGTAGCGGCGCAGCACCCACCGGCCGTCGATGCCGCCGAGGCGCCGCTTGACGAGCACGAGCGCGACGACGGTCTGCGCCGAGCCCGCGATCGAGGTCGTGACCGCGATGGCGACGGCGATCCGGTCGTCGGGCACGACGGCCGAGGCGACGAGCGTGCCGACGACGAAGATGCCCGACTGCACGAGCTGCATGAAGAACGGCGTGCGCTGGTCGTGGAGGGCGTAGAAGACCCGCTGCACGACGAACAGCACGCTGAACAGCACGAGCCCCGGCATGAATCCGACGATGACCTGGGCCATCTGGCCGGCGCCGCGGAAGGTGCTCTCGAAGAAGCTCGCGAAGGGGTAGGCAACCACGCACATCGCGACCGTCGCGAACACCATGAACATGCCGATGGTGCGGAGCGACTGCGAGAGGTCGACGCGCACCGAGCGGAGGTCGCCGCGCGAGGCGTGGCCGCTCATGCGGGTGAAGTACGCGGTCGCGATCGACACCGCGACGATGCCGTGCGGGAGCATGAAGAGCAGCCACGCGTTCGCGAGGACGGCGTTGGAGGCGCCGGTGCCGCTGCCCTCGGAGGCCACGCGGCTCTGCACCAGGCCGGCCAGCTGCGTCACGAGCACCATGCCGAAGAGCCAGCCCGCGGCCTTGCCCGTGGCGCCGAGGCCCACCCCGCGCCAACGGAAGTCGGGGCGGTACGTCAGCCCTGCGCGGCGCCAGAACAGCAGCAGGAACCCGGCCTGGGCGAGCACGCCGAGGGTGGCCGTGCCGGCGAGGAGGGTGATGCGCCCCGGGGTCCAGACGTCGACCAGCGAGTTCTCACCGGCGCCGCCGAAGGCGACCATGAAGACGACGAGGCCCGCGATGGCCACGACGTTGTTGATCACGGGCGCCCAGGTGAAGGGGCCGAACACCTGGCGGGCGTTGAGCACCTCGCTGAGCAGCGAGTACATCGCGTAGAAGAAGATCTGGGGGAGGCACCAGTACGCGAACGCGGTCGCCAGCGCCAGCGAGTCGGAGGTGTAACCCCCCTGGCCGGACGAGTTGGCCTGCTGCGCGTAGATCCGCACGAGCACGGGCGCGAGGAGGGTGCCGAGCAGGCCGACCACGGCGAAGAGCATCGTGCCGAGCGTGACCACCTTGTTGATGAAGCGCTGGCCCCCGTCGTCGTCGTGGGTCGCGGCCCGGACGATCTGGGGCACCAGGACGGCGCTGAGCAGGCCGCCGGCGATCAGCGCGTAGATGTTGTTGGGCAGCTGGTTCGCCAGGGCGAAGGAGTCGGCGGCCCGGCTGGCGGTCTGCCCGATCGCGGCCGCGAGCACCGCGGTCTTCACGAAGCCGAGGACGCGCGACACCATCGTGCCGGAGGCCAGGAGCACGCTCGCGCGCCCGAGGCCGGCCTGCCCGCTCACGAGCGGCCCGCCCGTCCGTCGGCGGGGTCGGCGGAGGCGGGGCCGTCGGCCGTGACGGGCTCGAGGCCCTCAGCGCCGTCCGCCCCGCCGAGCCCCTCACGGGCGCGGCGGCGCTTCCGGAAGGTGCGGTACAGCCCGCCGCCGAAGAGCAGCACGAAGCCGACCGCGAAGACCCACGTCAACGCGGTCTCCCACCCGGCCTGCACGTTGACCTGGACGGTGCTCGGGGCGCCGATGACGGCGCCGGTGGCGCTGGCGAGCGTGATGCTGGCCGAGACGGTGCCGTTGGCCACCGACTGCACGGGCACGCGCACGCGGACCTGCGACTGGGCCTGGACGGTGACCGGGATGCCGACCTCCTCGACGGACAGGATGGAGTTCGAGGGCCTCACCGTGACGTAGACGGTCGCCGTGGAGGTCGTGCCGTTCTCGACGTACAACGGCATCGACGAGCGGTCGCCGAGGATGAGCTGGTCGCTGCCCCGCACGACGGAGACGAGCCCGGCGGTCGTGCTCGCCTCCGAGTCGGCCACCGCGACCTCGCTGGCGAGGCCCTCGGTGTTGTCGCGCCACGACTGCGAGGCGAGGCCGAGCAGGCGCAGGCGGACGGCGGCCGTGACGGTCTCCGGCTGCTCGAGTGCGGTGCCGAGGTCGACGACGCGCTGGTCGGCGGCGAGCAGGGTGCGCATCTGCGTGACCCGCGTGGCGTCCTCCGCGCGGTCGACGACGACGGCGCCCGTCTGCGGTGCGTCGAGGGCGTCGCCGAGGCCGACCGTCGTCGTCCAGGGCAGGCCGGCCAGGGCGACGAGCGTCTGGTGCAGGTAGGGGCCCTGGGCCGCCCAGTCGCGGTCGAGGGCGGTGAGCAGGGTGCGCGCGTCGCTCGGCCGCTCACGGGCGACGGTCGCGACGCTCGCCGAGAGCTCGGCCACGGCGGCGGCCCAGGTGGCGTCGTCGGAGGCGCCCGCGGCCTGGCCGACCAGCGCGGTGAGGGAGTCGTCGGAGACGAGGCCCGTCCGCCCGCCGAGGTCGACCGCCGCGTTCTCGGTCGAGTCGGTCGAGCCGTCGACGTTCGAGCTCGACAGGATCGTGCTGGTGGCGCCCGACGCCGTCCAGACGTCGAGGTCGGCCGCGACGGCGGAGTCGTCGACCGGCCAGACGACGCCGGTGTGGCTCCACGGCCAGCTCAGCAGCGACTCCGTGGTCGGGAGGGGCGGGGCCGTCGTGCCGTCGCCCGGCTGCTCGCCGGCACCGGGAGCCTGCCCGCCGGGGTCGGTGCCGGCCCCGGCGTCGTCACCCGCGCCTCCGTGGCCGGCGTCGCCCTGGCCCGCGTCGCCCTCGGTCGGGGTCGACGGGTCGCCCGCGCTCGAGGGCGCGGTCTCGACCTCGGTCGTGGGCGCGGGGGCGGGAGACCCGGTGTCGTCGCCCTCGGCGAAGAGCGACGGGTCGATCAGCGGGTCGAGCGAGAGGGGCACGGGCAGGGAGGCGGCGCCCGCCTGGCTGAGGGCGGCGACGTCGGCGTCGGCCCAGGTGAGGGGGAACGACTCGAGCCCCGACGACTGCAGCTGGTCGAGCCAGGAGAGGGCCGAGGGAGGCGCGGAGCTGCCGAGCAGGCGGATCGACGCGATGATCATCGGGTCGACGGCCACCACGGCGCCCGTGCCCTGGACGGCCCGGAGCTGCCGCGTGAGCGTGCCGTCGACGGACGTGTACGAGGCGAGGGCCGCGGCGTCGAGCACGCCGTTCTCGGTCTCGGGCGTCGTGATCGGCACGGCGACCGCGAGGCGGGTGGGCTGGAACGACTCGCCGGGGAACCACACGACGCTGCTGCGCGTCTGGGCGACCTCCTCGCCGTCGTCGTCGAGCAGCCGGGCCCCCAGGGCGCGGGCGCCCCAGGTGAAGCCGTCGAGGCCGACGTCGGCGGCCGCGACGGTGACCGAGGCCACGGTCTGGGTCGAGCCCGCCGCCACCGCGGGCACGTCGACGCGGGTGAGGTACGAGCCGAGGTAGTCGGAGCCGGAGGTCGAGTCGGGCCGCAGCCAGCTGGCGAGCTTGCCGCGCGTCGCGAAGGCGCCGCGGTCGAGGTAGACGCGGGCGACCCCGGCCGCGACGTCGGTGTCGCTCGCGTTGCGCACGGTGACGTCGAACGTGAGGTCGCGGCCGGGCACGAGGACGCCGTCGGCGGCCGGAGAGAGGGTCAGCGTGACGCCGTCGACGGCCTCGCCCTCGTCGGCGGCCGCGGCCGAGCTGCTCGCTGAGGGGCTCGACGAGCCGGAGGGCGCGGCGGTCGCGGCGGACGGCAGGCCGACGACCACGACGAAGACGGCCGTCAGTGCGGCGAGGAGGGCGTGGAGAGGTCTCATAGGCAGTGTGCCCGCCGAGCACGAGGCGGCCGGTGGGCATGGCGAGTCTAGGGAACCGAGCCCGGGGGCACGCGGTGCGGCACCCGGGAACCCGCCCACCGGAGGGCGAGGACCATCCCTGGGGAGGAGGCGCGCGGCCGGGCCCGGGGAGGTCCCTGTGGCAAAGTGGTGCGTCATGGACACCGTCGCCTCCGCCCTCCAGCGACTGGACCTCCTGGCCGCCACCCCCCGCGTCTCCGCGCTCGCCTCCGCCTTCGCCGCGGCCGGCCACGAGCTGGCGCTCGTCGGCGGCCCCGTCCGCGACGCGTTCCTCGGCCGGCCGGTCAACGACCTCGACTTCACGACCAGCGCCTCCCCCGACGAGATCCTCGCGATCGTCGTGCCGCTCGCCGAGGCCCACTGGGACGTCGGCCGGGCCTTCGGCACGATCGCCGCGCGCGTCGACGGCGAGGTCGTCGAGATCACGACCTACCGCAGCGACGTCTACGACGGCGAGACCCGCAAGCCCGTCGTCGAGTTCGGCGACACCCTCGAGGGCGACCTCGTGCGGCGCGACTTCACCGTCAACTCGATGGCGCTGCGGCTGCCCGAGAAGGTGCTCGTCGACCCGTCCGGCGGCGTCGAGGACCTCCTGGCCCGCCGACTCGCGACGCCGGGCACGGCGGTCGACTCGTTCCGTGACGACCCGCTGCGCATGATGCGGGCCGCACGGTTCACCGCGCAGCTCGGCTTCGAGGTCTCGGAGGAGGTGCGGGAGGCGATGACGACCCGCGCCTCCACCCTCTCCATCGTGTCGGTCGAGCGCGTCGCCGACGAGCTCTCGAAGCTGCTGCGCACCGACACCCCCCGAGACGGTGTCCGCCTGCTGGTCGACACGGGGCTCGCCGACCACGTCGTGCCCGAGCTCGCCGCGATGCGGCTCGAGGTCGACGAGCACCACCACCACAAGGACGTCTACGAGCACAGCCTCACCGTGCTCGACCAGGCCATCGGCTACGAGCGGGAGCGCCACCCGGGCGAGGCCCCCGACCTCACGCTGCGCCTCGCCGCCCTGCTGCACGACTGCGGCAAGCCCGCCACGCGCCGCCTCGAGGCAGGCGGAGTCGTCACCTTCCACCACCACGACGTGGTGGGCGCCAAGCTCGCGAAGAAGAGGCTGAAGGCCCTCCGCTTCGACAACGACACGATCGCCGCCGTCTCGCGCCTGATCGAGCTGCACCTGCGCTTCTTCGGCTACACCGAGGGCGCCTGGACGGACTCGGCCGTCCGCCGCTACGTGCGCGACGCCGGCGACCAGCTGGAGCGGCTGCACATGCTCACCCGCGCCGACGTCACGACCCGCAACCGGCGGAAGGCCGACCGGCTCGGCTTCGCCTACGACGACCTCGAGGCCCGCATCGCCGAGCTGCGCGACCGCGAGGAGCTCGACTCGCTGCGGCCCGACCTCGACGGCGACGAGATCCAGCGCGTGCTCGGCATCTCGCCGAGCCGCGAGGTGGGCGAGGCCTACCGCTTCCTGCTCGAGCTGCGCACCGAGGAGGGGCCGCTGGGCGCCGAGGTCGCCACCGAGCGCCTGCTCGCGTGGTGGGCGGCGCGGCAGGGCTGAGCCCGACCGCGGGTGCCGAACGGGCGCCGGGCCGCTGACCGGCCGCACTGTCCTGTCCGGGGTACGCGGCCCTGCAGACGGGCACCGCGACTCCCCCGGTAGCCTGCTCGCGTGCGCAGCAGACCCCGAGCCGATTCCACCTTCGTCGCGACGTCGGTGGGCGTGCTGATCGTCGCCGCCAGCGCCGTCGGCATCGCCGCCTTCGGGGCGTCGACGGCCCCCGCCCCGGGCACCCGGCTGACGCCGTCGGAGCAGGGCGAGACCACCGTCACCGTCCGCCTCTGGGACGAGACCGTCGCCGCCGGTTACGAGAAGTCGTTCACGGCCTTCGAGCGCGACAACCCCGACATCGACGTCGAGGTCGAGGTCGTGCCCTACGCCGACTACTTCGACCAGCTCGCCGACGACGTCGACGACGGCGACGCGCCCGACGTCTACTGGCTGAACAGCTCGCACTACGACGGCTACGCCGACGCGGGCGACCTCGTCGACGTCGACGCCGTGCTCGGCGACAGCGCCCGCCGCGCCTGGAGCCCGGCCGTCGTCGACCAGTTCACGCACGACGGGTCGCTCTGGGGCGTGCCGCAGCTCAGCGACGGCGGCATCGCGCTCTACTACAACGCCGACCTGCTGGCCGCGGCGGGCGTCGACCCGGCCTCGCTCGACGACCTCACCTGGGCACCCGGCGGCGGCGCCGACGACACCCTGCTGCCGCTGCTCCAGCGCCTCACGCTCGACGACCAGGGCCGGAACGCCGCCGACCCCGCCTTCGACGGCACCGTGACGCAGTACGGCTACAACGCGGGCAACGACCTGCAGGCGATCTGGTACGACTACCTGGGCTCGGCCGGGGGCCGTCTCGAGGACCCGGAGGGCGCCTCCTTCGAGCTGGACACGCCGGAGGCGCAGGCCGCGTTCCAGTACCTGGTCGACCTCGTCGGCGTGCACCGCGTCGCGCCCCCGGCCGCCGCCACGAACGCCGACCCGGACTACAGCCGCGACCAGTTCACGTCGGGCCACATGGCCCTGTTCCAGTCGGGTCTCTACAGCCTCTCGACGGTCGAGAGCCAGGCGCAGTTCGACTGGGGCGTCGCGATGATGCCCGCGGGCCCGGCCGGCCGCGTGAGCGTCTCGAACGGGATCGTGGCCGCGGGCGACGCCCACACCGCGCACCTCGACGACACCGCGAAGGTGCTGGCCTGGCTCGGCTCGACCGACGGCGCCGAGTACATCGGCCGCGACGGGGCCGCCGTGCCCGCGGTCACCGGCGCGCAGGAGCCGTACTACGCGTACTGGGCCTCCCGGGGCGTCGACGTCTCGCCGTTCTTCGACGTGATCGCGTCGGGCGACACCATCCCGGCCCCGACCTCGCTGTACGGCACGGCGCAGCCGGCCCTCGACCCGCTGCTCGACCAGGTGTTCGCGGGCTCGCTGCCGGTGCCCGAGGGGCTGGCGGCGGCGCAGGCCGCGGCGGAGGCGGCGGTCGCGGCCGCGGAACAGGTCAGCGACCCGTCGGCGACGCCCGCGCCGTAGGGCCCTGGACCCGGCCGTCTCGGGGGCCGTGACGGGCCCGCCGGGCTCGACCCGCGCCTCCGGCGTTGTGGCAGGAGGCGTCAGCAGCTACGCTGGGAAGGTTGCGTCTGCCTCTCTGGCCGACTCAGCGTCATGAACACCCTCCTGTCACAGACCGTCTGTGGCCGTCAAGTCCGAAGGAGGTGGGTTAGTCATGCACCAGTACGAACTGATGGTCATCCTGGACCCCGAGATCGATGAGCGCACCGTCGCCCCGAGCTTGGACAAGTTCCTCAACGTCATCCGCGCCGATGGCGGCACCGTCGACAACGTCGACATCTGGGGCCGTCGTCGCCTCGCCTACGAGATCAACAAGAAGTCCGAGGGCATCTACGCCGTCGTCAACCTGACGGCGAACCCGTCGGCCACGGTCGAGCTCGACCGCCAGCTGGGTCTCTCCGAGGCCGTGCTGCGCACGAAGGTCCTCCGCGCCGAGGAGGCCATCGCGATGGTCGCCGCCGCGAAGAAGCTCTCCGACGAGAAGGCCGC
Source organism: Frigoribacterium sp. PvP121 (assembly GCF_017833115.1). Classification (NCBI taxonomy): domain Bacteria; kingdom Bacillati; phylum Actinomycetota; class Actinomycetes; order Micrococcales; family Microbacteriaceae; genus Frigoribacterium; species Frigoribacterium sp. PvP121. The sequence goes on from NZ_JAFIBR010000001.1 coordinate 688,166, forward strand.
CCGCAAGGCCGCCAACGCTGCCGCCGCCCCGGCCGCCGCTGCTGCTCCGGCCGCCGCGGTCGCCGGTGCGTCGCCCGCTGCCCCGTCCGCTCCCGCGAAGGCTGCCGAGTAACCGATGGCAGGCGAGACCGTCATCACAGTGGTGGGCAACCTCACCAGTGACCCCGAGCTGCGCTACACGCAGAACGGGCTCGCGGTCGCGAACTTCACCATCGCGTCGACCCCCCGCACGTTGGACCGCGCGTCCAACGAGTGGAAGGACGGCGAGGCGCTCTTCCTGCGTGCCAGCGTCTGGCGCGAGTTCGCCGAGCACGTGGCCTCCTCTCTGACGAAGGGCTCGCGCGTCATCGTGCAGGGCCGTCTGAAGCAGCGGAGCTACGAGACGAAGGAGGGCGAGAAGCGCACCAGCTTCGAGCTCGACGTCGATGAGATCGGCCCTTCGCTGCGCTACGCGACCGCTCAGGTCACCCGTGCGGCCTCCTCCCGCGAGGGCGGCGGCGGCGGTGGCTCCTTCGGGGGCAACCGCGGCGGCGGCCAGCAGGGCCAGGTCGGCGGCGGCCAGCAGTCCGAGCCGTGGGGCCAGCCCGCGCCGGCCCAGGGGGGCAACTCCCAGGGCGGCGGCGACGTCTGGAACACGCCCGGCGGCGGCGGCACCTACAACGACGAGACCCCCTTCTAGGTCGTCACCGACCTCCCAGGTCGTCTCGTCAGGGGCCTCCCGCCCCACCCCCTCAGAACTTCACCATCACTCGAAAGCAGAACAACAATGGCTGGAAAGAGCAGCGGCGACCGTCGCAAGCCCCTCCGCGGCAAGGGCGGCAAGAACGCCGCTCCCGCGAAGGCGATCCGCGTCGGCGTCATCGACTACAAGGACGTCGCGACCCTCCGCAAGTTCATCTCGGAGCGTGGAAAGATCCGCGCCCGTCGCATCACCGGCGTCTCCGTCCAGGAGCAGCGCCTCATCGCCCGTGCCGTGAAGAACGCCCGCGAGATGGCGCTCCTCCCCTACGCCGGCTCCGGCCGCTGATCCAGCGCCGACTGAAGGAGAAGCACCATGTCGAAAGTAATCCTCACGCACGAGGTCTCCGGCCTCGGCTCGGCCGGTGACGTCGTCGACGTCAAGAACGGCTACGCGCGCAACTACCTCGTCCCCCAGGGCTTCGCCGTGGCGTGGAGCCGCGGTGGCGAGAAGCAGGTCGCGCAGATCCGCACGGCCCGCGAGACCCGCGAGCTCAAGACGATCGAGGAGGCCCACGACCTCAAGCAGCGTCTCGAGGCCCAGAAGATCCGTCTCACCGTCAAGACCGGTGCCGACGGCCGCCTCTTCGGCTCCGTCCGCCCCGGCGACGTGGCCGACGCCGTGACCGCCCAGGGCGTCGCGACGATCGACAAGCGCAAGGTCGAGATCCCCTCGGCGATCAAGGTGACGGGTGAGCACGAAGCCACCCTCCGCCTGCGCGAGGACGTCATCGCCACGATCACCCTCACGGTGGTCTCCGCGAAGTAGCTCCACCCGCAGCACCTGCACCGTCACGAGAGCGGCGGCCCCCTCGGGGGTCGCCGCTCTCGTGCGTCGTGGGGGCGGGTGCGGGTGCGGGGGGCGTGGGGCGCCCCGCGCCCGCGTCGAACCCGCGATCGGACATCGCACCCCGGTGCGCCCGGGTGCGATGTCCGATCGCGGGTTCTTCGTGGGGGTCGCCCCCGGGAGGCGCGGTCGGCACAGCCAGGGAGGCGCGGGTTGACAGGGCGGGGAGGCGCGGGTTGACAGGGCGGGAACGCTCGCGTACGGTCATGGAATCGATTCCATGGAATCGATTCCACAGCCCCACTACGACGAGGTAGAGCCCGATGAACGCCGTCACGATCAAGGACGTCGCCACGCGCGCCGGAGTGTCCCCGGCCACCGCGTCGCGGGTGCTGTCGGGCAACCCGTCGACCTCCGCCGAGTCGCGCGAACTCGTCGAGCGGGCCGTCCGCGAGCTCGACTTCCGGCCCAACGCGCAGGCCAGGGCCCTCCGCTCGACGCGCTCCGACACCGTGGGCCTGCTCGTCTCCGACGTGCGCAACCCGTTCTTCGCCGACCTGGCCCACACCATCGAGCAGGCGCTGCTCGAGCTCGGCTACGTCACGCTGCTCGGCAACGCCAACGAGAACCAGCAGCAGCAGGACCGCTACCTCGACACCCTCATCTCGCGCCGCGTCGACGGCGTCGTCGTCGCCCCGCAGGGCACCGACTCCGCCAGCATCGAGGCGCTGCTCGCCCGTGAGGTGCCGACCGTCTTCGTCGACCGCACGGTGCCCGGCCTCGACGTGCCGAGCGTCACGACCGACAGCGGCCCCGGCATCCGCGCCGCGGTGCGCCACCTCGCCGAGCTCGGCCACACCCGCGTCGGCTACATCGCCGGCCCGCAGAGCGTCTCGACCGGCCGTGAGCGGCTCGAGTCGTGGACGGCCGCGATCGCCGAGCAGGGCCTCAGCGACGACCCGGCGCTCGTGCACGTCGGCGACTTCCAGTCGGCCAGCGGCTCGGCGGCGGTGCACGCTTTCCTCAGCCTCGACGAGCCGCCGACCGCCATCCTCGCCGCCGACAGCCTGATGGCAGTCGGAGCCATCGCGATGCTGCACCGCCTCGACCTGCGCATCGGCCGCGACGTCGCGGTCGTCGCCTTCGACGACATCGAGTGGTTCTCGCTCATCGACCCCGCGCTCACCGTCATCTCGCACAGCGTGGAGGACATGGGCGCCACCGCCGTCGCACTGCTCCAGGAGGTCATCTCCGGGGGGCGACCGGAGTCGGTGACGCTCGTGAGCGAACTGGTGATCCGCGCCTCCTCGTCCTCCCCCGTCCCGACACCGCCCCGATCCCTCGGCAGGAACTGACCATGACCCCCACGATCGACGACGATCGCCCGCTGCTCACCCTCGACCACGTCAGCAAGTCGTTCGGCCCGGTGACGGTGATCGACGACGTCACCGTGCACGTCCGTGCCGGGAAGGTGCAGGTGCTGCTCGGCGAGAACGGCGCGGGCAAGTCCACGCTGATCAAGATGATGTCGGGCGTCTACCAGCCCGACGGCGGCCGCGTGCTCGTCGACGGTGAGCCCGTCTCGCTGCCCGGCACGCTCGCGGCCGAGAAGCTCGGCATCGCGACGATCCACCAGGAGCTCAACCTCGTCGCCTCGCTCAGCGTCGCCGAGAACGTGATGATGGGCCGCTTCCCGCGCAGGTTCGGCATCGTCGACCGCCGCGAGCTCAAGCGCCGCGCCCGCGCCGCCCTCGAGATGATCGGCCTCGACGTCGACGTCGACACGAAGGTCGGCACGCTCGGCATCGCCCGCCAGCAGCTCGTCGAGATCGCGAAGGCGCTGAGCATCGACGCGCGCATCCTCATCCTCGACGAGCCGACCGCGGCCCTGACCCGCCACGAGACCGAGCAGCTCTTCTCCGTCGTCGCGCAGCTGCGGGCCCGCGGCGTCGGCATGCTCTTCATCAGCCACCACCTCGACGAGATCGCCGAGATCGGCGACACCGTTGCCGTGCTGCGCGACGGCAAGTTCGTCGCCGAGGTGCCCGCGAGCACCGCCGAGGCCGAGCTCGTGCGCCTGATGGTCGGCCGCGACATCGACGAGCAGTACCCGCGCGGCACGGGCCCGGCCGACTCGGCCGAGGAGGTGCTGCGCGTCGAGGGCCTCACCTCGAGCGTCTTCCGCGACGTCAGCTTCACGGTGCACGCCGGCGAGGTGCTCGGCATCGCCGGGCTCGTCGGCGCCGGCCGCACCGAGGTGGTCCGGGCGATCGCGGGAGTCGACAAGTACGACTCCGGCACCGTCAGCGTCCGCGGCGTGGTGCTGAAGAAGGGCGACGTCGCCGGCGCGATCGCCGCGGGCGTCGGCCACGTGCCCGAGGACAGGAAGGCGCAGGGCCTCGTGCTGGGCGCCTCCGTCAACGACAACCTCGGCTACGCGACGTTGGCCCGAAGCGCGAGGGCCGGGCTGGTCGACTTCGCCGGGCAGCGCTCGGCGGCCGAGGCGGTCGCGTCGCGCCTCCGCATCAGGATGCGCGACATCGACCAGGAGATCGGCTCACTCTCCGGGGGCAACCAGCAGAAGGTCGTCTTCGGCCGCTGGATCATCGCCGGCTCGACCGTGCTGCTGCTCGACGAGCCCACCCGCGGCGTCGACGTGGGAGCGAAGGTCGAGATCTACGAGCTCGTCAACGCCATCACGGCCGCCGGCGGAGCCGTCGTCATGGTCAGCAGCGAGCTGCCCGAGGTGATGGGCATGAGCGACCGGATCCTCGTCATGCGCGACGGCGTCGTCGCCGGCGAGGTCGCCGCGGCCGACGCCACGCAGGACGCCCTGATGACGCTCGCCGCCCGCGACGTCGCCCCCACGAACTGACCCCGACAGACGAACCCAGGAAGACGACCCAGATGACCACCACCACCGTGAAGGCGCAGCGACGCTCCTTCGACATCAAGGCGTTCCTCGCCGCCAACGGCGCCCTCGTCGGGCTCGTCGTGCTCTGCCTCGCGCTGTTCATCGCGACGCCGGACTTCCTCACCGGGCGCAACCTGCTCAACATCGGCATCCAGGTGTCGACGGTCGCCGTGCTGGCCTTCGGCATGACCTTCGTCATCGTCGCCGGCGGCATCGACCTCTCGGTCGGGTCGGTCGCGGCCCTCTCGGCCATGGTGTCGGGCTGGTTCTTCGCCACGGCGGGGCTGCCCGGCGGGCTGGCGCTCGTGCTGGGGCTCGGCACGGGCCTCCTCGCCGGCGTCGTCAACGGCCTGGCGAGCGCGTACGGCAAGCTGCCGTCGTTCATCGCGACGCTCGCGATGCTCAGCGTGGCGCGGGGGCTCACCCTCGTGGTCTCCGACGGTCGCCCGATCGCGACTCCCCCGGCCGTCTCCTTCCTCGGCGGCAACGTCGGGCCGGTGCCCGTGCCGATCATCGTGCTGGTGATCGCGGCCGCGATCGCGTCGTTCATCCTCAACCGAACCGTCATCGGCCGCTCGATGTACGCCGTCGGCGGCAACGCCGAGGCCGCGCGCCTGTCGGGCCTGCCCGTCAAGCGCATCGTCGTGGTCGTCTTCGGCCTCGCCGGGCTGTTCGCCGCGCTGGCGGGCCTGCTGCTCGCCGGCCGCCTCGACTCGGCGCAGCCGCAGGCGGCCTCGGGCTACGAGCTCGACGCGATCGCCGCCGTCGTCATCGGCGGCGCGAGCCTGGCCGGCGGCGTCGGGCGCATCTCGGGCACGATCATCGGCGCGCTCGTGCTCGTCGTGATCCGCAACGGGCTCAACCTGCTGAACGTCACGTCGTTCTGGCAGCAGGTCGTCATCGGCGTCGTCATCGCGCTGGCGGTCGGCGTCGACGTGCTGCGGCGAAAGACGCGCAACGCCTGACGCTCGGCGCCAGGGCACTCGGGGCGAGCGCGCCCCGGGTGCCGGCACCGCGCCTCCCGCGCTCCCCTTCCTCTTCTCCCCCACCCCCACCCCCACCCGCACCCCACGAAGGACCCACGATGAAGTCGACCTCGTTCCGCAAGACCGCCACGATCGCGGCGATCGCCGCCCTGATCACGACCGGCGCCGCCGGCTGCAACCGCACACCCGCGGGTGAAGCTGACAAGCCCACCGTCGTGCTCTCGCTCAGCACCCTCAACAACCCGTTCTTCGTCGAGCTGCGCGACGGCGCCGTCGCCGAGGCGAAGAAGCAGGGCGTCGACCTCGAGGTGGTCGACGCGCAGAACGACTCCGCCACGCAGGCGAACCAGCTCGCGACGGCCGCCTCGAGCGCCGACGCGGTCATCCTCAACGCGGTCGACAGCGACGCCGCCGGCCCCGCCGCGAAGCAGCTCAACGACTCGTCGGTCCCGATCGTCGCCGTCGACCGGGCCGTCAACGGCGCCGACGTCGCGTCGTTCGTCGCGAGCGACAACGTGGCCGGCGGCAAGCAGGCCGCCGACGCCCTCGCCGCCGCCATCGGTGAGAAGGGCGAGGTGATCGTGCTGCAGGGCGTCGCGGGCACCTCGGCCAGCCGTGACCGCGGCCAGGGCTTCGCCGACGGCATCGCCGCCTACCCGGGCATCACCGTGGTCGGCCAGCAGACGGCGAACTTCGACCGCGCCACCGCGCTCGACGTGACCACCAACCTGCTGCAGGCGCACCCCGACGCGGTCGGCGTCTTCGCCGAGAACGACGAGATGGGCCTCGGAGCGATCCAGGCGCTCGGCTCGCGCGCCGGCACCGACGTGAAGGTCGCGGCCTTCGACGGCACCGAGGACGGCCTGAAGGCGGTCGAGGCCGGCACCCTGTCGAGCACGATCGCCCAGCAGCCCGCCAAGCTGGGTGCACTGGCCGTCGACCAGGCCGTCAAGGCGATCGACGACGACGGGGCGGCCGACGAGGCCGTCGACGTCATCACGGTGACGAAGGAGAACGTGGGTGACTTCAGCTGATGAGCAGTGCGGATGAGGCGGGTGCGGGTGCGGCGGCTGCCGGGCAGGTCGGTGCGGGCGGCGACGCCGGCGCGGCCGGTGCCGGGCAGGTCGGGACCGAGGGAGGCGCGGGGTACGGCCTCGAGGCCGGGATCGTCGGTGACGTGACCGGCTCGGGGGAGCCGCGCCGCGCCTCCGGCGGGCCTGCGGCGGGTGATGAGGCCGGGGCCGACGCCCAGGACTCCCCCGCCGACGGCGCCCGCTCGGGCTCGGACGCCGGCACCGGCACCGGCACCGGCACGGTCGTCGTGGTCGGGTCGATCAACGTCGACCAGGTCGTGACCGTGGCGCGCCTGCCTCGTCCGGGCGAGACGCTCATCGGCACCGGCATGGTGCTGCTGCCCGGCGGCAAGGGCGCGAACCAGGCCGTCGCGGCCGCGCGTCGCGGGGCGTCGACCGTCATGGTCGGGGCCGTCGGCGACGACGTGCACGCGGCGGCGGCGACCCCGCTGCTGACCGAGAGCGGTGTCGACACCTCGCGCGTCGAGGTCGTGGCCGGCCCCACCGGGCTGGCCGTGGTCAGCGTCGGCGACGACGCCGAGAACACGATCGTCGTCGTGCCGGGCGCGAACGCGTCGGTCGGGCACGACGCCGTGGAGCGTCACGCCGACGTGCTGCGCTCGGCGGCGGTGGTCGTGCTGCAGGGCGAGATCCCGGCCGACGGCATCGAGCACGCGGCGCGGCTCGCGACCGGGCGGGTGCTGCTGAACCTGGCGCCCGTGGTCGCGGTCGACGCGGAGGTCGTGCGGCTGGCCGACCCGCTGGTGCTCAACGAGCACGAGGGGCGCCTGCTGCTGGCGGCGCTCGAGGGCTCGGCGTCGGTCGCCGACGCCGCTGAGCTCGGTGAGGACGCCGTCTCGTCGGTCTCGCTCTTCTCCGACTCGCCCGAGGGCGGACCCACCGACGGCTCGGACGGCCTGGGGGAGGCGCGCGACGCGGACGCCGCGGTCGTCACCGCCCTGCGCCAGCACGGGGTGCCCTCGGTGGTGCTCACGCGCGGGAGTGCGGGTGCGATCGTCTCGGACGCAACCGGCCTGCACCACGTCGCGTCGCCGCGCGTGGCGGCGGTCGACTCGTCGGGGGCCGGGGACGCGTTCGTCGGGGCCCTGGCGGCCCGGCTCGCGGCGGGGGCGACCCTGCTCGAGGCGGCGCACGAGGCCGTGCGGGTGGGGGCGTACTCGGTGACGGGTGCGGGGACGCAGCCGTCGTACCCGGGGCTGGGGGACGAGCTGCCGTCTGTGGAGTCTGTGGACTCCGACCTGGACGGTGACGCTGCTGCTCCTGGGGACGGTGGGGGCGCCTCCTCGGGGGCCGGCTCTGCTGCTGAGGGCCGCGCGTGAAGCGCGGCGGACTGCTCAACGCGCAGCTGAACGAGGCGATCAGCCGGCTCGGGCACGGCGACCTGGTGGTCGTGGCCGACTGCGGGCTGCCACAGCCGGTCGGCGTGCCGGTCGTCGATCTGGCGGTGGTGCACGGGCTGCCGAGCTTCGCCGGGGTGCTGGACGCGCTGCTGGGCGACCTGGTCGTCGAGGGCGTGACGGCGGCGTCGGAGAGCCGCGGGGCTGCTGCCGGTGAGGTGATCGACGCGCGGTTCGGGGCGGGCGGCGGCGACGGGCTCGGGCTCGGGCTCGAGGTGGCGCACGTGTCGCACGAGGAGCTCAAGCGGCTCAGCGGCACCGCGCGGCTGTTCGTGCGCACCGGCGAGGCGACCCCGTTCGCGAACGTGGTGCTGCGCTGCGGGGTGCCGTTCTAGCTGCCGGCTCGCCCCGCCGTTGAACCCGGCATCGGACATCGCACCCTGGTGTGCCGGGGTTCGATGTCCGATCGCGGGTTCTTCGCGGGGCGGCACGCGTCAGAACGTGACCCACGACGAGGCCCGGTCGCCGTCGAGCTCGGCGAGGGCCCGGCGGCGGTCGCGGGCGGCGCGTCGGCGGTCGCGGGCGGCCGCAGAGCGCTCGGCGAGGAGCGGCCCCAGCGCGCCGAACACGACGCCCGGCAGCACCCAGCCGGGCCACGGCAGCACGAACCCGCCCACGAGCACCATGGCCGTCGTCGACAGCGCCGCCGAGATCGAGCCCAGCACCAGGACGCGGAGGCGCGGTGAGGCCCCCGCGAGGACGGGCCGGAAGAGCGACACCAGCGCCCCGAGCAGCGCCCCGGCGACGAGGCCGACCGGGACGGCGAGGCAGGCGAAGAGCAGCCACGCGATGACGAGGCCGGGGACGGCAGCCCACGAGCTGCTCAGGAGGTCGCCGTCGGTGGTGAGCGTGAGGGCGGAGGCGGTCACGGGGGAGACGAGCCCGGCGGCGGCGCCGACGAGCAGCCCGGTGAGGGCGTAGGTGCCGGTGCGGGTCGAGGCGTCGCGCAGCGCGAGGGTGGAGGGGCCGTCGGTCATGCCCGCCTCCCTGCCGTCCGGTCTCCGGGCGTGGTCGCCCGTGCTGACTCCATCCAGGCCCACGCGGGCCTCGCGCGCAACCCCACGAACCGCGTTCCGAACGATGAACCGCGTTCTGCCGCGGTTCATGGTTCGGAACGCGGTTCTTCGCTGTGCGGGCGGCGGACCCGGGGGAGTCGCGGGTCGGCTCGGGCGCCCGCCACCCCCGAACGAGGGGGTTGCCGGAAGCTGAACACGAGCCGTGCCCGTACAGGTCCGCGAGCCCCCGTGTCAAATCTCTCGTCCACAGGCAGTTGTCAAATCGGGAGTCTCAACTCCTGGTTCAGACTATTTTCTGCACACAGGGTGGGGAAACGGAAAACCCAGGTCAAAGCCGGTAGATCGGCCGGAATCCCCATTTTCTCCACAGGTCGATCCACAGTTGTCCCCAACCGCCTCCGGCGTTTCTCACCGGTTCTCCCCAGAGTTATCCACAGGGCTGTTTGCTGTGGAGAACTAGGTGTCCATAAGGTGTACCAGCGCTCGTCAGGGTGGGTCGCGACGGTCTGGTCAGGGGTTGTCGGGGGTCTGCCGTAGAACGGTCTCGAGCGCCTCCCGTGCTGCCCGGCACGGCCCCGAACACCGTCTCTTCTCCTCCGGAGGTCCCATGTCGATCGCCCACCTCGGTCTCGCCAGCGACACCAGCGACCGCGACCGGAAGGGCGGCGGCGACCGCGGCAACATGATGGACCGCGTGCCCCCGCACGACCTCCTCGCCGAGCAGAGCACCATCGGCGGCATGCTGCTCAGCAAGGACGCCGTGGCCGACGTCATCGAGACGGTGCGCGGCATGGACTTCTACGTGCCGAAGCACGAGGTCATCTACGACGCCATCCTCGGCCTGTACTCGCACGGCGAGCCCACCGACGTCATCACGGTCAGCGACGAGCTGATGAAGTCGGGCGACCTGTCGAGGGCCGGAGGCGCGGAGTACCTCCACACGCTGACCGGCGTCGTGCCCACGGCCGCGAACGCCGGCTACTACGCCTCGATCGTGGCGGAGAAGGCGGTGCTGCGGCGCCTCGTCGAGGCCGGCACGCGCATCGTGCAGATGGGCTACGCGAGCGAGGGCGAGGTCGTCGACCTGGTCAACAACGCGCAGGCCGAGGTCTACAACGTGGCCGGGGGAGTCCAGACCGAGGACTACGTGCCGCTGAACGAGGCCGTGACGGTCGCGATCGACGAGATCGAGGCGGCGAAGGGCCGTGACGGTCAGATGACCGGCGTTCCGACCGGCTTCGCGCAGCTCGATGCCCTGACGAACGGGTTCCACCCCGGGCAGCTGATCATCGTGGCGGCGCGACCGGCGCTCGGCAAGTCGACGTTGGCGCTCGACCTGGCGCGGGCGGCGTCGATCAAGCACGGGCAGGCGTCGGTGTTCTTCTCGCTCGAGATGGGGCGCAGTGAGATCGCGATGCGTCTGATGTCGGCGGAGTCGAGCGTGCCGCTGCAGAACATGCGCAAGGGAACGGTGGATGCGCGTGACTGGACGAACATCGCCCAGGTGCGAGGTCGGATCAACGACGCCCCGCTCTTCATCGATGACTCGCCGAACATGACGCTGGTCGAGATCCGGGCGAAGTGCCGTCGTCTGAAGCAGCAGCACAACTTGAAGCTGGTCGTGATCGACTACCTGCAGCTGATGACGTCGGGCAAGCGGGTGGAGAGCCGTCAGCAGGAGGTCTCGGAGTTCTCGCGAGCCCTGAAGCTGATGGCGAAGGAGCTGCAGGTGCCGGTGATCGCGCTGTCGCAGCTGAACCGTGGCCCCGAGCAGCGTGCCGACAAGAAGCCCGCGATCAGCGACCTCCGTGAGTCGGGGTCGCTCGAGCAGGACGCCGACATGGTCATCCTGCTTCACCGTGAGTCCGCCTACGAGAAGGACAACCCGCGCCAGGGCGAGGCCGACTTCATCGTCGCGAAGCACCGCAACGGGCCGACGGACACGATCACGGTGGCGTTCCACGGGATGTTCTCGCGGTTCGTTGATATGCCTAGCTAGGATACTGGCGCCTCACGAACACGATGTCTCCTTTGCGTCCGATAGACGTCAGAGATTCTTGTCACGTTAGCCACCATCTGACCGCACGGGGAGACCTGTGTATCCCGTGTTGAGGTGTCCAGTTCCAAAACTTGGTCTCTTCTCGGGGCCCATACGTACCTAAGCCGACAGATGATTTACTCCGACCCTCACGGGGGTAACGGGCGCGATCAGCCGCCGTCGCTTGCCGAATCAACTTGTCCGCCTGCCGGTTGACGAGCCCGAAAACTGAGCTGCTCCTGTCAGCTGGCAGTACCGGCACACGTATGTCCAAGGCGGATCGATTGACAGCTATCTGGTCGCGAGTCGTTGGTACGGCTTGACCTATTGCGAAGACCGCGGGGACAACCCAGGCGAGACAGTGGCAGCGTCGTTAAGATCGCGGGAGGGGACATGGATAGACACGTAAGCCGGTTATCGAACGACCGACGCACGGGATGCGCGCGAGAGGCCATATCGTAAGTTCGTGTCTCGAGTCAACCTCATTGCCGACCCGTCGCAAGTCTATCCTGCAGTTATTGCGCAGCATTCGGATGGAAAGCGGTTGGCGCTAGGCCAAATCAAATTTTGGCGGTCAATATATGCTGAACCGCGTTGCCTAAGGAGGTGATTCCCACGCCACGGAAGGTGCCGAACCAGACCACGGTCCCGCGCGGACCTGAGAGCTTTGCAGACTCCGTGGCCGACAGCAGGAAAGGTGATCGATTCCACTACGTCTGGGCGGCCATTCAGTCACTGAAGCTATTGGATCAGCGCTCGGGGCTTACTCAAGTTTATGTGGAGGGTGCAGCCGGGGAACCTGTGCCAGGCGACGAGATCATCGATCTCGCCGAGTACTACGCTCAAGACAGTGCGGCGCATCGGGTCGTCGTTCGGCAGTTGAAGTACTCGACTAGACGGTCGACGAAGCCCCTTGGGCTTTCCGACCTCGGTCCGACGTTTCGGAAGTTCTCGCAGATCGATCGTCGAAGGTACGACGCGCTCCGTATCGCAGCGACTTCGAGTGCTGAGTACGTGATTACCTCTAACCGCCCGGTGGCGGCGTCGCTGCAAAACGCGATTAAGCGGATTGTCATGGGCGAGACCGTCACCGCAAACTCGATCGCCGCAAAACTGCTCACATGGTTGGAGACAGACCAACGTCGGGGGGCGAACCTGCTTCGCCGCCTGTCCTTCGACGGGAGCGGCTCACAACTTGCGGCCCTTCGGGCTCAGCTAGAGGTGTCGACCGCAGAGCTGACTGGCGATGCGGATAGCACCGTCCATACCGTCCTTCTAGACCAGGTTATCCGTCGTGCAAGTGGCGAGCTTCGAGGACCGATCGACCTCTCGACCGTCGCGTTTTCGTTCGCTGTAACTCCCGATGATCTCGTACCCGCGCCAAACCTGATCCCGACCTTCGACCCAGCAGTCGATAGAACGGTCTACAGAGAATTGGCTGACGCCGTGATCGCGAGCACCGAGCCGACCGTCATCTCTGCGGCGGGCGGTGTTGGCAAGACGACCTTCGCCGCAGCACTGCCGGCGCTTCTGGAGGAGCGAGCGGTCGTTATCATCTACGACTGTTTCGGGAACGGTAGCTATCGAGCTCCTGACAAGCCACGACACCGGCACCGGGATGCATTGGTTCAGATTGCGTCAGAACTGGCGGCAAAAGCGCTGAGCGTACCCCTGATACCTCGCCCGGGCACCGGCTCCCACGAGTACGTGAAGGCATTCGTACATCGTGTGCGGGAGGCGCGACTCCGCCTCGAACAGAAGTCGCCCGGCGTTGACTTAGTGATCGTTGTGGATGCAGGAGACAACGCGGTGATCGCCGCCGAGGCGCGAGGTGACCAAGCATTTGTGCACGACCTGTTACAGATCGATCCGATCGAAGGGGTGCGCATAGTCGTTACGGCGCGTCCGTACCGAGTAGATAACTTACGCGCTCCGTCGAACGTCACCGTCCTGCACTTGCCGGAGTTCGCCATTGATGAGACGGCGTCCATGCTTCGATCGGTGCACCCCGACGCGACCGAAAACGACGTTGCTGAATTTCACCGCAGGACTTCGGCTAACCCCCGCATCCAAGCGCTCGTGTTGAGTGAAACCGCTACGCTCCGCGAGTGCCTCAACTCCCTCACCGGGCTTCCCCAAGCCGAGGATGACCCGGTGGCCCACTTACTTGAAAGACAGCTAGAGACGGTCCTCGAGGCTGCCGGGGGTGATCGCAGCTCTCTCGACTTCGCAGGGCAACTCCTTGCAACGCTACGGCCACGCATTCCAATCAGCGTGATCGCTTCGCTTACCGGCCGTGACGGAAGCCTCATCCGCAGCTTTGTTTCCGATCTAGGCCGTGGCCTCGTGATCGGGGAAGATACGGTGCAGTTCCTTGACGAGCCAACGGAAACGTTTTTCCGTCGCCGCTACCCGCTGGCGAAGAACCACGCCGATCGAGTAGTCCAGGAACTCACTTCGCTGTCATCCTCGAACGGCTACGCGGCCGCATCGCTGCCCCAGGTTCTGTGGGAGGCGGAACGCTTCGCTGATCTGGCTGCCCTCGCCCTGTCCGATTCAGGCCTACCAGTAACGAGCGAGGTCGAGCGGCGTCAAATTGCCCAGCTGCGGACATCGTTTGCGCTCCGTGCGGCAATAAAGATAAAAGACCCGGCCGCGATAGTACAACTGGCGATGCTCGCCGGTGCCGCCGCTGCAAGCGCGGAGCGCCGCTACACCCTCCTTCGTGACAATGCCGACCTAACCGGGGAAGTAATTGACGGCGCCACACTCGACGAGATTCGTGCAGCGCACCTACTCCCGAGTGAATGGCCGGGGTCCGTGCTCAATGCCGAGGCGGTCATGCTCGCGGTGAACGAAGACCGGAAGGGAGACGCCCTTAACCGACTCCGCGGCGCCCACGCAGCGCTGCTCAACCGAGTGCAAGGACCTGCTGAGGACCGCGAAGGCAAGCTTGAACCCAAACACGGGGCAAACATTGCGCTCGCTATGACATGGCTGAAAGACGAGAAGTTCGCTGCTCGCTATCTCGAGGACTGGGAGCCACCTCGGTGGGTATTTGAACAGGCGACGGTGACGGCAAGAGTCCTGTTGGCTCGAGGCGAACAGGACTACCTAGCTCGTATTGGCACAAGTGCCCGAACCTCTGCGCTAACTCTCGCTATTGCTGCCGAATTGCAGAAGCTTGGGCTTCTTCAGTCGCGTGAACACGCTTATCGTGCGTGGCGCACGTTACGTGGCCCGCGCGTCGGACTCAATGAAGATGATTATGCAATGAATAACGTTGGCGATGGTGTACTTCGTGGTGTTGCCTGGATCACCGCGAATAGTGTCCGCCACGGCGTCGCTACAGCTCGCCAGGGTGTTAACTTGCTAACAAAGTACTTGCCGGAAACTACTCCGCCCAGGCTCGGCGATTACCGTGGGCGCGATAACGCTGGACTCCTTTGTGCCTATGCGCTGCGTGCTTCCCTTCGTGGCGACACCCTCACCGTCGCTGATCTTCAGCCCTTGTCGGATGGCTCGCACCGCAACAGCCGGGATGATGAGAAAAGTCAACTCGATGCTTTGCTGCCCTGGCTGCAAGGGTGGTCTGAATGGGCCTTGGGACGCTCGACAGAAACAGATATTCAGAAGCTTCTAAACGGCTATCCACGGACTCGTTCCTCCTACCGGGACCCAGTCCTCCTGCGCCGGATTGCCGGTCCTTGGTCTGCTCAGTTCGCTCACTCTTCGCATTCGGCGGAAGTCGTGAGCGCGTTCCGAGACATTCTGGGTGCAGCGCAAGGCCACTCAGGCTTGTTCGTGGCAACCGACATGATCGCCTCGCTGCAGGGGGATGAACGGTTTGTGGATTCGGCATATGCGTGCGCGCTCGCATCGGCAGCTAGCGCCGAGGCGGAACCCCAGGCCGCTGACCAGATTGCTGACGACCTCGTCCGCGTCGCCCGTGCGACGTACATGTTCGACAAGGCAGAAGCGCACGCCTACTTCGCTAAAGCGGTGGGAATCGTGTCGCGAGTCGGCGACGACGCATGGGAGCAATGGGAGTCCATCGTCTCGCTAGCACGGGAGGCAACCGTTGACGATGACGCAGAGGCGTTCCTACTTGCGAAGCGACTAGCCGATGCGGCGGAGCGGCTTGAACCGTACATGTACAGCGGGTTCGACATGGCGAAGCTCCTCGCCGCCTTGCAGCGAATCACGGGACCGAGAACTTTTGCGATTGTTAGTCAATGGCGTGATCGCGGCTTTGGGTCTTTTGGTTCGCACATTGGTGTCCTCCGCGATCAAGCCAATGCATCTTTCGCTGACCGCGCCGAACTCAGCATTGGACTTTCCGCATTCGCAGATGAAGGTGGTCTCGAAACCGAGCTCGCTGCGCTCACGGAGTCCCGCTCCATGACGGACGAACGGTTCAGCGCGATCCAGCACATCGCCTGGGCGCGAGGGGGCGAGCTTGCAGCGGATGACGTAGATCCTGACTGGGCAGTGAGATTCAATCTCAAGAAGCGCCGGCGCGCCCCTGAGTCCGACTATCTTGGCGTGAGCCACGATGACGCCGAATGGCAAGCGAAACGAGAGAGCCAGCTGGAGTCGCTGCGCGAGGCGTTACGAAGTTTCGACCTTGGTTCTTCCTCTGGCATGGCGGACGCGGCGGCGGCCATTCGCGACAACCACCTTGGCTCGAATATCGACGTGCTGACCTTTGAACTCGACCGCCGTCCGAGTAACACCTGGGCATCGATACTGAGGGCTTTCGCAAGCGAGGACTCATTCAGCGCTTGGCAACGTTTTGCCTTTATCCGTGGCGTTAGCAAGCTGCGGTCCACTAGCCAGGCATTCCGAAGTGCACTCAGAGAACTGGGCGAAGACTACCTCCGTCGCTATGCCTCCGATGTGATGGCGGGTTTCTCTCGGGACCATGAGCCAAGCGTCCTCGCCGCTGTCCTGCAAACAGACGAGCGGTCGATTCTGCTGCAAGCCCTCGCGATGACCGATGCGGAGGTCGTCGTTAGCTCAGCGGGATCTTGCTACCGATTAGCCAGTGGTGTCGCGCCGCTGTTGACTGCCCCGGACGCCGTCAGGGCGCTAACAGGCGCCCTCGGCGCGCTCGAAACTGCGCTCGAGCTCGACCCCTGGACCTCGGCAGGTGTGGCAATTCCGGGCACCGCTGACCCGGACTCAGCTATTGCCGCGTGCGTTTGGTCCGCGCTCGGGGACCCGCGCGCATCTACGAGGTGGCGAGCAACTCACGCAGCACGTTTCCTTATTGCATTTGGGGCCGAGGAAGCCGTTCTTGCGCTGGCGGCGATGGTGCTGGCAGGACCACCGGCTGGCTACTTGGATCCCCGGTTCCCGTTTTACGAATGGCATGCCGTCGAGGGGTTCCTGGTGGCCGTCGAGCGCGTGGCAGTTGACGACCCGTCAATGGTCGCCCCGCTTTTGGCATCGATCACCGCCTTGAGCGCAGCAAATCCCGACCACGCACACATGCAGCACATCTGTAAGAAAATCGCACAACATTGCCGCGACGCCGATCTTGACCGGTCGGCGACCATGCAGAGAGCATCAATCGCCGATGTCCATACATTCGAGCGGCCGCGCGCGCCTAAGCCGTTTGGGCATGACGCCGTCAAGTCAGAATTCTTGTTCCACTTCGATTTCGAGGAGTATGCGATCGCCCCCCTCAGCGAGTCGTTCCGCACGACCCACGAGGAAGTTCTGCGTTCGATGAGCGGGTTGATTCTCGATGAATGGGGCTACGGGAAGTCCCCGGAAGTCGCCGATGACCCTCGCCTTAAGGCTCGAGCGTATGACAGTGAGGAGACCTACTTCTACAAATGCGACGTCCCTAAAGCGGAGGATTTTAAATACTACCTCAGTTACCACGCGATGATGACTACTGCCGGGCGCATGCTCACTACGACTACACGGTTCCGTGACCCAGATGAGCAAACGGACGCATTTGACGAGTGGTTCGCGCGCTTTGATCTAGGACGGGAAGATCGCAGGTGGACCGCAGACGCGAGGAGGCCGGTTCCCGAGGGGCACGAGCGCCGTCAGCATAATTACGGAGATGGGTGGCTATGGCGAATCTCAGCAAATGATTTTACTCGGGAGTTTGTTCACACTGACGGATGGATTACCGTCTGGTCCGCCGCTCAACAATCCGAAACCCGTTCTTGGGACAACACGTCGGTGGCAAGCGCACTCGTGGCGAGGGACACCGCTGGGGCACTACTTACAGCCTTGCAATCCGCCTCAACGTTTACTGCTCACCGTCTCCCGCTGACGGATGACGAAGATTTCACCTTCGATATCGGTTCATTTCAGCTACGCGGTTGGATCGACAGTCCTCACAACGAGACCGGGATCGACCGCAAGGACGAATTTGCCCGCGACGTTCAGTTTCCAACACCGCGCCCGAGCACGTGGATAACCGACACCTTGCAACTGTCGCAGAGTGACGACGGTATGAATTGGAACTCATCCGACGGGGCACTGGTAGGAACAGCGGAGTCTTGGTCGTCTAAGTCCTGGGGTCGCGATTCGCAGGGGCCGCACGGAACACGTCTGCGGGTATCGACCGACCTGCTCGCTGAAGTGGCCACGCGCACCGGCATGGCCGTTATTCTCGAGGTCCGAATCGATCGCCACGACGAATCAATCCGCCATGGCTCAAACGACGACTACTTGGGGTACCTCGATGACTACGTCAAGTTCTTCCTCTTCGCACCCGATCTTGGGTGGCGAGATGCAGGCGGCCGTCCTGTCGCTGGGCCAGCAGATTGCGGACAACCTCGATAAGCGCGACTTGCTATCACGATGGATGGCTCACCACCTCGCCGATCGTCTGGTTGCCCTTGAGGCAATGGATATCGATACCCGACAGGCGGCAGAACGCGAGGTCTCCGACCTGATTATCCAGATTTGGACGCGTCGCCAGGAAGTCGGTTTCGACAAGACACCGCTACCAGCGACTGACAGCGTGGCGCGAGCGCTTGAGCGTTTAGATCCAGAGCGCAGGAGCCCCTTCTCATATTTCCGTCCCTTCGATGAGGAGCCAGGTCCTTCGGAGGAAGAGATTGAGACCAATGCGGCGCTGAAGCTTGCGTTGGCCGTGGACGAGAGCGCGGCGGACTTGATCCAAGCCCTCATCGCCCATGCTGCGACGATCGCAATTGACCACGACGCAGGGTGGGTGCGGGCAGCCGAGCCCGTCGATGGCAAGCTCCGAGAACTTCGGCGTTTGATGAGCCACCTGGGTGTGAATGATGAGGACCCGGAGCCGCGGTCCCTCTCGGTTGAGCAAATTTCGAAGACAGCGCGCGCTCTGGTTTCAATTGCGCAACGAGCATCGCGGCTTAGCTCATCAAGTCACTGACGATCTGCGCTCCCTGTTCCGGCACTTAATTCTCCGGCCCGGCCCGGCCCAGCCCATGGTTCACCACAAGAGACGTTTACTCGCGACAGCGACAACACAAACGTCGATCGGGACGTTGTCGCGCTCTACGGTTTTCAGCGCTTGCCGGGTCCGCATCAAATCTAAGTCGAGGGTTGCGTAGGGCAAGCGTGCAATGACTGACGTGAGCAGCGGGACCCCTACGCCCTTGTGTGCGGGGGATGGGGCTGCGCTAAGTCCGTGGCTGAGAGGGTGGCCGTTGCCAAGGTGCATAGGCACGTACGTCCTATGCGTGCCTCTCTCCTACTTCTTGCGCGTGCACAGCAAACTTCGGAGGGCAGCGCGCATCACTGCCAAGCTGACCTCATGGATCCCGTCGTCATCATCGGCACGCGCTCAGAGGGAGTGACCGTCCTCGACGTCGAGCGCTTGCCGCACGAGGAGGGTGAACAGGTGCTGGTCGAGATCAGTCGCGGGGGCCTCACCGCCGCACGCTGGGTCTTCTTCTTCGGCGACGCGCCTGAGCTCGTTCGCTACTTCTCCTACCTCTCCCGGCACTGGCGCGGGTGGCAGGGCACGAAGGAGTGGCAGAGCCTGGAAGGCGATCTCGAGATCCAGGCGACCCACACCGGGTCGCACGTCGACTTCGTCGTCTCGCTCCGCTCCGAGCCGTTCTGGCGGTCCGAGATCAGCCTCACCGTCGCGGCTGGCGCTGACCTCGAGCGGATCGTCGACGTCCTGGCGACGACCCTGCCGACCTGAGCGGGCGGCGACGTGACGGGTGTGGGGGAGTGGGCCCGCGACTCCTCGGGTCAGCCCTGGTCGTGGACGCAGGGGGCGTCGTCGCCGAAGGCCTCGGTGACGCGGCGCACGGCCTCGGGGGTGCCCCACTGCTCGACGTGCTCGCAGGCGCGGTCGGCTCGGGAGGCGTACATGCCGAAGACGCCGACGTCGACGTAGGTGTAGTCGTGGACTCCGACGGAGCGGGCACCGGTGCCGGGCTCGTCGGGCAGGTCGATCACGGCTCCGTCGGGGAAGCGCATCTCGACGCCGTGCGGCGCACAGGTGGGCAGGGCGTCGGTCGAGAGGTCGGCCACGATCACCGGCTCGTCCGTGCTGCACCACGGGATGTCCGTCTCGGCGGCCGTGAGGGTGAGCGGCACATCGGGGTCGGCCCTCACCGCGAGCACCAGCAGGCCCAGGGCGAGGAGGAGCGCCGCCGTGATCCCTGCGAGGAGCTTCATGAGGCGAACCTACTGCTGGGCCGGGGGCCGAGGGAGGCGCTGGGCACCTGATCGGCGCCTCCTGCGCCCTGGGCGATCGCCGGTCAGGGCGCTCGGTCGACGACCGTCCTCGTGACCGAGGTCTGGGCGGTGACGGTGCCGGCCGGAGCGCCGTAGCCCGCCTCGAGCTGCACGACGCGCTCGCCGATCAGCTCGCCGGTGGTCGGGTCGATCACGATGTCCTGGCGCTCGGACCTCGTCGGCTCCTCCCGACCGAGGGCAACTCCCGTCGCGCCGTCGATCGTCACGTGCTCATCGACGATCTCGATGCCGGGCACGAGCGCCGCCGCCCCGTAGAGAGCCGAGCGCAGGTCCGCCGGCGCCGTGCCCGTCCGGAGGAGGTCGGTGATCGCGACCCAGGTGGCCTCGTCGCGGCTGTTCGACCCGCCGCCGTAGCTCGCCACCAGGTGGTCATAGAGCTCCTGTGGGTCGCGCGGCAGGTCGGCCGTCGCCGGGTCCGCGGCGGGCGTGCCGTAGAAGGCGCCGTCGCGCGCGCGCCACGTCCCGTTCGTCTCCGGGCTCTCGACCCGGTTCTCCTCCGCGACCTGTTCGGCGTCGTCACCGTAGAAGGTCGTGGGCTCCTGGTCCTCCCGGACGAGGGTCCACTCGGCGGCGGGGTCGCCCGGCTCGTACACGGTCGACGTCGACGGCACGAGGTACGTGACCATGTCGCCGGCCCTGTTCTGCCCGACGGTGGCGTAGACGGCCTCGGTCGTCGTGCGGAGGAACTGACCAGGTGCGACCACAGGATCGGAGGCGGTGACCGTCAGTGCCGCCGCCTCCCGCAGCAGGGTGGCGGCCTGTGCCTCGTCGCCGGTGCGGGGGAGGACGACGCCCCCGACGACGACCGCGGCGACGACGGCCGTCACCGCCGCGGCGTAGACGGGGCTGCGGCGCTGACGCCGTGCTCGCGCCGCACCTCTCTCCGCCTCGAGGGTCGCGACGGGGATGCCGTCCAGGACGCGGCGGCGCATGGTGGTGATCTGCTCGTCGGTGGGGCCGAGGGTCGTGGTCATCGGAGTCCTTCAGTGTGCGGTGTCAGGGTGCTTCGGAGTGCCTGGCGGAGGCGGCTGAGACGGTTCCGGACGGCGCCGTGCGTCGCGCCCAGCGACTCGGCGGCCTGCTGGTAGCTCAGCCCCTCGACGACGCAGAGGCGGTAGAGCTCCTGGTCGACAGGGGTGAGCAGCTCGACGGCGTCCTGGATCGACCGGGCCAGCTCACGGTCGATCGCGGAGGCCTCGGGGCCTCGGGCCTGGTCCGACGCGTCGTCGAGCAGGGCCGTGGTCCGTGATCGCTGCCTCGACCTGGCGAGGCTGAGGTTGCGGGTCACGACCAGCAGCCAGGGCAGCATCGACGTGTCGAGGATCTGCAGGTCGTCGCGCTTCTTCCAGGCCAGCGCGAACGCCTCCTGGGTGATGTCCTCCGCATCGGCCGTGTTCCGCACGATGCGGAACGCGTACCGGTAGACCGGGCGGACGTGGTCGTCGTAGATCCGGCCGAACGCCTCGCGATCGCCGCTGCGCGCAGCTGCGAGGCGCGCCCTGTCGGCGCTGGGTGGCGCAGCCCCCTGTGTGTTCCTCATGACTCGTAGTGTCGGCGGGGGCGGGATCGTCTCATGATCGGCTCCGGGCGGACTCGTGGCACTCGTTCGCCCTTGCGTGGAGGTGCCTTCCCGGGCTTCCTAGGCGGTGACCGCTCCGGACCGGTGAGTCTCGGGCCAGCGCCCGACGGACTGGAAGAACTCCGTGGCGTCGGCAGAGTCCTTGAACTCCAGCAGGTTGCCGACCTTGCTCGCGAGGACATCCCTCACTTCCCCTGGCGTCGCGAAGAAGAACTCCTTGCGGCTGTTCGCCTGGTTGAGGGCCCGACCGGCGAAGTGCCGGTGCAGCTCGGTCTCGAGCGTGACGGCGTCCTCGGAGAAATAGATGGTGTGGATGTCGAAGCGGAACGGGACGGACGCCCCGCCGAGCTCGTGGACACGGTCCGTCGGCTCCAGTCGTCGCGTGAGACCGATCTTCACGACGCCCTCTCCGAACGCTCCACGGTTCGAGATGACGTAGACGTAACCCGCCCGGATGTTGGCGGCGCGGTAGTCGTTGTCGACGATGGCCTGGTCGATCGCCGCGAGCCGCGACTCGAGATCCCCGTCCGGCGTCCCGGTCGCCTGGAGCTGCGCGATCGTCTGCATGAGGAGCGTGCGCTCCTTGTCGAGCTGCGCCCTCTGCTCCTTGAGCTCCTTCTCGACCCGCGCCTCCTCACGGAGTCGCGCTCGTTCTTCGCGCTGCTCTTCCTTCTCCTCCTGCTTCTTCATCAGCCAGTCCGCGGTCAGCTCGATCTCCTCGAGACGCAGCGCGTGGTAGCTGTCGCTGATGAACATCGCCATCATCACGCCGAGCTTGGCGATGGCGTCACGAGATGCCTCGAGGCGCTTCTTGGCGGTGTGCACGTTGCCGAGCTTCAGGGTGCGGATGCTGTTCTCCGCCTCCGCGTTGTAGGCGCGCAGCATGAGCTTTGACAGGTCGTCGGTCATCTTGCGACCCTTGGCGAGCGAGTTGTCGAACGAGAAGAGGTTGGACTTCTCGATCGCGTGGCCCTCGCGGACCAGTGCGGCGTACCGAGCCTCGACGTCCTTGAGCCTCGGCAGGTAGGCGGCCGCGTCCTCCAGGGGGTGGTGGTAGCGGTAGATGCCGACTTCCTGCAGCACCTGCGCGTCGTTCAGCTCGACTGCCTCGGAGACGACCACCGGAGCCGGAGCCGGAGCCGGAGCCGGAGCAGCGGCAGCTGCCGGAGGCGCGGGGGAGCTAGAGCGCGTCACCTGCTCCATCATCTTCAGCTGCCGGCGCAGGACGACGTTCTCGGCCTCGAGCTGCCGAGCGCGAGCCTCGGCTCCCGACTCGTCACTACCGCGGCCATCCGCAGTGGACGGCGGCACCGGCGAGTGCGCGGGTGCCGGTGTCGGTGCAGGCGGCGCCACGACGGGCACCGACCCGCCGTCCTCGATCCACAACTGCCATCCACTCGGGACAGCCGGCCAGTTGCTGGGAGGAGTCCACCCGGCCGGCGGGCTCCACCCCGACGGGACAGGAGGCCAGCCGGGCGGAGGGTTGAACCGTCGCTCTCCGACCGTCATGACCGACGGACGCCGGAGCCGTCGACGGCCACGAGCGCGGACGGGTTCTTCGCGACGGCCGCGCCGAGGTGCTGGAGAGTCGCGAGCGGGACGACGCCGCTGAGGTCGATCTCCATGAAGCTCTCGCGAGGGGCCGCGACGGCGATCAGGGGGATGAACGTCGGGCGACCGGTCGCCGGGTCGTTGGTCTCCGGGCCGATCTCGGCCGAGATGGTCTGGATGATGCCCCGGCGGTCAGCCTCGAAGATCTCGTGGAGCGACCGCAGGGCCACCTGGTGGAGGGCCCCGGCGTAGCGCTCCTTGGCCGCCGTCTGGGTGAGCGGGGTCTCGGTGATCTCGTCGCTCGCCTTCACGTACCGAAAAGCCTTGATGGTGCGCAGTGCGTCGGGCGCCGGCACCGTCACGCGCAGCCGGAGCTCCGCGGTCTCCGGGTCGAAATCGGCGTCGTGCTCGACCGGGAACGAGTCGGGGTAGACGGAGTTGGCGAGCACGATGCCCACGTACTCCTTGACCGCGTCCACGGCTCCGTAGGCGAGGCCGGCAATCAGGTCGTCGATCGAGGAGTTCTGCCCGGACGCCTTGGACTCACGGAACCGGCACGACGCTTCGTAGCGCTCGCGCTCGACCGCGAGCAGCTGGACTCGACCGGCCTCGAGCTCTGCGTGCTCACGGGCGGCCTCGGCGTCGCGGCCCGGGATCCAGTCCCGGTACGCCTCCCACTGGCTCCATGCCTGCGCGAACTCGGCCTGCGCCCTCTGCTGCGCCTCGTCGAACTTCTTCTTCTTGCCGAACATGCCGGTGGGCACGGGAGGCTCGACGTAGACCGGGGCCGGGGGGACCGGCGTCGGCAGCGGTGGGACGAGAGGTGTCTCGAGGTCCCAACGGGGGAAGGGCGGGTGCTCCACTCGCACCTTCAAGCTCTCGAGGTCGACGAAGTCGTCCACCTCGAGGGTGGCGGCGAGGAGGCCGTCGATCTCGGCGTACTCCATCGCCAGGTCCTCGTTGAGCTCGTCGACCTCCGCCGATCGCAGTTCGACGTAGGCCGCCTTGGCTTCGCGCTCGTACCGCTTGCGCTCCGCCTCACTGGCCCGGTCCGCGGCGGCGTTCGCTCGCTCCTGCGCGGCTCTGGCGCGCTGTGCCTGAGCGCGGGCCTGGGTCTGTGCCCGGGCCGCCGCGTTGGCGCGTGCCTGCGAGAGGCGCTGTTGGTGCTGCATCTCCGCGAGGATCCCGCGTCGTCGTGCCATGCCCTGATCTCCATCGCTCGTGAACGAAGCTCACTGTACTGAACAATGCCGACCAGTATGGAACGCCCGTTCGGGGGTCGGCGACCCGCCCGCGAGGTCGGCTCTGTTCGGCCCGACGGCCGAGATCACCAGGTCGAGGTGGGCCAGGCCGCCGGGGCACGCCCCCTCGCTCAGCCCTGCGGGCAACGCATGTCCGCAGGCAAACGACTCATGCGCCGGAGGCCCCAGCGCCCAGTTGCCACTTTGAGGGGTCGTGGGCTCCTCCTAGGCCCTCAAAGTGGCAACTGAGGCTGGCCCGGGGGAGGTGACCCGCGCCTCCTCGGGTCTCGGGGGGTGCGGACGGGAGGCCTGCCGGCCCGATCGCTGCGATGATCGAGGCGGGGGTGTTCGCGCGCGGGCACGGGGGCGACGTCCGTCTCGGCCCCACCGCGCCGAGGAGGACCGTGTCGAAGCCTGGAACGACCCGCGAGCCGCCGAAGCCGTTCACGGCGCAGCAGAAGCGCGACCTCCGGACGTCGCTGATCATCATCGGCGTGGCCGTCGCCGGGTTCGCCGTGCTGATCGTCGGGGCCCTCTTCTGGGACCACGCGGCGTTCCCGCGCGAGCTCGCGGAGTCCACGCCGCACAGCGTGCTCCAGGAGGAGCGCTCGGACCCCGCCACCTGGTCGTACGTCGACGACGACCTCGTGACGCGGCCCCTGGGGGAGTGCGTCCGCATCGACGGCTGGCGGCTGCAGCGCCCCTGGCAGTGCACCTCGGCCGACGGCAGCCACGTCCTCACCTTCCTGTACTCGACAGGGCGCCACGGAAGCGGTCTCCATGACCAGACCCTCACCGTCCGCGGCGAGGACGTCCCGATCGAGTGCACCCGCGGCGGCGAGTGGCACGCGGCCTACTACTGCGTGCCGGAGTCGGTGCTCCCGGCGGACGCGGAGTAGCGGCGCCGGACCACCGGCCACGTGCCTCGGGGGAGGCGCTGGTCACCTGACCCGCGCCTCCGTCAGTTGCCGGTGGCGTCGAGCAGGGCGGCGACGGCCTCGTCGACGGTGTCGTGGGTCGTCAGCGTCGTGGTGGGGGTGGCAGCCTGCCAGCCCTCGCCGGGGCGCCCGCGGAGGGAGCCGACGTGGCCGGTGTAGCGACCACGGTCGTCGGTGGCCGACGACGAGAAGACGGCGAACTCCACGAGGAGGCCGGGACCCGTGGGGACAGGACTGACGACCGACCCCCGCGGGCCGGGGAACGGCTCTGTGGCGCCCACGGCTGTCATGTCGGCCACGTACGAAGCGTGCCGGTCGGCCCTGATGATCTCGAGGTCGCGACCTGCCCGCCCCCGCGCGAGGCCGTCGTCGAGGGCGTCCGACTCGGAGTCGTAGACGGTCGTCCGCCCCCACGGTGACGCACGTTCGCCGGTCGCCCAGACCCGGTAGCCACCGGTGTCGCCCGTCGTGACCACGACCATGTCGGTGTCGTTGAGGTGCGGCTCGAAGATCTTCATGCGCAGGCCCTCCGCGTCGCGCAGGGCGCGGGCCTCGTCGACGGTCGTCATGCGTCAGGCCCGGAGGTCGTTCGTGTCGGTCATCTCTGTCCCCCCGTCGGTGACGCCGTCAGGAGCGGCGGCTCGTCGTCGATCTTGGCACCGCCTCCCTCGGCTCGGGCTCGGGCTCGGGCTCGGGCTTGACGCTGCCGGTGGGAGGCGACAGCCTGAGCAGGACTCGGTCACGAGGCAGCGCGACGTCGCACCGCAGGGCGCCCGCCTCCTCACCGGCCACCCCACGGAACGGACGAGGGACCATGGCGACGCTCACCACACGCGCCCTGGCCTGCGCGGCCACGGGCGCCGTCGCGCTCGTCCTCTCCGGCTGCGCCTCGAGCGCCGCCGAGCAGAGCCCGCCGCCCGCGCCGACGTCGACGTCAGCGGCCGCCGCCGCCGCCGCCCAGGAGCTGACCACCCGCACGACCGTCCTCAGCCGCGACGGCAGCGCGGCCCCGGTGCTCTGCCTCGACGTCGTCCTCGAGTCGTACCCGCCGATCTGCGACGGACCGGCCGTGCAGGGCTGGGACTGGTCGGGCCTCGAGGGCGCCGAGACCGCCGCGGGCACGACCTGGGGCCGCTACGAGGTCACCGGCACGTGGGACGGGACGGCGCTGACCGTGACCTCCCCGGCCCGACCGTGGGACGGCGTGGCCGTCGACCTCCTCACGCCCGGCTCGTCCGACACCGCAGGCGCGGCAGCGTCACCGGCCGTGACCGCTGCCGTCGAGGACTACCGCGCGGCGATCGGCACCGACGACGGCACCGTGCTCGGCGTCGAGGAGCTCGACGGTCGGGCCCGCGTCCACGTCATCGTCGACGACGGCACCCTGCAGCGGTCGGCGGACGAGCGCTACGGCCCCGGCGTCGTCGTGATCGACCCGGCGCTCGAACCGGCCGCCGACCCCGCGAGCTGAGCCCGCGAGCTGGCCCGGCAAGCGCGCAGGGGCGGAGGGGGCGCTGGTGTCGGAACCAGCGCCTCCCCCTGTTCTGATCACCATCGGCACCTACGTTTTTCCGTGGCGTCTCGTGAGCGAGCGTCAGTGGTCGATGCCCGCACCTCGCATCCCTCTGTGACCCGATCGTTACAATGAGGAATTCTGACATGTCGTACGTTGGCAGAGGCTCGCACAGGGCGGGCTCTGACCAAGGGAGTGACGATGACGAAGTCGAAGCAGGCCACTGGCATCGGGGTCGCGGCAGCCGTGACCGTGGGGCTCGTCTTCGGCGGTGGGTCGCCGGTATCGGCCAGCACGACACAGGCTGAGATCGAGGGGCAGACGATGGCCCCGCTGACGGCTGAAGTCACCGCAGGCAGCCTCGAGCCCCAGGAGGGTTCTGTCCCGGACGAGAAGCAAGCTCGAGTCGCCGTCGTCCCGATCATCACGGCGGTCATCCTGGCTGGAGGCGCCGTCTACGCCATGGGCGAGAAGGCGGGGGAGAGGTCGTACCACGCTGGCCTTCGCCGAGCCGGGTGGCAGAACGTCAAGTGGCAGGCGCGGGCGACAGCCCTGAGCATGCTCGGGCCCGTCGGTGGAACTGTCTTCATCACGGGGTTCGAGAACAAGTTCTACTCGATGGCCTGAGGCAGATCATGTCCCGCTATGCACTGCAATGGGTCGTCGCTCTGAACTCAGTCGTCATTGCGATGTTCGCCATCGCACATGCGATCGACATCAATGGATCGGTCTTCTGGGGCCTCCTCGTCGTCGTCGCGATGGCTGGGCAGATCTGGTCAGCGACACGGCCCGAGCCCCTGCCGGAACCTGTCCCGCAGGGGCCTGAGATCCGGCCATGACGGGGACGAGGAACGTTCCGTCACGCAAATGACTGGTCCGTAGGTCACGAAGGAGGACCGACCCTACGGCGCGAGGCCCGTGGGGCCGGTCCTCCGCTCCGCACACCGCGCCTCCCGCCCGTCAGTCCGCGAGCCGCCCGCGCAGCACGATCGCGATCTCCGAGGCGTCGAGGTTCGCGAGGGCGTCGGCCAGCACGTCGGCGTCGAACAACCCGTTGTCGCGGGCGTCGAGCAGGGCCTCCCGCTGCGCTGCCAGCATCACGCGGGCGTGCGCCACCGACGCGTCGAACGCCTCGTTCGAGCGCTCAAGCACCGGCGCCTCGGGGCGAGCGTCGCGGCCGCGATCACGAGCAGCGCGGTCATGAGCACCGCGAGCAGCTCGGCGACCTCCATCAGGCCTCGAGCAGGATGCGCAGCGCTGCGACGAGCGCCTTCACGTCGGCCCGGAGCGCGGCGGCCTCGGCCTCGAGGGCGGCGGCACGGCCGGCGGGGGCGGGGGGAGCGGACCCGGACGCGGCCTCGGCGGCGGTCGAGCGGGTAGCGGGGGAGGCGGGGTGTGGGTCGCGTGCCGGCTCTGCGTCGGCGGCGGTGTCGGGGTCGTCCTCGTCGTCGACGTCGTCCTGGTCCAGCTCGTCGTCCGCCGGCTCCAGATCGGGCTCGGGCTCGTCCGTGTCCTCCGACGTGGGCGTCGGCTCGGCGTCGTCCTCCGTCACCACCGACTCCTCAGCGGTCGGCTCTTCCGCGTCGGTCGGCTCCGCCACGGCGTCCGTCTCGTCGGCGACCGCCTCGTCGTCGTCAGCGTCCTCGCCTGCGGGGGGCGCCTCCTCGAAGGCCGGGGCCGGCTTCGACGTGCGGACGACCTGCGAGAACTTGGGGCGCGGCTTCTTGGGCGCGGCCGCGGACTCGGGCGACGCCTCCTCGACCCAGTCGGCGAGGGTCTGGCGGGGCACGCTGAACTCGTCGGAGACCACCGTGAGCACGTTGCGGTCGCCCGGGTTGGTCATCCTGCGCTGGAGGACCCGCGCGGTCGCGGCCTCCTTCGTGGCGTCGTCGTACCACTCGTCGAAAGGCATGCGCTGATTCTAGGGACGCTCCTGCGGTCGGTCCGCGCGATCCCCGCACCACACACCTAGAGGGCCCCGCTGATGCACCGAGGCCCTCCGGTCGTGCGCCGGGCGGGGCTCACGGGGCCGAGGCCCCTGCCCGCCCGGCAGGTCGGTGCAGCGCGGTCAGCGCGCCGCCGTCACGGCGCCGCCGTCACTCGCCGCCGCCGTCGCGCGCGGCCCGGCGGCGGGCGCCGACCAGCAGCGCCGTGCCGAGGGTCAGCATCAGCGCCGAGCCCAGCAGCACGCCGCCCGTGCCGTCCGAGCCCGTGTAGGCCAGGCCGGAGGCGCGGGTGCTGCCGACGGGGCGGGGAACGACGCGGTCGCCCCCGGCCGGGACGATGGCCGCGGGCGCGACGTAGGTGAACGGCAGCGCGTCGGACGCGCCTCCCGCCGTCGTGACCACGATCGTCGTGGCGCCGGCCACGCAGGCCGGGGTGACGAACGTCAGGCGCGTGCCGTCAGCGGAGACCGTCACCGCGGTGGCCGGGATCGTGACTCCGCAGATCGTCACCGTCGTCGCCCCGGGCACGAACGGGCCGCCGATAACCGTGACGGTGTCGCCGCCGGTCGTCGAGCCCGAGCCGGGGTCGACCGAGGCCGCGCCGGGCTCCGCGAGGTACGTGTAGCCGTCCTCGAGCACCGTGGCCCCGTCAGCGCCGTCCAGGACGACGTCGACCGGGCCCGCGACCCCCGCCGGGGTCACCACCGTGACGCGCGTGTCGGTGGGGGTCCCGACGATCGTCGCCGCGACTCCGCCGAAGGTCACGTCCGTCACGCCGGCGAGGCCGGTGCCCGAGACGACCACCGTCTGGCCGCCCGCCGTGGGGCCGGCCGTCGGCGAGATCGAGACGACGGCGGGGCCGCCGGGGCTCACGTAGACGAAGGGGCTCGGTGCGGTCGTCGTCACTCCCGCGGGGGCGGTGAGCACGACCTCGGCGACCCCGGTGCCGGCCGGGCTGGTCACCACGACCTGCGTGCCGTCGGGCGAGACCGAGACGACCGTGCCGGGGGTGCCGTCGAACGTGACGCCCGTGGTCGTGTCGAGGCCGGTGCCCGTCAGGGTCACCGTCGTGCCCCCGACGGCCGGGCCCTGCGTCGGGTCGATCGCCGTGATCGCCGGCGCGACGTACGTGTAGGCGAGCTCAGCCGCGCCCGCCGTCGGCTCGGTGACCGTGACGGTCACGGGGCCCGCGGGGGAGGCGGGGGTCGTCGCCGTGAGGGAGGCCCCGTCGGCCGCCACGGTCACGGCGGTCGCCGGCAGCGTGCCGAACGTCACGGTCGTGTCGGGCGTGAAGCCGGTGCCCGTGATCGTGACGACCTGGCCGCCGCTCGTCGGGCCGACGACCGGCGTGATGCCCGTCGCCGTGATCTGCGCGGCCGCACCCGCGGTCGGCGACTCGCACGCGGCCGACGCGAGGGTGACCGTGCCGAGGGGCACGTCGACGATCGTCGTGGCGCCGACGGTGCCGCTGAGGGTGAGGGCGGCGACGACCGAGGTGGCGGTCGCGCTGCCGAAGCGGGCCTGCTCGACGCGGCTGACGTCGACGGTCAGCGTCGCTCCGAGCAGGTCGCCCGCCAGCGCGGCGCTCGCCGAGACGGTCGGGGTGGTCGCGTCGAGGGTCGCCGCGGTGCCGAAGAGGGTGAGGCCGACCAGGCCGGCGTCCGCGGTCGTGCCGCCGCCGCCGACCGGGCAGGTCACGTCGGCCGTGACGGCGTCGGCCGTCAGCACGTCGATGCCGAGCAGCGACACCGCCGCGCCCGCGACGTCGGACGACGCCGACGAGCCGGTGGTCGTGCTGGAGGCGCGGGTGCTGACCGCGCCCACGGTCACCTCCCCGCCCTGGACCGTCGCGAGGGTCGACCCCTGGCTGTCGAAGGCCCCGGGCGCGCCGCCCGTGCCGGCGGTGACGAGGCCGACGGCTGCCGTCGCGTCGAGGGCGACGAGGCCGGGGACGGTGCCGGTCAGCGCGACGCCGGCGCCGAGGGCCGAGGCGTCGCTCGGAGCGGCGGAGGCTGGTGAGGCCAGGAGGACGGACGAGCCGAGGACGAGACCGGCGGTGACGCCGATCGCCGCGGTCCGCGAACGCAGGACAGATCGCATGTGTTGCTCCTTCGCAACAGGGTGCCCCTGATCGGCACCGGTCCGCCGAATCTAAGCTTTTCTCACGGTGTCGTCACCCCCAGTGCGAGGGTGACCGGTGCGGTCTCGTTTCCGCCGATGCGCGGTCGCGCTGGCCGGGGGGCGAGTGCCGGGACGGCCGAAGCTGGGAGGGGGCCGGAGGCGCGTGACCGGTGGCGAGCGGGACGCGTCATGTAGGGGAGTCCTGCACCGCGCCTCCTGAGGGGAGGGCGGGCGAGCAGGGCCGCGACTCCGGAGGAACCCATGTCTGACGACGACACCCGCGAGGCCCCGCGCCTGCGCGACCAGCTGAGCAGCCGGGCGATCGAGCCGATCGTCCGCGCCGTCCGCACCGAGATCGGGAAGGCGCAGCGGGAGGTCGCCGACCGCGCCCGCAGCGCCCGCACCGGCCTCGTGCTCGTGGGCGTCGGCGCCGTGCTCGCCGTCGTGACCGTCGGGCTGCTCGCGGCCGTCGTCGTCACCGCGATCGCCGTCGCCCTGCCGCTCTGGGCCGCGACGCTCATCGCCTTCGGGGCGTTCGCCGTCGTGTCGGCGATCGTCGTCCGCGTGGGGGTCTCGGCGATCAGCCGCGGCGTGCCGCCGGTGCCGAAGGACACGATCGCCGAGCTCGGCGGGCGCCGCGGGGCGGAGCGCGACGACGGTGACCGCGACCGCGACCGCGACCGCGAGCGCGACGGCGCTGCTGCGCGCGACTAGCGCGGCTGCTCCTCGCCCGGCGGCCCCCGCCTCCCCCCGACCTCTCCCCGACCTCTCCCCGACCCCCGAACACAGGAAGCAGCACGCCATGGCACGCCAGGACCAGAACCCGAAGCCCGTCAGCCGATCCACCTCCGAGCAGCGCACGCAGCACGCCGAGACCTGGTCGAGCGGGGCGCGGTACGCCTCGGAGGCGTTCGGCGCCTTCCTGCTCGTGCTCGGCGGGGTGGGCACGGCCGTGCTCGCGTCGTCGTTCCCCGACGACGGCAACGCGCTGGGCGTCGGGTTCGTCGGCGTCGCCCTCGCCTTCGGGCTCAGCGTGATGGGCGGCATCTACGCCGTCGGCCACATCTCGGGCGGGCACTTCAACCCGGCCGTCACGGTCGGCGCCGCCGTCGCGGGGCGCACCGAGTGGCGCCACGTGCCCGGCTACGTCGTCGCGCAGATCGTCGGCGGCGTCGCCGGTGCGGCGGTCGTCGCGGGAGTCGTCGCCGACGGCCCCGCCGGCGCGTTCGCCGCGGCGCGCGAGTCGGGCTTCGCCTCGAACGGCTGGGGCGAGCACTCGCCCGGCGGCTTCGGCCTCGGCGCCGTGCTGCTAATCGAGGTCGTGCTGACGGCCGTGTTCGTCGGGGTCATCCTCTCGGTGACCGCCAAGAAGGAGTACGCGGCCCTCGCGCCGCTCGCGATCGGCCTCACGCTGACGCTGGTCCACCTCGTGAGCATCCCGGTCAGCAACACCTCGGTGAACCCGGCCCGCTCGATCGCCGCCGCGGTCTTCGCGGGGCCGGACGCGCTCGGCCAGGTCTGGGCGTTCATCGTCGCCCCGCTCGTCGGCGCGGTCGTCGCCGGGGTCGCGCACCGGGTGCTGCGCCGCGCGGCGTGAGGTGAGCTGCGGCTCCCGCCCGGCCGGCTGGCCTCGCCGGGGGCGGGGCGGGGCGGGGCGGGGCGGCGCAGGGTCAGGTCAGGAGTCGCGGTGCCGGTCGGGCCCCGGGGTCGGCCGGTCGTGCGCGAACCAGCGGGCGAGCAGCCGCGCGCTGGCCAGCAGCAGGGCCGCGAAGGCCGTCTGGTTCACCGCACCCCACACCGGGATGCCACCGACCACCGCGATCACCGACCAGTTCACGGCGATGTCGGTGAGGATCACGACGAGCCCGAGCACGACCCCCGCGCGTCGCCGGAGCAGCAGCAGCACGATGACGAGCGGGTCCCACAGCGTGAGCGAGACCCAGAAGGCCCGGAGAGCAGGGTGGAAGTCGGCGTAGACGTCGGCTCCTCCGACGACGAGGTCGGTCACGTGCGTCGTGGTGCCGACGGCGAAGCCCGCGATCCAGAGCCAGCGGAGGAGCCGGGCGGCACGGTGCGGTGGTGCGGCGATCCCCTCGGGCGCGGGGCCGGGAGGCGGGGTGACCGGCTGCACGGCGTGAGCCTAGCGGGGGTCTCGACCCGCGCCTCCTCGGGGCCTCGGGCTAGGCAGCGACGTCGAAGACGACGATGCGGGCCGCGGACTCCTGCAGGAACGTCGCGACCTCGACGTGCTGGGGGTGGGGCAGGTAGCCGTCGAGGGCCGCCTTGTCGCGGAAGTGCACCGCGAGCATCCAGTCGAACCCGCCCTGCAGGTCCTCGTCGCCGATGTTCGGGCCGCTCGTCACCGACAGCACGCCGTCGATCGACGTGAGCTTCTCGGTCGACCGCGCGCTCGCCTGCTCGGCGGTGCCTGCTCCGGCGGACTCCGCCCACTCGACCAGCACCACGTGCACCACTTCTCCTGCTCCGAACGCCATGGGTCTTCCTCTCGTCTGCGGCGCCGACTCGCTCGGCGCCTCCGTCGATCCTGCGCCTCCCGCCCGGACGGCGGCAGGGAGCGCGCGTCCCCCCGCCCCCGCACCTGCACCTGCCGGCCGGCGGGAGTCGCGGGTCGGCCCGTGCAGGTGAACCACGTCCTCGCACCCGAACCAGGCCGCGGCGTGGTTCGGGTGCGACGACGTGGTGCCTCTCGGGTGGCTGCGGCGGCGACGGGCGGCGGGTGGCGGGCGTCGCGCAGGATGACCCGATCTGACGTGTCAGCGGGGGACGGTCCAGATCCGCTCCTCCACTCCGGAGTGGATCAGCGGATCTGGAGGGTGCCGTCTCCTGGCGCGTGCCGCGTACGGCAGCTGGGCCCGGTCGAGGAACCACGTCCTCGCCGGCGAACCAGGCCGCGGCGTGGTTCGCGTGCGACGACGTGGTGCCTCTCGAGCCGGGCACCCCGTTCTCGCACGGGCACCCTGCCGCGGCGGGGTTCGGGGGCGAGGACGGGGTGTGCGACGGGGCGGGAGGCGCCCGGCCCGACTACGGTGGGCCCGGATGAGCGACGACGACGTCACCCGCCCCGGCGACCCCGGCGACCCGCCCGGCCCGCGCGACCCCGCCGCCGGCGCCCCCGCACCGCGCTGGGCGCCCCGCCGCGGCGCCGTCCTCACGATCGGCCTCATCGTCGGCATCTCGCCCTTCGCGACCGACATGTACATCCCCGGCCTCCCGGCGATCGCGGCCGACCTCGACGCGTCGACGGCGCAGGTGCAGCTCAGCCTCACCGCCTTCCTCGTGGCGTTCGCCGTCGGCCAGATCGTCGTCGGGCCGCTCAGCGACGGATCCGGCCGGAGGCGCGTCCTCCTCGCCGGGACCGCCCTCTTCGCCCTCGCCTCCCTCGCCTGCGCCCTGGCCCCGGACTCCACCACCCTCGTGCTCGCCCGCGTCGTGCAGGGCCTCGGCGGCGCCGCCGGCAGCGTCGCCGCCCGCGCCATGGTGGGTGACTCGACCACCGGGGTCGCCCGCAGCCGCCTCTTCGCGACCCTCGCCGCGATCAACTCGGTCGGGCCCGTCGTCGCCCCGCTCATCGGCGGGCTCGTGCTCGCCGCGGGGTCGTGGCGCGCCACGTTCGCGCTGCTCGCCGTGCTGGGCACCGGGCTGACCGTCGCGGCGTGGCGACAGCTGCCGGAGACCCTCACCGCGCCTCCCCCCGGCGGAGCCTCGCTCGGCGCCTCGCTGCGCCGCATGGGCGGGCTGCTCGGGATCCCGCGCTTCCGCTGGTACCTCGTCACCGGCTGCGCCGCGACGATCGGCTTCTTCTCGTACATCTCGACGTCGTCGTTCGTCTTCCAGCAGCAGTACGGGTTCAGCGAGGGGCTCTACACGCTCGTCTTCGCCTCGAACGCGTCGTGCATGATCGCGTCGACCCTCGTGTTCCGCCGCCTCGTCGGCCGCTTCGCCGAGGACCGCCTCTTCACGATCGGCCTCGCCACCTGCACCGTCGGGTCGGCGCTCGTGCTCGTCGGAGCCGTCTCGGGGGCCGGGCCGGCGCTGATCTGGCCGGCGCTCGCGCTCGTGACGGCGGGGTGGGGCTGGGTGATCCCGGGCTCGATCACGCTGACGCAGGCGCTCGGGCACCGGGCCCCCGGCACGGCGGCGGCCCTGGTCGGCGGGCTGCAGTTCGGCCTCGGCGGCGCGGCCACCCCGCTCGCCGGCGCGCTGGGCGGCACGGCGGTCGCGATGGGCGGGCTGATGCTCGGCTTCATCGCCGTCGGGCTCGCGGTGCAGCTGTGGGCGTCACGGCCCGGCGCGCCGCAGGGCGACCGAGGGTAGGAGTCGCGGGTCGGGACGCAGAGGAGGCGGGACCCACCCCTCGCGGGGCCGAGTGGTCACGATGTGCTGCTCCCGGGGTCGCTGAGGCGCAGATCGTGACCACTCGGCGGCATGCCCGGCACGCCCGGCACGACGGAGGGCCCGGCGTCTGCGACGACGCCGGGCCCTCCGGGCATCCGGTGCGCGAGCACCGGGGGAGCGGGACTAGTGGTCCGTCGCGTCCTTGGCCTTCTCGGTCTCCATGCGGGCCTCGCTCATGGCCTGGTCCTTCTGGCCCTGGTGCGTGAGCTCGGCGTCGTCGGTCTTCTTGCCGACGGCCTCCTCGGCGTGTCCGGCGACCTTCTGAACTGCGTCCTTTGCCTTGTCTCCGAGCGACATGACGTCTCCTTCGTGAAGTGGGTGCCGACGAACGTCGACTGAACTGGACGCTAGGCCGGGCGGAGTCGCGGGGCCTGTCTGCCCGGCAGGTTCACAGCCCGGGTGCGTCCGGTGGCCATGAGCGGGGCCCGGGCCGCCTGGTGAGCCCGAGCCGGCGGGCGGCGGTGCCGAGTGGTCACGAACTGCTGCTCCGCGGGCGCGGGAGGAGCAGATCGTGACCACTCGGCGTGCGCGGCGGGGGCGGGTCAGGCGGGGGCGATCTCCGCGACGAGCTGCTCGACGCGGCGACGGATGTCGTCCCGGATCGGACGCACCTCGTCGAGGCCACGGCCGGCCGGGTCGGTGAGCTCCCAGTCCTCGTAGCGCTTGCCCGGGAAGACCGGGCACGCGTCGCCGCAGCCCATCGTGACCACGACGTCGCTGTCGCGCACCGCCTCCGTCGTCAGCACCTTCGGCTGCGCCCCGGCGATGTCGACCCCGACCTCGGCCATGGCGGCGACGGCGACGGGGTTGATCTGGTCCTTCGGCTCGCTGCCGGCCGACAGCACCTCGACGCGGTCGCCCGCGAGGTGCCGCAGCCAACCGGCGGCCATCTGCGAGCGGCCGGCGTTGTGCACGCAGACGAAGAGCACGGCGGGGCGGGCGACGGGGGCGGGGGCGGGGGAGTCGGCGGTGTCGGTCATGGTGGTCTCCGGGGTCGGGTCGGGTCGGGCTCGGGGGTGGGCCGATGATACGGGGCGCGGGTGTCTCGCCGGCTCGAGCTCGCGCCTCCCTGCCCGGCTCGGCCCGCGCCTCCCCGGGGTGGCGCTCCCGGGCGAGAGGGCGCACCATGGCGTGATGCGATCCGACCGAGACCTCACCTCCGTGTCCGAGCCCGCTCGCCCCGCCGTCGTCGACCGGGTGCGCGAGACCCTCGACGAGGCGGCCGCCCGTCACGGCGGGCGCGTCCGCGTCACCCACAGCTACGTCGCGGCCCCGCAGCCGGGAGGCGCGGGTCGCGTCGCCGGCTGGCAGTCACGCGTGCAGGTGGCCGGCGTGCGTCGTCGCCCCGTCGACCTCTGGTGCGCCGTCGACGCCCGCGACCTGATGGTGCTCGGCGGGGCCGACCTCGCCGGCTGGCGCCTCGACGACCCCACCGCGGAGCGCGAGTGCCGCGCAGCCCTGGGGCAGCTCGTCGACGACTTCGTCGCTGGACGCCTGCCCGTCGACCGCACGTCGGAGCTCGCCCGCACGGGCGCCGTCGTCACCCTGCTCGCGACGGCGGCCGCCGCGACGGCGCTCGCCGTGGCGTCGGTGATCGCGGGGCGCGGCAAGCGCTGAGCTGAGCCGATCGGGGTCGAGTGGTCGCGATCGGCTGCTCCCGGGGGCCCCGACGAGCAGTTCGTGACCACTCGCCGCCGCGCCGCGCCGCCGCCCCTCGGCCGCCCGGCCGCCCGCTCGCCCTACGACGCGAACGCGTGCAGCCCGAGCTCCCGGCTCAGCAGCGAGCTCGCGGCGGCCCCGCGCACGCTCGTGCCCTGCGCGTCGAGGGGCGGGCTGAAGACCGCGGCGCCGAGCACGCGGGGGGACGACAGGACGATCGCTCCCGAGACGCTCGACTTGGCGGGCACGCCGACCTCGCGCATCCACCGCCCCGATCCGTCGTAGACGCCGCACGTCGCCATCACCGACACCACGTCGCGGGCGACGCCCGGGTCGACGACCTGGACGCCGGTCACCGGGTTGCGCCCGCCGAGCGCGAGCGTCGCGCCCATCACGGCGAGGCACCCGGCGTCGACCAGCACCGCGCACGAGCGGGCGTAGGCCTCGACGGCGTCGTCGGCGGTGACGTGCAGCGTGCCCTCGGAGCGCATCAGGTGCGCGAGCGCGTGGTTGCGGTCGCCGAGCAGCTGCTCGGAGCGGCTCACCTCCTCGTCGACCTCGAGGTCGCGCCCCGCGAAGGCGCTGAGGCCTCGGAGGATGCGCGCGGCACGCCCGTCGGCGTCGCCGCCGTCGACGAGGGCGGCGGTGAGCAGGGCCCCCGCGTTGACCATGGGGTTCGGCGGGCGGCCCGTGCCCGCCTCGAGCTCGAGCGCGTCGAAGGCCTCGCCGGTCGGCTCGATGCCGACCCGGTCGAGGGCGTCGCCGCCGGTGTCGGCGAGGGCCAGCGCGAACAGGAACGGCTTGACCGCCGACTGCACCGAGAACGGGGTGCCCGCGTCGCCCGCGGAGCGCACGGCGCCGTCGGGCAGCGCGAGCGCGACTCCGAGCAGGTCGGGGTCGGCGTCGGCCAGCTGCGGGATGCTGTCGTCGACCTCGCCGCCGCTCGTCGCCCGCACGCGGCGGAGCAGGTCGTCGAGGTCGAGGTCGTGGTCACGACGCCGGACGTCGTCGGGGGTGGGCATGCGACCAGCCTGTCAGCGCGGCCCCGTGGCGGCCCGGCCGGGCGAGGGGCGGGAGGCGCGGCCCGGGTCGGCCGGATCCCGAGAGGAGGCGCGGAGCGGGCCGGCAGGGGCGCCGTGCGGGAGGCGCGGGGCGGGCCCGCGGGACCACGTGCGGGAGGCGCGGTGCCGGCCTGGGCCGACCCGCGCCTCCCGGGGCTGCGTGCGGTGCGTGCGTGCGGTGCGGGTGCGCACCGTCGCGTCGTCAGTGGCGGCCGGCGCCTCCGTCGGCGTGGTCGTCGTGCGCGTGGGTGATGGGCTCGCCCTCGACGCGCTCGCGCTCCTTCTTCTCGGCGTCGCCACGGGTCTTGGCGAGGCTCGCCACGGTGGCGACGGCGATCGTGAGGCCGATGAACATCAGCGAGAACCAGATCGGGATCTCGGGCACCCAGAGCAGCGGCTCGCCGCCGTTGATGAAGGGGACCTCGTTGACGTGCAGCGCGTGGAAGACGAGCTTGAGGCCGATGAAGGCGAGGATGACCGCGAGGCCCTGCGACAGGTAGACGAGGCGCTCGAGCAGGCCGCCGATGAGGAAGAACAGCTGGCGGAGGCCCATCAGCGCGAAGGCGTTCGCGGTGAAGACGATGTAGGGCTCCTCGGTCAGGCCGTAGATGGCCGGGATCGAGTCGAGCGCGAAGACCAGGTCGACGAAGCCGATGGCGATGACGCAGAGCAGCAGCGGGGTGACGAAGCGCTTGCCGTCGATCTTGGTCGTGAACTTGTCGCCGGCGAACTCGTCGTGCACCGGCAGCACCCGCCGGGCGATCTTGACGAAGGCGTTGTCGGCCGCGTTCCCCCCGTGGCTGCCCTTGATCTGCTGGTACGCCAGCACGAAGAGCAGGGCGCCGAAGATATAGAAGACCCAGGAGAAGTTCTCGATCAGCGCGGCGCCCGCGGCGATGAAGCCGGCGCGCATGATGAGGGCGATGACGATGCCGATCATCAGCACCTTCTGCTGGTAGATGCGCGGCACGGCGAAGCCGGTCATGATCAGCAGGAAGACGAAGAGGTTGTCGATCGACAGCGCCTTCTCGGTGAGGTAGCCCGCGAAGTACTCGCCGCCGTAGCCCCAGCCGCTCGTGAACCCGATGCCGACGCCGAACAGCAGCGCGAGGCCGATGTAGAAGGCCGACCAGCGGGCGGACTCGCCGATCGTGGGCTCGTGCGGCTTGCGCACGTGGGTGAAGAACTCGTAGACGAAGAAGGCGATCGTGACGCCGATCGTGATGAGCCAGGTGGTCAGGGTGATGTTCACGGGGTGCTCCGCGGGTCTCGGGCAGGGTGCGGGTCGACGTCCGTGCGGGCGCGCGGACGGGGAAGGGCGGGTGTTCTGCTCCTCGACAGTAGGTCGGAGGCGCTGTCAGCCTGCTCGCAGGCAGCCCCCAGCCTCCTGAGAAGCTGCAGTGCCTGCACGGGCGTGTCCCCTACCGTG
The DNA here is from genome assembly GCF_017833115.1 of Frigoribacterium sp. PvP121. NCBI lineage: Bacteria > Bacillati > Actinomycetota > Actinomycetes > Micrococcales > Microbacteriaceae > Frigoribacterium > Frigoribacterium sp. PvP121. The sequence goes on from NZ_JAFIBR010000001.1 coordinate 727,320, forward strand.
GCCTCGTGACCACCGCACCCGGGCCCGTGCCGAACAGCCGCGGCGTGCGCCGTCGGAAGGACATCCTCGACGGAGCCCGCGCCGTGTTCGCCGAGGTCGGCTTCCGCGGAGCGACGATGGCCGCGATCGCCGCCCGCGCCGAGGTCACCCACGCCGGGCTGCTCTACCACTTCGCCACGAAGGAGGACGTGCTCGAGGCCGTCCTCGCCGACGGCAGCGAGCGGGGCCGCTCGATCGTCGAGGCCGGGCGGGAGGGGGCGGACCACCTCGAGGCGCTCGAGCAGCTCGTGGCGCTGAACGCCTCCGACCCGGGGTGGTCGCGCCTCTTCTCGGTGCTGCTCGGCGAGAGCGTGTCGCCCGGGCACCCGCTGCGCGACCGCATGGCCGAGCGGTACGACGGGATCTCGGCGTCGCTCGCGGCGCACCTCCGGTCGCTGCGCACGGAGGGCGGCGCCTGGTCGGACGACGACCTCGACGGGCTCGCCCGCGTGCTGCTCGCCGTGATGGACGGGCTGCAGTTCCAGCAGCTGACGGGCGCCCGGTCACAGATGAGCGCCGACTTCGGGCTGCTCGTCGAGGCGGTGCGCCGCTCGCTCTGAGGGCTGTGCGCCGTGCGCCGTGCGCCGAGCGCCGAGCGCCGTGCGCCGCTCGCTCTGAGCGTTGAGCGCTGAGCGCTGAGCGCTGCCCGCCGTGCGCCGTGCGCCGTGCGCTCCGCACCCGCGGACGACCGACGCCGACCGTGCCCGAGGGCAGCGGCCGGCGTCGGCGGTGGTGAGCTGGGGCCGGAGGCGGCCCCGGCTGCCTAGCTCGCGCCTCCGGCAGCCCTGCGGCGGCGGATCACCACGAGTCCGAGACCGAGCAGCACGAGCAGCGCTCCGCCGACGATGCCGGGCAGGGCGTCGCTGCCGGTGAAGGCGAGCGGGGTGCCGTCGGCGGCGGTCGCTCCCGCGACGACGCGGAGGTCGTCCCAGCCGTACAGCGACCCGTCGGCGGCCTGCACCACGACGCGGTGCGTGCCCAGGGCCGTGCCGGCCGGGATGGTGACCTGCACGCTCCCGTCGACCGAGGCCGTGGCCCGGGCGAGCACGACGGGCTCCGAGTGCAGCCAGACCGCCACGTCACGCCCGGCCCCGGCGGCGCCGAGGTCGACCGTGATGCGCTGCCCGCGCTGAGCCGTCGCCGGCACCGACACGGAGCCGCGGGCGGCGTCGGTCAGCTGCGCGTCGGGCACCGGGACGGTCGTCCCCGTGCCGGGCGCGGGCGAGGGCGACGGAGCGGGCGTGCCGGGGCCGCCGGGCGTGCCGGGCGTGCCGGGCTCGCCGGGGCCGGGCGTGGGCTCCTCGCCCGCGTCGCCGTAGCTGAGGCCGAAGCCGTACGCGAAGAGCGGCGTCGCCGTGTCGTTCGGCACGTCGGACAGCTGCGCGTCGACCTCCGCCATCGACGAGGGCAGCTCGAAGGGCAGGCGCCCCTCGGGCTCGGCGGCTCCTGTGACCACGGCGAGCAGCGCCTCGTCCGAGACGCCGTACGCGCCCAGGACGGCGTCGCTCGACTCCACGACGTTCCCCAGCACGAGCGGGCGCGACAGCTGCGGCACGGCGATCGTCAGGGCGCCGGCGGCGTGCGCCGCCTGCAGGGCCTGGAAGTCGGCCTCAGCGCCGGTGAAGTCGAGGTCGGTGAGGTCGTCGCCTCCGCGCGGGTCGGTGAGGCGCACGATGGCGACGTCCGCCTCCTCGGGGGTCGCGACGGGCGTCAGGCCGGCCGCGGTCGCGGCCTCGGCGGAGACCCCGGAGAGGTACGCGGTCGTGCCGGGCGCGACGGTGCCGTCGGCGTCGCCGAGCGGCAGGGCCGCGGCGCCGGTCGCGGGCACGACGTCGTTCGACAGCAGCGTCAGCGACCGGGCCTGGTCGTCGAGGGCGACCGCGCGGGAGGCGGCGCTCCCGACGATCTCGTCGGCGGCGGCCGGGTCGACGTACGGGTCCTCGAAGAGGCCCAGCTGGAACTTCTGCGAGAGCACGCGCTGGGCGGCCTCGGAGACGCGCTCGTCGCTGAGCAGCCCGGTCTGGACGGCCTCGACGATGTACTGCGGCTTGTCGCTGCCGCCGATGATGTCGACGCCCGCGTTGATCGCGCTGGCGTAGCGCGCCGGGAGGCTCAGGCCCTCGACGCCCCACGGCATGCCGGCGCCCCAGGGGCCCACGAAGGAGGCGGGGGGACGGTTGTCGAGGCACGCCTGCGGGCAGTCGTTGGCGATGCCCCAGTCGCTCGTCACGACGCCGTCGAAGCCGTACGTGCCGCGCAGCAGGTCCTGCAGCAGGAACTCGTTGTGGCCGGCGCCGACCTGCTCGATCGGGCCCTGGCCGGGGACGACCTCGAGGTCCTTGAGGATCGAGTACGTCGGCATGATGCCCGCCGCGTCGACGTCGAACGCGCCCTCGTAGGGCACGACGTGCTCGGCGAAGTCGCCGCCGGGGAAGGCCGCGTAGCGGCCGTAGTAGTAGTGGCTGTCGTAGCCGTCGACCTGGGCGCCGTAGCCGACCCAGTGCTTGACGACCGTGGCGACGCCCTCGTCGGTGATGCCGTCGGTGCCGCCCTGGAGGCCCTGGACGTACGCGCCGACGTGGTCCTTCACGGTCTCGCCGACGGAGCCGAAGGTGCCGTTCTGGCGGGTCCAGCGCGGCTCGGTGCTGAGGTCGGCCTGGGGCGAGAGCGCCTCGGTGATGCCGACGGCGCGGTACTCGTCGCCGATGATCTCGCCCATCGCGAGCGTCGCGGCGGGGTCGCCCACGGCGCCCATCCCGATCGCGTCCGGGAAGGGCGTGAAGTCGGCGTTCGAGACCGTCTGGCCCTCGGTGACGCTGAAGCCGTTGCGGGGGTCGGTGCTGATCTTGAGCGGGATGCCGAAGGGCTCCGCCTCCGCGGCCTCCTGCAGCTGGTTGTGCTGCTCGGCCAGGGCGCCCGCGCCGATGCTGAGGCGGGAGATGTAGGTCGAGATGTGGCGGTCGCGCAGCAGCGGGTCGAAGGCGGCCCGGTCGTACGTGCCGCGACCGGTGAGGCTGGCGTGCATGAGCAGGCCGGCGCGCTGGTCGAGGTCGAGGCGGGCGACGAGGTCGGCGGCGCGCTCGTCGGCGGTGAGCCGCCAGTCCTCGTAGGGCGTGAGGTCGCCGCTGCGGTCGAGGTCGCGGAACTGCAGCCCGTCGACGGTGATGATCTCGGTCGAGCGCGACTCGAGGGTCGGCTGGGCAGCGGCTGCTGCCCCCGGGCCGGCGGCCGGGTCGGCGGCGAGGGCGGCGGGTGCCGGCGTCGCGGCCAGGGCGAGCGAGGCGACGAGCGCCCCTCCCGCCGTCACGCCGAGTGCCCGGCCCCTGCGGCCGGCACCGTGCGTCAGTGATCGCATGTCTACTCCTTCGTAGGCTCGCCCCTCCCCCATCGGAGGGGCACAGCTGAGCTAAAGCCCCCGTTCGGATTAAGTCAAGCCGACTTCAGGAACTCGCGCGGGGCGGGGGCGCGAGAGGGGAAGGGACTGCCGTTCCGCTCTGAAGTGGATCAGCGATCCTGGACTGCCGACAGTGAGGGCGGGAGTGCGGGCGAGAGCGACCCGGACGGGCGGTCACGAGCGCCCGTCCGGCTCGGACTCGCCCGTCGTCACAGCTGCCCCCGCGAAGGGCTGCAGGGCCGCGGGCCCGGCAGGCGCCCTCAGCCTCGGCGGTCGAGCTCGTGCGCGATGCCGCGCAGCACCCTCGCCATGTACGGCCCCCAGAGCAGCCCGACGATCAGCCGCACGACGAGCCCGGCCCCCCACCGCGCCCGGAACGTGTACCGCCACGAGATGCGCGTGCCGCGCCCGCGGGTCGAGCCGTCGCTCGCTCCTCCCGCGCTGTACCACCACTCCGCCCGCCCGCTGCGGACGAGCAGCCGCAGCGGCCCGCGGAAGTCGCTCAGCTCGTACGTGAACGCCCCGACGCGGTCCGCCGGCCCGGGGCCGGGCGGGTCGACCTCGACGATCGTCTCGGTGACCGAGCCGCCGTCCGACAGCTGCAGCCGACGCGTCTGGCCGGGCGTGCCCCAGCCGCCCGTCTGGTCGTGCACGGCGACGACGCCCGGCAGCGGGCCCGACCGGGGGTAGAACCCCACGGGCGTCAGGGGAGTGCCGATGTCGAACGCCCGGTCGACCGGTGCGGTGGTGACGGCCTCACGGGTCGCGCTGACTGTCGTCGTCATGGGCAGGGATTCGGAGTCGCGGGCCCGGTCGACTGGTCGGTCTCGCCCCCGAGAGGGTCACGTCCCGCCGCGCCCGGCTCCGCGGCCGCCCGCCGACCCGACCCGCGCCTCCTCGGGGGTAGGCCCCGCGCCTCCTGATCCTGCCGATCAGACGACGACTTTTGCATGTCGGTCGACAGAAGTAGCAGAATGAGCACGGGCCGCCGCACCGTGACGCGCCGCAGACCACCGGATACGAAGGAGCATCCCCATGAGCACACCGTCCGTCCAGCTCTACAGCGTGCGCGACGCCGTCGCGGAGGACCTCGACGGGGCCGTCGCGCGCCTCGCCGAGATCGGCTTCACGAAGGTCGAGCCCTACGGCTTCGCCGAGCGCCCCGCCGAGATCGCCGCCGCGCTCAGCGCCGCCGGCGTCACCGCGCCCTCCGGCCACGCGGCCGTCATCGACTCCGACGACGCCGAGCAGATCTTCGCCGCCGCCGAGCAGATCGGCCTCGAGACCGTCATCGACCCGTTCATCCCGAGCGACCGCTGGCAGACCGCCGACGACGCCGCCCGCATCGCCGAGCGCGTCAACGAGCTCACCGCCCAGGCGGCCTCGCACGGCCTCCGCTTCGGCTACCACAACCACCAGTGGGAGTTCACGAACGAGGTCGACGGGCGCCCGATCTACCACTCGTTCGTCGAGCAGCTCTCGCCCGAGGTCGTCCTCGAGCTCGACACCTTCTGGGCCACCGTCGGCGGCCAGGACACCCCCGCGCTGCTCCGCCAGCTCGGCGACCGCGTGCAGTTCCTGCACATCAAGGACGGCAAGGTCAGCGGCGACATCGCCACCGCCCTGCCCAGCAGCGAGAGCGCGCTCGTCGTGCCCGACGCCCTCAAGGCCGCGTTCGAGAACCAGACGCCGGCCGGCCAGGGCGACGTCGACGTCCGCGCCATCCTCGAGGCCGCGCCGCACGCGCTGCGCGTCGTCGAGTTCGACGCCTACTCGGGCGACGTCTTCGCCGGCATCGCCGAGTCGTTCGCCTGGCTGAAGGAGAACGACACCACGCAGCTCGACGGCACCGACGGGGTCACCGCGTGAGCGGGGGCAGCACGGGCCGCACGGGCGTGGTCGGCGTCGGCGTCATCGGGGCCGGCAACATCAGCTCGCAGTACCTCGAGAACCTCACGAAGTTCCGCGACGTCGAGGTGCGCATGGTCGCCGACCTCGACCTCGCGCGGGCCGAGTCGCAGGCGACGACGTACGGCGTCGCCGCCCACGGCACCGTCGACGAGCTGCTGTCGCGCGACGACATCGAGATCGTCGTCAACCTGACGATCCCGGCCGTGCACACCGAGGTCGGTCGCCAGATCGTGGCCGCGGGCAAGAACGTCTGGAGCGAGAAGCCCCTCGCCCTCGACGCCGAGTCGGGCGCCGAGCTGCTGTCGGCCGCGCGGGAGGCGGGCCTGCGCGTCGCGTGCGCCCCCGACACCGTGCTCAGCGGCGGCATCCAGTCGGCCCTCCGCGCCATCGGCCGCGGCGACATCGGCGAGCCGCTCACGGCGACGACGATGTTCCACGTGCCCGGCCCCGACGCGTGGCACCCGGACCCGGACTTCCTCTTCGCGGTCGGTGCCGGCCCGCTCTTCGACATGGGCCCGTACTACGTGACGACCCTCGTGCACGCGTTCGGGTCGGCCTCGCGGGTGTCGGCCGTCTCGTCGAAGTCGTTCGAGCGCCGCACGATCGGCAGCGGCCCCCGCGCCGGCGAGACCTTCCCCGTCGAGGTGCCGACGCACCACGCGGCGCTGATCAGCTTCGAGGGCGGACAGTCGGCGCAGTCGACGTTCAGCTTCCAGAACGCGCTGCCCCGCATGGGCTTCGTCGAGATCAGCGGCACCGAGGGCACCATCGTGCTGCCCGACCCCAACATGTTCGACGGCGACTCGACCCTCTGGCGGTTCGGCCAGGAGGAGCCCGAGACGCTCACCGCCTCCGGCTCGTTCTGGGGCCGCGGCTCCGGCGTCGTCGACCTGGCGCGGGCGATCCGCGGCGGCGACGACGAGAAGGCCAGCGGCGCGGTCGCGGCGCACGTCCTCGACGTGCTGCTCGCGGTCTCGACCGCGGCGGAGCAGGGGTCGCCCGTCGACGTCACCTCGTCGGTGCCGAAGCCGACACCGCTGCCCGAGGGCTGGGACCCGGCCGCGGCGACGCTGTAGGGAGCTGGCGGAGGGCGGCCGAGGCCGCCCCGGAGCCGAGGAGGCGCGGTGTCGGGACGACCGGCACCGCGCCTTCTCGGCGTCCTCCGTCCCGTGCGTCGTGCCTCCCTCGTGCGTCCGTGCGCTGTCGAGTGGTCACGACCTGTCGTCGCCGGGCCCCCGGAGCAGCAGTTCGTGACCACTCGGCGGGCTCCGGACGGGCCCCGGACGACGTCGGAGGCGCGGCGTACCCTCGTCGGCATGGCCAGCGAGAAGTCGGACCCGCGCCTGGACGCGGCGCGCTACCGCGCCGGGGGCGAGGCCCCGGCGGAGGACGCCCCCCGCGACACCCGCACCGCCGCCGAGATGCGCGCGTGGGCCCGCACCGCGATCGACGTCGCCGTCGCGCGCGGCGACTTCGACGACCTGCCCCTGGCGGGCAAGCCGCTGCCCGGCCTCGCGGGCGACACGGTCGACCCCGACTGGTGGATCCGCGGCCTGATCGAGCGGGAGGGCCTCACCGGGCTGGCGCCTCCTGCCCTGTCGCTCCGCACCGAGCACGCCGAGTTCGACGACACCCTCGACCGGCTCGGCAGCGAGGCCGCCGTGCGTGCCCACGTCGACGACTACAACGCCCGGATCGTCGAGGCCCGCCGCCAGCTGACCGGCGGACCGCCCGTCGTGACCCCCACGCGCGACGTCGACGACGAGGTGCTGCGCTGGCACGAGCGTCGTCGTGCGCGCCGCGCGGCCGCCGCCGCCGAGGCCGCCGCGGCGCCGCCGCCGCCGAGCTGGCGCGAGCGCCGGGCCCTCCGTCGCGAGCTGCGTCGTCGCCGTGAGGAGTCGCGGGTCGAGCCCCCGGAGCGGCCTCCCGCGAGCGGGTGAGGAGGGTGAGCCATCGACGGCTCACCCGCGTGAGCGCGGAGCCCGGTGTGCCCTGGGGACTCGTGCGGAGGGCGCTCCGGCGATAGGGTCGAGTGTTCCCGACGAGTGACCGAGAGGACCGACCGCGTGACGAGCACCGCCTCCGCCGACCTGTCGGGCCCCGAGAACTCGGATCGCGACGTGTCGACCACCGGAGGCGGAGACGCCCCGCTGCTGCGGCCTCGAGGCCGTCGTCGGGCCCAGGCCGCCGTGCTGCCGACCACCTGCCGGGCCTCGTTCGTGCAGTCCGACGCCCTCGTCGCCGCCTCCGAGGCGGCCACCGGCCCCCTGCTCCGCGGTCGCCGTTCGGCCGCCCGTGCCGACGCCGTCGCCGCCGAGGCGGCGGAGCTCGCTGGCGAGCCGGTCGCGGCCCCCACTGCAGGCGTGAGCCGCAAGGTCGTGTCGGCCAGGGCGGCGTCGGCGAGCCGCGCCGCGGACTCGACCCGCGCCTCCGGCCGGCGCGCTCCGGTGCCGAGCGCGGCGTCCGTGCCTGCTGCTGCCGCTCGTGCCGCTGCCGCCCCTGCTCCTGCCGCCCCTGCTCCTGCTGCTGTTGCTCCTGCCGCTCGCGGGCGACGCGCTGCTGTGGTCCCTCCCGCTGCGGCGCCGACGGCTGCCCCTGCCGCTCGTCGTCTCGGCGCCGTGGTGAAGAAGGTCTCGGTGGTCGCGGCGCTGATCGGCTTCGCCGCGAGCGGCACGCTGCCCCTGCTCGCGAGCGCCGACCAGGGAGCGCAGGCCGTCGCGGCCGGCCCCGGGGCGTCGGCGGTGCGGGGAGCGTCGCAGAGCCTCTCCGTCGACGGCGACGTGGTCGACGCCGACATGAGCCGTGACGCGTACTCGGCGACGTCGTTGGTCGACCTGGCGACGCAGGTGAAGTTGAACTCCGCCGCTGCGAGCACCTCGGTGTGGGACGGCCGCACGACCGAGAGCTACCTCGCCGACCCGCTCTACCCGACGCTCGACCGCGACCAGGTGCTGGCCGTGGCGATGCAGTACATCGGCACCCCGTACGTGCACGGCGGCGAGGACCCGACGAAGTTCGACTGCTCGGGCCTGATCACGTTCGTCTACTCGCAGTTCGGCATCTCGCTGACGCACTACGTGCCCACGCAGGACACGGAGGGCACCCGGGTCTCGGCCGAGGACGCCGTGCCCGGCGACCTCGTGGTGTTCGACAACCTCGCGCACGACGGGATCTACGCGGGGAACGGGATGATCCTCGACGCGCCGAAGCCCGGCGGCTTCGTCGCGGTGCGCCCCATCTGGGACCAGCCGCACCACTTCGTGCGCATCGGCGCCTAGGCCCGACCCCGGTCCCGGTGCACTCTGGCGCATCGAGCGCGTCGGGTGCGGAAGTGACTCCCCAGATTCGTCGATCCACTCTGGAGTGGAGCAGCCCCGCCGCGGACGCGCGTTCTGCCGAGCGCTGTCGCGGTCGGTTCGGCGGGTCCGTGTCCTCCTGGGCGGGCCGGCGCCGACCCGCCCAGGAGGACGAGGACCCGCCGCACCCCGCCGCGGCACCGTCCCCGCAGGTCACCGGGCTCGCTCCTCCACTCTGGAGTGGATCAGCGATCCCAGAGACCACTTCTCCGCGAGCCAGCAGAGCGAGCCCGCCCGGCAGCCCGCGCCGACGAGCCCCCGACCTGCCTACAGCCCCGCGACCTACTCCCCGAACTGCCCGGTCAACCTCGACCGGAACGCGTGGCTGCGGTCGTCGAGCCCGACGAACTCCACCGCCACGTCGTGGGCCGCGAACTTCGTCTCGACCGAGTCGAGGGCGGCGACGCTCGAGGCGTCCCACACCTGGGCCCGGCTCAGGTCGACGACGACCGAGGCCGGGTCGTCGCGGTACGCGAAGTGCTCGACCAGGTCGTTGCTGCTGCCGAAGAACAGCGGCCCGACCACGTCGTAGCGCACGGCACCGGTCGCCGCGTCGACCGTCCGCTCCACCCGGATGACGTGCGCGATGCGCCGCGCGAACAGCACCATCGCCAGCAGCACGCCGACCGCGACGCCGATCGCGAGGTTGCCGGTCGCGACGACCACGACGACCGTCACCACCATCACGAGCGTCTCGGGCAGCGGCATCCGCCGCAGCGTCGACGGCCTGACGCTGTGCCAGTCGACCGTCGAGATCGCCACGATCATCATGACCGCGGCCAGCGCGACCATCGGGATCCGCGCCATCACCGAGCTCAGCCCCGTCACCAGCAGCAGCAGGAAGAGCCCGGCCACCACGGTCGACACCCTCGTGCGGGCCCGTCCGATCTTCACGTTCACGACGGTCTGCCCGATCATCGCGCAGCCCGCGATGCCGCCGTAGAAGCCGGCGGCGATGTTCGCGACGCCGAGGGCCCACGACTCCTTGCCCTTGTGCGACGGCGTCTCGGTGATGTCGTCGACCAGCTTGGCCGTCAGCAGCGTCTCCATCAGGCCCACGAACGCCACGCTGAGCGCCGTCGGCAGGATGATCACGAGCGTGTCGAGCGACACCGGCACGAGCCACGGCGTGAGCCCGGGCAGCCCGCCGCCCATCGGGCCCTCGTCGCCGACGGTGTGCACGTCGTTCAGGCCGGCGAACACCACGATCGCCGTCACGACCACGATCGCGATCAGCGGTGCGGGCACCGCCTTCGTCAGCCGCGGCAGCAGCACCACGATCGCGATCGTCAGCGCGAACAGCGGGTAGACCACCCACGGCACGTCGACCACGTGGGGCACCTGCGCGACGAAGATCAGGATGCCGAGCGCGTTGACGAACCCGATCATCACCGACCGTGGGATGAACCGCATCAGCCGCGCCAGCCCCGCCGTGCCGAACGCGACCTGGATCACGCCGGCCAGCAGCACCGCCGGCAGCACGTACTCCACGCCGTGCTGCTGCACGAGCGGCGCCACGACGAGCGCGACCGAGCCGGCCGCCGCCGTCACCATCGCCGGGCGACCGCCGAGCAGCGACATGACGACGGCGAGCACGACCGACGAGACCAGGCTGACCATCGGGTCGACGCCCGCGATGACCGAGAACGAGATCACCTCGGGCACGAGGGCGAGCGTGGTGACGATGCCGGCCAGCGCCTCCCTCGTGAGCAGGCGCGGCGAGCGGAGCACGCCGAGCACGGTGTCGTCGGCGTGCACGGGCACGACGGAGGAGGGGGAGGCGGGAGACGTCACGGGGCTCCTGAGGAGAGTCTGGAAGAGTGGGGGAGCACGGCGACCCTGCCGTACGATCAACCCTACCCTCACGTGAGGGTAGAGATGGGCCACGCATGAGCGACGTCGACCAGCCGATGATGCAGATCGGCGAGCTGGCGGAGCGCGCCGACATGTCGCTGCGTACCATCCGCCACTACGACGAGGTCGGCCTGCTCGCCCCCACGGGCCGCACCGAGGGCGGCTTCCGGCTCTACACCGAGGCCGACTTCCAGCGCCTCATGGTGATCCGTCGCATGAAGCCGCTCGGCTTCTCCCTCGACGAGATGGCCGAGCTGCTGCGCGTCGTCGCCGACCTCGAGTCCGCGACCGCGGCAGGCCCTGAAGGAGGCGCGGAGGGCTCCCCGGAGCACGTCGCCGCCGTCCGCGCCCGCCTCGACTCCTTCATCGAGCAGACCGTCGAGCGACGAGCCCGCCTCGAGCGCCAGCTCGGCATGGCCGACGAGTTCCTGGAGCTGCTGCGCAGCCGCTGACGCCGGTGCGGCGGGCCCGACCCGCGACTCCCGATGTCCCGGCCGGCCCCGCTACTGCTGCGAGCCCTCGTCCTCGACGCGGCGGGTGACGAGGCCCTCCGCGAACGACGGCCACCAGGTGCCCGCCGCGGGCCCGCCGTTGCAGGTGCCGTCGCTGATGCCGGGCGTCTTGACCCAGAGCAGGGCGTCGAGCCCCCCGCTGCCCCCGGCGACGTGCGGGTCCTGGCCGAGCGCCGCCCCGTCGGGGTTGCACCAGGTGCCCTGCCAGCCGCGGCCGTTGCGCGAGACGTCGATCACGAAGTGGCTGTCGCCGGTGAGGGCGGAGAGGCGCTCGGCGTAGGCGCGCTCCTCGTCGACCCGGTAGAAGCCCGACACGTTCGTGAAGAAGCCGCGGGCGTCCTCGACCCCGGCGGCGAGCAGGCGCTCCGACATCGTCTGCGCGTCGACCCAGTTCGAGTTGCCCCCGTCGAGGTAGGCGGGCACGCCCGCCGCCGCGAAGTCCTCGACGGCCTGGCGCAGCAGCGGCAGCCTCTCCTCGACGAGGTCGGGGCAGCGGCTGAGGATGCCGAGCGAGTCGGGCTCGACGATCACCACGGCGTCGTGGCCGCGGATCGTCTCGGCGATGGTGCGGTTCCACGCCGGGTACTCGTCGACCGTGAGCCCGCCCGCCGAGTAGTTGCCGCAGTCGCGGTCGGGGATGGCGTACGTGACGAAGACCGCCGTCGCGCCCTGGGCGTCGGCCGCGTCGAGGAAGTCGGTGACCACCTTCACCAGCTGCTCGTCGTCGTAGCCGTCGCCGATCCACATCGCGACGGGCTGCGCCGCGATCACGCCCGCCGCGTCGGCCTGGCCGGGCTGGCCCGCCGCGTCGAGCTCGGCCTGCGCCCGCGACGCGAGCGAGCCCGGCTCGACGGCGAGCCCGCCGGGGAAGACGAGGTCGGTGGGGGCGGTGCGCATCGTCTCGCGCGTCACGCGGTCGGGCGCGGCGGTCGGCGTGGCCGAGGCGGAGTCGCGGTCGGAGTCGCGGTCACCGTCGCCGTGGTCGGCGGACGACGTGCAGCCGACGAGGGCGAGCAGAGCGGCGGCGACGACCGCGCCGAGGGCGGCCCGGGCCGCACGGGGGCCGAGGGCGGCGCGGGGAGTGGTCGACATCGGAGCCTGTTCCCGGGCACGCTCGTCGACGGCCCGACGCTGGTGGACCCCCATGACAGCACGGCGGGGCCCTCCGGCACAGGCAGCCGAACGGGGGACCACCGGCGTCCCCCGGGCCCGGGCCGGGCCCGCCGGCGCGGTCGGGAGGGGCCTGCCGGAGGCGCGGTGCGAGCACCCGGCACCGCTCGCGACACCGCCGGGGCAGGGCCGCCCGTCGACCGGTGGCCTGCTCGGCCGGATCGCCAGCGCGTCGGCTGGTGCCCCCGCCCCCCGCTCGGCCAGGCTGGCGTCATGACGCCCCGCGACCGCCTCCTCGCCCTCGTCGTCGCGGTCTGCTGGGGCGTGAACTTCCCGATGACGGCGCTGGCGCTCGAGCACTTCCCGCCGATCTTCCTCGTCGCGCTGCGCTTCTCGCTGCTGGCCGTCCCGACGCTGCTGTTCGTGCCGCGCCCGGCCATCCCGTGGCGCAGCCTGCTGCTCGTGGGCCTCGGGCTGGGGATCCTCCAGTTCGGCTTCCTCTACCTCGGCATGGCGGCGGGCATGCCCTCCGGCCTCGCGTCGCTCGTGCTCCAGGCGTCGGCCCCGGCGACCGTCGTGATCGCGGCGTTCTGGCTGCGCGAGCGCATCACCCGGCGCCAGGCGATCGGCATCGGCGTCGCGGTGCTCGCGCTCGCCGTGATCGCGGTGCACCGGGCGCAGGTGGCCGCGCTGCTGCCCGTCGTGCTCGTGCTCTGCGGCACCCTCGGCTGGGGCCTCGGCAACGTGGCGGTGCGGCGGGCGGCCGCCCCCGACCCGCTCCGGCTCACGCTCTGGATGTCGGTCGTGCCGCCGATCCCGATGCTCGCCCTCTCGCTCGCGGTCGAGGGCCCCGGGCGCATCGGCCGCAGCATGGCGACCGTCGGCACGCTCGACGCCCTGCCGAGCGTCGTCGGCCTGCTGTACGTCGTGCTGGTCGCGACGGTGCTCGGCTACGGCCTCTGGACCCGCCTGCTCGCGGCCTACCCGTCGAGCACGGTCGCGCCGTTCTCGATGCTCGTGCCCGTGGTCGGGGTGCTCGCGTCGTGGGCGGCCTTCGACGAGGTGCCCGACGTGGTCGAGGTCGTCGCGGGCGTGGCCGTCGTGGGGGGCGTGCTGTACGCCAGCCGGGCTCCGCGCCCGGGCCGACCCGCGACTCCTGCCCTGCCGGTGACGCCCGCGGCCTGACCGGGGGCGGGCGTCACACCCCGGGCCCGCCGGTACTGTGTCTCTCCGTGCCCCAGCAAGAGCGTGCCCGAGCGACGCGCGCGGCGATCCTCCACGCCGCCGCCGAGGTCTTCGACGAGCGCGGCTACGGCTCGACGTCGCTCGACGTCGTCGCCGACACGGCGGGCGTGACCAAGGGCGCCCTGTACTTCCACTTCCCGTCGAAGGCCGCGCTGGCCGACGCGGTCATCGCCGAGCAGCACCGCCTGGCGCGCGCCTACGCCGACCGGGTCTCGGCCGAGGCCGGCTCGTGCGCGGAGGCGATCGTGCTGTCGTGCGCGTCGCTCGCGACCCAGCTGACCTGCGAGGTGGCGGTCACGGCGGGCATCCGCCTCACCACCGAGGTGCCCGACCGCGCGCTCACCGTCGCGCCGCCGTACCTCGACTGGCTCGACCAGATGGGCCGGCTCATCCGCGGAGCGGTCGACGAGGGCGCCTTCCGCGCCGACCTCGACGTCGACGCCGCGACGCACCTGCTCGTCGGGGCCTACACGGGCGTGCAGACCCTCTCCGGGGCGACGACCGGGCGGGCCGACGTGTTCGAGCGGCTCGCGCAGCTGCTCTCGGTGCTGCTGCCGTGGATGGCGGCCCCCGGGTCCGAGGGCCTGACCACGTCGCTCGTCGCGCTGGTCAGGCCCACGGACCTCCCCTCGGCCCCCTAGGCGCCCCCCGGCGCCGCGGTCCCTCTGTCCTCCAGGGTACATACCCGCGGGACGGTTTCGGCAGGCCCCCGGCCGGGGGGCGAGGGGCGGGCAGGAGGCGCGGGCCGGCAGGTCAGGGAGCCGGCGGCGTCAGCCGGGCCAGCGCGTAGGCGACGGTCCGCTTCGCCGCCGCGACCGCGCCCGTGTCGACCTGCGAGAGGCGTTCGCCGTAGTCGTGGGGAACGGTGAGCTGGTGCTCCCACTCGGCGTCGTAGAGGGCGTCGAGGTACCCCGACGACTCGCGGCAGGCGGCGTCGGCGGTGGCGACGTCGAGCTCGGCCTCGGTGACCGGCGTCGTCGGGTCGGACGACGCGAACGCGCCGGCCATCGCGTCGGTCGGCATGCCCGCCGGGGTGGGCGGCAGCTCCCAGCCGGCCGCGGCGACGGGCTGCAGGCACTCGAGCCAGGCGGGGACGGTGTCGAGCACCGCGTCGTCGTCGCGGGCGTCGCGGAAGGCGGCGTCGCTGAGGCGCGTGGCGATGTCGCCGACCGTCCCGGTGCCCGTCCCGAGGTAGCCGGAGAGCAGCTCGGGGTGCTCCGAGTACAGCTTGTCGACGCAGCGGTCCCTCGCGGCGCTCTCGGCGGCCGAGACCGGCCTCAGGACGAACTCCCGCCAGGCAGCCTCGCCCGGGTCGTCGGTCGGCGGCACGTGGTAGCCCCGAGCCTCGGCCTGGTCGAGGTCGAAGGCCCGGGTCGGCTGGCGTTCGGCCGCGGTGGTCGCCGCGTCCACGTCTCGCCAGGGCACCCGCGAGCCGTCACCGCCCTCGTCGGTACGGCACTTCTCGATCATCAGCTCCTGTGCGTAGCCGACGCGGATGTCGCCGACGCCGATGTACTGGTCGAGCGGCATGACCCAGGAGGAGCGGTCCTGCGTGGCGGTCGTCGGCAGGCGCCACGATCGCGTCGACGGCAGCCCCGCCACGACGACCCCGGCCACGACGAGGGCGACGGCGACGGCGGTGACCCTCTTGGCGACCCGCTCGCGGTCTCGCTCCGTCACCCGCGCCTCCGCTCGGCCCCGGAGACGAGGCCGTTCTCGTAGGCGAACACGACGATCTGCACGCGGCTGCGCAGGGCCAGCTTCTGCAGCACGGCGCGCACGTGGCTCTTCACCGTGGCCTCGCTGAGGAAGGCCTCGGCGGCGATCTCGGTGTTGCTCAGGCCGCGGGCGATGAGCAGCGTCATCTCGCGCTCGCGCGGCGAGAGCGGGGCCAGCGGGTCGACGGGCGGCGTGGGGGCGGGCACGGCGTACCGGTGCACGACGTCGAGCGCGGCGTCGGCGGTCGAGACGGGCTCGCCCGCGAACGCGGCCCTGATGGTGCCGAGCACCTCGTCGGGCGTGGCGTCCTTCGTGAGGAAGGCGTACGCCCCGGCCTTGAGCGCCCCGTACACGGCCTCGTCACGCTGGATCGTCGTCAGCGCGACCACCCGCGGCAGCTCGTCGGGCGAGACGCCCTCGAGCAGCCGGGCGGTGGCCTCGAGGCCGTTCATGACCGGCATGCGCAGGTCCATCAGCACGACGTCGGGGCTCGTGCGCGCCGCCAGCTCGAGCGCCTGCCGCCCGTCGACGGCGGTGCCGACGCAGGCCATGTCGGGCTGCGCCTCGATCAGCATCTCGAGCCCGCTGGCGAACAGCGGCTGGTCGTCGACGACGGCGACGCGGATCATGGGGTGCTCTTCTCGGTCAGGTCGGGCGGGGTCAGGTCGCGGGAGGTCGGGGCGCGCTCGCCCCGTGACGGCACGAAGGCGGTCACCTCGAACGAGGCGCCGTCGTCGGCGGGGCCGGCCGTCAGCCAGCCGCCGGCCAGGCGCGCCCGCTCGGTCATGCCGCGGATGCCGGCCCCGCCCTCGCGGCCCTCGCGGGCGGCGACGAGTGGGGAGCCGCGCCCCCGCGAGCGGACGGAGAGCGACAGCCCCTCGCCGCGGTGGTCGAGCACGACCGCGACCGTGCTCGTGGTGCCGGCGTGCTTCAGGGCGTTGGTGAGGCTCTCCTGCACGATGCGGTAGACCGCGAGCTCCTGCGAGGGGGCGAGGGCGGGCGTGCCCTCGACGACGACGTCGAGCTGCATGCCGGCCTCGCGCATCGCGGCGGCCAGCACCCCGAGGTCGGCGAGGGTCTGGCGCGGGGCGGTCACGTCGTCGTCGTGCGTGATGCGCTCGACCAGCCGCCGCACGTCGAGCAGCGCCGTGCGGCCGACCTCGGCGATCGTGGCGAGCGAGGCGTCGGCGGCCTCGGGGCGTGTGGCCCGCAGCGCGATCGCCCCCTGGGCCTGCGACACGACGACGGCGAGCGAGTGCGCGAGGGCGTCGTGCACGTCGCGCGAGATGCGCGCGCGCTCCTGCTCGAGCCGCAGCTCGAGGTCGGCCGCCTCGAAGCGGGTCTCGGTGGCCTCGAGCGCCGCGCGGATGACGACCACCCGGCGGATGCTCGCGAAGGCCACCCCGATCGCCCACGCCCCGGCGAACACGCCGAAGAGGGCGGCCATCAGCAGCGAGAACTCGATGCGGAGGCCCGCGGTGCCGGCACCGACCCAGGTGCTCCAGCTCTGCGGCCGCGTCAGCGTCGGCACGGTGAGCAGCCAGGCGGCGAGCCCGGCCGTCACCCCGGCGACCAGCAGCGCGGCGAGGCGCAGCCACGGCGAGGGCCGGACGGCGACGAACGCCATCACCAGCGCGACGGCGACGTAGGCCGTCCAGGTGTCCTGCCCGGGGGCCTCGGCGAGGCCGAGCAGCTGCAGCACGGGCACGA
Source organism: Frigoribacterium sp. PvP121 (assembly GCF_017833115.1). Lineage (NCBI taxonomy): Bacteria > Bacillati > Actinomycetota > Actinomycetes > Micrococcales > Microbacteriaceae > Frigoribacterium > Frigoribacterium sp. PvP121. Next base: position 744,170 of record NZ_JAFIBR010000001.1, read on the forward strand.
CCACCACGAGCGCGAGGGCGGTCGACGGCATCCACCACGAGAGGCCGATCGCGAGGGCGAACAGCCCGAAGACGACGCTGTTGTCGGCGACGCCGCCGCGGCCCCACGAGGCCGCCACCCAGAACACGAAGTAGACGGTCGCCGCGGTCGGGGCGACCGCGTGCCGTCCCCACCGCCTGACGTCGATCATGTGAACGAGGCTAGGTGAGGGGCGGGCCGCACCGCGCCTCCCGGGGGTCAGGTTCATCCCGGAGGCGCATGCCCGGGGGGGTGGGGAGGGACGGAGAGGGGAGGTCGTCCCCAGAGTCGGACGCGACAGGGCCGCGCCTCCGGCCCGTCGTGACGGGGGAGGCGCAGCCCTGGCGAGGCAGCGGGTGCGACTAGAAGGTCAGCAGGCCCTGCGTCTTGGTGGTCGCGGCGGCGTAGCGCTGCGCGACGTTCTCCCAGTTCACGATGTTCCAGAAGGCCTTCACGTAGTCGGCGCGGACGTTCTGGTAGTCGAGGTAGTAGGCGTGCTCCCAGACGTCGAGCATCAGCAGCGGAACGAGGCCGAACGGCACGTTGCCCTGCTGGTCGAAGAGCTGGAAGACGCTGAGGCGCTGACCGATGACGTCGTACGCGAGCACCGACCAGCCGGAGCCCTGCACGCCGAGCGCGGTGGCCGTGAAGTGCGCCTTGAACTTCTCGAGGTCGCCGAAGTCGCGGCCGATGGCCTCGAGCAGGTCGCCGACGGGCTCGCTGGTCTCGGGGGTCAGGTTCGTCCAGAAGATCGAGTGGTTGACGTGGCCGCCGAGGTTGAACGCGAGGTCCTTCTCGAGCTTGTTGACGTTGGCGAGGTCGCCCTTGTCGCGCGCCTCGGCGAGGGCGGCGTTGGCCGTGTTCGCCCCGGTCACGTACGTGTTGTGGTGCTTGGAGTGGTGCAGCTCCATGATCTGCGCGCTGATGTGCGGCGCGAGAGCGGAGTAGTCGTAGGGGAGGTCGGGCAGGGTGTACTCAGCCATGGGGGAGTCCTTTCGCTGGGGGTCTCCCACCACCGTACGACCCCCGTGCACCTGCAGGTCAACCGCCTCCCAGGCCAGTCCCAGGCTGGTGGTCTCGCCGGGCGTCGGGGGGCCCCGCTACTGTGGGCCGGGTCGGGGCGCACGAGCCCCGCGCGACGCCGCCGCACGGCGTCGCCCCAGGGTGCAGGAGGCGCGCGATGGCAGGGTTCACCGGCTTCGGCCGACGTCGGGAGGCCGACCCGCGCCTCCCCCCGGGGCAGCACCTCGAGCAGGGCTTCCCCGTGCTCTCGGCCGGCCCGACCCCGAACATCAAGCGGTGGGAGCTGCAGGTCGGCACCGAGCAGGGCCAGCGCTCGCTCACCTGGGCCGACTTCCAGGCCCTGCCGCACGAGGCGATCGAGACCGACATCCACTGCGTCACGAGCTGGAGCAAGCTCGGCACCCACTGGTCGGGCGTCTCGCTCGACACCCTCTTCGACGGCCTCGAGACCGACCACGGCTACGCGATGGCGACGAGCTACGGCGGCTACACGACCAACCTCCCGCTCGACGAGCTGCTCGGCGGCAAGGCGTGGGTCGTCGACACCTACGAGGGCGAGCCCCTGCACGCCGAGCACGGCGGGCCCGCACGGCTCTTCGTGCCCGGGCTCTACTTCTGGAAGAGCGCGAAGTGGCTGCAGGGCGTCCAGACCATGGCGACCGACCGCCGCGGCTTCTGGGAGAGCATGGGCTACCACGGCCACGGAGACCCCTGGCGCGAAGAACGCTACGCGTGAGCGGTGACGACCCTTATGCCTGGCGGCCCGGCACGGTCGCGTCGACGACCCCGCTGAGCGGCACCGGCCGGTCGATCACCCTCGCCGTGCCGGGGCTGCGGGCGGCGCGCGCCGGTCAGCACGTCGACCTCCGGCTGACCGCCGACGACGGTTACCAGGCCGTCAGGTCGTACTCGCTCTCCGACGTGCGGGGCACCCACGGTGATCCGCTCGCCGCCGCCCTCGAGATCTCGGTCGAGCAGCTGCCCGACGGCGAGGTCTCGCCGTACCTGGTCGAGGCCGCCGAGCCGGGCGACCCCGTCGAGGTGCGCGGCCCGATCGGCGGCTGGTTCGTGTGGCCGCCGACGGAGTTCGACCCCGACTCGGCCGTGCACGCGGTGCTGCCCGAGCCCGCGGGGGCCCCGGCGCCGACGCGGTCGCCCGTGCAGCTGATCGGCGGAGGGTCGGGAGTCGCGCCCCTGGTCGCGATGATCCGCTCGCGGTCGGAGCGCGACGACGCGCCCCCGATGCGCCTGATCTGCTCGGTGCGGACGCCCGACGACCAGTGGTTCGCACCGGAGCTCGACGAGCTCGCCGCCGCCGCGAGGCCCGACCTCACGGTCGACTGGGTCTTCACGCGCGGAGCGCCGGAGGGAGCGGCCCGGCCCGCCGGGCGCCTGACCCGAGAGCGACTGCTCGAGCTGGCGCTGCCCGCCGAGCAGCACCCGCTCGTCTACGTCTGCGGCACGAACGGCTTCGTCGAGACGATCGCGGGCTGGCTCGTCGACGCCGGGCACGACCCGACCCGGGTGCGCACGGAGCGGTTCGGCGGGGCGTAGCGGGGGCGGCGCGGCCGTGGGGCTGCCGAGCCGCGGGGGCTGCCGTGGTGCGCCGGGCCCGGGACGAGCACGCGGCACCGCCTCGGTGACCACAGGGGGGTCTCCGCGACGATGCCGCTCGTGTGCTGATCCGGTGCTGTGCGTGACGCTACGCCGCCTGCCTCCGTGCCGGGCTCAGGCTCCCCGCTCCCTTGCCGAGTGGTCGCGAACTGCTCTTCCTGACCCGCACGAGCAGCACTTCGTGACCACTCGCCCCCGTCGCTGCGTCGACGCGCGAGCGGCGCAGGCTCGAGTGGTCGCGATCTGCTCTTCCCGCCCCGCGCGAGCAGCAGTTCGTGACCACTCGCCGGCCGCGTGGGCGCCGAGCCGACGCCTCAGTCGGCGCTGACCTGCTCCCGGAAGGTGTCGCGCCGGGTGTGGAGCCCCCAGAGCCGTTCGGCCAGCGCCTCCGGCGTCTTCTCCGGGTCGTCGGGCGTGATCGCCCCGCCGATGATCAGCTGCGACACCTGGATGCCCTCGTCGGCCAGCTCGTCGTGCAGCAGCTGCGCGTACGCGGCCTGGCCGGCGAAGGCGATCGACGTGCCGGTGACGGTGCGCCCGGGCGTGACGGCCGAGCCGCCGTTGACGAAGAGGATCGTGCCGCCGTGGCCGTCCGGCCCCCGCCCGAGGAAGCGCATGCCCGGCAGCACCTGGTGCACGGCCGCGACCGACCCGTAGATCGAGAACTCGACGGGCCCGACGAGGTCGGCGGGCGTCGTCTCGAGCACGGGCCGCATGAAGTCCTTCTGCGGCAGCGGGCTGTACTGCAGCACCTGGATGGGCCCGAGCGCCTCGGTCGCCGCCTCGAGCGCCCGGGCCACGGAGGCGGGGTCGCGCACGTCGGAGACGAAGCCCTGCGCGGTGACGCCGTCGGCCTCGAGCTCGGCCGCGAGGGCGTCGAGCCGCCCCTGGTGACGGGAGATCAGCGCGACGCTGAACCCCTCCCGCCCGAATCGACGGGCAACGGCAGCGCCGAGCCCCTTGCCGGCACCGATGATCGCGAGAGTAGTCATGCCCCCCAGCCAAGCAAGGAGGCGCGGGTCGGCACCCAGGGAGCGCCGGGCCTCAGCGCGGGTCGTCGCCCTGCCACACGGGCGGGCCCGGGCGCGGATGCCGGATCGTCTGCACCAGGCCGGTGATCGCGACCGCGAGGGCGGCGAGCACGGCGATCGTGAGGACGACGCCGAACGGGGTGACCGGGTCGCCGCGACCGAGGTGCCGTCCGACCAGGACGAGGTCGAGCAGCAGCGGGAAGGCCAGGATCCCCCAGCCGACGGGCGAGCCGCGGAAGGTGGGCCAGGTGAGGCGGAGGCGGCCCGGGGCGGCGTCGCTCGGGGCGTCGTGCCGTGCCGTGTCGTGCTTCTCGTGGTCGCTCATGGAGTCCCCTCGTCGTCGTCGCTGACCTGACCAGGGTACGCTGCGCCTCCTGAGGATCCTTCGGAACAGAAGGGGCACCTCCTGCTGGGTGCGTGGTGTGCACGACGGGAGGCGCCGCCCAGCGGCGGCCTGCGACCATGAGCGGAGTCCCGTCGACCCCCCTGGAGCCCCCGTGTCGCCTCGCACCCTCTTCCGTTCGTTCGCCGTCGCCGAGGTGGTCACCTGGGCCCTGCTCATCGGCGGCATGCTGCTCAAGTACGTCGCCCGGGTCGGCGACTGGCCGGTCAGCGTCGCCGGGCCGATCCACGGCTTCGTCTTCCTCGCGTACCTGGTGGCCGGCGTGGTCGTCGCGGTCAACCAGCGCTGGAGCCTCGGCGTGACGGCCGCCGCCCTCGCCAGCGCCGTCGTGCCGTTCGCCTCGCTGCCCGTCGAGCGCTGGATCGACCGCCGCGGCGGCCTCCGCGGCGACTGGCGCCGCACCGCGACCGACGACCCGCGTGACCGGAGGCCGGCCGACCGCCTCCTCCGCTGGCTCCTCGGGCACCTGGCGCTCGCAGTGGCCCTGCTCGCGGCCGCGGTGGTCGTGGTCTTCGTCGTGCTGCTGATCGTCGGGCCGCCCGTCGGGGGCTGATCCCGGGCGGCCGGGCGGCCGCCGCGAGACCGTCGGCCGGTGACCGCGAGGAGTCGCGGGTCGGCAGATCTGGACGGCGAGACCGATACCCCCCTAGGGTATGCAGCATGACTCCCCGGCACGACGACTCCGCGCACGACGACCACGGCGACCACGGCGACCACTCGGACCTCGCGACGGCGGCGCACGGGCAGGAGGCGCACGGCGTCGGGGACGACCACTCCGAGCACGACGCGCACGCGGGCCACGGCGGACACGACGCGCACGGCGGACACGACGCGCACGGCGGACACGACGCGCACGCGGGCCACCACGGCCACGGCGGCCACGGCGACCACGCCGCCCAGTTCCGCGACAAGTTCTGGGTGAGCCTCGTCGTCGCGATCCCGGTCGTGGTCTTCAGCTCGATGTTCGCGGGGCTGCTCGGCTACGACGTGCCCTCCTTCCCCGGCGCCGAGTGGATCTCGCCCGTGCTCGGCACCTTCCTCTTCGTCTGGGGCGGCTGGCCGTTCCTCTCCGGCGGCGTCGCCGAGGCGCGGGCGAAGCAGCCCGGCATGATGCTGCTCATCGCGATGGCCATCACCGTCGCCTTCGTCGCGAGCTGGGCGACGACGCTCGGCATCGGCGGCCTCGACCTCGACTTCTGGTGGGAGCTCGCCCTCCTCGTCGTGATCATGCTGCTCGGCCACTGGATCGAGATGCGCGCCCTCGGCGCCGCCTCCGGCGCCCTCGACGCGCTCGCCGCGCTGCTGCCCGACACGGCCGACCGCGTCGACGAGACCGGCCCGGACGGCTCGACCCGCGACTCCGGCACGACCGAGGTGGCGATCGCGGACCTCGTGGCCGGCGACGTCGTGCTCGTCCGCTCGGGCGCGCGCGTGCCGGCCGACGGCACGATCGTCGACGGCTCCGCCGAGATGGACGAGTCGATGATCACCGGCGAGAGCCGCACCGTCTCGCGCTCCGAGGGCGACCGCGTCGTGGCGGGCACCGTCGCGACCGACGGCGCGCTGCGGGTGCGCGTCACGGCGGTCGGCGACGACACGGCGCTCGCGGGCATCCAGCGGCTGGTGGCCGAGGCGCAGTCGTCGTCGTCGCGGGCGCAGGCGCTCGCCGACCGCGCCGCCGCGCTGCTCTTCTGGTTCGCCGCGGGGGCGGGCGTCGTCACGTTCGTCGTGTGGCTGCTGCTCGGCGACCTCGACCAGGCGATCACGCGCACCGTGACCGTGCTGGTCATCGCCTGCCCGCACGCCCTCGGCCTGGCCATCCCGCTGGTGATCGCGATCTCGACCGAGCGCGCCGCGAAGGCCGGTGTGCTGGTCAAGGACCGCCTGGCCCTCGAGCGCATGCGCACCGTCGACACCGTGCTGTTCGACAAGACGGGCACCCTCACGAAGGGCGAGCCCGCGGTGACGGACGTGGCCCGCGCCTCCTCGTCCGACCTCGTCGACCACGACGCGGCCGTCCGCCTCGCGGCGGCGGTCGAGCGCGACAGCGAGCACCCGGTCGCCCGGGCGCTGGTGCGCGCGGCGGAGGCCGCTGCGGGGCAGGGCGGGGCGCCGGAGTCGCGGGTCGAGTCGTTCCGCTCGCTCACGGGCAGCGGCGTCACGGCTCGTGTCGACGGGGTCGAGGTGAGCGTCGGGGGCCCCGGCCTGCTCCGCGACCAGGGCCTCGAGGTGCCCGGCGACCTGGCGACGGCGACCGAGCCGTGGCGGGCCGACGGCGCCGCCGTGCTGTACCTCGTGCGCGCCGGAGCGGTGGAGGCGGCGTACGCGCTGCGCGACGAGGTCCGGCCGGAGTCGGCGGAGGCCGTGCGACGCCTGCACGACGCGGGCGTGCGGGTCGCGATGGTGACCGGTGACGCGCAGCAGGTCGCCGACGCGGTCGGGCGCGAGCTGGGCATCGACGAGGTGTTCGCCGAGGTGCGCCCGGACGAGAAGGACGCGCGCGTCGCCGAGCTGCAGCAGGGCGGCCAGCGGGTCGCGATGGTCGGCGACGGCGTCAACGACGCTCCCGCGCTGGCCCGGGCCGACGTCGGCGTCGCGATCGGCGCGGGCACCGACGTGGCGGTCGAGTCGGCGGGCGTCGTGCTCGCGTCGAACGACCCGCGGGCGGTGCTGTCGGTGATCTCGCTGTCGCGGGTGGGGTACCGCAAGATGATCCAGAACCTCGTCTGGGGCGCGGGCTACAACGTGCTGTCGGTGCCGCTCGCGGCGGGCGTCCTGGCGCCGGTCGGCTTCGTTCTGTCGCCCGCGGCGGGGGCGGTGCTGATGAGCCTGTCGACGGTGATCGTGGCCCTGAACGCGCAGCTGCTGCGCCGCTGGCGGCCCGCCGCCTGAGCGGGGTGCGCCGGCCCCGCGCCCGCGTCGGTCAGTTGCCAATTTGGGGGCCTCTCGGGCCGCCGTAGGCCCTCAATGTGGCAACTGACTGACGCTCGCGCACGCGCGAGGCGCACGTGGCCCAGCGCTGGGTCCTCGGGTCGGCGGGCGGGGCTGGGGGCTGCCCCGCGACTCCTCGGGGCCCGGTCGCTGAGGCTGGGAAGCGCCTGATGATTCAGCAGCTAAGACATCTCGGCGGCGTACCGTCACCGACATGAGCACAGCCACGCGAGCCGAACCGCACCCTCCCCAGCCGAGCGACGTCGTCCGTCAGATCGTGGTGGTGGTCGCGGCCGTGCTGGCCGTCGTCCTCGCCGCGGTGGGGTCGGGCGCCTTCGGCGGCACCTCCGTCTCCGGAGCCTCCGGCGGGGCGCTCAGCGCCGACGCCACCCCGATCGCCCCCGCGACCACCGCCTTCTCGATCTGGTCGGTCATCTACCTCGGCCTCGTCGCCTACGCCGTCTACCAGGCGCTGCCCGGCCAGCGCAGCGTCGACCGCCACCGTCGCCTCGGGTACTGGGTCGCCGCCTCCATGCTGCTCAACGCGGCCTGGCTCTTCGCCGCCGTGCAGCTCGGCAACGTGTGGCTCAGCGTCGTCGTGATCGTCGCCCTGCTCGCCGTGCTGGTGCGGATCTTCGTCACCCTCTTCCGCACCCCGACGCACGGCTGGGTCGACGCGCTCGTCACCGACGGCACGATGGGCCTCTACCTCGGCTGGGTCTCGGTCGCGACCGCCGCCAACATCGCCGCGGCGCTGGTCGAGTCGGGCTTCGACGGCCTCGGGGCCCCGAGCAGCGTCTGGTCGACCGTCGTGCTCGCGGTCGCCGGCCTGTCGGGCGTGGCCGTCGCCCTCGCCGGCCGCGGTCGCCTCGCGCCCATGCTCTCGCTGGTCTGGGGCCTCTCGTGGGTCGCCGTCGGACGCTTCACCGGCCAGCCGCTCGACACCGCCGCCGGGGTCACGGCACTGGTCGCGGCGGTCGTCGTGCTGCTCGTGGCCGTCGCCGTCCGGGTGCGCCACGGCCGCGTCGGCGCGACGGCCGACCTGCACCGCTGACGCGCGGAGTGGTCACGATCTGCTCCCCCCTCGCGCCGGGAGCAGCAGATCGTGACCACTCGAGCACGTGCGGGAGGCGCGGTGCCGGTCTGACCGACACCGCGCCTCCCACGGTCGCACCGTGCGGTGCCAGTCTGAGCCCGGGGGTCAGCGACCGCCGTCGATGCGGCGGCCGCGCTGGGCGACCCCGGCGGCGCCGTAGGGGTAGTCGTCGATGCGCGGGGCGCTCGCGTCGCCGAGGCGCGTGAGCTCGTCGGCGGTGAGCACGAGGCCCGACGCACCGAGGTTGTCGTCGAGCTGCTCGACCGTCCGGGCACCGAGGATCACCGAGGTCACGGCCGGCTGCGCCAGCAGCCAGGCGAGCGCGACCTGCGAGGCCGAGGCGCCGTGGGCGTCGGCAATCGCGGTGACCGCGTCGATGACCGTCCAGGTGCGCTCGTCCGCGTTGCGCGCCTCCCACGCCTCCATGCCCCGCGTCGGGTCCTCACCGAGACGGGTCGAGCCGGTGGGCGCCTGGTCGCGCCGGTACTTGCCGCTCAGCCAGCCGCCGGCCAGCGGCGACCAGGGCAGCAGGCCGATGCCGGCGTCGAGCGAGGCCGGCACGACCTCGTGCTCGATGTCGCGCACGAGCAGGTTGTACTGCGGCTGCAGCGTGACGGGCGGCGCGAAGCCGAGGGCGTCGGCGCGGCCGACGGCCTTCGTGACCTGCCAGCCGAGGTAGTTCGAGAAGCCGTAGTAGCCGATCTTGCCTGCGCTGATCGCGTCGTCGAGGAACCGCAGGGTCTCGTCGATCGGCGTCAGGGCGTCCCACGCGTGCATCTGGTAGAGGTCGACGTGCTCGGTGCCGAGGCGCCGGAGCGAGTCGTCGAGGGCGCGGGCGAGGTGCCGCCGCGAGAGCCCGACGTCGTTCGGGCCGTCGCCCATGGGGAAGCGGCCCTTCGTCGCGAGCACGACCTGCGCCGCGTCGGTGGGGCGGGCGGCGAGCCAGCGCCCGATGATCTCTTCGGAGACCCCGGCGCTGTAGACGTCGGCGGTGTCGACGAGCGTGCCGCCGCCCGCGACGAACGCGTCGAGGATCTGGTGAGAGGTGGTCTCGTCGGCTTCTGCGCCGAACGTCATGGTGCCCAGTGTCAGCTCCGACACGGAGGCACCGCTGTTGCCGAGGGTCCTGTAGTCCATGGCCGCGACGCTACGCCGTGCGTCGGCGGCAGGACTGCGGGAGGCGCGGGGCGGGGGACAGCCCCGCCTCACGGACCCCTGGGGAGGACTCCCCGGAAATATTCTGAGACTTTCTCCAAACCGTTCCGACCGGTGCTCCGAAGACTGCACACCACGGCGGTTCGGGCTGGCCGTGGTGAGCACCGAGTCGGGACCCTGGCGGGTCCCCCGACGTCGGTGTGCGAGCCGGGGTGTGGGTTGGTTCAGGTCTCCACCCCGGCTCGTCCCTCCCCGGCTCGTCCCTCCCCACCGCGGCCCGCCTCCGGGGCACATCGGCGTCCGCCGAAGGGGGGGCAACTCCGGAGGCGTCGCACTATGCTGACGCCGTCGGGGGATCAGCCCGACGCTCCGACGCCGTTCCCTGACCCCGAGCGGCCCGGCGCCCACCTCGACGAGAGGCGTGACCGATGCCGTCGCCCCCGTACCCGTCGCAGCCCGTGACGCCGTCGCCCTTCGACGACCCGCGCATCCGCGGCCTGGAGACCACCGACCCCGACGTCGCCCACGAGGCGATGCGGCGCACCTTCCGCATGCGCGAGCTCGTGCCGGGCGACGCCCACGAGTTCTACTACCGCCGAGCGGTGTCGGGCGAGCACCGCTTCGCCGTCGGCGAGATGCGGTACACCGGCACGCTGCGTGCCGAGAGCGAGCCGCTGCCCTTCTTCGGCATCTGCCGTCTGCTCGGCGGGGGCTTCCGGGTGCAGGCGGGCGACGCCGACCACCGGGCGGAGCTGCTGAAGCCGTTCGCGTTCCCCACCACCACGAACAAGCGGACCGAGTGGGACGACGTCCACCTCGCCCAGCTCATGCTCGACCGGGCCGCCGTGGAGGCCGAGCTGGTGGGGCTGTCGCTCACCGCGCCTCCCGCAGGCCTGCACGTGATCGGCATGGAGCCCCAGAGCGAGGCCCTCGGCCGGTACTGGCGCGGGCACATGCGGCACCTCTACCAGGACGTCGTGCGCAACGACGCGGCGATGGCGAGCCCGTTGATCAGGGGGCAGGCGTTCCGGTCGCTGGTGGCGGCGTTCGTGACGACCTTCCCGACGACGGCGGTCGGCACGAGCGAGGCGTCGAGCGCCCGGCCCGTGCCGTCGACGGTGCGGCGCGCGCTCGCCTACGTCGAGGAGCACGCCCACGACGACATCGGCGTCGTCGAGATCGCCGAGGCGGCCCGGCTGACGCCGCGGGGGCTGCAGCTGGCGTTCCGCCGGCACCTCGACACGACGCCCATGGCGGTGCTGCGGGCGGCGCGGCTGCGCGGGGCGCACCACGACCTTCAGGTCGCTGACCCGACGCGCGGGCACACCGTGGCGGGGATCGCCCAGAGCTGGGGCTTCGCGAACGCGGGGCGCTTCACGGCGGCGTACGTGGCGCACTACGGGCGGTCGCCGCGCGAGACGCTGGAGTCGTAGGGGCGAATGTGGGTGCGGGTGCCGGGACGCGCCCGGAGGTAGTTCTGGGGAGACTCCTCCACTCTGGAGTGGAGGAGCGTGCGCGGGGGTGGGGCACCGGGGCAGGCGTCCTCCACTCCGGAGTGGATCAGCGCTCAGGGCGCACAGCACCGGACGGCGAGCAGCGGGCGAGGCGCCGCCGCGACGAGGAATGGAAGGGGGTGCGGGCGAGAGACCCGACATCGCCGCCCGCACCCAGCAACTCGCAGTCCTGAACCCGTACCGCGAGGCCATCCCAGTGTGATACGAAGGCGAGCTTTCTGCAGGTCGACCGGACACGGAGCGAATGCCTTGCCCTCCGGGCGAAGCCCCCCGAGACGCGTGTCCCCCGACGGGCGGACCGAGCCCGCGCTCAGGCGCCCGCCGTCTCCGCCCCGCCCGACACGTCGGTGTGCACGAACCCCTGGAACGACCGGCTCGCCGTCGGCCCGCGCTGCCCCTGGTAGCGCGATCCGTACTCCTGCGACCCGTAGGGGTGCTCGGCCGGCGAGCTGAGGCGGAAGAAGCAGAGCTGCCCGATCTTCATGCCGGGCCACAGCTTGATCGGCAGCGTCGCGACGTTCGACAGCTCGAGCGTCACGTGCCCCGTGAAGCCCGGGTCGATGAACCCCGCCGTCGAGTGCGTCAGCAGGCCGAGGCGGCCGAGCGAGCTCTTGCCCTCCAGCCGGGCGGCGACGTCGTCGGGCAGGGTGACGCGCTCATAGGTGCTGCCCAGCACGAACTCGCCCGGGTGCAGGATGAACGGCTCGTCGGCCGGCGTCTCGACCAGGCGCGTCAGCTCGGGCTGGTCGGCCGCGGGGTCGATGAACGGGTACTTGTGGTTGTCGAACAGCCGGAACAGCCGGTCGAGCCGCACGTCGATGCTCGACGGCTGGATCAGCGTCGGCTCGTAGGGGTCGAGGCCGATGCGCCCGGCGTCGAGCTCGAGCTTGATGTCGTGGTCGGAGAGCAGCACGCGGCCAGCCTAGACGGCGGGCAGGTCGGGCCCCGGTGCGGGCCCGACGGAGGGCCTGGGGGAGTCGCGGGCCCCGCCCCGGGGAGGGGGCGCCTCCCCGGGTCGTCCCCAGGTCGCCCGGCTCGCGCTCGGCCCGGACGGGGCAGGATGGCCCCATGCGTGCCGTCACCGTCCCCGTTCCCGGAGGGCCCCGTGCCCTCGTCGTCAGCGAGGTCCCGGAGCCCGTGCCCGGCCCCCGCGAGGTCGTCGTCGACGTCGCCGCCGCCGGCGTGAACCGCGCCGACGTGAACCAGCGCGAGGGGCACTACCCGTCGCCCGCCGGGGCCCCGTCGTGGCCCGGGCTCGAGGTCAGCGGCACGGTCGTGGCCCTGGGCAGCGAGGTGACCACCGCCTCCCTCGGCGACCACGTCGTCGCCCTGCTCAGCGGCGGCGGCTACGCCGACCGCGTGGCCGTCGACGAGGGCCTGCTGCTGCCCTACCTCAAGGGGCTCGACCTCGTCGAGGCCGCCGGGCTGCCCGAGGCCGTCGCCACCGTCTGGTCGAACCTCGTCATGTCGGCGCAGCTGCAGGCCGGCGAGACGCTGCTCGTGCACGGCGGGTCGAGCGGGGTCGGGTCGATCGCGATCCAGATCGGGAAGGCGCTCGGCGCCACCGTCTACGCCACCGCCGGCACCCCCGCGAAGGTCGAGTTCTGCGAGCAGCTCGGCGCCGACCGCGGCATCGACTACCGGGCGGAGGACTTCGTCGCCGTCACCCAGGAGCTCACCGGCGGCCGCGGCGTCGACGTCGTGCTCGACCTCGTCGGCGGCGACTACCTGGCGCGCGACGTCGACGCGCTCGCCGTGGGCGGCCGCGTCATGGTGATCGCGTCGCAGGGCGGCTCGTCGGCCACGATCGACGTCGCCCGCCTGATGGGCAAGCGGGGCCGCATCTGGGGCACCACGCTGCGCGCCCGCCCGCTCGAGGAGCGCCGCGCGATCATGGCCGAGGTGCGCGAGCACGTCTGGCCGATGGTCGCGTCGGGGGCCGTGCGCCCGGTGCTCGACAGCGTGTTCCCGCTCGAGTTCGCCGCGACGGCGCACGAGCGCATGGAGTCCGGCGAGCACTCGGGGAAGATCCTGCTCGCGGTGCGCTGAGCCCCGCGCTGTACCCGCGCTGGGCTGCGCTCGCGCGCCGCTGAGTCGGCGCTGCGCAGGCGCCGCCGCCGCCGCCGCCGCTGAACCTGCTGCCGCCCGGGCCTCAGCCACCCGGTCGAACCACCGACTGATCAAAGAACCACGTTTCTCAGTGGTTCTTTGATCAGTCGATGGTTCTGGGGCGGGTGCGGGCGCCGCGCGGCAGGCGCGGCTAGGCGACGCGCGGGTCGCTGCCGCGCTTCACGAGCGACGCGCCGACCACCTCGACGAGCACCGGCACCTCCTCGCCGAGCACCCGGTCGAGACCGCGCACCACGTCGCTCGCCGCCGCGACGACGGGCGCCGGGGCCGCGCCCGCGGTCACCCGCACGCGCACCTTGAGCGCCGGGCGGCCGCGGACCGTCCACGCCGACACGTGCACCGAGGTCACGTCGCGTCGGGCCGAGAGCGCGTCGGCCACGGCCGTCTCGGCGAAGGCGGCCGAGATCGCGATGGACCCGGCCGGCTCGTCGTGCACCACCAGGCGGCCGGTGCGTCCGCCGCCGTGGGCGACCGCGGCCACGACGAACACGATCACGAGCAGCAGGCAGAGCGCCGCGAGGGCCACCGCGAGCCAGCTGCCCGCTCCGCCCGCGCCGCCCGCGCCGCCCATGCTGTCCGCGCCGCCCGCGCCGGACGGGTCGAGCGGCGTCGCCGCGACGGCGTCCGCGACCGCCGAGGAGGCGTCGGCCAGCCAGCCGCGGACGGTCCCGCCCAGGGAGCCCGAGCCCCCGGGCAGCGTCGCCACGATCAGGAACGCCCCGACGGCGAGGGCGACGACGCCCACGACGACGAGCAGCAGGCGGTTGAGGAACCGGTTCGACGAGGTCACGCGTCCAGCCTCCCGTGGTCGGCGACGCGCGAGGTCACGCGGAGGGCGGGCTCCACGGGCCGGCTCTCGAGCTCCGAGCGGACGGCGGCGAGCACGCCCTGCTCGTCGACCGTCACCCCGGAGGCGGGGGTCAGCTCGACGCGCGCCTCCCGTCGCGAGACCCAGACGGTCACCTGCCCGGCGCCGAGGCGCCCGGCCGTGCGGGCGACCCGCGCGAGCGACGCCGCCAGCACCGTGTCGTCGACGACCGCGGCGACGCGCTCGTCGGCGACCTCGTGGCGCCCGCGGTGGCCGGCGGTCAGGCCGAGCAGCACCAGCACGACGCCGACGACCGCCGAGGCGACGCCGGCGGCGACGACGAGCCCGGGGGCCCGGGCCAGGGCGGTCGTGAGGGTGCCGAGCACGTCGACGGGCGACGCGAGCAGCGCGGGGCGGCCGAGGGCGGCGAGCACGGCCTCCGTGCCGAGCCAGGCGGCGGCGAGGGCGGCGACGACCAGCACGACGACGGCGCTGGCCGAGCGGCTCGCGCGGCTCTCGCGGCGGACGAGCCGCCGGTAGGGCGCCGTGACGTCCGAGTCGGGGCCCGAGCGGCCGTCGGCGTCGGGCGCGGTGACGACAGACGCGGTGCCGTCGAGCCCGGTGGCGCCGGCCCCCGTGGTGTCGGAGGCGGTGCTCACGCGACCCTCCCGGTGCGGTCGAGCAGGGAACGGCTGACGGTCACGTCGACGCGCGAGACGGTGCGCCCGGTGATCTCGGAGACCCGCCTCGTCAACGTCGACTGGAGCTCGCGCACGAGGCCGACGACGCCTCCCGCCGGCATCTGCACCGACCCGGAGAGCGCGGGCACCCGCACGGGCGTGGTGACGCGGAGCGCCAGGTGGCCGGCGTCGTCGGAGGCGTCGATGCGCACCTCGGTGCGGTCGACGCGCAGCTGCTCGGCGACGACGGAGGCGGCGACCCGGGTGAGCACGCGGGCCGCGAGGCTCACGTGCCCGGGCACGACGGGCCCGCGCCCGGCGGCGTCGCCGTACGCGTCACGGAGCGTCGACGGGCCCGATGCGCCCGGCGACGCCGGCGACGCCGACGCCGCGGCCGACCCGGCCCCGGCGCTCACGACGACGAGCGCCGGCCGCGCAGCGCGTCGAGCAGCCCGCCCAGGTCGGTGCGGCCGGAGACCACGCGGCCGACGAGCCCGCCGACCGCGATGCAGAGAGCGACGACCAGCAGGGCGACGAAGCCCCACTCGAGGCCGACGACCGCGAGCACGGCGCCGACCGCCATGCCGACGACGGTGGCGCTCACGAGACGCGGCCCGGGGCGGCGGCGCCGGCCGCCTCGTCGTCGTCCTCGCCGGGGATGTGGACGTCGGCGATCGCCACGTTGACCTCGGCGACCTGCATGCCGACGAGGTCCTCGACGGCCCGGGCCACGGCGGCGCGCACCTGCTCGGCGACGAGGGTCATCGGCTGCGGGTACTCGACGACGATCGTGACGTCGGCGGCGACCTGGGTCTCGCCGACCTCGACGCGCACGCCCTGGCTGAGGTCGCTGCTGCCGATCGCGTCGCGGAGGGCGCCGAACGCCCGGGCCGCTCCGCCGCCGAGGGCGTGCACGCCGGGCACCTCGCGGGCCGCGATGCCGGCCACCTTCGCGATGACGCCGTCGGCGATGACGGTCTTGCCGGGCGAGGCGACGCCCGCGGTGCCGACGCCGCTCACCGGGGTCGTGGAGGCGACGGGCGCCTTGTCGACACGGCTGGCGCCGGCGGCGGGGATCGTCGCGCCCGACGGCGTGGTGCCGACGGTGGCGGGGGCGGCGGCGGTGCTCGGGGTCTTGTCGGTGGCGGCCATGGGCTGCTCCTTCTCGTCGGTGCGTGGGTGGTGCCGGGTGCGGTCCAGGGGCGCCCGGCGGTACGGTCGTCAGTGAGACGGACGCCGAGGCCCGGGTGTCACGGTCCCCGTCCCCTTCCATTTCCTACACGGCCCGGCTCTGCCGGGCCCGGTGACCGAGGAGGCGCGATGGCGGTCGACCTGTCCGGTGCAGCTGACGGGGTGCTCGCGACCCGTGCCGCCGAGGGCGACGAGCGCGCCTTCGAGGTGCTGCTGCGCCGCCACCTGGGCCTGATGACCGCCTACGCGACGCGCCTGACGCGCTCCCGGGCCGACGCCTCCGACGCCGTCCAGGAGGCCTCGGTCGTGATCTGGCGCGAGCTGCCGCGGCTGCAGACGCCCGACGCGGTGCGCGGCTGGATGATGACGATCGTGTCGCGCAAGGCCTACGACCTGATCCGCAGCCGCCGCGTCGCCGACGACGTCGACGAGCTCGAGGTGCCCTCGCAGAGCGGCGCGGTCGACGACCCCGAGCGCGTCGCCGCCTCCACCGACGCCATGGGCGCCCTGCGCACGGCGCTCGCCCGGCTGCCCGCCTCGCAGCGCGAGGTGTGGACCCTGCGCGAGGTGGGAGGCGAGTCGTACGCTGACATCGCCGAGCGCACCGGCACCAGCGTGACCGCCGTCCGGGGCCTGCTCGCGCGGGCCCGTGAGACCCTGACCCGAGAGATGGAGGCCTGGCGATGAGCGACGACCCGACGCGCACACCGCTGACGCCCGCCGGCGCGGCCCCGAGCGACCCGCCGGTCGACCCGCCGGTCGACCCGGCCGACGTCGACCCCGCCGCCGAGCTGGAGGTCGTCGACGACGGCCCGATCTCGATGGAGCGGCTCAGCGACTACCTCGACGCCGGGCGCGAGCCGTACGACCCCGAGATCGAGTCCGACCCGTCGGCGCTGGCGCAGCTGGCGGCCCTCGCGCGCCTCCGCTCGATGACCGCGGGCCTCCTGGCGGAGGACGCCGCCGCCGAGCCCGCCCCCGACCCCTCCTGGATCGCCGGCGTCATGAGCCGGGTGCGGCTCGAGTCGCGCACCGGCCGCGAGATCCCGCTCTCGTCGCCCGACCCGCGGAGCACCCTGCACGTGACCGAGGGCGCGGTGCGCTCGCTGATCCGCGAGGCCGGCGACTCGGTGCCCGGCTCCGTCGTCATCTCGTGCGGCATCGTCGGCGACGTCGACCGGCCCGACGCGGTCGTCAGCGTCGAGGTCGCGATCAGCGCGCTCTTCGGCACGACCGTGCCCGACGTGGCCGACGCCGTGCGCGAGGCGGTCGCCGCGCACCTGGTGGCGCAGACGGAGCTCGTCGTCGAGGCCGTCGACGTGACCGTGCGCGACGTGCACCTGCTCGACACCGACGGAGGACTCTGATGGCCGACCCGCTCGACGACGACCACCTCTCGCTGCTCGCGGCCGAGCTCGGCGCGCTCGCGGCCGCCTGCCCGGGCGTGCAGCGCGTGCAGGCGAGGCCCGGCTTCGGGTCGCTCGTGCGCCAGGCCGTCGAGGGCCTCGGCGCCGTCGTCGGCGGCGGGCCGGGGGGAGGCGCGGACGCGTCGTCGTCGGCCGCAGCGCTCGAGGGCGGTCGCCCGGTGCCCCTCGTGGGCATCGCCGTCGCGGAGGCGGAGACCCGCGTCACTCTCGACATCGCCGTGGGCGAGGGCGCGCAGGGCCCGGCGGTGGCCCGCGAGGTGGCCGCGCGCCTCCTCGAGCGGGTCGCGGCGGAGCCGCTGCCGCCCGCCTCCGTCGACGTGCGGATCGTCGGCCTCACCTAGCGCGCCGTGGCGGGTGCCGCGCGCGTACCGAGGTGCCGCTTGCCGGGGCCTGCGAGGCACCGAGGGCCCAGGACGGGGCACCTCGAGGGAGTCGCGACGCCGGGCGAGCCCCGCGCGCGGCGTCGGCCTACCGTGGACGGAACGCGGCCGCCCCGGCCGCCGCACCCCGACACGAGGAGGACAGCATGAGCGACGAGCCCCTGGAGTTCCAGAGCAGCAGCGCGGACCCCGACGACGGCGGGAAGTGGGACCAGGCGCTGAAGGGCGAGGACTACGACCTCGACGCGGACGGCGACGTCGACGCCGACGTCGAGACCGACCCGGACGCGGCCGAGGCCCCGGCCCCCGGCACGACCCCCTCGCCCGACCAGGTCTGACCCGCCCGACCAGGTCTGACCCGCCCGGTCTGACCTGACCGCGGCCCCCGCACCCCGTTCCGTTCAACGAACCCCGATGCTTCAGGGTTCGGTGAACGGAACGGGGTGCGCTGCATGCGGCGGGGTACGGGAGGCGCGGGCCGGGCTGCGCGGGAGGCGAGCGCGGCTAGGCGGTGCCGCCGAGGTCGGCGGCGAGGCAGGTCGCGTCGACGAAGCGGTCGCAGCGCATCCGGCTGCCGGGCCCCGGCACCTGCTCGGTGCCGAGCACGACGACCGCGTCGCCGCGCCGCAGCCGCCGCGCGACCTCGCGGTCGAGCGCGCCGTGCACCCGCACGAGGTGCACCTGAGCGTCACCGAGGTCGGCGGCGTCGAGGAGGTGGCGGCCGGTCGTCATCCGCGACTCGGGCAGCGCGGCCACCCGCACGACGCTGGCCGAGAGCGGGCCCTCCTGCAGGGTGAGCGCCTCGTCGAGCACGACGCCGACGATCGTCAGCGGTGCCCCCGTGCGGGTCGTCGGCCAGTGCGCGGCCCGCGCGGCCGGCAGGGCCCGGGCGAGACGGGTCGGGGCGGAGGCGACCCGCGTCAGCAGCGACACGGCTCAGCCCTCACTCGGGTCGAGGTCCGCCGAGCGGGCGTCGTCGTCGGTCGCCGCGTCGTCGTCGGGGTCGTCGAGTGCCGGGTCGGCCTCGATGTCGCGGACGGCGTCCGCGTCGAGCGGGCTGTCCGGGCCCCCGGGGTCGGGAGCGCGGCCCACCCCGCTGTCCGTGGTCCCCGTGCTCGTGTCGTCCTCGTCGGCCATGTCGTCCCCTCCGGTCGTGCACCGCGCCCCGGCCCAGCGCCGGGGGAGGTGCGGCCCCTCCTGTCGTCGAGACAACCACCGCCGCGAGCCGCCCCGCAGGCCCTTGACACCAGGTCGGGGGGCGTGCGTGACGGCTCGCGGCGGCGGGCGTCACTCGTCGGCGACGCCCTTGCTGACCGCGGTCGGCGCGTCGAACGAGTCGCCCTCGAGCGCCTGCAGCGCGTCGATGACGTCGTCGGGCGCGCCCTGCTCCTTCGCGGTGGCGACCAGGTCGTCCTTCGACACGGGGTAGTCGACCCCGCTGAGGTACTTCTGCATCTGGATCGGGTTCGGGGTGTCGGCCATGGCGGTCTCTCCTTCATCTCGGACGCGGGGTCCGGCCGCAGCCGGGCCGCCCCGTCATCTCGGGGTCGGCCGGTCGGGGCGACCGGCCGGGCGGCCGGCCACCTCGACCGGCCGGGGGACCCCGTCTGCACCGACCGGCTGGTCCGGCCGGTCGGGGCCGACGGGGCGGTCGAGGTCGACCACGTCGGTCGCCTCGACGTCTCGGCGGGGCACCGTGGTGGGCGCCTCGAGGTGGACGGCTCCGCTGGGGACGATGCCCGCGCCTCCTCGTCGCTCCATCACGCGCCACTGGGCGGCGACGTCCTCGCCCGCGTGCTCGGCGGGCAGCTCGCCCCAGAACGCGAAGCCGCCGGCCTCGAGCAGCGCCTCGCGCCGGTACAGCGCGCAGCCGCCGACCCAGGCGACCCGGTAGGCGGCCCAGTCGCCCGGCTCGAGGTCGAGGGTCGCGGCCTCGTGGGCGAGGTTCGCGGCGTTGTGCAGCGACCAGCGCTCGAAGCCGGGGGCGCCGCGGCGGATCCGCTCGGGCTGCACGCCGCCCTCCCAGAGCTCGAAGGCGATCCGCTCGTGGGGGCGCACGTCGTCGAGGTACGAGAGCCCCTGCACGGCCGAGCCGACGAACCCGCAGCCGAGCCGCTCGAGGGCGTCGTGCATCCGCGCCAGCGTGCCGGGCTCGAGCCAGACGTCGTCGTCGAGGAAGAGCACGGCCGGCGCCGTCGCCCGCTCGAGCAGCGACTGCCGGTGCTCGGCGAGCCCGCGCCGCGGGTGGTGCACGTGGGTCGAGACGGCGCGGCCCTGCGCCCGCAGCACGCGGACCATCGCCTGCGCGGCGGGGGCCGTCCAGTCGGGGTCGCCGGTCGACTGGTCGCTGATCACGACCGAGAACGGCGGGTCGTCCTGCGCGGCGAGCCCGGCGAGCGTCACCGCGAGCTCGGCCGGCCGGTCGGCGGTGGGCACGAGCACGTCGACGGCGGGGGGCGCGGGAGTCGCGGTGCCCTCCCCGAGGACGGCCGACGCCGCCCAGGCCCCCGACCAGAGCCGGCTGCCGCTCACGGCGCCGCCCCGCGGATGCGGTCGACGATGCCGGTCGTCGAGTGGTCGGAGACGTAGTCGAGGATGCGGACCTCGCCGCCGCCCTCGACCACCGCCGCGGTCTCCTCGAGCATCTGCGGCGTGTAGTCGCCGCCCTTCGCGTAGAGGTCGGGCCGGAGGCGCCGGATCAGCGGCACCGCCGTGTCGGTGCCGAACGACGTCACGTAGTCGACGCAGCTCAGCGCCGAGAGCACCCCCGCCCGGTCGGCCAGGTCGTTGATCGGCCGGCCCGGGCCCTTCAGCCGGCGGGTCGAGGAGTCGTCGTTGAGGGCCACCACGAGCACGTCGCCGAGCTGCTTCGCCTGGGTGAGGTAGGTCGTGTGGCCGCGGTGCAGCACGTCGAAGCAGCCGTTCGTGAGCACGACGGTGCGCCCGGCGGCGCGCTCGTCGTCGAGGCGGCGGACGAGGTCGTCGACCCCGAGCATCAGGTCGCCGGTTCGGTCGAGGTGCCCGACGAGGTCGTCGGTCGAGCAGACGGAGGTGCCGAAGCGCTGCACCACGATGTCGGCGGCGGCCTGCGCGAGGTCGACGCTCGTGGTCAGCGGCAGGCCGGCCGCGCGGCCCACGGTGAGCGCCGCGACGAAGGAGTCGCCGGCGCCGGAGGCCTGCCGCTCCCTCGCCCGCCGGGCCCAGGTACGGTGCCGGACCCGCGCCTCCGCCCGGCCTGCGGGGTCGTCGGCGCCCGCGCTCGTGCCGGGGCCCGCGCCCGCGTCGGCGCCCGTGCCGGCACCCGCGCCCGTGCCCGCGTCGGCGACCGCGCCCCCGTCGCCCGGCTCGCGCACCAGCGTCATCGTGCCGTCGTGGTCGAGCGTGACGACGACGACCTGCGACCCGGTCGCCGCGAGCACCCGGTCGGCGGCGTCGGCGACCCGCTCGACGCGCACGTCGGTCGGCAGCGCGTCGCCGACCGCGAGGCCGACGAGCGCGGCGACCTCGCCGGCGTTCGGCGTGACGAGGTCGGGGCGGAGGCGCGCCCACGGAGCGAGGTCGTGCGCGTCGACCACCACCAGCGGCGGGCGCTCGGCGGCGGGCCGCGCGACCAGCGCGTCGAGCACCGGGCCGGTCAGCGCGCCCGTGCCGTAGTCGCAGACGAGCTCGGCGTCGGCCCCGGTCGCCTGGGCCGTCGCGGCCGCGGCGAGCTGCGCGAGGGCCGTGGGAGGCGCGGGCGCGGCCCCGAGGTCGTCGAGCCGGATGAGCACCTGGTCGTCGACCATCACCCGGTTCTTCGCGACGGTGACGAGGCCGCGCACCCGCACCACTCCGGAGGTGTCGACCCCGTGCCCCGCGAGCAGCTCGGTGAGCCGTCGACCGGCCTCGTCGTCGCCGACCAGCCCGGCGAGGCGCACGCGGGCCCCGAGCGCGGCGAGGTTGACGGCCGTGTTGGCCGCGCCGCCCGGCACGTAGCGGCGGGTCGCGACCTCGACGACGGGGGCGGGGGCCTCGCGCGTCATGCGCTCGGTCGTGCCCTGCCACCAGCCGTCGAGCACGAGGTCGCCGACGACGCTGACGACGGGCGCCGCCTCGCGGAGGGCCCGGGCGACCTCGGGGCTGAGGCCGCTCACGGCGGAGAGGTCGGGGCGTGCCACGTCAGTCGCCCTCGGCGGGCTGGGCGGGGTGGACGCGGGGCTGCTCGTCGGGCGAGCCGGTGCCCTCGCTCCCGGTGCCCTCGCCGTCGGTGCCCTCGCTCTGCGTGCCGTCGTCGGGGTCGCCGCCCTCGGCCGGGTCCTGCGGGTGGGGCGTGCGCCCGGTGGAGGCGGTGGTCGCTGCGTCGGAGTCGGCCTCGGCCGACGGGGAGGGGGCGGAGGCGCGGGGCGCGGAGGCGGAGGCCGCGGCCTCGGCCGGCGCGGCCGCGGCGGGGCTCGCCTCGGGCGACGGGCGGCTCGCCGAGGCGGCGGTGTCGGCGGAGCCTGCGGTGCGGGCGGTCCCGGCGGTCTCGTCCGCGCCTCCTGCGCTCGCCGTCGGGGTCGCCCGGCGCTCGCCCGCGAGCACGGGCGTGCCGTAGTGCACGACCTTCGTGAGGGTCATCTCGTCGAGCAGCTCGGGGCCGTAGCCGAAGCCGGCGCCGCTCTCTCCGCGCGGCTGCGCCGACCCGCCGGGAGCCCCGCCGAAGACCGCGTTGATCTTGACCGTGCCGACCGGCAGCTCGGCCATCGCGCGGTTCGCGTGGCCGATCGAGCCCGTGAGCACCGTCGCCGCGAGCCCGTAGCGCCCGGCGCAGGCCAGGCGGAGGCCCTCGTCGAAGTCGTCGACGACCTGCACGGGGGCGACGGGGCCGAAGGTCTCCTCCTGCACCACGGTCATGTGCGGCGTGCAGTCGACGAGCACCGTCGCCGGGTACCAGGAGCCCGGCCCGGTCGGCACGGCCCCGCCGACGAGCGCCCGCGCTCCGCTCGCCAGCGCGTCGTCGACCTGGCGCTGGACCTCGTCACGGAGGCGCCCGTCGACCAGCGGGCCCAGCTCGCCCCGGTCGTTGCGTCGCGTGGCCTCGACGACCAGCGCCTCGACGAACGCGTCGGCGACGTCGCGGTGCACGTAGATGCGCTCGACGCTCGTGCAGATCTGCCCCGCGTTGGCGAAGGCGCCGATCGCGGCCTGCTCGGCGGCCCACGCGGGGTCGACGTCGGCGTCGACGACCAGGGCGTCGTCGCCGCCGTTCTCGAGCACGACGTGGGCGCCGGTCAGCGCGGCGACGCGGGCGATGCGGCGGCCGGTGGCGGTGGAGCCGACGTGCGCGACGACGTCGACGTCAGGCTGCTCGGTGAGCGCCGCCCCGACGGCGGCCCCGCCCGAGACGGTGACGAGCACGTCGGGCGGCAGCACCGCGGAGACGATCTCGCCGAGCAGCTGGCCGACGTGGGGCGATCGCTCGCTCGGCTTGTGGACGACGGCGTTGCCCGTCACCAGGGCGGCGCCGATCAGGCCGCAGGCGACGGCGACCGGGTCGTTCCAGGGGGTGACGGCGGCGACCACGCCGCGCGGCTGGTCGATCGTGAAGTCGGCGGCCTCGCGGGCGCCGACGAGGCTGAGGCCCCGGTGCAGCGGACCGAGCTCGGCGTACTGGCGCAGCGTGTCGGCACCCGCGAGCACCCCGCCGCGGGAGTCGTCGAACGGCTTGCCCGTCTCGCGCTGGTTCAGCGCGGCGAGCTCGTCGGCCCGCTCGCGGAGCGCGGCGGCGGCGTCGTGCAGCAGCTCGCCGCGGGCGGCGGCGGGGGTGCGCATCCAGGCGCCCTGCGCGGCGCGGGCCCGACGGACGGCGTCGACCAGGGCCTCGCGGTCGGCCTCGGCGACGTCGCCGACGAGCGTGCCGTCGCGCGGGTCGAGCACGGTGAGGGTGCCGGGGGCGTGGTGCTCGTGCTCGGTGGGCTGGGCGGGCTGGTGGCCGGCGTCGGGCTGCCCGGCGGCGTCGCGGGGGGTGGTGGGCGCGCTCGCCGTCGGCTCCGGGGTGCGGGAGCCGGGGGTGCTCGGGGCGAAGGTGGTCATGCGGGCCGTCCTCTCGTGTCGGTCGCCCCTGCCCTACCCCGGCTCGGGCGACCTCACACGTGCGTCCGGCGACCCCGCGACGAGGTGGCCCGTCCCGGGCCCTCGGCGGGCGGGAGGGCCCAGGGGGAGGCGCCTCGGGGGCAGGTCGTCGTCGCGCGACCCTGCCCGCGCCTCCCGCGCTCCCCGTGGCGGTCAGTTGCCGTTCTGGGGGGTTCCGGGAGCGCGGGAGCCCCTCAAAGTGGCAACTGACCCGCAGGGTCGCGACGAGGTGACTCGTTCTGGGCTCTCGGGGCGCGGGAGGGCCCAGGAGGGGGCGCCTCGGGGGCGCGGCGCGCGCGCGCGTCAGGCGGCGGGGCGCCCGGCGGGCTGGCAGCGGGGGCACCACCACGCGCGGCGGGGCCGCTCCGACGTGCTGCCCGGGTCGTCGCGCGCGAGCACCGTCGTGCCGCATCGGAGGCACGGCCGCCCGGCCCGCCCGACCACCCAGTGGCTCTCGCCGCGCCGCGTGCTGCCGGTCGTCACCTGGTAGCCCGCGGCCCCCGACGCCGAGGCCCGCAGCAGCCGCGCCGCGAGCGCCAGCAGCGGCGGCAGGTCGACGTCGCCCACGGGCGTCGCCGGGTGCACCCCGCGCAGGAACCCCACCTCGTTCACCCACAGGTTGCCGAGCCCGGCCAGGGTGCGCTGGTCGAGCAGCGCGGCGCGGATCGGCCGGCCGGGGTCGGCGAGGAGTCGCGTGGCGGCCTCCGTAGCGCTCCAGTCGTCGCGCAGGGGGTCGGGCCCGAGGTGCCCCACCGCCGTGTGCTCGTCACGCGTCGGCAGCAGCTCCACCACGGGCAGGTCGACGCCCCAGAGCGCGTGGCCGTCGCCGAGCAGGAGGCGCACCCGGACCTGGGGCTGGACGCGACGGGGCACGACACGGCCGGGCCGCGTCACCGTCCACGAGCCCTGCATGCGGAGGTGCGTGTGGAGCGTGGTCGCGTCGTCGAGCCGGGTCAGCAGGTGCTTGCCGTGGGTGACGTGCTCGACCACGCGCCGGCCGTCGAGCCGGGTGCCGGCCGCGGCGCCCGAGCGCAGCTCACCGCGCTCGACGAGCTCGCCGTCGGCCACGGCTCGGAGCCGCGCCGCCAGCCGGTGGACGCTGTCGCCTTCGGGCACTCCTGGAACCTAGCCCGCGCCTCCGACACTCCCGGCGGTGTGGATCGAGGTGACGCGACCTGGGCCGTCGCCTCGCCCGAGGGCCCGGGAAGCGTCACGTCGAGGCGAGCTGCGCGTCACGCGGGGAAGCGCAGCGTCAGCCGGTGCGACCCGTCGTCGTGCGTCTCGCTCGTGACGGTGCCGCCGAGCAGCTCGGCGCGCTCGCCGAGCCCGGTCAGCCCGTGGTGGGCGCTCGGCAGGTCGAGCAGCGGCAGCGTCGCCGCCCCCGCGTCGACGTGCAGCACGACCTGGCCCGCGTCGACGAGCCCGGTGATCACGACCGCCGCCCCGGTCGAGTGCTTGCGGGCGTTCGTGAGCCCCTCCTGCACGGTGCGGTAGACGGCGCGCTGCTGCGACGGCGAGAGCGCGGCCGGCAGGTCGAGCCGGCAGGAGACGTCGATCCCGCTGTCGGCGACGAGCCGGTCGACGTCGTCGAGCGTCGGCTGCGGCGCGAGCTCACGGCGGTGGCCGCCCGCGGCCCGCAGCACCTCGACCATCGAGCGCAGCTCGTCGAGGGTCGTGACGCTGAGCCCGCGGATGGTCCGGGCGACGTCGCGCGCCTGCTCGTCGGGCGACGCCATCTGCAGGGCCCCGGCCTGCACCGCGATCAGGCTCACCTGGTGCGACACGACGTCGTGCATCTCGCGGGCGAGCACCGCCCGCTCGCGCGCGAGTGCGACCTGGGCGGCCTGCCGACGCTCGAGCCCCTGCGCCTCGCGCAGCTCGACCAGCTGCGCCGCGAGCAGGCGCCGTGCGCGCAGGAACGCCCCGAGCAGCGCCGGCACCGCCGTGTAGAGCGCGGCGTAGACGAGGGTCTCGGTGAGGAAGGTGAGGTAGTCCCACGCGTCCATCGAGACGAGGTAGACGAGGGCGGCCGCGGCGACGCCGATCGTCGTCTCCCACCGCCGGGTGCGCTGCACCCCCAGCGTGAAGAGGGCGACCATCACCGGCAGGAAGGTGCCGCCCCACCAGAATCCGGGCAGCGCCAGCACCAGGCTGACCCACGGCCAGCGCCGGCGCACGAGCAGGCCCGCGCAGGCGAGCACGCCGAGCGCGATCGTCCACGGGTCCGAGCCGTAGAGCACGAAGCCGGAGCCCGCCGCGGCGACCAGGCAGATCAGCACGTCGAGGGCGACGCGCTGCCAGCGACGCCGCAGGTGCAGGCCCGACGGCGGCAGCCCCGGCCCCGGGGGCAGGCCCGGCCCGGGGAGCCGGCCCGCGCCTCCCGCGCTCCGCTCCTCCGCGGGCGACGTCACGGCCGCGGCACCAGCCCCGCGCGGTCGGCGACGATGGCCGCCTCGACGCGCGAGCCGACGCCGAGGGCGGCGACGACCGAGCTGACCGTGTCCTTGACGGTGCCGAGGGTGAGCCCGCACTCCGTGCCGATCTCGGTGTTCGAGAGGCCGCGGGCCAGGGCGCGCAGCACGACGGTCTCGCGCTCGCTGAGCCGGGCGACGACCGCGACCTGCGCCTCGTCCTCGGCCGAGCGGAACAGGCGCTCGCGCCGCAGCCCCGGCGCCAGCACGACCCCGCCCGACGCGAGGGTGAGCACGTGGCGGGCGAGCTGTTCGGGGTCGGTGTCCTTGAGCAGGAACCCCGAGGCGCCCCGGTGCAGCGCCTCCAGCACCTGGTCGTCGGTGTCGAAGGTCGTCAGCATCGCCACGACCGGGGGCGCGGCGTCGGCCATCAGCTCGGAGAGCACGGTCAGCCCGTCGGGCTCGGGCATGCGGATGTCGAGCAGCACGACGTCGGGGGCGAGCTCGCGCACGGTCTCGACGGCGACGGGGCTGGCGACGGCCGCGAGCACCGTGATGCCGGGCGAGGCGCCGAGCACGAGGGCGATGCCGGAGCGCACGAGCCCCTCGTCGTCGACGACCACGACGGAGACGGGGGTGTCGGTCATCGGTGCGGGCCTCTCGGTCGGGTGCGCGGGCGCCGGGGCCCGCGCTGCGAGGCTAGCGCTGCCGCGGCAGCCCCCGGGGAGTCGCGGGCCGACCCCCCCAGGCAGCTCCCGGCCGGTCACGAGCCGCCGTGGCTCGCCGCGGGCGTCGCCGTCGCTGCCGGGGGCGTGCCCGGGTCGGCCGGTGACAGCGCGCTCGCCGAGAGGCCCCACCGCGGGTACAGGTCGCCGATGCCCACCGCGAACCCTCGGGTCGCGGTCGTCCAGTCGTGCGCCGTGCCCGGCGAGACCCAGCGGGTGACGTGCATGCCCGCGGCCTCGGCGGCGGCCGAGTTCGCGGTCATGGCGGCCCCGAAGGTCGGGTCGTCGGCCCCCACGGCGAAGAACGCGGCCGTGTCGGAGTAGGGGGCGTGCGCCGCCATGATCGCCTGCGGCTGGGCGGCGTCGTACGCCGCGCGGTCGCCCGCGAAGCCGTCGGTGACGGTCTGCTCGACCGAGCCGAGCGACGGCCCGACCTCGCCCGAGACGTCGATCAGCGAGCCGAACAGGTCGGGCCGCGCCGACCCGAACTGGATCGCACAGGTGCCGCCCTGCGAGAACCCGCCGATCGTCCAGGCCCGGGGGCCGGTCGCCACCCGGTAGTGCGCGGTCACGTAGTCGACCACGTCGGTCGTGACGTAGGTCGCGCTGTTCCCGAGGGCCCCGTCGACGCACATCGGGTTGTGCTCGTCGGCGCTCAGCTGGTCGGGCACCACGGCGATCGGCGCGAGCCCGTGGTCGGCCGCGGCGTCGGCCTCGAGGGTCGTGACGAGTCCGCCCGAGGTGACCACCGACTCCGGCGAGGCGGGCTGGCCCGACATCATCACCACGACGGGCAGGGGCGGCGGGTCGGCGACGAGCGCCGCCGGGGGCAGCCAGACGACGGCGTCGCGGGCGGGGAAGCCGGAGACCGTGCCGGGGATGTGCACGGTGCCGTAGCGGCCGTGGGCCGGCATGTCGGCGGGCGGGGTCCACGACGCGTACAGCGTCGGGTCGAAGGCGCCCGGTCCGGAGCCCGCCGCGCCGTCGGCGCCCACCGAGGAGGGCAGCGCGGCGATCGTGCTCTGGCCGAGGGCCTCGGCGAGGGTCGGGTACGCGCCCGCGTCGCGGTTGATCGCGAGGGCCCCCGCGGTGACGAACACGACGACGCCGAGGGCGGCCACGACCCGCTTCGCCGCCGAGGTGCGGACGAGCGCGACGACGGCGACCGCGACGGCCGCGAGCACGCCCGAGAACCAGGTGCGGTCGACCCAGGTCGGGGGCACGCCGGCGACGTCGAGGAGGTCGCCGAGCACCCAGGAACCGAGGGCGCCGAGCGCGGCGCCGGCGACGGCCGCCAGGAGGATGCGCCGCGACCACGGGCGGCGCGGACGCCGCCGCGGCGGCCACGCCACGAGCACCGCCAGCACGAGCGCGACGCCGTAGACCACGGCGAGCAGCGGGGTCGAGGTGAGGGGCAGGGTCAGGAGGTCCTCCGTCATCGGGCACCGCGCATCCGACGGTCCGCCGCCGTGCCGCGGGCGGCCCGCACCGCGGCCACCACCTGTCGGGCCCGGAGGGTCGGCACGTACGCCGTCGCGAGGGCGCGGCCGACCGGCGCGAGGTCCGCCGGGCTCGGGCAGGCGAGCCAGAGGGTCTCGTGGGCGGGGTCGAACTTGGCCTTGAAGCGCCGCAGCGACGTGAAGCCGTACGACGGCTCGAGCACCCGGCCGGTCGTGGCGAGCAGGCGCCCGACGAGCCGGTCGACCAGGGTCGACGGCACCGTGCCGTCGGCGCTCGCGAGCGGGGTGCCCGAGAGGCTCAGCGTCTCGAGCCCCTCGCTGCGGAACGTCTGCGCGGCGGTCGCGATGAGGAACTCCACGACGCCCGGCATCGGGTCGTGCCCGCGGCGCATCACGTCGAGCGTGCGCCCGACGAGCCGGCCGTCGCGCCAGGAGGGCAGCCAGCTCGTCACCCCGTGCACGGCCCCGTCGGCGTCGACCGCGACGAGCAGCCTGACCTCCGGGTCGTCGAGCTCGCGGAGGCCGCCGAGGGTGAAGCCCATCTCGGGCAGCGCCTTGGCGGCCACCCAGTCGTCGCTGAGCGCGTCGACCTGGCGGCGCAGCTCCTCGTCGAGGCCGCGGTAGGTGCTCCACACGGCGCGCACGCCGTCGCGGGCCGCGCGGTTGGTGGCGGTGCGGAGGTCCTGCCGCTTCTTGCCCGACGTGGTGAACGTCGCCAGCTCGACCACCGACTCCTCGGCGACCGGGGTGACGCTCCAGCCGAGCTCGGCGAAGACGTCGAGGTGACGACCGTGCACGCTGTAGAACGCCGGCACGAGGCCCCGCGTCGAGCAGTGGCGGGCGAAGCCGCGGATCGTCTCGGCGGCGTCGTCGGGGGCGCTGATCGGGTCGGAGACGGTGAGGGCGACGCCGTGCGCGACCCGGTAGGCGACCGCGCCGCGGCCGTCGTCGGTGAACCAGTGGCCGTTGCCGGCCCAGGTCGCCATGAAGCCCAGCGAGCCCGCGTCGGAGCGGCGCAGCTGTGCCAGCACCCGGTCGCGGCCGGCCACCCGGAGGTCGGCGGCCGTGCGGCGGTCGAAGGCGCGGCGGCGGCGCAGCAGCACGATCGTCGCCGTGGCCGGGGCGACCCAGATCAGGAGGAGCAGCACCTGCCACTCGACCTCGCCCGAGCTGAGGCCCGACCAGGTGAACCAGTCGTCGGCGAGCGGGATCACCGTGAAGTACCAGGCCAGCAGGCCCGTCATCAGCACGAGGGCGCCGACGGCGACGACGAGCCCGAGGCGTCGGCCGCGCAGCAGCAGGCCGACGGCGAGGGCGAGCACGCCGACGGCGACGACCGTCACCTCGGGGCCCGCCAGCTCGGAGATCGGCGACAGCACGCCGACCGCGTCGCGGGCGACGGCGGCGATGGTCCAGCCGAGGGCGACGGTGGCGAGAGCGGTGGCGGCGACGGTGCGGGCGCGACGGCTCGGCTCGTCGTGCCAGGGGGCGTGCGCCGAGAGCGGCACGAGTGCCCGGCCGAGCGGCAGGCCGGCGAGCAGGGCGAGGGCCCGGGCGAGGTCGATCCCGTGCCCGCCGAAGAGCAGCCCCGCGAGGGCGACGGCGAGCACCGCGGCGCGCAGGCCCTGCCGGCGGGCCGGGGCGAGCCCGCGGCTGACGGCGACGAGCACGACGATCAGCGTCACGGAGGGGCCCCAGACCCGGTCGCCGTCGGCGATCTGCGAGAACTCCTCGCCGACGGCGGAGCCGACCAGGAGCACGAGGGAGGCGGCGGCCGCGGCCCCGAGGGAGCCCACGACCGCGACGGTGCCGGTCCGCACCGCGCCGACCCGCGCCTCCGCCCAGGCCACCGTCACGAGCGCGGCGGCCGCCGCGAGGGAGGGCCCGACGACGTGGCGGAGGTCGCCGTCGGCGTGCGCGACGGCGATCCAGGTCGCCGCGGCGAGGAGGGCGAGGAGGGTGAGGGGGCGGGCGCGGAGGGCGGTGGCGGCGGCGCGGGCGGCCGCGGTGGTGCGTGCGGCGGCGGTGCGTGCGGCGGTGGTGGCTCGCGTGCTGGGGATGCCGGGGGTGCCGGGGCTGCCCGGGCGGGCGCTCGTGCTCGTGCTCGGGGTGGCGCTGGTGTCCGCCGGGTCGCCGTGGGGGCTGCCGGCGGGGGGCGGGGCGAGGGTCGTGTTCTCCACGGCCTCAGTCTCGGGCGGGGCCGTGCCCGGCGCGTCGGCCTCGGGGAGCGCCCCGCCCGCCGTCCGGCTGGTGCGGGACCGCCGGACGGCTGGGCGGGGCGAGCCGGGCGGGTCGGCCCCGGCTCCGCCGCTCGACCGGGCCCGGCGCCCCCGGTCGGCTACGCCTCGCGGCCGGCCGGCATCTGGGTCTTGCGGGGGTCGGTCTCGGCGAGTCCCTCGAAGATCGACTCGATCTTCGCGAGCACGTCGGCCTCGAGCACCACGCCCGACGCCTTCGCGTTCGACTCCACCTGCTCGGGGCGCGAGGCGCCGATGATGGCCGAGGCGACGTTCTCGTTCGAGAGCACCCAGGCCAGCGAGAGCTGGGCCTGCGTGAGCCCGAGCTCGTCGGCGACGGGCTTCAGCTGGGCGACCGCGTCGAGCACGTCGTCGCGCATCCAGCGCTCGATCATCGACGCGCCGCCCTTCTGGTCGGTCGCGCGGCTGCCCTCGGGCAGGGCGGCGCCCTTCTGGTACTTGCCCGTGAGCACGCCCTGCGCGATGGGCGACCAGACGATCTGCGAGATGCCGAGCTCCTTCGAGGCCGGGACGACCTCCTCCTCGATGACCCGCCAGAGCAGCGAGTACTCGGGCTGGTTCGAGACGAGCTGGATCTTCAGCTCGCGGGCGAGGGCGTGCGCCTCGCGCAGCTGCTCGGCGTTCCACTCCGAGACGCCGATGTAGAGCACCTTGCCCTGGCGCACGAGGTCGGCGAAGGTCTCCATCGTCTCCTCGAGGGGAGTCTCGACGTCGTAGCGGTGGGCCTGGTAGAGGTCGACGTAGTCGGTCTGCAGGCGCTTCAGCGAGCCGTTGATCGACTCGGTGATGTGCTTCCGGCTGAGGCCGGTGTCGTTGTGGCCCTTGGGGCCGGTCGGGCCGTAGACCTTGGTGAAGATCTCGACCGACTCGCGGCGCTCGCCCGCCAGCGCCTCGCCGAGGACGACCTCGGCCTGGGTGTTCGCGTAGACGTCGGCCGTGTCGAAGGTCGAGATGCCGACGTCGAGGGACTTGCGGACGCAGGCGGTCGCGGTGTCGTTCTCGACCTGCGAGCCGTGGGTGAGCCAGTTGCCGAAGGTCAGCTCCGAGACCTTGAGGCCAGAGTTTCCGAGGTACCTGAATTCCATGGGGTGTGCTCCTTGTCGGGCACGCTCCGGTGCGCGCCGCCGTGCACGGTAGTCCGCGCGCTGCGCGGGCGCTGCCTCCGCCGGCACCCCGTTCTCGCCCCGGAACCCCGCCGCGGCGGGGTTCGCGTGCGACGACGGGGTGTCTCGCGCCGGGTGCGGGCGGCCGCCCGGTGACGCACCACGTCTTCGCCGGGGAACCACGCCGCGGCGTGGTTCGGGTGCGAGGACGTGGTTCCTCGGCCGAGCGATCGCGCGAGTGAGCGCGCGGGCGCGCGTGGCTCGGCTCAGGCGTCCTCGTCGAGGATGCGGGTCAGCTCGGGGGCGAGCGCGGCCGCCCAGAGCTGGTGCACCCGCGCCCACGAGTAGAGCTCGTCGCCGAGGCGCGCGTCGCCGACGTCGGGGTCGGGGAAGGGCACGAAGACGCAGTCGCCGCGGTCGCGGACGAGCCTCACGCTCGCCTCGTTCAGCCGCTGCACCTGGTGCCGGATCCGCTCACGGCCCCAGCGCGGCGTCTGCCGGAACCGGTCCATCGGCGGGATGCCGCCGACGATCACGGGGCTGAGCACGGTGCCGGTGCGGCGGGCCCGGTCGAGCAGCACGTCGAGACCGGTCGTCCAGTCACGCACCGACGTCATCAGCAGCACGTCGCTGAAGCCCAGCGCCACCACCGTCGCGTCGACGTCGGCGGACTCCGCCGCGCAGCGCGCCGCCGCCTCGCCGACCGTCAGCACCCCTCCGCCGCCGTCGACCCAGGCGAAGGGCCGCCCGCGGGCCGCCGACACGGTCGCAGCCAGGCGGCTCAGGGTCGTGAGGGCCTCGTCGACGACTCCGAACCGGGGGGAGGCGGTGCTCCCGACCCAGGCGACGCGGTCGGCCGAGACGTCGGTGACGGCGTTCACCGTGGGGTCGGGCCCGGCCGGGAAGGTCCCGGCGCGGATCGCCCGCCGGAACTGCTCGAGCTGCAGCCGGAGCACGGGCCGCGCGGCCGACCAGAAGAGCTCGGAGGCGCCGCGCCGCGGGGGCGGGGTGGTGGTCGACCGCGTCATCAGGGCCTCCGTGTCGGCGCGGGCGCTGCCCGGTCGGGTTCGGGCCCCCGCCGTCGGGCCCCGTGACCGGGGCGCCTGCGACTCGAACCTAGCGGCGACCGGCGGCCCCGCGGGGCTCCGCAGGCGCACAGCGCGCAGATCGGACAGGAAGAGCGACGAGCGGCGAGCGGCGAGCGACCAGCAGCCAGCGACGAGCGACGAGCGACGAGCGACGAGCCAGGCTCGGCGCGGGCTCAGTCCGCCCGGGGCAGCCAGCCGCGCTCGAGGGCGAGCGTCACCGCGCGCGTCCGGTCGGCGACCCCCAGCTTCTCGAACACGTGGAGGAGGTGCGTCTTGACCGTCGCCTCCCCGATGAAGAGCCGGCGACCGATCTCCGGGTTCGAGCAGCCGGCCGCGACGAGGTCGAGCACCTGCGTCTCGCGGGCGGTGAGGGGGCTCGCGGCGGGGCCGGCGCCGGGGGCGGGGGCCCTGGCCCGGGTGACGAGCAGCGCCGCCATCGACGGAGCGAGGGCGACCTGCCCGGCGACCACGGCACGGAGGCCCGCGAGCAGCTCCGCCTCGGGCGCCGCCTTGAGCAGGTAGCCGCTCGCGCCGGCCTCGATCGCCGAGAGGATCGAGTCGTCGGTCTCGTAGGTCGTCAGCACGACGACGCGCGCCTGCGGCCGGTCGAGCAGCACCTGGCGGGTGGCGGCGACCCCGTCGACGCCGGGCATCCGCAGGTCCATGACGACGAGGTCGGGGGCGAGCTCCGCCGAGAGCCGCACGGCCTCGGCGCCGTCGGCCGCCTGGCCCACGACCGCGAAGTCGTCGGCCCCCGCGAGCAGGGCGACGATGCCCTGGCGCACGATCGGGTGGTCGTCGACGACGAGCGTCCGGGTGGCGGGGCGGGCGTCGGGGGCGGTCTCGGCTGCTGCGCCCGCGCCTCCGCCCGGTGCCGCGCTCACGACGTCACCGCCGCGAGCGGCAGCCGGGCCGTCAGGGTCGTGCCGCCCGCGCCGCTGCTGAGGTCGAGCGAGCCCCCGGCGAGGGCGAGGCGCTCGGCCAGCCCCTCCAGCCCGAACCCGTCGCGGGCGAGGGCCGGGTCGAAGCCCGTGCCGCCGTCGACGACCGTGAGCACCGCGTCGTCGCCGTCGCGCCGCAGCACGACGCGCGCGCTCGCGGAGCCGCTGTGTCGACGCACGTTCGAGAGCGCCTCCTGGGCGCAGCGCACGACGACGACCTCGTGCTCACGGGCGAGGGCCCCGGCGGCGCCGGCGGCGAGCTCGACCCGCACGTCGACGTCGATGCCCGTCTCGCGGGCGAAGCGCGCGCCGAGCCGCTGCAGCGTCGTGCCGAGGTCGGTCGCGGTGGGGCCGGGGGAGGCGGTGGCCGCGACCAGTGCACGCGTCTCGGTCAGCGCCTCCCGGGCTGCCTCCTCGACCACGTCGAGCCGTTCGCCGGCCGTCGTCACGTCACCGGCGACGAGCGCGCTGCGCGCCTGCTGGGCCAGCAGCACCACGCCCGTCAGGCTCTGCGCCACGGTGTCGTGCAGGTCGCGGGAGAGCCGCTCGCGCTCGGCGCTGGTGCCGACGTCGCGGGCGCGGGCCGCGAGCTCGCCCTGCGCGTCCTCGAGCTCGGCGAGCAGCCGGGCCCGCTCGGCGCCGGCGTGGGCGATGCTGGTGATCCAGAGGCCGAGCGCGATGCTGAACGCGAGCGAGAGCAGCTCGCTCGTGGCCGCGGTGCGGACCGTCTCGGCCGTCGGGCCCAGGGCGAGCACGAAGCCGCCCGTCACGGCGGCGACCAGGGCGACGTTGCCGACGATCGCGCTCCGCACGGTCGGCAGCAGCGCCCAGAGCACGGGCATGAGGAAGGCCTGCGCCGTGGCGAGCTGGGGGGAGGCGGCGGTCAGGGCCCCGGCGACCAGCACGACGAGCGCGGCGGCGACGAGGGCCCGCGGGCCCGGACGGTCGGAGGGCGCGGGGTGCCCGGCGCGGGCCTGGTGCTCAGAGCCGCCGCGGCCCCCGGCGCCCAGCGGGTCGCGAGCGGCGACCCGCGCCGCGAGCACGGGCCGCACCGCCCCGATCCAGACGCCGACGAAGGCGCCGAGTGCCGGGCCCGCCGACCCGGGCACACGCGAGACGTCCTCCGACACGAGGGCGAGCACGGCCAGGGCGACGAGCGTGAGCGCGGCCCCGGCGTCCCAGCCGCGGAGGGCGCCGCCCCGCACCCGCGGCCCCGCGGGCGTCACGGCGGTCGACCCGGCGGGCACCCCCGCGGACGCCCCCGTCGGGGTCGTGTCGCCGGTGTCGTCGTTCACGCGGCCCCCTCGGGTCGGTCGGGTCGGCGGGCCCGGCGTGGTCGGCCGGGTCGGTCGTCAGTCATCCTGCCGGATCCAGCGGAAGGTCACGAGCGTGACCCCGAGCCCGACCACCAGCCAGACGCCGAGCCACAGCACCACCGACGGCAGGTCCCAGCTGCCCGACGGCTCCGCCGCCGCGAACTCCGGCGGCAGGAACACGCTGCGGGCGCCCTGCGCCAGCCAGCGCAGCGGGAAGGCCGAGGCCACCGACTGCAGCCAGCCGGGCAGCTGCGAGAAGGGCAGGTAGACGCCTGACACGAACTGCAGCACGACGGTGATCGGCACGATGACGGCGGTCGCGCTGCGACCGGAGCGGGGGAGGCGCGAGAGGGCGACGCCGAGCAGCGACGTCGTGGCCAGCCCGAGCAGCCAGATGCCGGCGAACCGGGCCCAGGTGCCCGGGTCGGTCGGCAGGTCGACGCCGAACGCCAGCGCGGCGACCGCGAGCAGCAGGGCCAGCTGGAGCGCACCGGTGACGAGCACCTGCCCGATCTTGCCGAGGAACCACGACGCGACCGGCAGCGGCGTGCTCGCCAGCCGCTTCATCGTGCCGTCGGCGCGCTCGCCCGCGATGTCGACCGCGAGCGACTGGACGCCGATCAGCAGCACGCCCGAGGCGATCATGCCGGGCAGGTAGTAGGTCGCGGCGTTCACGACCGAGCCGTCGGGCGCCTCACCGAAGTCGGACAGCTCGCTGAACGCCGTCGAGAAGACGAGCAGCATGATCACCGGGAAGGCGAAGGTGAACAGGACGGTGTCGCCGGCCCGGAAGAAGGTGCGCACCTCGGTGCGGGCACGGTCGAGGCCCAGCGTCAGGACGGTCATCGCGCCTCCTCCGTGACGATCGGGGCGGGGCGCGCGGCAGGCGGGGCGGCGGGGGCGTGCACATCACCGGGCTCGCCGGTCTGGCCGGGCTCGGCGACGAGCCCGAGGTAGACGTCCTCCAGGGTCGGCCGGACGACCTCGAGCCCCGCGGGCTCGCCCCCGTCGGCCACCAGCCCGGCGACCAGCGCACCGGGCTCCGCCGTCGTGACGTCGTGCACCCGGCCGTCGGCGCTCGTCCAGCGCACGTGCGGCGTGCGCGCACCGGGCCCGCCCAGCGTCTCGGGCGTGCCCTCGGCGACCACGCGGCCGGCCGCGACCACGACGACCCGGTCGCTGAGCTGCGCCGCCTCGTCGAGGTAGTGGGTGGTGAGCACGATGCTCGTGCCCGTGTCGGAGAGCGACCGGACCACGCCCCAGAAGGCCCTCCGCGCCTCCGGGTCGAAGCCCGTGGTCGGCTCGTCGAGGAACAGCACCTCGGGCCGGCCGACGATGCCGAGCGCGACGTCGACGCGTCGACGCTGACCGCCCGAGAGGCTCCGGAGGCGCTGGCCGGCCTGGGCGGTCAGGCCCACCGCCGCGATCACCTCGTCGGCGTCGCGCGGCGCGGGGTACGCGAGGGCGGTGCTGCGGACGATCTCGCGCACCGTCGAGCTGCCGTCGCCGCCGCTGGACTGCAGCACGACGCCGACGCGGGCGCGCCAGGCGCGGTCGGCCCGGGCCGGGTCGACGCCGAGCACGGCGACCTCGCCCCCGGTGCGGCGACGGTGCCCCTCGAGGATCTCGACGGTGGTCGATTTGCCGGCGCCGTTCGGGCCGAGCACGGCGACGGTCTCGCCGGCCTGCACGTCGAACGAGAGGCCGTGCAGCACGGGCCGGTCGCCGTACGACTTGGTGAGGCCGCGCACGCGCACGGCGGGTTCTGTGGTCATGACCCCAGCCTCGCCGGGCGCCGACCCGGTCGGCACGACCGGTCGGAGGACGGTGCATCCACCGACCGGTGGACGCCCTGGGGAGGGACGGCGCGCGCCCCTTCCCCTCGCCTCCGAGGGCCGGCCGCGCCGCCCCCTCAGACCCGCCGGCCGCCGTTGCTCTCAAATTTGAGAGGGATCCGCCACGGGCGAGCCAGGGCAGGCGGGAGTCGCGGGTCGAGAAGTCGGATCGCTCTCGCATTCCGTCCGGCGAGCCGCGCCGTCGCCCAGCCGCACCCGCACCCGCACCCGCACCCGCGCCCCGCGCCTACGCCCGCGGCGCGACCCGAGCGTCGACGATGGCGAGCACCGCGGCCTCGTCCGCCGGGTCGAGCCCGGCGTGGCGGGGGCGGTCGCGCCCCCGGGCCAGCTCGTCGGCGAGCACCCGCTCGACGGTCTCGCGCAGCGGCCGCCGTGCCCCGCCCGCCGCGACGTACGCCGCCCCGCTCCGCCGCACGAAGCCCCCGGCGTCGAGCGGCAGCCAGAGCGGCAGCGACCGCGGCCCGGCCCACCACGAGACGCCCGCGGCGAGCAGGGTGGCGTCGTCGACGGTCACGAGCTCGAGCGCCGGCCCGGCGGCGACCGCCCCGGAGACCGCAGCCTCCGAGGCGACCGCGACCCGCGCCTCCCGCAGGAACTCCTCGAGCGGCACCGGCTCGCCCACCGCGTCGACGGTGCCGACGACCCCCTCGCGCCCCGCCCGCTCGACGAACGTAGCCAGGTCGGCGACGTCGACGGCCTGCACCCAGCGCCCCTCGGTGGTCGGCACGACGACGCGGCCGCCGCGGTGCATCCGCCCGGGCCACCAGCCGAACCGGTCGCTGGGGTCACCGGGCCCCACGACGAGGCCGGGCCGCACGACGAGGAGGCGGTCGCCCACCAGCCCCGCCGACTCCCGCTCGGCCGCGACCTTCGCGTCGGCGTAGCGGGAGGTGTCGACCGACTCGACGAGCTCGGCGGACTCGTCGGCCCCCGGGGTCGCGGTGTCGGCGTAGACCGAGACGCTCGAGACGAGGGTCCAGTGGGAGGCGCGGCCGGCCAGCGCACGGAGGGCCGGCCCCGCGAGGGCCGGGTCGGACGACAGCTCGACCACCTCGTCCCAGCCGCCGACGAGTTCGTCGTAGCCGGTCGGGTCGCGGCGGTCGGCCCGGACGAGCCGGGCGCCCTCGGCGACGGGGCCGGCCTCCCCGCGGGCGAGGCACACGACCTCGCCGCCCCGCGCGACGGCGGCCGCCGCGATCTCGCGGCCCAGCCAGGCCGTCCCGCCGAGGATGAGGGTGCGCGTCATGCCCCGAGCCAACCAGCCTCCGGCCCCTCCCCGTCACCGACGAGGCGCGGAGGTGCAAATGCCGACCGGCTGCCCCGATCCGTCTGTCTGATGACGGGGAATCCGGTGCCCAGGGCCTCCGTGGTCGGCATGTGCAGGTCAGGAGAGAGCAGAGAGGGGGCCCGCGGGGAGGAGGGGGCCCGCGGGGCGGGGTCAGCCGGGGAGGGCAGCCCGCGCGGAGGCGCGGTGCGGCCTAGCGGCGCGCGCCGCTGCCCTGCGTCGTGCGGGCGCGGCTCGTGCCGGCCGTGAGCCCGGGCACCAGCAGCCGCGCACGGAGCACGGCCACGAGCTGCTCGGGCTGGAGGGCGGCGAGCTCGGCGCGGCTGGGGGTGCGGGCGCGGCCGGCGGCGTCGTCGACGGGGCGGGTCACGCGGCGTCGGCGAGCTGCGCGAGCACGGCGACCATGTCGATCGGCTCGGTGACGGGCATGTCGGTGAAGGAGACGGGGATGCTCATGGGGGTCCGTTCGGTGCGTGGCCGGGCGAGGAGCCGGGCGGGGATCGGGGTGCGACGGCCGAGTGCTCGATGAGCGGGGGCTCGACGTGCCTGCGGGAGGCGCCGCCCGGAGTCGGGGACCGGTCCGCCGAGACTACGGCGCGCGGGCCCCTCGACCTCCCCCCTCGACCGCGGCCCGACGGCGGCGTCGCAAACCGGACGCCCGGGCGGGCCGCGGTGACCGTGACCGGACAGTCACGGCGACCCCTGACCGCACGGTCACCGACCCCGCCTACAGTGAGGGCTCCCCCGCGAACCCCGGAAAGCGTGATGTCCTGACATCCACCGACACCCTCCTCGACCATCCCGAGACCGACGCGCACGCCGTCTGGCTCCGGGCGATGGAGACGTTCAGCGGCACCGTGCCCGACCCGCGCGACCGGGTCCTCTCACTCTTCAGCTTCATCGCCTCCGACCACACGGCCGCGCCGCCCTGCGCGTGCCTCCACGCCGGGGGCGACGTCGAGACCGCCGAGCGGCACGTCCTCGAGCTCTCCCGTCTCGTCGACCGCCTCTGCCGTGAGGGCGGCTACCCGCCGCCGCTCGGCCACGCGATCGTGCTCATGATCGAGGGCGCCCTCGTCGAGGCCCCGGTCATGGGGCCGGACGGGCCGACGCGCGACGCCAGGACGGCCGCCGCGATGCTGCTCGCCGTCTACGAGACGGGCGTCGGCGCGACCGACTTCTGAGGCGACTCCCCGGGGCCCGGCCGCACCGCCTCCCGTGCCCGGCGGAGAGTTCCCCCAGTGCGCTATCCGGACAGCGCCCCGGCAGTGTCGGTGGCTCGTGGCACGATCTCCCGCGGATGACAGACGACTACGACGAGCGACGCTTCCGCGTCGACGCCCACGGTGACGACCTCGACGAAGCCCGCGACACCCTCGCTCACGCGTACGAGGGGATCGAGTGGCGCGCCGAGCGTTCGGACGCGCCCTTCTCGTACCGGTACTCGTCGGCCGGCGACCAGTTCATGAGCCTCCGCGCGGTGCGCTTCGAGGGCCGCATCGAGGGCGAGATGCCGCCCGGCGACGACTACGTCATGCAGTGGATCACCCGTGGCCAGGGCACGCTCGACGTCGGGCCCGACGAGATCCGGCTCGAGGCCGGGCAGCCCCGGCTCTGGCCGTCGGTGCCGTTCCGCTTCGCGTTCTCCGACTACGACCAGCGCCTGGTGCAGATCAACCGCCAGACCGTGCACGACCTCGCGGCCGAGCGCGGCTTCACGCCCGCCCAGCTCCGCTTCGACCACGCCGTCGAGCCGCGACAGCAGGCGATGGCGCTCTGGCGCAACAGCGTCACGCTGATCTCGCGCAGCGTGCTCGACGGCGAGGCGAGCCCGCTGCTGCAGGCCGAGATGGGCCGCCTCGGCGCGATCGCCCTGATGGAGCTCTACCCGCAGCAGGGCTCGCCCCTGCCCGACGAGCTGCTCCTGCCGCGCAACGCCCACGTGCGCGCCGCCATCGAGCACGTGCACGCCCACGTGCAGCTGCCGCTGACCTCGGTCGACCTCGCCGAGGTGGCCCACGTCAGCGTGCGGGCGCTGCAGCAGGCGTTCCAGAAGCACGTCGGCACGACGCCGAACGGCTACATCCGCTCCCTCCGGCTCGACCGCATCCGCGAGGAGCTCCTCGTCAGCGACCCGCACCGCACCTCGGTGGCCGAGGTCGCGAAGCACTGGGGCTTCGCGCACGCCGGCCGGTTCGCGGCGGCCTACGCCGAGAAGTTCGGCGAGTACCCCAGCGAGACGCTCGAG
Source organism: Frigoribacterium sp. PvP121 (assembly GCF_017833115.1). Taxonomy (NCBI): domain Bacteria; kingdom Bacillati; phylum Actinomycetota; class Actinomycetes; order Micrococcales; family Microbacteriaceae; genus Frigoribacterium; species Frigoribacterium sp. PvP121. The sequence continues at coordinate 784,352 of NZ_JAFIBR010000001.1, forward strand.
CGGGCGCGCTAGCGCCGCTGCCGCGGTGCCGGCGTGACGAGGTGCCTCCACCTGGCCCCTCGACGGCGTGCAGGGCCCAGGACGAGTCGTCTCGACGACCCTCCGCGCCCGGCGGCGACGCGTCGGCGGCGGCGCGCCCGGCGCCCCGCCCGTTTGAGCCCGGGCGCGCCCGGGCAGGGAGCAGCCACCAGAGAGAGGACCCTCGTGAGCCCCGACCGACGCCAGACGATCCCCGGACTCCCGCCCCTCGGCGAGCCCTTCCCCGACGTGCGGCGCATCGCCGTGCTGCGCGGCGGCGGGCTCGGCGACCTCGTCTTCGCGCTGCCGGCGATCGCCGCGCTGAGGGCGAGCTACCCGGGCGCCTCGGTGACCCTGCTCGGGTCGCCCGTGCACCGCGCGCTGCTGGGAGGGCGGCCCGACGTCGTCGACGAGGTCGACGTGCTGCCGGTCGTGCCGGGCGTGGGCGACGCGTCGGGCACCGAGGTCGACGACGCCGCCACCGAGCGCTTCGTCGCGCGGCACCGCGCCCGGGGCTACGACCTCGCGGTGCAGGTGCACGGCGGCGGGCGCAACTCGAACCCCTTCCTGCTGCGGCTCGGGGCACGGCACACGGTCGGCACCCGCACCTCCGACGCGGTGCCCCTCGAGCGCACGATCCCCTACGTCTACTACCAGCACGAGGTGCTGCGGGCCCTCGAGGTCGTCGCGCTCGCCGGGGCCGCCCCTGCGGGAGGCGCGGTGCTGACCCCGACCCCGGCCGAGCTCGAGCGCGGCGCCGAGCTGCTCGGCCGCTCGGGCGCCGGCGGTGACGGTCGCCCGGTGGTCGCCCTCCATCCCGGGGCGAGCGACCCGAGGAGGCGCTGGTCGCCCGACCGCTTCGGTCACCTCGCGTCCCGGCTCGCGCACCACGGCGTGCGGGTCGTCGTCGTCGGCGACGGGGAGGACGTGGCCCTGGCCGACCACGTCGTGGCGGCGGCCCGCGCGCGGGAGCCGCGCCGCGCCTCCCTGGTGGGCTCGCTCGCCGGTCAGCTGAGCCTCTCCGACCTCGTGGGGGTGCTCGCGTCGGTCGACGTCGTCGTCGCCGACGACAGCGGGCCCCGGCACGTGGCCGAGGCGGTGGGCACGGCGACGAGCGCCGTCTTCTGGTTCGGCAACGTGATCAACGCGGGCGCCCTGGGGCGGACGCGGCACCGCGTCGCCATGGCCTACACGACGGCCTGCCCGGTGTGCGGCGCCGACGTGACGCAGGTGGGGTGGACGGCGGAGCGCTGCGAGCACGACGTCAGCGTCGTCGACTCCGTCACGGTCGACGAGGTGTGGGAGAACACGCGGGAGCTGCTCGACGGGGTGCTCGACGGGGTGCTCGCCGAGCGCGGCGAGCGGATCGGGCGCGACCTCGACGAGCGCGACCTGGTCGACGGGGTGCAGGTCGACTCCCGCTGAGGCCTGCACGTCTGACCCGGCCACGACACCTCCTCGTCGCACCGGCACCCCTTCCTCGCACGGGAACCCCGCCGCGGCAGGGTCCCCGTGCGAGAAGAGGGTTCTCGGGAGCAGCGCGCCGAGGGTCAGCGAGCGTCGATCGAGAACTGCACCGGCTCGGGCAGGTCGCCGATGCTGAGCGTGTAGGTCGTCACGACACCTGCCGGGGCGGCCAGGTCGAGCGTGATCGACGTGCCCCGCAGCCAGCTCCCCGTCACGAAGCGGCCCCGCGCGTCGGTGATCATGAAGCTCGCGAACGACGAGCCGTGGACGGTCACCGAGGCTCGGCCGTCGACGACGTCGCCCACGACGACGTCGCCGGGAGCGGGCGTCCCCGGCTCGACGGGGTCGACGGGGTCGACAGGGTCGATCGGCACGACGGGCTCGACGGGGTCGATCGGGTCGACCGGCGCGACCGGGCCGGTCCCGGTGCGGTCCAGGACGACCTCGTGGGTCTCGACGACCGTGGTGCCCTGGCGGACGTTCAGCGTGTACGACGTCGAGGCGCCGTCCGCCGCCTCGAGGGAGGCCCGCGACGTGCCGTCGGTGCCGAAGCTGCCGCTGAACGCGACGCGGCCGTCCGCGTCGTAGATGCCGAAGGTGTGGCCGGCGGGGCCGGTGAGGGCCAGCTGGGCCCAGCCGCCCTGGAAGGCCGACACCGACCACGAGGCGAGGTCGTCGCCGGGCGCCTCGGGCTGCTCCGGGTCGACGGGCTGCTCCGGGTCGACGGGCAGCTCCGGGTCGACCGGCAGCTCCGGGTCGGCGGGGGTCCCGGGGTCGACGTCGGCCCGCGGGTCGACGGTCCACTGCGAGAGGTACGGCACGCCCCCGACGACGGAGCGCACCTCGAAGAGGTTCTCCCGGTCGTTCGCGATGCGGATGGAGACGGTGCCGCGGCCCGTGCCGTCGAGCCGGACGCGGGTCTCGACCCCTCGCTCGTTCGTGAACACGACGAAGGCGTCCGGTGCGCCCTCGACGGCGACGTCGACGGCGCCGTCGCTGATGGACAGGACGGTGACGGCCGGGCGCTCGGCCGTCCCGGTGGTGGTGGAGCTGACGGACGGCGCGGCGGCGCCGGCGGTCGGCGCGGGCGCCGCGAACGCGGGGCCGGCGACGAGGGAGGCGAGGACGACGCCGGTGGCGCCGATCGTCGCGAGGCAGGCTTTCTTCGGGGGCATGGTGCTCCTTGGGTCAGGCGTGCCGAGGCGGCACGCTGACCGGAATGCTACACATCGGATATACCGGAGGCTGAGCGCCCGCTCTGTCTCGTCCACGACCGCCCGCACGTGAGGAACGCCCTCCTCCGCCACGGGTGGGGCAGGGGAGGGCGTTCCGGCCGCGAGGGTCCAGGTCTCGCAGCGACGCGTCGACGGGCCGTCGTTCGGGCTCGGGCCTGCCGGGGCGACCGGGGTTCGGGTCCCTGATCGCCTGCGTGACGTCAACGGTAGACGCGACCCCCGTCCGGGGCGAGGGGGTGGACCGGATGCCCGCGATCGTGTAAAGCGAGCCTTGCTCAGGGCCAGCTGTCCTCCTCGGGGTGGGTCACCACGAGCTCGCGGATCTCGCTCCGCGCCGGCATCCCGAGCACGTAGAGCACCGCGTCGGCGACGTCCGCCGGGTCCTGCAGGCGCGAGTCGTCCTGCGGCTTGTACTGCTCGTCGCGGGCGTCGAAGAACCGCGTCGCCATGCCCGAGGGGATGAGCGTCGTCACCCCGACCACGCCCTTCAGCTCGGCCGCCAGCGACCGCGTGAAGCCGACCACGCCGAACTTCGACGCGCAGTACGCGGTCGCGTCGCCCACGGCCTTGATGCCGAGCGACGAGGCGACGGTCACGACCTTGCCGTGCGACGCCTTGAGGTGCGGCAGCGCGGCGCGCACGGTCGAGACGGTGCCGAACAGGTTGACGCCGACGATCTTCTCCCACGACGCCGTGCTGAGGCCGTCGAGGGGCGCCGGGGTGTCGACGCCGGCCGCGGTGACCACGGCGTCGAGGCCGTCGTGAGCCTCCGCGGCGGCCGTGACCGCCGCCTCCACCGCGGTCGAGTCCGAGACGTCGACGCGGTGCGACTCGATGCCCTCGGGCACGCGCGAGACGTCGAGGTCGAGCACGATCGGCGTGCCGCCGGCCTGCTGCACGGCGTGCGCGACGGCGGCGCCGAGGCCGCTCGCGCCGCCCGTGACGACCACGCGCCCGGGGCCGCGCCGGCCGCTCGGGTCGCTCGTGCTGCTGGTGGTGTCGGTCATGGGGTTCCTTCCGTCGGGGTGGTGGTCAGGGCCGTCTCAGCCCACGCGCTCCAGCGCCGAGGCGAGACGGGTGGTCGACCGCCCGGGGTGGAACGGCACCGTCACGGTGCGCCCTCCCCAGCCGGCCACGAGGGAGGCCTCGGGCAGGGCCTCGGCGGAGTAGTCGCCGCCCTTCACCCAGAGGTCGGGGCGCACGCGGTCGAGCACCGCGTGCGGGGTGTCCTCGTCGAAGACGACGACGGCGTCGACGCACTCGAGGGCGAGCAGCAGGTCGACGCGGTCGCCCTGCGACATGATCGGCCGCTCGGGGCCTTTGAGGCGCGTCACCGAGGCGTCGCTGTTGAGGCAGACGACGAGGCAGTCGCCGAGCGCGCGGGCCGCGGCGAGGGTGCGGGCGTGCCCGGCGTGCAGCAGGTCGAAGCAGCCGCCGGTCGCGACGACCGTGCCGCCCGCGGCGCGCACGCGCTGGGCGACGGCGAGGGCGTCGGTGCCGGGCAGGGCCACGGGCGCCGGAGGCGCGGGGTCGGCCCCGGCACCGCTCCCGCCCCGCAGCGCCTCCAGGTCGAGCGCCGCGACCCCGCCCCCGCCGAGGAACGCCGCCGCCGAGCGCACCGCGGTCGCGAGCGCCTCGTCGACGGGCGCCCCGCCGAGCAGGGCGACCGCGAGGGCGGAGGCGAGCCGGTCGCCGGCGCCGCACGGGTCGGCGGCGTCGACGGTCGGCGCCGGGACGTGCGCGGGCACGTCGCCGGCGCCCTCGGCGGCGAGCACGGCGCCGCGGCCGCCGAGCGTGACGGCGACGGAGCGGACGCCCCAGCGGTCGCGCAGCTCGGCCGCCGCCCGGCCGGCGGAGGCGACGTCGGCCACGGCCGAGCTGTGCAGCGCCGACGCCTCGCCCTGGTTCGGCGTGACCACCGTGCAGCCGGCGACCGGCGCGGACCCCGCGGGGTGCGGGTCCCAGACGACGGGCGTGCCGCGCCGGGCGACGGTGCGGAGTGCCTCGCGCAGCCGCTCGACGCCCGTGACGCCCCGGCCGTAGTCGGCGACGACGACCGCGTCGGCGGCGAGCACGGCGGCGAGCATCTCGTCGGTGACGAGCGGGGCGGGCGCGGGCCCGCAGGCGTCGTCGACGCGGGCGATCGCGTGGCCCGCGTCGGTGCGCACCCGGGTCTTGGTCGGGGTGCCGGCGCGCAGGTCGCCCGCGACGACGGGCAGGTCGCCGAGGGCGCGACGCACCTCGTCGGCGCCGGCGTCGTCCGACAGGGCCGTGACGAGCTGCACGGGCACGCCGTCGAGCGCGAGCAGCGCGGCCACGAGCCCCGCGCCTCCCGCCCGGGTGCTGCGGGTCGCGACGTCGAGCACGGGCACCGGCCCGTCGGGGCTGAGCCGCGTCGCGGAGCCCACCACGTCGACGTCGAGCAGGGTGTCGCCGACGACCACGACGCCGCTCACGCGCGGCCGCCGCGGTCGGGGCCGGTCGAGCCGGTGCGCGCCACCTCGGCGTCGAACACGAGGCAGAGGGAGTGCACCGCGATCAGCTGCGCCTCCTGCACGTTCGACGACGGGCCGGGCAGCGTGATCGCGTCGTCGCAGACCGACGACAGCGGGTTCGGCCCGGGGCCGGTCAGCGCCCAGGTGGTCACGCCGACCTCGCGCGCGGCCTCGGCGGCCTCGATCAGGTTGGTGCTGGCGCCGCTCGTCGAGAGCAGCACGAGCACGTCGCCCGCGCGGCCGTGGCCGCGCACCTGGCGGGCGAAGACCTGGTCGAAGCCGTAGTCGTTGCCGATCGCGGTGACGGCGCTCGACTCGGCGTGCAGCGAGATCGCCGAGAACGAGGGGCGGTCGGCGGCGAAGCGCCCGACGAACTCGCTCGTGAGGTGCTGGGCCTCGGCCGCCGAGCCCCCGTTGCCGGCCGCGAGCAGGCGGGCGCCGCCGCCGAGCCGGGCCGCGAGCTCGACGCCCCAGTCGCGCAGGTGCTCGGCCTCGTCGCCGAGGGCGCGCAGCACCGGGTCGAGCGTCACGAGGTGCTCGCGCACGAGCGCGGCGTGGTCGACCGGCGCCGCGACGGCGGGCACGGGCGCGGTCGCCGTCGTGGCCGACGTCGACGTCGCGGGCGGCGCCGGCGGGGCGGGAGGCGCCGGAGGCGCGGGGGCGGGAGGCGCGTCGGTCGCCCGCGGCCCCGGGGCCGACGTGCCGGCGAGGTCGCGCTCGGCGCGCTCCGCCGGGCTCGTCGCCGTCCGGACGATCGTGAGCGGTCGCGTGCGGATGGTCGAGCTCACAGGGAGGCTCCCTTCGTCGTGGCGAGTTCGCGGCGGGCCTCCGCCGTCGAGCGGGCGATGGTCGAGCGGTAGCTCGCGGAGGTGCCGGCCGCGATGCGGTCCCACGAGTAGCGGCTGCGGGCCCGGCGGCGGCCCTCCCGGCCGAGCTGGCGCGTGGCCTCGGGGGCGTCGAGCATCGTGGCGAGGGCGCTGGCGACGGCCTCGGGGTCGCGCGGCGGCACCAGCCGGCCGGTGACGCCGTCGACGACCGTGTCGATCAGGCCGCCGACCGAGGCCGCGACGACGGGCACGCCGCAGGCCATCGCCTCGAGCGGCACGATGCCGAACGGCTCGTACCAGGGCGCGCAGACCAGGGCGTCGAGCGAGCGCAGCACGGTCGGCAGCTCGGACTGCGCGACCTGGCCGCGGAAGTCGACGCGGTCGCGCACGCCGAGCTCGTCGGCGAGGGCCGAGAGCGCCCGGTACGTCTCGTCCCCGGCGAGCTGGTCGCGCGGCGGGCCGCCGACGACGAGCAGCTCGACGTCGCGGCCCTCGTCGACGAGGCGGGCCAGGGCGCTGATCGCGGTGCCGTGGCCCTTGCGGGCGACCAGGCGGCCGACGGTGGCGATCCTCGTCGGCCGGCCCCGCGACTCCCGCGGGCCCTCCGGGGTGAAGAGGCCGGAGTCGACGCCGCAGGGCGCCACGTCGATCCGGTCGGCGGCGACGCCGATCGACCGGAGCTCGAACACCTCGTCGGAGCAGGTGGCGATGACGGTGTCGGCGCTGCGGCCGACCTGCGGCTCGAGCTCTGCGCGCTCTTCGGGGCTCGTGTCGAGCGTGCCCTGGTGGCGGCGCTTGACGTGCCCGAGCGCGTGGAAGGTCTGCACCACGGGGATCGCCGGGCCGCCCCGGGCGTCGCGCACCGCGGGCCGGCGGGCCGCGTCGACGGCGGCGAGGCCGCTCATCCAGAAGTGGCCGTGCACGACGTCGGGGCGCGCGGCGAGCCAGGCCCGCTCGAGCCCGTCGGCGAGCGCCGGCACGTGGGGCAGCAGCTCGTCCTTCGGCACGTGCTCGGCCGGCCCCGCCGTGACGTGCACGACGTCGACGCCCGACGGCATCGTCACCCGGTCGGGCAGCTCGGCGTCGTCGCGGCGCGTGAACACCGTGACCTCGTGCCCGCGGCGGACGAGCGCGGCCGACAGCTCGGCGACGTGCACGTTCTGGCCGCCGGCGTCGACGCCGCCGAGCACTGCCAGCGGGCTGGCGTGCTCCGAGACCATCGCGATCCTCATGCGGGAGTCCTCTCTCTCGGGGGCGGGGCCGCCCCGGTCGGCAGGTCGGCGTGCAGCGAGCCCGACGGCAGCGCGGCCGCGGCCCGCGGGCCCTCCGTGACCACCGCCTCCAGCACGGCGTCCCACTCGTCGAGGAACCGCCGCAGCCCGTACCGCTCGAGCGCGTGCGCCCGGGCGACCTCGCCGGCCGCGCGGGCGGCGTCGGGGTCGGCCACGAGCCCGCGCGCGGCGCGGACGAGCAGGTCGAGGTCGGTCGAGACGGCCCCGGCGCCCGCGGGCACGGCCCGGTACGCCTCGGTCGTCGCGAGCGCGACCACGGGCATGCCGGCCTGCATCGCCTCGATCAGCGAGAGCCCGAGGCTCGTCCAGCGGATCGGGTGCAGGTAGACGCGGCAGCGGGCGAGCCGCCGGTGCAGCTGCCGGGTGGGCAGGTCGCCGACGACGGCCATCCGGTCGGGGCCGAGGCCGAGCGCGTCGGGCAGGCCGTCGGCGCCCATGCCGAAGACGTCGAGCGGGGCGGCCTCGGCGAACCGGGGCAGCAGGTCGCTGCCCGTGACGCGCCAGCGCCGCACGGGCTCGTTGACGACGACGCCCAGCCGGGCGAGCTCGCCGGTGTAGAGGGGGCCCGGGTCGACGACCCCGTGCTCGATCGTCACGGTCGGGGCGTCGCCGGAGTCCCAGAAGAGCGAGTTGAACGCCGTCACGTGGGCGACGAGCACGTCGTCGCGCCCGGCGAGCGGGTGCACCGAGTTCGGCACGGCCTCGCGCGGGGTGTTGTGCTCGACGAACACGGCGGGCACGCGGCCTCGGCCCGTGCCGAGCGGGCGGCCGAGCAGTCGCTCCGCCTCGGCGAGCTCCTCGGTGCGCTGCAGCACGACGAGGTCGACGTCGGCGTCGCGCAGGGAGCCGGGGTCGACCTCGCGCACGGCCTCCGGCCAGTCGCGACCGGCACGGCCGAGGCCCCACGCGCCTCCCTCGGGCGTCGTCGGAAGCAGGTACTCGTGGGCGCCGCGCACGAACGCGTCGGTCCAGCCGCCGTGCACGTGCCAGAGCAGGATCTTCATCGGACGGCCTCCACGGTGCTGCTCGGGGCGGTGCTGCTCGGGGTCGTGCTGGTCGGAGCGGTGCCGGTCGCGGCGGTGCCGATGGCGGCGGTGCCGGCCGCCGCGGTCGTGCGGGAGTCGCGGGCCGGGTCGTCGACACCGCTCCCGACCCGGCGGGGCCGCCCCACGAGCCCGGTCAGCGCGGCCACGACGTCGTCGGCCGAGACGCCGGTGAGGCAGGGGTGGCCGGCGACCGGGCACTCGCGGGCCCGGGTGCCGCGGCAGGCGGCGCCCTGATCGCCGAGCAGCGCCACCGGGACGCCGTACGGCGCCCAGCGGACGGCCGGCACGACCGGCGAGAAGAGGCTGACCACCGGGGTGCCGACCGCGGCGGAGAGGTGGGCGGGACCGGTGTTGCCCGTCACCGTCGCCGCCGCGCCGGCGAGCAGGGCCGCCATCGTCGCCAGGTCGGTGCGGCTGCCGAGGTCGACGCCGTCGCGGCCGGCGACGCGGCGGGTCAGCTCGGCCTCGGCGGACGAGCCCGTGACGAGCACCCGCCAGCCGACGGCCGCGAGGGCCGTGACGGCCTCGGCGTTCCGCTCGGGCGACCACGCCCGCGCGGGCACGGCGGCCCCGGGGTGCACGACGACGTACGGGGCGTCGCCCGCGACGTCGCGGACGAGGTCGGCGGCCGTGCGGCGGGCGTCGTCGTCGAGGTCGACGGCGAGGCGCCCGTCGTCGCCGGCGGGCAGGGCGAACCCGGCCGCCGCCGCGATGCCGAGGGCCCGCTCGGGCTCGGGCTGGTCGTCGTCGAGGGTCTCGCCGGGCCGCAGGCGGACGTCGAGCAGGCTGCCCGCGTAGTCGGTGCTGACGCCGGTGATCCGGCCGACGCCGGCGAGCCGCAGCAGCAGCGCGAGCGGCAACGGCGACTGGTGGAACGAGGTGAGCACGACCGCCTCGTCGGGCCGCGCCTCGGCGACGAGGGCCGCGAGGTCGGCGACGTGCTCGGGGGTCGCGGCGGGTGCGGGGTCGACGATCCAGGGCGCGGCCCAGGTGAGCACGCGGTCGACGCCGGGCAGCAGGCGCCCGGCCGCGGCGCCCTGCGGGCCGCAGAGCAGCGTGACCTCGACGTCGGGGGCGGCGGCGACGGCCCGGACGGCGGGCCCGGAGACGAGCACGTCACCGGCGCTGTCGAGGCGGGCGACGAGCACGCGGCGGGTCACGCGCGGGCCTCCGCCGGGGCAGAGCCAGGGGCCGAGGCAGGGGCAGGGGCGAGCGTCGGCGCGGCCGGCCCCAGGCGCTCCGCGAGGTGCTCCAGGGCCAGGGCCACCGCCTCCCGCAGGCTCCCGGCGACGGCGCTGCCGGGCCCGGCGGCCGCGTCGGCGACCTCCTCGGGCAGGGTCACGGGGGTCGGCACGAGCACGCCGAACGCCCCGGCCGCGCGGGCGGCCCCGACGTCGGTGCCGATGTCGCCGACCACGACGCAGTCGGCGGGGTCGGCGCCGACCGCGGCCGCCGCCTCCCGCACGAGCCCCGCCGCCGGCTTGCGGCAGGCGCAGCCGGCGTCCACGGCGTGCGGGCAGACCGCCCAGACGTCGAACGGGCCGGCGAGCTCGTCGACCCGCGCGTCGACCGCGTCGACCTGCGCGCGGGTCAGCACGCCCTCGCCGATCGCCGACTGGTTGGTGACCACCCCGACGGCGCGGCCGGCCGCGCGGACCGCGGCCACCGCCTCCCGCGCCCCGTCGACGAGGCGCACCCGGCCCGGGTCGCCGTTCTGCGGCACGTCGACGACGAGCGTGCCGTCGCGGTCGAGGAGCACCGCGCCGACCCGTCCGGAGGCGCGGCTCGAGCTGGTCATGCCAGCGCCCTTCCCCCTCGCGGCGCCCCCCAAACGTCCTGGACCGCCTTTCCTGCATGCCCTCCTCCTGGTGCCCTCCTGCTCCGAGCGCAAGCCCTGGTCGTCGGGCCGCCCGCCGTGGCACGGTGGCCGCATGCGACGACTCCCCGAGCCCGACGGCACCCCCGAGTTCCTCGCGCTGCGCGCGCTGAAGCTCGGCGACCTGCTCGTGGCGGTGCCCGCCCTGCACGCGATCCGGCGCGAGCGGCCCGACCACCGCCTCGTGCTCGCGGTGCCCGGTTGGCTCGAGCCGATCGCCGACCTCGTCGGGGGCCTCGACGTGCTCTGGCCGACGCCTGGCCTCGACCACCCGCTCGGCATCGAGCCCGGCCGCCTCGACACGGTCATGAACCTGCACGGGAACGGCCCCGAGAGCCGCGGGGTGCTCGAGCAGCTGGAGGCGCGGGTGCGGCTCGGCCACGAGAGCCCCGGCTGGGCGGGCCCCGCCTGGCAGGACGGCGTGCTCGAGCGCCACCGCTGGGCCCGGCTCGCGACCGAGCACGGCATGCCCGCCGACCAGGACGACGTCCGGATCGACCAGCCCGCCGTGCCGAGCCCGGCACCGGGGGCCGTCGTCGTGCACGTCGGCGCGTTCTACGCGTCGCGGCACTGGCCGGTGGACCGCTTCGCGGCGGTCGTGCGGGCGTTCCGCGACGACGGCCACCGCGTCGTGCTGACCGGCAGCGCCGCCGAGCGGCCGCGCGCCCTCGAGGTCGCCGCGGCCGCGCACCTCGGCGACGACGAGGTGCGCGAGCTCGTGCTCGCCGGCCGGATCGACCTCGCCGAGATGGCCGCCCTCGTCGCCGAGGCGGCCCTCGTCGTCAGCGTCGACACCGGGGCCGCGCACCTCGCCTCCGCCTACGGCACGCCCTCGGTCGTGCTCTTCGGGCCCGCGCCCGTCGAGGAGTGGGGGCCGCCCGAGGCCGGCCCGCACGTGGTGCTCACCGACGCGCGCCTCCGGGTGGGCGACACCTTCGGCGCCGAGCCCGACCCGGCGCTGCTCGCCGTCACCGCGGCGGACGTCGTCGCGGCGGGCCGCGGCGTGCTGCGGGTCGTGCCCGCGGCCGTCGCCGCGCCGGGCGTCGCCGGGGCCGGGCCGGCCGGCGCCGGGGCCGGGCCGGGCGTCGCCGGGGCCGGGGCCGACCGGTGAGCACCGAGGAGGACTTCTTCGCCTCGCTCGCCGCCGACCTCCAGTCCGAGCCCGACCTGCGGGTCACCGTGCAGCGCGCCGTCGGCTACGTGCGGGCCCTCACCCGGTGCGACGAGGTCTCGGTGCGGCTCGACCACGTGACGGGCGACGGCACGCCCTTCGTGGCGGCGACCTCGGCGCGCGGCGAACGGCTCGACGCCCTGCGCGACCGGCACGCCTCGCCGTGGCCGACGCTCCGGGCCCGGGCCGGGGCCGCCCCGGACGACGGAGGCGCGGTGCTCGTCGACGACACCGCCCGCGACCCCCGCTGGCCCGCCTGGTGCGCCGCGCTCGCCGCCGAGGGCGTCGGCACGACCCTCACCGTGGGCCTGGCGGCGCGGGGCGTCGACCTCGGCGTGCTGACCCTGAGCGCGGCGACGGCGGGGTCGCTCCGACGCCACGTCGGCGACGAGCCGCTCGGTCTCCTGCTGCGCCAGGTCGCCGTGGCGCTCGCCGACCTCCGGGCCGCGGCCGACCTCGAGTCCGTGCGTGAGGCCCGCACGGTCGTGGGTCAGGCGCAGGGCATCCTCATGGAGCGGTTCGACCTCGACGCCGACGCCGCCTTCTCGGTGCTGCGGCGCTGGTCGCAGCAGGGCAACGTCAAGCTGAGAGAGGTGGCCGCACAGCTGGTCGAGACGCGGCGGGTGCCGGAGCAGCCGCGTCGGGCTCGTCCTCGCCCAGCTCCCGGCGCAGCCGCGCGAGCAGCTTCGTCAGCAGGCGGGAGACCTGCATCTGCGTGACCCCGAGCACCCGGCCGATCTCGGCCTGGCTCATCTCCTCGACGAAGCGCAGCTGCACCAGCTGACGGTCGCGTCGCCCGAGGCCGGCGAGCAGGCGGCCCAGCTCGCACCGCGCCTCCGCCCGGGGCAGGAGGTCGTCGGCGGCGAGGGCGTCGCCGAGGCTCGTGCCGCGGCCCTCGCCCTCGGCGTCGCCGACGGGCACGTCGAGCGACGTCGCCCAGCGGTCGCGGCGGGCCAGCAGGGCCTCGCGCACCTCGGCGACCGGCTGGCCGAGGTGGTCGGCGAGCTCGTCGTCGGTGGGCTCGCGGCCGAGCTCCTGCTCGAGGGAGGCGCGGGCCACGACGGCCGCGGCGCACAGCTCCTGCAGGCGGCGCGGCGGCCGCACCGACCACCCCGTGTCGCGGAGGTGCCGCTTGATCTCGCCCGAGACGGTCGGCGCGGCGAAGGCGACGAAGTCCTCGCCCTTGCCGTGGTCGAAGCGGAGGGCGGCCTTGACCAGCCCCACGCAGGCGACCTGGCGGATGTCGGCCCACTCGTCGCCCGACGACGAGTAGCGGCGGGCGACGGCGTCGGCGACGTCGAGGTGGCGCTCGACGACGTGGGCGACGAGCCGGCGGCGGTCGCGCTCGTCGTCGGCGGTGCCCGCACGGGCGGCGGCGGCGTAGAGCTCGAGCGTCTCGAGGCGGCGGCGCTCCTCGCGGGGCGTGCGGGCCGAGGAGGCGCGGTGGCCGTGGTCGCGCACCCCCCGCGCCTCGGCGAGGGGCGTGACGGTGGCGGTCGCCGAGCGCTCGGCGGTCACGGGGCGGTCGGTGGTGGTCGTGGTGGCGGGTCGGTCGGTGGTGGTCGTGTGCACGGCGTTCTGCCTCATCCCAGCTGAGGTGGGGCGGCTCCTTGCTCGGCCGCCGTCGTGGTGGGTCCGACCGAACCACGGCCCACGACGACCCGTGCCCCCCTTGTCAGGGTCACGGGTCGTCGGTTACCTTCCCCGGCCGAGGGAGCGCCGCTCAGGTCCCGGGGTACACCGGGGGCGCCTCCCCGGGGCCTCGGCAGACCCGCCGGGCGCCCGCGTCAGCCGACCCCGTTGCCGCGTGCGCCCCGGCCGCTCGGGGGCTCGGCCTGCTCCTCCCAGAGGGCGAGCTGCGGGTGGGGGAAGAGCGCGATCGCGAGGGCGGCGCCGCCGTTGGCGAAGAAGACCAGCTGGTCCATCAGGGTGAGGCCGGTGTGCGCGGCGCCGTAGAGGTGCTGGTCGGTGAGCCCGGCGAAGCCCAGCACGAGCTGCGAGACGGCGACGACGCCGAGCAGGATCCTGAAGGTGACCGGCGACACGTCGACCACCGCCGCCACGATCAGCAGGGCGGCCGAGCCGAGGTAGATCAGGTCGAGCGTGATGTCGACGCTGAAGATGCCGAGCAGGTGCTCGCCCTCGATGAACAGGCCGAGCAGCCCGTGGCCGCCGATGACCATCGCGAGCAGCAGGGCGAGGGACTTCGCCATGGTGGTGCCTCCTCCTGGGGCGGCGCTCGCCGCCCGTCGTGCGCACCCCGTACCCACTCGGGCGCGGATCATGCCTGCCCCGGCCGAGCGCGTCGTGCCCGACGCGTGTCGGGGTACAGCGCGCCTCCGAGGGTGCCGAGTGCGCGAGCTCGCGGCGGGGTGCTGCTGCTTGGGTCGGGGCATGGGGAGAGCGGGGAGTCGACGGGGTGCGGGCGCGCCGGCGACCGCGGCGACGCGGCTCGGCGCGCGGCCGCTCGGCGGGGTGCTGATCGGCGGGGTGCTGACCGGCGCCGGGGCGACCGGCCGTGCGCCGCTCGGCGTCGCGACGGCCGCGTACCTCGCGACCTGCGGCGTGGGGCTCGGGGTGCGCACGGGGGTGCTGCGCACCGAGCGCGTCCGCGGGGTGCACCACGCGCTCTTCGTCGTGACCGCCGTCTCCGCCGGTGCTGCCGTCCTCGCGCTCGGCGTCGCGGGTCACCGGCCCGCCGCCGCGTCGCTGCTCGCCTCGGCCGTGCCGTTCGCCGCCCTGACCCGGAGCTCGCCGCGCGCCGGCCCGCACGCCCGCCTCGCGCTCGCCGCCGCGCCCGCCTACGCCGCCGCCTGGCTCCTGCGCGGCGCGCCCCGCGCCTCCGCCCGCGCTGCCTCCTTCCGCAGCAAATGCCGACCAGGCGGCTCAGAACAACGGATCTTCCGGTCACCAGAGCGGGCCGCGGGCCCCCGCGGTCGGCATGTGCTGCACATCGGCCCCGTGCGAGGCGACTCCGGGTGCGCGCCCCGCGCCTCCGCTCGCTCCCTGCGCGGCGCGCCCCGCGCCTCCGCCCGCTCCCTGCGCGGCCTGCCCCGCGCCTCCGCCCGGCGGGAGGGCTGATGGACTTCGTCGAGGCCGTCCGTCGTCGCCGCACCACCAACGGCCACTTCACGAGCGAGTCGGTCAGCGCGGCCGACCAGCGCCTCCTCATGGAGCTCGCCGGCCGCGCCCCCAGCCAGCTGAACAGCCAGCCGTGGCGGTTCGTCCTGGTGGAGTCGCGGGAGACCATCGAGGAGGTCGCGCGGATCAGCGGCGAGAGCATGACCGAGTCGATGTCGGACGGCACCTTCTTCGAGCGCTACAAGCCGTTCTTCCGGTTCAGCCGCGCCGAGATGGAGCGTAGCCGCGACGGCATGCTCTTCGACAAGCTGCCCGCGCCGCTGCGTCCGTTCACGGGGCAGGTGTTCACGAAGCGCGGCCAGGTGCTGATGAACGCGCTGCGGGTGCCGCAGACGCTCGGCGCCGAGAACCGCGCCCTCGTCGCCGGCTCGCCGCTGCTGCTCGGCGCGATGCTCGACCGGTCGACGTACCGGCCCGACTCGCTGACGTCGTTCTACTCGACCTTCAGCCTCGGGGCCGCGATGGAGAACCTCTGGCTGGCGACCGGCACGCTGGGGCTCGGCATCCAGTTCGTGTCGTTCCCGATGGAGCGGCCCGAGCGCTGGGCGCAGGTCGAGCGGCTGCTGGCGGTGCCCGACGACCTCGAGCTGATGGCGGTGTACCGGATCGGGCACGTGCCTCCCGAGCGGGTCAGGCCGGCGATCGACTGGGTCAGCGACGAGCGGCGGCGGATCTCGCAGTACGTCTTCCGCGAGGACTGCCGCAGGCCGCAGACGGGGTGGGACGAGCCACCCGGGCCGTGACCGCCGCGGTCACGAACCACGTCCTCGCCCCCGAACCACGCCGCGGCGGGGTTCCGCTGCGAGAACGTGGTTCGTCACGAGCAGCCGAGCGCGCGAGAGCGGCGCCGCCCTCGTCGGGGCGACGCCGCTCGGGCGTGGTGCTGCGGAGTCCGACTACTTGTCGGTCGACTCCGAGTCCTTGTCGTCGTCGACGAGCCCGGCCTTCTTGCCGTCGGGGAGCTCCTCGGTGTACTTCGCCTGCTCGTCGGTGATCTCGGTCGATCCGTCGGGGGCGGTGGACGGGGTGGTGTCGTCGGTTGCGCTCATGCCCCCGACGATACGCCCGAGCCCGCGCGAGCGACCTGATCCGCGCCTCCCAGCTCGACGACCACGTCGCACCACTCCGCGACGACCGGGTCGTGGGTCGCGACGACCACGACGGTGCCCTCCCGGCGCAGTTCGTCGAGGGCGTCGAGCACGAGCTCGCGCCCCGCGGGGTCGAGCGCCGAGGTCGGTTCGTCGGCCACCACGAGCGCGGGGCGGTGGACGAGGAGGCGCGCGGCGGCCACCCGCTGCTGCTCACCGCCGCTGAGGTGGCCGGTGACGTCGTCGCCCCGTCCGTCGAGCTCCAGTCGACGCAGCGCGTCCTGCCCCCGCGCCCGCCTCACCGCCCGGCTGACCCCGGGCGGGCGTACGACGTCGACGTTCTCGTGGACGGTCCACTCCGGCACGAGGCTGCCGTGCTGCAGCAGGACGCCGCACGTCTCACGGAGGTGTCGGCGCAGGGCGCGGCTCCCCGCCGTGCCGACGTCGGTGCCCGCGACCGTCACGGTCCCCGTGGTCGGGGCCCGGAGCCCCGCGATGCACGCCAGGAGGGACGATTTCCCGCTGCCGTTCGGCCCCGTCACCGCCACCGCGGCACCCGGCTCGGCCGTCAGGTCGAGGCCGCGCCACAGGTCCCGACGCCCCGTCCGCAGACCGAGGCCCGCCACGACGAGGGGGGCGGTCGGCCCTCGGGACGGTGCGGGAGGCCCGGGAGGCGCGGTGGCGGTCGTCGGCACCGGCGTCGGCCGGCCTCGGTGCGGGTGGGTCACGGGGTCTCCTCGGAGGGCAGGGCGGCGGCGGTGGGGGACGGGCGCGCAGGGCGGCGACGTCGGGCGGCGAGGAGCGCCGCGCCCGCTAGGGCGACGTGCAGCCCGACGGCCGCGCCGGTGACGACGAGGGCGTCGGCAGGGCCGTCGGCCCGCGCGACCGTGAGACCGAGCGCGCAGGCGACGGTGGTGAGGCCGGCGCCGACGACGACGTGGGGGAGGTCGACCGACCAGTCCGAGCGTCCGACGGTCGCGAGGAGCAGCCGACGCCGACGGGTGCGCGTGACGTGCGCCGTCGTCGCCACGACGAGCCCGGCCGCGAGAGCGAGCCCGCCGAGCCCGGCCGCGAGGACGACCAGGCGCTGCTCGGCGAGCACCTCGCGGGCGGCGCGGGCATAGCCGTCACCGACGGTCTCCCACCCGTGGACGAGGGGCAGCACGCCGACGTCGTCGAGGGCCGCCTCCACGGAGGTGCGGTCGTCGAAGACCACTCGGCCGTTGAAGGCGGCGGTCGCCAGCACGTCGTCGGGCAGGTGCACCAGGGGCACCTCGACGATCACGGTCGGCGGCCCGTCGACGGGGGAGAGGCGCAGGGTCGCGGGGTCGGGCACGACGACGCCGGGCGGCAGGGTCTCGAGGCGAGCGCCGAGCGGAGGCAGCACGTCGTCGGTCGTGGTCCAGACCATCCGGAGGT
Organism: Frigoribacterium sp. PvP121; assembly: GCF_017833115.1. NCBI lineage: Bacteria > Bacillati > Actinomycetota > Actinomycetes > Micrococcales > Microbacteriaceae > Frigoribacterium > Frigoribacterium sp. PvP121. The sequence goes on from NZ_JAFIBR010000001.1 coordinate 801,427, forward strand.
AGGCGACGACGTCGGCGGCGAGGGCCCGTGCCGCCTCGGGGTCGCCCGCGGTCCGCACGACGACGACGTCGTCCCCGTCGCCGTGAGGCTCGCCGGTGCCGGTGCCGACCCGGGCGGTGACGAGCGCACCGGGAACGGTGTCGGGGTCGGTCATCGTCGCCCTGCCGGCGGCGATCTCGTCACGGGCCACCCGGGCGAGCGCCCGGTCGAGCTCGCGGTCGTCCGCGCCGGCGAGGCCGACGCTGAGCACGGACCCCTCGTGCAGGTCGAGCTGCGCCGCGGACGAGGTCGCGACACGGTCGGCGGCGTCGGCGGCGCGCTGGCCGAGGGCGACCTCGCCCGCCACGACCGCGACGAGGGCGACGTGCAGCGCGATCGGCACGACGAGCGCACGCCGGCGGCCCCCTGCTCCGGTGCTGGCTGAGAGCAGCCTCGACGGCCGCGGTCCGTGCGCCGCCGTCGCTCGACACAGGAGCAGCCACGCTGTCGTCCCGCCCCAGATCAGAGCCATCACGGGCAGGACGAACTCGGGTCTCCGGAGCCCGCCGACGCTCCACCAGAGAGCCAGCACGACCAGCACCGAGCCGAGGGCCGCTCCTGCCAGGGGCGATGCTGCCTCCCGGAGCTCGGCGATGAGGGCGCGTCGTCTGGTCCACCCGACGAGCGCGCAGACCAGGCGGCGTCGGCGGCCGCGCTCGGCCTCGACGCCGGCCGCCCCGAGGGCGACGAGCATGACCGTCACGAGCAGCCCGGCGACGGAGGGCACCGTGACCAGCGCCCGGAGCTCGTCGAGAGGCCCCACCGTCGCGTCCGCCGCGGCGAAGCCGGCGCTGTCGAGAGCGGCGAGGAGGGGGCTCGGGTCGTCGGCGTCGGTCACGTAGAAGCCGCGGGGGTCGAGGTCGAGCCAGGAGTCGTGGTCGGCGACGGTCCACCGCACCCAGGGGCCCAGGGGCTGCCCCGCTCCGCCGGTCAGGGGATGGACGAGCGAGTCGCCGACACCAGCGCCGGGCGAGTCGTCCGGGGTCATGCGGGCGACCTGGTCGCCCGTCGACGTCACCGCCCGGAGGAGTTGCTGCCGTGTCGCGTCGTGCCCGAGGCCCGGCGGTGTCTCCAGGACGACGACCCCGGTGCCCCGCCCGCCGCTCCCGCCGCTCCCCCAGGTGTCCTGGCCCTCGGCGGCGGCCAGGGCGACGCCCGCGGCGAGGGCGTAGGCCGCCACGACGGCGATCACCGTCGTGGCGGCCGTGCGCCGACGGGTCAGAGGACCGCCCACCACGCCGTGTTGTTGCTCTTGCTCTTCGCCCGCACCGCGCTGGCGAGGTAGGACGGCGCGGCGTTGCCCGAGCGCAGGCACTGCGTCTGCCCGTTCGCGCAGGCCGTGGCCCGGTGCGTCCTCGAGTAGTGCTGGTACTTGGCGTACACGGTGGAGGACGTCACGCCCCACTCGAAGTACCCGCCGCCCACGTACGTCGATCCGAGGGTGGAGAACTCGCCGGCCGGCATCATGCCGGACTCCGCCTCCGCGCCGGTGGTCGCGGCCGTGGTGGCCGACTCCGAGGTCGACGTCGATGTCGATGTCGAGGTCGCGGTCGGGGTCGACGCCGGGGCGGGAGCGGCGACCGCAGGTGCGAGCCCCGCGCCGAGCACGAGCGCTCCCGTGGTCGCGAGGGTGGCCAGGCTCCGCCCGACGGTCGTCCCGATGCTGCTGACACTGGTCATGATCACCCGTTTCTGTCTGCTCGACCGACCCTCGATCGTGCATACATACCCTGACATTAAAACCAGGAACGTCACAAGGTCGGCGGCTGTCTGATGCAGGGACACGGGGAATGCGAGAGAGATCCGTCGTCGAGGAGCCGGGTGGCGCGGCTCCGGCCTCGTCAACCGGCGGATCACGCTCGAATTTGAGAAGAGAGCGCGAGAGCAGGGTCACGGCGGCGGACGCAGGGAGGCGCGGTGCCGGTCAGACCGACACCGCGCCTCCCGCAGTGACCTCGCGGCTACGCCGCAGCCGCAGTCCCGCAGCCGCAGCCGCGACCGCAGCCGCGGCCGCTGCCGCCCGTCGGCTACGCCGCGCTCGCGACCTCCGCCGCGAGGGGGCGGGCGACGAGCTCGCCGTCGTCGCCGACGCTGACCAGCACGCGCCCGCCGGCCGCGACCGCGCCGGAGACCATCAGGTCGGCGAGCCGGTCGTCGACCTCGCGCTGGATCGTGCGGCGCAGCGGCCGGGCGCCGAACTCGGGCTCGTAGCCGTGGTCGACGATCCAGTCGGTGGCCGCGTCGTCGACCTCGACCGCGATGCCCTGGGCCTCGAGGCGACGCGAGGTCGCCCCGAGCAGCAGGCGCACGATGTCGCGCAGCTGCTCACGGTCGAGCTTGCGGAACAGCACGATCTCGTCGATGCGGTTGAGGAACTCGGGCCGCATCGCCTCCCGCAGCTTGCCCATGACGCGGTCGCGGAGCGCCTTCTCCGACCCGAAGCCGTTCCCGGCCGCGGGGTCGGAGCCGACGGGCCCGGTCGGCGTGAAGCCGAGGGCTCCGCCGCGCGAGGCGAGGAACTCCGAGCCCAGGTTCGACGTCATCACGACGACCGTGTTGCGGAAGTCGACCGTGCGGCCCTGGCCGTCGGTCAGCCGCCCGTCGTCGAGCACCTGCAGCAGCAGGTTGAACACGTCGGGGTGCGCCTTCTCGATCTCGTCGAGCAGGATCACCGAGTACGGGCTCCGCCGCACGCGCTCGGTCAGCTGGCCGGCCTCGTCGTAGCCGACGTAGCCGGGAGGGGAGCCGACCAGACGGCTCACCGTGTGGCGCTCGCCGTACTCGCTCATGTCGAGCCGGATCATCGCGCCCTCGTCGCCGAAGAGCGACTCGCCCAGGGCCTTCGCCAGCTCGGTCTTGCCGACGCCGGTCGGGCCGAGGAAGAGGAACGAGCCGGTCGGGCGGGCGGGGTCGCCGAGGCCCGTCCGGCTGCGCCGCACCGACTTGGCGATCGCGGTGACCGCGTCGTCCTGGCCGACCACCCGGGCGTGCAGCTCCTGCTCGAGCAGGGCGAGCCGCGAGCGGTCGCCGTCGGTGAGGCGCGCGACCGGGATGCCCGTGGCGCGCGCGACCATCTCGGCGACGTCCGCCGCGGTGATCTCCGTGCCGACCGCCTCCGTGCCGACCGCCGCCGTGCTGTCGGCGTGACCGCTCCCGACCGCCGCGGCCAGCGACTCCTGCACGGCCTCGATCTCGTCGCGCAGGTGCGACGCCTCCTCGTAGCGCTCCGCGGAGACCGCGGCGTGCTTCGACGACTCGAGCTCGGCGAGCCGGGCCTGGAGCGCCGCGGTGTCGACCCGGCCGCCGAGGCGCAGGCGACGACGGGCGCCGGCCTGGTCGATGAGGTCGATCGCCTTGTCGGGCAGGAACCTGTCGCTGACGTAGCGCGCCGACAGCTCGACGGCCGCGCGCAGGGCCTCGGGCGCGTACGCGACGCCGTGGTGCTCCTCGTAGCGCGGGGCGAGCCCGGTGAGGATGAGCACGGCGTCGTCGATGCTCGGCTCGGGCACCGTGACGGGCTGGAAGCGGCGCTCGAGGGCGGCGTCCTTCTCGATCGTGCGGTACTCCTTCAGCGTCGTCGCGCCGATGAGGTGCAGCTCGCCGCGGGCGAGGCGGGGCTTGAGGATGTTCCCGGCGTCCATGGTGCCGTCGCCGTTGCCGCCGGCCCCGACGACCGTGTGGATCTCGTCGAGGAAGACGATCAGCTCGCCCTGGTGCGCGGCGATCTCGTTGACGACCGTGGTGAGGCGCTCCTCGAAGTCGCCGCGGTAGCGGGTGCCGCTGACCATGCCGGCCAGGTCGAGCGTGACGACGCGCTTGCCCTGCAGCAGCTCGGGCACGTCGCCGTCGACGATGCGCTGGGCGAGGCCCTCGACGATGGCGGTCTTGCCGACGCCGGGCTCGCCGATCAGCACCGGGTTGTTCTTCGTGCGGCGCAGCAGGATCTCGACGGTCTGCTCGACCTCGTCGGCCCGGCCGATCACGGGGTCGATCTCGCCGCGGCGGGCGCGGGCCGTGAGGTCGCTGCCGTACTGGTCGAGGGTGGGGGTGCCGGAGTCGCGGGCCGGGTCGCCGGCACCGGTCGCGTCGGTGCCCGTGCCGGCTCCGCTCCCGGCCGCGCCTGCGGCGCTTCCCGCGGTCGACCCGCCCGTCGGCGACCCGTCGCGGACGTACGCCTGGAGCGCCTGCGGGGTGATGCCCGCGGCGGCGAGCAGCTGCCCGCTGACCGACTGCTGGTCGACCACCAGCGAGAAGAAGACGTGCTCGGGGTCGACGTAGGTCGAGCCGAACGCGCGGGCGGCCTGCGCGGCCTGGAGCAGGACGCGCTGGGCGGCCGGGGTGAGGGCGACGGTGCTGGGGGTGTCGGACGAGGGGCCGGGGAGGCGGCTGTCGACGGCTCGGAGCAGGGCGTCGCGGTCGACGCCCGCGTGGCGGACCACGTCGGCGGCGGGCGACTCGTCGAGCAGCACCCGGAGGACGTGGAGGGAGTCGACCTCGGCGTGGCCACGGCCGGTGGCGAACTCGCCGGCCCGGGTGACGAGCCCGTGGGCGGCGCTGCTGAGCAGGCGCGAGATGTCGACGGGGCGTCCGGTCTGACCCGACCGGGCGCCGTTCATGAGGCGGGCGAGGAACTCGTCGAACGAGCCGCCGTCGCCGGAGCCGAACTGTGCAGGCATGGGACCTCCTGGGGAAACTTGAGTGGCTGCGACTCAAGTCAACGCAGGGAGGCCCTGGTCATTCCCGGTCGGTGGAGAAAGTTGAGCGGAGGGGGCTCAACCCGCCACGTCAGGTCCCCGGGTGGCTCACCTCGCCGCCCCCGCGCCTCCGGCCCCTCCGCCCTCTCGACCGCTCCGTGTCGCAAATGCCGACCATCGGCGCGGCAATACGGGGTTTTCCCCGTGTTGCGACCCGACCGAGCCTGCGATGGTCGGCATTTGCTACGAGGAGCAGGGTCAGGAGCCGGTGCGGGACCCGGCGAGGTGCTCGTCCGTGGCGCCGTCGGGCCCGGCGGCGGCCTCGGCGCCGCTGGTGTGCGCGCTCGCCTTGCCCTGGTCGTCGCCCTCGTCGCCCTCGGCGTCGGCGCCCGGCGCGTTCGCGAACTCGGCGCCGTAGCTCTCGCTGTCGAGGTCGGGGATGTCGAGCATCTCCTGCGGCCAGGCCGGCCGGGAGGGCTGGAGGCGCAGCGTCGCCTCCTCGAGGTCGCGGATGACGTCCTCGTCGACGGGCTCGTCCTGGCTGTTCTCGACCGGGGTGGAGAACACCTGGCTCGCCGGGCCGATCAGCAGGTGCGCGTAGGCCTTGCTGCCGCCCTCGGTCACGACGGGCACCGACACGATGTCAGAGGTGTCGGCCTCGGCGAGGGCCCTCGCGTAGCGCAGCACGGCCTTGCAGGTGCGGTCACCGACCAGCATGTAGCTGCCGGAGTAGTGGAGTCGTCTCATGACCTCGACGGAACCACGAGGGGCCCGGCCGTGCTCGCCCTTGCTCGCCGAGCGTCCGTGCACTACGCGCACCGCGCCTCCGGCGGGCTCCCACCGCCCCGGAGCGGGAGCGAGGGCCTGCCGGAGGCGCGGGTCGGCCGGGCGGTCAGCCCGCGTCGGGCAGCCGCACCTCCACCGTGCCGTCGACGACGCGGGTGTCGAACCGCGGCTGCGGCGACGTCGCCGGCCCGTGCACGACCTCGCCGGTGCGCATCGAGAAGACGCTGTCGTGCCAGGGGCACGAGACGCAGGCCTCGCCGGGCTTCCCCGCGTCGGTGACGAGCTCGCCCTCGGAGAGCGGGCCGGAGAGGTGGCTGCAGACGCTCGAGAGCACCTCCACCTCGTCGCCGCGACGCAGTGCGACGAGCGGCTGCCCGTCGAGGTCGAGGCCGGTCAGCTCGCCCTCGGGCAGGGCGTCGAGACGAGTGACCTCGTGCCAGCCGGGGGAGACGAGGTGCGGCACGTCCTCCGCGTGGTTCGCGCCGACGGCCTGGCGGTAGGCGAGGTGCCCCCCGATGAAGCCGCCGAGGCCCACCGCTCCGAGGCCCGCGAACGAGAGCACCTTGGCGCTCGTCTGCTTGCCGCGCAGCCGCTGGAGGTATGAGGCGCCGTAGAGGGCGGTGCCAGCCAGGTTGGCCGCGGAGTGCACGAGGCCGGTGCGCTTCTGCTGCTCGTGCGTCGCCGACCAGTCGGCGAAGCCGGCCAGGGCCGACGGGGCGACCGCGAGCACGCCGGCGCCGACGAGCGTGCGGGCGGGGCGCTCCTGACCGGGCATGAGGTCGAGCAGGGCCGCGCTGATCCACGCGCCGGTCGGCACGAGCACCATCACGGGGTGGAGCGGGTGGCCGGCGGGCACGCCGTGCAGCAGGTCGCGCAGCGCGCGCGGCTGCAGCACGGCGTCGACGACGCCGGCGACCTTCTCGACGAGCGGGTCGAGCCGCTTCTCGCGCTCGACCGCCTCGAGTGCCTTGACGATCCTGAGTTCGCGCATGGTGCCTCCTCCGCCCTCGCGGGCTGTCGTGCGCCGCGGCTGCTGTGCCGCGGGCGGTCGTGGGGTCGTGGGGTCGTGTGGTCCTGCGGTCGACGGTGCGGTCGTCGTGCCGTGCCCCGAGTCGACACCGGCGGGGCGCCGGGTGCCCGGCCCGGGCGGGAACTGTTCGCGTCGCGGACGACGCGTGGTCGGTGCGGTCCGGGGCGCGTCAGGCCCGGTCGGTGCCGGTGCCGGTGCCGGTGCCCGTGCCCTTGCCGGCCTCCGCGCCGCGGTGGCTGCCGAGCTTCGCGAGCAGGTAGAGCACGACGCCCGCGGCGAGCATGATCGCGCCGAACAGCCACACCTGCGCGCTCTGCTGGGTGAGCAGCAGGACGCAGGAGGCGACGCCCAGCACGGGCACGGCCGTCCAGACCCGGAAGTGGTCGTGCTCGACGCGGTCCTTCCGCAGCACGAGCACGGCGACGTTCGTGCTGATGAACACGAAGAGCAGCAGCAGCACGACCGTCTCGGCGAGCGTGCCGATGTCGCCGACGAGGGTGAGGCCCATCGCGACGGCCGTGGTGACGAGGATGGCGGCCCACGGGGTGCGGCGCTTCTCGAGCACGGCGCCGAGCGGGCGGGGCAGCAGCCCCTGCTCGGCCATGCCGTAGGTGACGCGGCTCGACATGATCATGGTGAGCAGGGCGCCGTTGGCGACCGCGATCAGCGCGATGAGGCTGAACAGCCACGACGGCACGGCGACGCCGCTGGCCGCGACGACGTCGAGCAGCGGGCCGGTCGAGCCGCTGAGCTCGTCGGCGGGCAGGGCGATCGCGCTGGCGAGGCCGACGAGCACGTAGACGACGCCGGCGGTGGCGAGGGCGCCGAACAGCGCGCGGGGGTAGACGCGGCGGGGCTCGCGCACCTCCTCGGCGACGTTGGCGCTCGTCTCGAAGCCGACGAACGAGTAGTAGGCGATGATCGCGGCGCCGAGCGTCGCGATCGCCGGGTTCGCGTCCGCCGGGAACTCGCCGACGCGGCCGACGTCGCCGCCCCCGCTGCCGAGCATCACGGCGACGACGACGATCACGATGACGAGGCCGCTCACCTCGATCACGGTCATCACGACGTTGCCCTTGAGCGACTCGCTGATGCCGCGGGCGTTGAGGCACGCGACGAGGGCGAGGAAGGCGATGGCGGTCGGCACGGTCGGCAGGTCGACGAAGGTCGACAGGTAGTCGCCGGCGAACGCGAGCGAGAGGCCCGCGGCGCTGACGACGCCGGCGGCGAGCATGCTGAAGCCGACCAGGAACGAGATCACCGGCTGACGGAACGCCCTCTCGGCGAAGATCGCCGCGCCTCCGGCCTTCGGGTACTTGGTGACGAGCTCGGCGTACGAGCCCGCGGTCAGCAGCGCGAGCAGCAGGGCGAGCAGCAGCGGGGCCCAGAGTGCCCCGCCGACCTCGGCCGAGAGCGTGCCCATGAGGGCGTAGATGCCGGCGCCGAGCACGTCGCCGAGGATGAAGAGGTACAGCAGCGGGCCGGTGATCGCCTGCTTGAGCTTCGAGCCGCCGGCGGCGCCGTCGGCGCCCGGGGCTCCGGAGTCGCGGGTCGAGCCCCCGGGACGGGCCGGCTCCGAGGAGGCGGCGGCGGGTCGGGCGGGCGTGGTCATGTGTCCTCCTGGCAGCGGGCGTCGTCCGGCGCGGCCGTCCTGTCGGTCGCGCCCCGGCGCCCACCGAGGCAACCACCGGCCCTGCACGCGGGGCCTCATCGCGGGAGGGGCTTGCGCCGCGCCGGTCGCGTATGCTGCGCCCGGGCGGGGTGCACGGTTCTGTCGCCGCCCGTCTCGCGTGGGACCGGGGGGTGTGGGCAGTGCGGCGGGTCGGTGTCCTCCTGGGCGGGTCGGCGCCGACCCGCCCAGGAGGACACGGACCCGCCCGCTCGCGAAGAGCTCGGCCCGAGTGCGGCAGGGCGGGCTGGCCGCTGCACCGCTCAGCCGGGCGGCAGCAACGCCCCGGCGGCGCCGGCCCGGACGGCCGCGGAGACGCGGTCGAGCAGGGGGGAGGCCAGCGTCCAACGCTGCCACCAGAGCTCGACGTCGACGACGTCGCCCGGCGACAGCTCGACGAGCCGGCCGTCGGCGAGGTCGCCGGCGCTCTGCTGGTCGGGCAGCAGCGCCCAGCCGAGGCCGAGCCCGACGGCCCGGACGAAGTCCGACGACGAGGGCACGTAGTGCCGCGGCGGGCGCGGGTCGTAGCCCAGTGCCCGTCGGAGGAACCCTCGCTGCAGGTCGTCGTTGCGGTCGAACGAGAGCATCGGCGTCGCGTCGACCCGCCCGATGGACGGCACTCCGCCGAGCCAGCGGTCGACGTAGCCGGGGCTCGCCACCGCGCGGTACCGCATCGTGCCGAGCGCCTCCGAGGTGCAGCCCTGGATCGGCTCCCTCGTCGACGTCACCGCCGCCAGCACGTCGCCCTGGCGCAGCAGGGTCGTCGTCCGCTCCTCGTCCTCCCGCCGGATGTCGAACACCACGGGTGCCTCCGGCGGCAACGCGGCCAGCGCGTCGAGGAACCAGGTGGCGAGCGAGTCGGCGTTGACGGCCAGGGCCAGCGACGGGGGCGGCGCACCCGCGTCGGAGGCGCCTCCTCGTGCTCCGTGCCCCAGCTCGGCCGCCGTGTCGGCGGCGAGCAGCTGCACCTGGCGGGCGTAGCGCAGCACGACGTCGCCGGCCGCGGTCGGCACGACCGGGGTCGTGCGCTGCAGCAGCACCTGGCCCGCCGTGCGCTCGAGCGCCTTGATGCGCTGCGAGACGGCCGACTGCGTCATGTGCAGCCGCTGGGCCGCGGCCTCGAAGGTGCCCTCGTCGACGATGGCGCGCAGGGTCTCGAGGTGGTCGAGCGCGAACGGCGTCACGCGAACGGCTCCGGGATCGTCATCAGCACAGCTTATGCCGCATGACGATCTGTAGCTGGAGAGATGCACGGCGCGGACGTAGCGTCGCCGGGTGACCACTTCCACGCTGCTGCTGACCTCCCTCACCGGCCTGGGCACCGGCCTCGCCCTGATCGTCGCGATCGGCGCCCAGAACGCCTACGTGCTGAAGCTCGGGCTGCAGGGAGTGAACCGCGTCATCGTGCCGGTCATCGTCATCTGCGCCCTCAGCGACGCCGTGCTCATCACCGCGGGGGTCGCCGGGGTCGGCGCGGTGGTCGCCGCTGCTCCGCAGGCTCTCGTCGTCGTGCGGGTCGTGGGCGCGGCGTTCCTCCTCGTCTACGCCGCGTTCGCCGCCCGCCGGGCGCTCCGGCCGGTCGGCGGGCTCACGGTCGACGGCCCCGACGAGGCTCCCGCGCTCGCCGTGCCCGGAGTCGGCCCCGGCTCCGCGGCCCCCGAGCCGGTCGCCGCCGCCGGCCCCGTCGCGGGCCCCACCACCGGCTCGGTCGCGACGGTCGCCGCCCCGGCGCCCGCCCGCGCCTCCGCCCCCGGCCGTGCGCCCGGCTCCGCCCCGGTCCGCCGCCGCACGGCCGTCCTCACCGTCCTCGCCCTCACCTGGCTCAACCCGCACACCTACCTCGACACGATCGTCTTCCTCGGCTCCGTGGCCAACCAGCAGGAGGGCGACCTGCGCTGGTGGTTCGCCGGGGGAGCGATCGCGGGCAGCCTCGCGTGGTTCGCGGCGCTGGGCCTCGGCTCGCGCCTCCTGCGCCCCTTCTTCGCGCGGCCATCGTCGTGGCGGATCCTCGACGGGCTCATCGCGGTCGTCATGACCGTGCTCGGCCTCGAGCTGCTGCTCGGCGCCTGACGCTGCCGGCCGGGTGCGCGGCCCGGGGCGCTGGGCCCGGGAGGCGCCAGCCCGGTCGGTAGGCTCGTGGCGGGGGGCACATGGACTGGCTGGGCGTGGCGGTGCTGCTCGTCGTCGCCGTCGGCGCCGCGTGCCAGGTGGCCTCGGGGCTCGGCTTCGCGCTCGTCTGCTCGCCGTTGCTGGTGCTGGTGCTCGGTCACGGCCCCGGCGTGCGCGTGGTGCTGGTCATGTCGATCGTGCTCAACCTCGTGGTGCTCGCGCGCTCGTGGCGGCACGTGCGCCTCGGCGACGCGCTGCGGCTGCTCGTGCCCGCCGCCCTCTTCGTCGTGCCGACCGCCCTGTTGGCGCAGTCGGTGCGCACCCCGCTGCTCTCGCTGCTCGCGGGGTCGGTCGTGGTCGTCGCGACCGTGCTCGTCATCGCGCGCCGCGAGCTGCGCTGGCTCGACGGCACCCGCGGAGCGGTCGCGGCCGGGGCCGCCAGCGGCGTCTTCAACACGCTCGCCGCGGCCTCGGGCCCGCCGGTCGCGATCTTCGCCGCGCAGCGTCGGTGGGAGCCGCGCGTGATGAGCGCCACCCTCCAGGCCTTCTCGCTGCCGCTCAACCTCGTGACGCTCGCCGTGCTGGTGCTCGTCGGCGACGGCGCTGGCGGTGGCGCCGCCACCGCCGCCACCTCCGCGGGCGCGGGCGCGGGCGCGGGCGCCCCGGCAGGCCTGCCCCTGGCCCCGCTCGCCTGGGCCGTGGTCGGCCTCCTGGCCGGAGCCGCCGCGGGAGTCGCGCTGGGCCACCGCGTCCCCGCCCCCGTCGTGCGGGCGGTCGCCCTGGGCGTCGCGCTGCTCGGCGGCGCGACGCTGGTGACCACCGGGCTCACCGGGCTCCTCTGAGGGGCCGCGCCCGCGCCTCCTCGACGTCGCTACGGGCGGAACACCGCCCGCACGCAGCCGTCCTCCTTCTCCTTGAACATCTCGTAGCCCCGCGGCGCCTCGTCGAGCGGCATCACGTGGGTCGCCAGGTGCTCGGTGGTCAGCTCGCCGGCGGCCATGCGCTCGAGCAGCATCGGCGTGTACCGCTGCCCGTGCATCTGGGCCCCGCGCATGGTCAGCCCCTTGTTCATCAGCGCCCCGAGCGGGAACTTGTCGACCACCCCGCCGAAGACGCCGAGCACGAACACGCTGCCGCCCTTGCGGGCCGCCGTCACGGCCTCGCGAACGGCCGTGGGCCGGTCGGTCTGCAGCCTCAGCTGCTGCTTGACCATGTCGTAGCCGAAGTCGGGCCGGTCGCGGTGGGCCTCCATGCCGACGGCCTCGATGCAGACGTCGGGGCCCCGGCCGCCGGTGAGCTCGCGCAGCTCGGGCAGCACCTCGACCTGCGTGTAGTCCATCGTCTCGGCGCCGATCACGTCACGCACCTGGGCGAGCCGCTCGGGCAGCCGGTCGATGACGACGACGCGCTCCGCGCCGAGCAGCAGGGAGGCGCGGGCCGCCATCTGCCCGACGCCGCCGGCACCCCAGACGGCCACCGTCGACCCCGGCCCGACGCCGCCGAGGTCGGCGCCCATCCAGCCGGTCGGGGCCGCGTCGGAGGCGAAGAGCGCACGCTCGTCGCTCACCGACTCGGGCACGGCGAAGGCCCCGACGTCGGCGTACGGCACCCGGATGTACTCCGCGTGGCTGCCCGCCCAGCCGCCGACCGCGTGCGAGTAGCCGAAGCAGCCGCCGGGCGACTGGCCCCAGAGGCCCTCGGCGATGCCCGCGTTCGGGTTGCCGTTGTCGCAGAGCGAGTACTGCTCCTGCCGGCAGTACCAGCAGCGGCCGCAGGCGATGAACGAGTTGACGACGACCCGGTCGCCGACGGCGTGCCGGCGCACGGCCGAGCCGACCTCGACGACCTCGCCGACGAACTCGTGGCCGAGCACGTCGCCGGAGCGCATCGTCGGCACGTAGCCGCCGAGCAGGTGCAGGTCGCTGCCGCACGAGGTCGTCAGCGACACCTTCACGATCGCGTCGTGGGCGTTGAGCAGCCTCGGCTCGTCGACCTGCTCGACCCGGAGGTCGTTCACCCCGTTCCAGACGAGCGCCCTCACAGCGCACCCGCCCCGAACGCGCGACGCTCGGCGCCGTCGACGAGGGCACCCGCGACCGTGTGCTTCCGGTGCCCCTCGGGCCGCGGCAGCTGCTGCAGCACCTCGCCCGTCTCGACGCGCGTCTTGAGCTCGCGGAGGGCCCGGCGCAGCGTGTCGGATGGGTCGCCGCCGAGCTGCCGGCGGACGACCGCCTCGGCCCGGCTGCCCGGCAGCACCCGCGCGTGCAGCTCGGTGCCGCGGTCGCCGGGGGCCGGCAGGAGGCGCGTCTCGACGACCTCCGCGAGCCGGTCGAACGGCGGCCCGACGACGCCGCCCGGGGCGATGTCGTCCGGCGTCGCCAGGACGGTCACGGACTTCCAGCCGTCGGCGACGGGCTGCTTCTCCGCGTGGCGCCGGGCCAGGGCCGCGGCGGTCGCCGCCGCGGAGGCGGCGACGCCGGCTCCGAGCAGGGCGAGGGTGCTCTTGTTCATGGTGGTCTCCTTCGGGGGCGGGCGGGTGCGGACGAGCCGACCCGCGACTCCTTCGTCATCAGGGTGGGGGATGCACGAGGACCCCGCCCCGGGCGGGCGTCCCGGGCGGGGAAGCTCGTCCGGGACGGGGTCCTGGTGAGGGAGGGCCTGGTCAGCCCTTGTGGAGGGCGTCCTTGACGGCGCCCTTCGTCTTCTCGACGAGCGGCGACTTGCCGGTCGTGCCGTGGAAGCGCTCGTCGGGCGTCGTCGGCGCGGGCATCGGCGCCGTCGTGGTGGGGCCGTCGTGGTAGCTGAACTCGCCCTTGCCGTCGGGGGTGGGGCCGCTGGCCCACGAGCCCTCCTTCGCGTGCTCGCCGTCGGAGAAGTTGAGGTACTGGTAGTTCACCGTCTGGTCCTCCTTCGACTGCGGGAAGGTGCTCGGCACCGGGAACTGCTCGATGCCGTCGTCCTGCAGCTCCTGGATCGCGGCGAGCCACTGGTTCTGGTGCATGGTGTCGCGGGCGATGAGGAAGCTCAGGAGGTCCTTCACGCCCTTGTCGTCGGTCATGTGGTAGAGCCGGGCGGCCTGGAGGCGGCCCTGCATCTCGCCGTTCGCGTTGGCCGTGAAGTCGGCGAGCAGGTTGCCGCTCGAGGTGATGAACGCGCCCTGCCACGGGTTGCCCATGCTGTCGACGGGGCGGGCGCCGGCACCGGCGACGATGGCCTGCTGCACGTCGGTGCCGCCGATCACGGCCGCCATGACGGGGTCGTTCTGCACGGCCTCGTCGGTGAGGCCGACGGGGGCCTTCTCCAGCAGCTGCGAGATCATGATCGCGAGCATCTCGACGTGGCCGAACTCCTCGGCGGCGATGCCGAAGAGCAGGTCGCGGTACTTGCCGGGGATGTGGGTGTTCCAGGCCTGGAAGCCGTACTGCATGGCGATCGTGATCTCGCCGTACTGGCCGCCGAGCACCTCCTGCAGCTTGCGGGCGTAGACGGCGTCGGGGGCGTCGGGGGTCGCGCTGTGCTGCAGCTCTTGCTTGTGGAAGAACATGGGGGTCCTCTCGTCGAGTGGATGGACCTCCACACCACGCCGGGAGGCGCGGCTCGACACCCAGGGGAGCGCTCGCCGGGGCACGCATCGCCAAACGGGCTTGACGGGAGGCGCGGGGTGCGGGACCCTGCGCAGGCTCCACGGGGCTAGACGGGACTAGGCGCCCTTCGCCCCGGTCGCGATGGACGTCGTCGGGGTCGCCTCGCCCGCGGCGTCGCGGGGCGGCTCGGGGAGGAGCTGGAGGCCCTGTCCGCTGTTGGCCGACTCGGTGAGCACGGCGATCCAGCGCGGGTTGATGGTCGGCGGTCGGCTGCCCGCGACCGAGAAGCGCAGGCTCACGGTCGGGTGGATCCACACGCTGCTGCGGCCGTCGCCGGCCGAGGCGGGCTCCTTCCAGGAGAAGACGAAGCTCTCCTGGCGGCGGATCTTGGTGATGATCACGATCTGGAGGTGGGCCAGCACGCGGTCGTCCAGCTGCACCTCGGCGGTGCCGCCGTCGTAGGTCAGGTAGCCCACGGTGCCTCCCGTCTCCTCGTCACGAGGAGCGCGCACGCCCCCCGACCCATGGTGCCAGGAGGCCGCGCGCCGCGCACCGGGGTGGCCGGAAGGCGCACTCGCGGCGGCGTGCGACCGCCCGCGGTGCCGGCGGCGTGCGCGGTGCCCGGCCTCCCGGCGGTGCGGGGCTCAGCGGGCCGTGTCGTCGGCGTCCTCGATGCACGAGAGCGCCTGCTCGGCGGCGTCGGAGTCGTCGTCGGCGTCGGTCGCGCGGGTGAACGACGAGTTCTCGGCGGCGTCGTCGTTGGCCGACTCGAAGGTCGCGTCGAAGTCGTCCGCCTCGACGTCGCCCGTCGTGGTCCAGAGGCCGATGGTGTCGCTGAGCACGTTGTTCTCGCCGAGGGGCGCCGCGACGTACCAGGTGTCGCCTTCCTGGACGGCGTAGCCGAGCAGCACGTCGTCGGTGGCGCCGTCGGCGAGGGTCGAGAGGGCGGTCGCGCCGATGCGGGTGCACGCGGCGTCGTTGGCCTGGCCCGGGTCGGTGCGGGTGGCGGACGAGCCGGGCACGTCGCCGGCGGGGTCCGTGTTCTGCGCGCCTCCGGTGCAGCCCGCGAGCGGCAGCATCAGCAGGGCGGCGAGGGGCAGCAGGGTCTTCTTCGTGATCATGAGGCCGACGCTAGGAGGACGGCCCCCGCTCCGCCCGTATTCACAGGCCCCCTTGCCCTTGGGCCCGTCGCGTCCCCCGGTGGGCGGGCCCCGCGCGGCCCGGTCGTCGTTTCCCGCAGCGCCCCGTCGTCGTCCCCGGCGCGGTCTGCGGGTCTCTCCGCTCCGCCGTCCCTGCCGAACCCGCGAGTGATCCGTGCCTCGGATCCGCGACTCCCGCCTGACACGGCCGCGGCGGGCCGGATCCCTCTCGGAGTCCCCGGGGAGTCGCGGTCAGGTCGCGAGGACCGGCCTGCCTCCCGGGTCAGGCTGCCGAGCGGATCGGGCGGGCCGAGCGAGCTGGGCGGTCCGAGGTCGGTCGCCCACATCGCTGCTCCACTCCGGAGTGGATCGGCGGATGTGGCTCGTGCTCCTGGCGTGCAGAACCACCGGCACGTCCCCGGAGCGCCCGCACCGACGAGGGCGCACGGCTCAGCCCAGCTCGACCCCGTGCTCGACGAACGTCAGCGCGGCGCAGCGCAGGTCGGGGCACGGCACGTGCTCGCGCGGCCGCCCCATCAGCGTGACCTCGTAGAGGCCCCCGGTGCGCTCGACGAAGCCGAGCAGCGCGGCGACGTCGTCGGAGGGCAGGCGCCGGTCGAGCACCCGCCACTGGCCGTCGTCGATCCGGTGCAGGTGCACGTCGGAGACGTCGGTCAGCGGCACGCGCACCAGCTGCTGCGCGGTCGACGTCTGACCGGCGGGGGTCATCAGGCCACCCCGCTCGCGGCGGGCTCGGTGACGAAGAAGTCGCCGTAGCGGACCTCGTCGCGGCGGGTGGAGCGCTGGCCCGGCGCGGTGCGGCGTCGCGGCCGCGGCGGGTAGGTGGTGATCTTGACCGGTCGGGCGTCAGGATCGCTGACGTAGTGGCTCATGAGGTTCTCCTCTGTCGCCCGGGTCCGCCCAGTCGGCCCCGGTGGTCCCCTCGACGCTAAGCGGGTGGACGGATCGGTGCAGGCCCTTGACAACCGGCCCCCGACCGGGGGACACCGGGTGGAACGGGGGACGCGACGTCGTGAGCGGGCCGTCGGGCAGGCCGTCGGGCGGTCGCACAGACCGAGGAGTCGCGGGTCGCTATAGTGGGGGAGTCCGCCTCACCGCGGCGCGCGAGTGTAGTTCAATGGTAGAACTCCAGCTTCCCAAGCTGGTAGCGCGGGTTCGATTCCCGTCACTCGCTCTCCTGGATCGTCCGGCGCCGTGCTCGCCTCCCCGGCGCGAGTGGTCGCGAACTGCTCGTCACGAGCCCGGCAGCAGCAGTTCGTGACCACTCGGCCTCACCGCCCCGCCGCCGCCGCCCCCGCGCCCAGCCGCTGCACCAGCGCGACCGCCGCCGCGCGGCCCGCCCGGTTGGCGCCGACGGTCGACTGCGACGGCCCGTAGCCGATCAGGTGCACCCGCTCGTCGGCCCGGGCCCGCGTGCCGACGAGCGGCACCCCGCCGAGCGGCCCGCGCAGCCGCAGCGGGTCGAGGTGGTCGAGGTCGGCCCGGAACCCGGTGGCCCAGATGACCGCGTCGACGCTCGTGCTCGATCCGTCGGCCTCGACCACGTGGTGCGGGCGCAGCGCCGTGAACATCGGGCGACGGGTCAGGACCCCTCGGCGCCGCGCCTCCACGGCGTAGCTCGTCCAGCCCAGCCCGGTGTACGAGACGATGCTCGCGGGCGGGCGGCCCTCCGCCGCGTCGGCCGCGACACGGCGCTCGACGTCGACGCCGTCGAGGCTCTGCGTGAAGTCGTGGTCGAGGAAGACGGGCTCGCGCCGGGTGTACCAGAGGGTCGTCGCGACCCGGCTGACCTCCTCGAGCAGCTGCACCGCCGAGATGCCGCCGCCGACGATCGCGACGCGCCGGCCCGCGAAGTCCGAGGCCCGTCGGTAGTCGCGGCTGTGCCGCTGCAGGCCGGCGAACAGCTCGCGGCCCGGCAGGTCGGGCACGACGGGCGTGTTCCACGTGCCGGTGGCGTTGACGACCGCACGCGTCAGCCAGGTGCCCGCCGACGTCTCGACGAGCAGGTCGCCGCCCGGGTCGTCGTCGACCGCCCGGACCGCCGTCACGCGCACGGGCCGCACGATCGGCAGCCGCTCACGCTCCTCGTACGCGGCGAAGTAGCGCGGCACCGCGTCGCGGCTCGGCTCGTCGGGGTCGACGGGCGGCAGGGGCATGCCCGGCAGGTCGAAGATGCCGTTGACGGTGCCCATGTGCAGCGACTCCCAGCGGTGCTGCCACGCGCCTCCCGGGTGGTCGTCGGCGTCGAGCACGACGAGCGAGCGCTCGGCGGCGGCGGCGGCCTCGGGGTCGGGGTCGGGGTCGTCGAGCGCGGAGCCGAACCCGCGCCGCGCCAGGTGGTGCGCCGCCGAGAGGCCGGCCTGGCCGGCACCGACCACGACGACGGTCGCGCGTCGGGCCGTCGGCGACCGCCTGCGGGCCGGGGCCGGGGTCGCGTCGCTCATCCGCGCCTCCTCGTGCCTCGGTGCGGGCGTGCCCGTCGACACGTCGACGGTACCGGAGCCGCGGTGGTCGCCACGTCGAGGGGCAGATCAGCGCCCTCAGGCCCTCGATCCGGCACGTGACGAGCCCCGCCTCGTCGAGGTGACCCGATCTGGGGCCCGCGCGCCGCGGAGGGCCCAGGACGGGGCACCTCGAGGCGCCAGCCTCAGCGCGGGACGCGCTCCGCCTGCGAGGCGATCACGGTGCTCAGCTCGTCGAGGAACGCGCTGATCACCTCGGCCTGCTCCGGGGGCACCTGCATGAGGAACTCCTGCACCGGCGGCACCGTCGTGGTGGTCTCGCAGGCGTCGCGCCCCTCCGGCGTGGTGTGCACGGTCTTGCGGCGACGGTCGCTCGGGTCGGCCTCGCAGAGCACGAGCCCGGCGTCCTGCAACCGGTGCAGCAAGTTCGAGACAGCGGGGGTGGTGAAGCCCAGGGTCGCGGCGAGGGCGCCCGGCGTCATCGGCTGCTCGGTGGCCTCCGCGGCGAGGATGAGCGCGAGGGCGTCCCGCTCCGTCCGCGGCAGGGGCGACGACCCAGCCGTCCGGTCGAGACGCTGCTCGGTGATCCGGTAGCTCTCGAGGGAGGCGTGCAGGCGGGCTGCCTGGATTCGCTGGGGCATCGCGGGGTCCTCTGGGTGATCAGGCCGTCGGGGGTGACGGTGTTCGGTGTGACGCCCGTCGGGCGTCGCCCGCGCGCTGCCGGCCCTGGTGGAGGCGGTGGTCGAGCGGGGTCGTGCGGTCGTCGTCATGCTGTCGTGCGGTCGTCCTGTGTTGCTGTCGTGCGGGTGGTGCCGTGCGGGTGGTGCCGTGTGCCTCGGGGGAGGCGTCAGTCGAGGTCGTCGTCGTCGATCGACGTGTCGAAGTACGAGACGTGCTCGAGCTCGGGAGCGAGGGCGCGGGCGGAGAAGGGCATCAGGCGGCCTCCATCCTCGCGTGCTCGGGGCGGGCCGAGGGGGCATCGACGGGGCTGGCGGAGAACGCCTGCACCTCGGCGGCCGAGAGCGACTGGGGGCCGACCAGGCGACCCGAGACGGCGGCGACGAGCGCCTCGTGGGTGAGCGACCGGAGGTCCATCAGGCGGCCTCCGCCCGGAAGAGGTCGGCGAGGTCGAGGGGCTCCGTCGCGGGGAGCGCGAGGTCCGACCAGGTGGCTGCGGCGCCGGCGGCGTTCACGCGGCGACCCCGAGGGCGACGAGCATGCCGGCGACGACGGTGCCGCACGCGGCGACCGCCGAGGTCGCGATGACGAAGAGGGTGGCCTGGCGCTCGGTGGCTCGGATCTCCGTGAACGGAGACTGGCTCGTGATGCTCATGTCGTTCTCGTTCCTGACGGCCCTGCGCCGTCGTCGTTGCGGGTGGCCCGCCGTGAAGTCGGGCCGTACCGCCGTGAACCGGTACGGGAGAGATGCTGACATGATTTAGCTAGTCCAGCTAGTTAGTCCTCCTAGACACTTCGCTTTCCGGACAACTGCGTCGCGGAGCGCGCCGAACGGACGGGATGAGCGCCTGACGGGCCCCGCCCCGGAGGAGGACACTGGAGGAGGCGACAGCCCCGTCCCGCACCCGACGAACGGACCGAGCACCATGGCCATCTCCAACCTGCCCTACGACGACGGCGTCATCGTGCGTGCGGTCGAGGGCGTCCCGGCGCGTGACCAGTCGGTCTCCGACGTCCGGGTCGACTTCCTCAGCGACGACATCGGGGCCGGCGGCAGCGCCACGGTCACGGCGACCATCACCTGGTCGATCTCGGCGGCGGACGCCGTCGCGATCCTCGACCAGGCGCGCCTGCCGCAGGGCGCCTCCGGGCCCGCCACCGAGAACGGCGCCCACGACCCGCACGCCGCGCCCGACCAGCACCACGACCACGACCACGACCAGCACGCCGACCACGCCCCGCACGACACCGCCGTCGACGACGCGGCCGTGCCCGGCGCCTGAGCGGGGCGCGACCGTGGGGCACCTGATCTACGACCGCGGCACCGCCGAGGTGCAGATGGACGACCGTGTGCTGGCGCACCTCCAGATCGTCATGGTCGCCAAGCTGCGCCGCCACGAGAGCTTCGCCTTCTCGTGGAAGGAGCCCGCGGCGTCCGGCGACGGGCGCAGCACCATCTGGGTCTTCCCGACCGTGAGCCTGCGCTTCCGCTTCGCCGGCAGCCGCCCCCCGGCGATCAACCCCGCCTGGCTGAGGGCGCTCGCCGCCTCCGCCGACAGCGGCCCCGGCCTGCACGTGCTGCCCGAGCCGGCCTCGGCCACCGGGGCCTCGGCGCCGGAGGTCAGAGGCTGAGCTCGCGACGCACCACGCCCTCGGCGACCTCGCGGAGGCGCACCCGGTGGCGCCGGGCGTGGTCACGGATCAGCGCGAAGGCCTGGTCCACCCCCGTCTCGTGCTGGTAGGCGAGGAACCCCTTCGCCTGCTCGATCGTGACGCGGGCGTCGAGCGCCCGCTGCAGCTGGTCGGCGAGCTCGTCGCGGGCGTCGGAGTCGCGCTGCTGGAGCACGCTGATCGTCGCCACGTGGGTCATCGCCTGCAGCAGCACCAGCTCGACGTCGCTCAGGCGCCCCGCCTCGCGCAGGAAGACGTTCATGCCGCCGACGGTCCGGTCGCGCACCGTGAGCGGGATGGCGAGGGCGGCGCGCAGGCCCGACGCCTCGGCCGTCTCGACGAACTCCGGCCAGCGGTCGACGACCCCGTGCACGTCGGGCACCTCGAGCAGGTGGCCGTCCGCGTAGGCGGCGACGCAGGGGCCCGACGCTGTGCCGATCTGCGCCTCCTCGACGTCGACGGAGCGCTCCGAGGTCGACGCGACGACGTGGAGGGAGCCGCCGGCGTCCGCCAGCACGACCGCCGCCTCGGAGGCGCGGGTGTGCGTGACGGTCGCCTGCACGAGCACGTCCATCGTGTCGATGACGTCGTGCCCTCCCCGGAGCGAGTCCGCCAGGTCGACGAACACGCGGGCCAGGTCGATCTCCCTCTGATCAGCGCTCATGCACCGACCCTACGAACGGAGACGGCGGCTCGCTCGCCGATGTCCGGTCACCGAACCGCGAGCTCCTGCAGCTTCGCCACCAGCGCGGTCTTCGTCAGGCGCGAGTACCCCGTGAGCCCCGCGGCGCGGGCGAGGCCGCGCAGGTGCACGAGGGTCTGGGCGTGCAGGTCCTCGCGGGCCTCGCTGCCGTCCTCGCGCGTCACCGTCGTCTCGTCGCTCGGGGGGAGCGGCAGGGCGTAGTCGACGGGAGCGGAGTCGACCGCGGCGGTGGCTGCCGGAGTCGCGGTGCCGGCGGGCGCCCCGGTCGCGTCGGCCGCCGGGCCGGACGTCGGCGTCGACGAGGCGCCGGGTGCCGTGGCCGCCGTGCTTCGCGACGCCTTCGCGGCGGCCTTCTCGGCGCGGCGGGCGGCCTTCGCGGCGGCCTTCTCGGCCGCGGCGACCTCCTCGCGGGCGGCGTCGGCCTTCGCGGCCTTCTTCTCGGCGCGGGCACGGGCCTTCCGGGCGGCGGCGCGGCGCTCCTCGAGCTCGGCGCGCTGGGCGTCGGCCTTCTCGGCCCGACGGGTCGCGGCCTTGATCTCGCCCTTGACGACGACGAGCTGCTGCGCGAGGTCGTCGAGGCCCGGCCGCGTGACGGTGGTCAGCGCCGCCGACCGGGCGCGAGCCTCGGCCACGGCGGCCTTCGCGGCGCGCAGGGCCTCGCGAGCACGGGTCTCGGCCTCGGCGACCTTCGAGGCGCCCCTCGCGGAGCCCTTCTTCGTGGCCCCATTCGCGGAGCCCTTCTTGGTGGCCCCCTTCGAGTCGGGGTTCTTCGGGGTCTTGTCGTCCTTGGGCACGGCGGTCCTTCCTCGGGTGGACGGCGCCGCGAGCACGGGCGCCGTGAGATCGCTGCGGCGAGTCTGGCACCGCGACCTGCGACCGGCCTCAGGTCGCACCTACCGCATCCGTCCCCCTCCCGCGATGTGGACAAGTCGAGCGTGAGATCGAGAGTTATCCACAGGGCTAGACCCTGCCGAAAATGCTGGTCACAGAGCTATGGGCGAATTACACCGATGTGATTTCCACACGTTTGTCCCCAGTTGTCCCCAGTTCTCCACCGGGCGGGCGGCGTGTCGGCACAGGTTCTCCACACGGCATCCACACCCTGTGACAACCCGTGACCCGCACGAGATGCCCTGTGCTGGGCGGTCGCCGACCACGAGGGCCCGGATCGAGTCGCCCGGAGCGAGCTGCGGCGCCGCGTCAGTCGTAGACGCGGCCCAGCACCCACCGGCCCGCGGCGTCGCGCAGCACCTCGAACATGTGGGTCGTGCCGACCCCGTCGGTGGCCTGGAACCGCCACCCGACGAACTGTCGCGGCGGGTGCGTGATGAGCGCGTGCACGAACGTCGGCTCGTCGAAGAGCTTCGTCGGCATGTCGGAGACGCGGTACCGCACCCCGTCGTGCACGAGCCGGTCGGGCACCTCGTCGACGAACCAGAGCGCGACGTCGGATCGGGTCGTGGAGATGTTCATCAGGGCCGCCTCTCTCGAACACGTGTTCGAACAGGGGTCGAGTGTAGGCAGCCCCTCCGACGCTCCGCAAGCGCTCCGGCGCGTCGCCCGCCGACACCGGCGCGTCGCGCCGAGACGCGCCGGCGCGCCCTGCGGCGCGCCCTCCGGCACCTACCCCAGCGGCAGCCCGAGCGCCGACGCGACCCCCGCGTTCGTGACGCGTCCGCCGACGACGTTGAGGCCGAGCGCGAGCGCCGGGTCGGCCTCCGTCGCGGCGCGCCACCCGTGGTCGGCGAGCGCCGCCACGTAGGGCAGCGTCGCCGCCGTGAGCGCCCGCGTCGACGTCTCCGGCACGGCGCCGGGCATGTTGGCGACGCAGTAGTAGACGGCCTCGTGCACCGCGAAGGTGGGGTCGTCGTGCGTGGTCGGGCGCGACCCCTCGAAGCAGCCGCCCTGGTCGATCGCGATGTCGACGAGCACCGCACCGGCCTTCATGCCGGCGACCATCTCGTCGGTCACGAGCTTCGGCGCCGCGGCTCCGGGCACGAGCACCGACCCGATCACGAGGTCGGCGTCGCGCACCTGCGCCGCGATCTCCCACGGCGACGAGTGCCGCGTGGCGACGCGCCCGTCGAAGCGCGCCTCGAGGCTCCGGAGGCGCGGCAGCGACAGGTCGACCACGGTCACGTCGGCGCCCAGGCCGACGGCGGCGGCCGCCGCGTGCTCGCCGGCGACGCCCCCGCCGATCACGACGACCTTCGCGCGCGGGGTGCCCGGGACGCCGCCGAGCAGGGTCCCGCGACCGCCGGAGGCGCGCATCAGGTGGTACGCCCCCACCGTGATCGACAGCCGCCCGGCCACCTCGCTCATCGGCTGCAGCAGCGGCAGCGAGCGGTCGGCCAGCTGCACCGTCTCGTAGGCGATCGCGGTCGTGCCCGAGGCGACCAGCGCCTCCGTCAGGGCCCGGTCGGCCGCGAGGTGCAGGTACGTGAAGAGCACCTGGTCGGCGCGGAGGCGGGCGTGCTCCTCGGCGACCGGCTCCTTGACCTTGACGAGCAGGTCGGCGGCGTCCCACACGGCCGCGGGGCCGTCGACGACCGTCGCGCCCGCCGCGGCGAAGTCGGCGTCGGAGAGACGCGAGCCGAGGCCCGCCCCCGACTGCACGAGCACCTCGTGGCCCCGGCGCACCAGGGTGTCGACCCCGGCGGGCGTGATCGCCACGCGGGCCTCGTTGTTCTTGATCTCGGTGGGCACGCCGACGCGCATGGGGGCTCCGTCCGTCTCGCGGTCGTGTCGACGTCTCTGTCGGGTGACCGGGTGCCTCCATCGTGGCCCGTCGGCGCCGCGGGGGCTACCAGGCGTACTCGTCGAAGTCGATGGCGGCGTCGATGCGCGCCCACTCCGTGGCTTCCTCCGGCTCGTGGGCCGCGTCGACGGGCTCGGTCGGCACCGACTGGAGGCGCACGACGCTCGACGCCGTGACGAGCACCGAGACCAGGCCGTGCGCGACCGTCGAGAAGTCGACGAAGTCCGCTCCCTGTCGGGCGACGGCCGAGATGCGGGCCTTGAGGGCGCCCACGTCGACCGAGGGGTCGAGGTGGTAGAGCTGGCCGTCGATGCTCAGGCTGGTGACGTTCACGGTGACCTCGTCCGGTAGAGCGGCCGAGGCCGCGTGTCCGCCGCTCCCGGGGTCCGGGGGAACGATCTCTCGTGCTCCGATGGTCGCACGTCACGGGGCCCCGGCGACAGGGTCGGCGGTACGGTTGACTCCGAGACCGGAGTGTGCAGGGAGCAGCGACGTGGACGACGAGATGGTGACGGCCGTGGCCGAGCTGCGCCGCGCCTCCTCGACCGGGGGCGACCTGGCTCGTCCGTTGCTCGGCGCCCTGCCCGTGACGGGCCTCTCCATCGCGACGATGGGCGACCTGCTGCCCACCGGGACGGTCGCCGCCACCGACGACCAGGCCGCGCGGCTCGACGAGCTGCAGTTCGACCTCGGCGAGGGCCCCTGCTGGGACGCCGTCGCCGCCCGCCGACCGGTGCTCGAGCCCGACGTCGCGGGCTCGCCCGTGCGCGTCTGGCCCGCGTTCTCGCGGGCGCTCGCCGACGAGCCGATCGGTGCCCTCTTCGCCTTCCCCCTGCTGCTCGGCCCGCTCGCTCTCGGCGCCATGGACCTCTGGTGCGACCACGCGCACGACCTGAGCGACGAGCACGCCCTCCGCGCCTCCGCCCTGGCCCGCGAGGTCAGCCGCCACCTGCTGCGCGCCGCCGTCCGCGAGATCGCCGACGAGCAGCACGACGACGCCGTGACCGACCGCTTCTCGCGCCGGCACGTCCACCAGGCCACCGGCATGGTGCTCGCCCAGGTCGGCGTCTCGCCCGAGGACGCCGAGCTGCTGCTGCAGGGCCACGCCTTCGCCACCGGGACGTCGATGCGCGAGGTCGCCGACGACGTCCTGGCCGGTCGCCTCAGCTTCGCCACACGCCCCACGGGCATCGAGGAGTCATCATGACGGAATCCACACGGGAGGCCGCTCTCGTCGACGCCTTCACCACCCTGGCCGACTCGCTCGTCGCGGGCTTCGACGTCATCGAGCTGCTGCAGTCGCTCGTCGAGACCTGCCACGACCTGCTCGACGTCTCGGAGGGGGGCATCCTGCTCGCCGACGACTCGGGCGAGCTCGAGGTCGTCGCCTCGACGAGCGAGGCGACCTCGCTCGTCGAGACCATGCAGCTCGACGCGGAGGAGGGGCCCTGCTGGGAGTGCTTCCGCACCGGCAAGGTCGTCTCGGTCACCTCGCTCGACGAGGGCGACGCCCGCTGGCCGCGCTTCGCCCGCGTCGCGCGCGAGCAGGGCTTCCGCTCGGTGCACGCCGTGCCCCTGCGCCTCCGCGAGACCGTGATCGGCACGCTCAACCTGCTGCGGCACGAGCCCGGCGAGCTCAACGAGCGCGACGTGCGCGTGGCGCAGGCGCTCGCCGACGTCGCGACCATCGGCATCGTGCAGGAGAGGACGCTGCGCGAGAGCACCGCCGTCCGGGCCCAGCTGCAGTCGGCGCTGACCACCCGCGTCGTCATCGAGCAGGCGAAGGGCGTGCTCGCGCACACCCACGACGTCAGCACCGACCAGGCCTTCGAGCTGATGCGGTCGCACGCGCGGCGCACCCGCACGCGCCTCGCCGACGTCGCCCGCGGGCTCGTGGAGCGGCGGCTGACGCTCTAGCCGTCGGCTCCTCCCTCCGGCCGACGACAGCGTCGGCGGCGCGCCCTACGCTGGCCGTCGTGGCTCCCTTCGACGACGACTTCGACATCCGTTCCTTCCCCGCCGCGCTCGAGCCGACCCCGGTCGCCGATGCGGGCGACGCCGCTGACGGTGCCGCCGGCGACGCCGCGGGCGACGGCGCCGCGCCCGCCGAGCCGCGCGCCGACGCCGACTCGACGGCCTGGACGCGGGCGGTCACCCTCGGCTTCCACAACGCTGAGCCGGACGCCGGCACGATCGGCCGCGAGACGCAGCGCGGCGTCGTCGACGGCCGGCTCTACACGGGCGTCTACGCGAAGGAGGCGCGGGAGGGCTCCCTCGCCGCCTCCGGAGTGCCCGTGGGCACCTTCGTCAGCCTCACCCGCTCGATCAACGTCGGCGGCGGGCGCCTCCTCGACGCGCACCTCGTCTCGGGCGTGACCGTGCAGCCGACCTACCGCCGTCGGGGCATCCTCCGCCGGCTGATGACCGACGACCTGGCCGCCGCGAAGGGCGC
Organism: Frigoribacterium sp. PvP121; assembly: GCF_017833115.1. Taxonomy (NCBI): domain Bacteria; kingdom Bacillati; phylum Actinomycetota; class Actinomycetes; order Micrococcales; family Microbacteriaceae; genus Frigoribacterium; species Frigoribacterium sp. PvP121. The sequence continues at coordinate 827,222 of NZ_JAFIBR010000001.1, forward strand.
GGGCCTCGCGGTGGCCGCGCTGACCGCCAGCGAGGGCGTGATCTACCGCCGGTTCGGGTTCGGGCCTGCCACCCGCGAACGCAAGGTCGAGGTCGACCGGCGCCGCGCCTCCGGCCTGCTCTCCGAGCCCGCGGGCAGCGTCGACCTGGTCGCCCGCGACGAGGCGTTCGAGGCGACGGCCCGCGAGGTCTTCGCCCGGTTCCACCGCCGCAGCCCGGGGTCGATCGACCGGCACGAGGGCGTCTGGTCGCACCGGCTGCACGGCGGCCGGCCGGGCGGCGTCTCCGACCCCGCGATCCGCGCCGCGGTGCACCGCGACCCCGCGGGCGCGGTCGACGGCTACGTCACCTACAAGCTCGACGAGGGCGCGACGACCGTGCTGATCGTCACCGACCTCGTGGCGGCGAGCGACGACGCGTACCTCGGCCTCTGGCAGCTGCTGCTCGAGGTCGACCTCGTCGACACCGTCCGCTACGAGCAGGCTCCCCAGGCCGACCCGCTGCTGCACGCGCTGGTCGACCCCCGCGCGATGCGCATCACCCACGACGAGGACCACGTCTGGCTGCGCGTGCTCGACCCCGTGGCGGCGCTGCAGGCGCGGCCGTGGTCGGCCGACGGGGTCGTCACGCTCGCGGTCGCCGACGCCCTGGGGCACGCGGCCGGCACCTTCCGGGTCACGAGCGAGGGCGGCTCGGCGACCGTCAAGCGCGCGGGCGTCCGCCGGGCCGACCTCGACCTCGACGTCGCCACGCTGGGCTCGCTCTGGCTCGGCGGCGTCGACCCCGTGACGCTCGCCGGGGCCGGGCTCGTCCGCGAGCGCCGCGCGGGCGCGGTGCAGTCGCTCCGGGCGATGCTCGCGCCCGACCGGCCGCTGCACGGCATCACCTCGTTCTGACGGCGGGCCCGGCCGCTCGGGCGGCCAGGGCCGCACACGCCGCCGTGCCCTCTGTGGGGGACAACGCTGGGTGCAGGCCGTGCACGCCCCGTACGGTCGGAGCATGCACTTGTCGCGCGCCGTCCCGCCAGGGTCGACGACCTCCTTCGTCCGTGCTCACCTGCCGGCCTCCGTCGCGGAGGCCCTGGGCCTCGCCGCGAGCCTGACCGACCCCGGAGCGCAGGGAGGCGCGGTGCCCGCCCCCGGCACCGGCCAGACCGCGGATCTCTGGCGCGCGCTGGCCACGCTCGCCGCCCACGACCTCTCCGCGGCGCGGGCCGTCGAGCCGCACCTCGACGCGGTCGCCGTCCTCGAGCAGGCGCGGGAGGCCGGCCAGGTGGCGCCGACCGCTACGGACGCCGCTGGCTCGGGTGGCCGGGCCTCCGCGGCCGGGCCGCTCTGGGGCGTCTTCGCCGCCGAGGGCCCGGGGGTGCGGCTCGACGCCACGCGCGCCCCGGCCGTCGCGGTCGACCCCGCCGACCCCGGTGCCCCCGCTGCCGACGGCGCTGCGACCGCCGCCCCCGAGCGCTGGACGCTCACCGGCGTCAAGCCGTGGTGCTCCCTCGCCGACCAGCTCGACGCGGCCCTCGTCACCGCCTGGGCGGGCGACGAGCGCCGTCTCTTCGCGGTCGACCTGCACCAGCCCGGCGTCGAGGTCGTGCCCGGCACGTGGCACGCCCGCGGCCTGGTCGAAATCCCCTCCGGCCCCGTCCGCTTCGACGACGTCGCGGCGAGCCCGGTCGGCGAGCCCGGCTGGTACCTCCGCCGACCCGGCTTCGAGTGGGGCGGCATCGGCGTCGCCGCCTGCTGGTACGGCGGAGCGGTCGGCGTCGCCCGCACCCTCCACGCCGCGACGGTCGGCCGCGAGCCCGACCCCTGGCGGCTCCGCGCCCTCGGGGTGGTCGACGAGCGCCTCGGCGACGCGCGGCGTGCGCTCGCCGAGGCCGCCGACCTCGTCGACGCGGGCGAGGCCACCGGGCGGGAGGGGCGCCTCCTCGCCAAGCGGGTGCGGGGAACGGTCGCCCGCGCGGCCGACGACGTGCTGCGTGTCGTCGGCCGGGCCCTCGGGCCCGCGCCCCTGGCGCTCGACGCGGCCCACGCCGCGCGGGTCGCCGACCTCGAGCTGTACCTCCGCCAGCACCACGCGGAGAAGGACGAGGCGTCGCTCGGCGGCGCCGTCCGCGAGCTCGCCCTCGGCGACGGGGCCGACGCCCCGGGGGAGGGGGTGGACCCGTGGTGAGCTTCGACGCCCGCGAGCCCGGCACCTCCGCCGCCACGTGGGAGGCCGACCCGCGTCTGGCGGCGCTGCCGGCCGCACCGCGCCTCCCCGGCTCCCTGCTCGTGCTCGCGGCACACGCCGACGACGAGACGCTCGGCGCCGGCTCGCTGATCGCCGCCGCGTCACGGCGGGGGCAGCCCGTCACCGTCGTCGTCGTGACGGACGGCACCGCCTCGCACCCCGCGTCGGAGACGACGACGAGCGCCGAGCTCGGCGAGGTCCGGCGCCGCGAGGCCCGGGCGGCCCTCGACGAGCTCGGCCCCGGGGTCCGGCTCGTGATGCTCGGCGTGCCCGACGGGGCCGTGCGTGAGCACCGCGAGGCCGTGCGCGACCGGCTCGTCGACCTCGTCGACGAGCTCGCTCCCTCCGCCGTCGTGTCGACCTGGCGCGGTGACGGGCACCGCGACCACCGCGTGCTCGGCGAGCTGGCGGCCGAGGTCGTCGCCGGCGCCGAGCCGGAGCCCGAGCTGCTCGAGTACCCGGTCTGGATGTGGCACTGGGGCTCGCCCGGCCACCCCGACGTGCCGTGGGCGCAGCTGGTGCAGCTGACGGTGGACGAGGAGGCGCGGGTCGCCCGCCAGCACGCCCTCGCCCGCTACGTCAGCCAGGTCAGGCCGCTCTCCGCGCGACCGGGCGACGAGGCGGTGCTGCGGCCGGAGTTCCTCGCCCACTTCGCCGCCGGGCGCGACGTGTTCGTGCGCTCGGCGCCCGCGGTCGCGGTGCCCGCCGGCGCGCCCACCGCCGATGACGCTCGGGCCGACGACGCCTCCCGCTTCGACGGGACGCACGCCGCCCGCGACGACCCGTGGGGCGTCACGACGCGCTGGTACGAGCGCCGCAAGCGAGCCCTCGTGCTCGGGGCCCTGCCCGACGAGCGGTACGGCGCGGTGCTCGAGGTCGGCTGCTCGATCGGCGTCGTCACGGGCGAGCTCGCCGCCCGGGCCGACCGGGTGCTCGCGCTCGACGTCTCGCCGGTGGCCGTCGAGCGTGCCCGCGAGCGGCTCGCCGACCAGCCGCACGTGCGGGTGGAGCGGGCCGACGCCTCCGAGGGGCTGCCCGAGGGGCGCTGGGACCTCGTCGTGCTCGGCGAGGTCGGCTACTACCTCGAGCCCGGTGCGCTGGCCGCCCTGCTCGACGGCGTCGCCGCCGCGCTCACGACGACCGGGACGCTCGTGGCCTGCCACTGGCGGCACGGGGCCGACGACTTCGCGCAGGGAGGCGACGAGGTGCACGCCGCGCTGGCCGCCTGGGCCGAGCGCGCCGGGCTGCGCCGCGTGGTGCAGCACGTCGAGGCCGACTTCCTGCTCGACGTGTTCTCGCTCGACGGCCGGTCCGTCGCCGAGCGGACGGGTCTCCGGTGAGCGCGCCCGCGCCCTGCGCCGTGCCCGCCGACGACGCGCGCGACCGGGCCTCCGTCGCGGAGCCGGCGCGCGACTCCTCGCCGGCCCCGGTCATCGGGGTCGCCGTCGTCGTGCCGGCCCGTGACGAGCAGGAGCTGATCGAGCGCTGCCTCGCCTCCGTCGCCGAGGCGCGCCGTCGGCTCGCCGAGGAGCGCCCGGAGGCGCGGGTCGTCATCGTCGTCGTGGCCGACGGCTGCACGGACGACACCGTGCGGCTAGCCCGGGCCGTGCCCGGCGTCACCGTGCTCGAGACCAGCGTCCACAACGTCGGGCTCGCGCGGTCGGCCGGCGTCGAGTGGGCGCTCGCGGAGCTGGGCCGGGGCGAGGGCACGGGCGGGCCCGCGACCGTCGCGGACCGCGTCTGGATCGCCAACACCGACGCCGACTCGCAGGTGCCGCCGGGCTGGCTGACGTCGCAGCTCGACGAGGCCGACTCCGGGGCGGACGTCGTGGTCGGCACCGTCCGGCCCGACTTCGCCGACCTCAGCCGGGAGCAGGTCGCCGCCTGGACGGCACGCCACACCCCCGGGCGGCCGAACGGGCACGTGCACGGGGCGAACCTCGGGGTGCGGGCGTCGCGGTACGCGGAGGCGGGGGGCTTCGGCGACCTCGACCTGCACGAGGACGTGACGCTCGTCGGGCGGCTGCGCGCGGCCGGGGCGACCCTGCTGGCGTCGGAGGCGGGCGAGGTGCTGACCTCGGGGCGTCGCGTCGGGCGCACGCGCGGCGGCTACGCGGGCTACCTCGCGAACGACCTGCTCGCCTGAGCGCCCGCGCGGCGCCGGCGCGGGCGCCCGCGCCGCGCCGCGCCGCGCATCGAGGTGCCCCTTCCTGGGCCCTCCTCCGCGCGCAGCCCACAGGAGGCGTCACCTCGACGTCGTCGACCGTCGCGGCGCGGCGGGGACGCGACCCGACTACTCGGCGGGCAGCGCCCCGTTGCGGTCCAGCGCGGCGCCGAAGTCGAGGAAGGCGTCCGCCATGCCCCGGTACTGCGGCGCGCTGAAGACCTCGGTGAACGAGCGACGGTAGACGCCCGCGATCTCGACCGCCGCCGCGCGGCCCTCGTCGGTGAGGCTGACGATCACGCTGCGACGGTCGCCCGGGTTCGGGCGACGGTCGAGGTGCCCGCTGTCGATCAGCCGGTCGACGAGGTTCGTCATGGCGCCGCTCGACAGCTCGAGGTACTCGGCGGCGCGCTTCGGCGTGACCGCGTCGCCCGCGGCCGACACGTAGAACAGGAACCGCAGGTCGGTGAGCCCGAGCCCGTGCTGACCGCCCTGGTGGTTGAGCACCCGCGAGTGGTGCAGCATCAGCAGCCGGAACGAGTTCAGCAGGCGGTCGAGGTCGAGCTCCGCGTCGACCTCGGAGAAGGGCGGCCGGTCGAGGGCCGCGAGCGGGTCCTCGTCGACCTCGGAGTCGAGCTCGGGGTCGTGCCCGAGCTCCATCTCGTCGACGGGCGAGGCGGCGTCGGGCGCCGGCAGGGTGGTCGAGGTGGGGCCGTCCGTGGCCGTGGTCATCGTCATGGTGCTCCGGTCTGGGGGCGGCCTGTCGCCGCCCGGTCGGGGTGGGGACGCCGTCCGTGGCCTCCCCGTGCCTCTCATGTTCCGTGAATCTCGACCGTCGAGATACCCCCACTACTGGGCGGCACGCCGCAGGGCCCGCCCCGAGGGGCGCACGAGCGAGCGCCGCAGACCGAGAGGAGTCGCGGTGCCGGCAGGGGGGACAACCCCCGTCCCGCTCCGGGTGGTGCCGTCATGTCGGCCGCCCCCGCCCCACGGCGACGATGGATCCCATGCAGAAGACCTCCGCCGCCGGCCCCGCCGCACGCCCCGTCCGCCCCGCCCGCCGCGCCGCGCGCCTCGCCCTCGTCGCCTCCGCCGCCCTCTCCGTCGTCGCCCTCACCGGCTGCTCCGCGATCACCGACGCCGCGCTCGCCGCCGTCGGCTCCGCCCCGGTCCAGGAGCGTCACTTCGACACCGCCGTGGAGGCGCCCCGCCCGTCGAACTCCGACGACGTCGCCTGGTTCCTGCCCGAGTGGGTGCCCTCCGACGCCCGCGACATCGACGTGCGCCTGCACACCTCGCAGCCGGGCTACGAGATCAGCTTCACCAGCGCCGACGGCGTCGACCTCGCCGCCTGCGAGCCCGTCGACGGCGACCTCGGCGGCCCCGCCCTCGAGCCCGAGGTGCTGCCCGACGACCTGCCGACCACGGGCCTCGTCAGCTGCGGCGACGGCCGCGTCACCGCCCAGGTCGGCGACCGCTGGCTCGGCTGGACCACCGTCGAGCCCGTCCCCGGCGACGACGGCTCGGGCACGCTCCGCGGCTGACCCGCCCGCCCCGCGCACCCGCCCCGCCCCCGACTCCCCTCCCACCTCCTCCCCGGAAGGCCCCCTCGTGACGCACCCCACCGCCGCCCGCCCCGCTCAGCCGGCCCGCGCCTCCTCTGCTCCGTCCGCCCCCGTCGGAGGCGCGGCGCCGGTCGCCCGCCTCGCCGACGTCTCGAAGACCTACGGCCGGGGCGACGGCCGCGTCGAGGCGCTCCGAGGCGTGTCGCTCGAGCTCCGCGCCGGCGAGTTCACCGCCGTGATGGGGCCGAGCGGGTCGGGCAAGTCGACCCTCATGCACCTCGCCGCCGGCCTCGACACGGCCACCTCGGGGCAGGTGCTGCTCGGCGACACCGACATCACGCACCTCGACGACACGGCTCTCACCCTGCTCCGTCGCCGCCGCGTCGGCTTCGTCTTCCAGGCGTTCAACCTCGTGCCGACCCTCGACGTGACGGGCAACGTCGAGCTGCCCTTCCGCCTCGACGGGCGCCGCCCCGACGCCGACGAGCGCGCCTGGATCGACCGGCTCGTCGAGACCCTCGGCCTCGGTCAGCGCCTCGGCCACCGGCCCCACCAGCTCTCGGGCGGGCAGCAGCAGCGCGTCGCCATCGTGCGCGCCCTCGCCACGCGGCCCGACCTCGTCTTCGCCGACGAGCCCACCGGCAACCTCGACTCGCGCACCGGTCGCGCCGTGCTCGAGGTGCTCGCCGCCGCGTCGCGCGACCACGGCCAGAGCATCGCGATGGTCACCCACGACCCGGTGGCCGCGAGCTACGCCGACCGCGTCGTCTTCCTCGCCGACGGCCGCGTCGTGCACGAGGTCGGCCGCAGCACGCCCGCCGAGGTCTCCGCCGTCATGCTCGAGCTCGAGGCCGCCGCGTGAGCGCCCGCGAGCTCCTGCGCGAGCACCGCCCGAGCATCCTCGTCACGACCCTCGCCACCACGTTCGGCGTCGCCCTCGTCGGCGCGACCCGGGTGCTCGACCAGGCACTCCGCGCCGACCCCGTCGCCGGCGACAGCGCCACCGTGGGCCAGATGCTCGGGGTCGTCGCCGTCGTGGTGATCGGGATCGCCCTGTACGTCGGCGCCGTCGTCACCGCGAACACCTTCGCGACCATCGTCGCGGGCCGCACCTCCACCATCGCGCTGATGCGCCTCCTCGGCTCCTCCTCCCGCCAGCAGCGCCGGGCGGTGGCGGGCGAGGGCCTCGTCGTCGGCCTCGTCGGCGCCGCCCTCGGCGCCCTGCTCGGCAGCGTGCTCGTCGTCGTCGCGGTGGCCGTGCTGGTCGGCCGGGGCACGCTGCCCGACCTGCCGTACTCCGTGGTGTCGGCCACCACCCTGGCCCCGGCCGTCGTGGTCGTCGCCACCACCCTCGCCGCCGCCTGGGTCGGCTCGCGGAAGGTGCTCGCGGTCACGCCGCTGCAGGCGATCGGCACCGCGCAGGAGGCGCCGGCCCACGAGGCCCCGCGCCGCGTGCTGCGCACCGTCGCCAGCGCCGCCCTCGTCGTCGGCGGCGGGGCGCTGCTCGCCGCCGGCGTCGTGACCGGCCTCGCCGACGCGACCGGGGTCGTCGTCGCCTTCCTCGGCGGGGTCGTGTCGTTCACCGGGGTCGTCGTCGGCGCGCACCTCGTGATGCCCCTCGCGCTGCGCGGCGTCGGCCGGCTCGCCGGCGGCGGCGCCGTGGCCCGGCTCGCCGCGGAGAACGCGGTGCGCCACCCCGAGCGGAGCACCCGGGCCACGGTCGGCATCGTGATCGGCGTCACGCTCGTCTCGACCCTCGCGGTCGCGCTCGGCACGCTGCGGGCCTTCATCGAGAGCATGACGGCCGCCGACCCGGAGTACTTCGCCGAGCTCGACGCGCTGTTCAGCACGACCCTGCTCGTCGTCACGGCGCTCGTCGGTTTCTCGGCCCTCATCGCCGCCGTCGGCCTCGTCAACGACGTGTCGCTCAGCGTGCTGCAGCGTCGCCGCGAGCTCGGCCTGCTGCGCACCCTCGGCGCCACGGCCCGCCAGGTGCGGCTGATGGTGCTGCTCGAGGCCGCCCAGATGACCGTCGCCGCGGTGCTGCTCGGGCTGCTGCTCGGCGTCGTCTACGGCTGGGCGGGCGCGCAGTCGCTGCTCGGCTCGGCCGCGGGCGAGCTCGTGGTGCCGCAGGTGCCCGTCGGGCTGGTCGTCGCGCTCGTGCTCGCCGCCGCGGCCCTCGCGCTCGTGTCGTCGGCGGTGCCCGCCCGCCGGGCGACGTCGGTGCCCCCGGTCGTGGCGACCGCGGTCGCCTGACCGGAGGCCGGGCCCGTGCCTACGCCGGGGCGGGAGTCGGCAGCGCCGCCTCGATCACCGCGACGACCGCCGGGTCGTCGGGCTCGGTGGTCGGGCGGAAGCGGTGCACCGCCCCGTCGGGGGTGACGACGAACTTCTCGAAGTTCCACTTCACCTTGCCGGCCTTGCCCGCCGCGTCGGGCGTCTTCTTCAGCTCCGTGTAGAGCGGGTGCTCCGACTTGCCGTTCACGCGCACCTTCTCCATCATCGGGAAGGTCACGCCCCAGGTCGCCGAGCAGTACTCGTCGATCGCCTCGGCCGAGCCGAGCTCCTGCAGGAACTGGTTGCTGGGGAAGCCCACGACCGTGAAGCCGCGCTCGCCGTAGGTGCGCTGCAGCTGCTCGAGCTTCTCGTACTGCGGCGCCAGGCCGCAGCGGGAGGCGACGTTCACGACCAGCACGACCTTGTCGGTGAAGGCCCCGAAGCGGGTGTGCTCGCCGCGGAGGGTGGTCAGGTCGATGTCGTCCAAGGTGCTCATGTGCTGACCGTACGCCCGGCCGCCGGGTGCCACCGGAGGGCTCGCTGCGACCGGGCTGTGCGGCATGCACGGCGCGGCCCCCTCGGTCAAGCCCCCCTCCCCGAGTTGTCACCCGCGCCTCCCTCGCTGTTCACTCGTGTCTGATGGGTGACGAGGGCGAGGACCGCGTCCGCATCGAAGCGGCCGGCACCGACCTCGACGAGGCCGCGGCCGTCTTCGAGCAGGGCTACAACGGCACGGGGCTCGTCGCGCGTGCGACGGAGCTCGATTTCTCGTACCGCCACTCCGCCACCGGCGACCCCGACCTCACCCTCCGCACCTCGAGGTTCTACGGCGAGATCACCGGCACGATCGAGCCGCCCGGCGAGCACATCGTCCAGTGGCTGAGCCGCGGCCGCGCCGTGATGGACCTCGGGCGCGACGAGGTCCAGGTCGAGGTGGGGGTGCCGGTCGTCTTCCCGCACGGGCGGCCGTTCTCGTTCCGCTACGCCGACTTCGAGCAGAACCTCGTCCACGTCGACGACGTGCTGCTGCACGAGGTCGCCGCCGAACGGGAGGGCGCGGCCCCCGGCTCGCTCCGCTTCGACCACTCGGTGCCGCCCTCGCCGGCGGCGCTCGGCAGCTGGAACAGCACGGTCCGGCTCATCGCCCAGACCTACCTCGGCGGCGAGATCGCGCCGATGATGCGCGCCGAGATGGCCCGGCTCGCCGCCGTCGCGATGCTCGACACCTTCAGCCACTCGTCGACGAGCCTGCCGGAGGCGCTGCTCGCGCCCCGGAACGCCTCGCTGCGGAGCGCGGTCGAGTACGTGCACGCCCACGCCCACCTGCCCATCACGGCCGCCGACGTCGCCCAGCACGCCGGCCTCACGGCGCGGGGGCTGCAGCAGTCGTTCAGCCGTCACCTCGAGACGACCCCCACGGAGTACCTGCGGGGGGTGCGCCTCGAGCGCGTCCACGAGGAGCTGCGGGCCGGGTCGCCCGACCGCCTCACGGTGTCCGAGGTGGCCCGCCGCTGGGCGTTCGCGCACCTCGGGCGGTTCAGCGCGGCGTACGTGAAGCGCTTCGGGGAGTACCCGCGCGACACGCTGCAGCGCCCGTAGGCCCTACGCGCCGGCGTCGACCGAGCCGCCCGCCGCCGCGGCGGGGGCGTCGGCCGGGGCGAAGAAGTCGCCGTACGTCGGCCCGGTCGTGACCGAGCGGCGTCGGCCCAGGGGAGGCACCACCGCGAGGCCGGCGTCGCGCGCCGGCCGGCGCTTCGGGTAGCCCTGGATGCGCACCGGGCGCGTCAGGGGGTCGGAGACGTAGCTGCTCGCGGCCTCGTCGGCCCCGGCGGCGGCGGTCGTGGCCGGGGCGGCCGTCTCGGCGGCCGGGTCGGTCGTGGTCGTCGTCGTGCTCACGTCTCCTCGTTCCTCGAGGATCGGCCAGCCTCGTCGTGTCGTGCGCGACGCTCTGCGACCGCGCCTCCTCAACCTAGGGAGGCGCCCCCGGGGTGGGCAGGCGGGTCGTCCCCGATGCGAACAGGGTGTGCCGTCGTCGGACGGCCGGGGGCTCGGGCCCCGCCGCGCGTAGCGTGAGGGGCATGCAGACGAACCAGGTCGTGGCCCAACCGTGAAGCGCCTCCACTACGTCGAGGGCCACGTGGTCACGGGCGACGACATCGCGGAGGCGGTGGTCGCCTACGCGCGCGCCCTCGCCCTGCGCGGGCGGTCCGACTCGGTCGACCTGCCCGGCATCGACGTCGACGGCGAGGAGCGGCGCTTCCAGCTGCTGCTCGGCCCCTCGAGCCAGATGCTCGTCTCGCACGAGCCGTGGCACGGGGACGAGCTGACGGACGCGGAGCTGGTCGCCGACGTGGGCCGGCGTGGCCTGCTGATCTCGGGCCCCGACCCCGTCACCACGCCGAGCGGCGGCAGCCCGGTCGCGCTCGTGCCCCTCGAGGCCGACGAGTTCACGCCGGTCGAGATCAGCTCGCCCGAGAGCTGAGCACGCCGGAGCTGAGCGCCCGGGAGCTGAGCGTCCGGGAGCTGAGCGTCCGGGAGCTGAGCGTCCGGGACGACGGAAGGCCCGCCCTGCGTGAGCAGGGCGGGCCTTCCGTCGTCGGGGCGCGAACCCCAGGGTGTTACTTGGTGGCGACGGTGATCTTCGCGACGCCGACAAGCATCTCGTCCTGGACGGCGTCGGTCTTGAAGGTCTGGTTCAGCAGCGCGGCAGCGTCGGGGCTGATGTGCACCGTGGTGCCCTCGAGGATGGCGTTGTCGCCCTCGGTCTGCAGGGGCTTCAGCGAGCCGCCGTAGAGGTTGAAGAGGTAGGCGTCCTCGGCGGCGACGGTGCCGTTGGCGGTGACGGTGCCGTAGAGCTTCGACTCGCCCGGGTCGATCCGGAAGTCGGTGAGCTCGACGACGGTGCCGTCGGCGGCGGTCAGCGACAGGCCGGAGCCGTCGTGGTCGATCTCGCCCTGGACGTAGGGGCGCACGTCGCTGGCGGGGTCGTAGTAGTCGACGTTGCCGCCCGTGATCGGGAAGGAGAACGTGCCGGTGGCGGAGTCGAAGCCGGCGGTGCCGACGACGCCGGGGGTGAGGCCGAGGCTGGTGAGGGCCTCGACGAAGGACGCGTCGACGGCGACCTGCGTGTCGACGCCCTTGCTCAGGTCGGGCAGCGAGGCGACGGGGGTCGCGGCGGCGCTGGGCTCGGACGAGGCCGAGGAGGACGACGAGCTCGACGAGCCGGCGTCGGACGAGGTGTCGTCCATCGAGCAGGCGGCGAGCGAGAAGACGAGGGCGCCGGAGGCGACGAGGCCGAGGCCGACCTTGGTGATGCGCTTGCGAGTGAAGGCGTTCATGATCAGGTCCTTTTCTGTGGTTCCCGGTGGGGTGCAAGGGATTCGCCACCGGTCCCGACACGGATTGGTCCCGCTCGTCGCTCTCAGGAGACGGTCAGGTGCGGCAGTCCGCACCGCACGCGTCACCGCCTCAGAGGCCGGGCCCGCCGTAGACGCGGAGCGCCCCGGGCGCGACCTCGACCGTGACGGGCAGCGCTCCGATCCGCTCACCGTCGGCGTAGGCCACGACGTCGTCCGACTCGATCACCACCCGCCGGGCACGGTGCACGTGCACCCGCGGGTCGTCGAGGTGCGTCCCGGCGGCGACCCGGGCGAAGAGCCTGACGAACTGCAGGCGGGTGAGCCGCTCGACGACGAGCACGTCGAGCATCCCGTCGTCGAGCCGCGCGTGCGGCAGCACCCGCATGCCGCCGCCGAACGACTGGCCGTTGCCGACGCTGACCAGGGTGCCCCGCACCTCCGACGCGACGCCGTCGATCTCGAGCCGGTACGAGAGGTGGCGCAGCGCGAGCAGCTCCAGCGCGAGCGCGAGGTCGTAGCGCCGACGGCCCCTCGGCCAGCGCAGGCGGTTCGCCCGCTCGTTGACCACGGCGTCGAACCCGGCCGAGAGCATGCAGCCGAACCAGGTCGACTCGTCGCCGCGCGTCACCCGGCCGGCGTCGATGACGGTCGCGGGTCGCTCGAGGCGGTGGACGAGGAGGCGCGTGGCGGCCGCCACGTCGTCGTGGGGCAGCCCGAGGGCCCGGGCCATGTCGTTGCCGGTGCCGGTGGGCACGACCCCCAGCCCGACCGGCGTCCCGGCCACGAGGTCGACGCCGAGGGCGACCATGCCGTCCCCGCCGACGACGACCAGGGCGTCGGCGCCCCGGTCGAGCTCGCGGCGGACGGCGTCGACGAGGGCCGCGTGCGACTCCTCCTGCAGGGGCGTCACGGCGTGGCCCGCGTCGCGGAGGGCGGCCACGACCCCGTCGCCGACCCCCCGGCGGCGCCCGGTCGAGGCGGAGGGGTTGACGGCGACCACGAGGCGGAGCGGGGGCATGCCCCTGATCATGGCACCGCGCCTCCCGCGGGCCCCCGCGCCGTGCGCGGCCCCCGGCCCACCTGGCATGATCGAGGGATGACGACCACGACGACGCCCGCCGCCTACGAGCCCACGATCCGCGAGTCCCCGAACCGCGCGCTGGGCCTGACGATCGGCACGGTCGTGCTGCTGCTCGGCGCCGTCGGCTTCTTCGCGGAAGACATGGGCTCGTTCGTCAGCACCGAGGGCGCGCCCCTCGGGCCGTGGAACGTCAACCCCGCCCTGATCGTCATCTGGGTGCTGACCGGTGCCGCCCTGATCATCGCCGGCGCCTCGGGCCGTGCCGCCGCCCGCTCGATCAACCTCGCGGTCGGCCTGCTCTTCGTCGTCTTCGGCGTCGCCGGGTTCCTCGTCCGCGACACCGAGGCGAACTACCTCGCGCTCAACCTCGGCGACGACATCACGCACCTCGTCGCCGGTGCGCTGCTCGTGCTGACCGCGGTCGGCGCCGAGCGTCGTCGTCGCCGCTGAGCCGCCGCCGCTGAGCGGCGCGTTCACGGTGGACTCCAGGGCGCGGCCCTGGCCGACCCGCGCCTCCCCCGCTATGGTTAGGCTCACCTAACCGGCCTCGTGCCGGGTCGCCGACCGGATCGGAGGTGGGAGCGATGTCCGTCGTCATCCCCTTCTCGCAGGCCCTCCGTGAGCGCACCTCGGCCAGCGCCTCCGGCGTCGACGCGGGCTGCTCGTTCATGACCGACCTGATGACCGGCCGCGGCACCCGCGACGACTACGTGCAGATGCTCGCGCAGCACCACTTCGTCTACGAGGCGCTGGAGCGCGTCGCCGAGCGTTGGGCGGGCGACCCGGTCGCCCGGCCGTTCCTGTCGCCGGCGCTGACGCGGCTGCCCGCCATCCGCGCCGACCTCGAGTTCCTGCTGGGCGAGGGGTGGAGGCGCCGCATCGAGCCCCTGCCCGTGACGGCCCGGTACGTGGCCCGCATCGAGAGCGCCTCCGGGTGGGTGGGCGGGTTCATCGCGCACCACTACACGCGCTACCTCGGCGACCTGTCGGGGTGCCAGATCATCCGCACGCTGATGCAGCGGCAGTTCGGCTTCGAGACGAACGGCGTGGGGTTCTTCCTCTTCGCCGAGATCGCCCGCCCGAAGGAGTTCAAGGGCACCTACCGTCAGCAGCTCGACGCGGTCGACTGGACCGCCGACGAGCGCGAGCGCGTGATCGACGAGGTCGTGGTCGCCTACCGCTTCAGCACGGAGCTCTTCGTCGATCTCGCCGCCGCGAAGGCCGCCGCCGCCGCGTAGCGCGCCGGCGCCCCTCCTCGCTCACGAACCCCGTTCTCGCACGCGAACCCCGCCGCGGCGGGGTTCCCGTGCGAGAACGGGGTGTCTCCGGGAGCGGGGTGCCGCGCGGACGCGGGCGCGCGCGGGAGTGCGCAGGCGCGGGCGCGACGCGCTACGCGGTCGCGGCGTCCTCGGCGGCGCGGATCGCGGGCACGCGCGTCGACTGGCTCATGAAGCGCCGCACGTCGAGGTCGACGATGATGTCGGCCGGGCGCAGCGGCCGCGTCAGGTAGAGGCCCTCGAGGGTCGTGATGCGGCTCAGCGCGACGTAGGTCTGCCCCGCGCTGAACACCCGCGACCCGAGGTCGACGACCGCGCTGTCGTACGTCTTGCCCTGCGACTTGTGGATCGTCACGGCCCAGGCCAGCCGCAGCGGGAACTGCGTGAACTCCGCCACGACGTCCTTCTTCAGCTGCTTCGTCGTCGCCGACCACGAGTACGCGAACTTCTCCCACACCGCCGGCTGCACCTCGTGCTCCTCGCCGTCGACCTCGACGAAGACCGTGTCTCGCACCTTGGTCACCGTGCCGGTGGTGCCGTTCACCCAGCGCTGGTCGGGGTCGTTGCGCAGGAACATCACGCGCGCCCCCGGCTTCAGCTCGAGCGCGTCGTCGGCGGGGTAGGCCCGGCCGCCGAACTCGCCGCTCACCTCGGCGCGCGCGGTCAGCACGCGCCCGGGCAGCCGCTCGAGCTCGACCTTGTTGATGCGGGTCACGGTGTCGTTGCGCGTGGCGAGCGTGATGGCCGAGCCGTCGGTCGGAGCGGGCCGCGCCCCGGCCGCGTTCAGCGCCCCGGCGATCTCGGCCGTCACGCGCCCGTGCCGCACGGCGTTCAGCATCTCCTTGAAGTCGCCCGCCGTCTGCCGGTGGATGAACGCCAGCTCGTAGATGCGCAGCGAGGCCTCCTGCCAGACGTGCGCGTCGAAGAACCACATCGAGCGGTAGTTGTCGCGGAAGTACGACTTCTCCTCCAGGTCGCCCGGCACCGGGGGCAGCTGGTACGGGTCGCCGAACAGCACGACCTGCACGCCGCCGAAGGGCTCCGAGCGGCGCTGGCGCGCCTGGCGCAGCGAGCGGTCGATCGCGTCCATCAGGTCGGCGTTGACCATGGAGACCTCGTCGATGACGAGCGTGTCGATCGTGTTGAGCAGCTTGCGCAGCTCGCTCTTCTGCTCGATGTCGTGGTCGGCGATCAGCCCGATCGAGAGGCGGAAGAGCGAGTGTATCGTCTGCCCGCCGACGTTCAGCGCCGCGACGCCGGTGGGCGCGCAGATGACGATCTGCTTCGAGGTGTTCCACGACAGGTGGTTGAGCAGCGTCGACTTGCCGGTGCCCGCGCGGCCCGTCACGAAGACGTTCTCGCGCGAGTTCTCGATCGCGTCGAAGACCGCCTGCTGCTCGGCGGAGAGGGCGACTGGCACGGGCGGGACGACCTTCCGGGGGCGGGGCTGATCAGGGGCGAGGGGGAGGCGCGGCGAGGCCGGGGCGACCGGCCCCGGTGACCGCGGCCGGAGCACCCAATCTACCCGCGACTCCTCTCGGGCACGGCTCGCCGTGACCTGCTCCGACCTATGCTGTGGACATGTCTTCTGCTGTGGGGGAGAGGAGACCCGCCCTGCGCCGGTGGCCCTTCGTCGCGATCTGGGGCGGGGCCGCCCTCCTCGTCGTGATCGGGTTCGTCGTGACCGTGTCGGCGCTCAACGCGACCCTCTACGGCGCCGCCGGCTTCGCGCGCGGCTACCTCGACGCCGTCGACCGCGGCGACACCTCGAGCGCCCTCACCCTCGCGGGCGTCGAGCAGACCGACGAGCTCGAGGACTCCCTGCTCGACGTGCCCTCGCTCGGCGGCCTGGAGGACGTGCACGAGGTCTCGCAGCTCTCGCTCGGCGACGGCACGCGCACGGTCACCCTCGGCTACACGCTCGACGGCGTCGAGGGGCAGTCGCAGTTCGTGCTCACCCGGGCGGGCACGCGGTTCGGCGTCTTCCAGGCCTGGCGCTTCGCGCAGCCGCCGACGGCCATCCTCAGCGTGACGCCCGAGCACGACCCCCGCTTCACGGTCGACGGCCGCGTCGTCACGACCGCCGGCGGCGACGTCGCGACGCGCTTCACCGTGCTCGCCCCCGCGCGCTTCGAGCTGTCGCACGAGAGCACCTGGCTCGAGGCGCCGACGGTCGAGGCGAGCGTGCTCGGCGTGGGCTCGACCTCGTCGGCGACGGTGGCGACCGTGGCCCGCGCCTCCTTCGCGGAGGAGCTGCAGGGCCAGCTCGACGACCAGCTCGACGACACCTGCGTCACGCAGTCGGTGCTGCTGCCCGCCGGCTGCCCGTTCGGTCGCCAGGTCGACGACCGCGTCACGAGCGACCCCGTCTGGTCGATGGTCGAGCACCCGCAGCTGGCCGTCGTGCCGTCGGCGACGCCCGGCCAGTGGCTCGTGCAGGAGACCCCCGGCACCGCCCACCTCGTCGTCGAGGCCCAGTCGCTCTTCGACGGCCGCCGCTACACGATCGACGAGGACGTCCCCTTCACCGTCAGCTACCAGATGACCATCGGCACGGACGACCAGATCACCTTCCAGTAGCGCTCCGCGGCCGCAGGGAGTCGCGGGTCGGCCGCCCGGCAGGGCGCGCGCCCCGGTCCCGGCGAACGCCCCGGGTCCGCATCGGCCGCGCTGCCATACTGTGCCGATGATCCCGGGCGACGAGCACGCTGGTGCGCCGACGGGGGCCTCCGCGGCCCCCCGAGCGGCCGTGACGCTCGTCGACGTCGCCGCCCGCGCCGGCGTCAGCCTCAAGACCGCGTCGCGCGCCGTGAACGGCGAGCCGCACGTCGCGGAGGAGACCAGGAGGCGCGTGGTCGAGGCCGCCGACGCCCTCGGCTTCCGCCTGAACAGCATGGCCAGCATGCTGCGCCGAGGCATCCGCTCCAGCGTGGTCGGCTTCGTCACCGGCGACCTCGCCAACCCGTTCTACGCGGCGATCGCGTCCGGGATCGAGCAGGAGCTGCGGGGCCACGGCATGCAGCTCGTCGTGGCCAGCACCGACGAGGACCCGGTGCGGGAGCGCGAGCTGGTCGACGAGCTCGTCTCGCGCCAGGTGCGGGCGCTCGTCGTGGTCTCGACCCGCGCCTCCCACGCGGAGCTCGCCTCGGTGCAGGAGCGCGGCGTCCGCGTCGTGCTCGTCGACCGCCCGCCGGTCGGGCTCGAGGCCGACACCGTGCTGCTCGACAGCGTCGCCGGGGCCCGCACGGCCGTCGAGCACCTGCTCGCCCACGGGCACCGGCGGATCGGCTTCGTCGGCGACTTCTCGCGGCTCTCGACGCACCACGAGCGCCTCACCGGCTTCGGCGAGGCGATGACCGCGGCGGGCGTCGACGACTGGCGCCGCTTCGTGCGCGAGGACCGGCACGACGCGGCCTCGGCCCGCTCGGGCGTGAGCGACCTGCTCGCGCTGCCCGAGCCCCCCACGGCCCTCTTCGCCAGCAACAACCGCGTCACGACGGGCACCCTCTCGGCGCTGCGCGGCCTCGCGGTGCCGCCGGCGCTCGTCGGCTTCGACGACTTCGACCTCGCCGACGTGCTCGGCGTGACGGTCGTCGCGCACGACACCGTCGAGATGGGGCGCCAGGCGGCGCGGCTCGCCCTCGCGGCGGGGGAGCCCCCGCGGTGCGTCGTGGTGCCGACCCGGCTCGTGCCGCGCGGCTCGGGCGAGGTCGCGCCCGGCGTCAGCTGGCGCTGACGCGTCGCCGCGCCGCCGCGCTGCCCGCCGCCGCACGCCGCTGCCCGCACTGACGAACCACGTCCTCGCAGCCGAACCACGCCGCGGCCTGGTTCGGCGGCGAGGACGTGGTTCTTTTCCGGGCGCGCGGTCGGCGCGACGCGGCGGGTCGACAGAGACCCCCGTGCGGGCACGGGGGTCTCTGCGGTCAGGGCGAGCCGGGCGAGCGGGGCGGCGGGGCCGCCCCGCCGCCCCGGCCGCTAGGCGTCGTCGCCGACGGCCAGCAGGTGGCGGCGCCGACGTCGCGCCGCCTCGATCGCCAGGGCGAGCGCCCCGGCGGCGAGCAGCACTCCGGCGACGAGCCCGCCGTCGACCGGCGACTCCGGCCGTCCGCCCGTGTAGGCGAGCGACCCGTCGTACGAGCCCGGACGCAGCGGGGCCACGCCGGTCGCGGACGGTGCCGTGTCGACCACCGAGAAGGCGACGCGGACGGCTGCCCGCGACGTGCCTCCCAGGGCCTCGACCTCGTGGGCGCCGGTCGCCGCGCCGGCCGGCACGGTGAACGAGCCGCTGACGAGGCCGTCGGCGCCCGCGGTGAGGGTGCCGAGCGCGATCGGGTCGCTGAACAGCGTCAGCGAGACGGTCTCGCCGGGCGCGAAGCCCGCGCCCTCGACCGGCACCACCGTGCCGCGCGTGGCGGAGTCGGCGAGCACCCGCAGCGACGGCGTCCACGCGCCGGGGCCGCCGGGGTTGCCGGGCTCGCCCGGGTTGCCGGGGTTCCCGGGGTTGCCCGGGTTCCCGGGGTTGCCGGGGTTCCCGGGCTCGCCCGGGTTGCCGGGGTTCCCGGGGTTGCCGGGGTTCCCCGGGGTGCCGGGGTCGCCCGGCTCCTCCGGCTCGACCGGCGCCGCCGCGACCGTGACGGTCGTCGTCGCCGAGGCGCTCGACCGCCCGTCGTCGGCCGTGACCGTCACCGTGTAGGTGCCCGGCAGCGCGTAGGTGTGCGCTCCCGAGACGACCCCGCCCGAGACCGTGCCCGCGGTGACGGCCGTGCCGTCGCCCCAGTTCACGGTCGCCGTGACGGTGCCGTCGGCCGCGTCGCCGACGCCGCCCGCGATCGTCGCGAGCTCGCCCGCGACCTCGACGCCCGCCGTGCCCGTGAGGCCCGCGGCCGTCCCGGTCACCACGAGGTCGGCCGGGGGCGCGAGGCGCGTGCCGTCCGTCGCCAGCGCGAACACGTGGATGCGGCCGGCGGCCCGCGGGTCGCCTGTCTGCACCGGCAGGGTCAGCGAGACCGCCGTCTTGCCGGTCGGCAGCGTGACCGGTGCCGTGGCGTAGACGCCCGCCACCGCGCCGTCCGAGCCGTTCGCCCCGTTCGTGCGGCCGTCCGAGGTCGCGACGACGACGTTGCCGAACGCCGGGGCGGTGACCCCGGCCGTCCAGTCGCCGAACTCGATCGGGAAGGGCTGGGTCGAGCCGTCGTCGAAGGTCAGCGTGCCGACCGTCTGCTGGGCCCGCTCGTTCGCCGTGCCGATCACCGACAGCTGGGTGACGTCGTCGCCGAGCTCGAGCGGCAGCACCTGGCCGGCGCCGGTCGCGTTGTCGGGCTCGCCCGCCGGGATCGCCGGCAGGTCGAACGTCAGCGCGGTGCCGGGCACGGCGACCGTGGTGCCCTGCACGAAGCCCTTCTCCGTGAGCGACTGCCGCTTCAGCCCGTTCTGCAGGTAGTCGCAGTTCGCGGCCTGGCCCGGCTCGCCGAGGCAGACGCTGTCGAAGGCGCCGACCAGCGAGGGAGCGGTGCGGGTCACCACGACGTCGGCCGTGGTCGAGGCCGCCTCCGTGCCGTCGGTCGCCGTGACGATCGCCGTGTAGGTGCCCGGCGCGTCGAACACGTGCGCCGGGGCCGTGACGTCCCAGCCGCCGAGGGCGGTGGGCGTGAGGGTCGCGCCCTGCGGGCCCTCGCCGTCGAGCCAGTCGACCGTCGCAGTGAGGCCCTCGGGGACGTCACCCGCGCCTCCTGCACCGCCGGAGGCGCGGGTCACGGTCGCGACGGAGCCCGAGAACTCGGCCCCCGCCTCGCTCGTCAGGCCCGGCTTGCCGGTCAGCGTGAACTCCCCGGCGGGCGCCGTGGTGTCGGCCATCAGCTCGAGCTCGGAGAGCGTCATCGCGCGCCCGTCGGTCGTGCCGGTGGCCGTGAGGCGGTACCAGGTGAACGGCCGCGGGTCGGTGACCGTGAACGGCCTCGTCTGCAGCGCCGACGGGAACGTCTGCGCGGTGCGCTCGTCGAGCGGCAGCCAGGTGGTGCCGTCGGTCGAGCCCTCGAGGGCCCAGCCGGTCGGCGCCGTCGAGCCGTCGGGGCCGTTCGTCAGCGTGTAGCGCGAGATCGTGACCGGCCCCGACGCCGAGCGCCAGGTGACCGCCGCGTCGGGCGCGTCGAAGGCGACCGCGGTGCGGGCCGAGTCGTCGGCGAGGCGGTCGACGACCGTCCCGTCGCTCGAGCTCAGCACGCCCTGGCCGGCCGTCGTCGCGTCGACGAGGGGCACCGGCACGTCGACGGGCTCGGGGGCGTGCGCCGCCCACGTGCTCGGCTGGGTGCCCATGGTCAGGTCGAGCACGCCGCCGGCTTCGACGTCGTCCTGGCTGAGCGAGACGGTGTCGATCGCCGCTCCGTTCAGCCGGGCCGACTGCACGTACACGGCGTCGTTCGAGTTGCCCTCGGCGCGCACCGTGAACTCCCGGCCCGACCCGAGGTGGATCGTCGCCTCGTCGAACAGCGGGGAGCCGATCGTGTACGAGTCGGTGCCCATCGCGAGCGGGTAGAAGCCGAGCGCCGAGAAGAGGTACCACGACGACATCTCGCCGTTGTCCTCGTCGCCGGGGTAGCCCTGGCCGATGTCGCTGCCGACGAAGAGCCGCTGCGTGATCTCGCGGACGACGCGCTGCGTGGTCGCGGGGTCGCCGTTCGCCGCCGAGACGTAGGGGATGTGGTGCGAGACCTGGTTGCTCATGCCGAGCTGCCCGATCCGGACGTCCCGTGCCTCCAGCATCTCGTGGATCACGCCGCCGTACCCGCCGGGCTTGTCGGCGTCCTCCGGGGTCGCGTAGAACTCGGCCAGCTTGGCGTCGAGCCCGTCCGAGCCGCCGTAGAGCGCGGCCAGGCCGGCCACGTCGAACGGGGCGTGGAAGGCGAAGTTCCAGCCGTTCGTCTCCGTGTACGCGCCTCCCCACGACTCGGGGTCGAAGGTGTCGGGCGACTCGGCGAAGGTGCCGTCGGCGCCGCGGGCCTGGAAGAAGCCGACCGCGGGGTCGAACAGGTCCACGTAGTCGCGCGACCGGTCGAGCAGCCAGGCCGACTCCTCCCTCAGCTGCCCACGCCGCGCCTCCGGGGTGGCCGGGTCGTCGGCGAGCGCCGCCGCCATCTGGCCGAGCCCGAAGTCGTTGATGTTGCCCTCGAGGCCCCACGAGACGCTCTCGCCGGTGCTCGACGGCGTGTAGCCGAGGAAGAGCGACTGGTCGAGGCCCTTCCGGCCGACGCCGCTCTCGGTGGGCTGCACCGACGCGTTCTTGAGCGCGGCGTCGTAGGCCTCGAGCGCGAGGTCGCCGCTGACGGCGCCCTTCAGGTAGGAGTCGGCGAACGCGACGTCCGAGCTGGTGCCGGTCATGAGGTCGGCGTAGCCGGGGCTCGACCAGCGCGCGATCCAGCCGGAGTCGCGGTACTGCTGCACGAAGCCGTCCATGAGCTCGCTCGCGACCTCCGGGTAGAGCATCGAGTAGGCGGGCCAGACGGTGCGGTAGGTGTCCCAGAAGCCGTTGTTGACGTAGATCTTGCCGGCCTTCACCTGCGCGTTCGTCGTCGTGTCCGTCGCCGCGCCCTCCTTCGGCGCGACGGGGCTGGCGTACCGGTAGTCGGGCGCCGAGGCCGTGCCCGTGTTCTCGAACTGCGAGTTCGGGTACATGTTGAGGCGGTACAGGCTGCCGTAGAGGGTGGCCAGCTGGTCGTCGCGGGCCCCCTCGACGGTGATGACGCCGAGGCGGTCGTTCCAGAGCTGCTCGGCGGCGCCGCGCACCTCGTCGAAGCTGCGGCCGGTGACCTCGAGGTCGAGGTTGCGCGTCGCCTGGGCGGCCGAGATGAACGACGTCGCGAGGCGCAGCTCGACGACGCCGGCGGGGCTGTCGCCGCTCGGCGCCGTGGCGTCGAACGAGGCGTAGCGGGCGCCGTCGCGGTCGCCCGCCGCGGTGCCGACCGAGGTGGGCGTGCGGTCGAACGTGCCGGAGACGAACATGCGGCTGGCGCCGGCCGAGAGGCCGGAGCCGTTCTCGACCCAGCCGCTGACGCGGCCGTCGGCCGAGACCGTGAGGCCCGAGCTGCCGGCGACGCGGTCGACGATGACGCTGCCGGCCCGGGCCGTGCTGCCGGGGTCGGTGCCCGCGGTCTCGGGGAAGGCGAAGCGCAGCACCGCGCCGTGGTCGGTCGGTGTGACGGCGGCCTCGAGGCCGCTCGTGGTGGCGACGCTGTAGAGGTCCGGTCGCGCGACCTCGGCCCCGTGGTCGAACTGCAGGGCCCGTGTGGCGAGCGAGGCGTCGGGCGCCCCCGCGCCTCCCGCACCCGCGACGGTGGTCGACGGGAGGATCGCGAGCTGGTTCCGGTCGCCCATCCACGGGCTCGGCTCGTGCGAGACGCCGAGGCCCTGCAGGCGGGGGAGGTTCTGCGCGTCGTTGCCGCGGGCGTAGTCGTACAGCCACGACTGGCTCGACGCGTTCGTCATCGGGGTCCAGAAGTTGAAGCCGTTCGGCACGGTGGTCGCCGGGACGTTGTTGCCGCGCGAGAAGCCACCGGTCGCGTTGGTGCCGCGGCGCGTGTCGACGTGCGCGACGAGGCTGCTGCCGTCGACGCGGGCGGGCGCCGGGTCGAGGTCGAGGTCGTCGACCCAGCCCTGGAAGCGCGTGTCGGCCGTGCCGCCGTCGTTGTCGTAGGTGAACAGCACGCGCTCGACGGTCTGGCCGGCGAGGTCGCCCAGGGGCACGCGGACCGAGTTCCACTGGTCGGCGTAGAGGATCTTCGCGGCGCCCTGGTCGGCGGCGGAGGTGCCGCCGCCCTGGCCGTCGACGACGCCGTCGGCCGCGCTGACGAGTGAGCCGTCGCTGAGCTGCAGGTCGACCGCGGCGTAGGTGGCCGGGTACTGCAGATCGCCGCCGAGCTCGGGGAAGACCTTGTACGAGAAGACGGAGTCGTCGCCGATGAGCAGGTCGAGGTCGTCGTAGAGCACGTTCGTCGCACGGGCGGGGCCGTCGGCGGTGTGCTCGCCCGCGTAGCGCAGCGAGCGGGTGCCGCTGAAGCCGGCGCCCGGCTTCATGTTCGGGCCGCTGACCGGGCCGGTGCCGACGACGGTCACCATCGGGCCGGCCGGAGGCGCGGTGTCGGTCCCGTCGCCCAGGCTCCAGTCCGCGAGCTGGGTCAGCCCCGCACCGGCGTTGGCCGTGATGTCGAGGCGGTACGCGTCGTACGCCCCGGGCGTGGTGACGGCGTACTCGTTCGTGGCGCCGCGGCTCGCGAAGGCGATGCCGGTGAGGGTCGTGATCGGGGTCCAGGTGGCTCCGCCGTCGGCCGAGCCCTGGAGGGTCACGTCACGCGGGTCGCGGGTGGGGGCGTCGCCGCCGCTGGTGAGCGAGAACTCGGCCGCGGTCTGCGGTGAGTCGAGCAGGTAGGTGATCGAGGCGGTGCGCTCGAAGGCGAGCCACTTGCTCGCCGCGTTGCCGTCGGTGAGGTTGATCGCGACCTCGCCGGGGGCGTTCTCGGCGGTGGCGGTGACCTCGGTCACGTGGCCGAGCAGGCTGCCGGCGGGGAGGCCGGTCGAGCCGGAGACGTTCTCGCTCGGGGCGACCGAGGCCGACCCGGGGTCGACGTCGGTGAGGGGCGTGC
The DNA here is from genome assembly GCF_017833115.1 of Frigoribacterium sp. PvP121. NCBI lineage: Bacteria > Bacillati > Actinomycetota > Actinomycetes > Micrococcales > Microbacteriaceae > Frigoribacterium > Frigoribacterium sp. PvP121. The sequence continues at coordinate 850,811 of NZ_JAFIBR010000001.1, forward strand.
TGGCGAGCGGCTGCGCGTCGGCGGCCTCGAAGCTCGTCCGCCAGTCGCTGCCCGCGACCGCGGCGGCGCGCGCGTCGGCGCCGCGGGCGTCGCCGGAGCCGCTCGCGCTGCCGGAGCCGCCCGGTGCGGCGGCCGCGGGCCCGGCGCCGGTGAGGGCGCCCGTGACGGCCAGGGCGATCGCGGTGGTGATCACCCCCGCCCGTCGTGCCTGCTGCTTCGCGGAACTCCGTCTCCAGCCCGCGCCCCTGCGCTGCTGCTCGTCCGTGCGGACACGACCTGACGCCATCGTCACTCTCCTGGTGTTGATCCCGTGATCGGGGGTGCGGCGGCCGGGGGGCCTGCCGCCGGCCGCTGGTACAGCCGAGCACGACGACGACGCCTGTCATCGATGACAGCGTTGTCATGCACGTGCCCTTTCTACCCCCGCCCGGGGGTGGTGGTCAAGGCCGCCGCCGCGGGCGTCGCCGCCTGACGCACCACGTCTTCGCACCGGAACCACGCCGCGGCGTGGTTCGCAGGCGAGAACGTGGTTCGTCCCGCGCTGCCGCCCGGCACCCCGCACCCGCCCGGAGTCGGTCGCACCCGCTACCGTCAGCCCATGGTCAGCGTCGCCGACAAGCCCGCCCTGCACCTCACCGAGCCGCAGTGGGTGCACTACCTCGAGACGGTCGCCCACCCCGACGGCGTCCGGCTGCTGCTGCGCAAGAAGTCGTCCGCCCGGGTCGGCATGACGTGGTCCGAGGCCCTCGACGTCGCCCTCTGCCACGGCTGGATCGACGGCCAGTCGCAGCGCGTCGACGACGACTTCCTGCTGACGGCCTTCCAGCCGCGGCGCCGTGCGAGCCCGTGGTCGCAGGTCAACCGCGAGCACGTCGCGCGCCTCGTGGCGGAGGGGCGGATGCTCCCCGCGGGCCAGGCCGAGGTCGACCGTGCGAAGGCCGACGGCCGGTGGGAGGCGGCCTACCGTCAGAAGGACGCGGTCGCCCCGCCAGACCTGCAGGCCGCCCTCGACGCCGACCCCGCGGCCGCCGCCCACTGGGCGACGCTCACGAAGACGGTGCGCTTCCGCACCTACTTCCGCCTTGCGGCCCTCAAGCGACCCGAGACCCGTGCCGCGCGCGTCGCCGACGTGGTCGCCGCCGCTGCCCGCGGCGAGCAGCACTACCGCTGACGCGCGCACCGCGCCCTGCGCCTCGCGCCTCGTGCCCCCGCGCCCAGCGCCCCCGCGCTCCGCGCCCCCGCGCCCCGCGCAGACGACGAACCCCGTCCTCGCACTCGAACCCCGCCGCGGCGAGGTTCCCGTGCGAGGACGGGGTGTCGGGCGCTCGGGCGGGCCGGCCCCGAGCGCGGGCGGGCCGGCCCCGGGGGGCCGACCCGCGCCTCCTACCGGCGGCGCCGCTTGCTGTAGACGTCGAACGCGACGGCCAGCAGCAGCACGAGCCCCTTGATGACCTGCTGCCACGCGGCGTCGACCGAGAGGATCGACAGCCCCTGGTTCAGCACGCCCATCACGAGCCCGCCGATGACGGCCCCGACGACGGTGCCGATGCCCCCCTGCACGGCCGCGCCGCCGATGAACACCGCGGCGATCGCGTCGAGCTCGAAGCTCTGACCGGCCGACGCGACGGCGCTGCCGGCGCGGGCGGTGCTGACGACGCCGGCGAGCCCGGCGAGCAGGCCCATGTTGACGAAGATGCCGAACGTGACCCACTTCGTCTTGACGCCCGACATCATCGCGGCGAACAGGTTGCCGCCCATGGCGTAGACGTGACGACCGAACACGGTTCGCGTCAGCAGGAACGAGTACAGCAGCACCAGCGTCGCCAGGATGATGAGGATGATCGGCGTCCCGCGGTTGTACGCCAGCAGGTAGCAGAGGTACATGATCGCGGCGACGGCGATGGCGATCTTCAGCACGAACGACACCGCGCGCTCGCGGGGCAGCTCGAGGCGGCGGAGGTTCGCGCGGGCCCGCAGCTGCTGGGCGATCAGCCCTGCGGAGGCGAGCAGGCCGATGCCGAGCGTGAACAGGTCGGGCTGGCCCGTGGTGGGCAGCGTGCCCGACCCGATCGAGTTGAACGCGCGGGGCAGGCCGCTGATCGTGCCGCCGGTGAGCAGCACGAGGGCGACGCCGCGGAAGACGAGCATGCCGGCGAGCGTGACGATGAACGCCGGGATCCCGACGAACGCGACCCAGAAGCCCTGCCACGCGCCGATCAGCGCGCCGACGAGCAGCGAGAGCGCGACGGCGGCGCCCCAGGGCAGGCCCCAGTCGTTCATGGCGAGCGCGGCGACGGCGCCGACGGTCGCGACGACCGAGCCGACCGAGAGGTCGATGTGCCCGGCGATGATCACGATCACCATGCCGATCGCGAGGATCAGCACGTAGGCGTTCTGCTGGATGAGGTTGCTGACGTTGCCGGGGTAGAGCAGCCGGCCCTCGGTCAGCACCTGGAAGAGCAGCACGATCACGAGCAGCGCGGCGAGGATCCCGTACTGGCGCATGTCGATCCGGAGGCGGCGCTTGGCGCCCGGCACCGGCGCGGGTGCCGGCGGCGGAGCGGAGGGGCGAGGAGGTGCGGTGGTGGTCACGAGGCTTCTGCTCCTAGGGTCCTGGTCGCGGTCATGTGGCGCATCAGCTCTTCCTGGCTGGCGTCGGCGCGCGAGAGCTCGGCCGTGAGGCGGCCCTCGGCGATGGTGTAGATCCGGTCGGAGAGGCCGATCAGCTCGGGCAGCTCGCTCGAGATGACGATGACGGCCTTCCCCTGGGCCGCCATCTCGGCGATGATCCCGTAGATCTCGTACTTCGCCCCGACGTCGATGCCCCGGGTGGGCTCGTCGAGGATGAGCACGTCGGGGCCCGAGTAGATCCACTTGCTCAGGACGACCTTCTGCTGGTTGCCGCCCGACAGGTTGCCGACGACCGCCGAGACCGTGGGGGTCTTGATGTTCATCTGCTTCCGGTAGTCGTCGGCGACGGCGTACTCGCGGTTGCGGTCGATCACGCCGAGCTTGGCGAGCTTGCCGAGGGCGGCGGCCGAGACGTTCACCGTGATGCTGCCGATGAGGTTCAGGCCGTAGCGCTTGCGGTCCTCCGTGACGTAGGCGATGCCGTTCTTGATCGCCTCGCCGACGGTGCGGGTCTGGATCTCCTTGCCGTCCTTGTAGACGCGGCCCGAGATGTCGGTGCCGTACGACCGGCCGAAGAGGCTCATCGCCAGCTCGGTGCGCCCGGCGCCCATCAGGCCGGCGAACCCGACGACCTCGCCCGCCCGCACGTGGAACGACGCGTGGTCGACGACGAGCCGCTCGGAGTCGACCGGGTGGTGCACCGTCCAGTCCTCGACGCGGAGCTTCTCGGCTCCGATGTCGGGCACCCGGGGCGGGAACTGGCTGTCGAGCGGGCGCCCGACCATCGCGCGGATGATGCGGGTCTCGATCTCGGGGGTGTCGTCGACGGGGAACGACTCGATGGTCTTGCCGTCGCGGATGACCGTGACGGTGTCGGCGATCGCCCGGATCTCGCCGAGCTTGTGGCTGATGATGATCGACGTGATGCCCTGCTCGCGCAGCTGGTCGATCAGGCCGAGCAGGTGGGCCGAGTCGTCGTCGTTGAGGGCCGCGGTCGGCTCGTCGAGGATGAGGAGCGTCACCTCCTTCGAGAGCGCCTTCGCGATCTCGACGAGCTGCTGCTTGCCGACGCCCAGCTCGAGCACCTTGGTGACCGGGCTCTCGGCGAGGCCGACCCTGGCCAGCAGCTTCGAGGCCTCGAGGTTGGTGCGGTTCCAGTCGATGACGCCGCCGCGCTGCACCTCGTTGCCGAGGAAGATGTTCTCGGCGATGGAGAGGTACGGGCTGAGCGCGAGCTCCTGGTGGATGATCACCACGCCGTCGCGCTCGGAGTCGTTGATGGACGAGTAGCGGACGGGGCTGCCGTCGATCTCGATCGTGCCGTCGAAGCTGCCGTGCGGGTAGACGCCCGAGAGCACCTTCATCAGGGTCGACTTGCCGGCCCCGTTCTCGCCGCAGATCGCGTGCACCTCGCCGCGCTGCACGCTCACCGAGACGCCGTCGAGGGCCCGGACGGCGCCGAACTCCTTGACGATGTCGGTCATCTGCAGGATGACGTCGTTCATGTCTTCTCGCTTCGGGTCGAGGGAGCCGGCGGCGGCCCCGAGGGGCCGCCGCCGGCTGCCGGGGGTGGGGTCAGAGACCGACGTCGGAGGCGTCGACGAAGCCCGAGTCGACGAGCGTGCCCTGCACGTCGTCCTTCGTGACGACCACGGGGTCGAGCAGGTACGCCGGGACGACCTTCTCGCCGTTGTCGTACGTGTCGGTGTCGTTCGTCTCGACCTCGTCGCCCGCGACGATGGCCGCCACCATCGCCTGCACCTGGGTGCCGAGCTCGCGGGTGTCCTTCCAGACCGTCATCGACTGCTGGTCGGCGAGGATCGCCTTCACGTTCGCGACGTCGGCGTCCTGGCCGGTGATGATCGGCCAGTCCGAGCCCGGCTGGTAGCCGGCGGCGTCGAGGGAGGCCTCGATGCCGAGCGCCAGGCTGTCGTTCGGCGACAGGACCACGTCGACCTTCTCGCCGCCCGTGTAGAACGACTGCAGCCGGTTGTCCATCTCGGCCTGGGCGTCGTCCGAGCCCCAGCCGAGGATGCCGATGGCCTTCCAGCCGTCGTCGTCGGCGGGCGCCTTGCCGCTCGGCACGACGAGCACGCCGCTCTCGACGTAGGGCTGCAGGACGTCCCACGCGCCGGCGAAGAAGAAGCCGGCGTTGTTGTCGTCGGGGCTGCCGGCGAAGGGCTCCATCGTGAAGGGGCCCTTCTCGCCGTCGGCGAGGCCGAGCTGCTCCTCGATGTACTGGCCCTGCAGCTGGCCGACCTTGTAGTTGTCGAAGGTGGCGTAGTAGTCGACGGCCTCGGTGCCGTTGATCAGGCGGTCGTACGCGATGACGGTGGCGTCCTGCGACTTCGCGTCCTCGAGCGCCGGGCCGAGGGTCTGCCCGTCGATGGCGGCGACGACGAGGATCTTCGCGCCCCCGGCGACCTGGTTCTGGATCTGGCTGATCTGCTGGTCGGTCTTGTTGTCGGCGTACTGCAGGTCGACGGTGCAGCCGTCGCCCTCGAGCTTCTCCTTGAGGCCCTCGCCGTCGTTGATCCAGCGCTCGAGGCTGCGGGTGGGCATGCTGATGCCGACGTTGCAGTCGGTGCCGGAGGCGTCGTCGCCCCCGCCGCCGCCGCCGGAGGAGCCGGCGGGTGCGCAGGCCGCGAGGCCGGCCACGAGGCCGACCGTGAGGGCCGCGACGGAGAGCTTCCTTGCTGTGGTCATGGTGCGGATCCTTTCGGTGGGATCTGCCCGGGCGACGCCGCCCCGGCCGCCTCGTCGAGGGCGTGCCGGGCGGTGGTTCGTCGTCGAACCGGACCAGATCGAGCGGGTACTTCGCTGTAGTGCTCGAACCGACGTGGGTGGCGTCGGGGTATTTGTTGGCTCTCGGAACATATACGCGCCCTGATCGTCGGCGCAAGGGCCTCGGAGACCGTTACCGGATCGAGATGAGCGAGGCTCACCGCGGCTATGCTCGCCGTCGTGCCCGCCGACGTGCCCCTCGCTGCCGACCCGACCACCGCCTCCGCCCGGCCCCGCGCGACGCCCGTGCTGCCGGGCTTCCACCCCGACCCGAGCGTCTGTCGGGCGCCCGGCGACGACGTGGTCTGGCTCGCGACGTCGACGTTCGAGTACTGGCCCTCCGTCGCGCTCTCCTCCTCGACCGACCTGCTGACCTGGGAGGCGCGGGGCGCCGTCGTCACCCGGCCCGGCGCCCTCGACCTGGCCGGCGTGCCCGACAGCGGCGGGGTCTACGCGCCCACCCTGCGGCACGGCCTCGGGCGGTGGTGGCTGGTCAGCACGGTGGTCGGCGGCGACCGCCCGGGGTCGTTCGCCTGCACGGCCGACGACCCGTCGGGGCCGTGGTCGGACCCCGTCGTCGTCGAGGGCGCCGAGGGCATCGACCCGGCGCTCTTCTTCGAGGCGCGGCCGGGCGGCCGACGCGACCGGGTCTGGTGGCTCGGCACGCGCCTCCGCGACCCCGGCTCGTACGAGGGCGAGACCGAGATCTGGCTGCGCGAGCTCGACCCCGACACGCTGCGGCTGACGGGGCCCGAGCACGTCGTCTGGACGGCCGCGCAGCGCGGTGCCGTCTGGAGCGAGGGGCCGCACCTCGTCGAGCGCGACGGCTGGTTCCACCTCCTCACCGCCGAGGGCGGCACCGAGCGCGCGCACGCCGTCGTCGCCGCCCGCTCGCGCGCCGTCACCGGGCCGTACGAGGTCGACCCACGCGGCCCGCTGCTCACCCACCGGCACCTCGGGCAGGGCCACCCGGTCGTCGCCGTCGGCCACGCCGACCTCGTCGAGCTGCCGGACGGCGAGTGGCGCGCCACGGTGCTCGGCATGCGCCCGGTCGGCGGCCACACGGTGCTCGGCCGCGAGACCTTCGTCGCCCGGGTCACGTGGGAGGACGACCGCCCCGTCGTCAACGCCGGCGTCGGCCAGCTCGACGACGCCGTCGTCGGCCACGGGCCCCGGGTGCCGGAGGCGCGGGTCGACGACCTGAGGGGCTCCCGGCCCCTCGACGCGGCGTGGCTCTCGGTGCGCGGGGCGCCCTCCTCCACGGAGCCGGGCCCCGACGGCCTGGTGCTCGACGGCGCCGGCGCCGCCCGGCTGCACGACCCGACGGGGGTGCCCGCCTTCGTCGGGGCGCGGCAGCGCGACCACCACGAGACGCTCGAGCTGGCGGTCACGGCGAGGCCGGGGGCGGGCGGCGCGGCGGGCCTCGTCGTGCGGCAGTCCGGCGCGGCCGACCTCCGCGTCGAGGTCGTGCGCGGGCTCGACGGCGGCGGCCTCCGCGGGCGGATCGTGGCGCGCGAGGCCGGCGTCGACCGCGAGATCGCGGGCGCCACGGTGCAGGAGGCCGGCCTGGGCGGTGTCGAGATGCTGCTCCGCGCTTCCTGCCGGGGCGACGCCTACGACCTCGTCGCGCTCGTCGTCGACCCCGCCGGAGGGCCACCGACCGAGCTGCTGCGGGCCCGGGCGGAGGCGCGGGTCGTCAGCACCGAGACGGCCGGCGGCTTCGTCGGCGTGGTCTGGGGCGCCGCGGTCGACGGGCCCGGTCAGCTCGTGCTGCACCGCGCCTCCCGCACCGTCGGCTGACCGGGCGGTCCGCTCCGGGCGCGGCCCCCACAGACGTGGGCAGACCTCAGGTTGGACAAATCGTCAGCCGTTGCGCATGATGACCTCGCCGCCGATCGCACAGTCGTGCACCGGGGGAGCGCCTGCGTCGCCGCTCCTGTCCTGCGACGCACGACCGATCGAGGTGGATGCCGTGGGTGCGACCCGTGACGACGTGGCGCGCCTCGCCGGGGTCTCGTCGAGCACCGTCTCGTACGCGATCAGCGGTCGGCGCACCATCTCGGAGGCGACCCGGCAGCGCGTCGAGCGCGCCATGGCCGAGCTCGACTACACCCCGAACGCCTTCGCCCGCGGCCTCGCCGGCTCGCGCGGCGGGATCCTCGCCCTGCACTACCCGTCCAGCCCCCGCGGCGTCACGTCGTCCGAGTTCGAGTACGTCGCCGCCGCCACCGAGCGCGCCCGGTCGTGCGGCTACCACCTGCTGCTCTGGTCGAACCCGATCGGCGACGTCGAGGGGCTCGGCAGCCTCGTCAGCGAGCGGCTCGTCGACGGCGTGATCCTGATGGAGCTGACCTCGACCGACGCCCGCGTCGAGGTGCTCGAGCGGGCCGGGGTGCCCTTCACCAACATCGGTCGGCCCGACGACGCGGGCCGCCTCTGGTTCGTCGACGCCGACTACGAGGCCATGGGCCGCCTCGCCGTCGACCACGTGGCCGACCTCGGGCACGAGCACCTGTTCTTCCTCAGCCAGGGCCTCGGCGCCCTCGAGCGGGGCTCGGGCCCGCTGACGCGGACGACGCGGGCGCTCGCGGGGCCGGTCCGCGACCGCGGCCTGCGGGTCGAGGTGGTCCACGCCGACACCTCCGTGCGCGGCGGGCGGGAGGCCTTCGCCGCCTTCGCCGCGCTGCTGCCGCGCCCGACGGCCGTGCTCGCCTTCAACGAGATGGCGCTCGCCGGGTTCGTCCAGGCCGCGGCGCTCGCCGGCTGCCGCGTGCCCGACGACGTCACCGTCGTCGCGCTGAGCATCGGCGACCTGGCCGCCGACATGACCTCCCCGCCCCTGACGACGGTGTCGCCGCCGGGCGACGAGATCGCCGCCGCGGCCGTCGACGACCTCGTCGCCGCCATCGAGGACCGCCGCGGCGAGGCGCCGCACCTGCTCGTCGCGCCGCGGCTCACGGTGCGCGGCAGCTCCGCTCCCCCGACACGCTCCTAGGTGCGGTTGCGCGCCTCCGGCCGGTGTGTGACACTCATCGTCGACGCGCGTCGATGACGACACGTCGACGGTCCGCTCGACAGCACGAGCGATCGCCCGCCGCACCACTCAATGAGGAGAATCCCATGCGAGCACCCCTGACCCGCCGCGTCACCGGCGGGATGGCCTTCCTGGCCGCCACGAGCCTCCTGCTGGTCGGCTGCTCCGGCAGCTCCGACCCCAACGACCCCAACGCCGGCGGCGGAGCCGGCGGCACGGTCGGCACCGCCGACGGCGTCGTGAACATCTACGGCACGATCAACGGCGACGAAGCGACCCTCCTCGAGCAGTCCTGGGCGGACTGGGAGAAGGAGAACGACATCGACATCAAGTACACGGGCGACAAGGAGTTCGAGAAGCAGATCGGCATCAAGGTCCAGGGCGGCGACACCCCCGACCTCGCGATCTTCCCGCAGCCCGGCCTGCTGGCCGACACGGTGAAGTCCGGCAAGGTGCAGGAGCTCCCCGCCGACGCCCTCGCCAACGTCAAGGAGGGCTGGTCGGAGGACTGGCAGAAGTACGGCCAGGTCGACGGCACCCAGTACGGCGCGCCCCTCATGGCCAGCGTCAAGGGCTACGTCTGGTACTCGCCGGCGAAGTTCGAGGAGTGGGGCGTCGAGGTCCCGAAGACGTACGACGACCTCGTCGCGCTGTCGAAGACCATCCAGGAGAAGACCGGCGGCCCGTCGTGGTGCGCCGGCTTCAACTCGGGCGAGGCCTCGGGCTGGCCCGGCACCGACTGGGTCGAGGACCTCGTGCTGCGCGAGGCCGGCCCTGACGCCTACGACGCGTGGGTCGCCGGCGACACGAAGTTCACCGACCCCGAGATCAAGTCGGCCTTCGACGCGGTGGGCGAGATCCTCCAGGATCCCTCCCTCGTCAACGCCGGCTACGGCGACGTGAAGTCGATCAACTCCACCGCCTTCGGCGACGTCGCGACCAACGTCGCGAACGGCAGCTGCGCCCTGACCCACCAGGCCTCGTTCTTCGAGGGCTTCCTGACCGCGGCGAACAACGCCGAGGGCCAGCCCGCCACCGTCGCCGAGGACGGCGACGTCTGGGCCTTCCTCACCCCGCCGATGGAGGAGGGCGACCCCGCCGCCGTCACCGGTGGCGGCGAGTTCGTCGCCGCGTTCTCGAACGACGACGACACCGCGAAGGTGCAGGCGTACCTCGCCAGCGCCGACTGGGCCAACAGCCGCGTCTCGCTCGGCGGCGTCATCTCCGCCAACCAGGGCCTCGACCCCGAGAACGCCGGCAGCGACCTGCTGAAGAGCGCCGTGGAGATCCTCCAGGGCACCGACACCACCTTCCGCTTCGACGGCTCCGACCTGATGCCCAAGTCGGTCGGCTCCGACAGCTTCTGGAAGGGCATGGTCGACTGGATCGACGGCACCGACACCGACTCGGTCCTCGAGGAGATCCAGGCCGGCTACACCTCCTAGTCGTCCTTCCGTCAGGGGCCGTCGTTCGTCGGCGGCCCCTGACCCGTCCCCGAAAGGACAGCGATGTCCAGCTTCTTCCAGTGGTTGGCGGGTGTCCCGCCCCTGGCGCAGATCCCCCTGATCCTGATCGCCTTCACCGCGCTCGTCGGCATCGTGCTCGTCTTCGTCGAGTTCGCCCCGCGTCGCGGCCTCCAGTACACGATCCTCCGGCTCGCGGTCTGCGTGCTCGTCCCGGTCGTGGTGCTCCTCGCCTTCGGCCTCTACAACTCCGTCATGTGGGTCGCGGTCGTCGCGGCCGTGCTCGGCGGCGGGCTGTTCCTGCTCGACTACCGCTCGAAGCGCGGCTCCGGCTACTCGCTCCAGCTGATCGCCTTCATGGCCCCCGCGGTCTTCTTCCTCATCATCGGCCTGATCTACCCGACCATCACCACGGCCGGCCAGGCCTTCATGAAGAACGACGGCTCCGGCTTCGCCGGCATCGACAACTTCATCTGGGTCTTCACGAGCCCCGACGGCCTCACCGCCTTCGGCAACACGCTGATCTGGGTGCTGCTCGCCCCGATCACGGCGACGGCCATCGGCCTCGCCTACGCCGTGTTCATCGACAAGAGCCGCGGCGAGAAGGTCCTCAAGCTGCTGGTCTTCATGCCGATGGCGATCTCGTTCGTCGGTGCGTCGATCATCTTCAAGTTCTTCTACGACATCCGGCAGGGCGAGCAGATCGGCCTCCTCAACGGCGTGCTGGTCGCGTTCGGCGGCCAGCCCGTCGACTGGCTGGGGCTCGAGCCCTGGAACACCCTGCTGCTCGTGATCGTGCTGATCTGGACCCAGGCCGGCTTCGCGATGACGGTGCTCTCCGCCGCCATCAAGGGCGTCCCGGCCGAGCAGCTCGAGGCGGCGTCGCTCGACGGCACCAACGGCTTCCAGGCCTTCCGCCACATCACGGTGCCGGGCATCCGCACGACGATCATCGTGGTGCTCACGACGATCTCGATCGCCTCGCTCAAGGTCTACGACATCGTCTCGGCGATGACCGGCGGCCGCAACGACACGACCATCCTCGCGTTCGAGATGGTGCGCCAGTTCCAGCTCGGCAGCCGCACCGGCTACAGCTCGGCGCTGGCCGTCATCCTGTTCGTCCTGGTGCTGCCGATCGTGATCTACAACGCCCGCCAGATCCAGAAGCAGAGGGAGATCCGATGACCGCCACGCCCACCCCGGTCGGGGTCGCCGTCCCCCCTCGCACCGAGAGCCAGCTGAAGCGCGGCGTCGCGAAGATCGAGAACTCCAGCGGCAAGCTGAAGAAGGGCACGACGAGCCGCGGGGCGACCATCGCCGCGCTGATCATCGCCGTGATCTGGACCCTGCCCACCGCCGGCCTCTTCATCTCGTCGTTCCGCCCCGCGACCGACATCAAGACGACGGGCTGGTGGACGGTCTTCGCCAACCCCGGCTTCACGCTCGACAACTACGTCAACGCGCTGAACTCGGGCGACAGCCTGACCCTCGGCAAGGCCTTCCTCAACTCGCTCGTCATCACGCTGCCCGCGGCGCTGATCCCGATCACGATCGCGAGCCTCGCGGCCTACGCGTTCGCCTGGATCGACTTCAAGGGCCGCAACACGATGTTCGTGCTGGTGTTCGCCCTGCAGATCGTGCCGATCCAGATGGCCCTCGTGCCGCTGCTGCGCCTGTTCTCGGACGGCCTCGTCATCGGCGGCCTGTACATCCTCCCCGGCCTCGGGGTGAACGGGCTCGACGGCTCGTTCGCCAAGGTGTGGATCGCGCACACGATCTTCGCCCTGCCGCTGGCCATCTTCATGCTGCACAACTTCATCAGCGAGATCCCGGCCGAGGTCATCGAGGCCGCGCGCATGGACGGCGCGGGGCACGGCCAGGTCTTCTTCCGCATCGTGCTGCCGCTGTCGATGCCGGCCATCGCCTCCTTCGGCATCTTCCAGTTCTTGTGGGTCTGGAACGACCTGCTCGTCGCGACGGTGTTCACGTCCGGGCAGGGGCTGCCGATCACGAAGGCCCTGCAAGACCTGTCGGGCTCGTACGGCCAGTCGTGGGAGCTGCTCACGGCCGGCGCGTTCATCTCGATCATCGTGCCGCTGATCGTGTTCTTCGCCCTGCAGCGCTTCTTCGTGCGCGGCCTGCTGGCCGGCGCCACGAAGGGCTGACCCCGAGGAGTCGCGGGTCGGCCCCGCAGGCTGCCTCACCACGGACGCCGGTCCGGTGCACCCGCACCGGGCCGGCGTCCGTCGTCCGCCCCGGGTCGCGCTCGTCGCCCGGGTCGCTCGCGCGGCCGCGAGATGACGCGACCTGGGCCCTCGACGGTACCGAGGGCCCGGGTCGGGTCACCTCGATGAGGCCTGCGGGGAGGCGCGGGTCGCCTCCCCGGGGAGCGCACACGCCGGAGGGGGCGGCGCCTCCACAGCACCGCCCCCTCCGTCCCCTCGCCCCCGCGCACCACGGCAGGGGCCCGGTGCCTCAGCGCACCGTCACCACCGAGGTCAGGCGGCGGGTGTGGTCGACGACCCGCGCCTCCCCGGTCACCTCGACGTCGACCGCGGCGACGACGTCGCTGCTCGAGCGGGCGACGCGCAGCTGCAGGGCGCCCGTCTCGATGCGCCGGAGGCCGTCGCGACCGGTCGCCGAGGCGAGGTCGACCGGCACCACGATCTCGAGCACGGCCTTCTCGCCGGGCGCGAGCTGCGGGGTGCGCCCGTAGGCGACCAGCCGCTGCCCCGGCCGCACCGTCTCGGCCACGGGGTCGTGCAGGTAGACCTGCACGACATCGGCCCCGATCCGGTCGCCGGTGTTGTGCACGGTCACCTCGAGCGCGACCTCGCCGACGGTCGGCACGCGCAGCGGCTGGTCGCCGCCGCCGGGAACGACGACGTCCCAGTCGAAGGTCGTGTACGACAGCCCGTGCCCGAAGCCGAAGGCCGGGGTGGGGTCGACGTCCGACACGGCCGACCGCGCCGCCAGCGGGCTCTGCAGGTAGGTCGAGGGCTGGGCGCCCGGGTGGGCGGGCACGCTCACGGGCAGCCGGCCCGAGGGCGTGACCGCGCCGGTGAGCACGTCGACGACCGCCGCCGCGCCCTCCTCGCCGGGGAAGAACGCCTGCACGACCGCGGCCGCCTCCGTCGCGGCACGGCCGAGCGCGTAGGGGCGCCCGGTGAACAGCACGACGACCGTGGGCGTGCCCGTGTCGAGCACGGCGTCGAGCAGCTGCTGCTGCACGCCGGGCAGCGTGAGGTCGACGGCGTCGCAGCCCTCGCCGCTCGTGCCGCGGCCGAAGAGGCCGGCGCGGTCGCCGAGCACGACGAGCGCGACGTCGGCGTCGCGGGCGGCGTCGACGGCGGCGGGGACGCCGGAGGCGTCCGTCCCGTCCACGTCGCAGCCCGCGACGACCGCGCCGAGGCCGGGCACCGCCTCCCGCAGGCGCTCCGCGAAGGTGGGCAGCTCGATGCCGACCGCGACGTCGGGGTGCTGCGACCCCACGTGCGCCGGGAACGAGTAGCAGCCGAGCAGCGCCGCGGAGGTGTCGGCGTTCGGGCCGACCACGGCGAGGCGCGGGGCGGTGCCCTGGCCGGCACCGCCCCGTGCCCCGTCGCCGGGCACCCCGGCGAGCGGCAGCACCCCGTCGTTGCGCAGCAGCACGACGGCCTCGTCGGCGAGCCGCCGGGCGAGGGCGCGGTTGCCGGCCGTGTCGAGGTCGATCTCGTCGGCGCGGGCGAGGGGCGCCTCCGGGTCCCACCCGGGGTCGAGCAGCCCGAGCTCGGCCTTCTGGGTCAGCACGCGGAGCGCGGCCCGGTCGATCAGGGCCTCGTCGACCTCGCCGGCGCGCACGGCGGCGACGAGGGCCGGCCCGAACGCGTCGACCGTGGGCAGCTCGACGTCGACGCCGGCGGCGAGGGCCAGCCCCGCCGCCTCGGCCCGCGAGCCCGCGACGCCGTGCAGCGTCTCGAGGAAGGCGACGCCGAAGTAGTCGGCGACGACGGTGCCGTCGAAGCCCCAGTTGTCGCGCAGCAGCCCGGTCAGCAGCGACTCGTCGGCGGCCGAGGGCACCCCGTCGATGTCGGTGTAGGCGTGCATGACGCTCCGCACGCCGCCGAGGGCCACGGCCATCTCGAACGGCGGCAGCACGACGTCGGCGAGCTCGCGCCGCCCCATCGAGACGGGGGCGAGGTTGCGGCCCGCGCGCGACGCCGAGTAGCCGGCGAAGTGCTTGAGCGTCGCGACGACGCCGGCGCTCTCGAGCCCCTGTACATAGGCGGTGGCGACGGTGCCCACGAGGTGCGGGTCTTCTCCGATGGTCTCCTCGACGCGGCCCCAGCGGGCGTCGCGGACGACGTCGAGCACGGGGGCGAGCCCCTGGTGCACGCCGACCGAGCGCAGGTCGTCGCCGATGCGCGCGGCCATCTCGCGGACGAGCTCCGGGTCGAAGGAGGCGCCCCACGAGAGCGGCACCGGGTACGCGGTGGCGCCCCAGGCTGCGAAGCCCGCGAGGCACTCCTCGTGCGCGAGGGCCGGCACGCCGAAGCGGCCGCTCTCGACGATGGTGCGCTGGGTGCGGGCCAGCGAACGGGCGCCGGCCACGGCCTCGACCGGGGCCGTGCCGAACGGGCGCGTCAGCTGCCCGAGGCCCGTCGGCAGCAGCTCGTCGAGCGAGACGGGCTCGGCCATGTCGTGCTGGTGGGGCGCGACCTCGGCGCCGTCGGCTGAGGCGCCGACCCAGATGCCGAACAGCTGGGCGGTCTTCTCCTCGAGGGTCATCGCCGCGACGAGGGCCGCGGCGCGCTCCGCGGCCGGCAGGGCCGGGTCGCGCCAGGGGCCGTCGAGGGGGCCCGACGAGGAGGCGCGGGTCGGCTCCGCCGCCGCCCCTCCCGCCGCCGGTGCGCCGCTGCCGCTGGTGCTGGTGCTGGTGCTGGTGGTGCTGGTCATGTCACTTGCCGCCTACTCCGATGAGGCCCTGCACCAGCGCGCGACGCGCGAAGAGGTAGAGCACGAGGATCGGGATCATCGAGAGCACCACCGCGGCCAGGAGGCCGGGGATGTTCACGCCGTACTGGGTCTGGAAGTTGAAGAGTCCGAGGGTGACGACCCGGGTGTCGTCGGACTGCGTGAGGATCAGGGGGAAGAGGAAGCCGTTCCACGCCTGGAGCGCCGAGAAGACGACGATCGTCGCGAGGCCGCCCTTCGAGAGCGGCAGCACGAGCCGGAAGAACGCGCGGAACGGCGTCGCGCCGTCCATCGACATCGCCTCGTACAGCTCGGGCGAGATGTCGCGCATGACGCCCGACAGGATGAGCGTGCAGACCGGCAGCGCGAAGGCGGCGGTCGGCAGGATGACCCCGAGGAGGTTGTCGTACAGCCCGGCGACCGAGATCAGGTAGAAGATCGGCACGATCACGGCCTGCGCGGGCACTGCGAGCCCGAGCAGGAAGACGCGGAAGACGCCCCGCACGAGCGGCGAGGTGCTGCGCACGATCGCGTAGGCGAGCGGCGGCACGAGCAGCAGCACGACGAGCACCACGGCGACCGTGACGAACAGCGTGTTGAGGAAGTACTGGGCGAAGCCGGTGTCGAAGGCGTCGACGTAGTTCGAGAACGTGAAGTCGCCGAACGGCAGCGAGAGCGGGCCGTTCGCGGCGTAGCCGGTGCGGGTCTGCAGGGTGGCCGTGACCATCGCGTAGAGCGGCAGGGCCACGACGGCGAGCCAGATCGCGGCGAGGGTGCCGGCGATCCAGTTGGGTCGGGTGGTCATCAGACTCCTTCTGCCTGGGAGCGCATCTCGCCGTAGCCCGAGGCCTTGACGACGATCAGCGAGATCGCCGTCGCGACGACCACGAGCGCGACCGCGATGACGCTGGCGCCGCCGAAGTCGAACGACGAGAAGGCCTTCTGGTACATGTACAGCGGCGAGACGAGCGTGTCGGTGCCGGGGCCGCCGTTGGTGAGGATCAGCACGGTCTCGAAGGTGGTGAGCCCGCCGACGAGCATCAGGATGAGCGAGGTGACCACGGTGTTCTTGAGCTGCGGCAGCGTGATGCTGAAGAACTGGCGCACCATGCCAGCGCCGTCGAGCGAGGCTGCCTGGTAGAGCACGGCGGGGACGCCGCGGGCGCCGCCCTGGTAGATCAGCGTGTGGAACGGCGTGTACTGCCAGGTGCTGACGAACACGAGCACCGCGATCGCCGTGCCCTGGTGGCCGAAGAGGTTGCCGTCGCCGAAGAGCCAGGGCGCGCTGCCGGGGATGCCGAAGTTGGGGTCGAGCAGCGCTCGCCAGAGCACCGAGATGGCGGCCGACGAGAGCAGCAGGGGGATGAACCAGATCGCGACGACGGCGGCGCGGGCGCGCTGCTGGCCGGCGGCCCAGACCCCGAGGAGGAGCGAGACCGGGGTCTGCACCGCGATCGAGAGCAGCACGAGCACGACGGTCAGCCCGATGCTCTTGAGCAGCAGGGAGTCCTGGCCGATGCGGGCCCAGTTGTCGAGGCCGACGAACCGGGGGTCGCCGATGCCGCCCCAGGTGACGAACGACATCCAGACCGTGGCGACGAGCGGCACGAGGGCGAAGAGCCCGAAGAAGACGGTGGCGGGCAGCGCCCAGACGGAGCCGGGCCGGCCGACGGCGGCCTGCCCCGTCCGGGGCCGACCGGCACGGCGAGCCGTGCCGGTCGACCCGAGCGCCCCGCGACGAGCGGTGGCGGACGACATCACGGAGCCTGCAGCGCCTGCATGGCGGCGATGAAGCCGTCCTCGTCGAGGGTGCCGCTGAAGTACTGTGCGACGGCGGTGTGGATCGGCGTCATCGCGGCGGGCGGGTAGGCCTGGTCCCACGAGAGCTGGAACGACGGGGCGTCGGCCACGAGGTCGAACTGGTACTGCGAGTAGGCCGGGTCGGCCGCCGTCGACAGGAAGTCGGGCGTGTTCGTCGTGGTCGGCAGGTTGCCGATCGCGAGCTGCTGCTGCACGAACTCGTCGCTGTACATGATCTTCAGGAAGTCCTCGACGGCGTCGGGGTACCGCGTGCCCTTGATGACCGAGTAGAAGTTGTTCGTGTTGCCCGCCAGGTTGGCCGGGTCGCCCTTGCCGCCCTCGACGGTCGGGAAGGTCGTGTAGCCGAGGTCGGTCGCGGCGAACTCCGGGTCCTCGTTCTGCTGCGTCGAGTACTCCCACGAGCCCATCAGCTCGAACCCGGCCTTGCCGGTGCGGAGCAGGGCGGGCGAGCCGCCGTCGGTGAACTTCACCGAGTCGAAGTTCGTGCCGAAGCCGCCGGCGTCGACGAGGTCGCGCAGCATGCCGAGCGCCTCCCTGCTGTCGTCGCTGGCCCAGGCGTCGGCGTCGCCGTCGAGGGCCGACTGGAACAGCTCGGGCCCGGCGACGCGGTCGTACGCGTACTGGAACCACATCTGGGTCGGCCACTGGTCGCCGCCGCCGAGCGCGATCGGGGTGACCCCGGCGCCCTTCAGCGTCTCGACGGCCGCCATCAGGTCGTCCCAGGTCTCGGGCACGGCGATGCCGGCGTCGGCGAGGACCTTCTTGTTGTAGAAGAGCATCACGGGCTGCGTGCCGCGCATCGGCACCCCGTACGCCTTCTCGTCGAAGCGGGCCGTGTCGAAGACCGAGGGCAGGAAGGCCTCCTCGAGCTGCGGGTCGTCGGCGATCATGTCGTCGAGCGGCAGCAGCAGGTCGGCGTCGACGAACGGCTTGATGCTGCCGCCGCCCCAGTTGAAGAAGACGTCGGGCGCGCTGTCCGTGTCGATGATCGTCTGCAGCTTCTGCTGGTAGTTCGCGCCGGGGATGACGTCCAGCACGGCCTTGACGTCGCTGGTCTCGTTGAACTTCGCGACCACCGCCTCCTCGACCTTGTTGGTGGCGTCGCCGTAGACCGCGACGTGGATCTCGTTCTCGGGGCGGCTCTCGGCGCCGGAGCCGCCGGAGCAGCCGGCGAGCAGCGCGCCGGTGGCGAGCGTCGCGACGACCGCGAGCGATCGCCGCAGTCGCCGGGAGCGGGGGGATGAACTGTTCATCGTTGAACACCTTCCGAAAGTTTCGGTGATTCGCCCGAAATGAGTGCCGGACGGTCGAAGCATAGGCAGGAGGCGCCCCCGAGGTCAATAGGTTGTCACAGACCACAAATGGCGGGCGCCGCCGACCGCCAGCTACGATCACCGGATGGACGAGCTTGACGCCGCACCCCGGACGACGCTGGCCGAGGTGGCCGACGAGGCCGGCGTCTCGCTGTCCACGATCTCGAAAGTGTTGAACGCGCGGACGGATGTATCGGCCAGCACCCGCGCCCGCGTGGAGGCCCTGCTCGAGGACCGCGGCTACCGCCGACGCGCCTCGCCCTCGCGGTCGTCGACCCTCGTCGAGCTGGTGTTCCACGAGCTCGACTCGGCCTGGGCGCTCGAGATCATCCGCGGCGTGGAGGACGTCGCCCGTGCCCGCGGGCTCAGCGTCGTGCTCACCCAGAGCGGCGACCGCCACTCGCCCGACGCGGGCTGGGTCGACGGGGTGCTGCGCCGACGACCGGCCGGGGTGGTGCTGGTCTTCTCCGACCTGGGGGAGTCGCAGACCGCCCAGCTGCGCTCGCGCGACATCCCCTTCGTGATCGTCGACCCCGCCGGCGACCCCGCGCCCGACGTGCCCTCGGTGGGCTCGGCCAACTGGTCGGGGGGCATGGCCGCCACCCGGCACCTGCTCGAGCTCGGCCACCGGCGGATCGCCGCGATCACGGGCCCCGACGACATGATGTGCTCGCTCGCCCGGCTCGACGGGTACCGCTCGGCGATGGGCGCCGCGGGCGTCGCCGTCGACGAGCGGCACGTCGCGTTCGGCGACTTCCAGGTCGGCGGCGGCCGTGAGGCGGCCATGCGGATGCTGCGGCTGCCCGAGCCCCCCACCGCGATCTTCGCGGGCAGCGACCTGCAGGCGCTGGGCGTCTTCGACGCGGCGCGCTCGCTCGGCCTCGCCGTGCCCGACGACCTCTCGGTGGTCGGCTACGACGACCTGCCGCTCGCGGAGTGGACGAGCCCCCGCCTCACCACCGTGCACCAGCCGCTGCGCGAGATGGCGCAGGAGGCGACCCGGCTCGTGCTCGGCGGCACCGCGGGGCGGCCGACCCGGCTCGACCTCGCGACGTACCTGGTGCGGCGCGAGAGCACGGCGGCGCCGGCGGCTCCCGTCGCCGCCTAGCCCGCCCGGCGGCCCGGACGGCCGCCTAGCCGGCCTGCCGCAGCGGCGCGCGCCCGGCGAACGTCGCCCGGTACGCCCGCGGCGTCGTGCCGAGCACGCGGCCGAAGTGGTGCCGCAGCACCGCCGACGAGCCGAAGCCGACGCTCGCCGCGATCGCGTCGAGCCCGAGCGACGTCGTCTCGAGCAGCTGCTGGGCCCGCAGGAGGCGCTGCCTCGTCACCCAGGCCGCCGGCGTCGTGCCCCGCTCGGCCCGGAAGCGCCGGGCGAACGTCCGCGGCGACATGTGCACCCGCGCGGCCAGCGCCTCCACCGGGAGCTCCTCGTCGAGGTGCTCGAGCACCCACGCCGTGAGGGGAGCGAGCGAGGTGTCGGGCTCGGCCGGCAGCGGGGTCTCGATGAACTGGCTCTGGCCGCCGTCGCGGTGCGGGGGCACCACCATGCGGCGGGCGACGACGTTCGCGGCCGCCGCGCCGGCCACCCGACGGACGAAGTGCAGGCAGGCGTCGATGCCCGCCGCGGTGCCGGCCCCGGTGATGACGCGGCGGTCCTCCACGAAGAGCACGTCGGGGTCGACCGTGACGGCGGGGTGCTCGGCGGCGAGGCGGTCGGCGTACATCCAGTGCGTGGTGGCGCGGCGGCCGTCGAGCACGCCCGCGGCGGCGAGCACGAAGGCGCCGCTGCAGACGCTGATCAGCCACGCGCCGCGAGCCTCGGCACGACGGATCAGGTCGAGCGCCGCGGGGGAGAGCGCGTCGGGGCCCGTGCCGAGGGCGGGCACGCAGAGGACGTCGGCGCCCTCGGCGGCGTCGAGCCCGAGCTCGACCGTGATCGAGAAGCCCTGGTTCGTCCGTACGAGGCCCGGCCGCTCGGCGACGACCCGGTGCTCGAAGGCGGGGCCGCCGGCGGCGCGGCGGTCGAGGCCGAAGACCTCGCAGAGCACCCCGAACTCGAAGGGGGCGACGCCGTCGGCGACGAGGGTGGCGACGATCAGGGGCTCGACGGGGCGGGGCTCGACGGGGCTGGGCTCCACGGGTCTCCTCGAGGTGGGCGTGCTTGGCAGGAACAGTGCGTCTCGTGGCGATGCTGCCACTCGTCGGCGCCCGTGTCCACTCGTAGGGTCGCTGCATGACCTCCGCCTCCCCCTCCGACGCCGCCGCCCGTGTCGAGCAGCTGCTCGCGCCTCCCACCGTCGTGGCCGCGCGCTCGCGCGCCGTGGCGGCCGCCCACGCCTCCGCCGCCCTGCTCGGCCACAGCGAGCGGTCGTGGGTGCTCGCGGCCGAGCTCGGGCGCCGCGAGGGCGTCGCGTTCGACCCGGAGCTGCTCTACGCCGCGGCGCTGCTGCACGACCTCGGCCTCGTCGCGTCGTTCGACAGCCACGAGGTCGCGTTCGAGCGTGCGGGCGGCGACGTGGCGCGCGTCTTCGCCGCCGGCGCCGGCTGGGACGACGACCGCCAGCGGCGCCTCGGCGAGGTCGTCGTGCGCCACATGTGGCCGGCGGTGTCGGCCGAGCTCGACGCCGAGGGGCACCTGCTCGAGCGGGCGACGAGCCTCGACGTCAGCGGGGTGGGCGGCGGCGACTGGGAGCCGGCGTTCGTCGCGGCCCTCGTCGAGCGGGTGCCGCGCACGGGCTTCGCGGCGGAGTTCGGCGTCGCGATCGCCGCCCAGGCGCACCGCAAGCCGGCGACGGAGGCGGGCCGCGCCGTCCGCTCCGGCATCACTCGCCGGCTCGCGGAGAACCCGCTCGACCGGCTCGCGGAGGTCCCCCTCGACCGGCTCGGGGGTTGACCGCGCTCCGTCGGAATGGGGAGGCGCCTCCCCGGGTTGCCCCGCTAGCATGATGCAAACGCATGGAAATGGAGCGCACCCCATGGCACACCCCCTCGAGTTCGGACTCGACACCTTCGGCGACGTCACCGAGCGCCCCGCCGGCGCCGCCGACGCCGGCCAGCTGATCTCGCACGCGCAGTCGATCCGCGACCTGGTCGACCAGGCCGTGCTCGCCGACCAGGTCGGCCTCGACTTCATCGGCGTCGGCGAGCACCACCGCGTCGACTTCGCCGTCAGCGCCCCCGAGGTCGTGCTCGCGGCCATCGCCGCGCGCACCGAGACGATCCGGATGGGCTCGGCCGTGACCGTGCTCAGCAGCGACGACCCCGTCCGCGTCTACGAGCGCTTCGCGACCGTCGACGCCCTCTCGAACGGTCGCGCCGAGGTCATCCTCGGGCGCGGCTCGTTCACCGAGTCGTTCCCGCTCTTCGGCCTCGACCTGCAGGACTACGAGGTGCTCTTCGAGGAGAAGATCCAGCTCTTCGCCGAGCTGCTGAAGGACGAGCCCGTCACCTGGACGGGCACGAAGCGCGGCGCCCTCGCCGAGCAGTGGGTCTACCCGCGCCCCGAGAGCGGCACCCTGAAGACCTGGGTGGGCGTCGGCGGCTCGCCGCAGTCGGTCATCCGTGCCGCGCACTACGGCCTGCCGCTCTTCCTCGCCATCATCGGCGGGCAGCCCGCCCAGTTCGCGCCCTACGCCGACCTCTACCGCCGGGCCCTCGCCGAGTTCGGCAAGGAGCCGCAGCCCATCGCGATGCACTCGCCCGGCTTCGTGCTCGAGACCGACGACGAGGCGAAGGAGCTGCTCTACCCGTACCAGGAGGCGCAGACGAACCAGCTCGGTCGCGAGCGCGGCTGGCCCCCCTACTCGCGCGCGCAGTACGAGCAGAGCGCCGGCCCCGACGGCGCCCTGTACGTCGGCTCGCCCGAGACGGTCGCGGCGAAGATCGCGAAGAACATGGCGCTGCTCGGCGCGACGCGCTTCGACATGCGCTACAGCATGGGGCGCCTGCCCCACGAGGCGATGATGCGCAGCATCGAGCTGTACGGCACGAAGGTGGTGCCCCTGGTGCGCGAGATGCTCGCCTAGCGAGCACCGCGCCTCCGGAAGGCCCCGGCGCCGCGCCGCGAGAGGCTCCAGCACAGCGCCGCCGAGCCGGCGAGAGGGCCGGGCGGAGGCGCGGTGCCGGCCCGCAGGGAGCGCTCAGCCCCGGCGGTCGCTCCGTGCCAGCGCCCCGAGCTGCTCGTTGTACGCGTCGAGCTCGGCGTCGCCGTCGCGCTCGGCCTGGCGGTCCTTGCGCTTGGCCTCGCGGCTGTCGCTGCGGCTCCACATGATCGCGACCGCGATCGCGAGCGAGACGGTGGGGATCTCGCCGACGCTCCAGGCGATGCCGCCCGCCGCGTACTGGTCCGCCATCGGCGTCGCGCCCCAGGTGCGGCCCATGGCGCCGTACCAGTCGGCCAGGAAGAGCGACGTGCTCGTCATGATGCTCAGCCCGAAGAAGGCGTGGAACGCCATCGTCGCGAGCAGCACCAGCAGCCGCATCGGGTACGGCAGGCGGCCCTTGACCGGGTCGATGCCGATCATCGACTGCACGAAGAGGTACCCGACGATCAGGAAGTGCACGATCATCCAGTAGTGCCCGAGGTGGGTCGTCGTGGCCCAGCTGAACAGCGACGTGTAGTAGAAGACGAACAGCGAGCCGGCGAAGAGCACGGCCGAGACGATCGGGTTGCTGATGACGTGGGCGTACGTCGAGTGCACCAGGACCATGATCCACTCGCGCGGGCCCCGCGTGCCGTCCTGGCGCTTGCGGATCGCCCGCAGCGCCAGGGTGACGGGCGCGCCCGGCACGAGCAGCACCGGCACGACCATGCCGAGCGCCATGTGCGCCAGCATGTGCATGCTGAAGAGGTACTCCTCGTAGACGTTCGGGGCGCCGCAGGTGATGTAGAAGAGCACGACGAGGCCGGCGATCCACGACACGGTGCGGCCGAGCGACCACGTGTCGCCGCGGCGCCGCAGCCGGACGACGCCGGCCACGTAGAAGAAGATGCCGAACGCGCAGAGCAGGGCCCAGAGCAGGTCGGGGTTCCACTCCGTGAGGTACCGCAGCGGCGTCAGCTCGCGCGGCAGCACCTCCTCGGTGAGGATCTCGGCGGGCGTCGGGTCGGCGAGGTCGGTCGCGACGACCTGCTCGACGGGCGTGGCCGTGCGGCCGAGGGCCGCGGCGACGCCCGAGGCGAGGCCCATGAACGCGAGCTCGGCCGAGACGAACCACCAGAAGAAGCGGTTCGTCGCCGCGGGGTGCGTCGACATGCGCGCGACGAGCCAGCGGCGCTGGACGACGCCGAACAGGCCGAGGGCCACGAGGGCGAGCGTCTTGACGAGCACCAGCACGCCGTAGCCGGTGGTCAGGGCCGCCCAGTCGCCGAGGCGGAGGGCGGCGCTGCCGACGCCGGAGACCGCGACCACCACGAAGCAGATGATCGCGACGGTCGAGTATCGGGCGAGGACGACGCCGATGCGGCCCTTCTCGAGCGTAGGGCGCAGCAGCACCAGGGCGACGAGCCCGCCGAGCCAGACCGAGGCGCCCTCGAGGTGCAGCGCGAGGTCGGTCACGGCGGCGTCGTGCCCGCTGGCGCCGGCGGCGTGCCCCTGCTGGGCGATGGGGATGAGGCCGCCCATGGCGAGCAGCGTCAGGGCGACGAGCGACCAGATGTTGCGCAGCGCGAAGGCGAGCACGGTGACGCCGGCGGCGATGAGGGTCGTGGTCAGCCAGGCGACGCCGAGCTCGGTGTTCGTGAGGAAGAAGGCGAGCGTGCGGCCGAACTGGTCGTCGAAGGTCACCGGCACGTTGGCGACGCTGAGGAAGGTGAAGAAGGCGGTGGCGGCGGAGGCGACGGTCCAGGCCCCGGCAGCGCCGGCGGCGATGTCCATGGCCCGTTCGAACTCGGCCTCCTTCCGCGACAGGGCGAAGCAGGTGAGGAACAGCGTGCCGATGGTGACCGCGGCGGTGACGTTGTTCAGCATCTTCGCGACGGGGAGGCCCCACCGCACGGCCTCGCCGGGGTCGACGACGAGCGGCGCGTCTGCCGCGCCGCCGAACTGCAGGGCCGCCAGCAGCGAGAGGAACGCCACCAGCACGAGCAGTGCGGGACCGGAGGCGCGGGTGATCCTGGTCATCGGGGCCTAGCTTAGGTCGGGTCGTCTGGGAGTCGGCGGCCGATCGCTCGGCGACGAGCGACCCGCCGCCGGACGCACGGAAGGGGCGGCGACCGAGGTCGCCGCCCCTTCCGGGGTGCTCCGTGAGGAGCGGAGGACTACTTGACCGCAGCCTTGAGCTTGCTGCCGGCGCTGACCTTGACCGAGTCGCTCGCGGCGATCTCGAGGGCCTCGCCCGTCTGCGGGTTGCGGCCCGTGCGGGCGGCGCGGTGCGTCTTCTCGAAGGCGATCCAGCCGGGGATGGTCACCTTGGTGCCGTCGGCGACCGACTTCGAGACGACGGAGAAGAACGCGTCGACGACGCCGCTGACGGCGGCCTGGCTCTGGCCGGACTCGGAAGCGACAGCTGCGACGAGCTCGGTGCGGTTCAGTGACTTGTCAGCCATGTGGTGTCCTCCTCGGACTTCGTTCGGTGAGACGAGGCACGGTGTCCACCGTGCCCGTGGAGTTCGGGCCCCCCGGGGCCGAGGCCCCGGGGAAACGGCTCGAACCTACCAGGAAGACTTCGTGATGCCCGGAAGCTCGCCTCGGTGTGCCATGTCGCGGAAGCGGACACGGCTGATGCCGTACTCCTTGAGGTGGCCACGGGGGCGACCGTCGATCGCGTCGCGGTTGCGGAGGCGGACCGGCGACGCGTCGCGGGGCAGCTTCTGCAGGCCGAGACGAGCGGCCTCGCGGCTCTCGTCGGTGCCGGCGGGGTCGACGAGGGCCTTCTTCAGCTCGAGACGCTTCTCGGCGTAGCGAGCGACGATGACGGCGCGCTGGTCGTTCTTGGCGATCTTGCTCTTCTTGGCCATGGTTAGCGCTCCTCGCGGAATTCGACGTGCTTGCGGATCACCGGGTCGTACTTCTTCAGCACGAGGCGATCGGGGTTGTTGCGACGGTTCTTCTTGGTCACGTACGTGAAGCCGGTGCCCGCCGTCGAGCGGAGCTTGATGATGGGACGAACGTCCTGCTGACGTGCCATCAGATCTTCTCCCCACGAGCGAGGAGGTCCTTGACGACCCTCTCGATGCCACGAGCGTCGATCACCTTGATGCCCTTGGCGCTGAGCTGCAGGGTGACGTTACGACGAAGCGACGGCACGTAGTACGTCTTCTTCTGGATGTTGGGGTCGAAACGACGCTTGGTGCGTCGGTGCGAGTGCGAGATGTTGTGGCCGAAACCGGGGATGGCTCCGGTCACCTGGCAGGTTGCTGCCATGGTTTCCTCCGTAGGTACCGTAGGAGCCGGAGCCCCTACCCAAGGTCACTTGTCGGCGCGCCGGTCCCCCTGCTCGGTCGTGAGAGCGAGCACTGCTCGGTCGTGAGACCGGGCGGATGGTGCTGGGGGGCGGTGCACATGGGCGCAGATAGCGCCCAACCAAAGGGAGAGCCTACGCGACACGCCCGGCCGGGGTCAACTGCGGAGACCGCCCCGCGTCACGACGGGGTCGCGCCCGGCGGCCTTCTCGGCCGAGCACGCCGAGCAGAGGCCGAAGACGTCGACGATGTGCTGCGCCTCGGTGAAGCCGTGCTGCGCGGCGACCTGACGCGCCCAGGTCTCGACCGCGTCGGCCTCGATCTCGACGGTGGTGCCGCAGACGCGGCAGATCAGGTGGTGGTGGTGGGTGCCCGGCGTGCAGGCGCGGTAGAGGCTCTCGCCCTCCTGCTGCAGGGAGTCGGCCGAGCCGTCGGCGGCCAGGTCGGAGAGGGCGCGGTAGACGGTGGCCAGCCCGATCGGGGAGCCGGAGTCGCGGAGCTGGGTGTGCAGGGACTGCGCGCTGACGAAGCCCTCGCTGCTGCCGAGCGCCGTGCGCACGGCCTCCCGCTGCCAGGTGTTGCGCTTCACGACCACGTCAGGCCTCCTTCGTCGGTGTCGAGGGTACCGGCGTGCCTCGGCGTCGGCTGGGCGTCGCCCCGCCGCGCGACCCGCCGCGCTCCCGGCCCCGCCCGACGACGCGGCAGACGAGCCAGATGGCGAACGAGATCGTGGTCACGTAGGGACTGATCGGCAGCCCGCCGCCGAGGGCGAGCAGGATCCCGCCGACGACCGAGGTCACGGCGAAGGCGACGCTGAGCAGCGGCACGAGCCGCGGGTTCACCGTCACCCGCAGGGCGGCCGCGGCGGGGGTGACCAGCAGCGAGAGCACGAGCAGCGCGCCGATCACCTGCACCGACACGGCGACGGCGAGCCCGAGCACGAGCATGAACAGCAGCCCGAGCGCGCGCACCGGCACGCCGGCGGCGGCCGCGACGTCGGGGTCGACGCTCGCGAAGGTCAGGGGCCGCCAGATGACGAGCAGCACGACGATCACCACGGCCGAGATGCCGACGAGCCAGCCGAGCTGGGGATTGTCGACCGACACGATCTGCCCGGTGAGCAGGCCGAACTTGTTGGCCGAGCGGCCCTTGTAGAGCGCGAGGAAGAGGATTCCGAGGCCCAGCCCGAACGGCATCAGCACCGCGATGATCGAGTTCCGCTCCCGGGCGCGGGCGCCGAGCAGCCCGATCAGCATCGCCGCGACGACGCTGCCGACGAGGGAGCCCCCGACGACGTTCGCGCCGAGCAGCAGCGCCGCGGAGGCGCCGGCGAACGACAGCTCGCTGATGCCGTGCACCGCGAAGGGCAGGTTGCGCGTCACGACGAACGGGCCGATGAGGCCGCCGACGAGGCCGAGCACGGCCCCGGCGATGATCGAGTTGCGCACGAGCACGACGAGCTCGCCGAAGTCCTGGAACGAGAACAGCTGCGACCAGAGGTCTGTCATCGGGAGCCTCCCTCGTCGTCGGCGGGCTCGTCGACGTGGTGGTCGTCGTGGCCGTGGCCGCCGACGATCACGATGCGGCCCATGGTGCGGATCACGTCGACCGGCGTGCCGTACAGCTCCGACAGCACGTCGGCGCGCAGCACCTCGTCGGGCGTGCCGACGCGGAACGAGCCGCCGGCGAGGTAGAGCACCCGGTCGACCACGTCGAGGATGGGGTTGACGTCGTGGGTGACGAAGACGACCGCGGCGTCGCGGGCCCGGCGCTGGCGGTCGATCAGCTCGGTGACGCCGCGCTGGTGGCGCAGGTCGAGCGAGATCAGCGGCTCGTCGCAGAGCAGCAGGGCGGGGTCGGCGGCGAGGGCCTGGCCGACGCGGGCGCGCTGCTGCTCGCCGCCCGACAGGGTCGCGACCGGCGCGGAGGCGAAGGAGGCGGCGCCCACCTCCTCGACGAGGCGGTCGACGGCGGCGCGCTCGGCCGCCGACTCGCGGCGGAGCCCCCAGCGGTGGCCCGTGACGCCGAGCGCGATCATGTCGCGGGTGCGGAGGGGCGTGCCCGACTCCATCAGGCGCTGCTGCGGTACATAGCCGATGCGGCGGTGGCCGCGGCCGACGGGCTGCCCGAGGAACTCGATGCTGCCGCTGGTGAGCTGCTGCTGGCCGAGGATCGTCCGGAGCATGGTGGTCTTGCCCGCGCCGTTCGGCCCGAGCACGGCGACGAACTCGCCCGGCGCGACGTCGAGGTCGAGTCCCTGCCACAGCACGCGGTCGCCGAACCGCACGCCCGCGTCGCGGAGGCGCAGCACGGCGTCGCCGCCGCCCGTGCCCGAGGGGGCGGGGGCGGCGGCGACGGGGGAGTCGGTGGGGCCGGGTGTCACTGGTCGAGTGCCGCCTTGATCGCGTCGATGTTGCTCTGCTGCCACGAGACGTAATCATCCCCCGACGGGAGCAGCTCCGTGACCGGCACGATCGCGACGCCGGCGTCGGTGGCCGCCGTCTCGACCTGCTCGGTCTCGGGGCTCGAGGTCTGCTCGTTGTAGGCGAGGAGGTCGACGCCGCCGCCCGAGAAGAGCTGCAGGGTCTCGTTGAGCACGGCGGGGGAGACGTCGGTGCCCTCCTCGATCGCCTCGGAGAAGGCCTCCGGGGTCACGTTCTCGAGCCCCATGGCGTCGAAGAGGTAGCCGGGCACGGGCTCGGTGTAGGCGACCGACTCGCCGCCGTGGGCGGTCTCGACCTCCGCCGCCTGCGCCTCCAGGTCGGCGATCTGCGCGCCGAACGACTCGGCGTTCGCGGTGTACGTGTCGGCGTTCGAGGGGTCGAGGCTGCCCAGCTCGTCGGCGATCGCCGTGGCGAGCGCGGCCATGCTCGGCAGGCTGTAGAAGACGTGCTCGTTGAACTCGCCGTGGTCGTGCCCGTGGTCGTCGCCCTCGGCCTCGGTGGCTTCGTCGCTCGCCTCGTCGCCGTGCTCGTCGTCGGAGTGGCCGGCCTCGTCGTCGGGGTCGAGCCCCGAGATCTCGACCGCGTTCAGCACGGTCGCGCTCGTTCCGCTCGCGTCGACGAGCGTGTCGACGAAGTCGTCGTAGCCGCCGCCGTTCTCGATCACGACGTCGGCCTTCGAGACGGCGAGCTGGGTGCGGGCGTCGGCCTCGAACGAGTGCGGGTCCTGCGAGGCGTCGCTGATCACGCTCGTGACGTCGACGTCGTCGCCGCCCACGGTCTGCGCGATGTCGCCGTAGGCGTTCGTCGAGGCGACGATCGAGATGCCGTCGTCGGCGGTCGGCGCACCTGCGCCCTGGTCGCCGCCCGAGCAGCCGGCGAGCACGAGGGCCGCGGCGGCGGGCAGGGCGAGCAGGGGCAGGGCGCGTCGCGAGGTCATGACCGCCACGCTATTGCTACTGATAATGATTGTCAAAACGAGGAGGCGCGGGTCGCCTCCCCGGCGTCCGTCCCGTCAGGGCCGGGGCACCTGTCGGACCTCCCCCGGGTACTGGACGGTCGCGCGCGACACCTTCCCCATCAAGCCGTTCTTGTAGTACTTCGTCAGCACCCTCACCCCGGGGACGGTGGTCGCGGTCGGGTCGAGGGCGACCCGGGGGCCGGAGGGCACGGTGGTCTCCCAGTGCACGAAGTCGTCCCCCCGACCGCCCTTCGGGTCGTCGAACACCTGGAGGTCCGTGCCGAGGGGCAGGTTCTCGAACCTGACGGAGTAGATGTCGTCGTTGGGGCAGGTCGAGAAGATGTGCTTCATGTCGAGGGTCTGGCTGAACTCGCCTCGGTAGCCCGGTTCCTCCAGCGCGGAGAGGCGCACGGTGCACAGGACGTCGCGTTCGCCCCCGCTGCCGTGGAAGGCGACGGTCGCGGGGCGGGGGGCGCGCACGGTGACCCGGACGATCGAGATCGGGTCGAAGCACGTGTCGCACCCGGTCGTGGAGGCCTGGCGGGGCGTGTAGGTCGTCACCGTCGCCGCCCCGTCCTCCCCGGCGAGGGGCAGGTTGACGTAGCCCTGCTCCTTCCACGGGTGCTCTGTGCTCCAGGCGCGGAGGGCGCCCGACGAGACCGCGACCTTCCCCGAGCGGAGGTCGATCCGTCGCCCGTCCCGGGAGAGGACGAGGTCGAGCCGGGCGAGGCCCAGGGCGTCCTCCCAGTCGCGGGGCACCTCGAGGTCGCCCGGGGTGCCGACGACGGGGAGGTCTGCACCGCTGCGCGTGTTCCAGGTCGTCTCCGCCATGCGGACGGCGCCGAGGTCGAACACGGCCACGTCGTCGAACTTCAGGCGGCCGAGGAAGTAGGCCGCGGAGTCGGCGGCCGTGAACTCGAGGTAGGCGCGTGCCCACGCCGAGCTCGGCGGTCGCTCGGACCGGTCGAGCATGGTGCCGTCGCTCGCGTGCAGCCAGACGGACGTGGCGTCGCCGTGGCGCGAGTGCCCGGTCGCGAAGCGGACCGCGTAGCGGTGCCCGGGGGTGAGCCCCGGCAGGTCGCGTCGTGCCGTCGTGCCGCGGCTGGCGGGCTCGACGAAGCCGTCCGCCGGCGCGTGGGCGCTCCAGCCGGAGTGGTCGCCGTCGTCGAAGCCCTGGAAGGAGGTCGCCGGGACGAGGGCGATGCGCATGCCGCGACGCAGCTCGAGGTCGAACAGCGAGGCGCCCGGCCTCGCGGTGCGCTGCTCGGCGAGCAGACGGTCGGTCACCTCGTCGACGTTGGTCATCAGGGCCGCCTCGTCGATCAGGACCGGCTCCGAGAACGAGGGCTCGCCGCGGGAGCTGCTGCTGTACCAGCGCCGACCGTCGCGCTGCTCGAGGTCGAACGCGCGGTCGAGGGCCTCGCCGATGGTCAGCGTGGGCGTGCGGCTGTCCGGGTCGGACGGGTCGGGCGTCGCGACCCACCGCTCGGCGGTCTCCCCGTCGCCGTCGAGCATCAGCAGGGCCCCCGTGGCTCGGATGTCGGCGAGGTACGGGTCCCACTCGCCCGCGGGGGCGACGGGGCGCCCCTCCGTCACGACTCCGAACCGGCCCGCGGTCTGCGGCGTCTGCACCTCGATCTCGCTCGACCGGCGCAGGCGGTCCATCTCGTCGGTCGTGATCGAGAGGTCGGCCGTCGCCATGTCGTTGACGGTCTCGACCGACAGGGGGTCGAGGCCGGGCGCCGGGTAGGCCTCGCCGGCGCCGAGCGCGTTGGCCAGGTGGGACGGGCCGACCCGGAACGTCGCGAAGGAGCGGTCGTCGATGAGCCAGTTCGTCGTGGGCTGCGCCAGGTAGACCGGAGCCGTCCCGGCGTTGCGGTAGCGCACCGCGCCGTTGACGGACGCCGTGTCGTGGTTCATGTACGAGACGGCCTGCTGCCACGTCGTCGACGAGCCCTCGGTGATCGAGTGGGTGCGCGAGTTCGAGACGGTGAAGTCGAGGGAGACCTTGCCCGAGGGCCCCTGGGAGTCCTTGCCCGCCTCCACGCCGGCACCGCCGCCGAACGACAGCGTCGTCGACTGCGTCGACGAGAACGAGAACGTCGTGCCGACGGAGTCGGACCACGTGTACTTCGGGGTCACGGAGAACTCCTCCAGCCCCACCCCGACGGCCGGCGCCGCAGCGACGAGGGGGTCGCGGGCCTCGGGCGCCGACGCCGCCGGCATGAGCCCGAGCGCCTTCTCGCGATCGGTGTAGGGGTCGTGCGCGCTGCGGCACCGCAGGGGGTCGGACACCCAGCGTCGGTGGCCGCGCTCGCCGAGCTCCGTCGACCAGGCGGTCAGCGTCGTGCCCGCCACCGTGTAGCCGCCGACCTCCCAGGCGTCGGGCACGCCGTCGGCGTCGGAGTCGGTGGGGCTCGGCGTGCCGCAGACGGAGCGCCGGCCCTCGGCCGCCCTGGTGGGCCCGCCCTCCCGTGCCACGGCTGTGTCGGAGGTCGGCGCGGTGAGGGAGGTGACCGGGAGGGGCGTCCGCGCCTCCTCGCCGGGCGACAGCCACCACGGCACGGAGTCGCCCGGCGACGTGGCGGTGAGGCGGACCTGGACGGGCTGACCGGCCGTGAGGGCCGCCCTGCCGTCGGCGCGGGGCACGCCGTCGACCTCGAGGGCGCCGTCGGGCCCGAGCCCGATCTCGTGGTCGCCCGTCGCCGCGGGGTGCAGGGTGCCCTCGACGACGACCTTCCCGGCCGTCGGGTCGGGGGCGAGGTCGTCGCCGTGGTGCACGGCGAGGGGGAGCTCGTCGTCGGCGGCGGCGAACACGGTGACGCGGGGCGCCGCCGAGAGCCGACGTGCCCGGTCGTCGGCGGCGCGGTGCTCCGCTGCCGTCTCGGCCTCGGCGACGGGGTCGGGCCCGGGCGCCGCCGCCGCGTCGGCCGCCGGGGCGTCGCCGCCCGGCGGGCTCGAGCCCGCGTGCGCCGGCGTCGGTGCGGCGAGCTCGGAGAAGAGGAGGCAGGCGGCGAGCGCCGCCGCGGCGGGGAGGCGGCGGTCGCCCCCGGGTCGTCGAACGTCATCGGTCATGCCGAGACGCTACACCGGAATGAGCAATGTGTCACTGATGTTCTAGTGAACCGGGGGAGGCGCAGGTCGCCTCCCCCGGGACCGCGCTCAGTCGAGCAGCAGCGCCGGCTCCTCGAGCACGCTCGCGACGTCCGCCACGAAGCGGCTGGCGACGTCGCCGTCGACCACGCGGTGGTCGAAGCTCGCGCCGATCGTCGTGACCATGCGCGAGCGCACCTCGCCGTCGACGACCCAGGCCTTGGGCTTGATGGTGCCGAGCGCGACGATCGCCACCTCGCCGGGGTTGAGGATGGGGGTGCCGGTGTCCATGCCGAAGACGCCGATGTTCGTGATGGTGATCGTGCCGTCGCGCATGTCGGCCGGGGTCGTCTTGCCGTCGCGGGCCGTCAGCGTCAGCTGCTCGAGGGCCTGGGCCAGCTCGAGCAGGCTCATCGACTGGGCCTCCTTGACGTTCGGCACGATCAGCCCGCGCGGCGTGGCCGCGGCGATGCCGAGGTTGACGAAGTGCCGCACCAGGATCTCGCGGTCGGTCCACGCCGAGTTGACCATCGGGTTGCGGCGCACGGCCCAGATGATCGCCTTCGCCATGATCAGCAGCGGCGAGACCTTGACGCCGGCGAACTGCGGCGAGGCCTTGAGGCGCTTGACGAACTCCATCGTGCGGGTGGCGTCGACGTCGACGAACAGGCTGACGTGCGGGGCCGTGTAGGCCGACGACGTCATCGCGGCGGCGATCGCCTTGCGGACGCCCTTCACGGGGATCCTCTCGACGCGCTCCTCGCCCCACTCGGGCGTCTCGATGTTGCGGAAGACGCTCGCCTGCTTGGCGTGGCGGATGACGTCGTCGCGGGTCACCTCGCCGGCGAGGCCGGTGGGCTGGACGAGCGTGAGGTCGACCTCGAGGTCCTTCGCGAGCTTGCGGATCGGGGGCTTGGCGATGATCGGCAGCGCCTGGGCGGCCGGCACCGAGGTGGCCGGGCGGCGGCGGCCCTGCTCGGCGATGCGCAGCTGGCGCGCGTCGACCTGCCCCTTGCTGGGCTGGCGGCGACGCGTCTGGCCGTGGCCGCCGGCGGCGCCGTAGCCCACGAGCACGGCGCCCGAGCCGCTGTCGTCGGACACGGGGGCGGAGGCCGCGGGGGCGGCGGGGGCCGCGGGGGCGGCGCCCGGGGCCGCGGGGGCGGGGGCGGCGGAGGCGACCGGCGCCGGGGCCTGCACCGCGACTCCTGCCGGCGCTGCGGGAGCGGGAGCGGCCGGAGGCGCGCTGACGGCGACCGGGTCGACCGCGTTCTCGAGGTGGCGGGCCCGCTGCTCGGAGAGGGCCTCCTCCTCCTGCGCGATGATCTGCGCGGTGCGGGCCATGCCGCCCGACTCGAGCGACTCGGCCTGGGCGGCGCGGTCGCCGGGGGTGGTCGGTGCGGTGCCGTCGCCGATGGTGATGATCGGGGTGCCGACGTCGACGGTGTCGCCCGAGCTGACGAGGATGCTCTCGACCACGCCGGCGAACGGCGAGGGCAGCTCGACGAGCGACTTGGCGGTCTCGATCTCGACCAGCACCTGGTTGATCGCCACGGTGTCGCCCGCGGCGACCTTCCACTCGACGATCTCGGCCTCGGTGAGGCCCTCGCCGACGTCGGGGAGGGCGAACTCTGAACTCATGCGGGGTGACTCCTCGTGACGCGGTGGGGCCGGGGCCCGGGGTGCGGAGCGGCGCGCGGCGGGCGCGCCGGGGGGCGGACGCTCAGTACGCGAGCGCCCGGTCGACGGCCTCGAGGACCCGGTCGGCGTCGGGCAGGTACAGGGTCTCGAGCTTGGCGGGCGGGAAGGGCGTGTCGAAGCCGCTGACGCGCAGCACCGGGGCCTCGAGTGAGTAGAAGGCCTTCTCGGCGACGGTCGCGGCGATCTCGGAGCCGACGCTGACGAACCCGGGGGCCTCCTGCGCGACGACGAGGCGGCCGGTCTTGCGCACCGACTCGAGGATCGGGCCGTAGTCGACGGGCGACAGCGAGCGCAGGTCGACGACCTCGACCGAGATGCCCTCGGCGGCGGCGATCTCGGCGGCCTGCAGCAGCACGCTCACCATGGCGCCGTGGCCCAGCAGGGTCACCTCGGTGCCGGTCCGCACGACGCGGCTGGCGTGCAGCGGCGCCTGCGGGTCGCTGAGGTCGACCTCGCCCTTGGGCCAGTAGCGGCTCTTCGGCTCGAAGAACATCACCGGGTCGTTCGAGGCGACGGCCTCCTGGATCATCCAGTAGGCGTCGTGCGGCGTGCTCGGGCTGACGACCCGGAGTCCCGCGGTGTGCGCGAAGTACGCCTCGGGGCTCTCCTGGTGGTGCTCGACCGCGCCGATGTGCCCGCCGTAGGGCACGCGGATGACGACGGGCATCTGCAGGTCGCCCTCGTGCCGGTTGGTCATCTTCGCGAGCTGCGAGGTGATCTGGTCGAAGCCCGGGTAGATGAAGCCGTCGAACTGGATCTCGCAGACGGGGCGGAACCCGCCCATCGCGAGGCCGATCGCGGTGCCGACGATGCCCGACTCGGCGAGCGGGGTGTCGATGACCCGGTTCGCCCCGAACTCGGCCTGCAGCCCCTCGGTGACGCGGAAGACGCCGCCGAGCGTGCCGATGTCCTCGCCCATGAGCAGCACGCGCGGGTCGTCGGCCATCGCCTTGCGGAGGCCGGCGGTGATCGCCTTGCCGAGCGGCATGGACACGCGGGAGTCGCGGGTCGGGTCCTCGACGCCGGCCGCGGTCGCGGTGCGGTCAGCGGTGTCGGTGCGGTCAGCGGTGTCGGTCATGAACGTGCTCCGTCGGTGGGTGCGTCGGCGGCCGGGCCGAACGACTGCTCGTAGCGGGCCAGCCACTCCTTCTGCTCGGCCATCAGCGGGTGCGGCTCGCTGTAGACGTGGTCGAACATCAGGCCGATCTCGGGCTTCGGCAGCGTGGTCGTGCGGCGGCGGACGTCCGCGCCCAGGTCGTCGCACTCGACGGCGAGCTCGGCGAGGAAGGCGTCGGTCTCGCCGAGGCCCTTCAGGTAGGCCTCGAAGCGGGCGATCGGGTCGCGGGCGATCCAGCCCTGCAGCTCGTCGTCGGTGCGGTACTTCGTGGGGTCGTCGGAGGAGGTGTGCGCCCCGACGCGGTAGGTCATCGCCTCGATGAAGCGGGGGCCGCCGCCGGTGCGGGCAGCGTCGAGGTCGCGGCGGCTGACGGCGTACGAGGCGAGCACGTCGTTGCCGTCGATCTGGGTGCCGGGGATGCCGAAGCCGCCGGCGCGGTGCACGAGCGGGGTGCGCGACTGGCGCGAGACCGGCACGCTGATGGCCCACTGGTTGTTCTGCAGGAAGAAGAGCTCGGGCGTCTGGAAGCTCGCGGCGAAGACCAGCGCCTCGCTGACGTCGCCCTGGCTGGTCGCGCCGTCGCCGAAGAAGGTGACGACGGCCTGGTCGGTCTCGACGTCGCCGGTGCCGGCCTTGCCGTCGAGGGTCAGGCCCATCGCGTAGCCCGTGGCGTGCAGGGTCTGCGAGCCGATCACGAGCGTGTACACGTGGAAGTTGTGGTGCTCGGCGGGGTTCCAGCCGCCGTGCGTGTGGCCGCGCAGCAGGCGCAGGATGTCGACCGGGTCGACGCCGCGGCTGAGCGCGACGGCGTGCTCACGGTACGACGGGAAGAGGTGGTCCTGCGGGCGGGTGGCGTGCGCGAGCCCGATCTGGGCGCCCTCCTGGCCGTGGCTCGGCACCCAGAGGGCGAGCTGGCCCTGGCGGGCGAGGGCGGCGGCCTCGACGTCGAAGCGCCGGGTCAGCACCATGTCGCGGTGGAACGCGCGCAGCTGGTCGTCGGTGAGCGCGTCGACGTAGGGCTGGAACTCGGCCGAGGCGTCGGACTCGACCCGCTCGCCCGTGGGGCTCAGCAGCTGGATCGTCGTCACGTCGCGGCCCGCTTCGGTGGAGGACATGGCGTCCAATCTACTCAGGCGCACATGCCGTCAGGAGGATGTGTCGCCGCGCAGCTCGCGCGCCGCGCGGAGCAGGCCGTCGACCGAGGCGGGCTCGCCGATGGTGATGCGGACGCCCTCGGGGGCGAAGGCGCGCACGACGATGCCGTGCCGCTCGAACACCTCGGCCGCCCGGGCGGTGTCGTCGCCGGTGGCGAGCCAGACGAAGTTGCCCTGGGCGTCGGGCACCGACCAGCCCTGGTCGAGCAGGGCCTGTCGCACCTGGTCGCGGAGGGTCGCGAGGCGGGCGACCCGGCCGAGCAGCTCGCCCTCGAGCTCGAGCGAGGCGAGCGCGGCCGCCTGGCCCTGCTCGGTCACCGAGAGGGGGATGGCGGTCGCGCGGGCGGCGTCGAGCACCGAGGAGGCGCCGATCGCGTACCCGACGCGGAGGGCCGCCAGCCCGTACGCCTTCGAGAAGGTGCGCAGCACGACGAGGTTGGGGTGGCGCTCGGTGAGCGACCCGCCGCGGACGGCGTCGTCGGCCGTGACGAACTCCGCGTAGGCCTCGTCGAGCACGACGAGGAGGTCGCCCGGCACCGCGGCCATGAACGTCTCGAAGTCGTGCGTGCTCACGGTCGTGCCGGTCGGGTTGTTGGGCGAGCAGACGATCACGAGGCGCGTGCGGTCGGTGACGGCGGCGGCCATGGCGTCGAGGTCGTGGCTGCCGTCGGCCCGCAGCGGCACCGGCACGCTCGTCGCGCTCGAGACGGTGACGATGCCCGGGTAGGCCTCGAACGAGCGCCAGGC
The DNA here is from genome assembly GCF_017833115.1 of Frigoribacterium sp. PvP121. Classification (NCBI taxonomy): domain Bacteria; kingdom Bacillati; phylum Actinomycetota; class Actinomycetes; order Micrococcales; family Microbacteriaceae; genus Frigoribacterium; species Frigoribacterium sp. PvP121. Next base: position 887,423 of record NZ_JAFIBR010000001.1, read on the forward strand.
GTAGACGACCTCGTCGCCGGGCGCCGCGGCGGCGAGCACGAACTGGTTGAGCAGCGACACCGAGCCGGCGCCGACGTGCACCTCGTCGGTGGTGACGCCCCACTTGTCGGCCAGGGCTGCGCGCAGGGCGGAGGCGCTGGCGTCGGGGTACCGGTTGACGGCGACCGCGCCGCGCAGGGCCTCGACGACGCCGGGCAGCGGCTCGAACGGGTTCTCGTTCGACGACAGCTTGAACGCGTCGGCGGCGGCCTGCTTCCCCTGGCGGTAGGGCGGCAGCGCCGCGATCTCGGGGCGGAGGCGCACGGGACTGGTCACCCGGCCACCTTAGGGCGGGCGGAGGCGGTCGGCGACTACCGCGCGCGGGGCGGGGTCGGCATGATGGGGCCATGACCCGATTCGTCGTGCGGCTGCTGATCAACGCCCTCGCCCTCTGGGCGACCACGTCACTGGTCTCGGGGGTGAGCGTCGACGCGTACGGGTCGGAGGGCACGACCGAGACGGTGCTCACCTACCTCCTCGTCGCCCTGATCTTCGGCGTCGTCAACGGCGTCGTCGGCACCGTCATCCGCGTGGTCGCCTTCCCCCTCTACGTGCTCACGCTCGGCCTGCTCTCGCTGATCGTCAACGGGCTCCTGCTGGTGATCGTCGCCGCGGTCTCCGACGTCATCGGGTTCGGCCTGCAGGTCGACGGCTTCTGGTGGGGCGTGCTCGGTGCCCTCGTCCTCGCGATCGTCGCCTGGTTGATCGGCATCGTCGTCCGGCCCGTCGTCGAGCCGCGCGACCGCCGGCGGTGAACCGCTTCCGCGTCTGCTTCGTCTGCACCGGCAACATCTGCCGGTCGCCCATGGCGGAGATCGTGCTGCGCGAGGTCGCGCGCCGGGCCGGGCTGGGCGACGCCCTCGAGGTGACCTCGGCCGGCACGGGCGACTGGCACGTCGGCGAGGGCGCCGACCCGCGCACCGTGAGGGCCCTCGCGGCTCGCGGCTACGATGGTGAGCGGCACCGGGCGAGGCAGTTCGAGACCGCCGACTTCGCGCGCTACGACCTCGTGGTCGCGTTGGATCGCGGTCACGAGCGGGTGCTGCGGTCGTGGGCGACGAACGAGGCCGACCGGTCGAAGGTGCAGCTGCTGCTGTCGTTCGACCGGGCGAGCGGAGGCGAGCCCGTCGGCACCGACGTGCCCGACCCCTACTACTCCGACCCCGCGATGTTCGACAGCGTGCTCGCCATGGTCGAGCGTGCCTGCACCGCCCTCTTCCGCCAGATCGAACCCGCACTCCGCAAGGGACCCTCATGACGTTGCCCCCTCAGCCCCTCAGCCCCCTCGACGGCCGGTACCGCGCCTCCGTCGGCCTGCTCGGCGACCACCTCAGCGAGGCCGGCCTCAACCGGGCGCGGGTGCACGTCGAGGTCGAGTGGCTGATCGCGCAGACCGACCGCCGCGCGTTCGGCTCGTCGCCGCTCGACGAGGGGCAGAAGGCCGCGCTGCGCGCCGTCGTCACCGACTTCGGGCAGGAGGCCATCGACGAGCTCGCCGGCCTCGAGGCCACCACCCGTCACGACGTGAAGGCCGTCGAGTACTACGTCCGCGCCCGTCTCGCCGACCTCGGCCTCGACGGCATCGCCGAGCTGACGCACTTCGCGTGCACCAGCGAGGACATCAACAACCTCTCGTACGCGCTCACCGTGAAGCAGGCCGTGACCGAGGTCTGGCTCCCGGCGTTCGACGCCGTGCAGGAGGCGCTCGCCGGCTGGGCGACGGAGGCCCGCGACGTGCCCATGCTGGCCCACACCCACGGCCAGCCCGCGACCCCGACGACCGTCGGCAAGGAGTTCGCGGTCTTCGTGCACCGCCTCCGGCGCCTCCGCGCGCAGATCGAGGGCACCGAGTACCTCGGCAAGTTCAGCGGCGCCACCGGCACCTTCTCCGCCCACGTCGTCGCCGACCCCTCGGCCGACTGGCCCGAGGTCTCGCGCGAGTTCGTCGAGGAGCGCCTCGGCCTCACCTGGAACCCGCTGACCACCCAGATCGAGTCTCACGACTGGCAGGCCGAGCTCTACTCGCGGGTGGCTCACGTCAACCGGGTGCTGCACAACCTCGCGACCGACATCTGGTCCTACATCTCGATGGGGTACTTCACCCAGATCCCGATCGCGGGCTCGACCGGCTCGTCGACGATGCCGCACAAGATCAACCCGATCCGGTTCGAGAACGCCGAGGCCAACCTCGAGCTCTCGTGCGCCCTGCTCGACTCGCTCGCCGCGACGCTCGTCACCTCGCGCCAGCAGCGCGACCTCACCGACTCGTCGACCCAGCGCAACATCGGCGTGGCCTTCGGGCACTCGATGCTCGCGCTCGACAACCTGCGCCGCGGGCTCGGCGAGATCGCCGTCGGCACCGCCGCGCTCGAGGCCGACCTCGAGGGCAACTGGGAGGTGCTCGGCGAGGCGATCCAGACGGTCGTCCGCGCCGAGGTCGTCGCCGGCCGCTCGTCGATCGCCGACCCCTACGCGATGCTCAAGGAGCTCACCCGCGGCCGCCGGGTCGGCCAGGCCGAGCTCGTGGCCTTCGTCGAGGGGCTCGACATCGGCGCCGAGGCGAAGGCACGCCTCGTGGCGCTGACCCCCGCCGGCTACACCGGCATCGCGTCGCAGCTCGTCGACCGCCTGGCGTAGCCCGCGGCCCGCGAGCGCGCCCGCGAGGACTCCGGCCCGCCGACCCCCTCGGGCTCCGGGGTGCGGCGGGTTCTTGTCCTCCTGGGCGGGCCTGCGCGGGCCCGCCGGTGAGGACTCCGACCCGCCGACTTCGGCTCTGCTCAGGGGGAGAGCTGGGCGCGTGCGGGGGCTCAGGGGCCGCTGGGGCTCAGTGGCCGCGCGACCCGCCGCTCTCGTCGATCTCGTGCTGCTCGTCGTCGTTCGGCTTGGCCGCGAGGGCGAGCATCGCGATGACGACGAGGGCGACGATGAAGCCGATGCAGAGGAAGATCAGCGCGAGGTCGAGCTCGCGGGTCGTCATCAGCACGACGACCCCGACGAACACCGCGAAGACGGCGCTGAGGCCGAGGAACTCGGCGGGGCGGACGCGGTCGCGCCAGCTGGGCTGTGTCATGGGTGGTGTACTCCGTCTGCACTGGTCTGGGGGGCGGCGTCGGTCGCCGCGTCGGTGCCCGTCTGCCACTTGAGCGAGAGGCCGGCGATGACGAGGTAGACCCCGACCACCGCTCCCCACGCGCCGAGCAGGCCCACGAGCACGGTCGACGACGTGAGCACGCCCTCGATCTGCTCCACGCCGCCGAGCTGCTCGGCGTAGTCGGGCGGGACGACGAGGAAGGCGAGGGCCAGCAGGAGCGTCATCGCGCCGACGGTGGTCCAGTCGCGAGCCAGGGGGGTGCGTCGACGGCGACGCAGCCCGGTGACGAGCTCGAGCGCGCCCGTGACGAGCGCGAAGGTGGTGACGAGGGCGACGAGCACCGGCAGGCCGCCGCCCGAGGACGCGAGGGCCAGGGCGCCGACGACGAGGCTGACGAGGCCCTGCACGAGGCCGAGGGTGCGGCTCGACGGGTCGTCGAGCCGGCGGAGCGACCCGAGGGCGAGCACGAGGCCGCCGACGACGCCCGCGACGCCGAGGGCGAGCAGGCCCACGCGCGGCGAGTGGTCGGGCGAGAACGTGATGGCGACGCCGAGGGCGATCGCCGGGACGGCCCGGAGGATCGGCACGGGCCAGTAGCGGGGCGCCGAGGCGGCGAGGTCGACCCGGGTCGCGGCTCGGTCACGGCCGTGAGCGCGGGCCTCGCGCGCACGGGCCTCGTGCTCGGTGGTCGCGGGGTCGCTCGGCCGGGGCTCGGTCGGCCCGGGAGAGGGCGCGGCAGCAGCAGGCACGGGAGACCTTCTTCGACGGGGGCGGGCCCGGCGACGCCGAGCAGACGGCCCGAGTTTACCGCCCCTCGCTGACAGCCCACCTCCGCGCGGCGCCCACGACCGGCGCCGGGGCGGAGCCGGCGCGGCCGGCGGGGTGCCCGGCCACGCCCCCGACCCGGCCGGGCCGCCGCGCCTGCAGCATCCCGGTCGAGACGAAGCTGAGCGAGACGAGCGGCCCGGCGAGCAGGCGCAGGCAGTCGTCGACGCCGTCCGGCCCCGGTTCGTCGATCGCGACGCCCTGCGGCAGGGCGCTGAGGCGCACGGCGGCGACGGAGGCGGCCCGCCAGCCCCGGGACGGGTCGCGACGCAGGTCGCTGAGGAGCTCCAGCACGAGGGGCACGTCGGAGCGCCCGCGGACGAGGAGGCGGTGGTGGAGCTGCGGCGACCCCGCGCCTCCCGCAGTCCCCCGCCGGGCCTCGACGAGGGTGACGAGACCGTGCCGCACCGGCCCGTCGTGCTCGGCGGAGAGCCCGTCGACGCGGGCGCCGGGCGGCACGGCCACGGTGTGCGCGCCGGGGAGGCGCGGCGCCCACCCGTCGAGGCCCCAGCCGCCGAGCCCCCGCACCTCGAGCGTCGTGGCCCCGTCGCACGGCCCGCCGCAGGGCGCCGCGACGAGCTCCCGGATGCCCGCCCCGACACCCGCCGCGCCCGCCTCGTCGAGCGCGGGCAGGGCGAGGGGAGCCGGCGGGCAGCCGTGCACGAGGCCGACGAGCGGGGCGGGGGAGTCACGGAGGGAGGCCGTCATCCGTCCATGGTGACATGCCGGATGTCAGTATCACCAGGGGGCCGCGCCCCGGGAGGCGAGGATCACCTGGGCGGTCGAGGCCAGGACCACCCGGAGGGGACGGGGGGACACGCGGCGATCTCCCTACCGATGCCCAGCCCCGGCCCCTACGGTCGTCACATCCGAGGGCGCATGCTCACCACCACTGGCTGGGAAGTCCACCATCGCGGGAGCTGCATGACCTCCATCGCCCCCTCGGCTCCGGCCGGGTTCCGTCCGACCGTGCCCGGATCGGCCAGCAAGCCGACCAGCACCTACTCGACGCTCCTCGCGTCGGTGCGCGAAGCAGGGCTGCTCCGCCGTCGGACCGGGTTCTACGTCACCGTCTTCGTCGTGCTCGTCGTCTGCCTGCTCGGCGCGGCGACCGGCTTCGTCCTGCTCGGCTCGAGCTGGTTCCAGCTGCTCATCGCGGCCGCGCTCGGCGTCATCCTCACCCAGTTCGCCTTCCTCACCCACGAGGCCGCGCACCGCCAGGTCTTCGACTCGGGCACGCGCAACGACAAGGTGGGCCGCGTGCTCGCCGCCGGCGTCGTCGGCATGAGCTACGCGTGGTGGATGTCGAAGCACACGCGCCACCACGCCAACCCGAACACCAAGGGCAAGGACCCGGACATCGCGTTCGACACGGTCTCCTTCCTGGAGGAGGACGCGGCGAAGCAGACCGGCCTGATGCGCCAGCTGACGCGCCGCCAGGGCTGGTTCTTCTTCCCCCTGCTGCTCGGCGAGGGCGTCAACCTCCACGTGCACTCGATCAAGGTGCTGCTGACGAAGGAGAAGGTCGAGGGCCGCGCCCTCGAGGTGTCGCTGATCGCCGGCCGCATGATCGCCTACTTCGCCGTCGTCTTCGCCTTCCTGCCGGTCGGCATGGCGTTCGCCTTCATCGGCGTGCAGATGGCCGTCTTCGGCCTCTACATGGGCTCGTCGTTCGCCCCGAACCACAAGGGCATGCCGATCATCCCCGAGGGTGCGAAGGTCGACTTCCTCAGCAAGCAGGTGCTCACCTCGCGCAACATCACCGGTCGTTTCTCGACCGCCTTCATGGGCGGCCTGAACTTCCAGATCGAGCACCACCTCTTCCCGAGCATGGCCCGGCCGCACCTGCGCGCCGCGAGCCTGCTCGTCAAGGAGCACTGCGCGAAGCACGACATCCCCTACGCCGAGACCACCGCGATCAAGTCGTACGGGATCGTCATCCGCTACCTCAACCGCGTCGGCCTCGCCGCCCGCGACCCCTTCGACTGCCCCGCCGCGGCGACGCTCCGCCCCCGCTGAGCTCAGCCCCGCGCACGACGACGGCGCCGTCACCTCGCAGGAGGTGGCGGCGCCGTCGTCGTGCGGCCCTGGTCGGGCCCGGAGCCTCGAGGGAGGCGCGGGTCGGCCCGGTCAGGCCGCGGCGGCCGGCCAGGCGGCCAGCTGCCAGCCCAGCCACGGGCTGAAGGCGAAGGGAGCCGCCTCGACGGCCCCGCGGAGCGCCTCGGGCTCGAGCCAGGCCCACTCGGCGACCTCGTCGGGCGAGGGGTCGGGCACGCCGACCGCGCGGGCGGTGAACACCGGGCAGATCTCGTTCTCGACGATGCCGGAGGCGTCGGTCGCGACGTACCGGAACTCCGGCAGGATCACGCTGACGTCGGCCACCTCGATGCCGAGCTCCTGCGACGCGCGACGGTAGACCGCCTCCTCGGGGGTCTCGCCGGGCGCGGGGTGGCCGCAGAACGAGTTGGTCCAGACGCCGGGCCAGGTCTTCTTCGAGAGGGCGCGGCGGGTGACGAGCACGCGGCCCCGCTCGTCGACGACGTGGCAGCTGAAGGCGAGGTGCAGCGGAGTCGCCGTCGTGTGCACGGTGGCCTTCGGGGTGCTGCCGACCGGCTCGCCGGTCTCGTCGAGGAGGACCACCATCTCCTGATCAGACCCTGCAGGAGGGCTGTCGAGAGGCTGAGCATGAGCGCGTTCGCCGAGTTCCATGGGAGGTAGTCTGCCCTCTGTGGACGCTCAACAGCTGCGCGGCGGTGCGCGCGCCCGACACGAGCGTGTCGAGGTCGTCCTCGACGACTTCTTCCGGCTCGCCGAACGCCGGGCCGCCCTCGTGGGGCGTCGCTACGTCGAGCTCTGGTCGGTGCTCGAGCGCAACACGGTCGGCGGCAAGCGCTTCCGCCCCCGCATGGTCTTCACCGCCTACGACGCCCTGGGCGGCACCGACGACGAGGCCGTCGCCGGCGTCGCGGCCTCCTTCGAGCTGCTGCACACGGCCCTGATCGTCCACGACGACGTCATCGACCGCGACTTCTCGCGCCGTGGCATCCCCAACGTCTCCGGCAGCTACCGCGACACCGCCACGACGGCCGGCATCCCCACCCCCGCCGCCGAGCACCGCGGCATGTCGGCCGCCGTCATCGCGGGCGACCTCGCGCTCGCCGGGGCCAGCCGGCTGCTGCTCGACGTCCGGTGCGAGGGCGGAGTGCGGGCGCGCCTCCTCGACATCCTCGACGAGGCGATCTTCGTCAGCGCGGGCGGCGAGATGGTCGACGTCGAGCTGTCGCTCTCGCCCGAGGTGCCGACGGTCGCCGAGATCCTCGACATGGAGCGCGCCAAGACCGCCGTCTACTCGTTCGAGGCCCCGCTGCAGGCCGGCGCGGTGCTGGCCGGCGCCCCCGACGCCGTCGTCGACGCGGTCGGCGAGTTCGGCCGCGAGGTCGGCGTCGCCTACCAGGTGGTCGACGACCTGCTCGGCGTCTTCGGCCTCGAGTCCGACACCGGCAAGACCACGCTCGGCGACCTCCGCGAGGGCAAGCGCACCGTCATCGTCGCCCACGCGGCCACGACCGAGGAGTGGTTCGCCATCCGCCCGTTCATCGGCAAGGCCGACCTCACCGAGGCCGAGGCCGAGCACGTGCGCGCCCGGCTCGAGGCCTGCGGCGCCCGGGCGTTCGCCGAGTCGCTCGTCGAGCAGCACGCGCGCCGCGCGCTCGCCGTGCTCGACGGCCCGGCGGTGGGCGACGCGCTCCGCGAGGCCCTGACCCCCGTCGTGGCGACCGTCCTGGAGCGCGTGCGGTGACCGGCCTCTCGCTCTACGACGCCGTGGCCGACCAGACCGCGGCCGGCGTGATCCGCCGGTACTCGACCTCCTTCGGGCTGGCCTCGCGCCTCCTCGGCCCCGACGTCCGCCAGCACGTCGAGAACGTCTACGCGCTCGTGCGCGTCGCCGACGAGATCGTCGACGGGCCCGCCGCCGAGGCGGGCCTCGACGTCGAGGCCGCGGGGCGCTGCCTCGACGACTACGAGGCCGCGACCGAGCGGGCGATCGAGTCCGGCTTCAGCTCCGACCTCGTCGTGCACGCCTTCGCGCGCACGGCCCGGGCCACGGGCTTCGGCACCGAGCTCACGCGCCCCTTCTTCGCCTCCATGCGGGCCGACCTCAGCGCCCGCGAGCACGACGACGAGTCGTTCCGTCGGTACGTCCACGGCTCGGCCGAGGTCGTCGGCCTGATGTGCCTCCGCGCCTTCCTCGTCGGGCACGGCTACCCGGCCAGCACGCGCGCCGCCCTCGACGAGGGCGCCTGCCGCCTCGGCGCCGCCTTCCAGAAGGTCAACTTCCTCCGCGACCTCGCGGCGGACTTCGAGCACCTGGGCCGCAGCTACTTCCCCGGCGTCGACGTCGACACCTTCGACGAGGCGACCAAGCGGCGGCTCGTCGACGACATCGACGACGACCTGCGGGTCGCCGGCGAGATCATCCCCGTGCTGCCCGCGTCGTCGCGGCGCGCGGTGGCGCTGGCCCACGGCCTGTTCGCCGAGCTGAACCGACGGCTCGAGGCGACCCCCGCCTCCTCGCTGATCCGGGCGCGCGTCCGCGTGCCGAACCCGGTGAAGCTGCGCATCGCGGCCGGCGCCGCGGTCGGCCGCGTCGTGGCCGTGCCGCCCGCCCGCACCCCGAGCACCACCCCGACCGACGGAGCCCCTTCGTGAGCACACCCTGGCTGAAGTCCACCACCGGCGCGACGACGGTCGAGCGGCACGGCCGCCGCGTGGTCGTGATCGGCGGCGGCATCAGCGGCCTCGCCTCGGCGGCGCTCCTCGCCCGCGAGGGCCACGACGTCACGGTTCTCGAGAAGAACGACGCCGTCGGCGGCCGTGCGGGCAGCTGGGCGAGCGAGGGCTTCCGCTTCGACCTCGGCCCGAGCTGGTACCTCATGCCCGAGGTCTTCGACCACTTCTTCAAGCTGATGGGCACGAGCGCCGACGAGCAGCTCGACCTCGTCGCGCTCGACCCCGGCTACCGCGTCTTCTTCGAGCCGGGCGCCGAGCCCGGCGACGACGACCCGGCGCCGATCGACGTGCCGCTCGGCCTCGAGCGCAACGTCGCCCTGTTCGAGAGCGTGGAGCCCGGCAGCGGCGAGCGGATGCGCCGCTACCTCCGCTCGGCCCGCGACACGTACGAGATGGCGAAGCAGCGGTTCCTCTACACGAGCTTCGAGAGCGTCTCGCCCCTCCTCCGCGGCGACGTCGTCGTGCGGCTGCCGAAGCTCGCGCGGCTCCTCCTGCAGGACCTCGACACCTTCGCGTCGAGGACAGTCAGCGAGCCGCGCCTCAAGCAGATCCTCGACTACCCCGCGGTCTTCCTCGGCTCGTCGCCGTTCCGAACGCCGAGCATGTACCACCTGATGAGCACCCTCGACCTCGACGACGGCGTGCTGTACCCGCAGGGCGGGCTGACGACGGTCATCGAGCGCATCGCCACGGTCGCCCGCGACGCCGGGGTCACGATCGTCACCGGCGCCGCCGTCACGCGCATCACGACGGCCGTCGAGGCCGACCCCACGCCCCGACGGGGCCGCCCCCGCGTGCCGACGGCGCGGGCCACGGGCGTCGAGTACACCGACGCCGGAGGCGCGGAGCACGTCCTCGAGGCCGACACCGTCGTCAGCGCGGCCGACCTGCACCACACCGAGACGCGCCTCCTGCCCCGCTCGCTGCGCACCTACGACGAGAAGTACTGGCACGGCCGCGACCCCGGCCCGAGCGCCCTGCTCGTCTACCTCGGCGTCGAGGGCGAGCTGCCCGAGCTCGAGCACCACTCCCTGTTCTTCGCCCGCGACTGGCACGAGAACTTCGAGCGCATCTTCGGCGACGACAAGCGGATCCCCGAGCCGCCGTCGCTCTACGTCTGCAAGCCGAGCACGATCGACCCGTCGACGGCGCCCGAGGGGCAGACCAACCTCTTCGTGCTCGTGCCGCTGCCCGCCGACCCCGCGCTCGGGCGCGGCGACGTCGACGGCGACGGCGACCCGATGGTCGAGCGCCTCGCCGACCAGGTGATCGACCAGATCAGCCGCTGGGCGGGCGTGCCCGACCTCGCGTCACGCGTCGTGCTGCGCCGCACCCGCGGGCCGCGCGACTTCGTCGACGACGTCAACGCCTGGCAGGGCAGCATGCTCGGCCCGGCGCACACGCTCGACCAGAGCGCGATGTTCCGCGCCGGCAACACCTCCGAGCACGTGCGGAACCTGTTCTACGTCGGAGGCTCGTCGCGGCCCGGCATCGGCCTGCCGATGTGCCTGATCAGCGCCGAGGTGCTGCTCAAGAACATGCGCGGCGACACGAGCACCGAGCCGCTGCCCGAGCCCGCCGCCGAGGCCGGGGCACCGGCCGCGCCGGCCGCCGCCGGAACGGCCTGATGGGCGCCGCCTACCTCGTCGCGCTGCTGATCTCGATCGCCGGCATGGCGGCGCTCGACCGCCGCTTCACGTTGTTCTTCTGGCGCGACGGCTGGCGTGCGGCGGTGACGCTGCTCGTCGGCGTCGCCTTCTTCCTGGTCTGGGACGTCGTCGGCATCGACCTCGGCATCTTCTTCCGCGGCGAGACGTCGTTCATGACGGGCGTGCAGCTGGCGCCCGAGCTGCCGCTCGAGGAGGTCTTCTTCCTCGTGCTGCTCTGCTGGCTGACGATGAACCTCCACTCCGGGGCGCGCCTCGCGCTCGGGGTGCTCGCCGCCCGCCGCGACGGGGTGCGCGCGTGACGTACTGGGCGGTCAACGCCGTCTTCCTCGGGCTCGTGGCCGTGACCGCGGCCGCGGCGCTGCTGCTGCACCGGCTCCGGGCACGGGGGCGCGCCTCCTCGGGGGCCCGTGACCGCGCCGAGGTCGTCCGCGCCGCCGGGCTCACGACCGTCGTGCTGCTCGTGATGACCGCCGTCTTCGACAACGTCATGATCGGCGTCGGCTTGGTCGGCTACGACGAGTCCCGCATCAGCGGCGCGAAGCTCGGCGTCGCCCCGCTCGAGGACTTCGCGTACTCCGTCGCGGCGCTCGTGCTGCTGCCGAGCGTCTGGACCCTGCTCGGCGGCCGCCGGCCGGCCCGCGAGCCCTCGCTCGAGCGCCCGGCCCGACGGGCGCGTCCGACCCGGCCCGCGGGTCGACAGGGGGAACCACGGTGATCGCCACCCTGCGGGCCCTGGCCTGGTCGTCCCGCCCGCTCAGCTGGATCAACACCGCGTTCCCGTTCGCGGCCGCCTACCTGCTGAGCGCCGCGAGCGGCAGCACGCCCGACGGCGGCACGAGCTACGACTTCACCGCGGTGCCGTGGCTCGTCGCGATCGTCGGCACCGTCTACTTCCTCGTGCCGTACAACCTCGCGATGTACGGCATCAACGACGTCTTCGACTACGAGAGCGACCTGCGCAACCCCCGCAAGGGCGGCGTCGAGGGGGCCCTGCTCGACCGCAGCATGCACCGGCCCACGCTGATCGCGGCGCTCGTCACGAACGTCCCGTTCCTGGTCTTCCTCGTCGCCGTCGGCAGCCCGCTGAGCTGGCTCGTGCTGGCGGTCAGCGTCTTCGCCGTCGTCGCCTACTCGGCCCCGCGCCTGCGCTTCAAGGAGCGCCCGGTCGTCGACTCGGTCACCTCGAGCACGCACTTCGTGAGCCCCGCCGTCTACGGCCTCGTGCTCGCCGGCGCCGACCCCACCCCCGCGCTGTGCGCCCTGCTCGCCGCGTTCTTCCTCTGGGGCACGGCCAGCCACGCCTTCGGCGCCGTGCAGGACGTCATCGCCGACCGGGAGGGCGGCATCGCCTCGATCGCGACCGTCTTCGGCGCCCGCACCACGGTGCGGCTCTCGGTCGTCGCGTACTTGCTCTCGGCGCTGCTGATGACCTTCACCGACACCCCCGGCCCGTTCGCCGCGCTCATCCCGGTGGCCTACGCGATCAGCTGCGCCCCGTGGTGGAACGTCGCCGACGCCGACGCGGAGGGGGTCAACCGGGGGTGGAAGCGGTTCCTGACGCTGAACTTCGTGTCGGGGTTCGTGGTGACCATGCTGCTGATCTGGTGGGTCGCGCTCGGCTGACCCGCGACTCCCCGGGGGCTCGAGCGACCGGCCTCGCCGGCCGACCCGCGGGGCCGGGCGGCCGATCGGCGGGGGCCCGCTCCGTCGCGGGGATGAGATCGGCCCGATGTGGCCCCGAGTTCACCCCGGCGAAAGGTCCGGGCCGTATCTTCGGCCCGTGAGCACGCAGACCTCCCGCAGCCCCGAGCGCCCGCGGTCGACGCGCGCCCTCCGCGACCTGACCGGTCGGCTGGGGTCGCGCTGGCGGTGGGTCCGCCAGCACCCGCACGGGCTGTGGTGGACCTTCGCGGCCCTGCACGCCGCGCTCTTCCTGGCCCTGACCCCCCTCATGCTCTCCGGCGGCGTCAGCGGCGACCTGCCGCTGTACCGCACCTGGGCCAGCGACGCACTCAGCTCGGGGTCGTGGCCGGTGCTCGACTTCACCTGGGTCTACCCGGCGGGGGCCCTGCTGCCCATCGTGCTGCCGAACGTGCTCGGCGAGTCGATGTACCAGTTCGTCTGGCTGGTGATGCTGACGCTCCTGAACGGCGTCTCGCTCTGGGTGCTGACCGACCGGGGCCGCCGCACCGTCGAGACCCCGGCCGCCTGGTGGTGGCTGCTCGTGCTCTTCCTGCTCAGCCCGGTGGCCTTCCTCCGCCTCGAGGGGTTCAGCGCGCCCATGGTGCTCATGGCCCTCGTGCTGCTCGCCCGGCGCCCCCGCGTCGCGGGCCTGCTGCTCGCCGGCGCCACCTGGATCAAGGTCTGGCCGGCCGCCGTCATCGCGGCGGTCATGGTCGCCTCACGGCGCCGCTCGACGGTCGTGCGCTCGGCCCTCCTGGTGACGGCGGGCGTCGCCGCGGCCGTCGCGCTCGGCGGCGGCCTCAGCCGGATCGACACGTTCATCAGCACCCAGTCGAGCCGCGGCCTGCAGCTCGAGGCGCCGCTCTCGACCCCGTGGGTGTGGATGGCCATGCTCCGCGTGCCGGGGGCGTCGGTCTACCAGAACGTGGCCCTCGCGACCCGGGAGGTCATGGGGCCGGGCGACACCTGGGCGATCAACAGCAGCACCGAGCTCATGCTCGGCGTGGTGCTGGCGCTGCTCGCCCTGCTCGCCGTCGCCGCGTTCGGGCTGCCGGGGGCCCGCCGCCCGACCTCGGGCGACGAGGTCCAGCTCGTGCTGCTCGGCGCCCTGACCCTGACGACGACCTTCGTCGTGTTCAACAAGGTCGGCTCGCCGCAGTACATGCTCTGGATCGCCCCGGTGGTCGCGGTCGGCCTCGCGCAGCGCCCCGACCTGTTCCGTGTGCCGGCCCGCCTCACCGCGTGGGCGGCAGGCCTCACGACCCTCGTGTTCCCGGTCATGTACCGCGAGCTGATCGACCTGCAGCCCGCCGCCGTGCTCGCGCTCGCGGCCCGCAACGTCATCGTCGTCGCGCTGTTCGGCTGGTGCGTCGTCCGGCTGATGGAGGCGGCGCTCGCCGCGGTGGGGCTGCCGGGCTGGACGCTCCGGCGCGCCCTCGGCCTCCTCGCGCCCGACCGGGGCGTCGCCGCGACCGTCGCGACCGAGGCCCGGGTGCTCGACCACGAGCGGTAGGAGTCGCGGATCTGGTCGGCCCGGGCGCGAACGTGCCAGCGTGGTGCCCAGACATCTCGACACCCGCCGTGAGCGGGTCTGACCCAAGGAGCACTCATGAAGGGCAAGATCCTCTTCGTCGCCGGAGCGGCAGTCGGCTACGTCCTCGGCGCCCGCGCGGGCCGTGGCGCGTACGTCAAGATCAAGTCGCAGGCCGAGAGCCTGTGGGAGAACCCGAACGTGCAGAAGACCGTCCAGCAGGCGGAGGGCTTCGTCAAGGAGAACGCCCCCGTGGTCGGCAAGAAGATCCAGGAGGTCGCGGGCGACGCGGCCGCCAAGGCCAAGTCGGTCGCCTCGAAGTCGGGCGACTCCGACGTCGCGGACAAGGTCGGCCAGCTGGCCGACAAGGCCGAGTCCAAGGCCTCGGACGCCGCCGACGCCGTCAAGGACGCCGGTCGTGGCGCCAAGGGCAAGGGCGAGCCCGGCTCGGGCCCGCTCCCGGGCGTGAACGCCGGTGAGTGACCTCAAGGCACCTGACCAGAGCACCAAGCGGTCGCTCGGGTCGCTCCTCGGCAGCCTGCCCGACCTCATCTCGCGGTTGATCCGCGGCGAGATCGCGCTGGCCAAGAAGGAGCTCGCCACCAAGCTCAAGGAGGCCGGCGTCGGCGCGGGCCTGCTGGTCGGGGCCGCGCTGTTCGGCTTCTTCCTGCTGGCCGTGCTCATCACCGCGGGCGTCCTCGGCCTCGCGACGGTCGTCGCCCCGTGGCTCGCCGCGCTGATCGTGGCCGGCGTGCTGCTGATCGTCACGGCCGTCCTCGCGCTCCTCGGCGTGAAGGCGCTGAAGAAGGGCGTGCCGCCCGTGCCGGAGAAGGCCGTCGAGAACGTGAAGGCGGACGTCGCCGCGCTCAAGGGAACCGGCTCGTGAGCCGGGACGACTCCGGCGACCGCCGCGACGCTCGCCCCGGCGACGGCGACGGTGCGGGTTCCGACGAGTCCGCCCCGAGCATCCCCGAGCTCGAGCTCGACGTGGCGCGCACCCGCGAGGAGTTCGCCCGCACCCTCGACGCGATCGAGGACAAGCTGAGCGTGCCGGCGCACGCCCGCCGCCTCCGCGACAGCGTCTCCCGCCGCTGGCACGACGACCCCCGGCCCGTGGTGGCCGCGGGCGTCGCCGGGGTCGTCGGACTCGCCTCGGTCGTGGCCGGCGTCGTGCGCATCGCCCGACGCTAGGGCCCCGGGTGCGGGAGGGGCGGCGCTGACCGGCGCCGCGACTCCCGCACCCCCTCTCCACCCACCCCACTTCCAGCCCCCCGCCTGACGGCTGCCCCGTCGCGCTGGTGGGCACCCCTCACCCAGGGCGTCCCCCAGAACGAAGGACAACACCATGGCGCAGAGCAGCACCGAGCGCGAGCAGCAGGCTCCCGACCCCGACGACGCGCGCAAGCCCGACAGCCCGGACGACCTGCACAAGCCCTCCTGGGGCTACGTGCTCAAGAAGACCCTCCGCGAGTTCACCTCCGACCAGTGCACCGACCTGGCGGCGGCCCTGACCTACTACGCCGTGCTCGCCCTCTTCCCGGCGCTGCTCGCGATCGTGTCGGTGCTCGGCCTCTTCGGGCAGGCCCAGCAGACCACGGACACCGTGCTCCAGCTGCTCACGCAGCTCGGCGGCGGCTCGGTCGCCGAGACGCTCCGCGAACCGATCCGCGAGGTGACCATGTCGCCCGCGGCGGGCATCACCTTCGTCGTCGGCGTGCTCGGTGCCCTCTGGTCGGCGTCCGGCTACGTCGGGGCCTTCGGCCGCGCCATGAACCGGGTGTACGAGATCGACGAGGGCCGCCCGATCTGGAAGCTGCGCCCCACGAACCTCGCGATCACGGCCGTCACGGTCGTGCTCGTCGTCGTCGCGGGCCTCATCCTCGTGCTGAGCGGCGACGTGGCCCAGGCCGTGGGCGACGTGATCGGCCTCGGCTCGACGGCGGTCTTCGTCTGGGGCATCGTCAAGTGGCCGGTGCTGCTGGTCATCATCGTGGTCGTCGTCGCGGTGCTCTTCTACTTCTCGCCGAACGTCAAGCAGCCCAAGTTCCGCTGGATCAGCATGGGCTCGCTGCTCGCCATCGCCATCTGGATGATCGCCAGCGTCGGCTTCGGCTTCTACGTGAGCAACTTCTCGAACTACAACAAGACGTACGGCTCGCTCGGTGCCGTCATCGTCTTCCTGCTCTGGCTCTGGATCACGAACAACGCCCTGCTCTTCGGCGCCGAGTTCGACGCCGAGATCGAGCGCGGCCGTGAGCTGCAGGCCGGCATGGAGGCGGAGAAGGACATCCTGCTGCCGCCGCGCGACACGAAGCAGAGCGACAAGAAGAAGGCCCAGGAGGCGCAGGACGAGCTCGACGGGATGCGCCTGCGGCAGGCCGCGGCCGCGTCGATCGCCGAGCAGGAGGCGCGGGAGCGTCGTGAGGGCCGCGAGCGCCCCGCAGACGACGACCGGCCCGACGCCGACGCCGACGACCTGCCCGACGGGAAGGAGCGCCGCGAGCGGCGCTGAGTCGTCGGGGCTGGTGTGACCGGTTCCTGATCTCCCGTGACCGAGGGCCCCTGCGCGACAGCTGTCGCGCAGGGGCCCTCGGTCGTCGTCCGTCCCGGGCGCCTCCCGGGCGGGTCGACCTAGCATCGACGTGACCTGGACCGACCTGACATGACCTGACTGCGTCACACCGAGGGGGCACCGTGCTCGAGCGCCTGGCCGGCCTGCCGTTCGGCGGGCTCGTGGCGGCGCTCTTCGCGATCGTCTTCTGCCGGGCCCAGGCGACCTACTGGCTCGCGCGGGGCGCCCGACGGGGCGCGGCCGCGACGAGGTGGGGCCGCTGGGTCGACGGGCCGGGCGTCGAGAGGGCGTCGCGGGCGCTCACCCGATGGGGGCCTCCCGCGGTCACGGTGAGCTTCCTCACCGTGGGGCTGCAGACCGTGATGAACGCGGCCGCGGGGGCGTCGAGGATGCGGTGGTCCGTGTACCTCGTCGCGATGCTGCCCGGGTGCGCGGCGTGGGCGCTGATCTACGCCACCGTCGGGTTCGCGGTGCTCTGGGCGGTGGTCGGCTCGGTGGCGGGGTCGCGGGCGGGCGTGGCGGTGCTGGTGCTGCTCGGGGTCGTGGCCGCGGTCGTGGTCACGGTGCTCGCGGTGCGACGGCGTCGCGCCCGGGAGGGCTGATCCACTCCGGAGTGGATCAGCCCGCCCGGGCCGCGCCCCGCCCGGGCCGGTCCTCGACTGGCGGCGGGGGCGAGCCGACGGCCGGTCCGGGCGCGGCTCAGAACGAGAAGCCGAGCTCCGCCGGGTACTCCTCGCGGGCCGTGAGGCGGGTCGCCGCGTCGCGGAGGTGCGACAGCGTCAGCCCCATCGACATCGGCCCGAAGCTCACGCGCGAGACGCCGAGCTCGGCGAGGCGGGCGAGCGGCACCGACGTCGGCCCCGAGATCACGCTGATCTTGCCGTGGATCTCGTCGAGGGCGCGCTTCACGAGGTCTTCCGTGCCGAGGCCCAGCACGAAGGCGCAGTCGGCCCCCGCGTCGAGGTAGGCGTTGGCGCGCGTGACCGCGTCGTCGAAGCTGTCGGGGTCGCCGGCCAGAGCGTCGACCCGGGCGTTGACGACGATCGGCACGCCTGCGCGGTCGCCGGCGCGGCGGGCCGCGGCGACCTTCGACACCTGGGTGTCGATGTCGTAGAGCGGGGCCTTGGCCTGGCCGATGCTGTCTTCCAGGTTGAGGCCGGCGGCGCCCTCCTCGATGAGGCGGAACACGTTGTCGAACGTGCCCGAGGCGTCGGTCGCGTAGGCCTTCTCGAAGTCGACCGAGACGGGCAGGTCGACCGAGCGGACGATGATGCGGGAGGCGGCGAGCATCTCGTCGACGTCGAGCCCCTCGCCGTCCTCGACGCCGTGCGCCTCGGAGATCGAGTGGGAGGCGGTGGCCAGGGCCTTCACGCCCGGTGCGCCGGCCACGACGCGGGCGGTGATGCTGTCCCAGACGTTCGTGACGATGAGCGGGTCGCCCGGCACGTGCAGCGAGCGGAGGAGTTCGGCCTTCTCGGCCGTGGTGGAGATGGACATGCCCCCAGCCAAGCAGCCCCGGCTGGGCGGCACCAGCCCCCGGCCGGGCGCCGGGGCCGCCCGGCCGCGCCCACGAACCACGTCGTCGCACGCGAACCACGCCGCGGCGTGGTTCGCCGGCGACTTCGTGGTTCGCAGCAACGACGGCGCGACGGCGGCGACCCCCGACGGGCGATCAGGAGGCGCGCAGCACCTCCGCGCGGACGGCCGCGACGCGGTCGGGCACCGTCGAGTCCTGCAGGCTCGTCGTGTCGCCGAGCGGTCGGCCGTCGACGATGTCGCCGAGCAGTCGGCGCATGATCTTGCCCGAGCGGGTCTTCGGCAGGTCGGGCACGACGACGACGGTCGCGGGCTTCGCGATCGGGCCGATCTGGTCGGCGACGTGCGCTCGCAGCGCGGCGGACAGCGACCCCGAGAGCGGGGCCCACACCTGCGGTTCGTCGGCAGAGCCGGCGTCGCGCACCGCGCCTCCCTCGGGCCGTGCCGCGGGCACGACGAACGCGGCGATCGCCTGGCCGGTGCGCTCGTCGGCGACCCCGACGACGGCGGCCTCCGCGACGAGGGGGTGGGCGACGAGCGACGACTCGACCTCGATCGTCGACAGCCGGTGGCCCGACACGTTGATGACGTCGTCGACGCGGCCGAGCACCCAGATGTCGCCGTCGGCGTCGTACTTGGCCCCGTCGCCGCTCGCGAACCAGCCCTGCTCGCGGAACTGCGTCCAGTAGCTGTCGCGGTACCGCTCGGGGTCGCCCCAGACCGTCCTGGCCAGCGACGGCGGCGCCTGCTGCACGACGAGGTAGCCGCCCGAGCCGTTCGGCACGCGCTGGCCGTGCTCGTCGACGACCGCGGTCGCGACGCCCGGCAGCGCCCGCAGCGACGACCCCGGCTTGAGCGTGTCGACGCCCGGCAGCGGGGCCATCACGGCCGCGCCGGTCTCGGACTGCCACCAGGTGTCGACGATCGGGCACTCGCCCCGGCCGAGCTGCTCGTGGAACCAGACCCACGCCTCCGGGTTGATCGCCTCGCCGACGGTGCCGAGGAGGCGCAGGGTGCTGAGGTCCCACGTGTCGGGCAGGCCGTCGGGGAACCACGACGACAGCGTCCGCACGAGCGTCGGGGCCGTGTAGTAGGTGGTGACGCCGTAGCGCTCGATGATCTCGAGGTGCCGGCCGGGGTGCGGGGTGTCGGGGGTGCCCTCGTAGATCACCTGCGTGAGCCCGTTCGACAGCGGGCCGTAGATCTCGTAGGTGTGGGCGGTGACCCAGGCGAGGTCGGCGGTGCACCAGTGCACGTCGTCGGCCTTCGCGTCGAAGACGGCCCAGTGGGTCCAGCTCGCGGCGGTGAGGTAGCCGCCGCTCGTGTGGACGAGGCCCTTCGGCTTCCCCGTCGTGCCGCTCGTGTACATGATGAAGAGCGGGGTCTCGGCGTCGAAGGCCTCCGGCTCGTCGGTGTCGGGCTGCGGGTCGACGAGGTCGTGCCACCAGAGGTCGCGGCCCTCCGTCCACGGCACGTCGGGGGTCTGGTCGCCCGTGCGCCGCACGACGAGCACGTGCTCGACCTGGTTCTCGCCGCTCACCGCGTGGTCGGCCGCGGCCTTGACCGGCACCGCGCCTCCCCGGCGGAACTGCCCGTCGGTGGTCACGAGCAGCTTCGCCCCGGTGTCCTCCACGCGGAACTTCAGCGCCTCGCCCGAGAACCCGCCGAAGACGAGCGAGTGGATCGCCCCGATCCGCGCGATCGCGAGCGTCACGACGATGGTCTCGGCGATCACGGGCAGGTAGACGACGACGCGGTCGCCCTTCCCGACGCCGAGGCTGCGCAGCCCGTTCGCCGCCTTCACGACCTCGCGCTGCAGCTGCGCGTAGGTGACGTCGCGGCGGTCGCCGGGCTCGCCCTCGACGTGCAGCGCGACCTTGTCGCCGCGGCCGGCCGCGACGTGCCGGTCGACGCAGTTCACGGCGACGTTGAGGCGGCCGCCGGCGAACCAGGTCGCCTCGGGCACGGTGAGGCCGCCGTCGGGCAGCTCCTCGACCGGGCGCCAGGTGTGGGCCGTGTGCCACGGGGTCTCCCAGTCGAGGCGGTGCGCCTGCTCCTCCCAGAAGGCGACCGGGTCGGCGGCGGCGCGCGCGTGCTCGGCGCTCGTCACGTTCGCCGTCGCCGCGAGGGCCGCCGGGGCGGGGAAGGTGCGTCGTTCGTCGAGCAGGTTCGAGATCGTGTCGCCGGTGGCCATGCGACGAGCGTACGGAGGCGCGGCGTGCGTCGTCGGGGCGCCCGTCACGCCGCGTAACCGGCCGGGCCGGCGCCGTCGTCGGGGCGGACGCCCAGCGACCTCGGAGGGTCGCGGGGCGATCCCCGGGGAGGCGCGGATCGGCCTGTGGAGAACCGCCCGCGCCCCCGGGGCAGACCGCCCCGTCGGAGTTGGACCCCGTCGTGGGCGTGGCTACCGTGGGCGACCGTCCCGCTCAGGGGCACGTGGTGCGTCGGCCCGATCGGGCGGCGCAGGCCACACGGCGCCGCTCGTCACCCCCGCTGCCCTACGAGCGGACGCCGCCGACGGACCTGATCTGACCAGAGGCGGGCAGCGGCGGCCGTGTTCGCGCGGCCGTGCCGGGGTGACCTCGACCGGAGCAACGACATGACACGCACGACCCGCAGCACCCGCGCCTCCCGCACCACCTCGACCTCGCCCGGCGACCCCGCCGCCGTGGCGGGCCCCGCCGCCGTGGCGGGCCCCGCCGCCGTGGCGGGTCCCGCCGCCCGTGCGCCGCGTCGCGTCGGCCGGGCCCGCGCCCTGCTCGGCGGGGCGGCCCTCGTCGCCCTGACCGGGGGCGGGGTCGGCCTCGCCGCCGCACCCGCGAGCGCCGCCGACGTCTCCACCTGGGACGCGATCGCCGCCTGCGAGAGCGGGGGCGACTGGTCGATCGACACCGGCAACGGCTACTCGGGCGGGCTGCAGTTCAGCCCGAGCACCTGGTCCGCCTACGGCGGCTCGGGCAGCGCCGCCTCCGCCAGCAAGGGCGAGCAGATCGCCGTCGCCGAGCGTGTGCTCGCCTCCCAGGGCTGGGGCGCCTGGCCCTCCTGCTCGGCGAAGCTCGGGCTCAGCGGCACGAGCGGCGCCGCCCCGCAGGCCGCGGCACCCGCACCCGCGCCCGCACCGAGGGCCGCGGCGGCTGCGCCGTCGTCGGGCTCGTCGTCGGGCAGCAGCTCGTCGCGCCCCGCCGCCCCCGCGGTGCCCGCGCCGCCGCCCGCCCCGACGATAGAGGCCGTGCCGACGAGCGGCGAGACCTACACGGTGGCGGCGGGCCAGAGCCTCGACTCCATCGCGACCGAGCGGGCGATCCCCGGCGGCTGGGTGACCCTCGCCGGCGCCAACCTCGACACGGTGCCCGACCCCGACCGCATCGAGGTGGGGCAGGTGCTGCAGCTCCCCGCCGTCTGACGCCGCGCCTCCCGCCCGGGCCCGACGAGACGACTCGTCCCGGGGCCAGGCGGTGGGGCAGGCCCCGGAGGCGTCGCCTCGCCGAGCGAGCGAGCAGGACGGGCGGAGGCGCGGGCCCGGCCCCGGGGCCCGCCCCCGACCTAGGATGGTCCGGTGCCCGCCACCGTCGGAAGGACTCCGTGACCAAGGCCCCGACCGTCTACGACGTGGCCGCCCACGCGGGCGTGTCGATCGCGACGGTCTCGCGGGTGCTGCGGCGGCCGGACGACGTCCGCCCGGAGACCCGCACCCGCGTGCTCGAGTCCGTCCGCAGCCTCGGCTACGTGCCGAGCGGCGCCGCCCGCGGCCTGGCCGGTCGGCGGCACGGCGTGCTGGGCCTCTTCCTGCCCGGGCACGACGGCATCGACGAGCCCGAGCCCGACTGGGCTCGCGTGGTCGACCCCGGCCGCATCCCGCTGGTCGACGACTCGGCCGCCCGGGGCGCGCGTCGCGTCGGCGCCCCGACGTCGTCCACGCCCAGCCCGGCGACCCTCTACTTCGACGAGGTGCTGCGCGGGGCCGAGGTCGAGTCGTGGCGACGCGGCTTCGCCCTGATGGTCGCGGCCGGTCGGGGCTCGAGCCGCGAGGTGATGCTCAACGACATCGCCGGCCGGGTCGACGGCCTCGCCGTCCTGGCGCAGACCGTGCCCGACGACCTCCTGGCGCACGTCTCGCGGCGCATCCCCGTGGTCGTGCTCGCCGACTCCCGCCCGGGCGACGAGCTCGACCACGTCAGCGTCGACAACGTGGCGGGCATGCGGGCCCTCACCTCCTTCGTGCTCGAGGGCCACCGGGTGCGCGACGTCGCCTACGTCACCGGGCCCACCGACTCGCCCGACGAGGCCGACCGCCACCGCGGCTTCGACGAGGCCGTCGCGGCCGTGCCGGGGCCCGTGGCCGTCCGCGTCGAGCGGGGCGACTTCTCGCGCGACGGGGGGCGACGGGCGGGGGAGTCGCTGCTCGCGTCGGGCGCACCGCTGCCGCGGGCGGTCGTGTGCGCCAACGACCAGACCGCGCTCGGCCTGCTCGACGTGCTCGCCGAGCACGGGGTGGCGGTGCCGGGGCAGGTACTCGTCACCGGCTTCGACGGCATCGAGGCCGGGCGCTTCTCGACGCCGCGGCTGACGACGGTGCGTCAGCCGATGGGCGACCTGGGGCGCGTGGCGGTGCGGAGCATCGTGACCCGGCTGACCGACCCGGGTGCACCCCCGCAGCGCGTCACGCTGCCCGTCGAGGTCCTGCTCCGCGAGAGCTGCCCCGCCGTCTGAGCGCCGCTGCCGCCGCACTACCGCCCCCGCCCCCGCGCAGCACGCCACCCCGCGCTACCGCCCCCGCGCCCCGCGCTGCCCGGTGTCGACGCCGGTGACGCTCCCGTCGTCCGGCCCGAAGACGAAGTGGTGCACCCGCGAGGCCGGCACCCCGTGCGCGATGAGGGCGTTGCGAGCGATCGCCATGAACGGCACCGGCCCGCAGAGGAAGACGCGGTGCTGCGGGGTCAGGTCGACGGTGTCGAGGTCGATCGGGTCGAGGTAGACGCCCGGCCCGTCGAGCGACGCCTCGGCGAGCGCCGTGACGGCGCTGAGGCTGCCCTGGGTGTAGCTGACGCGGAGGCGACCGGCCGGCATGGCCGCGACCAGCGCCTCCAGCTCGGCCCGGTGCGCGTGCCGCTCGGGCGTGCGCTCGAAGTGCAGCACCGTCACCTGCCGCCGGGGGTCGGTGCGCACGAGGTGGTCGAGCATGCCGAGCACGGGGGTGCAGCCGATGCCGGCCGAGACGAAGACCAGGGGGGAGTCGTCGAGCTCGTCGATCGTCAGCGACCCGATCGGCGGCGAGACCGAGACGACGTCGCCGACGTCGACGTGCCGGAGCAGGTGGTTCGAGACCTCGCCGGGCGGCAGGCCGAGCTCGGGCACCCCGCCGAGCACGCGGGCGCTGACCCGCCACTGCTCGTCGGAGCCGCCGCGCAGGCTGTACTGCCGGATCTGCCGCGCCCCGTCGGGCAGCGTCACCTGGATCGACGCGAACTGCCCCGCGCGGTAGGTCGGCAGCGCCTCGCTGTCGGCCGAGACGAGGGTGAGGGCGACGACGTCCTCCGCCTCGACGCGGCGCTCGGTCACGAGGGCCTCGCGCCAGTCCTCCCCGGGCTCGAGGTCGGCGGCGCGGTAGGTGCGCTCGACCGCGGCGACGAGTTCGTCGCGGGTCTGCCGCCAGAGCGCGACCCAGGCGTCGACGACGACGCCCGTCCACTCGTCGCCGAGGGCGGCCGCGAAGGCGTCTCGGAGGTGCCGCTCGAACACGTCGTGCTCGTCGCGGGTGACGCCGATGGCCGCGTGCCGCTGGGCGAGGCGCGACAGGGTCTCGCGGGCGGCGACCCGCACGGCCCAGGGGCTCGGCGCGGGCGACGCCCACGGCGCGACGGGCACGGCCGGGCCCGTCGCCGAGCCCGCCGGCCCGCTGCCCACCTGGGTCGCCACCACGTCGCGGGCGATCGTGACGATCGTCAGGGCGAGCTCGCGCTGCTGCCGCCCCTGGGCCTGGTCGCCGCGGTTGAACTGGTCGCGGAGCAGGTCGGGCCGGTCGGCGAAGAGCCGTGCGTAGAAGTCGTCGGCGATCGCGGCGGCGCGGGCCTCGACGAGGGGCAGCGTGGAGCGCAGGGCGGTCAGGTGCGACGACGTGATCACGGCGGCTCCCACGAGCGATCGGCACGCCGGGTGGCCCCGCGGCGACGGCCAGGGGCAGCGGCCGCGGGAGGCGCGGTGCGCGTCGTCCGCGCACCCCCTGATCATGGCGTGGTCGGCTGGCAGCGCGCCTCCCCTCTCTCGACCTCGAACCACCTCCCCCCCCGTCCCGCCTCCCGTCCTCCCCCTCCCGCCCCGCCGAGTGGTCGCGATCTGCGCCCCCGCCCGCCCGGGAGCCGCAGATCGCGACCACTCGGCACCGTGCGACCCGCCCCCGACCGACCAGTCCCGTTGCGGGCGAGCGATGTATGCGCTTACACTGGCGGAGCTCACCTCGACGACGAATGAGAGACCCGTGGCGATGAAGCTCACGTCAAGACCCCGCACGCTCGTGCGCACCGCGGTCGCCGCCCTCGCGGCCACCGCACTGCTGGCCGGCTGCAGCATCCAGATCCGCAGCCAGCCCGACCCGACGATCGGCGCCGACACGATGCTGATCAACGCCGACAAGGGCAACCCGCAGTTCGAGCGGAACTTCAACCCGTTCCTCACGAACAAGCGCACCGCCTCCACCTGGATCTACGAGCCGCTGCTCGAGATCAACCCGCTCGACGGCGAGATCACGCCGTGGCTCGCGAGCGAGACCACGCTGCCCGACGCGCGCACCGTCGACATGACGATCCGCAGCGGCGTCGAGTGGTCCGACGGCACGCCGATGACGCCGGCCGACGTGGTCTACACGTTCGACCTGATCAAGGCGGCCCCCTCGCTCGACATCAAGGGCGCCTGGCAGCACATCGAGTCGATCGAGACCGAGGGCGACCACGTCGTCTTCCACCTGCAGACCGACGACGTGCCCGCGATGGAGATCATCGGCCAGACGACGATCGTGCCCGAGCACCTCTGGTCGCAGGTCGACGACCCGGCGACGTTCCGCAACCCCGACCCGGTCGGCACCGGCCCGTTCACGCTCGGCAACTACTCGCCCCAGCAGTACTCGATGGACAAGAACCCCACGTACTGGCAGGCGGAGAAGATCGAGATCGGCCACCTCATCCTGCCCGCGACGAACAACCAGCTCGACACCGTCACGCGCGGCTACGACTGGTCGTACTCGTTCATCAGCGACGTCGAGGGCACCTGGGGCGCCGCCAGCCCCGACAACACCTTCTGGTTCCCGCCGGGCGGCGTGATCGGCCTCGTGCCGAACCTCACGAAGGCGCCGTTCGACGACGTGAACGTGCGTCGCGGCATCGCCCTGGCGCTCGACCGGGCCCGCATCGCCGAGACCGCGACCGAGGGCTACCTCGAGCCGGCCGGCCAGACCGGGCTCATCCTGCCCAACCAGCAGGACGACCTCGACCCGAGCATCCCGAACGGCGGCGTGATCGAGCAGGACCGCGACGCGGCCCTCGCCTCCTTCGCCGCCTCCGGCTACGCCCTGCAGGGCGACCAGCTCTTAGGACCCGACGGTCAGCAGCTGCGCATCACGATCACCACCGCCAACGGCTACACCGACTGGCTGCGGGCCGTGCAGGAGGTGCGGCGCCAGCTGGGGCTGATCGGCATCGACGTGCAGGTGCAGGCTCCCCAGCCCGCCGGCTACCAGTCCGCCATCGCCAACGGCGAGTTCGACATGGCGATGGGCGGCATGGGCAACGGCAACGTCTACCAGGCCTTCAACAACCTGCTGAACAGCGAGTTCGCGACCCCGGTCGGCGAGACCACGGCCAACAACTTCGAGCGGTTCAGCGACCCGGCGGTCGACGAGCTGCTCGCCGAGTGGCGCGCCTCGACCGACCCGGCCGACCAGCAGCGGCTCAGCCACCAGCTGCAGGCCGTCGTCTACGACCAGATGCCCGTGATCGGCCTCTACTACGGCGGTCTCTGGGGCCTGTTCAACGACGCCAAGTTCACTGGCTGGCCGAGTGCCGACGACCCCTACATGGCCCCCCAGAACTACGACCAGGCACCGCTGCTGATCTTCACGAAGCTGAAGCGCGTCGACCAGGAAGGCAGCGACCAGTGAGGTACGTCGCCCAGAAGCTCGGACTCTTCGTGCTCACGCTGTGGGCCGCGGTCACGCTCAACTTCATCCTGCCGAGGCTCATGCCCGGCAGCCCCACCGACGCCGCGATCGCGAAGCTCTCGCAGAACGGCCCGGTCTCCGACGCCACCCGCGCCGCGATCGAGGCCCAGCTCGGCGTCCCGACCGGCAACGTGCTGCAGCAGTACGTCGCCTACCTCGGCCAGGTCGTGCGTCTCGACTTCGGCACGAGCTACACGTTCTTCCCCGAGACGGTCGGCCACCTCGTCGGCCAGGCGCTGCCGTTCACGCTGATCCTCGTCGGGGTCTGCACGATCATCGCGTTCGTGCTCGGCACCCTGATCGGCGTCGCCGCGGCGTGGCGGCGCGGCACCTGGCTCGACTCGCTGCCCACCCTGTCGGGCAGCTTCATGAGCACCTTCCCGTACTTCTGGACGGCCCTGCTGCTGCTCTTCTTCCTCGGCTACGTGCTGCACTGGTTCCCGACCACGGGCGCCTACGGCGCGACGACGACGCCCGGCTTCACGCCCGCCTTCGTCGGCGACGCGCTGCTGCACGCGGTGCTGCCGGCGATCACGATCCTGCTGACGAGCCTCGGCGGCTGGATCCTCGGCATGCGCAACGCGATGATCTCGACGCTCGGCGACGACTACGTCACCTTCGCCGAGGCGAACGGCCTCAAGGGCCGCACCGTCGCCGTGCGCTACGCCGCCCGCAACGCGATCCTGCCCAACCTGACCGGCTTCGGCCTCGCCCTCGGCGGCGTCGTGGGCGGGTCGATCCTGGTCGAGCAGGTCTTCGGCTACCCCGGCATCGGCTACCTGCTGTTCAACGCCGTCATCGGCCAGGACTACCCGCTGATGCAGGCCCTCTTCCTGATGATCACCGTGAGCGTGCTCGTCGCCAACTTCCTCGTCGACATCTTGTACGGCGTGCTCGACCCAAGGACCCGCCGATGACCTCCACCGTGTCCGTCCACCTGCCCGAGGGCGCGCCTCCCACCGGCCCCGCCGAGCAGAACGCGCCCAGCCGCTGGCTCACCGTCGGCCGCATGGCCGCGACCATCTGGTCGAACCCCAAGGCGAAGATCGGGGTCGTCATCTTCGGCGTCTTCGTGCTCGTCGCGGTCTTCGCCCCGCTGCTCGCCCCCTACGGCGGCAGCGAGAACGGCTTCGAGCGCAACGCCGACGCCAGCTGGGCCCACTGGATGGGCACCACGGCGGCCGGCGAGGACGTCCTCAGCCAGCTGATCCACGGCGCCCGCATCAGCGTGTTCGTCGGGGTCGTCGCCGGGGTGCTCTCGACGCTGGTCGCCGTCGCGATCGGGCTGAGCTGGGGCTACATGAAGGGCTTCGGCGGCGACGTCGTCGGGTTCATCGTGAACCTGTTCCTCGTCATCCCGGGCCTGCCCCTCATGATCGTCATCGCGGCCTACCTGCAGAACGGCGGGATCGCGGTGATCCTCGCGGTGATCGTCATCACCGGCTGGGCCTGGGGCGCGCGCGTGCTGCGCAGCCAGACGCAGTCGCTGCGGTCGCGCGACTTCGTCACCGCGGCGCGGTTCTCGGGCGAGAGCTCGGGGCGCATCGTGTTCCGCGAGATCCTGCCCAACATGACGTCGCTCATCACGGGCTCGTTCTTCGGCGCCGCGACCAGTGCGATCCTCGCCGAGGCCGGCCTCGAGTTCCTGGGGCTCGGCGACTCGTCGATCGTCAGCTGGGGAACGATCCTCTACTGGGCGCAGAACTCGAACGCCCTGCTCACCGGGCAGTGGATCCTGCTGTTCGCCCCGGGCCTCTGCATCGCCCTGCTGGCGATGAGCCTGACCCTGATCAACTTCGGCGTCGACGCCGTCGGCAACCCCCGGCTCCGCGAAGGCGCGAAGCGGGAGAAGAAGGAGGCGCGCGCATGACCGCCAGGTACCCCACCGACCAGCCCACCGCCTCCGGCCCGTCCTCCGGCTCGGCCACCTCGGGCGACGTGATCCTCGACGTCCGCGACCTCAGCGTCGTCTACGAGAGCGCCGGCGCCGAGCCGGTGCAGGCGGTCGATCACGTGTCGTTCCGGCTGCGCCGCGGCGAGTTCGTCGGCCTGGTCGGCGAGTCGGGCTCGGGCAAGTCGACGCTCGGCTACGCGCTGACGCGGCTGCAGAAGCCGCCGGCCCGCACGAACGGCGGCAGCATCTGGTTCGACGGTGCCGACGTGCGCGACCTCGGCACCGAGGCCCTGCGGCAGCAGCGGCAGGGCGGCTTCGCGATGGTGCTGCAGTCGGGCATGAACGCGCTGAACCCGGTGCGGACGATCCGCGCCCACTTCGTCGACGTGTTCAAGGCCCACGGCCACGTGCCGCGCGACCGGTGGCACAGCCGGGCCGCCGAGCTGATCGCCAAGGTCGAGCTCGACCCCGGCGTGCTGGCGCGCTTCCCCGGCGAGCTGTCGGGCGGCATGCGCCAGCGCGTCTCGATCGCGCTGGCCCTCTCGCTCGAGCCGCAGCTGATGGTGTTCGACGAGCCGACCACCGCGCTCGACGTGCTCGTGCAGCACGCCGTGATGGACACGATCATCTCGCTGCAGCAGAGCGAGGGCTTCACGGCCGTGCTGATCAGCCACGACCTCGGCATCGTGCTCGAGGCGACCGAGCGCGTGCTCGTCATGCACGAGGGCCGCATCGTCGAGGACGGCACGAGCGCCGACGTGCTCGCCGCCCCGCAGCACGAGTACACGCGGATGCTGCTCTCGCACTACGCCGACCCGCGCGCCGAGACCGTCTCGCTGCCCGGATTCGAGGACCGCGCGCTGCGCCGAGCCCGGGGCGAGCGCCGCGTCGACACGACCACGAGCGTGCCGAGCGTCAGCACGCGCAGCACGAAGGTCGCCCAGAGCGCGATCGTCGTGAGCGGCGTCAGCAAGACCTACGCGCCTCCCCGCCGGGGCGACGACCCCGTTCGGGCCGTCCGCGACGTCTCGTTCACGCTCGAGCCGGGTCGGTCGCTGGCCCTGGTCGGGCAGAGCGGCTCGGGCAAGAGCACGATCGCGAAGCTCGTCACGGGCGTCGAGGCGCCCACGAGCGGCAGCGTCACGTTCGGCGACACCGACGTGACGGCGCTGCGCGGCCGTGCCCTGCGCAGCTTCCGCAGCGACGTCCAGATGGTCTTCCAGGATCCCTACGCCGCGCTGAACCCCCTGCACACCGTCGAGTACACGCTGACGCGCCCCGTCGTGAACTTCACCGGGCTGAGGGGGCAGGAGGCGCGGAGCCGGGTCCTGGAACTGCTCGAGACGGTCGGCCTGACGCCGGTGGAGCAGTTCGCGGCGAAGCTGCCGCACCAGCTCTCCGGCGGGCAGCGGCAGCGCGTCGTCATCGCCCGGGCGCTCGCGAGCGACCCGCAGGTCATCATCGCCGACGAGCCGGTCTCGATGCTCGACGTGTCGCTGCGGGCCGGCGTGCTCGCGCTGCTCGAGGACCTCCGCGAGCAGTGGGGCGTCTCGCTGCTCTACATCACCCACGACCTGCTCAGCGCGCGGCTGATCACCGACGACGTCATGGTCCTGCACGACGGCGTCGTGGTCGAGCGCGGGGACACCGCCGAGGTGCTGCAGCGGCCGACCGACCCGTACACGATCCAGCTGCTCGACGCGGTGCCGAACCCGCGGCGGACCCACGCGGCGGCCGCGGCGGCGCGCGCGTCCTCGGGTCGCTGACCCGCGCCTCCTGATCTCCCCCTCGAAAGGAACCACCCTTGCTGATCTTCCCCGACGGCTTCCTCTGGGGCGCCGCGACCGCCGCCCACCAGATCGAGGGCGGCAACGTCGCCTCGAACTGGTGGCAGCACGAGCACACGCCCGGCACGACGATCGTCGAGCCGAGCGGCGACGCCGCCGACAGCTACCACCGGTTCCGCGACGACATCCGGCTGCTCGCCGAGCTGGGGCTGAACAGCTACCGGTTCAGCATCGAGTGGGCGCGCATCGAGCCCGAGCGCGGGTTCGTGAGCAAGGCCCAGATCGCGCACTACCGCCGCATGGTCGAGACCTGCCACGAGTTCGGCGTCGAGCCGATCGTGACGCTGATGCACTTCACGGTGCCGCGCTGGTTCGAGCGCGACGGCTTCTGGCGGGCACCCGACGCCGCCGACCTCTTCGCCCGCTACACCGAGCTCGCGCTGCCCGTCGTGAGCGAGGGGGTGCGGTACGTCTGCACGATCAACGAGCCCAACATCGCGGCCATGCTGGCCGGCGGCGAGGACGCCTCGAACCTCGTCGCGTACGGTCTGCCGAACCCCGACCTGCAGGTGGCCGACGCGCTGCTCGCCTCGCACAAGCGCAGCCGCGAGGTGCTCTCGCAGGTCGACGGCCTCAAGTCGGGCTGGACGGTCGCCACCCAGGCGTTCAAGGCCGTCGACGAGCCCGGCGCCGCCGAGGCGACGCGCGAGTACGGCTACGTGCGCGACGACTGGTACAGCGAGATGGCGGCGGGCGACGACTTCGTCGGCGTGCAGGCCTACACGCAGACCTTCGTCGGGCCGGAGGGCCCCCGCCCGGTCGCCGAGGGGCTCGAGACGACGCTCACCGGCTGGGAGTTCTGGCCGCCCGCCGCCGCCGAGGGCATCCGCAGCGCGTGGGAGCTCAGCGGCCACGTGCCCGTCATGGTCACCGAGAACGGCATCGCGACCGCCGACGACACCCGGCGCATCGCCTACACGCAGGGCGCCCTCGAGCACGTCCACGACACGATCGAGGAGGGCGTGGAGGTGCTCGGCTACCAGCACTGGAGCGCCCTCGACAACTACGAGTGGGCCAGCGGCTTCCGCCCCACCTTCGGCCTCATCGCCTGGGACCGCGACACCTTCGAGCGCACCCCCAAGCCGAGCGCCCGCTGGTACGGCGGCGTCGCGCGGGCCAACGGCCTCGAGCGGAGCTCGGCCGACTGAGACCGCGGCGGCGCCTCGTGCCGGGGCGTCGCCGTGCGGCACGGAGCGCGGGAGGCGCGGGTCGGCCGGCCCGTGCCTCCCGCGTCGTCGTCGGGGCCCGTGGCGCTGACGTGCCCCTGCCCGCCTGCTGGGTGCTGCCGTGCAGGGTGCTGCCGTGCACGGTGCTGCCGTGGTGGTTGCTGACGTGAAACATGTGAAATACGATGTGAGGATCGATCCGCTCCTGGAAGGCCCTCATGCCCGGCGAGAACCCGCACCCCGACCCTCTTCCCGACGTCCGACCGGGCCCTCGGCAGGGCCCGCAGCCCGACCGCGCTGCCGGAACCGCGACTCCCCGGGGCCCCAGCGCCCGACGCGGCAGCCCGGCCGCCCGGCGGGAGGCGCTCCGGGCCAAGGCGCGGGAGGTGCGCCTCCGCGAGCAGCGCCGTGAGCAGGGCGGCACGCTCCTCGTGCGCGCCGGCGTCCTCACCGGCGGGGTCGCCCTCGTCACCGCCGCGGCCGTGGCCCTGGTGACCGCGGTCGGCCCGGCGCCCGCGATGGCCGTGCCGGCCAACGCCGCCGACGACGGGGTGCGCGTGGGCGCGGGCATGCTCGTCGAGCGGAGCGCCCCGCGCCCCGCGGGGGAGGCGCCCTCGGCCGAGCCGGCCCCGGCGGCCCGCGACGTCGCCGACGTCGTGGTCTGGGTCGACTACCACTGCCCCGCCTGCAAGGAGTTCGAGCTCGAGAACGCCGCCTACCTCGAGCAGCTCGTCACGACCGGGGCGGCGACCGTCCGGGTGCACCCCGTCGCGATCACCGACGGCTCGTCGCGCGGTGCCCGCTACGCGTCGCGCGCCGCGGGGGCGGCCCTGTGCGTGGCCGACCTGTCGCCCGACCAGTTCTGGCGCGCCTCCGACACGCTCTTCCTCGCCCAGCCGGCCCCCGGCGACCGCGGCCTCACCGACGAGCAGCTCGCCGCCCTCGTCACCGGCCTCGACGGGGTCGACGACGACGCCGCGCTCGCCGCGTGCGTCGACGAGCGGCGCTTCGTGCCCTGGGTCGGCGCCGCCACGGCCCGTGCCTTCGCGGGGCCGCTGCCGACCGACGACCTCGAGTCGCTCCGCGGCACGCCGACCGTGCTCGTCAACGGCGAGCTCTTCGACGCGTCGCAGCAGACCTTCCCCGAGTTCGTCACGACCGTGCTGGGCGACGCCTACGCGGCCGAGCAGGTGACCCGGTGAGCGGGTCGCGTCGGGCCGCGCGCGTCGGTCGGGCCCCGCGCGTCGGTCGGGCGGCCCGCGTCGGTCGGGCCGCCCGCGTCGGCCGGGTTCCCCGCCTCGGCCGTCCGGACCGTGCTCGCCGCCCGCGACGCCCCTGGGCCACCGCGCTCGCGGCGGCCGCGGCCGTGCTGGTCGGCGTGCCGACCGTCGTCGCCCTCGTGGTCGCGGGGTTCGCCGCGCACCTGGTCTCGACCTTCGACGACCGGGCGACGACCATCGACCGGGCGTTCCCCTCCGAGCTCGGACGGCCGCCGGTCGACGAGAGCGGCGCCCTGACCGTCCTGCTGCTCGGCACCGACTCGGCCGGCACGTCGCCGACCGACGCCGCCCCGGGCGTCGCGACCCCCGCCTCCCGCACCGACACCGTGATGCTCGTGCGCGTCCCGGCCGACCGCAGCGAGGTGGTCGTGCTGTCGATCCTCCGCGACTCGTGGGTCGACGTGCCCGGCCACGGCTCCGCCAAGATCAACGCCGCCCACGCGTGGGGCGGGGTGCCGCTGGTCGTCGAGACGGTGGAGTCCCTGCTCGGGGTGCGGGTCGACCACGTCGCGACGGTCGGCTTCGAGGGCTTCGCCGGCATGAGCGAGGCGCTCGGCGGGGTCGACGTCGTCTCCGAGCGCTCGTTCACGGCCGGCGGCCACGACTTCGACGCCGGCGTCAACCGCCTCGTCGGCGACCGGGCGCTCGACTTCGTGCGGGCTCGGGCGCCCTTCGCCGACGCCGACCACCAGCGCGCGCGCAACCAGCAGGCCTTCGTCCGCGGGCTCGTGGGCGGGCTGCTCGACCGGGGCACGCTCAGCGACCCGGTGGCGGTGAGCGGCTTCGTCGGCGTCGCCACCGAGCACCTCGCCGTCGACCCGGGGCTGACGCCGCGGCGGCTCGTCGAGATCGGCTGGGGGCTCCGCGACCTGTCGCCGTCCGGCGTCCGCACCGCGACGGTGCCGACCGCGGGCGGGGGAGTCTCCGACGACGGCCAGTCCTACGTCTCGCTCGACCCGGAGGGGGTGCGCTCGCTCGGCGACGCGCTCCGGGCCGACCAGGTCGGCGCGTGGCTGGGCGGGCGGGCCACGTCGTCGCCCTGACGCCCGGACGCTCGACCGGTGCGGGAGCACGGGTGAGGCCCCCTGCAGCGGTGCTGCGGGGGGCCTCGTCGTGGTGCGGGTGGTGCTGGTGGGTCAGTTCCGGGGTGCGAAGCCGGTGAGGCGGGTCTGCTGCTGGTCGTCGGTGTCGGCGTGGGTGGTGAAGAGGATGGTCCAGGTGTAGGAGCCCATGTTGGTGCGGGTCCAGGTCCAGTCGCCCTCGTCGTTGACCTCGACGGTGGTGCCGAGGCTGAGGCCCTTGGCGTTGGTGACGGTGAGGGTGCTGCCGGGCTCGGCGGTGCCCTCGAAGGTGAAGGCCTCGTTCGCGGTGTAGCCGGTGCTGGTGTCGGCGGGGTTGGTGACGACGACGGGCGCGATGGTGGAGGCGCGGGGTGCGAACCCGGCGAGGGTCGCGGCCTGCTGTCGGTCGGTCCCGGCGTCGGCGGTGAAGATCATCGTCCAGGTGTAGGAGCCCATGTTGCTGCGGGTCCAGGTCCAGTCGCCGTCGGAGTTGACCTCGACGGCGGCGCCGAGGCTGAGGCCCTTGGCGTTGGTGACGGTGATCTCGGCGCCGGGCTCGGCGGTGCCGCCGAAGGTGAACGCGGTGTCGGGGGCGTAGCCGGTGGCGACGTCGGCGGGGGTGTCGATCGTGACGGGCGCGGTCTGGGCCTCGCGGGGTGCGAACCCGGTCAGGCGGGTCGTCTGGGCGCGGTCGGTGCCGGCGTCGGTGGTGAAGTCCATCGTCCAGGTGTAGGAGCCCATGTTGCTGCGGGTCCAGGTCCACTCGCCGTCGTCGTTGACCTCGACGGCGGTGCCGAGGCTGAGGCCCTTGGCGTTGGTGACGGTGAGGGTGCTGCCGGGCTCGGCGGTGCCGGTGAAGGTGAACGGGGAGTTCGGGGTGTAGCCGGTGGTGACGTCGGCGGGGGTCGCGATGGTCACGGGTGCGGCGGGTGCGGGGGTCTCCTCGCCGCCGTCGCCGTCTTCCGCGACCACGAACGACCGCGTCGACACGATCGGGTCGAGGTTCTCCCAGTACGGGGTCTCCGTCACCGTGACCGTCTGGTCGCCGGACGGCAGCGGGGCGGCGATCTCGGCCGTCCACGTGCCGTCGGGCAGCACGGAGGCGGCGCCGAGCGTCGTCGAACGGGTCACGTCGCTCGTGATGAGGACGCGCGAGCCGGGGATGCCCTCACCGCGGAACGTCCGGGTGTCGGCCCCGACGGTCTCGCCCTCCCTCGGCGACACGACGTCGAGCGGGAAGACCTCGGGGGCGGTGTTGCCCTCCGTCTCGGCGAGCGTGACGGTCGTGACCGGGGACAGCAGGCCGTCCCCTCGGACGGTGTAGAGGTCGACCTCCTCGCCCGCGTGCTTGGATTCCACGTGGATGAACGTGGCACCGTTCAAGGAGTTCGCAGACGAGCTGACGAACGTGTCGTCCACCTTCGCGATGATGCCCGGGACGAGGAACTCGTCGGGGAAATAGCTCGTCGTGGCGTAGATCGTGAACGTGTCGTCGTCGCGCTCCGCCACCTCGTGCACGAGGGGGGCCTGGAGGGGTGCGCCCGCGGGCGCCTCGAGCAGCGTCAGCGGCGCCTCGAGCGGAGGGCTCTCCACGCCGCTGCGGACGCCGGTGAAGACGGCGGTCTCGCCCAGGAGCGCGGGGTCGACGGAGAAGGTGAAGCGGCCGTGGGTGCTTCGCTCCAGTGTCTCGACCTCCTCGCCGTCGATGGTCATGCTCAGCCGACTGGCGTTGTGGGCGATCACCCGGACGGCGAGTTCGCCCGTGTTGTCGAGCTGAACGGAGCTCAGCTGTGGCGTGGCGGGCGTCTCGCCGGGCAGCAGGCCCGGGTCGACGGTGAACGACGCACCGGCTCGTTGCTGCTCGGCCGAGGCCCACGTCGGGGTCTCGGTGACGGTCGTCTCGTGGCTGCCGGCGGGCAGGGCGGCCGAGGTGCAGCTCCAGTCGCCGGTGACGGCCACGCGCGTCTCGCAGAGGGTCGACGTGCTGCGGGCGGTCTCGCCGTCGCGGGTCACGACGATCTGCGAGTTGGGGATGCCCGTGCCGCTGAAGGTCGGCGCCGGGTCCGCGACGACGGCGCCCTGCGCGGGGGAGGCGAGCTCGAGCGGGTGGGCGTCGGACGCCGTGTTGCGCTCCGTGGGGACGAGCTCGACCGGCGTCGACTCGCTGGCGTGGCCCTGGTAGTAGGCCGTCACGTCGATGGTCTCACCGGCGCGCGAGACCGGCACGAGGAGGGAGAAGGCGCCGTTCTCGGACGGGAAGTCCCACGACGCGCCCGACCTGCTGGCCCACACCTCGGTCTTGGCGAAGAGGCCGGGCTCGTGCGCCACGGTGCCCTCGACCACGAGGTGCTCGTCGTCGTACTGGCTCACGGCGTGGACGACGGGCGTGCCGGGTGCTCGGTCCTCGCCGTCGGCGTACTGGACGTCGAGGACGATGTCGACCTCGACCCGGCCCTGAGGGGTGTACGAGACCAGCGTGGCCGCCTTGCCCAGGTCGGCGAGGTCGACGAGCGTGGCGAAGCGGTCGTCCCAGACCGCGGCCGTGTAGGTGCCACCGCCCTCGACGATGATCCCCGCGAGCGGGGCGCCCGGCGCCAGGCCCGCGACCGACAGCTTGCCGTCGTCGGTCTGATCGACGAAGGCGAGTCGAGGTGCGACGGGGGAGGCGTCGAGCGTGGCGGCCGCGGGCTGCGACGCGGCCGAGGCCCGGACGTCGTCGGTGCCGGCGGAGGGCGCCGCGAGGGCGGCGGCCGGGGCGAGGGTGCCCGCGGCGAGGGCTGCGAGGCCCACGGCGGCGAGGCCGGTTCTGATCGTGCTCATGTCTTCTTCCGGATGGAGGGAAAGGGAAGACCGATCGGGGCGGCCGTCCGATATCTTACATCCGATATCAGGAGCACGAGACGCGCGCGCGGTGTCAGTCGATCGAGCGCTGCACCGCCTTCACCGGCAGCATCAGCAGCAGCCCGGCGAGCAGCACGAGGGCGATGCCGACGATGCCGTAGCGGGTGTCGCCCGTCGCCGACACGAACAGCGTGAAGAGCCCCGGCGCGAGGAAGCTCACCGCGCGCCCCGTCGTCGCGTACAGCCCGAAGATCTCGCCCTCGCGCCCGGGCGGCGTCACCCGGGCGAGGAAGGAGCGGCTCGACGACTGGATCGGCCCGACGAAGAGCGCGAGCGCCAGCCCCAGCACCCAGAAGAGGGAGGCGGTGGTCCCGATCGCCAGCACCCCGAACGCCGCGAGCACGAGACCGGCGAGCGACCCCACGATGATCGCCTTCGCTCCCAGCCGGTCGTCGAGCCAGCCGCCGAGGAACGTGCCGACGCCCGCGACGAGGTTCGCCCCCACGGCGAAGTAGATGACCTCGCTCGGCGAGAAGCCGAACACCTGCGCCGCGATGATCGCGCCGAAGGTGAAGACCGCCGCGAGCCCGTCGCGGAACACGGCGCTGGCGAGCAGGAACATCAGCACCTGCCGGTTCGTGCGCCACAGCTTGGCGATCGTCGCGCCGAGCACCCGGTACGACCCGATCAGCCCCACGCGCGGGCCGGAGTCGCGGGCCGAGACCGGGGGCTCGGGCACGGCCACCAGCACGGGCACCGCGAAGACCGCGAACCAGACGGCGGCGACGACGATCGAGAGACGGACGTCCCACGCGCCTCCCTCGGTGCCGGTGGGGACGCCGAACAGGCCGCCGCGGCCGTCGACGCCGAAGCTCTGCAGGAAGGCCACGAGCAGCAGGACGAGCAGCACGATGCCGCCGACGTAGCCGAGCCCCCAGCCGAAGCCGGAGACCTTGCCGATCGTCTCGCGCGTGGAGACCTGCACGAGCATCGCGTTGTAGCTGACGCTCGCGAACTCGAAGAAGATGTTGCCCGCGGCGAGCAGGGCGGCGCCGGCCACCAGGTACGCGGGTGCGGGGGCCACGAAGACCATCGCGGCCATCGCCACGACCACGAGCGCGGTGTTGACGCCGAGCCAGAGCTTCCGCTTGCCGGAGCCGTCGCTGCGCTGGCCGAGCACCGGCGCGAGCAGCGCGATGAGCACGCCCGCGATCGTCAGCGCCGTCGAGATGACCGTGGCGTTGTCGGCCTTCGCGAGCACGAGGCCGGGGTTCCGGGCGTCGTCGCCCGCGGCCGCCACGATCGACGGGTCGACGAAGGCGCCGCTCGCGAGGTAGGTGCTGAAGACGAAGGAGGTGACGACCGCGTTGAACGCGGCCGAGCCCCAGTCCCAGAGGGCCCACGAAACGACCCGGCGGCGGGGGATCGCGGGGGTGGCGGCGAGCGGCGGCGCGGCGGTCATGGGGGTCAACCTAGTGGGCGCGGGTGTCCGGCGGTCTCGTGGCCGGCACCGCGCCTCCTCGTCCCCCGTCCCGGCCGCATCTTGAGTCATGCACGCTCAACTCTCAGCTGGCTGGCTTGACCTCGCGGCGAGCGTGAGTAAAGTTGAGCCTGGCTGACTCAAGGGTCGGCCCCCTGACTTCCCGCATCACCCCGCACCACGAAGGAGAACAGCACATGGCCCGTGCAGTAGGAATCGACCTCGGAACCACCAACTCGGTCGTCAGCGTCCTGGAGGGCGGCGAGCCCACCGTCATCGCGAACGCCGAGGGCCTCCGCACGACCCCCTCGGTCGTCGCCTTCACGAAGGACGGCGAGGTGCTGGTCGGCGAGACCGCCAAGCGCCAGAACGTCACCAACGTCGACCGCACCATCGCGTCGGTCAAGCGCCACGTCGGCACCGACTGGACGGTCGAGATCGACGACAAGAAGTACACCCCCCAGGAGATCTCGGCGCGCATCCTCGGCAAGCTCAAGCGCGACGCCGAGCAGTACCTCGGCGAGGACGTCACCGACGCGGTCATCACCGTCCCCGCGTACTTCAACGACTCCGAGCGCCAGGCGACGAAGGAGGCCGGCGAGATCGCGGGCCTCAACGTGCTCCGCATCATCAACGAGCCCACCGCCGCGGCCCTCGCGTACGGCCTCGACAAGGGCAAGGAAGACGAGCTCATCCTCGTCTTCGACCTCGGCGGCGGCACCTTCGACGTCTCCCTCCTCGAGGTGGGCAAGGACGACGACTTCTCCACCATCCAGGTGCGCAGCACCTCGGGCGACAACCGCCTCGGCGGCGACGACTGGGACAACCGGATCGTCGAGCACCTGATCGAGAAGTTCAAGAGCCAGAACGGCGTCGACCTCTCGACCGACAAGATCGCGAAGCAGCGCCTGAAGGAGGCGGCGGAGCAGGCCAAGAAGGAGCTCTCGTCGAGCACCTCGACCAGCATCCAGCTGCCCTACCTGACGCTCACCGCCGACGGCCCCCTCAACCTCGACGAGACCATCTCCCGCTCGCAGTTCGAGCAGTGGACGAGCGACCTCCTCGAGCGCACCAAGAAGCCCTTCAACGACGTCATCAAAGAGGCGGGCGTGAAGGTCTCCGACATCGCGCACGTCGTGCTCGTCGGCGGCTCCACCCGCATGCCCGCCGTCAGCGAGGTCGTCAAGCAGCTGACCGGCGGCCAGGAGCCCAACAAGGGCGTCAACCCGGACGAGGTCGTCGCCGTCGGCGCGGCCCTCCAGGCCGGCGTGCTGAAGGGCGAGCGCAAGGACGTCCTGCTGATCGACGTCACCCCGCTGAGCCTCGGCATCGAGACCAAGGGCGGCGCGATGACCAAGCTCATCGAGCGCAACACGGCCATCCCGACCAAGCGCAGCGAGACCTTCACCACGGCCGACGACAACCAGCCCTCCGTCGCGATCCAGGTCTTCCAGGGCGAGCGCGAGTTCACCCGCGACAACAAGAACCTCGGCACCTTCGAGCTGACCGGCATCGCGCCGGCCCCCCGCGGCGTCCCGCAGATCGAGGTCACCTTCGACATCGACGCCAACGGCATCGTCCACGTCTCCGCGAAGGACAAGGGCACGGGCAAGGAGCAGTCGATGGTCATCTCCGGCGGCTCGTCGCTGTCGAAGGACGACATCGAGCGCATGGTCCGCGAGGCGGAGGAGCACGCTGCGGAAGACAAGGCGCGTCGCGAGGCCAACGAGGTCCGCAACAACGCCGAGCAGCTCGTCTACTCGATCGAGAAGCTGATCAAGGAGAACGACGAGAAGCTGCCCGCCGACGTCAAGTCCGAGGTCCAGGCCGACGTCGACGCGCTGAAGACCGCCCTCGCCGGCGACGACGACACGGCCATCAAGCCCGCGTTCGACAAGCTCAACGAGAGCCAGTCGAAGCTCGGCCAGGCGATCTACTCGCAGGGCCAGGCCGACGAGGCCGCCGCCGGTGCCGCCGGTGCCGAGGGCGCACCCGCCGACGGCCAGGCCACCGGTGACGACGAGGACATCGTCGACGCCGAGGTCGTGGACGACGACGAGAACGACAAGAAGTAGGTCGACCGATGACTGACGAGCAGAACCGCGCTCCCGACGAGGAGCCCGTCCGCCCCGAGGCCAGCGCGGGGGTGCCGTCGGAGGACGGCGGCACCGCCGCGGTCGACGGCGCCGACGACCTGGTCGAGGCCGAGGCCCCCGACGTCGAGGTGCCCGCGGGCGCCGAGGCGCCGGAGGGCGCGGCCGCCGCGGCCGAGCAGATGGCCGCCGAGGGCGCCGCCGGGGCCGAGCCCCTCAGCGCCGACGACGAGGCCATCCTCGACCAGGCCAGCACCGACCTCGTCGCCGACATGCGACAGGACATGCTGCGGGCCCAGGCCGAGCTGGTCAACTTCCGCAAGCGCGTCGAGCGCGACCGGGAGGCGAACCGCGAGGCGGTCGTCGCCGAGGTCATCCGCTCGCTGCTGCCGGCGCTCGACGACCTCGTCCGTGCCGAGAAGCACGGCGACCTCGCCGAGGGCCCGATGACGGTCATCGCACAGAAGATCCGCGGCGGGCTCGACAAGTTCGGCCTCACGCAGGTCGGCGCGGCGGGCGAGGTCTTCGACCCCACGATGCACGACGCGCTCGTGCAGCTGCCGAACCCCGACGTGACGGTCAACACCGTCGCCGACGTCATCGAGCCGGGCTACAAGATCGGCGACCGGGTCATCCGGGCCGCCAAGGTCGCCGTCCACACCCCGCAGTAGCCCTGCACCTCCACGGCGCGAGCCGTGACCGCGACGCGAGTCGCGACGGGCGGTGGGCTCCTCGACGAGGCGCCCACCGCCTCCCCCGTTCTTTCCTCCGGTGGCCGTGCGCTGCCGGACACACGCAAGAGAGGAGGTGCCCGATGGCGAGTCAGGACTGGTTCGACAAGGACTTCTACGCGATCCTCGGCGTCTCCAAGGACGTCACCCCGGCCGAGCTCAAGAAGGTCTACCGGAAGCTGGCGCGGAAGTACCACCCCGACAGCAACCCGGGCGACGCCGCGGCCGAGGCGAAGTTCAAGGAGATCAGCGAGGCGAACTCGGTGCTCTCCGACCCGGAGCAGCGCAAGGAGTACGACCAGGTCAGGGCCATGGGCTCCGGCGCCCGCTTCACCGCGGGCAGCGGCGGCCCGGGAGGCGGTGGCGGCGGCTTCGAGGACGTCTTCGGCGGCATGTTCGGAGGCGGTGGCCAGCGCCCGCAGTTCCGTCAGGGCGGCGGCGGTGGCGGCGGCTTCGAGGACATCTTCGGCGGCATGTTCGGCGGCAGCGGCGGCGGCTTCGGCCAGACGAGCGGCGGCTACCGCGGCTTCGGCGGCCCGCAGAAGGGCCGCGACATGACGGCCACGACGACGCTCGACTTCCAGACCGCCGTCGTCGGCGAGACCATCTCGCTGCAGGCGTCGAACGGCAAACCGATGAAGGTGCGCATCCCCGCCGGCGTGCACGACGGCCAGAAGATCCGGCTCCGCGGCCGCGGGGAGTCCAGCCCCGACGGCGGCGAGCCCGGCGACATGGTGCTCACCATCGCGGTGCGCCCGCACCCGGTGTTCGAGCTCGACGGCGCGAACCTGCGCCTCGACGTGCCCGTGACGTTCACCGAGGCGGCGCTCGGCGCGACGATCGAGGTGCCGACGCTCGGCGGCGAGCCGGTGCGGCTGCGCGTCGCGCCGGGCACGCCGTCCGGCCGCGTGCTGCGCGTCAAGGGGCGCGGCGTCACGACGAAGACCGGCACCGGCGACCTGCTGGCGACGGTGCAGGTGGCCGTGCCGAGCCACCTCAGCGACGCGGCGCGCGAGGCCGTCGAGG
Organism: Frigoribacterium sp. PvP121; assembly: GCF_017833115.1. Classification (NCBI taxonomy): domain Bacteria; kingdom Bacillati; phylum Actinomycetota; class Actinomycetes; order Micrococcales; family Microbacteriaceae; genus Frigoribacterium; species Frigoribacterium sp. PvP121. The sequence continues at coordinate 928,789 of NZ_JAFIBR010000001.1, forward strand.
CGCTGGCTGCGGCCCTGCCGGCCGAGAACCCGCGCGACGACCTGATCGCCCGGGCCCGGGGCTAGCCTCGGCAGCACCAGGGCCGGCAGCGGCAGCAGCAGCAGCACCAGGCCCGGCGCCAGCACCAGGGCCGGCAGCACCCGGCACCAGCACCACGAGCAGGAGGGGACGACGATGGCGAGACAGGACGCGGGGCAGCGGCCCCTCGACGAGCACTCGCCCGTCTTCGCGATCGCGATGGCGGCCGAGCTCGCGGGCATGCACGCCCAGACGCTGCGCCAGTACGACCGGCTCGGCCTCGTGGTGCCGCAGCGCACCGCGGGCAAGTCGCGGCGGTACTCGATGCGCGACGTCGTGCAGCTGCGCGAGATCGCGCGGCTCGGCGGCGAGGGCGTCTCGCTCGAGGGCGTCAAGCGCATCCTCGAGCTCGAGAACCAGGTGACGGCGCTGCAGTCGCGCGTGCGCGAGCTGGAGCGGGCGCTGGCCGACGAGCTGGTCACCCGGCCCGGCGCGCGCGTCTTCGCGGCGGGCGAGAGCGGCGTCGTGCCGCTCCGCCACGGCACCCGGCCCACGCGGCAGACCTCGGTCGTCGTCTGGCGGCCCCTGCAGTAGCTGCCGCCCCGTGGGGCTCCTCGAGTGGTCACGAACTGCTGCCCTCGCGTCGGGGAGCAGCACGTCCTGACCACTCGGTGTCTGAGGCGGGGTGCGGCGGGTTCCCGTCACTCCCGGCGGGTCGGCGCCGGCCCGCCCGCGAGGGCGTCGACCCGCCGCACCCTCGGTGCCGTGCGCCGTCTCCGCCACCCCGACGTCGAGTGGTCACGAACTGCTGCCCGCGCGCAGCGAGCAGCACTTCGTGACCACTCGGCGCCACGGTCGGGGACGACGGGCCGGGGCGGGCCGGTAGCCTCGTCCGGTGATCGACTTCGAGCAGCTCCGTCGGTGGCCCGACGTCGAGGCCCCCGAGCTGGTCGCGCACGACGCGACCGACCGCCTCCTGCTCGACACCGCCCGGGAGGCGCTGGTCGCCCACCCGGAGCACGTCACGACCATCGGTGACCGCTACGGAGCCCTCACCCTCGGCGCCGCCGAGCTGGTCGGCCCGCACGAGCTCCGCGTGCACCAGGACGCCCTCTCGGGCGAGCTCGCCCTCGCGGCGAACGCGGAGCGCCTCGGCAGCCGTGCCTCGTGGCGCTCGCTGCCGCTCGACCCCTCGCTCGTCGAGGGCGCCCGGGTGGTGCTCCTGCAGCTGCCGCGCGGCCTCGACGCCCTCGACGAGATCGCCGAGCTGGTCGCGGCCCACGCGCACCCCGAGGTGCAGCTCGTCGCCGGTGGCCGCGTCAAGCACATGACCCCGGCGATGAACGACGTGCTGCGCCGCCACTTCGGCACCGTCTCCGCCGGTCTCGCCCGGCAGAAGTCGCGCCTCCTGACCGCCTCCGGTCCGCGCTCCGACGCCGGAGCCACCGCCTCCTCGGCTGGTACCGCCTCGATGTGGCCTCGCTCCGAGCGGCACGGCGACCTCGTGGTCGTCGCGCACGGCGCGGCCTTCGCCGGCTCATCGATCGACGTCGGCACCCGAGCGCTGCTGGAGGCGCTGGCGGTCGGGGCGCCCGAGGCGTCGCACGTGGTCGATCTCGGGTGCGGAACGGGGGTGCTTGCCGCCGCCTACGCGCTCGCGCACCCCGAGGCGCATGTCGTCGCGACCGACCAGTCGGCGGCCGCCGTGGCGTCGGCGCGCGCGACGGCCGAGGCGACCGGCGTCGGTGACCGGGTGGAGTCGCGGCGTGACGACGCAGGAGCCTCCCTGCCCGCAGGCTCCGCCGGCCTGGTGCTGCTCAACCCCCCGTTCCACGTCGGCGCCACCGTGCACGCCGGCCTCGCGCACAAGCTCTTCGCGGCGGCCGCGCGCCTCCTCGAGCCGGGCGGGGAGCTCTGGTGCGTCTGGAACTCCCACCTCGGCTACCGCAGCGCGCTCGAGCGCACCGTCGGGCCGACGCGTCAGGTCTCGCGCGGGCCGAAGTTCACCGTGACGGTGTCCACCCGCCGCTGATCTCGCCCCTTCTCGTCCTGCTTCTCTCGTCAGTTGCCGTTTTGGGGGCCTCTGAACGCCCGTGAGCCCCCAAAGTGGCAACTGACGCGAGGCGGCAGTGATCGAAGTGACTCTTCCTGGGCCCTGCACGGGGCGGAGGGCCCAGGAAGAGTCACCTCGATGGCGCCGAGGTGACCCGCGCGGGGATCAGCCCGTCGCGTGCCCGCCGTCGCCGTCGGAGTCGTCGAGACGGAGCGACGCGTCGACGTAGGCGAGGAGCGCGTGGGCGTAGGCCGTCTCGGGGTCGGCGGCGACGTGCACGGAGTCGGGCCCGGTGGCCGCCGCGCCGTCGAGGGTGACGGTGACGCGGTAGGCGAGGGGCTCGCCGTCGACGAGCACGCGCGTGAGCGAGACGAAGGTGCTGCCGAGCAGCTCGCGCAGCTGGTCTTCGCGCGGCAGCCACAGGGCGTCGTCGGCCGCGACGGAGTCGAGGGCCCACTCGGTCGTGCCGTTGAAGCCGAGCACGGTGCCCGTGGGGTGCTCGTGGGCCTCGATGGTCATGTCGCTGAGGGTGAAGACGTCGCCGACGCCCTCGTCGATGTCGAGGAGGCGCTCGACGACGAAGCGGTCGCCGGGGGAGGGGCGCCAGCGCAGCCCGGCATCTCGGAGGCGGCGGGCGAGGTCGACGTCGATCATGGGGTCATCCTGCCCCGCCCGTCTGGCAGCGAGCGACGAACCGCCCCGGCCGCCGCGCCGACTGCTGCGGGGCGGTGACCGGGGCGGTCGCCTGGTGCTGTGGTGCTGGTGTCGCCGGTCGACTACTCGCGGATGGCGGAGGGGTCGATGGAGGCGACGCGGCCGATGGTGCTGCCGGTGGCGCGGAAGTCGCCGACGGAGCTGGTGCCCTCGTAGGTGTAGTCGAGCTGGCGGTTGCCGGCCGAGGCGGTGCGCGAGGTGAACACCTCGACGAGGTAGCGCACCTGCTCGCGCTGAGGCAGCGCGCCCACTGACAGGTCGAAGGTGATCTTCGTGCCGTTCTCCGTGATGACACCGTTCCTGAGGTCGAGCGACGAGTCGCTCTCCCAGCCACCGGCGGTGCCGTTACGGCGCTCACCGAGGACGGTGAGGCCATCCTCGAAGATGGTGTCCTTCGGGGCGGTGAAGGTCACGGTACCGGTCACGTTCTCGCGTGCTTCGTTGTTCTGCACGACGATCGGCATGATGGACTTCTCGTTGCGGGGCAGGTTCGTGCGTTGCTGCTGGACGCTGACGAGGGTGCCGCGTTCTGTCGACGTGAACGCGAGATCGATCTCGTCGTGAACGGCTCCGCCGATCTTCTGGCTGACGGTGACCTCGACCTCTCCGCGGTCCGTGAACGGTGCCGTGATCACGTACGTGCCGTCCGGGCGGATGGTCTCGGAGGCGTCACCGATGCTGACCTGCTGGCCTGGGGTTCCGTTGCCGGTGACGACCACGGTCTGGGCGATGTCGTTGCGCTGGGCGATCGTGGCGGTCAGGGGCAAGGGCGCCTTGGCGACGGTGGTCGCCTCGGGGGCCGTCGAGGTGTAACCCGTCGGCGGCGTGAACACCGTGGTGATGGTGCCGTCCACGGAGGGCTTGCCGGTCGAGACGATCGGGAAGGTGATGGCGTCGGCGGCGGTGTACTCGCTGTTCTCGGTGGTGGCGTTGGTGACCTTCACCTCGACCGTCAGACGTCCGGCGGAGTCGAGGCTCGCCTCATATGCGGTGGTCCACCCGTCCACGGTCTGGGGCTCGGGCAGTTCTCCCGTCTCGATGCCCTCGGGCAGCGTGGTGGTCCAGGAGAGCGACTCGCCCGGGCGGACGGTGGCGCCGGTGGGGCTGGTGCCCGTCTGCGTGGTGATCGTGACGGTGCCTTCAGTGCCCTCGGTGAACCAGCCGTCGGCCTCCGACGTCACGGTGACGTCGTTCGCGCCGAGGCTGGTGGTGAGGGCGGCGACGACCGCGTCGAGCGTGACGGGGGCGCCGAAGGGCTCACCCGCGACGACCTGCTGCACGACGAGCTCGTTCGAGCCGACCTGCAGACCCTCGACGGTCATGCTCCAGCTGCCGTCCTCCTGGACGACGGCGTTCTGGTCGCCGATGGTGATGGTCGCACCAGGGGTGGCGGTGCCCGAGACGACGGCGGTCTTGGCGATCGGGTCGACCGACACGACGCTCGCGACGGTCGGTTGCTCGTTGACCTCGATGGTGGTGGGGGTGCTGCCCTCGGCACGGAACGGGTTGCCGGGTGTGGAGCCGGCGAAGACGTAGCCCATCGACGACGAGCCGGCGGCTGCGACCATGGGGGTCTCGACCTGGAACTCGTACCGCCACTGCTGACCGGCGGCGTGCCCGCCACCTGTCGACCCCAGCGTGAAGGTCATCTGAGTGCGGTCGGCGTTCAGCGTGCCGCCCGTGAGCGCGAGGTTCGGCGCGGCGGTCCAGCTGCCGGTCGTGCCGGCGCGCCATGAGCCGGGGACGGTCGTCTGGCCGGGCGCGAAGGTGGTGCCCGCGGGAGCGGTCACCGTGGTGGAGCCCGTGACTGCTCTGCGTGCCTCGTTCAGCTGCACGACGAATGGCACAGCCGTGGTCTCACCGCGCACCAGCTCGACGCCGGGCTGAGGCACCGGCACGATCGTGCCGCCCTCGACGATGGTCACCGTGATCGGGAACGAGTTGCCGACCTGTGCGCCGCTGATCTTCTGCACGATGGTCAACGAGTTGGCGCCGTTCGCCAGGCCGGTGACGGGGATCGAGAACCTGCCCGTCGTGCGGTCCGCGGTCACCCATGCGCTTCCGATCTCGACTCGCGCGCCTGGGGTCGCGGTGCCAGAGACGACCGCAGTTCTGGCAAGGTGATCGATGGACTCGACCGACGCCGAGATGGCAGTGACCGGCCTCATCGCTGACCAGTCACCGACGGCCCGCCATCCCGGAGATCCTAGGCCGAGGCCTCGGTAGGTTCGTCCGTAGTCCTGCCCGCCGCCGATGGAGCCGATCAGGGCGTTGTTGATGTAGTTCTGACCACGTACGGTCCCGTCGGAATTCATCGTGAAGTCGATGCATGTGCCGATGGTCGAGATGTATATGTACACCGAAACTCTGCTGGTCCACTCGTTCCACACCATGCAGCCACGATCGTTGCCCAGTCGGTAGCTGCCGTTGGCGTTCTTGGTCGCAGTCACAGGGTCTGCAGCAGCCTCGGCAGCAGCCAATGTCCTGTGCGTCGTGACCGTCGTGTAGATGGAGCCGTTCGCGTCGTAAGCGTGGAAGGTCGACGGTCCGTCCTGGAAGATGACCTTCATGGTGTTGTCTTGGATCGAACTGCGCGGCTGGTCCTGGCCCACGCCCTTCGTGGAGATGTCGATGTCTCCTCCCTCCTTAGCCTCAGATGGGCCCGAGGTCGCGGAGCTGGACGAGACGGCCTGAGGGTCGGCGCGCAGCGACGGTGACGCGGAGAACGCCGTCGAGCCGAAGCTCAGGCCGGTGACGACCGTGGCCACGGTGAGCCCGGCCGCCCCGGCGGCTATCAGTTTCTTCTTCATGTAGTGAGTTCTTCCTGGTCGGGCGGCACCGACGGAGCTGGCCGCGATCCTGATATGTTACGCACCTCACTCGACATGTCCAAAGTGGCGGGCGAAGCGGGAGGGGCGACCAGGTGAGGGCCGAGGGTGAAGGCCCGGCGTCGCCGGAGGGCCTCAGTCGCGCGGCGCGAACCCCCGCAACGGCGCCACGAGCTCGTCCTCCGTGCCGCGCTCCTGCACGAAGTCGATCGACCAGGTGAACGACTGCAGGGTGCCGATCCGCCACGACCAGGTGCCGTCGGGGGCGACGACCGCCCGGCCGAGCTGCAGGCCCTTCGTGTTGAGCACGTCGATCAGGGCGCCGGGCCTGCCCGTGCCGGCGAACGTGTACGCCGTGTAGACGGGGTAGCCCGCGGCGATCTGCGACGCCGACGGCGTCGTCAGTCGCGGAGCGTCGGCGGCGGGGGCGAAGCCGCGCACCATCGTCGACGACGGGCGGTAGGTGCCCTCGTCCTGCACGAACGCCATCGACCAGAGGTACGAGCCCATGTCGGCGCGCGTCCACGACCAGATGCCCTCGGGGCCGACCCGCGCCTCGCCCAGGCGGAAGCCGCTGAGGTTCGTCACACCGATGAGTGCCCCGGGGCGACCGGTGCCGCGGAACGTGTAGGGTGCGTCGGGCACGTAGCCCCGGGCCAGCTGCGCCGCGTCGGGCATCGTCACCGCGATCTGCGGGCCCTGCGCCGGCACGAAGCCGAGCAGCCGCGTCTCGCGCTCGCGGGGCGTGCCCGCGTCCTGCACGAAGACGAGGCTCCACTCGTACGTGCCCATGTTCGGCCGGGTCCACGACCAGGTGCCGTCGGCGAGCACCGTCGTGCTCCCGAGCGGCAGTCCCTTGGTGTTGAGCACCGTGAGCGGCGCGTTCGGCCGGCCGGTGCCCCGGAACGTGTACGGCGCGTCGGCGGTGTAGCCGTCGGCGACGCGGGCCGGAACGGTCAGCACGGGAGCGGCCGAGGGTGCGGGCTCCGTCACGGTGTAGGTCGCTCCCTGCACCTCGAACGCGCCTCCGGCACCTCCCGCCCCGACCGCCGTCCAGGTCAGCTCCGAGTCGTCGGGCTCGGCGTCGAGCGGCGTCGCCACCGCCAGGTCGAAGCGCAGCTCGTCGCCGTCGGCGTGGCCCGCCGCGAAGCCGCTCGAGTCGAGCGTGAAGGAGGCGCGGGTCGCGCCGTCGCCGACGCTCCCGCCCCGCAGGTCGAGGCTCGCGTCGCGCCGCCACGTCTCGTCGCCGCCCGGCCGCCACCACCCCACTGCCGTGTCGGCGGCCACGAAGGTCGAGCCGGCCGGGGCCTCGAGGGTCACCGTCCCCATGAGGGAGGGTCGCGCCGCGTCGACGCGGAGGGCGATCGGGACGGCTGCGGTCGTGCCCGCGTCGAGCTGCACGGGGTCGAGCAGCACCGGCGACAGACCGCCCACGGCGATCGCCGCGTCGGGGGCGGCCGTCGGAGCCTGGTCGGCCGCCGCGGCCCCGGAGGGGGAGGCGGGGGACGTCGTCGGTGCGGCGGCCGACGGCGTCGTGGTCGCGCTCGGCGTCGCCGACGGCTCGGGCGTCGACGACGCCGCGGCGGACGTCAGGGGGGCCGCGACGAGGCCGAGGGCGAGGGCTCCGCCGAGGGCGGCGGAGCGGAGGGGGCGGGGGAGTCTGGTCATCGACGTCGTTCCTCGAGGTGGGGCTGTGGGGGACGAGACGACCCTGGCGCAGATGCCGACCCGAGTCAATGAGAGATGTGACATGTGGGCAGTGTCATCGACGAAGCAAGGCTGTGGGGGGGAGCTTGCGCGACGACCCAGCGTGCGTAGACTTGAGTCGGTTCAACTCAAGTTCGGGCAGCGCGCCCGACCGAGACGTTCTGAGAGAGGCACCACCCATGGCGAACATGCAGGGCGCTCCGGCTTCCGACGAGAAGCAGAAGTCGGCGCTCGACCAGTACGGCGTCGACCTGACCGCGATCGCCCGCAGCGGCGCGCTCGACCCCGTCATCGGTCGCGACAGCGAGATCCGACGAGTCAGCCAGGTGCTGACGCGGCGCACCAAGAACAACCCGGTGCTGATCGGCGAGCCCGGCGTCGGCAAGACCGCCGTCGTCGAGGGGCTCGCCCAGCGCATCGTCGCGGGCGACGTCTCCGACAGCCTGAAGGACAAGCGGCTGGTCAGCCTCGACCTCGCCGCCCTCGTCGCCGGCGCGAAGTACCGCGGCGAGTTCGAGGAGCGGCTCAAGGCCGTGCTGAAGGAGATCACCGAGAGCGACGGCCAGGTGATCACCTTCATCGACGAGCTGCACACCCTGATGGGCGCGGGCGGCGGCGACGGCAGCGTCGCGGCGGCGAACATGCTCAAGCCGATGCTCGCCCGTGGCGAGCTGCGCATGATCGGCGCGACGACCCTGGACGAGTACCGCCAGTACATCGAGAAGGACGCCGCGCTCGAGCGCCGCTTCCAGCAGGTCTACGTCGGCGAGCCGAGCGTCGAAGACACCGTCGCCATCCTCCGCGGCCTCAAGGAACGCTACGAGGCGCACCACGGCGTCACGATCACCGACGGTGCCCTCGTGGCCGCCGCCTCCCTCTCGGCTCGCTACATCCCCTCCCGTCAGCTGCCCGACAAGGCGATCGACCTGGTTGACGAGGCCGGCTCGCGCCTCAAGATGGAGATCGACTCGTCGCCCGTCGAGCTCGACCAGCTCTACCGCGGCCTCGTGCGACTCCAGGTCGAGGAGCTCGCGCTCGCGAAGGAGAAGGACGACGCCTCGCGCGCCCGCCTCGCCGCCCTGCGCGAGCAGATCACCGAGCAGAAGGCCCGGTACGACGCGCTGAACGCCCGCTGGCAGGCCGAGAAAGCAGCGCTGCAGGGCGTCGGCACGCTCCGCAGCGACCTCAACGAGGCGCGCATCGACCTCGACCGCGCCATGCGCGAGGGGCGCTACGCCGACGCGTCGAAGATCAACTACGAGACCATCCCCGACATCGAGAAGCGCCTCGCCGAGGCCGAGTCGTTCGAGGAGTCGGGCGAGCGGCTCGTCAACGACAGCGTCACCGACGCCGACATCGCCGAGGTCGTCGCGGCGTGGACCGGCATCCCGGTCGGGCGCCTCCTGAGCGGCGAGACCGAGAAGCTGCTGCACCTCGAGAGCGAGCTCGGTCGCCGCATCATCGGCCAGCGCGCGGCCGTCCAGGCCGTCTCCGAGGCGGTCCGCCGCACGCGTGCCGGCATCAGCGACCCCGACCGGCCGACCGGCTCGTTCCTCTTCCTCGGCCCGACCGGCGTCGGCAAGACCGAGCTCGCGAAGGCGCTCGCCGACTTCCTCTTCGACGACGAGAAGGCCCTCGTGCGCATCGACATGAGCGAGTACGGCGAGAAGCACAGCGTCTCGCGGCTCGTCGGCGCCCCTCCCGGCTACGTCGGGTACGAGGCGGGCGGCCAGCTGACGGAGGCGGTGCGACGTCGGCCGTACAGCGTCGTGCTCATGGACGAGGTCGAGAAGGCCCACCCCGAGGTGTTCGACGTGCTGCTGCAGGTGCTCGACGACGGTCGCCTCACCGACGGCCAGGGCCGCACCGTGGACTTCCGCAACACGATCCTCGTGCTCACGTCGAACCTCGGCTCGCAGGTGATCACCGACCCCCGCCTCAGCGACCCCGAGAAGGAGGAGCTCGTGCAGGGCCTCGTGCGCCAGGCCTTCAAGCCCGAGTTCGTCAACCGGCTCGACGACATCGTCGTGTTCTCGACGTTGACGGCCGACGACCTCGGCCAGATCGTGTCGCTGTACGTCGACCGCCTCGGTCGACGCCTGACCGACCGTCGGCTGCAGCTCGCCGTGACGCCCGACGCGCGGGCGTGGCTCGCCGAGCGCGGCTTCGACCCGATCTACGGGGCCCGGCCGCTGCGCCGCCTGATGCAGCGCCAGATCGACGACCAGCTCGCGATGGCCCTGATCGGCGGACGGATCGTCGACGGCGACACGGTGCTCGTCGACGTCGAGCCGGGCGCCGAGTCGCTCAGCGTGTCGCGGTCGGAGGTCGGCGAGCCGACGGCCGAGTCGCTGGACGACCTGCCCTAGCGGGCGGCCGCCGCCGGGTGGGCGGGCGAGTGCGACCCTCTCGGGCGTGCGTGGCCGCCCGGCCCGGTCGAACTCGCCCGTCGAGCCACGCGCGGCGCAGCTCGCGGCGGGCGCCGACGGCCCGCTACGCGGGGTCGCCGGAGCGTGCCGCCGCCACGAACTCGCGGATCAGCGCGACGCTCTTCACCCCGCGCGACGACTCCACCCCCGAGCTGACGTCGACCCCGGCGGGCCGCAGCTTCGCGACGCGGGCCGCGACGTTCTCGGGGTCGAGCCCTCCGGCGAGCAGCCACTCGCGGTGGGGCGGGGCGTCGAGCAGCGGCCGACCGTCGAAGACGGCGCCGGCACCGGGGGTGACCGCGTCGATCAGCAGCAGGTCTTCGCGGAAGGCGACCCGCGCCTCCTCGGGCTCGGCCGCGTAGGTCGCGACGTCGACCGCCCGCACCACCCGCAGCCCCGCAGCGTGCGCGGCCGCGACGTCGGCCGGCGACTCGTCGCCGTGCAGCTGCACCGTGGAGAGGCCGGAGGCGCGGGCCAGCTCGATCACCCGCTCGACGCCCTGGCCCCGGAACACCCCGACCGCCTCGACGTGCTCCGGCACGCGGGCCGCCAGCTCGCGGACGGTCGCGGCGTCGACGGTGCGGGGGCTGCCCTCGGCCAGTACGAAGCCGACCGCGTCGGCCCCCGCCTCGACGGCGGCGTCGACCGTCTCGGGGGTGGAGAGACCGCAGATCTTGACCCAGGTGCGCATGCCCCCAGTCTGCCTGCCCCGCCCGACCCTGCCCCGCCCGGCCCTCCCGGCCCGGCTCAGCTGCGCGGCGCGAACGCCTCGACCGAGGCGGTCTCCGAGCCTGGCCTGCCCTCGTCGCGGACGAAGTCGAGGTACCAGACCGTGTAGCCCATGTTCGTCCGTGTCCAGGCCCAGGTGCCCGCGGCCGTCGTCGTCGCCTCGCCGAGCTTCAGCCCCCTGCGGTTCCGCACCGTCACGACCGACTGCGGCGTGGCCGTGCCCCGGAACGTGTAGGGCATCGCGGGCTCGTAGCCCCGCACGAGCTCCGTCGTGGTGGGGTTCGTCACCCGGATCGTGCCCGTCTGCGGCCCGAAGTCGCGCACCTCGGCCGACTGCTCGGCGGCCAGCCCCGCATCGGCGACGAACCGGAGCGCCCAGACGGTCGTGCCCATGTTCGTGCGGGTCCAGCTCCAGGTGCCGCCCGCCGTCGCCTGCACGCTGCCGAGCCGCAGCCCCCGGAGGTTCCGCACCTCGACCGTCGCCCGTGGTCGGCTCGTGCCCGTGAACGTGTAGGGCGCCCCGACGACGTACCCGACCCGGGGGTCGGCGGGCTGCGTCACGACGACGGGCACGACGGGCGCGGGGGCCGGCGCCGCCGGGCCGAAGCCCGTCAGTCGCCACTCCGACTGCCGGGGCTCGCCGAGGTCCTGGTAGAAGACGATGCTCCAGACGTAGCTGCCCATGAGCGTGCGCGTCCACGCCCAGGTGCCGTCCGGTCCGACCTCGGCGGTGCCGAGGCGCAGGCCCTTGCTGTTCTCGACGGTCACCGGGGCGCCGGGTCGCCCGGTGCCCCGGAAGGTGAAGGGGCGACCGAGCTCGTAGCCCACCGCGATGCCCGCGGCGTCGGGCGTGGTGAGCGTGATCGGCGCCGAGGAGGCGTCGTCGACGACGCGCACCGGTGCCGTGCCGGTCGCCTGGAACGCCCCCTGGCCCGAGGTGCCCCGGTAGCGGTAGCCGAGCGCGAGGTCGGCGCCGCCGGCGGCGTCGACGGGCGTCGCCACCGGGACGGTGTACCGGTACTGCTCGCCGCCCCCGTGCGAGCCGGAGGCGCGGGTGCCGACGAGCGTGCGGCCCGCGTCGCTGATCGCCACGGCCTGCAGGCTCATCTGCGGAGCCGGCCGCCAGTCGCCCGAGCGGCCCGGCCGCCAGGTCGTCTCGACCGTCGCGTCGACGGGGAACGTCGTGCCCGCCGGGGCCGTGAGGCGCACGCTCACCTCGTAGCCGGTGCGCGGCTCGGAGCTGGCGACGACGAACGACACGTCGGTGCTCCGGCCCCGGACGAGGTCGGTGCTCGCCACGGTGACGGGGGTGACCGTGCCGAAGTCGGGCCCGTCGTCGACGACGGTGATCGGGGCGGCGGCGTCGAGCGCGTACGCGTAGCTCACGCCCGTGCTGCGGAAGGAGAAGCCGATCTCGCGGTCGCCCAGCGCCGAGCCCTCGGCCACGAGCACCGGCGCCCACTTGAGCGCGAGCCCGACGGGGATCGAGCCCGCGTCGCCCGGGAAGCGGTAGGCGTAGCTCCGGCCGTCGGCCGAGCGAGCCCCCTCGACGAGGTCCCACCCGGTGGGGACGGGCTCCCAGCCCGCTCGGCCCTCGAGGCGCTGCTGGGCCGGCAGCCGGGCCTGGTCGGGCGCGAAGGTCGTGCCCGCCGGCGCAGTGAAGGTCAGGGTGCCGGCCGCGTCGCCGCCGCCCGCGTGGCCGAAGCGGACGCCGACCTCGACCGGCGTCGGCTGCTGGACGGGGACGCGCGGTCGCCCGAGGTCGATGCGCGTCAGCTCGGCGATCGTGATGGACAGGGTCGGGTCGGCCGCCGCGGGCTCGGTCGCGGCGGCCTGGGCGGAGGCCGGAGCGACGAGCGCTCCGGCCGCCACCGTGAGGGCCGCGACCGTCGCCGTGACGGCGCGTCGGAAGGTCGTGCTCATGCCGTGGTGCCTCTCGTCTCGCGCTCCCGGGCGGGAGCGACGACACGAAATGTAACATTGATACGGACCGTTCTGACAACGCCTGTGAGCAGAACGCCCGTGGTGCGCTACCGGGCGACGACCGAGTTGCCCGTGCCGTTCTCCGCCTCCTCGCCGAGGATCTCCGGGGCCTCGCCGCCGTGCTCGATCGTGTTGTCGTTCCCGGTCAGGTCGAGGCGCCCGACGCTCTCGACGCGGATCGTCGAGCCGTCGCCCATCACCCCGAGGTCGCCGACGGGGCCGAGGTCGGCGGTGCCGCCGTCGCCGAGCACGAACACCGTGCCGCAGCCCTCGGGCAGGCTCAGCTCGGTGGTCTCTTCCGTGAACTGCATGTAGGCGATGCCGTCGACGCACTCGTTGTCGGGCTGGCCGACGGCGGTGGGCGACGACTCGGGCGTCGCGGCCGCGCCGCTGGGGTCGTCGGTCGACGCGTTCGTCGTGGTGCACGCCGTGACGGCCAGCAGGAGGGCGGCGGCGGTGGCGAGGGCGGCGGGAAGGGTCTTGACGGGCATGGGGGCCTCCGGTCTGTGGTCGTTCTGGGCGGGGCGGGTCGCCGCCGGGGCGACCCGCCCCGTGAGGGTACACGTCATATGTGACATTCCCCTGACGGTCATCGCGTCAGGCAGCGGCGAGCGCCGACGTCGGCGGGATCCGCGCCGCGCGCGACGCGGGCCACCAGCCGCTGACGCCCCCGATGACGACGGTCGCGACGAGCCCGCCGACCACGGCCCAGGCCGGCACGACGACCGGCCAGCCCTGCACGAGGCCGAACCCGGCCGTGACGGCGACCCCGAGGGCGACGCCGACCGCGCCTCCCAGGCCCGACAGCAGCAGCGACTCGACCAGGAACTGGTCGCGCACGTGCCGCCGCCGGGCCCCCAGGGCGCGTCGCACGCCGATCTCGGCGCGGCGCTCGAGCACGGTGATGACCATCGTGTTGGCGACCCCGATGCCGCCGACGAGCAGAGCGACGCCGCCGATGCCGAGCAGCAGGCCGGTGAACGACTCCTCCGTCGCCTGCTGCGCCGCGAGGGCGTCGGAGGGGCGGCCCACGTCGACCGACGCCGGGTCCTCCGGCGAGATGGACGCGGCGAGCAGGTCGCGCACCGCACCGACGCGGGCGGGGTCGGCGCGGGCGAACACCTGCGTCGGGTGCCCGTCGAAGCCGAACTCCGCCGCGGCCGTGCTGCTCGGCACGAAGGCCGACGCGTCCAGCTGCGGCGCGAGCGGCAGCGGGTCGAGCACGCCGACGACGGCGACCCAGCGGCCGCCGATCCAGACCCGCGTCTCGGGCGAGACGTCGGTCACCCCGAGGGTCGCGGCGGCGGTGGCGCCGAGCACGACCTGGGGCAGCTCGCCCGCCGCGTCGCTGGACCACCGGCCCGACGCGAGGTCGGCGCGCAGCACCCCGCGGAGGTCGCCCAGGGCGACGTCGAGCGAGATCCCGCCGGAGGCGGCGGCCGGCACCCGGTCGGTCCGGTACACCTTCTGGTCGTCGACGCGCCCGACGCCGGCGACGCCCTCGACGTCGCTCCGTCGGTCGAGCGCCGAGAGCGCCGTCTCGGGCAGCGGAGCCGTCTCGCCGCGGGCGTCCGTGCCCGGAGCGGCCACGAGCAGGTTCGTGCCGAGGCCGTCGAGCACCCGGTCGAGGGCGGCCTGGCTCGACGACGAGATGCCGACCACGGCGATCATCGCGGCGATGCCGATCGCGATGCCGAGGGCCGACAGCACGACCCGCGTGGGCCGGGTGCGCAGCCCGAAGACGCCGAGGCCCAGCAGGTCGCGGGCCGAGACGTGCCCCGGCCGGGCGCGGGCCGTGCGGTCGGTGCGGGCCGGGCGCGCGCTGCGGCCCGGTCGCGGACCAGGAGCCGTGCGGGAGTCGCGCTCCGGCCCCGCTCCCGGGGCCGCCGTCCCCCTCACGAGGCGACCCCGGCGTCCACGAGGCCGTCGCGCATCGCGACCCGGCGCGGCAGCGCCGCCGCCAGCTCGCGGTCGTGGGTGATGACGACCACGGTCGTCCCCGCCGCGTTGAGCTCGCGGAGCAGCGTGACGACCGCGGCGCCCGAGACGGAGTCGAGCGCCCCGGTCGGCTCGTCGGCCAGCAGCAGCGTCGGGTCGCCGACGACCGCGCGGGCGATGGCCACGCGCTGCTTCTCGCCGCCCGAGAGCTCGTGCGGCCGGTGGTCGAGGCGGTGCCCAAGCCCGACGCGGGCCAGGGCCTCCCGCGCTCGCTCGCGGCGATGTCGACGCGGCGCCCCCGCGTAGAGGAGGCCGTCGGCGACGTTCTCGGTCGCCGTGGCCCCGGCCGCGAGGTGGAAGTGCTGGAAGACGAAGCCCACGTGCTCGGCCCGGAGGCGCGACACGGCGTCGTCGGTCATCTCGGACACCTCGTGGCCGGCGATCCGCACCGAGCCGGAGCTCGGCCGGTCGAGCGTGCCCATCACGTTGAGCATCGTCGACTTGCCCGAGCCGCTCGGGCCGACCACGGCGACGAGCTCGCCGCGCCGCACGACGAGGTCGACCCCGCCGAGCGCGGTCGTGTCGCCGTAGGTGCGCGTCACGGCGCGCAGCTCGAGCACGGGCGCCCCGCTCTCGGTCGGCGCGCTCACGGCCGCCCCGCTCACGGTCGGCCCGCTCACGAGGGCACCACGACCTCGTCGCCCTCGGCGAGCCCCTCGCCCGAGACCTCGACGCGCCCCTGGGCGAAGGAGCCCACGGTCACGGCGACGCGCTCGACCGAGCCGTCGGCCGCCCGCACCTCGACCACGTAGCCCCCGTCGCCCGCCGCCAGCAGCGCGGTCACGGGCACCGAGAGCACGTCGACCCGCCGCTCGCCCTCGACCACGAGGTCGACCGAGCCCGCGGTCGCGGTCCCCTCGGGCAGCTCGGCGTCGAGCCCGACGACGACGGTCGCGCGGTCGGCGCCCGAGCCCGTCCCCGAGCCCGTCCCTGAGCCGGCACCCGACCCGCCGGCCCCGGAGCCGCCGCCGGCCCCGCCGCCGGAGCCCGCGCCTCCGCCCGGCCCCTCCACCGAGCGCACGGTGCCGGGCACGCGCTCGCCGCCCGGCAGCCCCACCTCGACGGGCGCGCCGACGCCGAAGCGGCCCTCGTCGACCGGCGAGACCTCGGCCGTGACGACGAGGGTCGTGGAGGTCCAGCTCCAGACGACCTCGCCGGCCGGGTCGCCGACGCGGCCGACGACCTCGGCGACCCGGACGTCGCCCGGCACGAACGCGACGTCCGCCGCCCCGAGGGTGCCGGTGACCTCGCGGTCGCGGTCTTCCTGCCAGGCGCGCACGGCACGGGCCGTGCGCCGCCCGAACACGTCGTCGTCGGCGACGTCGTAGCCGAGCGCGAGCAGGGCGTCGTTGAGCTGTGCCACGTCGGCGCCCTCCGTGCCCTGCTCGAGCGTGCGCCAGAGCGGCACGGTGCCGTGCATCGACCGCACGGGCGACTCGTCGACCGCCCAGAGCACGCCGTCGAGCCCGATCACCTCGCCGTACGAGGGCAGCTCAGTGATCGTCCCCTCGCCCGGCGCGACGAGGGGCGTCGGCGAGCCGTGCCCCAGCGTGCCGGCGATCGTGCGGGAGTCCACGAGGTCTCCACGCACGACGGGCGCGGTGGGCAGGTCGGCGGCCCGGGAGGCGCTGCTGCCCGCCGCGTCGCCCTCGGCGCCGTCGGCGGTGCCCGTGAGCCCGCACCCGCTGAGCAGGAGGGCCCCGGCGACCGCCCCGGCCACGAGCGTCGTCGCGGCGAGGGGAGGGCGTCGCGTGCCCGCGCCGCCGACCCGGCCTCGGCCGGCGCGCCCCGGGTGCCCGGCCCCGCGACTCCCCCCGGTCATCGGCCGGCCCCGGCGCTGTTGGGGCCGTGCTCGGCGTCGCAGGCGAGGAAGGCCTCGTCCTGGGCGCCGGGGGCCGTGGTGTCGGTGCTCATCGAGGCTCCCGACGGGAAGACCCCGTCGACCGGGTCGGCGAAGTCGGTGAAGCCCTTCTCCCGCACGCAGCGGGCGACCTCGAGGTTGGCCTCCTGCAGCGCGGCGAGGTCCTCCTCCGACGGGCCGGGGCCGCCGCCCTGGTCGGCGGGCAGCTCGGCGCGGCACGCCTCGAAGGCGGAGACGTACTCGTCGACGTCCACGCCGCGCGGCGGCGCGACCACGACGCCGCGGCTGAGGTCGGGGTCGTCGACGTCGAAGCCCGCGTCGCGGAGGCACGACCCGAGCTGGGCGCTGGCGCTGCTCGTGCTGCCCTGCGCCCCGGACGAGGCGCCGGTCGTCGGGTCGTCGGCCGCCGTGCTGCACGCCGCGAGCACGGGGGCGACCAGCAGCAGGGCCGCTCCGAGGAGGGTCGCCGAGGAGGCGCGGCGTCGCCGGCCGCCGCCGTCGCGTCGGGTCGTCGCGGTCGCCGTCGACCGGCGGGCAGCCGTCGTCGTGGTCGAGGTGGTGGGGGAGGTGGGCATGGCGAGGTCCTCTCGTCGGGGGTGAACGAACGGTGACCACTCCACCTGACGGGCCGTCTCCGGAGCGTGCCGCCCGGAGTTACGCCCGCGAAACACCACCTGTGTACGATGGATGTGAAATGTCGTCACGATCTGCCCGACGCGGGCCGGGGCGGCTCCGCCGAGGGGAAGAGGTCGTGCCGTGCGCGTGCTGGTCGTCGACGACGAGGTGGCCCTGGCCGACCTCGTGGCAGCGGGCCTCGCCCGTCAGATGATGGCGGTCGACGTGGCCTACCGCGGCGACGACGCCGACGAGCTGCTCGCCGTCAACGACTACGACGTCGTCGTGCTCGACCGCGACCTGCCGGGCCTGCACGGCGACGCCGTCGCGCGGGCCGTGGCCGAGCGAGGCAGCCCCACGCGCATCCTCATGCTCACCGCCGCCGGCGGCCTCGACGACCGCGTGCGCGGGCTCGAGCTCGGCGCCGACGACTACCTCGCGAAGCCCTTCGAGTACCCCGAGCTCGTCGCCCGGGTGCGTGCGCTCGGGCGCCGCTCCGCTCCGGCCGCGCCGCCCGTGCTCCGGTCGGGCGACATCGTGCTCGACACGTCGCGGCACCACGCGACCCGGGGCGGCCTCGACCTCGGCCTCTCGACGAAGGAGCTCATGGTGCTCGAGGTGCTGCTCCGCGCCGACGGCCGCGTCGTCAGCGCGGAGGAGCTGCTCGAGAAGGCGTGGGACGCCCACGTCGACCCCTTCACCAACGCCGTCCGCGTCACGATGAGCAAGCTGCGGAAGAAGCTCGGCGACCCCGACCCCGTCCGCACGCTGCCCGGCCGGGGCTACGTCCTGTGACGGGCCGGTCAGGAGTCGCGGGTCGGCTCGCCGCCCTCGCTCCCCGTCGCTGGGGCATCGGCCTGCGCACCGCCGTCACGTTCGGCGTGGTGTCGGCGCTGCTCGCCGCCCTCGTCGTGGTGCTGGTGTCGGCGACGACCACGGCCGGCATCACGGTCGGCCTCGTCGCGGTGGCGGAGTCCGCGGCGTCGCCCGCGACGCCCCTCGCACCCGACGGTGCCGCCTGCGACGACGGCCGGTGCGCCTCGACCCGCGCGGTCGAGGGGGCGGACGGCGTGCCGGTGGCCGCGGCCGTCGGCGACGTCGTGGTCGCGCAGCAGTGGTCGGCGGCGGTGCTCGGCGTGCTGCTCGCCGCCGTGGTGGCCGGGGTCGTCGGCTGGTTCGTCAGCCGCCGCCTGCTCCGGCCGCTCGACGCGGTCGTCGAGACGACCCGGCGCATCACGGCGAGCACGCTGCACGAGCGGGTGGCGCTCGCGGGCCCGCGCGACGAGGTCGCCCGGGTCGCCGACACCATCGACGGCCTGCTCGACCGTCTCGAGGCGTCGTTCGAGGCCCAGAGACGCTTCGTGGCCGACGCCTCGCACGAGCTGCGCACGCCCCTCGCCGTGCAGCGGGCCGCGATCCAGATCGGCCTGGACGACCCGACGCCCGACGAGCTCGAGCGGACGAAGCGGCAGCTGCTCGACGCGAACCGCCGCAGCGAGGCGCTGCTCGAGAGCCTGCTCGCGCTCGCGACGGCCGACCGGGGGCTCGCCGACGCCGGGCGCGAGGTCGCGGTGGGCGACGTGGTCGACGAGGTGGTGACCGGTCTGCTCGACCGGGCCCGCGCCTCCTCGGTGGAGGTGATCGTCGCGAAGGGCAGCTTAGGCCGCGTGCGGGGCGACGAGGTGCTCGTCGGGCAGCTCGTGCGCAACCTGGTCGCCAACGCGGTCGAGTACAACGAACCCGACGGCTGGGTGCGCGTGCACGGCGGGCCGGGGGCCGTGCTCGTCGTCGAGAACACCGGGCCGGTGGTGGGCGAGGCGGAGGCGGCGACGCTCACGCGCGCCTTCGTGCGCGGCGCGGGGCCGGCCCGGGTCGCTGGCGGGGCCGGCGGCGGCGGCCAGGCCACGGGCCGGGGCGACGAGCGGCACAGCGGCCTGGGGCTCGCGATCGTGGCGTCGGTCGCGGCGGCGCACGGCTGGGCGCTGGCGGTCGAGCCCCGGGCTGAGGGCGGCCTCCGGGTCACGGTGGGCTGACCCCCGCCGACGGCGGCGCGTGGTCACGACCTGCTGCTCCCGCCGTGGCGGGGAGCAGACCGTGACCGAGCGACCGTGACCGCGCGACCGCGACCGGAGCGCTAGCTGCGGGCGATGACCAGCTCGCTGAGCGGCAGGCGCGTGCGGGGCGCGGTCTCGCGCTCGGCGAGGGCGTCGGCCAGCTTGTCGGCCGTGTCGACGACGCCGACGGCGGTGATGGTCATCGGCTTGAGGTTCTCGGCCAGGTCGAACGCGGCGACGATCTGGTCCCACTCGACGCCGGCCATCTGGTGGGTGTGCAGGCCCTCGGCCTGAGCCTGGACGACGAGGTGCGCGACGGCGGCGCCCAGGTCGTACTCGGCGTACGCGCGCAGGTCGCCCTCGACGGTCGAGGTCTCGGCGATGCCGATGATCAGGGCCGACGCGTTGACGGCCCAGGCGGCGTTGAAGCCGACGAGCGCGTGCACGATCGTGTCGAAGTGGTGGCTGCCGCGGCGGGCGACGACGAAGCGGCGGGGCTGGAAGTTGTTCGCCGACGGCGCCCAGCGGGCGGCCTCGAGCAGGGCGTCGAGCTGCGCGTCGGTGACGGTCGCCTCGGGGTCGAACGAGCGGGGGCTCCAGCGGGCGTCGAGCTCGGCGACGATCGGCACGCTCGTGTCGGCGGAGCGGGCGGTGGTGGGCAGGGCGGACTCGGTGATCGACATGGCGCCGGCTTTCTCGAGGAGGGGCTGGGGGGAGGAGGCGCGTCGTCGGGCCACGCGCACCACAACGTCGTGCGCCGCCCCAGTATTTCGTGCCGACCGTGCAGCCGCTCGCTACGCCGTCAGGCGCCGCGCGTCGGCGAGGAACGCCTCGACGTGCTCCTCGGTCGTGTCGAACGAGCACATCAGCCGCACCTCGCCGGTGGTGCGGTCCCAGTCGTAGAAGTGGTGCGCCTCGCGCAGCGGCTCGACGACGGCCGCCGGCAGCACCGCGAAGACGGCGTTGGCGTCGACGCTCTGCGTCACGGTGACGCCCGGCACGTCGGCGAGGCCGGCGGCGAGCTGGGCGGCGCGGGCGTTCGCCCCGCTCGCCGACCGCAGCCAGAGGTCGCCGTCGAACATCGCGAGGAACTGCGCCGAGACGAAGCGCATCTTCGAGAGCAGCTGCGCGTCCGTCTTGCGCAGGTAGGCCAGGCCGACCCGCGACTCCTCGGCGAAGGTGACGATCGACTCGCCCAGCACGAGGCCGTTCTTCGTGCCGCCGAGCGAGACGGAGTCGACGCCGACGTCGCGCGTGATCGCCCGCAACGGCAGACCGAGCGAGGCGGCGGCGTTGGCGAGGCGGGCCCCGTCGAGGTGCACCCGCATGCCGAGGGAGTGCGCGTGGTCGGTGAGGGCCCGCAGCTCGTCGGGCGTGTAGACGGTGCCGAGCTCGGTGCTCTGCGTGACGGTGACGGCCAGGGGCTGCGACCGCTGCTGGTCGCCCCAGCCGTGGGCCTGCCGGTCGACGAGCTCGGGCGTGAGCTTGCCGTCCGGCGTCGGCACGGTCAGCAGCTTGAGGCCGCCGAGGCGCTCGGGTGCACCGCCCTCGTCGGTGTAGACGTGCGCAGAGGCGGCGCAGACGACGGCGCCCCAGCGGGGCACGAGCGCCTGCAGCGCCGCGACGTTCGCCCCGGTGCCCGTCAGCACGGGGTCGATCGTCGCGCCCTCGCCGAACTGCTCGACGACGACCTCGCCGAGCCGGCGCGTGTACGGGTCGGCCCCGTACGAGCCGACGTGCCCGCCCGCGGCGTCGACGATCGCCTGGAGCGCCTCGGGGTGCGCGCCGGCGTAGTTGTCGGAGGCGAACGTGTGGGCTGCGGGGTCGTGGAGTCGCGTCACCCGTCCATCCTGCCGCCTCGCGGGAGGCGCGGTGTCAGAGCACGGGCGCCGTGCCGGTCAGCAGGCGGTCGCCGAGCTCCTGCACGGGGCGGGCCGTGTCGCCCCCGCCGGCCAGCACGGCCAGCTGCTCGGCGCTCATCGTGACGGGCGTGCTGAGCACCGCCCAGCTCACGCCCTCCGTGCACGGCGGCGTCGTGAGGCTGCCGTCGTAGCGCACGTGGTCGAGCGTGGCGGGCAGCAGGGTCGCCAGGTCGACGCGGGGGTCGTCGCGGTCGTCCAGGTCGTCGTCGCCGGTTCGGGGCGCGCCGCCGCGGGGGTCGATGCGGGCGCCGGTCTCCGTGGTCGCCGAGGCGAGGGAGGCGAGGTCGTCGGCCGGGCCGGCCGCCCGCGGCCGCGGCGCCTCGGCGACCACCGCGGCGACGACCGGCTCCCAGGCGGGGGAGTGGTCGCCGACCTGCACGAGCAGTCCGACCACGGCGAGGGACCCGTCGGCCGCGCGGTGGACGACGTGGACCTCGCCGGACGCCGGTCGGCCGTCGACGACGTGCTCCGACGGCGCGTGGGCGTGGAGCTGCACGAGCTCGTGGGGCCGGCCGTCGAGCACGGCCGTCGCCGCCCCCTCCGTCTCGAGGTGCACCCCGTGGCCGTCGTCGTCGACGTCGAGCTCGACCGGGCCCCAGGCGAGCGAGAAGGAGTCGTCGTCGGCCGGGTCGGTCGCCCCCTCCGCCGCGGGAGCGGCCCCGGCGAGGTCGACCGGCGACTGCTGCCGGCCGGTCGCGCAGGTGCTCCAGGCGCTCGACAGCGAGCCCCACCGCTCCGGCCCGGTCTCGCCGCCGTAGCTCCAGGTCGGGCTCGCGGGCGGCACGCGCACGGGGTCGAACGGGGCCTCGGCCCCGCCGCCGGGCAGCGAGCAGCCGGCCAGGGCCGCGACCGCCAGCCCGGCGCCCACCGCCAGGGGCAGCCGGCGTCGTCGTCGCCCCCGGGCTCGACGGTCGGCCGTCGACGAGGCGTCGTGCCCGCCGTGGGCGGCGCGGGAGGCGGCAGAGGGGAGCAGCGAGGAGGCGCGGGGCACGTCGGATCCGTTCGTCGAGCAGGTGCGGCGCACCTTGTGGAATCGGAATATCATACGTAGAGTCAGTGATGAAGAAGTTCACGGGCCCGGCCGAGAGATCGGCGCGACCCGCCCCCGCCGGCACCCGCTCTACGCCGGCCCCCGCCACCGCCCCGTGTCCGCCCCACCAGCGGCCGCCCTCCCGAGAGGTCCCTCCCCCATGTACTTCGCCCACGCGCCCAAGCTCGTCCTCACCGGCTCCTCCGACCTGCTCCGGCCCCTGGGCGACCGGGCCGCCGTGCTCGGGGCCGAGGTCGTCGTCGTCGACGCCGACCCCGGCGTCCCCGTGGGCGACGTCGACGGGTTCGACGTCGCCGTCGTCGGCGTCGGCGGGGTGGCCGAGGCCGCCTCCGACCTCGGGCGCGCAGCCGACGTGCTGGCCCCCGGCCTGCGCCGCGGTGCCCTCGTCATCGTCAGCTCGCCGGCCCACGTCCGTTCGCTCGAGGTCGAGGGCCGCGTCTTCGCGGCCGCCCTCGCCGAGCGCTCGGGCCTCGACCTCGGCGACGAGTTCTCCGTCGCCGCGAAGGAGGGCGAGGGCATCACCTGGCACACGGGCGAGGAGGGCGCCGAGGTCGCGCGCTACCTCGTGTCGCGCATCGCGGCGGTCCCCGCCGTCTGAGCCGTCAGGGCGCCGGTCGGCGTCGCACCGCCGCCGTCTGCGCGAGGATGGACGCATGGGCGGAGTGCTGATCGGGTTCGCGATCATCGGCGCGGTGATCGCGACCGGCTGGGTGGTCGGGCGCATCGACCTGCTCGGCCCCTCCGGCCACCAGGTGCTCTCGCGCCTCGTCTTCTTCGTGCTGACGCCCTGCCTGCTCTTCTCGACCATCTCGCAGGCCGACGTCCACGTCCTCTTCTCGCGCCTCCTCGTCGTGTCGGCCAGCGCCTCCCTGCTGGCGGCCGTGATCTCGGTGCTCGTCCTGCGCCTCGTGCTGCACCGCACGGCGGCGGAGACGACCATCGGCACGATGGGCGGCGCCTACGTCAACGCCAACAACATCGGCCTCCCGGTCGCCACCTACGTGCTGGGCAGCGCCACCTTCGTGGCCCCCGTGCTGCTGTACCAGCTGCTCGTGATCACGCCGGTCGTCCTCGCGGTCATGGACACCGTCACGAACCGGGGCAGCAGCCTCGGCCGGGCGATCGTGCGGCCCCTCACCAACCCGCTCCTGATCGGCTCCGCCCTCGGCGTGCTGGTGGCCGTCACGGGCCTCGAGATCCCGGCGCCGGTGCTCGAGCCGTTCCTGCTCGTCGGCGGGGCGGCGGTGCCCGTGGTGCTGCTCTCGTTCGGCATGTCGCTCTCGGGCACGCGCCCGCTGCAGGTTCGGGAGGGGCGCCCCGACGTCGTCCTCGCCACGGTGCTCAAGCTCGGCGTGATGCCGGTCACCGCCTGGCTGCTCGGCGACTTCGTGTTCGACCTGAGCCGCGACGAGCTCTTCGTGGCCGTGGTGCTCGCGGGCCTGCCGAGCGCGCAGAACGTGTTCACGTACGCCCAGCGCTACCAGACCGGCGTGGTCGTGGCCCGCGACACGGTGCTGGTGACGACGGTGCTCTCGGTGCCCGTGCTCGTCCTCGTCGCGGGGCTGCTGGCCTAGGTGCCGGGGCTGCGGGCCTCCGCCGCCCGGTCGTGGCGGCGGGCAGCCGCCACCACCAGCAGCAGCAGCGCCCCGTACGAGACCGTGCCGGCCGTGACGAGCGCCGCCACCGTCTGCACGGGGGTCGCTCCGAGCGTCGCCGCGACGCTGACGCTGCTGAGCGTCGCCACGAGCCGCCCGGCGTCCCAGCACAGCTGACGCCCCTGCCTCTCGAGGAGCGTCAGCACCCGCCCCACCGGCACGACCGCGAGCTGTGCCGCGCACGAGACGGCGAGCAGCTGGACGTACGGCACGGCCGGGGCCCAGGCCGCCCCGAACACCGGCACGACGACCAGGGGGGAGGCGGCGGCCACCGCCCCGGCACCGGCGACGCCCGCCGCTCCCGTCCGGAGGGCGCTCGTGACGACCAGCCGCGTGAGCCCCGGGCCGCGGCTCCTGACGAGCGCCCCGACGCGTCCGTCGACGTGCTGGCCGAGCACCTCGGCCAGCAGGCCGACGGGCGTCGCCACGACCCGGGAGCCGAGCGCCACGAAGCCGAGCGCGACGGGCCCGGCGGCGGCCGCGAGCACGGCCGTGGGCAGCTGGAGGCCCGCCGAGTTCAGCAGGCCGGACCAGGTCGACACGAGGGGGAAGCGACGGTACCGCCGGGCCGCGGTCGCGACGGCGCGGCGGCTCGGCAGACGGCTGCGGGCCCCCCGCCGCGGGCTCGACGGTCGACGGGGCCGCCCGCTCGCGGAGCCGAGCAGGCCCGCCGCCCGCCCGGCCGCGAGCCCGAGCACGAGCCCGAGCGCGCCTCCCGCGGGTGCCAGCAGCACGCTCGTGGCCACCTGCCCGAGGCCCTGCGCGGCCGACCGGGCGGCCGCCGACCGCCACGCCCGTCGGCGGGTGAGCATGGCGGCCACCGTGCGCTGCGCACCGATCAGCGCCACGACGAGGGGCAGCACCCACCAGAGCTCGACGAGGGCGGGGGCACGCAGCCACTCGGCCGCCCGGTGCCGGAGGGCACCGCTCAGCACCGCGACGACGACGGTCACGACGAGAGTCGACAGCCCGGCGAGCCCTACCAGCGCCCGGGCGAGCGCGTCCGACCGCGCGCCCACCACGGCGCGGTCCCAGCCGGTCGTGGCGACGGCGCCGCCGATCGCGGCCAGGCTCGTCACGAGGGCGAGCACCCCGAGGTCGGCCGGGGAGTAGAGCCGGGTGAGCAGGGGCGAGGCGGCCAGGACCGCCCCCTGGCCCACCCCGGTGCCGAGCAGCAGGAGAGCGACCGGACGTCGCGCGAGGGAGCCGAGGCGGGCGACGGCACGACGGGCGGGCGCGCTCACCGGGGCCCCCTGGCGTGGCGGGGCGACCAGCCCGTGCGGGGCGCGACGGCCAGCAGCACGGCGGCCGCGAAGACGCCGTGCGTGAGCATCGACGTGAGCAGGGCGGTCTGCGACAGCACGATGCTCGGCATGACCACCAGCACCGCCGTGACGGGCACCGGCAGGCCCGCCGAGCACCGGTCGAGGAACCTCAGGTAGACCGCGAGGACGGCGACGGCCCCGACCACCCCGGCCCAGCCGAAGTTCGAGAAGCCGTCGGCGACGAGGTTGGCGTTCGCGGCGAGGCCCGAGCCGGGGAGGAGCTGGTCGCCCACCTCGAGCGACGGGGGCAGCCGACCGCGCCCGCCCGTCCACGGCCCGAGGACGGAGTGCGCGAGCAGGGCAGGGGGCGCGGTCGAGTAGTGCTCGACGAACGCGGCTGAGAGCGTGCCCGGCGTGACGAGGAACCTCCTCGACAGGACGCTCGTCCAGGTGTCGCCGCCTTGCGCGGCGTCGGCCGCCGTCGCGCCGACGAGCACGGCGACCGGGGCGACCGCGAACCCGGCGGCCCGGAGCCGGTCGAGGCGCAGCAGCACGAGGGCCCCGACGAGGATGAGGGGCGTGGAGAACAGCACCATCTTGAACCCGGTCGCCGAGAAGATCAGCATCTGCCCGAGCGCCCCCGCCGCCACGAGCCACGGGCTGCGCGTCGCCACCCCGCGCACCACGAGGTAGGGGTTGACGACGTACGACTGCGGGCTGAGGAGGTAGCCGAGCGGCCCCGCGTCCGCCATGGCGTCGCGGAACTCGTCGCGCACGTCGTAGATGGAGTCGAGGCTCGGCACCCGGAGGCGCAGCCCCGTCGTCACGGCCATCAGCCCGTACGTCGCGGCGGAGAACGCCCCGAGGACGACGCCCAGGGCGCCTGGTGACAGAGGAGGGACGAGGGGGGCGCTCGGCAGCGGGCGTCGCACCGTCCAGCCGAGGGCGGCCCACAGTGCGCCGACGACGAGCGTGAGGGTGAGGGCCGTCCGTGTGTCGAGGTACCCGGAGTAGTGCGGGGTCAGCATCGTCGGGACGACCGCGACCCCGAAGACGATCCAGGCCACGGCGTGGGAGGCGCGCTCGACGCGACGGGGGAGGCTCGCCGCAACGGCGGCCGCGGCGGCGACCGCGAGCACGGAGACCGCGGGGGGACCCGGCACGTAGGAGTACCCGAGGTAGCCGAAGGTCGGCACGATCAGGTGCTCGAAGACGTGGCGGAGGGTGAGGGCGTAGACGACGAGGCAGCAGCCGACCGTGACGGCGTGGGCGGTCAGGCTCCGTGCCGCCGCGACCTCAGCGACGACGGGCACGGAGGGCACGGCCGCCTCGGCCGCCTCGGCCGCTCACCGGGCGGTGCCGGGGCGCGGGCCGCCCGGCCGGGCCCGTGCCGTGCCGCGGGTGCGGTCGTCGTCGTCGGCCGCCCGGTCGGGAGCGCCGAGCGCGGCCCAGACGCCGAGCAGGGCAGGCTCCTCCTTCGCCCAGTCGAAGACCTCGACGGCGGCCCGTCGGGCCGCGGCGCCCTGGCGGGCCAGCTCGTCGGGGTGCTCCGCGTACCAGGCCAGGGCCCGGGCGACGGCGTCCGGGTCGGTCGGGTCGACGAAGCGCACGCAGCCGTAGGGCTCGACGACCTCGCGCCAGACGGGGAAGTCGGAGCACACCACGGGGAGCCCCGCGGCGAGGTACTCGAAGAGCTTGGTCGAGAAGACCTTCTCGTAGGCCGTCCCAGGCTGCAGCACGACCACCCCGACGCGGGCGTCGAGCAGCAGGTCGCGGGCGTCCTCGGGCGAGAGCAGGCCGTGGACGGTCGCCCGCCCGGCGGCCACGGCGTCGTCGAACACCGAGAGGGCGTCGTCGGGGTAGGGCCCGCCGGCGACGTCGAGCTGCCACCCCGGGGGGAAGGCCGAGCTCGTGGCGGCGTCGGCCATCACGCGCGAGCCGCGGGCCTCGCTCACGACGCCGATGAAGGCTGCGCGCGGCGAGCGGTCGGCCAGCGGCCGGAGGGCCTCCTCCTGGGCGCGCAGCCGCGGGAAGTTGTGCACCACGGTGGTCTTGTGGGCCGGGTAGTCGCGGGCCGTGATGGCCGTCGCCACGACCACGTGGTCGCAGGCCCGGCCGGCGAACCAGACGAGGAGGCGTGACAGCAGGACGAAGGCCCGGCGGAGCACCTCGGGCACGTAGTCCTTGTCGGCGGTCGCCTCGCTGATGACCTCGTGGGCGTCGAAGACGACCCGGCGGCCCGCGAGCTTCAGCACGGGGACGACGACGAGCAGCTCGGGGTCGTGCAGGTGGACCACCCCGGCGCCGGAGCGGAGGGCGAGGAGCGCGGCCTGCGACGTGGAGAGCACGACCCTCGCCGCTCGGCGACGGCGGGGCAGCAGCACCACGTGGACGCCGGTCTCGGGGACGGTCGTGGGGCTGTCGACGGCGACCAGGAGCGTCCGGTGGTGCTTCGCGGCGGTGGCGGCCTCGCGCATGTGCACCCGGTTGTCCGTCCAGCGGTGGACGCTGCTCAGGTGGGCGACGTCGAAGGCGGGGCCGTCGGGGCCGCGGAGCAGGCGCTGCAGCGCTCGCCGGAGCCCCGCTCGGCAGAGCCCTCGACGAGGGCGCCCCGCTCGGGGGCGGTCAGGGACGGCGGGGGCGGGGCGGGGCGAGGTCATGCGGGCTCCTGGTGGGCGTCGGCGGGGGGCTTCGGGGGGAGGAACTCGGCGGAGGTCGCCTGGCCGTGCTGCGCGGTGCCGCGCCGCCCCAGGACGACGCCCGCCGTGCGCGCGAGGATCAGCAGGTCGAGGCGGGTGCTCCGGCCGTCG
Source organism: Frigoribacterium sp. PvP121 (assembly GCF_017833115.1). Lineage (NCBI taxonomy): Bacteria > Bacillati > Actinomycetota > Actinomycetes > Micrococcales > Microbacteriaceae > Frigoribacterium > Frigoribacterium sp. PvP121. The sequence goes on from NZ_JAFIBR010000001.1 coordinate 956,481, forward strand.
ACGTACGCGACGTCGAGCGCGAGGCGCTCTGGCCAGTCGAGGGCGTTCCGCCCGCCGACCTGGGCCAGGCCGGTCACCCCGGGGCGCACGTCGTGGCGTCGCGCCTGCTCGGGGGAGTACCGGTCGAGGTAGCGGACGGGCAGGGGGCGCGGCCCGACGAGGCTCATGTCGCCCCGCAGGACGGCGACCAGCCCGGGCAGCTCGTCGATGCTGGTCGACCGGAGGAGGGCGCCGAGACGGGTGAGGCGCTCCGCGTCGGTCTCGTGCCCCCGTGACGGGTCGACCTGCCTCATCGTCCGGAGCTTGGCGAGGGTGAAGGGGGAACCGTGGAGGCCTGCGCGACGCTGCCGGAAGAGGACGGGCCGACCCAGGTCGACGGCGACCGCCGCCGCGGCCGCGGCCAGCAGGGGAGCGGTCGCCGCGAGCACCAGGGCCGCCACCGTGACGTCGAGGACGCGCTTGGCTCGGTCACGGCGGGCCCCGCGGGCGGGCCCGCCTCCCACGCGGGACGCGTCACGCGAGGCCACGATCACCGGCTCCCGGTCGTGAGAGCGCCGTCGCGAGCGCGCTCAGCACGTGGTCGAGGTCGTCGTCGTCGAGCGACGACCCGCTGGGGAGCGTGAGGCCCGTGGCGAAGAGCTCGTCGGCGACGCCCGAGACGCGGCTCTCGGAGTCGCGGAAGGCGCCCTGCCGGTGCAGCGGCTTCCAGAGGCGTCGTGTCTCGATGCCCTGCTCCGCGAGCGACCGGGCGACCTCCGCCGGTGCGAGGCCCGACGCCGGGTCGAGCACGACCGAGGTCAGCCAGCAGTTGTCGTCGGCGTCGTCGTCGGCCGCGAACAGGTCGACGCCGGGCACGGCCCGGACGAGCTCACGGTACGCCTGCCGCACCGCCCGGCGTCGGGCGGCCATCTCGGGCAGCCGACTGAGCTGGGCCCGGCCCAGCGCGGCGAGCACGTTGCTCAGCCGGTGGTTCCAGCCCACCTCGGCGTGCTCGTAGTGGTCGACGGGCAGGCGGGCCTGCGCGGCGAGGCTGCGGGCCCGCCCGGCGATCTCGTCGTCGTCGCAGGTGAAGGCGCCGCCGCCCGAGGTGGTCACGATCTTGTTGCCGTTGAACGAGATCGCGGCGGCGAGGCCGTGGGCCGCGGCGGGGCGGCCGGCGTGGCGGGCCCCCAGCGACTCCGCGGCGTCGACGACCACCGGGAGGCCGTGGCGCGCGGCGACGGCGGCGACGTCGTGGTGGTCGGCGGCCCTGCCGTAGATGTCGACCGGCAGCACCGCCGAGACGGGCACCCCCCGGCGGCGGAGCTCGTCGAGGGAGTCGGCCAGCAGGGCCGGCGAGAGGTTGCCCGTGTCGCGGTCGACGTCGACGAAGAAGGGGCGGGCGCCCGCGTGGTGGATCGCGTTGGCGGTCGCGGCGAAGGTGAAGGTGGAGGTCGGCACGACGGTGCCGGGGCCGACCCCCGCGACGACGAGCGCCAGGTGGAGGGCGGCCGTGCCCGACGACGTCGCGACGACGTGCGCCCGGTCGACGACCTCGGCGAGCTCGCGCTCGAACGCGTCGACCTCGGGGCCGAGCGGCGCGAACCAGCTGCCCTCGCCCACCCGACGGAGCGCCTCGCGCTCGAGCGGCCCGACGTCGGGCGGTGACAACAGCACGGTTCGGCGCATGGGGCTCCTGACGCTCGGTCGCCCGCTCTTCAGGCTCCTCGTGATGCGTCAGTGTACTACGTGACATTTCAGCTGTCGACCGATCCGTCTGCCCGGGCCGGCCCGTTCTTGCCCGGCCCTGCCCGGCTCGACCCTGCCCTGACCGGCCCGGCAGGAGGGGCGGTCAGAACTCCGCGCGCCGGGTCAGAAGATCATCGGCCGGTCGTCGTCGAGCTCCGTCTCGAGCTCGAGGTCGACCACCACGGGCACGTGGTCGCTCGGTGCGTCGCCCTTGCGCTCCTCGCGGTGGATCGCCGCGGCGGTGACGAGGTCGGCGAACGCCGGCGAGCCCATCACGAAGTCGATCCGCATCCCCTCGTCGCGCGGGAACCTGAGCTGCTTGTAGTCCCAGTACGTGTACCCCTCCGGCACGAGGGGCCGCACGACGTCGCGGAGGCCGACCCGCTCGAACTCGGCGAACGCGGCCCGCTCGGGCTCGCTGACGTGCGTGTGCCCCTCGAAGACGGCGACGTCCCAGACGTCGCTGTCGAGCGGCGCCACGTTCCAGTCGCCCATCAGGGCGAGGGGCAGATCGGGGCTCTCCGCGAGCCAGCCGCGGGTGCGGTCGGCGAGCTCGGCGAGCCAGTCGAGCTTGTAGGCGTAGTGCGGATCGCCGAGCTCCCGCCCGTTGGGGACGTACAACGACCACATCCGCACGCCCTCCACCGTGACGCCGATGGCGCGCGCCTCCTTCGGCTGGTCGGGCCCCTCCTGGCCCTTGAGGAACCCGGGCTGGCCGGGGAAGGTCACCTCGACGTCGTCCATGGGCAGCCGGCTCGCGAAGGCGACGCCGTTCCACTGGCTGAGGCCGTGCAGCTCGACCTCGTAGCCCGCCTCGCGGAAGGCCTCGTACGGAAACTGCTCCGGCTTGCACTTGATCTCCTGCAGGCCGACGACGTCGACGTCCTCGCGCACGAGCCAGTCGACCACCCGCCCTGCTCGGGCACGGACGGAGTTGACGTTCCAGGTGGCGACACGCATGCGCCCACGCTAGCGGCGGCCGTCCCGATCGGTGCGGGAGGCCCCGGGGAGGCGCGGTGGCGGTCCCTGGCCCAGACCGGTCCGACCACCGCTCTCAGCAGAACAAAAGATTTCACGTGACGGCGTGGCGAGCGCCCGCTACAACGGTGACATGACAGCACAGGAGCGACAGGTGTCGCCGGGCCCCGCCGGGACGGTCGACGAGAGGCTGGCCCGGGTCGCGCAGGGGGTCGTCCGGGTCCAGGACTTCTTCTGGCCGCCCCTCCCGCTGGAGGTGCTGGAGGCGTGCACCTCCGGGTGGCTCCGCTCCCGTGGCGACGGCGAGGGCCCCGACGACCCCGACGCCGGCGGCGACGACGCCGGCGGCGACGACGGCGTCCCCCGCGACGGCGTCCTCGACGACGGCCAGGCCCCGGGGGGTGCACCGTGCCCGTCCCGGTGACGCCTCGGAGGATCCCCAAGCGCGACGACGCCGCCGGCCGGGCCTACGGCGAGCTGCGCGACGCCCTGCTCTCCGGCGTCCTCCGGCCCGGTGAGCGGATCGACCTGGGTGCCGTCGCGCACTGGCTCGACATGTCGCGGACCCCCGTCGACCACGCCATCACGCGGCTGTGCACGGACGGCCTGGTCACCGTCGAGCCCTACCGGGGCACCTTCGTCCGGCCCGGCGACCCGGAGCGGTTCGAGGCGACGGCGCAGGTTCTCGACATCGTCCACGACGCCGTGCTCGCGGTCGTGGGGTCCGTCCTGGACCCGGCCGAGCGGGGACGCCTCCTCGACGTGACCTCGGCTGCGGCCGCCGCCGCGGCCGACGAGGCGCCCGAGCGCCACGACCGGTGGCTCCTCCTCATGGCCGACCTCGCGGGCCGCGTCGGCAACGACGTCCTCGCCGGCGAGGAGGCGCGGCTCCGGACGCTCGTGCAGCACGCGCGGGTGGGGGCCCCGCCGGAGGTGCTGACGGCGCACGCCCGGCGACGTCTCGAGTCCCTGCGGGGGCCGGGGGACCGGCGGCTCGGTCCCGGGCTCTCGACGGCGGAGGCGAGACCACTGATCGACTGACACATCACATCCAGGATCCCGGGCTACCATCGACGGACCGATCCCGGAGGTCCGATGTCCCGCACGAGCCAGAGGCCCGCGTCGCCGACCCCACCCGTCGCCCCGTCGCCGGGGTCGTCCCTGCGCGACCACGTCGTGGCGGCCCTCTGCTCGGCGGTGCTGCTGGTCGGCGGCGTCAAGGGCAGCCCGGCCCTCGCGGCCGTGCCGGTCGACCTCACGATCGCCCTCGCCGCCGCCGCGTGCGTCGGGGCCGGCCTCCACCTGGCGCCCCGACTCGGGGTCGTGCGGGTGCCGCTCGGGGCCGTCGTCGTCGTCGCCTCGCTGCTCCCCGGAGCGCTCGTCGAGGTGCCGCACGGCTACCAGGGCGCGAAGCTGGCGGGGATGGCCCTGACGCTGGTCGTCGTGGCGACGAGCGTGGTGCTGCTCTCGACCCGTCGGCGGCGCAGGCTCTGGCTCGCCTGGACGGCGGGGTGGGGGCTCGCGACCGTGGCGGCCCTCCAGGTGCTCCCGCGCGACGAGTCGCAGTGGGGGCGTGCCGTGCTCGAGGGGTCGAACACCATCGCGGCGGGTCGGGCGACCGCCACCGCGGCGCTGATCCTCGGGGCCGTGCTCGTCCTGCCCGGCCGGAGGCCCCGGGGCCGACTGCTCGCCGGCACCGTCGTGGCCGCGCTCGCCGCCGTGGCGACCGGCTCCCGCGGCCCCGTGCTCGCCGCGGCCGTCGCCCTGGTCGTCGTCGCGCTCGTCGTGCGGGAGGGGCGTCGCCGTCGGGTCGCCGGGCTGGCCGCCGCCCTCGTCGCGGCCGGCGTCGGCGTCGTGGTCAGCGACTCCCCGGGCGCCGAGCGGCTGGGGCTCGTCCTGACGGGCCACGTGACCGGCGCCGAGGCGCGGCTCCCTCTCTGGCGGGCGGCGGTCCGGGCGCTCCGGGACGGCGGCCCGGGCGGCACCGGGTGGGGCGGCTTCGTCACGGTGCTCGAGGTGTCCGAGGCGGTCCCGAGCTCCGGTGACCGCCAGTACGCCCACAACGTCGTGCTCGAGGCCTTCGTCGAGGGCGGCTGGCCGGCCGGGGCGGCCCTGCTGACGGTCGTCGTCGCGTCCCTCGTGAGACTGCTCCGCCGGGCGCGGCACGGCACGGGAGGTCTCGGCGGCGTCGACGGGGTGGCCGTCGTCCTGCTCGGGGTCGCCGTGTCGGCCGTGCTGAACGCCTCGGTCTCCGGCGACCTCACCGGCAACCGGCTCGCCTGGGTCGCCCTGGCCCTGGCGTGGTCGGGGCCCTCGGCTGCGCGGCCGGCCCCGCTCGCTCGCGGGGCGACGACCACCGGGCGCGCTCGGAGCCACCTGCTCTACGCTGGGCAACCGTGACCGACGCACGCACGCAGCTCATCCAGTTCATCGGCTCCGAGGCCGTCTTCCACGGCGACTTCACGCTCACGAGCGGCAAGAAGGCGTCGTACTACATCGACCTGCGGAAGGTCAGCCTCGACCACCGCGTCGCGCCCCTGATCGGCCAGGTCATGGTCGACCTGATCGACGACGTCCCCGACGTCTTCGCCGTCGGCGGCCTCACGATGGGCGCCGACCCGATCGCGGCGGCCGTGCTGCACCAGGGCGTGGCCCTCGGCAAGGACTACGACGCGTTCGTCGTCCGCAAGGAGCCCAAGGACCACGGCCGCGGGCGGCAGGTCGAGGGCCCCGAGCTGGCGGGCAAGCGGGTCGTCGTGCTCGAGGACACCTCGACGACGGGCGGCTCGCCGCTCACCGCGGCCCGGGCCCTCGAGGCCGTCGGGGCCGAGATCGCGGCCGTCGCGGTCGTCGTCGACCGCAGCACCGGAGCCCGTGAGGTGATCGAGGCGGCCGGCTACCCCTACTACGCGGCCATCGGCCTGGCGGACCTGGGGCTGGAGCCGTGACCGACGACCGGCCCGGGCGCGACGAGGCGCCCGAGCCCGGCGACGCCAGCGACTGGCTGGCGGCCCAGTTCGACGGCGAGGCGGGCCCGGTCGACGAGCAGCCCGACCCCGAGCCGGGGGGCAGCGGCCCGACGTCGGCCGTCGAGGGCGTCGAGCCCGTCGTGAGCCCGGAGCCCGACGCGGCCACGACCGCTCTCTCCTTCTCCTCCCAGGCCGACGCCGTCCCGACGGAGGCGCCCCGCGCCCCGCTCGCCGTCCCGCCCCCGCCCGCCCCCGGCGACGAGGTGCCGCGGAGCGGCGGTCACCCCCTGGCGCTCGACCTCGGCGCCCTGGCAGGCGCCGTCCCGCCGGCGACTCCGCCCGAGCCCGTCCCCGAGCACGAGGCCGCGTCGCCGCACGAGCCGGAGCCCGAGCCTGACCCCGACCGGCGACCCGAGCCCCCGAGCGGTCCCGACGAGGTCCCCGGGCCGTTCACGGCCCTGCTCGCGACGGCCCCGACGGCGGGCTCCGCGCCTCCCGCGGCCTTCGACTGGGAGGCCCTGCCGCCCGCCTCGGCTCCCGCAGCCGAGACCCTCGAGGAGTCGCGGGTCGAGACGGACCTGCCGACGCGCGCCCTCGAGGTGCCCGCGGCCCCCGGCCCCGGGGCGACGGCTGCGGCGACGCCCGAGCCTCGCGCCGAGCCGGAGCCCGAGCCCGAGCCCGAGCCGGAGCCGGAGCCCGAGCCCGAGCCCGAGCTCGAGCCCGCTCCCGACCCGGCCCCTGAGCTGCCGACGGAGGTCGCGGCGGCGTCGCCTCCCGAGCCGCGGCCCGTCCAGGACGCCACCGGCTCGGCCGCCCCCTGGTGGGTGGAGGAGCACCACGAGATGACCCGCCGCGAGCGTCGCCTCGCCGAGGCGGCGGGCGTGGCCGTGCCGCCGGCGCAGCCCCTCGCGTCGCCGCCCACGCCGGTGCCCGACGACCACGCCGACCCGGCACCGGCACCGGCCCCGGCCCCGGCTCCGGCCGCCGCGCTCGCGTCGGCTCCGGTCGTCGAGCCCTCGTTCACCGAGATCCTCGGCATCGTGCCGCTGGCGGGCCGGGCCGCCGACCGCGACGGAGCCCGCGACGCGGACGCCCTCGACGACGTCCCCGGCGAGCTCGAGTCCGACGCGGGTCGCGACGACCCGGTGGTCGAGGACGTCACGCGCGAGGTCGACCGCCTCGACGACGAGACGCTCGGCACGCCCGGCGCCGACGAGGCCGTGACGAGGTCGTGGTCGCTCGGCGGCGACGACGTCACGCCGGCCGAGGTCGATGGCCCGGGGGCGGACGCCGTGGAGCGTGCCTCCGAGCTCCCCGTCGCACCTCACGGCAGCGCTCCCGTCGCTGGGTTCCCGGAGCCCTATCGTCCGCCGGCGGCGCCGTCCGCCCCGGCCGCGCCCGTCGACCGGGCCCGCACCGCGCCGCCCGAGGCCGCGGGCGAGCTCCCCGGCCTCTCGTTCGGGGCAGGGGCAGGGGCCGGGACCGGTGCCGCGAGCCCGGCCCGCGCCTCCTCGGCCTGGGTGCCGCCCACGGCGACCTCGGCTCCCGACGAGCGCCGCGGCGGTGGCCGCTCTGGCGGCCCGCTCGCCGCGCTGACCGGGTCGCCGCGCCGGCGGCTCGTGCTCTTCGTCGTCGGCGCCGCGGTCGTCGTCGTGCTCGCGCTCGTGGCCCTCTTCTTCCTCGGGCGCTCGCTGTTCGCCGGCGACTCGGCCTCCGCCGACCCCGCCGCGACCAGCGAGCCCGCGCCGGCGCCGACGACGGTGACCGCCGGGCCCGCCCCCGTCGAGGAGAGCGCCGCGGCGACCGGGCCGCTCGCGGCGGGCAGCCACCCCTGGAGCGACCTGCAGGGCGGCGAGTGCTTCTCGTCGTTCGAGAACGCGTGGCAGCAGGACTACGACGTGGTGGACTGCGCCGCCCCGCACGTCGCCCAGCTGGCGTCGCAGGGCGTTCTGCCCGGCGACGCCGGGGCGCCCTGGCCGGGCTCGGAGACCCTGCAGAACCAGATGTCGGTGCTCTGCACGTCGCCCGAGGCCCTCGACCTCACGGCCGCCGGGGCGTACCGCGACGTCCAGTTCGTCGCCAGCTGGCCGGTCACCACCGCCGACTGGGACGCCGGCGACCGCACCTACTCGTGCTTCGTGACGCGCTCGAGCGGCGAGCCCTTCACCACGAGCCTCGCGCCGACGGCGGGCTGAGCCCCGAGCCCCGAGCCCCGAGCCCCGGTGCCGGGCGGCGCCTAGAGCTCCGACGGGACGACGTCGCTCTCGAGCGGCTCGGCCCGGACGAGCTCGTGGACCCCGCTCAGCACCTCGTTGGGCCGGAAGGGGTACCGGTCGATCTCGGCCTGGTCGCTGATGCCCGTCATGACGAGGATGGTGTGCAGCCCCGCCTCGATGCCCGCCATGATGTCGGTGTCCATCCGGTCGCCGATCATCGCGGTGTTCTCGCTGTGCGCCCCGATGCGGTTCATCGCCGAGCGGAACATCATCGGGTTCGGCTTGCCCACCACGTAGGGCGTCTTGCCCGTCGCGGCCTGGATCATCGCGGCGATCGCGCCGGTGGCGGGCAGCACGCCCTCGGCGCTCGGCCCCGTCGCGTCGGGGTTCGTGACGATGAACCGCGCACCGGACCGGATGAGCCGGACGGCCTTCGTGATGGCGTCGAAGGAGTAGTTGCGGGTCTCGCCGACCACGACGTAGTCGGGAGCCGTCTCGGTCATGATGAACCCGGCCTCGTGCATCGCGGTCGTCATGCCCGCCTCCCCGATGACGAAGGCCGAGCCGCCGGGCATCTGCGACCGGCAGAAGTCTGCCGTCGCGAGGGCTGAGGTCCAGATGCGCTCCTCGGGCACGTCGAGGCCGGAGGCGCGGAGGCGCGCGGCCAGGTCGCGCGGCGTGAAGATCGAGTTGTTGGTGAGGACGAGGTACGGCGTGCCCTCGTCCTGCCACTGCTGGATGAGGTCGGCCGCCCCCGGCAGGGCGTGGTTCTCGTGCACGAGCACGCCGTCCATGTCGGTCAGCCAGCACTCCACGTCGCTTCGATCAGCCATGGCGACACTGTACCGGCGACCGGTGTGGCGACGCCCCGGCTCGGTGAGGCATGTGCGCACAGGGCATGCAGGCGCTATCCTGTGTGCCACATGTCACTGAAGGAGACCCCATGGACACCTCATCGTTGCTCGACACCGTCGCCTCCGTGGCCCTGGTCGACCGCGGCCGCGTGCAGCTCGGCACGGCGCTCGCCGACCTCGGCTGGGACTCCCTCACCGACGTGAGCCTCATCGTCGAGCTCGAGGTCGGGCGCGGGCTCGTCGTCCAGCCCGCCGACCTCGCAACCTGTCGCACCGTCGACGACGTGCTGGCGGTGGTCCGTGCCGCGGGCCCGACGGTCGACGCCGCTCCGTGACCGCGCCCGTGCACGCGCAGCTGGCCGCCCTCTCGTCGTACCTCCCGGAGGCCGTGCTGACCGACGACGACCTCGCCGACCAGCACCCCGGCTGGGACGTCGCGCGCGCGGCGGCCAGCACGGGCGTCCACGCCCGGCACGTCGCGGCTCCGGGGGAGTGGACGTCGCACCTCGCGGCCGCCGCCGTCGAGCGCCTGTTCGTCGAGCACGACGTCGACCCCGCGAGCGTCGACGCCCTCGTCGTCTGCACCCAGAGCCCCGACCTCGTGCTGCCCGCCACGGCCTGCCTCGTCCAGGAGCGCGCGGGCCTCGGCACCCACGTCGCGGCCCTCGACGTCTCCCTCGGCTGCTCGGGCTGGGTCTACGGCCTCGCGCTCGCGCGGGGCCTCGTCGAGACGGGGCAGGCGGAGCGCGTGGTGCTCGTCACCGCCGACGCCCTGACGCGCCTCGTGAACCCGGGCGACCCGCAGCTCCGGGTGCTCTTCGGCGACGCGGCGACCGCCGCGCTCGTCACCGGGGGCGCCGACGGCCCGCGGTTCCTCGGCGCCACCTTCGGGACGGACGGGCGGGGCGTGCGCCACCTCCTCGCGGTCAACGGCGGACTCGCGCCCGGGGAGGAGCGCGCCCCGGGGTCGTCGCCGGAGGCGCGGGGCCTGGCGCCGTCGGGCCGTGACGTCCACATGGACGGCCCCGAGGTGTTCGCCTTCACCCTGCGGACCGTCCCGCGGGCCCTGGAGACCTGCCTCCGGCGCGCGGGGCTGACGGTCGACGACGTCGACCTCTTCGTCTTCCACCAGGCCAACGCGGTCATGCTGGAGAGCCTCCGGCGGCGCATCGGCCTCCCGCCCGAGAAGTTCGTGGTCGACCTCGCCACGACGGGCAACACGGCCTCGTCGTCCGTGCCCCTCGCGCTGCAGGCCGCCGTCCGGGCCGGCCGTGCCGGGCCCGGCGACCACGTCGCCCTGGTGGGCTTCGGCATCGGCTACTCGTGGGCGGCCGTCGTCGTCCGGCTCTGAGGGGGCTGTCGGTGCATCGACCGGGCTGCTAATGTATCAATAGCACATCAGCCATGTCCCCACGCGGGGGCTCGACCCGAAGGGCCCTCCCGTGGAGACCTCAGACCTGCTCGCCCTCGTCCACGACCTCCTCGAGGCCGACGTCAGCGTCGCGGCGCTCTCGCTCGACGACCAGCTCGACGACCTCGGCTGGGACTCCCTCTCGAACGTCGAGTTCATCGCCCGGGTCGACGTCGCGCTCGGGGTCACGGTCGACGCGCAGCGCCTCGCCGACTGCACCACCGTGCGCGACCTGCACGACCTCACCCTCCCGTCCGTCGCGTGAGCGCGTCGCCCGCCCCGCTCGTCCTCGTCACCGGCGCCTCGTCGGGCATCGGCCGCGCCACCGCGCTCGACCTCGCCGCGAGGGGGCACCGGATCGCCGCGGCCGGCCGTGACGTCGACCGGCTCGCCGGCGTCCTGGCGGAGCTCCCCGGTGACGGCCACGCCTCCTGGGTCGCCGACCTGGCCGAGGCCGACGCGTGCAGCAGCCTCGTCGACCGCGTCGTCACCGACCAGGGCCCCCTGAGCGGGCTGGCGCACTGCGCCGGCGTCCAGGCCGTCCAGCCCGTCCGGGCGTCGTCGGCCGAGCTGGTCGACCAGATGCTGGCGATCAACGTGCGGTCGGCGCTGCAGCTGACGCGGGCGTTCCGTCGGCGGTCCTGCCGGGTCCCGGGCGCCTCCGTCGTCCTGGTCTCGTCGGTGCTGGGCCTCGTCGGCCAGCCCGGCGCGGCCGCGTACTCGGCCTCGAAGGGGGCGATCGTCACGATGACCAAGTCGTTGGCGCTCGAGCTCGCCCGCGAGTCCCTCCGGGTCAACTGCGTCTGCCCGGGCACCGTGGTGACGCCGATGATCGACCAGCTCCGGCGTGCCGTCGGGCCGGCGGGGCTCCAACGGGTCGTCGACGCCCACCCGCTCGGGCTGGGCCGCGCGGAGGACGTCGCGGCCGCCGTGCGCTTCCTGCTCTCCGACGACGCGAGGTGGATCACCGGCAGCTCGCTCGTCGTCGACGGCGGGTACACCGCGCGATGACCCCGTCACCGTCCGCAGCGGGCTCCGCCCGTCTGGTCCTCGTGGGGGCCGGGGGCGCCGGCCACGAGGTCGCCGCGATGATCTCGTCCGCGGTCGGCTGGCGTGGCGCGCACGGCATCGGCGACGTCGTGTTCGTCGACGACACGGCGCGCGGGCCCGGCGTCGTCTCGACCGTCGAGGCGCACGTGCCCCGGCCCGGCGACCTCGCTCTCTGCACCATCGCCGACCCGTCCGCCCGGCGCCGGGTGACGGGAGCCCTCGCCGAGAAGGGCGCCGTCTTCACCACCTTCGTGCACGAGACCGCCATCCTCCTGGCCGGGGCGGAGCTCGGCGAGGGCTCGGTGCTCTTCCCCCACGTGGTCGTGTCGACCTCGACCCGCATCGGGCGTCACGCCCTGTTCAACACCGGGGCCCTCGTCGGCCACCACGTCGTCGTCGGCGACCACGTCTCCGTCCACGGCTACGCACAGTTGCTGGGCAACGTGACGGTCGGCGACGCCGCGGTCGTGGGCAGCTCGGCCACCGTGCTGCCCCGGGCGCGCGTCGGTGCCGGGGCGACCGTCGGGGCCGGGAGCGTCGTGCTCCGGAGGGTCGCGCCCGGTGACACCGTCTTCGGCAACCCGGCGGTCGTGGTCGCCCCCGCCGGCCGTGGCGCGGGCCGCACGTGAGCGTGCCGAGGCGGTACGCGGCCCTGCGGGCGGTCGCCGGCCACGTTCCCGCCACCGTCGTCGACAACGCTCAGCTCGACGCCGAGCTCGCCCCGGTCAGCGTCGCGAAGATCGCGGCGAAGACCGGCATCGCGAGCCGACGCGTCGTGGCGCCCGGCGAGACGACCGCCGACCTCGCCGTGGCCGCCGCGGAGGCCCTCTTCCGCGAGCAGGGGCTGGAGCGGTCGAGCATCGACTTCGTGCTGCTCTGCACCCAGACCCCCGACCACGCCATGCCGTCGACCTCCTGCCTCGTGCAGGACCGCCTCGGCCTGCGCACCGACATCGGCGCGTTCGACCTCGGCATGGGCTGCTCGGGCTACGTCTACGGCCTCGGCACCGCGTCCGCGCTCATCGACTCCGGGCAGGCCGACTCCGTGCTGCTGCTCACCGCCGACACGCTGAGCCGCTACGTGAACCCCTCCGACGCTCCGCTCCGCACCATCTTCGGCGACGGGGCGAGCGCGAGCCTCGTCACCGCGTCGGCCGGGTCACCGGCGTTCCGGGGCTTCAGCTACGGCACGGACGGCTCCGGCGCGCGGCACCTCATCGTGCCCACCGGGGGCCTCGCCGACAGCGACCGCCTCGCTCCCGCGGCGTCGCCGGGCGCACGCGGCCTCGAGAGCAACGGCCACGACCTCTTCATGGACGGCGCCGAGGTCTTCGGCTTCGCGCTGAGGGCGGTGCCGAGAGCCGTCACGGAGACGCTCGCCCGCGCCGACCTCGCCCTCGACGACATCGACGCCGTCGTGCTGCACCAGGCGAACGCCTTCATGCTCGAGACGCTGCGGCGCAAGCTCGACCTCCCGACGGAGAAGTTCGTGGTCGAGATGAGCGACGTCGGCAACACGACCTCGTCGTCGATCCCCCTGGCGCTGGCGGCGGCGGTGCGGTCGGGCCAGGTCCGCCCGGGCATGCGGCTCCTGCTGGTCGGCTTCGGCGTCGGGCTCTCCTGGGGGGCCGTGGTCGTCGAGCTCTGACGCCCTCCTGGTGACGAGGCGGCGGACCGTCGAGCCTGGTGACGAGGCGGCGGACCGTCGAGCCCGACCGCTCGAGACGGTGCCCGGTCAGCGATCGCGAGGCGCCGTCAGGCGCCCCGGTCGTCGGCGGCCCGGCGCGGCGCCGCGCGGCGGCCGCGGGCGCGGCGCTCGGAGCCCAGGGGGGAGGAGCGGGTCGTCGGCGCTGCCGAGACCGTCGGCTCGAGCCCCGACGCCGTGGTCGCGGGCGTCGTCGCGGACGCTCCCGCCGACGCGGCGTCGCGCTCGACCGAGCCGTGTGCCACGACCGGCGCGGAGGGTGCGTACGCCGCGCTGTAGGCGCCTCCGCGGCCGACGGGGTGCATGGTCAGGACGACGCCGACCACCCGCGTGCCGATGCGGTGCAGATGGGCGAGGGCCTCCTCCAGGCGGGCCCGAGGGGTGCGGCCGAGCGCGGCGACGACCAGGGCTCCGTCGGCGACGTGGCTCAGGACTGCCGCGTCGGTGACCGGCAGCAGCGGCGGAGCGTCGAAGAGGACGTAGTCGTAGGTGGCTCGCAGCTCGACCAGCAGCTCACGCATGCGCGTCGAGCCGAGCAGCTCGCTCGCGTTCGGCGGCACCTGGCCGGCCGCGACGACGTCCAGGCCGTCGCGGCCCCACGGCTGGGCGACGTCGCGGAGCCCGGCCCGGCCGATGAGGACGTCCGTCAGGCCCGCCGCGCCCTCCAGCCCCATCATCTCCGCGAGGCGGGGCCGGCGGAGGTCGGCGTCGACCAGCGCCACCCGGGCGCCGGTCTCCGCCAGCGTCACGGCGAGGTTCGCCGTGGTCGTGGTCTTGCCCTCGCCGGGCAGCGCCGAGGTCACCACGACCACCCGGGCGTCGCTGCCCGCGTCGGCGAACTGCAGGCTCGTCCGGAGCGAGCGGTACGCCTCCGCGCGCGTGCCGCGGGGGTCGTGCTGCACGGTCAGCGGGCGGAGCTGGGCGTCGGGGTCGTGGAGCGTGGCCCCGAGGACGGTCTCGCCCGCCGCCTCGACGTCGTCGCCGGAGCGCACCCGCGTGTCGAGCAGGTGCCGGGCGAGGGCACCCAGGTAGCCGACGGCGGCGCCGAGGGCGAGGCCCAGGGGCAGGTCGCGGGAGGTGCGGGGCGAGACGGGCGCGCTGCTCGCGACCGCGGGCTCCAGCACCTCGAGGCCGACGAGGCTCGCCCCGCCGTCGGGCGAGGCCTCGAGGCTGCCGACCACGACGTCGCGGAAGCTCTCGCTGACCGCGTCGGTGATGAGGGCCGCGCGGGCGGGGTCGGTGTCGCGGACGCTGATGGTCAGGACGACGCTGTTCGCGGCCACGGTCGCGGTGACGGCCTCGGCGAGCTCGCTGGTGCTCATCGGCAGGGCGAGCCGCAGCACGACCGGCTCCAGCACGCGTGAGCTGGTCACGACGTCGGTGTAGCTGCGGACCTTCTGCTGCGCGGCGGCGCTGCCCTGGCCGACCTCGATCGCGGTGCTCGTGCTCGTGCCGCGCACGGAGACGAAGAGCTGCGTGCTCGACTCGTACACCCGCGGGGAGGCGCCCGAGACGACGGCCGTCACCGCGAGCCCCAGCAGGGTCACGAGGGCGACGAGCCACCAGGAGCGGCGCAGGACGTGGAGGTGGTCGGACAGGGACATCGGCTCTCGCTCCGATCGGGTGCGGACTCTCGACGGCGAGCCGAGCAGTCGGTATTGTACATGTGCAACATCACAGGCGGGGGAGTGCCCACGACCTGCCGTCTCCGTCGGAAGGCCGCCGTGCGCGTCGTCTACCTCCACCAGTACTTCCTCACCCCCGCGCAGGCCGGCGGAGTGCGCTCGTTCCACGTCGCGACGGCCCTCGCCCGCCGCGGGCACGACGTCCACGTCGTCACGGCCACGCCGCCCGTCGACGCGGTGCCCCTCGGTCGCCGGGGTGCGGTCGGCGACGAGGTCCACGACGGCGTCACGGTCCACCGGGTCGCCGTCGACTACGACGCCGCCATGGGCGACCGGCGACGCATCGTGGCGTTCCTCGCCTTCGCTCTCCGCTCCTCCCGCCTCGCCCGGTCGCTCCGCGGCGACGTCGTCGTGGCGACCAGCACCCCGCTGACGATCGCCGTGCCGGGCATCGCAGCGACCCTCCTCCGCCGGGCGCCGCTCGTCTTCGAGGTGCGTGACAGCTGGCCCGAGGTGCCCATCGCGATGGGGGCGCTGCGGCACCCCGTCCTGCGGGCGTCCGCGCGCCTCCTCGAGCGCCTGGCCTACGCCTCGTCGTCGACCGTGGTGGCCCTCTCCCCCGACATGGCCGACTCGGTGGTCCGCACGGGGCACCCCCGTGGCCGCACCGTGGTGGTGCCGAACATGAGCGACCTCGAGCGGTTCGACCCGGCCCGCGCACGGCCGGAGGCGTTCACGGGTCGCCACCCGCGCCTCCTCGGGCGTCGGCTGGCCGTCTACTGCGGCACCTTCGGCCGGGCCAACGGGCTCGACCACCTGGTCGACGTCGCCGTGGAGCTCGACCGGCAGGGCCACGACCTCGTCGTCGTGCTGCTCGGGGCGGGGGCCGAGAAGGAGGCGGTGCGCGAGCGGGCGCGCCGGCTCGGAGTCCTCGACCGGTCGCTCGTCGTCCTCGACGCCGTGGCCAAGGCCGACCTGCCCGACGTCCTCGCGGCGTCGACGATCGCGCTCAGCTCGTTCGCCGACGTGCCGGCCCTCCGCGCGAACAGCGCGAACAAGTACTTCGACGCGCTCGCGGCGGCGCGGCCCGTCGCGGTCACCATCGGGGGCTGGCAGGCGGAGGCGCTGGTCGAGACGGGCGCGGGCCTCCAGCTGGATCGTGACCCCGGTCGGGCTGCCCGTGCGCTCGCCGACTTCGTCGACGACGCCGCCGGGCTCCGGCGGGCGGGGCAGGCGGCCCGGCGCCTGGCGGAGGAGCGCTACGCCCAGCCCCTGCTGGTCGCCCGGCTCTGCGACGTCGTCGAGCGCGACGCCGCGAGTGCGGCGTCGCGCTCGGGTCGGCGTCGGCGTCGAGGCCGCGGGGCCGGCCGCGGCTAGGCCGTCGCGACGCGGCGCTCGCCCGCCGGGGGAGGGTCGCTCGTCATCGACCGCACGTCGAGGTCGCCGGCGGCGAGGGGCGGCACCACGGTGTGCGAGATGAGCGGGTGGACAGGCCGCTCGTCGACCTCGCCCGCCCCCGTGAGCTCCTCGTGGAGCTTCTCGCCCGGCCGCAGCCCGGTGAACACGACCTCGACGTCACGGCCCGACAGGGCGATCAGCCGCTCGGCGACGTCGAGCACCCGCACGGGCTCGCCCATGTCGAGCACGAGGACCTCGCCGGGCCCGCCGATCGCCCCGGCCTGGAGGACGAGCTGGCACGCCTCGGGGATGGTCATGAAGAAGCGCGTCGCCTCCGGGTGCGTGACCGTGAGGGGCCGGCCCGCCGCGATCAGGTCGCGGAACAGCGGCACCATGCTGCCGCGGCTGCCCAGGACGTTGCCGAACCGCACCGAGAGGTAGCGGCGGCCGGTGGCCTGGGCCGCGTGCGCCGTGAGCCGCTCGGCCACGCGCTTCGAGCGACCGAGGACGCTGGTGGGGTTCGCCGCCTTGTCGGTCGAGATGGTCACGAAGGTCTCGACGCCGACGGCCTGCGCGGCCTCCAGCACGTGGAGGGTGCCCATCACGTTGGTCTGCCAGGCCTCCCCGGGGTACTGCTCCAGCAGCGGCAGGTGCTTGAGCGCCGCGGCGTGGAACACCACCTCGGGCCGGCGGGCCCGGAAGACGGCCCCGAGCGCGACGGGGTCGCGGATGTCGGCGAGGACGACCTCGCGGGTGTCGAGCAGGCCGTGGCCGGCGAGCGACACCTGGACGGACTGCAGGGCCGTCTCGTCGCGGTCGAGCAGCAGGAGCTCGGCGGGGCCGAGCGCCGCCAGCTGGCGACAGAGCTCGCTGCCGATGGAGCCGCCCGCCCCGGTGACGAGCACCCGTCTGCCCCGGACGCTCGCGGCGACCGCCGCGACGTCGGTCTCGACCGGGCGCCGCCCGACGAGGTCCTCGAGCGAGACGTCGCGGAGGTCGGCGACGCCCGACCTCCCCTCGAGGATCTCGTCGATGGTGGGGACGGTGAGCACGCGGAGACCCGCGGACTCGCCCTGGTCGGTCAGCTCGCGGACCAGCGCGGCGTCGGCCCGGGCCATCGCGAGCACGAGGGTGCCGGCGCCCGTGCGGGCGGCGGCCTCGGCCAGCACCTCACGGCCGCCGAGGACCTTGAGCCCCGCGATCCGCATGCCGTGCGTGGCCGGGTCGTCGTCGAGCAGCGCGACCGGGCGGTGTCGGCAGGTCGGATCGGTGAGCATGCGCCGCACGACGTGCTCGCCCACCGACCCCGCGCCGAGCACGAGGGCCGGCGACGGGGCGCCGCGGGGGCGGAGGCGCGCTTCGAGGCGGCCCCGGAGGAGCGCCCGGGCGGCGCCCATCGCGAGGGCGGCGACGCCGAGCGCGACGAGGGGCAGGGCCGGTGGCCAGTCGACCCACGGGCCGAGCCGCGAGGGCGAGACCAGGGGCACCAACGAGACGGTGACCGCGACGACCGCGGCGCAGGCGACGAGGCCGCGGGCCTCGGCGGCGCTGCCGGCCACCCACCGGGGGCGGTAGAGGCCCCAGGCCGTGCCGACGGCGAGCTGTACGGCGGCGGCCGTGAGGGCGCAGGCGGCGACGTGCGGCGCGGTGCCCGGCCCGACCAGGTCGACGAGCACCGCCACGGTCGTGACGGCCACGAGCCAGGCCGCCCCGTCGGCCGTCACGAGGGCTCCGCGGACGGCGGCGGCGCTGCCCGGCCAGCCGAGGCGAGCCGGGGGAGCGGGGTCGGGGACGGTCTCGCTGATGGGGCACCTCTGCGGGTCGGGCCGGCGCTCGTCGATCGGCTCGAGCAGGGTAACATTCCACGTGTCACACGTGCAATGACCGATCGGTCTGCGGACCATCGCGCTGGCCGCCGTACCCTGGGGTCGTGCCCGTCGACGACCCCCGTCCCACACCGCTCCCGGACGACCCTGACGAGCCCCGGCTCGCGCACGGCGTCGGGCCCTGGCCCGGGGGCGAGACCGCCTGGCCCGACGACCCCCGGTACGACCCTGAGCTCCTCCGGGACGGCGACTCCCGGAACGTCGTCGACCGGTACCGCTGGTGGCGCATGGAGGCGATCGTCGCCGACCTCGACGAGCACCGGCACCCCTTCCACGTCGCCGTCGAGAACTGGCAGCACGACATGAACATCGGCTCGATCGTCCGCAGCGCCAACGCGTTCGCGGCCGACACCGTGCACATCGTCGGGCGCCGCCGCTGGAACAAGCGCGGCGCGATGGTGACCGACCGCTACCAGCACGTCGTCCACCACCCCGACGTCGAGACGTTCGTCGCCTGGGCGCGCGACCACCGCCTCCCCGTCCTCGGCGTCGACAACGTCGAGGGGTCGGTGCCCGTCGAGACCTTCGACCTGCCCGAGCGCTGCGTGCTCCTCTTCGGGCAGGAGGGGCCGGGCCTCAGCGAGGAGGCGGTCGCCGCCTCGGAGGCGCTGCTCGCGATCTCGCAGTTCGGCTCGACCCGCAGCCTCAACGCGAGCGCGGCGGCGGCCGTGGTCATGCACGCCTGGGTGCGGCAGCACCGCTTCTGACCCCGCGCCCCGGCGGCGGCCCGGGGGAGCCGCGGCCCGGGCCCGGGCGGGGTCGTCGGGGAGCACGGGCTACCGTGGGGGCATGCCCTCCCAGAACCTCCTCGGCGTGCCCGAGACGCTGCTGCCCGCCGAGCCCGACGTGCTCGCCGACCTCGCCTCCCTCGAGCTGGCCGACGTCGTCGTGGCCCACCCGACCTCGTCCCTCGCCTGGGCGCTGCTCAGCGACGAGGCCGCCGCGCGCGGCGCCGACCTCGAGGCGTACGCCTACGCCCGTGTCGGCTACCACCGCGGTCTCGACTCCCTGCGCCGGGCGGGCTGGCGGGGCCAGGGGCCCGTGCCGTGGTCGCACGAGCCCAACCGCGGCGTCCTGCGCTCGCTCTGGGCGCTCCGCCGCGGCGCCGCCGCGATCGGCGAGGCCGACGAGGTCGAGCGCCTGACGACCTTCCTCGACGACGCCGACCCGGCCGCCGCCCCGGCGCTCGAGGCCGAGCGCGCCTGAGGCCCGGCCGCTAGCCGATCAGCGACGGTCTCAGGTCGCGCAGCGTGCGGCGACGGGTCATCCGTCGCGTCGCGAGCAGCGAGAGCAGCAGCGCCCCGAGGCCCCAGAGGGCGAGCACGCCCGCGTCGCCCCAGGCCGTGGCCGTGCTGCCGCCGTACATCAGCTGGCGGAGGCCGTCGGTCGCGTAGCTCATCGGCAGCACGAAGTGCAGGGCCGCGAGCGGCGCCGGCAACGTCTGCCACGGGAACGTGCCGCCCGCCGTCACGAGCTGCACGACCATGAGCACGAGGCCGAGGAACTGCCCCACGCTGCCGAGCAGCACGTTGAGGGTCATGATGATCGCCGCGAAGGTGACCGAGGCGAGGGCCATCAGGCCGATCGTCGCCCAGGGGTGCACGACGTCGAAGCCGAGCACGAACCGCACGATCGTGAACAGCGCGAGCATCTGGACGACGCCGAGCAGCGCGGGGGCCGCCCACCCCGCCACGACCACGCGCCCGGGGGCGCGCACCGCGGTGACGGCCCGCTTCGAGAAGGGCTTCACGATCAGGAAGAGCGCGTAGATGCCGATCCACGCCGCGAGGCTGATGAAGAACGGCGCGAGCCCCGCGCCGTAGGTGCCGGCGCTGGTGACGGCCTGGTCGGAGACGGACACCGGGTCGCTGATGGCCTCCGACTGCGCGTCGCGGGTCTGCTCGGTGCTCGCGGGGATCTCGCCGAGGCCCGTCTGCAGCCCGTCGCGGAGCTGCGTCGCGCCCGTGTCGAGCGCGCCGAGCCCCTCGCGGAGGCTCACCGTGCCGTCGCTCAGCGTGTGCAGCCCGCTCGAGAGCGTGGCCGCGCCGGTGTCGAGGGTGCCGAGCCCGGTGGCGAGCGAGTCGGCGCCCGTGGCGGCGGACGCGGCGCCCGCGTCGAGCTGCCGTGCCCCGGCGGCGGCGTCGGAGATGCCCGTCGCGAGGGCGGGGGCCTGCGCGTCGAGCGCGGCGGCGCCGTCCGAGACCTGCCGCGCGCCGGTGGCGAGCTGCCCGACCTGGGCGGCCAGCCCCTGCGCCTGGGTGTTCGCGTCGCTCAGCGACTGCGAGAGCGGGGCGAAGTAGCTCGCCACCTCGGCCGCCGAGGCGGCCGCCTGCTCCGGGGTC
Organism: Frigoribacterium sp. PvP121; assembly: GCF_017833115.1. NCBI lineage: Bacteria > Bacillati > Actinomycetota > Actinomycetes > Micrococcales > Microbacteriaceae > Frigoribacterium > Frigoribacterium sp. PvP121. The sequence continues at coordinate 976,643 of NZ_JAFIBR010000001.1, forward strand.
TGGCCCTGCCCGACGAAGTACTCGACGAGCTGCTGCCCGATCGCCTGCTGCGTCGCCGGGGCGTCGTCGATCGCGGCCTGGCTCGCCGCGGCGGCCTGGGCGACGCCGGCGGCCAGGGCCTCGTTGCCGTCGGCGACATGGTCGGCCCCCGTCGCGAGCTGGTGCGCGCTGTCCGGCAGCGTGGCCGTCGCGGTCTCGAGCTGGTCGAGCCCGCTCGACAGGGTCGTGGCCCCGGCGCTCAGCTGGTCGGTGCCGTCGGAGAGGGTCCGGGCGCCCGCCGCGGCCGACGACGCGCCGGCCGAGAGCTCGTCGGCTCCCGCGGACGCGTCCGAGGCGCCGGTCACCAGCTGGTCGGTGCCCTCCTCCGCGGAGACGACGCCGCCGACGAGCTGGTCGGCACCGTCCGCCGCGTCGCCGATCGACGTCCTGATGTCGGCGAGCCCGACGAGCAGCTGGGCCGCCGCCTCCTTGCCGACCTTCTCGGTCACCGAGGCCCGGATCGTCTTGCCGGCCTGCCCGGCGATCGTGGTCGCCAGGTAGCTGTTGGTGTCGTTCGTCGCGAGGGTGATCTGCGCGCGGGTCGGGTCGTCGGTCGTGGCGCTCGTGAGGTCGGCGCTGAAGTCGCGGGGGATGGTGAACGTGAAGTCGTACGTGCCGTCGCGGAGCCCGGCCGCGGCCTCGGCGGCGCTGACCGTGTGCCAGTCGAAGTCGCCGCCGTCGACGACCTCGTCGGTCACCTCGTCGCCGTAGTTCGTCGTCGTGCCGTCGACCGTGGTGCCGGCGTCGTCGTTGACGAGCGCCGCGGGCACCTGGTCGAGCTTCGCGTACGGGTCCTGGTTGGCCCAGAGGTAGAGGCCGCCGTAGAGCAGCGGCACGGTCATCAGGGCGACGAGGGCGAGGCGGGCGAGCCCGGTCGACGTGAGCCGCTGCAGCTCGGAGCGGACGAGGGCGATGATCTTCACGAGCGGGGGCTTCCTGGGGTCGGGGCAGCGTCGTCGTCGTCGGGGCGGGCGGCGGTGTCGAGGTCTGTGTCTGTGTCGTCGTCCGTGTCGAGCCCGGACTCGTCGTCCTCCCCGAGGTCGGGTGCGGGCAGGGCGCGCACGGTCGCCAGCGCGGCGAAGCCCGTCACGGTGAGCACGACGACCCCGCGGCGGGCGAGGTCGTGCACGACGCCGAGCCAGGCGGCGACGTCGCCGCCGTGCCGCTCGGGGCTGGTGAGCACGAGGCCCTCCACGCCCGGCCGCAGCAGCGCCAGCTCGCAGAGCAGCCGGACGCGCAGCTCGGTCGGCAGCGACGCCAGGCGGGTGCGGCGGTGCTCCGCCAGCCCGACGACGTCGAGGAACTCGGCGACGGAGGCGCGGCCGGCCCGGTGCCCGGCCAGCGCCAGCTCCTCCCGGGCCACCTGCGCGACGGTCAGCGAGCCGAAGGGCTCGGCCACCGTGGGCGTGTCGACGAGGGCGAAGGAGGCGCGGACCGCGTCGGCGTCGTCCCTCCCGTCGAGCGTCACCCGGCCGTGGTCCGGCGCCATCCGGCCGCCGGCGACGAGGGAGGCGAGCGTGGGGGCGCCCTCCGTCTCGACGGCGACGAAGCCGGGTGCGCGACGGTCGGCGACCACCGAGACGGCGGGGAGGGGAGCGCCGGGGCCGTCGCCGAGGGCGACCTGGTCGAGTTCGAGTCTCATGCGGCGGGCTCCGGGGTGACGGTGGGGCGGGTGGCGGTCGGGCGGGGGTCGGCGGGGAGTGGCTGCGGCCCCGGCGGCGGCGCGACGGCCAGCTCCGGGGTCGTCCTCACCAGTTCGTCGGCCTCGCGCCAGCCGAGGCCGACCATGGCCAGCACGGCGAGCATCACCAGACGGTGACCCTCGGCGCTGTCGAGGTCGCGGGCGGTCGCCTCGTCGAGCACGGTGAGCGCGGCGCCCTCGACCAGCCGGGCCAGCGTGTCGACGGCGATGTCGTCGCGCATGCGCCCGTCGGCCACGCCGCGTCGGACGGTCTCGCGGAGGAAGGCCCTCAGCGGCGCCAGCGCGCCGCCGACCTCTGCGGCCAGGGGCCCGCGCACCGTGAGCTGGGCCAGCACGCGCACGTGCTCGACCTCCGACCAGAGCCTCGCGCCGAGGGCGGCGAGCTGGACGACCGGGTCGTCGACGGGGTCGGGCAGCGCGGCCACGCCGATGCGGGCGGCGCCGCGCAGGGTGACCTCGCGGACGAGGTCGTCCCGGGTCGCGAAGTGGCCGTAGACGCTGCGGCGCGACAGGCCCGCCTCGGCGGCGATCGCCTCGAGGGGGACGGCGGCGTCGACGTTCAGGAGCCGGACCGCGGCGGCCATGAGGGCCTCGCGGTTGGCGGCGGCGTCGCGGCGAGGCGCTCGCGGGGTCTGCTCGGTCGTGGTCACGAGGTCCATCGTACGATCTTGCACACTGCTGTGCAAGATCGGATCGGGAACGCGGCGACAGGGCAGGGACATGCCCCCAGTTGGTGGGGTGGGTGGATGGCTGCCGAGGCGCGTCCCATGGGGCGCGACTGCGCCTCCTCGGGTCCTCGAGTGGTTCTGACCTGGACTTTCCCTCGAGGTGTGTCCTCCTTTCGGCCGACCCGGGTCCATGCGTCTGCATTGTCCACGAAGCGCACCGGCCGCTCGCGGCGCTCCTCCGGCGGCGAGACTCGAGACGGGCCCCAGGACGGGTCCGCCGAGGAGACTCGGTCACCGCACGGACGCAGGACACGATGGACCACCGCACCGCCCCCGACGACGCCCCGACCCCGCTCGTCGCCCCCCGCCGCTCCCGAGGCGTGCCCGCGCCCCTCGCGGCGCTGCTCGTCGCCGCGGCCCGACCGCTCTTCCGCGTGCACCTGGAGCTCTACCGCCGCGAGATGGCGTCGTCGATCTTCCCGCGCGACGAGCGTGCCCCGCTCATCGCGGGCCCGCGGCCCGAGCGCCTCGCGTTCATCGGCAGCGTCGCGGTCTCCGGCCTCGGCGTGCTGAGCCACGGCATGACCACCTCGAGCCAGACCGCCGCCCGCGTCGCCGACCGTCGCGGCCGCGGCCTCAGCTGGAGCGAGCTCACCTCGCCCGTGCTCACGATGCACACGGCCGCGACCATGCCCTCGCTCACGACGGAGGGCGCCGACGTCGTCGTCGTGCTCCTCGGCATCGCGGACGTGCTCGCGGCGACGAGCGCCGCCTCGTGGGAGGCCGACCTCCGTCTGCTCGTCGAGCGCGTGCGCGAGGAGGCCGGCCCCGAGGTCGGGGTCGTGGTCGCCGAGCTGCCGCCGATGGCCGAGTTCCGTCCGATCCCGCCCGTCGCCCGCCGCGTGATCACCGCCCAGATCGCTCGCCTCGACGCGGCGAGCCGTCGGGTCGCCGCCGACGACGACGCGGTCACCGTCGTGCCGTTCCCCTCGTGGAGCCTCGACGGCCTCTACGTCCAGGAGCTCTTCTCCTGGGCCTCCATGCACCGCAAGTGGGCCGAGGCCCTGGCCCCCCGGGTGGTGGCCGCCCTCGAGGCGGTCGATGATCGTCGGTCGGCACCGCGACGGCGGCACCGCGCGGCGTCGGCGCTCGCCGGGGCCGTCGCGGCAGAGCTCGCGAGCGTGGCGGGCGAGGTGCGCACCGGTGCGCCGGCTCCGGCCCGTCGACGCGCACGACGACGTGCGGCCCGCGCCGCCGGGGCGCTCTCGGCGCCCTGACCGCCGCCGGGCGGCGACGGCCGGTCGACGGCGTCGGTGGGTACGGTCGATCGATGACCCTCGCCGACGCCGCGCAGCAGCTCTACGCCCTGGCGCCCGGCGAGTTCGTGGCGGCTCGCGACGCGCTCGCCGCCGACGTGCGCCGCGCCGGCGACCGCGACCTGGCGGGCAGGATCCGCCGACTGCCGCGTGCTGCTCCGGCGGCCTGGGCGGTCGACCTGCTCGCCCGCGACGACGCCGGCCGCGGGCTCGCAGGCGCCGCGGCCCTGGGCGACCGGTTCCGTGCGGCGCAGGCGGAGGGCGACCGAGCAGCGCTCGCCACGGCGGCGGACGAGCGGAAGGCCGTGCTCGCGCAGCTCCTCGCCCGCGGCCGTGAGCTCGCCGAGCAGGCGGGCGCGCCCCTGGCCGGCCCGGCCGTCGTGGCCCTCGAGCAGACCCTGCGAGCCGTCGTGGCCGACGCCGACGCGGCCGAGGCCGCCCGCTCGGGCGTGCTCGTCCGGCCGCTCGCGGCGGACGGCCTCGAGCCCGCCGACCTCGACGGGGCCCTGGCCGGCGACGCGGTCGACCGGCCCCGTCCGCGCCGCGCCGGCTCATCGACGTCCGAGCGGCCCGACCCCGCCGGTGGCCCCGACCGCCGGAGCCGGCAGCGGGACGCGCGCCGCGGCGCGCGGGAGGAGCTGCGGCGCGCCGAGCAGGCCGCCGACCGCGCCGAGGCGGACCGGGACGAGGTGGAGTCGCGGGTCGCCGAGCTGGACGAGGCGCGCGACCGCGTCGCCGACGACCTGCGTCGCCTGCGTGACGAGTTCGCGGCCGCCGAGGCTCGTCGAGCCGAGCTCGACGACCGCGAGCGGTTCCTGCGCCGCGAGCGCCGTCGGGCCGGCGAGGACGCCACGGCCGCGCGGCGAGAGGCGGAGCGCGCCCGCGAGGCGCTCGACCAGCTCGACGCCGACTGATCGTCCGCGCCGGGCCCGGGTGGGGCGAGGGGGGATCTCAGTGGGCGTGAAGCCACGCCCCGAGTCGGGCCCGCCAGCCCCGGGGAGGCGCGGCGACGGCCTCGGTCGCGCTCCGCTCGGCCCGCGGCGGGAACGAGATCGCCTGGCACCGCGTGCAGACCTGGATCTGCCGGTGCACCGAGAGCCCCGTGCCGAAGTACGGATTGTCGGCGAGCCGAGCTGGCGCACGGCAGATGCGACAGCGGAGCTCCGCAGCGGCGCCCTCGACCATGTGGCCTCCTCGTTCGAGGGACACCATCGGACGCCCTGGTCGCTCGGTCAGCAGCGGAGGGGGATCGTACGCATCCCGGACAGGGGGTGCGCTGCCGTGCGGGACGGCGGGCGTGGCGACGCCCGGCCCCGAGGGTCGGGGCCGGGCGTCGTGGGTGGGCTAGCGGCGGCGCGCCTGCTCCTAGCTCCGTCTGACGCGCTGACGCGCTGGAGCGCGTCAGCGCGCGCCACGCAGTCGCTTCGCGCCTGCTCTCAGTGGCGCGCGCCCATCAGGTGCTCGAGGGCGAGCTGCTGCAGGCGGACGAAGCCGTAGCCGTGGCCGCCGAAGTGCGCGGAGGCGTCGTACTCCTCGTAGGAGGCGCGGTCGGCCAGGAGCTGCTCGTAGCCCTCGCCGTCGCCCAGGGTCGGCACCGAGAGCTCGGCGACCTGGCTGGCGGCCAGCGCCTCCTGCACCTCGGGGTCGGCACGGAAGGCCTGTGCGCGCTCCTTCAGCAGCAGGTACATGCGCATGTTGGCGGCCGCGGACTCCCAGACGCCGTCGATCGACTCCGTGCGGGAGGGCTTGTAGTCGAAGTGGCGAGGCCCGTCGTAGGAGGGGCCGCCCTGCGGGGAGCCGTGCTCGAGCAGGTCGACGAGCGAGAACGCGTTCTGCAGGTCGCCGTGGCCGAAGACGAGGTCCTGGTCGTACTTGATGCCGCGCTGGCCGTTGAGGTCGATGTGGAAGAGCTTGCCCTGGTAGAGCGCCTGGGCGATGCCGGCGGTGAAGTTCAGGCCCGCCATCTGCTCGTGGCCGACCTCGGGGTTCACGCCCGCCATCTCGGGGTGCTCGAGGGTCTCGATGAACGCGATCGCGTGGCCGAGCGTCGGCAGCAGGATGTCGCCGCGGGGCTCGTTCGGCTTGGGCTCGATGGCGAAGCGCAGGTCGTAGCCCTTGTCGAGCACGTACTGCGAGAGCATGTCGACGCCCTCCTTGTAGCGCGAGAGCGCCGCCTGGACGTCTTTCGCGGCGTCGTACTCCGCGCCCTCGCGGCCGCCCCACATGACGAAGGTCTTCGCGCCCAGCTCGGCGGCGAGGTCGATGTTGCGGAGCACCTTGCGGAGCGCGAAGCGGCGCACGCCGCGGTCGTTCGAGGTGAACCCGCCGTCCTTGAAGACGGGGGCGCTGAAGAGGTTGGTGGTCACCATCGGGACGACGATGCCGGTCGCGTCGAGGGCGCCCTTGAGGCGGTCGATCTGCGTCTGGCGCTCCGCGTCGGTCGAGCCGAAGGCGAAGAGGTCGTCGTCGTGGAAGGTGAGGCCGTAGGCGCCGAGGCGGTCGAGGTTCTCCACGGCCTCGATGACGTCGAGGTCGGGGCGCGTGGGCCCGCCGAACGGGTCGGCGCCCGTGTAGCCGACCGTCCAGAGGCCGAACGAGAACTTGTCTTCGCGAGTGGGGGTGACGGACATCGATGTCCCTTTCCGAGAGTGCGTCTGCGACGTGGCCGGTCGTCGCGACGGGGCCGCGACGAATGTTGTGCGCCTCAACATATCCGGTCCGCGGCGCGAACGGAAGCCCGGTCGGCATTTGTCGTCCGCGGCAACGAAACACTTGCGCTGGCCGTCGTGGCTGTCGTAGTGTCTCGAACCGCGAGCAGTCGAAGCGCTTCCGCACCGAGCGGGAGAGCGTCGGCCTCGCGTCTCTCCACCACCTAGACAGCGAGGTCCCGATGGCGACGATCCACGACGTGGCAGAGGCCGCCGGCGTGTCCATCTCCACGGTCTCGTACGCCCTCTCCGGCAAGCGCTCGATCGCGTCGACGACGCGCCAGCGCGTGACGGAGGCGGTCGACCGGCTCGGCTACCGCCCCCACGCCGGGGCCCGGATGCTGGCCGGCGCCCGCACGAACATCCTCGCGCTGAGCGCCCCGGTGCGGCCCGACAACCACCAGCCCACCCAGATGCGCTTCGTCACCGCGGTCGTCGAGGCCGCCCGCCGCCGCGACTACGACGTCCTGCTGCTGGCCACCGACGACGAGGTGTCGGGCATCCGTCGCGTCGCGTCGAGCTCGCTGGTCGACGGAGTCGTCGCGATCGGCGTCGCCACGGTCGACGAGCGCGTCGACCTCGTCCGCGAGCTCGCGCTGCCGGCCGGCTTCATCGGCATCCCGCAGGGGGCCGACGACCTCGCCTGCATCGACCTCGACTTCGAGTCCGCCGCCGCGATGAGCGTCGACCGCCTCGCCGACGCGGGCCACCGCGTCGTCGGCGTGGTCGGCCACCCCGCCTCCTACCAGGAGCGCGACACCGGCTTCATCCGGCGCTTCGACGACGCGTTCGCGGCGCGGGCCCAGCTGCGCGGTCTCGAGACCGTCACCATCCCGACCGACCTCAGCCGCGCCTCCGGCGGGCGGGCCTTCGACGAGCTGCGGGCCCGCCTCCCCGGCATGACCGCGCTCGTGCTGCACTGCAGCGAGCCGACGGCCGAGGCCGTGCTGCAGCGCATCCGGCAGCTGGGCCTCGAGGTCCCCCGCGACCTCTCCGTGCTCGCCGCCGCCGCGAGCTACGCGGCCGACGAGCTCGAGCCGGCGCTCGACATGATCCCGCTGCCGATCGACGAGATGTGCCGCCGTGCGGTCGAGGCCGCCTTCGAGCGCATCGACGGCCGGCTCGACCGTGGGGTCGAGCTCATCGCCCCCGTCTACCTCGCGCAGGGCTCGGTCACCGTGCCGACCCGCGCCTCCTAGCCTTCCCTGTCCCTCACCCACCCGCACCGCGCACCACCGCACCACGCACCACCGCACCACCGGCACCACCACCGCACGACACCGCAGATCACCGCCCCACGACGATCGTCGAAACGCTTCGACGACGACAGGGGCCTCTACGAGGAGGTAGAACCATGAAGAAACGACGCGTGCTCGCAGTCGGCACGGCCCTCGCGGCCACCGCCGGGCTGCTCACCGGCTGCTCGGCCGGCGGCGGGTCCTCCGACCCCGACACCCTCAAGCTCTGGCACTTCGAGAGCGAGACCAGCGCGATGGGCATCGCGTGGGACCAGGCCATCGAGACCTTCGAGGAGGAGACCGGCGCGACCGTCGAGTTCGAGGCGAAGAGCTTCGAGCAGATCCGCTCGACGGCCAGCCAGGTGCTGAACTCCGACGAGGCGCCCGACATCCTCGAGTACAACAAGGGCAACGCCACGGCGGGCCTGCTCGCCAGCCAGGGCCTGCTGGCGAACCTCGACGACGCCGTCGCCGAGTACGGCTGGGACGACGACCTCGCCCCGTCGATCGCCACGACGTCGAAGTACGACGAGCGCGGCATCATGGGCTCCGGCAGCTGGTACGGCATCCCGAACTACGGCGAGTACGTCGAGGTGTACTACAACAAGGAGGCCTTCGCGGCGCAGGGCATCGAGGTGCCCACGACCTACGACGAGTTCGAGGCCGCGCTGCAGACCTTCGCCGACGCGGGCATCACCCCGCTCGCCGAGGCCGGCGCCGAGTACCCGCTCGGCCAGCTCTTCTACCAGCTGGCCCTCTCGCAGGCCGACCGCTCGTTCGTCGACGACTACCAGCTCTACGAGGGCGACGTCGACTGGCAGGGCCCCGAGCTCACCTACGCGGCCGACAAGCTGCAGGAGTACGTCGAGAACGGCTGGATCTCGAAGGACGTCACCGGCATCAAGGCGGAGGACATGGGCACGACCTTCATGAGCGGCGGCGCGCCGATCATGGTCTCCGGCAGCTGGTGGGCCGGCCGCGTCGCCGACGAGGCGACCTTCGACTGGGGCACGTTCCTCTTCCCCGGCAGCGAGATGGCTCCGGGCTCGGGCGGCAACCTCTGGGTGATCCCCGAGAACGCCGCCAACAAGGAGCTCGCCGAGAAGTTCATCGACATCACGATGCGCCCCGAGATCCAGAACCTGATCGGCAACAACGGCGGCGTGCCCGTGAAGGCCGACCCGGCCGACATCACCGACCCGAAGAGCCAGGAGCTGATCGCGAACTTCAACACGCTGCTCGAGCGTGACGGCCTCGCCTTCTACCCCGACTGGCCCACGCCGACCTTCTACGACCAGCTGGTCGCCGGCACGCAGGGGCTCGTCAACGGCTCGGCCACGCCGGAGGAGATGCTCGAGACCCTGGGCGGCCAGTACCAGAGCGGCGTCGACGACATCACCGGGGAGTAGCCGCCCATGACCTCCCTCGACACGAAGGAGGCGCGGGAGACCCGGGAGGGCCGGCGCGCGACGTCGGCCCTCCCGGGCTCCGGCCCCCGCGCCGCCCGCCCGGCCCGCGCGGCGGAGGAGAGCCTTCTGCCGGGCTCCGGCCGCCGTGGCTTCTGGCTCTATCTCATCCCCGGCTTCGCGCTGTTCGCGGTCGTCGTCCTGGTGCCCCTGGTCTGGAACGTCTACCTCAGCTTCACCGACTACCGAGGCATCCGGCCGCCGACCTGGGCCGGGCTCGACAACTGGCGTGAGCTGATGGCAGACGAGCGCTTCTGGACGTCGTTCCTCAACAGCGTCTTCCTGATCATCGCCATGGTCGTCGTGCCGACCGTCCTCGGCCTGCTGCTCGCCGCGATGCTGTTCGACCTGATCGGGCGCAAGTTCGGCGGCCGCCTGGCGTCGTTCCTCCGGGCCACCTACTACCTGCCGCAGATCCTGCCCGTGGCCATCGCCGCGATCGTGATCGGCTGGATCCTCCGGCCCGAGAACGGCGCGCTGAACAGCGTCCTCGACGCCGTCGGGCTCGGCGCCCTCCAGCACAACTGGCTCGGCAGCCCCGACACGGCGCTGCTCAGCATCATGGTGGTGATGGTCTGGGTCCAGCTCGGCTACCCGGTGGTCATCTTCATGGCGGCCCTCCAGCGCGTCGACCCCGAGCTCTACGAGGCCGCCGAGCTCGACGGCGCCGGCTGGTTCCAGCGCTTCCGCGCGATCACGGTGAGCATCATCCGCCCCGAGATCTTCGTGGTCGTGCTCACCTGCACCATCGCGGCGCTGAAGGTCTTCGGGCCGATCTACGCCCTCACGCGCGGCGGCCCCGGCGACTCCACGATCGTGCCGAGCTACTACGCCTACAGCGAGTTCTTCCAGAGCCAGCAGGTCGGCTACGGCGCGACCATCGCGACGGCGCTGACGCTCGTCATCGTCGTCATCACCATCTTCTTCATCCAGGCCCAGAACCGGGTCGAACGAGCAGAGAGGAGCCGCTGATGGCCACGACCGTCGTCGCGCCGGTGGAGGGCGACCGCATCCGCCCCGCGGTGCCCAGCCCGCGCCTCCCGAAGGCGAAGCAGCGGAAGAAGAAGAAGACGGCCACCGACTGGGTGATCCTGGCCGCGGCCCTGCTCTTCGGGCTGCTGATCGCGCTGCCCTTCCTGCTGATCCTGGTGAACTCGTTCAAGTCGCCCGCCGACTACACGAGCGGCGGGCCGCTGAGCCTGCCGACGTCGCTCTACTTCGACGGCCTGGTGAACTTCTGGAACAGGGTCGAGTTCCCGACCAAGCTCTGGAACAGCTTCGTCATCGCGGGCCTCGTCGCCCTCTTCGCCGTCGTCATCTCGGTGTTCAACGCGTACGCCCTCGGCATCGGCCGGGTGCGCGGCCGCACCTGGATCATCGTGCTCTTCCTGCTCGCGAACATGCTGCCGCAGGAGGCGCTGCTCTACCCGCTGTACTTCCTCTTCAAGCAGGTGGGGCTCTACGACAACATCTGGGCCGTCATCATCATCTTCACCGTGATCCAGAGCGCGTTCGGCACGTACCTGCTGTCGAGCGTCTACGGCACCTTCCCCAAGGAGGTGCTCGAGGCCGCGTCGCTCGACGGGGCCAGCCGGTGGCAGATCCTCTGGCGCGTCATCGTGCCGATCAGCCGCCCGACGCTCTCGGTGCTCGCGATCTTCTTCTTCATCTGGACCTGGAACGAGTTCCTCATCCCGCTGACGTTCCTCGTGTCGAACGACAACCAGACGGTGCCCGTCGCCATCACGGCGCTGCAGGGCGACCGCCTGATGGACGTCACGACGACGAGCGCCTCGGCGCTGCTCGGGCTCATCCCGACGCTCGTCTTCTTCCTGCTGTTCCAGCGCACGCTCACCCGCGGCATCACGGCCGGGGCCGTCAAGTGACCGGGCTCCGCGCCCGCCGCGCCCGCCGCGCGCTCCGGCCCCTCGCCCCGCGACTCCCCTCGAAAGGCACCGCATCGTGAAGTTCACCGACGGCTTCTGGCAGACGCGCCCCGGCGTCTCCTCCCTCTTCGCCCAGGAGGCCTACGACGTCGAGCAGGGGGCCGACGGCCGCTCGCTCGTCGTGACGGCCCCGACCAAGGTCATCGCGTCGCGGGGCGACACCCTCAACCGGCCGGTCATGACCGTCACGCTGCGCTCGCCGATGGAGGGCGTGATCGGCGTCACCGTCGAGCACTTCTCCGGCGGCCGCGACGAGATCGGCTTCGACCTCGTCGGGGCCGAGGGCGGCGAGGCCGGGGTCGGCACGACGACGGTGACCGAGGGAGGCGCCACCCTGACCTCGGGCCGGCTCACGGCCACCGTGGGTCGCGGCGCCCCCTTCGCCCTCTCCTTCCGCGACGGCGACACCGTGCTCACCCGCTCGGGCGCGAAGTCGGTCGGCTACCACTCGGTGGCCGCCGACGCGCAGCTCGACGGCGCGATGGTGGGCAACGCCCGGGCGGGCACCGCGCGTGCGTTCGCCCCGCACTACGTGTCGCAGCAGCTGTCGCTCGGCGTCGGCGAGTTCGTCTACGGCCTCGGCGAGCGCTTCGGCCCGCTGGTGAAGAACGGCCAGACGGTCGACGTCTGGAACGCCGACGGCGGCACGTCGAGCGAGCAGGCCTACAAGAACGTGCCCTTCTACCTGACGAGCCGCGGCTACGGCGTGCTCGTCGACCACCCCGGCCACGTCTCGTACGAGATCGGCTCGGAGGCGGTCGAGCGGGTGCAGTTCTCGGTCGCGGGCGAGGGCCTGACGTACTACGTGATCGCGGGGCCGACCCCGGCCGACGTCCTCGACCGGTACACGCGCCTCACCGGCCGGCCGGCCCACGTGCCGGCCTGGTCGTACGGGCTCTGGCTGTCGACGTCGTTCACGACCGACTACGACGAGGCGACCGTCACCTCCTTCGTCGACGAGATGGCCCGGCGCGACATGCCGGTCAGCGTCTTCCACTTCGACTGCTTCTGGATGCGCGAGTTCCAGTGGTGCGACTTCGAGTGGGATCCCCGGGTCTTCCCCGACCCCGAGGGCATGCTCGCCCGCCTGCACGAGCGCGACCTGCGCGTCTGCGTCTGGATCAACCCCTACATCGGCCAGCGGTCGGCGCTCTTCCGCGAGGCGGCCGACGCCGGCTACCTCGTGCGGAACCCCGACGGCAGCGTCTGGCAGTGGGACCTCTGGCAGGCCGGCATGGGCCTCGTCGACTTCACGAACCCCGAGGCGACCGCGTGGTTCCAGGGCAAGCTCCGGGCGCTGCAGGCACAGGGCGTCGACGCGTTCAAGACCGACTTCGGCGAGCGGATCCCCACCGGGGTGGTCTGGCACGACGGCTCCGACCCTGAGCGCATGCACAACTGGTACACGCAGCTCTACAACCAGGCCGTCTTCGAGGTGCTCGAGGAGGTCCGTGGCGAGGGCGACGCCGTCGTCTTCGCCCGCTCGGCGACCACGGGCGGTCAGCGCCTGCCGGTGCACTGGGGCGGCGACTCGACGTCGACCTTCGAGTCCATGGCCGAGACGCTCCGCGGCGGGCTCTCGATCGCGATGAGCGGGTTCGCGTTCTGGAGCCACGACATCGGCGGCTTCGAGGGCACCCCCGACGCCGAGGTCTACAAGCGCTGGACGGCCTTCGGCCTGCTGTCGAGCCACAGCCGCTTCCACGGCAGCGGCTCGTACCGGGTGCCGTGGGCCTTCGACGAGGAGGCCGTGGAGGTGACCCGGCGCTTCACGACGCTGAAGCTCTCGCTGATGCCGTACCTCTACGCCGCCGGGCTCGAGGCCTCCCGCACCGGCCTGCCGGTGATGCGGCCGATGGCCCTGGCCTTCCCCGCCGACCGCGCCGTCGCCCACGTCGACACGCAGTACATGCTGGGCGACGACCTGCTGGTGGCCCCGGTGTTCTCCGCCGACGGCACCGTCGAGGTCTACCTGCCCGCCGGCCGCTGGACGAGCTGGTTCACCGGCGAGGTCGTCGACGCGGGCACCGGCACCTGGCGCACCGAGGTGCACGACGTCCTCTCGCTGCCGCTCTACGTGCGCGAGGGCGCGGTCGTCCCCGTCGGCGGTCGCGACGACCGCCCCGACCACGACTACCTCGACGGCCTCGTGCTGCGGGTCTTCCCCGGGGGCGACGGCGACCGCACGGTCACCGTGACCACGCCCGACGGCGAGCGGGCCGACTTCGTCGTCCGGCGTGCGGGAGGCGCGGTGACGGTCGAGACCACCGCCTCCGGCTGGAGCCTGGACGAGGTCGGGGGAGACCCCGCGCCGCAGTAGGGTCGGAACGACGAAGGGGGGCGGCATCGTGACGATCGACCAGGTCGCGCGGACCGAGGGCGCTCGCCAGTCGAACCTGGCGGCCGTGCTCGGCCTCGTGCACGCGCGCGGCCCGCTCTCCCGGTCGGAGCTGACGCGCCTCACCGGCCTCAACCGCTCCACCATCGCGACGCTCGTCGGCGACCTCGTCGACCGGCAGCTGGCCCACGAGGCGGACCCCGTGGGGGTCTCGCGCGTGGGCCGGCCGAGCCCGGTCGTCGAGGCGCGCTCCGACGTCGTGGCCTGGTCGGTCAACCCCGAGATCGACGCGGTGACCGTCGGGGCCGTGGGCCTCGGCGGGGCCGTCCGCGCGAGGGTCCGTCGAGAGACGGCGAGCGTGCCCACGGCCGCCGAGGCCGCCGCGCTCGCCGCGGAGACCATCGACGAGCTGCGCCAGGTGCTGCGGCGCAGCGGGGGAGTGGTGGCCGAGGTGGGCGTCGGCGCCGCGGTGCCGGGCCTCGTCCGGGCCGACGGCGGCCTGGTCCGCCTCGCGCCGCACCTCGGCTGGGTCGACGAGCCGTTCGCGGCCCTCGTCTCGGAGGCGACCGGCCTGCCGACCGAGGCGGCCAACGACGCGTCGCTCGCGGCGATGGCCGAGGGCCGCTTCGGGGCCGGGCGCGGGGTCGACGACCTGGTCTTCCTCAACGGCGGCGCGAGCGGCGTCGGCGGCGGCGTCATCGCGGCGGGCCGACCGCTCGCCGGGGTGGGCGGCTACGCCGGCGAGATCGGCCACACCCTGGTCAACTCGGTCGGTCGGCTCTGCCACTGCGGCGCCACCGGCTGCCTCGAGACCGAGGTGGGCCAGGCCTCGCTGCTCGCCGCGACCGGCCTGTCGCGCGCTCAGGCCGACGAGCTCGACGCGGCCCTGCAGGAGGCGCGCCCCGGCTCCGAGGCGCGGGCCGAGGTCGAGCGCCAGGTCGACCAGCTCGCGGTCGCCCTGCGCACGGTCGTCAACGCCTTCGACCCGTCGATGATCGTGCTCGGCGGGTTCCTGGGGTCGCTGCTCGCGGCCGCCCCCGACCGGCTGCTCGACCGCGTCACGCGGCAGGCGCTGCCCGGCCCGGCCGACGACGTCAGCATCGTGCGGGCGCAGCTGGGGGCCGACCGCCTCGTGATCGGGGCCGCCGAGCTCGCGTTCGCGCCGCTGCTCTCCGACCCGGCGTCGGCCTCGCTGCCGCGCACGGCGCGCTAGGCCCGGCCCCGGCCTGCGGCCCCGGCCTGCGGCCCCGGCCTGCGGCCCCGGCCTGCGGCCCCGGCCTGCGGCCTGCGCCGGCCAGGTCAGGACGGCGGCCCGATCCGCCTCCGCCCGACGTGCGGCGTGGTCAGGCGTGCGTGTGCGGCTCGGAGTTCGCCCACACCGACGAGGCGGCCGCGCCCGCGAGCTCGACGGTGCCGAGCGGCCGGTCGTGCGCGTCGGTCAGGACGACCTGCAGCGAGCCCGCGTAGTCCCGGCGCTCGCCGACGCGCACGTGGGCGCCCACGCGCAGGTCGAGCGACGCGAGGTACCGCAGCAGCTCGGGCTCGTCGTCCGAGACGCGGACGACGAACCCGCACTCGCCGCTCGCGAACTGCTGCAGCGGGTGCGCGACGGGCCGGGTCACCGTGCCGTCGGCGGCGGGGATCGGGTCGCCGTGCGGGTCGGCGGCCGGGCGGCCGAGCTCGACGTCGAAGGCCTCGAGCAGCCGGTCGCTGACTGCGTGCTCGAGCACCTCGGCCTCGTCGTGCACCTCGTCCCAGCCGTAGCCGAGCCGCTCGACGAGGTACGTCTCGATCAGCCGGTGGCGGCGGACCATGCCGACCGCGACGCGTCGCCCGAGCTCGCTGAGGGCGATGCGCCGGTAGGGCTCGTAGTCGATGTAGCCGTCGCGCTCGAGCTTGCGGAGGTTGCCCGACACCGTCGAGGCGCCGACCCCGAGCGTCGCCGCGATCTCGTTCGTGGTGATGCCGCGGTCGCTCTCGTCGGAGGCCCACTCCTCGGCCTTCCAGATGACCTTGAGGTAGTCCTCGGTCATCGTGGAGGGGGTCGGCTGGGCGTCCGTCGGCATGCCACCGATCCTAGGTGTCGCGCCCTGCCGACCCGGCCCGCGCCTCCGCCCCCGCTCAGCCGCGGGGCAGCGACCCGAGCTGCTGCGCCGCGCGGTACCGCTCGGCGATGGCGGGCACCGGCGACGCGTCGGCCGACGACCGGATCGCGACCTCCCACCGGGGGCGGCCCCCGGTGAGCGCCCACGCCGCCTGCCGCGCGGCCCCGTCGGCGACGTACTCGCCCGGTGACGGCACCGAGACGGGCACGTCGAAGACCTGGGCGGCGACGGCCTGCACGGCCGGGTTCAGCGCGGCCCCGCCGATGAGCAGCACGCGGTGCACCTCGACGCCCAGGTCGCGGACGGCGGCGGCGCCGTCGGCCAGCGCCGAGAGCATGCCCTCGACCGCGGCGCGCGCGAGGTTCTCACGGGTCGTGGAGGCGAGGGTCAGGCCGGCGAGGGTGGCCGTCGCGCGGGGCAGGTCGGGAGTCCGCTCGCCCTCGAAGTACGGCACGAGCGAGACCCCGCCCGAGCCGGGCTCGGCGGCGAGGGCGAGCCGGGCGAGCTCGTCGTGGTCGACGCCGAGCAGCGACCCGACCGACGAGAGCACCCGGGCGGCGTTGAGGGTCGCGACCAGGGGCAGGAACCCGCCGGCCGCGTCGGCGAAGCCCGCGACCGTGCCGCTGGAGTCCGCCACGGGGTGGTCGGTGACGGCGAAGGCGGTGCCGCTCGTGCCGATGCTGATCACGAGGTCGCCGACCCCGGCGTCGAGGCCGAGCGCGGCGCCCGCGTTGTCGCCGGCGCCGGCCGCGACGACCAGGCCGGCCGGCACGCTCGCGTGGGCGACCGTCGTGCCCGCCGCCTCCGACGGGCCGAGCACGCGGGGCAGCACGACGCCCGTGCCGTCGCCGCCGGCCACCCGGCCGGGGCGGCCGAGCGCGCGCTCGAACAGCTCGAGGTCGTAGCCGTCGTCGGCCGGGCTCCAGTACGAGGTGCCGCTCGCGTCGCTGCGGTCGGTGACGAGCTCGTCGAGGTCGGGGCCGAGGGGCGAGGAGTCGCGGGGTCCGTACCCGAGCAGCCGCCAGGTCAGCCAGTCGTGCGGCAGCGCCACCGCGGCCACGCGCTCGGCGGAGGCCGGCTCGGCGTCGCGCAGCCACCGCAGCTTCGTCGCGGTGAAGGAGGCGACCGGCACCGTGCCGGTGCGCCGGGCCCACTCGTCGGCGCCGAGCTCGTCGACGAGGTCGCGCGCGGCGTCGGCGCTGCGGGTGTCGTTCCAGAGGAGGGCGTCGCGGACGACCTCGCCCTCGGCGTCGAGCGCGACCATGCCGTGCTGCTGGCCGGCGACGGAGATCGCGTCGACGTCGTCGAGGCCGCCCGCCGCCGCGATCGCCTCGAGCAGGGCGGCCCACCAGGCCGACGGGGCGACCTCGGTGCCCTCGGGGTGCCGCGCGCTCCCGGAGCGCACCAGCGCGCCCGAAGACGCGTCGCGGACGACGACCTTGCAACTCTGGGTCGAGGAGTCGACCCCGGCGACGAGACTCATGGTGGGTAGTTTGTCGTACCGCGCAACGAATGCGCCAGCCCCGGCCCCGACCGGCGTGGCGCACCTGTCGGTAGACTCAAGTGCACCTCACCCGGTGCAGTCCCCCGACGTGAGGAGCCCCCCATGCCCGCAGTAGTGATCATCGGTGCCCAGTGGGGCGACGAGGGCAAGGGCAAGGCCACCGACCTGCTCGGCAGCCGCATCGACTACGTCGTCAAGTTCAACGGCGGCAACAACGCCGGCCACACGGTCGTCATCGGCGACCAGAAGTACGCGTTGCACCTGCTGCCCTCCGGCATCCTCTCGCCCGGCGTCACCCCGATCATCGGCAACGGCGTCGTCGTCGACATCGAGGTCCTCTTCGACGAGCTCGACGCGCTGATCGCCCGCGGCGTCGACGTCTCGCGCCTCAAGGTCAGCGCCAACGCGCACGTCATCACGCACTACCACCGCACGCTCGACAAGGTGACCGAGCGCTTCCTCGGCAAGCGCCAGATCGGCACCACCGGTCGCGGCATCGGCCCGACCTACGCCGACAAGATCAACCGCGTGGGCATCCGCGTGCAGGACATCTTCGACGAGGGCATCCTGCGGCAGAAGGTCGAGGCGGCCCTCGACCAGAAGAACCACCTGCTCGTCAAGATCTACAACCGCCGCGCCATCGAGGCCGACGAGATCGTCGAGTCGCTGCTCTCGTACGCGCCCCGCCTGAAGCCGATGGTGGCCGACACGGCGCTCGAGATCCACCAGGCGCTCGAGGCCGACAAGACCGTCCTGTTCGAGGCCGGCCAGGCGACGATGCTCGACGTCGACCACGGCACCTACCCCTTCGTGACGTCGTCCTCCGCGACCGCGGGCGGCGCCTCCACCGGCTCCGGCATCGGCCCGGGCCGCATCGAGCGCGTCATCGGCATCGTGAAGGCGTACACGACCCGCGTCGGGGCCGGGCCCTTCCCGACCGAGCTGTTCGACGCCTCGGGCGAGTTCCTGCGCGCCAACGGCTTCGAGTTCGGCACGACGACCGGCCGCCCGCGTCGCTGCGGCTGGTACGACGCCCCGATCGCCCGCTACTCGGCCCGCATCAACGGCGTCACCGACTTCGTGCTGACGAAGCTCGACGTCCTCACGGGCCTCGAGACGATCCCCGTCTGCGTCGCGTACGACGTCGACGGCGTCCGTCACGACGAGGTGCCCGTGTCGCAGAGCGACTTCCACCACGCCGTGCCGATCTACGAGGAGTTCCCCGGCTGGTCGGACGACATCACCGGCGCTCGCGAGTTCTCCGACCTGCCTCAGGCTGCTCAGGACTACGTGCTCGCCGTCGAGGCGATGAGCGGCGCCCGCATCTCCGCCATCGGCGTCGGCCCCGGCCGCGACGCCATCGTCACGCGCCACGACCTGCTCGGCTAGGCGACCGCCCGCCCCCGCGGCCGCGCCGTGCCCCTCAGGAGGCGCGGCGCGGCTAGACGACGCTGAACCCGTCGGTGAGGCGGCCGCGCCCCGTGAGCGCGAGCAGCACCTCCTCGCCGTGCCCCTGCATCGTGGCGGCGCGCGCCGCCAGCGCGGCCGTGTCGGCGACGGCGGTCGCGGGCAGGGTGTGCGGCAGCCCGGTCGCCCGCGAGAGGTCGATCGTGTGCACGACGAGCTCGAAGACCCGGGTGCGCAGGTACTCGTCGAGGGGGATGCCCATGCCGCCGATCGAGACGATCCGGTTCGGGAGCGCCCGGGCCAGCGCCGCCCGCGAGTCGGCGAGGGCCGCCGCGACGACGGTCGAGGGCGAGTCGCCGAGCCAGGCACCGGCCTCCACGCCGCGCTGGAAGACGCCGTCGGCGTCGGTGAACTGCGAGGCGTAGGCCGAGTACCAGGCCTCCGCCGAGGGGATCGTCACGTCGCCCGGCTCGTCGAGCGCGAGGTACGTCGAGACCGTGAGCACCGCGCGGGAGGCGTGGCCCGCGAGGTCGCGGACGGTCCAGCGGCCGAGCCCGGGCTCGCTCCACTGCTCGGGGCCGACGCGCGACAGGAGGTCGACGAACGACTCGGCGGACTGGCTGAAGGCGGCGGCGGGGCTCATGGCCACGATCATGCCGGACGCACGCCGGTGCCGCGGCCCGCTCGACGGCGACGGCGGGTGCTGGCACCATCGGGGGATGACCGCCACGCGCCCGCCCCTCGCCCCGCTCGTGGGCCGCCACGTCGTGGTCGAGCCGATCACCCCCGACGACCTCGCCGAGCTGCACGCCGCCATCGCCCGGCCGGAGGTCTTCGCCGGGGGCTGGGGCGGCGGCTCGGCGGCCTTCCGCGCCGACCTCGAGGGCTGGTCGGACTTCATGCGGGGCTACCTGCTGTGGGGCACGGGCAACGTCTACGGGGTCCGGCTCGTCACCGACGGAGCACCGGGGGCGCTGGTGGGCACGACGACCCTCGCCGAGTTCCAGCTCGCGAACGAGAGCGCCCACCTCGGCTGGACGGCCTACGCGCCCGAGACCTGGGGCACGGCGGTCAACGTCGAGACGAAGCTGCTCGTGCTCGGCACGGCGTTCGAGCACGGCTTCGGCCGCGTGCAGATCCAGGCCGACGCGGCGAACGCGCGGTCGCGGGCCGCGATCGAGAAGCTCGGGGCCGCCCCCGAGGGCGTCCTCCGCCGCACCCAGCCCCGGGCCGACGGCACCTGGCGCGACACTGCGGTGTACTCCGTGCTCGCCGACGAGTGGCCGCGCGTGCAGGAGGGTCTCACGGCGCGCCTCGCTGGCCATCAGCAACCGTCCAGACTCTAGGTCGACCCTGGAGCCATGACACTGGAGATCGCCTACACCGCCATCGCCCACGCCACCGGGGGCGGCCGCGACGGCCACGTCCGCAGCGAGGACGACCGTCTCGACTTCGAGACCCGCCCGCCGAAGGAGCTCGGCGGCAACGGCGAGGGCACCAACCCCGAGCAGCTCTTCGCGGCCGGCTACGCCGCCTGCTTCCTCAGCGCGATGCACTCCGTCGCCCGCGGCCTCGGCGTCGACACGAAAGACAGCTCGGTCAGCGCGAGCGTCGGCATCGGCTCGAACGGCGAGGGCGGCTTCGGCCTCGCGGTCGAGCTCGACATCTACACGCCGAACGTCCCCGCCGAGCGCCGCCAGGAGCTCGCCGACGCCGCGCACCACGTCTGCCCCTACTCGAACGCCACCCGCGGCAACGTCGAGGTGACCCTGACGCTGGTCGACTGACCCGCTCGCTGCATGGCAGCACCGCAGCACCGAGGAGGCGCGCCCCGCGATCGCGGGGCGCGCCTCCTCGTCCGTCCGCCCCGTGGTGGCCCCTGCCCCACCGGGCCCTCCGTGTCGAGCCCCTCGTCCCGCCCGTCGGGCGCGGGGCGTCGCCGCTAGGCTCGGCCCATGGCACTCGACAGTCCCCTCGGGGCGGACAGCCCCCTCAGCGACGACGACAAGACCGCGATCGAGCAGCTCTCCGGCATCCGGCAGAGCATCGACAACATCGACGCCGCGCTGGTGCACCTCCTCGCCGAGCGCTTCAAGTTCACGCAGTCGGTCGGCCACCTCAAGGCCGCGGCGGGAATGCCCGCGAGCGACCCGGAGCGCGAGCGCGTCCAGATCCAGCGCCTCCGCCAGCTCGCCGAGCAGTCGCACCTCGACCCCGCCTTCGCGGAGAAGTTCCTGAACTTCATCGTCGGCGAGGTCATCCACCACCACGAGCGCATCGCGGCCGACGCCGCGGCGACGCCGGGCGAGTGACCGCGGTGAGCGACGGCACGCCTCCCGAGCAGGTGCCCGCGGGCTCGCCGGAGGCGTCCCCGGCGAGCCCCGCCTCGGCCGCGGCTCCCCACCGGCTCTACATCGGCTCCTACACGGCCTCGAGCGGGGGCTCCGGCACCGGCATCACCGTGCTCGAGCGCAGCGCGCCCGGGTCGCCGTGGCAGGCGGTGCAGACCGTCGAGGCCGACGACCCGTCCTTCCTCGTCGCGACGGAGGGCGCCCTGCACGCGGTCTCCGAGACGACCGAGGGGCGGGTGCTGTCGTACACCGTCTCCGCCGGCCAGCTGGTCGCGGCCTCGAGCGCCGCCGCGGGCGGGGCGGCGCCCTGCCACGTGCACCACGACCCGGCCTCCGGCGCGCTCGTCGTCGCCAGCTACGTGGGCGGCACCGTGGGCGTCCTGTCGAGCGACCCGTCGCACCCGAGCCGCGTCGTGCGGACCCTCGCGCTGCCCTTCGGCCACGGCCCCGTCCTCGAGCGCCAGGAGCGTCCGCACGCCCACCAGGTCGTGGCGACCCCCTGGGGCACCACCCTCGTGAGCGACCTCGGCACGGACCGCCTCGTCGAGATCGTCGTCGACCCGATCTCGCTCGACCCCGAGGTCGTGGCCGTGCACCCGCTGCCCTCCGGCGCCGGGCCGCGCCACCTGGCGTGGCTCGACGACGGCCGGCTGGTCGCCGTCGGCGAGCTCGACGCCCGGCTGCACGTGCTGCGCCGCGTCGAGGGCAAGCTCGTGCTCGACCACTCGATCGAGGTCTTCGAGGGCGCGGCGTCGACGCCGGGCGTGCTGCCCTCGCACCTGGCGGTCGACGCCGGCCGCGTGTACGTCGCGACGCGGGGGCGCGACACCATCAGCGTCTTCACGGTGGGCGACGACGAGCGGCTGCGCCTCGTCGGCGAGTCGTCGTGCGGGGGCCGGTGGCCGCGCCACTTCGCGATCACGCCGGGCGTGCTCTACGTCGCGAACCAGGGCTCCGACACGGTGGCGGTGCTGCCGCTCGACCCCGAGACCGGGGTGCCGGGCGAGCCCGTCGACGTGTTCTCGCTGGGCAGCCCCGCCTGCATCGTCGCCGTCTGAGGGCGGCGGCCTAGGCGCCCCGGTGCGACAGTCCCTGCAGGAGGCCGATGACGTCGCCGATCGGTGCCCGGGCGGCCGCGGGGTCGACCGTCGCCTGGTCGAACGGCCCCGGGGTGAACCAGAGGCCGTCGGCGACGAGGCAGACGAGCCGGGCGACGACCGGGTCGCCCACCTCGTCGAGGACGACGTCGTACCACCGGCGCTGCATCGCGCTCAGCGCCTCCACCGCCCGGGGCCACCGGCCGCTCGCCGCGAGGTTGGTCACCGCGGTGATGCACCGGTCGAAGGGGTCGTCGTCGGCCACCGCGTCGGGTGACGAGGTGCGGATGAAGTAGTCGACGGCGCCGTCCGGGGCGTTCGTCATCGCCGTGACGTCGGCGTCGATCAGGGTCTCGAGCCGCTCGACCAGGCCGTCGACGAGCGCTTCCCGCGAGGGGAAGTGGTAGAGCAGGCCGCCCTTCGAGACCCCCGCCTCGGCGGCGACCGCGTCGAAGGTGGCGGTGCGCTCGCCGCTGGTGGTGACGAGGTGCTCGAACGCGTCGAGCATCTGCTCTCGGGCTGACGGACGGGGACTCATCCTGTTACTGTACCGTCTGGACGGTCTGCTGTACCGTCCGGACGGTACAGCTGGTGCTCGGCGCCCGCCGCACCCCGACCCACCACGAGACCGAGGACCGACCATGACCACCACCGCCCGCCGCCCCGCCGCCGTCCCCGAGCGCGCCGGCACGCGGCAGTGGGCCGCACTGGTCGTGCTCATGCTCCCCGTGCTGCTCGTCTCGGTCGACAACACCGTGCTGAGCTTCGCCCTCCCCGAGATCTCGACGGCCCTCCGGCCCTCGGCCGCCGCCCAGCTCTGGATCGTCGACGTCTACTCCCTCGTGCTGGCCGGCCTCCTGGTGGCGATGGGCTCGCTGGGCGACCGCTTCGGCCGACGACGGCTCCTGCTGATCGGGGCCTCCGGGTTCGCCCTCGTCTCGCTCGCGGCCGCCTTCGCCCCGACCGCCGAGGCCCTGATCACCGCGCGTGCCGTGCTCGGCTTCTTCGGCGCGATGATCATGCCCGCCACGCTCTCGCTGCTCCGCAGCACCTTCACCGACCGTGACCAGCGTCGGCTCGCCATCGCGATCTGGGCGAGCGGCTTCGCGGCGGGCTCGGCCCTCGGGCCCGTCGTCGGCGGGGTCCTGCTCGAGCACTTCGCCTGGGGCTCGGTGTTCCTCATCGCCGTCCCGGTCCTCCTGCCGCTGCTGATCGGCGCCCCGCTCCTCCTCGTCGAGAGCCGCGACCCCGCTCCCGGGCCGTTCGACCCGGTGTCGGTGCTGCTCTCGCTGACGGCCATGGCGCCGGTCGTCGCGGCGGTGAAGCAGCTGGCGACGCACGGGCCGGGCCTCGACGTCCTCCTCCTCGCGGTGCTCGGCGTCGCCTCCGGCTGGCTCTTCGTCCGTCGCCAGCTGCGGCGCGAGCGGCCCCTCCTCGACGTGCGGCTCTTCACCTCGCCGGTCTTCGCGGGCTCGGTCGTCGTGAACCTCCTCGCGGTCGTGGCGCTCGTCGGCTTCCTCTTCTTCACCACCCAGCACCTGCAGCTCGTCGTCGGGCTACGCCCCCTGCAGGCCGCGCTGACCCTGCTGCCCGGGCTCGGCGCGATGATCGTCGCCGGCCTCGTGGTCGTGCCGATCGTGCGGCACGTCAGCCCGCGCACCATCGTCGCGACCGGCCTCGCCGCGGCCGCCGTCGGGTACGCCCTCGTCTGGCTCTCGGGGGCGGGCGCGCCGGTCGGCGTCTTCGTCCTCGCCTTCGCGCTCGTCGGCGCCGGGGTCGGCGCCGCCGAGACGATCTCGAACGACCAGATCATCGCCGCCGTCCCCGCCGACCGGGCCGGCGCCGCGTCCGCGGTGTCGGAGACGGCGTACGAGGTCGGCGCCGTGCTCGGCACGGCCGTGCTGGGCAGCATGCTGACGGCGATCTACCGCGGCTCGCTCGTCGTGCCCGCCGACGTGCCGACCGAGGTCGGCGAGGCCGCCCGCGAGACCCTGGGAGGCGCGGTGGCGGCCGCCGACGCCCTCGACGGCTCCGTGGCCACGCGCCTCCTCGACGCCGCGACCCACGCCTTCGACGCCGGCCTGGTCGCCACCGCGGCCGTCGGGGCCGGCGTGATGCTGCTCGCCGTGGCGGTGTCGCTGGTGTCGCTCCGGCGCGCGTCCGCGAGCGACTGACCCCGCGCCTCCCGCGGGCCCTCCGCGACGGTCGGCGGCGTCGTCGCGGCGGGCTCCCCGGGCGGGCGGCGGAGGTCCGTCGGCGTCGCCGGTCGTGGGTACAGTAGAGCCGTCCACCCCGATCCGTGCAGGAGCCCCATGTCGCGAACCGTCAGACTCGCCGCCGTCCCCGGCGACGGCATCGGTCCCGAGGTCGTGGCCGAGGCTCTGAAGGTGCTCGAGGTGGCCGTGGGCGACGAGGCGACCTTCGAGGTGACGCCCTTCCACCTGGGCGCCGCGCGCTACCTCGAGACGGGCGACGTCCTCACCGACGACGACCTCGCGGCCATCGCCGCGCACGACGTCGTCCTGCTCGGCGCGGTCGGCGGCGACCCCCGCGACCCGCGCCTCGCGGGCGGCGTCATCGAGCGGGGGCTGCTGCTCCGGCTGCGCTTCGCGCTCGACCACTACGTGAACCTCCGCCCCACGACGACCTGGCCGGGCGTCCCGTCGCCCCTCGCCGACCCCGGCGCGGTCGACTTCGTCGTCGTCCGCGAGGGCACCGAGGGCCCCTACGTCGGCAACGGCGGCTCCCTCCGCACGGGCACGCCGCACGAGATCGCCAACGAGGTCAGCGTCAACACGGCGCACGGCGTCGAGCGGGTCGTCCGCTTCGCCTTCGAGAAGGCGCGGTCGCGCCGTGGCCGCCTGACCCTTGTGCACAAGACCAACGTGCTCGTCTTCGCGGGCAGCCTCTGGCAGCGCGTCGTCGACGCGGTCGGCGCCGAGTACCCCGACGTCGCCGTCGACTACCAGCACGTCGACGCCGCCACGATCCACCTGGTCGTCGACCCCGCGCGGTTCGACGTCATCGTCACCGACAACCTGTTCGGCGACATCCTCACCGACCTCGCCGGCGCGATCAGCGGCGGCATCGGCCTCGCCGCCTCCGGCAACCTCAACCCCTCGGGCGAGTTCCCGAGCATGTTCGAGCCGGTGCACGGCTCGGCACCCGACATCGCGGGGCAGCAGAAGGCCGACCCGACCGCCGCGATCCTCTCGGTGGCGCTGATGCTCGAGCACCTCGACCTGCCCGAGGCCGCCGACCGCGTGCACCGCGCGGTCGAGGCCGACATGGCCGACCGTGCCGCCGCCGGCGTCGACGCCCCCGTCCGCAGCACCGCCGAGATCGGCACGGCCGTCGCCGACCGCGTCGCCGCCCTCACCACCTCCGTCGCCTGACGCCGCCCCGTCCGAGAAGAGCACCATGACCACGACCGACGACACCGCCTCGTCCACCGAGTTCGGGCTGAGCTTCGAGCTCACGCCGTCCGAGAGCGTCCGCGCCGACGCCGAGCGCGAGGCGATCCTCTCCGACCCCGGGTTCGGCAAGCACTTCACCGACCACATGGTCTCGATCCGCTGGACGGTCGACGAGGGCTGGCACACGGCCCGCGTCCACCCGTACGGCCCCCTCCAGCTCGACCCCGCGGCCTCCGTCCTGCACTACGCGCAGGAGATCTTCGAGGGCATGAAGGCCTACCGCCACGCCGACGGCTCGGTCTGGTCGTTCCGGCCGGACGCCAACGCCCGTCGGCTCCAGCGCTCGGCCCGGCGCCTCGCGCTCCCCGAGCTCTCGACGGAGGACTTCGTCGAGAGCGTGCGGCAGCTGGTGCGCATCGACGAGTCGTGGGTGCCGTCGGCGCCCGAGACGAGCCTCTACCTCCGGCCGTTCATGATCGCCAGCGAGAGCTTCCTCGGGGTGCGGGCCGCTCAGCAGGTCGACTACCACGTCATCGCCAGCCCGGCCGGCGCGTACTTCAGCGGCGGCGTCTCCCCGGTGTCGATCTGGCTCACGACGAACTACGCCCGGGCGGGCAAGGGCGGCACCGGCGCCGCGAAGACGGGCGGCAACTACGCGTCGTCGCTGCTGCCGCAGCAGGAGGCCTATGAGAACGGCTGCCAGCAGGTGCTGTTCCTCGACTCGTCCGAGAGCTCCTACATCGAGGAGCTCGGCGGCATGAACGTGGTGCTGGTCTACGCCGACGGCACCCTGGTCACCCCCGACAGCGACTCGATCCTCGAGGGCATCACCCGCGACTCCGTCCTGGAGCTCGCCGAGGCCCGGGGCCACCGGGTCGAGCGCCGACGCGTCACGATCGACGAGTGGCGCGACGGCGTGGCGAGCGGCGAGATCGTCGAGGTGTTCGCCTGCGGCACGGCCGCGGTCGTCGTGCCGATCGCCGAGCTCAAGGGCGAGGGCCTGCACATCGGATCGCCCTCGGCCGAGGGCGGTCCTCTCACGATGTCGCTGCGCGAGGAGCTCACCGACATCCAGTACGGGCGTCGCGACGACGTCCACGGATGGATGACGAGGCTCGACGCATGAAGATCGCACGGTTCGCGACCCCGGGAGAAGACCCCCGCTACGGCATCGTCGACGAGCGCGAGCTGATCGTGCTCGCGGGCGACCCGATGTACAGCGGCTACGAGACGACCGGCGAGCGGGTGTCGCTGCGCTCGGCGAAGATCCTCGCCCCGGTGATCCCGCGGTCGAAGGTCGTGGGCGTCGGCCTGAACTACCACGACCACGCCGACGAGCTGGGGCAGACCCCGCCGGAGGCGCCCCTGCTGTTCCTGAAGCCGAACACGACGGTCATCGGGTTCGGCGACTCGATCCAGCTCCCGCCCGACGTCGGCCAGGTCGACTTCGAGGGCGAGCTCGCCATCGTGATCGGCTCGATCGCGAAGCGCGTGAAGGCCGAGGACTACCAGAGCGTGGTGTTCGGCTACACGATCGCGAACGACGTGACCGCCCGCGACGTGCAGCAGTCCGACGGGCAGTGGACGCGAGCCAAGGGCTACGACACGTTCCTGCCGCTGGGTCCGTACATCGAGAACGAGCTCGACTGGACCGACGTGACGATCGAGACCCGCGTCGACGGCGAGGTGAAGCAGCGGGAGTCCACGCTGCAGATGATCCACAAGATCCCCGAGCTGATCGAGTACGTCACCGACGTCTTCACGCTCCTCCCCGGTGACGTCATCCTCACCGGCACGCCCGCCGGCATCGGTCCGTTCACGGCCGGCGAGACCGTCGAGGTCGCGATCTCGGGCATCGGCTCGCTGATCAACCCGGCCAAGAACCGGGTCTAGGCGCCACCCGGTGACGACCCCGAGCAGTGCCGTCGAGCGCCCGCGCGCGGCGTGGCTGCCCGGGGTCGCCGCCGCCGCGGGGGCCGCGGTCGTCGCCTGGCTCCTGCACCTCGCGATCCCGGCGGTGCCGGTGCTCACCGCGAGCGTCCTGCTCGGCATCGCGGTCGCGCAGATCCGGCCCGCCCGACGGTGGCTCGACGGGGTGCTCGCCCCCGGGCTCGCCCTGGCGGCCCGTCGGCTCCTCCGCATCGGGGTCGTGCTGCTCGGCCTGAAGCTCAGCCTCGTCGACGTCGCGTCGCTCGGGGGCGTCACCATCGCCGCGGTCGTCGGCATCCTGGTCTCGACCTTCGCCGTGACGTGGGCGCTGGGCCGATGGGCGCGTCTCCCGGGTGACCAGCCCTTGCTGCTGGCGGCCGGCTTCTCGATCTGCGGGGCGTCGGCGATCGGCGCGATGAGCGCCGTGACCCGTGACCGCGGCAAGGACGCCGCCACCCCGGTGGCCCTGGTCACCCTCTGCGGGACGGCCGCCATCGTCGTCCTCCCGGTGGTCGGGCGCGCGGTCGGCCTGACCGACGTCGAGTTCGGCGCCTGGACCGGGGCCAGCGTGCACGACGTCGGCCAGGTCGTGGCCACGGCGCAGACCGCCGGCGCCACCGCCCTCGCGATCGCGGTCGTCGTCAAGCTCACCCGCGTGGTGATGCTCGCGCCGGTCGTCGCGATCACGTCCGCGGTGGTCCGTCGCCGCGGGGGCAGCTCCGGAACGCGACCGCCGCTGGTGCCTCTGTTCGTGCTCGGCTTCCTCGCCGCGGTCGCCGTCCGCACGCTGGTGGACCTGCCGGAGTCGGTGGTCACCGGAGCCGACACCCTGCAGACCGCGCTCCTCGCGGTGGCACTCGTCGGGCTCGGCACCGGCGTCCGGCTCGAGCGCCTCGCCCGCACCGGAGGCCGCGCGGTGCTGGTCGGCCTGGGCTCGTGGCTCTTCATCGCGGTGCTCTCGCTCGTGGTCGTCCGGATGCTGCCGCTCGGAGCCTGATCGGCCCTCCTGCCCCTCGGCAGGAACGCCCTTGTGCGGCCGTGTGCGGCTGTCTGCCGGGTGTTCAGGTGCTTGACCCTTGATTTTCCGGGGTTCGTGGTTGCGACACGCCCGGGATGTGTGGGGGTTTGGACGTTGGGCGGGTGGTGCCTGTAATGTTCTTTCTTGTCACCACAACGGTGCGGCGGAGCGAAGCTTCACCGGCCTCAAGCTGACCAGCCTCCAAGTCCTCGAGTTGCCTTCACGGCCTCGGACCAAGTGGGTTGCGAACACTGATCCACATGGTGTAGCGTCATGGCTCGTTGCGAAAGCGACACCGGCTCCTTACGGGGGTCTAAGAGCGGTGGTCTTACATGGTGAAGATCGGTGCTAAGGTTTCACAGCTGCCTCGGACGAGGGCCTTTATATAGGTCGGGTTCCGGGTGCGTTTGGTCCTTGAGAACTCAACAGCGTGCACATTGTCAAATGCCAAATTATACCCTGGCATCGTGATGAACTTCGGTTCTGAGTGGTGTTTAGGTTTCTTTGAGATTGATGGACAACAACAATCGTCAGATTGTTTTGTTCTTTGGTCAGCATCAAATTCAGCAGATCCGGCCTTTTTCCGGTTGGTCTGTTTTTTCTTTTACGGAGAGTTTGATCCTGGCTCAGGACGAACGCTGGCGGCGTGCTTAACACATGCAAGTCGAACGATGAACTCCAGCTTGCTGGGGGGATTAGTGGCGAACGGGTGAGTAACACGTGAGTAACCTGCCCTTGACTCTGGGATAAGCGCTGGAAACGGCGTCTAATACCGGATACGAGCTTCAGCCGCATGGCTAGGAGTTGGAAAGAATTTCGGTCAAGGATGGACTCGCGGCCTATCAGCTAGTTGGTGAGGTAATGGCTCACCAAGGCGACGACGGGTAGCCGGCCTGAGAGGGTGACCGGCCACACTGGGACTGAGACACGGCCCAGACTCCTACGGGAGGCAGCAGTGGGGAATATTGCACAATGGGCGAAAGCCTGATGCAGCAACGCCGCGTGAGGGATGACGGCCTTCGGGTTGTAAACCTCTTTTAGTAGGGAAGAAGCGAAAGTGACGGTACCTGCAGAAAAAGCACCGGCTAACTACGTGCCAGCAGCCGCGGTAATACGTAGGGTGCAAGCGTTGTCCGGAATTATTGGGCGTAAAGAGCTCGTAGGCGGTTTGTCGCGTCTGCTGTGAAATCTGGGGGCTCAACCCCCAGCCTGCAGTGGGTACGGGCAGACTAGAGTGCGGTAGGGGAGATTGGAATTCCTGGTGTAGCGGTGGAATGCGCAGATATCAGGAGGAACACCGATGGCGAAGGCAGATCTCTGGGCCGTAACTGACGCTGAGGAGCGAAAGCGTGGGGAGCGAACAGGATTAGATACCCTGGTAGTCCACGCCGTAAACGTTGGGAACTAGATGTGGGGACCATTCCACGGTCTCCGTGTCGCAGCTAACGCATTAAGTTCCCCGCCTGGGGAGTACGGCCGCAAGGCTAAAACTCAAAGGAATTGACGGGGGCCCGCACAAGCGGCGGAGCATGCGGATTAATTCGATGCAACGCGAAGAACCTTACCAAGGCTTGACATATACCGGAAACGGCCAGAGATGGTCGCCCCGCAAGGTCGGTATACAGGTGGTGCATGGTTGTCGTCAGCTCGTGTCGTGAGATGTTGGGTTAAGTCCCGCAACGAGCGCAACCCTCGTTCTATGTTGCCAGCACGTTATGGTGGGAACTCATAGGAGACTGCCGGGGTCAACTCGGAGGAAGGTGGGGATGACGTCAAATCATCATGCCCCTTATGTCTTGGGCTTCACGCATGCTACAATGGCCGGTACAAAGGGCTGCGATACCGTAAGGTGGAGCGAATCCCAAAAAGCCGGTCTCAGTTCGGATTGGGGTCTGCAACTCGACCCCATGAAGTCGGAGTCGCTAGTAATCGCAGATCAGCAACGCTGCGGTGAATACGTTCCCGGGCCTTGTACACACCGCCCGTCAAGTCATGAAAGTCGGTAACACCCGAAGCCAGTGGCCTAACCCCTTGTGGGATGGAGCTGTCGAAGGTGGGATCGGTGATTAGGACTAAGTCGTAACAAGGTAGCCGTACCGGAAGGTGCGGCTGGATCACCTCCTTTCTAAGGAGCATGTACCAGCCCTGCTGTTTACACAGGGATCATCTGGTCAAGTCAGTACTAGAGCGAATGTCTCTGGCTGGCGCTCATGGGTGGAACATTGACAATGGTCGTTTTGTGACGGCGCAGTGCTTAGTACGATCTCTTCGGAGGTTTGGAACGGTGTGGCGCACAAGCGGAACGGTATGCACGCTGTTGGGTCCTGAGGGACCAAGCTTCCACGCCTTTATGGTGTGGGGTTTTACCTCTGGGCCAGGAAAGTCCTGCATGTATCGCAGGGTGATTCTGGTGCCGCCCGTATTTTGAGAACTACACAGTGGACGCGAGCATCTTAGTCGCAAATCAAGAGCCGGCCCTTTCGGGGGTTGGTGACCGGGTTTGTGATACTAAGTGCAATTTCTTAGACCAACTCAGCCTTCGGGTTGGGTTGGCGAATGAGATAACACTGAGCTGCCAGCTTTGGCTGGTGGCAACTTTGTGGTCAAGTTTCTAAGAGCAAACGGTGGATGCCTTGGCATCTGGAGCCGAAGAAGGACGTAGAAATCTGCGATAAGCCTCGGGGAGCTGATAATCGAGCCCTGATCCGAGGATTTCCGAATGGGGAAACCCCGCCAGGCGTTTTGACCTGGTGACTCCCGCCTGAATATATAGGGCGGGTAGAGGGAACGTGGGGAAGTGAAACATCTCAGTACCCACAGGAAGAGAAAACAACAGTGATTCCGTGAGTAGTGGCGAGCGAAATCGGAAGAGGCTAAACCGGTCATGTGTGATAGACGGCGGTCGTTGCATGGTCGGGGTTGTGGGACCCGTTGTCCTGTTCTGCCGGACAGGAGCAGTTACAGCGCAGTATAGGCGAACAGCTTTGAATGGCTGGTCATAGAGGGTGCGAACCCCGTAGCCGAAATGCTGGCGCTGGCTGAATGGGGATCCCAAGTAGCTCGGGGCCCGAGAAATCCCGTGTGAATCTGTCAGGACCACCTGATAAGCCTAAATACTCCCAGATGACCGATAGCGGACAAGTACCGTGAGGGAAAGGTGAAAAGTACCCCGGGAGGGGAGTGAAATAGTACCTGAAACCGTTTGCTTACAAACCGTTGGAGCCTCCTTGTAGGGGTGACAGCGTGCCTTTTGAAGAATGAGCCTGCGAGTTAGCGATATGTGGCGAGGTTAACCCGTGTGGGGTAGCCGTAGCGAAAGCGAGTCTTAAGAGGGCGATCCAGTCGCATGTCCTAGACCCGAAGCGAAGTGATCTATCCATGGCCAGGTTGAAGCGACGGTAAGACGTCGTGGAGGACCGAACCCACTTCAGTTGAAAATGGAGGGGATGAGCTGTGGATAGGGGTGAAAGGCCAATCAAACTTCGTGATAGCTGGTTCTCTCCGAAATGCATTTAGGTGCAGCGTTGCGTGTTTCTTGCCGGAGGTAGAGCTACTGGATGGCCGATGGGGCCCAAAAGCTTACTGACGTCAGCCAAACTCCGAATGCCGGTAAGTGAGAGCGCAGCAGTGAGACAGTGGGGGATAAGCTTCATTGTCGAGAGGGAAACAACCCAGACTACCAACTAAGGTCCCTAAGCGTGTGCTAAGTGGGAAAGGATGTGGAGTTGCATAGACAACCAGGAGGTTGGCTTAGAAGCAGCCACCCTTGAAAGAGTGCGTAATAGCTCACTGGTCAAGTGATTCCGCGCCGACAATGTAACGGGGCTCAAGCACACCACCGAAGTTGTAGATTTCGTATTATAGACAAGCCTTCGTGGTTCAGTCGTACGGAGTGGTAGGAGAGCGTCGTGTGGCCAGTGAAGCGGCGGTGTAAACCAGCCGTGGAGGCCACACGAGTGAGAATGCAGGCATGAGTAGCGAAAGACGGGTGAGAAACCCGTCCTCCGAAAGACCAAGGGTTCCAGGGCCAGGTTAATCCGCCCTGGGTAAGTCGGGACCTAAGGCGAGGCCGACAGGCGTAGTCGATGGACAACGGGTTGATATTCCCGTACCGGCGAAGAACCGCCCAAGCTAATCCAGTGGTGCTAAGAGTCCTAACCCGGCTGAGCGGATCCCTTCGGGGTGATGCCGGCCGGTCTAACGCTCGACCCCATGCTGGTGCGGTTAGCGTATTAACAGGTGTGACGCAGGAAGGTAGCTGAGCCAGGCGATGGTATCCGTAAGGTGAACCTGGTGTAAGGATGTAGGGCTGACGATAGGCAAATCCGTCGTCAATGCGCCTGAGACCCGATGCGTACCCCGATTGGGGGAAATCAGTGATCCTATGCTGCCGAGAAAAGCATCGACGCGAGGTTCAAGCCGCCCGTACCCCAAACCGACTCAGGTGGTCAGGTAGAGAATACCAAGGAGATCGAGAGAATCGTGGTTAAGGAACTCGGCAAAATGCCCCCGTAACTTCGGGAGAAGGGGGGCCGGAACCGTGATGGGATTTACTCCCGGAGCGGGAAAGGCCGCAGAGACCAGTGGGAAGCGACTGTTTACTAAAAACACAGGTCCGTGCCAAGTCGCAAGACGATGTATACGGACTGACGCCTGCCCGGTGCTGGAAGGTTAAGAGGAAGGGTTAGCGCAAGCGAAGCTCAGAATTTAAGCCCCAGTAAACGGCGGTGGTAACTATAACCATCCTAAGGTAGCGAAATTCCTTGTCGGGTAAGTTCCGACCTGCACGAATGGCGTAACGACTTCCCAGCTGTCTCAACCGCGAACTCGGCGAAATTGCACTACGAGTAAAGATGCTCGTTACGCGCAGCAGGACGGAAAGACCCCGTGACCTTTACTACAGCTTGGTATTGGTGTTCGGAGTGGCTTGTGTAGGATAGGTGGGAGACTGTGAAGCTTGGACGCTAGTTCAGGTGGAGTCATTGTTGAAATACCACTCTGGTCACTTTGGATATCTAACTACGAACCGTGATCCGGTTCTGGGACAGTGCCTGGTGGGTAGTTTAACTGGGGCGGTTGCCTCCTAAAGAGTAACGGAGGCGCCCAAAGGTTCCCTCAACCTGGTTGGCAATCAGGTGTCGAGTGTAAGTGCACAAGGGAGCTTGACTGTGAGACTGACAAGTCGAGCAGGGACGAAAGTCGGGACTAGTGATCCGGCAGTGGCTTGTGGAAGCGCTGTCGCTCAACGGATAAAAGGTACCTCGGGGATAACAGGCTGATCTTGCCCAAGAGTCCATATCGACGGCATGGTTTGGCACCTCGATGTCGGCTCGTCGCATCCTGGGGCTGGAGTAGGTCCCAAGGGTTGGGCTGTTCGCCCATTAAAGCGGTACGCGAGCTGGGTTTAGAACGTCGTGAGACAGTTCGGTCCCTATCCGCTGCGCGCGTAGGAAATTTGAGAAGATCTATCCCTAGTACGAGAGGACCGGGATGGACGAACCTCTGGTGTGTCAGTTGTCCTGCCAAGGGCACCGCTGATTAGCTACGTTCGGAACGGATAACCGCTGAAAGCATCTAAGCGGGAAGCCGGCTTCGAGATGAGATTTCCATACCCTTCGGGGTGAGAGGCTCCCAGCTAGACTACTGGGTTGATAGGCCGGATGTGGAAGTGGGGACTAACGACCCATGGAGCTGACCGGTACTAATAAGCCGATAACTTGACAACACTCTTCCCCTGTAGAGGGGAAGAAAGATTGCTTCGCGTCCACTATGTGGTTCCCGGAAGACGGTCGGTAACGACCCGTTCTTTACGGAAACACCCCGCCACCAGGCACCGTTCCCTGGTGCGGGACAACAGAACAGACAAGTCCCATCACCTAGTGGTGGGCATGGTCTGAAACAGACTTCACCGCCACCCCGGGTGGGTGTGTGTGTGGTAAATGTTTCGGCGGCCATAGCGAGAGGGAAACGCCCGGTCCCATTCCGAACCCGGAAGCTAAGACTCTCAGCGCCGATGGTACTGCAAGGGGGACCTTGTGGGAGAGTAGGACACCGCCGGACTCCCTTTAGTGCCCAGCATGACTGGCACACCGAAAGGCCCCTCCACAGGAGGGGCCTTTCGTGTTTAACGCAGGTGGCCACGGGGGCCGGCCGGTAAGATCATCACCGATGTCTGCTCCCTTCTCCACCGCCACCGGCACTGATGTGCGCGTGCGGTTCTGCCCCTCGCCCACCGGTACGCCCCACGTCGGGCTCATCCGCACCGCCCTATTCAACTGGGCCTACGCACGCCACACCGGCGGCAAGCTCGTGTTCCGCATCGAGGACACTGACGCGAGCCGCGACAGCGAGGATAGCTACGAGCAGATCCTCGACGGTCTGCGCTGGTTGAAGATCGACTGGGACGAAGGCGTCGACGTCGGCGGGCCGCACGCTCCTTACCGGCAGTCGCTCCGTCACGACATCTACCGTGACGTCATCGACCAGCTCCTCGAGAAGGGCCTCCTGTACGAGAGCTTCGCCACCGGTGAGGAGATCGAGGCGCGCAACATCCAGCAGGGCCGCGACCCCAAGCAGGGCTACGACAACTTCGAGCGTGAGCTCACGGCTGACCAGCGCGCGGCGTACCGCGCCGAGGGGCGCCAGCCGGCGCTGCGCCTCCGCGTGCCGGACCGTGACCTGAGCTTCGACGACCTGGTGCGGGGCGAGATCACGTTCCCCGCGGGTTCCTTCTCGGACTTCGTCGTGGTGCGCCCGAACGGCGTCCCGCTCTACACGTTCGTCAACCCGCTCGACGACGCCCTGATGGGCATCACGCACGTGCTGCGCGGTGAGGACCTCCTGTCGTCCACGCCCCGCCAGATCGCCCTCTACGAGGCGCTGGTCGAGCTCGGCGTCACCACCTTCATCCCGCGCTTCGGTCACCTCCCGTACGTCATGGGCGACGGCAACAAGAAGCTGTCGAAGCGCGACCCGGAGTCGAACCTCTTCCACCACCGCGACCGGGGCTTCATCCCCGAGGGGCTGGTCAACTACCTGGCCCTGCTCGGCTGGTCGCTCACGCACGACCGTGACGTGTTCAGCATCGACGAGATGGTGGCGGCGTTCGACGTCGTCGACGTCAACCCCAACCCGGCCCGCTTCGACCTCAAGAAGGCGGAGTCGATCAACGGTGACCACGTCCGGCTGCTCGAGGCCGACGACTTCCGCTCGCGCTTGCTGCCGTACCTCGACGGCGTGGTCAGCGATCCTCCCACGGAGGCGGAGACGGCGGTGCTCGTGCAGGCGGCGCCACTCGTCCAGGAGCGCATGACCCTGCTCAGCGAGGCTCGGGGGATGCTGTCGTTCCTCTTCGTCAGCGATGACGAGCTCGTGCACGAGGCGGACGCGACCGCCTCGCTGCCGGACTCCGCGGACGACGTGCTCCGCGCCTCCTCGGCGGCCCTGGAGGTGCTGGAGAGCTGGACGCACCCGGAGATCCAGGAGGCGCTCAAGGGCGCGCTCGTCGACGGGCTCGGGCTCAAGCCCCGACTCGCGTACGGGCCGCTTCGCGTGGCGCTGTCCGGTCGCAAGGTCAGCCCCCCGCTCTTCGAGTCGATGGAGATCCTCGGGCGCGAGTCGACGCTCCGCCGCATCCAGCGTCTGCTCGACCGGTCGTGAGCGACGTGTACGACGTCGCCGTCGTCGGAGCCGGCCCGGCCGGGTTGAGCGCCGCCCTGAACCTCGTGCGGGCACGCCGACGTGTGCTGCTGATCGACAGCAACCGCCCCCGGAACTCCGCGACCCTGCTGTCGCACGGGTTCATCACCCGCGACGGCATCTCGCCGCTCGAGCTGCGGAAGCTCGGCCGCGAGGAGTTCCTGGGCTACGAGGGCGCGGAGCACCGCCAGACGGTGGCCACCGCCATCCACGCGACCGACGGCGGCTTCGAGATCGACTGCGAGTTCCGCGGAGCGGCCTCGTCGGCGACGGCGCGGGTGGTGCTGGTCTCGACGGGGCTGCACGAGACGTTGCCCGACATCGGGTCGCTCCGGGCGTTCTACGGCACCTACGTCCACAGCTGCATCGAGTGCGACGCGTGGGGCAAGCGCGACCAGCCCATCGCCGTCATCGGCGAGCACCCCGACCTGGCGGAGCGCGCCCTGCTGCTGTCGCAGTGGAGCGACGACGTCATCGCCTTCACCCACGGGGCGGACATCGTCACCGCCGACGAGGAGTCCCGGCTCGCCAGCCGGGGCATCCGGGTCGAGCGCCGCCGCGTGGCCGCGATCCAGGGCGACCGCGAGGGGATGCACGGGGTCGAGCTCGCCGACGGCGAGGTCGTCGCCCGGACGGCCGGCTTCGTGCGCCCGACGTGGTCGGGGGCCCTCGAGTACGTCGCTCCCACCGGGGCCGAGCTCGACGCCGACGGCCTGCTCGTCGTCGACGACCACGGGCGCACCTCGGTGCAGGGCCTATACGCCGCGGGGGAGTCCACCGCTCCCGGGCCGCAGCAGCTCATCGTCGCCGCCGGATCGGGGGCCCGCGTGGCGGCCACCATCAACCGCGACCTCGTGGGTGGTGTCGACCACCTCGGAGATGCTGTACAGTAGACAATCGGTTCAGGTTCTGGGCCGACGATGCCGACATCATCACAGGTGTTGTCATTGGGGTATGGTGTAATTGGCAACACGACTGATTCTGGTTCAGTTGTTCTTGGTTCGAGTCCAGGTACCCCAGCAATGCATGCCCCTTGACCTTTCGGTCCGGGGGCATTGCTGTTCGTGCTTGTTCGGCGGCCTGCCGGCCGCTGTCGGGCGAGCTTCGCCGCCCGACGCGCGGGGGCGAGCTTCGCCGCCCCCTGCTGGGGCGGGCGAGCTGCGCCGCCCGGGGGGCGAGCTGCGCCGCCCGGGGAGGGTGGGCTTCGCCGTCCGGGGAGGGCGGGGTCGGCTGTGTGAGGGGCGGGTCTTGCTTCCGGGGAGGGGTGGGGGCCGGTGTGCGGGGGGACGGGGGAGGGCCCCTGCGGTGGCAGGGGCCCTCGGGGGTGGCGCGGGGAGCGCGTCAGGCGGGGATGGTCGCGCCGAAGCGCGCGGGGAGCGTGCCGCGGTGCGTTCGGCGGAGCTCGTCGATCGTCACCGTGAAGCGGTCCTGGATCTCGAGCGAGCCCGAGGCGCCGTCCGTCACGCCGATGCGCGCGACGGGGTAGCCGCGGCCCTCGCAGAGGCCCCGGAACTTCACGTCGTCCTCGCGCGGCACCGACACGACGACACGGCCGGTCGACTCGCTGAAGAGCGCCGTCGCCACGTCGACGCCGTCACGCTCCATCACCTCGTCCAGCCACACGCGAGCGCCCACGCCGAAGCGCAGCACGGCCTCGGCCAGCGCCTGGCCCAGACCGCCGTCGCTGAGGTCGTGCGCCGCCGCGAGCAGCGACTGGTCGGCGCCGGCCGCCAGCAGGCCCGCCAGCTGCTTCTCCGCGTCGAGGTCGACCGCCGGCGGGCGACCGCCGAGGTGGTCGTGCACGACGCCGGCCCAGGCCGAGCCGTCGAGCTCGAGCTTCGTCGTGCCGAGCAGGTAGATGTTGTCGCCCTCGTCCTGCCAGCCCGACGGGACGCGCTTCGCGACGTCCTGGATGACACCGAGCACCCCGACCACGGGGGTGGGGTGGATCGGCGCCGTGCCGGTCTGGTTGTAGAACGAGACGTTGCCGCCCGTGACCGGGATCTCCAGCTCGAGGCAGCCGTCGGCCAGGCCCTCGACGGCCTGCGAGAACTGCCACATGACCTCCGGGTCCTCCGGGCTGCCGAAGTTGAGGCAGTCGGTGACCGCGGCCGGCACGGCACCCGTGACGGCGACGTTGCGGTACGCCTCCGCGAGGGCCAGTCGCGCGCCCTGCTTGGGGTCGAGCTGGCAGTACCGGCCGTTGGCGTCGGTGGCGATCGCGAAGCCGAGCCCGGACTCCTCGTCGACCCGGACCATGCCGCCGTCGTCGGGGAAGCTCAGGGCCGTGTTGCCGAGCACGTACGTGTCGTACTGGTTGGTGACCCAGCTCTTGTCGGAGAGGTTCGGCGAGCCGAGCAGCTGCAGGAACTGCTCGCGGAGCACCGCGTTGCCCGTCGGCCGCGCGAGCGACGACGCGCTGTCGGCCTGGAGGGCGTCGATCCAGGTCGGGTACGCCACCGGGCGCTCGTAGACCGGGCCGTCGACCGCGACCGTGCGCGGCTCGACGTTGACGATCTCCTCGCCGTGCCAGTTGATGACGAGACGGCCCGTGTCGGTGACCTCGCCGAGCACGCTCGTCTCGACGTCCCACTTGGCCGTCACGGCGAGGAAGTCGTCGAGCTTGTCCGGGCGCACGACGGCCATCATGCGCTCCTGGCTCTCGCTCATGAGGATCTCCTCCGCCGTGAGCGACGGATCGCGCAGCAGCACGGAGTCGAGCTCGATGAACATGCCGCCGTCGCCGTTCGACGCGAGCTCGGAGGTGGCGCAGCTGATGCCGGCGGCCCCCAGGTCTTGGATGCCCTCGACCAGCTCGTGACGGAACAGCTCGAGGCAGCACTCGATGAGCACCTTCTCGGCGAACGGGTCGCCCACCTGCACCGAGGGGCGCTTGGTCGGGCCGCCGGCCGAGAACGTGTCGGAGGCCAGGATGGAGGCGCCCCCGATGCCGTCGCCGCCGGTGCGGGCCCCGAAGAGCACCACCTTGTTGCCCACGCCCTTGGCGTTCGCGAGGTGCAGGTCTTCGTGCCGGAGCACGCCCACCGCGAGGGCGTTCACCAGAGGGTTGCCCTGGTACACGGCGTCGAAGTAGGTCTCGCCGCCGATGTTGGGCAGGCCGAGGCAGTTCGCGTAGAAACTGATGCCGCCCACGACGCCGTCGACGACGCGCGCCGTGTCGGGGGCGTCGATGTCGCCGAAGCGGAGCTGGTCCATCACGGCTACCGGGCGGGCGCCCATCGAGATGATGTCGCGGACGATGCCGCCGACGCCGGTGGCCGCGCCCTGGAAGGGCTCGATGTAGCTGGGGTGGTTGTGGGACTCGACCTTGAAGGTCACCGCCCAGCCGCCTCCGACGTCGACGACGCCCGCGTTCTCGCCCATGCCGACCATCAGGTCCCTCTTCATGGCGGGGGAGACCTTCTGGCCGAACTGGCGCAGGTAGACCTTGCTCGACTTGTAGGAGCAGTGCTCGCTCCACATGACCGAGTACATCGCCAGCTCACCGCTCGTGGGGCGACGGCCGAGGATCTCGCGGATCTTCGCGTACTCGTCGGCCTTCAGGCCGAGCGCCGCGTACGGCTGCTCCTTGTCGGGCGTCGCCGCCGCGTCGGCGACCGTGTCGGGCTTGGGGCCCTCGGGGCGGACGTCGATCAGCTCGGCGTGGTCGTCGTTGGTGCTCACTTGGACAGGGCCCTCTCGATGACGGACGTGAAGAAGGTGAGGCCGTCGACACCGCTCGACATGGCGTCGGGCATGTCGGGGCCGAAGCCGGGCTCGGTGGCGTGCTCGGGGTGGGGCATGAGCCCGACGACGTTGCCGCGGGCGTTCGAGACGCCGGCGATGTCGTCCATCGAGCCGTTGGGGTTGACCCCGACGTAGCGGAAGGCGACCTGCCCCTCGCCCTCGATGCGCGCGATGGTCTCGGCGTCGGCGATGAACCGGCCGTCGGCGTTCTTGAGGGGGATGGTGATCTCCTGCCCCTCCGTGAAGCCGTTCGTCCAGTCGGTGGACGCGTTCTCGACGCGCAGCACCTGGTCGCGACGGATGAACTGTTGGTGCGCGTTCCGGGTGTGGGCACCGGGGATGAGCCGCGCCTCCGCCAGCATCTGGAAGCCGTTGCAGATGCCGAGCACCGGCATGCCGGACTTCGCGGCCGAGACGACCTCGGTCATGATCGGCGAGAGCGAGGCGATCGCGCCGGCGCGCAGGTAGTCGCCGTAGCTGAAGCCGCCGGGCAGGATGAGCGCCTCGACGCCCTGGAGGTCGTGCTGACCGTGCCAGAGGGCGACGGGCTCGCCGCCGGCGAGGCGCACCGCGCGCTGCGCGTCGCGGTCGTCGAGGGAGCCGGGGAAGGTGACGACGCCGACGCGCATCAGGCTGCGGGGGCCGCGTCGAGCACCGTGACGCCCACGACGTCCTCGATCACGGAGTTCGAGAGCACGTCGTCGGCGAGGCGGCGCACCTCGGCCAGGACGGCCTCGGTCACCTCGCCCTCGACGGTCAGCTCGAAGCGCTTGCCGATGCGGACGTCGGTGAACGTCGCCCCGGCCTGGTCGGGAGCGGCGGAGCCGAGACGGGCCAGGGCGCCGGCGACGGCCTTGCCCTGGGGGTCGAGCAGTTCAGCCTTGGGCATGACCTCGACGACGATGGTGGGCACGATCAACTCCTGCAGAAGCGGTAGCGGATGGACGCGTCGAGTCTAGGGCAGGGGGAGGCGCGGGCCCGCGGGCACGGGAGGCGCCCGGGCCGGCGGGGAGAGAGGTCGGGCTGGGGAGGGACCGTCGGTTGTCGGCTGTTGCCGAGGCTGCTCCCAGCGTCGTCATCGGAACGCGACGCACCATGGACCCAGCGGCAGGAACAGGGCCTCGTGATCGGGCCTCCTGTCGACATCCGGTCGAGGGTTCCTGATCCGCCCGACACCGTAGGACGCCCGGCCGGCACCCCCCCGACCGGCCGGGCGTCACCCTCACCTCACGCGCGGCGCGAGCAGCTGCACGGCGAGCGGCAGGGCCACGGCCCCCGCGATCGCCAGCGGCAGGTCGAGACCCCGCAGCATCACCGCGAAGGTCGGCGCGACGACCAGCACCGCGGCGACCACGACGACGCCGACGGGCGGGCTCACGGCATCGGCCGACGAGCGCCGCGGCGGCTGCTCGAGACGCCCCGTCAGGAGCGACACCGTGCACGCGAGGCCCACCACCAGCAGCGCGACGGGCCCTCGGCTCCACCACCACGCGGCCGAGCCGGGCTCGGGCAGCGGGCCGCCGAGCGCGAGGCAGACCCCGAGCACGGCGATCAGCAGCGGCAGGTGCCAGAGGTAGATCGTCATGCCCCGGCTGCCCACGGCGAGCACGACGGCCCGGGCGGGCGTCGTCGCCATGAGTCGCTCGAGGAGCGGGCGGAGGAGGGTGAGGACGCAGATCTGGCCGACGCCGAGCACCATCAGCGGCACGGTGGGCGGGTTGAGGCCGGCGAGCATGTCGGCGGACCACGGGCCGACCGTGGTCAGCACGGGCAGCGAGAGCCAGCACGCCACGGCCACGGTGACGAGCAGGAGGCGCGGAGCGCGTCGGAGCCACCCGCTCGCGACGGCGAACCCCAGCTGCTGGACGAAGAGCCAGACGAAGACCAGGTTGAGCAGTCCGACGTCGGTCACGCCGCTCGACCAGCGGGCGGCGTCGACGAGGACGGCCCCGGTCGCCAGGGCCACGAAGGTCGCCGCCGGGCGGGTCTCGTGCAGGCGCGCCATCGTCGGCACCGCCACCTGCGTGATCGCGTAGGCGGCGAGGAACCAGAGCGGCGAGCCGACGCCGGTGGCCACCACGTCGAGCAGGGCGGGGTCGACCCCGAGCAACGTCGCGACGAGCAGGGCCGCGGCGAGCACGACGAACACGGGCACGGCGGGCCGGGCGAGCCGGACCAGGCGACCGGCCACGTGCTCGGAGGCGGTGGCGCCACGGCGGCGGGCGCTCGCCCACGACGTCGCGCTGGCGAAGCCGCCGAGCACGAAGAAGAGGGGCATCACCTGGCCGGCCCAGGTCGACGCCGCGAACCAGGGCTGCTCGGTGAGCGGCTGCGTCGCGGTGACGGCGCCGTCGGCGTCGACCGCGACGCCGACCATCAGGACGTGGATGACCACGACCAGCAGCACGCAGACCACGCGGGCCAGGTCGACGACGAGGTCGCGCCCCGAGAGGTCGAGGCCGCGGTCGGCGGCCGGGTCGCCCGTGCGGTCGGCGCGGGGCCCTGCGTGCGGGGAGGCTGTCATGGTCGAACCGTAGCGACCGGTCTGCCCGTGCGGGGCGTTCCTCCACAGGCCGGCCCCGAAGTCATCCCCAGGGCTGACCGTGGAGGAGGGCGCCGCCGAGCGCCCGGGTCGGTCCAGGATGGAGGCATGAGCACAACCGAGCCCACAGTCGCCGTCGTCGGATCCGTCAACCTCGACCTGGTCGCCCGCGTGCGGGAGTTCCCCCGCGCCGGCGAGACCGTCCTCGGGTCGGAGTACGAGGAGGCGCCGGGCGGCAAGGGCCTCAACCAGGCCGTCGGGGCGGTGCGGCGCGGCACCACGGCCCTCGTCTCCTCCGTCGGCGACGACCCCGTCGGCGACCGCGTGGTCGCGTGGGCGGCCGGCCACGGCATCGACGTGGCCGGGGTGCACCGCGCCCCGGGGCTGACCGGCCGGGCCCTCATCACGGTCGCTCCCGACGGCGAGAACATCATCGTCGTGGCGCCGCTCGCGAACGGCGAGCTGACGCCGGAGCACGTGGCCGCCGAGCTCGACCGCACCCGGCCCGACGTCGTCCTCGCCCAGCACGAGATCAGCGAGGGCGCCCTGCGCGCCGCCGTCGAGTGGTGCCGGGCATCGGGCGCCCGCTTCGTCTTCAACGCCAGCCCGGTGCGCAGCGTGCCGGGCGACGTGCTGGCCGCGAGCGACCCGGTGGTGGTGAACGCCGCCGAGGGGCTCGCCCTGCTGCGCGCGGCGGAGGCCGCCCGGCCGGTCGGCGAGCCGGGGTCGCGCTCGGCCGTCCGCGAGGGCGGGGCCTGGCGTCCGGCGGACGTCGCGCGTCGGCTCCTCGAGCTCAGCCCGTCCGCCGTCGTCACGGCCGGGGGCGCCGGGGCGTTCGTCGCCGACGCGGCCGGTGTCGAGCACGTCACGACGAGCACCCGGGTGGTCGCCCTCGACACGACCGGCGCCGGCGACGAGTTCGCCGGCGTGCTGGTCGCCGAGCTGGCCGCCGGGGCCTCGCTGCACGACGCGGCCCGGGCCGCGAACGACGCGGCCGGCGCACTCGTCCAGGTGCCGCGCGAGCGGCGCTAGGCCGAGACCGGTCGGCCGGGGCCGCAGCGCGGCCCCGCGGGTCAGGCGTGCAGGGCGGCGCGGGCCTCGGCCTCGCGGCGCTCGCGGCGCGTGGCCGGCTGGGC
This sequence comes from Frigoribacterium sp. PvP121, assembly GCF_017833115.1. Classification (NCBI taxonomy): domain Bacteria; kingdom Bacillati; phylum Actinomycetota; class Actinomycetes; order Micrococcales; family Microbacteriaceae; genus Frigoribacterium; species Frigoribacterium sp. PvP121. The sequence goes on from NZ_JAFIBR010000001.1 coordinate 1,020,014, forward strand.
CGGCCCCGCTCCGGGCACGGTGCCCTGGCCGAGCGACGCGACCGGGCCGGCGACCGACTTCTCGTAGCTCTGCAGCTCGGCCTCGGCGCGGAGGGCGAACGCGCGGAGCTTCTCCGGCGACACCGACGACGACTTGCGCGGCCGGACGTCGTGGAGGCAGAACGTGCCGATGGTCTCGCCGGTCGACGAGTGGATCGGGTGGCCCGCGTAGAAGTACCCGTGGTTGAGGTCGAGGTAGGGGTTGTCGGCGAAGCGCTCGTCCTTGCGGGCGTCCTCGACGACGACCAGGTCGTCCTCGGCGACGGTGACGTCGCAGAAGGTCAGCTCGCGGGGGATCGAGACCGGGAGCAGCTCGGTGTTGTTGGCGTACCAGAGCTTGCTGCCGTCGAGCATGCTGACGACCGCGACGTCCACGCCGAACTCGGCCTCCGCCTCCTTCGCCAGCTGCTGCAGCACCTCGGAGCCGCCCCGGGAGGCGTTGTCGACGAGGGTGGCGCCGCCGCTCCACGCGAACGAGCGCTCGGGCAGGCTGCGCGGCAGCCGCTCGTCGAGCTCGACGCGTCGGACGCTGTCGAGGGTCGGCGCGATGCGGTGCGCGATCGTCTGGGCCCACTGGCGGTAGCCCTCGACGCAGCCGTGGGGCGAGTCGGGGCGACGCAGGCCAGCCGGCAGTCGGAAGTAGCTCGCGCCCGTCTCGTCGGCGACCAGCTCGGTGATCGCGTTCATGCGCTCGGCGTGCGTCTCGGCGACGGCGCCGAGCAGCGACTCGAACGGCTTGACGGAGCGCACCGGGGGGACGCCGATCAGCACGGTGCGGGCCGTGGGGTGAGCCCGCCGGGCGAGGGTGGCGACGAGCTGCCGCAGCTCGTGCTCCCAGGTGTCGAGGGGCGTGAGCCGGACGGCGTCGTTGAGCCCGACCAGCACGACGAACGTGTCGTACAGCCCGAGGTCGGTGTCGCGGATCCACGAGCGGGTCGACTCGATGCTCATCATCTCGTCGCCGACGTAGTCGACCGAGCACGCGCGGCCGGTGGCGGCCGACGACGCCCGCGACAGCTGGCCGACGAGGGCCTGGTCGTGCGAGCGCACGCCCCAGCCGTGGGCCGGGCCGTTGCCGACGATGAGCACGGTGTCGGCGTCGGTCGCGGTCGAGCGCGCGGAGGGCTCGTCGCGGGGCGACGCCACGCGGCGCGACCGGGAGAGCCACCAGAGGTACCAGAGGCGCATGGCGGGGCGCAGCCGCTCGTACGACTGCGGGGTGGTGCTGGTGGTGTCGACCGTCCTGGTCACGTGGTGCTCCTCGGGTTGTGCGTCGGGTGCCGTCCCGCCGACCACGCTACGGACGCGCCGTCACGGTCGCATCCCCCACTACTGGGCTCCGGCGGACGTCCACGGGGCGAAGCGGTGTCCGGGAGGCGCGGTGCGGGCGCGCAGGAGGGGCCGGCACCCGGGGCCGCGCCTGTGCAGCGGCTGCGGATGCGGGCACGCTGTCTTGAACTGTTCAAGAGAAGTGCCATGATGGTCAGGTGCACCCCGAGACCAGCGCCACCCACGACCGGCTCCGCGGAGCCGGCCTCAGGGTGACGGCACCGCGCCTCGCCGTGCTCGAGGCGCTCGAGGGCATGCCGCACGCGGCCGCCGACGTCGTCTTCGCGAAGGTCGCCCTGGTGCTGCCGGGCACCTCGCTCCAGGCGGTCTACGGCGTGCTCGCCGCGCTCGCGGGCGCCGGTCTCGTGCGCCGCATCGAGCCGGCCGGCTCGCCGGCGCTCTACGAGCTCCGGACGGGCGACAACCACCACCACGTCGTCTGCACGGTGTGCGGCGACGTCGCCGACGTCGACTGCGTCGTCGGGCACGCGCCGTGCCTGACCCCGTCGAACGACGCGGGCTTCACGGTGCAGACCGCCGAGGTCACCTTCTGGGGGCTGTGCGCGGCGTGTCGCGACTCCGACGACGACGTCGAGCTCGACGCGGAGGCCGGCGGAGTCGGCGACGCGACCGCCGTCGGCGACCTGACCCGCGCCTCCTGAGGGCCCGCCCCACCGTCTTCCCCGGCCGCGTGCCGGGTGCCCGAACGACCCGTGACTGAACACCGAACGAAACGAGGAGTCATGACCGACGCCACCCCCGTGACCACGACCGACAACGGAGCGCCCGCCGCGAGCGACGCCCACTCGCAGACCGTCGGGGCCGACGGCCCCATCGTGCTGCACGACCACCGCCTCGTCGAGAAGCTCGCGAACTTCAACCGCGAGAAGGTGCCGGAGCGCATCGTCCACGCCAAGGGCGGCGGCGCGTTCGGCCGCTTCGTCACCACCGGCGACGTCTCGCAGTACACCCGCGCCGCGCTCTTCCAGCCCGGCGTCGAGACCGAGCTGCTGGCCCGCTTCTCGACCGTCGCCGGTGAGCAGGGCAGCCCCGACACGTGGCGCGACCCCCGCGGCTTCGCGCTGAAGTTCTACACGAGCGAGGGCAACTACGACCTCGTCGGCAACAACACCCCCGTCTTCTTCATCCGCGACGGCATGAAGTTCCCCGACTTCATCCACTCGCAGAAGCGCCTGCCCGGCAGCCACCTGCGCGACCACGACATGCAGTGGGACTTCTGGACCCTCTCGCCCGAGTCGGCCCACCAGGTCACCTGGCTGATGGGCGACCGCGGCCTGCCCGCCTCGTGGCGCCAGATGGACGGCTTCGGCTCGCACACCTACCAGTGGATCAACGCCGAGGGCGAGCGCTCCTGGGTCAAGTACCACTTCAAGTCCGACCAGGGCAACGCGATCCTCACGCAGGACGACGCCGACCGCATCGCGGGCGAGGACGCCGACTTCCACATCCGCGACCTGTCGGCCGCGATCGAGCGGGGCGAGTACCCGACCTGGACCCTCTCGGTGCAGGTCATGCCGTACGCCGACGCCGCCGGCTACCGCTTCAACCCGTTCGACCTCACCAAGGTGTGGCCGCACAGCGACTACCCGCTGATCGAGGTCGGCACGATGACCCTCGACCGCAACCCGGAGAACTACTTCGCGCAGATCGAGCAGGCCGCCTTCGCCCCCTCGAACTTCGTGCCCGGCATCGCGACGAGCCCCGACAAGATGCTGCTCGCCCGCATCTTCAGCTACGCCGACGCGCACCGCTACCGCGTGGGCGTCAACCACCAGCAGCTGCCCGTGAACGCCCCGAAGACCGAGGTGCACTCGTACTCGAAGGACGGCGCGGCGCGCTACCACTTCAGCGAGGCCACGGCGCCGGTCTACGCGCCCAACTCGGTGGGCGGCCCCGCGGCCGACCCGCAGGCGGCCGGCGACACCGGCGGCTGGGAGAGCGACGGCGAGCTCGTCCGCTCGGCCGCGACCCTGCACGCCGAGGACGACGACTTCGGCCAGGCCGGCTCGCTCGTGCGCGACGTCATGGACGACGAGCAGCGCGACCGCCTCGTCGCGAACATCGTCGGCCACGTCTCGAAGGTGACGCGCCCCGACCTGCTCGAGCGCGTGTTCCAGTACTGGAACTCGGTCGACCCGATCCTCGGCGCCCGCGTGCGCGCCGGCGTCTCGCCCGAGGCGCCCGGCTCGAACGAGGACCCGGCGACGGTGGGCGTGCCCGCGTAGTCGAGGCAGCTCCGCACTGCGGGAGGCGCGGTGCCCGGTCGACGGGCACCGCGCCTCCCGCATGTGGCGGCGACCGTGGCCGCACCACGTCGTCGCAGTCGAACCATGTCGTCGCAGTGGAACCACGTCGTCGCAGTGGAACCACGCCGCGGCGTGGTTCGATGGCGAGGACGTGGTTCGTGCCGTGCCTGATCGGCGCGGGTCGGCCGGTCAGACCATCTGGCCGTTCCAGCGGAGGTCTCCGGCGGGCCACTCGGCCAGGTCGGCGCCGACCTCGCGGACGAGCCAGCCCTCGTCCTGGCTGACCAGCACCCCGGCGCCGTCGGCGCTGAACGCCGTGAAGTGGCCGGTGACGCCGTGCAGCGGGCGCCAGCCGGCGCGCTGGTAGAAGCCCTGGACCCCCTCGCCCGTCTCGAGCAGGCCGAACCGGCTGCCGAGTCGGGCGAGCCCCTCGTCGACCCGGCGGAGCAGCTCCCCGCCCTGGCCCGTGCCCTGCAGGATCGGGCTCACCGCCACCATCCCCACCGCGGTGACGAGCAGGTCGACGTCGCCGACCGTCACGAACTGGCGCCGCAGGCCGGCGTGCGCGACCACGACGTCGCCGACGCGGCCGAGGACCCGCAGCTCGGGCTGCATGCCGGCCCAGCTGCGCGCACCGGCGTACCAGTGGTCGTACTCGGAGAAGGCGAGCCCCAGCATCGCGGCGATCGCCTCGTGGTCGGCGAGGGCCAGGTCGCCCTCGGCGACGAGGTCGAAGACGGGGCGGTGGTCGTGCACGGGCGCGTCGGGCTCGACGGAGGGAACGGGCTGGTCAGGCATGGGGTCGACGGTACGCCCCGCGGCTCCGGCGGCGGGGCCGGCGGCGGGGCCGGGTCGGGCCCGGCGGCGGGGCCGGCGGCGGTGCCGAGGCACGGCCGGTGCCGACGCCCGCGACCGAGGGGCCGCTCGCTCGACTACGCCCGGACCCGCACCTCGATGGAGTTGCTCCACGGGTCGTCGAACCCCAGCACCCGCCCGTCGTCGCGCGTCGCCACCCCGTGGTGGCCGAGGCGCTCGCCGAGGGCGCCGAGGTCGTCGCCGGTCGGCACCTCGATGCGCACGGTGCCGAGGCCGAGCGCGAGCTGTCGACGACCGGCGCCGGCGCTGTTCCAGGTGTTCATCGCCATGTGGTGGTGGTAGCCGCCGGCGCTGACGAAGAGGGCCTGCGACCCGAACCGCGTCGTGGTCTCGAAGCCGAGCTGCTCGACGTAGAACCGGTGGGCGGACGCCACGTCGCCCACGCTGAGGTGCACGTGGCCCACCGAGGCGGGGCGGGAGGCGGCGGCGACCAGCGCCTCCTCGCGGACGTTCTGCTGCAGGAAGGCGTTCGGGTCGAGCGCCAGCGTCGCCATGTCGACCTGGCCGTGGGTCCACGACCAGGCGGTGCGGTCGCGGTCCCAGTAGAGCTCGATGCCGTTGCCCTCGGGGTCGGTGAAGTAGAACGCCTTGCTGACGAGGTGGTCGGCGCTGCCGGTGAAGCTGCCCGGGTGGCGGCTCGCGACGCCGTAGACCGCCGACGCCAGGTCGACCTCGGTCTCGAAGAGGATCGCGGTGTGGAAGAGGCCGGCCTCGCGGGCGGCGGCCCGCCGCAGCTCGGGCGCGTGCTCGAGCACGACGATCGGGGTCGTGCCGCGGCCGAGGACGCTCCGGCCCGCGGCGGCGTCGTGCGAGAGCACGGCGAGGGTCACGGCGTCGCGGTAGAACGCGGTCATGCCGTCGAGGTCGGCGACGCGGAGGGTCACCGCGCCCATGGTCGTGTCGGGCGCGAGCAGGTCGAGCGACCGCGCTGCGGGGGCGGGGGCAGCCGGGGAGTCGCGGGTCGGCTCGGGCGCCGAGGTCTCGTCGGTCATGGGTCGCTCCCTGTGTCGGGGCGCGGCACCGGAGTCGATGACGCGTCACCGACCTGCAACCGCGGGGTGGGCGTGGGGATTCCCGTCGCCGCCGCCCGAGGCCCCGCGACGTGGCTCGCGCGATCGAGGTGACGCTACCGGGGCGCTCGGCGGCGGGGAGGGCCCCGGGAGGGGCGCCTCGACGATGCCGGGCGGCTGACGCCGGGCGGCTAGCGGCCGGTCAGGCGCTCGATCAGCTCGCGGTAGCGCGCGGCGGTCCGCTGGACGATCTCGGCGGGCAGCTCGGGCGGGGTGCCTTCGCCGTCCCAGTTCGCCGACAGCCAGTCGCGCACGATCTGCTTGTCGAAGCTCGCGGTGCGGTCGCCCGACGAGTACGCCTCGGCGTCCCAGTACCGGCTGCTGTCGCTCGTGAGCACCTCGTCGCCGAGGGTCAGCTCGCCCGTCGACCGGTCGGCCCCGAACTCGAACTTCGTGTCGGCGAGCACGACGCCGCGGGCCTCGGCGACGACCGCCGCGCGCCGGTAGATCTCGAGCGACGTGTCGCGGAGGGCGGCGGCGACCTCGGGCCCGACGAGCTCGACGGTGCGCTCGAACGAGATGTTCTCGTCGTGCTCGCCCAGCGGCGCCTTGTAGGCCGGCGTGTAGATCGGCTCGGGGAGCCGGTCGCCGCTCTGCAGGCCGGTCGGCAGCACGACGCCGCAGACGGTGCCGTGCTCGCGGTACTCGGCCCAGCCGCTGCCGACGAGGTAGCCCCGCACGACGCACTCGACCGGGTACATGTCGAGCGGCGCCACCAGCATCGCGCGGTCGCGCACCTGCTCGGGCAGCGTCACCGGCGCCGTCGTCGGGTCGACGAGGTGGTTCGGCACGCCGTCGAGCTGCGCGAACCACCAGAGGCTCAGCTGCGTGAGCAGGGCGCCCTTGCCGGGGATGCCGGGCTCGAGCACGTGGTCGTAGGCGCTGACGCGGTCGGAGGCGACGACCAGCAGGTGGCTGGTGTCGTCGAGCGTCGCGACGTCGCCGACCGAGTCGACCACCGGCGCGGGCACGTAGAGGTCGCGCACCTTGCCGGAGTACGCGTGGCTCCAGCCGGGCAGGTCGAGCGCGCTCACCGGGCGCCGCCCGTGACCCGCGCGGCGATGTCGGTCCGGTGCTGCGAGCCCTCGAGCCGGATGCGCGAGACGGCCTCGTAGACCCGGCCCCGCGCCTCCTCGAAGTCCTTCCCCTCGGCCACGACGCTGAGCACGCGCCCGCCGGTGGCGATCAGCCGGTCGTCGAGCCGCGCGGTGGCGGCGTGCGTCACGTGAACCCCCGCGACGGCCAGGGCGTCGTCGAGCCCCGTGATCTCGCGCCCGCTGACGACGGCCTCGGGGTAGCCCTCGCTCGCCAGCACCACGGTCACGGCGGGCGTCGGCACGAAGCGCGGAGCCTCGTGGTTGCCGAGCGACCCGGTCGCCGCCGCGAGCAGCAGGCCGCTCAGCGGGGTGACGAGACGGGGCAGCACGACCTGCGTCTCGGGGTCGCCGAAGCGCGCGTTGAACTCGATCACCCGCACGCCCTGCTCGGTGAGGATGAGCCCGGCGTAGAGCAGGCCGATGAACGGGGTGCCCTCGTGCTCGAGCTGGCGCACGGTCGGCGTCGCGACGGTGTCGAGCACCTCGTCGACGAAGTCCTTCTCGCTGCCGAAGCGGTCGGCGAGCCAGGGCAGCGGCGAGTACGCGCCCATGCCGCCCGTGTTCGGGCCCTCGTCGCCGTCGCGCAGGCGCTTCGAGTCCTGTGCGGGGCTGAGCGGCACGACGGTGTGGCCGTCGCTGAGGAAGAAGAGCGAGACCTCCGGGCCCTCGAGGTGCTCCTCGACGAGCACGGAGCCGTGCTGCAGCCAGTAGGTGACGTGCTCGACGGCGGCGTCGCGGTCGGAGGTGACGAGCACGCCCTTGCCCGCGGCGAGCCCGTCGGCCTTGACGACGTAGGGGGCGCCGAACTCGTCGAGCACGGTGACCGCCTCGTCGAGGGTGCCGACCCGGGTGGCCCGGCCGGTGGGGACGCCCGCGGCGTCCATGACGCGCTTGGCGAAGGTCTTGCTGCCCTCGAGGGCCGCGGCCGCCTTGCCGGGGCCGAAGACCGGGATGCCGCGCGAGCGGAGCGGGTCGGCCACGCCCGCGACGAGAGGCGCCTCCGGGCCGACGACCACGAGCTCGACGTCGTTCTCGAGCGCGTACTCGGTGACGACCGCGCCGTTCGAGGGGTCGAGGTGCACCACCTCGACCTGCTCGGCGATGCCGGCGTTGCCGGGGGCGACGACGATCTCGTGCCCCGCGTCTTCGCGCAGCAGGGCGGTGATGATGGCGTGCTCGCGAGCACCGGAGCCGAGGACGAGGATTCGCACGCGCCGATCCTACCCAGTGGGCAGTCCGGGCACCCTCGGCTCCCGCCCGTATAGGTTGAGCGGCATGGCCAAGGCGAGGATCGACGACGGCACCGGCGCGGCCGCCGTGCGTGAGGCCCAGACGGCGCTCGCCGAGGGCGCGCAGCCCTCCCGCGTGGTCACCGCGACCGCGGTCCGCTGGCTGCTGCAGGTGCTCGCCGACGGCGAGCCCGGCGCCACGGTGGAGGTGCGGGTGCCGCCCTGGGGAGCGGTGCAGTTCCGCGAGGGGCTCAGCCACACCCGCGGCACCCCGCCCAACGTCGTCGAGACCGACCCCGCGACCTTCATCCGCCTCGCCACCGGAGCGCTCACCTGGCAGGAGGCCGTCGATCAGGCCCTCGTCTCGGCCTCGGGCAGCCGCGCGGACCTCACCGGCTACGTGCCGGTCCGCCTGCCCCGGAGCTGACGACCGCTCGGCACCGAGACACCGGGCGTGCACGCGGCCCCGGCTCTGGGAGAATGGCCGACGTGACCCGCGCACCCGACTCCCCGCAGCAGCCCGACGCCGACGCCTCGGCGGTCGACGCCCCGGGAGTCGACGCCCCCACGGTCGGCGGCCCCGCGGTCGACGCCCCGGTGGTCGACGACCGCTCGCACGACGAGGTCAGCGTGCGCCGGGCCCCGAAGATCTCGGTCTTCCTCATCGTCGGCGCGACGGCGGGCGTCGTGGTCTCGTTGATCGTCACGTCGCTCTTCCCGTTCGACGAGGGCGAGGGCATCGCCTCGACCTACGGCTACTTCGCGCTGTGGGGCCTGACCTTCGGCGGTGCGGTCGGCGCCACGGTCGCGATCATCGCCGACCGCAGCTCGATCCGCCGCGCCAAGCGCGTGCGGGCCGAGCGCGAGAGCGTCGACGCTCCCGACGAGCCCGCCGTGGAGGGTGAGCTCGAGTAGAGCCCCCTCGCGGGTCAGGAGCCGGAGGCGCGCCGCAGCCGGGCGAGCAGCTCCGGCCCGCGCTGGTCGAGCGACCGTCCGCCCCGCACGACGCCCACCACGACGAGCGCCCCACCGAGCAGCACGCCCACGACCAACGCCACGACCCCGAGCAGCAAGCTGCCCTGGGCCAGCGCGACGAGCCCCAGCGCGATCTCGGGCAACGCGAACGCGAACGACAGCGCCCACGCCGCGTACATGCCGAGCGCCGACGTGAGGCTCGCGCCCTGCGGCGACTTGAACGGGCTCTCGCCCGCCGCGGGCACCGGCATCAGGAAGCGGGTCGACGCCACGCTCGAGACCCCGAAGCCGGTGAGCATGACGCCCAGGCCGATGCCGAGCAGCGCGGGCGCCTTCGCCAGCTCGCCGAGCACGGCGAGCGGCACGAGCGTCGCGACCACCACCACGGGCACCGCGAAGAGCGAGAGCGTGATGACGCGCCCCGCCCGGTCGGCACGGCCGGAGACCCCGGTCGACAGGTGCGCGGCGAACGCGGTGCCGTCGTACGAGACGTCGGCGCACAGGGTCACGGCGAGCAGGGCCGCGATGCCCGGCCCGAGCGCGTAGAGCAGCCAGTCGCTGCCCGTCGTCGCGGCGAGGAAGACCGCGAGCACCGGCAGCAGCGGCACGATCACGAGCGAGCCGCCGTAGCGCGGGTCGCGCAGCCAGTAGACGGCCGTGCGGGCCGCGACGGCGCCGGTCGGCGTCGCCGGGAACCACCGGAACGGGCCGAGGCCCTTCGAGCGACCTGAGGCGGCCGCGCCCGGAGACGAGACCAGCGCGGCCCGCAGCCCGACGCGCCAGAGCAGCAGCAGCACGGCCAGGGTGGCGAGGGCGATCAGGGCCTTGACCCCCGCCTCCCCGGGGCGGCCCAGGGCGAGGTCGCCGGGCACCGACCAGACGGCCCCGAGGGGCGTGAACGACAGGACCCCGGCGATCTGCGGCAGGTCGTCGCGCAGGCTCGAGAGGCCCGTGCCCGCCAGCGCGATCAACGGCCCGGCGAGGATGAGCGGCACGAAGACGAGAACGCCCATCACTTCGCGGTAGCGCCGGTGGGCGCCGAGCGAGCTGGTCAGCGACTCGAGCGCCCGCGACGCGGCGATGCACGTGAGCACCCCGACGACGCCGCAGACGACGGCGGTGAGCAGCGACAGCGGGTGCCGCCACCAGCTCAGCCCGGTCGCGACACCGGCGACGAGGGTGACGAGCCCCGGCACACCGAGCACCCCGCACGCCAGCAGGGCCACGAGGAGGCGGTCGGCCGGCAGCGGGAACGCCCGCAGCTTCGAGATCGCGAGCGTCTGGTCGACGCCGCGCAGCAGCAGCGGCACGACGACCCAGCCGAGCACGGCGACCGAGCCGCCCAGAACGCCTACCGTCCACGCCCAGGTCTCGGGCGCGAACGACAGCGCGAACAGCCCGCCGACGAGGAGGGCGAGGACGCCGAGGCCGTAGAGGAGCCCGATGATCGCGGCGATCAGCTGCCAGGTGCTGCGACGGAACCCGTTCAGCATCACCCGCCAGCGCAGGCTCAGGAGGTGCGCAACCACGAGGGCCCCTGTGCGTGCTGACGGCCGCCGACGAGCTCGACGAAGCGGTCTTCGAGGCTCGAGCCGGCGCGCACCTCGTCGGTCGTGCCCGCCGCGAGCACGCGGCCCGACGACACGACGGCGACGTGGTCGCACATGCGCTGCACGAGGTCCATCGAGTGGCTCGAGACGATGACGGTGCCGCCGCCCTCGACGTAGCCGTGGAGGATGTCGCGGATGTTCGCCGCCGAGACCGGGTCGACCGACTCGAACGGCTCGTCGAGCACGAGGAGGCGCGGGGCGTGGACGAGCGCGCAGGCCAGCGCCACCTTCTTGGTCATGCCCGCGGAGTAGTCGACGACGAGCGTGCCGCCCGCCTCGCGGAGGTCGAGCAGGTCGAGCAGGTCGCCGACGCGGAGGGCGGTCGTCGCGCGGTCCATCCCGTTGAGGAGGCCGTGGTACGTCACGAGCTGCTCGCCGGTCAGCCGGTCGAACAGGGCGACGCCGTCGCTCAGCACGCCGACGAGCGACTTGGCGCGGACGGGGTCGCTCCACACGTCCGTGCCGAGCACCTCGATGGTGCCGGCGTCGGGGCGCAGCAGGCCGGTCGCCATCGACAGGGTGGTCGTCTTGCCGGCGCCGTTCGGGCCGACCAGCCCGTAGAAGGAGCCGAGCGGGACCGTGAGGTCGAGGCCGTCGACGGCCACCTTGGGGCCGAACGCCTTGCGGAGGCCGGCGATGCGGAGGGCCGGGGCGGCGCCGGGGGCCGGGGCCTTCTCGGGGACCGCGGGCGGGCGCACGGTCGCTGTCTCGTCGGGGGGCACGGGGGAGCCGAGGTCGCTCATGGGCACGAGCCTATTGACGACGGCTCGGGTCGGCCACCGTCTCGTGGGGGAGGCGCGGCCGCCCAGGCCGACCCGCGCCTCCCTCACGGTCAGCTGAGCTGGTTCGCCTCGACCCAGGCCAGGTACTCGGGGGTGACCGAGCCGGTGACGTAGTCGCCGGTGAAGCAGCTCATCTCGAGGTCGACGACGTCGCTGCCCTCGGTGATGGCGCTCCGCATGTCTTCCACCTCCTGGTAGATGAGGTGGTCGGCGCCGAGCTCGCGCGCGATCTCGGGGATCTTGCGGTCGTGGGCGATGAGCTCGTGCCGGGTCGGCATGTTGATGCCGTAGACGTGCGGGTAGCGCACGGGAGGGGCGGCGGAGGTGAAGGTGACCTCGTTCGCCCCGGCGGCGCGGGCCATCTCGACGATCTCGCGCGAGGTCGTTCCGCGCACGATGGAGTCGTCGACGATGAGGATGTTCTTGCCCTTGAACTCGCTCGACATGGCGTTGAGCTTCTGGCGCACCGAGCGCTTGCGCTCCGCCTGCCCGGGCATGATGAAGGTGCGGCCCACGTAGCGGTTCTTGTAGAACCCCTCGCGGTACTCGATGCCGAGCTTGCGGGCGACCTGCATCGCGGCGGGCCGCGACGAGTCGGGGATCGGCATGACCACGTCGATGTCGCCCGTCGGGGCGTAGGTCGCGATCGTGTCGGCGAGGCGGTCGCCGAGGCGGAGGCGGGCGTCGTAGACCGAGATGCCGTTCATCACGGAGTCGGGCCGGGCCAGGTAGACGTACTCGAACGAGCAGGGCACGAGGCGCGGCGCCGCGTGGCACTGCTTCGAGACCATCTCGCCGTCGAGCGAGACGAACACGGCCTCGCCCGGGGCGACGTCGCGGACGATCTCGTAGCCGCCCGACTCGAGCACGAGCGACTCGCTCGCGACGATCCACTCGTCGCGCTGCCCGTCGGCGGCCTTGCGGCGGCCGAGCACCAGCGGACGGATGCCGAACGGGTCGCGGAACGCGAGCAGGCCGTGGCCGGCGATCATCGCGATCGCGGCGTACGAGCCCTGCACCCGGTCGTGGACCCGGGTGACCGCGGCGAAGATCTGCTCGGGGTCGAGGTCGGTGCCGTTGACCTGCTCCTGCAGCTCGTGGGCGAGCACGTTCACGAGCAGCTCGGTGTCGCTGTTCGTGTTGAGGTGCCGGCGGTCGACGTGGAAGAGCTCGCTCGTCAGCTCACGCGTGTTCGTGAGGTTGCCGTTGTGCACGAGGACGATGCCGTAGGGGGCGTTCACGTAGAACGGCTGCGCCTCCTGCTCGTTCGTCGCCGCGCCCTTCGTGGCGTAGCGGACGTGGCCGAGGCCCATCGTGCCGAGCAGTGCCCGCATGTCACGCGTGCGGAAGCCCTCGCGGACCTGCCCCTTGGTCTTGTGCACGTGGAAGATGCCGCGCTCGGCGGTCGCGATGCCGGTGCTGTCCTGCCCGCGGTGCTGCAGCAGGAGGAGGGAGTCGTAGACGAGTTGATTTGCTGGCTCGTGCGCGACGAGACCGACGATGCCGCACATGCGGATCTGGCTCCAGACCGTAGAGTTGGGGTTACTGCGTCAGTCTGCCACGACACCGAACGGATGAACGAATGGTGACCTCCCCTGCCCCCTCGAGCAGCGCCTCCTACGCGGCGGCGGGGGTCGACACCGCCGCGGGCGACCGTGCCGTCGAGCTGATGAAGGCGGCCGTCAGCGCCACCCACGGGCCCGGCGTCGTCGGCGGGGTGGGCGGCTTCGCGGGCATGTTCGACGTGTCGTTCCTCAAGGACTACGACCGGCCGCTGCTCGCCACCTCGACCGACGGCGTCGGCACGAAGGTCGCCATCGCGCAGGCCCTCGACAAGCACGACACCATCGGGCAGGACCTCGTGGGCATGGTCGTCGACGACATCGTCGTCGTCGGCGCCCGCCCCCTCGTGATGACCGACTACATCGCCTGCGGCCGCGTCGTGCCCGCCCGCATCGCGTCGATCGTCGAGGGCATCGCCCGCGCCTGCTCGGAGACCGGCACCGCCCTCGTCGGCGGCGAGACCGCCGAGCACCCCGGCCTGCTCGGCCCCGACGACTACGACGTCGCCGGCGCCGCGGTGGGCGTCGTCGAGGCCGGCTCGCAGCTCGGCGAGCACCTCGTCGTCGACGGCGACGTCGTGCTGGCCCTCGCGTCGTCGGGGCTGCACTCGAACGGCTTCTCGCTCGTGCGCCACATCCTCGCCTCGCGCGACCTCGGCTACACCGACAGCGTCGACGAGCTCTCGGGCACCCTCGGCGAGGCCCTGCTCGAGCCCACCCGCCTCTACACCGCGCCCCTGCTGCGCGTGCTCGACGACCCGGCGCTCGCCGGGGCCGTGCACTCGCTCAGCCACGTCACCGGCGGCGGCATCGCCGCGAACCTCGCCCGCGTGCTGCCGCGCGGCTCGTGGACGGAGGTCGACCGCACCACCTGGTCGCCCGCGCCCGTCTTCCGCGTGCTCAGCGAGCTCGCCGGCTCGACGCTCGAGTCGAGCGAGGGCACCTGGAACCTCGGCATCGGCATGATCGCCGTCGTCGCGGCCGACCGTGCCGCCGCCGTGACCGCGGCCCTCGCCGCGGACGGCGTCGAGACGTGGCAGGTCGGCACGGTCGCCACGTCGACCCGCGACCTGAGCGGCTTCGAGCAGGGCGCCAAGGGCGTCGACGGCGGCGCCGTGCGGCTCGTGGGGGCGTACGCGGGCTGAGGCGGTGCGGGTCGGGGTCGGCTCGGGGTCGGTCGAGGTCGCTGCTCGCTCACCCGCGACTCCCCTTTTCTGCAAATGCCGACCGCAGAGCCTGCAATGCGGAGGAATCCGGGTACCAGAGGGGCTCTGGGGGCGGAATGGTCGGCATGTGCCCCGAGGAGGCGCGGGTCGGGTCGGCGGGGCCGGTCAGGGGAGACGGGGCGGCCGGGGGCCGCGAGGCGGTGGCTGATCGCCGCGGGCGGCCGAGGACGCGGGTGCGGCGGCGGGCGTCGCGCCGTAGGATCAGCGCACGCCCTCCGGGGCGCGACCCGACGACGACGTCGGGACGGACGACGAAGGAGTCGACCAGATCATGACCACGCACCCGCACGCCCTGCCCGCTCGCTCGACCCGCGCCTCCCGGGTTCCGGGCGCCCCGGCTGCTCGTCGCCCCGGCTACACGCCGGTGCGGAGCAGCCGCCGCGTCGCCGTCGTCACCGCGACGGGCCTCGTCGCCGTCGTCGCCGTGGGGCTGCTGCCGGTGCTCGCCCAGCTCGTCGGCTAGGGACCGCTGGCCGGCTTCGCGCCGGTCAGAGGACGCAGAACTCGTTGCCCTCGGGGTCGGCGAGTACGACCCACGACGGGTCGACCTGACCGACGTCGACGCGCGTCGCGCCGAGCCCGATCAGACGGTCGACCTCGGCGGCCTGCTCGTCGCGGCTGTCGGGCCGGAAGTCGAGGTGCAGCCGGTCTTTCACGGTCTTGGGCTCGTCGACGTGCACGAACAGGAGGCCCGGCAGCACGTCGGGCGCGGGCCGGATCTCGGGCTCGTCGTCGCCCGTCGAGACGACCACCCAGCCGAGGGCCTCGGCCCACCACGCGGCGAGGGCGGCGGGGTCGCTCGAGTCGACGACCACTTGTTCCCAGGTGAGGGCCATGTCGGTCAGCCTCGTCGTCTCAGGTCGCGCTCGTGAGCCGTCGGCTCAGGCGCTCTTGTCGTGCTCGTGGCCGGCGTCGTACTCGTCGTCGACGAAGTCGTCGGCCCACTTGTCGACGTACTCGTCACCCGAGTCGCTCTTCGTGGCGAGTTCTTTCTCGAGCTCACCGTAGTTGGTGTCAGGGCTGAAGTACTTCAGCTCTCTGGCGACCTTGGTGTGCTTGGCTTTCTGACGGCCGCGCCCCATGCGTGACCCCCTCTGCTCTCGGCCCGGAAACGGTGTCGGACGAACCGGGTACAGCCGACAGATGACAGTTGCAAAACTGGACACGATCTTATCACGGGGCCCCGCCGCCCCCGTCCCCCCGAGCGGGTGCTCCGTCGGGGGCCCGGGGGCGGTCGTCAGCGGGGCGGCGCGACGTCGTGGGTGGCCGCCCAGACCGCGACGGCGGCCGCCGCGGACCACGCCTGCGGGCGGCACGACGCCGGGTAGGGCACCGGCGCCGGCACCTCGCCGCGGTCGTCGCCGGAGTGCAGCTCGGGCATGCGGTGGTCGAACGACGGCGCCGCCGCGAGCAGGCCCTCGGCGAGCGTCCGCGCCTCGTCGGCGAAGCCCGCGCGCGCGAGGCCCGAGACCGCGACGGCGGTGTCGTGCGTCCACACGCTGCCCCCGTGGTAGCTCAGGGGCCAGAACCCCGCGGCGTCGCTCGACAGGGTGCGGAGCCCGAAGCCGGCCGCCAGCTCGGGCGAGACGAGCCGGGCGGCGACCAGCGCCTCCTCGTGCTCGTCGAGCAGGCCGGTGCCGAGCAGGTGGCCCAGGTTGCTCGTGACGGTGTCGACCGGCCGCTTGGCCGCGTCGAGCGCGATGGCCGGGTAGGCCCCGGCCGCGTCGGAGACCCAGAAGGAGGCGCGGAACCGGTCGCGCAGGCGCGCCGCCCACGCGCGCCAGGCGTCGCCCCCGTCGCGCCCGAAGTGGTCGAGCAGGTCGGCGCCGTGCACCGCCGCCTCGTAGGCGTACGCCTGGACCTCGCAGAGCGCGATCGGCCCCTCGGCCAGGCGGCCGTCGTGCCACTGGACGCTGTCGCCGCTGTCCTTCCAGCCCTGGTTGGCGAGGCCGTGCCCCGTCTCGTCGACGTACTCGAGCAGGCCGTCGCCGTCGCTGTCGCCGCTGTCGCGCATCCAGGCGAGGGCCGCCTCCGCCGCGGGCAGCAGCGCCTCGACCTCGGCGTCGGGCAGGCCCCAGCGCCACGCGTCGTGCAGCAGGCAGACCCAGAGCGGGGTCGCGTCGACCGTGCCGTAGTAGAGCGGAGGCAGGCTGACGCCCTCGCCGGGGATGGTGAGGGTCTGCTGCCGCAGCTCGTGCATCACCTTGCCCGGCTGCTCGGCGGTGTCGGGCACGGAGGCGGTGCCCTGCAGGCGCGCGAGGGCCCGGAGCGTGCCCGCCGCGACGGTGCGGTCGAGCGGCAGGGTGAAGCGGGCCGCCCAGATCGAGTCCCGCCCGAAGAGCGTGAAGAACCACGGCGCCCCGGCCGCGTAGAACACGTCGCCGGGCTCGTCGGCGGTCGTCAGCCGCAGCGCCGCGAGGTCGTCGTGCGCCCGGTCGAGCCACCGGGCCAGGCGGTCGTCGCGCGGCGCCGGGTCGGGCTCGGCCCAGGCGAACGGGCCCGCGACGCCGGCGACGACGGGGGAGGGGCGCGACGCGGTGAGGGCGAGGGCGACCGAGGCCGAGGCCCGGGGCGGGACCACCAGCCGCCACGTGGTCACGAGACGGGTGCCGTCGTGCTGCACCGCGCCTCCGGCACCGCCGTCGACGCCGGCCGCGTCGAGGGAGACGGCGACGCCGTCGGAGGTCCAGGAGGCGCGGGCCCCGTCGCCCGCCACCGTCACGTCGTCGGGGCGCCCGCCCCGCAGCCCGGCCTTGACCAGCTCGAGGGGGGCGGCGTCGGGCCGCAGCGCGAGCGCGACGGTCAGCGTCAGCTCCCGGTCGAGCCTCGACGTCACGGTCAGGCGGTCCCGGAGGGCGCCGACGTCGACCGAGCGCAGCACCGAGAGGCGGACCCCGGGGTCGGCTCCGCGGTCGTCGACGCCGCGCAGCAGCGACTCGACCCGCAGCGTCGACGCGTCGACGGCGACCGTGGCGACGGTCTCGGGCACGCGCCCGTCGACCGTCAGCGTCAGCTCGTCGACGAGGCGCACGTCGCCGAGGTAGAAGCCGTGCACCGCGGCCCGGCCCATCGTGCCGTCGTCGGACGACCAGGCCTGCGCCGGGGCACGGAGCACGACGGTCTCGGCGGCGAGGAAGGGCTGCAGGCCGGGGTGATCGGCGCTCGCCCGGTCGTCAGGCCTGGTTCGGTGCTCGGTGCCGGCCGGGTCGGCGGCTCCGTCGCGCTGGTCGGCGGGGCGGGGGCGGGCGGCGGTCTCGGTCATGTCGGTGCTCCGGGGGTCGGGGCGGGCGTCGGGCGGGGGCCTGCGGGGCTCACTCCTTCACCGCGCCGTCGCTGGCGTTCATGATGCGGCGCTGGAAGACGAAGAACACGAGCGCGACGGGCACGGTCATGATCGCCGCGGCGGCCAGCTTGATCGGGTACTGCGACCCCTGGCTGAGCTGCCCGGAGGCGAGGCTCGCGACGCCCTTGGTGAGGGTCGTCAGCTGGGGGGACTGGGTCGAGACGATGAAGTGCGAGAGCTCGTTCCACGAGCCCTGGAACGACAGGATGATGATCGTCACGAGGGCGGGCCGCGCCATCGGCAGCACGATCGACCAGAAGACCCGGAAGGTGCCGGCTCCGTCGATGCGCGCCTGCTCCTCGACGCTGCGGGGGATCGACTCGAAGAAGTTCTTCATGATGAAGACGCCCGCCGCGTCGGTCAGCAGCGGCACGATCATGCCCGAGTACGAGTCGTACATGCCGAGCTGGTTGATGACGAGGAACTTCGGGATGAGCAGCACGACGGTCGGCACCGCCATCACGCCGACGAGCAGCACGAAGATGAGGCCACGCCCCCGGAACTGCAGCCGGGCCAGGGCGTACCCCGCGAGCGAGTTGAAGAACACGCGCCCGGCCGTCACGAAGACCGTGACGACGGCCGAGTTGGCGAACCAGGTCGGGAAGTCGCTGTTGAGGAACAGCTGCCGGTACGCCGCCGTGGTCGCCGTCGCCGGGATGAGCGAGAGCGGGTCGGAGGCGGCCTCGGGGTCGGTCTTGAACGACGTCGCGACGTTGATGAGGAACGGTGCGATGTAGATCACCGCGATCACGATCAGCACCGCGTAGAGCACCGAGGTGCCGGCCACCCGGGCCGAGCTGCGCCGGGGCCGGCCCGCAGGGCGGGGAGCGGCGGGAGGCGCGGCGAGGGGGGAGGTCGCGGGAGTCGCGCCCTCGAGGGGCAGCGTCGCGGTCATCGCCCGGCTCCTGTCGTGTAGAGCGCCGTGCGGCGCGTCGAGACGGCGCGCTCGCGGAGCACGATGCGCTGCAGGATCGTGAGCGCGACGATGATGACGAAGAGCACGAAGGCGATGGCGGCGCCGCGGCCCCACTCCTGGTCGCTGAAGGCCGAGGTGTACGAGAGGTACGCCGGCGTGAGGGTCGTCTTCTGCGGCCCGCCCTGCGTGCCGGTGTAGATCTGGTCGAAGACCTGCCAGGTGCCGATGAGGCCGAGGGTCAGCACGGTGAAGAGCGTGGGGCGGAGCTGCGGGAGGGTGATGCTCCAGAAGCGCTGCCAGCCGTTCGCGCCGTCCATCATCGCGGCCTCCTGCACGTCGCCGCCGAGGTTCTGCAGCGCCGCGAGGAAGAGCAGCATGAACGTGCCGCTGGTCGTGAAGACGGCCATGAGGATGAAGGCCGACATGGCGACGGAGGGGCCCGCGAGCCAGTCCCAGAGGGTCACGCCGAGCGCGGTGTGCTCGGCGAGGAAGGCCGGCGGGCGGGTCACGCCGACGAGCCCGAGCAGGTTGTGGAGCACCCCGCTCGCGTCGTTGAACCAGGCCGGGCCCGTGATGCCGACGAACGACAGCACCTTGTTGACCGCCCCGCTCTGCGAGAAGAGGAAGAGCCAGAGCACGGTGATCGCGACCGAGCTGGTCACCGACGGGAAGTAGAAGGCGGTGCGGAAGAAGCCGCGCCCGCGCAGCACCTGCCGGTTCACCAGCACGGCCAGCAGCAGCGAGACCGCCGTCTGGATCGGCACGACGAGCAGCACGTACCAGGCGTTGTTGCGGAGGCTGATGCCGAAGTCGCGCTCGGCGAGGCCGCCGCCCGAGAGGAGCTCGCGGTAGTTGTCGAGCCCGACGAAGCCGACGCCGGCGGCGAAGGGCGACCCCCGGCCCGTCCAGTCGGAGACGCTGACCCAGAGGGCCATGAGCACCGGGACGGCGAGGAACAGGCCCAGGATCACCAGGATCGGGGCGACGAACAGCCAGCCCGAGAGGCTCTCCCCCCGCGTCGCGGCGCTGCGGCGACGCGGGGGCTTCGTGACGACGGCGGTCATGGTCGGCGCCTAGTCGAGGATCGCGGCGAAGTTCTGCTGCGCGGACTCGAGGATCGTCGCCGGGTCGCCGTCCTCGAGCCCCGCGAGCTGCGAGTTGAAGTCGGCGATGACCGCGGCGGAGCCGTCCTGCGTCGGCACGCCCTGGGCGAACTCGACGGAGTCGAGGAAGGCGGCCTCGTCGGGGTTCGCGGACTTCCACTCCTCGGCGGCGGACTCGATCGACGGCATGACGCCGAAGGCGTCGGCGAAGGCCAGCTGCTGGTCGGTGCCCGTGAGCTGCTCGACCAGCGCGACCGCCGCCTCCTGGTTGGGGCTGTCGGCCGCGATGCCCCAGCAGTTCGTGAACTGGAGCGTGCCCTGGCCGCCGGGGCCGGCGGGCAGCTCGGCCACCCGGTACGACACGTCGGGGTAGTCGGCGCTCATCGCGCCGGCGATCCAGTTGCCCTCGATGGTCATCGCCGCGGCGCCGGTGCCGAAGGCCTCGCCGCCCCAGCCCGCGCCGAGGTCGCTCGAGTACGCGGCGTCGCCGCTCGCGAGGAGCTCCTGCACGTAGGTGAGCGCCTCGACGTTCTCGTCCGAGTCGAGGGTCGCATCGGTGCCGTCCGCGGTCGTCACGGTGCCGCCGGCCTGCGCCATGAAGGCGCCGACGCGGGCGTACTCGGGGCTGAACGCGAGGCCGACGTGGTCGGCCGTGGTGAGCTGGGCGGCGACCTCGCGGAGGCCGTCCCAGTCGGTGGGCACGTCGGCGTCGGTGAGGCCGGCCGCGGCCCACATGTCGTCGTTGATGATGAGGCCGAGGGTCGAGAAGTCCTTCGGGGCGCAGTAGAACTGGTCGTCGACGGTGAAGCTGTCGACGAGGGCGGGGTAGAAGTCGTCGGCGTTGCTGAGGCGGTCGCCGTAGGCGAGCAGGCTGCCGTTGCCGGCGAAGCCCGCGAGGGCGTCGGTGGAGAGGTAGAAGACGTCGGCCGGCTCGCCGGAGGCGAAGCCCTGGCTCAGCTGCTGCGGCAGGTCGGAGGCGACGCTCACCTCGGCGCCCGTGCCCGAGTCGGAGGACCAGGCGGCCACCGCGTCGGTGACGGCGGTCGCCTCGGCGTCGCCGCTGGCGGCGATGAGCACGCTGAGCGCGTCGTCGCTCGAGGTCAGCTCGCCGGAGGCCCCGGCCCCGTCGGAGCCGTCGGAGGTGTCGCTGAAGCCGGAGCCGCCGCAGGCGGTGAGTCCGAGCACGGAGATCGTGGTGAGGGCGGCGGCTGCTGCCAGCCGGGCGGTGCGTCGTTGCATGAGGGGCCTCTCGTCGCGTCGTTGCGAGGTGGTGCGGTCGGGGGTGCTGTCGGGGTGCTGTCGGGGTGCTGCCTTGATCGTTCATATTTGATCGATCAAATCGGTGTCGCCAGAGTAGGCAGCGGCCCTCGCGGCTGTCAAGCACGACCGCGCGGAGCGGACGACGCGCTGGGGTAGCGTGACGGCAGGCCGGTCAGCGGGGCGGGCCGGGAGCGGAGGTGGGCGTGCCCTCGGTGCCGACACCGCGACTCCCCACGGTCAGCGACGTGGCCGAGGCGGCCGGCGTCTCGCGACAGACCGTGTCGAACGTGCTGAACGCCCCCGCCGTCGTGCGCCCCGACACCCGCGGCCGGGTCGAGAAGGCCATCGCCGACCTCGGCTACCGCCCGCACGCCTCGGCCCGTCGGCTGCGCACGCGGAAGAGCTCCACCATCGGCATCCGCCTCGACCCGGTGCAGAACGGCATCTCGGGCGCCGTGCTCGACAGGTTCCTGCACGCGGTGACGGAGCAGGCCGACCGGCGCGGCTACCGGATCCTGCTCTACACGGCCGCGAGCCCCGCCGACGAGATCGCCCAGTTCGGCCGGCTGCTCGACGGGGCCGACGTCGACGGCTTCGTGCTCACCTCGACCTCGTTCGACGACCCCCGCACCGAGTGGCTGATCGCGGCCGGCGCCGAGTTCGTCACCTTCGGCCGCCCCTGGGGGCTCGACGACGTCGACGACCCCCGGCACCGCTGGGTCGACGTCGACGGGCGCCACGGCATCGGGTCGGCGACCCGGTCGCTGCTCGACGACGGGGCGCGGCGCATCGCCTTCGTGGGCTGGCCCGCCGAGTCGGGGGCGGGCAACGACCGGAGGCGCGGCTGGCGCGAGGCGATGGCGGCGGGGTCGGGGCTGCCGTCGGCGGCCCTCGACGCGCTCGACCTGCACCTCGAGGACTCCGTGGCGGTCGCGGCGGCGGCGGTGCGCGAGCTGCTCGACGCCGGCGAGCTCGACGCCGTCGTGTGCGCCAGCGACACCCTCGCGCTCGGGGCCTCGACGGTCGTCGGCCCCCGCGTGCGCGTCGTCGGCTACGACGACACCCCGGTGGCGGCGGCGCTCGGCTTCTCGAGCGTGCAGCAGCCCCTCGAGGAGGTCGCGACAGCCGCCCTGGAGCTGCTGCTCGACGGTGCGGCCGGTGCTGACGGGCGCGGTGGCGCGGTCGGCGCGGCCGGCGCGGCGGCGGGTCGTCACCGCTTGCTGCGGCCGCGGACGGTGTGGCGCTAGGGGCTGACGACGCGGGCGGGTGCCGGGGGCGGGCCCCGTGCCTCCCGGGGGTGCCTGACCTGATCGGAGAGGGATCCGGGACGGACGGCCGCTGATGTGCCGGACTCCGGTGCGGACAGCGCCGATCACTCTCATGTCGGGACGGTCGGCGGGGGGCAGGGGGAAATGCCGACCATCGGGCCCGTGAGGGAGCTCTGGTACCCGACTTTCGCGGTGTTGCAGGGCCCGCGGTCGGCATCTGCCACAGGTGAGCCGGGGAGGCGCGGAGCGGCGCCTCGGGGAGGCGCGAGCCGGCGAAGGGACGCAGTGCCGCGCAGCCGCCGCTAGCGCTTGCGGCGGGAGGCGGAGCCGCCGGGGCTGTTGCGCGCCGTGGAGCGCGCCTTGCGGGCGGCCTTGGCGGCGGCGCTCCGCGAGCCCTTGCCCTTGCCCGCAGGGGCGCCGGTCGAGCCGGCCCCCGCGGCACCGTAGGGCGACGCGGGAGTGCGGACGGAGCCGGTGTCGGTCGTCAGCGGCTCGGCCAGCCCGAGGCCGACGGCACCGCCCTCGACGGCCGCGCCGGCCCGGCCAGCCGGACCCGCGCCTCCGGTGCCCTGGCCCTCGCCGGCGGAGACGGGCGCCAGCGGCTTGCGCGGCAGGGGTCGGATGGGCTCGCCGCGACGGTCCTGCCCGGGCACCGGCCGCGAGCGACGGCCGTAGAGCACCTCGGACGAGTCGAGCAGCCACGGCACCAGCGAGATGGTGACGCCGTGCACGAGCATGAGCTTCTGGCGGATGCGACGGCTCTTGTGGTTGTGCAGCGCCGCCTCCCACCAGTGGCCGACGATGTAGATCGGCGTGTAGACAGTCACGACCTCGCTGCCGTGCTCCTCGCGGTGCGCCTTGATGTACTTGATCAGCGGCATGCTGATGTCTCTGTACGGCGAGGGCACGATGCGCAGCGGCACCTCGATGTTCTGCTCCGCCCACTGCCGCTGCAGCCGCGCGGTCGAGTCGTCGTCGATGCCGACGTGGATCGCCTCGAGCGACTCGTGCCGCGCCGCGATGGCGTAGTCGAGGGCCTTGAGCACGGGCTTCTGCATCGTGCCGACCAGCACGATCGCGTGGTCGCCGTGCGAGCCGAACTGCGTCGTCGCGTCGGGCTCGATCTCGACCAGCACGTCGCGGTAGTAGCGGTTCACCCCGAGCATCAGCGTGAACAGGATCGGCATGATGACGAAGACGAGCCAGGCTCCGTGCGTGAACTTCGTCACCGTCACGACGATCAGCACCGAGGCCGTCAGCAGCGCCCCGAAGGCGTTGATGCCGCGGGCGCGGTACACGGCGCCGCGGTCGGCGCAGCCCTCGCGCAGCATGCGGGTCCAGTGCACGACCATGCCGGTCTGCCCGAGCGTGAACGACACGAAGACGCCGATGATGTAGAGCTGGATCAGGCCGGTGACGCTGGCCTGGTACACGAGCAGGATGGCGCAGGCCACCAGGGCCAGCACGATGACGCCGTTCGAGTAGATCAGGCGGTCGCCGCGCGTGTTGAGCGCCTTCGGCGCGTACTGGTCGCGGGCGAGGATCGAGCCGAGCAGCGGGAACCCGTTGAACGCCGTGTTGGCCGCGAGCAGCAGCACCGCCGCCGTGCACGCCTGGATCAGGTAGAAGGGCACGCCGAACAGCGAGCCGCCGAACACCGCGCTCGCGATCTGCGCGATGAGGCTGCGCTGCGGCGTGCCCTCGCAGTCGACGAAGCCCTGCAGGTCGCAGGCGTCCTCGGCGTAGTGCACCTTCGCGATCAGCGCGACGGCGACGAGGCCGGCGAACAGCACGATGGCGATGCCGCCCATCAGCACGAGGGTCTTCTGGGCGTTCTGCACCTTGGGGCGACGGAAGGCCGGCACGCCGTTGGCGATCGCCTCGACCCCGGTCAGCGCCGAGCAGCCGCTCGAGAACGCGCGGAGCAGCAGCAGGATGAACGCCGCCTGCGTCAGCTGGTCGGCTTGCACGGTGTACTCGGCGCTCTCGGCCACGGGCGGGTCGCCGAGGGCCGTGCGTACCAGGGCGATCACGATCATCACGAAGACGCTCGACACGAAGAGGTAGGTCGGCACGGCGAACGCCTTGCTCGACTCGCGGACGCCCCGCAGGTTCACCGCGGCCAGCACGATGACGAAGAAGATCGCCAGCTCGACCCGGATCGGCGCCAGCTCGGGCACCGCCGAGATGATGTTGTCGACGCCGGAGGCGACCGACACGGCGACCGTCATGACGTAGTCGACCAGGAGCGCGGAGGCCACGACGAGGCCGGCCTTCTCGCCGAGGTTGCGGTGGGCGACCTCGTAGTCGCCGCCTCCCGACGGGTAGGCCTTGATCAGCTGGCGGTACGACGCGACGACCACGAGCAGCAGCACGACGACCGCGACCGCGACCCACGGCGCGAGGGTGAGGAACCCCAGGCCGCCGATCAGCAGGATCATCAGGAGCTCCTGCGGCGCGTACGCCACCGAGCTCAACGGGTCGCTGGCGAAGATCGGCAGCGCGAGGTGCTTCGGCAGCAGCTGCCCCTCGAGCTTCTCGGAGGGGAGGGGTTCGCCGATCAGCCACCGCTTCGGCGACCGGACGTCGTCAGTCACGAGCGGCGACTCTACTCCGCGGCGAGGGACTGTCAACTCGGCGGCGACGCCGTTCATTCCCGATCCGTGCCTCGGGCTCCGAACCGTCTCGTACCGGGGCTCCGGGCTCAGGGGAGGCGCGCCTCCGGCAGGTCGGCGACAGGCGTCGAGGAGTCGCGGGTCGGCGCCCCGGGGGAGGCCGCGGCCGGCGTCACGGCGGGCGGCGCGCCCGGGGCCTCGGCCGCCGGGCGGCGTCGGGCCAGCGCGGGGATGGTCACGGCGACCATCGGGCCGATCAGCAGCGCCTCGAGGGCCGTGCCGATGCCGACCTGGCCGCCGAGGAGCCAGCCGATCGCGAGCACCGTCACCTCGATCACGGTGCGCGCGACGCCGATCCGCCAGCCCAGCCGCCGGTTGAGGCCGAGCATCAGGCCGTCGCGCGGGCCGGGGCCGTGGTCGGCGCTGATGTAGAGGCCGCTCGCCACGGCGAGCAGGGCGAGGCCGAGGGCGAAGGTGAGGCCCTGGGCCCACCACGCGGTCTGCTCGGGCAGCACCCGCAGCACGACGTCGGCGACGGGGCCGATCGTGATCGTGTTCGCGACCGTGCCGAACCGGACCCGCTGGCGGAGCGGGATCCACGCGAGCAGCACGAGCACGCTCGTCGCGACGACCACCACCCCGTACGAGAGGCCGGTCTGCGCGACGATGCCGGTCGACAGGACGTCCCACGGGGCGAGCCCGATGCCGGCCCGGACCATCAGCGCGAGGGCGACCCCGTAGAGGACGAGCCCGACGGCGAGGCGCGCGAGGCGCTCGAGGTGGTCGCGGCGGCGGCGAGCGGTCAGGGGGAGGCGGGGGTGCAGCACATCGACGATCCAATCGGTCAGGTGGACTGGTCGCAAGGTGCCAATCGCCCTAGTGTGGCCGCATGACCACGGTGACCACCAGCGGACCGGCCGTCTCGTCGCGGGCCCTCGGCTCCCTGCTCGACTCGTGGCGCGCCTCCTCGGCACCCGGCTACGCCGCGCTGGCGGACCGCGTCCGGCTGCTGGTCGTGGACGGACGGCTGCCCGTCGGCACGCGCCTGCCGAGCGAGCGCGACCTGTCGGCCCACCTCGGGGTCAGCCGCACCACCGTCGCCGCCGCGTACGCGTCGCTGCGCGAGACCGGGCACGTGCAGAGCGTGCGCGGCAGCGGCAGCACCGTCCGGCTGCCGGCCCGCACGAGCCTGCCGCGGGCCTCGTCGTCGGCCGGGCTGCTCGACCTCACGAAGGCCGCGCTGCCCGCCGTCGACGGCATCGCCGAGGCCGCCCAGCGCGCCGCCGCGAGCATCGGCGGCTACCTCGCCGACAGCGGGTACGACACCGTCGGCCGCCCGGTGCTGCGCGAGGCTATCGCCGAGCGCTACCGGGCCCGAGGCCTGCCGACCGACGCCGAGCAGATCGTCGTCACCCTCGGGGCGCAGCACGCCATCGCCCTGCTCGCCCGCGTGCTCGTCGGCCGCGGCGACCGCGCGGTCGTCGAGGCGCCGGGCTACCCGCACGCCTTCGAGGCGCTGCGCGGCGCGGGCGCCCGGCTCGCCCCCGTCAGCGTGACGGTGCGCGACGGGTGGGACGAGTCGGCCCTGATGCAGACTCTCCGGCGCACCAGCCCGACGATCGCCTACCTCATGCCCGACTTCCACAACCCGACCGGGGCGACCATGCCGGCCGACCAGCGCGTGCGCGTGCTCGAGGCCGCGGCGGACGAGGGCACGGTCGTCGTCGCGGACGAGACGATGGCGGAGCTGCGGATCGGGGGGCCGCTCGGTGTGGGCCCGCTCGGCGGGGGCTCCCTCGGGGGCGGGCACCGCGCCTCCTCGCCCCTGCCCTCGCCCCTGCCCATGGCGGCCTACGGGCCCGCCGTGCTCATCGGCTCGGCGGGCAAGTCGCTCTGGGGCGGGCTGCGGATCGGCTGGATCCGCGCCGAACGGCCCCTCGTCGACCGCCTGGTGCGGGCGCGGTCGGCGGGCGACCTCGGCACCCCGGTGCTCGAGCAGCTGATCGTGGCCGACCTGCTCGGCGACATGGAGGGGATCCTGGAGGCGCGGGCCGGCCAGCTGAGACGGGGTCGCGACCGCGTCGTGGCCGGGCTGCGCTCCGCGTTCCCCGGCTGGCAGGTGCCGTCGCCGGCCGGCGGGCTCACGACCTGGGTCGCCCTCGGGGCGCCCGTCAGCTCACAGCTCACCTTCGCGGCCCGGCAGCAGGGGCTGCTGCTCGCCGCGGGGCCCATGTTCGGCGTCGACGGCGCGTTCGAGAGGTTCCTCCGCGTGCCGTTCTCGTACCCCGACGACGAGACCGACCGGGCCCTCGCGGCGCTCGCCGCGGCGTGGGAGGGGATCGACGGCGTGCAGGTGCCCCGCGGGGCGGTGATGGCGGAGGTCGTGTAGCCGCGTTCCCAGAGAGACTGACGACAATGGAGGGGTGCACGACGTGCACGTCCTCCTCATCGGCCTTCACCAGCCACGTCTCCGGGAGCCCCGTGCACCTCCTCTCCGTCTTCAGCCTGCGCAACCGCGCCCTGATCGCCCTCGTCACCATCGTGGTCGCGGTCTTCGGCGGCATCGCCCTGACGAGCCTCAAGCAGGAGCTCGCGCCGAGCGTGCAGTTCCCCCAGATCGCGATCGTCAGCTCGTACCCCGGAGCGACCCCCGAGGTCGTCAACGACGACGTGTCGACGCCGATCGAGCAGGCGGTGCAGATCATCCCCGGGCTCGAGGGCACGACGGCCACGTCGAGCACCTCGCAGAGCACGGTGTCGGCCGAGTTCACCTACGGCACCGACCTGAACTCCGCCGAGCAGAAGATCCAGTCGGCGATCAACCGGCTCTCGCTGCCCGACTCGGTCGACACGCAGGTCGTCACGGGCAGCCTCGACGACCTCCCGGTGATCCAGATCGCCGTCACCGGCTACGACCAGGCCGACGCGCAGACCCTCGTCGACCGCCTCACCACCACGACCGTGCCCGACCTGCAGAAGCTCGACGGCGTGCGCGAGGCGTCGATCTACGGCGACGCGGGCCAGCGCGTCACCATCACGCCCGACCAGACGGCGCTCGCCGCGGCGGGCCTCACCGCCCAGGCCTTCCAGGACGCCCTCGACGCGAACGGCACGCTGATCCCCGGCGGCACGATCACCGAGAACGGCCAGACCCTCTCGATCCAGGCCGGTCAGCGCATCACGAGCACCGACCAGATCGCGGCCCTGCCGCTGCTCGGCGGGTCGGGCACCTCGCTCGTCACGATCGGCGACGTCGCCGACGTGCAGCTGACCAGCGCGCCCGTCACCTCGATCAGCCGCGTGAACGGGCAGGACGCCCTGACCGTGGCGGTCACCAAGACCCTCGACGCGAACACCGTCGACGTCTCCGAGATCGTCCGCGACGCCCTCCCGGGCCTCGCCACCGACCTCGGCGACGGCGTCGAGCTGACCGTCGTCTTCGACCAGGCGCCCTTCATCCAGCAGTCGATCGACAGCCTCGCGACCGAGGGCCTGCTCGGCCTCGCGTTCGCGGTCGTCGTCATCCTCGTCTTCCTGCTCTCGGTGCGGTCGACGATCGTCACCGCGATCAGCATCCCCACCAGCGTGCTGATCACCTTCATCG
Source organism: Frigoribacterium sp. PvP121 (assembly GCF_017833115.1). Lineage (NCBI taxonomy): Bacteria > Bacillati > Actinomycetota > Actinomycetes > Micrococcales > Microbacteriaceae > Frigoribacterium > Frigoribacterium sp. PvP121. The sequence continues at coordinate 1,048,185 of NZ_JAFIBR010000001.1, forward strand.
GGCTCCAGGCGGCGGGCTACACGCTCAACATCCTCACGCTCGGGGCGCTGACGATCGCCATCGGCCGCGTCGTCGACGACTCGATCGTCGTGATCGAGAACATCAAGCGGCACCTGACGGCGGGCACGGACCGGCTGCAGGCCATCTCGGTGGGCGTCCGCGAGGTCGCCGGCGCCATCACGGCGTCGACCGTCACGACCGTCGTGGTCTTCCTGCCGCTGGCGTTCGTCGGCAACATCACGGGCGAGCTGTTCCGGCCGTTCGCGCTGACGGTGACGATCGCGCTGATCGCCTCGCTGTTCGTGGCGCTGACGATCGTGCCGGTGCTGGCGTACTGGTTCCTGCGGGCGCCGAAGGCGCACAAGCACGCGGGCGGTGCTGGTGCTGGTGCGGGTGCTGGTGCTGGTGCGGGTGCTGGTGCGGGTGCTGGTGACGGCGTCGGCGCGGAGGCGCGGGTCGGCTCGCGGGAGCCGCTCACCACGGCCGCCTCCGACCCCACCGACCGGACCCCGCTCGACCGACTGCGTCGCGTCTACGTGCCGGTGCTGCGCGGGACGCTGCGCCGCCCCGTCGTCACGCTCCTCGCGGCGGCGCTCGTGCTGGTCGGGACGGGCGCCGTCATCCCCCTGATGAAGACGAACTTCCTGGGGTCGAGCGGGCAGAACACCTTCACGGTGACGCAGACCCTCGCCCCGGCGTCGAGCCTCGACACCCTCTCGACCGCGGCGACGCAGGTCGAGGACGTGCTCGAGGGCGTCGACGGCATCGACACCGTCCAGCTGACCATCGGCTCGAGCGGCACCTCGATCGCGAGCTTCTTCGGCGGCAGCGGCGACAGCACGGTGACGTACTCGATCACGACCGACGAGGACGCCGACCAGGAGGCCCTCCAGGCCGACGTCCGCTCGCAGCTCGACGGCGTCAGCGACGCGGGCACGATCGAGCTGGCGGCCTCGAGCGGCTTCGGCACGAACAACGACATCACCGTCGACGTCTCGGCGCCCGACCCCGACACCCTGCAGACCGCGACCGACGCCGTGCTGGCCGAGGTGCAGGACCTCCCCGGCACCGCCGAGGCGAGCTCGAACCTGCAGTCGGCCCAGCCGATCATCGGCGTCACCGTCGACCGCGACGCCGCGGCCCGGATCGGCCTCAGCGAGGTCGCCGTCGGCGGCATCGTCTCGCAGGCCGTGCAGGCGTTCCGCGTCGGCTCGGTCGAGATCGACGACAGCTCGGTCGACGTCTACACGCTCGACCCGACGCCGCCGGCGACGCTCGACGACCTCCGGGCGATCCAGCTGCCGAGCCCCACGGGCCCCGTCCGCCTCGACTCGGTCGCGACGGTCGACCAGAGCACCGGGCCGACCTCGGTGACGACGAAGGACGCCGTCCGCACCGCGACGGTCACCATCACCCCCTCGGGCGACGACCTGTCGAGCGCGGGCACCGAGGTCTCCGACGCGCTCGCCGACGTCTCGCTGCCGGCCGGAGCCGACGCGGTGGTCGGCGGGGCGACGGCCGACCAGGCGAACGCCTTCTCGCAGCTCGGCCTCGCGGTGCTGATCGCGATCCTGATCGTCTACATCGTCATGGTGGCGACCTTCCGCAGCCTGCTGCAGCCGCTCCTCCTGCTGGTGTCGATCCCGTTCGCGGCGACCGGGGCGATCCTGCTGCAGCTCGCCTCGGGAATCCCGCTCGGCGTCGCGTCGCTGATCGGCGTGCTGATGCTGGTGGGCATCGTGGTCACGAACGCCATCGTGCTGATCGACCTCGTCAACCAGTACCGCGAGAAGGGGCTGCGGGTGCGCGAGGCGCTGCTGGAGGGGGCGTCGCGACGTCTGCGGCCCATCCTCATGACGGCGACCGCGACGATCTTCGCCCTGACCCCGATGGCGCTCGGCATCACGGGCCACGGCGGGTTCATCTCGCAGCCGCTCGCGATCGTCGTCATCGGCGGACTGGTCTCGTCGACGGTGCTGACGCTGGTCGTGCTGCCGGTCATGTACTACCTCTACGAGCGGGTCGGCGAGCGTCGGGCCGACCGGGCGGCGGAGGGTGCCGGGGGTGCCGGCGGTGCCGGCGAGCGTGAGGCTGCGGGGGCGTCGCCGGCGTAGCTGGTCGTTCGTCGTGCCGAGGGCGCCGTGCCACCGAGAGGTGGGGCGGCGCCCTTCGCCGTGCGGGGGCGCACGGGGGATGCGCGCCGCGCCCTGAGTCGCGCTCGGAATGCGAGAGGGATCTGATCGGGGCGGACGGTGTCGTGCGGCTGGGACGGCCGTGCGGGGCGGATCACTCTCAGATTCGGAGGGGGTGCCGTGGTCGGGCTGCAGAACCCGACCGTCGGGGCTGTAGTAGTGGGAGATCCGGGTACCAGGGGCCGTGGTGGGTGCGGATGGTCGGGTTGTGCGGCGGTGTCGGTGCGCGGAGCGCTGGGCAGGGCCGCGCGGCTGGCCGCGCTCGGAATGCGGGAGGGATCTGCTCGGGGCGGGCGGCGGCGTGCGGCTGTGGCGGCTGCGCGGGCTCGTATGGCGCTCAAATTCGGAGGAGGGTGCCTCGGTCGAGCTGCAGAACCCGACCGTCGCGGCTGTAGTAGTGGAAGATCCGGGTGCCAGGGGCCGTGGTGGGTGCGGATGGTCGGGTTGTGCGGCGGTGTCGGTGCGCGGAGCGCTGGGCAGGGCCGCGCGGCTGGCCGCGCTCGGAATGCGAGGGAGATCTGGTCGGGGCGGGCCGTGGCATGCGGCTGTGGCGGCTGCTCGGGTCGTATCGCTCTCGAATTTGAGAGTGCGGCGGGGTGACGGGGGCCTGCGGTGACGGTGTCGGCGCGCGGAGCGCTGGGCAGGGCCGCGCGGCTGGCCGCGCTCGGAATGGGAGAGGGATCTGGTCGGGGCGGGCGGCGGCGGGCGGCCGTGCGGGGCGGATCGCTCTCGAATTCGGAAGGGGACGCCTCGGTGGGCTGCAGAACCCGACTGTCGGGGCTGTAGTAGTGGAAGATCCGGGTGCCAGGGGGCGCGGCCAGGGCGGATGGTCGGCATGTGCAACAGGGGCGGGGGAGGCGGGGGTTCCGCCGGCGGGAGGCGTCGGGTACCGTAGGTGGGTCGGCTCAAGACACCGCGCCTGTGGCGCGAACCGATCGGGCGCTGAGTACAGCGACGATCACGCATAGAGGGTTTGTCAGTCTTGTGGGCCGGATTCTCGACGGATGTCGTCGAGATGAATTCACGAACGTGAACGGTCCTGGCCAAAGGCTGCCCGGGTATCACCTCGCGTCACCGCGCAAGCCCGGAGAGAACCACCATGCCCCCCTACGACAAGACGCCTTCGCGCGCCCGCAACGACGACGGCCCCCGCGGCGGCGGCTCCAAGAGCCCCAAGCACCGCGGTCACCGCCCCGACGAGGCCGGAGCCCCCGCCCGCAAGGACCGCTGGAACAGCGACGCCCGCGCCGAGCGCCGCGGCGAGGCCCCCCGCAGCGGCAGCGGCCGCCCCAACTGGGAGCCCCGCGAGAAGACCGGCAACAGCCGCTTCGCGCCCCGCGACCACGACGCCCGCAACGGCGAGCGTGGCCGTGACGGAGGCGCCCCCCGCTTCGGCCGGGACGGCGGCCGCGAGGCAGCCCGCGCCGGCCGCGACGGTCGCCCGAGCCGCCCCTGGGAGCGCTCGGACCGCCCGGCCCGCGACGACCGTGGCGGTCGTGACGACCGTGGCGGCCGTGACGACCGTGGCGGCCGTGACGACCGCGGCGGCCGTGACGACCGCGCCCCCCGCAGCTGGGACCGCGACGCCCGCCCGCAGCGCGACGACCGCGCCCCGCGCAGCTACGACCGCGACGCTCGCCACCAGCGCGACGACCGCGCCCCCCGCTCGTACGACCGCGACGAGCGCCCCGCCCGCCGCAACGACCGTGCACCCAAGAACTACTCGCCCGCCGGGCGCCCGCCCCGCGACGACCGCGCTCCGCGCAGCGACGCCCGTGCCGATCGCCCGCAGCGCTCGTTCGACCGCGACGACCGCGCCCCGCGCAGCTTCGACCGCAGCGACCGCCCCCAGCGCAGCTTCGACCGCGACTCCCGCAGCGACCGCCCCCAGCGCTCCGACCGCGGCAGCGACTTCTACCCCCAGCGCGACGCGGGCCACTACTCGCCCGAGGACGACGTCAAGCTCGAGAAGCTGCAGGCCGCCGTGGTCACCGCGGCCGACGTCGAGGGCGTGAGCTTCGGCGACCTGGGCCTCGGCGACAACATCGAGCGCCAGCTGGCGTCGATGGGCGCCGCCGCTCCGTTCGCCATCCAGGCGGCGACGATCCCCGACGTGCTGGCTGGCAAGGACGTCCTCGGCCGTGGCCGCACGGGCTCCGGCAAGACGATCGCCTTCGGCGCTCCGCTGGTCGAGAAGCTGATGGAGAACAACGGCGCCAAGGGCCGCAAGCCCGGCCGCAAGCCGCGCGCGCTCATCCTCGCCCCGACGCGCGAGCTCGCGATGCAGATCGACCGCACCGTGCAGCCCATCGCCCGCTCGGTCGGCCTCTTCACGACGCAGGTCTACGGCGGCGTGCCGCAGGCCCGCCAGGTCGGCGCCATCAACCGCGGCGTCGACATCGTCATCGGCACCCCCGGCCGCATCGAGGACCTCATCGACCAGGGCCGCCTCGACCTCAGCGAGGTCACCATCACGGTGCTCGACGAGGCCGACCACATGTGCGACCTGGGGTTCCTCGAGCCGGTGCAGCGCATCATCCGCGAGACCGCCGACGTGAAGCCCAACGGCGACCGCGCCCAGAAGCTGCTCTTCAGCGCGACCCTCGACAAGGGCGTCGCGAAGCTCGTCGACGAGTTCCTCGTCGACCCCGCCGTGCACGAGGTCGCCGGCGAGGACCAGGCCAGCGCCACGATCGACCACCGCGTCCTGCTGATCGAGCAGCGCGACAAGACGGCCGTCATCCAGCAGCTCGCCTCCGGCCCGGGCAAGACCCTCGTCTTCGCCCGCACGCGCGCCTTCGCCGAGCAGCTCGCCGACCAGCTGGAGGACGCGGGCATCCGCGCCACCAGCCTCCACGGCGACCTCAACCAGGCCCGACGCACCCGCAACCTGCAGATGCTCACCAGCGGCCGCGTGAACGTGCTCGTCGCGACCGACGTCGCCGCCCGCGGCATCCACGTCGACGACATCGAGCTGGTCGTCCAGGCCGACATGCCCGACGAGTACAAGACCTACATGCACCGCTCGGGCCGCACGGGCCGTGCCGGCAAGGAGGGCACGGTCGTGACGCTGATCACGCGCCAGCGCCGCCGCCGCATGGAGGAGCTGCTCGACCGCGCCGAGATCGACGCCGAGATGATCGAGGCCCGCTCCGGCGACGCCCTGCTCGACCGGCTCGCCGGCGCGGGCGTGTAACGACCCCGCAGCACCACGGCACCCGACGGGCGCTCACCTCACGAGGTGGGCGCCCGTCGCCGCGTGCGGGGGGCCCGAGGGAGGCGCGGGTCGGCCGGCCCACACCGCCCGCGTCACGGAGGCGGGACCGCCCCTAGGCTCGCGAGGTGCCCCCGACCCGTGAACGCCCCGGCCTGGTGCCGGTGCTCGTCCACGACCGCCGGCGCTGGTACGTCGTCGACCCCGCGCTGACGCCCGACGCGGCCGCCGACGCCGTCGCCGAGCTGCGCCGGTCGGCGGCCCCGACGAACGTCGGGCGCGCGCGGCGCGTGCTGCGGTGGACGCCGCTGGTGGTCTTCGTCGTCACCCTGGCGATCGGGGGCGTCGCCGTCGTGGTCGGCGTGGAGGCGCTGCCCCTCACCGAGGAGTTCGGCGCGACGTCCCTCGGGGGCGCCGGAGTCCTCGCCGTCTTCGTCGGCGCGATCGCCCTGGCGTTCAGCGTCACCGACCGTGCCGCGCCCGACCTCGTCGGCCCCGCTCCCTCGGCGCAGGTCGTCCCGGTGCCGCGTCACGTGCTCTCGTGGCTGGGCGACGACACCCCGGTCGAGGCGGTCTGGCGCGTCACCGCGGCCGTGGGGCTCGTCGAGGAGCTCCGCTCCGCGCGGTGGGACATCCTCGACGTCACCCGCTCGGACGCGGACGAGGCGGAGGGCGCCGAGGGCGACGTCGACGCCCGAGCCGTCGCGGCCCTGCTCGCCGCCGAGGCCGCCGCCGTCGACGACCTCGCGGCCGTCGCGGCCGAGACCGGCTACGTGCCGTCTCGCCGGCACGCCGAGGTGGACCGGTGACGGCGTTCGTGAGCATCCCTGGTGACGACGAGGAGTCGTGCTGGTTCGTCGCAGCCCCGGGGGTGTCCACGGCCGCCGTGGAACGGGAGCTCCGACGTCGGGGCTGGGCCGCCGAGCCCACCCGGTGGTCGACGCGGTGGCTGTACGCCGCAGCGACGCTCGCCGGGGCCTTCATCGGCGTCGCGGTGACCCGCGAGGTGGGTCACCTGCACGAGTGGGCGTCGCTCGCGGCCGGTGCCGTCCTCGGAGCCACGGTCGGCGGGGGGCTCGTCGCCGTCGCCCACGACGTCGTCCCCGGGCCGCGTGGTGATCCGGCGGCCCTGCGCCGGGCCGTCCGCGACGCCCTCGACGATGACGGCGTCGTCACCGTCCCCGTCGAGTTCCGCACCTGGGCCGAGCAGCACGACCCGCCCGTGCCGCACGACGACCTCGCCGAGCTGGCCCGCCGGCTCTCCGACACGGAGGACGCCGCCGACGAGCTCGACCTGTGGCGGCTGGTCGTGCACGCCGACACCTCGCCCCGCGCCTTCGCCCTGGTCGACCCGATCTACCTCGAGCACCACGCGAGGGCGCGGGCGCGGCTCGACGAGGTGGCAGACCGGCTGGGCTTCACGGTGCCGACGAGCTGCCTGCCGGAGTCGCTCCGCTGACGACGCAGGCGGTCCGCGCAGGCCGACCCGCGCCTCCCCGGGCTCGACGGGGTGGCCGGGCTAGCGGCGGTCGAGCAGCCCGCGCACGAACGACGCCTGGCCGAGGTGCTGCTGGCAGTCGCCGAGGATGCTGACGAGCCGCGCCCCCGCCGTGACCGGCGGGTCCCACTGCTCGTCGACGACGTCGTCCCAGGAGGCGGCGTCCAGGTCGTCGAGGTAGCCGCGGGTGCGCAGGGTGACCGCCTCGAGGTAGGCCACGAGCAGGTCGCCCTCGACCCGCACCGAGGCGACGTCGGCGGGCGACATGCCGTAGCCCATCTCGGCGGGGGAGAAGGGCAGGCCGAACGACTCGACCCAGCCGTCGACCGACCACACCTCGTCGCTGCCCGCGAGGTCGGCGACCTGCACGTCCTGACCGCGCGCGGTGTGCCAGACGAGCCAGGCGATCGTGTTGGCCTCGGGGTCGGCCCGCCAGGCGAGGTCGTCGACCGAGAGGCCGTCGACGGCCGAGCGGGCGATGGCGGGCAGGCGCGAGAAGGCGTCGATGAGCACGTCGGAGGGAGTCATCGCGCCACCCTACGACCGGCTGCGCGCGAGGGCCCGGCCGCGAGGAGCGCCGACCGGGGCGGAGCTAGTCGGACGAGGCCGGTGCCTGCGCCGAGCCCTCGGCCGCACCGGCAGCGAGGGCGGCCAGGTCGGCGTCCGCCTGCGCCGCCGACCGGACGAGGGAGTCGCCGATCGCGCGCATCGCCGCGGCCAGGAAGTCGAGGTGGTGCGGATCGACCGCGTCGCGGAACGCCCCGCGGTAGAACTCGTCGATCTCGTCCATGGCCTTGCGGCCCGCGGGGGCCAGCTCGAGCACGACGCTGCGCCGGTCGGTGGGGTGCGGGGCGCGGTGCACGAAGCCGGCGGCGCCGAGCCGGTCGATCAGGCTCGTGGTGGCACCCGTCGACAGCTCGAGCGCCTCGGCGGTGGCCTTGGGCGTCGAGGCGGCGTTCTCGCCGACGAAGCGGAGGCAGCGCAGGTCGCTCGTGCCGATGCCGTAGTAGGTGGCGACGAGGCGCTCCACGCGCTCGTTCTCCTTCTGCAGGGCGCGGAACGCGTCGAGGACGCCCGACACGTCGAGCAGCCCGTCGTCGTGGCGGGGAGGGGCGGTGCCGGCGGGCGGCTGGGGGGAGACGTCGGTCATGGGGTGGGCTCCGGGGCCTCGGGGGCGGGTCGTGCGCGAGCGTGCGGGGCGACACGGTGCGGGGGGTCACGACGAGGGGCGAGGTCGACGCCCGCCGAGGGCGGGGAGCGAACTGCCTCGACGACGAGCATAGCTCGGATGACGAGTAGTTCACCCGTCGAGCCATGTCCCCTTGAGTGGGGGCATGCTTCGGCTTGCGTGCTACTCGGATGGCAAGTAACTTGATTGTCGTACCACTTGAGAGGCCAACCACTCGGATACCGAGCAAATTGTTCTCCGAGGCTCTCCCCCCAACTTCCCGTTCCACCCCAACCACCTGGAGCTCCCCATGTCGCGTCCCACCCCCCGCATCGCCCGCCTCGCCGCCTGGATCGCCATCCCCGCCGCCCTCGTCGCCTCCGGCCTCGTCGTCTCGCAGGCCTCCTACTCGGCGTTCTCGTCGACCACGGCCAACCCGACCAGCAACTGGACCGCGGGCAGCGTCGCCCTCACCGACGACGACGGCGGCACCACGGCCGACGGCTCGACCGGCGCCGCGATGTTCCAGGCCACGAACCTCAAGCCCGGCTCGACCGGCTCCAAGTGCATCGCGGTCACCTCGACCGGCTCGCTCGCCTCGGCCGTCAAGCTCTACAGCAGCAGCTACTCGACCACCAAGGCCCTCGGCGACAACATCACGCTGAACATCACGCAGGGCACCGGCGGCGGCTTCGGCTCCTGCACCGGCTACACGCCCGCCCAGGGCGCCGCCGGCGCCGTCTACTCCGGCACGGTCGCCGGCCTCAGCACCGCCGCCACCAACTACGGCAACGGCGTCGGCACCTGGGCCACCGTCGGCGGCACGACCCCCGAGGTCCGCACCTACCAGGTGACCTACACGGTCAACGCCGCGGCGACCAACGCCCAGCAGGGCGGCACCGCCGCGATCGCCCTCACCTGGGAGGCGCAGAACAGCTAGTCGCCCGGCCGCCGGCCCCGACAGCCGGCGGCCCCGACCGCTGACCGCTCCACCGACTCCCGTCGCCGCTCCTCCCCCCTGCGTCGCGACGGGCCCCACCTCGCCGCCCGCCCCGACCCCCCGCGGGGCGGGCGGCGAGGACCTCCTCCGGCCCCCTGAGCCGGCCGGAGGAGCAGCAGCACCGCAGGACGCCCGATCGCCCGCGACGCCGCACCGCACGACAGCACCACCGCACCACCCGGCCCCCCACCTCGCCGGTCGCACGCCCACCCCGAGCACCACCGCACCGCCCCCGACGCACCACCGCAGCACCGCCCCGCCCGACCCGGAGCGCAGCACGACAGCAGCACCGCACCGCAGCACGACAGCACTCACCACGCACGCACCACGCACGCACCACGAGACCACGAGGCACGCCATGACCACCTTCGACTTCCTCAGCCCGGCCACCGCCGCGGCGCAGGTCGCCGGGTCGCGGCGTGCCTCGCGGTCGTGGTCGCACTGGCTCCGCCTGCTGGTCGGGGTGCTCTCGCGCACCGTCCTCGCCACCGTGGTCGGCCTCCTCCTCTGGGCCGCCGTCCCCGCCGTGATCGGCTGGACCCCCACGACGGTCATGACCGGCTCGATGGAGCCGCGCATCCACCCCGGCGACATCGTGGTCGCGAAGCCCGTCGCCGAGTCGGCGATCCGCCAGGGCCAGGTGCTCCTCTTCCAGGACCCCGACCGGGCCGACCACCTGCGCCTGCACCGCTACCTCGACAACGGCGAGGGCACGACGATCGTCACCAAGGGCGACGCCAACCCGCAGGCCGACAGCACCCCCGTCGCCCGCGACGCGGTCGTCGGCGTCGGCTACCTGCGCGTGCCCTACCTCGGCACGCCCTTCGTCTGGGCCCAGGCCGGCCAGACCGGCCACCTGCTCGTCACCGGCAGCCTCCTGATGCTGCTCGTGCTCGGCGCCCGCGCCGACCGCTACCTGCTCAAGGGCCTGGAGGGCCCCGAGGAGTCGCCCCGCACCTCCCGCCGTCCGGTCGCCCTCGCCGGCGGTCGCGTGGCCGCCCGCCGCAGCGTCCGTCGCGCGGCCCGGCTCCGGGTCGCCGGCAGCACGCTCGCCGTGGTCGGCCTCGTCTCGGGCCTCGCTGTGACCCTCGTCGTCTCCGGCGGCGCCGGCGCCGCCTTCTCGGCCCAGGTCGCGAACCCGTCGAGCGCCTTCGGCGCCGCGTCGACCTTCGACTGCCTGACCGACGCGTACAACGACCAGACCTCGTTCGGCTTCTCGTACAACGAGACGTCGGGCACGACCACCACCGACGGCAGCGCCTTCGCCCGCGTCGGCACCCTGAGCTCCGGCGCCTCGTTCGTCGGCGGCTCGTGCGCGGCGAACTCGAGCCCGTCGCTCCAGCTCGACGGCACGTCGGGCCAGGTCACGACGGCCGTCATGCTCGGCGGCCAGCCCTCCTTCACGGCCGAGACGTGGTTCCGCACGACCACGACCCGCGGCGGCGCGCTCGTCGGCTTCTCGTCGGCGCAGACCGGCACCACCACGACCACCGACCGCGCCCTCTACATGACGAACACCGGCGCCCTCGCGCTCGGCGTCCGCCCCACGACCAGCACGGTCAAGACGACCGTCACCCCCCGCGCCTACAACGACGGCGCCTGGCACCACGTCGTCGCGACGCTCTCGAGCACCGCCGGCGTCGTGATCTACGTCGACGGCCAGGCCGTCGTCACCGACACCACCTCGAAGACCGCCCAGGCCTCGTCGGGTTACTGGCGGGTCGGCTACGTGCCGCTGACCGGCCTCGGGTCGGCGCCGACCAGCAGCTGGTTCGCGGGCCAGGTCGACGGCAGCACGATCTACAACAACTCGGCGCAGACGGCCTCGCAGGTCCAGACGCGGTTCGCGGCCGGGCACTGAGCCGCCGCGCGTCCTCGAGGGGCTGGGTCGGTGCCTCCTCGGGGGCTCGACCCGCGCCTCCTCGGGGCCGGCCCCCGCTCTGGGAGACTGGCCGGATGCCCCTCCAGATCAACGACGTCTACGTCGACGGCCGCCTGCACGCCTCGCACGACACCCTCGACGAGACGTACGCGGCGCTCGCCGAGACCGGCGGCACCGCGTGGGTCGTGCTCAGCGAGCCCGACGCCGCCGAGCTGGCCTCGCTGCAGCAGCGCTTCGACCTGCACGAGCTCGCCGTCGAGGACGCCGGCTCGGGCCACCAGCGCGCCAAGCTCGAGCGGTACGGCACCACGCTCTTCGTCGTGGTGCGGCCCGCGGTCTACCTCGACGACGAGGAGACCGTGGCGTTCGGCGAGATCCACGGCTTCGTCGGGCCCGACTTCTTCATCGGCATCAACCACGTCTCGCACATCGACGCCCGGCACGTCGCCCGCAGCGTCTCGCGGCTGCGCACGAAGCCCGACCTGCTCGGAGCCGGCCCGCAGGCGATGCTCTGGGCCCTGCTCGACGCGGTCGTCGACGCCTACAAGCCGGTCATCGACGGCCTCGAGAACGACATCGACGAGATCGAGCAGCAGCTGTTCTCCGGGGCGCCCGGGGTCGCGCGGCGCATCTACGAGCTGTTCGGCGAGGTCAGCGACTTCCAGAAGGCGTCGCGGCCGCTGATCGCGATGCTCGACGGGCTGCTGCGCGGCGGCGAGAAGTACGGGCTCGGCACCGAGCTCGAGCGGCGGCTGCGCGACGTGCAGGACCACGTCATCCGCGTCGTCGACCGGGCCGACACCTTCCGCGCCGTGCTGCAGAACGCGCTCGCGCTGAACGCCACGCTCGTCGCCCAGGACCAGAACGAGGTCACCAAGCGCATCTCGGCCTGGGCCGCCATCCTCTTCGCCCCGACCCTCGTCGGCGCGATCTACGGCATGAACTTCGACGTGATGCCCGAGCTGCACTGGGCCCTCGGCTACCCGTTCGCGCTCGGGTTGATGGCAGCGATCGGCGGCGGGCTGTGGGGGGCGTTCCGGCTCAAGCGCTGGCTGTAGGAGGCGCGGGGCTGGGCGCGGCGCGGAGCGCGCGCCTGCGGGCATCGAGGTGCCCCGTCGTGGGTGCTCGGCGCGCGTGAGGGCCCGGAACGGGTCACCTCGATGAACGGGGGAGGCGCGGGGCCGCGCGTCAGCGCTGGTACAGGCGGCGAGGCTCGACGAGGGCGTCAGCCGCTCCGGGGTCGAGGGCCATCGCGACCGCGGCGTCGCCGTCGAGGTGCGCGGGGAAGTTCAGTCGGGTGAACCTGCCCGTCGGGTCGTCCGGCGACACGGGGACGGCGACGGAGGACCTGTGCAGGGCCTCGACGAGGACGAGTCGGCGATCGTCGTCGAGGGCCTGCCCTCGGTGGTCTCGGAGGACCGCCTCGGCCCGGGCCGCCTTCCCGGCGGAGAGGCGGAGGGTGACGATCGACGGGCGGCCGCGCCGTCGGACGACGCCGATCTGCGCGGCGTCCACGGCAGCGAGCGAGACCGTCCGGGCACCCGATCGCAGGCTGTCCGAGCCGAGCGACACGGCGGCGACCGGCCACCGGTGTGCTCGGACCAGGACGGTGGCGACGACCACCACGATCGGCACGAGGACTGCGGCCGCCAGGCCTCCGGTGAAGGGCACGTCGAGCAGCCGGGTGAGGAACCACGCGATCTGCATGACGTTGACGGCGACGAGGACGAGGAGGAACCACTGGACCCCGGCCCAGGGCGTCCACCAACGGCGCTCGCCGAGCGTCACCCAGCCCTGGGGCAGGGCGGCGGCGGCGGTGTCGCCGGGGTCGGCCACGTCAGTCGGCTCGGATGACGCGGCGGGCCGTGCGGACGTCGGGGCCGAGCCGGGTCAGGTGCTGCTCCAGGTCGGCGACCGCCGCCTCCAGCTGGTCGTCGGTGAGCGGGTCGAGCGCGTCGAGGATGAACAGGGCCGACGTCGTGTCGTCGCGGAGCGCGGTGCGCGGGCCCTGCCGCCAGTTCCAGCGGCGGCAGGTGACGCCCTCGTCGTCGCACCAGACGACCTCGCCGGCGTCGGGGTGCTCGACGACGAGCTCGCCGCCCGCCGTGGTCTCGAACGTCTCGTCGCCGACGGCGCGGACGAGGCGGGGCGCTCCGACGTAGCGCGAGAGGTCCTCGCCGCCGAGCGGGATGGCGTGCGAGACCGAGACCGCGTTGTAGAGGTCGGTGAGGCGGTTCACCCGCGGCAGGCCGGACTCCGCACGACGGATCAGGGCCTCGGCGCTGTTGCGCGTGCGCTGCGGCTTGGCGCCGAACGCCCGGTACGCGTCGCGCCAGGCGGCGACGTGCGGCAGCTCGTCGACGGGGCGCTCGCGCAGCGCGTCGGCGGCGACCTGCTCGGCGGCGACCAGCAGCGCCTCGCTCTCGTCGTCGCTCGCGCCGGGCACGATGCCGTCGACGGCCACGAGCGCGGCGCGGTAGTCGGGGCGGAGCGCGAAGACGGCGGGGTCGACGGAGGCGGCGGCGAGCAGGCCGGGGAGGTCGCGGTCGGTCATGGGCCCAGCTTGCCACGGGGCGCACGAGCTTCTCTCGGATCGGTACCCTGGCGACGTCGCACGGTGCGACACGAGCAGGGGGGAACGAGCATGAGCGACGACGGACGGAACGGCCAGGGCGGGCAGGGCCAGGGCCAGGGACAGGGCGGCGAGCAGGGGCAGCAGCCCGGGGAGGCGCCTCGCTGGCCGTACGGATCGCCGCCCGCGGAGGGCCAGCCGCGGCTGAGCCCGCAGGCGCCCTCGGGCCAGCACGTGTACGGAGAGCAGTCGCCGTACGGGCAGCAGCCCTCCGGCCAGCCGCCGTACGGCCAGCCGGCCTACGGCCAGCAGCAGTACGGCCAGCAGCAGCCCTACGGCCAGCAGTCCGGCGCGGCGGTCGCGCCGGCTCAGCCGCTCTACGGCACCCCCGTCCCGCTGGCCGCCGACGGCACGGTGCCGCTCTGGGCGCCCCTGTACGGCGCGGGGCCGGTCGAGTCGATCAAGCGCTTCTTCCAGAAGTACGCGACGTTCTCGGGGCGGGCGAGCCGCAGCGAGTACTGGTGGGCCGTGCTGGTCAACACCGTCGTCTACGTCGTCCTGGGCATCGGCGGAGGCATCGCCGGAGCAGCGGGGGCGACGACCGCCGTCGACGGGACCTCGCAGCCGGGCCCCGGCTTCTACCCGTTCGGGATCGTCCTCGCGCTGCTCGGGCTCGCGACGATCGTCCCGTGGCTCTCGATCGGCGTCCGTCGCCTGCACGACGTCGACCTCAGCGGGTGGCTGATCCTGCTCAACCTCGTGCCGTACCTCGGCGGCTTCGTGATCTTCATCCTGTCGGTGCTCGGGCCGAAGCCGGGCGGGGCGCGGTTCGACCGGCCCGCTCCCCAGGGGGCCGCACCGCGCCTCCCGCAGGCCTGACCCGTCGCCGAGGCCCCCGGGGCTGCGGGCTACAGCGCGACCGCCTCGATCAGCACGAGCTGCTCGGGGAAGAGGACGGGCGCCTGCACGCCGACGAGCCGCAGGGCACGGCCGCTCAGCACGACGCCGTCGAGGGCCCAGGCGAGCGGCGACTGGCCGGGCCCGGCGAGCGGCGCCGTCGGGCCGGAGAGGGCCACGCGGTAGTCGCGGTCGTCGTCGAGGCCGGGCAGCGTGACCGGGCCGGGCGGGTAGCTCGCGCTCGTCGCGACCTGCGTGAACGTGTACAACGCGCGGCCGAGGTCGGCGGCGACGACGCCGCGGAGGTCCGTGCCCGCGTCGGGCAGGTCGGCGTGCACGACGGCCCCGGTGTGCAGCAGGTCGCGGTGCGCCTTGTGCACGGCGATCCAGGCGGCCAGCTCGTCGAGGGTCGCGTCGTCGACGTCGGGCGAGCTGATGTCCCACTCGACGCCGAAGTGGCCGGGCAGGGCGACTCCGGCGCGGAACGACAGGTCGTGGCGACGGCCGGTCGAGTGCGAGCGGGGGCCGCTGACGTGCGCGCCCATCAGCTCGACCGGCACGAGCAGGCCGGTGTGCTTCTGGTTCACGAGGCGCTCGACGGGGTCGATGCAGTCGCTCGTCCAGATGCGGTCGGTGTGGTCGAGGACGCCGAGGTCGACGCGGGCCCCGCCGGAGGCGCAGCTCTCGATCTCGAGGCCGGGGTGCCGCGTGCGCAGCTCGTCGAGCAGGCGGTAGAGGGCCACGACGTTCTCGTGGACCGCCGGCCGTGCGGGCGAGCCGGCCCCCGCCTCCAGCAGGTCGCGGTTGTGGTCCCACTTCAGGTAGGCGACGTCGTGATCGGTGACCAGCGCGTCGAGCTGGCCGAGGACGTGGTCGAACGCGTCGGGGTTCGACAGGTCGAGCACCTGCTGCTGGCGCGCGACGGCGGGCAGGCGGCCCTCGCCCGGACCGAGGATCCAGTCGGGGTGCGCCCGCGCGAGCTCGCTGTCGGGGCTGACCATCTCGGGCTCGACCCAGATGCCGAACTGCATGCCGAGGCCGGTGACGTGCTCGATCAGCGGCGCCAGGCCGTCGGGCCAGACCGTCTCGTCGACCCACCAGTCGCCGAGCGACGTCGTGTCGTCGCGACGGCCGTGGAACCAGCCGTCGTCGAGCACGAAGCGCTCGATGCCGACGCGGGCCCCGGCGTCGGCCAGGGCGGTGAGCCGGGCGAGGTCGTGGTCGAAGTAGACGGCCTCCCACGTGTTCAGGGTCACCGGGCGCGGCGTCGAGGGGTGGCCGGGGCGGGCACGGAGGAGGCGGTGGAAGCGCGACGAGAGCTGCGTCAGCCCGTCGCCCCACGAGCCGATCGACCACGGCGTCTCGTAGCTCTCGCCCGGCCCGAGGCGGACCTCGCCGGGAGCGAGCAGCTCGGCGAGACGGGTGTGCGTCGCGCCCGTGACGATGCGCTCGACGCTGACGCGGTGGTTGCCGCTCCAGGCGAGGTGCGCGGCGTGGACGAGCCCGCGCTCGAAGGCGAAGCCGGGCGTGCCGGTCGCGACGAGCAGGGTCGCGTCGGCGCCGGGGCGGCCGCGGCGGCTCTCGCGGTCGTACCGGCCGACCGTCAGGGCGTGGCGCTGGGGCGTGCGCTCGCGGAGGTGGCGGCCCGTCGTGTCGAGCACCTCGCCCGCCGTGTGCGGCAGGGGGAAGCTGGCGGCGAGCTCGCCGAGCTCGTAGGTCGCGGCGGTGTCGAGGGCGGCGGCGGCCGAGGCGTCGAGGCCGCGGGCGTCGTCGCCGGTCGAGCCCGCCGCGGTGTTGCTGAGGCGGAGGCGCTGGTGCAGCAGGCCGTGGACGTCGAGCCGGAGGGTGACGACGAGGCGCAGCTCGGCGGCGGGGTCGTCGGCGGTGACGGTGACGGTGGTGCCGGGGGAGCCGGCGATGCCGGGGGCGGCGGTGGGGGTGCCGGTGGTGGTGCCGGCGAATCCGTTGCTGGCGGTGGTTCCGGAGGCGTCGGAGTCGGCGGCGTCGGTCTCGCGGACGTCGAGGTCGGTGACGGTGAAGGCGGGCGAGAAGGAGGCGCCGGCGCGGCTGCCGAGGAGCCCCGGCGTGCCCTGCCAGCCGTCGGACTCGAGGGGCAGGAGCGTCAGGCGGGCGGGCTCGTCGATCGCGCCCGAGGTGCGCTGGGGGCGGGAGGCGAGCACGAGGCCGGCGAGGGCCGCGTCGCTCAGCTCGCCGAGGTCGGGGCCCCAGTGGACGATGCTCGGCAGGCCGGCGCCCGAGGTGTCGAGCACGACGCTCGTGCCTCCCTGGCGGAGGTGGAGCTCGGGCGTGAGGGCATCGGTGCGGCGCTGCATGTGTTAGTTCTATGACGGAAGGAATAGGGGTGTCAAGTCGGCGTCGGGACCCTCTCCGCGCCTCCTTTCTGTCCGCAGCGGAAGATATGCTCGGCGGGCCGCGTCTCTGCGGCCTCCGTGGGTCCGCCCGCGGCCGCGACGACGCAGGAGGGTGCCCATGGCGACGACGGAGCCCGCACTGAGCGAGTCCGGTCGCGAGCTCGTCCGCGAGGTGCTCATCCACGGGCCGATCGCGCGGGCGGAGCTCGGGCGTCGGCTGGGGCTGTCGCCCGCGAGCCTGACGCGGCTGAGCAGGCCCTTCCTCGACAGCGGGCTGTTCGTCGAGGGCGCCGTCGAGCTCGCCGGGGCCGTCGGCAGGCCGGCGAGGCCGCTCGACGTGCAGGCCGACCTGCAGCGCTTCGTCGGCGTCAAGCTGACCGGCGACCAGGCGTTCGGCGTGCTGACCGACCTCCGCGCGAGGGCGCTCGGCGAGCACGTCGCCGACCTGGCCGGTCGGTCGCCGGCGGAGGTGGTGGAGGCGCTGGTCTCGGTGGTGCAGGCGCTCACGGCGGGCTCGCACGGTGGCAGCGGCAGCGGCAGCGGCGGCGTCACGGGCGTCGCGGGCCTCGCAGGCGTCGGGGTGAGCATCGGCGGCAAGGTGACCGGGCAGCGGACGGTGCTGCGGGCGACGTTCCTCGCCTGGCGGGAGGTCGACCTCGGCGGGATGCTCGCGGAGCGGCTCGGGGTTCCGGTCGTCGTCGAGAACGACGTCGTGGCGCTGACCGAGGCGGAGCGCTGGTTCGGCCTCGGGCGCGGCGTCGACGACTTCGCGGTGGTGACGGTCGGGGCCGGCGTCGGCTACGGGCTGGTGGTCCACGGGCGGCAGGTCATCACGCCCGACACGGGCCTCGGCCTCGGCGGGCACGTCCCCCTCGACCCGACCGGGCCGATCTGCGTCGACGGGCACCGGGGCTGCTCGACGGCGATGCTGTCGACGACGAGCATGTGCGCCTCGGCCGCGGTGGGTCTCGGTCGGCCCGTCAGCTACGACGAGCTGCTGGCGCTCGCCGCCTCGGGCGACCCGGTCGCCGTGCAGGTCGTCGGCACGGCCGGCCGCTCGCTCGGCCGGATGATCGCGGCGGTCGCGAACCTCACGATGGTCGGCACCGTGGTGCTGTCGGGCGAGGGCGTCGGCCTCGTCGACGTGCCCGTCGCCGCGACGGAGCTGCGCGCGGGCATCGCCGCCGACCGCGACCCGGACGCGTCGGAGGTGCGGGTGCTGACCGGCGCCGCCGACTTCGGGGCGTGGGCACGCGGGGCGGCGGCGGTGGCGGTGCAGGCGCGGATCGGGACGCTGGGGGCGCTCGGGGCGTGAGGCGTGTGGGCTGGGCCGGCCCCGGTCGGTGCGGTCAGTTGCCGAATTGTGGGGGCCAGCGGGCTGCTGAACCCCTCAAAATGGCAACTGAGGTGCGCGGGCGCGGCGCTGGTGTGGGGCGGGGGCGACGAGGTGCCTCGAGCTGAGGCTCTGCGGGGGCCGAGGGGCCAGATCGAGGCGCCTGGATGGGCAGGGGGAGGCGCGTCAGCGGTCGAAGAGGTCGCCCAGGCCGGGGATCTGGAAGCCCTCGCCGAGGCCGCCGACCTGCTCGCCGAGGCCGGTGAGGCCCTCCTCGCCGGCCTGCGCAAGGCCGTCGACGCCTTCCGTGAGGCCGCCGAGGCCCTCGCCGAGCCCGGCGATGCCCTCCAGCCCGAAGTTCTCCGCCAGGCCGCCGAAGTCGACGCCGTCCGCCAGCGCACCGGAGAGGAGCGGCGCGGCCACGCTGCTGACCGCGGCACCCGCCGCGACCGTCAGGGCGAGACCGCCGAGCGCGGCGACGCCGACCCCGGCCGCCGCGCCCGCCGCGAACGTCCCGGCGCCCGAGCCCGTGCGGGAGCCCGAGCCCGAAGTGCCCGTGCCGGTGCCGGCCCCGGCGCCGCCGACCCCGGACCCGCCGCCGAACACCCGCTGCATCAGCCCGGGGTGCGCCGTCTCGCCCCGCGTCGCCGCGCGGGCGAGGTCGTCGGTGCCGCCGCTGCGGGGCTGCTCGTGGGCGGGCAGCTCCTCGCCGAGGCGGGCCTGCACGAGCTCGCGCTGCTCGGGGGTGAGCCGCGCGAACGCGTCGCGGTGCACCTGCTCGAGCTGCTCCGGTTCGGCCGTGCGCAGGAGGTAGTCGTACTTGCCGAGCGCGACGCGGTCGGCCTCGGAGGCCCGGGCCTGCGGGGCGGACTGCCCCGCCGACGGGACGGACTGGCGGGGCTGCTGACCGGGGGCGCGGCCGGGGGCCTGGCCCGCGCCTCCTGCACCCTGCTGGCGCTCGTCGCCCGTGAGCTTGTCGGCGGCGGTGCGGACGAGGTCGCGCCAGTCCGTGCCGGAGCCGGGGCGCGAGCCGCCGGGCCCGCCGGCGGACGACGAAGAAGAGGAGGGCGAGGACGACGAGTCGCCGAGCGCTTTCGCGGCGGCGCCCAGGAGGCGCTTGAAGTCGGGCATGGCCACAGCGTGGCGGCCCCCGATGTGCAGACCCCCGGTAGCGCCTGCGCAAGTCATCCGAACCGGATGGTCCGCCCGGTCGTCGTCGCCGCGGGCGGGCCGGGTCAGGGCAGGGGCGTCTCCGACCAGGTGCCGTCCTGGTGGCTGACGGTGCCCCCCTGGCGGACGAGCTCCTGGGTGAAGGTGCCGTCGTCGGCGAAGGCGAGCGTGTGCATCGCGACGTCGTCGTCCCAGTCGGGCGACGGCCACGACAGGAAGACGACGGTGCGGGCGTCGAGCGACACCCAGGAGCCGAAGTGGTCCTCGCCGGCGGAGACGATGCGGTACGAGCCGTTGTCGTGGAAGGTCAGCGTCGCCTCGACGAACGGCTTGTCGGGGTTCAGGGTCGTGTAGCTCAGCTCGAGCACGCGGGCGGTCTGGCCGAGGGGGACGGTCACGTCGGTCACGAGGCTCCTCAGGGTCGGGGGAGGCGGTCGTCGGCGACCGTAGGGGGCGTTCCCCTGACCGGGCTGGCAGTCGACGTCGCGGGCTTGAGTGGTCACGAACTGCTCCTCCCGGGCGCCGGGAGGAGCAGTTCGTGACCACTCGGCGGGCCCCGAGGGCGGACCGGGGCGTGGACCGGTCGGTCGGGGCCTGCGAGACTGAGGCGATGTCACCAGCTCTCGCAGTCCTCCCCGGCTCCAGCCCCGGCGCCTTCGACACCGGCGTCACGCTCGCCGGCTTCGTCATCGGCGTCATCGTCGTCGCGATGGTGGTGCTCATCGTGGTCAAGGTCGTGTCGGCCCGGCGTCGGGGGATCAACCCGTTGACGTTCGACGCCGAGCTCGCCGCGAAGCTCCGCGACTCGTCGGTGCTGCAGCCCGAGAAGTCGGTCGAGGCGCGCCTCGCCGAGATCGACGACCTGCACGCCCGCGGGGTCATCACCGACGCCGAGCGGGAGTCGGCGCGGGCGTCCGTCCTGCGCGGGTGAGCGGGCTGGGGGCGGGGCGTGCTCCGGGGGCGGGGCCCGCGACTCCCTCAGGCCCCGCGCCGGTGGACGACGTCGTCGCCGGGGTGCCGGTGCGGCGGTATGCGGCGGCAGTGCCCGCCGGGGACGGACCCGAGGAGGCGCGGTCGGCCCCCGTGCTCGTCTGGGCCCACGGCGGAGGGTTCTTCCGGGGCGGGCTCGACCAGCCGGAGGCGCACGAGGTCGCGTCCGCCCTGGCACGCCGCGGGGTCGGCGTGGTCACGGTCGACTACCGGCTGACGCCGTGGCCGCTCGTCGGGCGGGTCGCGCGGGTAGGGCGCGGGCGGACGCGGTTCCCGGGGCCGGTCGACGACGTGTCAGCGGTCTGGCGGAGCGTCGCGGCGGCCACGCCCGGCGGCGCGCTGATCGGCGGGGCGAGCGCCGGGGCCTGCCTCGCCGCGGCCGCCACCCTGAGGGCGATCGATGAGGGGGCGGCGCCGCGCGGGGTCGTGCTCGGCTACGGCTTCTTCCACCCCGTGCTGCCGGTCGACCGGGCGCTGCAGCGGTCGGTGCGCGGGCACCGGCGGCTGTCGCACTCCCGCTGGGGGCTCGACCTGATGAACCGGAACTACGCCGGCACCGCCGCGGCGCTCGCCGAGCGGCACGCCTTCGCCGGCGGGCAGGACCTCGCCGGGTTCCCGCGCACGCTCATGGTCGACGCCGAGGCGGACTCGATGCGGGCCTCGGGCGACGCGTTCGCGCGCGAGCTCACGGCGTCGGGGGCTGACCTCGAGCGGCACGTGCTGCCGGGCACCCGGCACGCCTTCCTCGACCGGCCGCGGCTCGCGGAGTTCGGGGCGGCCGTGGAGCTCGTCGCGGGGTGGTGCCTGCGGGGGTGAGGCCGGGCCGAGGGCACGGGCCAGGGCCAGGGCCGGAGCCGGAGCCGGGGCCAGGGGGTCGGGCGCGGGCGACGGCCGGCGGGGCGGTCAGCTCAGGGCTGGCCTGCGACGGCGCGCACGGCGGCGGCCGACGACCGGGCGTTCGCTCCGAGCAGGCCGAGCACGAGGGCGACGACGGCGGCCGCGACCAGCACGACGATCATCGGCCAGGGGGCGTCGACGGCGAGGCCGACGACGACGAGCAGCACGCCGAGCACCGCGGCGGCGGCGGGCAGGGT
Source organism: Frigoribacterium sp. PvP121 (assembly GCF_017833115.1). NCBI lineage: Bacteria > Bacillati > Actinomycetota > Actinomycetes > Micrococcales > Microbacteriaceae > Frigoribacterium > Frigoribacterium sp. PvP121. Next base: position 1,069,567 of record NZ_JAFIBR010000001.1, read on the forward strand.
CCACCCCGGCAGTCGGTTCGCCCGCGACGACCAGCTCGGCATCGTCGCCCACTCGTGCGCGGCGCGGCGCACGGCCGGGTCGGGGTGCGCCTCGCCGCGGCCCGCGAGCCGGACGACCTCGACGCGCGTGGCGGTCGGCAGGTCGGCCCAGGTCAGCGGTGCGGCGGGGGTGGTCACGGGGCGAGCGTAGCGGGCGGCGGGGCGCGGGGCGGGCGCGGGTGCCGCCGCAAGGCGCCGACGCCGGGCAGGGGGCGGCATCAGCGCGGGCACCGGAAGACGCGAGTGATCTCGGTCGTCGACCTCTGCCTCCCGCCTGTCGCCGTCGGTGTCGGGCCGATCGCTCTCAAATTTGAGAGAGGGGAGAGGCGGACGAGCGTCGGCGACCGGGGGAAGGGGCGGACCGGGGGGAGGCGCGGGCCGGGCCGGTGCGACCGTGTAGGGATGCCGTGAGGAGGCTCCCGCCGCGACACCCCCGCGCACTATGCTGCGGGAGGCCCGCGAGGGCGCACCCCGCTCGGGACGCACCCGCCCCGGTCCCCGCGCACGGGCACGACCCGCACGCAGCAGCACCCTGCACCACCCCGCACACCCGACCACGAACGCACGACCGAGAGGCAGGTGACTCGCGACATGACCGGTGATCATGATCGTCAGGGACGCCCTCGCCTCGTCGGCGGAGCGTTCCGGATCTGACCGGCTCGGCCCGCCCCGCGGGTCGGCACCCGGCTCGGCCCGCCCCGGCGGCCGAGGCTCCCCGGCCGCCCAGGCCGCCGCGCCGGCGCAGCCCGCCCGCGCCCGCGCAGCCCGCGCGCTTCCCGCGCGCGCACCGGCGCACCGTCGCTCACTCCCCTGCCTCCTGCACCGACAGGAGACCCGCCCATGGCACTCATCGACAACGGCATCTACGTCGGCGGCACCCGCACGCGGACGCCCGCCGACCTCCGCGAGACCTACGCCGCCCTCGACGACACCGCGGGCGGCCTCGCCTGGATCGGCCTCTTCCGCCCCAGCCCCGCCGAGCTCGACTCGGTGGCGGCCGAGTTCGACCTGCACCCGCTCAGCGTCGAGGACGCCCGCAAGGGCCACCAGCGCCCCAAGCTCGAGCGCTACGGCGAGACGCTGTTCATCGTGCTGCGCTCCGCCTGGTACGACGACGAGCGCGAGGCGGTCGAGTTCGGCGAGGTGCACCTCTTCGCGGGGCCGCGCTTCGTGCTCACCGTGCGGCACGCCGAGCGCCCCGACCTCGGCCAGGTGCGCAAGCGCCTCGAGGCCGACCCGGAGTTCCTCGCCAAGGGGTCCGAGGCCGTGCTCAGCCGCGTGCTCGACGAGCTCGTCGACGGCTACGCCCCCGTCGTCGCGGGCCTCCAGGACGACATCGACGAGATCGAGGACGACCTCTTCGACGGCCAGGTCGACCCCGAGTCGTCGAAGCGCATCTACCAGCTGCTCTCGGAGGTGATCGGCTTCCAGCGCGCCATCGGGCCCCTGCCCGAGATGGTCGACTCGCTGCTGCGCGGCGCCGCCAAGTACGGCACCGACGACGAGGTGCAGGCGCAGCTGCGCAACGTGCTCGACCACACCATCCGCATCACCGAGCGTGCCGACACCTTCCGCGTGCTGCTCGAGAACGCCCTGACCCTGCACTCCACGCTCGTCACGCAGGAGCAGAACGACGCGATGCGCCGCATGACGAGCGCCAGCCTCGCCCAGGGGGAGGAGAGCCGCCGCCTCGCCCGCGCCTCCATGGAGCAGGGCGAGGAGGTCAAGAAGATCTCGTCGTGGGCCGCCATCCTCTTCGCGCCGACCCTCGTCGCGTCGATCTACGGCATGAACTTCGACGTGATCCCCGAGCTGCACTGGCGCTTCGGCTACCCGTTCGCGCTCGGGCTCATGCTGCTGCTCGGCGTCGCCCTCTGGCTCGTCTTCAAGAAGAAGCACTGGCTGTAGGAGTCGCGGGCCGGCCCCCGCAGGGAGCCCGCGCCGCATCGAGATGCCTCGTTCTGGGGCGTCGAGGTCGGCAGGGGCCCAGGACGCGTCACCTCGACGGCGCGGGCGCGGGCGTGGGCGCGCCGGCGGGTGCGCCGGGCGTCGCGGGCGGCACGCCGTTGAGGCGGTAGTCGCCGACGGCGCGCTCGCGGAGGATCGCCGGGTTGTGCGACGCGATCGTCCGCGCGTTCCGCCAGTGGCGATCGAGCGCGAGCTCCGTGTCGACCGCGGAGGCGCCTCCCACCTCGAAGAGGGAGGTCGCCGCCTCGAGCACCAGCGGCAGCACCACCTGCTGCGCCTCGAAGACCCGCACGAGCGCCTCCTCCCAGCGGGCGCCGTGGTCGTCGTCGCCGGCGCCAGCGCGGTCGGCGGCGTCGACGTGCCGCACCGCGGCGAGCGTGATCGCCTCGACCGACGACGCGATGCTCGACAGCCGCCCGACGACGCGCTGCACGAGCGGGTCCTCGCGGGGCGACGACGTGCCGCCGACGCCGAAGGTGCGCGTGCGGGGCCGCACGAACGCGACGGCGTCGCGGACGACCGCCCGCGCGGTGCCGCTCAGCGCCGCGAGCAGCACCAGCTGGTAGAGCGACTGCGCGTGCGCGAGCGGGCGACGCTCGGCGCTCTCGCCCCACGGCAGCACCTGGCGCGGGTCGACCACGACGTCGTCGAAGACCGTCGTGCCGCTGCCGGTCAGCCGCTGGCCGAAGCCTGCCCAGTCGTCGACGCGGGTGACACCGGGAGCGTCGGCGCGCACGCTCAGCGCGACCCGCTCGCCGTCGCGGTCGCCCCCGACCCGCACCGCCCCGACCCAGATCCAGTCGGAGTAGATCGTGCCGGTGCTGTAGAACTTGCTGCCGGTGAGCACGAGGTCGTCGCCGCGCTGCTCGAGCCGCGTCGTCACCTCGGTCGCCGCACCGCGCTCGGCCTGCGCGTTGCCGACGAGCACGTCGCCCGCCGCGAGCCGGTGCAGCCACTCGTCGCGCAGGGGCCCGTCGGGCTGTGCCCGCTGCGTCTCGACGAAGGCCACGTGCCCGCGGAGCAGCTGCGGCAGGTTCGAGTCGGCCTCCCCGAGCCGGACGAGGAGGCGGTACTCCTGTTCCAGCGACGCTCCCCACCCGCCGTGCGAGACCGGCACCCGCAGCGCGCCGAACCCGGCCCGTCGCAGCTCGTCGACCTCGGCCACGGGGAGGCGGCGCTCGCGCTCCCGGGCGACGGCGCCGGCCGCGATGCGCTCCAGCACCGGGGCGAACGCGGCCTCGACACGGGCGTCGACCTGCGCCTCCTCGGGGCTGCTCTGCTCGCCCGTCGTCCGGTCGGTGGTCTGCGTGTCGTGGCTCATGGGGTCCTCTCGGTCGAGCTCCATTCCTCGCAGACGGACCGCGGGCCGGCCACCCCCGGCGTCATGTGACGACACGTCCCGTCACGCACCGTCACTCTCCGTCACGCGTCGACACGGACGCCCCACCGACGGCCTCCCGGCTGGCACAGTCGCTCCCCACCAGCACCACCACGATCACCACGACGACACCCAGGGGAGACGCCATGAGCGAGCAGCACGACCACCACGACGACCAGCCCGGCCGCACCGACGGGGCCGAGGGGCACGACCCGGCACCCGGCGCCGAGAGGGCCGACCGGCCCGCGGGCGGCCTCCGCGCCGGCCTCGACGAGGCGCGCCGGAAGCGGCGCCGAGCGCTCTTCACCGTGCTCGGCGTCGCCGGGGTCGCGGCGCTCGTCGGCGGGGGAGTGCTCGTCGGCACCGCCGTCGGGGGCGGCACCGACCCGGCCGACGCGGCGGACGGCGACGGCGAGCGGCTCAGCGTCCGCATCGCGGGCAGCGGCGAGAGCGAGCTGCAGGACGCCGTGGCGACGGTCGCGGCGGAGGACGGCCTCGACGTGGAGTGGGTCAACTTCGACGACTGGACGTTGCCCAACTCGGCGCTCGTCGCGGGCGAGGTCGACGCGAACGCGTTCCAGCACACGGCCTTCCTCAGCGCGTACAACACGGCGAACGACACCGACCTGACGCCCGTCTTCTCGACGTCGATCAGCCAGTGGGGCGTCTTCTCGGCGACGAAGTCGTCGCTCGACGAGCTCGAGCAGGGCGACCACGTGGCGATCCCCGACGACGCGGCGAACAGCGGGCGGGCCCTCGGGATCCTCGAGGCGGCAGGCCTGATCGAGGTCGACGACGGGGCCGGGATCTTCCCGACCGTCGACGACGTCACCGAGAACGACCTCGGCCTGGAGTTCGTGCCGATCGCCGCGACGACCATCCCGACCCAGTTCGACGACCCGAGCATCGACGCGGTCGTCGTCGGCACGTCGTACTTCGACCCCTCGCAGGAGATCGACGCCGACGACGCGCTCTACCTCGACGACGCGCTCAGCGACGGCTCGCGACCCTACGTCAACGCGGTCGTCACCCGGGCCGACGACGTCGACGACCCCGCCTGGGACGTGCTCGAGGACGCCTACGCCGACCCCCGCGTCGCCGCCGCGCTCGAGCGCGACTCGTTCGGCGCCGTGGTGCTGGTCGACGTGTCGGCGGACGACCTCCGGGCGACGCTCGCCGAGCTCGAGGCGGCCGCCCGCGAGCAGGCGTCGTGAGCGCGGCGGGGAGCGCCGCGGCGGCCGTGGCCGTCGACGGGGCGGGCGCGGCCCGCGGGGAGGCGGGCCCCGCCCTCGGGGAGGCGGGCGCGGCGACCGAGCCGACCCGCGACTCCTCGGGCACCGGGGCGGGCGACGCGATCGTGGAGTTCCGCGGGGTGTCGAAGTCGTACGAGGTGCAGGGCCGGCGGGTCGACGCGCTGCGCGACGTGAGCCTGTCGGTCGAGCGCGGCGACGTCTTCGGCATCGTCGGCTGGTCGGGGGCCGGCAAGTCGACGCTGCTGCGGACGGTCAACGCGCTGGAGCGGCCCACGGCGGGCTCGGTGCACGTCGACGGGCGCGAGATCTCGGCGCTGCGGGGGCGGCAGCTGCACCGGGCGCGGCAGCGCATCGGCATGGTCTTCCAGCAGTTCAACCTGCTCCAGTCGCGCACGGTCTACGGCAACGTGGCCTACCCGCTCCGGCTCGCCGGGCTCTCGCGCGACGCCACCGTCGACCGCGTCGAGGAGCTGCTCGACTTCGTCGGCCTCGGCCACAAGGCGCTCGACCACCCGTCGCAGCTCTCGGGCGGGCAGAAGCAGCGGGTCGGCATCGCCCGGGCGCTCGCGACGAAGCCCGACGTGCTGATCAGCGACGAGGCGACGAGCGCCCTCGACCCGCAGACGACCGCCGAGGTGCTCGACCTGCTGCGCCGCGCGAACGACGAGTACGGCGTGACCATCCTGCTCGTGACCCACGAGATGGACGTGATCCGCTCGATCGCCGACCGGGTCGCGGTGATGCAGGACGGCGAGGTCGTCGAGACCGGATCGGTCTACGACGTCTTCGCGTCGCCGCGGCACCCGACGACGTCGCGGTTCGTCTCCTCGGTGCTGCACCACCGGGCGTCCGCGGCGACGCTGACGCGCATCCGGCAGGTGCACACGGGGCGGCTCGTGCACCTGCACGTCGTCGACCGCGACTCGAACGACCCCTTCCTCTCGCGGGTCGCCCGCGAGCACGGCGTCGACGTCAACGTGGTCTACGGCGGGGTGAGCGAGCTGCAGTCGCGGCTGTTCGGCGACCTGACCGTCGAGCTGCTGGGCGACGACGACCGGGTGGAGGCGGCGCTCCGCGACCTGCGCCGCACGACGACGGTGGAGGAGGTGGGGGCCCGTGCGTGACCTCGACCCCGCGGTGCTCTGGCCGAAGATCGGCGCGGCGCTGCTGCAGACGCTCCAGATGGTGACGGTGTCGTTCGTGCTCGCGACGCTGTTCGGGCTGCTGCTCGGCCTCGTGCTCTACTCGACGCGGCGCGGGGCGCTGCTCGAGAACGCGGCGGTGTCGACGGCGCTGAACGCGGTGATCAACGTGGTGCGGCCCATCCCGTTCATCATCCTGATCGTGGCGATCTCGCCGCTCACGAGGGCGGTGATCGGCACCAGCATCGGCACCGGCGCCGCGATCTTCGCGCTGACCATCGTCGCGACGTTCTCGATCGCGCGCATCGCCGAGACGAACCTCGTCGCCGTCGACCGCGGCGCCGTCGAGGCCGGCGCGGCGATGGGCGCCTCGCCGCTGCGGGTGCTCGGCACGATCGTGGTGCCGGAGGCGCTCGGCCCGTTGACCCTCGGGCTCACCTACATCTTCGTCGCCCTGGTCGACGCGACGGCGGTCGCCGGCCTCGTGGGCGGCGGCGGGCTGGGCAACCTCGCCATCACGTACGGCTACCAGCGCTTCGACACCGTGGTGATGGTCACGGTGATCGTGCTGATCATCGTGCTGGTGCAGGCGGCGCAGCTGCTCGGGAACCGGGTCGCGCGGCGGGTGCTGCACGCGTGAGGGGTGCGGGTCGCGCGCCGCGGTGATCGAGGTGACTCGTCCTGGGGTCTCGACGGCGTGGGGAGGCCAGGACGAGTCACCTGGATGACGGAGAGCGCGGCGCCGCGGCCGCGGCCGCGGCGCGGCAGCCGCGACTAGGGCAGCAGGCCCGAGCGGTAGGCCCAGATCACGGTCTGGAGGCGGTCGCGGGCGTCGAGCTTCGTCATCACGCGGGTGAGGTGCGACTTGACGGTGCTCGTCTCGATCACGAGGCGCTCGCCGATCTCGTCGTTGGAGAGCCCCTCGCCGAGCAGCCGCACGATGCTCTGCTCGCGGGTCGTCAGCACGTCGACGGGCGGGCCGGAGAGGGTCGCGGCCCGGCGGCGCGTGAACTCCTCGATCACGCGTCGGGTGGTCGCGCCGTCGATCGCGGCCCGGCCCGAGGCGAGGGCGCGCACGGCGGCGACGAACTCCTCGGGCTCGGCGTCCTTGAGTACGAAGCCACGTGCCCCCGCCTCGAGCGCGCCGAAGACGTACTCGTCGAGGTCGAAGGTCGTCGCCACGAGCACGGCCGGCCCGCCGCCGGCGCCGACGTCGACCGCGCCCGCAGCACCGCCCGCACCGGCCGCACCCGCCGCACCCGCCGCGCCCGTCGCACCGGCGGTGATGGCCCGCGTCGCCTCGATCCCGTCGCCGCCCGGCATGCGCACGTCCATCACGACGACGTCGGCCCGCGTGTGCTGCAGCAGCGTCACCGCCTCGCGGCCGCCCGCGGCCTCGCCCACGACCTCGATGCCCCCGGCGGTCTCGAGCACCACCCGGAACCCGGCCCGCACGATGGACTGGTCGTCGACCAGCACGACGCGGATCACGCACCGCCCCCGTCGCCGGCCGTCGCCGAGGTGGAGGGGCCCGAGGGCGCGGCGTCCGCCTCGACCGGCAGCTCGAGCCGCACCCGCCACGAGCCCGCCGCCGTCGGCCCCGCCTCGAGGCGTCCGCCGACGAGCGCCGCGCGCTCGCGCATCCCGACCAGCCCGTAGCCCGGGGCCGTGCGGCCCGGCGTCGAGGGCAGGGCGTTCCCGACCACCACGACGAGTCGGCGCGGCTCGGCCAGGAGGTCGACGGCCACGGGCGCTCCGGGCGCGTGCCTGCGGGCGTTGACCAGCGCCTCCTGCACCGTCCGGTACGCGGTGACGTCGGCCAGCGGGGGCAGCGTCGGCAGCGACCCGTCGGCCCGCACCTCGACCACGGTGCCGGAGGCGCGGGCCGAGTCGACGAGGGAGCCCACGTCGCCGAGCCCCGGCACCGGCACGCTGCCGTCGGCGTCGTCGCCGGTCTCGCGGAGGATGCCCACGATCGAGCGCAGCGCGTCGAGCGTCTCGCGGCCCTGAGAGCGGACGCTGCGCAGCGACTCCTTCGCGCGCTCGGGGTCGCCGTCGACGAGCCGCTCGGCGGCGCCCGCCTGCACGACGAGCCCGGTGAGGTGGTGGGCCGCGACGTCGTGCAGCTCGCGGGCCATGCGGGTGCGCTCCGCGGCGACCGCGGCCCGGGTCAGGGTCGCCTGGTGCTCGACCGTCTCGGCGGCGCGGGCGCGGACGTCGTGCTCGTGCCGGCGGCGCAGGGCGACCCACGAGCCGACGGCGGCGCTGACCCCGACGATCAGCACGGCGCTCGTGATGAGGGCCAGCGCCTCGGCGGCCGGGTCGAGGAGGTCGAGCGAGGGCAGGGCGACCGCTCCGAGCGCCCGCTTCGCGACGCCGGTCGCGCCGACGACCGCGCCGACCGACGCGACGGCGACCGCGGCGAGCCCGGCGCCGACGACGACCCGCGTGGGCCGCAGCGAGCCCACGGTGTAGGCGAGCACGACCGGCGCCGCCGTCCACAGCGCGATGCCGGAGGGCAGGACCGCGAGCAGCGCGGCCTGCAGCACCATGACGGCGAGCAGGGCCGGCACCGGCCGTACGCGTCGGAGCGCGAGGGGCACGTGCTGGGCGAGGGCGAGGCCGACGACCAGCCCGGCCTGGGCGGGCGGCACGACGCCGCCCCGGTCGGCGCCGAGGAGCTCGCCGGCGGCCTGCAGCCCGGCGAGGAAGGCGAGGGCGACGAGCGCCCAGGCGGCCGCGAGCACGACGTCGCGGCCCAGGTCGCTCCGGACGCCCACCCGGGCCAGGGCCCGGCGGAGGGCCGAGGGGCGGGCGGAGGCGGTGGCGGTGGTCACGGTAGGAGCTTGCCAGGTGCCGCCGGTCGCCGGGGCGGCCGGGGCCGCCGTGTGCGGGCGGTCGAGGGGCGCGTCGCCCTGTGAGGGGGTCATCAGTAGCTCACGCTCGGCGAGATGAGCCGGTACGCCAGCGCGAACCAGGCCAGGGCGACCAGGGCCAGCACGACCAGCACGCGACCCGTCACCACGAGGGCGCCGCGACGGTCGCGGACGGCCTGCCAGGTCGCCAGCACCGCCGGCACGACGGCGAGCACGCCGACCACCTGAAGCCCCTGGAGCACGCGCAGCGACACTGCGGGCACGTCGACGAACGACAGCGCCTGCACGGCGACCAGGGCCCAGCCGACGAGGGCGACGACGGTCGCGACCTGGCCGAGGCGCGAGAGCAACAGGGTGCGACGACCCCGACGGGCTGCCGCGTCGGCAGGAGCCGCGGCCGGCAGCTCCCCGCGGCGGCGGCGCCCGGCGCCGGCGACGGCGACCGCCGGCCAGGCGACCAGCGAGACGAGCAGCACGACGACCGACAGGGCCACCGTCGGCAGCACCAGCGAGGCGGTGCCCCAGACGGGTGCTCGCAGCAGGGTGAAGGAGGCGCCCCACGAGATCGCCGACACGGTCGCGTCGTCGCCCCCGTCGTTGCGCGTCGCGAGCACGGCGTCGCCGCCGACCTCGCGCCAGGCGTTCTCGCCGACCTGCTCGTACACGCCGGTGGTGGTGCCGAGCGGCTTCGGGGTGACCGCGACGGTGCCGTCGCTGCGCGGCACGATCGTGGTCTGGCCGCTGAGGGCGAGCAGGGCGCCCGGGTTCGAGAAGGGCGACCGGGAGGAGATCCAGGTGCCGGCGAGGGCCGCGGCGGCGCCTGCCGGGTCGGTGCCGGCCTCGGCGACCGGACCCGCGCCTCCCGGGCCCTCGTCGGTCGAGGTCGTGCTCGTCGACGACGACGCCGTGTCGTCGCGCAGGTAGCGGTCGGCGAAGCCCTCGAGCAGGGTGGTGCGCAGCTCGCTCGAGTCCATCGGGTCGCGTCCGTTGCCGTTGAGGGTGACGAAGATGCCGGCGTCCTGCTCGGGGAACATCCGCATCGCCGTGTGGAAGACCTGCGTGTCGCCGTCGTGCCCGAAGGCGGGCAGGCCGGGCGTGCTGTCGTCGAAGAAGGCGAGGTCCATGCGCTGGCCCTCGGCGAGGGTGCCGAGGTCGTCGGCGTCGAGCGCGGGGCGGTGCATCTCGGCGAGCGTGTCAGCCGCGAGCGGCGACTGGTCGGCGGGCAGGTCGCCGAGGTGGGCGAGCATGAAGCGGGCCATGTCGGTGGCGCTCGACGTCATCGCCCCCGCCGGTGCGGCGTTCACGACCTCGGTCGGCCACGACGGCTGCGAGTCGTCGGGGTAGCCCTTCGCGAGGCGGGCGTCGAGGTCGGCGGGCAGCGGCTGCTCGAACGACGACGACGTCATGCCGACGGGCCCGAACACCTCCTCCTGCATGAGCTGCGCGAACGGCTCGCCGCTGACGCGCTCGGCGACGTAGCCCGCGAGCGACGCGCCGTAGTTCGAGTACGCGGGCGTTGTGCCCGGGGCGAAGACCTGCTCGGGCGGGGCAGCCGAGACGGCGTCGCGCAGCGACACCTCGCTGCCGGGCGCCCCGATCAGGCCGGCGATCACCTCCTCGAAGCCCGAGGTGTGGGTCAGCAGGTGGCGCAGCGTCACGGCGCCCCGGGGGGTGTCGAGGTCGAAGTCGAGGTACTGCTGCACGTCGGCGTCGAGGTCGAGCCGGCCCTCCTCGACGAGGCGCATCACGGCCGTCGCGGAGACGACCTTCGAGACGGAGCCGACGCGGAAGAGCGCGTCGTCGGGGTCGACCGGGCGGGCCGGGTCGCCCTCGGTGCCGGTGTCGGCGAGCCCGTAGCCGCGGGCGGTCAGCAGCTGGCCGTCGGCGACGACGCTCACCGACGCGCCGGGGATGCCCGTCGTCTGCAGGGCGGAGCCGAGGGCCCCGTCGAGCCAGGAGTCGACGTCGGAGGCGGTGAGGTCGTGGCCGCCGGGCTGGTGCTGCGGCGGGGCAGGCGGAGCGGGCTCGGCGGCGGCGGTGCCCGCGCAGGCCGCGAGCGGCAGGGCGAGGGCGACGACGGCCGCGGCGGCGGCGAGGCGGGGCAGGAGTCGGCGGTCGCGGCGGCCCCTCGGGGCCCCGCTCTCGGCGTGTGTCGATGTCATGACTCCACGCTCGCGCCCGGAGCGCGCCGCCACAGGGTGCGCAGGTCGTGACCTCGCCTACGACCTCCGACGCAGGCCCGGTGCGACCCGGCGGCACAGCCCTGTCCGCTCGCGGTGGCCTCGCGGGCCCGGATGGACGCTCCGCCGCCCCGCGGGCACACGATGGATCCATGACACGTTCTCGACCGCGCACGCTCGGCGTCGCGCTCCTCGTCTCCTCCCTCGCCCTCACCGTGGCGGGCTGCACCGCCGGCTCCGACACGGCTCAGACCTCCGCCCCGTCGTCGTCGGCCCCGACCGGTACGCCGACGACGGCCCCCTCCGTCACGCCCTCCGCCTCCGCCAGCGCCGTCCCCGACGCTCCCGCCGGGCCGGACGGCGCCTCCGGGGGCGGGGGCGACCTCGGCGAGGGCGCCGGCGACGCGGCGTCGCGCTGCACGGTGTCCGAGCTGTCGGGGTCCGTGGGCGACGGCGGCGGCCTGGACGGCGGGGGAGGCGCGGCCGGCTCGTACGGGGTCGCGATCTTCCTCGACAACGTCGGCGACCGCGCGTGCGTCCTGCAGGGCTGGCCGGGCGTCTCGTTCGTCGGCGGCGGTGACGGCACCCAGATCGGGAACGCGGCGACGCTCGACCGCTCCAGCCCGCACGAGGCCGTCACGCTGCAGCCGGGCGACGACGTGCAGGCGATCCTCCGGATGGTGCAGGCCGGCAACTACCCGGCCGCCGACTGCGAGCCGACGACGATCGACGGCTTCCGGGTCTACCCGCCCGGGTCGCGGCAGTCGCTCTTCGTCGGTGCGTCCGGCTCCATCTTCGAGGCGTGCGCGTCGACCGGCGTCCAGCAGCTCAGCGTGGGCGCCCTGCAGACGTACTGACGCGAGCGCCCCGGGCACGCGGAAGACCCCCTCCTGCTCACGAGCAAGAGGGGGTCCCACCGGGATGCCGGCCCTACGTCGAGGGATGCAGCACCGGCGCGGTCGTCACCGAGCAGCGGGAGAGTGCTACTTGGTGGCGACGGTGATCTTCGCGACGCCGACGAGCATCTCGTCCTGGACGGCGTCGGTGTTGAAGGTCTGGTTCAGCAGCGCGGCGGCGTCCGGGCTGATGTGCACCGTGGTGCCCTCGAGGATGGCGTTGTCGCCCTCGGTCTGCAGGGGCTTCAGCGAGCCGCCGTAGAGGTTGAAGAGGTAGGCGTCCTCGGCGGCGACGGTGCCGTTGGCGGTGACGGTGCCGTAGAGCTTCGACTCGCCCGGGTCGATCCGGAAGTCGGTGAGCTCGACGACGGTGTCGCCGGCCGTGAGGCTGAGGCCCGAGCCGTCGTGGTCGATCTCGCCCTGGACGTAGGGGCGCACGTCGCTGGCGGGGTCGTAGTAGTCGACGTTGCCGCCCGTGATCGGGAAGGAGAACGTGCCGGTGGCGGAGTCGAAGCCGGCGGTGCCGGTGACGCCGGGGGTGAGGCCGAGGCTGGTGAGGGCCTCGACGAAGGACGCGTCGACGGTGACCTGCGTGTCGACGCCCTTGCTCAGGTCGGGCAGCGACGCCAGCGGCGTGGCCTCGGCCGTGGGCTCCGCGGCGGCGGAGGACGAGCTCGACGAGCCGGCGTCGGACGAGGTGTCGTCCATCGAGCAGGCGGCGAGCGAGAAGACGAGCGCGCCGGAGGCGACGAGGCCGAGGGCGGTCTTGGTGATGGTCTTGCGCGTGATGGTCACGATGGGACTCCTTGTCTGTTCTTCCCGGTGGGGAGGTGACAGGGGTTCGCCACCGTCGCCGGAAGGGGTGGGCGTTCCCAGGCTCTGGTCAGCTTCGCCGCCCTCCGGCCCCCGAACGGGGCACGCCCCGAGCTGGCACGCGGCGGGCCCGCCTGCTCTACTGGTCGTCCGTCACCATCGCCCCGACCGCCTCCTGGGCACCACCAGGTCGGGGCCGCCGGATCAGGGAGAGACATGCACGACCGAACGGGAACCGACACCGACCCCACCGCCGACCGGGGCGACGACCCTGCCGGCTGGCACGCCGTCGGCGGCAGCGCGCCCCTCGACGCCGCCGAGCGCGAGCGCCTGGCCGCCGTCGATGCCTCGGCCCTGCTCGGCACCCCGCCGGAGGAGCGCTTCGACCGCATCACGCGCTTCGCCCGCGAGCTCTTCGACGTGCCGATGTCGTACCTCAACCTCGTCGACGACGCCTCGCTCGTGGTCAAGTCGCCCCAGGAGCCGGGGGAGGCGGCGCCCCGGTTCCCGTACGGGGCCGCGTTCTGCGAGTACACCGTCCACGGGACGGGCCTCTTCGAGGTGACCGACGCCTCCCTCGACCCCCGCTTCGCCGAGAGCCCGGCCGTCACGGCCTTCGGCGTGCGCTCGTACGCGGGCGTGCCGCTGCGGGCCGACGGCGGGCAGGCCATCGGGACGCTCTGCATCCTGCACCCCGAGCCGCGACGGCTCACCGGGGAGGAGCGCGGCCGGCTGGTCGACCTGGGCCGGTGGGCGGAGGCGGAGATCCGCCAGGGCCAGGGCCAGGGCCAGGGCCAGGGCCAGGGCCCTGCGCCGGAGGACGCGGCCGTCGCGGCCCCGGCGGTCGGGCGGCAGCGCCCCGCCCTGCACCACGGCGACCTCACCGCCACGGCCCTCGACCGGCCTCACGGCGCGGTGAGCGGCGACCTCCACGCCTGGGCCGAGGGCGGCGACGTCGTCACGGCGACGCTCGCCGACGTGATGGGCAAGGGCGCGGCGGCCGGCGCCCTCGCCGAGGCCCTCCGCCGGAGCCTGTACGAGGGGCCCGACGGCACCGACGCGCCCCCCGCGACGGCGCTCGCCACGGCGGCGCGGGCCCTCGGCCCGCAGCTCGCCGAGGCCGGGTCGTTCGTGACCCTCTTCCACGCCCGCGTCGACACGCGCTCGGGCGACGTCGAGTACGTCGACGCCGGCCACGGCCTCACGCTCCACCTCCGCGCCTCGGGGACGGTCGAGCGGCTCTCGTCGCACGACCTGCCGCTGGGGCTCCAGGACGCCGCCGAGGGCTGGACGACCGGCACGCTGCGCCTCGAGCCCGGCGACGCGCTCGTCTCCGTCTCGGACGGCGTGCTCGACGTCTACGACTCGACGCTCGCGAGCCTCGACCGCGTCGTCGCCGACCTGCGGGCCGAGCGCGACGTCGAGGCCTTCCTCGACGCGTTCTCGGTCAAGGTCGGCGTGGCCCAGGTCGACGACGACGTCACGGTGCTGGTCGTCACGAGGAGCTGAGCGACCGGTCGGGGGTCGGTGCCGGTCGGGGGTCGGTGCCGGCGGGGGTCGGTGCGGCCCGGGCGTCAGGGCGCCGTCGGGGCGGCGACGGCCACGGGAGCGGGCGCGTCGCCCGCGACCGGCGCCGCGACGGGCTCGCGCCGCAGGGCGACCACGGTCACGTCGTCGTCGTGGCCCCGCTCGCGGGCGAGGTCGGCCAGGGCGTCGACGACCGCCGCCGGTCGCGGGTCGAGGCGGGCCAGGGCCGCCACGTGCTCGACGCTGTCGAGCCCGCCGCCGAAGAGGTCGAGCACCCCGTCGCTGAAGCAGACGACGAGGTCGCCCGGTCGCAGGGCCGTGGTCCGCGTCTCCCACGCGTCGTGCAGGCCGAGGCCGAGGCCGATCGGGAGGTCGGGCGTCGACAGGCGCTCGGCCCCGCCGTCCTCCCGCACGACGACGGTCAGGCCGTGGCCGGCGTCCGCCCAGTGCAGCACGTCGCCGCGGAGACGGGCGTGGAAGAGGGTGGTGAACACGACGGAGTCGGGGCCGTCGGCGAGGTCGGTGGCGAGCCCCTCGGAGGCGCGGACGATCGCGGCCCCGGGGTCGGGGTCGCGGCGCGAGCTGCGGACCGTCGCCCGCACCGCCGCCGCGATCAGGCCGGCCCCGACGCCCTTGCCCATGACGTCGCCGAGGGTCATCGCGACCCCGTCGTCGGTGCGGTACCAGTCGAAGAAGTCGCCGCCGACGGTGGTCGAGGGCAGGCAGGTGCCCGCGAGGGAGTAGCCGGGCGTGTCGGCCAGGGCTCCGGGGAGGAGCGAGCGCTGCACCTCGGCGGCGCGGGTGATCTCGGTCCGGACCACCGCCTCCCGCTGTTCCGACAGGCGCAGCTGGGCCGCGTACTGCCGGCTCAGCTCGTTCACGACGAGGGCGAGCGACGTGTAGACGACGATGACGACGAGCAGGCGGGCGAGCTCGGTGGCGCGGTCGCCGGCGCTGATGCCGGCCACGAACGGGGTGAGGATGACGACCATCGAGCCGAGCACCGCCCAGAGCACCGACCGCCGGGGCTCCCGGGCCGCGAACCACACGAGCGGCATGACGAGCAGCGCGGTGAAGATCGACGAGGAGGAGCCGGTCGACCACCGCAGGACGCCCAGGGCGATGAAGTCGAGGGCGGGCACGAGGAGGGCCCACCCGCCGACCACGGCGGGACGTGCGGTGGCGGCGGCCGCCCAGAGCGTGGCGACCGCGGTGACGCCGAGGGCGACGAGCAGCCCCCTGCCGCTGGTGACCACCAGCTGCGGGACGCTCAGCGAGAGCACGACGGCGAGGACGACGAGCAGCGCCGACGGCGCCTGCTTGACCAAGGGGGTCACGCCGTACCGCAGGAGGAACGCGTCGAGCGTGGAGCCCCGGCGTGCCCGCGACGGAGAGCGGTCAGAGGTCACCCCTCGACGATAGGTGTCGCGTGCCCCTCACCGGTACCCCCCGCACTGGAGCGTCGGGGCGGGCTGTGCCGGGGGTCGGCCGCAGCTATGGTGTCGCGGAGGACCGCGCCGAGCCGCGCGCTGGGACGACGAGCCGAGGAGGCTGGCTGGATGGATCTCGCTGTCGAGGGAGCGGGCGCCGACGTCGCCGTCGTGCGCTGCACCGGGAGGCTCAACATGGTCTCCGCACCGGCCCTGCGGGAGGCCGTCACCGGCGCGATCGCCGAGGGCCGTCCGCGCGTCGTCGTCGACCTCGCCGGCGTCGACTTCATGGACTCGTCCGGCCTCGGAGCCCTCGTCGGCTGCCTCAAGTCCGCCCGCTCGGCGGGCGGCGACCTGCGCATCGCCTCGCCGTCGGCCCAGGTGCTGATGGTGCTGAAGCTGTCGAACATCGACCGCATCCTCCGCCCGCACGACGACGCGGCGACGGCGTTCGATGAGTGAGCACCAGCTCGTCTTCGCCACGCCGCCGGACGACGTCAACACGGTGCACGACTTCCTCGAGTCGGTCTGGGGCGACGACACGACCCTCACCGACGAGGAGCGCATGGCCTTCGAGCTCGCCCTCGTCGAGCTGACCAGCAACGTCATCGAGCACGCCGCGGCGGGCGAGGGCGTGGCCTGCCGGCTCTCCGTCGCCATCACCGACGGCGAGCTGACGGCCACCCTCAGCGACACCGCCGAGCCCGGCAGCGTCTCGCTCGTCGGCCGCGTCATGCCCGACGAGATGGCCGAGGGCGGCCGCGGCCTCGCCCTGGTCCAGCTGCTCGTCGACGACCTCGGCTACGAGCGGGTGGGCGACTCCAACGTGTGGTCGATCCGCAAGGCGCGCCCGACGGCCTAGCCGTGGGGCGCCGCCCGACCGGCCACCTCGGTGGAGGCGACGTCGGTGGTCTGGCCTAGGTTCTCTCCGGGAGGCACCGTGAGCGAGACGACAGGCGAGGCAGCGCGTGGGGCGCGCCCTCCGCGGCCGACCCGACCCGCGACTCCTGAGCTGCCGCCCGTCGTGCTCGGGCCCGTCGGGGGCGAGGAGCGCGCCGACGCCGACCTGCCGCGAGCCGCGCTCGAGGCTGTCCACGCCGGCTTCCCGTCGCCCGCCCAGGGCTACTGGTCGGGGCCGGTCGACCTCAACCGGCATCTGATGCGCGACCCGACGGCGACCTTCCTGGTGCGGGTGAGCGGCGACAGCATGACGGGCGCGGGCATCTTCGACGGCGACGAGCTCGTCGTCGACCGGGGGCTCGACGCCCACGACGGCGCCGTCGTCGTGGCCGTCGTCAACGCCGAGCTGACGGTCAAGCGCCTCTCGTGGCGGCAGGGGCTGATGGTGCTCAGCCCGGAGAACCCCGCCTACCCCGAGATCGTGCTCTCCGAGCTCGACGAGGCGACCGTCTGGGGCGTCGTCACGAGGTGCCTGCACCGTGTCTGAGCGCCACGTCGCCATCGTCGACGCCAACAACTTCTACGTGTCGTGCGAACGCGTCTTCAACCCCGCGCTCGAGGGCAGACCGGTGGTCGTCCTCTCGAACAACGACGGCTGCGTCATCGCCCGCTCCCAGGAGGCCAAGGCGCTGAACGTCGACATGGCCGCGCCCTGGCACACGATCGCGCCGATCGCCGCGATGCAGGGCGTCGTCGCGGTGTCGAGCAACTACGAGCTCTACGGCGACATGTCGGCGCGCTCGGCCGAGATCCTCAGCCGGTTCACGAGCCACCAGGAGGTCTACTCGATCGACGAGTCGTTCATCGAGCTGACCGGCGCCGTCGACGAGACCACCGCGCAGGCCCGCGAGATCCGCCGCGTCGTGCGCAAGCTGATCGGCCTGCCCGTGAGCATCGGCATCGCGCCGACGAAGACCCTCGCGAAGCTCGCGAACCGCGGCTCGAAGCAGGCCGCGGCGCTGGCGGGCGTCTGCCACCTTGGCAGCTACTCGTCGGCGCAGCAGACCGCCATCCTCGCCAGCGTCGACGCGGGCGACGTGTGGGGCATCGGCCGACGCACGGCGAAGAAGCTCGTGCCGCTCGGCGTGCACACGGCCGCCGACCTGCGCGACGCCGACGCCGCCCGCATCCGGAAGCGCTTCGGCGTGGTGCAGGCGCGCGTCGTGCAGGAGCTGCGCGGGGTCGACTGCCTGCCGATCGAGGAGGTCCAGCCCGAGCGCGACCAGATCTACCACTCCCGGTCGTTCGCGGTGCCCGTGACGACGGTCGCCGAGCTCGAGGAGGTGCTGTCGGTCTACACGCAACGTGCCGCCGCACGACTCCGGGGGCAGGGCTCGCTGACCCGGATGATGCGCTGCTTCGCCGCCACGTCGCCGTTCGCGACGGAGGCCGGCCACACCAACCACGTCGTGTCGGTCGCCTTCCCCGAGCCGACCGACGACGCGACCACGCTCTACCGGGCCGCGATCGCAGCGCTCGGCCCCCAGCTCGAGCCCGGCAAGCGCTACGTGCGCGCCGGCGTCACGCTGATGGAGCTCACGCCGCGCGCCGAGCACGCGAGCCTCGACGTCTTCGGCGAGGTCGCCGCGGCGCCGCCCGCCTACGGCGACGTGCTCGACCGGATCGCCGGCAAGTTCGGCGACGAGAGCCTCGGCCTCGGCGTCGCCGGTCTGCGGCACCGCCGCGGCTGGGCGATGAAGCGCGACATGGTCTCGCCGCGCGCGACGACCCACTGGGACGAGCTCGCGACGGTGACGGCGCGGTAGCTCCTCCGCGATCGAGGTGCCCCTTCCTGGGCTCTCCGGCGAGGACGGAGCCCCGGACGGGGCGTCTCGACGACTCGCCGAGCATCTCGGTGCACGGTGCGCATCATTGCCCGGAACGCGCCGGGAGCCGTCACGATGGAGGCATGGCAACGACCGAACCGCCCTCCTCCGGGGCCCCCGAAGCCCGACCCTCGACCCTGGGGGAGGCCGTCACGACGACCCCCCAGCTCCGCCGCTGGGTGTTCTGGCCCGCCGCGATCGTCGTCCTCGGCTTCGTGGCCTTCACGCTGATCGCGCCCGCCTCGGCCGAGGCGCTCTTCCTCGGGCTGCAGAGCGGCATCGTCCGCAACTTCAGCTGGTACTACGTGCTGATCGTCGCCTTCTTCGTCGGCTTCTCGGTCTTCGTCGGGTTCAGCCGCTTCGGCACCATCAAGCTCGGCAAGGACAAGGACGAGCCGGAGTTCTCCACCGGGTCGTGGTTCGCCCTGCTCTTCGCCGCGGGGATGGGCATCGGCCTCGTCTTCTACGGCGTCTCCGAGCCCCTCAGCCACTTCGCCTCGCCGCGCCCCGGCGTCACCGGCACGGAGGACCAGCTCGCGCAGCAGGCCCTCACACAGACCTTCCTGCACTGGGGCCTGCACGCGTGGGCGATCTACGTCGTGCTCGGCCTCGCCCTCGCGTACGCGATCCACCGTCGGGGCCGTCCGGTCTCCATCCGCTGGGCGCTCGAGCCCCTGCTCGGCGACCGCGTGCGCGGCGGCTGGGGCAACCTCATCGACGTGATCGCCCTGGTCGGCACCCTGTTCGGCGTGGCCACCTCGCTCGGCCTCGGCGTCATCCAGATCGGCGCGGGCCTCGAGGCCGCCGGCATCGCCGACAGCAGCATCGTGAGCCAGATCGCCATCATCGCCGTGATCACCGCCGTGACGATCGTCTCGCTGGTGACCGGCGTGACCAAGGGCATGAAGATCCTGTCGAACTTCAACCTGATCCTGGCCGCCGCGCTCCTCCTCTTCGTGCTCATCGTCGGCCAGACGCAGTTCCTGCTCCGCGACTTCGTGCAGTCGATCGGCGCCTACCTGCAGAACGTCGTCGGCCTCTCGTTCAACGTCACCGCCCAGCAGGGCGCCGCCGGCGAGGAGTGGCAGGGCGCCTGGACGACCTTCTACTGGGGCTGGTGGATGTCGTGGGCCCCCTTCGTGGGCATCTTCATCGCGCGCATCTCGAAGGGCCGCACCGTCCGCCAGTTCGTCTTCGGCGTGCTCCTCGTGCCGACCGCCCTGACCTTCCTCTGGTTCGCGGTGCTCGGCGGCGCCGCCATCCACCGCCAGACCGACGGTGCCGGAGGGCTCATCGGCGCCGACGGCTCGGTCGACGTCGAGGGCTCGCTGTTCGCCCTCCTCGGCGACCTCCCCGCGGGCGCCGTGCTGACCTTCGGCGCCATCCTCCTGATCGGCGTCTTCTTCGTCACGTCGTCCGACTCGGGCTCCCTCGTGATGGCGATGATCGCCTCCGGCGGCGACATCGAGCCGAAGAACTGGCTGCGCGTCTTCTTCGCGCTCGTCGCCGCCCTGCTCGCCGTCGCCCTGCTGCTCACGGGCGGTCTCGACGCCCTCAAGACCGCGGCGATCACGACGGCGCTGCCGTTCAGCGTGGTGCTGCTGCTCACCTGCTGGTCGACGATCATCGCCTTCACGCGTGAGCGGCGGGCCTACGACGCGGCTGAGCGCGACGTGCTGCTCGAGCACGTCGGGGCCTACTACGGGCTCGAGGTCGAGGCGCCGACGGAGGCCGGCGCACGCGGGCTGGCCCGCCCGTGGGAGGCGGTGAAGGGCCGCCTGCGCGGCTCTCGTCGTGCGGCGGGCGACGGCTCGCCGGTCTCGCCGGTCTCGCCGGTCTCGCCGTCCTCCATGGCCGCCGAGCCGCCCCTCCGCGTCAGCGACGTCTCGGTCGACCCCGCAGTCGACCCGAGCCTCGACCAGCGCGTCGCCGACGACGACCGCGGCGAGGGGACGCACCGCCCCGGCCCGCGCTGAGGTCGGCCCGGGCGAAAGGCGCGCCGGGCGGCGGACATGTGAGGGTGTGGACGTGACCCTGCTGCCCGCCCGAGCCCGCTTCGAGGCCCTCGTGCCCGAGGTCGTCGAGCCCGTGCGCCGGTACCTCGCGCGCCGCGTCGACGCGGCGACGGCCGACGAGGTGCTCGGCGACGTGCTGCTCGTGCTCTGGCGGCGCCTCGACGACGTGCCCGCGGGCGACGAGGTGCCCTGGGCCGTCGGCGTCGCCCGGCTGCAGCTCAGCAACGCCCTGCGGTCGATGCGTCGCCGCGACCGGCTCGTCGCGCGCATCGTCACGGTCGACCCGCCGACCGAGTCGGTGCCCGAGGCCGACGAGGTCGACCCCCGTGTCGCGCTCGTCGCCCCCGCCCTCGCGCGCCTGCGGGAGGTCGACGCCGAGGTGCTGCGCCTGCACGTCTGGGACGAGCTCACCGTCGCCCAGACGGCCGCGGTGCTGGGCACGACGCCGAACGCCGTGTCGATCCGCCTGCACCGGGCCCGTCGACGCCTCGCCGACGAGATCCGCAAGGCGGAGGAGCGTGACGGACATGCACCGGTGACGGGAGGAGACGGACGATGACCACGCACGACGAGCACGAGCACGACGAGCACGACGAGCACGGCGCCGACGACCTGCTGATGCGGTCCGCCGACCCGGCCTCCTCCCTCGCCCCGCTGCCGGCCCGGCAGCTCGCGCACCTGACGGAGACGACCATGAGCACCGCACCCCGCACCCCCGCCCGCACGGCCCCCGGCCGCTCCGCCGCCGCTCCGACCCGTCGACGCTCCCGCCGCCTCCTGGCCGGGGCCGCCGGCGGGGTGCTCGTCGCCGCGGCGGTGGTCGGGGTGCTCGTCGCGACCGGCCCGGGGACGGGCGGGAGGGTGACGACCCTCACCGCGCCTCCGGCGGGCGGACCGGGCGCGATGTGCGCCGTGCCGACCGCGGAGGTGCTGGCGACCTCGACCACGGCCTTCCGCGGCACCGTCGTGGCCGTCGACGGGGGCACCGCCACGCTGCGGGTCGACGACGTCTTCGCCGGCGACCCGGGCGACGCCGTCGAGGTGCCGCAGGGCGACCCCGACGACCAGGTCGACGGGGCGGCGCCCGTCTTCACCGAGGGAGGCGCGTGGCTCGTCGCCGCCTCGGCCGGCGTCGTGAGCTCGTGCGGCCTGACCGGCCCCGACTCGCCGGAGCTCGCGGCGCTCTACGACCAGGCGTTCTGACGCCGGCAGCCGCGAAGGTCGGAGCTGGCTCGGCGCCTAGCGGCCGATGAGGGAGTCGCGGAGCGCCGACGCGTGCTCGTCGAGCAGCCCGGCGCGCGACGGCGGCGCCACCTCGTCGAGACGGGCAATCAGCCGCAGCGCCGCCTCCTGCACCGCCGGCTGCCCGTCGGCGTAGGTGCGCACGGCGTCGAGGACGGACAGGGTGAGCTCCTCGACCGTCGGCCAGCGGACGAGCACGCGGTCGCGGCCCCGGTCGTCCCGGTGGGCGACCACGGCGTCGCTCCGTCGCCAGAGCGGCACGAGCACGCCGGCCGACATGTCGAGCGCGCTCACCGCCGTGTAGGGGTCGTTGCTGCCCGAGGCCAGGCCGCGGACGGCGATCTCGACGAGCTGCTGGAGGGCGAACTCGACGTCCTGGTGCGGCGTCCGCGCGGCGCCGACCGTGACCGCGCGGCGCAGCTCCTGCACCGCCCCGGAGCCGAGGGAGGCGCGGGCCACGACGAGCGCGTCGCCTGCGATCACGTAGCGCCCCGGCATGGCCACGACCTCGACGACGACGTCCTCGCGGGCGGCGACGCGGCACAGCTGCGGCCACGCGAGCTCCTGCACGTAGCCGTCGGCCGAGGCACGCACGACGGCGCCGCCCACGCCCTCGTCGTCGGGGCGGGGCGGTGCTGCCGACGTCGAGGCCGACGCCGACGCGGCCTCCCGGCCCCGCGCCTCCGTCCGCACGTCGTCACCCGGCTCGTCGGGCCACACGGTCGCGGCGACCGCGCGGAGGTCGCTGAGCACCCGGGCCTGGAGCGACGTGATCTGCACCGACGCGGCGATGTGGTGGATGAAGAAGACCAGCACCCCGACGTCGACGACGCCGAGGAGCACCGCGACGTGGACGGCGATGACGGGCACGAAGGCGGAGGCGTCGTCCACCTCGGTGTGGACGGTGCGCATCACGACGATGCAGTAGAGGAACGTCGACGTGAAGGCGGCGAGCACGAGCTGGTTCGACCGGTCGGCCATGAAGTTGCGCACGAGGCGCGGCCCGTAGGTCGACGACGTCGTCGCCAGCACGGAGATGGTGATCGAGAACGACGTGCCGGCCACCGTGAGCATCGACGACCCGATGCCGGAGAGGAGCGACCTGCCGCCGGAGGCGCTGAGGGCCCCGAGCAGGGGCAGGCCCGCGGTCGTCGACGAGGGGATCGACCGGTCGACGGTGACCAGCACCTCGGCGAGCACGAGGGCCGCGAGGGCGAACACGGCGGGGAGGAACCAGAACGACTCCCGCACGCGGGTGAGGGACAGCATGTGGCTGAGAGTAGGCGTGCCCGTGCCGCCGCGGTCGGGCGGGCCGGGGCCGGCACCTGCGAGGATCGGGCCATGCCCGTCGACGGAACACCCCTGCGGCGCCTCGGCGTCCTCACCATCGGCTCGTTCGACCCCGCCTCGCCGGCCGCGGGCCACGAGGACGTCCTGCGCGTCATCGAGCGCGCGGAGGAGCTCGGCCTCGACAGCGCGTGGCTGCGCCACCGCCACCTGCAGCCGGGCATCTCGTCGCCGGTCGCGATCATGGCGGCGGCGTCGCAGCGCACGAGCCGGATCGAGCTGGGCACGGCGGTGACGCCGATCGGGGCCGAGAACCCCTTCCGGCTCGCCGAGGACCTCGCCACGGTCGACGTGCTGCTGGGCGGCCGCCTCAACCCGGGCTTCTCGTCGGGCACCCCGATGAACTTCGACCTCTACCGCGACGCGATCTACCCCGACACCGCCGAGCACGAGGAGCTCGGGCCCGAGCGCCTGCTGCGCCTCCGCGACCTCGTGCGCGGCGACGTCGTCTCGGCCTCGCCTGGTCGTCGCGGCATCGAGGAGTTCAGCGACGTCGTCCAGCCGCACAGCCCGGGGCTCGTCGACCGGCTGTGGTGCGGCGTCGGCAGCACGCGGTCGGCCGTCTGGGCCGGCGAGAACGGGTTCCACCTGCTCGCGTCGAGCGTCACGAAGGCCGAGCGGGGCACCGACTTCGGCGAGAACCAGCGCGCCCAGATCGACGCGTACCGCGACGCCCACCCGGCGGGCGCCTCCGCCCGGGTGTCGCAGGGGCTCGTCGTCGTGCCGACCGACTCGGCCACGCCCGAGCAGCGGGCCCGCTACGCGGCGTACGCCGAGGCGCGCGCCGGCCGCGTGGGCGTGCCGCAGGGCCCGGGGCATCTGCTCTTCGCGGCCGACCTCGTCGGCACCTCGGCCGAGATCGCGGACGCCCTGCACGCCGACCCCGCCTACCAGGCGGTCGACGAGGTCGCCTTCGCGCTGCCGTTCGCGTTCGAGCCCGGCGACTACGCGCAGATGCTCACCGACATCGGCGAGCGCCTGGGGCCCGAGCTCGGCTGGAGCCCCGCCGCCGCGTGACGGCACGCCCCGCGGGCACTCGACGGCGAGCCCGCGGGATCGTCGGTCAGGGGCGGTCGGCGCCGCGCACCACGCGCTCGAGCAGCTCGAGGTCGATGCCGACGTGGCGCCGCGCCAGGGCGGCGGCGTGCGCCGCCTCCCCGGCGCAGATGGCCTCGACGATCTGCTCGTGCTCGGCGAGGGCGCGCAGCTCCATCTCGCGCATGCCGTCCGGGCCGCCCCAGAGGTGGGCCGGCGCGGCGATGCTGACCCGCGACTCCAGCTCGAACAGCACGGCCCGGAGCGTCGCGCTGTGCGCCGCGTCGGCGATGGCGACGTGCAGGCGCTCGTCGGCCTTCTGCGAGGCCAGGCCCGAGGCGGCCGACCGGTAGCCCTCGAGCCGGTCGCGCAGCACGGCGACGTCGTCGTCGGTGCGGTTCTCCGCCGCGGCCTCGGCGACGGTGCCGTGCAGGCGGCCGATCGCGTCGCTGGTGTCGCGGAGGTCCGACCAGCGGGCGGCGAGGGTGCGCTGCGCGACGGCCGCGGCCCGGTCGGTCGAGCGCTCCTGCACGAACGATCCGCCGCCCCGGCCCCGCTGGGTCTCGATGAGCCCCTGGTCGACGAGCCGGGCGAGGGCCGCCCGCACGGTCATCCGGCCGACGCGCAGCGAGGCGGCCAGCTCGCGCTCCGGGGGGAGGCGCTGGCCGGGCAGGTACTCGCCGGTCGCGATGGCCGTCACGAGGCGGTCGGAGATGTCGTCGACCCGGCTCGACGACTCGAGCGGGGCCTCGAGGGCGCCGGGGGAGTCGGTGCCGGGGGAGGCGGCGGCGGTGTCGGGCGAGGA
The DNA here is from genome assembly GCF_017833115.1 of Frigoribacterium sp. PvP121. NCBI lineage: Bacteria > Bacillati > Actinomycetota > Actinomycetes > Micrococcales > Microbacteriaceae > Frigoribacterium > Frigoribacterium sp. PvP121. Next base: position 1,094,299 of record NZ_JAFIBR010000001.1, read on the forward strand.
GGTCGCGGCGGTCACCGGGGACCCGGCGCGCGCCTCCGCGGCGTCCACAGGCGTGCCCTCCGTCATGCCGCGTCACCCCTCCCCAGCCCGTCGTCGTGTTACGCCCAGGTTAAGTCACGCGGAAAGGTCTTGGCGTGAGACCTTTCCGGGTGCATGCTGACGCGCATGTCGACGAGCACCGCTGCCACCCTCCCGTTCCGCGACGGCCACACCTGGTACCAGGTCACCACGCCCGACGAGCCCCGCCCCGGCGCGCTGCCGCTCGTGGTGCTGCACGGCGGCCCCGGCATGGCCCACGACTACCTGCGCAACCTCGTCGCGCTCGCCGACGAGACCGGCCGCACCGTGGTGCACTACGACCAGTTCGGCTGCGGCCGCAGCAGCCACCGCCCCGACGCCCCGGTCGAGACCTGGGTGCCCCAGCTCTTCGTCGACGAGTTCGAGGCCGTCGTCGCGCACCTCGGGCTCGAGCGCTTCCACGTGCTCGGCCAGTCGTGGGGCGGCATGCTCGGCGCCGAGATCGCCGTGCGCGAGCCGGCCGGCCTCGCCAGCCTGGCCATCTGCAACTCGCCCGCCTCGATGCAGCTCTGGGTCGACGGCGCGGCCGAGCTCCGGGCCCAGCTGCCCGCCGACGTGCAGGAGGCGCTGCTCCGGCACGAAGGCGCGGGCACGACCGACGACCCCGAGTACCTCGCCGCGACCCAGGTCTTCTACGAGCGCCACGTCTGCCGCGTGGTGCCGATGCCCCAGGACTTCGTCGACAGCGAGGAGCAGATGGAGGCCGAGCCGACCGTCTACCACACCATGAACGGCCCGAACGAGTTCCACGTGATCGGCACGATGCGCGACTGGACGATCGTCGACCGCCTGCCGAGCGTCACCGCCCCCACCCTCGTGGTCGCGGGCGAGCACGACGAGGCGACGCCGGCCACCTGGCAGCCCTTCGTCGCCGGCATCGACGGCGCCGTCTCCCACGTCTTCCCCGGCGCCAGCCACTGCTCGCACCTCGAGCAGCCGGAGGAGTTCCGCCGCGTCGTCGCCGGCTTCTTCGCCGACCACGACGCCTGACCGCCGCCCCCGCCACCCCCCCCTGACGGGCGCGGGCCGCGTCACCTGGACCGACGCGACCCGCGCCTCCCCGCACCGCCCGCACCGCGCCTCCCCGGCACCACCCCTCCCCGCACCGTTCCTCCCTCACCCCGAAGAGAGACACCATGTCCGAGCGCACCGAGTCCCCCGAGCTGAGCGCGCAGGCGCAGCTCGAGCAGTACGGCTACAAGCAGGAGCTGAAGCGGTCGGTCTCGACCGGCGACCTGCTCGTCTACGGCCTGATCTTCATGGTGCCGATCGCGCCCTGGGCGATCTTCGGCACCGTCTACAACGCGTCGTCGGGCCTCGTGCCCCTGGTCTACCTCGTGGGCCTCGTCGCGATGATCTTCACCGCCCTCGCCTACGCGCAGATGGCGAAGTCGATCCCGCTCGCCGGGTCGGTCTTCTCGTACGTGGGGCGCGGCATCCACCCCACGGTCGGCTTCTTCGCCGGCTGGGCCATCCTGCTCGACTACCTGCTCGTGCCGACGCTGCTCTACGTCTTCGCCGCCGAGTCGATGGTCGGCATCTTCCCCGGCACCGCCCGCTGGATGTGGGCGCTGATCTTCGTCGCGATCAACACGGCCGTGAACCTGCTCGGCATCACCTCGCTGAAGCTGATGAACCGCGTCTTCCTCGCCATCGAGGTCGTCTTCATCGTCATCTTCGTGATCATCGCCGTGACCGCCCTCAACGGCGGCACCATCCCCGGCGCCGAGTTCGACGTCAGCCAGGTGTGGGACCCGTCGAAGGTCACCGGCCCGCTGATCGCGTCGGCGCTGTCGATCGCCGTGCTGTCGTTCCTCGGCTTCGACGGCATCTCGACCCTCGCCGAGGAGTCCACCGGCAAGCGCGGAGGCGCGGGTCGAGCCATGATCATCGCCCTCGTCATCGTCGCCTTCCTGTTCGTGCTGCAGACCTGGCTGGCGAGCGCGCTCGCCGCGGGCCGCGACTCCTTCCCCGAGGGGGAGGCCGGCAACGCCTTCTTCGACCTCGTCGCCCAGGCGTCGTCGAGCGGCTGGATGACCGCCTTCTTCGTCGTGAACGTGCTCGCCGTCGGCATCGCGAACGCCATGGCGGCGCAGGCCGCGACCTCGCGCCTGCTGTTCTCGATGAGCCGCGACCGGCAGCTGCCGGCCGTGCTCTCGCGCCTGAACTCGCGCCAGGTGCCGCAGGCCGCCATCCTCGTCGTCTCGGTGCTCTCGGCGATCCTCGTGCTGTTCTTCGTCGGCCAGATCGACGTCATCTCGTCGCTGGTCAACTTCGGCGCCCTCTTCGGCTTCATGCTGCTGCACCTCTCGGTGATCTGGCACTACGTCGTCAAGGGGAAGTCGCGCAACTACCTGCTGCACCTCGTCGTGCCCGTGGTCGGCTTCCTGATCATCGGCTACGTGCTCGTCAACGCGGCCCCCGCGGCGAAGATCGGCGGCCTCGTCTGGCTCGTCGTGGGCGCGGGCGTCTTCCTCTTCTACAAGATCCGGGGAGGCGCGGCGCCGACCCTGGGGCAGGTCGACGAGGGCGACGGGTCGGGAGCGGCCGCCACGGCGACCCCGGCGGCGGACACCCTCGAGAAGGAGGCGGGGCGATGAGCGACGCGCACCGCGACTCCTCGGGGTCGGGGCCAGCGTCGGCCTCGTCCGGCGCCTCGGGCGTCGACCACTTCCTCGGCAACGAGCTCGGCCGGCCCGGCTTCAGCGCCGCCGTCGAGCCCGTGCTGCGCATCACCCCCGGCACGGGCGAGACGATCGGCTTCGAGACGAGCGACGCCGTCTACGCCGAGCTGCACGAGCACCACGACCTGGCGCAGCTGTCGGTGCCGATCAACCCGGTCACCGGCCCGGTCTACGTCGAGGGCGCGATGCCCGGCGACGCGCTCGCCGTGACGGTGCACGACATCCGGCTCGTCGACCACGGCTGGTCGGTCAGCCTGCCGGGCTCGGGCGCCCTGCAGCACGTGATGGGCGACGAGATGTTCACCCGCCGCGTGCCGATCGACGCGGAGGGCGTGCACGTCACCGACCGCCACGTCTTCGCGCCGCGGCCGATGATCGGCTGCATGGGCACCGCCCCCACCGAGGGTGAGAACTCGACGATCATGCCCGCGTACCCGCAGGGCGGCAACATGGACGTGACCGAGAACACCGTCGGCTCGACCGTCTACCTGCCCGTGATGGTCGAGGGCGCGTACCTCTCGATCGGCGACGTGCACGCGATCATGGCCGAGGGCGAGTCGTCGTTCGTGGCGATCGAGGCGCAGGGCACGGCGGTCGTGTCGATCGACCTCGTGAAGGGCGCCCAGCTGCGGGCGCCGCGGATCGAGACCGCCGACGACTGGATCTTCGTCGGCCTCGGCGACCCCGTGCAGGAGAGCGTCCGGCGCGGCTACGAGGACGCCTTCTCCTTCCTGGTCGACGACCACGGCTGGTCGCGCGGCGACGCCTACGCGGTGCTCAGCGCCGTCGGGCACTCCCGGCTCGGCGGGCCGACCGGCTCGGTCGCGCCGGACCCCCTGCACCCGTTCGCGGCCGTCGGCGCGGTGACGCTGCACCGCGTGCCGAAGTCGGTCCTGTAGGAGGCGCGGAGCGGGCCCGGTCGCGGGGCGACGGGTCCGTCCGCGCTGCTGCGGGCTGCCCGGGCCCGACCGCCCGACCGCCCGGCCGCCCTGCCGCCCGGCCGCCCGGCCGCCCTCAGCTCGAGAGGTGCGTGAGGATCGAGCCGAGCAGGTCGTCGGTCGGGTAGTTCGACTGCCCGACGGCGATGAAGAGGTCGCCCCGCACGAAGTAGGTGTCGGTGCTGTCGGTGCCGTACATCTCGACGACGGTGGTCTGCTGGCACAGCCGACCGTCGTGGGCCTCGGAGCAGCTGGCCCCGCGCGCCTCCGCCTGCTGCAGCAGGGCGGCGCTGGTGGCCTCGTCGAGACGGCCCAGCTGCACCGACAGGCCGGTGACGTCCGCCCCCGGGTCGCGCCAGAGGCAGTCGAGCTCCGCCGCCGTGTCGGCGATCATGAAGGGGGCGTCGCCGGCCGCGGGGACGCCGGGCGTGCGGGCGCCGCGGGCGCTGCCGTCACGGCGCGTGTACGCCTCCGGGTTCAGCGGCGTGGAGCCCATGGTCGCCTGGTACGTCGCCGTGTCGACGATCTGCGTGCAGTCGGTCGGGATGGTGACGACCGGCGACGCGTCGGGGGCCGCGGTCGCCGTGGGTGCCGGGGTCGTGTCGGGCTCGGCGGTCGGCGTCGTGGTCGGCGCCGGAGCGGCGTCGCCGGTGGCCGTGGCCGTCGGGGTCGGCGACGCCGTGGCGTCGCCTTCAGGCGTCGCCGTGCAGCCGGCCAGGGCGAGCACGACGAGGGCGGCGGCCGCGACGGCGGTGAGCGGGCGGACGTGCGACATGGTGGTTCCCCTGGGGTCGGCACCGATCGGTGCGGTGGTCGGGCCCGCATCGGGGCCCGGTGCTCACGCTAGTGAGCCGGGCACGGCCGGCCCGTCAGCCGGGAGGATGACCCCGGCGCGCCCCGGTCACGATCTGGTCACGCCGCCGGGCGCACCGACGCGGGGCGGGCTTCCTCGGTGACGGCCGAGCGTGGCTCGACCGCTCCGTCAGTGCCGGTGGTCGTGCCCCGGCCGCCCTGTCGCGTCGTCCCAGGTCGGGAAGGGGTCGACCAGGTCGCGCCACGAGGCCGGGTCGGCGAGCAGCTCGGCGTCCGTGAGGAGGCACTCGTCGAGCGCACGACGGACGAGTCCGGCGTCGAGGTCGAGCCCGAAGAAGGCGATCTGCTGGCCGTGCGGCGAGTCCGGGTGCCACGACGGCCGTGACGTCGGGTCGAGGCTGAGCATCTGGCCGACGCTCGACCAGGAGCCGACCCGGTCGGCCCGGGTCGCGAACTGGGTGAAGCCCCGTGACCGGAGCACGGTGCCGGCCGGCCCGGGGGTGAACGTCTGCTCCAGGGCGACGGCCAGGCGCTCGGGGTGGAAGGGCCGCTCGTCGCGGTAGACCACCGTCGACACGGGGTCGCCCTCGACGACGTCGGGGGCGTCGTCGGAGAGGGCCCGCATCCAGCCCGCGGAGCCGGAGAGGGCGGAGGCGCGGCCCGGCGTGGGCAGGCAGCCCGTCGTCAGCGACGTGATCGGGAGCACCGTCGCGGTCGGGGCCAGCCCCCCGAGCAGGGCCGCGAGGAGGCGGTGCTCGCGCTCCGTCACCGCGCCCACGTCGGTGAGCACGACGAGGGTCGCGTGCTCCACGAGCTCCACGACGTGCTCGGCCGCCGCGAAGCGGTCGTCCGTGCCGCGCAGCACGAGGTCGGCGAGGTCGTCGGCGCTGACCACGCACGCCACGTGCTGCAGCAGCGACGCCCCGTCGGGGCGGCCGAGGTCGTGGTCGAGCAGCGAGCCGAGCAGCAGCGCCGTCGAGCGGGTCGGGGTGCCGGGGCGCAGCCGGACGACGACGTCCACGGGCCCGCCGCTCCGGGCGAGGTCGAGCACGGCACGGTGGACCTCGTCGGCGGCGTCGTGCACGTCGGGCCTCGGGGCCAGCCGGTGGCTGTCCGGGCGGGCGAGCGTGTCGGCGACGTGCTGCAGGGCCGCCTCCTCCTGCCCGGCCACGAGGGTGACCCCCCGGTGTCGTGGGAGGCGCGGGCTCGGCAGGTCGTGTCTCATGCGGCTACTCTAGATGACAACCGTTCTCAACAACACGGAGGCACCCATGAAGGTCCGCAACTCGCTCAAGGCGCTGAAGATCGTCCCCGGCTCGCAGGTGGTGCGCCGGCGTGGTCGCGTCTACGTCATCAACAAGGCGAACCCGCGGTGGAACACGCGCCAGGGCTGAGGCCGCCGCCGGTCGTCGTCGGTCATGGGTCGCGGTGTCTCGCGTTCCTGTCGGTGCTGGTTCTCATCATCGATTGGATGAACGCATTGCAATCCGTGCATGCGTCATGGTGGACTGGTCCTGCCCGCACGACCCGCCCCTCCGGAAGGACCGCCATGACCGACACCGAGACCCACGCCGAGCACACCGTCACCGAGCACCAGCACGGCACCGACTGCGGCCACGAGACCGTCACGCACGACGACCACGTCGACTACGTGCACGGCGAGCACAAGCACGCTCAGCACGGCGACCACTACGACGAGCACTGATCGTCGCGACCGAGGGCCCCGCTCACCGGCGGGGCCCTCGGTGCGCCCGGCACCGCGGCCGCGCGCGTCGCATGCGCCACGGCTAATGTGTCTCCATGTCCACCGAGGGCCTCGAGGCCGCCGCCGAGCTGTTCAAGGCGCTGTCGTCGTCGTCCCGCCTGCGCCTGCTCCGCCTCCTCGGCGAGGGCGAGGCAGGGGTCTCCGCCCTCGTCGAGGCGTCCGGGCTGTCACAGCCCCTCGTCTCGCAGCACCTGCGCACCCTCCGAGCCGCGGGCCTCGTCCAGGTCGACCGCGTCGGGCGCGAGGCGATCTACTCGGTCGCCGACCTGCACGTCTCGCACATCGTCGACGACGCCGTGGCCCACGCGGGCGAGCAGCCCGGCGCCTGACGCGCGCCGTCTGATGCCCGGTGCGGCGCTCGGTCGCTACGCCAGCTCGGCGAGCAGCGCCACGACGAACTCGCTGCGCTCGACCATGCCGTCGATGCTGATCCACTCGTGGCGCGCGTGGGCGCCGCCGCCCACGCCGCCGACCCCGTCGAGCACGGCGGCGCCGAGCGCGGCCGCGAAGTTGCCGTCGCTGGCCCCGCCGACCGACACCTCGCGCAGCTCGAAGCCCAGCTGCCCGGCGACCGCGGCGGCTCGCTCGTAGAGCGCACCCGTCGCCGCCGACCGCTCCATCACGGGGCGGTTCCAGCCGCCGGTGACCTCGACCCGGGCGAGCGGGTCGTGCGGGGCGAGCGACGCGAACAGCCGTTCGACGCGGGCGGCCTCGTCGGCCCGGGTGACCCGCACGTCGACCATGGCGCGGGCGTGCCCGGCCCGGACGTTCGTCCGCGTGCCGCCCTGCACGATGCCGACGTTGAGCGAGGTGCCGGCCTCGACGTCGGCCTCGCCGTGCAGCTGCAGCACGAGACGGGCCATCTCGTCGATGGCGCTCGCCCCGCCGCGCGGGTGGAGCCCGGCGTGCACCTCGACGCCGAACGTCTCGACCTCGTAGATGCCGACGCCCTTGCGGGCGGTCTTGACGGCGCCCTCGGCGGCGGACTCGAAGACCAGCACCGCGCCTCCCCGGCTCACCTCGGCCTCGATCACGGGGCGCGACGCGATGCTGCCGACCTCCTCGTCGCCGGTCAGCACGATGCGCACGCCGGGCCGCGGCAGGCCGAGCGCGTCGGAGACCGCCAGGGAGTGCCCGAGCTGCACGAGCCCGGACTTCATGTCGAAGACGCCGGGCCCGGTCATGCGGTCGCCGTCGATCTGCACGGGCCACTCGGCGAGCGTGCCCTCGGCCCAGACCGTGTCGTAGTGGCAGAGCGCGGTGACCCACTCGGCGGAGCCGGTCGGCGACGGGTGCTCGAGGGTGACGGCGTCGCCGTAGCCCTCGACGACGCTCACCCGGCGGGCGGCGGCGGGGCCGGCCGTCCGCTCGAGCCACGCCTCGATCCAGGTGAGCCCGGCGGCGAGCAGGTCGACGTCGTCGGAGGGGGTCTCGAGCGACGCGTAGGCCACGAGGTCGGCGATCATCGCCTCGCGGCGGGCGGCGACCGCCTCGCGCAGGGCGGTCGTGTCGGTCTCGGTGAGGGTCACGGGGGTCTCCGGGGGCGTCTCGGTCGGTGCGGGCGGCGCGGGCTCCGACCATGTTCCTCCCTCCCGGGGCCGACGGGCGACGAGGAGGCGCGGTGAGGGCCCCGCAGGGACGGCCCGGCCGCGGTTCGGCTCGTCACGACGGGGCGGCGGGTCCGCGTCCTCGGCGGCGGGACGGCGCCGGCCCGCCGCCGAGGACGGCGACCCGCCGCACCTCGGGTGTCGGTCGGCGTCGATACAGTGACGACCGTCCGGCGGCACCGCCGGCGCCACGACCACCGCGAGCGAGAGGGGCCCCGTGCGCATCCTGCACACGAGCGACTGGCACCTGGGGCGCACCCTGCACGGAGTCGACCTCCTCGAGCACCAGGCCGCCTTCGTCGACCACCTGGTCGACCTCGTGGCCGAGCGCTCGGTCGACGTGGTCGTGGTCGCGGGCGACGTGTACGACCGGGCCGTGCCCTCGGTGCCCAGCGTGCGCCTCCTCGGCTCGGCCCTGCGACGGCTGAGCGAGCTCGCCGTCGTCGTTGTTACGCCGGGCAACCACGACTCCGCCGCGCGGCTGGGCTTCGCCGCCGAGCTGATGCGGCCGGGCCTGCACGTGCTCGCCGCGGTCGACCGGCTCGACGAGCCGGTCGTCGTCGACGACGCCCACGGCCCCGTCGCCTTCTACGGGGTGCCCTACCTCGACCCCGACACCGTGCGGCACGCCCTGGCGCCCGGCGGTGCCGACGAGCCCCTCGCCCGCTCGCACGAGGCCGTCGTCGGCGCCGCGCTCGACCGGGTCAGGGCCGACCTGGCGACGAGGCCCGGCACCCGCTCGGTCGTCGTCGCGCACGCCTTCGTCGCGGGCGGGGCCGTCGTCGAGCGGAGCGAGAGCGAGCGCGACATCCGCGTCGGCGGGGTCGACGTGGTGCCCTCGGCGGTCTTCGCCGGCGTCGACTACGTCGCCCTCGGCCACCTGCACGGCGCCCAGCGGGTGGGCGCTGCGGCGGGGTCGCGCCCGGTGCTGCGTTACTCGGGCTCGCCCCTGGCCTTCTCGTTCGGCGAGGTCGGGCACGTGAAGTCGACCGCCGTCGTCGACCTCGCCGCCGACGGCACGGTCGAGGTCGAGCTCGTCGCCGCGCCCGTGCCGCGGCGCCTGGCCGAGGTGACCGACACCCTCGAGCACCTCCTCGACGGCCGCCACGACGACCTCGCCGACGCCTGGCTGCGGGTCAGCGTCACCGACCCCGTGCACCCCGACCACCTGTGGGCGCGGGTCCGCGAGCGGTTCCCGCACGCGCTCGCCGTGCTGCACACGCCCGTCGGCGCCGTCGACTCGCCCCGGCTGCGCGTGGTGACGGCCGAGACCGATCCCGTCGAGGTCGCTGCCGACTTCGTCGCGTTCGCCTCGGGGGCCCCCGCCACCGACGCCGAGCTCGCCGTCGTGCGGGCGGCGTACGAGGCCGCGAGGGCGAGCGAGGGCAGCGAGTGATCCTGCACCGGCTGACCCTGCGCGCCCTCGGCCCCTACGCCGGCGAGCACTCGATCGACTTCGCGGCGCTCGGCGCCTCGGGCACCTTCCTGCTCGAGGGGCCGACCGGGGCCGGCAAGTCGACCGTCATCGACGCGATCGTCTTCGCCCTCTACGGGCAGCTCGCCGGCGAGGGCGCCAGCCGCGACCGCCTCCGGAGCCACCACGCCGCGGCGCACGTCGAGCCGTTCGCCGAGCTCGTGTTCGAGACGGCGGCCGGCGTGCACCGCATCCGCCGGAGCCCGGCGTGGCAGCGGCCGAAGAGCCGCGGCACCGGCACGACGCCCGCGAACGCGACGGCCACGCTCGTCCGCCTGACCTCGCCCGACGCCGTCGACGGCGAGGTGGTCTCCACCAGCACGCAGGAGGTCGGGCACGAGATCGGCCGGGTGCTCGGCCTGACCCGTCAGCAGTTCGTTCAGACGGTCGTGCTGCCGCAGGGCGAGTTCGCGGCGTTCCTCCGCTCGTCGGGGGAAGACCGCCGGCGCATGCTGCAGTCCCTCTTCGGCACCGAGATCTACGAGCTGACGACGGCCCGCCTGGCCGAGGGGCGGCGCGCGGCCCACGCGGCCGTCGCCGAGGCCGACCGGGGCGTCGAGCTCGCGGTCGCCCGGCTGCGCGAGGCGGTCGGGGTCGACGACGACCCGGCCGTCGGAGCGGCGCTGGAGGCGGCGCTGGCCGGGCAGGCCGCCCCGGTCGGGGCGGGTGCCGGGGGCGACTCGGGCGACTCGGGGGATCAGCCCGCCGAGGGCGCCGAGGGTCTCCTGGCCACCGTCGACGGCGTCCTCGCAGCGCTCGTCCGCGACTCCGACGCGGCCGCCGAGCGGCGGGGCGCGGCTCGGCGGGTGCACGACGACGCGCGGCGCCGCCTCGACGAGCAGCGCCGCTTACGGGCGGCCCTCGACCTCCGCGCCGACCTGCAGGCCCGGAGCGCTCGCCTGACGGAGGCGGCGGTCGCGGTCGACGAGGCCCGGTCGCGCCTCGAGGCCGCGGGCCGGGCCGACACGGTGACCGGAGCGGCCCGGGGCCTCCGGGCGGCGCAGGCCGTGCTCGCGGAGTCGGGGGCAGCGCTGGTTGAGGCGCGGGAGGCGGCGACGACCGCCGACTCGGCGCTTGAGTCCGTGCCCGGGCTGCTGATCGTCACGGGGGCGTCGACGCCGGCCGACGGCACTGACGGCATCGGCGGTACCGCTGCCCTCGACAGCTCTGGGGGCGCTCCCGCTCTGCCGGAGGTGACCGCCGCCGTCGCGGCCCACCGCGACGACCTGCGCTCCGACCTCGCCGTGCTCGGCCGGGTCGCCGCCGTCGAGCGGGGCCTGCCCGCCCGTCGCGCCGAGCTGCTCGACGCGGGCCGAGCGCTCGAGCAGGTCGACGTCGACCTCGTGGCGCTCGACGCCGAGCTCGTCGGGCGCCCCGGCGAGAGGGCGGCCCTGGTCGCCGCTCGCGAGGCCGCCCGGCAGTCGGCCGACGACGAGCCCGCCGCCGCCCGTCGGGTCGCCGACGCCCGTGCGCAGCTCGCCGCCGTGCTCGCGACCGGCGCCCTGCGGGAGGAGGCGACACGGCTCGACGAGCTCCTCGCCGATCGGTCGACGGAGGCCTTGGTCGAGCTCGACCTGGAGGCCGGGCTCCGTCGTCGACAGATCACCGGCACGGCCGGCCAGCTCGCGCTCTCGCTCGAGGCCGGGGAGCCGTGCCCGGTCTGCGGGTCGACCGACCACCCGGCCCCGGCCGCCCCGACAGACGACCACCCGACCGACGACGACGTCGAGGCCGCCGCCCTCTCCGCCCGCGCCGCGGGGCAGCGGCAGCGCGACGCGGCCGCCGCCGCGGCCGCGGCCCGTGCCCGTCTCGACGTCGCCGTGGCCGGGCTCGGCGACCTCGACGAGGCCGGGGCCCGGGAGGCCGTCGCCGAGGCGGAGCAGGCGCTCGACCGCGCCCGTGCCGCCGTGGCCTCCGCCCGGGCCGCGGAGCGGGCGCTCGACGACCACGACCGCGAGGCGGACGCGCTGCGCACCCGGGCCGAGACGACCCGCACGCTCCGAGCCACCCGCGCCGAGCGGCTCGAGGGCGATCGACGCCGACTCGCCGACGACGAGGCGCTCGTCGCCGAGGCCGTGGCCGGAGGCGACGCGCGTGCCGACGGCGACGCCGAGCGCACGACCGGCACCGTCGCCGACCGCGTCGGCCTCCTGACCCGTCGGGCCGATGTCGCCGATCGTCTCGTCTCCGCCCTCCGGGCGGCCGAGGTCGCCCGGGTCGCGCACGACCAGCGTCGCGTCGAGCTCGCCGAGGCGCTGGCCGCCTCGGGCTTCGCGACGGCCGACGACGCCGCCGCGGCGGTCCTGCCCGCCCCGGAGCGCGACTCCCTGAGTCGTCGGGTCGCCGGGCACGACGCCGAGCTGGCCGTGGTCGGCGCGGGCCTGGCCGACCCGTCGATCGCCGCCCTCACCGGTGAGGAGGAGGTCGACGTCCCGGCCGCGGAGGGGGCCCTCGCCGCGGCCGAGGCAGTCCTCGCGGCGGCCACCGACGCGGCCGGGCGAGCCGCCGACCGGGCCCGACGGGCGGCCGATGCCCTCGCGGCCCTCCGACGCGCCGAGGTCGCGGGCGAGTCCGTCGCCGAGGAGGCGCGGGCCGTCGTGCGGATGGCCGACCTCACGAGCGCCACCGGCACCGTCAACGTGCGCGGGGTGACGCTCGGCACCTACGTGCTCCTCCGTCGGTTCGACGACGTCGTCGCGGCCGCGAACGCGCGGCTGCGGGTGATGTCGAGCGGCCGCTACGTGCTCGAGGCCTCCGAGGAGCGCGAGCAGGGCTCCCGCTCCCGGCGCACGGGCCTCGCGCTGGCGATCCGCGACGCGACGACCGACACGACCCGCGACCCCGCGAGCTTCTCCGGCGGCGAGACCTTCTACGCCTCGCTGAGCCTCGCGCTCGGGCTGGCCGACGTCGTCCAGGCGGAGGCGGGCGGGCTCGAGCTCGGCACGCTCTTCGTCGACGAGGGGTTCGGCTCGCTCGACCCCGAGACGCTCGACGCCGTGATGACCGAGCTCGGTCGCCTCTCCGACTCGGGCCGCGTGATCGGCATCGTGAGCCACGTCGACGAGCTCAAGCAGCGCATCGCCGACCGCATCGAGGTGCGACGCCTGCCCGACGGTTCGTCGACGCTGCGCTCCACGGTCGGCTGACCGGCGCAACCCGCCCCGCGCCTCCCACCTGTCTCCGCCCGCTGGCCGACCTCGCTCGGCGAGTGGTCACGAACTGCTCCTCCGCGCCGAGTGAGGAGCACTTCGTGACCGTTCGACCTCGTGGGCCGACGACGTCGGCCAGCGAGTGGTCACGAACTGCTGCTCCCGGCCGCCGAGACGAGCAGATCGTGACCACTCGGCCCGACGGACAACGGACGACGGGCCGCGTCCCCGCCACGACCACGAGGGTCGGGAGGGGACGCGGCCCGTCGAGGGGTCGTGCGGGGTGATCAGACGATCGGGCCGCCGTCGTCGCGCGTCGAGCGACGCGTGACCTGCTCGCCGCTGACCGGGTCGACCGCGCTGCGCGAGGTCGACGTCACCTGACGACGACGCGTCGCGAAGACGAGCCCGAGGATCGTGACGATGATGCCCGCCGCGATGAGGATGTAGCCGATCAGCTGGATGTCGATGCCCGCGACCTGGAAGTCGAGAGCGAACGCGAGGATCGCGCCGATCACGATCAAGGCGATTCCGCCGCCGATGCTCATGGGTTCTCCTTCGTGAGCCGGAGCCTCTGCTCCGGGTGCCTGAAGGGTACTGACCCCGCGCCTCCGCCGTCACCATCTCGTCGAGCGCTCCTCTCACCCCTCTGCGCCCTGTGGGCGGCCCTCGGGCGGGCAGGGCGTCGGCTGAGCGTCACCCGGGTGGACGGGGGACGACGGGTCGAGACAGGTCGGGCGGCGAGGTAATCTCGGTCACTCCGGCGGATCCTCGGCCTCGAGACTCCTGTTGAGCGACGCCCGTCGCTCGTTTCCCGGTGGTGGAGCCGGGGCCGGGTCCGCCGGAGGCCCCGCCGCTCCCGACGCGCAGCAGACCACGGGGTGGACCCTCGATCTGGGGGAGGCGCGGTGCGGGCCGGTCCGATCACCGCGGCCGACAGCGCCCCCGGTCAGCCCCGGGTCACGCCCCGTGCAGCAGGTCGAGCGCCGCGCCGAGTGCCCGCGCGTCGAGCTGCCCCGGCGCGCTCGTCGCGCCGACCGCGCCGAACGTCAGGCACGAGCCGACCGTCTCGCCCGCGAGGCGGGAGACGGCGCCGAGCGGCCCCATCGACATCGTCACCGCGGGCACCAGGCCCGGCCCCGCACGGAAGTCGTCGGTCGCCGCCAGCAGGGTGAGCACGTCGGCGGGTGAGGTCGGCATCGCCGCGAGCTTGACCACGTCGGCGCCGTTCTCCTGCTGCTCGACGAGGCGCGAGACGATCTCGGCGCGGGACGGCGTCGCCGTGAAGTCGTGCGACGACATGACGACCCGGAGGCCGGCACCGTGCGCGGCGTCGACGAGGTGCTCGCGCACGTCGGGCTGCGTGTACATCTCGACGTCGACCGCGTCGGGGCGCTCGGCGGCGTCGAGGCCGACGACCGCGTCGAGCAGCGCACCGTAGGCGTCGGGCGTGATGTCGCGCTCGCCGCCCTCCTGCTTCGTGCGGAAGGTCGCGAGCAGCGGGACGTCGTCGCGCAGCGACCGCCGCACCGCGGCCACGGCCTCTCGCACGCGGTCGTGGTCGGCGACGGCGGTGAGGTGGTCGAGGCGGAGCTCGACGACGTCGACCACGCCGCGGGGCAGGGCCGCGAGCTCGACGGCGGTGGCCTCCAGCACGGCGGCGGTGCGCCCGACCAGCGGCACGCAGACGGCGGGGCGACCGTCGCCCAGGGTCACCGAGCGCAGGGCGACGGGCTGCGGGGTGGGCCGCACGTCAGACCACCGCCCGGTCGGTGAGCCCGGCGGCCGCGCGGACGGCCGCGCGCACGACACCCTCGTCGGGGAGCGGCTCGTCGGCCGCGCCCCCCGCGAACAGCCGCACCTGCCCGATCGCCTGCTCGACGAGCATGTCGAGCCCGCTGAGCACGACGCCGCCCTGCGCCGCCCACGCACTCGCGGCGCGCGTCGGCCACGGGTCGTAGGCGACGTCGAACAGCACCGACGTCGAGCTCCGCGGCCGCAGCGGCAGGTCGTCGGCCGCGCCGGCGGGCAGGGTGCTGACGACGAAGTCGAGGGGGCCGATGGAGGGCAGCTCGCTGAGCGGGGCCACGACGACGTCGCCGCCGAGCTCCGCGGCGAGGGCGGTCAGCTCGCCGGCGCGGCCGGGGCTGCGCAGGTGCACCGAGAACGACCGGGCGCCCAGCTGCCAGGCCGCGTGCATCGCGGAGGCGGCCGTCGCGCCCCCGCCGAGGATCACGGCCGACTCGGGACGCACGTCGTGTCGGCGCTGCACGGCCCGGACGATGCCGTCGACGTCGGTGTTGTGCCCGTGCCGGCGGCCGTCGTCGTCGATGACGACGGTGTTGGCGACGCCGAGCAGGGCCGCGAGCGGCGAGACGGTGTCGAGCAGCGGCAGCACCTCGCGCTTGAGCGGCATGGTGAGGCTGAGCCCCCGCCAGCTCGCGTCGAGGCCGTCGACGAAGCCCTGCAGCTCGCCCGAGGCGACCTCGGCGCGGCCGTAGTCGTAGTCGAGCCCGAGCACCTCGTAGGCCGTGGCGTGCAGGGTCGGCGACAGCGAGTGGGCGATCGGCGAGCCGAGCACGGCCAGGCGGCGGCGGGGGGCGTCGGCTCGGGTCACACAGGCTCCTCGGGGTCGGCGGTGCAGACGGCCCATCCTACGACCGGGCCTCCGGGCGGGCCTCGACCCGCGACTCCCACCGGCTCCGCCCGGGCCCCGGGCCCCCGGGACCCCGGCCAGGGCGCCGTCTGGCAGGCTCGACCGATGGAGATCCGCGCCTTCGTCCCCGCCGACACCGAGACCGTCGTCGCCCTCTGGGAGGAGTGCGGCCTGACCCGCCCGTGGAACGACCCGCGCCGCGACATCGAGCGCAAGCTGCAGGTGCAGCCCGAGCTCTTCCTCGTCGGCACCGAGCGGGTCGAGGCGGCCGACGGGGGAGCGCAGGAGGCGGTGGTCGCCACCGCCATGGCCGGTCACGAGGGCCACCGCGGCTGGCTCTACTACGTCGCCGTCGCCCCGGCCCTCCGCGGCGGCGGCCGGGCCCGCGCGCTCGTGGCCGAGGCCGAGCGCCTGCTCACCGAGGCGGGCTGCCCCAAGCTGCAGCTGATGGTGCGGTCGGGCAACGACGACGCGCTCGCCGCGTGGAGCGCGCTCGGCTACGAGCGGCAGGACGTCGTCGTGCTCGGCAAGCGGCTCATCGAGGACTGAGCGGGCGGGCCGTCGACGACGGGGGCCGCGCTCAGTCGAGCGCGAGCAGCACGGCCGCCGCGAGGGCGAGCACGAGGCCGACGACCTGCGACCGGGTGAGCCGCTCGCGCAGCACGACGGCGGCCAGCACCACCGTCACGGCGGAGTAGAGCGCGGTGAGCACGCTCATCACGGTGAGGTCGCCGAGCCGGAGGCCGAGGAGGATGAGCACGTTCGCCCCGGCGTCGGCCACGCCGCAGAGCAGGGCGAGGCGGAGCGCGGGGGCGAGGCCCCGGGTGGCCGACGGCGCGCCTTCCGGTGTGCCTGCCGGCGCGGCCGTGCCGGGGGCGTCACCGGTGGGCACGGCCCCACCCGCGCCTCCCGCGCCCGGCGCACGCCGCCGCCTCGAGAACGCGACGAGGGCGAGCACCGCCACCGCGCCTCCGGTCAGCACCACGTTCGTGACGCGGTTCGCGACCAGCGGTACGAGGCCCGAGTCGGCGGGCGTCTGGTCGAGGAAGACGAGGACGACGCCGATGCCGACGCCCGCGGCGAGGGCCATCAGCAGGCCGGCAGCGGTCGGCTTCGGGGCGGAGGCGTCGGGCACGAAGCCGACGAGCACCACCGCGACGAGGGCGAGCGCGATGCCCGCCCAGCCGGCCGGCCCGAGCCGCGAGCCCTGCAGCAGGCCCACGCCCACCGGCACGATCGCGGAGACCACGGCGGTCAGCGGCGACAGGATGCTCATCGGCCCGATCGCGAGGCAGGCGTAGAGCAGGGCGATGGCGGCCGCGCCGGCCACGCCGCTCGCGACGCCCCAGCCGACCGCGGCGCCCGAGGGGGTGCCGGGCACGACGACGAGCAGCACGAGCAGCAGCACCAGGCCGCTCGCCGCCGAGATCGCGGTGACGCGGAGCGGCGGCAGGCGCCGCGCCGCGAGCCCGCCGAGGAAGTCGCCCGAGCCGTAGGCGACGGCGGCGGCGAGGCCGATGAGCACGGACAGCAACGGGACCTCCGGAGGCGCGGTGGGGGTGGACGACGACCGTCGCGTTAACAGCACGTGACGAAGTCGTGCGGAGCCTTGTGCGGCTCCCAGCCAGATCTTATGTTCGTCGGGTCTGTCCCTCGTCCGAGGGGCGGGCCGCCCCGGGCACCTCCCGCGGGCCTGAGATCACGCACGGACACCAGGAGACACACCGCACATGCGCCCCCGTCACCCCATCGCACCTCCGGCCGAGACGGGAGCGCCGCGTCGTCGCCGTCGCGCCGCCCTCTCGCTCGTCGCCGTCGCCACCCTCGGCGCCGGCCTCGTCGCTGCCGTCCCGGCCCAGGCGGCCCCGACCAGCATCGACATCCTCGGCATCAACGACTTCCACGGCCGCATCGCGCAGGAGGCCTCGCCGGTCGCCGGCGCCGCCGTCATGGCCGGGTTCATCGACCAGTTCCGCACGACCCACCCGAACACGTCGTTCGTGTCGTCGGGCGACAACATCGGGGCCTCGACCTTCACCTCCTTCATCCAGGAGGACAAGCCGGCCCTCGACGCGCTCAACGCCATGGATCTCGACGTCAGCGCGCTGGGCAACCACGAGTTCGACCGCGGCCAGGACGACCTGAACGGCCGCGTCACCGAGGCCAGCGACTTCCCGTACCTCGGCGCCAACGTCTTCCGGGCCGACGGCTCGCACGCCTACGACCCCTACTTCGTCAAGGACGTCGGCGGCGTCAGGGTCGGCTACATCGGCGCGATCACCGAGCTCATGCCCGAGCTGGTCAGCCCGTCCGGCATCGCCGGCCTCACCTTCGGCGACATCGTCGACAGCGTCAACGACGTGGCCGACGACCTGAGCGACGGCGACGCCGCCAACGGCGAAGCCGACGTGCTCGTGCTGCTCGTGCACGAGGGCAACTCGTCGGGCACGGCGCTCGACGCGGGCGGCGACTTCGCCCGCATCGCGACCGACGTCTCGCCGAAGGTCGACGCGATCCTCTCTGGCCACACGCACCAGTCGTACAACTTCTCGGTCGTGCCGACCGGCGGCACCACGCCTCGCCCGGTCGTGCAGACCGGCAGCTACGGCGCGAACCTGAGCCACCTCGCGATCACGTTCGACGCCGACACGAAGGCCACGACGGTCACGAGCGAGCTCCTGCCGCTCTACCAGAAGGCGACGCCCGACCCCGAGGTCGCGACGATCGTCAGCGACGCCGTCGCGGTCGCCGCGGTCGAGGGCGCGAAGAAGGTCGGCGAGATCACCGCCGACTTGCCCCGCGCCGTGCAGTCCGACGGCACCGAGAACCGCGGGGGCGAGTCGACCCTCGGCAACTTCGTCGCCGACGTGCAGCTCGAGGCCACGGTCGGCAACGGCTCGCAGATGGCCTTCATGAACCCGGGCGGCCTCCGTGCCGACCTGCGCTACGCCTCCACGGGCGCCAGCGACCCCGCCGGCAACCTGACCTTCGCCGAGGCCGCCGCCGTGCAGCCCTTCGCCAACACGCTCGTCGTCGTCGACATGACGGGGGCGCAGATCGAGCAGGCCCTCGAGCAGCAGTGGCAGCCCGCCGGGTCGTCGCGGCCGTTCCTCAAGCTGGGCGTCTCGAAGGGCCTCAGCTACACGTACGACCCGGCCGCCGCCTCCGGTGAGCGCATCCGCACGATCACGCTGAACGGCGCGGAGCTCGACCGTGCGGCCTCGTACAAGGTCACGGTCAACTCGTTCCTGTCGTCGGGCGGCGACAACTTCACCGCCTTCAACACCGGCTCGGCCGCCGACAGCGGCAAGGTCGACCTGCAGGCCCAGGTGGACTACTTCACCGTGCCCGCCGGCTCGCCCGCCCGCGTCGCCACGCCGGACTTCACGCAGCGCTCGGTCGGCGTCACCGCGACCCCGTCGCCGGAGGCCGGCTTCGCCGCCGGCGACACGGTGACGCTGTCGCTCTCGTCGCTGCTCTTCAGCTCGCAGGTCGGGCCGGAGACGGGCACCGTCTCGGTCAGCCTCGACGGCGTCGAGCTCGCCTCGCAGCCGATCGACCGCACCGTGGTCGACAAGGGCGACGAGACCGGGCGCGCGACGCTGTCGTTCGCGGTGCCCGCCGGCGTCACGGCCCCCACGGCCGGCCCGGTCGTGCGTCAGCTGCGCGTCACGGTGGCCGGGACGGGGACGGTCGTCGACGTGCCCGTCGTCCTCGCCGCCGCCGCCGAGCCGGTCGTCGTCGACCCGACCCCGGCCCCGACCGACCCCGCCGTCCCCGCCCCCGGGGCCGGAGCGGGCACCGGCGCGGGCACCGGGACGGGTGCCGGCACCGGCACCTCGACCCGCCCCACGCGCGTCACGGCCGCGGGCGACCTCGCCTACACGGGCTCCGACGCCGCGATGACCGGGCTGGCCCTCGCGCTGACCCTGATGCTGGCCGGCGCCGGCGTGGTCACGGCCACGCGCCTCCGTCGCCGCCGCACCGCCTCGGTCGGCACCACCGACTGACGCCCCGCCGCACAGCTCGACCCGGACGGCCCGGTCGCACCCCACGGTGCGGCCGGGCCGTCCGGCGTCGCAGCTGCCCCGGCTAGCCTCGACCCCGTGACCGTCGCCTACCACCGCCTGTTCCGCACGCTGCCGACGTACCGCTGGTACCGGCCGCTGTTCGCGCTCCTGCTCGGCACGGTCTTCTACGTCGTCGCGTCGAACGTCGTCGTGCTCGCCCTCTACGCCGTGGTCGCCGCGGCCGGGGGAGCGGACGCCGCCTCCCGCCTGGCCGAGGGCCTCCAGGACGACCCGCTCGACGCCTCCCAGCCCCTCGTCATGCTCGCGACGCTGGGCTCGATCGCGACCATGCTGCCCTCCGTGCTGCTCGCGACGAAGCTCGCCGGGCTCGGCGGCTGGGGTCAGCTCTCGAGCGTCGCCGGCCGCCTGCGCTGGCGCTGGCTGCTCCGCTGCGTGGGCCCGGCCGCGGCCTTCATGGCCCTCACCGTCCTGCTCAGCTACCTCGTCGTGCCGCTGGTCACGGGCGACGATCTGGGCTCCGGGCCCGTCACGACCCCGCCCGCGGCCCTCGTCTGGTCGGTCGTCGTGATCCTGCTGCTCGTGCCCCTGCAGGCCAGCGCGGAGGAGTACGTCTTCCGCGGCTTCGCGATGCAGTCGCTGGGGTCGTGGATCGCCCGGCCGCTCGTCGCGATCGTCGTGCCCACCGTCGCCTTCGGCCTCTCGCACGCCTACAACGTCTGGGGCGTGCTCGACGTCGCCGTCTTCGGCGTGACCGCCGCCTGGCTGACCTGGCGCACCGGCGGGCTCGAGGCCGCCATCGTCGCGCACGTGCTCAACAACACGGTCCTCTTCCTCCTCCTGGCGCCCTACGCGGGCACCCCGTCGAGCGACGGCAGCCCCCTCGCGCTCGCCGTGACGGTCGTCTGCACGCCGTTCTGGGCCTGGCTCGTGCTGCGCTCGTTCCACAGGTCGGGCGAGCTCGCGTCCTCCCCCGCGAGCGAGCTCACGGGGCGTCCCCCGGTGGAGTCGCGGGTCGGCTGACCGCGTCGGTGGCGCCTCCTAGACTCGCCTGGTGACCGACGCTCCCCCCTCCTCCGCAGCCCCCGCCACCGGCAGCCCGACCGACGCCTCCGGCAGCGCGACCGACGCCTCCGGGCGGGCCGGCTCGCCCGTCGAGGTGCTGCAGCGGGTCTTCGGGTACGACGCCTTCCGCGGCGACCAGGCGGCGATCATCGACCAGGTCGTCGGCGGCGGCGACGCCCTCGTGCTGATGCCGACCGGCGGCGGCAAGTCGCTCTGCTACCAGGTGCCCGCGCTCGTGCGGCCCGGCACCGGGGTCGTCGTCTCGCCGTTGATCGCGCTGATGCAAGACCAGGTCGACGCCCTCGAGGCCGTCGGCGTGCGGGCGTCGTTCCTCAACAGCACGCAAGACCCCGACCAGCGCCGTGCCGTCGAGCAGGCCTTCGTCACGGGCGAGCTCGACATGCTCTACCTGGCGCCCGAGCGGCTGAAGCTCGACAGCACCAAGTCGCTGCTCGACCGCGGCCGGGTCTCGCTCTTCGCGATCGACGAGGCGCACTGCGTGGCGCAGTGGGGCCACGACTTCCGCCCCGACTACCTCGAGCTGTCGGTGCTGCACGAGCGCTGGCCCGACGTGCCGCGCATCGCCCTCACCGCGACCGCCACCGAGACCACCCACCGTGAGATCTCGCGGCGCCTCGAGCTCGACGACGCCGCGCACTTCGTGGCCGACTTCGACCGCCCCAACATCCAGTACCGCATCGAGGCGAAAGACGGCCCGCAGCAGCAGCTGCTCCGCTTCGTCCGCGCCGAGCACGACGGCGACGCGGGCATCGTCTACTGCCTCTCGCGCAAGTCGGTCGAGAGCACCGCCGAGTTCCTGGTGAAGCAGGGCATCGCCGCGCTGCCCTACCACGCGGGCCTCGACGCGGGCACGCGCGCCCGCAACCAGTCGCGCTTCCTCCGCGAAGACGGCATCGTGATGGTCGCCACGATCGCCTTCGGCATGGGCATCGACAAGCCCGACGTCCGCTTCGTCGCGCACCTCGACCTGCCCAAGTCGGTCGAGGGCTACTACCAGGAGACCGGGCGGGCCGGGCGAGACGGCCTGCCCGCCACTGCGTGGCTGGCCTACGGCCTGCAGGACGTCATGCAGCAGCGCCGAATGATCGACCAGTCGGAGGGCGACGCCGAGCACCGCCGCAAGCTCAGCGCGCACCTCGACGCGATGCTGGCGCTCTGCGAGACGGTCGAGTGCCGCCGCGTGCAGCTGCTCGGCTACTTCGGCCAGGCGAGCACCCCGTGCCACAACTGCGACACCTGCCTGAACCCGCCGCAGTCGCTCGACGGCACCGTGCCGGCGCAGAAGCTCCTGTCGACGATCGTGCGCCTCAAGCGCGAGCGCGACCAGCAGTTCGGCGCGGGCCAGATCATCGACATCCTGCTCGGCAAGACGACGCCGCGCATCACGCAGAACCGCCACGAGCAGCTCAGCACGTTCGGCATCGGCACCGAGCTGAGCGAGATCGAGTGGCGCGGCGTCGTGCGCCAGCTGCTCGCCCAGGGCGTGCTGGCCGTCTCGCCCGACGGCTACGGCACCCTGCTCATCACCGACGCCGCGGCCGAGGTGCTCTCGGGCTCGCGGCCCGTCCGTCTCCGCAAGGAGCCCGAGCGGGCCCCCCGATCGCGCTCGGCCCGCGGGGCGGGCGGCTCGTCGCGCGGCTCGCGCACCGGTGCCGGCGCCGCCGACCTCGACGCTGCCGACGTGCCGCTGTTCGAGACGCTGCGCCAGTGGCGGGCCGGGGTCGCGAAGGCCCAGGGCGTGCCCGCCTACGTCGTCTTCGGCGACGTCACCCTGCGCGGCGTCGCCGCGGCCCGGCCCTCGTCGATGACCGAGCTCGCCGGCATCAGCGGCGTCGGGCAGAAGAAGCTCGACACCTACGGCCAGCAGGTGCTCGACGTCGTGGCCGGCGTCTCGCCCGAGGAGGCCGCCGCCGCGGCGGCCGAGCTCGCCCCGGCGAGCTCCGGCCCGAGCTTCGGCGGGGGAGGGGGCGGGGTCGACGACGAGGCTCGGCCCGCCACGGCGCCCGGGGCGGCCCGGCGGGCCGCGCCCGCTCGCTCACGCCCGGCGACGCGCCCCACGCCGGCGGCGGCTCCGGCCAGCGGGGGCGCTCCCGACCTCGAGCCCTACCCGTACGACGACGAGCCGCCCTTCGATCCCTACGTCGACGACGTGCCGCCCGACGACTGGCGCTGACGACCGGCGCCGACGACTGGCGCTGACGACCGGCCGCGCCGGGGCGGGCCAGGGCGAGCCCCGGCGGTCTGATCGCCTCCGACCTCGTGGGTCGGGGCGATCCGTGGGCGTCGTCGTCAGCCCTGGGCCTGACGCGCGTCGATGACCGGCAGTTCGTCGACCTCGGCGACCTGCACGACCTGCGGTGCAGGCCGCACGGGCACCCGGATCGGCCCCGAGACCGGGCCGGCGGAGCCGAGCTGGAGCTCGGAGACGCGTCGGGCGAGCAGCACGAGTGCGAGGGTCGTCCCGACCATCGCCTCGAAGCCGCCGGCGAACCCGCCGCCGTGCAGGCGGGAGACGTACGCGGCCGAGAGCAGGAAGGCGCAGCCCAGGGGAGCGCTCAGGTACAGGGCCTGCACCGGCTGCAGCAGCAGTGGCAGCCCGAGTCGCACCCGAACGCGGATCACCGTCATCGTGACGAGCAGCGCGACGCCGACCGCCGCGGCGAGCCCGTAGAGCACGACGGCGACGTCGGCCGCGACGAAGTCCGCCCGGACCGCCCCCGCGGCCCCGGCGACCGCCACCGCGGCGAAGTAGAGGTAGACCGCCGGCGCGACGGCGTAGGCCGCCCGCCGGAGACGCCCGGCCGGCAGCGCGATGATCGCGTCGGCCCCCTGACCGTCGCGAGTCGTCGGCTCCTGCATGTCGTGCGTCATCGTCGTCCCCCCGGTGCGCCCCCACGGCGCACCTGCATCCCCGCGACGAGCCTAGACAGGTCCGTCGGAGGCGCGCAATCAGTCAGAAGGAGGACACCCGCCGTACCCGCCGCGGGTGGTCCGCCCGCACCGCGCCTCCCGCCCGCCCCTCGCCCGCCGTGCCTGCGGCCGTCACCCGCCGCCCCCGCACCGGCCGTCGACGCCGGGCGAGCATGCCCGGCGGGGCATGCGGCGTCGGGCACCCTGGAGCGTGCTCACCTTCGTCAGCCGGGCTGTCCTCGCGCCCCTCGTGCGCCTCCTCTGGCGACCCCGCGTCGTCGGCCGCCGCAACGTGCCCAAGCGGGGCGCGGTCATCCTCGCCAGCAACCACCTGTCGTTCATGGACAGCGTCGTCATCACGCTGATGGCCCCGCGGGAGGTGTCGTTCCTCGCGAAGAACGCCTACTTCACGGGCACGGGCCTCCGCGGCCGGCTGCGCCGCTCCTTCTTCACCGGCATCGGGGCCATCGGCGTCGAGCGCGGCGCCGGCTCCGCCGCGCAGCACGCCCTCGACCTCGGGCTCGAGCGCCTGACGCAGGAGGCCGCCTTCGCGATCTACCCCGAGGGCACCCGGTCGCTCGACGGCCGTCTCTACAAGGGCCGCACGGGCGTCGCGTGGCTCGCCCTGACGAGCGGCGCCCCCGTCGTGCCCGTGGCCCTGACCGGCACGCAGGAGCTGCAGCCGGTCGGCTCCACCCTGCCGCGCCTGACCCGCTTCACCGTCGAGTTCGGCGAGCCGATCGACCTGTCGCACCACGGCGAGGCGAAGTCGGGCCGCGCCCGGCGCCAGGCGACCGACGAGGTGATGGCGGCCATCGCGCGCCTCAGCGGCCAGGAGCTCGCCGGCACGTACAACGAGCCGCCGAACCCCTCCGTCGTCGAGCGCGTGCGGCGGGCGATCCGCCGCGACCCGGTGGGCGAGGACGCCGTCGACTGAGCCGCCCAGCCGGGGCGGCTCCCCGCGGCGGCCGACCCGTGCCTCCCCCCGGCCCCGGGCGCGCCCCGAGCCGCCCGGCGTACGGTGCACCTCGGCGGTGCACCAGCCCGCCCCCGCACATCGACGCGGCCGCACGACGGCCGCCGGCAAGGAGCACCAGGGCATGCACGTCGCAGTCATCGGCACCGGGATCATGGGCGGCGGCGTCGCCAGGACGCTGCTCCGCGAGGGCTTCGACGTGACGGTCTGGAACCGCACCCGGGCCAAGGCCGAGCCGCTCGCCGACGACGGGGCCCGCGTGGCCGACACGGTCGCCGAGGCCGTCGCCGAGGCGGACGTCGTCGTGACGGTGCTGTTCGACGGCCCTGCCGTGCTCGACGTGCTCCGCGAGGGCGGCCGTGCCACGCGCTCCGCCGACGGCGCGCCCCTCTGGGTCCAGGCGAGCACGATCGGCACCGCCGCCACCGCGCAGGTCGTCGACCTCGCCCGCGAGCTCGACGTGCCGCTCGTCGAGGCGATGATGCTCGGCACGAAGAAGCCCGCCGAGACGGGCGCCCTCGTCATGCTCGCCGCCGGCGACCCCGACCTCGTCGCCCGGGCGACACCGGTGCTCGACGCCATGGGCGCGAAGACCGTCGTCGCCGGCACCGAGGTGGGCCAGGGCACGGCGCTCAAGCTCGCCGCCAACGCCTGGATCGCGTCGATCACGGCGGCGACCGCGCAGTCGCTCGCCCTGACGCAGGCCCTCGGGCTCGACCCGCGGCTCTTCCTCGACGCGATCGCCGGCGGGCAGTCCGACAGCCAGTACGCCCACGTCAAGGGCGCGACGATGATCGCCGGCGAGTACCCCGCCCAGTTCGCCCTCGACGGCATCCGGAAGGACATCGACCTCATGCGCGAGGCGGCCGACGGCACGCCCGTCGACACCGGACTGCTGGAGGCGCTGGCCGGCCTCTACGGGCGGGCGTCCGACCGCGGCCACGGCGGCGACGACATCGCCGCGGTGCGCACCGGCTTCGACGCCTGACGCGCCTCCGCCGCCCCTCGCCCGAGGCGCCGGCGCCCCTCCGCCCCGGACCCGGCGGTGGAACCTGCGCGCCTCCTGAGAGTCCCGCCGCCGCGCCGCCGCGGCGGAATGCCCTCCCCGCACCTGCGGTTGCCCTCGCGGGCGCCGCTGCCTCCGTGCGCCGCACCCGCGGTCGCGCCCCGTCCTCATCCCCGACGAAAGGACCCTCCGTGGACCTCTTCTCCTCCGCCTCGTTCGGCGACCTCACCCTCGCGAACCGCGTCACCATGGCGCCCCTGACCCGCATGCGCGCCGACGCCGGCGACGTGCCCGGCGACCTGATCGTCGAGCACTACCGCCAGCGCGCGACCGTGGGCCTGATCGTGACCGAGGGCACCTACCCGACCGTGGAGGGCAAGGGCTACACCGGCCAGCCCGGCATCGTCACCGACGAGCAGGTCGCCGGCTGGAAGCGCGTCGCCGACGCCGTGCACGCCGAGGGCGGCACGATCGTCATGCAGGTGATGCACGCGGGCCGCGTCTCGCACACCGAGGTCACCGGCACCGACCGCATCGTCGGCCCGAGCGCCATCGCGATCGACGGCGAGATCCACACGCCGAGCGGCAAGTCGGCCTACCCGGTGCCGCACGAGCTGACCACCGAGGAGGTCCGTCAGGTCGTGCAGGACATCGTCACCGCGTCGAAGCGCGCCGTGCTCGAGGCCGGCCTCGACGGCGTCGAGCTGCACAGCGCCAACGGCTACCTGCTGCACGAGTTCCTCTCGCCCGTGTCGAACGTGCGCACCGACGAGTACGGCGGAAGCCCCGCCGCCCGCGCCCGCATCGGCGTCGAGACGGCCACGGCCGTCGCCGCGGCGATCGGCGCCGGCCGTGTCGGCATGCGCATCTCGCCCATGCACAACATCCAGGACGTCGCCGAGACCGACCTCGCCGACGTGACGGCGACCTACGAGGCCCTGCTCGACGGCGTCGCGCCGCTCGGCCTGGCCTACCTCAGCGTGCTGCACGCGGAGCCCCGCGGCGAGCTCGTGCAGCACCTCCGCGCCCGCTTCGGCGGCCCCGTCGTGCTCAACAGCGGCTTCGGCGTCGTCACCGACAAGGCCGAGGCCGAGGAACTCGTCGGCGGCGGCCACGCCGACGCCGTCGCGGTCGGCCGCATGGTCATCGCGAACCCCGACCTCGTCGCGCGCTGGCAGGGCGACACCGAGCTGAACGAGCCGAACCCGGCCACGTTCTACGCCGAGGGCGCCACCGGCTACACCGACTACCCGACGCTGGAGACGGTCTCGAACTGACCCGCGCCTCCTCGCTCGGCCCGACGCCCGGCCTCGCCGTGACCCCTGGTCGCCGCGGGGCCGGGCGTCCCGCGAAGGGGGCGGCGCGCCGTGAGCCCGCGGCGCGTTACGATCCCTCAGGCGGTCGACCCCGACGACGCCGCCGAAGGGGACCACCGTGGCCGATGCCGACCTGCCGCCGACGCACCAGCGCGTCGCGGCGCTCCTCCGCCACGAGTTCTCCGGTCTCGAGCTCACCGACGTCGCGAGCGAGTACCCGGGCACCCGTGCGCCGGCTGCCGCCCTCCGCCTGCGCCTCGGCCACCGTCTCTGGCTCGACCTCGCCGACGACGGCCGGGAGTGGTTCGTCGCCGGCCTCTACGCCGACGCCTCGGGCGTCACCCCGCCCGACCAGCGGTCGCGCGAGTCGCTCGCCGTGCCCCTGGACGCGGAGGCGCGGGTCGTCGCCGACGCAGCCGTCGCGTCGGTCTGGCGCTGGGTCGACGCCGTGGGCCCGGCCGAGGCCGACGCTCCGTTCGCCCGGGAGCGCCCCGCCGCGCCTCCCGCGATCCCCAGCCCCGCCGTGTTCGGGGCGCCGGCCCCTGCTCCGTACGTCCCCCAGCCGGCGCAGCCGCTGACGCCGCCTCCCGGCGCGTGGGCCGGGCAGGGCGCGGGCCAGCCCGCGCCGAACGCGTACGTGCCGCAGGCCGCCCTCGGGGCGTCGCCCTACGGCGCGCCCGGCGGCTACGGCGCCGCGCCCGCCTACGGCGCCTGGGCGCCCGCCGCCCCCGCGAAGCCGCGGAACCGCGGCCTTCTCATCGGCGGCATCATCGCCGCGTCGGTGCTGGTGCTCGGAGGCGTCTCCGCCGCCGTCCTCAGCGGCATCGACACCCTGTCGAGCGAGGTCGCGGCCGGTTCGGACCCGGGCATCGACCCCGACGCCGTGCCCGACACCGGCATCGAGGAGCTCACGGTCGGCGACTGCTTCTCGTTCGGCGGCGCCGACGCGACGGCGGAGGAGGTCTCGATGGTCGACCTCCGCTCGTGCGACGAGGAGCACCAGAACGAGGTCTACCTGCAGGACGAGCTCACGGACGCGGACGCGTACCCCGGCGACGAGGCGACCGCGGCCGAGGCGGACGACCTCTGCTACGGCGCCTTCGAGGGGTTCGTCGGGCTGCCGTGGGAGGAGTCGGAGGTCGAGTACCTGTACCTGACGCCGACCGAGCAGAGCTGGGGCCAGGGCGACCGGAGCGTGCTCTGCTACGCGTACCTCTACGGCGACACGTCGCCCGGCAGCCTGCAGGACTACGGGTACTGAGCCGCCGCTGGTCGAGGAGTGCGGCGGGTCGCCGTCCCCGCGGGTGGGTCGGCGCCGGCCCGCCGGGGAGGACGGCGACCGGCCGCCTTCGCTGAGCGGTGGGCGGGGCACTGGGGGAGGCTGTTCCACTCCGGAGTGGAGGAGCGATCCTGGAGCACGCCCTGCTGGCCGCCGCGCTCCTCGCGGACCGGGCTCGCGCCTCCCGCGCTCGCCCGCCCACCCGCCGCGGCGCGCCCCGTAGGATCGGAGCGCCCCCGCGACCCGCCGGGAGCGTGACCCGAGAGGACGTCGTGCAGCTCGTCGACCGTCTGTTCCGCACCGACGAGTGGCGGACCGTGCCCAACGCGATCACGGCCGTGCGCCTCCTGCTGCTGCCCGTCTTCGTCGTGCTCGTCGTCGGCGCGCACTACTGGTCGTCGCTGCTGGTGATCGCCGTGGTGTTCTTCACCGACTTCCTCGACGGGTTCGTCGCGCGGCGCACCGGCGCGACGTCCGAGCTCGGTCGGTGGCTCGACCCCGTGGCCGACCGGCTGACGGTGATCGTCGTGATGGTCTCGCTCGCGCTGGGCGACCTGCTCAACTGGCCCGTCGTCGTGCTGATCCTGCTGCCCGACGTGCTGCTCAGCCTCTACGCGCTGGTGCGCTTCGGCGGCGCGCCCTTCCCGGTCACGCGCGTCGGCAAGGTGCGCACCGCCCTGATCTTCGTCGGGCTGCTGATGCTGCTCGTCGGTCACGCGGCCGTCGACCAGTGGCGAGGAGTCGCGGGCTCGGAGGGCCTGGACGTCGCGGGCCAGGTGATGATCCTGGTCAGTGCGTTCGTGCTGCTGCTCGGGCTGATCGGGCACTACGTCGCGGCGGTGATCTACGGGCGCGCCCTCGTCGCCCGCCACCGCGAGGACCGCCGGGCCGGCTGAGGTCGCCGATGACGACTCCCGACAACGGCCCGGACGCTGCAGCACTCGACCCCGCCGCGATCGAGCTCGCCGAGGTCGACCCCGACGACCCGAGGGCCGTCTGGTGCCTCGGGCAGTACCTGGCCGAGATCGACGCCCGCTTCGACGTCGGCTACGACCCCGCCGCGGCGGTGCCGACCACGGCCGCGTCGATGCGCCCGCCGAAGGGCCTCTTCGTGCTCGCGACGCGGAGCGGCGAGCCCGTCGGCTGCGGTGCCCTCAAGCTGCACGACGACGGCTCCGCCGAGGTGAAGCGGGTGTGGGTCTCCGGGGCGGTGCGGGGAGCGGGGCTCGGCCGCCGCCTCCTGCGCGACCTCGAGCGCCGGGCCGTCGAGCGCGGCACCACGCTGCTGCGGCTCGACACGAACGCGACGCTCGTCGAGGCGATCCGCCTCTACCGCGCCGAGGGCTGGGTAGAGGTGCCGCCGTTCAACGACGAGCGCTACGCCGACCACTGGTTCGAGAAGCGAGTGGCGCCCGCCGCCTCCTAGGCTCGCCCCGTGACCTCGACCACCGCCTCCATCGGCCTCGACGCCGCATCGCCGGTCGCCCTCGTGCTGCCCGGCGCCGGCTACACCGCGCAGGCGCCGGTGCTCGCCTGGTCCGTCGCGCTGCTCGCCGAGCGGGGCTGGCACGTGCAGGTCGTCTCGTGGACGATCGACGACGCCGCCGAGGGCGACCCGGAGGCGTTCGTCACGGCCGAGGCGCGCTCCGCGCTCGACGCGGCCCGCGCCTCCGGCGCCACCGGGCCCGCCCACGTCGTCGCCAAGTCGCTCGGCACCTGGTGCCTGCCGTGGGCGCTCCGGGAAGGGCTGCCGGGCGCGTGGCTCACCCCGCTGACGACCGAGCCGGCCGTGCGGGCCGCGCTCGACGCCGCCGGCCCCGAGCACCTGGCCGTCGGGGGCGGCGTCGACGCGTGGTGGCGGCCGCAGGGCCTGGGCGGCTCCGGCTCCGGCTCCGGCCTCGAGCTCGTCACCGTGCCCGGCGCGGACCACGGACTCCGGCGCCCGGGCGACTGGCGTGCCTCCCTCGACCTCCAGCGCAGCGTCCTCGAGCGGGTCGACGCCTGGGCCGGCCGCTCCGCCTGACCCGCGGGCGTCGACGCGCCGGGCGCATACCCCAGCCACAGACCCCGGGGCTACCGTTCACCGCATGACACGTCTCACCACCCCGTTCTCCGCCGCCACGACCGCCGCCGAGGTGGTCGACGGCGTCGACCTCACCGGCCGCCGCATCGTCGTCACGGGCGGCGCCTCGGGCCTCGGCCTCGAGACGGCGCGCGCCCTCGCCGGGGCCGGCGCCGAGGTGACCCTCGCCGTCCGACGCCCGGAGCAGGGCGAGGAGGCGGTGGCCGACATCCGCCGCAGCACCGGCAGCGAGACGGTGTGGCACGCCGTCCTCGACCTGCAGCGCCGCGACTCCCTCACCGCCTTCGCCGACGCCTGGCAGGGCCCGCTGCACGCCCTCGTGAACAACGCCGGCGTCATGGCCACGCCGGAGACCCGCACGCCCGAGGGCTGGGAGCTCCAGTTCTCGAACAACCACCTCGGCCACATGGCCCTGTCGCTCGCCCTGAAGTCGGCCCTCGTCGCAGGCGCCGACGACGCCGGGGCCCCGTCGCGCATCGTCTCGCTGAGCTCGACCGGCCACCACTACTCGCCCGTCGTCTTCGACGACGTGATGTTCGAGCGCCGCCCCTACGACCCGTGGTCGGCCTACGGCCAGTCGAAGACGGCCAACTCGCTCTTCGCGGTCGGCGTCACCCAGCGCTGGGCCGACGAGGGCGTGCTCGCCAACGCCGTGCACCCGGGCGGCATCATGACGGCCCTGCAGCGGCACATGCCCGAGCAGGAGATCCTCGACCGCGGCTGGCGCGACGCCGACGGCACCCCGAACCCGGCGTTCAAGACGCCGGAGCAGGGCGCCGCCACCTCGGTGCTGGTGGCCGCGTCGCCGCTCGTCGAGGGCGTCGGGGGCCGCTACTTCGAGGACGTCGAGGAGGCGCTGCCCTTCTCCGAGGACCGCCCGCGCGTCGGCGTCAAGGCGTACGCGCTCGACCCCGAGGCCGCCGACATGCTCTGGCAGTACAGCGCCGGCCTGCTCGACTGAGCCCGCCCCGAACGAGCTCCGGGCGTCCTGGCCTCAGCCTGCACTTAGTCTCCGTTGCTCAGCCTCACAGGCGGGATCGGAGCCGCCCCGACACATTAATAAATACAAGGCTCGGTATGGGAGGTGCCCACCGGGGCACCGAGGAAGGGTCTGCTCGTGATGACCGAACACCTTTTCTAGGTACAGGTTAACCGATGGCTTTATCGAAGGAAGAAAGAGTGGATTCAGCGCTTCGACCTTGATATTCGACAGGGAGACAATTCTCCGGCTGAGTTCAAGGGCTATGGGCGCCAGGTGCTGTTGGACTCACGCTCCTTCGTTGCTCAGGCCAAGCTTGGTCCAGCCATCATCTACAGCCGGCTGGTACCTTCACAGGTTGCTTCGGGTCTATCGGTAAATACGGCTCTATCTGAGCGGCAGCGCGTCCAATGGGATGAACCGTCTTTACCTATCAAGCAAGTCGACTGGTTCCTCGATCCGACGCTGCCGCCGGTAGGACCTGAGGGTCTAGCCGCCTTCGTGAATGAACTCCAGCCATTCGAACGATCCGGTTGGGGACCGGAGGATCTGTACTTCGATGGGGCGGCGGCGCTGGGCGTCGATTGGATGACCGCTCGCGTCGTGGCCTTCAGTAGAGAAGGGCGATTTGAGCTGCTGCTGTGGATGGCGTCCCCATACTTTGAAAGCCACTACTCGCAAGTAAGTCGTTTGTTGACCCATTTGGATCGAGAGGGATTCATTGCCAACGAAAGTGAACTCGAAATCGAGCGAGCAGGAATGATTCGTCCTCATCTAGTGATGGATGAAATCTTCGAGATTGGGCAAACATCGACAATGGATCAAGAGGCCTATCAGCGGCATCTTCAATTTTGAGCCGGTTGCTATTTTCAACCTCATTACTTCGTTCGCAAGCGACCGGATGCGGTAGTAGTCCCGGTTTGGAACCGTTCCGCATGTCTAGGGGAAGCCAATGACCGAGCGCCCGTCAGGCGGTCGTTCATCGGAACATCTGTTGGAGCTCGTATCGGTCGGCTGGAATCAGGCAATGGCTGCCCTGAGGCAGACTGGAGCACGTTGTCGACAGTCGACGGTGGTCGACGTCGCTGGGTAGGCGGCCGTTGGGCGGAAAGCAGATGAGCTGATGACGAGGTGACAGCAGGTCGATTGGTCGTACCTGCTTGGTCGACGGTGTAGCTGCCGCTAATGGGCGCACCACAGGGTGATGTCGCGCGCGTTCCGGTGATGCACGTTGCCGAGGTCAGGAAGCGCAAGGCTCGGGAGAGCATCTTGCTGTGGCCGGATGAGCGCAATGTGCCTCCCGTGACGAACTCGTCGAACGTGAAGGTCCTCAATTCGTGGGTCCTCGAGCCTGAGATGGACGCGCTCGGG
Source organism: Frigoribacterium sp. PvP121 (assembly GCF_017833115.1). Taxonomy (NCBI): domain Bacteria; kingdom Bacillati; phylum Actinomycetota; class Actinomycetes; order Micrococcales; family Microbacteriaceae; genus Frigoribacterium; species Frigoribacterium sp. PvP121. The sequence goes on from NZ_JAFIBR010000001.1 coordinate 1,126,497, forward strand.
CCACTCAAGGTCTTCGGGCAAGTCACCCGCACGATGCCAGATCATGACGAGATCGGCAGCCGTATCAAGGGATGGGCTCCTGAGATGTCCGAGATAGATCGACAGATCGACGAGGGGCGTCCTTATGTACCCAATGACGAGGCCATCTGGCGTGTTCTTGATTGTTTGAGGCCACTGTCGAGGGAAGAACTGGTCCGCCTGTCATCCGAGTCGTGGAGGGACGACCTCGCCGCGGTGAGCGACGGGCCGTGGCTTCGTCGGTTCCACGACGCTTTGATCGATGTTCCTGATGAGTCCCGCGAGGCCATCGGCCGGGGATTTCGATCTCTCGTTGACCGGCGGCGTCGTCAGTCGGGCTCGCCTATGTCGGACACTGAAGCGCTGGCTCTGGTCCTGTGCGGCGGTGCGGCGTACAACCGAGTTACTCGGGCCGGCTTGGAGGTGTCGATGTCACCGGCGCAGGTCGACGGCGCCGCGCAAGTGCTCGACCTTGATCCTGTGATCGCTCGAGGATTCGCAGCAGCTTTTTCCGATCAGGAAGTAACTCCTGTGGCATACGAACTCTTGCCGACCGGTCCGGTGCACGCGTCGACGCGAGGCCAAGCTTTCTGGGGCGATGGCAAGCAGGTCTTCATAGCCAAGGTCCGCTGCACGCTGCGGGGGGGAGTGGGTTGGGAGGATCAGATTTGGCTTCTTCGTGAGGTGACTCCCTGGCGTGCTCACCGCCAGATGCACCAGTTCGTCCTCGACCTCGAAGCCGTCTCGGATTTCCGCTGGATCGATCTGATCGAGACGCACGAAGTTCAGGTGCCGCCGTTTGGGATGCGGCTCGACGAGCGGTAGCTGCCACCGGGCGGAAAGCGTTCGGCCATGTCGTACTGATCAGCTGGGTGCAATCTCGATGCGTCGACCAGTTCCCATCTCGCCGTCAGGCGTGTTGATCGTCGCGTAGGTTCCGGAAGGAACCTGTGCAAGGCGTGAGACGTCCTGAGCGACTCGAATGAGTTCCGCTTCGGACGCGCCGCCGATGAATAAGAGGTACTCGGCCTCTCCGGCTTCGGTGTACCACTCTTCACCATCGTCGATGACTTCGACGGGACCGGTCAGAGTCGCGAGGTGTTCCTCGATTATCTCTATCCAGGCCAGGTCGTCAGGGCTCTCAAGCTGTTCGGAAGCGGGCAGCGAGACGTGGATCTCCAAGATGATTTCCGTCACGTATCTAATTCTGTCCTAGCGGTCATTTGCACATTCATCACGAGAAACATCGGATGTGGTGTGGGGATATACCCCTGTGCTACAAGCGCCCGAGGTGCCACTGGCGTGGCGTTAGAGCCCTGTTTCACCCTTGTGCCTCAGGTTCGCGTCAGGGTCTCGGAGCGGTGCAGCACAGAACGCAGGCCGTGGCCGACGTCCGGGCGAGCTCGGTACATCGCAACTCCGGCCGACAGCTCGAGGCTAGCGGCGACGTCGGCTGGGTCTTCGAGGAGAGTGGTATCGGGTGGGTCTCGAGCGGATCGTGTGGCTCTGCCGACTGCATGCGCAAGGGGTAGGGCAACCACGCAGAGCGCAGCGCCGCAGGTTGATCTCAACGAGAGGCCGCCCGCCTGCCATGACCTGTCCACGTCGCCGTAGGAATGGAACGGGCCCCGGGCGGCAACGGGGGTCATATCGGGGACTCTGCTCAGAGGCTCGGCGGACTCGACGGTCGCTCGAGCTCGGTCTCATCCGACAGCGCGTCCTGCTCGACTGAGCCCGCCCCGAACGGCAGGACGCCCCGTCACGACCAGGTCGTGACGGGGCGTCCTCGCGCTGAGCCGCCCGAAGGGGCGACCTCAGCGGACGTCTGCGGAGCTCAGCTCCAGCGCTTCTTCGCCTTCTTCGCGGCGACCTTGCGGGCCTTGGCGACGTTCTTGCCGGCGCTCTTGCGGGCCTTCTTCACCTGCGGGTCGTTCCAGAACGAGCCGAAGTAGCTCGCGATCTCCTTGTAGCGGCCGTGGCCGGCCTTGGCTCCGAAGGTGTACGCGACGAAGGCGATGACGGCGATGAACAGGAAACGGAAACTCATGGGGTCCTCCCGAGTGGAACGATGTGCGATTCGTCCCGACGCTAGTCCCTGAGGCTGCGCATCGGCTCGCCCGCGAGCATGAGATCGCCGGGTGCGGCCAGCGGCGACGGCGTCGCGCCCGAGAGGAGTCGCCCCCGCGTCGGCAGGGATCGCCCGGTCAGCCCGTCGGGTGCAGGAAGTGGTCGATCGCGTCGTGCCGCGGCCACGCCGTGCCGCCGATCGGGAGGAGGCGCTGCTCGTCGGGCTGGGAGGCGGAGGCGAGCGCCTCGGTCATCGTCATCTGGTCCACGCTGTGACGCTACGTCGCACGGCGCCGTGCGCTGCAGCCCCAGAGCGGGTGCGCCCAGACCGGGGGAGCCCCGCGCGGGGGACGGCGCGGCAGAGGCCGCCGCGACGGCGTCCGGGCCGCCGCCCGCTCGCTCGGCACCCCCACAGCGAGCTCGTCCCCGCGTGCAACGCCGCGGAAACACCCCCGCAACACCCCGTGGATACCGTCGAGCCATGGGAGACCTCTTCGACGGATACGCGGCCACGGCCGACCCGGGCAGCCGTCGCGGCGGGGGCCTGCGGGCCGCCGCCGGGGCCCTCGGGGTCGGCTCGGGCGCCCGCCAGGCCGCGGCCCGGCAGGCCGCCGACCGCATGCCGCCCGCCCGCGCGTGGGACGAGATGTTCGAGCGCGACGGCACCCCGCGCCGGGCGTACCACGAGATCCACGCGACGCTCGAGGGCATGACGCAGGACGACCTGCGGCACCGCACCGCCGCGCTCGCCGACTCGTACCTCGCCCAGGGCGTCACCTTCGACTTCGCCGGCGAGGAGCGCCCCTTCCCCCTCGACGCCGTGCCGCGCGTGATCGAGCAGCCCGAGTGGGCCTCGGTCGAGAAGGGCGTCGCGCAGCGGGTGCGGGCGCTCGAGGCCTTCCTCTCCGACGTGTACGGCGCGCAGCGGGCCGTGGCCGACGGGGTCATCCCGGCGCGGCTGATCACCTCGTCGTCGCACTTCCACCGGCAGGCCGCGGGCATCGAGCCGTCGGGCGGCGCGCGCATCCAGGTCAGCGGCATCGACCTGGTGCGCGACGAGGCCGGCGCGTGGCGCGTGCTCGAGGACAACGTGCGGGTGCCGTCCGGCGTCAGCTACGTGATCTCGAACCGGCGGGTGATGGCACAGACCCTGCCCGAGCTCTTCGTCTCGATGAGGGTGCGGCCGGTGGGCGACTACCCCAACCGCCTCCTCGCGGCCCTGAAGAAGAGCGCACCGTCGGGCGTCGACGAGCCGACGGTGGTCGTGCTGACGCCCGGCGTCTTCAACAGCGCGTACTACGAGCACACGCTGCTGGCCCGGCTGATGGGCGTCGAGCTCGTCGAGGGCCGCGACCTCTACTGCTCCGGCGGCCGCGTGTTCATGCGCACCACCGGCGGCCCCGAGCGGGTCGACGTCATCTACCGCCGGGTCGACGACGAGTTCCTCGACCCGCTGCAGTTCCGCGCCGACTCGGTGCTCGGCTCGCCGGGCCTCTTGATGGCGGCGCGCCTCGGCACCGTGACGATCGCGAACGCGGTGGGCAACGGCGTCGCCGACGACAAGCTCGTCTACACGTACCTGCCCGAGCTGATCCGCTACTACCTGGGCGAGGAGGCGCTGCTGCCGAACGTCGACACGTGGCGGCTGGAGGACCCGGGCGCCCTCGAGGAGGTGCTCGACCGCCTCGACGAGCTCGTCGTCAAGCCGGTCGACGGCTCGGGCGGCAAGGGCCTCGTCGTCGGCCCGGCCGCGAGCCGCCGCGAGCTCGACGAGCTGCGCACCCGCCTGCAGCGCGACCCCCGCGGCTGGATCGCGCAGCCGGTCGTGCAGCTGAGCACCATCCCGACCCTCGTCGACGAGGGGCTGCGGCCCCGGCACGCCGACCTGCGGCCCTTCGCGGTGCACGACGGCGACGACGTCTGGGTGCTGCCCGGCGGGCTCACCCGGGTCGCGCTGCCCGAGGGGCAGCTCGTCGTCAACAGCAGCCAGGGCGGCGGCTCGAAGGACACCTGGATCGTCGGCGGCGACGTCAACGCCTGGGCCGGCCACGACGTCAGCGCCCTGATCGCCGAGCAGACGACGCCCACGGCCGCGATCCCGATCGTGAGCGCCGCGGAGGCGGGCGCGCCGGCGGTCGCCGACCACAGCCCCGACCACGCTCCGCAGGACGACCCCCGCAACGACCAGCAGGCCCAGCAGCAGCAGGAGCACGTCCAGCAGCAACAGCAGCAACGACAACTGCGACGACCGAACGACGACAGCGCCACCACCGAGAGGGAATCATGCTGAGCCGCATCGCCGAGAGCCTCTTCTGGATCGGTCGGTACATCGAACGCTCCGACGGCACCGCGCGCATCCTCGACGTGCACCTGCAGCTGCTGCTCGAGGACCCGTGGATCGAGGAGGACGCCGCCTGCCGCAGCCTGCTCGCGGTGATGGGCAGCGAGGCCCCCGCCGACGTGTCGCTGACCCGCGCCGACGTGCTCGCGATGCTCGCCGTCGACCGGCACAACCCCGCCTCGATCGCCTACTCGCTCGGCGCCGCCCGCGAGAACGCGCGACGGGCCCGCGAGATCGTCTCGACCGAGCTGTGGGAGTCGCTGAACACCACGAGGGCGCGCATGCCCCGCAAGGTGGCCGGCGACAAGGTGCACGAGTTCTTCGGCTGGGTGCGCGAGCGCAGCGCCCTCGCCGTCGGCATCATCGAGAGCGCCACGAGCCGCGACGAGGTCTGGCACTTCTTCACCCTCGGCCGGTCGATCGAGCGGGCCGACATGACCGCCCGCCTGCTCGCGACGCGCACGCTGACCGAGGCGTCCGGCCCGTCGTGGACGACCATCCTCCGCTCCTGCGGCGCCTACGAGGCGTACCTGCGCACCTACCGGGGCGTGCCGAGCGCCCGCAACGCGGCGGAGTTCCTCCTGCTCGACCGCCTCTTCCCGCGCAGCGTCCTGTTCGCGGTGAGCCGCGCCGAGATGTGCCTCCGCGAGGTCGAGCCGACGAACCACCGGGTGGCGGCCTCCGACAGCGGGGTGCGCATCCTCGGCCAGATGCGCAGCGAGCTCGAGTACCGGCCCATCGGCGAGATCCTCGACGACCTGCCCGGCCACATGGACAGCGTGCAGGCGGCGACGAGCGCGGCCTCCGAGGCGATCCGCCAGCGGTACTTCCCGACCAGTGCGGCACCGACCTGGGTCGGCGGGCGCGCGTGAGCCGCCTGCGCATCCGGCACCTGACCGGGTTCTCGTACGCCGGGGAGGCGGTGGCGAGCTACAACGAGGCCCGCATGCTGCCGGCGCACACCGAGGGGCAGTACGTGCTCTCGTCGCACCTGCGCATCGAGCCGGTCGCGGCCTCGCACGAGTACGTCGACTACTGGGGCACCCGCGTCTCGTCGTTCGAGGTGCTGCTGCCGCACCGGCAGCTGTCGCTGACCGCGACGTCGCTCGTCGAGGTCAGGCCCGTCGCGCACCCCGACACGAGCATGGGCTGGGACGACCTCGCGCGCGTCGCGGGCGCCACCGCCCCGTTCGTCGAGCACCTCGAGCAGACGCCGCTGACGACGCCGCCCGACGACCTCGTCGCGCTCGCCGCCGAGGCGCGGGGCTCGGCGGCGCCCTGCGAGGCGGCCCTCGCGATCTGCCGGGCCGTGGGAGGCGCGGTGTCGTACCTGCCCGGGGTCACGAACGTGAAGACCACCGCCGCCGAGAGCTGGGCCGCCCGGGCCGGCGTCTGCCAGGACATCGCCCACGTGACGATCGGCGCCCTCCGCTCGGCGGGCATCCCGGCCCGCTACGTGAGCGGGTACCTGCACCCGAAGCCCTCGGCCGAGCTGCGCGAGACGATCGTGGGCGAGTCGCACGCCTGGGTCGAGTACTTCTGCGGCACCTGGCACGGCTACGACCCGACGAACCTCATCGACATCGGCGAGCGGCACGTGGTCGTCGGCCAGGGCCGCGACTACCGCGACGTGCCGCCGCTGCGCGGCGTCTACGCGGGGTCGGGGGCGTCGTCGCTCTTCGTCACGGTGGAGATCACGCGCGAGGCGTGAGCGGACGGGCGCCCGTCAGCACCGCTTGGACACGTAGCCGGGGTCGTCGGGCCCCACGAGGTCGCGGTCGCGGAGGACTGTGCTCGCCGGCGTCGTCGCCCGGCCGCAGGTGCCGGCGAACGTGTCGCGGAGATCGTCGGAGTACTCGACCGCGAGCACCCGGTCGCCGTACACCTCGGTGAACGCGGGGCACTCGTCGTAGGCGTCGCACTCCTCGACGACCGCGAAGTCGAAGCCGACCTCGTCCCGGCCCCGCGACTCCAGCTCGGCCGTGTTCTTCTGCGCGGCGGCCAGCCCGGCGGCGTGCGCCCGGTCGACGAGCAGCGTCGCGTAGGCGACGGCGTCGTCGAGGCCGAAGGTGCCCTCCGAGCGGCTGTACGAGTCGAGGTTGTCGAACTCGACCGCGTCGTAGCCGTCGTCGGCGCAGCCCTCGATCGTGGCCGTCATGCGCGCCGCGACCGCGGCCCTCGTCTCGGGGCGGGCGAGGTCGAACAGGTGCTCGTCGGGCCACCCGGGGTCGACGAGCAGCTCGCCGGAGGCGCGGTGCACGAGGAGCTCGTCGAGCCAGTCCACGCCCGGCTGCGTCTGGAACCCGTTCACGTAGCAGACCCCGTAGGCGCCGGCAGCGGGCTCGGCCGTGCTGTCGCGCACGACGACGTCGGTGCCGGCCGGGGGCTCGTAGGCGGCACCGAGCTGGTAGTCGAAGGTCGCGCCGGGGGGAGGGGCCTGCGGCGCGCTCGCCGCGCACCCGGCGACGGCGGTGGCGACGACGGCGGAGACGAGCAGCAGCAGCGCGGCGCGGACCGCGCGGTGACGGCGGGGGCGCGGCGAGGTGGGCACCCCGGGAGCCTAGACGCCCGGGTCAGGCGTCGCGGTGCGGGGTCGCCGGCGCAGAGGGCTGATCCACTCCGGAGTGGATCAGGGTTCCCGGCGGGTCGCTCGGCGGGGCGGCTCGTGAGGCAGCTACCGGGGCGGTGTCGCCTGCCGGGGCAGCGCCGCCTGCCGGGGCAGCGCCGCCTGCCGGGGCGCTGCCGGCTGCCGGGGCGCCGACCGCCGAGACGACCCGCGGCGTCACCGTCGTCGGGCGCCGGCCCATCGTCGACCCGTCCGGGCTGTCGGCGAGCACGCGGTCGGCGAGGGCGACGAGAAGCACGACGAGCCCGCCGACCACGACGGCCGCCGCGAGCAGCGCCAGGGCCACCCCGACGAAGTCGCCGCCGGCCAGCGGCGTGACGACGGAGGTGCCCGCGGCACCCGTGCCGTCGACCGCGCCGGGCGTCGCGGCCGCGCCGGCGGTCGCCGTCGCCGCGGCCGACGGCACGGCCGCGACCGGGCTCGCGGCGGCCCCGGCACCCGTCGTCGTGAGCGGCGTCAGCGCGGTGGCGACACCGCCGGCCTCGGCTCCGGAGTCGGCCGTGCGGTCGAGGCGAGCGAGCACGACGAGGCCCAGCGCGCCTCCCACGGTCGTGGTGGCGATCGCCACGACGCCGCTGACCGTCGCTCTGCCCATGGCCGGCCCTCCGCCGCCGAGTCGCTCGGCTCGTCGGTCGACGGCCCGGTTGCTCGTGCCGGGGAGCGTACGCCCCACGGCGACCGCGCGGTGGCCCGGGCCGGTCGCTACGTCGTCTGGCGGACAGCGGCCTCGTCGGCCGCCATCGCCTCGGCGGTCTCCTCGCGCTGTGCGCGGAGCCCGTCGCCGTCGTGCTCGACCCGGAAGCGCGGGTGCAGCACCGACCCGCCCCGGCGCAGCCGCAGGTGCTGGCGGCGGATGAGCCACGCCAGCGCGAGGCCGCCCGCGACGTAGCCGGCGCTCGCGCCGACGCCGATCGCCCAGCGCGGGCCGAGGGTGTCGGCGACCCAGCCGACGATCGGGGCGCCGAGCGGGGTGCCGCCCGTGAAGATCGCCATGTAGAGCGCCATCACGCGACCGCGCATCTCGGGGGCCGCCGACAGCTGCACCGAGCCGTTCGCCGTGGTCATCAGCGTGATCGACGAGAGCCCCACGGTGACGAGCACGGCGGCGAAGCTCCAGTACGTCGGCATGAGCGCCGCCACCGTGCAGGTGACGCCGAAGGCGAAGGCCGCGAGCACCAGCACGCGCATGCGCGGCCGCTCGCGACGGGCCGAGAGCAGGGCGCCCGCCAGCGAGCCGACCGCGATGCACGACGACAGCAGGCCGAAGCCGCTGGCGTCGACGCCGAACTCGACGCTCGCCATCGTCGAGGTGAAGATCGGGAAGTTGAGGCCGAACGTGCCGATCACGAAGATCACGGCGAAGATCACCAGGAGGTCGGGGCGGCCGCGCACATACCGGAACCCCTCCCTGATCTGGCCCTTCGCCCGCGACACCCGGGGCTTCGCCTCGAGCTGCGACACCCGGATGAAGCGCAGCGACACCAGCACCGCCGCGAACGACGCCGCGTTGATCAGGAACACCCAGCCCGTGCCGACGCCCGCGATCAGCACGCCGGCGACCGCGGGGCCGAGGAGGCGCGCGGCGTTGAACGAGGCCGAGTTCAGCGAGACGGCGTTGGCCAGGTGCCCCGGCGGGACGAGCTCGGAGACGAAGCTCTGGCGGATGGGCGCGTCGATCGCGTTCGCCGTGCCGAGCAGCAGCGCGAAGACCCAGACCATCCAGAGCTGGGCGACGTCGGTCAGCACGAGGAGGCCGAGCGCGAGCCCGAGCAGCCCCATCGTCGCCTGCGTCAGCATCAGCATGCGCCGCCGGTCGAAGCGGTCGGCGATCAGCCCGGTGACCGGCACGAGGAGGATCGGCGGCGCGAACTGCAGCGCCATCGTGATGCCGACGGCCGTGGCGTCGTGGTCGGTGAGGTGCGTGAGCACGAGCCAGTCCTGCGCGGTCGACTGCATCCAGGTGCCGGTGTTCGAGACGAGCGCCCCGGCTGACCAGAGCCGGTAGTTGTAGAGGCGCAACGAGCGGAACATGGCGCTCACGAGAGGGTCAGCTTCCGCAGGATCTCGGTCGCGTCGGCCAGCGTGCGGCGCTCGTCGGGGGTGAGGGCGGCGAGCCGGGGCGCGAGCCAGGCGTCGCGGCGGCGGCGCGTCTCGACCACGAACGCGGACCCCGCCGGCGTCGTCTCGAGCACGACGCGGCGACGGTCGGCCTCGTCGACCCGGCGCGCCAGCAGGCCGGCCTCGACGAGCTTGCCGACGGTGCGGTTCATCGACGGCGGCGTGACGCCCTCGTGCTCGGTGAGGGCGCCGATGGTCAGCGGCTGCGACTGGTAGACCCAGCCGAGCGCCGCCATCTGCGCGTCGCTCACGTCGGCCTCGGCCTTCTGCTGGCGGAGGCGCCGCGCCAGCCTCAGCACCGACCCGCGCACCGTCGTGGCCAGCTGGGCGTGCGGCAGCGCACGGAGCGGGGCAGCGGCGGAGGGAGGAGCGGGGGAGGCAGAGGTCACGTCGGTCATCGCCCTCCAGTATGAGCAGTTAGCTCGGCTAAGTAAACATCTCGGGCAGATCGACGACACCTGTTGAGGAAAGGTCGATGCAGGCGTATCGTCGTGGACGGCTCGACGACGAGCCCCACGACGATGCCCCGAGGGGCACCAGGACGCCGGCGCGACAGTGCCGCAGAAGGAAGAAGGACCACCATGGCCAGGTTCACCGACAAGACCGCGATCGTCACCGGCGGAGGCAGCGGCATCGGCGCCGAGATCTCGCGGGCGCTCGCCGCGGAGGGCGCCTCCGTCGTCGTCACCGACATCAAGCTCGACGCGGCGCAGTCGGTCGTCGACGAGATCGTCGCCGCGGGCGGCGCCGCGACCGCCTTCGAGCAGAACACCGCCGTCGCCGAGCAGTCCGACGCCGCCGTCGAGTTCGCGAAGACGACGTACGGCGCCCTGCACCTCGCCGTGAACAACGCCGGCATCGCGGGCGCCCCGGCCGACATCGGCGAGTACGACGTCGCCACCTGGGACCGCGTGCGCAGCGTCGACCTCGACGGCGTCTTCTACGGCCTCCGCTACCAGCTGCCCGCCATCGTCGAGGCCGGCGGCGGAGCGGTCGTCAACATGAGCTCGGTGCTCGGCACGGTCGGGCTGGCCCAGAACGCGGCCTACGTCACGAGCAAGCACGCCCTGGTCGGCCTGACCAAGGTGGCGGCGCTCGAGTACACCGCCCGCGGCGTCCGGACGAACGCGGTCGGCCCCGGCTTCATCGACACGCCCCTCGTGCGCGCGTCGCTCTCCGGCGAGGCGCTCACCGCGCTCGAGCAGCAGCACGCCGCCGGCCGCCTCGGCACCGACGCCGAGGTCGCCGCGCTGGTGCTCTTCCTCCTCAGCCCGGAGGCGTCGTTCATCTCGGGCAGCTACCACCTCGTCGACGGCGGTTACTCGGCGCACTGACCCGCGCCTCCCCGGGGGCCTCGGGCTCGCTGGCCGGTGCGGCGGGCTCGCTGCGCGGTACGGCCGACTCGCTGCGCGGTGCGGCGGGTCCGTGTCCTCGTGGGCGGGTGGGCGCCGGCCCGCCCAGGAGGACGGCGACCCGCCGCAGCTCGAGGTGCGGCCGCCCGCCACGACACCGACCCGCCGGCCGTGGCAGGCCGCGCGACGCCGGCCTCGCCGCTGCTTCAGCGCCGGTTCAGCGCTCGCCCGCCAGACTGGGCGCGTGGGCAGGGCGCCCGCGGGGAGGGAGCCGGCCGTGCGCGTGCTCGTCGTCGAGGACCAGGCGACCCTGGCCGAGGGCCTGCGGGTCGGGCTCGAGGCCGAGGGCATGGCCGTCGACGTGGCCGGCACCGGCACCGACGCCCTCTGGCGCACCCGTGAGGGCAGCTACGACGTCGTCGTGCTCGACATCATGCTGCCCGGCATGAGCGGCTACGCCGTCTGCCGGGCCATGCGCGAGGGCGGCGACTGGACCCCCGTCATCATGCTCACGGCGAAGGACGGCGAGTGGGACCAGGTCGAGGCCCTCGACACCGGCGCCGACGACTACCTCACCAAGCCGTTCTCGTTCGCCGTGCTGCTCGCGCGCCTGCGCGCCCTGGTGCGGCGCGGGGCCCGCGAGCGGCCGGTCGTGCTCGAGGCCGGCGACCTGCGGCTCGACCCTGCCGCCCGCACCGTGCACCGCGGCGACGCACTCGTCGACCTGACGAGCCGCGAGTTCGCGGTGCTCGAGTTCCTGATGCGACGGGCCGGCAGCGTCGTCACGAAGCGCGAGGTGCTCGACGGCGTCTGGAACGACGACTTCGAGGGCGACCCCAACATCGTCGAGGTGTACGTGCGGCACCTGCGCAACAAGGTCGACCGCCCGTTCGGGCGAGAGGCGATCGTGACGCTCCGCGGAGCCGGGTACCGGTTGGAGTCGCGGGGTGGCTGAGCACGCCCTTCCCGTCGGGCGCCGGGGTCGCCGTGGATCGCTGCGCCTCCGCACCACCGCGGCCGCCGTGCTCGCCGTCGCCGTCACCCTCGGCCTCTTCACCCTCGTCTTCGCGGTCGTGCAGCGCGCCGTGCTCGACGACGCCCCGCGCTCGGCGGCGGAGGCGGACGTCTCGCGCGTCGCCTCGGCGCTCGAGGTCGGGCAGACGCCCGCCGTCGCGGTGGCGGGCGACGCGGACGGCACGCTGGTCGTCGTGCTCGACTCCGCCGGCGCGGTGCTCGCGGCCGGCGGCGACGACGACCTCGTCGCCGAGGCGGCCCGGGTCTCGACCGTCCCGTCGGGCGGGCGGGCACGGGTCGACGGCGAGGCCTTCGTCGTGGAGCGCGACAGCGTCGACGTCGACGTCGACGGCGGGGCGACCGGCGGGGCGTCGACGGGCGACCAGCCCTCCGCGTCGGCGTCGAGCGACGACGACGATGACGACGACTCGTCCGGCCGTGGGGGCCGGGGCGCCGACGACGACGACGCGACAGGCGCGGTCGACGCGGACGACGCCGCCGACGCGGCCGAGCTCACCGTCGTGGCCGCGCGCTCCCTCGACGAGGCGCAGGCCGCCTCCGCGGCGAGCCTGGTGACGCTCGGCGTCGCCGTGCCCGTGGCGCTGGTCGTGCTCGGCGTGACGACCTGGTTCGTCGTCGGCCGGGCCCTGCGCCCGGTCGAGGCCATGCGCCGCGAGGTCGACGAGGTCACCGCCGCACGCCTCGACCGACGGCTCCGCGACCCCGGCGGGCGCGACGAGATCGCCCGCCTGGCCCGCACCCTGAACGGCATGCTCGACCGGCTCGACGCCTCGGCCCGCGCGCAGCGGCGCTTCGTCGGCGACGCCTCCCACGAGCTGAAGACGCCCCTGGCGACGATCCGCCAGCACGCCGAGGTCGCGCTGCTGCACCCCGGCAGCATCGACGGGCAGGCCCTCGCCGGCACCGTGCTCGGCGAGGAGGCGCGCCTCACGGCCCTGGTGCAGGGCCTGCTGGTGCTGGCGCGCGCCGACGAGGGGCAGCTCGGCGTGGCCCGACGGCCCGTCGACCTCGACGACCTCGTGGTGGCGGAGGCGTCGCGGCTCCGCGCCTCCTCACCGCTCCGCGTCGACGCCACCGGCGTCGGGCCCGCCCGCGTCGTCGGCGACGAGCCGCTGCTCGGGCAGGTCGTGCGGAACCTCGTGGCCAACGCCGCACGGCACGCCACGTCGACCGTCGCTCTCGCCCTCGTCGAGCGCGACGGCCGGGCGGTGCTGACCGTCGACGACGACGGCGCCGGGGTGCCCGTCGCCGACCGCGGGCGGGTGTTCGAGCGCTTCGTCCGCCTCGACGAGGCCCGCGACCGCGACGCCGGGGGCAGCGGCCTCGGGCTCGCCATCGTGGCCGAGATCGTCCGTGTGCACGGGGGAGCGGTGCGCGTCGACGACTCCCCGCTCGGCGGCGCGCGCTTCGTGGTCGACCTCCCCGCCGGCTGACGCCGCGCCTCCCGCCCTCGACTCCCGCCGCGCCTCCCGTCGAGTGGTCGCGATCTGCGCCTCCCGGGGCTGGCGAGCAGCAGATCGTGACCACTCGACGCCTGCACACGGAAGCGTGCTGCCGCGCCTCCCGTCGAGTGGTCGCGATCTGCGCGTCGCGGGGCCGACGAGCAGCAGATCGTGACCACTCGGCCCGGGGCCGCGCTGGCTGAACGTCCCTTCAGGTCGCTTCAGGGGTGCTTCAGCGCCCGGTCGGCACAGTGGGGTCATCGCCGAGGGGCCCGCCCCGCACCGGCACCGACCACCCCACGACCACCGGCCGCACCGCGGCTCGACGAACGGAGACACCGTCATGAAGAACACGAAGAAGACCCTGCTGATCGTCGGCGGAGTGGCGGCCGTGCTCGTGCTCGGCGGCGGCGGCGTCGCCCTGGCGACCGGCCTCGACGACGACCGGCTGTCGGCCCAGACCACCGACCGTGCCCGGGAGGCGGCGCTCGCCGAGACCGGTGGCGGCACCGTCACCGAGGTCGACACGATCGGCGACGGCCTGCCCGGCTACGAGGTCGAGGTCTCGCTGCCCGGCGGCGGCGAGACGCACGTGTACCTCGACGACGACTACGCCGTGACGTCGACCCGCACGGGCGACGACCGCGGGGGCGACCGGGGAGGCCGCGACGACGACGACCGCGACGGCACCTCCGGCAGCGCCACCGGCGACGCGAGCGACGACTCCGCGAACGGCTCCGACGACGCCACGACCGGCACCGGCACCGGCTCCGACGACGACACCGTCACCGGCGCCGACTACGACCAGGCCTCCGCCGCGGCCGTCAGCGCGGCCGGCGGCGGCACCGTCACCGACGTCGACCGCAGCGACGACGGCGGCGTGGCGTACGAGGTCGACGTCCGGCTCGACGACGGCACCGAGGTCGACGTCGACCTCGACGACGCGTTCGGCGTCGTCCGCACCGACGTCGACGCGCCGCGCAGCTGACCCTGACGCCGCGCAGGAGGCGCGGGTCGGCCCTCGGGAGCCGGCCCGCGCCTCCTCGCGTCCGCCCCGCCGCACCGTGACCGCCCCCGGTCGGTGCCAAGATGACCGCATGCCCACCTTCTCCGCCGCCCGGGGCGACTTCGAGTTCGTCGACGCGCACGGCGTCACCGTCCACTACTACGTGTGGCGGGCGGCCGACCCCCGAGGGGCGGTGCAGATCATGCACGGCGTCGGCGAGCACGCGCTCCGCTACGAGGAGGTCGCGCAGCACCTCGTCCGCGCGGGCTGGACGGTCTACGCCGACGACCACCTCGGCCACGGAGCCACCGGTCTCGGCCAGCACGGCGGCGACCACACGAAGCTCGGGCGCCTCGGCCCCTCGGGCGTGCGGGGCGCCGCGGAGGCGGTGGTCCAGCTGACGGGGATCATCCGCTCCGAGGCCCCCGGCCTCCCCGTCGTCGCGCTCGGCCACTCGTGGGGGTCGCTCATGCTCCAGGCGATCGTCGACCGGCAGGCCTCGCTCTACGACGCCGTCGTGCTCACCGGCACCGCCTACCGTGTGCCCGGCAGCATGAACGGCGGCGACCTCAAGGCCCGCCACGCCCACCTCGGCAGCACCGGCTTCGAGTGGCTGAGCCGTGACCCCGCGGTCGCCGAGGCGATGGCGGCCGACCCGCTCGTCGTCGACGCGAAGGTGATGCAGCTCTTCGGCTGGCGCGACACGCTGCGCCTGCTGGGTCGCCCGTCGAAGCACCTCGAGCACGACGTGCCGGTGCTGATCATGGTCGGCGACGACGACCCGCTCGGCGGGGAGGAGAGCGCGCGCAGGCTCGCCGACGCCTACGTCGACCGGAGCGGCCTCACCGACGTCGAGCTCGTCGTCTACCAGGGCGCGCGGCACGAGATCTTCCGCGAGACGAACCGCGACGAGGTGCTCGACGACCTGACCCGCTGGCTGGACGCCCGCGTCCCCCGCTGACCCGCGCCTCCCCGGGGCCGTCGCCCACCGCAGGCCCGCCGCCCGCCCCGGCCGGCAGGAATAGGCTGCTCGCATGCACGGTGAGTACAAGGTCCCTGGCGGCAAGCTCGTGGTGGTCGACCTGGAGGTGCGCGACGGGCGCATCGCCGAGTTCCGCCTCGCGGGCGACTTCTTCCTCGAGCCCGACACGGCGCTCGACGCCATCGACCGCTCGATCACGGGCCTGCCGGTCGAGTCCGACGCCGCGACGATCGCCGCGGCCGTCCGTGCCGGCCTGCCGGACGACGCCGTCCTTCTCGGCTTCACGCCCGAGGCCGTCGCCGTGGCGATCCGTCGCAGCCTGTCGAAGGCCAGCGACTGGCGCGACCACGAGTGGCAGATCATCCACGACGCCCCCGTGTCGCCGAACATGCACCTCGCCCTCGACCAGGTGCTCACCGAGGAGGTCGGCGCCGGCCGTCGCGGCCCCACCCTGCGCTTCTGGGAGTGGGAGCAGCCGGCCGTCGTCATCGGCAGCTTCCAGTCGCTCCGCAACGAGGTCGACCTCGACGCGGCCGAGGAGCACGGCTTCGAGGTCGTCCGCCGCATCAGCGGCGGCGGCGCCATGTTCATGGACGCCCAGTCGATCGTCACCTACTCGCTCTACGCCCCCGGCGAGCTCGTGCAGGGCATGAGCTTCGCCGACAGCTACGCCTACCTCGACGAGTGGGTCATCACGGCGCTGAGGTCGCTCGGCATCGACGCGTTCTACCAGCCGCTCAACGACATCACGAGCGCGAAGGGCAAGATCGGCGGGGCCGCCCAGAAGCGGCTCGGCAACGGCGCGCTGCTGCACCACGCGACCATGTCGTACGACATGGACGGCGAGAAGATGGTGAAGGTGCTCCGCATCGGCCGCGAGAAGATGAGCGACAAGGGCACGACGAGCGCCGCGAAGCGGGTCGACCCGCTCCGCAGCCAGACCGGCCTGCCCCGCGCCGAGATCATCGAGCGCATGAAGCAGACCTTCACGGGCCTCTACGGCGCCACGACCGGCCACGTCACCGAGGCCGAGCTCGAGGCCGCCGAGCAGCTCGTGACGACGAAGTTCGCCACGCCCGAGTGGCTCCGCCGGGTCCCGTGAGCCGACCCTGACCCGTCTCGCCCCCGAGCCGCCGGCCTGTCGCCGACGGGCGGGGGCCGGGCAGGAGTCGCGGGTCGGCGACCGGGGTCAGCGGGCCAGCAGCTCCTGGTAGTCGACGTGCTCGTCCACCCAGTCGGCGACGAACGGGCAGAGCGGCACGACCCGCAGCGAGGTCTCGGCGCGCACGTCGTCGAGGGCGCCCTGGACGAGCTGCGCACCGAGGCCGGCCGAGCGACGGCTGGGCTCGATCTCGGTGTGGGTGAAGCGGATCTCGTCGCCGACGACGTCGTAGGCGGCGAAGCCGACGGTCTCGCCGTCCTCGACGAGGGCGTACTGGGACTGCTGGGGGCGGTTCTCGACGGTGATGCTCATCCGGCGACCCTACGCCCGGTGAACTGGCCGCTGCCCGGCACGACAGAATGGTGACCATGCCCGTCGACTGGACCCGTGACTCCCCGAGCCTCGTGGTCCACGGCGACAACCTCGACGCGACCCGTCAGCTGCCCGACGGCGCCTTCACGGTGGTCTACCTCGACCCGCCGTTCAACACCGGGCGGCCGCAGCAGCGGCGCTCGACGACGTCGATCCGCAGCGTGGAGGGGTCGGTCACCGCCGTGACCGGTTTCAAGGGGCGGGGCTACGAGCGGATCCGCGGCGACCTGATGCGCTACGACGACCACTTCGACGACTACTGGTCGTTCCTCGAGCCGCGCCTCGCCGAGGCCTGGCGCCTGCTCGCCCGCGACGGCACGCTCTACCTGCACCTCGACTACCGCGAGGCCCACTACGCGAAGGTGCTGCTCGACGCGCTCTTCGGCCGCGAGTCGTTCCTCAACGAGATCATCTGGGCCTACGACTACGGCGCCAAGAGCCGCAACCGCTGGCCGACGAAGCACGACACGATCCTCGTCTACGTGAAGGACGCCTCGGTGTACCACTTCGACTCCGAGACGGTCGACCGGGAGCCCTACATGGCGCCCGGTCTCGTCACCCCCGAGAAGGTCGCGCGGGGCAAGCTGCCGACCGACGTCTGGTGGCACACGATCGTGTCGCCGACCGGCCGTGAGAAGACCGGCTACCCCACGCAGAAGCCCGAGGGCGTGCTGCGACGGATCGTCCAGGCGTCGTCGCGCGAGGGCGACTGGGTGCTCGACTTCTTCGCCGGCAGCGGCACGACCGGCGCCGTGGCCGACGCCCTGGGGCGCCGCTACGTGCTCGTCGACAGCAACGAGGAGGCGGTGGCCGTCATGCGTCGACGGCTCCCGTCGGCGGAGTTCGTCGTCGCGGAGCCGCCGGCCACCGAGCCGGGCGCCGAGGCGGCCTCCGCGAGCTGAGCGGCGCGGTCGACCAGGGCTGAGGGGCCTGGCAGGTGGGGGCTCAGGCGTTCTCGGTCTCGCGGACGGCGCCCACGTTCGGGTGGGCGGCCACGGCGGCCGGCGCCGCGGTCGTCGCGTCGTGACCCTGACCGGCGGGCCCGTCGACCCCGTGGTCGTCGATCTCGATCGCCGAGGTCATGTCGCGGAGGAAGCCCACGACGGCCGCCGACTCGTCGGCGGTGAGCGACTCGGCCGCGCTGATCATCCGCGTGTGCATGCTCGCCATCGTGGCGCGCACCTCGCTGTTCGAGTCGCCGGTCGCCGTGAGCAGGACTCCGCGCTTGTCGGTCGGGTGCGAGTGGCGCTCCATGTGCCCGCTGCGCACGAGGCGGTTGATGAGCACCGAGGTCGAGGCGGAGGTGATGCCGAGGTGGTCGGCCAGCTCCTTGGCGCTGACGGTCTCGCTGCGGCGCTGGGCGCGGAGGAGGAAGCGGACGGCCGCGAGGTCGGTCTCGCCCATCTTCATGGAGGTGCGCGTGCGACGGCGCATCTCGGACTCGGCCGCACGGTAGCGGCGCAGGGCGTTGAGCACTTCGACGCCGCGCTCCTCGTTGCTGCTGGAGTACCAGTAGCCGGAGGCGTCGTAGATCGGGGCTGACCTGTCGGGCATGCTAGAGAGTCTAGCTAGGGGCGGCGACGGTCGCGAGGGGCCCGTCGATCTCCCAGGGAGGGGCCCGCAGCGGGGCCCGGAGACGAGGACGGGCCGTGCACCCTGAGGTGCACGGCCCGGGGTCGTCGTGCCTCCCGCGCTGAGCTTCACGGGCAGGGACCGCCGGAGGCGAGACGACCAGGACGTCAGCGCGTGGCGCCTACGTCCTGGTCAACGTTACTCGCCTCGCCGGCGGAGTCCAGTCACGGTCGCTGATCCGCAGGCTCCTCGGAGCCTGTGTCGGCGGCCGTCCCCCGACGAGGAGCGTCGCCCTCGTCGACCGTCCGGACGCTGCCCGTGTCGGGCGAGACCAACGCGCCCGTCTTCGCGGCCGCCTCCTGCGCCTGCACCGCCGCGTCGGCGGCGAGGGCCGCCTGGGCGTCGTCGTGGGCCTCGTCGATGGCCGACTTCTGCCGCAGCGGCGTCGCCTTGAGGAAGAAGCTGAGCAGGAACGCCACGAGCACCACGGCCAGCGCGACCCAGAAGACCGTCACCGTGGCGTTCGCGAAGCCGTCGAGGAAGGGCGCGGCCAGGCGGCGGTCGGCCGTGTTGAGGAACGACGTGTCGCCGTTCAGCGCACCGCCGACCTGCGAGGTGTCGCCGCCCTGGGCCGACTGGTACAGCCCGAGGATGGAGGCGTTGGCCGGGTCGCTCGCGACGGCGGGGTCGGCGAGGGCGGCCTGGGCGTCGGCTTGCAGGTCACGGTCGGCGAACGCGCCGGCGATGGTCTGCGGGATGCGCGAGAACAGCACCGAGAAGAGCACGGCGGTGCCCAGCGTGCCGCCGATCTGGCGGAAGAACGTCGAGGCCGAGGTGGCCACGCCGATGTCGCGCGGGCCGACCGAGTTCTGCGACGCGATGGTCAGTGTCTGCATCAGCTGGCCGAGGCCGAGGCCCACGAGCAGCATGCCGAACATCATGAACCAGTAGGGCTTGTCGTACGACAGGGTCGTGAACCAGAAGAAGCCCAGGGCCATGAAGGCCGTGCCGGTGATCGGGAAGATCTTGTAGCGGCCGGTGCGGGCGATCAGCTGGCCGGAGACGATCGACGAGATCATCAGGCCGGCGATCATCGGCAGCATCTGGAAGCCGCTCTCGGTCGGCGTCGCGCCGTTGACGAGCTGGAGGTACAGCGGCACCGTCAGGAGGGCGCCGAACATGCCGAAGCCGACCAGGACGCCGAGCACCGTCGACATCGCGAAGGTCGGGATGCGGAAGAGCTTGAGCGGGATGAGCGCGTCGTCGCCCATGCGGCGCTCGACGGCGATGAACGCGGCGATGCCGACGACGCCGACGACGTAGCAGGCGAAGGCGCGGGGCGAGCTCCAGCCCCACTCGCGGCCCTGCTCGGCGACGAGCAGCAGCGGCACGGCGGCCACGATCACGGCCCCGGCGCCGAGCCAGTCGATGCGGACGTTCTCGCGGCGCACCTGGCCGGGGATGTGGAGGAACCGCACGACGACGCCCAGCGCGACGATGCCGATCGGGATGTTGATCAGGAACACCCAGCGCCACCCGGTGACGAAGAGGATCTCGTCGGCCCCGGCGAACAGGCCGCCGACCAGCGGGCCGATGACGCTCGAGATGCCGAACACGGCGAGGAAGTAGCCCTGGTACTTGGCGCGCTCGCGCGGGGCGAGGATGTCGCCCATGATCGTGAGCGGCAGCGCCATGAGGCCACCGGCGCCCATGCCCTGGATCGCCCGGAAGACCGCGAGCTGGTACATGCTCTCGCTGAACCCGGCGGCGAGCGAGCCGACCAGGAAGATCGAGATCGCGATGAGGAACAGCGGGCGACGGCCGAAGATGTCGCTGAGCTTGCCGTAGATCGGCGTCGAGATGGTCGACACGATCAGGTAGGCGGTGGTGACCCAGGCCTGCAGGCTGAGCCCGTCGAGGTCGTCGGCGATCGTGCGCATCGACGTGCCGACGATGGTCTGGTCGAGGGCGGAGAGGAACATGCCGGCCATCAGCCCGAAGATGACGAAGAGGATCTGACGGTGCGTCATCAGCCCCTGTCTCTCGGCGGGCGCGGCGGCGGGGGAGGAGTCGGTGACCCGGGACATGTGTGGTCTTCCTGGTGCGGTGAGTCTGACGGGGTGCGCGGCGGGCCGCGGGGGAGGGGGCAGCAGCGCCGGAGGCGCGGTGAGCGCCGATCGTCGACGTCACGTCGACGAGAAAGTTGCGTGGTACGCAGAAGTTACTCCACGCGGCGTCGCGCCGCCACGTGACGTCCGCTCGACCCGCGGTGCGCCCCCTACCCTGGAGCGCATGTCGTCACGCCGCCCGCGCCTCCGCCCCGCCTCCCCGGGCCGCGTCGGGCGGCGCCGTGCCGCGGCGGCCCTGGCGCTCGGGCTCGTGGCCGCGGTGCTCGCCGGGTGCACCGGCGCGGGCGACTCGGCCTCGGTGACCGGCACCGCGACTCCCTCGGCGACGCCCCGCGCGACCTCGACGCCCCCCGCCCCGGCCCCGACGGAGGACCCCGTGACCCCAGCCCCGGCCCCCGAGCCGGCCGCGCCGGCGACGCCCGCCTTCGACCGCGGCGCCCTCTCGGTCGACGACCCCGCCAGCCTCTGGGTCGTCAGCGACAAGCTGCGGCCGCTCGACCCGGTCGACTACGCCCCCGCCGACCTCGTCACCGTCGACGTCTCGTCGCAGAACCCGCCCGTCTTCCGGAAGGAGGCCGGCGACGCCCTGCTCGCCCTCTTCGCCGCGGGGGAGGCGGAGGGCGCGGGCCCCATGACCGTGCAGAGCGCCTACCGCTCGTACGCGACGCAGGTGACCGTCTACGCGGGCTGGGTGCAGCAGCTCGGCCAGGCCCAGGCCGACGTGCAGAGCGCCCGGCCGGGCTTCTCGGAGCACCAGACGGGGCTCGTCGCCGACATCAGCCCGCTCCCGCTGAGCTGCGTGCTGCAGGCGTGCTTCGGCGACACGTCGCAGGGCCGCTGGCTCGCGGAGAACGCCTGGCGGTTCGGCTGGCTGCTGCGGTACCCGGCCGACAAGACCGCGGTGACGGGCTTCACGTACGAGCCGTGGCACTTCCGGTACGTGGGCGTGCCGCTCTCGACCGAGATGCACCAGCAGGGCGTCACCACGCTCGAGGAGTTCTTCGGCCTGCCGGCCGCGCCGACGTACGCCGGCTGACCACGGCTGTGGCTGCGGCTGTGGTCGCGACGACGAGGAGGGGCCGGGCTGTGATCGCAGCCCGGCCCCTCCTCGTCGTCGCGTGAGCGCCGGCGCTAGCTGCCGAGCGCGGCGTCGACGATCGTCTTCGCCTCCTGCTGCACGCGCGCCAGGTGCTCGGGGCCCTCGAACGACTCGGCGTAGATCTTGTAGACGTCCTCCGTGCCGCTGGGGCGGGCCGCGAACCACGCCTTGTCGGTGACGACCTTCAGGCCGCCGACCGCGGCGCCGTTGCCGGGCGCCTCGCTGAGCGTGGCGGTGATCGGGTCGCCCGCGAGCTCGGTGGCCGTGATCGCGTCGCCGTCGAGCTTGCCGAGGCGCGCCTTCTGCTCCTTGCTGGCGGCGGCGTCGACGCGCTCGTAGACGGGGTCGCCGAACTCCTCGGTGAGCTCGCGGTAGAGCTGCGACGGGGTCTTGCCCGTGACGGCGATGATCTCGCTCGCCAGCAGGGCGAGGAGGATGCCGTCCTTGTCGGTCGTCCAGACCGTGCCGTCCTTGCGGAGGAAGGACGCCCCGGCGCTCTCCTCGCCGCCGAAGGCGACGGAGCCGTCGACGAGCCCGGGCACGAACCACTTGAAGCCGACCGGCACCTCCCAGAGGCGACGGCCGTGCTTCTCGGCGACCTTGTCGATGATGCTCGACGAGACGAGCGTCTTGCCGATCGCGGCGTCCTCGCGCCACTGCGGGCGGTGCGTGTAGAGGTAGTCGATCGCGACGGCCAGGTAGTGGTTCGGGTTCATCAGGCCGCCGTCGGGCGTCACGATGCCGTGGCGGTCGGCGTCGGCGTCGTTGCCGGTGAGCACGTCGAACTCGTCCTTGCGGTGCACGACGCTGGCCATGGCCGACGGGCTGGACGGGTCCATGCGGATCTTGCCGTCCCAGTCGAGCGTCATGAAGCGCCAGGTCGGGTCGACGCCGGGGTTCACGACCGTGAGGTCGAGGCCGTAGACGTCGCGGATGGCTCCCCAGTACTCGACGCTCGCGCCGCCGAGCGGGTCGGCGCCGATCTTGACGCCGGCGGCTTTGATGGCCTCCATGTCGATGATGTTCGCGAGGTCGCCGACGTAGCCGCGGAGGAAGTCGTGGCGGCCCGGGCTGCCGTCGCCGCGGAGCACGTCGACGTTGCCCGCCGCGATGATCTCGTTGGCCCTGTTCGCGATCCAGCCGGTCGCGTCGCTGTCGGCGGGCCCGCCGTGCGGCGGGTTGTACTTGAAGCCGCCGTCGCGGGGCGGGTTGTGGCTCGGCGTGACGACGATGCCGTCGGCCTTGTCGAGGTTCGCCGGGTCGGAGTTGTAGACCAGGATGGCGTGGCTCAGCGCGGGGGTCGGCACGTAGCCGCCCTCGGCGTCGGCGAGCACGTGCACGCCGTTGCCCGTCAGCACCTCGACCGCCGTGCGCTCGGCCGGCCCGCTCAGCATGTGGGTGTCGCGCCCGATGAACAGCGGGCCCGTGATGCCCTGCCCCGCCCGGTACTCGACGATCGCCTGCGTGATCGCGGCGATGTGCGTCTCGGTGAAGGCGGCGTCGAGCGACGAGCCACGGTGGCCCGAGGTGCCGAAGACGACCTTCTGCTCGGCCTTCGTGACGTCGGGGACGAGGGAGTAGTAGGCGTCGACGACCTCACCGGTGTCGATCAGGTCGCTGTCTTGTGCGGGGGTTCCGGCGCGGTCGGTCATGGGGTCATCCTGGCACCAGCCGCCCCGCTCCGTCGCGCCTCGTCGACGGCCCTCAGTAGGCTCTCGGTCATGTCGACCCCCGCCTCCTCGCCGACCTACAGCTACCTCGGCCCGGCCGGCACCTTCACGGAGGCGGCGCTCAAGCAGGTGCCGGAGGCCGCGGGCGCCGTGTGGCACAGCGTCAACAACGTCGGCGAGGCCCTCGCCGACGTCGTCTCGGGCCGCAGCACGGCCGCGATGATCGCGATCGAGAACAGCGTCGAGGGCGGCGTCTCGGCCACGCAGGACGCCCTCGCCACCGTGCCGGGCCTCCGCATCGTCGGCGAGTACCTCGTGCAGGTCGACTTCGTGCTCGTGGCACGGCCCGGCACGACCCTCGACCAGGTGCGCGTGGTCAACGCCCACCCCGTCGCCTACGCCCAGACGCACCGGTGGCTCGAGGCGGCGCTGCCCGGCCACGGCCACCTGCCCGCCACGTCGAACGTCGCCGCGGCCGCCGACCTGCTGGCCGCGCCGGCCGGGGCGGGGCGTGCCGACGCCGCCGTCGCGCCGCCCACGATCACCGAGCACCACGACCTCGACGTGCTCGCGACCGAGATCGGCGACAACCGGAACGCCGTCACGCGCTTCGTGCTGGTCAGCCGCACGGTGCCGGTGCCCCCGGCGACGGGGGCCGACAAGACGAGCCTCATCGTCGAGCTGCCCGAGGACGGCGCGGGCGCGCTGGTCGACATGCTCGAGCAGTTCGCGACGCGGGGCATCAACCTCAGCCTGATCCAGTCGCGCCCGATCGGCGACGCCCTCGGGCGGTACCGGTTCGTCATCGACCTCGAGGGGCACGTGCTCGACGAACGCGTCGCCGACGCGCTGCTCGGGCTCAAGCGCTTCAGCCCGAACGTCATCTTCCTCGGCTCGTACCCCCGCGCCGACGGACGGCCGGTCGAGGTGTCGCCGCGCAACGACGACGACGCGTTCGTCGACGCCCGCGACTGGCTCCGGATGCTGGTGGCCGGGTCGCTCTAGGTCGCGAACCGGGGGGCCGCGCCCGGCCCGGCCCGGCCCGCCTGGGGGGGCCTAGCTGTCGGCGGGCACGCGCACGGTCAGCGCGCCCTCGTCGACGACCGCGCGGAGGGCCACGGCCTTGCCGACGGAGTCGCCGTCGATCTCGAAGTCCTGCGGCGACTCGAGCCGCACCACGAGCTTCCGGCCCTTCATGTAGCGCAGGGTGCGCACCTCACGGCTGTTGGCGGCGAGGATGCGGCGGCCGACCTGGGTGCGACGCAGCACGCCGTTCTCCCACACGATCTTGAACCAGATCTGGAACCAGCCGAAGAAGCCCTCGGGGCGCAGCGCGACGATGTCGAACTGGCCGTCGTCGATCGCGGCGTCGGGCAGCAGCATGATGTTCGCCGGCAGCAGGCCGCAGTTGCCGACGATGACCGTGTGGGCGCGCATCGACTTGCGGCCGCCCCCGTCGAGCTCGTAGCGCACGTCGATCTTGTTGTTGTCGCGCAGGGCACGGATGATGGCGTCGACGTAGGCGAGCCAGCCGACGCGCGCCTTCAGGTCGTCGTTGGTGTTCGCGAGCATCTTGGCGTCGAGGCCGACCCCGGCCATGACGACGAAGGCGAACGTCTCGCGCTGGCCGTCCTCGCGCTCGATGTCGACCACCCCGAGGTCGATGTCGCGGTCGCGGCCCCGGAAGGCGGTGGCGATGGAGTCGTCGAGGTTGTCGAGCGACAGGTCGAGGTTGCGCGCCAGGAGGTTGCCCGTGCCCGACGGCAGCAGGCCGATCGAGGCGTCCGAGCCCCGCAGGGCCTCGGCCACGGCCCGGACGGTGCCGTCGCCGCCCGCGGCGATCACCATGTCGGCGCCGTCGGCCAGGGCCTGTGCGGTGACCTCCCCGCCCGGGTCCTCCTTGCTGGTCTCGTAGAAGCGGGTCTCGCCCCAGCCGGCCTCGCGCTCGTGGCGGGCGATCGACTCCTTGACGGCCTCGATGTCGACCTTGATCGGGTTGTAGACCAGCGCGGCCGTCTTCTGAGTCGTCTCGGCCGAGGGCGTCGAGCCGGGCTCGGCGGGCGAGGAGGAGGGGGAGGGGGTCATGCGCCGAGCGTATTGGTCGGGGAGCCCCCGCGACCGCTTCCGCGACGGGACGGGGGAGAACGGGCCGACCCGCGACTCCGGGGAGGGACGGGGGCTGACGTCCACACGCACTCCTTAGGATGGTCGCGTGATCGATCCCCAGCTGCTCCGAGACGCCCCCGACCTCCTCAAGGCCAGCCAGCGCGCCCGCGGCGACTCCGAGTCGCTGGTCGACGACGCCGTGGCCGCCGACTCCGCCCGCCGTGCCGCGATCTCGGCCTTCGAGGCCCTGCGCGCCGAGCAGAACGCCTTCGGCAAGACCGTCGCGAAGGCCCCGAAGGAGGAGAAGGCCGCGCTCGTCGCCGAGGCACAGGCGCTCGCCGCCCGCGTGAAGGAGGCGCAGGCCGCGTCGACCGAGGCCGACGCCGCGTTCGACCGGGCGATCCGCTCGCTCGGCAACCCCGTCATCGAGGGCGTGCCCGCCGGCGGCGAGGAGAACTTCGTCACCCTCCGCGAGGTCGGCACCCGCCCCGCCTTCGACTTCGAGCCGCTCGACCACGCCGACCTGGGCGAGGTGCTCGGCGCCATCGACATCAAGCGCGGCACCAAGGTGTCGGGCTCGCGCTTCTACTTCCTCCGCGGCATCGGCGCCCGGCTCGAGCTCGCGCTGATGAACATGGCGCTCGACCTCGCGGTGCAGAACGACTTCACCCCGCTGATCACGCCGACGCTGGTGCGCCCCGAGATCATGGCCGGCACGGGGTTCCTCGGCTCGCACAGCGACGAGGTCTACCACCTGCCCGCCGACGACCTCTACCTCACCGGCACGAGCGAGGTCGCGCTGGCCGGCTACCACGCCGACGAGATCCTCGACGTCGAGGCCGGGCCGATCCGCTACGCCGGCTGGTCGACCTGCTACCGCCGCGAGGCCGGGGCCGCCGGCAAGGACAACCGCGGCATCCTCCGCGTGCACCAGTTCAACAAGCTCGAGATGTTCAGCTACGTGCACCCCGACCAGGCCACCGCCGAGCACGACCGGCTCGTCTCCTTCCAGGAGACCATGATGCAGTCGCTCGGCCTCAACTACCGCGTCATCGACGTCGCGGCCGGCGACCTCGGCTCGAGCGCCGCCCGCAAGTTCGACATCGAGGCCTGGGTGCCGACGCAGGGCACGTACCGCGAGCTCAGCAGCACCTCGAACTGCACCACCTTCCAGGCGCGCCGGCTCGACACCCGCTACCGCACCGAGAGCGGCAAGACGGCGCCCGTGGCGACGCTGAACGGCACCTTGGCGACGACGCGCTGGCTGGTGGCGATCCTCGAGACGCACCAGCGTGCCGACCGCTCGGTGGTCGTGCCCGAGGCGCTCCGCCCCTGGCTCGGCGGCCTCGAGGTCATCGAGCCGGTCGCGTGAGCGGCGTGGGCAGCCCGACCGACGTCGCGGCCTCGGCCGCCTCCGCGGGCGTGGCCGACGGCGAGCGCTGGCTCGTCGCCCTCGACGTCGACGGCACCATCATGCAGGAGGACGGCACGATCACCGACGGCGTCGCCGAGCAGATCCGCCGACTGCGCGAGGCCGGCCACGCGGTGATGATCGCGACGGGCCGCTCGGTCTCGACGACGCTGCCGGTGATGGACCGCCTCGGCCTCGTCTCGGACTACGTCGTCACCGCCAACGGGGCGATCACGCTCGGGCGCGACGAGTCGGCGCCCACCGGCTACGGGCAGGTGCACGTCGAGGAGTTCGACCCGACCGACGTGCTCACCACGATCCGCGGCGAGATCCAGGAGGGCGGCTACGCCGTCGAGGACCGCGACGGGGTGCTGCGCTACTGCGGCTCGTTCCCGACGGTCGAGTCGAGCGGCAACGCCGAGAAGGTCGAGTTCGAGCAGCTTTTCGACCGCCCGGCGACCCGCGTCGTCGTGGTCTCGCCCGACCACGGCACCGACGACTTCCTCGAGGTCGTCGAGCGGATGGGCCTCTCGAAGGTCAACTACAACGTCGGCTGGACGGCCTGGCTCGACATCGCGCCCGACGGCGTGACGAAGGCGACCGCGCTCGAGCGGGTGCGCGAGTGGCTGGGCATCCCGCGCGAGCGCGTCTTCGCCGCGGGCGACGGCCGCAACGACATCGACATGCTGCGCTGGGCCTCCGCCCAGGGGCGCGGCTGCGCGATGGGCCAGGCGCCTGACGACGTCTTCGCCGTCGCGAACGAGCGCACCGGCTCCGACGTCGACGACGGGCTCGCCGCGGCGCTCGCCACGCTGTAGGCGAGGTCGCGGGCGACGGGGGCAGGTCGGGGTCGACGGGGCGACCGCCTCGCGGGCTGGGGCATCCCGCCCGTGTCGCGCGCGCCTCCTCGGTTAGACT
Source organism: Frigoribacterium sp. PvP121 (assembly GCF_017833115.1). Taxonomy (NCBI): domain Bacteria; kingdom Bacillati; phylum Actinomycetota; class Actinomycetes; order Micrococcales; family Microbacteriaceae; genus Frigoribacterium; species Frigoribacterium sp. PvP121. The sequence goes on from NZ_JAFIBR010000001.1 coordinate 1,153,923, forward strand.
CGGCCACGGTCGCGCGGGCTCGCCCGTCGCGCACCGGGAGGGCTGTCCGAGCGGCCGATGGAGCTTGTCTTGAAAACAAGTGGGCAGAGATGTCTCGTGGGTTCGAATCCCACGCCCTCCGCACCGCGTCGCCTCGGCGGCGACGAACCATGTCCTCGCACCGGAACCAGGCCGCGGCGTGGTTCGCGTCCGACGACCTGGTGCCTCACGGCCCGAGCTCGCTCCTAGTCGTCGGTGGGGCGTCGGCGCTGCTGCTTCGTGGCCGAGCGCTCGCCCTTGGCGCTGAGCCGACGGCGGTCGGAGCCGCGCGTCCGTCGCGTCGGCCGTCGCGGCGCGGCGTCGGGGGCGAGCGCCGCGGCGACGATCTCGGCGAGCTTCGCCAGCGCCGTCTCGCGGTTGCGCAGCTGCGACCGCTGCTCGGACGACGTGACGGTCAGGGCGCCGGCGACCAGGCGCCCGTCGAGACGCGACGTCAGGCGCTCGCGCTGCGCCTCCGTCAGGCTGTCGGCGTGGGCGACGTCCCACGACAGCTGCACTCGGCTGTCGGAGGTGTTCACGTGCTGCCCGCCCGGCCCCGACGACCGCGAGAAGCGCCAGGTCAGCTCCGCCGCGGGGATCGTGAGCGCACGCGACACGACCAGGTCCATGCCCCCACCCTCGCACGTCGGCGGCGCCCGTGGGCGCGGATCCGTCCACAGGTGCATCGCTGACCCATGCCGTTCTCCTACAGTCGGACGGATGACTGCAGGGCGACCGACAGCGTCCGTCTACGTGGACGGCTTCAACCTCTACCGCCGTGCCCTGCAGGGGCGACAGAACGTGAAGTGGCTCGACCTGCACCGGCTCTTCTCAGAGCTCATGCCCGAGCACGACGTGGTCCGCATCCACTACTGCACGGCGCTGCTGCGCCACGGTCTCACCGCAGACGTCCGTGCGCCGGTGCGTCAACAGGTCTACCTCCGGGCCCTCCGCACGGACCCGCGCATCTCGGTCCATCTGGGGAAGTTCCGCAACGACCGTCGCGACATGCCGGTGCACCCGCAGCAGGTGGACCTCGAGACCCGGAAATTCGTCACGGCGTCCGTCCGGAAGATCGAGGAGAAGGGGTCCGACGTGAACCTCGCGTCGCGCATGGTCGCGGGCGCTCTCCTCGGGCACTCCGACATCCACGTCGCCGTCACGAACGACAGCGATCTCGTCGGCCCGCTCCGCATGCTCAAGGAGGAGCTCGGGTTCTCGACCGGGATCATCTTCCCGATGACGAGGGCGCGCTCCTCGAAGGAACTCGTGCAGACCGACCCGGACTTCATGACGAACATCACGGAGGAAGCTCTCCGGGCGTCACAGTTCCCGGACACGATGCGCGATGCGAACGGCGTGATCCGGCGCCCTGAGAAGTGGTCCTGGAAGTCCGAAGGCCCCAGTTCCCTGGGGCCTTCTAACCGGTAACCGAAGTATCCGGGGGTGTGTCTCGACCCTAGGCCACGGGGAGGAGACCCTGCAAGCCAGGCGCACGCCGCCGGTGGACGGCGGCACTGCCGCAGCAGCGCGGCGGGGCCGGGGCGGGGCCGCGGCGGCGCCGGTCGCGGCGGGCTGCCCGAGCAGGTACCGTGCACCGGTGACGACACGAGGGGTGAGGGCGGCCCGATGATCCCCGAGACGATCGCCTGGGTGGTCGCGGCGGTCCTCGTCACCGTCGCCACGAGCGGAGTCGCGGGTCGCGCCGGCTGGTCGGCCCCCGTCGCGCTCGTCACGGTCGGCGCCGTCGCGTCGTTCCTGCCGTTCGTGCCCGAGGTGGTGATCGAGCCCGACGCCGTGCTCTACGGGCTGCTGCCGCCGCTGCTCTTCGCGGCCGCGATCCGCACGCCCCTCGCCGACATCCGGGCCCGGCGCGACAGCATCCTCGTGCTCTCGGTCGGGGTCGTCGTGGTCACCCTCGCCGCCGTCGGCTTCGCGCTCTGGGCCCTCGTGCCCGCCGTGGGCCTCGCCGCGGCGCTGGCGCTCGGCGCCGTGGTCGCACCGACCGACGCGGTCGCCGTCCAGGCCGTCGCCGGCAAGGCCCGCCTGCCCCGCCGCGTGCTCTCGATCCTCGAGACCGAGAGCCTCCTCAACGACGCCACGGCGCTCGTCGCCCTGAACACCGCGATCGCGGCCGTCGTCGGCGTCGTGCACCCGATCGAGGTGGGCGGCGAGTTCCTCCTGGCGGTCGGTCTCGGCGTCGGCATCGGCCTCCTGGTCGGCGTCGGGTTCTCGGTCGTCCGCCGCTTCCTCCACTCGCCGGTGCTCGACACGAGCCTGTCGCTCGTCGTGCCCTTCGTCGCGTTCGTGCCGACGCAGGAGATCGGCGGCAGCGGCGTGCTCGCCGTCGTCGTGGCCGGGCTCTGGCTCGGCTGGCGGGCCCCGCTGATCCAGTCGCCCGAGGCGCGCATCGCCGAGTCGGTCAACTGGCGCACGATCCAGTTCCTGCTCGAGAACGCGGTCTTCCTGCTCATCGGGCTGAGCCTGTCGGGCATCGTGCGCGGCCTCCGCCGCTCGAGCCTCGACGCGGTGCAGATCACCGGGGTCGTCGTCGCCCTCCTCGTCGTCCTGGTGGCGTCGCGCTTCATCGCCGTCGGCCTCGCGAAGGTGCTCTTCGACCACGGGCCGCGGGCGCTGCGCGAGCGCTCGTGGAACTGGCGCACCGTCACCGCCGTGTCGGCCGCCGGCATCCGCGGCGTCGTCACGCTCGCCGCCGTCTTCCTCCTGCCCGCCGAGACGCCCGAGCGCGAGCTGCTGCAGTTCCTCGCCTTCGCGGTCGTCGTCGGCTCGCTGCTGCTCGGCCTCTTCCTCCCGCCGATCATCCGGGCGCTCCGCCTGCCCCGCACCGCCGACCTGCAGGAGGAGTCCGACCGCGACCGCCTCCTCGACGAGGCCAGGGCGGCGGGCCTGGAGGCCCGGCGCGAGGCGAAGGAGTCGCGGGTCGACGAGCAGGGCGAGCCGGCCGTCGGGGCGGCCGGCCGCGACGAGTCCGACGACCTCACCGACCTCACGGGCGAGCGGCTCGAGCACGACCGGGTGCGGCGCCGCATGATCGAGGCCGAGCGGGCCGCCGTGCTCGCGGTGCGACGGGAGCACCGCTACCCCGAGACCGCGGTGCGCCAGGTGCTCGAGCTGATCGACGCCGAGGACGTCGCCCTGCGCCGGCGGGAGGGGCCCCGCGAGTAGGCCCCCGGCGGCCGGTGTCTAGGCTCGGGGCATGGCCACCGTCATCCTCGTCCGTCACGGGCGCACCACCGCCAACGCGAGCGGAGTCCTCGCCGGGCGCACCCCGGGCGTCCTGCTCGACGACGTCGGGCACCAGCAGGCCGTCCGCACCGGCGAGCGGCTCGCCGTCGTGCCGGTCGTCTCCGTCGTCTCGAGCCCGCTCGAACGGTGCCGCGAGACCGCCGGTCACATCCTCGACCGGCAGGAGGGCAGCCCGACGACCCCGGTCGAGGAGGGCATCTCCGAGTGCGACTACGGCGACTGGCAGGGCCGCACCCTGAAGGAGCTCAGCGCCGAGCCGCTCTGGGCGACCGTGCAGGGGCAGCCCTCGGCCGTGACCTTCCCCGGCGGCGAGTCCATGGCGGGCATGCAGGCGCGGGCGGTGGCGGCGATCCGTCGCCACGACGCCGCCGTCGAGGCCGAGCACGGCCCGGGCGCCGTCTGGGTCGCGGTCAGCCACGGCGACATCGTCAAGTCGGTGCTCGCCGACGCGCTCGGCATGCACCTCGACCTCTTCCAGCGCATCGCGGTCGGCCCGGCGTCGGTCTCGATCGTCCGGTACGGCACGAGCCGCCCCGAGGTCCTCGCGACCAACACCGACTCGGGCGACCTCTCGTGGCTGCGCGCGGCGGCGCCCGCGGCGGACGCCGCCGTCGGGGGAGGCGCGGGGCACGAGTGACGACCGGCACCGTCGACGAGGCGGCCGGCCCGCCCGCCGGCACCGCGACTCCCGCCCTGCACGCAGCCTGAGCCGGGCCGGCCCGCCGCTCGTAGGATGGGCGGCATGCCCACCATCGTCCACGGATTCGACTGGCCCGACCGGATCGTCGTCGGCACGATCGGCCAGCCCGGTCAGCGCGAGTTCTACCTCCAGGTGCGCGACGGTGCCCGTCTCGTCAGCGTCGGCCTCGAGAAGCAGCAGTCCGCGGCCCTCGCGGAGAAGATCGACGAGATCCTCGACGAGCTGAGCTCGCGGGAAGGCACCTCGCTCACGATCCCCACCGTCACCCCGGTCGAGCTCGTCGACAACGAGCCGCTCGAGCAGCCCGTCGAGCCGGAGTTCCGCACCGGCGCGCTCAGCCTCGGCTGGGACCCGACCACGGCCCAGGTCGTCATCGAGGCGTTCCCCGTCGTCGAGCTCGACGACGACGAGTCGGAGGCCTTCTCGGCGGCCCTCGCCGCGGCCGAGGCGGACGACGACGAGGCCGCAGTCGAGATCGAGGTGGAGGCCCCCGAGCTGCTGCGCGTGCGCATCCCCGTCGGCACCGCCCGGGCGTTCGCGGCCCGGACCCACGAGGTCGTCGGCGCCGGCCGCCCCCTCTGCCCGCTCTGCGGCACGCCGATCGACCCCGAGGGCCACGTCTGCCCGGCCGCCCCCGGCCTCGGCGAGATCGGGCCCGACGACCTCGACGACCTCTTCGACGGCGACCGGCCCGACGGTCGGCCGTAGGCCGTGACCGCCGTCCCCGAGCCGGACGCGCCCGTGCCCGGAGATCCCGTCCCGTCGGGCGACCTCGAGCTGACGGGGCGCGTGCGCATCGCGTCGAACGACACCTTCGTCGGCACGATCGACGGCACGGCCGTCGTGTACAAGCCCGTCGCGGGCGAGGCGCCCCTGTGGGACTTCCCCGACGGCACCCTCGCGGGCCGCGAGGTCTCCGCCTTCCTCGTCAGCGAGGCGTTCGGCTGGGGCGTCGTCCCGACGACGTGGCTGCGCGACGGGCCGCTCGGCCCGGGCATGGTCCAGCTCTGGCAGGAGGTCGACCCCGAGCAGTCCGCGGTCGACCTCGTCTCGAGCGACGAGGTGCCCGAGGAGGGCTGGCTGCCGGTGATCGACGGCACCGACGAGCGCGACCTGCCGGTCACGCTCGTCCACGAGGACTCCGCGGCGCTCCGCCGCATGGCCGTCTTCGACGTCGTCGTCAACAACGCCGACCGCAAGGGCGGCCACGTGCTGGCCCTGCCCGGCGGGCACCGGCACGGCGTCGACCACGGCCTCACCTTCCACGTCGAGCACAAGCTGCGCACCGTGCTCTGGGGCTGGCTCGGCGACGAGCTCGCCCCCGACGAGCTCGAGGGGCTCGCGCGCGTGCGGACCGACCTCGACGGAGCCCTGGGGGAGGCGCTGGCCGAGCACGTCACCCCGCTCGAGATCCGCGCGACGATGGCCCGGTGCGACCACCTGCTGTCGTCCGGTCGCTTCCCCGAGCCCCGCGGCCACGGCTCCGCCGTGCCCTGGCCGTTGTTCTAGGGGCTGCGCCCCACGCCGGGTCGTTCCGTGCCGTGTCACGGGTCGCACCGTGCCGCTCGAGGCGGGCGGCGCGGTGCGACCCGATGGGGTTCAGGCGGCGCGGCCGGGGCCCGGCTGCCGCCCGTCGAGGTAGGACTCGACCACCGCGGCACCGAGGTCGTCGGCCTCCGGGGCGACGACCGTGCCGCCGACCCGACGTGCCATCGCGTCGACGAACCGGGCGAGGCCGGGGTCGTCGCCGAGACGGAAGATCGTCGTCTGCGCGCCGAGGCGCATCGAGGCGTCGAGCTCGCGCACGGTGACGGCGATCGTCAGCGGCGCCGGCGGGTAGTCGAACCACGTCGCCCCGTCGGCCTCCAGGTGGGAGGTCGGCTCGCCGTCGGTGACGATGAGCAGCACGGGCTGCGCGGAGGGGTGCCTCCGGAAGTGGCGGTTCGCGAGCAGCAGCGCGTGGTGGAGGTTCGTGCCCTTCTCCCACTTCGCGTCGAGGCCGACGAGCTCCTCGATCTCCATCGTCCGCGCCTCGCGGCCGAAGCCGATCAGCTGGAGGTCGTCGCCGCGGAACCGACTGGTGACCAACGTGTGCAGCGCCAGCGCCGTCCGCTTCATCGGCACCCAGCGGTCGTCCATCGCCATCGAGAACGAGGTGTCGACCAGGAGGGCGACGCACGCCTGAGTCCGGGCCTCGGTCTCCTGCACCTCGACGTCGCCGATCTCGATGCGCACGCCGTCGCGGGTCGACCCGCCGCCGCCGGCCACGCGCGTCACGGCGTTGGTGACCGTCCGGGTGACGTCCCAGGGCTCGGTGTCGCCGAACGCCCATTCCCGCGTCGCGCCCGACCGCTCGCCGGCCGCGCCCGCCCGGCGGACGTCACGGGCGCCGCGTCGGCCGGAGACCGTCTCGGCGATGTCACGCAGCAGCGCCTTGCCCAGCTGGCGCATCGCCTTGGGCGTGAGGCGCAGGCGGCCGTCGGCGGCCCTCGACATCGTGCCCGAGTCGCGCAGGGCCTGCTCGAGGCGCTGGAGGGCCTGCGCGTCGACCACCGCCTCCTGCCCCAGCTGCCGGGTGAGGGCGTCGAGGTCGAGGTCGTCGAGCTGGGAGCCGGGGCCCGTCTGCGCGAGCTGCTCGGCGAGGGCGTCGAGGTCGGCCAAGTCCTGGAAGACACCGGTGCCGTCGCCGAGGCCCATGCCCTCGCCGCCGCCGAACTGCTCCGAGCCGCCCCAGTCTTCTCCGGGGCGGAGCCCGCGGAGCACGTCGTCGAGCTGTGACAGCTGGCCCATGAGCTCGGGCGAGCCGAAGGCCTGCTGCGCGAGCGCGTCGAGCTCGTCGCGCTGCTCGGGGGTCAGCGAGTTGCGCAGCCGCTGGGCGGCCGCCGCGCGGGCCGCGAGGGCGTCGATCAGCTCGTCGACGGTCTCGGGCCCCTCGGGGAAGGCGTCGCCGTGCGCGGCCATGAAGTCGTCGAACTGCTGCTCGACGTCGTCACCGCGCCGGTGGGCCTCGAGGAGGTCGGTGAGGTCGGCGAGCATCTGCGTCGTCGCGGCACGGTCGGCGTCGGTGGCGCCCTCGAGCGCCTGCTTCATGCCGGCGAAGCGCTGGTCGAGCAGCTCACGGCCGAGCAGGTCGCGGATGGCGTCGTAGTCGGCCTGGGCCTGTCGGCTCTGCCAGCGGTAGCCCGCCAGCTCGGCGACGGCGGCGGCGGGCGACGGGGGCAGGCTGTCGAGCTGCAGCTCGGCCAGCGCACGGTCGGCGTCGTCGAGCTCGACGTCTCGCGCGAGCTGGCGGCGCTCGTCGAGCACCGCGCGCTCGAGCAGCGCCGCCACCTCGCGCAGCGTGCCGTCGAGGTCGGTGCCCCGCGTGAGCTCCCGGCGGCGCTCGGCCACGCGACGGGCGAGGTCGTCGAGGCCCCGGCCGTCACTGCCGCCGCGGCGCAGGAACTCGCGCAGCGCCGCCTCGGGCGACCGCCCCGCCATGACGTCCTCGCCGACGGCGTCGAGGGCCTCGCGCAGGTCGACCGGCGGGGCCAGAGGGTCGGGCCCGCCGTCGAACCTCCGGTAGCTCGAGCCGCGCCCGAGCCGCCGGTTCGCCCTAGCCATAGACGGCCTGCCCGTCGCCCGCCTCTTTGCTGACCCGGCGGGCCAGCCAGAGGCCCTCGAGCGCGAGCTCGATGGCCCCCGCACGCTGCCCGTCGCTGGTGGCGCCGAGACGCTCCGCGACCCGGTCGTAGAGGTCGGATTCGCCGAGCGAGGGCAGCCCGGCGAGGAAGTCGCGCGCCGTCACCTGCTCGCCGGTCGTCACCATGCGGCCCGCCTCGAGCGCGTCGACCAGCAGGTCCAGGTCGACGCCCCGCAGGTGCGCGCGCACGGCCTCCGCCGTGGCCGTCCGCAGCAGGTGGTCGAGGATCTCGTCTTCTCGCCCCTCCTCGCCCGACTCGAACTCGATCTTGCCGCCGAGCACGTCGACGGCCGTCTCGAGGTCGATCGGCCGGGCCACGGCCTCGGGCTCGCCCTGGCGCGTCGCGCGGTGCAGCGCGGCCGCGGCGATCGTCTCGGCCCCGGCGATCGCGAAGCGAGCGCTGACGCCGCTGCGCTGGTCGACGGAGGGCGAGTCGCGGAGGGCGCGGGTGAAGCGGGCGAGCACCTCGACGAGCACGTCGGGCACCTCCGCCACGAGGTCGGCCTCCTGGCGGATCACCGCGATCTCGTCGTCGAGCTCGATCGGGTAGTGGGTGCGGATCTCGGCGCCGAACCGGTCTTTCAAGGGCGTGATGATGCGGCCCCGGTTCGTGTAGTCCTCCGGGTTCGCGCTGGCGACCACGAGCACGTCGAGCGGGAGCCGCAGCACGTAGCCGCGGATCTGGATGTCGCGCTCCTCCATCACGTTGAGCATCGCGACCTGGATGCGCTCGGCCAGGTCGGGCAGCTCGTTGACGGCGACGATGCCGCGGTGGCCGCGGGGGATGAGCCCGAAGTGGATCGTCTCGGGGTCGCCCAGGCTTCGGCCCTCGGCCACCTTCATCGGGTCGACGTCGCCGATGAGGTCGGCGACGCTCGTGTCGGGCGTCGCGAGCTTCTCGACGTAGCGCTCGTCGCGCCCGCGCCAGGCGACCGGCAGGTCGTCGCCGAGCTCGGCCGCCCGGCGGACGCTCTCGGTCGTGATCGGCTCGAACGGGTGCTCGCCGAGCTCCGAGCCCTCGATCACCGGCGACCACTCGTCGAGCAGGCCCGCCAGGGTGCGCAGCAGGCGCGTCTTGCCCTGGCCCCGCTCGCCGAGCAGCACCACGTCGTGGCCGGCGAGCAGGGCCCGCTCGAGCTGGGGCAGCACGGTGGTCTCGAGCCCGTGCAGCCCGGGCCAGGGGTCTCGGCCCTCGCGCAGGGCGGAGAGCAGGTTGTCGCGGATCTCGGTGCGGAGCGGTCGCAGCCGGTGCCCGGAGGCTCGCAGCTCGCCGACGGTCGTCGTCGTGGGTCGTGTCACGCGAGCGACGGTACGCCTGACCACCGACGTCCACCAGGGCCCGGGGCGGGCGCCGGGTCGGCTCGCGGCCGGCACCCAGGGAGCGGGCGGCGCGCTGCCGGCCCGGGTGCGGGAGGCGTGCAGCCACCGTGCCCGCGACTCCCACGGCTCCCGGGGTCAGCCCCCAGGAGGCGCGGGCCGGGTCGGCCGGAGGGGGGACGACGGGCGTGCCCCCACCCCCGAAGACGGGCGGCGCCGGCACCGCACGGGGGCTTGAGGCGCACGGGGGCCCGTGCTGCACTGACGGCACCAGGTCGGCGTCACCCGCGTCCGTCGCCTGGTCGACGGGTGCTCCGCCCCGCCGCCCTCCTCACCGAACGGAACCCACCCCGTGACCTCCCTCGCCCGCCGGGGCGCGGTGCTCGGGGCCGCCGTCGCGCTCGCGACCGGCCTCGTCGCCGTGCCCACCGCCTCCCCCGCCGACCCCGCGGCCGCGGCGACCGCCGCGTCGTCCGCGACCGTCACCGCCGCCACGATCCGCACGGCCTCGGCCGGCACCGTCTACCGAGGCGGCCTCTACGTCGACCCGACCGGCGCCGCCGCGACGGCGGCCGCGCAGCTGCAGGCCGCGGGCCGCACCACCGAGGCCGCCGCGGCCCGGACGATCGCCGACCAGTCGATCGCGACCTGGCTCGGCAGCTGGTACGACGACGTCATGCTCGTGAAGGTCGTGCAGCGCACCCTCGCCGCCGCCGAGGCGAAGGGGCGCACGCCCGTCTTCGTCACGTACGAGATCCCCGGCCGCGACTGCGGCGGCTGGTCGGGCGGCGGGGCGGTCGACGACGCCGCCTACCTGCGCTGGAACCAGCTCGTCGCCGACACCCTCCGGGGCCACCGCGCCGTCGTGCTCGTCGAGCCCGACTCGCTCGGCCACCTCGGCTCGTGCCCCGAGACGACCACGACCCGGACCGCGACCCTCGCCGCCGCCGTCGCGGCCCTGGCCGACGCGGGCGTGCCCGCCTACCTCGACGGCGGCAACTCGAACTGGGTCCCGCCCACCGAGATGGCCGCCCGGCTGAAGGCGGCGGGCGTCGACCGCGCCCGGGGCTTCTTCACGAACGTCGCGAACTACTACGGCGTCGACCCGGAGCGGGCCTACGCCGACAAGGTCTCGGCGGCGCTCGGCGGCAGCCACTACGTGATCGACGTGTCTCGCAACGGGAGGGGCTGGAAGGGCACCTGGTGCAACGCCCCCGGTGCGGGCCTCGGCCAGACCCCGCGCGTGACGGGCGGCACCACCGGGCTCGACGCCCTGCTCTGGGTGAAGACGCCCGGGGCCAGCGACGGGCCCTGCAACGGCGGCCCCCCGGCGGGGCAGTGGTTCCCGGCCTACGCGGTCGCGCTGGTCGCGAACCGGAAGTAGGAGGCGCGGGGCGGGCGGGCTCAGTCGGTCGCGGTGCCGGGGCCCTTGCCCTTGTCCTTGCCGTTGCCGGGGCCGGTGACGACCGTGGCGTCGACTCCGGGAACGGCGGCGCCGGCGCCGGTGGGCTTGCCGTTGCCGTTGCCGTTGCCGGTGCCCTGTCCGGGCACGGTGCCCGACGGCGGCGTCGCCTGCCCGGGCCCGCCCTCGTCCTCGTCGGGCTCGTTCTCGTCCTCGTCCGGCTCCTCCTCCGACGGTGCGGGTGCCGTCGTCTCGGGCGCGGGCGCAGGCGCAGGCGCGACGGTGGGCTCCGTGCTCGGCGACTCCTCGGCGGGAGCCTCCTCGGTCGGGGCGACGCTCGGCTCCGGGCTGGTCTCGGTCGTCTCGAGCGGGGCGGTCGGGTCACCGGCGGGGTCGCTCCCACGCCCTGCCCCGAGGGCGAGGGCCACGGCGGCCAGCACGGCGAGCAGCACGACGGCGACGACCACGCCGACCAGCACGCGACGGCGGCCCGGTCGCTCGTCTTCGCCGCTGTTGCCCGCGGCCCCCGAGGAGGCGCGGGTCGACCCGAGCGGTGAGGTCGCGGCCCCGGCGGCCGCGGCGGCCCCGGCCCCCGCGGCGGCCCCGGCCGATCCGGCAGGCGCGAAGCGTCGCGTGGGGGCGTCGTCCGACGGCAGCGCCCGAGTCGGGGCGTCGCCGGCACCGGCCGCGGGGTCGAGACGGGCCGTCGGGGAGCCCCCGACGGGGAAGCGGGCGGTGGGGGCGTCGTCGGCGGGCATCGCGCCGGTCGGCTGGTCGGCGCCGGTGCCGGCTCCTGCTCCGGTGGCCCCGGCTGCGGCGCCGGCACCCGCGGCGAGACCGGCACCCGCGGCGAGGCCGGCCCCGGCGGCGAGGCCCGCCACGGCAGCGCCGCCGGCCCCGCGCCCGTCGCCGGTCGCCCCGGGGGCCGTCGCCGCGCCTCCCGCACTCGCTCCCGCGGTCACGACGGGCGCAGCCGCGGCGCGCGCCTCGCGCAGCACGTCGAGGGCGGTCGGGCGGGCCGCGGGGTCGCGGGCCGTCATCGCCGTGAGCAGGGCCTGCCAGTCGGCGCCGACCGACGCCGGCACGACCGGGTCCCGGCTGAGGCGGGCGCTCAGCGACTCCATCAGCGTGCCCGGGAACTCGCGGCGGCCCGTGACCACCTCGAGCAGCACGAGGCCGAGCGACCAGATGTCGGAGGCCGTGCCGACGTCGCCGCCGAGGGCCTGCTCCGGGCTGAGATAGGCGGCGGTGCCGAGAACGGAGCCCGGCGCCGTGAGGCGGGTGGCCCCGCTGAGCTGGGCGATGCCGAAGTCGGCGAGCAGCGCGCGGAACTCCTGGCCCGGGACGGGCGACGGCGCCAGCAGCACGTTGCCCGGCTTGAGGTCGCGGTGCACGATGCCGGCGGAGTGGACGACGTGGAGGGCCTCGGCGAGGTCGGCGGCCATGCGCTGCACCTCGTCGCCCGCGACGGGGCCGTCATGCAGGCGCCGGTCGAGCGTGGGGCCGTCGACGAGCTGCATGACGAGGTAGGGGCGCTCGTCGCCGTCGACGACCGCGACGTCGGCGTCGTAGAGGGTCACGAGGGCGTGGTGCTCGAGCGAGGCGAGCAGGTCGATCTCGGAGTGCGCCCGCCGCAGGTCGTCGGCGTCGCCGCTGTTCGGCGCGAGCAGCTTCAGCGCCACCGGGCGCCGGAGAGCCGTGTCGACGGCGCGGTACACGGTGGCCATGCCCCCGCGCCCGAGGACGCCGTCGAGTCGGTAGCGGTCGCCCAGGAGGGCTCCGCTCAGGTCACGGCTGCGGTCGTCGCCCATGTCGTCCCTCCGGCAGGTCGACTCCCCACTGTAGGCGGGGACCGCACCACCGCGTGCGTCGAGGCGGGGGCCGGCGGGGCCGCGGGCCGTCCCGGGCGGGCCCCCGGCGCGGCACCCCCAGAGAGGGGCTTCGTCGGCCCGTTCCTGTGGCGGGCACCTAGGGCGCTCTGTCTACAATGCCTTCTGCCCGCCCATCGCACGGGCGCCGCCGGCCTCCTCGTGAGCGTGCCGGTCGTGTGCCCGCGACGACCGAGAGGACCCCCTGCGTGAGCGATCTCCGCGACCGACGTGACCGACGTGACCGCTCTCCGCGACGTGACCGCGCGACCGGGGGCCACGGTGCCGGCCGGAGCCGCACCACGCCCGGCCCGGCCGACGAGACGGTGCACCTCTCCCGGCGCGCGGCGAGGTCGGGCTCGACGGGGATCGCCCGCCACGGCCGCCTCCGCTCGGGCGGCCCGGTCGGCGGCGTCGCCAAGATCCTCGCCGGGGCCCTCGCCGTCGTGCTGGTCAGCGGCGCCTCCGTCGGGGCGATCGCGGCCTACCAGGTGAAGAGCGACCTCGGCACCGGCGTGGCCCTGCCCGCGGCCAAGGGCGAGACGAAGGCCCCGGAGGCCCCGTCGATCGCCGCGTTCGAGGGCGGCTTCAACATCCTCGTGGTCGGCACCGACAACGACGCCTCGCAGGACGCCGCGGCGTTCGGCGAGCGTGACGCGACCCTCAACGACGTCAACATCCTGCTCCACGTCTCGGCCGACCACACCAACGCCACGGCCGTCAGCATCCCGCGCGACATGGTGGTGCCCATCCCCGCCTGCGCCCGCGAGGACGGCAGCGGCTACTACTCGGCGATGTCGGCCCGGCCCATCAACGAGGCCTGGTCGTACGGCGGACTGAGCTGCGTGGTCTCGACCGTGTCGGCCCTCACCGGCCTCGACATCCCCTTCGCCGGCATGATCTCGTTCAACGGCGTCATCGAGATGTCGAACGCGGTCGGTGGCGTGCCCGTCTGCGCCGCGACGCCGATCACCGACCGCTACACCGGGCTCGACCTGCAGGCCGGCGAGACCGTGCTGTCGGGGGCCGACGCCCTGGCCTTCCTGCGCACCCGTCACGGCGTCGGCGACGGCTCCGACCTGGGCCGCATCAGCAGCCAGCAGGTCTACCTGTCGTCGCTGCTGCGCACCGTCAAGAGCGCCGACACCCTCGGCGACCCGACGAAGCTCTACTCCCTGGCCCGCGCGGCGGCGAGCAACATGACCCTCTCCGAGGGCCTGACGAACGTCACCACGATGGTGCAGATCGGCAGCGCCCTGAAGGACCTGCCGCTCGACGCGGTCAACTTCGTGCAGTACCCCGGCACGACCGGCGGCACGGGCGTCTACGCGGGCAAGGTCCAGCCGACGACGTCGGTGGCGACGCAGCTGTTCGACGCCATCGCCGCCGACGTGCCGTTCACCCTTCCCGAGGGCAGCACGGGCATCGGCTCGGAGACCACCGAGACCGCGGCGCCGACCGACCCGGGGGCGGCGGCTCCGGCACCTGCCGACACCGCGACTCCTGCGCCCACGGCCGCGCCCACCACCGACGCGGGCACGACGACGACCACGCCGCCGGCCGCGGGGTCGACCGAGGTGATCACGGGGCTCACCGGCCAGACGGCCGCTGACCAGACCTGCTCGGTCGGGTTCGGCAAGTAGGTCGCGAGGCCTACAGGCGGGCCCGAGGTGTGACCGGGAAGTCGTCCCGGCGAGTAACCAGCTCGCCGGGACGACCCGGGTCTCACGCGGCGGCCCGAACCGGCACGCATGAGGGGCCCTGCGGCGCCGGGATCAGGGGTTCGGCGCCGCAGGGGGACGGAGTCGACGTCGCTGTCGGCGGGGGTGTGCCCACCGCGGGCGTCGGGTACGCTCGCGGAGTCGGGGTGGCACGGTGACGCGCTCGGGCAGCGGGGGAGTGTCCGGCAAGGGGTGGACGTGCTCGTGCTGTCGAGCTGCCGCACCTCCGCCGTCGTCGGCGTCAGGGGTACTCTATGTGTCCGCATAATGGCGGACAAGCCGGTCGTGGCCCCCAGGAGGGGGGCTTGCGGGTGAATCACGGGTGAGAGACCACGGCCCGACCGACCGTCGAGCGGCGGGGCACGCGGTGCAGGAGGCGCGGTTCGGCAGATCGCGCTCGGCCCGCTATGATCGTCGGTGCGCGCTGTCGTCCATGACCCAGCGCTCGAGGAGCCGTCGCATAGTTCGGCCTAGTGCACCACCCTGCTAAGGTGGAGTTCCCTTTGTGGGAACCGTGGGTTCAAATCCCACCGGCTCCGCTGGAAAGCCCCGATCGAACACCTCTCGCCAGGTGCCGACCGGGGCTTTCCTTCGTTGACGGATCAGATCCGGGCGCGGCGGCGGCGCCCGACCAGGACGACCAGCGTCGCGAGCACCGCCAGGGCGACGACCAAGGCGACCAGGTAGAGCGCGACGCCGCCGACGCCGCCCACGGCCGACGGGTCGTAGAACGGGTACGGGTAGAACCCGATGACCGCTCCGCGGACGAGCGAGTACACGCTGTACACGACCGGGTAGACGAGGCACACGGCGGCCGCCCACCAGGGAAGGCGCCGCTCGGGCGGCCACACGACCCAGTCGACCAGCACCGCCACCGGCATCAGCATGTGCACCACGACGTTCACCCACGGTACGAGGGCCCCGACGTCGAGGCCCGCCAGCAGCACGTTGAAGACGATGCCCACGAAGACCATGGCGACGACCGTGCCGGCCCGCACGACCGACCAGGCCCGGGTGTCGGGGGCGCCGCGGGCGACCCTGATCGCCCCGACCGCGAACACGACGGTCGCGAGCAGGTTGCTGAGGTTCGTGAAGTACGAGAAGAAGTTCGCGATCGAGGAGTCGTCCACGAGCGTCACCCGGAACTGCGCGGCCACCGCCGTGAGGGTGAGCGCCGCGAAGACGAGGCGGTAGACGATCGTGACGGGGCCGGGGCGCATGGGCCGACCCTAGCGCTCGCCGTGCGTCCTCCCCAGGTGGACGCGTCGCGGTGCCCTCCCCGGCGCGATGGGCCCTCGACGCCCCGGTCGTGCGCGGGTGCGATGCTGAGCGCATGACACGAGGACGACTGCGGGTGCTGCTCGGCGCGGCACCGGGGGTGGGCAAGACCTACACCATGCTCGAGGAGGGGCGTCGGCTGCGCGACGAGGGCAAGGACGTCGTCGTCGCGGTCGTCGAGACGCACGGCCGCGCCGCGACGGCCTCGGTGCTCGGCGACCTCGAGGTCGTCCCTCGCCGCGTCGTCGAGCACCGCGGGGTCGAGCTCGACGAGATGGACCTCGAGGGCGTGCTGGCGCGTCGGCCCCAGCTCGCCCTCGTCGACGAGCTGGCCCACACGAACGCCCCGGGCGGCACGCACGACAAGCGCTGGCGCGACGTGCAGGTGCTGCTCGACGCCGGCATCTCGGTCATCTCGACCGTCAACGTGCAGCACATCGAGTCGCTCAACGACGTCGTCGAGCAGATCACCGGCACGGTGCAGCGCGAGACGGTGCCCGACGCCGTCCTGCGGTCGGCCGACCAGCTCGAGGTCGTCGACCTCGCGCCCCAGGCGCTGCGCGACCGCCTGGCGGCGGGCGACGTCTACCCCGCCTCGCGCGTCGACGCCGCCCTCTCGAACTACTTCCGCCTCGGCAACCTCACGGCCCTCCGCGAGCTCGCGCTGCTCTGGCTCGCCGACGAGGTCGACAGCGCCCTGAAGGCCTACCGGGTCGAGCACGGCATCGACAGCCCGTGGGAGGCACGGGAGAGGGTCGTCGTCGCGCTCACCGGCGGTGCCGAGGGCGAGACGCTCGTGCGGCGGGCGGCCCGCATCGCGGCGCGGTCGGCCGGGGGCGAGCTGATCGCCGTCCACGTCAGCAGCCAGGACGGCCTGCGGCAGGGCGTGCCGGGAGCGCTCGCGGCGCAGCGCGCCCTCGTCGAGAAGCTCGGCGGCACGTACCACCAGGTCGTCGGCGACGACGTGCCCCGGGCCCTGGTCGAGTTCGCCCGCGGCACGAACGCCTCGCAGCTCGTCATCGGCGTCAGCCGGCGGGGGCGGGTCGCGACGGCGCTCACGGGCCAGGGCATCGGCGCGACCGTCATCCGCGAGTCCGGCCAGATCGACGTCCACATCGTCAACCACGACTCGGCCGGTCGGGGCTGGGCGCTGCCGCGGATCGGCGGCGCCCTGTCACGAGGGCGCGTCCTCGCCGGCTTCGCCCTCACGCTGCTCGGCGGCCCGCTGCTCGCGTGGCTGCTCGTCGGGCACCGCAGCGAAGACGGCATCGCGGGCGACGTGCTGCTCTTCCAGCTGCTCGTCATCGTGGTCGCCGTCGTCGGGGGACTCTGGCCCGCGCTCGTCGCGGCCCTGCTCTCGGGCGTGGCGCTCGACCTGCTCTTCATCGCGCCGGTCTACGAGCTGACCATCGCCGAGCCTCTCCACTTCCTGGCCCTGGTGCTCTACGTCGTCAACGCGGCCCTCGTCAGCTGGGTCGTCGACCAGGCGGCCCGGCGCAGCAGGGCGGCGGCGCGGGCGCTGGCCGAGACCGAGCTGCTCGCCACCGTGTCGGGCAGCGTGCTGCGCGGGCAGGACGCCGTGCAGGCCCTCGTGGAGCGCACGCGAGAGGCGCTGGGCCTGACGCGCGTGCGGGTGCTGCAGGGCGACGTCGAGCTGGCGTCCTCCGTCGCCCCGGCCGGGGCCGCCGGGGCGGCCCCTCGGCCCGCGCCGAGCTCCGACGCCGACTCCGACTCCGACTCCGTGGCCACGCTGCCTGCGGGGTCGGGGGCTGCCCTCGAGCTGACCGGCGGCGGGCTCCAGGCGGCCGACCGCCGCCTCCTCGTCGTGGTGGCGGCGCAGGTCGAGGCGGCGCTCGAGCACTCCGCCCTGAGCCGCGAGGCCGGCCAGGTGGCGCCGCTCGCCGAGGTCGACCGCATGCGGAGCGCCCTGCTCGCCGCCGTGGGGCACGACCTCCGACGCCCGCTGGCCGCGGCGACGGCGTCGATCAGCGGGCTGCGCCAGGCCGACGTCGACTGGAGCGACGCCGACCGCGACGAGCTGCTCTCCACGGCGTACGAGAGCCTCGAGTCGCTGGCCGCCCTCGTCACCAACCTGCTCGACGTGAGCCGCGTCCAGGCCGGTGCCCTGGCCGTCTCGACCGACGACGTCGACGTCGACGAGGTCGTGCTCGGGGCGCTCGACGAGCTGGGGCTCGGCCCCGCCGACGTCGAGCTCGCGCTGCGGGCCTCGGTGCCGCCCGTGCGGGCCGACCGCGTGCTGCTGCAGCGGGTGCTGGTCAACCTGCTCGACAACGCCCTGCGGTTCTCGCCGGAGGGGCAGCGGGTGCGCATCTCGACGAGCGGCTTCGCCGACCGGGTGGAGGTGCGGGTCGTCGACCGGGGGCCGGGCATCCCTCCCGAACGACGCGGCGAGATCATGACGGCGTTCCAGCGGCTGGGCGACACCGACAACGCGACCGGTCTCGGGCTCGGGCTCGCGCTCAGCAAGGGCTTCACCGAGGCGATGTCGGGCACGCTGACCCTCGACGACACCCCGGGCGGCGGGCTGACGATGGTGGTCTCCCTGCCCGACGGCGACGGCGACGGCGACGGCCTCCGGGATCCTGACGCGATCCCTACGCCGGGGGCCCTCGCCGTGGCCGGGGCGTCGGGTACGGTCGGCGAGGAGGAGCCGTGAAGATACTGATCGCCGACGACGACCCGCAGATCCTGCGGGCGCTCAAGGTGACCCTGGGGGCTCGGGGGTACGAGATCCACACCGCGGCCGACGGCCGCGAGGCGCTCGACGCCGTCGTCGCTCACCGCCCCGACCTGGTGATGCTCGACCTCGGCATGCCGCGGCTCGACGGGGTCGAGGTGATCGCGGGCATCCGCGGCTGGTCGACCGTGCCGATCCTCGTGGTCTCGGGGCGCACCGACGCGGCCGACAAGGTCGAGGCGCTCGACGCGGGCGCCGACGACTACGTGACGAAGCCGTTCGCGATGGAGGAGCTGCTGGCGCGGCTCCGGGCGCTCACGCGCAGGCTCGCGCCCGGCGACGACGACGCGCCCGTCGTGGCCTTCGGCGACGTGCGGGTCGACCTCTCGTCGACCACCGTCACCCGGGGCGGCGAGACGGTGCGGCTGACCCCGACCGAGTGGCGCGTGCTCGAGCTGCTGCTGCAGAGCCCGGGCAAGCTCGTCACCCGTGAGACCCTGCTGACGCAGGTGTGGGGTCCGTTCCACGCGAAGGACACGGGGTACCTCCGCCTTTACTTCGCGCAGCTGCGCAAGAAGCTCGAGCCGGTGCCCGCGACTCCGCGCTACCTCGTGACCGAGCTCGGCATGGGCTACCGCTTCCTGCCCGACGAGACCCCCGCGGGGGAGGCCCGCCCCGAGTCCTAACGCGATCCTCACGCCCGCTCGGCTCCCGGCGCACCACCGGGGCTTAGCGTGGTGTGCGCGCGCCGTCCCGAGGCCGCGCGAGCGAGAGGTCCGACCGTGTCCACAGTCTCCGAGAAGTCCGGCAGTGGCGCCGATGCGCTGGAACCGCAGCCGACCCCGGTGGCCGGCGCGCGCCTCCGGAACTGGCTGCTCGACGGCCTGACCGAGAACTCCGGCGCCCACCAGGGCCCGCACGCCGAGAAGGTGGAGAAGACCCACTCGTGGTGGCGCGTGATGTGCCTCACCGGCGTCGACTACTTCTCGACCCTCGGCTACCAGCCGGCCATCGCCGCCGTCGCCGCCGGCCTGCTGTCACCGCTCGCGACGATCGTGCTCGTCGTGCTGACGCTGCTCGGCGCGCTGCCCGTCTACCGTCGCGTGGCCCGCGAGAGCCCGCGTGGTGAGGGCTCCATCGCCATGCTGGAGCGCCTGCTGCCCTGGTGGGGCGGCAAGCTGTTCGTGCTCGTGCTGCTCGGCTTCGCGGCCACCGACTTCATGATCACCATCACGCTGTCGGCGGCCGACGCGACGGCGCACGCGGTCGAGAACCCGTTCACGCCCGAGTGGTTCCACGGGGCAGAGGTGCCGATCACGCTCTTCCTGGTCGCCCTCCTCGCGGCGGTCTTCCTCCGCGGCTTCAAGGAGGCGATCGGCATCGCCGTCGTGCTGGTCGGCGTCTTCCTGCTGCTGAACCTGGTCGTGATCGCCGTGTCGATCTTCCACGTGGCCGAGAACACGGTGGTGATCGGCAACTGGTGGCAGGCGCTCACGGTGCAGCACGGCAACCCGGTCGTGATGGTCGGCATCGCGCTCATCGTCTTCCCGAAGCTCGCGCTCGGGCTCTCCGGCTTCGAGACCGGCGTCGCGGTCATGCCGCAGATCACCGGCGACCCCGACGACACCGACGAGCGGCCCACCGGGCGCATCCGCGGCGCTCGGCGACTGCTCACCACGGCGGCCCTGATCATGAGCTCCTTCCTCATCCTGTCGAGCTTCGTCACGACGCTGCTGATCCCGCAGGAGGAGTTCCAGTCCGGCGGGTCGGCGAACGGCCGCGCCCTGGCGTACCTGGCGCACGAGTACCTCGGCAACGGCTTCGGCACGCTCTACGACGTCAGCACCATCTGCATCCTCTGGTTCGCCGGCGCCTCCGCCATGGCCGGGCTCCTGAACCTCGTGCCGCGCTACCTGCCCCGCTACGGCATGGCTCCGCAGTGGGCCCGGGCCGTGCGGCCGCTCGTCCTGGTCTTCACGGTGATCGCGTTCGTCATCACCATCGTCTTCGACGCGGACGTCGACGCCCAGGGCGGGGCCTACGCGACGGGCGTCCTCGTGCTGATCACCAGCGCCTCTGTCGCGGTGACGCTCTCGGCACGTCGTGCCCGTCAGCGCAAGCGCACGATCGGCTTCGGCGCCATCGCGCTCGTGTTCGTCTACACGACGATCGTCAACGTCGTCGAACGGCCCGACGGCGTGCGGATCGCCGCGATCTTCATCGTCGGGATCATGGTGGTCTCGCTCGTCTCGCGGGTGCGGCGGTCGTTCCAGCTGCGGGCGACGTCGATCACGTTCGACGACACGGCGCTCGGCTACGTGCGGGAGGACGCCGACGAGTACGGCTCGATCCGGCTCATCGCGCACGAGCCCGGCCGCGAGGTCGCGGAGATCTACAAGAAGAAGCTGACGGCCGAGCGGCGCTACAGCGGGATCCCGCAGCGGGCGCCCGTGATCTTCGTCGAGGTGCACCCGGGCGACTCGTCGAACTTCGAGGAGGACCTCGTCGTCACCGGCCACGTCGTGCACGGCTACCGAGTTCTGCGGGTCACGAGCGGTGCGGTGCCGAACACGCTCGCCTCGGTGCTGCTGGCGATCCGCGACGAGACCGGGGTCGCGCCCGACATCTACTTCGAGTGGACCGAGGGCGGGCCGCTGTCGAACATGGGCCGCTTCCTGGTCACGGGCGCCGGCGAGGTCGCCCCGGTGACGCGCGAGGTGCTCCGCCGCGCCGAGCCGAACCGCTCCCGCCGCCCCGACGTGCACGTCAGCTAGCCCGCCGCCGCCGTTCGCCTTTCCGCACCCCGTTCCGTTCAACGCACCCCCTCGTAACGAGGTTCATCGAACGGAACGGGGTGCGGAGGGGGTGCGTCGAACCGAAGCCGAGCGGCGGCGGTCGCCGAGCGCACTCGGCGGGGGTCCAACCGCACCCCCGCGTCCTGGAGCAGAGTGGCGAGGCGCTGAGGGGCGGTCACATCGCCGTAGTCGCAGTGGACCACCCCGGCGATCTCCGGCAGCTGCAGCAGGCGTCGATCTCGACGGTTCTGGTTCCGGACCACGACCGCCGCGGTCCTTCCTGCGAGCATGACAGGGTCGTGGTACTTCACGAGGCCGTCCAGTTCCACCGCGACGTCCCAGTCCGTGAGGAAGGAATCACAGCGCCCGACGAACACCCCTCCTGAGCTGAAGGACCGCTGCAGCTCCACGGGGCCCGCACCCAGCTCGTGGAGGGCGATCCTCATGAGCGACTCCCCGCCGTTCTCCGCCCAGGGCGATGCGAAGTCGATGGCGCGAGCGGCTCGGAGGCTTCCTCGGGTCGACCTGGCCTCGGCGGCGGCCATGAGCGCGCGCTTCTGGTCAGCGAGGGCCTCGTCGACCGCCGCTCCGTCCCGGTGCCCTTTCGGCAGGAGTTCCCGGCGCAGGAAGGCGTCGAGGCAGAGGACCGCATCGGCGAACGGGGCGCAGCGTGCGAGGTCGATCACCGTCCGGGCTGCTGTCGTGACCGGCATCCCCTGCACCACCACCTGGTCGCTCGGGTCGAGACGTCCGGGACGGCGCAGGAGGTGGGCCGATGTCTTGGTCGTGGTCCGCCGAGGGTCGATCACGTCGACGCGAGCAGGGACCTCCAGTCGGACCCGGGGCATGTCGTGCAGGACCGACGCGGATCGATGCGACACCACGCACTCGGCGGAGAGGCCCGCGGTCACGGCACGGACGCGGATCACGTGTCGGCCTCGAGCGTCGAGGCGCGACCACGTCTCTTCCTCCACGTAGACCCCGCGGTGCACCCTCCGCAGGACGCCCGCTGCCGCACCGCGCCGGAGGCCGAGCGCCGCGTCGTGGTCGCCGTGGGTGGCTGCGAAGAGGAGACGGACGAGAAAGGGATCCGGGGGAGAGTCCATCGTGGCAGGGTCTCGCCTCGCTGCGCGCAGGTGTGGCGTCGTCGCGCGGCTCGACCGTTCCGGTGGCGACGCGCATCCTGGGGAGGGATGAGCACTGCACCCCGTTCCGTTCAACGAACCCACTTACATCGGGGTTCGTTGAACGGAACGGGGTGCGTCGGACATGCCCGGGGGCATGCGGTACGCGCCCGGGGGCACCCGGGCGGGGCGGGGAGGGGCGGGGAAGAGGAGGGGCGGGGCGGGTTTGGGGGGGCGGGGGGAGGGGTACGGGGGCGAGCGGACCGCTCAGCTTGGCCCGCGCCTCCCGCGCTCCTGTAGATCTGAGTGATGACCGCATCTCGCTCCAAGCCCTACCCCCTCGGCGTCACGCCCCTCGACGGCGGCGGCGCCCACGTCGCCGTGTACTCCGAGACCGCCGACCACATCTGGTTCTGCCTGTTCGACGACGACGCGGCCGACGGCACCCCCGGTGCCGAGCACCGCACCGAGCTCGTCGAGCGCACCGGCCACGTGTTCCACACGGTCGTGCCGGAGGCGCGGGTCGGCAGCCGCTACGGCTTCCGTGTCGCAGGCCCCTGGGACCCTGCCGCGGGCCTCCGCCACAACGAGAACAAGCTGCTGCTCGACCCGTGGGCCACCGCCCTCGACGGCACCTTCGACTGGGGCCAGGCCGTGTTCGGCCACGACATGGACGACCCCGAGACGATGGACACCACCGACTCCGCCCCCGCCATGCCGCGCAGCGTCATCGCCGACCGCAGCTTCGACTGGGGCGACGACGAGCGCCCGCTCACGCCCCTCGAGGAGACGGTCGTCTACGAGGTGCACGTGAAGGGCTTCACGCGCCAGCACCCCGAGGTGCCGGAGGAGATCCGCGGCACGTACGCGGGCCTCGCGCACCCCGCCGCGATCAAGTACTTCACCGACCTCGGCGTCACCGCCGTCGAGCTGCTGCCGACGCACCAGTTCGTGCAGGACAGCCACCTCGAGGAGAAGGGCCTCCGCAACTACTGGGGCTACAACTCCATCGGCTTCTTCGCCCCGCACGACGAGTACGCCTCGAAGGCGGCCGGCACCCGCGGCGGCCAGGTCGCCGAGTTCAAGGCCATGGTCAAGGCCTTCCACGAGGCCGGCCTCGAGGTGTGGATGGACGTCGTCTACAACCACACCGCCGAGGGCAACCACATGGGCCCGACCCTGTCGTTCAAGGGCATCGACAACGCGGCCTTCTACCGCCTCGTCGAGGGCGAGGAGTCGGCCTACTTCGACACGACCGGCACCGGCAACAGCCTCAACGTCAGCCACCCCGCCGCGCTCGCCCTCATCATGGACAGCCTCCGCTACTGGGTGACCGAGATGCACGTCGACGGCTTCCGCTTCGACCTCGCCACCACGCTGACCCGCCAGGGCGGCGAGGCGAGCGAGCACAGCGCCTTCCTCACCCTCATCCACCAGGACCCGGTGCTGAAGAGCGTCAAGATGATCGCCGAGCCCTGGGACACCGCGGGCTACCAGGTCGGCGGCTTCCCGGCCGACTGGTCGGAGTGGAACGGCAAGTTCCGCGACGACGTCCGCGAGTTCTGGAACGGCGAGCCCGGCGTGCTGTCGACCTTCTCCGACCGCGTGCTCGGCAGCCCCGACGTCTACGAGGACTCGCGGCGCTCGCCGCTCTCGAGCGTCAACTTCGTCACGGCCCACGACGGGTTCACCCTCGCCGACCTGACGATGTACCAGGAGAAGCACAACGAGGCCAACGGCGAGGACAACCAGGACGGCGAGAGCGACAACAAGTCGTTCAACGGCGGCATCGAGGGCCCGACCGACGACGGCGCCGTCAACGCGTACCGCGACCGTCAGCGCCGCAACTTCCTCGGCACGCTGCTCGTCAGCGCGGGCGTGCCGATGATCCTCGGCGGCGACGAGATCGCGCGCAGCCAGGGCGGCAACAACAACGCCTACTGCCAGGACAGCGAGATCTCGTGGTTCGACTGGCAGCAGGCCGACCTCGAGCTGCTCGAGTTCACGCGCGAGCTGATCACGCTGCGGCGCGAGAACCCGGCGCTGCGCCCCGACTGGTTCCGCTACGCGCCCGAGGTCGAGAGCGACGACCACGTGCAGGTGCGCCGGGCCGACGACCACTCGTTCTCGAGCGGCGACTGGCAGCAGGGCGAGAACAAGGCGATCACCTTCGTGCTGACGCACAAGGACGCCGACGCCTTCGCCTTCCTTACCAACGGCTCGACGAGCGTCGTCGAGTTCCAGGTGCCCGAGGCGCCCCACGGCGAGTGGGAGCTGGCCAGCTCCAGCGACCCCGACCAGGTGGTCGAGGGCCCGGTGACCACGCTGCTCGTGCGCGACGCGAGCTTCACGCTGCTGCGGAGCCGCGCCTCCTAGGGGCCTGCCGGAGGCGCGGGCCGGCCACCCGGGGGAGACCCCGGTGGCCGTGCCCCGCCTCCGCTCCCGCCCCCCCCCCCCGCGTCGTCGGAGGTGGCACGGCGAAGGGCGGGTGCCCCGTCACCGTGGTCGATCGAGATCGACCCGGCGACGGGGCACCCGCCCTCCGTCGTGCGGTGCGGCGGCCCGCTACGCGGTCGCGAGCTGGCGCGACGTCTCGAGCCGCAGGAAGTCCGCGTAGGTCGGCTCGGCGACCGCCGCGGGGGCGGCGTCGACGTGCACGGTCGTCGGCTCCGACGACAGGCGGCGACGCTTGGGGTAGGGGTGGATGCGGGCGGCGGGCACGCGCTCGTCGCGGAGGTACGAGCTGTCGCTCGTGACGTCGACGCGCGACCGGACGTGGCGCACGAGCTGCTCGGCCGTGAGGCCGGCGAGCTGACGGGCGGAGGGGTGCAGCGGGGTGGTCATGTTCATCTCATTCCTGGCGGTCCTGCGAACGCCTAGAGGGGAACTCGGGGCTGGTGACGCCGCCGTGAATCGGCGTCGAGACGAGTGTGACACGCAGATGTCTAGAAGAACTAGCTAGCGCCATGAACGTTCGCTTCGTGGATACCGGTGTACCCCGCCCGGACCGGGCGCCCCTCGAGCGGCCTCGCCGGGGCCGCCGTCGGCGTCGGGCCGGGCTCGCTCCGTCCGCCCCTGCGCCCGCGCGTGCCCCGTGCTCCGTGCCCCTGTCAAGGCCCGGACACCGCCGGGCCGGGCGGCCTTCATGGGACGGGACCGACCACCAGGGCCCACCACGAAGGAGATCCCCATGAGCACCTCAGCTCGGACCACCACCGCCCGTCACCGCTTCGCCGAGACCCCCGTGCAGAAGGCCTCGCTCGTCGTCGGCGTCGTCTTCCTCGTCGTGGGGCTGGCCGGCTTCATCCCCGGCCTCACGACGAACGTCGGCGAGCTGCACGGCGCCGGCCACGGCTCGGGCGCCCTGCTGCTCGGCGTCTTCCAGGTCTCGGTGCTGCACAACGTCGTGCACCTCCTGTTCGGCGTGCTCGGCGTCGCGCTGGCCCGCGCCGTGCGGAGCGCCCGCCTGTACCTGATCGTCGGCGGCATCGTCTACGCCGTGCTCTGGATCTACGGCCTCGTCATCGACAAGGAGAGCCAGGCCAACTTCGTGCCGTTGAACTCGGCCGACGACTGGCTGCACTTCGTCCTCGCGATCGGCATGGTCGCGCTCGGCGTCCTCCTCGGCCGCCGCGGCACCACGCGCTCGGCCGTCTGACGCCCCGGTGAGGACGCCGCGCTCGCTCGCCGCCGTGCTGCGCCGACCCGGCCGCGTCCGCGACGGCGACCTCCGGCCCCTGGCCGAGCAGGTCGTCGTCGTCACCGGCGCCACGAGCGGCATCGGGCTCGCTGCGGTGCGGGCCCTCGCCGCGCGCGGCGCGGCCGTCGTGACGGCCGCGAGGGACAGGGAGGCGCTGATCGCCGAGGAGCAACGGCTGCGGGCCCGGGGCGCCCGCGTCGTGCACGTCGTCGCCGACGTCGGCGACCCGGACGACGTCGACCGCATCGCCGAGACGGCCGTCGAGCAGTTCGGCGGCGTCGACACCTGGGTGAACGTCGCCGGGATCTCGGTCTTCGGCGGCGTCGAGGAGGTCACCCTCGACGACATGCACCGGCTGTTCGACACCGACTTCTGGGGAGTCGTGCACGGCACCCGGCGGGCGCTCGCGCACTTCAGGGCCCGGGCGGCGGAGGAGGGGGGAGGCGCGTTCGCCCTCGTCACCGTGGGCAGCGTCTTCGGTGACCGTGCGGCCCCGCTCGAGTCCACGTACTCCGCGGCGAAGCACGCGGTCCACGGCTTCGTCGAGGCCACCCGCACGGAGCTCGAGGCGCAGCACGTGCCCGTCTCGGTGACCCTCGTGCACCCCGGCCGCGTCGACACGCCGTTCGACCGCGACGCCCAGAGCTACCTCGACCAGCACCCGGCGCACCGTGACATGACGTACCCGCCGGAGGCGGTCGCCGAGGCGGTGCTGCACGCCGCCGAGCACCCCGTGCGCGACCTCTTCGTGGGCGGCCAGGCGAAGCTGGCGGTCGTCGCCCAGGCGATCAGCCCCCGCCTGGTCGACGACGTCACGGAGCGGTACTTCTTCTGGGGGCAGCGGAGGGACGCCCCGTCGCCGCCCCGCGAGACGAGCGGCCTGCACCACCCGGGGGGCGGGCACGAGGTGCACGGCGACCACCCGGCGTGGGCCCGATCGCACAGCTGGTGGCTGCGGGCCGAGGAGCACGCGCCCGCACTGCGCCGGGCGGCCGCCGTCGCGGGGGCGGTGGGGGTCGGCGTGCTGGTGGCCCGGAGGAGGCGGCGGTCGGGTCGGTAGGCGACCCCCGCCTCCCCTGGCCGTGCCGCGCCGCTAGTCGCGCCGCGCCTCCATCGCGTCGGCGAGGTCCTGCGAGAAGTCGCGGTCGAACGCGACGGGGACGCCGTCGAGCGACGAGATCGGCGAGATCTGCCGGCCGCTCGACGCGAGCCAGAGGGCGTCGGCCGCGCGGACGCTCTCCATCGGCAGCAGCTCGTACGCCGTCTCGTGGCCGAGGGCCTCGAGCGTCTCGAAGACCGCGGCCTGCGTCGTGCCCTCGAGGATGCCCTGGTCGGTGCTCGGCGTGACGAACCGGTCGCCGAAGCGCGCGATCAGCGACGCCGAGGGGCCCTCGAGCGCGTAGCCGTCGCTGCTGACGAAGATCACGTCGTCGGCCCCGCGGCGGGCGGCCTCGCGCAGCACGCTCTTGTTGACGGCGTACGAGAGCGTCTTGGCGCCCTGGAGCAGCCAGGGCGAGGTCTGCGCGACGTCGTGGCGGTAGCCGCGGTCGAGCGCCACCACGGCGAGGCCGTCCCGTCGCTCGTGGGCGTGGTCGGGCATCGCGTCGGTGCGCACCCACGCGGTGGGCGTTCCGTCGCCGCCCTCGACGCCCCGGGTGACGACCAACTTCTGCAGGAGGAAGGGCGCGGGCTCGTGCAGCCGTGCAGAGGCCAGGCAGGCCTCGCGGACCACGTCGAGGTCGAGCTCGGGCAGGTCGAGCATCGCGGCCGACCGCGCGAGGCGGCGCAGGTGCGGCTCCAGGGCCTGGATCGCGCCGTCGGCGACGCCGAGCCCCTCGAAGACGCCGTCGCCCCGCGTCACGCCGAGGTCGGCCACGTCGATGACGGGCTCGTGCGCTTCGACCACGTGCCAGCCCGTCTCGCCCTCGGCCAGCGGCGGGCCCCCCGCCGTGACCTTGTCGATCAGCACGAGGACGGGCGCGGAGGCGGGGGAGTCGGTCACGTCGTCAGCATAGGAGTCGCGGGTCCCGTCGGGCCATGACCTCACGGAGCCCAGCGGTGAGCACACGCTCGTCCACGACCTCAGGCCGGTAGCTAGACAGCCTCGTTAGCCCGTCTAGCTAAAAACAGCGGCTGATCAGCTTTTTCTGGGGTACGCAACCCCTGGTGGCTCCCAGTTGGACGCCGTACCGTGGGCTGTGCCCGCCTAGGCCGGCTCGTGGTTCCCCACAGGGTGCGGAGCTTCACACGCAGGGGCGTCTCCTGTGGGGGACCACCACGAGCCGGGGCCAGGGCCAGCTCCGCGGCCGTCGCGGCCGCCAGGCCACGCCGGCCTGCTCGGGCTACTCGGGCTTCGGGTGCCCCGGGATCGAGTCCCCCGACAGGTTGAGCTCGGACGGGTCGACCTCGATCTCGCCCACGTCGTCCGGGCCGCCGGTGCCCGGCAGGGTCTTCACGGCGTCCGCGTCGATCTCGTCGTCGTCCAGGGCGGGCGAGTCGCCCGGCTCGGTCGACTGCATCTCACGGATGGTGCCGTCGCTGCGCGGGCTGTCGAACGTCGGGTCGTCGGTGGTCTCGGTCGCCTCGTCGAGGCCCTTGGAGTGATCGTCGTTGGTCATGCCGTGACGCTACGCCGCGCTCGTCGGGGCCGTTCGGGTCACGCACAGCCGCCGCCGACATCCAGGCGACGCCCACCGCCAGCGCCCGACGCCCGACGCCGTCAGCCGCTGAGCGGGTGCGAACCGTCGTGCGAGCCGCGGAACGCGATCGCCCGGGCGAACTCGCGGAGCGTCGCGTCGGAGCTGTGCCGGGGCGCCCAGCCGAGCACGCGGCGTGCACGGTCGGTCGACATGACCGGGATCTTCGCCGCGATGTCGAGCCAGCCCGGCTCCGTGGGCTGCAGGCGCAGCAGCCAGGTGACCGAGACCAGAGCGCGCATCGCCCGGTACGGCACGGGCAGCAGGCGGGTGCCGAAGGCCTCGGCGACGTGCTCCGGGGTGACCACCGGCTCCGCGGCCAGGTTGAACGCGCCTCCGGCCTGCCTGTCGATCGCTCGCCAGAACCCGTCGGCGACGTCGTCGGCGTGGACGACCTGCGAGACGAAGCGCGGGGCGAGCGGGAGGAAGGGGAGCCGGTGGCGCTGCATCCAGCGCGTGGGCACCCAGCGGCCGAGGAAGAGGCCGACGATCTCGCTCGCCGCGGCCGGCTGGAAGACCAGGCCGGGGCGCATGCGAGTGAGGGTCACCTCGGGGTGCTCGCGCTCGAACTCGTCGAACGCGCGCTCGTTGGCGGCCTTCTGTCGGGAGTAGCTCGAGCGGCGCACGCCCTTCGTGCGGTACGTCTCGTCGACGCGACGGCGCTTGGGGCCGCGGCTGTAGGCGCCGACCGACGACGCCGCGAGCACGTGGGGCACGCCCGCGCGCACCGCGGCGGCGAGGACGTGGGAGGTGCCGGTCACGTTGGTGCGCCACATGCCGTCGCGGTCGTGGCTGGGCTGCAGGGCCCACCCCAGGTGGACGACGGCGTCGGCGCCCTCGAAGGCGTGCGCGAGCTGGGCCACCGCGACGTCGTCGCCGACGTCGATCGAGAACCAGGCGACGCCCCCGTAGGGCGGCGAGGCGGTGCGGGGCGCCCGGCGAGCGACGCCCGCGAGCTCGGTCACCTCGGGCTCGGCCTGGAGCCGGGTCAGCAGGGCCGTTCCCAGGTTGCCCGTGGCTCCGACGACGACCACGCGCATGCGGGCTCTCCTCCTGCTCGGGCGGGGGCGACGGGAGCCCCCGGGTGCTGCGTCGAGCGTACGCCGGGCCGCCTGGGCGCGCCGCGGGTCGCCGCGGGTCGCCGCCGGCCGACGCGGGCCGCAGCGGGTGCTCAGCGGAGCGGGGCCGCCGGGCCGGCCTCCGCGGCGATGCGACGCACCGCCTCCTCGTCGAGCACGAAGACCTCGTCGCCGTCGCCGCGGGCGTGCGCCCGCACCACGGTCGAGCGCACCGGGCCCTCGGCGAGCACGTCGACGACCAGGAAGGCCGAGCCCCGCACGGCCCGCTCGGTGCCGTGCGGCGCCGCGACGTCGGTCTCGTTCGTCACGCCCGGCGCCACGAGCACGGGCACCCCGGCCAGCGAGCCGACGACGTGGTGGTGGTAGTGCCCGGCCAGGACGACGCGGACGTCCGTCCCCTCGACCACCGCGCCCAGCGCCTCCGGGGCCTGCAGCGCCAGCGACTCGTGCAGCGTCGTCGGTGCGGGCACGGGCGGGTGGTGCAGCACGAGCACGGTGCCGCGCTCGGCCGGCGTCGCCAGCAGCTCGCCGAGCCAGGCGAGCTGCGCGGGGCGGAGCGAGCCCCAGCCCGCACGCGGTACCGAGCTGTCGAGCGTCACCACGCGCCACCCGTCGAGGTCGGTCACCCCGTCGATCGGCACCTCGACGGAGTCGGGCGCCGACCCGCCGTGCCCGTCGCCGAGCACGGCGCCGAAGCCCTCGCGCACGTCGTGGTTGCCCGGGGCCAGCACGACCGCGGCGTCACGACGGCCCGCCCACGCCTCGAGGCGCTCGCGCAGCAGGGCGTAGGAGTCGCGGGTGCCGTCGTCCGACAGGTCGCCCGAGCCCACCAGCAGCCGCACCCCCTCGACCCGGTCGGCCTCGGCGAGGACGCGGTCGAGGGCCGCGGTCGTGTCGACGACCCCCTGGTGCAGGCTGCCGTCGCCGGAGAGGTGGGTGTCGCTGAGGTGGACGAGGCGGAGCGCTCCCGCGGGCAGGGCGTACATGGGGGGAGCGTACCGCCGCGGCGGCGCCGTGCGGCGTGCGGTGCGTGCTCGCCGCGGGCGGGGTCTAGGAGCTGAGCTCGTCGACCGGGCAGAGCCGCGCGTCGAGCAGGCGGCCGAGGCGGTCGAACATGCCCGTGACGCTCGCCCACTGGTCGGGGGTCGGCGCTGTCGGCTCGACCCAGAGGCCGTAGAAGCGGCGGCCGAGCGAGAGGGACTCGAGCAGGATCGTGCCGGTGAAGTCGGTCAGCACCGTGCCGTCGCGCTTGAGGTCGGCGGCGAGCACGAGGTCGCCGGCGTCGGTGCGGAAGCCGTTCGCGGCCAGGGTCCGGGCCGTCCTCGCCGCGGAGAGCCGGGGCAGGTGCGCGCGACGGGCGAGCGCCCCCGCGCGGGTGCGGTCGCCGTCGAGGGCCGCGGCGCCGTCGAGCCGGGCGCGCACGTGCGCGAACACGAGCGCGGGCTCGTGCACGGGGCGGGCGGCACGGTCGTCGGGGAACATGCGCCCAGCGTGCCAGCACAGCGGGCTCCCGGGCGACGCCCAGTTCGGGGAGCCCCGGGACGGGGGAGGCGCGGGTCGGGCCGCGGTCGGGTGGCCGCCGACGCGGCAGGATGGTCGCCATGGACGACGCCACCCGCTGCCCCTGCCTGAGCGGCGAGACCTTCGGGGCCTGCTGCGGGCCGCTGCTCCGCGGCGAGCGGCCCGCCCCGACCGCCGAGCGCCTCATGCGCAGCCGCTTCACCGCGTTCGCCCTGCACGACGAGGCGTGGCTGCTCGCGACCTGGCACCCCTCGACCCGGCCGGGCGACCTCGAGCTCGACCCCGGCACCCGCTGGTACCGGCTCGACGTGCTCGGCACCCGTGCCGGCGGCCCGTTCGACGACGACGGCGTGGTCGAGTTCGGGGCGCACCACCGCTCGGCCGACGGCGCGGGCGTGCTGCACGAGGTCAGCCGCTTCGTCCGGGAGCGGGTGCCGGGCGACGCCGGCGGCCCGGCCGACCGGCGCTGGCTCTACGTCGACGGCGACGTCGGGTGACGCCGACCGGGCGCTGAGGCCGGGGCGGCGACGCGGCCGCGGTCAGCGCTGCGGCGCGCCGCCCTCGACGTGGCCGGCGCTCGCCGCGGCGGCGTGGCCGAGCGCGGTGGCGACGTCGACGAAGGCCGAGTGTGCCCGGGAGGCGCCGATCGCGCCGCCCTTGACGGCGGCCGTCCCGAGGTCGCGCGAGATGCGGGCCACGAGCCGGCCCTGGTCGTCGACGAAGTAGGCGAGCCAGAGCGTGACGTGGAACCCCTTGCCGGCCAGCCCGCCGAACAGCAGCGTCGTGGCGAGGTTGCCGCGGACGGCCTTCGTCGTGCCGTTCGGCATCGCCTCCAGGGCGAAGCCCTGGGCCTGCACCGTCGAGTCGATCAGGTGCCGCGCCGCGTCGTGCGGCCCGCTGAAGAAGTAGTCGTAGCTGCTCTCGGCCATCGTGGCCCCCCGGTCCGGCTGTCGCGACGCCCCCGCCGGGCGTCGTCGGGCTCACTGTAGCGGCAGGCGGAGCTCCCGCTCGAGGGCGGTCGGGTCGAGGGGGTAGGGCGAGGTCGCGCCGGTCGGGGCGAAGCCATGGCGACGGTAGAACGCGATCGCCCGGTCGTTGGCCTCGTGCACCTGGAGGAACAGCGCGTCGCCGTGCCCCCTCGCCCACGCGACGACGCCGTCGAGCAGCGCGTCGGCCACCCCGGCGACGGCGCCCCGCGACGTCGGCGTGACGTACACGCCGACGAGCATGGGGTGCCCGGGCTCGGGCAGGTACCCGCCCATGGTGCCGAGCCAGCGGCCGTCGGCCTCGTCGACCGCGGCCAGGAAGACCCCGGTCGCCGAGGTGCCGCGTGCCGCCCGCAGCCGCCAGGCCTGCTCGTCGAGGGGCTGCGCGGCGGCGAGCGTCTCGCCGAACGCCCGCGGGGTGTCGGCCAGCATCTCGAGCCGGAGGTCGCGCACCTCCCGCCAGTCGTCCGCGACCGTGGGCCGCACGGTGACGCCGGGCGGCGGCCCGGACGCGCGGCTCGGCGCGGCCGCCGTGGCGACCGGATGCCCCCGCAGCGGCTGCGGCGCCGGCTGCCGACGCTGCTCGTCGCGGCACGGCGTGAGGATCGTGGCGCGACGCCCTCGCGCATCCGGCTCGGTCGCGTGCCCGAGCACCTGCAGCCGACCCGGGGCCTGCGCCCGCAGCGACGCCGTCCACGCGCAGACGAGGGCGTCGAGCAGGTCCTCCCGGTGCTTGTAGGCCCGGTCGACGAGCGGCGACGGCTCGTCGAGCAGGAGGCGCGACACCGGGTGCGAGCGCAGCTCCAGCGCCGGGGAGGCGGCCGAGAGCGTGCCCAGCCGGCGCAGCAGGTCGTCGCAGACCGCTGCTCGGGCCTCGCGCCGCGCCTCCGGCGGGAGCGTCGTGTCGGGCCGCTTGTAGCGCGGCCGACGCTCGTCGTAGCCGAGCTCGGCCGCCCCCACGAGCGTCGTGTACGGGTAGCACTCGAAGTAGCTGGCGCTGCCCTCGGGCACGGGCTGCACGCCGTCGTCGAGCACGAGGCCTGCGCGCTCGAGGCGCTCGCCGAGGTCGCGGCCGCCGAGCCAGGGCAGGGAGGCGCTGCTCGCGTTCGCCGCCACGTGCCACCGCCCGTACGACCGCGAGACCTCGCGCTCGCTCGCGCGCATGCCCGTCGCGTTCGGCACGAGCACCGGCGCGTCGATCGCGACAACCGACCCGGGGGTCGCCCAGCGCAGCACCCACTCCTCGACGGCGTCGACGCCGCGCGCCCAGCCCGCGTCGAGCACGGTGCCGTCGGCCGCGACGACGGCGAGGCCGGTCTCGTTCGCGGGTCGCCCCGGCGTCGAGTCGCGCCAGGCGAGGTCGACCCCGAGGTAGCGCGGGGCGGCCGCGGAGGGCCCGGCGGGGGAGTCGGCGGAGGCGCGGGTCACCCCGGCCACGCTAGTCGCGTCGTCGGCCGGTCACCCCCGGCGCCCGGGCCTGCCTCCCGGCCCCGCGGCCGGTCCGGAGGTCGCGGGGCGCGCCTCCCGCCGGTCCGAGCAGCGCTCCGTGACGGGTCGGCACGCGCGGGCGGCCCCGAGGAGGCACGATGAGGCCATGACCGACACGAGCGACCTCCGCCGCTGGCGCCGCTACCTCGCCGACGAGCGCGCCGAGGAGGCCACCTACCGCGACCTCGCCCGTCGCCGCACCGGCGAGGAGCGCGCCATCCTGGTCGCCCTCGCCGACGCCGAGGCGCGGCACGCGCAGCACTGGCTCGACCTGCTCGGCGACGACGTCGGGCGGCCGGTGCGCACCGACCTCCGCACCCGCGTGCTCGGCCTGCTGGCCCGCCGCTTCGGCTCGATCTTCGTGCTGGCCCTCGTGCAGAGCGCCGAGGCACGGTCGCCGTACGCGACCGACGCCGACGCGACCGACGCGATGGCGGCCGACGAGCGCATCCACGGCGAGGTCGTGCGGGGGCTCGCGGAGCGCGGGCGCAACCGCCTCTCGGGGTCGTTCCGGGCCGCGGTCTTCGGGGCGAACGACGGGCTCGTGAGCAACCTCGCGCTCGTGCTCGGCATCAGCGCCTCGGGGGTGCCGAACCGGGTCGTGCTCGCCACCGGCCTCGCGGGCCTGCTCGCCGGGGCCCTGTCGATGGGGGCCGGCGAGTACGTCTCGGTGCGGTCGCAGCGCGAGCTGCTCGACGCCTCGACCCCCGACGCGGCGGCGCGGAGCGTGCTGCCCGACCTCGACGTCGACGCGAACGAGCTCGCGCTGGTCTACCGGGCGCGGGGCATGTCGCCGGTCGACGCGGAGGCGCGGGCGCGCGACGTCCTGCGCGCCGTGACGCCCGTGACGTCGCCGTTCCGGCTGCCGGGCGAGGCGGTCGCGACGACCCGCGGGGCCGAGCCGGCGGGCGACGGGGCCGACACGGCCGACGCCCTTCCCGGCGACGCTGTCGACGCGGGCGGTGCCGGGAGCGCAGGAGGCGCCTCCCGCGCCCCCGAGGGGGCCCCGACCCCCGCCCCGGTCGAGCACGAGACCCTCGGCACCGCCCTCGGCGCGGCCGGCTCGAGCTTCTGCTTCTTCGCGTCGGGGGCGGTGATCGCCGTGCTGCCGTACCTGTTCGGGCTGCAGGGGCTGGTCGCCGTCGTCGTCGCCGCCGTGCTGGTCGGGCTCGCGCTGCTCGGCACGGGCGCCGTGGTGGGGCTGCTCTCCGGGGCGAGCCCGCTCCGGCGCGCGCTGCGCCAGCTCGCGATCGGCTACGGGGCGGCCGGGGCGACGTACCTCCTCGGGCTGCTGCTCGGCACGGGCGGGCTCTGACCCGGACGGTCGCCGACCGACCCACCGTGTCGCCCCCTCTCGTCCGCCGTCGCCCGCTGCGGGATCGGGAGGCACCCCGTCCTCGCCCGCGAACCTCGCCGCGGCGGGGTTCCCGTGCGAGAACAGGGTGCCGGACGGCAGAACGCGCTGCACGGTGCGCAGATCGGACGCCGCCCCTTCCGATGTTTGCGCAAACACCGTACGCTCCCGTTCGGGGGTCGACGACGACCACCCGGTCACCGTCAGGGGCGACCGTCAGCACGACAGAGGGGCTGCATCGATGACGATGCGACGATCACGATCTGTAGTACGACGAGCACTCGCGGGGGCGAGCGTCACGGCGCTCGCGGCCGTGGGGCTGGTCACCGGGCTCCCGCCCGCCGACACCGCAGCGGCCGCGGCGACCGCCGAGGGGGTGACCATCACGCCGAACCCCTGGTACGCGGGCGACCCGTTCCAGGGCTGGGGCACCAGCCTCGTCTGGTTCGCGAACGCCACCGGCGGCTACCCGGAGGAGCTCCGCGAGGACCTCTACCAGGCCGTCTTCGGCGAGGAGGGGCTCGACCTCAACATCGCCCGCTACAACATCGGCGGCGGCAACGCGACCGACGTCGTCGACTACCTCCGCGCCGGCGGAGCGGTCGACGGCTGGTGGGCGCCCGACGCCGACGGCGGCGCGGGCACCTACGGGGGCGCCTCCACCGCGTACGCGGACCGCGAGGCCGTCCGCCAGGCCTTCGACCCCGACGACCTGTCGCAGTACGACCTCGACGCCGACGCCACGCAGCGCTGGTGGGTCGACCGCCTCGCGGCCGACGACCAGATCACGCACTGGGAGACGTTCGCGAACTCCGCGCCGTACTTCATGACCGAGAGCGGCTACGTGTCGGGCGGGTTCGACTCCACGGCGCAGCAGCTGAAGACGGCCTCCGAGGCCGACTTCATCACGTACCTCACGCGGGTCACCGAGCAGCTCGAGCAGACCTCGGGCATCGAGGTCGAGTCGATCGACCCGTTCAACGAGCCGAACACGAACTACTGGGGCACGACGATCCGGGACGGCCAGCCGACCGGACGCCAGGAGGGCATGCGCGTCTCGCCCGACCAGCAGGTGCGCATGATCGCCGACCTGCAGGCCGAGCTCGCCGAGCCCGGCACGACCACCGACGCGATGATCGCGGCGATGGACGAGACCAACCCCGGCATCTTCGCGACCAACTGGGCGGCCTACCCCCAGGAGGCGCGGGACGCGGTCGGGCGCATGAACGTCCACACCTACGGCACCAGCGGCCGCCTCACCGTCCGAGACCTCGCGAAGCAGGCGGACTCGCCGCTCTGGATGAGCGAGATCGAGGGCAGCTGGGTGAACGGCTGGGATCCCTCGAACATCGAGAACGGCCTCGGCATGGCCGGCCGCGTGGCGGACGACCTCCGCGAGCTCGAGCCCGACGCGTGGGTGCTCTGGCAGCCCGTCGAGGACCTCTACAACATGGAGCCGCAGGGCGAGGACCTCAACTGGGGCTCGATGTTCATCGACCTCGACTGCGTGCCCTTCACCGAGGGCGGCGTCGAGGTCTGGAAGAGCGAGCGCCGCGTCGCCGACGCGGGGGGCGACTCCACCGCCGTCGAGCCCTGCTCGGTGAAGGTGAACTCCAAGTTCTCCGCGCTCCGCAACTTCACGAAGTTCATCCAGGAGGGCGACCGCCTGGTCGCCGTCGACGACGTCGACACCACCGCGGCCGTGCGCCCCGACGGTGACGGCGCCACGCTCGTGCACCGCAACACGACCGACGCCCCTCGCACCGTCACGCTCGACCTGTCGCGCTTCGGCGCGATCGCCGACGGCGCGGCCGTCACGCCGTACACGACCACCGAGGCGCCCGAGGGCGCCGAGGTCACGTCGACCGGCGTCGTCCCCGGCGCCCCGGTGGCCGTCGACGTCGCCCGCGGCACCGCGACCCTGACGGTGCCCGCGAAGTCGGTCACCACCTTCGAGGTCGCCGGCGTCTCCGGCGTCGCCGCCGACGCCCCCGCGGTGCTCGACGGCCACGACTACCAGTTCGTCGGCGTGCAGAGCGGCAAGGCCCTCAGCACGGGCACCGGCACCGGTGCGGCCACGACCCTCACCTCGTCGGCGACCACGACGGAGGCGGCGGCGCGGCAGTCCTGGACGGCCCGCACCGTGCCCACCGAGTCCGGCGACGAGCGCCGGGTCACCCTCCGCGCCGCCGACGGCCGCTACCTCGCGGCGACCTCCCGCGGCACCGAGCTGAGGAGCGTCGACGAGGCCACCGCGGCCGGCGACCCCGCCTCGCGCTGGTGGGTCACCACGACCGACGGATCGACCTTCTCACTGGTCGGCGAGGGAGTCGCGCAGTCGCTGGACGTCAACGGACAGTCCTCCGCAGAGGGCGCGGGCGTCGGCGTCTACGGCTCGAACGGCGGCGCGAACCAGCGCTGGGCCGTGCGTGACCTGGAGCCGGCCGTCGGGCAGACCGTCGCGCTCCGGACCGACGTGGGCGTGCCTCCGGCGCTCCCCGCCACGGTCGTGGCCGGCTACTCGTGGGGCTCCGGCGCCGCGGCGAGCGTGGTCTGGGGCGCGGTCGACGCCGCGGCCTGGCAGACGCCCGGCCGCGTCGAGGTCGGCGGCACCGCCACCGACGTGTTCGGCCGCGAGTTCGCGGTCACGGCGCTCGTCGACGTCGGCGGCCTGACCGTCACCGACCCCGTGTCGCTCACCGTCGCGGTGGGCAGCGCGGTCGACGGGGTCGTCGCGGCCCTGCCCGAGACCGTGCCCGCCCGGGTCGGCGCCTCGGAGCAGACCTTCGACGTGCCCGTCACCTGGAGCTCGTCGAGCCTCACGGTCGACGACCTCGCCCGGCCCGGCGTCGTCACGCTGGCCGGCACGGCGACGGTCGACGGCGGCGAGCTGCGCGCCGAGGTCTCGCTGATCGTCACCACGGCGACCCTGCGCAACTTCGCCCCCGACCAGGGAGTCGCGGCCTCGGCCTCGTCGACCGAGTCGGGCTACCCCGCCGACCGCACCCGCAACGGGGTGTCGGGCGACAAGGGCTGGTCGAACTGGGTGTCGTCCAACAAGCCCGCGCAGAGCTGGCTGCAGTACTCGTTCGACGCTCCCCGCGACGTCTCGCAGGTGACGGTGCAGTTCTACCCGGACGGCTCGGCCACCAGCTGGGCGCAGTCGATCCAGCTGCAGCAGAGGGCGGCCGACGGCAGCTGGCAGCCGCTGCCGGGCTACGAGACCCCGCAGCCCGTCGCGGTGCCGACCGCCGGCGCCCCCGTCGTGACGGCGGAGTTCCCGACGGTGACCACCTCGGGCGTCCGCGTCGTGATGGACGCCTACCCGAACACGCACCTCACCGTGAGCGAGGTGCAGCTCTTCGAGCCGGTCGCCTCCGACTCGTCGGTGAGCACGGCCGCGACCCTGCGCCTCGACGGCGTCGAGGTCGAGGGCTTCGACCCCGCCACGTCGGCGTACGCGGCGACGGTGCAGGGCGAGCGCTGGCCGCTCGTCTCCGCGATCGCCACCGACACGACGGCCGACGTGGTCGTCGAGCAGGCGTCGGAGGCCACCGACGGCGTCGCCACGGTGACGGTCACCTCGCCCGACGGCACGACCACGACGACCTACACGGTCGACGTGACGCGCCAGGTCGCGCTGGGCTCCGTCGTCGTCACCGGCGAGGCGCGCGTCGGGTCGGAGCTGCGCGTCGTCGCGGTCGCCGACCCGGGCGAGGCCGAGCTGACGGCCGAGTGGCTGCTCGACGGCGAGCCCGTGGCCCCGGCCGCGGCGCCCGGCGACGAGCCCGCGACCCGCGCCGCCGCACCGGTCGAGAGCGCGACCTTCGTCGTGCCGGCCGGGTCGGAGGGCCGCGTGCTGAGCGTGCGGGTCACCGCCCGCGCGGCCGGCTTCGCCGACTCGGAGCCCGTCACGAGCGACGGCGTCACGGTGCTCGCCGCACCGGTCGACCCGCCCGTGGGCGGCACCGACCCCGGCGCCGGCACGCCCGGCACGCCCGGCACGCCCGGCGGCACGGCCCCCGGGACCGGAGCGGGAGCCGGCACCGGAGCGGGGTCAGGCACCGGCACCGGCACCGGCACCGGAGCGGGCGCGACCGACACCGCCGCCCGGGCCGAGGCCCGCCGCCTCGCGATGACCGGCTCGGGCCCGGCGCTCGGCGTCGCGCTCACCGCGGCGCTCGCGCTGCTCACGCTCGGCGGGGCACTCGTCGCCCGCCGTCGGGGGCGCGCCGCCGAGTAGCGGACAGCACCACCTCAGGGAGGCGCGGGTCGGGCACGAGCCCGGCCCGCGCCTCCTGCGCTGTGCCCCTGCGCCGTGCCGGTCTGCTCGTGCCGCTGCGCCGCGCCGCCGGCCTCAGGGCCCGCCGAGCCAGTGGTCGATGCGGTGGTGGTCGGGCGTGAACCCGTTCTGCACGCCCCAGAGCACCGCCTGCGTGCGGCTCGTCGCCCCGATGCGCCGGTAGACC
The DNA here is from genome assembly GCF_017833115.1 of Frigoribacterium sp. PvP121. Lineage (NCBI taxonomy): Bacteria > Bacillati > Actinomycetota > Actinomycetes > Micrococcales > Microbacteriaceae > Frigoribacterium > Frigoribacterium sp. PvP121. The sequence continues at coordinate 1,193,086 of NZ_JAFIBR010000001.1, forward strand.
GAGCGGATGTACGACTTCACCGTGTTGGGGCTGAGGTAGGTGAGCGCGGCGACCTCGGCGTTGCTCTTGCCCTGGGTGATGAGGGCGAGGATCTCGCTCTCGCGGTCGGTGATGCCCTCCTTCTTGCCCGGCCAGTCGAGCCCGGGCGCGCTGGGGGCCCGGTGCCGGACGTCGCTGACGACGAGCTCGCCGCGGTGCACGGCCTCGAGCGCCTCGACGAGCTCGCGGGCCCCGAGGGTCTTCGAGAGGTAGCCGTGCACGCCCTGCGCGAGGGCCGACTCCACCAGCTCGGGGTGGAAGTTCCAGGTGTAGACGACGACGCGGCGCGCGGAGGGGTTCGCGACGAGGGCCGCGAGCTCGTGGTGGTCGGACTCGGGCTGGGCGAACGAGTCGTAGAGCACGATGTCGACGCTGTCGGAGAGCGCGGTGGTGGCGTCGATCTCGGCCACCGTCACGCGGTCGCGGTACTGGTCGAACATGTGGGCGAGGCCGGTCAGCACGACGTCGTAGTCGTCGACGAGGGCGACGGTGATGTAGCTGGTCTGGACGGGCAGCTCCGCGGTGGTCATGGGCTCACCATCCCACCCCGAGGGGTGTGCCGCCACACCTTCAGGGGTGGTCTGCTGTGACACGGCGACAGCACGGCACCGACGGTGCCGGTCGCCGCCCCCCTAGAAGGAGAACACCATGCTCGGTCTCATCGTCAGCCTGCTCGTCATCGGCCTGGTCGCCGGCTTCATCGCCCGCGCCGTCGTCCCCGGGAAGCAGAACCTCTCGATCGTCGCCACGATCGTGCTCGGCGTCGTCGGCTCGTTCGTCGGCGGGCTGCTCGGCTTCCTGCTCTTCCAGCACGACCCGACCGACGGCTTCTTCCAGCCCGCCGGCATCATCGGCTCGATCATCGGCGCCATCGTCGTGCTCGTGATCTGGGTGTCGGTCTCGGGTCGTCGCGGCGCTCGCCGCTGACCGCTGCTCGTCGCACCTCCAGGCCCCGCTCGGCACGCGCCGCAGCGGGGCCTGCGCGTCGTGCGGGGGCGGCTCAGAGCCGGCGGTCGAGCTTCCAGGCCAGCCAGCCCGTGACCAGCACGACCCCGGCCGCGGCGAGGCGGGCGCCCATCAGCACCCCGTCGCCGGTCGAGGTGGTGACGCTCATGTCGCTGCCGATGCCGATGCCCCAGGTCGCCCCGGACGCGGCCAGGCAGACGACGAGGGCGAGGCCCAGGACGCCCGACGTGACCCCGTGCGCCTTGGAGCCCACCGACTCGTCACGGCCCCGACGGTCGCCCGTGTAGCGCGCGGCGACGCCGCGGACGACGCCCAGCCAGAGCAGCGCCACGGCGCAGGCGCCGACCACGTCGCTGCAGCGGTGCCAGCCGTAGGCGACGGTCTGCTCGGCGACGACGGCCGCGAAGCCGGTCGCGACGACGTAGACGACGGGCCGCGAGCGCCGGCCGAAGGCGGTGAGCACGGCGAACATCGCCGCGACGGCCACCGTCGTGTGGCCGCTCGGGAAGCTGTTGGCGTACACGTCGCCGGTGAGCTCGGGGCGCGGCACGACGACCTTGAGCACCTGCGTCGTCACCGTGGCGCCGATGACGAGGGCGCCGGCCTGGAGCGCGGCCCCGGGGCGGCGTCGCGCGAACGCGACGAGCATCGTCACGCCGACGACGAGCAGCAGGGCCGAGGGCGAGATGGCGTCGAGGGCCGAGCCGGACTGCAGCAGGGTGTCGCCGTCGACCGAGCGGAGGATGCTGTCCTCCATCGCCTGACCGGTCGGGGTCAGGACCGCGACGACGTACACGCCGACGAGGCCGGCGGCCGAGAGGCCGGAGGTGAGCATCCACCGGTGGGCCACGCGACGGCGGACTGCCGTGCTGGCTCGGGCGGTGGTCGATGCGGTCACGGGACAATGGAACAACACCGCCCCTGGAAGCAGCCTCACACCGACCTCCCAGAGCCCGGAGTGCGGGCGGACTCACAGGCTGCCGGGGCGCGCTCCATCTCCCGCCACGCGCCTCCCGCCAGGGGAGAGAGCGTCACGACGACGTAGACGGCGGCGACGACGCCGAACGCCACGGCGAGGCCGACCGTGTCGGCGGCGACGCCCCCGAGCAGTGCCCCGAGCGGCACCCCCGCCCACGCCCCGGCCGTGATCAGCCCGAAGACCCGGGCCCTCAGGTGCTCGGGCACGCGCTCCAGCTCCACCGCGCCCAGGATGGGGTTGATCGCCCCCGCCGCCAGCCCGGAGACCGCCGTGGCCGCGACGAGCCACGCCAGCGGCAGGTCGAGCGCGAACGCGGCCGACGAGGGGCCGCCCGCGAGGGCGAAGCAGACCGCGAACGTGACGCGACGAGGCACGCGGTGGGCCACCAGGCCGAAGCCCACGCTGCCCACGAGGGCGCAGCCGCCCATCACCGCGACGATCAGCCCGAGCGCGGCGGCGCCGCCCAGCCGGTCGTCGGCGTAGATCGGCAGCAGCGTCGAGCTGCGGGCGGCGTCGAGCAGGTTCGTCACCAGCACCAGGGCGACCACGAGGCGCATCAGCCGGTCGCGGGCGACGAACCGGGCCCCCTCCGCCAGGTCGGTCCAGAAGGAGGCGCGGTCCGCGTCCGTCTGCCCTGCCGCACCCGCCGTCGACGAGCCGGCCCGTGACCCCGCCGTCGCTCGCGGCACCAGCAGCAGCGTCAGCAGCGCCGAGACCACGAACGACGCCGCGTCGACGACGAGCGTGCCGAGGGGCCCGAGCAGGGCGACGAGCAGGCCCGCGAGCGTGGCGCCGACGAGCTTCGCCAGCCGCTCCGAGCCGTCGAGGAACCCCACGCTCCGTTCGAGGCGCACCCCGGCCGCCGTCGAGAGGGACGGCAGCATGACGCGGCGAGCGGTCTGCCCCGGGGCGTCGAACAGGCCGCTGACGAAGACGAGGGCGAGCAGTGCCCAGAACGGCAGGCCGACCGTCACGGCGAGGACGGGCACCGCCAGCACCGTGACGCCGCTGACGACGTCGGCGACCACGGCGCTCCGACGGTGACCGACGCGGTCGGCGACGACGCCGCCCAGCGGCCCGCCGACGACGACGGGGAGGGTCGCGGCGACGGCGGCCACGCCGACCTCGACCCCGCTGCCGCCGGTGCCGAGCACGTAGAAGGGGACGGCGAACGAGGTGACCACGTTGCCCGTCTGGCTGACCGCGTGGGCGGCCAGGAGGGCGGCCAGGGCCGTGCGGGGGCGGGCGTGGGGCGCGGTGTGCGCCGCCTCCCCGGTGCCTCCGTCGGCCGCTGCGGGCTCCGAGGCGCCGGCCGGGACCCTCGGCTCCCTCACGGCGCCGTGGGCCGCCGGTACGCCTGGTGCGCCCAGGTGACGTGCTCGACCGCGGGGTCGCCGGGCTCGTGGGCGGCGGAGACGTCGAGCCACCTCTCGGTGAGCCCCTCGAGCTCGTCGCGCAGGGCGGCGAGCTCGTCGACGGTGAGCCGGAGGGTGCGGTCGCCGAGCGCGGCCGCGGCGACCCACTCGCGGGGGAGGGACGGTGCCTCGTCGAGGTAGCGCCCGTACTGCGCGGCGAGCACCTGCGCGATCGAGCGCTGGAACGCGGTGGACGCGGCGGCCCGCTCGGGGTCGTCGAGCATGTCGGCCGGCTCCCACGCGGTCAGGTCGCTCGTGGCCCGCCACCAGCGTTCGCGGCGGTCGGGCCCCTGGGCGTCGGCCTGCTCGATCAGGCCGACCGCGGCGAGCTTGCCGAGGTGGTAGCTGAGGGTCCCGGGGGCCTCGTCGACGACGTCGGCGAGGAGGGCGGCGGTCTGCGGGCCGCGCTCGCGGAGGAGCCCGAGGAGGCGCAGCCGAGTGGGGTGCGCCAGTGCACGCAGCGAGGCGGCGTCGGTGAGCTCGGCACGGCGGTCGGACACGCGAGGGGTCATGGGCTCGACCCTAGATGCGCAAGAAGTGTTGCGCAATGCCTCTTGTGCATGGCGAGCCCTTGTCTGAGACGGGCCGCAGCCGAGGGAGCAGACTCGACCTCACATGACCCGAGCCACAGGAGGCACGCCATGACAAGCACCAACACGAACGAGCCGCACCAGGGCGGCGTCACCGACGAGACCGCCGAGTTCGGCGACCGCACCCGCGTGCCCGTCGCGGGCAGCACCGAGAACCACGGCGACGTCGAGACCGACGAGGGCGCCGAGCGCGGCACCGCCCACCTCAACGGCCGCGACGCGACCGGCGACGTGATGGACCGCAGCGGCACCGTCGACTCCGGCGACGTCGACCGGCTGCTCGGAGAGCGCAAGGACGACGACGAGGGGCCGCGCGCCCCGTAGCCCGCCCCGAGCCGGGCCCGGTCGCCTCGATTGGCGAGCGGGCCCGAGCTCGTGTATGGTTTCCTCTGGCCGTTCGGCCGGAGAAATGCGCCTGTAGCTCAACGGATAGAGCATCTGACTACGGATCAGAAGGTTGGGGGTTCGAGTCCCTCCAGGCGCACGAGATCGAGAATCGCCCCTGCCCTACACGGCAGGGGCTTTTCTCGTTCTCGGTGCTCGTCTGGCCGCCTGCCGGCGGCGTGCCGGTGGCGCTTCGCGCACCGGCGGTGCGACGGCGCTTCGCGCGTCGGTGGGGCGACGGCGCTCCGCGCGTCCGCGGAGGGCGCCTGCCTACGGCCGGTCGCCGGACGGAAGCGATGGCGGGTCAGCGGCGGGTCGCGCCGATGGCCCAGACCCGTGGCGGCTGGACGTCGTTGACGGCGTGGTCGCCGACGATGCGTGCCTTGAACACCCACGGGTTGTGGCTGCCGGCGGTCCGGGCGTTGCGCCAGTGCCGGTCCAGGTTCTTGGTGGTGCTCACGCCGGACGCCGCCAGCGCGTCGAACAGGTGCGAGGTCGCCTGCGTCGCGAGCGATGTCAGGGCGACCTGCGCCTGCGCGGTGGCGAGCTCGGCGCGGTCGTTCCTCCGCTCGTCCTCGGTCTCGTCCAGGAAGGCTCCCTCGTAGGCGCCTTGGAGGGCCTGCGCGGCGCGGTCGACGATCGCCTGTGCGGCGAAGCCGGCGGCTGAGACCTCGCCGACGACCTGCAGGATCTGCGGGTCAGCAGCGAACGTGTCGGCGTTGCCGTGCGAGAACACGCGGGTGCGGTTCCTGACCTCGACCGCGATCTCCCTCTCGGCAGCTACGACGGAGCCGGCGAGGACGCTCAGCAGGACGGCCTGGTAGAAGGCCGTCTGGTACTTGAAGCGCTCGTCGAACAGCACGACGTCGTCGGCACCGACACGAGCATCACGGAACGTGCTCGTGCCCGAGCCCGTCGTCCGCTGACCGAACCCGTCCCAGTCGTCGGTGTGGGCGACGCCGTCCTGGTGGGCGTCGACGATCGCGATGACCCGGTCGCCGGTGTCCGTGCGTTCGGCGTACGTGTCGATCCAGTCGGCGAAGATGCTGCCGGTGGAGTAGTACTTCTGCCCGGTGACGCGGAACCCGCCGTCCGGATCGGGGCTGACCTTCGTCGTGACGTCCCCGACCTGCACCGTGCCCACTTCGGTCCAGGAGTTCCCGGCGATCTCGCCGCGGCCGAACCGTTCGAGCCAGACGTCGCGCTGCCCGGACCGGGCGACGAGGCGGTCCTCGACGAGGGCGAAGTGGCCGCGGAGGGCCTGGGGGATGTTGCTGTCCGCCGCCGCGAGCTCGGTGAGCAGTCGGAACAGCTGAGGGAGGGTGGCGCCGGAGCCCCCGAACTCGACGGGGACACGGAGGGCTCCGAAGCCCGCGTCGGCGAGCTCGCGGATCTCGGCCACGGGGAGGCGGTGCTCACGGTCGCGTTCCGCGGCGCCAGCGGCGATGCGGTCGAAGAGCGGGCGGAAACGCGCGGACAGCGTCTCGTCCGTGGGTGCCGCGGTGGTGACGGATGTGGTGGTCGTCGTGGTCATGGGTCTCGGTTCCGTTCTGGTGGGTCAGGCAGCGGCGGGGGCTTGCGTGCGTTCCGGTTGGGGGCGTGTGGCGGCTCGGCGGGTGAGCAGGGCGGCGCCGCCGAACACCCCGACGAGCGACAGGAGCGCGGTCGTCGTGGCGATCGAGCCGGCCGGCCAGTGCCCGGTGAGGCCGAGGAGCGCGGGGACCGTGGTGGTCACCTGGCTCGCGAGGACGAGGGCCCACCCGGTGTAGGTGCCGATCGCTGATCGGCCGAGGGCGAGCAGGACGAAGAAGAGCGCCCAGAGCGCCGCCCATCCAGCCCAGAGCACGGCGAGGAAAGGGTCGTCCGCGACGTGGACGACCGCGAAGGCGACGGCGAGAGCGGCGACCAGGCCGCAGAACCAGCCCAGGCCCACGGCGCCGAGTCCGAGGAGGGAGTCCACGCCGACGTAGAGGTAGGTGACGCCGAACAAGAAGGTGCCCGAGATCGCGAAGAGCGCAGGCAGGGAGCCGTCGGCCGACACGGCCACGGCCACGCAGAGGACGAGCTGCAGGCCACCGATCAGGACGTTGAACACGCCGCTGTCCCGGCCGGGGACGCGCCCGAGCAGGGTGAGGCCGTTGACCAGGAGGGCGGCCCCGGAGAGGACCAGACAGATGAGCGCCATGCGGCGACCTTGGCAGCTCTTGCCCCTCGGCCGGTGTCTTGTGTCCGATCATGTCCGTCCGCTACGCCCTGTGACCCGTCTCGGTGCCCGTAGAGACACGATGGGCCGAAGAGCGGGACATTAGGCGATCCCTGAGCGAGGTGAGCGCTATGAAGGATGGGCACCGAGAGCGACTACATCGGCTGTGAATGGTCGGTGGCTTCCCGCGTCTTCAGCCGTGAGGAATGCCCACGTAGGCGGGTAGTCATGAACCACCGCCGAGAAACATCTCGGGGTGATCAGAGGAGAGAAGCATGGCAAAGGACGTCGTCACAGTGTGGGTTCCCGTCGCGGACATGAAGCGCGCTGTCGCCTTCTACCGCGACACCCTCGGCCTCGAGGTGAAGAAGGAAGAGGACGAGTGGTCCGAGCTCGACGCCGGCGGACTCGTCATCGGCCTGAACGGCCACGAGAACGCTACGGTCTCCTCGGACGGCGGTGCCGTCATCACGTTCCAGCCCGAGGGCACGATCGAGGACAAGCTCAGCGAGATCCGCGAGCGTGGCGGTGAGATCGAGGGCTCCATCAGCGAGCACCCCTTCGGTCACCTCCTCCCGTTCAAGGACTCCGAGGGCAACGACCTCCAGTTCTTCACGCCGCCCGCCAACTAGAGCCCAGGCCCTGCACGTGACCCCGCCTCGATCCGAGGCGGGGTCGCCTGCGTTCAGGGGCGCACCACTACCGGGAACGACTGCATACGCTCGGCCCAGTCGGGGGATCAACTGACTAAAATCGGTCCGATTGAGTTATGATCGTCCTCTGACCGATTCTGATCGGTGCGGTCGACAAGGCATCTTGCCGCGGTCGGTCCGAGGCTGAAAACCTCCGGCATCCCCATCGAAGCCCGGAGATTTTCTCTCTATGTCCACGTCCTCGTTGTCTGCCTCCAAGACTTCCTCTTCCCCCAAGCGCTGGTGGGCGCTCGTCGTCCTCGCGCTCACCCAACTCGTCGTCGTGCTCGACGGCACCATCGTCAACATCGCCCTCCCACAGGCTCAACAAGAACTCGGCCTCAGCGACGTCGAGCGCCAGTGGGTGGTCACGGCCTACGCCCTCGCCTTCGGCGCCCTGCTGCTGCTCGGCGGTCGAGTCGCTGACTACTGGGGCCGCAAGCGCACCTTCCTGGTCGGCATGCTCGGCTTCGGGGTGGCCTCAGCCTTCGGCGGCCTAGCCCAGAGCGGCACGGAGCTGATCATCGCCCGTGGCCTCCAGGGCGTGTTCGCCGCCCTCCTCGCCCCGGCCGCTCTCGCCCTGCTGACTGTGACCTTCCCCAGCGGACGTGAGCGGAACACCGCCTTCGCCGTGTTCGGCACCGTTGCAGGCGCCGGCGCCGCAGTCGGCCTCGTCCTCGGCGGTGTCCTCACCGAGTTCGCTGACTGGCGCTGGTGCCTCCTCGTGAACGTCTTCTTCGTGATCGTCGGACTCATCGGCGGCATGCTGCTGGTCAAGGAGTCCAAGGCCGAAGGGAACAACCGCTACGACATGGCCGGTGCTGTCACTGTCACTCTCGGCCTGGGCGCCCTCGTCTACGGGTTCAGCCTGGCTGAGCACGGCTGGACCCAGATCCAGACGATCGGGTTCCTGGCCCTGGGTGCCGGACTCCTGGTGCTCTTCGTCGTCATCGAGAGCCGCGTCGCCCAGCCGCTGCTGCCGCTGCGCGTCGTCACGGACCGGGTGCGAGGTGGTGCGTTCCTCATCCAGGCCATCGTGGGCAGTGTCCTGATCGGAGCGATGCTCTATGTCGCGTTCCACCTCCAGATCGTCCTCGGGATGGACCCCCTGCCCGCGGGCCTCGCCACCCTCCCCATGACCCTCATGATCATGATCATGGCGCCGGTCGCCACCAAGCTGCTGCCCATCATCGGACCGCGTCCGATGATGATCGGCGGTCCGCTGATCTCCGCCGTCGGTGTCGGCTACCTCAGCCGTATCACGGCAGACGGCTCCTACGTCGTCCAGGTGATGCCCGCACTCATCGTGCTGGGGATCGGGATGGCGTTCGTCTTCATCCCCCTGCAGAACCTCGCCCTCACAGGCGTCAAGCCGCAGGACGCCGGCGCCGCCTCGGCCGCCCTGAACTCCGCACTGCAGATCGGCGGGTCGATCGGCCTGTCGGTGTTCACCGCCCTCTACGCCTCGGCAGTGGCCAGCTACGGCGGCGGCGGGTCTGAACTCGACGCGTTCACCAGCGGCTACTCCGTAGCGTTCTTCGCTGCGGCCATCGGGCTCGTCCTCGCGTCGATCATCGCGGCCGTGTTCATCCGTGGCTCGAAGTCGGAGCTGCTGCCCCCGGACTCGGACCACGAGGCCGCCCTGCCCGTCCACTGACCTGCCCTGAGACACCGAGACGGCCCCCGGCGCCACATGGCGCCGGGGGCCGTCTCTTGTCTCGTGTGGTGGGCGTGATGATCTCGTGCCCTGCCGGGCAGCTAAGCGGTGACCGCTGCACCAGAGGCGCTGAGGGCCGGTTCGCCGGTGACCGCAGCGAGGGCTTCCTGCCACGGCAGGACGGTCGCGAAGGCGGCACCCATGATGGCCAGCGAGGCCTCGTGCTGGCCCGGGGCCCCCAGGACACAGTCGGATGCGACGTACATGTCGAAGTCGCGCATGTAGCCCGAGCGCGTGGTCGACTCGACGCAGATCGACGTCACGGTCCCGGTGACGAGCACCTTGTCGACGCCGAGGGTGCGCAGCACCTGCTCGAGGGGGGTGTTCAGGAAGGCGTCGTAACGGTTCTTGTCGATGACCGCCTCGCCGTCCGCAGGGGTCAGGTCTGAGTGGACGTCCGCGTCCCAGCTGCCCCGCTCGAGGATGTCGAAGTTCGGCGGCAGGAATCCCTCCATGCGCATCGGAAGATCGACCATCCCGGGGCGGAAGACACTGCGAGTGTAGATGACCGGGACGCTAGCGGCGCGGGCAGCGGTGATGACCTTAACGTTCTCGGCGATGACCGATTCGACGCCGGGCATCCCCATGCCCAAGCTCGGCAGGGACCCCTCGGGGTGGACAAAACCGTTCTGCATATCGATCACGAGCAACGCACTGGACATGGTGTCTCCTTGCTAGGCAGGTGTGACGCGGCCAGCAACAGCGGGACCGCGCGGCCATGGTCGGCCTGCGACCCGGCGCGTTAGACCCAAGAATTCGCTGTAGAGCAATCCAGAGTGCCTCCCCGGCAAGCCATGGAATTGCTCGCGGGCGCCCCCGCCGAGGACTCGTCCAGCGAATCAAATCTGCGAGACACGGACGTATCGGGGGCATTACGGTCGCGTAAATTCGCATGCCCGCACCGGTCGACCCTCCACGGGCGCGGGGCCCCCGTACAATGATCCAGCGCCACTGAACGACGTCAACGCCGGCGCAGATGACGCCAAGCTGCGTTGCGGAGCGTGCAGGATGGAGTCTGGGTGAGCGTCAGAGGCGGCGGAGAGCGTCTCGGTCTTCGCGAGGTGGCCGAGCGTGCCGGTGTATCGCACATGACCGTGTCCCGTGTGCTCAACGGACATCCTCAGGTGAAGGAGTCCACGCGCCAACGCGTGCTCGAGGTCGTCGCCGAGCTCGACTTCCGGCCCAACAGCGCTGCGCGCGAGCTCGTCACGCAGCGGGCTCTCCGGATCGGCGTGCTGATCGAGAGCGCCGTCGAGTTCGGCCCCTCGAGCATCCTTCGGGCCATCGAGCGATCAGCGCGTGACAGCGGGTACTCCGTGGCCTCGTTCGCGCTCCGCGACGACTCCGCGACGCCCGAGGAGGCCGTCCGCCACCTCACGGGCCAGGGCATCGACGCGCTCTGCGTGGTCGCTCCGCGCTCGTCGTCCGTGGCCGTGCTCCGGACCATCACGACGGGGCTGCCGACCCTGGTCGTCAAGGCCGAGAAGGACCCGGCCTTCCTCACGGTCTCGGTCGACCAGGCCGCGGGCACGAAGCTGGCCGTCGATCACCTCGCGTCGCTCGGTCACCGCGACGTCCTCCACCTCTCCGGGCCCCTCGACTGGTTCGACGCGCGCGCTCGCGAGCGTGCCTTCCACACGCGGACCCGGGCCTGGGGCATGCACGAGAGACCCATCGTGATCGGCGACTGGTCGAGCGACTTCGGTTACGACTTCGCTCGCGGGCTCGCTGGCGTCCCCGAGTACACAGCGGTGTTCGTGGCGAACGACGAGATGGCGCTCGGGGTGATCCACGGCCTCCACGACCGTGGCATCCGCGTGCCGGAGGACCTCAGCGTCGTCGGCTTCGACGACCTGCCCGTCTCGCGCCACTTCCTCCCGCCGCTCACGACCGTGCGGCAGGACTTCCCGGCGCTCGGGTCGCTCGTGGTGGACGTCCTCATCGCAGCGATCGAGGGCCGCGAGATCCCGCAGAACAGCCGGATCCCTGCCGAGCTCGTCGTGCGCGACTCCAGCGCGGCTGCGCGCCAGATGGGCTGACATGGCCATCTGAGGTAATCAAGCTCGTCGCCGTTCGCCCGCGTGCATCCCGACAGCTACAGTCGTGCACGTCGGGCACCGCCCGGCACGAGGCCGTCGAGGCCTCCGACCCGAGGAGCACCACGTGCGTCACGTACGGGCATCGACGACGATGCGCCCGATCGGCCCCCAGGCCGCGGGCCCGACCTGGTCCGGTCGCGGCGAGCGGCGAGACGGACCTGCCCACCCCACGGTCCAGATGCGGGGGATCACCGTCGCGTTCTCGAACGGCGTCGCACTCGACAGGGTCGACCTCGATCTCCACTCGGGCGAGGTGCATGCTCTCCTGGGCGAGAACGGAGCGGGGAAGTCCACGCTCATCAAGGCGCTGCTCGGCGTCTACCCGATCGAGGCAGGGGAAGTCTTCGTCGACGGCGAGCCCGTCCGTCTCGGCGGTCCGGCGGACGCACGGGCCCTCGGCATCCAGGCGGCGTTCCAGGAGACGCACCTGGTCGAGAACCTGAGCGTCGGCGAGAACGTGATGCTCGGCCACGAGGTGCACGGTCGCGTCGGCATCTCCTGGCGCGCCACCCACGCACGTGCCGCCACGATGCTCGCCGAGCTCGGACTCGCCGAGCTGGACCCGCGAGCCCTCCTGGCCGATCTCGCCCCCGCGAGCCGCCAACTCGTCTCCATCGCCCGCGCCATGGTCGACCGACCACGGGTGCTGGTGCTGGACGAGCCCACGTCGAGCCTCGATGCGGGCGACGTGGCGCAGCTCTTCGAGGTGATCCGCCGCCTCCGCGACCAGGGCGTCGCGATCCTCTTCGTCTCGCACTTCCTCGAGCAGGTGCTGGCACTCAGCGACCGGATGACCATCCTCCGCGGCGGCGTGAAGAAGGGTGACTACCTGCCGCACGAGATCGGCCGGGCCGAGCTCGTCGCGCGGATGATCGGGAAGGACATCGCGCACCTGCAGCGCATCGGCTCGGAGCGTCGCGCCCATCGTGTGGATCCGGTCGGCCCGCCGCTGTACCGGGCGACCGGTGTCGGGCGCCGCGGGATGTTGCGGCCGGTGGACTTCGAGCTGCACGCGGGCGAGGTGGTGGGCATCGCGGGGCTTCGCGGCTCCGGTCGGACCGAGCTCGCGCGGCTGCTCGCCGGCGCCGACCGAGCCGACGGTGGCGTGGTCACGCTCGGCGGTCGGGCCGTCGTGATCGACCGCCCCGCGGACGCACTGCGGAACCGGGTGGCGCTGTCCGCCGAGGACCGAGGAGCGGAGGGACTCATCAACGAGCTCAGCGTGCGGGAGAACATCGTCCTCGCGGTGCAGGCTCTGCGTGGGTGGGCACATCCGCTCTCCAGGGCCGAGCGCGAGGACCTCGTCGAGCGGCACATCGAGCACTTCGACATCACGCCGGCCGATCCGGCGACGCCCGCCGGCGAGCTCTCGGGCGGCAACCAGCAGAAGGTGCTGCTCGCTCGCTGGCTGGCGATCCGGCCGCGCGTGCTGATCCTCGACGAGCCGACCCGCGGCGTCGACATCGGCGCCAAGGTCGACATCCAGGCGCACATCGCGCAGCTCGCGCTCGAGGGCGTGGCCGTCGTGTTCATCTCGAGCGCGTTCGACGAGCTCGTGCGTGTGAGCGACCGGATAGTCGTGCTCAAGGACCGGGAGAAGATCGGCGAGCTGAGCAACGGGCCCGGGGTCACGGTCGACACGCTCGTGGAGCTCATCGCCGCCCCGGACGACGAGGACGACGAGGACGACTTCCCTCCGGCCTGGCCCGACGCACCCCTCCCGCGGCTGAGGCCGTAGCACCGCTGGGGCTGACGCCCCTGTCCACCGTCGGCCGGATGTTTCTCGGAGCTCTTGTCTTCTCGAGACTGTTACCGGTAACATTCCCGACAAGCGGAAGCACCCGAGCCCACGCAGCACTACCGGCCCCCATGGCCACGACGGGACGCAGACGTCCCGTCATCTCAAGGAGGAGATCCATGTCCACGAAGAGGCGCATCGCCACCATCGCCGCCGCAGGGGCCATCGCCCTCAGCCTCGCGGCCTGCAGCTCCGGCACCGGCTCGACCGACGGCGGTGACGATCTGGCCACCATCGGCTTCGTCGCGGTCGGCCCCGAGGGCGCCTGGCGTCAGGCCAACGAGTCGAACATCCAGGACACGTTCACGAAGGAGGCCGGGTTCGACCTCAAGTACGCCCCCGCCACCAACAACGACCAGAAGTCGCAGATCGACGCCTTCACGTCGTTCGTGGACGAGGGCGTCGACGTGATCCTGCTCTCGGCCACCGAGGGCTCCGGCTGGGAGGACTCGCTCGAGCGGGCGAAGGAGGCCGAGATCCCCGTGGTCCTCATCGACCGTGGCATCGAGCCGGACGACACCTCGCTCTACGCGACCCGGATCGCCCCCGACAACATCGCCGTCAGCGAGTCGGTCGCCGACTGGGCCAAGACCGCGTTCCCCGAGGGCGGCAAGTACTTCACGCTCGAGGGCCCTGCCGGCGTCTCGGTCGTGAACGAGCGCAACGAGGGCTGGGACGACGTGATCGGTTCCGACAGCTCCTTCACGAAGATCGGTGCGCAGACCGCCAATTGGTCGACGGAGGAGGCCAAGAGCGTCTTCGAGACCGTGCTGAAGTCGAACGGCAACGACGTGCAGCTCGTCTTCGCACAGAACGACGAGATGGGTCTCGGCGCCGTCCAGGCCGTCGAGGAAGCGGGCCTCACTCCCGGTGTCGACGTGAAGATCGCCACGATCGACGGCACGAAGAGCGCGCTCGAGGCGCTGTCCGCCGGCAAGCTCAGCTTCGTCGCCGAGTACAACCCGCTGTTCGGCGACACGGCCCTGGAGGCCGTGCAGAAGCTGCTCGACGGTGACAGCGTCGAGTCGTCGATCGTCGTCCAGTCGGCCACGTTCGACTCGCCCGAGGCGGCCACCACGGCGCTGCCCGACCGGAAGTTCTGACCAGTCCGCACGGCCACACCCGGCGGCGAGGCGGACCTGACCGCCTCGCCGCCACCCGCCTCTCCCGCCCCTGCCACGGCAGCGGACGGGAGAGGCGGCAGACAAGGAGCACACGCCATGCAGGCATCCAGTCCGATCGTGGAGATGCAAGCCATCACCATCGCCTTCCCCGGGGTCAAGGCCCTCGACGGGGTCGACCTCCGTCTCTTCCCCGGCGAGGTCCACACGCTCATGGGCGAGAACGGCGCCGGGAAGTCGACGCTCATCAAGGCGCTCACGGGCGTCTACGGCATCGACTCCGGCCGTGTCGTGGTCGACGGCACCGAACGTCGTCTCTCCGGCACCGCCGACGCGCAGGCCGCCGGGATCTCCACGGTCTACCAAGAGGTCAACCTCTGCAGCAACCTCACGATCGGCGAGAACGTCATGCTCGGCCACGAGCGGCGTGGCCGGTTCGGGATCGACTGGAAGGGGACGCACGCCGCCGCCTCCGAGGTCCTCGCCCGTGTGGGACTGGGTCACCTCGACCCGCGCACCCCGCTCTCCTCCCTCAGCCTCGCTCTGCAGCAGCTCGTCGCGATCAGTCGTGCCACGGTCGTCGACGCCAAGGTGCTGATCCTCGACGAACCGACCTCCAGCCTCGACGCTGACGAAGTCGAGGGGCTCTTCCGCGTGATGCGACGGCTCCGCGACGAGGGAGTCGCCATCCTCTTCGTCTCCCACTTCCTCGACCAGGTCTTCGCGATCAGCGATCGCCTCACCGTGCTCCGGAACGGCAAGCTCGTCGGAGAGCACCTCACCCGGGACATCGACCGGGCCGGGCTCATCGCCGAGATGATCGGGAAGGACCTCCAGAGCCTCCGCTCCCTCGACCGGGAGCGGGCCAGTCGACAGGTGGCGGAGGGCGAGCCCGTCTACCGAGCCACCGGGATCGGCCGGAAGGGCTCGCTCGACGCGACCGACGTGGCTCTCCGTCGAGGCGAGGTCGTGGGCCTCGCGGGGCTCCTCGGCTCCGGCCGCACCGAGCTCGCACGCCTCCTCTACGGGGTCGACCGACCAGACACGGGGACCGTGACCATGGACGGCGTCCCCGTCGCCATCTCCTCTCCCGCGAAGGCGCTGAAGCACCGCATCGCGTTCTCCAGTGAGAACCGCCGTGACGAGGGGATCATCCGCGACCTGAGCGTCCGCGAGAACCTCGTGCTCGCCGTCCAGGCCAAGCGTGGCTGGGCCCGGCCGCTCTCCGCGAAGGAGAAGGACCGAGTCGTGAACAAGTACCTCACCGAGCTCAACGTCCGTCCGGCGGATCCCGACAGGCCGATCCGGAACCTGTCCGGCGGCAACCAGCAGAAGGTGCTGCTCGGGAGGTGGCTCGCGACCGAGCCCGAGCTGCTGATCCTCGACGAGCCCACCCGCGGCATCGACGTGGGCGCCAAGGCCGAGATCCAGGAGCAGGTCGCGGCCCTGGCCGACACCGGCGTCGCCGTCGTGTTCATCTCCTCGGAGCTCGAGGAGGTCGTCAGGCTCAGCGACCGGATCGTCGTCCTCAAGGACCACCGCAAGATCGCCGAGCTCGAGGCGGGACCAGACGTGACTGCTGAGTCCATCGTCGCCGCCATCGCCGAGGAGGGCGTCTCCGAGACGCCCCTCGCGACCGTCACCCGCACCACGCCCGAGGAGGCAACCCGATGAGTGACCCGACCACCACCGTGACCAGGCGCCTGGGCGCGCACGGCCTCGGAGACGTGCTCCACCGACCCTGGGTCTGGGGGACGGTCGCGATCGTCCTCCTGCTCGCGATCAACGTGGTGAAGGACCCCGGCTACCTCGCGCTGTCGGTCAACCCCACCACGGGCAACCTCGTCGGCAACCTCATCGACATCCTCCGTGCAGCGGCTCCCGTGCTCATGATCGCGGTCGGCATGTGCCTCGTCGTCGCCACCGGCGGCATCGACCTCAGCGTCGGCTCGATCATGGTGGTCGCGGGTGCCGTCTCCATGGAGTTCCTGAAGGCAGCAGGCTCCGACTCCCTCGGAGTCGCGCTCGCCGCCATGGGCCTGGCGCTTCTGATCGCCGGCGTCCTCGGGGCGGTCAACGGCATGCTCGTCTCGGTCGTGGGGCTGCAGCCGTTCATCAGCACACTCGTGATCATGCTCGCAGGCCGTGGCCTCGCGAAGGTCATCACGGGCGGCCAGAACACGGCCGCCACCAACGAGCCGTTCCGGTGGGTCGCCAACGGCTACCTCGTGGGGCTGCCGGTCGTGTTCCTGCTCGCGGTCGTCATCACGATCGGCGTGGCTGCGCTCGTGCGGCGCAGTGCGCTGGGGCTCATGATCGAGGCGATCGGCATGGACCCGAAGGCCGCGCGCCTCGCGGGGCTCGACCGCCGCGCGCTCCTGTTCACCGCGTACATCGGCAGTGGCCTGCTCGCCGGCGTCGCGGGGATCTTCGCCACGTCGAGCGTCATGACGGTCGACGTCTCCCGCACGGGCTACCAGCTGGAGCTCGACGCCATCCTGGCCGTCGTGATCGGCGGCACGTCGCTGGCAGGCGGCAAGTTCCATCTGCTCGGAGCGGCCGTCGGGGCGTTGCTGATCGCCACCCTCGACAAGACCGTCGTGTTCCTCGGCGTCTCGTCGTCGGCCACGCCTGCCTTCAAGGCGATCGTGATCGTCGCGATCGTTCTCCTGCAGTCCCGGCGCGTCCGCGCCCTGTTCACGAGGCGCCGACGTCCGGTGCCCACACCCGTGCCCACCGAGAAGGAGGCCGTGTCCGCATGAGCGCCACAACGATCCGCCCGCCCCTCACCCCGACGCCGGCACCTGGTCCCGGCCGAGGGCCCCTCGAACCGCGGCGCCGCATGCGACTCCGGCTCGACTCCCTGCCGACCGTCGCCGCCCTGGTCATCCTGGTCGCGATGCTGGCCTACGGGGAAGTCGCGTACGGCCGCATCCTGCAGGCCGCGACCCTCTCGAACCTGCTCATCAACAACGCACACGTCATCGTCCTCGCCGTGGGGCTCACGTTCGTGATCCTCACGGGCGGCATCGACCTCTCGGTCGGCGCGATCGTCGCCGTCAGCAGCGTCGCCGGCGTCCTGCTCGCCAACGCCGGCTGGAACCCGTGGGCAGTGATGGTCCTCATGGTCCTCATCGGCACGGCGTCAGGCGTCGTCTCCGGCGTGTTGATCCAGTTCTTCGACGTGCAGCCGTTCATCGCGACGCTCGCGATGATGTTCCTCGGCAGAGGTCTGGCCTCCATCCTCAGCACGGTGCCCGAACGTCTCGGCGACGAGTCGCCGATCCGCTCGCTCGCCACGAACATGAAGGTGATCGACGGCCCGAAGGTGAACGACGTCGTCACGACGCCGGGCGTCCTCATCGCCCTGGTGGTCGTGGCCGTCGCGTTCTTCGTGCTGCACCGCACACGCCTCGGCCGCACCGTGTACGCGATCGGTGGATCCGAGCAGTCGGCCGCCCTCATGGGGCTCCCCGTCCGCCGCACCAAGCTCGCGGTCTACGTCATCAGCGGCTCGCTCGCCGGGCTCGCCTCGGTCATCTACACGGCCCGACTCGGGAGCGCGCAGAACATCACGGGCATCGGCTGGGAGCTCGACTCGATCGCCGCGACGGTGATCGGCGGCACCCTCCTCACCGGAGGCGTCGGCTTCGTGCTCGGATCCGTCGTGGGTGCGCTCGTGCTCGGACTCATGAACGTCCTCATCACGCGAGACGGAGGCATCCCGCCCGAGGCGACCACCATCATCACCGGCGGGATCCTGCTGGTCTTCGTGCTCCTGCAGCGCGCCGTGATGGCGAGACGGAGACAGACCTGAGCGACTCCTGAGGCGCGCATCGTCCGCGTGCTCCCCAAGAACGGCTGCGCTGCACATGGATCAGGTTCGGGGTGCAGCGCAGTCTCACTCCCCGCGAACGGCTGCTCTGCACACCACATGAGTGTGCAGCGCAGCCGTTCGCCATGACCGGCGCAGCCCGGGAGGCACCTGCTCCCGGGCGCTCTCGACTTCCCGGGAACAAGTCTTGTTACCGTGAACAATCTGCATTAGGTTCAGCGTGTCGACGCGGATGTCTCGTCCCGCAGGTCGGCTGGTGTGGCGCACTCGCGCTGACGCTCCCGCTCCATCCGCACTGGATTCAGAGGCGAATCCTGAGAGGAACCGTCGATGTCGACGTCCCCCCGCCCAGCCCGCTCCGTGTCGAAGGTCCCGCATGTGCCCGTCACGGTCACCGCCGCCGTCGCGACCGCCGCCCTGCTGATGGCCTGCGCAGTTCCCGCGGCGTCGGCAGCGGACGCGACCGCGTCCCCGGAGCAGAGCCTCCTCGCCGACTTCACCTTCGACGCGGCTCCGGCCGACGGTGCGTTCGTCGACCGCACGACCCGTGCAGCCGTCCAGGGCTCCACCGACCTGGTGGCTGGCAGATCAGGGCAGGGGACGGCCGCGCGGCTCTCCGCTACGTCGTGGCTGGACCTGACCGCCACTGACGGGAAGCCACTCCTCGCGGGCCTGCCGAGCGTCACGATCTCCTACGACAGCAAGCCTGACTCGTCAGCGAACGCTGGCTGGACGGTCTTCGCCGCTCGGTCCGCCGCTCGCCAGGAGTACGCCCAGGAGCACTATCTCGGAGTGCTCGACCGGACCTCCGGCATCACCGTCGAGCGTTACGACAACGCCACCGCACGCAACTCCGCCGGCAACCTGGCGGCGACCACGCCGAACCCGGAGTGGAAGCACGTCGACCTGGTCGTCACCGACACGACGACGCGGCTCTTCGTCGACAAGGAGCCCGTCGCCGTGAACGGTTCCGGGATCCCTCTGAGCCAGATCCTCGGATCATCCGGCGGAGTCCTGCAGGTGGGCAAGGCGAACTGGGGCTCAGGCGAGTACTTCTCCGGCCTCATCGACAACCTGCGCATCTACGACCGGGCGCTGTCCGGGGCGGAACTCGGTGCAGAGGTCGCCGCCTTGCCGTCCGACGTGGGTGCCGCCCTGGCAGTCCCTGCCACGGTGCTCGGAGATCTGCCGTCGCAGGTCCTCGGCAAGCAGGTCACGTGGACAGCCACCGGCGCCGGAGCGAGCAGAGTGCAGCCGAACGGGACCATCGACACCGCAGGTCTCGGCTCGGCAGCGGTGGCTGTGACGCTCACGGCCGCCGTCGAGGGCACCGCCCAGACCTTCCGCTGGGACAGCCGCATCGCGTCTCCCGGTGGGCGCATCGCCACCTACGTCAAGACGGTGACGACCACCGGGGGGACGAAGGACGATCCCTTGGCCTACGACGACGACCGTCGTGCCGACGCGGTGTACGCCGCGGCTCTGCCGACCGGCAGCAGCAGCTGGGAGCCGTTGAACCGCTCACAGGCGATCTTGTACGTGGGCAACGACGGCGACCAGGCTTCCAGGCCGAGCGCCCAGGTGGGGTCACCGAGCCTCTTCCGCCTCGCCGACGGTGCTCTCGGGGCCGTGTCCTCCCAGAACAACGCGACCGATTCCGTCTACGTGTGGAACTCGCCTGACGGCCGCACGTTCGCCCAGCAGCGGTCCGTGAAGATCGCTCCCGGATCTGTCGTGACCGACCCTCGCATCGTGTTCGACCCTGCCGCCCAGAAGTACAAGGTGTTCTGGACGGACCTGCTCACCGGCAGAGGTCGAGTGACGATCCTCGCAGATCTGACCACCAGCACCCCGCTCGGCGTCACGTCCGAAGCGGACGTCCGAGTGCTCGGCGTACAGGGGGCGGGGCTCCCGTCGTGGGCCGCACAGAGCCAGGCGAGCGACGACCTGCTGTCCACGACGGAGTTCGACGCCTTTTACAAGAACTACGTCGACCTCCAGAACACGGGCGTCGAGAAGATGGACGCCTCCGTCGCCCAGGGCGCCGGCGCCGAGGGCGTCGCTGCAGCGTTGCCGAAGCAGGCGGCCCTGACCTACAACGACGGCTCGAGGAAGAGCCTCAACGTGGACTGGCAGGACGACCTCACCGGCGTGGACACCACCAAGCCGGGCAGCTACCAGGTCTCGGGGACGCTCCAGCAGGACCCCGAGGAGATGGTCAGCGACGCGCGCGCCGATCCGTACGTGTTCCACAATCCTGACGACGGCTACTACTACCTCACCGGGTCGCACTACGGACAGCCCTCCCTGGGGCCGATCGAGGAGAGCTCGAGCTACCGCAAGATCGGCCTCAAGCGAGCGACGACGCTCGCGGGGCTGCGGGACGCCCCGGAGCAGATCGTCATCGACCCCGACGAGGGCACGCCCGGCAAGGAAGCGCAGTACCCGAACACCTTCTACGGCTGGGGCGGCTACATCTGGGCGCAGGAGTTCCACAAGATCAACGGCACGTGGTGGATCGTCGCAGGCATGAACAAGGGCTACGCGCCCGTCGGCGGGTGGTGCGACAACACCGTCCTGATCCCGTACACGGGCACGGACGCCTCCATCGCGGCGGGCGGGTTCCTGGACCAGACGAAGTGGGGCGAGCCCGTCGTCCTCGACGGCGCCGCATTCGATGTCAGCTACTTCGAGCGCACGGAGGCAGGCAAGCAGCAGGGCTACTGGATCATGCCCGCCGGCGGCCAGATCCTCGTGGGGAAGGCCGTGGCGGGGCCGAAGGGCACCGTCCCGCTCGTCGACGGCGAGCTCCGGCGCGTCTACGGCGAGTCCCAGCCGTGGGAGATCGGCAAGCAGTCTCCGACGCCCCGTGACACGTCCGAGGGAAGCGACCAGGGGGTCGTCGAGGCCCCGTTCATGGTGCAGCAAGGAGATGCCATCTCGATCACCTACTCCGGCGGCACGGTCGACAAGTACTACAGCCTGGGCCTCCTCACGACGACTGCCGACGCGGACCTCCAGGACCCGGCGAGCTGGAGGCAGACCAGCTTCCCCGTGCTGGACACCAACGACACCGCGACGGGCCGTCTCGGGGCGGACGAGACCCGCTACTACACGAGGCAGCAGGCCGGTACGGGGCACAACTCGTTCGCGAAGGACGAATCGGGCAACCTCGTCCTCGCCTACCATGCACGTCCGTACGAAGATCCTCACCTGCTGACGGACCCGCAGAACGCCGGCGGCCTCTTCGACTCCGACCGCAACACCTGGTTCAAGGGCGTCAACGTCCGCGCCAACGGCACCCTCGACCTGTCGTTGACGAAGGACCAGGAGGTGGCTCCGAGCAATCGGACCGTCACGGCCACGGTGGTCGTCCGCGCCACGGCCTCGGCCGTGACCTCCATGGCCACGTCCAGGTGCATCGCGGGGAAGGCCGTCGTTACCATCGTGACCAAGAACCCTGGAACGGCCACGGTCGTCACCTGGGCGACCCCCTGGGGTGAGCGGTCGCAGAGCGTCGGCGCGCAGAAGACAGCCTCACTCGCGATCACGACGCGGGCGGTCGCGATCACCGCGGGGACTCTCGTCGGGACGGCGGTCACCGGAGGCGTGAGCACACCGGTCACCGTGGCCTACCCCGCAGCTCGCTGCTGACAGGCCTCGAGAGTGCGGGGTCGGCTCGATGGTCGGCCCCGTTCTCCCGCCATCTGGTCACGCCTCCCTTCGTGATCGTCGACATGGTGACCGGCAGGGCCCGGAACGTGGGCATTGGCTGTTGTTCACGGTAACAAAAACGGATACAGTGATCGATCAGAGGCCGCGCAGGACACGATCCAGCCGACTCGCCCCGATCTATCGGCTCGAAGAAGAGCCTGAGAGGAACGTCGATGACGACGTCGCCAACCCTTCCCCCGACGAGGCCGCCAGGCCTGGTCCGCAGGTCCACGTTGCTGCCTGCCAGCATCTGCCGGTCTGCATCCCGCTGACGAGTACACGGGCTGACCCTTCGCTATCCCCGCCCCCACCGGGGCTGCTCAGCGCTCAGCCCGAACCGAACGAGCAGCGCGCGCTTCCTCACCGTCCTGCATCGCTGGCCGCCGCGCCCTCCCCACCGCCGCTCCGCTCCTGCTCGCCCTGCGCGAGAAGCAGACGGCCACCTGGCATTCCCTCCCCGCCCGCCCCACCATGCGAAGGACTCCTCATGTCACGATCTCTCCCGCACGAGCGCACCAGGCGCTCACGCCTTCCTCGCGCAGGCCTCGCGCTGACGCTCGCCGCCGTGTCGCTGAGCGGAGCACTGGCCCCGATCGGGGTCGCCGGAGCGGCGGAGAGCGTCCCGGCGCCCGTGTTGCAGTACTCCTTCGACGCCATCGGCTCGACCCTCGCCAATGGTGCCGTCATCGCGGACGCAGCGGTGGGCAACCACCCCGGGACGCTGGTCAACTCGGGCGCGACGAGCGTCGCCGGTGCCTCCGGCGCCTCCGGCGACCGCGCGCTCTCGCTCCCGGGCGGGTCGAGCACGTCCGCTGCCCCGCACGTCCGGATCGCGCCCGGCCTCATCCCGGCCGGCGCCCAGGACGTCACCATGTCCGCCTGGCTGCGCTGGAGCGGCGCTCCGGACTGCACCTGGCCCTTCACCCTCGGCTCCAGTGTCGACTCCCACGTCCTCGCGACCACCAAGTGCGGTCCGGCCGGCTTCGGCGCGGTCAAGAACGGCTCCGAGGTGAGGGGCGCAGGGAACACTGCCGTCGCCGCGGACCGCTGGGTGCACATGGCGGTCGTGGTCAAGGGCGGCCAGTCCGTCTCGACCTACTTCGACGGCGCTCTCGTGGGCCAGGGCAACACCTCCTCCACCGCCGCGTCCGCGATCGGCACCTCCACCTTCTCGGGCTTCCTCGGCAAGTCGTTCTACGGCGCGGACGCCTACTGGGCCGGTGCCATCGACGACATGCAGGTCTGGACCTCCGCGCTGACCGCAGGCCAGGTGCAGCAGAGCGCTGCCAGCGTGCACGCCGTGCTCGCGAACCAGGACGCCACCGTCTCGCTCGGCGACACCTCCGCCGTCACCTCCGACCTCACCCTCCCCACGTCCGGCGCCGCTGGCTCCGTGGTCACCTGGGCGTCGAGCGCCCCGGGCACGGTCAGCCCCACCGGCGCCGTGACCCGACCTGCCTCGGGCAACCCGGACGCGACCGTGACGTTGACCCCCACGGCCGTCCACGGCGGCATCTCCGCCGTCGGCCGTCCGATCACCGTCACCGTTCCCGCCTACGCCGCGGGCGAGACCGCCGAGTCCGAGCTCGCCCGGGCCGTGGCCGACGCCATCAGCGCAGATCCCGCACTCGCCGGCCCCGTGCGCGGCAGCCTGGACTTGCCCTCGACCGGAGCTGACGTCGCAGCCACGGCCTCGCGGCCCGGCAGCTCGGGCGCGGCCGTCAGCTGGACCTCGTCGAACGAGGCGGTCATCACCTCCGGCGACAAGGGAACGGCGCCCGACCTGGTCGCCAAGGGATCGCTCACGCGTCCCTCCGCCGACACGACCGTCACCCTCACCGCCACGGTGACCGTGCCGGGAGCCTCGCCCGTCGTGCGGACGCTCACGCGCACCGTGCCGGCCGCGGCCCCCGTCGCCGCGAGCGACCTCGACGCCTACTTGTTCGCCTACTTCACCGGTGACAGCGTCGAGGGCGAGAAGATTCGCTTCGCCACCTCGGACGGCAACGACTCGCTGCAGTGGAAGAACCTGAACGACGCGCAGCCGATCCTTACCTCGACCCTGGGCACGAAGGGCCTGCGCGACCCGTTCGTCTTCCGCTCGAAGGAGGGCGACAGGTTCTTCCTGATGGCCACCGACCTCTCCGTCGGCACCACCGGCTTCGGCGGATCGACCAACCGCGGCAGCCGCCACCTCGAGATCTGGGAGTCCACCGACCTCGTCAACTGGGGCCAGCAGCGCCACGTCGAGGTCAACCTCCCCAACGCGGGCATGACCTGGGCGCCGGAAGCCACCTACGACCCCACCATCGACGCCTATGTCGTCTACTGGACCTCGGCTCTCTTCACGGACAGCACGCGGAACGTGGAGGACGGCAACGGACCGCAGATCCTCACCTCCACCACCCGCGACTTCCGTGACTTCACGACTCCGGAGGTGTGGTTCAAGGCCGCCGACGTCCCCTCGCTCAACAAGGGCAACGGGCTGATCGACGCCACGATGCTCAAGGACGGCGACACCTACTACCGCTTCACGAAGGCGACCCAGACCACCGGCTGCCCCTCGCCCGACATCATCGGGCAGAAGTCCGCCGACCTGCGTGCCATCACGGCCTCCGGCGCGTGGAGCCTCATCGACACCTGCATCGGCCGCGACGCCGGAACGCCCGAGGTCGAGGGTCCGGAGATCTTCAAGACCAACGAGGGCGACCGGGCGGGGTTCAAGTACTTCCTCTGGACCGACAACTACGGCGGACGCGGCTACATCCCGCTGGGCACCGACTCGCTCGAGGGCGACATCCGGTGGACGATCCCCAGCAGCTTCTCGCTGCCGGCCTCGCCCCGTCACGGGTCCGTCGTCTCGATCACCGCCAAGGAGCGCGACGCGCTCGCCGCCAAGTGGAACCCGTCGCTCCTGGTCACCTCCGTGGACCCGGTGGCACGGACGGTGCAGGCTGGATCGAGCGCCGTGTCACTCCCCGCGACGGTGGCGGCGTCCTTCAAGGACGGCCACCGGGAGACCGTGGCCGTGACCTGGGAGACCGCGGACCTCAGCTCGCTGAAGCAGGCCGGCGACACCGTCCAGGTGCGCGGACAGCTCGCCAACTCGGCAGCGACCCCCGCGGTCGCGACGATCACGGCGACGGCGCCTCCTGGACCGGCCGTCCAGGCTTCGGCCTCCAGCCGCTGCGTCGCCGGCAAGGTCACGGTGATGGGGACCGGCACCAACGCCAGCGACTCGACCGTCGAGCTGACGATGTCCTCACCGTGGGGGAGCAGGACGTTCACAGGCGTCGCCCCCGGGAAGACGGTCTCCGCGGCGTTCAGCAGCCGCTCTGCCTCCATCGCGGCAGGTGAGCTCAGCGTCACGTCCAAGGCCGCGTCCGGTTCCCGGACGGTGACGGCGCCCTACGCGGCGATCGTCTGCCGCTAACACGGGATCCGAGAGAGCAGCCGCTCTCTCGGATCTCCTGCGCTCGGGAGCCTGAGGTTCCCGCCCAGCGGGGAGCGCGGACCGAACGGCCCGCGCTCCCCGGATGCACCTCTCACGGAAGTTGACGAACGATGCTGTTCCGACGCACTACGGCCCTGATGGTGGCCGCGACCTTGACGGCGGGGAGCGCTGCGCTCAGCGGCGCACCCGCGCAGGCCGCCGTACCCGGCCCGATCCTCTCCTACGACTTCGCCTCGACGACCGCCGCGGGCGCCCCCGTCGCCGCGGGGACGGCCTTCACCGACTCGGTCGGGAACCGATCCGCCACGGTGCGCGGGAGCGGCGCCACGACGGTCGTGGGTCCGCGAGGCGGGAACGATCGCGCTCTCCGTCTACCCGGAGGCGCCGCCGGGAGCTCGGCTGCATTCGCCGAGATCGCGCCTGGACTGACCTCGACGTCGACCGCCGACCTCACCGTGTCAGCCTGGCTGCGATGGGACGGCGGCCAGAGCTGCAGCTGGGCGTACGCCCTCGGGCAGTCGACCGAGCGGTACCTCTTCGCCACCCCGCAGTGCGGCGGGAACCTCATCGGCGCGGTGAAGGACGGCTCTGAGCAGCGCGCAGCGGACACCGGCCCCGCGGCGTCCGACCGTTGGAGCCACGTCGCCGTCGTGCTCCGCAGCGGAGTCAGCGTGTCGACCTACGTGGACGGTCGGCTCGCGCAGACGACCCCGACCTCCGCGACCGGCGCGGCGACCGTCGGCACCTCGACCGCCTCCGGACTGCTGGGCAAGTCGCTCTACGGCCCTGACCCCCTCTTCGCGGGCGCGATGGACGACGTGCACGTGTACTCCAGTGCCCTGTCGCAGGAGCAGGTGCGTGAGGACGCGGCTCCCGCCGCCTCCGTCATCGCGGGCT
Source organism: Frigoribacterium sp. PvP121 (assembly GCF_017833115.1). NCBI lineage: Bacteria > Bacillati > Actinomycetota > Actinomycetes > Micrococcales > Microbacteriaceae > Frigoribacterium > Frigoribacterium sp. PvP121. The sequence continues at coordinate 1,218,989 of NZ_JAFIBR010000001.1, forward strand.
CCGATGCCGCTGCGGCGACGTTCTCGGTCACCCAGCCCGTCACCGGCGACATCGCCCTCCCGACCCGCGGCGCGGGCGGCTCCCTCCTGACCTGGTCGAGCAGCGACCCGTCGGTCATCGGTGCCGACGGGACCGTGCGCCGACCGGCACCCGGAACAGCGAACGCCGTGGTCACCCTCACGCCGAGCGCGACCTTCGCGGGATCCGCCGCGACCGGCACCGCGCGCTCCGTGACCGTCGTGGCCGACACCGAGGCCGACGCGACAGGACGCCTGCGCACCGCCCTGGTCGTTCCCCCCACCGTCGCGTCCGGCACCACGTTGCCCACGATCGCCGGGTACACCGTGTCGTGGAGCGCCGACGGCAGCGGCCTGTCAGGGGGACGCCTCGTCAACGACACGGCATCCGACCAGGCGATCTCGCTCACCGCCTCCGTGGCGGTCGGCAGCACCACGCTGACGAAGACCTTCCGCACCACCGTCCTCAGCGCCACCTCAGGGAAGACCGTCGTCGCCTACACGCGGACGCCCACCGGCGAGCTGAAGGCCAACCAGGACACGGTCGCCCGCAGCGTGCACCTGGCTCTCGGGTCGTCCGTCGACACATCGGCACCCCTCGCCGACAACGGGGGCGTCCTCTTCGCCGAGGGCGTCTTCGTCGGGACCGACAAGGTGGACAACCGTGCCGTCGCGGCTCCGTCGCTCTTCACCTTCGCCGACGGGACCGTCGGCGTGCTCGCCACCCGTGTCCGCGAGGGAGGCGGACCTGACGGCACCGAGACCTCCAGCGCTCTGGTCTTCAAGGCCACCGACGCCACCGCGACCGACTTCACCGAGCTCGGCCTCATCGATCTCGGCACCACCGGAGGCGTCGCCTCGCCCCGCGCTGTCTACGACAGCGACCAGGAGCGTTACCTGGTCTCGTGGACGGATGCAGCGGGAGCAGCGAAGTACACGACCGTCACGGATCTGGCCCGCACGGAGCTCCGGACGCAGGCCTTCTGGCCGAAGGACGGCGGCCGCCGGAGCGTCGTCGTGACCGACGGGAACCGCGGACCGGTCCTCGGCGGGAGCCCCGCGACCGTGGCGACCGCCGACCTGTCCGCATTCGCCGGGCGTGTCGCCGACGCGGTCCCGGGCGGTGCGCTGGCTGTCTCCGCCTCGACCGCCGACGCGCTGACGAAGGCCTTCGGCCGCACGGTCAACACCGGATCGTCTGTCGCGCCACAGACGATCGAGCAAGGGGACGTGACCGCCCTCACGGAGGCGAAGGCCCGCCTGTCGTACGCCGACGGCTCGACCGGCAGCCTCGGCGTCGACTGGGACCCGCAGCAGCTCGCGGACATCGGCACGAAGGGCCCGGGGACGTACGACCTCTCGGGCACCGTCCGCCAGCGACAGTACGACGAGCCGTTCGCCTACAACCGCGCCGACCCGACCATCTACCGGTACGAGCGCGACGGGAAGACGCAGTACCTCTTCACGGCTACCGACGACACGGGCAACGACAACATCGCCTCCGAGCACCTCCCCATCCGCGTGGCCGACAGCATCGACCAGCTCAGCGACGACGACGGCGGGCGTGCCAGGGAGGTCGACCTGCTCAACCGCAGGACGCGGATGGACCGCACCGCCGAGGGGAAGGTGATCGCGGGCTGCTACTGGGCCCCCGAGATCCACGAGATCGGCGGCAAGCTGTCGATCCTGTTCGCCCCGTGCTTCAACCCGGGGAACGACCAGTCGAACCAGGACGCCGCGTGGTACACGGTGCAGGCCCACATCATGCAGCTGCGCGACGGGGGAGACCCTGCGGACCCGGCTGACTGGTCGGCGCCCCGCGCAGTCCTGAGGAGCGACTCGAGCGCCCTCGGACGAGCCGGCACGGGGCGCAACATCAGCCTGGACATGACCTATCTCGAGTCCGGCGGGACCGCCTACTACGCCTGGTCGCAGCGCTACGTCGACGGAGGCGCCAGCGACCCCGCGACCTGGATCGCGAAGGTCGATCCGAGCGATCCGACTCGCGTCATCGGCGAGCCGACACCGATCATCGTCCCGTCGCTCTCGTTCGAGGACCATCTGTCTGAAGGGGCGTTCGCGATCCAGCGTGACGGCAAGATCACGCTCGTCTACTCCAGCAGCGGCGTCAGCCCGAAGTACATCGTCGGCGGTGCCTGGGCGAAGGAGGGCAGCGACCTGACCGACATCGCCAGCTGGACCAAGTACGACGCTCCGCTCTTGAAGAGCGTCCCCATGCCGGACGGAGTCGTCGACTACCGCGCGTACGAGCAAGGACCCGGCCACGGGTCCGTCACACGCGACGAGGACGGCAACGACGTGTTCGTGTACCACACGTGGGGCAACGGGGTCGGGGGGGACGGCAGGGACACGCGGCTCGTCCGCATCCACTACGCCGCCGACGGCCGCCCTGTGCTCGACGTGACGCGCGACGAGGAGGTGGCGCCCGCCAACCGTGCGGTGACGACCACGGTGACCGTCCTGTCGCGACCCTCCGTGAGCGCCGTCGTGACGACGCGGTGCATCAGCGGCAAGGTCGTCATCACCACCGTGGTGAAGAACACGGGCACCTCGGCCATCGACGTCGCCACCGCGACTTCCTTCGGGTCGAAGACCGTGAAGGGAGTCGCTCCGGGAGCGTCGGGCGCGACTGCCACGACGACGCGGGCAGCGTCCATCACGTCGGGATCGGTCGCGATCACCGCGACGTCCACCACGGGCACCTCGCGGGAGAGCGTGGCGTACGCGTCGCGCAGCTGCGGATGAGCGGGGAGAGCGCAGGCGGGCCGATCGGCGGTCGTCTGTCGCGTCTGAGGGGAGAGCTCGACAGGGACCTCGTCGACGGGAGCTCCGGGTCCGACGACGACGTCCTGGTCATCAACGGCAATGCCTTCACGATCACCTAGAAGTCGGCCTCGGCGCGGTGCACGCCGCCGCCGTGACTCACCCGCTCACGTCTAAGGAGGCATTCTCAGCACATTCCCCACGGCGACGTCAGACGTCCCCACCCCCGATAGACCCCACTGAACCACCCTAGAAAGCGAACCATGTCAACAAGATCGAACTCCATCGCCGGCCCCGGCCGCAGCTCGTGGCGGCGCCGTCTCGGGACCATCGCCGCATCCGCCGCCATGATCGGCGCGTTCATCGTGGCGTCGCCGCAGACAGCCCCCGCTGAAGCAGCGACAGTCAACAGCGCCTACGTCATGGCGTACTTCAGAGAGAGCCCCAACGGGTCCGGCAACTCCAACAACGTGCACCTCGCCGTGAGCAAGGACGCGCTCGAATGGACGGCCCTCAACGACAACGCCCCGATCCTCGTCCCGACGCTCGGCACGAAGGGGATCCGCGACCCGTTCCTCTTCCGACTGCAGGACGGCAGCTGGGTGATGACGGCGACGGACCTCAAGAACGAGAACTTCGGGGCAGCCAACCCCTCGATCCACATCTGGACCTCGCCCGACCTGGTCAACTGGTCGAGCGACCGGCTGCTCAACATCAACAGCGCGAACCCCAACTCGTTCACGTGGGCACCTGCGATCTTCTGGGACCCGGCACGAGCGCAGTACGGCATCACGTTCAGCGCGAGTCCTACGGGCGGCCCCTTCGGCACGATCCTCGTCGTCTACACATCCGACTTCGTCACGACGACGGCGCCCGTGACGTTCTTCGACAACAACGGCCAGGGCGGTGTCATCGACTCCGACGTGCAGACCGACATCAACGGAGTGAGCTACCTCTACTACCGTTCCCCTGCGCCCAACCAGACCGGCCTCATGGGCGCCCGCTCGTCGTCCCTCACGCCGGGCTCGTTCACCCCCTACACGACCGGCCTGTACCAGGGTGGCTGCGTCGAGGCGCCCACCGTCGTTCGATCTCTGTCAGACCCCAACTCCTGGTGGCTCTGGGGTGACAACTACTGCCCCAACAACAAGTTCAACGTCTGGCAGGGAAGCGTCACGACTGGCTCGTGGACGCCGCTCAGCCAGCGGAACTTCACGGCGCCCATCGGCTCCAAGCACAACAGCATCCAACCCATCACGTCGACCGAGTACAACGGCTTGACCACGAAGTACGGGCAGAGCAGCTCGACCCGCCTCAAGTCGTCGAACTTCCCCGACCGCTACGTCCGCCACCAAGGCGGGGCTGCGCGCATCGATGCGTTCCCCTTCGACCCCCAGCAGGACTCGCAGTGGAAGATCGTTCCCGGTCTGGCCGATCCGAGCGCTGTCTCCTTCGAGTCGGTCAATTTCCCCGGACAGTACCTTCGGCACTCGAACTTCTCGGTCGTCCTGAACGCCAACGACGGCAGCGCCGGCTTCGCGGCTGACGCGACGTTCAAGAAGGTCGCGGGACTCTCCGACCCTTCCTGGTCCTCGTTCCAGAGCTACAACTACCCCACCAGGTACCTGCGGCACAGGGACTTCTCGTTGCGGATCGACCCGCTGTCCAGTTCCGAGTACGCAGACGCCACCTTCCGGCTCGTCCCCTGAGCCCTCCCGGACTCTGAGCCACACGCGAAAGCCGCCCCGAGGGGCGGCTTTCGTCGTTCGCGTTCATCGAGGCGCCGAGCGGCTCAGCGATCGTCCGCGTTCGCGGTCACTCCCTCTGCACGACCGGGACGCGCGCCCTCCCGGCGGCCTTCCTCCTTGGCCTGCCGCACGAGCGCGGCGACACGGCTGCGCGAGCGTGAGCGACCCGCGAGGAGAGCCGAGAGGACGAGTGCCGTTCCGAGCACCACGAGCAGTTGTGACCACGGAACTGCGGCCGCCGTCGCCGTAGCGGTGACCGGCTCCAGATCGACGGCCTCCCCTCCGTCCGGTGTGACCACCGTGGGGGCGACCTGCAGTTCGGCGCTCGCGACGATGAGGGGCCAGACGCTCCTGAGCGGGATCGACACCGCCCTGCGGTCGCCCGGCAGCAGTTCCTGTCGCGCGGCGTCGTCGGCGACGATCGGCGCGGAAGATCCCTGTGCGCGGACGGTCCCGTCGAGGACGAGGCGGACGTTGCCGGTGTTGACGATGTCGGCCTCGACGGTCAGCGACCCGGCGGCGAAGGGGTTCCACGACATCTGGTAGTCGACCCGCATGCCGTCGACGGCGACAGCCGGAACGACGTCGCCGGTCACCCTGGTCATCACGCGGAAGCCGATGCGGCTCTCGACCCCGACGGACGCGCCTCCGGCGCCGGCGCCGACCGACACCAGGGACGCCGCTATGCCGGCTGCGTGGTCTCCGGGCTCGGCATCCGAGGGCACCGAGACCGTGAACGGGACGATGCCCGTCGCTCCGGGCTCGACGGTGACCGTCTCGGGAGCGGAGATCCACGTGCCGGCGTCCGTCGACGGCCTGTCCGAGGGGAGCATGGAGAAGCGGCCCGCGTCCGTGAAGTAGCCGTCTGCCGCGTCGATGCGGAACGTCACGGTCTCGTCGCTGAGATTGCGGACGGCAGCTTCATCGGAGGCGGTGGCACCGGGGCCGAGGTCGAGCTCGACCCAGGACCGCTCGTCCGGAGCACCGTCCGTGGCGGGGCTCACCGCCCACGTCACGCCTTGGGGGGCTGACGCGGCTGACGCGGCCGGAGCGGCCGCCGCGACGAACCCCCCGGTGACGAGACCGACGAGAACGAACCCGGAGAGCGCGTGGAGGCGCGTCGCCGGACGGTGCCCGCCGGAAGAGGATCGGCGTGGACCGGTCATGGAAACCTCTTGATCTTGAGTAGGACGCACGAAGCGGCCGGGCACGAGGTGCCCGGCCGCTCACGGCTGACGGGGGACGAGGGCGTGCCTCGTGGAAGTCACTCGAACAGGGAGAGCGTGATCGTGGAGCTGTAGTCGCCGGCGTCGACGGTCGTCGGCGTCTTCAGGGTGAGCGCCGCGTCGGCGGTCCACGACCCCTCGCTCGCTATGCCGGCGGAGTCGTCGGTGATCGCGAGGAGCTCCTGGTCGACGAGGCCGACACCGTCGGGCCCACCATCGATGGCGGTGTCGACGACGTCGCCCTCGGCGACGAGGCCACTGTCGCCCCCGTCGATGAGGTTCGGAGCCCAGCCGAGGTTCTCGGCGCCGATCGTGCTCAGGCCGTCCGAGGAGACGAAGTCGGTCGCGGTCCCCAGGACGTACCAGCCAGCGTCCGCGGGGATGTCGGCGGGATCGCGGGTGTCGGTCACGGTGACGGTGGGCAGGGTCCCGGTGAACTGGCGGATCACGCCGGTCGAGCCGTTCTCGGCCAGGGCGGTCGAGGTGCCCGCCACGGACATCGCCAGAGCGCCTCCTCCGCTGAGGGGTGCGATCTGGACGGTGACGTCCACGTCGTCGGTGCCGATCTCAGGTTCTGCGGCGGCCGCCGTGCCGGCGACGCCGAGGAGGAGCATGCCTCCGGTCAGGCCGACGGCTCCGCGGGCGAGGAGGGAGCGGGTGTTCATCTCGGGTGTCTCCGTTCTGCGTGGGCAGCATCGCCGACGCGGTGGGGTGGTGAGGGTGGGACAGGGGTCAGCGGCAACTAGCAGCGGGATAGGGGGCGACAGCGCTGGTCGTCGCGGGCTCGCCCGAGACGAAAGCCGTGGCGGTCACGCTCACCTGTCCGCCGGCGACGCTCGCGTCGCGGGTGGTGAACGCGTGCGTGGCGCTCTTCCCGGCACCGATCTCGTCGATCGTCTTGACGCCGTGGGCCGAGGTGATGACGACCTTGATCGCGAAGGTGTTCGGGTTGGTGACGGTTACCGAGAGGAAGACCTTGCCCTGTACGCAGCGCGTCCTGCTCGAGGCGGCGACGGTGACCGCGGGCACGGCCACGTCGGCGATCTCCTGAGCGCCGGCGCCCTCGAGTGTCGGTCGCACCTTCTCCATGAGGCCGGTCGTCGGAGAGAACGTGACCCGGTCGATCGTCGTCTCACGGTGCGTGCCGTCGCCGCCGGAGAAGGCGAAGCGGTGGTAGGCGATGTACCAGTCGTCGGTGCCCGGCACGTTGATGACCGAGTTGTGGCCCGTGGCGAGGATGCCCAGGGCAGGATCCTTCTCGAGGACCACACCTCGGTAGGTCCAGGGGCCGTCGATGCTCGTCGCGGTGGCGTACCCGACCCTGTAGTTCTCGGACCCCGTGTCGTCTATGGAGTACGTCAGGTGGTACAGCCCGTTGCGCACGTTGACGAAGGCGCCCTCACGGAAGTCGGTCAGGCCGTCGATCCGCTTGATGGTGTCCACCTTGATCGAGAGCATGTCGTCGGCGAGTTCGGCGTAGACGGGAGCTCCGTTGCCCCAGAAGAGGTAGCTCTTGCCCGTCGCCGGGTCGGTGAACGCGGCTGGATCGATGGCCTGCCCGGAGTTCACGGCCTCGCCGTTCGTGATCATGGCCGTCGGCTGCGCGGCGAAGGGGCCTGTCGGGCTGTCGGCGACGGCGACTCCGATCGTCTTGCGGTCGAGCGCGGCGTTGTGGCCGGAGAAGTAGAAGTAATACTTGCCGTTCTTCTCCGAGATCGTCGGTGCCCAGGCGTTGCCGGCCGCCCAGGGGACGTTCCCGTTCGCACCGTCGAGGGTCAGGATCGGTCGGTCCGAGCGGGTCCAGTCCACGAGGTCCTTCGACGACCACACCCAGAACTGGTTGCCGCCCCAGCCGGGGACGCCGTCGGTCGTGGCGTAGACGTAGTAGGTGTCTCCGAAGGCGGCGATGTTGGGGTCGGCGTAGAGCCCGGGGATGGAGGGGCTCCCCATCGAGATCGCCTTCAGCGTCCAGGTGGTCGTCGAACTGCCGTCGAGCGGCGTCAGCACCACCCGCTGAGGTGTGGACAGATCGCGCACGGTCCCGGAGGCGGGGCTGGCGACGACGCCGGCCGCGGTCGTGTAGGTGGGAGCCAGGGAGGTCAGCGCGACACCGGGCTTCACCGGCAAGGTGACGACTCGGTTGACCGAGTCGATGATCGGCGCGGTCTTGAGGACGTCTCCGCCGATCGTCACGTCGGACAGGGTCGTCGTGTTCCCGGAGGCGGAGAGCACCTCGGCCGGGCTCAGCGCTCGGTCGTAGATCGCGAATTCTCGGATCTGGCCTCGGAAGCGATTGTCAGCGTCGTAGTTCGAACGGCCGATGTAGTTGGCCGTCGTCCTGCCGGCTCCGATGTCCTTCGGATCGATGGTCACGGTCGAGCTGCCCACCTTCACCCCTTCGAGGTAGAGGGTGGCGGTCGTTCCGGCGAGCGTGTACGTGAGGTGCGCCCAGGTGCCGCGCGGCACTGCTGCACTCTGCGACACCGTCTGCTCCGTGGTCCAGTTGCCGGTGGTCAGGCTGGTGCGGTAGTCGTCTCCGGAGGTGAAGAGGTATCCGTCGCCTGCTCCGGCCGTCGTGTTGCCCAGCCCGTAGAGGAAGTAGGGGGAAGCCTGGGCGGGGTCGATCCAGACGTCGGCCTCGACAGTGATGTCGGTGACATCGGCGAGCAGGTCGTCCGGGAGCCTGACGAAGTCGTCGACGCCGTCGAGCTGCAGAGCACCGTCGTTCCACGTACCGCCTGCGACGAGCTCCCCGTCCCGACCATGTCCAGAGCTGTCGAGGACAGATGTGCCCGCATCGGCGTCGAAGGCATATCGAAGGATCTCACCCGATGCACCGACAGCATCTGCCGGGGCGTCACCCTGGGCTGTAGCGGCGGACGCTGACGACGTCGCCAACACGGGAGCCATGAGGGCCACGGTCGTCGCGAGGACGAGCGGTCGCAGGAAGGGCTTCATCACACGTGCTCCTAGTTCGGCGTCATTGCTGAGGAGGGCTGAGGCTGTCAGTGATGTTCACGGTAACACCCAAACGGGGGTCAGCGCGAGCGAACTGGCCCACTCGGTCTGCCCGTCGCTTCCCCCTCAGCGGTCGGCGGCGATCATCTCGACGATCGTGTCGACCGTCAGCCACGGGCCGTTGCTGACCTCGCCGATCTTCTCGCGGTCCTTGAACACGACGATGCGATCGCTGAGGCGAACGACTTCGTCGAGGTCGGACGAGATGTAGACGATGGCGACGCCGTCCGTCGCGAGCTTCACGACATGGGCCTGGATGTCGACTTTCGAGGCCACGTCGATCCCCTTGGTCGGCTCGTCGAGCACGAGGAGTCGAGGCATGGTCGCCAGGCACCGTGCCAGCACGACTTTCTGCTGGTTGCCGCCGGAGAGGTACTTGGCCAGGAGGTCGGGATCCGCCGGCGATATGTCGAGCGAGTCGACGTAGGCACGGACGAGGCCGTCGGTCTCGGCGGCAGAGAGGGGTCGAGACCAACCGCGAAGCGCCTGGATGCCGAGCACGATGTTCTCGCGGACCGAAAGCTCGCTGATGATGCCGTCCTCGTGGCGGTTCTCGCTCGCGTGCGCGATCCGATTCCGCATGCCCGAGCGGGGTTCGGCAACTTGCGTGGGCTCACCGTCGATCAGGACGCGTCCGCGATCGAAGCGATCGGCGCCGCTGAGCAGGGAGGCCATCTCCGTGCGACCGGAGCCTCGCAGCCCGGCGAAGCCGACGATCTCGCCACGATGCAGCTCCAAGTCGGTCGGTGCGACCGCTCCTCGACGGCCGAGGCCGAGAGCCTGGTACATCGGCGGGCCGACGGGCTGCCGGCGATGCTGGCGGCGGTCTGCGCCGATCCGCCGTAGCGCCTCGATGTCCTCGCCGAGCATCGAGGCGATCAGCTCGGCCCGGTCCATGGAGTGCGCGGGGTATTCGCCGACCGTGCTGCCGTCGCGCAGCACGGTGATCCGGTCGCTCAGGGCCAAGACCTGTTCCAGGAAGTGCGAGACGAACAGTATCGCCACACCGCTGTCGCGCAGGCGTCTCAGGACTGCGAAGAGCCGGACGACGTCGTCGAGGTCGAGACTCGAGGTCGGTTCGTCGAGTACGAGGACGCGGGGGCGGTCGATCATCGCCCGACCGATGGCCACGAGCTGGCGGAGCGCCGGCGACAGCGAGCGCACGGATGCTCGCGGATCGACGGCTCCCATTCCGAGCTCTCCCAGCACCTCGGCTGCTCGCTGGTGGGTACGCGACCAGGAGATGCCGAAGCGGCCACGGACCTCGTGCCCGAGCATCATGTTCTCGCCGATGCTCAGGTTGTCCGTGAGCCACTCATCCTGGAACACCGCCGAGATGCCGGCCGATCGTGCGTCCGCCGGCCCCGAGAAGCGGCGCTCGACGCCGTCCACCGTGACCGTTCCGGCGTCGGGACGATGAATGCCTGTGAGGGTCTTGATCAGCGTCGACTTGCCAGCGCCGTTCTGCCCCATCAGCCCGTGGATCTCTCCCGGGGCCAGACACAGACGTGCGCCGGTGAGAGCCGGGCCCGAGGTGAAGACGACGTCGATCCCGACCATCTCCACCGTCGGGTGGGGAGAACCAGGAGTCGCCGTCGACTGCAGATCCACGTGCCGCCCTCGGATCGTGTGCGGCACGGCATCGAGGCTGCCGTGCCGAGGTGTCGCCGATGATACGCGACAGCTGACGACGGATCACCTCACGATGATCAGGCGCGCGGCGGCGCAGTGGAGTCGCGAACCACCAGCTGTGTCGCGATGCGTGTGCGCCGGGGGATCTCCTGGCCGTGCACGTGGGCGTGGATCACGTCTGAGACCGTCGTCCCCAGCTTGTCGAAATCCTGCCGCACAGTCGTCAGCGGAGGCAGCATGTGGCGAGCGCTGGGCAGATCGTCGAAGCCGATGACGCTGACGTCCTGCGGAACACGGATCCCCCGTTCGGCGAGACCGTGGATCACGCCGAGGGCCATGTCGTCGTTGGCGACGACCATCGCGGTGAACTCCGGGACCGAGGTCAGGCTCGCGGCGAACTCGTAGCCGGAGTCGGGTGTCCAGTCGCCGACGACTATGGGGCGTTCTCGCATCCCCCAGGACTTGGCGCGCGCGTGGAAAGCACGTTCACGAGATCGAGCGTCGAGCCAGTCCAGAGGGCCGGAGAGGTGCAGGACGTCACGATGCCCCAGCGACGCGAGGTGGTCGACCGCCTCCGCTGTGCCCGCTTGTTGATCGACCGAGACCGTGAGGAAGGTCGGGTCGTCCTCGGACTTCACCACCAGTGTCGGGACCCCGATCTCGATGGTGCGGAGGGTCGCCACGGACGAGGAGCGCGGCGCGATGATGCACAGGGCGTCGATGCCCAGCCCCGTCAAGTGCTCGACGGCGTCGACCGGAGTCATGTCCCGTTCGTCTCGCAGTGCGACGGACGTCACTGAATAGCCCCTCGACCGCGCGGCCCGCTCGATGGCACGCAGGGTGCTCGAAGGACCGAAGGCGTCTCCGCTCTCGACCAGCACGCCGATGCGCTCCGTGCGCTGCGTGACGAGCGATCGAGCCGCGACGTTGGGTCGGTAGTTGAGCTCGTCGACTGCCTTGAGCACCTTTGCGCGAGTGGAGTCCCTGATGTTCGGGTGGCCGCTCAGTACGCGCGAGACGGTCATGTGCGAGACGCCTGCCACCGCGGCGACTTGTTTGAGGCCTGGCCGACCGGACACCACGACGATCTCCTCCCCGATCACGGGCATGCGAGTCCCGGGCCCCTGAGCGACTGGTAAAAACGCCGATCGCTCAACTCCAGCTTAGTGACGCAGGAGAGGAGGGCTCGACGTCGTGACCCTCGCTTCGCGCCCTCAGTGACCTGTGCACCTCACGCGTTCAGGCCTCCCGCGCGGCGAGTTGGTGTCGGAAGTGTCGCCGGATGGCTGTGGCGCTGATGAGCCCGAGGGCTGTGATGATCGCGGTGGCGATGAAGACTGAGTGGGTGCCTGCGATGCCTCCGAGCCATCCGGCGAGGACGGGGCCGGCGACTTGGCCGATGTACTGGGCCGAGACGTTGTAGCCCAGCACCAGTCCGACGCTCGTGTCGGGGAGGAGTCGGCGGATCGTCGCGACGACTGTGGGGGTGATGCCGCCGAGGGCGATCCCGGTGAGGAATCGCAGGATCGCGAAGGCGATCAGGTCATCGACGACCGCTTGCGCGGCGAGGAAGAGCGTCGCGGCGATCAGGCTCAGGGTGAGGACCTGCATGTGGCCTATCCGGTCAGCGAGTTTGCCGAGGTTGGGACCGGAGAGGATCGTGCCGAACGCGGTGATGGAGAACACGACTGCGGCGTAGAGGGCGGTGTCGTCGGCTGAACCGGTGAGGGAGCGGACGTGCTCGGCGATGATCGGTTCGACTGAGATGGTCGCGAACATCAGCAGGGTCGAGAGGCTGAGCAGAGCGATGACCGGCAGCTTGTAGGGGACGGCGGCCCACGAGCTCGACGGCTTGGACTTCTCCGTTCCGCGATCGAGCCTGGGCGCCTCTTTCAGGAACAGGGTCGTTCCGAGGAAGGCGAGGAAGATCAGACCGCCGGTCGCGAGGAACGCTCCCTGAACGCCGATCGTCTGTGCGAGGGTTCCGCCGATAAGAGGGCCTGCGATGGTGCCGGCCATGATGGCGGAGGAGAGGGTGCCCAACGCCCACGCGGAGCGGTCTCTGGGGGTCTGAGCGGCGACCAGGATGGTCGATCCGGAGGCGTAGCCGCCGAGGAGGCCGACCAGCAGGCGCAGGAGCACGAGTTGTGTGACGTCTTGGGCGAGTCCGATGAGCGACATGGCGATCGCCATGCCGAGGCTTGCGCGGATCAGCATCGGCTTGCGTCCGAAGCGGTCACCGAGATAGCCCCAGAGTGGGGCTGTGAGAGCCGCGGTCAGGAACGTGGCGGCGTAGGCGATGCCGGACCAGAGGGTCACGGCTGCCCTGTCCTCGACGCCGAGGTCTCGGACGTAGAGAGGCAGGATCGGCAGGATCAGGGTCATGCCGATGATCGTCGTGAACGAGCCGAGCGCGCACACGAGGAGGTTGCGACGCCAGATCTGGGATGTGTCAGACGGCAGAGGGGTGGTGGTCATGAGCGCTCCGTGCGAAGGGGATGTGCGCAGGCAGCACGTCCACCGCGACGGGGGCGCCTACCTAGCTAGGACCCGTCGCGGCGAAGAAGGAGCTGCCGGATGACCATGTGCTGCACACCATAGCCCAGGCTGGGCCTGGCTCGAGGACTCCCCGAGAACCACGACGACGCCCTCACTGCTCGATCCCCGTGCCCCGCATCGCCTTCGGCCGGGCACCGAAGGAGAGGACCGAGATGCCGGGCACCACCGCCGCCGGCAGCACCACAGCCCTGAGCAGGAGCGGGATCGGCGACGGCCGTCGTCCTGCTCCTCGGGCGCTACGCACTGCAAGCGATGGGGGCGACCGAGGGCGATGCGCCCAGTGAGGCGCCGATGGGCTTCCCCGTGACGGCCGTGGTCACATCAGCGAAGGAGGAGTGCGTGTCAGGCGGCTGCTGGACCGTCTTCGACGTCGAACCGGCCGACGACGTGATGCAGGAGCAGCTGAGGGCCGAGCTCGAGACGGAGCTCGGCGACAGCATCCCGGGCACCTTCCTCGACCCCCGCCGCATCAGCGTCTACATCGAGGACTCGGGGCACGGTCTCGACGTGCGCGGCGACTTCTGGAGCTGGCCGGCGGCGCCGTGACCGGTCTGATGGTCGAGACGCAGGCCGTGCGCGCGTCCGCACGGGGCTCGAGCGGCGGTGGTCCGATCCGTCGACCCACCCGGCGGGCATCAGCGGGCCGCGGCGGCCTCCGCGCCCGCGGCGCCCGACGTCGCGAGGTCGCTCTTCTCCAGCGGCTGGCCGGCACCGAGGGCGGCCGTCCACGCGTCCGTCGTCGCGACGGCGGCGAAGTTCGAGTGCAGCAGCGCCATCAGGGTCGTGTGCACGGTCTCGGCGTCGACGGTGCCGGCGGCGTTCGAGATGCTGATCGCCCCCGTCGCGTCGGAGAGGACCTCCACGGCCACGCCGTGCGCCTCGGCGTCGGCGGCCGACGCGACGATGCAGTTGTTGGTCATGTAGCCGACCAGGGTGACGGTGTCGATCTCGGAGTCGCGGAGCACGCCCAGGAGGTCCGTGTGCGCGAACACGGAGCTGTACTGCTTCGTGACGGCGTGCCAGTCGTCCCGCCGACGCCGCTCGATCTCGGGGTGCAGCGCGAAGCGGTCGGTGCTCGGGTCGAACACCGGAGCGCCCTCGCCGGCGGTGTGCTGCACGACGACGACCAGGGCCCCGGCGTCGGCGGCGGCGTCGATCGCCGCCCCGATCCGCTCCAGCGAGTCGGCGACGGGCGGGTGCTGGATCTCGAGGGGGCCGTCGGAGTACTCCTGCTGGACGTCGACGACGACGAGGGCTCGGGTGGGGGTGGGCATGGTGTCTCCTGGCGGGACGGGACGGGGCGGGTGCGTCGTGACGATCCTCGCTGCTGACCCGCGGATCCGCGGTCGGCGCGCTGCTCCGTCACGATGCTTCCGAGCCGAGGAGGTCACGCAATCGAGATCGCCGTGACGAGTGGCTCCTCGTTGAGACCCACCGCCCGCTGTCGACGGTCCGGGATCAGGCCCGAGGCCAGTCCGTCGTCAGGTAGGCCTCGACCGCGCGGTTGCGGAACGAGTAGGGCTTTCCCCGAGTGATGATGCCCCGAGTGGTGTCGAGGCGGCGGGAGAACGGGCCGACCTGGGTGGCCGACGCCAGCCCCATCGACTCGGCGATGTTCGTCAGGGTCCGTTCGGACGGCGCGAGGGCGCCCATGGCCTCGACGAACTCGTGCTCGCGCGGGGGGAGGCGGCCGAGGATCCGCTCGACGTGGGCCGACGCCTCGCCCGCCGCCGATCGCCAGCCCGTCAGGACGTCGTCCTCGGTGACGACGTCTGCCTGGCCGGCGTTCCAGGCCCCCTGTCCGGCCAGCTGGAAGAGGAAGGGCTCCCCGCAGCAGAGCTCCACGATCGCCCGCGCGGCCTCGGTGCGCATGGTGACCCTGTCGACGCCGCCGTCCCCGTCGGCGGTCTCCCATCCAGAGATGACGAAGGGCTGGAGGGCGGCGAGCAGGTCTCCCTCGTCGAGGGCGGCCAAGGTGACCGTGCGGAAGCGTCGAGCGAAGGTGGCGCCCTTGCGCGCCCCCGCCATGTCCTCGAAGTCGGGCAGGCCGGTCAGGTAGACGACGATAGGGAGGAAGCGCAGCGCGGAGCCCCCGCCGGGGAGCCGGACCTCGACCTCGTGCGACAGCGCGTCACCGAGGGCGATGAGGAGCTGTGACAGGGCGGCGTCGTCGGAGATGTTCTGCACTTCGTCGATGTGGATCAGGACGACCACGTCCTGCCGGATCGCCGCGTCGCCCAGCTCGACGAGGAGGTCGAAGAGCGCCGTCGACGGTTCGGGCCCGTCGCTGCCCCGTACGGACAGGGCGAAGCCCGAGATCGCGACCTGCTCGACCCTGTCGAGGATGTCGGTCACGCGCTGACGGGCCGACGCTCGGAGGCCGGCAGCATCGGCGAGGCGGAGGACCGCCGACGCGACCAACTTGAGGGGGTCCGCTCCGGACGGCATGCGGATCTGGGGCGTCACCCAGTCCCCGGTGTCCGCCGCGTCGCGAGCGATGCGACGGACGAGGCTCGACTTGCCCGTGCCCGGCTCACCGAGGATGGTCCGGCCCGTCTCGTACAGGCCTGCCAGCCGTCGCGGCCGCAGGACGTCGCGCCAGTCGCTGAGCTGGTCGGCGCGCCCTGCCCATACGTCGGGCACGACGTCGGAGCCGGCCTGGAAGGGATTGGTGAGAGGTGAACGCACGATGAGGATTTTATCAGACAGTCGACGCGAAATCGATAAATTTATCAAGATGGGGTCAAGCCGACGATAAACTTATCGAGCACCGTGCACCGTGCACCGGGGGGGCTCAGACCTCGGCGGGCCGCGACCTCGTCGGGAAGGGGTCGTTGGGGCCGGGCGACGGCGTGCCGTGCGTGTCCTCCTCGTCCTGCGAGTGGCCCGAGGCGGCGTCGACGAAGCGCGCCCCGCCGACGGCCGCCGTGCGCCGGACGAGCTCGGCCACGAGGGCGTCGTCCTCGGGCTGCAGGGCGTCCTCGGGAGCGACCTCGACCATGACCTGGCTCGCGGGGCCGAGCAGCAGCTCGGCCGTCACCGCCACGCCGTCCTCGTCGGCCGTCGGCACCTCGACGATGTCGGTGGTGCCGTTCTGGCCGAGCGCGGCCGCGTACGCGAGCACCGCCTCCGCGATCGCGTCGCCGGTCATGACTCGGTTCTCGCCGTAGACGATGTACTTCACAGGGGGAGTCCTTTCGTAGACCACGCCACTCAACCCCCTCGACCCCGGCGGGGCCCGCCCGGTCGCCCGGCGACCTCCGAGGGGCGGAGGAGCAGTCTCGACCGATGACCGACAGAGACGACACCTTCACCGCCCTCAGCGTCCAGCGCGCCCTCGAGAACGTCGAGGCCGGCGGCAAGCCGTTCGCGTGCCTCCTCGTCCGCGACGGCGAGGTCGTCATCGAGGCGGCGAACCACGTCGCCCAGACCGGCGACCCGACCGCCCACGCCGAGATCCGCGCGATCCGGGCGGCCGCCGAGCAGGGCATCACCGACCTGCGCGGCTTCGACGCCTACGTCACCGCCTACCCCTGCCCCATGTGCCTCGGCGCGCTCTACTACGCGCAGCCCGACCGCGTCGTCTACGCGGTGTCGCGCGAGGAGGAGGGCGAGCACTACGAGGACGGCAACCGCCTCATGTCACTCGCGACCTTCTACGACGAGTACGCGAAGGGCGTCGACGAGCGGGCCCTCCCTGCCGAGCACGGCACGGCAGACGACGCGACCGCCCCGTTCGTCGCCTGGACGGCGCGGCACGGGTCCTGACCGAGCCCGGGCGACGCCCGCCCGAGCTCAGCCCCAGTAGCCCTCGAGCTCGGCGGGCGTGAGCTCGACCGCGGCGACGAGCCGGTCCGCCACGGCGCGCAGCAGCTCCTCGTGGCGGAGCGCCGCGAGGGGGGCGCTCACGAGAGGCCGAGGACGAACAGCACCCCGGCGACGAAGGTGCCGCACGTGGCGACGGCCGACGTGGCGACGACGAAGAGGGTGACCTGGCGGTCGCGGTCGCGGACCTCGGTGAAGGGGCTCCTGGCCGTGTGGAAGCTCATGAGCTTCTCGTCTCCGGCAGCCCTGCGGCGCTGCCCGTTCCTGCGGTGTCTGCCCGCCGTTGACCGGGCATGTGCCGGCGTCGCGGGCACGGCCACATCGTCGCATCGATGGGGGTCCAGATGGTTGACGACGTGAACTACTGCGTTCCGCGGACAGTGACAGCTCCCATTCACGCGCATCGATCGTTGACAGGCCCCTGACAACCTTGTCAGGATCGCTGTCGATCACCTCGCACTTCCCCTCACACCCCTCGGACGACGGAGTCCTGCATGCCCTCATCCCCCCGGCGCCGCACGGTCGCCGCCACCTCGATCGTGACGGCGGGCCTCCTCGCCGCCCTCACCGGCCTCGGCACGGTCGCCCCGGCCGCCGCGGCGCCGACGGCCGGGGAGGTGGCCGCGGCGCAGACGGTCACCGAGGGCGACGCCCGCTTCCAGGTGCTGTCGCCCACCCTCATCCGCACCGAGTTCGCGCCGGGCGGCGCGTTCACCGACGCCGCGACCTTCACCGTCGTCGGCCGCGACTCCTTCGCGGCCACGCCCTTCACCACGACGCGCGACGACGGCTGGCTGACCATCGACACGGGGGAGGCGCGGGTCCGGTACGAGATCGGCTCCGGCTCGTTCGACCAGGGCAACCTGGAGCTCAGCCTCACGACGGGCTCGGGCCAGCAGGTCGTGGCCGCGCCCTGGCAGCAGGACGACCCCGCGCGCTGCGTCGTGGGCGTCCGCTGCGAGGCCGAGACCCTCGACCTCGTCGGGCTGGCCCCCGCCACGAACCACACCGGCGCGACCGGCGACGGCTTCGTCGCCGGGTTCGAGCGCGTCGGCGACGCCGCGAGCTTCTCGGTGACCGCCGAGCAGGCCGGCCCGCACGACCTCGTCCTCCGCTACGCGAACTCGCAGGGCGGCGACGGCCAGGTCACGACGCGCACCCTCAGCGTCACCGTCGACGGCGGCGCCGCGCAGACGATCTCGCTGCCGCCGACCGCGGGCTGGGACGACTGGGCGCTGGCCCGGGCGACCCTCGACCTCGCCGAGGGCGAGCACGACGTCGTCGTCGAGCGCGCCTCCGGCGACTCCGGCAACCTCAACCTCGACGGCGTCGCCGTCGTCGGGCCCGGCGCGGCGTACCCCGCCGAGGCGCCCGCCGCCGTCGAGACCGTCGACTGCGCGTACGGTGCCCCGTGCGAGGCCGAGACGACGGCCCTGGCCGGCGGTGCGAGCGTCGGCGACGACCACGACGGCGCCTCCGCCGAGGCGTTCGCCGCCGGCCTCGGCCGTGGCGCGTCGTTCACGGCGCACGTCACGGGCGTGCCCGCGGGCGAGCACGTGCTGCAGATCCGCTACGCGAGCGCGCAGCCCGACGCACGCACCGTCTCGGTCAGCACCGGTGCCGGCACCGTGACCACCGCCTCCCTCGAGCCCACCAGCGGCTGGGATCACTGGCGCACCGTCAGCGTGCCCGTCACCCTGACGGAGGGCGAGGACGACGTGACCGTCGGCTGCCCCGACGACGCGAGCTGCCAGCTCAACGTCGACACCGTCGCCGTCGCGTCGGCCGCCGCACCGTTGCTCGCCCCGCACGCCGCGCTCGGCGGCTACCGTCGCGACCTCGACACCGCGAACGGCACCGTCGACACCAACGCCGGCCTGCTCTACCAGGACGGCTGGTCGCTCGTCGACGACAGCGCCTCGGCGCAGTACGACGAGGCCACCGAGACCCTCACGCCGCGCCCCGTCGCCGACGTGCAGGACGGCTACCTCTTCGCCGCGGGCGACGCCCACGAGACGGCCCTCGGCGACCTGGCCACCCTCACCGGCCCCTCGGTGCTGCTGCCCCGCTGGGCCTACGGCGTCTGGTACTCCGAGTACTACGACCGCGCGCAGTCCGACTTCACCGACACGATCGTGCCGCGCTTCGCTGAGGAGGGCGTGCCCCTCGACGTGCTCGCCGTCGACACCGACTACAAGGCGCCCGACAAGTGGAACGGCTGGGAGGTCGACGAGACGAGGTTCCCCGACATGGCCGGCTTCCTCGCCGGGCTCAAGCAGCAGGGCGTCCACAACACGCTGAACGTGCACCCGAGCATCACGCAGGGCGACCCGCAGCTGCCCGCGGCCCAGGCCACGGCGCAGGGGAACCTCATCCCGGACGGGGAGCGCTTCCTGTTCGACTGGTCGGACCCGGCGCAGCTGCAGGCGTACTTCGACCTGCACGACGAGATCGCCGACCAGGGCGTCGACGTCTTCTGGCTCGACTGGTGCTGCAGCGACGCGTCGCGGTACTCGCAGCCCGGCGTCACGCCCGACGCGTTCATCAACGAGCAGTACGCGCAGCGCACGGCCGACCGCATCGGCCGCGGCTTCGCCTTCTCGCGGGCCTACGGCGCCCTGACCGCGGGCGGCTACGGCAACCCGCAGCCGGTGCCGACCGGCCCCTGGGCCGACAAGCGCACAACGCTGCACTTCACCGGCGACACCACGTCGACGTGGCAGATGCTGCAGGCGCAGGTCGGGTACACGCCCGGCGAGTCGGCGGCGACCGGCCTCTCGGCGATCAGCCACGACATCGGCGGGCACACCGGCGGCACCACCTTCCCGGGCGCGGAGGCCGAGAGCACGAAGCTCGCCGACGACCTCTACGCGCGGTGGGTGCAGTTCGGCACGTTCCAGCCGATCGACCGCCTGCACAGCAACCACAGCGACCGGCTGCCCTGGCAGTACGGCGCGGCGGCCGACGCCTCCGCGACCTCGTTCCTGGACCTGCGCGAGGCGCTGATGCCGCTCACCTACACGCTGTCGGCGGAGGCCACGCGCACCGGCGTGCCCGTCGTCCGGCCGCTCTACGTGCAGTACCCCGAGCAGCAGGAGGCCTACGCGATGGCCGGCAGCGAGTACCTGTTCGGCCCCGACGTGCTCGTCGCCCCGGCGGTGACGCCCGGCGAGACCGCCACGACCCGCGTGTGGTTCCCCGAGGGCAGCACCTGGACGGACTGGTTCACGGGCGAGACGCACGCCGGCGGCACCACCGCCGACGTCACCACCGGCCTCGACGCCATGCCGGTGTTCGTCCGCTCGGGCGGCGTCGTCGCGACGCGGAGCACCGACGTCGCGAACGACGCGACCCCGCTGACCGAGCTCACGCTCACGGCGGCGACCGGCAGCGACGGCGCCTTCTCGCTCTACGAGGACGACGGCGTCAGCGCCGACCTCACCGCCTCGGCCCGCACGGCCGTGACGTACACGGAGCAGGCCGACGGGGGCGTGCTCGACGTCGCCGCGGTCGAGGGCAGCTTCGACGGGCAGGTCTCCGACCGCTCCCTGACGGCGGTCTTCACCGACGCCGAGCGCCCGGCGGTCGTCCGGGTCGACGGCACGCCCGTCGCCGCCGAGGCCTGGAGCTGGGACGAGGCCACGCGTCGCCTCACGGTGCCGGTCGCGAGCCGGCCGGTGGCGCAGGCCACGTCGGTGTCGTTCTCCACGACCGCGGTCGTCGACCCGGGCCAGCCGGGCGACCCCGGCGCCGGGCCGGGCGCCCCCGTCGACCCGGGTGCGCCCGGCGTCGACCCGACGCCCGCGCCCCCCGTGGCGGCTCCCGGTGACGGGACGGCCCCCGGGCAGGGCGCCGGCACGGCGGGCGACCGCGGGCCCCTCGCCTTCACGGGCTCGGACGTCGCCGGGGTGCTCGCCCTGGTCGCGGCCGCCCTCGTGGGCACGGGCCTGCTGGTGACGCGGGCGTCGCGCCGACGGGCACGTCGGGAGGGCTGACAGCCGGAGGGACGACGGAGGCGCGGTGCAGGTCGACCTGCACCGCGCCTCCGTCGTGCGTGCCCCGGGCCCGGCGACGTCGATGCCCCTCGGCACCGCCGGGCCCGGGTCACTCCTGCGTGCTCACCCAGTCGTCGATGTCGAAGTCGGCGCCCTCGGCGGGGAGCGCCGACGGCTGCACGTCGTGCGGGGCGATGCGCTGCGCGAGGCGCCCCTCGATGTAGGCGACCGTCTCGGCGTTGTCGGGCTCGGGCAGCGGGCTGTTCGTGCTCTCGGCGACGAGGGCGACCCCGGCCGACAGGAACAGCGTGGCCGAGACCACGTCGCCGTCGGCGCCGTAGGCGGTGAGGTCGATGGAGTCGGCGGAGCCCGTCTCGCCGAGCATCGCGGCGTACTCGAGCACGGCGTCGGCGATCGCGTCCCCCACGAGGAAGTCCTTGTCGGCGAAGGTGATGTGCTTCATGCGGCCCACGCTAGGCAGGCGACGCCGGGTGCGACCGAGGGTTGACGGAGGCGGGGGGCAGGGGGTAGCTCGTCAGCGGAGGCCCGTCGCGTCGCCGAGCGTCGTGCTGTGCCGGCCCGGGCGCCGCGCGTCCTGTGCCGGCCCGGTCGCCGCGCGTCCGTCGCCGGGCGGGGGCGCCTCCCCGGGGTCGCCGCTCGCGTGTGCTGTGCTGGGCACATGGATCAGGAGACGACGACGTGGGTGCTGGTCGCCCTGCTGGTGCTGGCTCTCGTGGGGGTCGTGGTCGCGATCGTCGTGGGGCGTCGACGCAGCCGGGCCGCCGCCGCGGCGGCGACCGCCCGGGTCGAGGCCGCCGAGGCGGCCCACCGCCAGGAGCTCGAGCGCGTCGCGGCCTCGCACGACGAGGGCGTCAGCAGCCTCGAGGCGCAGCACGCCCGGGAGCGTGACGAGCTCGACGCCCGCCGCCGCGACGCAGAGGAGCGCGCCGAGCAGAGC
The DNA here is from genome assembly GCF_017833115.1 of Frigoribacterium sp. PvP121. Classification (NCBI taxonomy): domain Bacteria; kingdom Bacillati; phylum Actinomycetota; class Actinomycetes; order Micrococcales; family Microbacteriaceae; genus Frigoribacterium; species Frigoribacterium sp. PvP121. Next base: position 1,240,751 of record NZ_JAFIBR010000001.1, read on the forward strand.
CAGGAGTTCGCCACCCGCAGCATGCGCTGGGACGAGCCCTCGCAGCGGGCCGTCGTCGACGCGTGCACCGAGCTCGGGCTCGACGGCGTGCTGATCACCAACGTCGTCTTCGTGCCCGTCGACGCGCCGCGCACCCGTCGCTTCGTCGCGCAGGTCGACCACGTGCTGCTGCTGAGCTCCGCGGCGGTCGTCATCGAGAACAAGGGCTGGAAGGGCGTCGTGCTCGACGGCGTCCAGCCGCGCGACGTGCACTCGTCGATCGGCACCCTCTTCGGCGACGTGACCTTCGAGGCGCCGTTCGCGGTGCAGGTCTCGCGCGAGTCGCCGACGTCGTTCCGCATCACGAGCCACGAGGGCCGCGAGTCGCCGGCCGCGCAGGTCCGCCGACAGGCGCAGCGCGTCGCCGACCTCGTCGGGGCCGAGACGAGCCGCACGCAGTGGTTCGACACCGCCGTCTTCTACTCGCACCCCGACGCCGAGGTCTGGGCGGCCGAGACCGACGCCACCGAGGCCGGAGTCACGACGACGATCGTCGCGGGCGGGCGTCAGCTGCGCAGCTTCCTCGAGCGGGTCGGCGACCGCCCCCGCACCCTCGCGCCCACCCGCATCGCCGAGCTCGCCGAGCTCTTCGCCCGGCACGGCGCCGACGTGCGTCGCTTCGGCGCGATGGCGGTGCCGGAGGGGCGCTAGCCGAGCCTCGGCTGGCCTCGGCCCTCGGCCCTCGGCCCCAGCCTCTCGCCCGCGGCGCCCTTCCCCCTGCTCGCCGCCGCCTCCTGACGCGATCACGCTCAAATTTGAGAGCGATCGGCTCGACACGGGCCAGGACCTGGGGGAGTCGCGGGTCGGCAGCCCGGATCTCTCTCGCTTTCCCGAGAGACGGCGGTCCGGCAGTCCGGCGGCCCACCCGGGTCCCAGCAGGCACACTCGGCCGCCCCTAACCGCGCTGCACGGCCTCGAACGCCGCCCGCGCCGCCGCCGCGACGAGCGTGTCGTCGTACGCCGCCGCCGGGTCGGTCCGCGTCGTCAGCACGGCGATCACCACGGGGTCACCACCCGGCCGCGTCACGACCGCGACGTCGTTGCGGACCGGCCCCGCGCCTCCGGACTTGTCGGCCACGGCCCAGCCCACGGGCGCCCCGGCCCGGACGAGCGCGTCGCCCGTCGCGTTGCCCGACATCCAGTCGAGCAGCTGGGCGCGGTCGTCGTCGCCGAGCCAGTCGCCCGCGACGACCCTGGCCAGCAGGCCCCGGACGGCGGCGGGCGTGGTGGTGTCGGCCGTGCTCCCGGCCGTCGGGCGGTTGAGCTCGGGCTCGCCGTTCACGACGTCGGTGACGTCGTCGCCCTGGGCCGCGAGGGCCGCGTCGAGGGCGGCCGGCCCGCCGAGGTGCTCGACGACGAGGTTCAGCGCCGTGTTGTCGCTCTGCCGGACCGCGGCCTCGGCGAGCTGCCCGAGGGTCAGGCCGGTGCCCGTGGCGGCGCTCGTGGCGGGGGAGTACCCGGCGGCTGTCACGTCGCCCGCCGTCCAGGTCACGACCTCGTCGAGGTCGGCCGGCTCGGTCGCGTCGAGCAGCGCGGCGGCGGCCAGCGCCTTGAGGCTCGAGGCGTAGAGGAACCGTTCGTCGCCGCGGTGCTCGAGGGCCCGGCCCGTGCCGGTGTCGACGACGCTGACGCCGACGCGGGCTCCGTGCTCGGACTCGAGCGCGGCCAGGGCGGCGTCGAGCTCGGGGTCGTCGACCACCGTCGCGACCGGCGCGGTCGGCGAGGGAGTCGCCCCAGCACTGGTCGACGTCGTCGAGGAGTTGCGGGTCGGCTCCCCGGGGCCGGCGCCCGACCCGGCGTCGGCCGTCGTGAACCCGGCCAGCGCCACGACGAGGGCGAACCCGGCACCGCTCGCGGCGGAGAGGCGGCGGACGACGGGGCGGGGGAGGCGCGGTGACGGAGAACGGGTCATGCCTGCATGCTCGCACCCCGCCGGGGCCCGTCGGCGGGGGATCGTCCCCCGGCCGCCGGAGATCAGCCGAAGGGATGACGCCGCGGCCGCCGGGGCGCGAGAGGGTGAGGTCGACCCCGGTGCGACCCGGGGGTCAGCCCCCTGTCGCGGTGCCCCGCGAGACGATGTGCTGGAGGTCGACGCCGAACGGCGGCGTCGACGCCCGAGAGGAGAACACCGTGACCGACGGCCGTCCGCCCCTGCCCCGCCACTTCGTCGTCACGCTCGCCGTCGCGTCGCTGCTGCTCGGCGTCGTCGCCTGCACGCCGGGCCTGCACGACCTGCCGGGTGCGCGCGACGCGCCCGATCGCCCGGCGGCCGAGCTCGTCCACGACTGACGGAGGACCGCAGGCCCGTCAGCTCGACTGTGGAGAACTCCACCCCGCCGACGTCGCCCCCCGGTGGACGTCTCCTGGGAGTCGCGACACGTGTCGTGCGCACGCCACTACCGTCCAGCCCATGAGCCAGACACGAGAACGACTCACCACAGCTCTCCTCGTCGCCGGCGTCCTCGGCCTCGCCGCCGGGTGCACCTCCGACGACCAGGTCAGCGCCGCCCCGGCCGCCACCGACGTGGCCCCGACGCCGGGCGCGACGGCCTCGCCGACGCCCGTCGAGGCCGCCAGCCCGGAGCAGGCGCTCGTCGCCGAGTACCTCGACGCGGCCGCCGCCGGCGACGCGGCCGCCGCCTGGCAGCTCCTGACCCCCCAGGCCCAGCAGTTCTACTCGACCGAGCAGACCTTCGCGGGGCTCTTCGGCCGCGACGGCACGGTCTCCGCCGACGAGGCGGGCCAGCTGCTCGCCGGCGAGATGGTGTCGAGCGAGGGCCCCGAGGGCGCGTTCACCCTCGTCAGCGTGACCACCGACTCCGAGGCCGACGCCTGGGTCGTGCGGGCCGTCGACGGCGACCCCGCCGACCTGCGCATCGACGACGCAGGCGTGCCGCCGACGGGCGGGTCGCTGTACGAGTGGCGGAACCCCGCGGCGGGCGCGGAGGACGCTCGCTACGAGGCAGGCCCCGCCGCGCTCGACGCCAGCCAGCCCGCGACCCTCTCGTTCGCGAGCCCCGCGAGCATGGACAGCGACGTGCCCTCGACCGTCGGCTACCCCGACGCGCTCTTCGGCTGGGTCGACGGCACCTCCGTGCCCGTCGAGCTCGGCGCCGCCGCCGGGTCGGAGCGCCAGTTCACCGCCGACGTCGAGCCCGGCGAGGGGGCTCCGACGGCCCTCACCGTCGTGTGGGAGACCGGCCTCGACGGCGGGGCCCCCGCCTCCTGGCGCAGCAGCACCGTCCTGCTCTAGCACCGCCGACCGCGACCACGACGCCGAGGCCGGTGCCGGTGCCGGCACCGACCACCCTCAGCCGCGGGCGGCCGACTGCGCGACCGCGTGGTCGGCCTGCTCGCGGCTCAGCTCGGTGAGGCCGCCGCAGTTGCTGCACCGGTCCAGCCACCGCTTCCGCAGCGTCACGAGCGGCACGAAGAAGAGCGTGGCCTTCGTCGCGTGCTCCTCGACCTGGTGCGGCACCGTCTTGTCGCAGAACCGGCAGGCGAAGACGACCACGGCGAGCACACGGCTCTTCACGGTGGTGCCGAAGAGGATGAACATCGGTCGACCGTAGCCGCCCGGCCTGCGAGGAGGCACGGTGGGGGCAGGAGGCGCGGGCGCGTTCCTGGGACGCGTCCGCGCCTCCTGCGGTTCACTGTGAGCGGGAGGCAGCGATGAAGCACATCCACTACGACGGCAGCACGATCACCACCGGCGACGACATCGCGGAGGCGGTGGTCGAGTACGCGGCCGCGCTCGGCGCGAACGGGAAGACGGACACCGTCCACGTGCCCACCTTCGACGCGCACGGCACCGCGACGACGTCGACGATCCTGATCGGGCCCGCGAGCCAGATTGTGGTCTCCGACGCGGACGAGGACGAGCTCGAGCCCGAGGACGAGGGCTTCGTCGGGCGCCTGCGGGAGGCGTCGGCCGCCGCCGGGTCGGTCGAGGTCGTGCACGCCGACCGCGGGCCGTCGGCCTCGGAGTGCTGACGCCGGACTCGGTGCGAGGGCGGCCGGGAGGGCCGGAGCAGGCCCCGCGGGCGTGGCCCCCGAACGGGTGATCTGCACGATGTGTCACGGAATGGTCGGACGGGGGCGGATTGTCAGCTATGCTCGCCGCTCTTGTGGCTCCGGCCGGAGTGGGCGTATAAACGACAGGTAACGGGGAACACTCGACGCAGTCACGCGGAGATCAGGTGCCTCCTCTTCTCAGTCAGGCGCCTCATGGCCCGTTCGACCTCCTCCCGTCCCCTCTTCTCCGCCCGTCCGGTGCTCGCCGGGGCCGTCGTGCTCGGCGTCGCCGCCGCGCTGGCCCTCTCCACGGCTCCCTCCGCCCGGGCCGTCGGGCTGATCGACCTCGGCGACGCGACGAGCTTCGCGGTGCTCGGCGGCCAGACCGTCACGAACACCGGCGTCTCGGTGGTGCAGGGCGACGTCGGCCTCTCGCCCGGCACGTCGATCACCGGGTTCCAGGGCGGCCCCGGCGTCGTCACCGACGGGACCCTGCACGCCACGGACGCCCTCGCAGCCCGGGCGCAGGCGTCGCTGCAGCGGGCCTACGACCAGTCGGCGAGCCTCAGCCCGCAGGCCAGCATCTCGCTCGCCGACCCCGCCGACCGCCTCCTCACGCCCGGCGTCTACGCGTCCGACGGCGTCGACGCCCTGCTGCCCGACACCGCCGCGCTGACCTTCGCCGGCGACGCGGCGTCGACCTGGGTCATCCAGGTGCCCCAGGACCTCACCATCGGCAGCGGCACGTCGATGGTCTTCACCGGCGGCGCCAGCGGCTGCAACGTCTTCTGGCAGGTCGGGCGCTCCGCGACCATCGGCGGCGGCTCGGCGTTCGCCGGCACGGTCATGGCCCAGACCTCCATCTCGGTCGTCGCGACCTCGACCGTCGACGGGCGCCTCCTCGCCCGCACCGGCGCCGTCACCCTCGACACGACGCGCATCGTCCGCGACGCCTCGTGCAACGAGGCCCCGCAGATCACCTCGTCGGCCCCGACCGACGCCACCGCCGGCACGCCCTACGCCTTCACCGTGACCGCCACCGGCAGCCCCACGCCGACCTTCACGTCGACCACGCTGCCCGCCGGGCTCTCGCTCGACGCCACGACCGGGGTCATCTCGGGCACGCCCACGACGCCCGGCACCACCACGGTGACCGTGACGGCCACCAACGGCGTCGCGCCCGCCGACACCGCGACCTACACGATCACCACCCTCGAGGCCGCCGTGGTGACGCCGCCGGTCGTGCCGGTCACGCCGCCCGTCGTGCCCGTCACGCCGCCCGTCACGCCGGTCACGCCGGTCGTGCCCGGGACGCCGACGACGCCGGGCGCCACCACGCCGCCGGTGACGACGACCCGCATCACGCCCGTCGCCGACCGCGGCCGCGTATCCGCCCGTGACGGCGGAGCCCTCGCCTACACCGGCTCGGAGGCCACGCTGCCCCTGGCCGTCGGGGCCGCCGCGCTGCTCGCCGGGCTCGCCCTCGTGCTGGGCACGCGCCTCCGTCGTCGCGGGGAGCAGCAGCACCGCGGCTAGTCCCGTCCGCGGGCACGGAGCGTGCCGCGTGCGCCCGCCGGCTGTCAAGCCCCGGACGTCGCCCTGACCGCCGGGTTCGGTGGGTCGTGACCGACACCACGACCACGGGAAGGCAGGTGACCTCGTGATCGAACGAGGGAACACGACGCACGATCCGGAGCAGGACGAGCAGCTGGCACACGAGGCGCAGGGCCTCGTGCAGGGCCGGGGGGGCGTGGGCCACGTTGAAGAGGCCCGCCAGACCGAGCCGCTGCCCGACGACACGGACTCCGCCGAGGTGCAGCAGGCTGCGGGCCTCGACGGCGAGCTCGTCGACGTCGAGACCGCGGTGACGCCCGAGCCGGCGAGCACCGTGGGCGACGGCAAGGACACGCTCACGGAGACCGCCGCGGGGCTCAGCGCCGACCCCGTCGCGGTCAGCACGGAGACGCCCGAGGGAGCCGACGTCGAGCGCGCCGAGCCCGACGGCTCGGACCCGTCGGCGCCCGGCCAGCCCGTCACCGACGTGGCCGGGGCCGACGCACGAGCCTCCGAGGGGGCCTCCGCCGACGGAGCGGGCTCGTGACCGACACCGAGGTCGGCGACTCGCTCGCCCCGCTGCTGCGCGGCGACCGGCCGACGACATGGGCCTACGCGGACGTCTCGGCCGACCGGGAGGACCCGCGCGGCTGGGCCGACAGCGTCGCCACCGCGACCCTCGACGCGCTCGTGCAGGCCGGCGCCCCGGTGGACGACGCCCGCGTGCTCGCCGAGGAGCTCGTCGCCCCGCCCGGAGTGCCCGCGCCGGTCAGCCGGTACGTGCTCGTGCAGGGCGGCGAGGTCGTGCTCAGCGAGGTGCTGCCCGGCCCGGCGAAGGCCGCCGACGCGCTCGGCCACGGCCCCGTGCCCGACGCGCTGCCGCTGCTGGCGCACCGTCCGGTCGACCTGACCTTCCTCGTCGTCGAGGTGGGGCGCGACGGCGGCGGGTTCCGCGTGTACCGCTTCGGCCACGGCGAGGTGCAGCGCGAGCAGCAGGTGCAGGGCCGCACCGACACTCTCCACAAGATCCAGGGCGGGGGCTGGGCGCACAAGAGGATGCAGTCGCACACGGAGGAGCTGTGGCGACAGAACGTCGGCGAGCTCGGCGACGCGATCGACTCCGCCGTGCGACGTCACCGTGCCGGGCTGGTCGTGGTCGCGGGCGACATCCGGGCCCGTCAGCTGCTCGAGCTCGAGCTGTCGGAGGAGACCCGTGGCCTGCTGTCGGTGGTGCCGACCGACACCCGGGCGCCCGACGCCGCCGACGACGCCCTCGTCTCGCAGGTCGAGGTCGCCCTCGCCCGCGTCGTGGCCCAGCGGGTGCACGACGCCCTCGACCTGCTGCGCACCCATCTCGGGCGCGGCGACGGCACGGCGGTGAGCAGGGTCGGCGAGGTCGTCGCGGCGCTCGCCGCGGCGCAGGTCGACACGCTGCTGCTCGATCCGTCGGCGGTCGACGACCGCACGCTGCTCGCGCTCGGCGACGCCCCCTGGGTGGCGACCGCCCCCGAGGAGGCGCTCGGGGCCGAGGTGCTCGCGGAGCTGCCCGCCGCCTCGGCCCTGGCCCGGGCCGCGCTGCTGACCGACGCCCGCGTCGTCCTCGCGAGCGCCGGTGCCCTGCCCGGCGGCACCGGCCTCGGCGCCCTGCTGCGCTGGCCCGTCGGGCCGGCGAGGCCCGGTACCGACGCGGGCTGAGCGCCGGCCGGCCTGGTCGGCACCCGTCCGACCGACCGACCAGCACGCACCGCACGCACGCCCGAACCGACCGACCGCACGCACCGACCGACCGACCGACCGCACCGAGGAGGACCCCCGTGAGCGACGACTCCGCCCTGCCCCTGCCCGACTACGACCACCTGCCGCTCGGCACGCTCGAGACCCGGCTGCACGCCCTCGACGAACCCGCCGTCGCGGCCCTGCTCGAGCACGAGCGGGCGCACGGCGACCGGCTGCCGGTCGTGCAGCTGCTCGAGGCGCGGCTGGGCCGCCTCCGCGACGGTGCCGAGCCGACGGGCAGCCTCCCGGCCGCCACCGAGCCGTCGGTCGGCGGATCCCCCGCGGGCGGCTCGCGCGTGAGCCCGGCGACGGCCGGCCCGGCGATGAACCCGCCGTCGCAGGGCGACCCGACCAACCCCGCCCAGCCTCGGTGAGCCCGACCCGGCGGGGCGTCTCACCGCGGCCCGGCGACGGCGCGCAGCCCGCCCGGCTGCGGGGAGGGGTGGAGGCGCCGGGCGCGTCTCACTAGCCTGGGCCCGTGAGCAGAGACCGAGTCCTCGCCCCCGCGCCGCCCGCCGACGGGTCGAGGCCGAAGGGGCCGGCGTCGTACTTCCCGAGCATCGAGGCCACCTACGGCCGGCCGGTGCAGGAGTGGCTCGACCTCGCCGCCGACCGGCTCGACGTCGAGCCGCACATGCAGGTCGTCGCCTGGCTGAAGGGCGAGCACGGCCTGGGCCACGGCCACGCGAACGCCGTCGTCGCGTACGTCAGGGCCGCCCGCGCCGCGCAGTAGCCGCCCCCGCACCGTCGTCCCGCCGCGGACGGGCGCCGCACCCCGTTCCGTTCACCGCACCCCGATGCAGCGGGGTGCGGTGAACGGAACGGGGTGCGATGGACCCGGGTCCGCGGGGTCAGCCGTGCTGGCCGGGGAGGTCGCCCGCGAGGGCGAAGACCCGGGCGCCGAGCGCCACGTCGCGCTGCAGCTCCGCCGCGACGTCGAGCACCCGGGCCCGGAACGCCGCCGGGGCGGTGCCCCGCTCCTCCTGCCAGGGCGCCTCGCGGCGCAGCTCGACGAGGGCGGCCACCGTCGAGGGGCGGGCCCCGACCTCGGCGGCGCGGACGACCCACGGCTCGTCGGGCGCCCAGTCGACCACGTCGTCGGCGTGGCCGGGCGAGGAGGCGGTGAGCAGCAGGACGGTGTCGGTCGCGCCGACGCGGCCCCGGCGACGCGGCGGCACGTGGTCGACGCCGCCGCCGGCCCCGCTGGTCACGACCCACCCGTCGCCCAGCTCGCGCTGCACCCGTGCCGCGAGCGAGAACGACCACACCCGGTGGTCGAGCTCGACCACCGGCGACGGGAAGCGGAACTCCGTCAGGGAGATCGCGTCGAAGACGTCGTTCCAGGCGCGGAGGTCGTCGCGCAGCACGGCCGACAGCCCGAGCCCGGTCGCGTCGAGGAGCCCCCACTCGGGCCCCCGGCCCCAGAGCGGCGAGTCGCCGACGGCGTACTCGGCCATCAGCTGGAGCTTCTGTGGGGCGTCGGTCACGAGCGTCACGCTACCGCCGCCTCCCCGTCGTCCCGCGTCCGACGTCGACCGCACCCCGTGGCGCCCCGCGCTCAGCCGGCGTCGACGAGGCCGCGGCGGCGGTGCACCGCCCAGACGGTGCCGGCGACGCCGATCAGCACGGCCGAGACGACCATCAGCGCGGGCCAGCCGCCCATCGGCCACACGGCGCCCGCCAGCGCCGAGCCGATCGAGCCCCCGACGAAGTTGCCGACGACGAACGCGGTGTTGAGCCGGCTGCGCGCCGCGGGGTCGAGCGACAGCAGCCGCGTCTGCAGCAGCACCTGCGACGACTGGATGCCGACCGACAGCAGCGCGACGGCGATCAGCACCACGACGAGCGACCCGCCGCCGAGGCCGGCGACGACGAGGGAGACGAGCGTCACCGCGAGCCCGACCCCGATCGCGGGCACCGACAGGCCGCGGTCGAACAGGCGGCCCGCGCGCTGTGCCCCGACGGCGCCGGCGACGCCGACGATGCTGACGAGCCCGATCCGCGCCGGCGACCAGCCGTACGGCTCGGCCGAGAGCAGGAAGGTGAGGCCCGTCCAGAACATCGTGAAGACGGCCATGACGGAGGCGCCGATCACCAGCGAGACCCGCACCTGCCGTCGACGCGCCACGGTGGTCAGCACCGACCAGAGCAGCTGCCGGTACGGGGCGGCCGCGCGGCGGGGCAGCGACGGCACCGACCGCGCCATGAGGGCGGCGAGCACGACCAGCAGCACCGCCGCGACGACGTAGACGGCCCGCCAGCCGAGGGCGTCGGCGACCAGGCCGCTGATCGCCCGCGACACGAGGATGCCGAGGATCAGCCCGCTCGCCACCGTGCCGACCACCCGCCCCCGGTCGGCGTCGGTGGCGAGGTCGCCCGCCAGCGGCGTCAGCATCTGCCCGGCCACCGTCGTGAGGCCCACCAGCGTCAGCGCCACGAGCAGCAGCGGGAAGCTCGGGGCCGCGGCGCTCGCCGCGAGCGCCAGGGCGGAGAGCAGCATGATGAGCGGCACGGCCCGCCGTCGGTCGACCCGGTCGCCGAGCGGCACGATGAAGAAGACCCCGAGGGCGTAGCCCACCTGCGTCACCGTGATCAGCAGCCCGGTGGAGGCGGGGGAGGCGTCGAGGTCGCCCCCGATGATGCCGAGCAGGGGCTGCGCCCAGTACAGGTTGCCGACCGCGGCGCCGCCCGCGACCGCGAAGAGCAGGGTGCGGCCCCGGGTCATCGTCGCCGTCGAGGGCGAGCCGGGCGAGGTGGGGGCAGGAGCGTCGTTCGTCACCCGGTCGACGCTACGCACTCCCGGGCGGCCGAGGGAGGCCCGGGCGGTGACCCCTCCAGGTGCGCGGCGTAGCGTCGACGGCAGCAGGTGCGCCCCGCCTGCCGGGGCCGGCTCGCCGGCTCCTGGTCCCGACTCGTTTCCCGGAGCCGGGGCCGCCCCTCGTCCTCCGCCCGACTCGCCCTTCCCCTCCGGCCCGGCCGGTGCCACGATGTGCACGAGCGCCGACCGGCGCCGACCGGCCGCCGGCCGGTGCCGACCTCGACGACGAGGAGTCGACCATGTCCGTGCAGCTCACCCCCTACCTCGCCTTCCGCTCGCAGGCGAGTGAGGCGCTCGACTTCTGGGCCTCCGTGCTCGGCGGCACGCCGACGACCACCCGCTTCGGCGACTTCGGCGTGGGCACGCCGGCCGAGGCCGACAAGGTCATGCACGGCCAGCTCGAGACCGACGCGGGGCTCGTGCTGATGGCGGCCGACCGTCCCGACGAGATCCCGCTCGAGTCGGAGAACGCCATCTCGTTGTCGCTCAGCGGCGGGGCCGACGACGAGGAGGTGCTGACGCACTGGTTCGACGGCCTCGCCGAGGGCGGGCACGTGCACGTGCCGCTCGCGAGGGCGCCGTGGGGCGACTCGTTCGGGATGGTCGACGACCGGTACGGCATCCACTGGATGGTGAACATCTCAGGCGCGGGCGCGGGCTCTGCCGCTGATGCCGACGCGGGCCCCGACGGCGCCTGACCCGAGCGGGCCCCCGGCGGCCTACTCCTCCGTGATCGCCACGAGGCTGATCGGCACGCCCGGCGAGACCAGCAGGTCGGCCCGCTGGTAGCGCCCCTCGCCGATGTTGACCTCGAGCCAGAACGCCTCGCCCCCGGCGACGGCGGCGAGCACGCGCTCGCGCACCGCGTCGAGCTGGTCGCCGGGCAGCGTGTAGAGCACCCCGTCGTAGTGGACGTCGACGCGCTTGGTCACGAGGCGGCCCCGTTCGTGACGGGGGCGGCCCCGGGGGCCGTGCCCGCGCCTCCGGCCGGCCCGGCGGGCTCGTCGACGACCTGCAGGCCGATGTTGGTGTTGGCCGTCATCTCGAGCGCGCGGACCCACTCGGGGTTGATGCGCGGCAGACGGCTGCCGTAGTACTTGTAGACGAGCGGGATGGACGGGTGCAGCCAGATGGCGGTGCGCCCGTCGCCGACGGCATGGTCGTCCTTCCACGAGAAGTAGAACGACTCCCCGCGGCGCAGCTTCATGCCGATCACGATCTGCAGGTGCGCGAGGGTCCGGTCGTCGAAGTCGACGCTGAGCGCCTTGTCGTACGCGAACTTGCCCATGTCTGCCCCTCCGGCTGGGTGGGGGCGGCCCGGCCGGTCGCCCCTCCGCGAGCCCTGGCCCCCGGAGGGGACGAGGCTGCCCTCGAACGTATCGGTCCCCGCCCGGTGCCTGTCCAGGGCTTGTGCCACCCCCTGCTCGGGGGGTAATGGGCCTCGGCCCTGCGGTGTCCGGGCCCTGCCCGCGTCAGCGCCGCGTGAGGATCGGGCCGCGCGGCGTGAGGAAGCCGTGAGGAGCCCCGGTCGGCCCCGCTGCCCGGTGTCTACTGACTCGCTGTGCCCGCCACGGGCACCGGGCCCGAGCGGGCCCGCCCCGTCAGCCTCCCTGGGAGTCGTCGTGCTCGACATCGTCTACCTGCTCGCCGTCATCGCGGTCTTCGCCGTGATCGCCTTCGTCGCGAAGGGGGTCGAGAAGCTGTGATCGTCTTCGAGATCGGCGCCGCCGTGCTCGCCGTCGCCGCCCTGGTGTACCTCGTCTGGGCCCTCGTGCAGCCGGAGCGCTTCTGATGGACGCCCTCCTCGGCGTCCTCCAGGTCGCCACCGTCGCCGCGGTGCTCGTCGTGGCCTACCGCCCCCTCGGCGACCACATGGCCCGCCTCTACTCGAGCACCCGCCACCTCCGCGCCGAGCGCGTCGTGTACCGGCTGATCGGGGTCGACGGCTCGGCCGAGCAGAGCTGGCCCGCCTACCTCCGCGGCGTGCTGAGCTTCTCCGTCGCCGGCGTGCTCGCGCTCTACGCGATCCAGCGCCTACAGGCCGTGCTGCCCCAGTCTCTCGGCTTCCCCGCCGTGCCCGAGGGCCTCGCCTTCAACACCGCCGCCTCGTTCGTCACGAACACGAACTGGCAGTCGTACTCGCCCGACCTCACGCTCGGCTACGCCGTGCAGCTCGGCGGCCTCGTCGTGCAGAACTTCGTCTCCGCCGCGGTCGGCATGGCCGTGGCCGTCGCGCTGATCCGCGGCTTCGCCCGCGTGCGCACCGGCACCGTCGGCAACTTCTGGGTCGACCTGACCCGCGGCGTCGTGCGCCTGCTGCTGCCCCTCGCGCTGCTGAGCGCCGTCGCGCTGATGATCGGCGGCGTCGTGCAGGACTTCACGGGGTTCACCGACGTGACCACCCTGACCGGCGGCACGGCGACGATCCCCGGGGGCCCCGTGGCCTCGCAGGAGGCCATCAAGATGCTGGGCACGAACGGCGGCGGGTTCTTCAACGCGAACTCCGCCCACCCGTTCGAGAACCCCACGCCGTGGACGAACGCGCTCCAGGTCGTGCTCATGCTCGTCATCCCGTTCTCGCTGCCGCGCACCTTCGGCACCATGGTCGGCTCGCCCCGTGAGGGCCGCGCGATCGCGCTCGTCATGGCGCTGTTCTTCGTCGTCTCGCTCACGGCGCTCACGATCTTCGAGCTCCGCGGCGCCGGCACGGCACCCGAGCTGGCCGGCGGCGCGATGGAGGGCAAGGAGGCGCGGTTCGGCATCATCGGATCGGCCCTGTTCGGCACGACCTCCACCCTGACCTCGACCGGCGCCGTCGACTCGATGCACGACTCGTACACGGCGCTCGGCGGCCTGATGCCGCTGCTGAACATGATGCTCGGCGAGATCGCCCCCGGCGGCGTCGGCTCGGGCCTCTACGGCATGCTCGTGCTCGCCGTCATCACGGTGTTCATCGCCGGGCTGCTGGTCGGCCGCACGCCGGAGTACCTGGGCAAGAAGCTCGGCCCGCGCGAGATCACGCTGGCCAGCCTGTACATCCTCGTCACGCCGACCCTGGTGCTCACCGGCACGGCGCTGAGCTTCGCGTTCCCCGCCGTCCGGGCCGACGTCGAGGCGACGTCGATCTGGAACCCCGGGGTGCACGGCTTCACGGAGGTGCTCTACGCCTTCACCTCGGCGTCGAACAACAACGGCTCGGCCTTCGCCGGGCTCACCGCGAACACGCCCTGGTTCAACACCGCGCTCGGGGTCGCCATGCTGCTCGGCCGGTTCGTGCCGATCGTGCTGGTGCTCGCGCTCGCCGGGTCGCTCGCCGCCCAGGACAGGATCCCCGCCACCGCGGGCACCCTGCCCACCCACGGGCCGCTCTTCGTCGGCCTCCTCGCCGGTGTCTCCGTCGTCGTGACGGCGCTCACCTACTTCCCCGTCATCGCACTCGGGCCTCTCGCCGAAGGGCTGAACTAGACCATGCCGACACCATCCGACACCTCCACCGGGGCCTCGACCCGCGACTCCCGCACGACCGGCTCCGCCGGGGCCCCCGGCGACCCGACCGGCGAGGCCGGCACCGGCGCCCCCGCCGCGGGCCGCCCCGCGGCCTTCGGCCCGGCGCAGCTCGCCGCGGCCCTGCCCGGCGCCCTGCGCAAGCTCGACCCGCGCCGCATGTGGCACGACCCGGTGATGTTCATCGTCGAGGTGGGCGCCGCCTACACGACGCTGCTCGCCGTCGCCCAGCTCTTCGGCGTGGGCGACGCCACCTCCGGCGGCTCGCCGGTGCCCGGCTCGTTCACGGTCGCCATCGCCGTCTGGCTGTGGCTCACGGTCGTGTTCGCGAACCTCGCCGAGTCGGTCGCCGAGGGGCGCGGCAAGGCGCAGGCCGAGACGCTGCGCGCCACCCGGACGAGCACGACGGCGCGTCGCGTCGCCTCGTACGACGCCCACGGCGACGCCTCGGCCGAGCACGCCGCCGTCGACGACGTCTCGTCGGCCGACCTCGGGCTCGGCGACGTGGTCGTGGTGACGGCCGGCGAGCTCGTGCCGGGCGACGGCGACGTCGTCTGGGGCATCGCCTCGGTCGACGAGTCGGCCATCACGGGCGAGTCGGCCCCGGTGATCCGGGAGTCGGGCGGCGACCGCAGCGCCGTGACCGGAGGCACCCGCGTGCTCTCCGACCGCGTGGTCGTGCGCATCACGAGCAAGCCGGGCGAGACCTTCGTCGACCGCATGATCGCGCTCGTCGAGGGCGCGAAGCGCCAGCGGACGCCGAACGAGATCGCCCTGAACATCCTGCTCGCGAGCCTCTCGATCGTCTTCGTGGTCGTCGTGCTGACCCTGAACCCGATCGCCGGCTACAGCGACGCGTCGGTGAGCGTGCCGGTGCTGATCGCGCTGCTCGTCTGCCTCATCCCGACGACGATCGGCGCGCTGCTCAGCGCGATCGGCATCGCCGGCATGGACCGCCTGGTGCAGCGCAACGTGCTCGCCATGTCGGGCCGCGCCGTCGAGGCGGCGGGCGACGTCACCACCCTGCTGCTCGACAAGACCGGCACCATCACCTACGGCAACCGCCGGGCGGCCGAGTTCACGCCGCTCGACGGCGTCGCCGAGGCCGAGCTGGTGGAGGCGGCCGCCACGTCGTCGCTCAGCGACCCCACGCCCGAGGGCCGGTCGATCGTCGACCTCGCGCTCACCACCGGCTGGCACGAGCAGGGCGTCGACCGCTCGACGATCGTGCCGTTCACGGCGCAGACCCGCATGAGCGGGCTCGACCTGCCCGACGGCACCGAGATCCGCAAGGGCGCCGCCGGCTCGGTCATCGCGTGGGTGGAGGAGGGCGGCCGGCTGGCCAGCACCGAGCACGACGAGCTGACCGGCCGCGTCGAGGCCGTCTCGACGGCGGGCGGCACCCCGCTCGTCGTCGCGGTCAAGGACGCCGGAGGCGCGGCGCGCGTCCTCGGCGTCGTCCACCTGAAGGACGTGGTGAAGGAGGGCCTCCGCGAGCGCTTCGCCGAGCTGCGCGCCATGGGCATCCGCACCGTCATGGTCACGGGCGACAACCCGCTCACCGCGGCGGCGATCGCCCGCGAGGCCGGGGTCGACGACCACCTCGCCGAGGCCACCCCGGAGGACAAGCTCGCGCTGATCCGCCGCGAGCAGCAGGGCGGCGCGCTGGTCGCGATGACGGGCGACGGCACGAACGACGCCCCGGCGCTCGCCCAGGCCGACGTCGGCGTCGCGATGAACACCGGCACGTCGGCCGCGAAGGAGGCCGGCAACATGATCGACCTCGACAGCGACCCGACGAAGCTGATCGACGTCGTGCGCATCGGCAAGCAGCTGCTCATCACCCGGGGCGCGCTGACGACGTTCTCGATCGCCAACGACGTGGCGAAGTACTTCGCGATCATCCCCGCGATGTTCGCCGGCGTCTTCCCGGGGCTGGGGCTGCTCAACGTCATGCAGCTCAGCTCGCCGTCGTCGGCCATCCTCTCGGCGATCGTCTTCAACGCCCTGGTCATCGTCGCGCTCATCCCGCTCGCCCTCCGCGGCGTCCGGTACCGGGCCGCGTCGGCGTCGTCCATCCTCGGCCGCAACCTGCTCGTCTACGGGCTCGGCGGCGTCGTGGCGCCGTTCGTCGGCATCAAGCTGATCGACCTCGTCGTCAGCCTGCTGCCCGGGTTCTGAGCCCGCGCCTCCCGCAGCACCACCTCTCGCAGCACCCACCTCGCAGCACCAGAGACAGACAGAAGGACTCACCATGAACGCACGCAGCACGCTGCGTCAGTACGGCACCGCCCTGCGGGCCGTCGTCGTCGCCACCCTCGTGCTCGGCGTCGCCTACACGCTCGTCGTGACGGCGGTCGGGCAGCTGGCCGTCGGGCACCGGGCGAACGGCTCCGAGGTCGAGGTCGACGGGCAGGTCGTCGGCTCGTCGCTGATCGGCCAGTCGTTCACCGACGACGACGGGGCCGCCCTGCCCGAGTGGTTCCAGTCGCGGCCCTCCGCCGCCGGCGACGGCTACGACGCCTCCGCGTCGAGCGGCAGCAACTGGGGGCCGGAGGCCCCCGACCTGATCGCGGCGATCGAGGAGCGCCGGGCGGCCGTGGCCGAGAGCGACGGGGTCGACCCGGCGAGCGTCCCGGTCGACGCGCTCACCGCCTCCGCGTCCGGCCTCGACCCGCACGTCAGCCCGGAGTACGCGCGCGAGCAGGTCGAGCGGGTCGCCGCCGCCCGCGAGCTGCCCGTGGCCGAGGTGCGCGAGCTCGTCGAGCAGCACGTGCAGGGGCGCGACCTCGGCTACCTCGGCGAGCCGACGGTGAACGTGCTCGAGCTGAACGTGGCCCTGGCCGAGCTCGGGCGCTGACGAGGGGCGGTGCCGGGGGGCACTGACGAGGGGCGGTGCCGGGGGCGCACGAGGGCCCGGGCACGTGATCGTGCCCGGGCCCTCGTGCTGCCGCGGTGCGCCGCCGCGGGGCGGTCACCGCGGGGCCGGGAGCCTAGGAGGCGGGGGTCGCCGCGACGAGGAACTCCACCGTGCCGCTGTCCTCCACGCTGACGAAGCCGAGGTCGGGGGCCTGCACCCCGTAGTCGGAGAAGGTGACCGGGATCGACCCGCTGATCTGCACCCCGTCGCCCGAGAGCGCGGCCTGCAGCGGAACGGTGACCTGCTGCGTGACGCCGTGCATCGTCAGCTCGCCCGTGGCCTCGGTCGTCGCCACCTCGCCGTCGGCGGGCACCGCGGCGTCGATCGGCTGCGTCAGGGTGAAGGTCGCGGTCGGGAACTGGTCGGTCTGGAGGGCCGTGCCGCGGAAGTACTCGTCGCGGTTGCCGCTGTCGGTCGCGATGCTCGCGACGTCGACGTCGATCGTGGCGGCCGAGACCGACGAGCCGTCGACGGTGATGGTGCCGGTGACCTGGTCGGTCGTGCCGACCACGGTGACGTCGGTGCCGTTGAGCACCTCGTCGACGCGGTAGCCGGCGGTGCTGCCGTCGCCGACCTGCCAGTCGCCGGTCAGCTGGCTGGCGTCGAGGGTGCTGCCGCCGGCGGTCGGCGCGACGGTCGGGGCGACCTCGGGGGCGCCGACGACGACGTCGCGGTAGAAGGCGGGGCCGGCGAACGCGGCGGTGGCTCCGAGGCCCACGACGACGGCGGCACTGACTCCGATGATGATGCCGGTCTTCTTCTTCACGGTGTTCTCCTGCTGGTCGAGGGCGGCGACGACGGAGGTGCCGTCACTGGGAACGACGGGCAGCGGCTGTCCGGGGTTCAGCCTCCCAGCGCACTGTCAGGTCCGCCGCGACCGCGGAGCGGGCAGCCCGGGGTGCGAAGATGCCGCGACGGTGAACCATCCGGCCCCCCGTCTCGTCGTACAGGTGAGGAGGTGGCGATGGACGTCGACGGAGCAGCCCGGCTGCGCGCCCTGCACGACGCGCACGGCGACGTGCTCGTGCGCTACGTGCACCGCCTCACCGGCGACCACGGCCTCGCCGAGGACGTCGCGCAGGAGGCCCTGCTGCGCGCCTGGCGCAGCGCAGCCATCCTCGCGGAGGACGACGAGCCCGCCCGCCGCTGGCTCTTCACCGTCGCCCGCAACCTCGTGATCGACGACCGCCGCAGCGCGCGCCGCGCCCACGAGTTCCCCACCGACGACCTGCCCGAGGGCGCTCCCGTGACCGACGCCTCCGACGCCGTCCTCGACCGCCTCCTCGTCGCGGACGCCCTGGGCTCGCTCTCGGGCGAGCACCGCCGCGTCGTGGTGAGCTGCTACTGGCTGGGTCGCACCGTCGCCGAGACCGCAGAGATCGAGGGGGTGCCGGCCGGGACGGTGAAGTCGCGGCTGCACTACGCCGCGAAGGCCCTCCGGCTCGCCCTGCAAGAACGAGGAGTCACCCGATGACCGACCGCGACGGCCGCCCCGACGCCCGCCGAGAGCCCGAGCTCCGCCGCGAGCACGACGCGGTCCACGAGTGGGACGCCGCCTACGTGCTCGGCGGCCTGAGCACCGACGAGCGCGCCCGCTTCGAGCGGCACCTCTGCGGCTGCGAGGCGTGCACCGCCTCCGTCGCCGACCTCGCCGGGCTCCCCGCCGTGCTCCGCCTGCTGCCCGTCGACGACGCCGTGACGGTCGCGGGGGAGGCGCGGGTCGCCTCCCCGGAGCCCGCCCCCGTCGAGACGGGGGTCGGTGCCGCCGAGCCCGACCCCGAGGAGTCGCGGGCCGGCACACCAGCCCCCGTCGCCGACCCGTCGCGCGGCTCCCGCACGCCCGCCCGTCGACCGGGCCGTCCTGCGCCGCGACCCCGCGCCTCCGGCCGGCCCTCCTCCCCGCGGCGGCGCGCCCTGGTCGGCGCGGCCGCGGTGCTCGCCGTGGTGCTGCTCGCCGGCGGCGGCTACGCGCTGGGCTCGTCGTCGGGCCGGGGCGCTGAGCCCACGGCCTCGGTCACCACCCCGACGCCCGCCGTCCCCGTCGCGATGACGTCGCTGGTGGGGGGCGCGGTGACCGCCGACCTCTCCGTCACCGCGACTCCCTGGGGCACGCGCTTCGACTGGGAGTGCGCCTACGCCGCCGACCTCGAGGGCACCGGCGTCTACGACCTCGTCGTCGAGGAGGTCGACGGCACCCGCACGGTCGTCGCCACCTGGGACAGCGCGCCGGGCGGCGCCGCGGGGCTCGCGGCCTCGTCGAAGCTGCCGCTCGACCGCCTGCGCAGCGTCGAGATCACAGCGGCCGACTCGACCACCGTCCTCACCCGCACCACCCTCTGAGCCGCAGCGCCCTCTGCCCCGTCCTCCCGGGACGACGAGGGCCCCGCCCGGCCGGTGCCGGGCGGGGCCCTCGTGTCGCCGCTCAGTCGGCGTCGACGTCGTCCGCTGACGGGTCGTAGTACGCGCGGTGCTCGCCGAGCGGCTCGGCGAGCGCCCGCGACAGGAACGTGCGGCGTTCGAGCATGGTGCACCTCCTCCGAGGTCGACGGGCGGGCAGGGGCGGCCGGTGCGGGTCGACGGCTACGCCGTCGCCGCCTCCGGCGAGGCCGACAGCTGCTGCGCCCCACCGTCGCCCGACCGGGCGCTGCCGACCTCGATCCGCCGCGGCTTCGCCCGCTGGCTGACCGGGATCACCACCGACAGCACGCCGTTGTCGTAGTTCGCCGTGATGCCCTCGGTGTCGACGCCGTCGCCCAGGCTGAACTGGCGCCGGTACGAGCCGTGCGGGCGCTCCTGCGCGAGCCAGGTCGCCCCGGCGTGGTCGCCGGCCGTGCGCCGGGCCGTGATCGTCAGCAGCTGGCCGTCGACGTCGACGTCGACGGACCCCGGATCGATGCCGGGCAGGTCGGCGGCGAGCACGTACTGGTCGCCCTCGCGGTACAGGTCGACGGGCATGGCCTTCGGGCCCTGGCGCTGTGACAGCAGGGTGCCGGCGAGACGGTCGAGCTCGGTGAAGGGGTCGAAGGACAGGGCCATGGGTGCTTCCTCTCTTAGTCGTGGCCGAGACCTTGAGTCACCTCGACTCAAGGTCGATGACACGATGATAGGAACGCGGGGGCGTCCCTGCCTCAACGGATCCTCCGAGCCCGCTCAGACCTCGCTGAGAAGCCCCTCCTCACGACGACGAACCACGTCCTGGCCCGCGAACCAGGCCGCGGCGTGGTTCCGCTGCGACTTCGTGGTGCATCCGGGGACGCGGCGAGACCCCGTGACCACGAGGAGGCGCCGAGCGCCACGCCCGGTCGGCTCCGACCCCGGCTCGGTACCGTCGGGGGCATGACCCTCGACCCCACCACAGGACAGTCGCTCCGCGAGTACATCGAGCAGCTCCGGCACGAGGGCTACCGCGTGTCGGGCGGCCACACGGTCGAGCCCGAGCTGATCGACCCGGCGGGCAACCCGGTCTACACGTGGCGCGAGGACTACCCGTACGACGAGCGCCTCGACCGGAGCGAGTACGAGCTGGAGAAGTACCGGCTCCAGGTCGAGCTGCTCAAGTGCCAGAACTGGTTCGTCGAGACGGGCCGCAAGGCCGTCGTGCTCTTCGAGGGGCGCGACGCCGCCGGCAAGGGCGGCACGATCAAGCGCTTCACCGAGCACCTCAACCCCCGCACGGCGCGGGTCGTCGCGCTCAGCACGCCGAGCGACCGGGAGAAGGGCCAGTGGTACTTCCAGCGCTACGTGGCCGCCCTCCCGACCTCCGGCGAGCTCGTCCTCTTCGACCGCAGCTGGTACAACCGGGCGGGCGTCGAGCGGGTGATGGGCTTCTGCACCGACGACGAGTACGAGACGTTCATGCAGCAGGCCCCCGTCTTCGAGAAGATGCTCGTCGACGCGGGCGTGCACGTCACGAAGTTCTGGTTCTCGGTGTCGCAGAAGGAGCAGCGCACGCGCTTCGCGATGCGGCAGCTCGACCCCGTGCGTCGGTGGAAGCTCTCGCCGATGGACCTCGAGTCGCTGGGCCGCTGGGACGACTACACCGCCGCGAAGGACGAGATGTTCCGCCGCACCGACAAGAAGCACGCGCCGTGGACGATCGTGCGGTCGAACGACAAGAAGCGGGCACGGCTGAACGCGATGCGGTTCTTCCTCGGCCAGTTCGACTACGACGGGCGCGACGACGCCGTCGTCGGGCAGCCCGACCCGCTCATCGTGATGCGGGGCAAGCGGTCCGGCGACGGCGACTGACGGGCGGGCGGAGGAGCCGGGGGAGGCGCCCCCGCCCGCAGGGGGATCGGTCCGGCCTAGCGGCGCCAGCCGAGCAGCCCGGCGAGCGGGCGCTGCTGCTCGCCCTGCTGGGCGCCCATCACGAGCACGACCCCGGTCAGCACCGGGATGACGAACTGCAGCGCCTTCTGCTTCTTCTGCGCCGCGGCGAGGGTCTTGGAGGCGGTGGCGTCGGGCTCGGTGACGCCCTCCGCGCCCTGCTCCGCGTTCTTCGCCATGATGCCGCCCTCGATGCCCGACCACACGGTCGCGCCGACGGCGGCGAGGGTGACGACCGACTTCACGACCGTGTTGCGGCGCGACGACGGCTGGCCGCCGAGGCGGCTCTTGTTGCCGACGATCAGGCCGACCCCGCCGATGCCGTGGGCGATGATCGCGGCCCACTGCACGGGCGCCCACTTGGCCCAGCCGATCGACGAGAGGCGGAGGCGCTCGACGGGGTCCTTCGCCTCCGCCGTGCCGCCGTTGAGGCCGACGGCGCCCATGAGCGTGCCGCCGAACCAGGCGGCGGCGCCGAGGTCGTGCAGGCTGCGGACGAAGGTGTTGCGCTGAGACATGAGTTCTCCCCGAGGTCGATGGTGTGCGGTCCGGGGCACGGTAGGCCGCCTCCGCGGAGCCCGGAGGGCCTTGACGAACGGGCTCGGATGCGCTCCGCGCGGGCGACGGCTCAGCGGTCGACGGGCCGGTCGGCCTCCTCGGCGGCCCGACGCTCGCGGAACGCGACCATGTTCATCCGGTTGCCGCAGCGCACGCTGCAGAACCGCTTCGAGCCGTTGCGCGAGAGGTCGACCAGCAGCCCGTCGCAGTCGTCGGCCGCGCAGGGGCGCAGCCGCGCCGTCTCGTCCGACCGGACCACGTCGACGAGGGCGAGCACCGCCTCCACCAGGATCCTGTCAGCGAGCGGCGCGCTCTGCGGGGTGGCGTGCAGGTGCCAGTCGAGGTCGTCGTGGCGCACGAGCCGGGGCACCGCGTGCAGGCGCTCGAGCAGCTCGTTGACCGGGCCGACCATCTCGTCGCGGGGCAGCAGCCAGAGCTCGCGGAGGCGCGTGCGGGCCCGCCGCACCGCCTCGAGCTCGGCCTCGTCGCGGTCGCGCCGCCCCGAGAAGCCGAAGGTCGTCATGAGCGCGTCCAGCTGGGCGGGCGTCGCGAGCTCGTCGTCGCCCGAGCGCGACGCCCCGGCCGTCGTGTTGACCAGGGCCGCGTTGAAGTCGAGGACGTCTTCCGTGTCAGGGGCGAAAAGCAATTTGACTCCTTGTCGTCTCCCGCTCTAGCGTCAGGATCAACAGGCCGTACGGCCCTGACTGGAGGGTACCCCGTGTCTCGTCGCCATCTCTCGACCGGCCTGCTCGTCGCGGTCGTGGCCGCCGCCTCATTCGGGGTCTCCGGGCCCTTCGTGAAGCCGCTGCTCGAGGGCGGCTGGAGCCCCGTCGCCGCGGTCGCCCTGCGTGCCCTGGTCGGCGGCGTCGTGCTGGCGCCGTTCGCGCTCGTCGCGCTGCGGGGCCGCCTCGCCCCGGTCTGGCGCGCACGACGACGGGTGCTCGGCATGGCCGTGGTCGGGGTCGCCGGCACGCAGGTCTTCTACTTCGCCGCCATCCAGCACATCCCCGTCGGCACGGCGATCCTGCTCGAGTACACGGCGCCCCTGCTGCTCGTCGCCGTCGCGTGGGTCGCCACCCGGCGACGGCCCGCCGCCGTCGTGCTCGTCGGGTCGGCCGTCGCGGCGGCCGGCCTGCTGCTCGTCGTCTCGCCCGCCGGCGGGGGAGCGCTCGACCCCGTCGGCATCGCCCTCGGCGTCGCGGCGATGGTCTGCTGCGCCGGGTACTTCGTCATCGCGGCCCTGCCCTCCGACGGCCTGCCGCCCGTGGCGCTGGCCGCGTCGGGGCTGCTCGTCGGCTCGGCTCTGCTCGGCCTGCTGGGGCTCACCGGCCTCGTGCCCTTCACCGCCACGGCGGACGACGTCGTCGTGCTGGGCAGCACGGTGCCCTGGTGGGTGCCGATGCTCGTCGTCGGCCTCGTCGCGACCAGCCTCGCCTACGCGACGAGCATCACCGCCAGCTCGATGCTGGGGTCGCGCCTCGCCTCGTTCGTCGGCCTGCTCGAGGTCGCGGCGGCGGCGATCTGGGCGTGGGTGCTGCTCGACGAGCAGCTGACCGCGCTGCAGCTCGTCGGCGGGGCGCTGATCGTGGCGGGCATCGTCGCCGTGCGGGCCGACACGAGCGCCGAGGCCGACGACTCGGCGAGCGTGCTCGTGGCGGCGGGTGTAGAGGAGCCGGAGCGGTCGGCGCCGTCCCCCACCTGACCGTCCGTCGTGCATCTGGCCCTCGCCGGGCGGACCTCCCTAGCGTCGAGGGAGAAGTCGGGGAGGCGCAGCAGCGCCGAGCCGACGACCACCCCATCGATCAAGGAGCACACTATGGCACAGGCCATCGAGACCGTCGACGTCAGCGTCCCCGTCTCCGTCGCGTACAACCAGTGGACCCAGTTCGAGGAGTTCCCCAAGTTCCTCGACGAGGTCGAGTCCATCACGCAGACCACCCCCACCCTCACGGTGTGGAAGGTCAAGGTCGGCCCCGTCGAGAAGACGTTCGAGGCGGAGATCACCGAGCAGCACCCCGACGAGCGCGTCGCCTGGAACAGCACGGGCGGCGAGGTCGACCACGCCGGCGTCGTGACCTTCCACAAGCTCAGCGACTCCGAGACCCGCATCACGGTGCAGATCGACTGGACGCCCGAGGGCTTCCTGGAGAAGGTCGGCTCGTCGCTCGGCCAGGACAACCGCGCGATCAAGAAGGACCTCCAGAACTTCAAGGAGTACATCGAGTCGCAGGGCCAGGCCGACGGCGCCTGGCGCGGTGACGTCCAGGCCTGACCCGGCCGGGCTCACCCCCGCACTCCCCGAGACGCCTCGCGGCGGACGACCACGGTCGACCGGCGCGGGGCGTCTCGTCGTCGTGGGGCGCCGGCGCGGGCCGCCGGGCGTCAGCCGATCGGGGCGGCGGCGGGGGGCGCGAGGCGCAGTCGCTCCTCGCGGGCGGTGTCCCAGACGGCGGGGGCGACGTCGTCGTCGCGGTACGACGGGCGGCGCGGGGCGTGGGCCGGGGCGGTCGCGGCGTTGGGGGCGGCGAGCTCGGGCGTCTGCGGGGCGACAGGCGTGGTCATGCGGTTCTCCTGGGTGTCACGGCGGGGTGCGTCAGACGATGGTGCGTCACGGAGTCCTCCACGTGCTGCCCCCAGTAGGAGGCGGGAGGCGCGTCCGGCCCCGCCCCCGGGCGTCCGTCGTCGACGAGCGATCGTACCCCGTTCCCAGCGTGCTCGGAGACACGGCCGCGCCTCCCTCGGGTCGTCGGCCCGCGCCTCCCGGGCCGGCGCCGGACGTCGCGCGGGCCGGCCCGGAGTCGCCGTCGCTCAGCCGCGGGCGAGCTGCGGGTAGAGCGCCTCCAGCGGCGCCGACAGGGCGGCCTTCACCTGGCGCGAGGTCTCGTCGGCGAGCACCTCGTGCTCACCGGCCTCGAGGGCGTCCAGCACGTCGGCCACGAGCACGGCGGGGTCGGTCTTCGCGTCGTCGACGCCGGCGGCCATCGCCGTGTCGACGTAGCCGACGTGCACGCCGACGACCTGCACGCCCGCGGGCTGCAGCTCGAGGCGGAGCGAGTTCGTCGCCGACCAGAGCGCGGCCTTCGTCGCCGAGTAGATGCCGGCGACCGCGAACCAGGAGAGGGCGGAGTGGATGTCGATGATCGCCGTGCCGCCGCCGTGGGCGCGGAGCAGGGGGGCGTAGGCGCGGGCCAGGAAGAGGGGGCCGAAGAAGTTCGTCTCGACGTTCTCGCGGATCTCGGCGTCGGTGTTCGCGAGGATGCCCGGCTCGGGGGCGTTCGCCCCGGCGTTGTTGACGAGCACCGTGACGTCGGGGGCCGCCTCGACGACGGCGGCGATCGATGCGGCGTCGGTGACGTCGAGGGTGAGCGGCACGACGCGCTCGTCGCTCCAGCTGCGCGGGGTGCGGGCCGTGGCGTAGACCTTCGCGGCGCCCCGGGCGAGGGCGGCCTCGACGAAGCGGGTGCCGATGCCGCCGTTGGCGCCGGTGACGAGGACGACGGAGTCGCGGATGGTGGTCATGGGGTTCCTTCCAGGGTGTCGGGGCGGTGCGGTCGCGTCGCCCCGGGCGGGTCGTCGTCGCTCGTGAGTGGGATGATGCGGTGCGCGTACCCGATCGCCAGCGACTGACCCTCGTCACAACTGAGCGGAGTCAGTTCTCATTCCAGGAGTTCCCATGTCGTCGACATCCGCCCCGCTCGGCCGTCGAGAGCGCAACAAGCAGGAGAAGCTCGAGCGCATCACCCGGGCCGCGTCCGACCTGTTCTCGCGGCACGGCGTCGACGAGGTCACCACGCAGCAGGTCGCCGAGGCCGCCGACGTCGGCGCGGGCACGCTCTTCCTCTACGCGCGCTCGAAGGGCGAGCTGTTGCTGCTGGCGCAGAACGCGGCCTACGAGCGCGCGCTCGAGCGGGGCCTCGCCGCGGCGGCCGGCGAGGCGGCGCTCGTCGACGCGGTGGTCGCCCTCGTCACGCCGATCGTCGAGTGCAACCGCAGCCACGTCGAGAACGGCCGCACCTACCTGCGCGAGATGGTCTTCGGCGACGCCGCCGAGCCGCACCACGCGGCGGCGCTCGCGATCGTGGCCAGGACGGAGGAGGCGCTGGCCGACATCGTCGCCGACCGTGCCGGTCGGAGCCCCGAGGAGGCCGCCGTGCTCGCCCGCGTCGTCTCGGCCGTGCTCATGGTCGCGATGGCCTCCGCGGTCGACGAGTCGCTCGAGGTGCCCGAGATCGTGGCGGCGCTGAGGGCTCAGCTGGAGGTCGTGCTCCGCGGGCAGTGACGAGCGGCGACGCGGGGGCGTCCGTGTCGGTGCACAGTGTGCAACTCGTTGGGCTGCGGTCACTCGGGCGACTCCGCGGCGACACCGGCCGTTCACCCTGCCCGACTGCACTGTGACGGTCCCCCGATCAGGGGGTGACGACCTCCCCCCGCACCACCGATCACCTGGAGCTGGACCACACGATGTCACCACCACCCGCCGCACCCGCGCGGCCCTCGCCACGGGAGCGATGGCGCTCGCCGCCTCCGTGGCCCTCCTCCCCGGAGCCGCGTTCGCGGCGACCCCCGCCGACGTCGCCGAGAACGGCGGCGCCGCCCGCAGCTCCGACGACAGCACGCAGGCCCTGCTCGACTCCGTGCAGGCCGGCCCCGCGAAGAACGTCATCCTGCTCATCGGCGACGGCATGGGCGACTCCGAGATCACCTCGGCCCGCAACTACCAGTACGGCGCCGGCGGCGAGCTGCCCGGCATCGACGCGCTGCCCCTCACCGGCCAGTACACGACCTACTCGCTGACGAAGGCGGGCAAGCCCGACTACGTGCCCGACTCCGCCGCCACCGGCTCGGCCTGGGCCACCGGCACCAAGACCTACGACAACGCGATCTCCGTCGACATCGCGGGCACTCCGCAGGACACCCTGGTCGAGATCGCCAAGGCCAACGGCAAGAAGACCGGCAACGTGTCGACCGCCGAGATCCAGGACGCGACGCCGGCCGTGCAGGCCGCCCACGTCGCCGCCCGCAGCTGCTACGGCCCCGACTCGGTGACCCAGTGCGGCGCCGACGCCCTCGACCAGGGCGGTCTCGGCTCGATCAGCGAGCAGATCATCGGCACGCGCGCCGACCTCACCCTCGGCGGCGGCTCGGCGTCGTTCCGCCAGACCGCCCGCGCCGGCCAGTACCAGGGCGAGTCGCTCTTCGACCAGGCCGCCGACCGCGGCTACCAGGTCGTCGGCGACGCCGCCGGCCTCGGCGCCCTGACGGCTGCCGACCAGGCCTCGCCGGTGCTCGGCACCTTCACCGACGGCAACTTCCCGACCCGCTTCGCGCCCAGCACGGCGACGGTCGGCGGAGCCGACCTCGCGCCCCAGGCGTGCACGCCGAACCCCGCCCGTCTGTCGACGGACCTCTCGCTCCGCTCGCTGACCGAGAAGTCGATCGACCTGCTCGACGGCGACCAGGGCTTCTTCCTCCAGGTCGAGGGCGCCTCCATCGACAAGCGCGACCACAGCGCCGACGCCTGCGGCCAGATCGGCGAGGTGCTCGACCTCGACGAGGCCGTGCAGGCCGCGCTCGAGTTCGCGAAGGCCGACGGGAACACGATGGTCATCGTCACCGCCGACCACGCGCACACCAGCCAGATCGTCGACAGCACGCCCCCCGCGACGCTCAGCACCGCGCTCCTCACCACGGAGGGCAGCACGATGAAGATCGCCTACGGCACCGCCGCGGCCGGCGGCTCGCAGCAGCACACGGGCACGCAGCTCCGCGTCGCGGGCTACGGCCCCGGCGCCGCGAACGTCGTCGGCCTGATCGACCAGACCGACAACTTCTTCACCATCGTGAACGCGCTCGAGCTCGACCGTGACCTCGACGGCCTGAGCGCCGACGGCACGATCTCGGCCCCCGCCGAGGTCGCCCCCGGCACCGACTTCACCGTCACCGCCTCGGGCGTCGAGGGCGACCGTCAGGTCTCCGGGGTCTACACCCCGGCGTCGGGCGACCCCGTCGACCTCGGCTACGTCGACGTCGTCGACGGCGTCGCGACCTTCACCGTCACGGCCCCGACCGCCCTCGGCGCCGGATCGCTGACGCTGATCGGCGTGCAGTCGGGCGTCGAGCTCCGCGCTGACGTGCTGGTCGCGGCGGGCGCGCCCACCCCGGCCCCCAGCGCCTCGCCGACCCCCGCCGCCGTCCCCGGCGGCTCGGGCACGGGCGCCGGCGGCGCCGGCACGACGGCCTCGGGCTCCGGCCCGCTGGCCTTCACCGGCTCCGACGTGGTCCCCGCGCTGCTCCTCGCGCTGATGCTCGCGGGCACCGGTGCGGTGCTGGTCGCGCGTCGTCGCCGCCGCTCCGTGATCGACCACTCCGGCGCCCAGCTGTAGCGGACGGGCCGGGCGACCGGCAGATCACAGGAGGCGCGGTGCCCGACGGCACCGCGCCTCCCGTCGTCCTGCCCCGGGCCTCGCCGCCTCAGCCCACGCCGCCCGCGAAGGTGGCGGGGTCGACGGGGCGCCGGGCACGAGGGAGCCCCTCGACGACGAGGAGGTACGACTCGGTGACGAGGTCGTCGAGCAGGTCGGCCTGCACGTCGTCGCCGGGCCGGACGGTGATCCAGTGCCGCTTGTTCATGTGCCAGCCGGGCGACACGTCGTCGTGCTGGGCGCACAGCGCGGCCGCGTCGTCGGGGGCGGCCTTGACCGTCACGACGGGCTGGCCGGCGACCTCGGCCATCAGCAGGAAGACCTTGCCGCGCACCTTCCAGACCTCCCAGTCGGGGCCGAAGGGGTGCTCGAGGCCGGCACCCGGCAGCTCCTCGGCGCGGGCGGCGGCGCGCTCCTGCAGCGAGTCGGCGTGCATGTCTCCTCCGGGGGTCGGGGGGGCGGGGGCGGCGGCCGCGCGGGCGGAACGACGAGCACGAGCCTACGACGACGTCCGTGACGCAGCCCTACCCCGCGGAGCGCCTTATGTCCAGAACTACCTGGGCCGGTCACGCTCCGGCATCGTGAGGGAGTCTCGGCCGGGGTTCAGGTGGCCGAGGCGTGCTCTCGCCGGTCGGGCCCGGGGGAGCGGCGGCAGGGCCCCGTTCGGGTCGGGTCCCTGCCGCCACGGCCCGTCACGACCGCTAGCCTGGGCACCTGAGGAGAGCCGAGCGGGCGCGTCACCGACGTGGTCACGCCGCCGAGGGCGGCGCCGCTGAACGGGCTGGCGCAGTGCGGGGTGCCCCGCACGGACACACCCCACCGCAGCCCGGACCCCGCTGCCCAGCACGGTCCGTGCGCCTCATCAACGGAGCACCCCATGGGATACATCGTCTACGACGGTGAGCAGCTCGAGTTCAAGGTCGAGGACCGCCTCCTCGCCCACCTCCAGATCGTCATCGTCAACAAGTTCCGCGCGGGCGAGTCGTTCGTCTTCTCCTGGAAGGAGCCGATCGAGACCGGCGACGGCCGGTCGACCGTCTGGCTCGCGCCCACCATCGGGCTGCGGTTCAAGTTCGCCGGCAGTCGAGCGATCGACATCAACCCGACATGGCTCGACGCGCTGTACGCCGGCGCCGCCTCCGGTCGGGGCCTGCGCCCGGAGCCCGAGCCCGAACTCGACCCGAGCACGATGCTGCCGGGGTCGGCGGGCGCCCAGGTCGACTGGGCCAGCGACCGCCCGGAGCCCCCGAGGACACGTCGGGCACGGCCGCCCGTCGGGTAGCACCGTCGCTCGGCGAGGTGCCGGGGAGGCGTCAGCAGTCGCGGCCCTGCGTGGTCAGCGACGTCCCGCACCGGTGGCAGCGCCAGCGCACGACGTGGATGCCGTGCGGCACGACGCGGCCGCTCATCGTGCGGGGGCCGCCGCACGCCGGGCAGTCGCGCGAGGGCAGCTCCCGGGCGAGGGTGGGGCCCGGCGCCGTGGTCGACGTGATGCGGTCCGTGGTGGTCATGCGCGCCTCCTCCGCCCTCGGGGGCGTCCTCGTCGACGCACCGGTGGGCTGACCTGGACGGTACGCCGACGAGCCTGACCGTCGTGGGGGGTTGCCGGAGGCGCGGTGCGCGAGGTAGGGCGCGCACGCCGAGAGCCCAGGAGGTCGTGACCTCCGGGGCTCTCGGGCGCCTGTGCGGGCGGGTGGTGCGGGGTGCCGTCGGCTCAGTCGGCGTCGACGACCACGGTCGTGATGACCGGGGTGCGACGGTGGCGGCGGAGGAACCAGCGGCTGAGGCCGTCCTCGATGGCCTGCTCGGCGGCTTCGCCGTCGATCTTGCCGCGGGCCGTGGCCTGCTGCAGCGCCTTCTCGGCGACGTCCTCGGCCTGCTTCTCCCAGCCGGCGGCCTCGACGAAGCCGCGGGGGATGAACTCGACCGGGTCGACGAGCTTCTGGGCGCCCTCGTCGAAGATGCCGAGCACGGTGATGTGGCCCTCCTCGGCGAGCGAGAGGCGGTCCTTCAGGGCGTCCTCGGTCGCGACGCCGATCGTGGCGCCGTCGACGAACACGTAGGGCGCCGGGATGCGGCCCGCGATGCTGGCGCGGCCCCGGTCGAGGTCGACCACGACGCCGTCCTCGACGACGAGCACGCGGTCCTCCGGCACGCCGGTCGCGATGGCGAGGTCCGCGTTGGCCGTGAGGTGGCGCCACTCGCCGTGCACGGGCAGCACGTTCTTCGGCTTGACGATGTTGTAGCAGTAGGTGAGCTCGCCGGCGCTGGCGTGGCCGGAGACGTGCACCTTCGCGTTGCCCTTGTGGACGACCGTCGCGCCCCAGCGGATCAGGCCGTTGATGACGCCGTAGATGGCGTTCTCGTTGCCGGGGATCAGCGAGCTGGCGAGCAGGATCGTGTCGCCCTCGCCGACCTTGATGATGTGCTCACGGTTGGCCATGCGCGACAGCGCCGCCATCGGCTCGCCCTGCGAGCCGGTGCAGATGAGCACGATCTTCTTGTCGGGCATCTTGCTGAGCTGCTTGAGGTCGACGACGAGCCCCTGCGGGATGTTCAGGTAGCCGAGGTCGGACGCGATGCCCATGTTGCGCACCATCGAGCGACCGACGAAGGCGACCTTGCGGCCGTGCTTGTGGGCTGTGTCGAGCACCTGCTGGATGCGGTGCACGTGGCTGGCGAAGCTCGAGACGACGATGCGCTTGGGCGCCTCGCGGAAGACGCGGTCGATCGCAGCGCCGAGGTCCTTCTCGGCGGTCGTGAAGCCGGGCACCTCGGCGTTGGTCGAGTCGGTCATGAACAGGTCGACGCCCTCGTCGCCCAGGCGGGCGAAGTGGTTGAGGTCGGTGATGCGCTTGTCCATCGGGAACTGGTCCATCTTGAAGTCGCCCGTGTGCAGGACGAGCCCGGCGCTCGTGCGGAGCGCGACGGCGAGGCCGTCGGGGATGGAGTGGTTCACGGCCACGAACTCGAGGTCGAACGGGCCGGCCTGGTGGTGGTCGCCCGCGGCGACCTCGTGGGTGATCGGCGTGATCTTGTGCTCCTGCAGCTTCGCCGTGATGAAGGCGAGCGTCAGCTTCGAGCCGACCAGGGGGATGTCGGGGCGCTCCTTGAGGAGGTAGGGCACGCCTCCGATGTGGTCCTCGTGACCGTGCGTCAGCACGATCGCCTCGACGTCCTTGAGACGGTCGCGCAGCGCCGTGAAGTCGGGCAGGATCACGTCGATGCCGGGCTGGGTCTCTTCGGGGAAGAGCACGCCGCAGTCGACGACGACGAGCTTGCCCTTGTGCTCGAAGAGGGTCATGTTGCGGCCGACGTCGCCGAGGCCGCCCATCGGGGTGACGCGGAGCGCGCCGCGCTTCAGGGGCTGGGGCTTCTTGAGGTCGAGCTCGTGCTTGATCGTGGACATCGGTCTTCTTCCGTCGGAGGGGTGTCGCTGAGCGGAGCACGCGGTCGAGCGGGCCTCGCGGTCGGGAGCCGGCACGTTCTGCCGGTCTCCCTGATGTCGTGGAGGGCGTGGTCGCAGGCCGTGGAGGCAGGGCGACGACGCCGTGTGGTGCGGGCCGTGGGCGGCTCCCGTGAGGAGACCGGCACGGCCGTGAGGTGCAGGGCGGGTGTCGTGCGGAGGCCCGGTCGTGACCGCGGCTCGCCGGCGAGACGGCGTCCTGCGGCCTCGTTCTCCCCTGAGCATGTCACGAGTGGGGCCCAAGTGGGAAAACGGGAGGCGGCGGGCGGCCGCGGGGGTCAGCGCGCGAGGCGCTCCATGTGCTCGGTCGTCTTCTCGGTGAGGAAGGCGCAGAGCCTCGCCACCGAGCCGACCTCGTGGGCGAGGGCGAGCACCTGGTCGGCGGTCGCCCGGGCGTCGCGCTCGCGGGCCTCGAAGGTGACCGTCCACTCGGGCGAGCCGCCGATCTCGCGCCGGAGGAAGACCTCGGTGCCCGAGGTCTCGAGCCGCACGACGATGAGGGCGGTGTCGACCATCGACTCGTCCCACGACGCGTCGACCGCCTGCGGCGACGACGGGTGGGCCTGCTCGAGGGCGTGGAACTCGCGGACCCAGCCGTCGAGCTCCTCCGAGGTCAGACGGGGCACGGGCTTCTCCTCGACGGTCGGGGCGGTGCCGCCGGGCGGGCGGCCGACGACCATCCTGCCGTGTCCGGCCCGGGTCTGCCCGCCGTTGCCCGGGGCGCGTCGTCAGCGGCGACGGAAGAGGTCGGCGAAGGCCCCGGGGCCGGGAGCGAGGCGCACCGCCATCTCGTCGCGCACCCGCGCCTCCTGCTCCCGGTCGCGGGTCAGCTCGGTGATCTCGGCCGTGGCTGCCCACCACGTCGCGAGTCGGGCGCGCAGCCCGGGGCGGACGGGGCGAGGGGAGGCGGCGGTGCGGACGTCGCCGCAGCCGGGCTCAGCGGGGCGGTCGGGGACGCTCAGCACGGCCTGCCTCCTCAGGGGCTCGGGTCGGGCGGGCGGCGTCGGGGTCGCCGGGGGCGGGCACCGCGTCGGCGTCGACGGTGGCGGCCCAGCTCGCGAGGAGGCGGAGGCGCTCCTCCGTGGGCGAGCCCGGCTCGGCCGCGTAGACGAGCAGGTTCAGCCCCGGCTGGCCCATGGGCTCCATGGCCTCGTAGACCATCTCGAGGTCGCCGACCACCGGGTGCGTGAAGCGCTTCTGGCCGGAGACGTGGTGGCGCACCTCGTGCGCGCCCCACCGGACGCGGAACGCGTCGCTGCGGGTCGAGAGCTCGCCGACGAGGTCGTGCAGGGCGCGGTCGTGCGGGTCGCGGCCCGCCTCGGTGCGGAGGATGGCGACGTTGATGTCGGCCGCGACCGACCACGACGGGTAGAAGCGCTCGGCGAGGTCGCGGTGCAGGAAGACGAAGCGGGCGAGGTTGACCGGGCGCTCGGGCAGCGCGTAGAGGTCGCTGTAGAGCGCGCGGAAGAGGGCGTTCTCGGCGAGGACGTCCATCCGGCCGTTCCGCAGGAAGGCCGGGCCCGCCGTCACCGAGTCGAGGGTGAGCTGCATGGCCCGCGAGACGCGGCTCGGCGGGCGGGGGCGACGCCGGGCCGCCAGCGGCGACTCCCGGGCGGCACGGGCGAGGTCGGCGAGGTGGGCGCGCTCGGCGTCGTCGAGCAGCAGGGCCGTGCCGAGCGCGTCGAGGACGGCGGCGGAGGCGCCGCCGAGCCGGCCTCGCTCGAGGCGCGTGTAGTACTCGACGCTGACCCCGGCCAGCAGGGCGACCTCGCTGCGGCGGAGCCCGGGCACGCGACGGCCGGGGCCGCCCGGCAGCTCGACCTGCTCGGGCCGGACGCGTGCGCGCCGGCTGGTGAGGAAGTCGCGGATCTCGGTCTCCGTGCTCGTCGCGTCGATGTCCATGCCCACGACGGTACGACGGGACGGCCCCCGGGAGGGCGCCCTGTCAGGGCCCCTCTCCGCCGGCTGGCCGCTCCCGGAGCGGCCGGGGGCCGAGCCCGTACCCCGGCTGCGAGTTCTGTCGGGGGTCGTCCGTACTGTCAAGGGGCTTGTACTTCCCTCTCGCGACCCAGTAGGAGAACCCATGACGTCGACCGAGACGCGCCCCCTCCCGGTGGCCTTCTGCCTGCACGCCCTCGGGTCGAGCGCGCGCGAGTTCGACGGGGTGGCCGAGCGGCTCCGCGGGGTCGTCGACGTCGTCGCCCTCGACCTCCCCGGCTTCGGCGACGCCGACACCCGCGACGGCGTCACCGTCGACGACATGGTGCGGCTCGTGACCCGGCGCATCCGCGAGAGCGGCGCCTCGCGCTGGTTCCTGGTGGGCCACAGCATGGGCGGCAAGATCGCCTCGATCGTCGCGTCGCGCACCCTGGCCGGCAAGGGCGGCGTCTTCGGCCTCGCCGGCGTCGTGCTGCTCGCGGCCTCCCCGCCGTCGCCGGAGCCGATGGAGGAGGAGCGCCGGGAGGCGATGATCGGCTGGGTGACCGGCCGCGACGGCGAGGCCGTCGGCGGCGGCGCGGGCACGGGCGCCCTCGACGAGGCCGCCGCCCGCGAGTTCGTCGACGCCAACGTCGGTGCGCCCCTCGACCCCGCGGCCGACGCGGCCGCCGTCGCCGACGTGCGCCGCGCCTCCGGCGAGGCCTGGCAGGCGTGGCTCGAGCAGGGCAGCCGCGAAGACTGGTCGGCCGAGGTCGGCGTGCTCGACCTCCCCGCCCTGATCGTCGCGGGCGGCGCCGACGGCGACCTCGGCCCGGACGCCCAGCGGCGGGTCAACGGCCCCGTCTACGCGCGGGCCCGGCACCTCGTGCTCGACGGCGCCGGCCACCTGCTCCCCCTCGAGCGGCCCGACGAGGTGGCCGACGCGGTCGCCACGTTCTGGCGTGAGCAGGCCGGCGTGGGCCCGGCTCCGTCGCCCGACTTCGTGGCCACCCTCGCCTCCGCCCGCACGACGGCCAAGACCCGGGGCATCCTCGCGCGTCGGGCCGTGGCCGACGACACCGACTACCGCCCGGTCGTCCTCGACGACCGGCAGCTGACCACGCTCCGCACCCTGGCCGACCTGGTCGTGCCGCAGCGCGGCGCGGCCATCGACCTGGCGGCCCGCGTCGACGCGCAGCTCGCCCGCGGCGAGGGCGACGGCTGGCGCAACGCCGACCTGCCGAGCGACCCGGAGGCCTACCGCACGGGCCTCGACGCCCTGGTCGGCGTCACCGCGATGAGCGCCGAGCAGCGGTCTGACCTCGTCACGGCCATCGTCGCCGGCGACCCCGACCCCGAGCTCGTCGCGCACGGCGACAGCGGCGGCGGCAGCTCGCACCACGGCGCCGACGGCGACGAGGGGCCGCCTCGCGACGACGAGGCGCACCCGTTCACGGTCGCGCAGCTCACGGCCTGGTTCGAAGACGTCAGGGTCGACCTCGTCCGCCAGTGGCTCGCCCACCCGGCGACGATGGAGGAGATCGGCTTCGACGGCTTCGCCAACGGCGGCGACGGCCTGCGCATGCAAGGATTCCGCCGGCTCGCCGCCGGTGAACGAGAGGGCTGGGAGCCCCGGATGGAGGTGGTCCGATGAAGCTGGACGACATGACCAGGTACGCCGACGACGAGGTCGTCGACGCCGTGGTGATCGGCACGGGCGCGGGCGGTGCGCCGATCCTCGCCGAGCTGGCGGCGGCCGGGCTGCGGGTCGTGGCCCTCGAGGCCGGCTCGAACCTCGGCCCCGCCGACTACACGTCGGACGAGGCGGAGGCGGTGGTCATCAACTGGATGGACGAGCGCCTCAGCGGCGGCGAGACCCCCACGGCCTTCGGGCAGAACAACTCGGGCAAGGGCGTCGGCGGCTCGACCCTGCACTGGGGCGCCTTCACGCCGCGCCCCGACCCGCGCGACCTCACCCTGGGCTCGCTCACGGGCCAGGGCGTCGACTGGCCCGTCGACCACGACGAGCTGATCGGCTACGTCGAGCGGGTGGAGCGCTTCGTCGGGGTCTCCGGCCCCGCCGAGTACCCGTGGGACGCTTCGCGGTCGTACGAGCTCCCGCCGCCCGCGCGCAACGCGTCGAGCGACATGATGCTGCGCGGCTGCGAGGCCCTCGGCATCCGCGCGACGGACGCCCCGGCGGCGCTGGTCACCCGTGACTGGAGCCAGGAGGGCGGCGGCCTCCGCCAGGCCTGCGTGAACTGCGGCGGCTGCCACCAGGGCTGCCGCAACGGCGCCAAGGTGAGCATGGACACCACCTACCTGCCCAAGGCCGTCCGCGACGGCGCCGAGATCCGCGCCGACTCGGTCGTCACGGGCATCGAGCTGGACGACGCCGGCGAGGTCTCGGCGGTCGTCTACGTCCGTGACGGCGTCGAGCACCGCCAGCGCACGGCGGCCCTCTTCCTCTGCGCCGGCGGCGTCGAGACGCCTCGCCTCCTGCTGCACACGGGGCTCGCGAACAGCAGCGGCCAGGTCGGCAAGAACTTCATGGCGCACGGCGCCACGCAGGTCTGGGCGACCTTCGACGACGAGATGCGCGGCCACCGCGGCTACCCGTCGTCGATCATCTCGGAGGACTTCTACCGGCCCGAGGGCGCCGACTTCGTCGGTGGCTACCTCATCCAGAGCCTCGGCGTCATGCCCCTCACCCTCGCGACGACCCTCGCCCGTGGTGCGGGCCTCTGGGGCAGCGAGCTCGTCGACGCGATGCACTCGTACCGCTACATGGCGGGCGTGGGCATCAACGCGGAGTGCCTGCCGTACGAGCAGAACACCCTCGAGCTGACCGACGAGCTCGACGCCTTCGGCGTGCCCAAGGTCGTCGTGACCTTCACCCCCGGCGAGAACGAGAAGGCGCTCGACCGCCACGCCGTCCGCACCATGACGGCCATCGTCGAGGCCGCCGGCGGGCGCGACGTCCGGGTGCTGGCCCGCACCGCTCACACCATCGGCACCTGCCGCATGGGCACCGACCCGGCCGAGGCCGTGGTCGACGCCGAGGGGCGCAGCTTCGACGTGCCCAACCTGTGGGTCTGCGACAACTCGGTGTTCCCGAGCGCCGTGGTCGCGAACCCGGCGCTGACGATCATGGCGCTCGGCCTGCGCACGGCCGAGCGGTACCTCGCCTCGGTCGGCATCACCGCCTCCTCGGCGGAGACGACCAGCCACGAGGTCGTCGCGGCCTAGCCGCAGCCGCGTCGAGGTGACTCGACCTGGGCCCCCCGCCGCGGAGAGGGTGCAGGACGAGTCACCTCGACGTTCTCCTCACGCGCGCTGCGCGACGCGCATCGCGTCAGCGGCGCAGCCAGGCGTCGACGAGGAGGTCGCCGCGGATCTCGCGCAGCCGGTCGAGCAGCAGCGGCACCGTCGTGCGCCCCAGGCCGCCGACCTGCAGGTCGTACGGCCCGAGCGCGGGCAGCTTGCCCGTCCGGACGCGCACGACCTCCCAGCCGACGCCGCGGAGGGCACGGTCCTTACGGCGGTCGGCGTCCTCGCGCTTCCCCACGTGCTCTAGCCCGTGCCGCCCGGTGCTGTCGTACTCGATCGCCACCCGCAGCTCGGGCAGCACGATGTCGGGCCAGGCCTCGACGTGGTCGAAGAACGGCTTGCCGAGCCGGACGGCGTTCTGCCCGGGCGTGAACTCCAGCCGCTCGGTGAGGTCGGCCCGCAGCTGGGCCTCGACGGCGGAGGCCGGAGGCGGTGCGCAGCTGCTGACGAACGGCTCGCCCGGCGGCAGGTCGGGCGTCGCGCGGCAGAGCCCGGGGGAGGCGCGGGGTGCGCGGGCCCGGACCGGTCGCCCGCCCGAGGCGCCCGCCGTCGACCGCCGGTTCGCCCAGGTCGCCTCGAGCTCACGGCCCCGCGTCGATGCTCCGCTCGGCTGGGCCACGGGCCCCGTGACGAGGGGGCTGTCGCCCGGCAGGCGCACCGTCGCCGCCATCGGCAGGCTCGGCGTGCGGGGCCGGGCGAGCTCGGTGCAGTCGGCGCACCACGACGACCGCCGTCGTTCACGCCCCGGTCGGGACCGCTGCTCGTCGGGCGTCGCCACGACGAGGTGGCCGGCGTCGCAGAGCCAGGTGAGCCACACGTCGGCGGCGGGCGGGATCTGCGTCAGCACGACGCCGCCGTTGAACTCGGGTCGATACTGCCGGATCAGCACGGGGAACGACGCCCACGCCTCGCGGAACCGCCCCACCTCGTAGGGCACGTCGGTGCCGCGCGACCACTGGCGTCGCGCCCACCACCTCGCGATCGGTTCCGGCACGGCGTCACGCTAGCCGCGGCCTCCGACACCGGCCTCGCACCGGCCGGGCTCAGCGCCCCAGGTGGGGCAGCACCGCGCGGATCGTCGTCAGCACGCCGCCCTCGGTGTTCGCGGGGGCCAGGTGACGGGCGCGCTCGCGGACGAGCGGGTGCGCGTTCTCGACGGCGTACGACCAGCCGGCCGCCTCGACGAGCTCGAGGTCGTTGAGGTAGTCGCCGAAGGCCATCGTCTGCTCGCGGGTGACGCCGAGCTCGCGCTGCAGCCGCTCGAGGGCGCGGCCCTTGTTCACGCCGCGGCGCATGACGTCG
Organism: Frigoribacterium sp. PvP121; assembly: GCF_017833115.1. Classification (NCBI taxonomy): domain Bacteria; kingdom Bacillati; phylum Actinomycetota; class Actinomycetes; order Micrococcales; family Microbacteriaceae; genus Frigoribacterium; species Frigoribacterium sp. PvP121. The sequence continues at coordinate 1,278,697 of NZ_JAFIBR010000001.1, forward strand.
ACCCAGTTCGCACCGGAGACGACGACGTCGACGTCGAGCCCCAGAGCCCGGACCGCGGGCCCGGTGCGCTCCTCGGCGCGACCGTGGTCGTAGACCGCGAGCTTCAGCACGTCGTCGTGGCGGGAGGCCTCGAGCACGTCGTCGACGACCTCGAGGGCCGCGTAGTAGCGCTGCACGTGCGAGACGAACTCGGGGTCGACCCGCTCGATGTACGCCGAGCGCGCCCCGCAGACGACGAGCCCGGCGGCCGGCTGCGCGTCGCTGGCGGTGCCGTCGCGGGCCTCCCCGCGGGCCCACGCCACGAGCGGCGCGACGCTCTCCCGGTCGAGGGGCTCGATCGCGATCGTCACGCCCTCCCGCACGACGTTCGTGCCGTTCTCGGCGATGAACACCAGGCCCGGCCGCTCGCCGAAGACCTCGACGAGAGTCTGGTACTGGCGCCCGCTCGCGGGGGCGAACAGCACGCCCGCCCGCACGAGGTCGTCGAGCAGGGGCCAGAAGGCGTCGGGCACGTTCCCGTCGCCGTCGAGCAGGGTGCCGTCCATGTCGCTGGCCACGAGTCGGATGTCGGGGATGTCGTCGGTCACGGTCACCCACTCTGCCGCACCGGGGCGGGTGGCCGGCACCGCGCCTCCTCGGGGCCGTCGAGGGGGGCGCGGGGCCCGCCGCGCCTCCGGGACACCCCGTGCGCCCTGCGGACGAGCCAGGCTGCGGCTCGCGGGCCGCACGGGTGAAAGCGCGGGTGGACAGGGGCGTCCACGGCCGGAGAGCCCGGGGAGCGGGGCCGGCCGTCGACAGACTGGAGGGATGGTCCTCGACATCCTCGTCCTCGCGACGCTCCAGGAGGGGCCCCTGCACGGCTACGAGCTCAAGCGCCGCGTGGTGCGGCCGAGCCTCTCGACGGTCAGCAACAACTCGCTGTACCCGGCGCTCCGCCGCTTCGAGGAGAGCGGTGCGGTCACCGTCGCGGTCGAGCAGCAGGAGGGGCGCCCGGCCCGTCGCACCTACAGCCTCACCGAGGTGGGCCGCCGCCAGCTCGTCGAGCGCATCTCGACCCTGCCGACCGAGAAGGCCGCGAACGACGAGGAGTTCCACGTCCGCTTCGCCCTGTTCGACCAGGTCGGGCCGGAGGCGCGGGTCGCCGTGCTGCGCGAGCGCCTGTCCGCCGTCGAGCACAAGCTGGCGACCGCCCGCGAGCTCGTCACCGCCCACGACGCGCACTCGCCCGCCAGCCACCGAGACCTCGCCGCGGCCCGCCTCGTGGCCGTCCTGGACGACGAGCGTCGGTGGACGGCAGAGCTCATCGCCGCCGAGGCCGTCCGGGCCGACCCGGACGCGCGGGGCCCGGAGACCGGAGCCCCCGCCGTCGCCAGGCTCCTCGGCTAGTCCCTGGTAGACTAGGTGACCGTGGACATCGTCCACAGGGCGCCTTCGGGTGGCGCCCGAGAGGAACGGTCATTCGGGTCTGTTCCTCTCCGCTCCTCCATGCCACGTCGGGTGTGCATGGAGGGGCGTCTCCGTCTGTTCCGCCGGCAGCCGCAGCTCGAAGCGCGCGCCGCCGAGCCCCGGGTCGGCATCGCCGCCCGCTGCCCGAGGCAGGCAGACCACGTCGCCGCCGTGCGCCCGCGCGATCGCGCGCGCGATGGGCAGCCCGAGCCCCGACCCGCCGTCGCCGCGCGCGCGGGCCTCGTCGAGGCGCACGAGACGGTCGAAGACGCGCTCGCGGTCGGCGTCGTCCACGCCCCGGCCGTCGTCGTCGACCCGCACGACGACCTCGGCCGTGTCGTCGACCCCGCGGCTCACCACCGAGACCCGCACGGACGACCGCGCGTGTCGCACGGCGTTGTCGAGGAGGTTGCCGACGACCTGGCCGAGCCGGTCGGGGTCGCCCGAGACCGGCGGCACCGGCCCGCTCGTCACGACCTCGACGGCCACGTCGCCGCCGCGCACCCGCTGACGCTCGGCCGCTCCTCGCGCCACCTCGGCCACGTCGAGGGGGCGGGGGTCGAGCGCGAGCCCCTCGTCGAGCCGGGCCATCAGCAGCATGTCACCGATCAGCCGACCGGCCCGCAGCGACTCCCGCACCACGTGCACGGTGAGGCGCTCCCGCTCGTCGTCATCGAGCCGCGACCGCACGAGCGTGTCGGCGGCGGCCTGGATGCCGGCGACCGGGGTGCGCAGCTCGTGGGCCGCGTCCGACACGAACGACCGCAGCCGCGCCTCCGCGGCCAGCGCCGCCCCCTCGGCCCGCTCCAGGTCGTCGAGCATCTCGTCGAACGCGGTCGCCGTGCGCCCCAGCTCGGTGGTCGGGCTCGTGGGCCGCAGCCGTCGGCCGCGGTCGCCGCCCGAGATCGAGCGGGCGACGTCCGTCATGCGCTCGAGGGGCCGGAGCGTCCGCCGCACGACGAGCACGAGCGCGCCCGCCGCGAGCAGCAGGAAGGCCGCCGACGCCCCGAGCAGCACCCCGCGCAGGGTCGCGAGCGTGTCGTCGATCGAGCTGGTGCCCGCGGTCAGCGCCAGCTCGGTGCCGTCGCTGAGCACGGCCTCGTAGCGGATGAGGTCGCCGTCGTCGGCGACCGAGCTCGACGTCACCGACACCGTCGCGTCGGTGCCGATCGCGCCCGTGCTCGCGGGGTCGGTGCTCGCGGGGTCGGGCGGCGTCGTGCTGCCGGAGCCGCTCGTCCCGCCGTCGGCGCTGCCGGAGTCGCGGGGCCCGCCCGCCGGGCCCGGCAGGTCGCCGAGGGGGTCGGCTCCCGGCCCCGCCCTCAGGTCGTCGGGGCTCGGCCCCGCCGTCACCGCGCCTCCGTCCGGGCTGGTGACGACGACGGAGACGCCCTGCGCCGAGAGACGGTCGGCGAGGTCGTCGTCGTCGACCGTGCCGACGAGCGCGGCGGCCGCGGCGGCGCGGTCGCCGAGGCGCTCGACGACCTGGGCGCGGAGGCGGTCGCCGACGAGGGCCTGCACGGTCAGCGCGAGGGCGAGCAGCAGCACGGCGAGCAGGGCCGTGACGGCGACGACCGTCCGGGTGCGCAGCGAGCCGGTGCGGAGCGGGGCCCCGGGCGCGGGGGCCGCCTCCGACGCCGGTCGGGCCCGCGAGCGGGTCGGCGTCACGCGCTCACCTGGTAGCCGAGGCCGCGGACGGTGTGCACGAGCCGCGGGCCGTGCGCTTCCATCTTCCTGCGAAGGGCGCTGAGGTGCACCTCCACGAGGTTGGGGTCGACGTGGTCGTAGCCCCAGACCTGCGTGAGGATCTGCGTCTTCGACAGGGTGCGGCCCCGGCTCGCCGCCAGGTGGGCCAGCAGGCGGAACTCGGTCGCCGTCAGGTCGAGGTCGTGCCCGCCCCGCCGGGCGAGGCCGGCGTCGGGGTCGACGACGAGGTCGTCGATCTCGATGACGGCCGCGATCCGGCCGCGGCGGCGCAGGACGGCCGTCACGCGGGCGACGAGCTCGGCGACGACGAACGGCTTGACGACGTAGTCGTCGACGCCCTCGCCGAAGCCCCGCAGCCGGTCGTCGACGCCGTCGCGCGCCGTCATCATGATGACGCCGGCGTCGGTGGCCCGCCGTACGCGCTCGGCGAGCACGATGCCGCTCGGCCCCGGCAGCATCCAGTCGAGCACGACGAGGTCGGGCACGAAGGTCCGGAGCTCGTCGGCCAGCTGCTCGCCGGACACCAGGCCGCGGACGGCGAACCTCTCCGCGGCGAGGGCGGACACGACGGAGGCGCGGATCGCGTCGTCGTCGTCGACGACGAGCACGCGGGCGGGAGGCAGCATCCCTCGACCGTAGGCGGGCCGTCCATGGGCGAGCAGCCCGTCACCTGGGCGAACGCTGTTCTTAAGCACCGCTTCAGGACCGCTGATGAACCTGGTGGAGAACCGGTCGAGAGGCCCCGCCCCGAGGGCCCGCCGGACGAGGAGACGACATGACCCACGACGACACCCCCACCCAGCCCCTCCCGCCCGTGCCCGGCGACGGCCGCGCCGACGCCGGCCCCGGCAGCTCGCTCCGTCGGCGCCGCCCCCGCCTCGTCATCGGGCTCGCCGTCGGCGTGCTCGGCGTCGCGGCGCTCGGGTCGACGGCCGCCTTCGCGGCGGGCCCCGGCTCGTCCGGCTCCGGGTCGACGAGCGCGACCTCGGCGGCCACGTCGTCGCCGAGCCCGGGCAGCGCGACGCCGACCGCACCGTCGACGACCGGCCCCGACCAGGGCGGATCGGCGACGGGCGACGAGGCCGAGGGCGACGCGACGGGGGCGCCCACGCCGCCCGCGCCTCCTGCCGGGGACGACGCCGACGCGCCGACCCCGCCCGCGGCGGGGGAGTGCGGCCCCGGTGCGACCGGCGGGCCCGGAGCCGGCCCGGCCGGTGCCGACGGTGCCGACGGGCCCGCCGGGCCGCTCGGCGAGGGCCGGCCCACGCCGCCCGCGCCGCCGACCGACGGCTCGGCGCCCACGCCGCCGACCGACGGCTCGACGCCCCCGGTGCCCGGTGACGGCTCGGCGCCCACGCCGCCGACCGCTCCGACGGATGCGCCCGAGGCGCCGGCCGACGACTCGTCGATGGGCAGCTGAGCAGGCGGGACCCGGCCGAGCGTCGGGTCCCGGCGGCCGACGCCGTCACGACCGGGGAGCGCGGTCCAGATCCGCTGATCCACTCCGGAGTGGATCAGCGATCCTGGACGGTGCTCCTCCGGTGCCCTGCCGGCCGGAGCCCCGCCCACCCGCCCGGTGACCCCACGGCACGTCGGCACCGCGCACCCCCGGTAAGCTCCCGCCCATGGTGACCGTCGTGATCCCGTGGCGTCCGCAGCCCAGTCGTGTGCCGGCCTTCGAGACCGTCGTCGCCTGGTGGCGGCGTGCCCTGCCCGACGCCGAGATCGTCCCCGTCGACACCGACGACGACCTCTTCAACCTCGCGCGCTGCCGCAACGTCGGCGTCTCGCGCGTGGCCGCCGACGAGGTCGCCGTCATCGCCGACGCCGACACCCTCCCGCAGCTCGAGCCGCTGCTCGCCGCGGTCGCCGCGGCCCGCACCTCCGGCCGCGTGCACCTGCCGTACACGGCGTACCACTGGCTCGGCGCGACGGGCAGCGCCCAGTTCGCCGCCGGCACCCCGCTCGAGGAGTGCGACCACGAGCTCGTCCGCGGCGCCTGCTCCGGCGTGTACGTGACGACCCCCGCCACCTGGCGCAGCCACGGCGGGCAGGACGAGCGCTTCCGCGGCTGGGGCTTCGAGGACGCAGCCTGGTACCTCGCCCACGAGACCCTGCTCGGCGAGGCCCCCGTCCGCCACGAGGGCAGCGTCTTCGCCCTGCACCACCAGGCGGAGTCGCGCGAGGGCCCCCAGTACGACGCCAACGCCGCGCTGATGCAGGCCTACCGCGAGGCCGCCGTCGACGAGGCCACGATGCGCGCCTTCCTGCAGGTCCCCGCCGCCTGAGGCCCGCCCAGCGCGCAGCGCCCGGGCAGCGGGCCGAGCGCCCAGCGCCCAGCGCCCAGCAGCCCCCAGGGCTCAGCCCAGGCGCCCCGCCGCAGCGGCGTCCACCGCCGCGAGGGCACGGAGCCGGCCCGGCTCCCGCCGCAGCGACCCCGAGAGCGCGACCAGCGCCTCCCGGGGGGCCTCCGGCAGGTCGAGCACGTGCGCGACCGCGCTCGCGAGCTCGTCGACCGACGCCGTGTTGGGCGGCAGCACGACGCCCACGCCGGTGCGCTCGAGCGCCGCGGCGCCCGCGAACTGGTCGGTCGAGAACGGCAGCACGACGAGCGGCACCCCGTGCGTCATCGACTCCGTCACGCTGTTGTTGCCGCCGTGCGTCACGCCCGCGGCGGCCCGCGAGAGCAGCCGCACCTGGGGCAGGAACCCCCGCACCAGCCACGACGCGGGCAGCTCGCCGAGGTCGCCCGGCGCCGCGGAGCCCGTCGCGATCGCAGCCCGCACCCCGAGTCGCCCGAGCGCCGCCGCGACGCGCGCGAGCACGTCCGACCGCACCGACAGGAAGCTGCCGAAGCTCACGTAGACGAACGGCTCGTCGCTCGACGCCAGCCACTCCTCCACCTCGGGGTCGAGCGGCTCCTCGCGGACGGCCGAGCCCAGGTGGGCGTGCGGCGGCAGCAGCGGCGTGCGCTCCGGGTCGGCGAGCTCGGCCGGGTAGTTGTAGAGCAGCAGGTCGCCGTGCTCCGAGAACGCCGACGCCGAGGGGGCCGCGGCGGGGTCGAGCTCGGCCAGGGCGGTGTTCCACTCCCGGGTGAAGGAGGCGCTGACCCGGTCGCAGAGGGAGCGCAGGTCGGCCAGCCCGGCCGGGTCGAGCGCCGCCTCCCAGCCCGCGGGCCACTCCGGCGGCAGGCCGTAGACCTCGTCGCCGAAGGGCAGGGCCGAGGGGTGCCCGAGCACCACGTCGGTGTGCGGCACGTGCCCGGCGACGAGCGCGAGCCGGGCGCTGAAGGCCAGGTGGTCGACCAGGACGGCGTCGGGCTGCACCTCCGCGACGACCGCCTGCACCGCGCGGGCGGTCTCGACGGGCTGCCACATGAGGTCGGTGAGCCGCTCGCGCGCCTGGTAGGCGAGGGTCTCGACGCCGCCGCGACGGGTCGCGTCGAAGAAGCCGCGCAGCGAGTCGTCCTCGCCCGCAGGCTGCTCCTCGGCGCGGATCACGCCGGGGTTCGAGCCGCGCGCCAGCTGCAAGTGCGCCCGCTCGAACCCGAACGAGGCCACGATGCCGGCCGTCGCCTCGCCCGTCGCGACCACGACGCGCTCGCCCCGGTCGCGCCAGGCCGTCGCGAGGGTCGCCAGCGGCAGCAGGTGCGACGCGTAGTCGGGCGAGATCACCAGGAGCGTCATCGGAGCCACGCCGTGTCGAGGGCCGCGACCTCGTCGAGGTGCACCCCGCCGTAGACCGACGCCAGGGCCGAGGCCATCGCCTGGATGGTGAAGCTGCGCTCGACGGTGGCCCGCGACCGGGCCGCGCGCCGGTCGTCGGGCTCGCCGGCCGCCAGCGCGACGGCACGGGCCATCGCGGCGGAGAGCGCGTCGACGTCCCAGGTGCTGGTCAGCACGCCGGTGACGTCGCGCTCGACGTAGGTCGAGGGGCCGCCTCCGTCGGGGGCGACGACGAACAGGCCCGAGCCCATCGCCTCGAGCAGGGCGATGCCGAACTCCTCCTTGAGGCTGCCGCAGACGTAGACGCCGCGCGGGGCGGCGAGGCCGGGCACGCCGAAGCGGGCGGCGGCGACCCAGCGGGCGACGGTGTCGTTCGGCCGGTGCCCCGGCAGCAGCAGGCCGGAGGCGCGGTGCGTCTCCCGAGGGAGGGTCGCGTGGATCAGCTCCAGCTGCTCCCGCTCGTCGGGCGACGGGTGGGTCAGGTCGCCGCCCACGAGCAGCAGGTTCGCCCGGTCGCGGAGCGGGCCGCGGGCCCAGGCGTCGACGATCGTCGCCATGCCCTTGACGCGGTGGAAGCGCCCCACGCTGACGACGAGCGGCAGGTCGCGGCGCTCGGCGGGCAGGGTCTCGAGCAGCTCGCGCAACTCGGCGAGCGGCGGGGTCGCCGGCTGGCCCGCGGCGTGGGCGGCGGCCTCGCCGACCGCCCGGTCGACCACCGCGAGGTCGATGCCCTCCGGCACGATCGTGTGGCGCTCGGGGTGCGACGTGATGTCGATGCCGACGAGGTCGCGCAGGTCGGCGGCGAGCTCGGGGCGGGGGAAGAGCACGGTGTGCGACGCGTTCGAGGCGAGCTGCTGCACCAGCCTCGCCCGGAACCAGAAGTGCTCCTTCACGTCGACGTCGCCGAAGTTCTCGCGGGTGAGGCCGCCGGCGAGGTCCATCGACTGGATGACGGCGTGCGGGTCGGGCGCGACCGTGAAGACCACGGGCACGTCGAGCTCGCGGGCGACGTCGGCGGCGGCGAGGCTGCCGACGTCGGCCATGCGCAGGTGCAGCACGTCGACGCCGCCGCTGGCGCGCAGCACGCGGCGGATGCCGCGGCGCGCCGCGACCCGCAGCGGCCATGCGGCGGCGGAGGGCACCGGCCCGCTCAGCAGCGGCACCCGCCCGTAGACGTGGCCGCGGTCGTAGCCGGCGAGGTCGCTGACGCTCTCGAGGGCCCCGGCGGACGAGCCCCGCGAGAGGGTGACCACGCGGCTGACGGTGAGCGGCGGGCCGTCGTGCACCGCGCCTCCCGCCGACGTCGGCAGCCCGGAGGCGGTCGAGGAGTCGCGGGTCGAGACCGCCTCCGGCCGCACGTCGACCGGGTGCTCGGCCGTGTCGGCCACGAGCGCGTCGCCGAGGCGCACCAGCAGGGTCGCGATGCCCCCGTTGTCGCCGCTGCCCGCCGCGGTGAGGTCGGCGTCGATGTCGGCGTGGAGGAAGAGCTGGGCGACGGTGAGGCCGCGCTCGGCGGCGTCGTCGGCGCCGGCGGCGGAGCCGGGGCCCGCGGCCAGGTCGACGAGGGCGAGCCGGGCGACGTCGGCGAGGTAGCCCTCGCCGTCCGCCCAGCGCTCGAGCGCGACGGCCACCCCGGGGGCGCCGCGGCGCTGGCCGAGGGCCGAGACGGCGGCGACGCGGACGTGCTCGCACTCGCCCTCGTCGCCGGCGACGGCGAGCAGCGGGCGCGTCGCGATCCGGTCGCGCACGAGGCCGAGCGTCTCGACCAGCCGGTAGCGCGCCTCCGCGTCCCGGACGCCGATCAGGCTGCCCTCGACCGACACGGCCACGAGGTCGGGAGCGGCGTCGGACCACTGCTCGAGGGTGCGCTGCGCGAGCATGCCGACGAAGCCGCCCTCGACGACGAGCGCCAGCAGGCGGCCGACGGTCTCGGGGCGGGGGAGGCGCGACGACAGCGCCCAGGCGGCGTGCTCGCGGAGGAAGGCGCGCTCGCTCGAGAGCACGGCGCTGAGCGCGAGGTCGGCCTGCTCGTCGTGCACCTGCGCGAGCGCGTGCGTCGCGGCGATGGCGACGAGCTGGTCGCTGCTGCCGAGGGCGCCGGTGAGCAGGCGGATGGTGCGCGTCCCGCCCGTGCGGGCGGCCTCGAAGGCGAGGTCGTCGGCGAGGCGCATGGACTCGACGAGGCCGGTCGCCTGGTGGACGGCGTCGAGCGAAGTCTGGATGCCCACGGGAGCCCCTCTCGCGGCCGGGGGTCGTCCGGCTCGCCGGCTCCGGGTGCGGGGCCGATCCGACGATAGCGGGGAGCGGGCGGTGCGTGGCCTGGGAACGCCGCCCGGGAGGCCCGCCTCACCTGGTGCCCCGGTGCCCGGCACGGCAGACTCGGGCGGTGACCCGTGCCCCCGACCGTGCCCCGACCGACGCCCCGACCCGGGCCGAGACCGTCCGGGACCGTGCGGGACCACCTCGTCGCCGAGGTCGAGCTCACGGGCTTCCGGGCGCACGGGCTGCACGTGCTCGTCGGCGACGACGTCGCCGAGCACCGCTGGTCGCCCGACGTCCGGCGCGAGGTGCACTCCGTCGCCAAGGCCGTCTGCGCGCTCGCGGCGGGGATCGCCGCCGACGAGGGCCTGCTCTCGCTCGACGAGCCCGTCGCGGCGTGGCTGCCCGGCGCCGAGCTCGGCGAGGGCGTCGAACACGTCACGCTCCGCCACCTGCTCTCGATGACGAGCGGCGTCGACCTCCCGTGGTCGCCGACCCTGATGACCGACTGGCCCGACCTCGCCCTCGAGTTCGTCGGCCGACCGTCGCGGGGCCGCGTCTTCCAGTACTCGAACGCGAGCACGTACACCGCGATGCGGGTGCTGGCGACCCGGGTGGGCGACGTGCACGACTTCGTCCGGCCGCGACTCCTCGGCCCCCTCGGCCTCGACGACGTGGCCTGGGAGCGCTGCCCGCTCGGCTTCGTCACCGCCGGCGACGGGCTCGCGCTCCGCACGGAGGAGGTGGCGCGGCTGGGCCGGCTGCTCCGTGACGGCGGCACCTGGCGGGGGAGGCGCGTCGTGTCGGAGGCGACCGCCGCGGCGGTGCACTCGGGCTGGGTCGCGGCGGGCACGAGCCCGGGCTACGAGCGCTACGGCCTCGGCGCGTGGAGCGGACCGGGCTCCGCCTGGCGCCTGCACGGCGCGCTCGGCCAGCTCGTGCTCGTCGTCGACGACGAGGTCGTCACGCTCACCGCCGACGACCACGAGCGGGCCGACGCCGTGGCGGCCGCGGTCGTGAGCGAGCTCGAGGGGCTGCGGGAGGGTCCGCCCGCGGCGGAGCGCTAGGCCTCGACCGCGGGCACCGTGGCGACGGCGAGCTCGCCGTCGGCCCCGCGGATCTCCACCGAGCTGACGTGGTCGCGCGTCACCGCCGCGGTGAGCTGGCAGTCGATCTCGACCTCCGTGCCGAGGAAGGCGCCCGAGGGGTGCTCCCCGCCCTCGTCGTCGATGACGACGACCGAGAACGCCGTGCCCACGGGCAGGCCCGTCACGGTCAGCAGCGTCTCGGTGCCCCAGGTGTGCGCGACGAGGTCGCCCTCGACGCGCACGCCGGTCGGCGCCCCCGCGAAGTCGATCGGCTCGACGACCCCGAGCGTGCCGGCCGGCCCCTCGGGCGTCGAGTCGCGCGGGGCGGCCACGAGCGCGCCGACGCCCGCTCCCAGCGCGAGGCAGGCGGCGGCGCCGAGCACGGTGAGCAGCGGTCGGCGCCGCGGCCGCAGCGGCGTCACCGGGGCCGAGGGCGCCGTGGGCGCGGGTGCGGAGGCGTGGCCGGGTGCCTGGGGGGCCCGGGGTGCCGGAGGCGCGGTGCCGGCGACCGGGGCCGGCCCCGGCGTCGAGGCGGTCGCTCCGGACGCCTCCGGCCCCGCGACTCCCTCGACCCGGCGGCGCAGCTCGGCGTTCGGCTCGGCGTCCTGCCACGATCCGAGGCCGGCGAGCGCGCCGGGCAGCCCGCCCAGCTCGGCGAGCTCACGGTCGATCGTGGGGTCGGCCGCCCGCAGCCGCGCGAACTCGTCGGCCTCGGCCGGGCTGAGGTCGTCGCCGAGGGATGCGGCGATGAGCTCGGCCCGTCGGTCGTCGTCGCGCAGGTCGTCGTCGTGCCGGTCGTCGGAGCCGGGCGTCCCGGGCATCGGTTCAGGCATCGGTCTGGTCCCCTTCGTCGAGGTGCGAGCGGAGCGCGCGGAGCGCGTAGAAGACGCGGGTGCGGAGCGTGGCGACCGGCACGCCGGTGGCGGCCGAGAACTCCTGGTAGCTGAGGCCGGTGAGGTGCACGGCGACCACCGCCTCCCGGTGCTCCGTGCTGAGGCGGGCGAGCCCCTCGACGATGCCGAGCCGGTCGAGCGGGTCCGCCCCGGTCTCGGCCGGCACGTCGAGCTGCTCGTCGTGCTCGACGAGGGCCGGCCGACGGGCCCGGGCGCGGAGGGCGTCGAGCACGACCCGTCGCTGGATCGTGAAGAGCCAGGTGCGCTCGCTGCCGAGGGCCGGGTCGAAGGAGGCGCGTGACCGCCAGGCGCGGAGGAACGTCTCCTGCACGCAGTCCTCCGCCGCGCTGCGGTCGCGGAGCGCGTTGACCGCGAAGCCGAGCAGGGCCGAGCCGTGCTCGGCGAACGCCGACGGCACGTCGAAGGTCGGCAGGGCGACGGGGTGCACGTCGACGCCGGGCTCGGGCGTGCTCATCGGGCTCCACTCGGGTGCGGGTGCGGGTGCGGGTGCGGGACGCGTCAGGGCGAGCGTCATCAGGTGCCTCCCACTGTAGGGGCGCGCCGGTCGTCGCCCTCGAGGGGGATACGACCGACCGGGCGGCTCCGTTCACCGTCCCCCAGAGCGGTTCCGAGAATTCTCGGGACTCGGGTGAACGCGGCCCCGCCCTCCGGCGTACCTCCCTGCAGAAGCGCGCCCGACCGGGCGGCTCCCGTCGAGAGGCAGACGAATGTCGAAGAAGCGATCCATCCGCATCCTGACCATCGGGGGCGCCGCCGCGGCCGCCGTCACCCTGCTCGCCGCCGCGCCCGCGTCGGCCGAGACCGAGGTGCAGGCCCCGTCCACGTTCACCAGCGCGTTCACCGTCATGGCGACGCCCGACCAGGTCGTCTCGACCGCCGGCGCGCCGGCGCCGGGCGAGGCCGGTGCGACCGGCACGTTCGACTTCCGGATCAACAGCGACCAGGAGATCATCTGCTACGACATCACCCTCACCGGCGTGACGGGCGACTACATGAGCCCGGCGAAGACGGCGACGCACCTCCACCAGGCCGCGGTCGGCAAGTCGGGCCCGCCCCGCATCGCCTTCCCGAACCCCGTCGACCAGGGCGACGGCACCCGCACCAGCAGCGGCTGCCTGCAGGGCCCCTTCACCACCGGCGTCATGAACGACGCGGGGGCCGACACCGGCACCGGCTTCACGCTGGCCCAGATCGAGGCCGACCCGGCGTCGTTCACCGGTGACTCGCACACCGCCGCGTTCACCTCGGGCGTCGTCCGCGGCCAGCTGACGCAGGTGCCCGTCGGCGGCGTCGACACCGGCTTCGGAGGCGCGGCGCAGGCCGGCACCGGCTCCGACCTCGCGCTCGGCGCGGGTGCGCTCGGGCTGGTCGGCGTCCTCGGCACGGCGGCGTGGCTCGCCGTCCGCCGCCGTCACGCCCAGGAAGGCTGACCCGCGTGCGACGGCCGCTGCCGGCGCTCGCCGCGGCGGTCGTCGTGCTGGGCGTGCTGACCGGGTGCTCGGGCACGGGGGCCGGGGTCGCCGCTGACGCGACCGGTGCCGGGGCCCGCGCCGCGACTCCGTCGGCTCCCGCCCCGGCGCCCGACCCCGCCTCGTCGCCGAGCGCGGCGACGGCACCGCCCGCGCCGGCCGAACCGGAGGCCGCGGCGGTGCCGGCCGTCGGCGTCGCGCCGGCGCGCGTCGACGTCGCCGCGATCGGCCTCTCCGAGCCGCTGATCGACCTGGGGCTCGACGCCTCGGGCGCCATGGAGGTGCCCGTCGACGCCGACGACGTGGGCTGGTTCACCGGGGGAGGGCGCCCCGGCGGGCGTGGTCCGACCGTCGTCGCCGGCCACGTCGACTCGGCCTCGGGGCCCGCCGTGTTCGCCCGGCTCGACGAGCTCGTCGTCGGCGACGAGGTCGTGCTGACCGACGTCGACGGCGGCGTCGCGCGCTACGTCGTCTCAGAGGTGGTGGACGTGCCGAAGGCCGAGTTCCCCACCGCCCGGGTGTTCGGGGCGCAGCCGACCGACGAGCTGCGGCTCATCACCTGCGGCGGGGTCTTCGACCGGGGATGGGGCCACTACGACCAGAACCGCGTCGTCTTCGCCGACCGCGTGGGGTAGCCGGCCGCGTGGTGTAGCCGGCCGCGCAGCGCCCGGGGCCCGTGCGGCGGGCCACCCGCGGTGCACTACCGTCGAGGAGGCGCGGGCCCGGTCCGCGCCTCCTTCCCCTTGTCCCTGGACGGCCCGCGGGCCCGGAGGTCAGCGTGCGCACACTCGCCATCGGAGACGTCGGCGTCGTCGACGACATGATCCACATCGGCGACGAGGCCATGACCGAGGAGCTCGTCGTCCAGCTGCGCCGGCGCCGCGTCGACGCCGTCACGCTGCTCTCCAGCGCCCCCGACGAGACCGCCGCCCGCTACGACGTCGACGCCGTGCGGCCGATCGGCTTCGCCCCCGGCCCGCTCGGCGGCCGCGACGGCCAGGTCGAGCGGCTCGAGCGCGTGCTCGCCGCGGCCGAGGGCAGCCGCACCGCCCTGCCACACGACGACCCGGCGCTCGCCGTGATCGAGGCCGTCCGCGAGGCCGACGCGGTCGCCGTCGCGGGCGGCGGCAACATGGCCTCGCGCTGGTCGCTGCACGTCTTCGAGCGCGCCGCCCTCGGCGCCGTCGCCCGCGTGGTCGGGCGCCCGCTGGTCGTGACGGGCCAGACGATCGGGCCCGACCTCGTCGCCGACGACGAGCGGCTCGTGTCGGGGCTGCTCCGTGACGCGCGCCTCTTCGGGGTGCGCGAGAGCGCCTCGCACACGCTGATGCGGCGCGTCGCCGACGACACCGCGCCCGACCTCGCGCGCAAGGTGGTGCAGAACGTCGACGACGCGAGCTTCCTCGGGGCCGACGCCGCGCCTCCCGCGGTCACCGGCCTCGACGCGAGCGCCTCGGCCGGGCCGGGGTCGCTGCTCGTCGGAGCCGACTCCTTCCCCTACTGCGCCGTCAGCCTCTCGACGCACGTCGGCGACGCCGACCGGCGGCAGGTCGTCACCGCCCTCGCGCGGCTGCTCGACCGGGTCGCCGACGAGACGGGGCTCGAGATCGCGTTCCTCGCGCACTGGGCGTCGCTGAACGAGGGCGAGGAGCGCGGCGACTCCGTGCTGCACCGCCGGGTCATCGACGCGATGACCACCTCGCGGGTGCGGATCGAGCCGACCACCGACTCCGTGGCCGCCGCGCGGTTCGCGCGGGGTGCCTCCCTGCACCTGACGAGCCGCTACCACCCGGCCGTGTTCGCGGTCGCCGGTGGGGTGCCGACGGTCGGCATCTCGGTCGACGAGTACACGCGCGTGAAGCTCACGGGGGCGCTCGGCGCCTTCGGCCAGACGAGCGTCGCCTCGGTCGAGGCGCTGGTGCTCGGCTCGGCGGCGCGGCTCGCGCTGGCGACCTGGGACGACGCCGCGCAGGTGCGGGCCCGGTGGGAGTCGCGGGTCGAGTCGGTGCGCACCGCCTCCGCCGGCTGGTGGGACCGCGTCGCGGAGGAGCTCGGGGCGTAGCGCGCGTCGCCCGGTCGCGCCGCGCGCTCGCGCCGCCACGTCGACGAACCCCGTCTTCGCACCGGAACCCTGCCGCGGCGGGGTTCGGATGCGAGGACGGGGTTCGTCGTCCGGGGTCTGCCACCCTCCCGGCCGACGCGCAGCCTCTTTCTGGCACCGCGTGTCACAATGCTCGGGACCGGCATCGAGGCCGGTCCCGACGAAAGAGGCAGCCATGGCCGACCTGACCACCACCCCCGACCGTTTCCGCGGCAAGACCGTCATCGTCACCGGGGCGGGCAGCGGCATCGGCCGTGCGTCCGCGCTCCGCTTCGCGCGGGAGGGCGCCCGCGTCGTGGCCGCGGACGTCGTGGCCGAGCGCCTCGACGCGCTCGTGGCCGAGAACCCCGAGCTCGACCTCGTGCCCGTGACGGGCGACATCACCACCGAGGAGGGCGTGCAGGCGGTCGTCGCCGCCGCCGAGGGCCGGGTCGACGCGCTGGCGAACGTGGCCGGCATCATGGACGGCTTCCTGCCCGCCGCCGAGGTCGACGACCGCACGTGGGAGCTCGTCTTCGCGATCAACGTCACGGCCGTCGTGCGCCTGACGCGGGCCGTGCTGCCCCTCATGATCGAGGCCGGCTCGGGCGCGATCGTCAACGTCGCGTCGGAGGCGGCGCTCCGCGGCTCGGCCGCCGGCGTGGCCTACACGGCGTCGAAGCACGCCGTGGCGGGCATCACGAAGAACACGGCCGTCGTCTACGCGAAGCACGGCATCCGCACCAACGCCGTCGCGCCCGGAGCCACCATCACCAACATCGAGGCGCCGATGAAGTCGCAGGTCGCCGCGGCGGCCCTCGGCCCGATCATGCAGACGACCGTGCCGACGCCCGTCGAGGCCGACGTGCTCGCCGCGTCGATCACCTGGCTCGCGAGCGACGACGCCACGAACGTCAACGGGGTCGTGCTGCCCTCCGACGGCGGCTGGTCGGCGATCTGACCCGGTCGGGCCGCCGGGGGCTCGGCGGCGGCCCGAAATGGGGGTACCGGAGAGGATGCAGGCGCATACAGTGGCCGGAGCGCCGGGGGGAGCATTCCTGTACTCCTCGCCCCCCACGCCCAGACCGGACGGCCCCCGTGACCCTCACCTCAGAACTCCTGCTCCGGCAGGACCCGAGCGAGGACGACCTCGTCCTCGCGACGGCGCAGGGTGACCAGAGGGCCTTCGCCCAGCTGTACGACATGACGTCGTCACGGGTGCTGGGGCTCGTGAGGCGCATCCTCGTGGACCCGGCGCAGTCGGAGGAGGTCGCGCAGGAGGTGTTCCTCTCCGCCTGGCAGGAGGCTGCGCAGTTCGACCCCGCGAAGGGCAGGGCGGTGTCGTGGCTGCTCGTCCGTGCTCGTCGTCGTGCCATCGACCGGGTCCGCTCGGCGCAGGCGAGTCGGGTGCGTGACATGACCGTCGGCATCCGCGACCTCGACGACGTCCGCGACGACGTCGCCGAGACCGCCGCCGTGCACATCGAGCACGCGCGGGTGAGCCGGGCGATGAAGGGCCTCACCGCCGCCCAGAGGCAGGCGCTCGAGCTGACGTACTTCGGCGGTCTGAGCCACTCCGAGGCGGCCGGCGAGGCGGGGGTGCCGCTCGGGACGATGAAGACGCGCACGCGCGACGCCCTGATCGCCCTGCGGAAGCTCCTCGGCCCGGACGCCGTCGCGCGCGGCTGAGCGCCGGGTCCCTGTTTCCAGGCCACCAGCAGTCGCCTTCCGCCGATGCCGAACGAGTACTGCCCCGGGCGGCTGTTGCCGTTTCATTGAGCGGTCGTTCATCGGGACACTCTTCGCGACCGTGTTCGGCCGGCTGAGGTCAAGTGGCGCCTGGCCTGCGGATTCGCGTATGCCTGTCCCGCAAAAATGCCCGGTGACGGGGGTCTAAACGCTACAGTCCTGGAATGCTCATCGGATACGCCCGCGTCTCAACGTCCGGACAAGATCTCGCAGCACAACGTGACGGTCTTGCAGCGCTCGGTGTCGACGATCAAGACGTCCATGTTGACCATGGTCTCTCGGGCACGACTCAAGCCCGGCCAGGTTTGCGCGAGGCCCTGGCCGCGTGCCGCGCCGGCGACGTCCTGGTCGTCACAAAGCTCGACCGCCTCGCTCGTTCACTTCGCGACGCGACCGACATCGCCGGCGAGCTCACGAAAAAAGGCGTCGCCTTGAACCTCGGGGGAGCGGTCTACGACCCCACCGACCCCGTCGGCCGGCTACTTTTCAACGTCCTCGGCATGGTCGCGGAGTTCGAGGCCGACCTGATCCGTGCCCGCACCCGGGAGGGGATGGCGATCGCAAAGGCCGCCGGTAAGCTCCGCGGCCGCAAACCCAAGCTCACCCCCTCGCAGGAGAAGCACCTGGTGCAGCTGCACCGCACCGGCGCTCACACGACGAGCGAGATCGCGGAGCTGTTCGGGGTCGCCCGCTCGACTGTCTACCGCGCAGTCCATAGGGCAGATGTGGCTTAGGTGTCCCCGGGTCGCTGTAGCCGGTACTGGAGTTTAAGTTCACTCGACCGCACGGTCGGCGCGAAACTTCGCTCGTCGTGCCGCGGCTTCGGCTCTCCGTGCTTCCAGCGCCGCGCGCTCGGCGTCACTAAGTGCGGCCATGCGCGCGTCCTTAGCTGCCTTGGTGGCAGTGCGCCGTTCCTTGACACGTTCATCCCTCTGTTTGATGAGCTCCAACTGATCGTCAGTCACGATGCGCCACGACTGATCTGATCTGTCCCAGAGGAGGTGATCACTCTTGAGCTTGCCGAACTCACGCAGGATCGTTCTATTCATAGCCCAGTTCCCGTTTTGATTGCGGTACGACCAGGCTTCTCCGAAGTCGTTCCGATTGGCTCTCACGATTCGCTCCTGGTACGTACGGCGCTGCCCGTTGTCCTGAATTTGTGTCAGTAGCCAGCGGGCGATCTCCTGCGCGGTTGTCATGCTTTCAGCGTATGAGTACATGTCAACTGTGAGCCACTACGGGCAATAGGCGGTGGCCGATAGACGATCGATCATTGCGATCCGCACGGCCGTGGTGTCGGTCTAGAAGATGGCTTGGGGGTTAACGGGCACGCCGGTGAGGCCGTGGAGGCGGGGCGGGGCGATGCTGAGCAGGAAAGTGTGTCGGCCGAGCTCGGCGCAGGTCGCGGCGAGGTCGTCGGTGGCGACGCTGTCGACCAGGGGCATGCCCAGGCGGGCCAGTCCGACCATGTGCATCGGCATGGGCATGTCCGGGTCGCTCGGCGGGAAGGAGTCGCTGACGTCGCCGGCGTAGAGCGAGACGCCACGGTGGTGCATCCACGTCACTGCGTCGACGGTCATGCCCGGCGCCTGGGTCTCGGCGTCCCAGCTGAAGCCCCAGCCGCTCCGGACCACCACGGCGTCACCGGGCAGCACCTCGACCCCGGCCCTCGCCTCGGCCGCGTCGAGATCTGCCGCGGTGACGGGGTGCGCAGATGGCAGCCGCCCCTCCGGTGCCAGGTCGAGCAGGACTCCCCGCGTCGTGATCCCCGCGGTGAAAGCGGTCGTGGAACCGTGCACGACGCCTCCGGCCGTGACGGTCTCCTCGAGGGGGCGACCCGGGTACACGGTGCCGTCGATCGGCATGTGGGCGAAAGCATCGATGTGCGTCAGCGCCGGGTGATGCGGCGTCACGACGAGGACTTCGGACATCCCCATGGGCGGCGTGCCCGTGTAGAGCAGCGCCTGCTGCACGGGGGGCGACGGCGGTGCCGGGGGAGCGAACGGTCCGCCGAGCATCGAGGCGGGTTCGACCGGGTGCGCGAGCGACACGCTCCGGCCGACCCGCACCTCTTCAGCGGCGCGGGCCCTCGCGGCGTCGTCGATCAGGTTCAGCGTGCCGAGTTCGTCATCGGCGCCCCAGCGGCCTCGGTCGTCGGGGAGTGCGGGTGTCGTCATGGTGCCTGTCCTGTCATGTCAGTTCGGTATCGCGCGGATGGGTGGTGCACACTGCAAGGAGGCCCTGAGAAGCAGGTTCCTGCACCATAGCCTTAAAACAGGATCCTGTTTATCTAGGTGGGCGACGAGGAGGCACATATGGGTGACGATGGAGGTCGCGGGCTCGAGTCCGTGCTGGGCTGGAACGCGGTAAAGGTCGCGCGCATCATCGGCTCCCAGATCACCGCGGGGATGGCGGAGCACGACGTCAGCCTCGTGCAGTTCGGCGTGCTGTCGTGCCTGGCGGACGGTGCTGAGCTCACGTCGGCGGAGATCGCTCGGGCCGTCTTCGTTCGCCCGCAGAGCATGTCGGACGTGCTCGACGGGATGGAACGTCGCGGTCTCGTCCGCCGGGTGGGCATCCGCGCCCGCGGCCGGAGGAACCCCGCCGCGAGCACGCCAGCCGGCCAGGCCGTGCTCGACGCGGTGCAGCAGGTGGCCCTGGCGACGAACGACCTCAGTATGTTCGGGCTGGACGCGTCGCGGAGCGCACAGCTCAACGCACTGCTGCTCGCTGTCATCGAGGGCGCGGAGAAATCACCGGGCATCGGCGACGCTTACTGATACACACCCGATAGGGGATGGGTCTGCGGGCTCCTAGGGCGTTCCCGTTCGACCTGCAACGATCAGTGCATGTCTCGCGATGAACGCTTCACACACGACCCAGACAGTGACTGTGCCTATTTATACGTGGCGCCGTCGATTGCTGACGGCGAAGCCGTCGAGCAAGTTGTCGTGGAGCGTGAGGGCAGGGGACACATCGTGCTCGACTTCGATTCCGAGGGTCGACTTCTCGGTGTCGAGATCGTCGGGGCCCTCGCGCTGCTCACGGCCGAGTCTCTCGAGACGGCTTCTCAAACACGGCCTCTGGATGTAGGAGCGCCCGATAGGGGATCGGCCAGTGCGACACCGGGCCTTGCTGACTCGAGCTAGGCGGTCCAGGCTGCAGCAAGACCACGATCGACGACGCGCCGCCAGCCGACGGGCGCTGAAGGATCGCGGCTCGCAGTCCCGGCCATCCAGAGCACGGCCATGAGGTCGTCGGGGGTGAAGTCTTCTGACAGAGCGCCCACGGTGTGGGCGTTGTCGACGAGTTCCTTCCCGAGTGCTGTGGATCGCTCGCAGGCGGTGATGAGGGCTGTGGCGTCCGGGTATCGCCGGAGCATGGCGTCGTTCATGACGGGATCGCTGAGCTGCAGCTCGATCATCTCCGAGATGAACGTCTCCAGCTGTCCACGGGGGGACTGCTGGCTCAGCGTCCTCTCGGTGAGCGCCTTCAACTTCTCACCCGCGACGGCAGGCACGACAGCGTCGATCAGTGCCTCCCTCGAGCCCACCCGGTTGTAGAGCGTCCCGATGCTCACACCGGCCTCCCGGGCGATGTCCTCCAACGGCGCGGACAGGCCGCGGCGCGAGAACACCGCGAGGGCCGCCGTGTGCAGCTTCTCGAGGTTCGCCTGCGCGTCACGGCGAAGGCCCGGGGTCTTCTTCACAGCAACTCCACTGGATATTGAGGGTCGTCTCAACATAGGCTGCACCCGGGTTGAGGACGACCTCAACTTAGCCCACCAGCGCGACGCCCTGACCAACGACGGGCCACGAAAGGAAGCACCATGCCTCTCATCACCATCATCGGAGCCGGCCCTGGCCTCGGCCTCGAGATCGCCCGCGCCTTCGGTCGAAGGGGTTTCGATGTCGCCCTCGTCGCCCGCGACCAAGCCAAGCTCGACACCCTCGCAAAGACCCTCGAGGGCGAAGGTGTCCGTGCTCGGGGGTTCACCGCCGACGTCAGCCGCCCCGAGACGATCACGAGCGCCCTCACCGAGATCAAGAGCGCCCTCGGCCCGATCGACGTCCTCGAGTTCTCACCCGCCGACCCGACCTTGGCTGCCGTCGACGTCCTCGACGTCACGATGGAGAACTTGCTGCCGCAGATCGACTTCTACCTCGGCGGAGCGCTCACGGCCGTCGGAGCGGTGCTGCCCGACATGATCGCCGCCGGGAACGGAACGGTCCTCGTCACCACCGGGGGCGGGTCGATCAACCCAATGCCCTTCCTCGGCAATGTCAACATCGCCGCCGCGGGTCTTCGGAACTGGACTCTCAACCTCCACAACGCACTCGCCGAGAGGGGCGTCTACATCGCCCACGTCGGGATCACCGCCCTCATCGGAGCCGGCCACCCCGACGCGGAGCCCGACGTCATCGCCCAGGCCTACGTGAAGCTCTACGACGAGCGGAAGGACGCGGAGCTGCACCACGTCGCTTACGACGGTTGACGCGTGCATCGGCTTGTCTTGAGGCAGATCCTCTCGAACGGGCATTGTCGTGCCCGATAGGGGATCGTTTACCGAGACGCGTTCAGTTGGCGTACTCCCGGTGCCACCAGGTCGACAAGTGGTCAAGGGTCGCCGTGGCTGCCTCGTCCAGACGCTCGCGGGTGTCTCCCCGATGAGCATCCGAGAGGACCGCATCGCCGATGCTCGCGGTGGTTTGCTGCACCACCGAGACGAGCGCGGCCGCGTACGCCCGCTCGGACATCGCGTTCGGTCCGGTGCCTGCGAGTTCAGCTGCCACCGCGGTCGTGACGTCGTCGTAGAACTCCAGAGCGCGGCGCCGGAGAAGCGCGCTGAGCCGGCACTGCGCGGGGAACTCGCCCTTCGCCAATTCCTCGTCCTCCTCGACGTACCGATCGATGTCCTCGAGGACGAGGGAGCGCATCGCATCGGCCGGTGACTGCTGGGGGTCTCGCCGGGAGATCGCACCCCTGATCTTCTCGAGCACTTCGTCTGCTCGGTCGAAGACGAGGTCGGGCTTAGTCGGGAAGTAGTTGTAGACCGTCGGCTCCGATACGCCCGCGACGTCCGCGACGTCCGCGATGGACACCTGGTCGTACCCGTGCTGCGCGAAGAGTCGAGCCGCCACATCGCCCAGACGCTCGCGGGTCTCTCGCTTCTTACGCTCTCGGAGCCCTGATCTGGCACCCACGCTCGCTTGCTCCATTCCACGAGTCTGCCACGGAACATAAGGTGACCCAAAGTTTCTGCTATCTTTGCCCTCGTTTGAAAGTTAGGGTCACTATAAGTTCGGCGGGAGCCGGGAAACGAGAACGATCAATGAACACGCACGCGCAGGAACAGGTGCTCATCTCGGGAGCGAGCTTCGCGGGTCTCGCGACAGCACTGTGGATGCGTCGGCTCGGTCATGAGGTCACGATCGTCGAGATCGGATCCGGACTGAAGCGCGGCGGCACCCCCGTCGACATCCGCGAGGACACCATCGCGATCGTCGAACGGATGGGCCTGCTCGAGGAGATCCAAGCGAAGGCGCTTGCTCCTCGCGTGACCGAGTTCACGACGCCGGAGGGAGAGCTCATCGCGCGGATGGACCCAGAACCGCCCACGGACGACTCGGCCGGCGACGGCTACGAGATCCACCGAGACGATCTGCTCGACATCCTCGCCGCCGCGACGGAGGGGGAGGTCGAGATGCTGTGGGGCAACTCCATCAAGTCGTTGACCGAGCCCGACGAGGACAGTGTCCACGTGGTCTTCCGCGACGGCACAGAGCGGGACTTCTCGATGGTGTTCGGGTGCGACGGCAACCACTCCACGGTGCGGCGACTGCGCTTCGGTCAGGAAGCACTCCACACCCACTTCCTGCAGACGTACTTCTCCGTCGCCACCCTCGACCACCTCATCATCGACCGGCAGACGACCCAGATCACTAACGCGCCCGGCGTGACGATGCTAGTGAACTCCTACGACACGACGACCGACCTCGTGCTCGGCTTCCGATCCGAGCAGGAAATTCCGTACGACCACCACGACGTCGACCAGCAGAAGCGCATCCTCCGCGAGCACCTGCTGCAGGCTGGCGCACCGTTCTCAGACCACATCGACGAGGCGGTCAACGTCGACACCTTCTACTTCGACAAGCTCAGTCAGATCAAGATGCCGGCGTGGACGTCCGGACGCATCGCGCTCGTCGGTGACGCTGGCTACTGCGCATCACCTGCCGCGGGCATGGGTGGATCGCTCGCCATCATCGGCGCCACTGCCCTCTACGACGCCTTCCGAGCTGCTTACGGCGACGTCGAGCAGGCGTTCGTCGAGTACGAACGCGCACTCCAGCCAATAGTCGAGGAGATCCAGCACAACGCCGAACACTTCGGCGTCAGCAGCTACTTCCCCGCTACCGAGGAACAAATCCGGGTCCGCAACAACAAGCTGCTCGGGCACTGAACAACGATCGCCCCGCGAAGGACAACTCCGCGTCCACCAGCGACGCGGTGCCCGGTAGCCGATCGTCCACCGGCCGCGGCATGACGTGAACGCACACGAGGCAGCCCGGTCCAGTGGCCGTCGGGATCGTCCCATCCTCGAGGGTGCGGCATGGCTCGTGGACCCGCGACAGGTCCGACCATGACGGCGGGCGGGCGGGCGGGCGGGCGGGCGGGCGGGCGGGGGCTGGGTGCCATAGGGGTCTCTTAGCGGGGCCATCGGGTGCTGAGGGCGGTGTTTCCTACCGTGTTCCTCGTCCTGATCCCTGCACCGAGGAGAACCATGTTCCTGACCTACCTGCTCAGAGAGCTGAGCAACAGACGCAAGCAGACCGTGATCATCGCGACGGGCATGGCCCTGGCCATCGCCCTCGTGATGATCGTGAGCGGGGTGGCGGCCGGTGTGAAGAACGCCCAGTCGACCGTCCTCGAGTCGGTCTACGGCGTCGGCACCGACGTCACCATCACGCAGACCGCCGAGCCGGGCGCCGACGGGCCCGGCCAGCAGTTCGCCTTCGGCTCCGGCGACGGCACCACCACCGACGACGGCAGCACCGAGGTCGCCCAGAGCACCCTCTCCGCCGCGCGCGGCACCGCGACCTTCGACTCGTCGGCCCTGACCACCGTCGAGGGCGTCGACGGCGTCTCCGCCGCGACCGCGACCCTGAGCCTGCAGGCCTCGAGCTTCTCGGGCACGGTGCCCGACTTCTCCCAGGGGGGTGCAGGAGGCGCGGGTGCCGACGGTGCGACCGGTGACGGTACCGACGCGGGCACGCAGGCCGCGCCTCCCACCGGCGGGGCCGACGGCGCGGGCGGCAGCGCGTTCGACGTCGACCAGTTCTCCGTCACGGGCCTCGACCCCGCGACGAACGCGGTCGGGCCCCTCAGCAGTGCGTCGCTCGTCGACGGCCGCGGCTTGACCGCCGCCGACGCGGGGACCGACGTCGTCGTGCTCGACCAGACGTACGCGACGAGCGCTGATCTCGCCGTCGGCGACACGCTCGCCATCGGCGGCACCGACTTCACGGTGGTCGGCATCGTGGCGTCCACGTCGTCGGACGCCGCCACCTCCTCGGACACGTACGTGCCCCTCGACACCGCTCAGGCGCTCAGCGGGCTGACGGCCCAGATCAGCGACGTGTACGTCACGGCGTCGAGCGCCAGCGGCGTCGACGCCCTGAAGTCCGCCCTGCAGGCGGCATTGCCCGACGCCACGGTGAGCACCCAGTCCGACCTGGCGTCGAGCGTGTCCGGCTCGCTCTCGACCGCGTCCGACCTGATCGGGAAGCTCGGCACGTGGCTCTCCGTGGCGGTGCTCGCCGCCGCGTTCCTCATGGCGATCCTCTTCACCGTCTCGGGCGTCAGTCGACGCACCCGCGAGTTCGGCACGCTCAAGGCCATCGGCTGGAGCGGCTCCCGCATCACCCGTCAGGTCGCGGGGGAGTCCCTCGTGCAGGGCCTGCTCGGCGGAGTCGTCGGAGTCGCGGTCGGCCTCCTCGGGATCCTGGTCGTGAACGTCGTGGCACCGACCCTGTCCGCCGCGGCCACCACCCAGGCGGCAGGGCCCGGCGCCGGCGGCCCCGGATCAGCGGGTGGAGGCGGCGTCGGCCAGCAAGTGGCGCAGGCCACCACCGACGTCGCCCTGACCGTGCCCGTGACGGCGTCGATCGTCGTCCTCGCGGTGGGCCTGGCCGTCGGGGGCGGCCTGCTCGCCGGAGCCGCCGGGGGATGGCGTGCCTCGCGCCTGCGCCCCGCCGAGGCCCTGAGGAGCGTCGCGTGACCGACATCCACGAAGCAACGGACCCGACCGCCCTGCCGACCGCAGCCGGCGAGACCGACCCGACTACCGCCTCCGGAGGCACAGCACCCATGTACACGCTCACCGCGGTCACGAAGACCTACCAGCAGAAGAAGCGCACGGTGACGGCCCTCGCCGGCGTCGACCTCGTCATCCCCACAGGGCAGATGGTCGCGATCCAGGGGCCCACCGGCGGAGGCAAGTCGACGCTGCTCCAGATGCTCGGCGCGCTCGACCGACCGACGAGCGGCACGGTTCGGCTGGGCGACTCGGACCTCTCGGCGGCAGGGGGCCGTGCCCTGGCGGCGGCACGGGCCCGCGAGATCGGCTTCGTGTTCCAGGGCTTCAACCTCATCCCGACCCTGACGGCGGCGGAGAACGTCGAGACGGCCTTCGCGGACGGCTCGACGCCGCGGGCGGAGCGCCGGGAGAAGGCGAGGGCGGCGCTGGCGTCCGTGGGGCTCGCTGAACGAGCCGACCACCTGCCGAGCGAGCTCTCGGGCGGGCAGCAGCAGCGGGTGGCCATCGCGCGGGCGCTCGTCAAGGAACCGAGCGTGCTGCTCGCGGACGAGCCGACGGGCTCGCTGGACGAGGCCACCCGCGACGAGATCATGGACCTGCTCGAGGGCGTCTGGCGTGACCGAGGGCTCACCGTGGTCATCGTCACGCACGACTCGGCCGTGGCCCGGCGCGCACAACGCCGCCTGCGCATCGCGGGCGGAGAGCTCGCGGAGCTGGGGCCGGCTGCCTGACCTCACACGCCGTGGCCGCCGGTCAGATGAACGGGTAGCAGGTCGGTCACGGGGCGGAGATCCTGCGAGGTCGACGCGGTAGCCGCCGGAGGCGCCGGCACGGAGCGGGCGCGCCCCGGTGATCGCGGCTCAGACCTGGGGAAGGTCGAGGGAGGCTGAGAGGTGCATCCCCGTGGAGCGTCCTCGCGGCGTCAGTGGAACGGGCAGCGGGACGGCGCTCCGGCGGCTCGGATCCGTCCGCCGGACGACGGCTTCGTCGGCAGTCGCCGGCGGTCGACCGAGAGTCCCTCGTCGAGGATCGTCAGGCGGGGGTCGCTGAGGGCCGTGACCGCGGCGGCGAGGCCCGCGATCGCGAGCTTCTCGCCCGGGCACCGGTGGCCCGCGGCCGGGTCCCCGCCACCGTGCGGGACGAACGTCGTGATCGACTCGTAGTCGTCGACATCGACGAAGCGCTCCGGATCGAACTCGGAGGCGCGGTGCCAGGACGCGTCGTCGGTGTCGGTGCCGAGGATGTCGAGCAGCACCCGGCACCCAGCCGGCAGTCGCTGCCCGTCGAGCTCCACGTCGTCCCGCGCCCAGCCCGGCAGCATCGGCACGAACGGTGCAGTCCTCCGGACTTCCTGCGCGAAGGCGACGGCGAGAGGCCCGCCGGTCAGGGTCCCGCGCTCCGCGCCCTCCGCGGCGATCCGCCCCCGCCACTCCGGGTGGTCGTGCAGTTCCCCCGCCGCGAACGCGACGAAGCGGGCCACGGCGATCATCGGGCGGATGCTGTTCTGCAGCTCGATCCCCGCCAGCTTCGCGGGCAGCAGGGCACCCTCGCGGTCGCGGTGCCAGGCCCACTCGTGCAGAGCTGTCCCCGCGTCGGGCTCGAGAGTGCCGGCACGGACAGCCTCCACGAGGTGTCGAGCGTGACGGTCCGACCACGCGCGGTTCGCCGCCGCGAGCAGGTACTCAGGGGAGTACGGCACGCCGAAGCCGTCGACGATCTGTGCGAGGCGCGCGGACCATCGGGTCCGTGCTGCCGCCGTCCCGGGCAGGCCCGCCCAGGTCATGCTCGCTCGCCCGAAGGCTCCGACGGCCGCGTCGTAGGCGGAGCGTCGACCGCCGGCCAGCCACTCGTCGACCTCACGGCGCCACTCGCGCTCGAGCAGCGGCGTCAGCCGTGCGACCTGCTCATCCTCGTAGGCGACGTCGAGGAAGGTCGCCTTCCGGTGCCGGTGCTCCGCCTCGTCGAGGCTGTGGACCGACCCCCGGCCGAACAGCGTCTGCTGGACGACCGCGGGCATGGCTCCGTGCCGTGCGATCCGCTGCTCGTCGTAGAACAGCTCGACGGCCTCGGCGCCGCGCACGAGCAACGCCGGCCGCCCGAGGAGCCGGAGAGGCACGGCACGCGCACCCGAGCGGGTGCGGCCCCACAGTCGGGCGCCGAAGCCGTAGCCCCGGGTGAGCACGGAGAGGGAGTCGTCACGCAGCGGATTCGTCAGGGCAGTCGAGTCGGACATGCGGCCATCGTGCCCCCACTCGCGAGTTCAGGACCGGCGCGGAGGCAGCGTGAGGATCTCGGCGCCGTCGTCGGTGACGAGCACCGTGTGCTCGCTGTGCGCCGTGGCGCACCCCGTGGCGCTGCGCAGCGTCCAGCCGTCGGGGTCGGTGACGAGCTGGTCGGTGTCGGCCATCACCCACGGCTCGAGGGCGAGCAGCAGGCCTGGTCGGAGGCGGTAGCCGCGCCCCGGGCGGCCGTCGTTGGCGACGTGAGGATCTTGGTGCATCGTCGATCCGATGCCGTGCCCGCCGAACTCGAGGTTGACGGCGTAGCCGGCGTCGGTCAGGACGGTGCCGATCGCGTGGGAGAGGTCGCCCACCCTGGCACCGGGGCGGACGGCCGCGGTGCCGGCGGCGAGTGCCCGCTCGGTCGCCGCGATCAGCGCCGTGGCCTCGGGTGCGGCCTGGCCGACGACGAAGCTCACCGCGGAGTCGGCGGCGACGCCGTCGAGGGAGACCGCGAGGTCGAGGGTCACCAGGTCGCCGTCGACGAGGCGCTGTGCCCGGGGCTTCCCGTGCAGCACGGCGTCGCCGACGGAGGTGCAGAGGTGGTGCCCGAAAAGGCCGCTGCCGAACGAGGGGGCGTAGTCGACGTAGCAGGAGTCGGCGCTGGCTCGGTCGATGAGCTCGCGAGCCCAGGCGTCGAGCTCGAGGAGGTCGGTGCCCACCTCGGCCCGGGAGCGGAGGGTGTCGAGGATGCTGCCGACCAGGGCCCCGCTCCGACGGGCTCGGTCGATCTCGGCCGGGGCGAGGATCTCGATCACGGGGGCTCCCAGGGGTCAGGTCGTCGAGGTGCGAAGGGCGCACCGTCCACGGTCGGTATTGTTATCCCGGTAAGACTATCCCGCCCCGGAGCCCGTCGGCTACCATCGCCCCATGGTCCGCCTCCCGCTCACGCCCGCCGAGATCGAGCGTGGCCGCCGGCTCGGTGCCGTGCTGCGCCGCACGAGGGGCGAGCGCCCCCTCCTCGAGACCGCCCTGGCCGCGGGGATCTCGCCGGAGACCCTCCGCAAGATCGAGTCCGGTCGCGTCGCCACGCCGGCGTTCGCGACGATCGCCTCCGTCGCTCGCGTCCTGGCGATCTCACTCGACGCGCTCTGGGCAGACGTCGAACTGCCGGACGTCGAGGCGCCAGGCAGCCTCCTCGGCAGCGGTACCTCCGGCAGTCGCCCGGCCCTCGCCTCCTGACGTCGTCGCGGCGCTCCGCGACGGAGAGGGCCGACGTCGACGTCACCGAGCTCGTCGTGCACCCTGCCGCGCAGCGCTGACCGCGGCGACGTCGGCCTCGAACAGTGCCGGGTCGAGCGGCGCCAGGTTGAGCAGGACGTCGACCTGGCCGTCCAGAGCACCGCGCACGCCGGTCGCGGTGTGGTCGATGACCTGATCGGAGCCGGCGGAACGGACGGCGTCGGCGCTGCGGGGGCTCGCGGTGGCGACGACGTGGGCGCCGAGTCGCTTCGCGAGCTGGATCGCGTACTCGCCGACGACGCCGCCCGCGCCGATGACGAGGAGCCGCTGGCCGGCCTGCAGCTCGCCGCGTGCTCCTCGCCGACGGCGGCAACCGGTCGATCACCACGGAGACGACGTGCGACCGCCCCGCGGGGTGACCACTGACGTCGTGGTCGCCTCACGGGGCGGTCGGAGGTGCTGATGCGGTGCTACTCGGTCGGGGCGACCGCCAGGGTGCGGCGGTGACGGGCGGCGACCAGCAGGCCGCCTCCGACGAGGAGCAGGAGAGCTGCACCGATGACGCCCTGGCCGGCCTCTGCGCCGGTGTAGGCGAGACCCGTCGGCCGGACGACGGGCGCCGCCGGGGTCACGACGGGCGGCACCGCGGCGGCGGGGGCTGCGACGAGGCTGAAGGCGACCACGTTCGAGAACTCGGACACGCCTCCCGCCTCGTCGACGGCACCGTCGGACGTGAGCTCGGCGGCGACGGCCTGGGCCACGTAGTCACCGGGCAGCAGCGAGACGGTGATCGTCCAGTTGCCGGCGTCGTCGACCAGGATCGGGTCGCCGAGGTCGGTGAGGTAGAACCGGCCCTCGGCAGGGGACTCGAGGTCCGTGCCGTCGAAGAACGACTGCTCGGCGACGGTCAGGACGATGCCCGAGCCGACCGGACCGGTGCCGGAGACGGTGACCGTCCCGCCCGAGACGACCTGCCCCTCCGTCGGGCTGGTGATCACCGGCGTCGGTGTCAGGACGACGACCTCGTCGACGACGGTGACCTCGGCCGTGAGGACGATGCCTGAGCGCACGCCGGTGAGGGTGATCGTGTAGTCGTCGGGAGCGACGGTGTCCGTGAACACCAGGGTGTCGGCGTAGGCGCCGAGGTCGTTCTCCGCGTAGTAGTTCAGGTCACGGTCGGCGAGCTCGACGGCGGCTCCGTCAGAGTCCGTGACGACCGTGCGCACCTCTTCGCCGGGGCTGAAGCCCGTCGCGGCGACCGCGATCCCGGTCGTCGTGGCCTGCTCGACGGTCACCTCGTCCGGGGTCGCGGTCACCGTCTGTGCGATGGCGGGCACGGGAGGCTGCGCGAAGGTGAAGGCGATCGAGAGACGACCGACCTGGGCGTCCGGGTCCGTCTGGGTGACGGTGGCGCCCGACCCGAGCGAACCGGGCGCGAGGTCGAGGAAGGTCGTGGGCACCGAGTACGCCCCGCTCGGGTCCGCGACGGCGGTGCCGGCGACCGAGTTGCCGAGGGCCTTGTTGCTGTAGGTGACCGTGACCGTGCTGCCGGGCTGCGCCGTGCCGGTGAAGACCGGAGTCGTCGTGTCGACGACCTCACCGGTGCCGGGCGAGGTCACGGTGAAGGGGAACGAGGGGTTCGGCGCGACCGCGAGCTCGAACGTGTACGCCGACGGCGTCACCTCGGGGTCGGCGACGCCGGACTGCGAGTCGGCGCCGGAGACGGTCGCCACGACGGTCGTCTCACCGGGGGGCAGCTGCCCGAAGTTGGCGTTGACGGAGAACGACCCGTCAGCGTTGTGGGTCGTGCCGCTGAACAGGGCCTGGGCGGCCGTGCCCGTGCCGATGTCGTACGTGAGCACGAGGTCGTCGGCCGTGGGGAGGCCCGTCCCCGATATCGGCACGACCTGGGGGAGGCCTGCCGTGTTGTCGTAGGTGGACCCGGGAGCCGGCGACGTGATCGTCACGGGAGCCGCGGCGGAGGCGGGGCCCGCGGCGAGCAGGACACCTCCGAGTGCGAGTGCGAGGGCCGTCGGCACAGCGACGAGGCCCCTGGTGGCTGATGAGCGCAAAGGAGTGCTTTCTGTCGGAACGGATACATGCGTCATTGCAAGTCCGTCGGGGCCCAGCACCTCGACGAGCAGAAGAGGGCCTCGGCCCCTGTCGAGAAGCTATCAGTTGCTCACGTTCTTGAGGAGACGAGTTCTGGCACCTGGTCGCCGCACCTACCGGCGGCTCGTCAGCTGCACCCGGTCGTGCGTCTGGACTGCGAAGTGCTGCCCCGGGTAGCGGAGGCCCGCGAAGTACATGTTCGTGTGGGCGACGATCTGTTCGCCGGTGATGACGACGCCGTCGTGCTCGGCGTCGGTGGTGGTGTGGGCGTCCGACACCAGGGTCACGTCGAAGCCCCGCACGGCCGCCGCCTGCGTCGTCGTCCGGACGCAGTAGTCGGTCTGGGCGCCGGAGACGACGAGGTGCTCCGCCCCCAGGCGCTCGAGCACCTCGGCGAGGTCCGTGCCGACGAACGAGTCGCGGCGGTCCTTGCGGACGAGCGGCTCGTCGTCCGCCCGGGCGAGCGGCGGAGCCAGCTGCCAGTCGTCGGTGCCCTCGGGGAAGTCGTCGTGGTCCTGCACCCAGACCACGGGCACGCCCTCCGCCCTCGCCCGGTCCACGAGACGGGCGGTCCGCTCGAGGACGGCGTCGGCGTCGACGCACCCGACGACGACGCCCCGCTGGAGGTCGATGACGAGGAGGGCGGTGGCGGAGGTCATGCCGCGAGCATCCCAGCGCGGGGCCTCGCGCCGCAACGTCACCGCGGGCGGCCGGCCGGGCCGACGCCCCCGGACCGACGCGGAGCACGCGCGAAGTGGGGCCGTCACGGAGCTCCGCGGTGCCCTATCTTCGTCACGGCCCACCTCGGGCCGAGCCCCCGACGAAGGACGACCGTGCCCGGCCCTGCCCCCGCCCCCGACGCCCTCCCCGCCCCGGCCCCGTCAGCCGGCGCGCTGACCGGCACCGCGCCTCCGCCCGTCCGCGGCCTGCGCCGGTTCGGCCGGCCGCCGCGCGTGATGGGCGTCGACGTCGCCCGCGGCGTCGCCGTGATCGGCATGATCGGGGCCCACGTCGGGGTTACCCAGGCGTTCCGCTGGGGCGACGTCAGCACCTGGACCGACCTCGTCCACGGCCGCTCCTCGCTCCTCTTCGCCCTCGTCGCGGGCATCTCGATCGCGCTCCTCACCGGTGGGCGCACCGTCCCGGCCCCCGAGCGCCTGCTGCGCCTGCGCCTGCTGCTCGTGGGCCGCGGCGCCGTGGTCTTCGCCCTCGGCGTCGCGCTCGAGCTGCTGGGCACCGGCATCGCGGTCATCCTCACCCTCTACGGCGTCCTGTTCGTCGCCGTCGTCCCGTTCCTCCGGTGGCGGCGTCGCCACCTCTTGATCACCGCCGCGCTGCTCGCCCTCGTGGGGCCGTTCGCCCTGACGGTGCTCGGGTACGTGGCCGTCGACGCCTACGGGCCCGGCATCGACCTCGTGCTCTTCGGCAGCTACCCGGTCACCGTCTGGCTCGCCCTGCTGCTGACCGGCCTCGCGATCGGGCGCAGCGACCTGCTCTCGCGCCGCACGGCCCTGCGGCTGCTCGTCGTCGGCGTAGCCCTCTGCGCGGTCGGCTACGGCGTCGCGGGGCTGACCGGGAGGTCCGCCGCGTCGTCGTCCGGCTCCAGCTCGTCGTCGTCGTACGAGGAGGGCGTCACCGTGCCGGGCGGCGACCTCGACCTCACCGACTGGACCTGCTGGTCGTCGCCCGACTACGTCGACTGCTACCCCGACAGCGCCGACGTCTCCGGCAGCAGCGAGTCGACCGTGTCGTTCACGCCGACCGACGCCGGCACGGGCGCCGTCGAGCAGCTCGGCGTGCTGGCGGAGATCCTGCCCGACAGCGGCGTCGTCGACGCGGTCGTCGACGCGTCGCCGCACTCCGGCGGGTCGGCCGAGATCGTGGGCAGCGGCGGCTTCGCCATGGCGATCGTGGGAGGCGCGCTGCTGCTGAGCAGGCCGCTGCGGTGGGTCCTGCTGCCGGTCGCCGCGCTCGGCTCGATGCCGCTGAGCGCCTACGCGGCGCACGTCGTCGTGATCGCGGTGACGCTGGGAGCGGCCGGCACCGCGCCGGACGACGCGCTCTGGGTCGTCCTCTCCCTGTCGCTCCTCGTGGCCAGCACGCTGTGGGTGCAGGTCGTGGGGCGAGGCCCGCTCGAACGGCTGGCGGCCGCGGGTGCCCGGGCCATGGCGGGAGACCCCCGCCGGCCTACTCCGCGGGCGGAGCCGCCTCGAGAGGCGCCTCGACCAGACGCGCCGTGACGCTGACGACCACCTCGTCGGCGTCGGTGCCGAGCTCCGCCACCGTCTGACGGATCACGTCGGCGGCCCGCGCGAGGGTCTGCGGGGTGGGCACCGCCACGTCGGTGGCGACGTGCGCGGCGACGGAGAGCAGGCCGCCGGAGCGGTCGACGTCGACGAGGCCGGTGGGCTCCGCGAGCTCGAGCCCCTCGGCGACCAGGGTGACGGCCGCCTCGACGACGGGGTGGGCGTCGAAGACGTCGACGACGCCGCGGGCACCGCGCAGCGCCCGGGTCAGGGCGCGCGACAGGGCCTGGTCGGTCTCGGCCGTCTCGGGGGCGTCCAGCATCTCGTCGGTCATCTCCGCGCCTCCTCGGTGTCTGTGTCGGTGGGGCCGCCGTCGGGGCCCCCGCCGGAGCCGGTGCCCGTGCCGCGGTCGCCCGGCAGCCACACGTCGTCGACCGTCACGTCGACCGCGGTCACGGCGAGCTCGGTGTGCAGCCCGAGCGTCGCGGCCACGCGGTCGCGCAGCTGGTCGGCCACGGCGTTGAGGTCGAGCCCGTAGCGCACCGCCGCCGTGACCCGCACGACGACGGGCGCTCCCGCCGTGTCGACGTCGCCGTCGAACGAGGTCGAGCTGAGCAGGACCCCGTCGACGTCGTCGCCGGCTCGGCGCACGAGCCCGCGCGCCGCGGCCTCGGTGACGCTCAGCTTGGTCGCCGGGTCGGGGTGCCCGACCGGGATGTCGCGGCCGCCCACGACCTCATGCCGGATGGTCTCGAGCAGGCCGGTGATCCAGGTGTCGTCACGATCGGGCTCACGCTCGGCCTCGCGCTCGAGGGAGGCGTGCGAGAGACGCGTCACCCGGTCGAGCGCCTGCAGGTAGAGACGGCACTCGGCGGACCCCTCGATGCGCGGGTCGCGCGGTGTCCGGCCACGGTCGAGGTAGTCGGCGAGCTCGTCGACGGGCACGCCGTCCACCAGCTCTGCCGCGTCGAGGGGCGCGGAGTCGTCGATCGGTGTCATCGCCATGCCTCCATCTCGCCCATCAGGAAGACCCGTGCCCGGGCGATCTGCCCGCGCACGGTCGAGGTCGGCAGGTCGAGGGCCTGCGCGATCTCGGCGTACGAGTAGCCCGCGGTCTCGCGCAGCAACCAGCAGCGTCGCTGGTCGAGGGGCAGCTTGTCGAGCGCCGACCACATCGCGTCGAGCTGGAGGCGCGTCTCGACCTGCCGGTCGGGGGCCTCCGAGCGCGGTGCCGGGCGCTCGTACGCGTCGACGTCGTCGTGGTCGCGGCGCACCCGCAGCCGGTCGATGCTCCGGTTGCCGACGATGCGCATCAGCCACGCCCGGAGCGTGCCCGGGTCGTCGAGGTCGCCGAGCCGACGCCAGGCGACGAGGAAGGCCTCCTGCACGACGTCGTCGGTCTCGACGTCGGAGCCGAGCAGCCGGCCGGCCAGCACGCGCATCAGGGGGCCGTGACGCCGGGCGATCACCTCGAAGGCGTGCACGTCGCCGTCCCGGGCACGCGTCGCGAGCGTGCCGTCCGAGGCGTCGAGGAGCGGGTCGTCGGCGATGGTGTCGACCTCCCGGGCGATCGGGCGGGGTGCGGTGCACCTCGCCGGGCGGGGCTCGTGCCCGCGGCGGAGCGCGGGAGGGTGACCCGCGCTGCTGTCGTTGCTACCACGGCGTGCTGGGCGGGCGGCGGGTCCTGGCCGCTGGTCGAGTCCGGGGGCGACGCGATCCGCGCCTCCCGGACCGCGCTCCCGGGCCGCGGCCCGGGCCGCGCTCCCGGCCCGCGCCTCCTCACCGGGTGCGCGACCCGTCGGGGCGGACGACCCGGTCCGCCCGCGTTCTGGGGTGCCGCCACGACCTGTCGATCTCGCCGGTAGACACGAATCATCCTCACTGCACGACGGATCCGTGACGAACCTGCCACGTCGCACGTCCTGTCAGTGGTGCCCGCCCGAGGGCGTGCGCACCGGAGAGGAACCGAGCATGACCACGTACAAGACGCTCGCCGTCGCCCCTGCACCCGCCGACGGCCCGGGCGCCTCCGACCGACCCCGCCGGGCCAGCGCGTCCGGCACCGACCCCGACGAGGCCTGCCTGCACTACGAGCAGGTCTGGGGCGGACGCGGCTTCCGGGCCCAGGCCGTCGACGAGGCGTTCACGTACCGCTGCTCGTCGGTCGACGACGGGCGCGTCACCCTCCTCACGTCGACCTTCGGCGGCCGGCTGCACGGCGAGGTGCCGTGGCCCGACCGCTACGCCGTCGGCTGGTTCCGCGAGGGAGCCGGGTCCGTCGACCACCGCCGGGGCGGTCACCGCAGCCGCGCCTCCGACCCCTTCCCGCTGCCCACCGAGCTGCCCTACGAGCTGCGGCTGTCGCCGCACGTGCAGCACGTCGTGCAGGTCGAGCCGGCCTTCCTGGAGCAGACCGCCCGCGAGCGCCACGGCGGCCCGGCCCAGCTCGTCGTGCTCGACGGCTCGGAGGCCCCCGCGCCCGAGGCGGTGCAGGGGTGGAGGCGCGCCCTGGCGGCCGTCACCGGCCCGCTCGTCGAGGTGGGCACGTCGCCGCTCCTCCGTGCCGAGGCGCAGCTCGTGCTCGTCCACGCGATCCTCGACCTCTTCCCCTGGAGCGTCTCGGACGTGCCCGCCACCGTCCGCTCGGTCGGCCCGGGCCGCCTCCGCGACGCCGTGGACTTCGTCCACGAGCACGCGCACGAGCCGATCACGCCGTCCGACGTCGCGGCGGCCGCGGGGCTGCACCCCCGCACCCTGCAGCAGTCGATGAGCCGCCAGCTCGGGGCCTCGCCCGCGGCCTACGTGCGGCAGGTCCGCCTCGACCGCGTCCACGCCGAGCTGCTCCGCGCCGCCCCGCGGGAGGTCCACGTCGCCGACGTCGCGACCCGGTGGGGCTTCGGCAACCTCGGCCGGTTCTCGGCCTCCTACGCCCGCCGGTTCGGCGAGCAGCCGCGGGAGACCCTGCGGAGATGACGGAAGCGCGGGCGAGATGTCCGGGAAGTGAGTGTCCTCACCACGCTTCCTGACAGCAGCCTGAACGGCCGTGACACCTGACCACGTCGATGCGTCTGAATGATGAGTCCCACCGACGGGAACACCGCACCACCACCCGGTGGGGCGCCACCAGCACGAGAAGGAGACAGACCATGACCAACGTCACCCCCGCCACCAGCACCAGCACCGCTGCCGCCAAGCACACCGGCGACGCCGCCGGCAAGAACACCATCGCCGAGGGCGTCGTCTCGAAGGTCGCCGGCATCGCGGCCCGTGAGGTCCCCGGCGTGCACGACCTGGGCAACGGCGCCGCCCGTGCCATCGGCGCGATCCGCAACGCCATCAACCAGCAGGACCGCGGCCAGGGCGTCTCGGTCGAGGTCGGCGAGAAGCAGGTCGCGGCCGACATCATCATCGTCGCCGAGTACCCCGTCGAGCTCCAGAAGGTCGCCGACGACGTCCGCAAGTCGGTCACCGACGCCATCTCGCAGGTCGTCGGCATGGAGGTCACCGAGGTCAACGTGACCGTCTCCGACGTCTACATCCCGTCGGACGACAACGACGACGCCGACGACAGCCGCGTCCAGTGACCGCGACCACCCGAGGCATGCTCGTCGGCGCGGTCCTCGCGCTGACGGCCCTGCAGTTCGGCTTCGGAGGCCTCCTCCTGGTCGCCCTCGCACTCGTGATCGGCTACTTCGTCGGTCGCTTCACCGAGGGCAAGCTGGACGTCCGCGGTGTCGCGGACGCCCTCCGCGGGCGGCGGTCCTCGTGACCGCGGCGGTGACGGCCGACCAGGCCTCCCACGGCCGCACCGTGATCACGTCGCGCGCCGTGCGCCGTGTGGTGTCGGCCGTCACCGCGGAGGCACTGGACGCGAAGGCGTCCGACGTGTCCGTGGAGCTGTCCGACCGTGACGGCGGGCTCACCCTCGTCGCCAAGGCCCCCGTGCGGCTCACCCCGCTCGGCGTGCCGAACCGCACGGCGGGCACCCTGCTGGACCGGCTCACGTCGGCCCAGTCCACCATCCGGCAGCGCGTCCTGCAGCTGACCGGCACCGAAGTCGAACGCGTCGACCTGCAGGTCACCGGCGCCGAGCTCAGCCAGAGGAGGCGGGTCTCATGAGCACCAGCAGCACCTACCGCCGCGTCCTCCGGCGTGAGACGCACTCGTCGAGGTCCGGCGTCGCCGTGACCCTGGCCGTCCTGCTCGTCCTGGTCTTCGCCTGGATCGGCACGGAGTCCGTGCTCGCCGCGCTCGGCACCGCGCCCCTGCTCGTCGCCCCGGCCGACGCCGCCTCGGCCGTGCTCGGCGCGGCCGGCGCCCCGGTCGGAGCGCTCACCGCGATCGGTGCCGTCGTCGCGATCGTCGGCCTCGTGCTGATCGTCGTGTCGCTGGCCCCCGGCCGTCGTGGTCGCCGTGCCGCCACGGCGGACCGCACCGCCGCCGTGGTCGACGACCGAGTCATCGCCCGGTCGCTCGCCCGCACGGCGAGCTTCGCCGGCGACGTGCACCCCGACCGCGTGACCGTCAGCGTGGGCAAGAAGGTCGCACTCGTCGAGATCGACCCCGTCTCGGGCCGCACCGCCGACCTGCGCAGCATCGAGGAGGCCGTCCGCGGCGAGATCTCGAGCTACGACTACTCGCCGACGCTCCGCCCCCGCGTGAAGCTGTCCAAGAAGAAGGGGAAGGTCGGTCGATGAACGACACCAACCGCGCTCTCAACCGCATCGTCGTCTTCGTCGTCGGCCTCGTGCTCCTCCTCGCCGGCGCCGCCGTCGCGGTGGGCGCCCTGTGGCCCGACGTGCAGCAGACGGTCTCGGACGGCGCGTCCGACGCGACCGGCCCGGTCACGGACGCCCTCTCGGGCGGCCAGGTCTGGATCCTCTGGGTGACGGCCGCGGCCTGCCTCGTGCTGGCCCTCCTGCTGGTCGTCTTCATCGTCCGTCAGGGCGGCGGGCGCACCAGCACCCTGCTCGACCTCTCCGAGGCCGACGGCAGCCACTCGCCGACCGGCGGGCACGTCGTGGTCGACGCCAAGGTCGCCGCCGACGTGCTCGAGGAGGCGCTGTCGAGCACGCCCGGCGTGCTCGCCGCCGACGTCGTCGCCTTCCGCGTCAAGGGCGAGAACGTGCTCCGCGTGACCGTCGACGCCCGCCGCGGCGCCTCGCCGGTCGACCTCCGTCGCGCCGTCGACGAGGCCGTCGCCCGCTGGGACGAGCTGCTCGGCACGGTCACCCCCGTCGTCGTGCAGATCAACGGCGGGCTCCGCACGCAGATGTCCGGAGCGACGCGGCTCGACTGAGCACCGCCCGGCACGACGCACCCGCACCACCGACGCGGCCCTCGACCTCGACCGAGGGCGAGGGCCGCTCTCGGTCCCAGGACCTCCCACCCGTACTTCTTCCAGAGCCGCACCCGCGGCCGACCGCCCGAGAAGGGGCCGCACCATGAGCACCAGCGCCACCCACCACGTCACCCGGATCGACCTCGACTCCCTCGGGCCGGTCGACGCCTCGTCGCCCGAGGCCGCCCTCGAGCGCACGATCGCGCTCACCGTCCTCGGCACGACGGGCGTCCACGCCCTCGGCACCCCCTCGGCGCGCCTCGTCGGCGCCGTCCGGTCGCGCCTCGGCGCGGGCGGCGTGACCGGCGTGACCGTGACGCAGGCCTCGACCGGCCTCCAGGTCGACGTGGCCCTCGTGGCGGAGTACCCGACCAACGTCACGGAGCTCGCCGAGAAGGTGCGCACGCAGGTCGGCCACGCGGTCGGCCAGCTCGACGGCGAGCCCGTCACGGTCGACGTGTCGGTGGTCGACGTGCACGGTCCGTTCGACGACGTCGCCCCCGCCGACGACGACTCGGCCGACCCTGACGACGCCGGGTCGCGGCGCGAGGCGGACCCCGAGGAGTCGCGGGTCGAGGAGGGCGCACCGGCCGACGACCAGAGGTCGCTCGGTGACCGTGCCGCAGGCCTCGCCGACTCGGCGCGGAACGCGATCGCCGACGCCATCGACGGCACGGCCGACGCGGTGGACGACGCGGCCGGCGAGGCCCGCGACGCCGCGGCCCGTGACGCCTCCGCCCGTGACCCGAAGGCGGAGCCGGTCGCCCACGACGACGCGGCCGCGGCCGAGTGGGAGCGCGCGGCCGACGGTCACGACGACGGTGACCGCACCGGCCCCGTCGAGGCCGAGCGCGACGCCGCGGACGCGGCGGTCGACGCCGCCGAGGCGGCTGCCCGCGCCGCGGAGGCCGCGGCCGACGCCGCCCGTGCCGCCGCCGCCGACGACGACGCCCGCCGGGCCTGACCCGGCCCCCGCACTAAGAGACCCGCACTGACCCGACCACACGCAGGAGGAACGACGATGTTCGGACGACGCACCACGACCAGCCGCCGACCGCACCGCCCCCGGGCGGTCTGGTGGGCCCTCGCCACCGGCGTGGTGGTCTGCCTGCTCGTCGTGGGCGGGGTCTTCCTGCCGGTGCTCGCCCTCATCGGCGCGGCCGACGGCGGCACCGCCGGGGCGCTCGACGTGCCCGTCGGGTCGATCGCGGGCGCGGCGGCCGTGGGCTTCCTGCTCGCGCTGGCGCTGCTCGGCCTGGTGTTCCTCTCCCGGCACGGCGCCCTCGCCTGGGTGCTGGCGGTCGCGGCGGTCGTCTCGACGCTGCTCGTGTCGCTCTGGCCGCTCTTCGCCACCGCCCTCGCCGGGGTCGACCAGGCTCGTGACGTGTGGCCCTTCATCCAGGACCTCGTGGCGCGGGCGGGCGTCGGCGGCTGACCCGCGCCTCCGGCACCTCCCTCGAGTGGTCGCGATCTGCTCCTCCCCGCCCCGGGGGAGAGCAGATCGCGACCACTCGGCCGTGGGGCGGGTCTCAGGACGTGAGGCGGAGGAGGACGACCACGACGACGACGAGCGCACCGGCGCCCGCGACCGCGGCGACGACCCTCGCGCGCACGACGCCGGCGGCGGCCGCCGGCACCGTCCACAGCATCGGGACGAGCAGCCAGTCGAGCAGACGGAGATCGGCTGCCGGCCCGGTGAGCAGACCCGACCCCGCCCCGGCGATCAGGGCCGCCTGGGCGACGAGGAGCACCGCCAGGGCGGCGGAGAAGACCCCGGAGAACCTGCTGCCCCGCTGACGCGTCCGGACGAACGCCCTGACGACGAGGGCAGCGACCAGGCAGGCGACGAGGATGCCGCCGGCGAGGGCCAGGAGGACGACGCCGAGCCCCTCCCAGCCGCTCGGCGACGCGACGACGGCCACGACGAGCACGACGACGACGGTCGCGAGGCCGGCGAGGACGCCCGAGGCCACGGCGGCGAGCGACCGCCCGACCGTCAGCGGCACGGCGTCGACGGTGCCCCGCCAGCCGCCGCCGCGGAGCGCGGGCGGGAGGGTCGAGAGGTCGGGGAGGCCCTCCGGCCCCCGGTCGTCGTCGGTCATCTGCTGCTCCCCGCTGCCGGGCCCCCGGCCCGTCGCCCCGACGCTAGCGCAGCGGCGCCGAGTGGTCACGATCTGCTCCTCCCGGCCCCAGATCGGAGCAGATCGTGACCTCTCGATCGTCGGCGGGTCAGGAGTCGCGGGGCGGCCGAGCGAGGTCGGCCAGCGCCGTCACCGTCGGCGTGCCGCCCGGCGGTCTGCCCACCAGCCAGCGGCGACGACTGCTTCGCGGTGCTGGAACGCCCTCAGGGTCGGCATCCCCTCGGGTGCCGGTCGCCGGGCCTTGTCGAAGAACGACCCCGCGACGGCGGCGAGCACGGCGTCGACGTCCTCGGCGGGCACGTCGGCCAGCAGGCGGTGCGACCGGAGGGCGGCCTCGACGTCGACGCGCTCGCCGCGCACGAGCACGTCGAGCAGGTAGAGGGCGCCGTCGATCCAGCGGGCGCCGACCGCGGCCCACGGCCAGTCGACGAGCCAGGCGGCGCCGCCGGCGTCGACGAGCACGTTGTCGGCGCGGCCGTCGAGGTGCAGCAGGTGGTCGCCCGCGGCGGCCTCGGCGGCCCGCGCGGCCGCCGCACGGAGCTCCGGGAGGTCGCGGCGCACCTCGTCCGGGAGCGCGTCGAGCGCGCCGTCCGCCTCGAGCCGGTCCCAGCCGGCCGCCTCGCCGCCGAGTTCGTCGGCGGCCTCGGGCAGGCCCTCGAACGCGATCGACCCCCGGGCCACGGGCAGCGTCGCGAACGCGTCCAGGACAGCGTCGACGTCGGAGCCGTCGCGCGCCTCCCCGGGGTGCCGCCCCTCGACGTCGTCGAGGACGAGCGCGACCCAGTCGTCGGTGACCCACGACCCGAGCAGGGCGGGGGCCCGCACGGTCGCGGGCAGCGCCTCGGCGACGGCCAGCTCCCGTCGGTGCAGGTCGGCCGTGTCGGGGCTGCGGCGCCGGTCGGCCGTCTTGACGAAAGCTCGGCGTCCGTCCGCGGCGACGACGCGGTCGGCGCTGCCCGGTGAGAACCCGGCGACCTGGCTGACGGCGGTCACGACGGGGCTGCCGAGCACCCCGGCGACCGTCTCTCGCAGCTCGACGGGCAGGTCGTCCCAGCGGGCACGTGACGGCGTGGAGTCCATCGGCCCACGCTAGCGCGCAGCGAGCGGCGGGCCAGGGCGGGTCAGGAGTCGCGGGGCGGCCGAGCGAGGTCGGCCAGCGCCTCGAGCGCCTCGCGGATCGCGGCGTCGGGTCGTTCGTCGTCGCTCTCGACGGCCCACCAGCGGAGGGCGGCGTACGTGGCGGCGCTCAGCGCGTCGGCGAGGACGACGATCCGGACCGTCCCGACGAGGTCGGGGCGGCGCTCGGCGATGAAGGCCGCGAGCGTCGTGGAGCGGCTGCCCATCCGCGAGCCCACCTGCGTCAGCAGCTCCGGGTGCGCGGCGATGATGCGCAGCCGGGCCCGCGTCGCGGCGAGGTCGAGAGCCGGCACCGCGAGGCCGGCGACGAACGCGTCGCCGTAGGCCCCGAGGAGGTCGCCGCCGGGCGGGCTCGACCGGAGCCTGCGCTGCATCTCGTCGCCGACCGGCTCGGCGCCGTCCCACACCAGGTCGGCCTTCGTGGGGAAGTAGCGGAACAGGCTGCGGCGTCCGATGCCGGCCGCCTCGGCGACGTCGGCCATGCTGACCGCGTCGTAGCCGCGCTCCTCGAAGAGGGCGACGGCGGTCCGGGCGAGCGCCGCGGGGTCGATCTCGGCGGGGCGGCCGCGGGTCGGCCGGTCGCCCGCGGAGGCGGGAGCGTCGGCGTCGGCGGTCGGGGGCACGGTCCGAGGGTACCGGCGGTGCCGACGGTCCCGGTGACTGTCTCGCGGAAAGTACTTGTCAATCCGGAAAGTACTTGCCTAGAGTGGAGGCAGACGGACGGGCACCGAGGCCCGGCCACCACCGAAGGAGCCCCTCATGAGCACCGAGATCCCCGCCTCCGCCTCCGCCCCCAGCCCCGACGAGGCCCGCCGCCTGCTCGCCGAGGCCCACGCGACCGGCCGGCTCACGACCGCCGCCGCCGGCTGGCCCGCCGTCGCCGTGATGCTCTCGCTCGGCACCGCCGTCTCGATGGGCACCCTCGCGATGGGCCTCACGGCCGGCGCGAACTACCTCGTCGCCCTCGTCGGCCTCCTCGCGTGGGTGCTCGTCGTCATCGTCTTCCAGCTCGCGGTGATGCGCTCGACCGCGGCCGGCGCCTCGCGCCGCTGGATCGGCTTCATCGTCGCGCTCTTCGTCGTCTACGTGCCGGCGATGATCGTCGTCGCGGGCTCGCAGGGGGAGGCGGTCGTCGCGACGTGCCTGCTGGCCGGGGCCCTCATGGCGATCACCGTGGGCTTCGCGGCCGTCGAGGCCCGGGAGGCCCGGCGATGAGCGATCCGCACCCGCGACTCCGCCTCTCCGAGGTGCTGCACCAGCCGGTGCGCTTCTCGATCACGGCCGCGCTGGCGGCCGCCGACCAGCTCGACTTCGGCGATCTGCGCGACGCCGTGCAGGTGACCGACTCCGCCCTCAGCAAGCAGATCAGCACGCTCGAGACGGCCGGTTTCGTCAGGGTCAAGAAAGGCTTCGTCGGCAAGCGGCCGCGCACGACGCTGTCGCTCACCGCGGCGGGGCGCACGGCGTGGGCCGAGCACCTGGCGACCCTCCGCGAGATCGCCGCCGGCTGAGCCGCTCGCCCGGCGGCCCGCCCGCCCGGCCGCGCCTCGACCGCCCGCGGGTGCACGATGGGGCGGCGGCGCCCTCGCCGCCCCGACGGAAGGACCACGCCCGTGCAGATCGACCTGACCGGCAAGACCGCCCTCGTGAC
Organism: Frigoribacterium sp. PvP121; assembly: GCF_017833115.1. Classification (NCBI taxonomy): domain Bacteria; kingdom Bacillati; phylum Actinomycetota; class Actinomycetes; order Micrococcales; family Microbacteriaceae; genus Frigoribacterium; species Frigoribacterium sp. PvP121. Next base: position 1,321,537 of record NZ_JAFIBR010000001.1, read on the forward strand.
CGGCTCGACCCAGGGCATCGGCCGCGCGATCGCGCTCGGCCTCGCCCGCTCGGGCGCGACGGTCGCGGTGAACGGGCGCACCGCCTCCCGCGTCGACGACGCGATCGCGGGGCTCCTCGACGACGCACCGGGCGCCTCCTTCACGGCCGCCCCCGGTGACGTCTCGACGGCGGAGGGCGCGCTCGCGGTGCAGGGCCTCGTGCCCGAGGTCGACGTGCTCGTCAACAACCTGGGCGTCTTCGGCTCGGCCGACCCGCTCTCGATCGACGACGACGAGTGGCGGCGCTACTTCGAGGTGAACGTGCTGTCGGCCGTGCGCCTGACCCGCCTCTACCTGCCCGGCATGACGGGCGCCGGCTGGGGCCGCGTGCTGAACATCGCGAGCGACTCGGCGATCGTCACGCCGGTCGAGATGATCCACTACGGCATGTCGAAGACGTCGCTGCTGGCCGTGTCGCGCGGCTTCGCGAAGGCGGCGGCGGGCACCGGCGTCACCGTCAACTCGGTCATCGCCGGGCCGACCCACACCGACGGCGTCGAGGACTTCGTCTACGAGCTCGTGCCCCGCGACCTGCCGTGGGAGGAGGCGCAGCACCGCTTCATGGTCGAGCACCGGCCGCAGTCGCTGCTGCAGCGGCTGATCGAGCCGGAGGAGATCGCGAACATGGTCGTCTACCTCGCCTCGCCGCTCGCGTCGGCCACGACGGGCGGGGCGCTGCGGGTCGACGGCGGGTACGTCGACTCGATCCTGCCCTGAGGCGCGGGCGCGGCGCGCCGGCGCGGCGTCGAGGTGACCCGTCCTGTGGCCTCGACGAGCGTCAGGGCCCAGGACGAGTCACCTCGACGTCCGGGCGACGCCGCCGCGCCTCAGCGCACGCGCCGCCCGTCGACCAGGTGCACGACGGCCACGTCGGGCCCGCGCAGCGACGCGTCGTGCGTCGCCTCGACGACCGTCGCCCCGCGGGCCAGCTCGGCGTCGACCGCCCGCCGGATCGCCGCCGTCGCCGCCGCGTCGACCCCGGCGGTCGGCTCGTCGAGCAGCAGGAGCTCGGCCCGCCGAGCCAGCCCCTGCGCGACCAGCGCGCGCTGGCGCTGACCGCCCGAGAGGCTCGCGAGCGGCCGCCCGGCGAGCCCGACGATGTCGAGCGCCTCGAGGCTCTCGTCGACGATCGCGCGGTCGCTCCGGCGCAGCGGGCGCCAGGCACCGCGATCGGCCCAGCGCCCCATCGACACGGTCTCGCGCACCGTGATCGGCAGTCGGTCGGTGACGGCGCTCCGCTGCACCACGACCGCCGTCGTCCGCCCGCGGGGCCGCTCGACGGTGCCCGACAGGTCGTCGTGCGTGCCGGCCAGCACGCTCAGCAGCGTCGACTTGCCCGAGCCGTTCGGCCCGACGAGCACGGTCAACCGCCCCCGCGCGACGTCGACCGACACGTCGTCGAGCGCCACGGCCCCGTCGTGCCGGGCCGTCACGCGGATCAGCCGGGCCAGGGGAGGGGCGTCGAGGCCGGGGGAGGCGCGGGTCGGGTCGAGCGGGGCAGCGGCGAGATCGGAGACGGTCACATGAGAATCATAACGAGAATCGTTTTCATGTAGGGTCGGCGAGTGATGTTCCTCCTCGAGCCCTTCTCCACGGCCTTCCTGCTGCGCGCCCTCGTCGGCGGCGTGCTGGTCGCCGCGCTGTGCGGCGTCGTGGGCACCTGGGTCGTCGTCCGCGGCGCGGCCTTCCTCGGCGAGGCCATGGCTCACGGGGTGCTGCCCGGTGTCGCGACCGCCGCCCTGCTCGGCCTGCCGCCGGTGCTCGGCGCCGCCGTCAGCGCGAGCGTCATGACCGCCGGGGTGGGCATCGCCTCCCGCCGCTCGCGGGTCTCGCCCGACACGGCCATCGGCCTGCTCTACGTCGCCCTGCTCAGCCTCGGCGTCGTGATCGTCTCGCGCTCCCGGTCGTTCGCCACCGACCTCACCGCCGTGCTCTTCGGCGACGTGCTCGCGATCGACGCCGGCGACCTGGTCTTCCTGGCCGTCGCCCTCGTCGTCGCGGTCGCGGTCGTCGTCGCGTTCCACCGACCGTTCGTCGCCCTCGCCTTCGACCCCCGGGTGGCGCGCACCTCGGGCCTCCGGCCGCAGCTCGCCCAGGTGGTGCTCATCGGGCTGGTCACGCTCGTCGTGGTGGCGTCGTACCAGGCCGTCGGCAGCCTGCTCGTCGTCGGCCTGCTGCTCGGCCCCGCGGTCGCGGCCGGCCACTGGATGCGCCGCATCCCGACCACCATGCTGCTCGCCGCCGCCCTCGGCGCCGTCGCCGTCGTCGTCGGGCTCCTCGTCTCCTGGCACGCCTCCACGGCGGCCGGCGCGAGCATCGCGTTCGTCGCGGTGGCCCTCACGGCCGTGTCGGCGGCGGTCCGCGCGACGGCCACGCGCCTCCGGCGCCCCTCCACCTCCGACGCGCACGGCGCGTCGACCGCCCTGCCCGCCCCGACCCCGAAGGAGACGGTCCACCCGTGACCTCGCGCCCCGCCCGCCCCTCCCGCCGCCCCTCCCGCCGCCCCGCCCGCTCGTCGACCGCCCGTCGCCGCGCCCTCCTCCTGCCCGTGGCCGTCGCGTCCGCGCTCGCGCTCGCCGCGTGCGGCAGCGGCCCCGCGACCGACACCGACGCCGACGCCGCCGACCCCGACGCCGCCGCGACCGCCACCACGGGGGCAGGCCACGGCTTCGTGGAGGGCGCCGACGAGCTCCAGGAGCCGCAGCTCCGCCTCGTCGCCCTCGCCGACGGCGCCCTGACCGCCCTCGACCCCGCGACCGAGCAGAGCGTCACCCTCGCCGCGGGCGTCGACGCGACCCGGCTCGGCACCGACGGCCGGTACGTCCTGGCGTCGACCGACGACGGCGTCGTGACCCTCGTCGACGGCGGAGCCTGGACGGTGCCGCACGGCGACCACTCCCACTACTACCTGGCCGACCCGCGCGTCGTCGCGGAGCCCGGCGAGATCGACGGCGGCGACGGAGCGGGGGAGGCGCGGATCGCCTCGAGCGCCTCGCTCACGGCCGTCGCCTTCGACGGCTCGGGGACGGGCGTCGTGCTCGACGGCGAGGCGCTGGCCGACGGCGAGCTCGACGAGCGGGCGCGGGTCGAGGGACTCGGTGCCGAGGGCGTGCTCGTGCCCCTCGGCGGCCTGCTGGTCGCGAGCACCGCGACGGGCGCCGCCGGCGAGGACGTGGCCGACGCCGTCCGGGTCCTCACGGCCGACGGCGACGAGGTCGACGGCGCCCTCGCCTCCTGCCCCGACCTGCGCGGCGCCGCCGCGACCCGGGTCGGCGTCGTCGTGGGCTGCTCCGACGGCGCCGTGCTCGTGACCGAGGGCGACGACGGGGCGTCCGCGGCGGTCGAGCGCGTCCCGTACCCCGCGGGCACCGCCCCCGCCGACGTCGCGACCGCGTTCGAGCAGCGCCCCGGGCGACCCGACCTCGCGGCCGTCGCCGGCACCCGCGGCGCCTGGCTGCTCGACGCCCGGGCCCGCGCCTGGACCCTGATCGAGACTCCCCAGCCGCTGCTGCGTGCGACCGCGGTCGGCGACCCCGACGACACGGTCGTCGGGGTCGACGCCTCCGGGCGCGTGGTCGTCCTGTCGCCCGACGGGCTCGTGGCGCAGACCGAGCCGCTGCTCGCCGGCGACCTCGTCGACGGCGCCCTGCCCGAGGGCGTGCGGCTCGAGGTCGACGCCTCGCGCAGCTACGTGGCCTCGCCCTCGACCGGCCGGGTGCACGAGATCGACCACGCCGACGCGGCCCGCGTCGCGCGCAGCTTCGCCCTGCCGGCGAGCCTCCTGGTGGAGACGGGCCGATGAGCGCCGTGCGCACCGCCCTCGCCGCCGCCGTCGCGGCGGGCGCCCTGCTCGCCGCCGCCGGCTGCACGGCCGCCGGCACGGGCGCCGCCGGCACCGACGACCGGCCGCGCGTCGTCGTGACGACGAACGTCCTCGGCGACGTCGTCGGCGAGCTCGTCGGCGACCAGGTCGACGTCGTCACCCTGATGCCCCCGGGCGCCGACCCGCACTCCGTCGAGATCTCCGCCCGCGAGGCGGCCGAGATGCTCGACGCCGACCTCGTCGTCTCGAACGGCCTCGGCCTCGAGGAGGGGCTGCAGCAGCACGTCGACGCCGCGGGGGCGGCGGGCGTGCCGGTCGTCGCAGCGGGCGACCTGATCGAGCCGCTCGCCTACGTCGACGGCGACGCGGAGGGCGAGCCCGACCCGCACCTCTGGACCGACACGGGGCGCGTGCTCGACGTCGTCGACGGGCTCGAGCCCGTGCTGGCGACCGAGGTCGACGGGATCGACGTCGACCGCCTGACCGCCGCCACCGCCTCGTATCGGGCCGAGCTCGAGACGCTCGACGCCGAGCTGACCGCGACGTTCGCGGCGATCCCGGCCGAGCGCCGCGCGCTCGTGACGAACCACCACGTCTTCGGCTACCTCGCCGAGCGCTGGGGCTTCCGGGTCGTCGGGGCGGTGCTGCCGAGCGGCACGACCCTGGCCGCGCCGAGCGCCTCCGACCTCGCCGACCTCACCGAGGCGATCGAGGAGGCGGGGGTCGCCACGATCTTCGCCGACTCGTCCCAGCCCGACCGGCTGGTGCAGGTGCTCGCCGACGAGGCCGACGTCGACGTCGAGGTCGTCGCCCTGCACACCGAGTCGCTCAGCGCCCCCGGCGGGGGCGCCGCCACGTACCTCGAGATGATGCGCTCGAACGAGCAGCTCATCTCGCACGGCCTGTCTCCCTGACCGGCCGCCACCCCGAAGGAAGGACCCCATGACCCAGCGACACCAGCGACACCCGCGACGCCGTCGAGGCCTGGCCGGGCTCGCGCTCACGGCCGGCGCGGCCCTCGCCCTCACCGCCTGCTCCGGAGGCGCGGGCACCGACGCCGAGGCCGGCGCGGGCTCCGAGGCCGGCGGCACCACCGCCTCCGCCGCGCAGCCCCGCGTGGCCCTCACCTACGACGGCGGGCTGCTCGTGCTCGACGCCGACACCCTCGAGCAGCGGGCCGACATCGAGCTGGCCGGCTTCAACCGCGTCAACTCGTCCGGCGACGGGCGCCACGTGCTCGTCTCCACCACCGACGGCTTCCAGGTGCTCGACACGGGCGCCTGGACCACGGCCGACGGTGAGCACCGCGTCGCCGAGCCCGAGCTGACCGACCTCGTCTTCGACGCTCCGACCCCCGGCCACGTGGTGCGCCACGGTGACAAGACGATCCTCTTCTCCGACGGCACGGGCGAGACGACGGTCTTCGACACCGCCGACCTGCTCGACGCCCCGTCGACCGGCGAGCTGCCCGAGACGGAGCAGATCCCGGCGCCCGAGGCCCACCACGGCGTCTCGATCGAGCTCGAGGACGGCACCCTGCTGACCACCATCGGCGACAGCGAGGGCCGCACCGGCGTGCGGGCGCTCGACGCCGACCGCGAGGAGACCGCGCGCAGCGAGGAGTGCCCGTCGGTGCACGGCGAGGGCACCACCGCCGACGAGGTCGCCGTCTTCGGCTGCAGCGACGGCGTGCTCGTCTACGACGACGGCACGTTCACGAAGCTGCCCGCCGCCGACGCCTACGGCCGCACGGGCAACGCGTACGTCACCGACTCGTCGCCGGTGATGTTCGGCGACTACAACTCGGACCCCGACGCCGAGGGCTACGAGCTCACGCAGCTGACGATGGTCGACACCGCGGCGAAGTCGTCGAGCGTCGTCGACCTGCCCGAGGGCGTCGCGTACACCTGGAAGGGCGTCGCCCGCACCGCCGACGACGACGTGCTCGTGCTCGGCACCGACGGCGCGCTGCACCGCCTCGACGGCGAGACCGGCGAGGCGACCGACTCGTGGCCGGTCATCGACCCGTGGGTCGGCCCGGTCGAGTGGCAGGACTCGCACCCGAGCCTGACCGTGGTCGGCGACTCGGCGTACGTGACCGACGCGTCGACGCGCTCGATCCACCGCGTCGACGCGGCGACCGGCGAGGTGCTGGCCTCGGCCGAGCTGCCGGCCGCGCCGAACGAGATCGCCGTCGTCACGGGCTGACGCCCGAGCGACGAGCCGACGCCCCGGGGAGGCGCGGTGCCGGTGCGACCGGCAGCGCGCCTCCCCGGGGTCGTCCGTCGTGGAGCGCCCGCGCCTCAGGCGTCGGCGAGGTGCCGCACGACCGGCCCCCGCCGCGCCGAGAGCACCGGGGCGACGGTCACGGCGACCATGACGACCGCGCCGAGCAGCAGCACCGCCGGGAGGGGGCGGAGCGTGTCGAGTGGCGACCCGATCGTGCCGGGGATCGACACGACCGCCGCGGGGACGACCACGAGGGCCGCGGTGACGACGACCACGAGGGCCTCGAGCACGGCGGCACGGAGGGCGAGGGAGGCCGTGCCGCCCCCGACGACCAGGAGGGCCGTGTCGCGTCGCCGCCCGCGGGTCGTCATGGCGACGGTCGCGGCGCCGGTGACGAGCACGAGCGCGACGGGCGTGCCGAACAGGGCCAGGCCGTTGAGGTAGTAGGCGGGGTCGTCCCACACGCCGGCGAGGCCGGTCAGGCTGCCGAGCATGCCCGTCACGGCGAGCAGCGACACCGCCGCCTGCGACCGCGACGCGTGGTGGAGGGCCGACCGCCGCGCGAGGAACCACGCGTCGGAGCGGGAGGGCACGAGCCTCGTCCACCGCTCGAGCAGCCACGGCACGGCCCACGGCGACCCCGCGACGACGGAGGCCATCGCCGGGACGAGGAAGAGCGCGGACGGGCCCTGCGCCCCGAGGGCGCTGAGCACGAGGAGCGCGAGGGCCGCGGCGCCGGTGACCGCGGTCGTCACGAGCCGCGCGCGACGAGGCCGGGCGACCTCCTGGTCGGGCTCGCGGACGGCGGTGAGGAGGGGCGTGCGCGCCGCCGACCGCCCGGCGCCGAGGGCGCTGGCGACGACCACGACCGCGAAGGCCCCGGAGGCCACCAGCGCCTCGGGCACGCCGAGGGTCGCCGTCAGCGCCGGGGCCCCGGGGGAGCGCAGCGGCGACGCCAGCACGGTCATCACGCCGTCGAGCACCCACGGCAGCCCGGCGAGGGCGACCGCGAGCGACACGGCGGCGAGCAGCAGCGCCTGGAGCACGACCACCCGCAGCACGAGCGAGGGGCCGACGCCCGACAGCTGCCAGAGGGCGTAGGTGCGGCGCTGCAGCTGCACGGTGAACGACACCAGCACGGTGAGCGCGACGAGCACGACGAGCCCGTTCATGGCCGAGAAGACCAGCGCGTGGTTGCGCAGGCCCGCGGCGTCGACCGGGTCGGCCAGGGTCGCCGCCGTCGAGAAGTCGGCGGCGCAGACGAGGGCGACGAGCGCCCCGGCGGTCATGACGGCCCAGGAGGCGGCCCAGAGCCGCCAGCTGGCGACCAGGTCGCCGAGCACCAGGCGCGCGATCACCGGTCGCCCTGTTCGACGGCGGCGTCGGCGACGGCCGCGAGCACCCCGGCGGGCGTGGCGCCGCGGAGCTCGCGGTGCAGACGGCCGTCGCGCAGCACGAGCACGCGGTCGCCGAGCGCGGCGGCCTCGAGGTCGTGCGTCACCATCACCACGGAGCGGTCGCCGGCCGCCGCTCCGCGGAGCAGCTCGAGCACGGCCCGCCCCGACTCCGTGTCGAGCGCGCCGGTGGGCTCGTCGGCGAAGACCACGTCGGGCTCGGTCACCAGCGTGCGGGCGATCGCGACGCGCTGCTGCTGACCCCCGCTGAGCTGGCTCGGGCGGCGGTCGGCGAGGTCGGCGAGCCCGACGGTGCCGAGCGCGGCCCGCACACGGGCCCTGGCGTCACGATCGCCGCGGCGCGACCGGTCGCCGCGACGGCGGGCGAGGCGCAGGGGCAGGGCCACCGCCTCCGCGGCGGTCAGCGACGGGATGAGGTTGTACGACTGGAACACGACCCCGAGGTGCGCCCGGCGGAAGGCGGCGAGGGCGTCGCCGGCCAGCGACGCGAGGTCGACGCCGGCGACCGTGACCCGGCCGCTCGTCGGGGCGTCGAGGCCGGAGAGGCACTGCAGCAGCGTCGACTTGCCCGACCCGCTCGGGCCGACGACGGTGACGAGCTCGCCGGGCTCGACGGCCAGGGTCACGCGGTCGAGGGCGGTGCTCGACCGCCCGTCGGGGGCTGCGTGGTGCTTCGTGAGCTGCTGGGCGACCAGGAGCGGGGGCATGGGGTCTTCTCTCGTCGGGGGCGGGGCCACAGACCAGCATGCGACATGTCACCTGGGGGAGGGCTGGCCCCCCGGCGTCGGCTCGGCCACGACGTGGTGCCGCCCGAGCGGGAGCATCATCGGCGCGCCCGTCGTGGGGTCGGCGACCACGCGGCTGTCGAGCCCGAAGACGGCGCGGACGCAGTCCTCCGTCAGCACCTCGGCGGGGGTGCCCGCGGCGTGCACCCGGCCCGCGGCCAGGGCGACGAGGTGGTCGGCGTAGCGCGCCGCCAGGTTGAGGTCGTGCAGCACCATGACGATCGTCGTGCCGCGGCGACGGTTGAGGTCGGTCAGGAGGTCGAGCACCTCGACCTGGTGGCTGACGTCGAGGAAGGTCGTCGGCTCGTCGAGCAGCAGGACGTCGGTCTGCTGGGCGAGCGCCATCGCGATCCAGACGCGCTGGCGCTGGCCGCCCGAGAGCTCGTCGACCGAGCGGTCGGCGAGGGCGGTCGTCTCGGTGGCCTCGAGCGCCTCGGCGACGGCGCGGTCGTCGTCGCTGCTCCAGCGCGAGAGGAGGCCCTGGTGCGGGTGGCGGCCGCGGCCGACCAGGTCGGCGACGGTGATGCCCTCCGGCGCGATGGGCGACTGCGGCAGGAGGCCGAGGGTGCGGGCGAGCTGGCGGGCCGGGGTGCGGTGCACCTCGCGCCCGTCGAGCACGACCTGCCCCGACCGGGGCCTGAGGAGGCGCGACATCGACCTCAGCAGGGTCGACTTGCCGCAGGCGTTGGCCCCGACGATCGCGGTGATGCGCCCGGGCGGCACGACGAGGCTGAGGTCGTCGACGACGGTGAGCTCGCCGTAGCCGAGGGTGAGGTGCTCGGCGTCGAGCGTGTGGTCGGCGGTCACAGGGAGCCTCCCGATCGGTTGGTGCGGACGATGAGCCAGATCAGGTACGGCGCGCCGAGCACGCCGGTGACGACCCCGACGGGGAAGCGCGTGCCGAGCGCGTACTGCCCGACGACGTCGGCGACGAGCACGAGCAGGGCGCCGACGAGCGCCGACGGCACGAGCAGCGACCCGCTCGGCCCCACGAGGCGCGCCGCGATGGGGCCGCTGAGGAAGGCGACGAAGGCGATCGGGCCGCAGGCGGCCGTCGCGAACGAGATGAGCCCGACGGCGGCGACGATGACGACGAGGCGGGTGCGGTCGACCCGGACGCCGAGCGCCGACGCGGCGTCGTCGCCGAGCTGCGTGGCCGCGAGGTCGCGTGAGCGGCTGAGCAGCAGCGGCGTCAGCACGACGAGGGCCACGAGCACGGGCACGACCTGGGGCCAGCTGCTGCCGTTGAGGCTGCCGGTGAGCCAGCGGGTCGCCTCCTGCAGGTCCCACTGCGCCGCGTTCGACAGCACGTACGCCGTCAGGCTGTCGAGCATCGCGGCGACGCCGATGCCGACGAGCACGAGCCGCGTGCCCGCGACCCCGCCGCGCTTCGACAGCAGGTAGACCAGCACCGCGACCGCGAGGCCGGCGGCGATGGCGAAGGCCGAGACCTGGCCGTCGTCGAGCGACAGCGTCACGATGGCGAACGCGGCGGCCGCGCTGGCCCCCGAGCTGATGCCGATGATGTCGGGGCTCGCGAGCGGGTTGCGGAGCATGGTCTGGAAGGTCACGCCGCCGAGGCCGAAGCAGAGGCCCGCGGCCACGGCGAGCACCGCGCGGGGGAGGCGGAGGCGGCCCACCGTGAAGGTCGCGCCGGGCACGTCCTGCCTGAGCACCACGCCGAGCACCTCGCCGGGGCCGTAGAAGGTGCGGCCGACCATGAGGCTCAGCACGAAGACGACGACGAGGGCGGCCACGAGCACGCCGACGACGGCGCGGCGTCGGCGGCCCCGCCGGGCACGGCCCGCGGCGACCGAGGCGGCGACGGCGTCGAGGCGGCTCGAGCCGGGGCGGGCGGGCTCGCCGCCGGGGCCGCCGGGCGGCACGGGCGCCGACGCCCGGAGGTCGGTCGGCGCGCTCACAGGGCCCTCACCTTCGAGCGACGGACGATCCAGATGAACACGGGCGCTCCGATCAGCGCGGTGACGATCCCGACGTCGATCTCGGCCGGGCGGGCGACGACGCGGCCGACGACGTCGGCGCCCGTGAGCAGCACGGCGCCGGCCACGGCCGAGAAGGGCAGCAGCCAGCGGTGGTCGACGCCGGTGAGCAGCCGGCAGGCGTGCGGCACGACGAGGCCGACGAAGCCGATCGGGCCGGTGACGGCGGTGGCCGCCCCGCAGAGCACGACGGCGCCGAGCGCGGCGGCCCCGCGGGCGACGGCGACGCGCTCGCCGAGGCCTGCCGCGAGGTCGTCGCCGAGGGCGAGGGAGTTGAGGGCCTTGGCCGAGAGCAGGCAGACGACGACGCCCACCACCAGGAAGGGCGCGACCTGCTCGAGGCTCGCCCAGGTGCCGCCGCCGACCCCGCCGATCTGCCACGAGCGGATGCTCGACGCGATGTCGCCGCGGGGCAGCGCGATCGCGGTGATGAACGAGGCCAGGGCCGCCGAGGTGGCCGCGCCGGCGAGCGCGAGCTTGAGCGGCGTCGCCCCGCCCCGGCCGAGCGAGCCGATCGCGTAGACGACCAGCGCCGTGGCGCCGGCGCCCGCGACGGCGACCCAGATCGTCGTGGTCGAGGCGCTGAGGCCGAAGAACGCGATGCCCGCGACGACGGCGAGGGAGGCGCCGGTGTTGACCCCGAGGATCCCCGGGTCGGCCAGGGGGTTGCGCGTCACGCCCTGCATCACGGCGCCGGAGACGGCGAGGGCCGCGCCCGCCGCGACGGCGAGGACGGTGCGCGGCACCCGCTTCGCGACCGACGCGCGGTCGAAGCCGTCGGTCGCGCCGCCGAGGGCCGCCCACACGTCGGCGAGCGACACGTCGCGCGAGCCGACCGTCACGCTGAGCAGCACCACGCCGACCAGCACGGCCACCAGCACGAGCAGCCAGACGGCGCGCAGACGCCGCGGGCGTCGCACGACGGCGACACCCGCGGCGGGCAGCGGGGGGGCTGTGGTCACTACGACTTCGCGGCGGCCTGCGAGAGGAGGTCGACGTAGTCGTCGAGGATCCACGAGATCGACAGCGGCGTCGGGTTGGCGGCCGTGCCGAGCGGGGTGGTGCCGGGCAGGGCGACGATGGCGCCGTTCTTCACCGCGGGCATCTGCGAGAGCACGGGGTCGGCCTCGAGCGCGTCGACGAGGGTCTCGTCGCCGTAGGTGACGATAACGTCGACGTCGTCGAACGCGTCGGCCTGCTCGGCGCTCTGCGTCAGCGAGAACAGCTCGGTCGCGTCGCTCGCCTCGGTGATGCTGCCGGGCTGCTCGAGGCCGAGGTCGTCGAAGAACTGCACGCGGGTGTCGTGCGTCGTGTAGAAGCTGACCTCGCTGAGGTCGCCGGTGTCGACGTGGGTGAGGAACATCGCCGAGGTGCCGGCGAGCTCGGGGTGGGCGTCGGCGGTGTCGCTGATCTCGGACTCGAGGTCGCTGACCAGCTGCTCGCCCTCGTCGGCCATGCCCATGGCCTCGCTGTTGAGCTCGATCATGTCGCGCCAGGCGGTGCCCCACGCGGTCTCGGGGTAGGCGACGACGGGCGCGATCTCGCTGAGGGTGTCGTAGTCCTCCTGCGTCAGGCCCGAGTACGCGGCGAGGATGACGTCGGGGTCGGTGTCGGCCACGGCCTCGAAGTCGATGCCGTCGGTCTCGTCGAAGAGCACGGGGGTCTCGGCGTCGAGCTCGGTGAGCTTCTCCTCGACCCAGGGCAGCAGGCCGTCGCCGTCGTCGTCGCCGAAGTTCGCGGCGGCCATGCCGACGGGCACGACGCCGAGGGCCAGCGGCACCTCGTGGTTCGCCCAGGCGACCGTGGCCACGCGCTCGGGCTTCGTCTCGATCGTCGTCGTGCCGAGGGCGTGCTCGATCGTGATCGGCGTGAACCCGGACGACTCCGAGGAGGCGTCGGTCGAGTCACCGGCGTCGGCGGAGCACCCGGCGAGGCCGAGGGCGAGGGCGGACGCTGCGCTGATCGCGAGCAGGCGCGTGGTGCGGGGCATGGGGGTCCTTCCGGGGACGGGTGCAGGGGCCCGGCTCGACGCTCCGGGAGGGCGTGCTCGGGAGCACGCCGCGTCGGAGGGGTGCTCGTGATCGGAGCGACCCGTGGTCGGCCTTAGGTGAGCCTTACCTTAGCAGTGGCCCCGCCGCGATCGGCAAGCCGGTCGTTCGGCGTCGAGTGATCGTCAAGATCGTGCACGGCCCGCAGAGAAGGGCGGCATCATCCCGACGACCTTCTCGCAGGCGTCGACGAGGGCGAGGGAGTCCTGGAGGTTGTCGCGGACATCGTCCGGGTGGAGGTCGGTGAGCGTGTAGTCGCCCTCGTGCCGCAGGCGCCTGACGACGTCGTAGACCCCCAGCAGCCCTCTCCCGCCGCCGAGCATCGACTGGACGGCTCGACGAGGGGCGATGTGCCCGCCCTTCTTGGTGGATCTGAGACCGCGGTCGAGGAGCACGGCCTCCAGCGCCTTCCTGTTGCCGGCGTGCAGGGCGTCGGCGGCGATCTCCGTGTCGTCGTCGAACAACGACCGCGCTGTCTCCACGTGTCGGCGGGCCTAGGTCAGCAGCGCTCTCGCGCCCGCGGCATCGGCGGGACAGGCCTCCAGGTCTCCGTCGGAGACCATCGCTTCGAGATCGGCCTGCCCGTAGCTCACGGGAGCAGCTCCAGCCTCGGCTCGCCGAGGATCCTCGTCACGATCTCGTCCTCAGCAGCGTCCCAGCGGTCATCGCTCAAGAATGTCACATTCACCTCGCGTCGCAGGGCCTGGTCGAGCGGGTCGAGGGCGTCGTAGACATCGCGACGGACCGGGCTCCCGACGATGAGCAGGTCGATGTCGTCCGGCGCCGCTCCCGGGGCTCCCGTGGACCGCGCGGCGAACGACCCGAAGATGAGGGCCCGGCTGATGCCGGGGACATCCGCGAGTGCCGTCCTGATCAGGGCCTGCGGGCCGCGCGACAGGGTGATGAGCGTCCGCAGCGGCGCGACGGCAGGGTTCGCCTCGTCAGGAGCGAACAGTGCGCTGCGGCCGACCGTGGTGCGTACGAGCAGCCCTGCGTCGACGAGCCTCATGAGCTCGCGGTGGAGGGTCGGCTGGCTCGCGCCCGTCGCCGTGATGATCTCCCGCGTCGAGAGCGGCCGATCGCTCAGCAGGAGTGCTTCGAGCGCAGCAGCCTGTGCTGCCGTCTTGAAGATCGGGAGGGTGCCGTCGTTCCTATTCATGATGTGGATCATGCTATTCATTTTCTGCATGAACATGGGAATGTCCGTGTCGGAGGTGGCGGGTAGACAAGGGGCGATGACTCCCTCGCCGCTGCTCGACGTCCGTCGCATCTACGCCGAGCCCGAGGCGGCGGCCTCGCCCCGCGGGCAGGAGATCATCGGGCGCTGGCCCGAGGCCACGGTCGTGCCGGTCGAGTCGCACTGGCGCATCCCCGAGGTGCACGGCGACGAGGCGAACGTGCGCCGGTGGGTGCGCATCAAGACCGAGGCCCTCGTGCTCGGCGTCAAGAAGAGCGTCGTCACCCGGCCGAACGGGCGCTCGGCCGACTTCATCGCCCCGTCGCTGGCGAACGGCTGCGCGATGGCCTGCGTCTACTGCTACGTGCCGCGGCGCAAGGGGTACAGCAACCCCGTCACGCTCTTCACGAACGTCGAGCAGATCTCGCGGCACCTCGCGCGCCACGTGCGGAAGCAGGGCCCGAAGACCGAGCCGAACCAGTGCGACCCCGAGGCGTGGGTCTACGACATCGGCGAGAACAGCGACTGTTCGGTCGACGCGCTGCTCGCCGAGAACGTGCGTGACGTCTGCGAGCTCTTCCGCATGACGCCGACGGCCAAGGCCTCGTTCGCCACGAAGTACGTCAACCGCGAGCTGCTCGACTGGGACCCCCAGGGCCGCTCGCGCATCCGTTTCTCGCTGATGCCGGCGGAGGTCGCCAAGGTCACCGACCTCCGTACGAGCCCGATGAGCGAGCGGATCGCCGCGGTGAACGACTTCGTCGCGGCGGGGTGGGAGGTGCACCTCAACTTCTCGCCGGTGATCATGACGCCGGGGTGGCTCGACGACTGGCGCGAGCTGCTGCGGGAGGTCGACGACGTGCTGTCGCCGGCGGCCAAGGAGCAGGCCGCGGCGGAGATGATCTTCCTGACGCACAACGCCGCCCTGCACGAGGTGAACGAGCGCTGGCACCCGAAGGGCGAGGAGCTGATCTGGCGCCCCGACCTCCAGGAGGTCAAGACCTCCGAGAACGGGGCGGAGAACCTGCGCTACCGGTACGACCTCAAGGCGCAGGGGGTCGCCGCCCTCACGGCGCTCGTCGCCGAGGTCGCGCCGTGGTGCCGCATCCGGTACGCCTTCTGACCGGGGAGGTACCCTTGTCGTCGTGTCCGCCTCCCTGTGCTCCTCGTCGCGCCGCCGGGCGCGCGTGCGGGCGCAGGCGTTCCCCAACCGCCTGGTGCTGACGAAGCGCACCTGCGGCACGAACGGCTGGATGAGCCTCTGGGGCAGCAACGCCCACGGCGAGATCGCCGGCTGCCCGCCGCCAGGCGCCTAGACCTGCAGGCCCCCGAGCCCGGCAGGTCGCCCCCGACTCGTCACCGCTCGACTCGACCCCTCTAGGACACCGTGCCCGACTCCGCCACGCCCGCCCCCGCCTCCCCGACGCCGCCCTCGCCCTCGGCCGCGCCCGCCTCCCGGGCCCAGCGCCTCTCGCGCTTCGTCAGCCGTGACACCACGGGCGGCCTGCTGCTGCTCGGGGCGACCGTGCTCGCCCTGGTCATCGCGAACAGCCCGGCCGGCTCGTTCTACGCGCAGGTCCGTGACACCACCTTCGGTCCGGAGGCGCTGCACCTCCACCTCAGCGTCGGCACCTGGGCCGCCGACGGCCTGCTCGCGATCTTCTTCTTCGTCGTCGGCCTCGAGCTAAAGCAGGAGTTCGTCGCCGGCTCGCTGCGCGACCCCCGCGTCGCCACCCTGCCGATCGCCGCGGCCGTGGGCGGCGTCGCCCTGCCGGCGCTGATCTTCACCGCGATCAACATAGGGGCGGGGCCCGACGCGCTGCAGGGCTGGGCCATCCCCGCCGCCACCGACATCGCCTTCGCGGTGGCCGTCGTCGCGGTCGTGGGCAAGAAGCTGCCGCCGGCCCTCCGCACCTTCCTGCTCACCCTGGCCGTGGTGGACGACCTCATCGCCATCACGATCATCGCGATCTTCTACACGGCGGGCATCGCGGTCGTGCCGCTCCTGCTCGCCCTGCTGCCGCTCGCCGCCTTCGCCGTGCTCGTGCGCCGCGGGGTCCGCTCGTGGTGGCTGCTCATCCCGCTCGGCGTCGTCGCGTGGGCCCTCGTGCACGCGTCGGGCATCCACGCCACGATCGCGGGCGTCGCACTGGGCCTCCTCGTGCCGGCGATCGCCACCCGGCGGGCCGGCGTGACGCACGTCGACGCCGACGGCCACGAGGAGCGCCACGCGCTCACGCACCACTTCGCCGAGCGCTGGAGCCCGATCTCGTCGGGCGTCGCCGTGCCGATCTTCGCCTTCTTCTCGGCGGGTGTCTCGGTGGGCGGCTTCTCGGGCCTCACCGAGTCGCTCCGCGACAGCGTCGCGATCGGCATCGTCGTCGCCCTCGTGGTGGGCAAGTCGGTCGGCATCACCGGGGCCTCGCTGCTGGTGACGCGCCTCCCCGGCATCAAGCTCGACCCGAGCCTCCGCTGGCCCGACGTCGTCGGCCTCTCGCTCGTCGCGGGCATCGGGTTCACCGTCTCGTTGCTCGTCGGCGAGCTCGCCTACGGCACCGGCAGCGAGCAGGACGACGTGGTCAAGGTCGGCGTGCTCGTCGGGTCGCTCATCTCAGCCGTGCTCGGCGGCGTCGTGCTGTCGGCGCGCGGCCGCTGGCACGAGCGCCACCGGACCGAGCAGGGCGTCACCGCCCCGTAGCCTGGCCCGATGAACGAGCGCGACGACGACGTCCGCCGCCGGATGGCGGCCCACGAGCTGTACACCGACGGGGGCCCGGGCCTGGAGGACCTCGCCGAGCGGCGCGTGCGCGGCAAGGAGCTCGCGTACGACTACAACGCGACGCGGCCTCGGGAGACCGAGCGTCGCCGCGAGATCCTCGACGAGATGCTCGGCTCGGTCGGCACCGGGGTCTGGGTCGAGCCCCCGCTGCACGTGGCCTACGGCGACAACGTCGTGCTCGGCGACGAGGTCTACGTGAACTTCGGCCTGACCGTGGTCGACGACGTGGCCGTCGTGGTCGGCGACCGGGTGATGATCGCGCCGAACGTGACCATCAGCACCACCGGGCACCCGGTGCACCCCGAGGTGCGGCGCGACGGCAGCCAGTTCTCGGCGCCGGTCCACCTCGGCGACGACGTCTGGGTCGGCGCGGGCGCGGTCATCCTGCCCGGCGTGACGGTCGGCGCCGGCTCGGTCGTCGCGGCCGGGGCGGTCGTCACGGCCCACGTGCCGCCGATGGTCGTCGTCGGGGGAGTGCCGGCCAGGGTCCTCCGTGAGGTCACCGACGCCGACCGCGACCACCGCTGGCGCGAGCCGCGCTCGCTCTGAGGCAGGCAGCCCGGGGGAGCAGGGCTCCCGAGGAGTCGCGGGTCGGGCCTCAGGCGCCAGCCGGCAGCGGGGCGCGGAACCAGTCGAGCAGCGACCGAACCGACGGCTCGAGGTCCGGGCGCGAGCGCGCGACGTCGAGCGAGGCGCCCGACACGTCGGCGTAGCCCGGGATCTCGTCGACGAGGGTGTCGGTCGTGGCGCGGTAGCCCATCGTCCACGCGCCGAAGCGGCGCTCGTCGATGGTCTCGCGGAGCAGGACGTCGAGGTCGGTGTGCCGGGGGTCGGCGGCGATGAGCGCGTAGCGCTGCTGGACGGCCTCCTCGGGCCCCTCGAGCACCTGGACGAACCGACCCTGCTTGTGCATGAGGAAGCCCGAGAGCCCCAGGCGACGGTTGTTGGCGCGGCTGTTCATCAGCAGGGTGGCCAGGTCGCCGTCCGAGAACGGGGTGCGGGCGGCACTGGTGTAGACGAGCGAGAGCACGGGGTCCTTCCGAGAGAGGTGCTCACCGAGCCTGCCCCATCCCGGCACCCGGTGCCACACCCCGATCTGGGGCGTGCCAGGAGCGCACCGGAGGCGTGGCGGGGCGCGACGACGTGCGACGAGCGGGAGTCGTGGTCCAGGAACGCTGATCCACTCCGGAGTGGATCAGCGTTCCTGGACCGTGCTGCTCGGGGGCCCGGCCATCGCGCTCCGCTGCGCCGCGCCTCCTCGTAGGCTCCCCGCGTGACCTCCGACGTCGAGCACGCGTACTCGCTCCGAGCCGGCGAGTACGTCGAGCACCTCGGGTCGATGTCGTCCGTGCACCCGTCCGACCGCCAGCTGGTGCAGGCCTGGGCCGCCGACGTCGACGGGCCCCTGCTCGACGCCGGGTGCGGGCCCGGGCACTGGACCGCCCACCTCGCCGGGCTCGGCGCCGACGCCCGGGGCGTCGACCAGGTGCCGGCCTTCGTCGAGCACGCCCGCGCCGCCCACCCCGCCGTGCCCTTCACGGTCGCGAGCGTCGACGCCCTGCCCGACGGGGCGGGGACGCTCGGGGGAGTCCTGGCCTGGTACTCGCTGATCCACCACGAGCCCGCGGCGGTGGGCCGCGCGCTCGCCGAGTTCGCCCGGGCCCTCCGCCCCGGCGGGCGGCTGCTCGTCGGCTTCTTCGTCGGCGACGAGCTGGAGACGTTCGACCACGCAGTCGTGACCGCCTGGCGCTGGCCGGTCGGCTGGCTCGCCGACGAGCTCGGCGCGGCGGGCTTCGAGGTCGTCGAGACGCACACCCGGACGGGCTCGCCGGAGGGTCCGCGGCCCCACGGTGCGGTGCTGGCCCGCTCGCGGGGCTGAGGCGTCAGTGCGGCTCTCGCCGCGCCTCCCTCACGCTCCGACGGCGGCGACGAACTCGATCTCGACCCGTGCTCCGCGGGGCAGGGCTGCCACCTGGTAGGCGGCGCGGGCCGGCAGGACGCCCCCGGAGAAGACCTCGGCGTACGCCTCGTTCACGACGGCGAAGTCGGCGATGTCGGCCAGCAGCACCGTCGTCTTGACGACGAGCTGCACGCTCGACCCGGCGGCCTCGAGCACCGCGGCCCCGTTGCGGAGCGCCTGCGCCGCCTCCTCACGGACCCCGGGCCCGGCGAAGTCGCCGGTCGACGGGTCGATCGGCAGCTGGCCGGAGACGAAGACGAGATCGCCGACGCGGACCGCCTGCGAGTACGGACCGATCGCGGCCGGGGCGGCGTCGGTGTGCACGACGCGGAGGGGGTCGGGGCTGAGGGTCATCGTCGTCCTCCCAGGACGCTCAGGGCCGCGTCGAGGGCGGCGGGGGTGGTGGTGGCGTGGACGCTGAGGCGCACGCGGTCAGGACCGTGGACGGTGGCGGTGACGCCGGCGGCGTCGAGCATCGCTCCGATCGCCGGTGCCTCGCCGGGGGCGACGCCCGCGACGACGAGACCGGCTCGCCGCTCGCGGTCCGTGGGCGACAGGACGGTCACCCTGGCGGCCGTCAGCCGGTCGATCAGGTCGCCGGCCGTGTCGGCCACGAGCGACGCGACCGTCCCGACCCCGACGGACTCGAGCTGCTCCAGCGCCGTGGCCAGGGCCCCCGACGCGAAGGGCGAGCCGTTCGTGACCGAGAGGCGCTGGGCTCCCGGCAGCGGGGCGTGGGGCACGCCGTCGTAGCGCGACGCCCCCTCGACGCCCGTCCAGCCGCCGAGCAGCGGGCGCAGCCGGTCGAGGGCCCGGGGCGAGAGCCCGACGAATCCCGTGCCCCAGCCCGCCCGCAGCCACTTCTGGCCGCCGACGACGAGAGCGTCGGCCAGCGACCAGTCGGCGTCGACGACCCCGAAGCCCTGGATGCCGTCGACCACGAGGAGCCGGTCGCCGACCGCCTCCCGGAGGCCGGCGAGGTCGGCGACGGTGCCCGTGCGGAAGTCGACGGCGCTCACGGCGACGGCCACGGTGTCAGGCCCGACGGCGGCGGCCACGCGCTCCGGCGTGACCGGCGCGAGCGGCTCACCCGTCACGGGGGGCAACGGGCGCACGGTCGTGAGCCCGGCCTGCTCCGAGCGCCACCACGCGTAGAGGTTCGAGGGGAACTCCGCGCTGCTGACCACGACCTCGCCGCGGGGCAGGCCGAACGCGACCTGCATCAGGCCGAGCGACGTGCTGCTGGTGAGGGCGATGCCTCCCCGGTCGAGGCCCGTGAGGCGCGAGACCGCGGCGAGGGCACGGTCGTCCTCGGCGTGCAGCCCCGCCGACGGGGCCCCCGCGCTCGCGGCGGCCGCGAGTCGCCCCAGCGTCGCGACGACGTCGCGGGACGGGGGGCCGTAGCTGCCGAAGTTGAGGTAGCCGACCGGCTCGGCGAACGACCCGAGGTAGGAGTCGAGCGCCGAGCCGGGCGTCGCCGCGCGGCCAGGACTCGACGTCACGACAGCACCCGCTGCAGGAACTGCTTCGTGCGGGCCTCACGCGGGGCGCCGAGCACCTGCTCGACCGGCCCCTGCTCGACGATGCCGCCGTCGGCCATGAACACGACGCGGTCGGCGACCTCGCGCGCGAACTGGATCTCGTGCGTCACGACCAGCATCGTCATGCCGTCCCGGGCCAGGTCGCCCATGACCTTCAGCACCTCGCCCACGAGCTCCGGGTCGAGGGCCGACGTCGGCTCGTCGAAGAGCAGGAAGAGGGGCTTCATGGCGACGGCACGAGCGATGGCCACCCGCTGCCGCTGCCCGCCGGAGAGCTGCCCGGGGTAGGCGTCGACCTTGTCGCCGAGGCCCACGCGCTCCAGGATGGCGACGGCCTCCGCCCGTGCCTCCGCCGACGACCGGCGTTGGACGCGCACCGGTCCCTCGACGACGTTGCCGAGCACGGTGAGGTGCGGGAAGAGGTTGAAGTGCTGGAACACCATGGCCGTGCGCGCCCGCTGCGCCGACAGCCGTCGCTCGCTCAGCTGGTGCAGCACGCCGTCGCGCAGCTCGAAGCCCATGGGCTCGCCGCCCACCCACACCTCGCCGGCGTCGGGCTCCTCGAGGCGGTTGAGCGTGCGCAGGAACGTCGACTTGCCCGCGCCGGAGGGGCCGATGATGCACACCACCTCGCCGCTGCGGACCGTCATCGAGACGTCGCGCAGCACCTCGTGGCTGCCGTAGGACTTGCCGATGCTGATCGCCTCGAGGACGGGTGCTCCCTCGGCGGCGCTCGCCGCGCCTCCTGCGGTCGGGGTGGGCGTCGCGGTCACGGGGTGCTCCTCACGAGGGGTGCGCGGCCGAGGTCGGCAGCGATCTTGCGGCGCAGGGCTCGCGCGTTCGGCGGCCCGCCCGGACGGCGGTCCTGCCGGTCGAAGCTGCGCTCGAGGTAGTACTGGCCGACGCTCGCGACGCTGACGACGACCATGTACCAGACGGCCGCAGCGATCAGCGTCTCCATCACCTGGAGGTTGAACGACGAGATGTTGTTCGCGGCCTTGATCAGCTCGAGGTAGCCGATGACCGAGGCCATCGCCGTGCCCTTGAGCATGTTGATGAAGTCGTTGCCGGTCGGCGGGATGATGATGCGCATGGCCTGGGGCAGCACGATGCGCGCCATGCGCTGCATCGGCGTCTGCCCGATCGACTGCGCGGCCTCGATCTGGCCCCGGTCGACGCTCTTGAGCCCTGCTCTGACGATCTCGGCCATGTAGGCGCTCTCGTTGAGGGCGAGGCCGAGGAAGGCGGCGACGAAGGTCGTCATCACGTCGTTCGTGCTGACGTCGAGGAACACCACGTCGGTGAACGGCACGCCGACGGTCAGCCGCGGGAAGATCAGGGCGAGGTTGTACCAGAGCAGGATCTGCAGCAGGACGGGCAGGCCGCGGAACAGCCAGGTGTAGCCCGCGGCGAACGCCTGCGCGACGGGGTTCGCCGAGATGCGCATCAGGGCGATGACGACGCCGATGACGACGGCGCTGACCTGGGCGACCACCGCGAGCACGATGGTGCCGACGAGGCCCTGCAGGATGATGGGCGACACGAGGTAGTAGGGGATGTCGCCGTAGGCGATGTCGCCCTGCGACGCCCCGTAGGCGAGCGCGACGAGCACCACGACGATGACCGCGGCGCTCACCCACCGCCCCCAGTGCTTCAGGCGCACCTGGGGCAGCAGCTCACGCCCTGCCGAGGAGGCGCGGGCCGGGTCGACCGTGTCGGCCCCGTCCCGCGGTGCGGGCGTCGTCACGCTACTTGCCCCCGTTGACGGTCGCCTCGGTGACGCTGCCCGAGGTGATGCCCCAGGCGTCGAGGACCTCGCCGTAGGTGCCGTCGTCGATCAGCGAGTCGAGGGCGGCGGCGATGGCGTCGCGCAGCTCGGGGTCGTCCTTGTTCACGCCGATGCCGTACGGGGCGCCGTCGATGACGTCGCCGGGCACGACCTCGAACGCCTCGCCGTCCTGGGCGGTCTTCGAGATGTAGACCGCGCTCGGCAGGTCGTTGACGATGGCGTCGATGCGGCCGGTGCGGAGCTGCGTCTGGTTCTGGCTGTCGCTGTCGGTGACGGTGATCTCGAGCGGCTCGTCGCCGTCGGACTCGCACTGCGTGCTCGTCGACTCGGCGAACTCCTGCTGGCTCGTGCCGGTCACGACCGCGATGGTCTTGCCGCAGAGGCTGTCGGGCCCGGTGATGTCGGCCGGGTTGCCCTTCTGGACCATCAGGGTGATGCCCGAGGTGAGGTAGTCGACGAAGTCGATGGCCTGCTGGCGCTCGGCGGTGTCGTTCATCGCGGCGATGGTGACGTCGACGCGGCCCGACTGCAGGCTCGTGATGAGCGAGCCGAAGTCCTGGTTCTGGTACTCCACGTCGAGGCCGAGCTTCTTGCCGACGGCGGTGATCAGGTCGTGGTCGGAGCCGATGACGGTCGAGCCGTCGGCCGCGAAGAAGTTGTTGGGCGCCGACTGCACGTTCGAGCCGACGGTGAGCGTGCCGGCGTCGGCGATGTCGGCGGGCAGCTGCGCGGCGAGCGAGTCGTCGACCTCGACGCCGTCGAGCAGAGCGCTCGTGTCGGGGATGCTCGACGTCGCGGCCGACGAGGCGTCGTCGCTCGCGTCACCGGGCTGCGGTGCGCTCGGCCCGCCGCACCCGGTGAGGGCGAGCGCCAGGGCGGCGCCGGTGGCGACGGTGCCCCAGAGGGCGGTGCGGGTGCGGGGTCGGGTCATGGTCGAGCCTTTCGTGAGCGTCGTCGGTCATCGGAAGCTAGCCGATCTCTCGGCACGATGAGAGAAAATTATCACACTGCGAACGTTTTGTTACATACCGGTAACCTCGGGGCATGACGTCTTCCTCGAGCCCTACCGTGGTCGACCGCAGCCGGGTGCTCCGGGCGGAGTTCGCGCCCTACCTCCCGCTGATGGACTTCCTCGCCGAGCTGCTCGGCCCACGCACCGAGGTGGTGCTCCACGACACGAGCGACCTCGGCCGGTCGATCGTCGCCCTCACGAACGGCCACGTCAGCGGACGCACCGTCGGCGGCCCCGCGACCGACCTCGTGCTCAAGGTGCTGCAGAACCACGAGCACGACGACCGTGACTACCTCGCGAACTACCTCGCTGAGTCGCGCACGGGCGGGACCTTCCGGTCGTCGACCTTCTTCATCCGCGACGAGGCGGGCGACGTCGTCGGCATGCTCTGCCTCAACATCGACGACGAGCCGCTCACCCGGGCTCGCGACCTGCTCGCCGCCATCACGGCCACGACGGGCCTCGTGAAGGGCGCCTCCGAGGGAGGCACGCCCGGTGCGCCGGAGAGGCCCGCGGCGGTGGCCGAGCGGCTGAGCACGACCGTCGACGAGCTCGCGCTCGACGGCGTCGCCCGGATCGTCGCGGCCCGTGGCGTCGACCCGCAGCGGATGACGCCGGAGGAGAAGGTCTCGGCCGTCCGCGACGTGGAGCGAGCCGGCGTCTTCCTGCTCAAGGGAGGCGTCGCCCAGGTCGCCGAGGCCCTGCACGTGTCGGAGCCCACCGTCTACCGGTACCTCAAGCAGGTCCGCCGCGCCTCCTCGTAGGCTCTCCGCCGGCCGTGCCCGGGCGCGGGATCGCGACCCACAGGTCGACCTCGTCGTCGACGTCGAGCCCGAGGGCGGCGGCCGTCTCGTCGGTCGTCAGGGCGACCACGGTGACGGCCGTGTCGGAGTCGGGGCCTCCGCTGCGCACGACGATGCGGCTCGACCGCACTGGCTCCAGGTGCCGGGCGACCTCGTCGAGGAGGTCGTCGAGGTCGGCGGGCGCGATGTCGTCGAGGCCGCCGTCGTCGAGCACCTGCACCAGTGCGCCGCGTCGACGGTGCGCCGAGACGGTCGCCCGCACCGCGTCGTTGAGGAGCCCGCGGCCGCGGATCTCGTCGCGCAGCGCCTGCTCGAGCACGCGGCACTCGGCCCGCGCGGCCTCGTCGAGCTCGCCTCCGGCGTCGACGATGCGCTGGAGCATCGGGGCGGCGGTCCGCCGGGCGTGCCGCAGCCGGCGGCGTCCCTCGGCGTGGAAGGCGTCGAGCTCGGCGTGCTTCGTCGTCAGCGCGCGGTGCGTGTGCGCGGCCACGTCCGCCGCGGCGCCGACGCGGCGGACGGCGCGGTGCATCAGCAGGCCGGCGACGACGATGACGATCTCCGCCGCCAGGCCGAGCCGGAGCACCCCGTACGGCCCGGCCCACACGGCGATCTGGACGACGAGCACCCCCACCGCGACGAGGGGCGGACCGCGGCGGCCCGCCATCCACCCCATCACCGCGCCGGCCAGGACCCCGCAGGTGTACCGGGCGATCGACACGCAGTCGAAGGTCGCCGGGTCGAGCCCGATGGTCGCCACGGCGCAGAGCAGGCAGCTGACCGCGGTGGTGCCCCAGGCCGCGAGGTCGGACATCGTGCCGGCCCGGGCTCCGCGGAGGAGGGTGGGCAGGATCAGCAGCCCGAGGAGCGAGGCGACCACGGAGCCGTAGGCCCGCGTGACGATCAGGGCGTCGAGC
The DNA here is from genome assembly GCF_017833115.1 of Frigoribacterium sp. PvP121. NCBI lineage: Bacteria > Bacillati > Actinomycetota > Actinomycetes > Micrococcales > Microbacteriaceae > Frigoribacterium > Frigoribacterium sp. PvP121. The sequence goes on from NZ_JAFIBR010000001.1 coordinate 1,345,852, forward strand.
GAGGCGGCGAGCACCGCGACCAGGATGAGCGCGCCGAGGGCGTGGTACAGCCGACGGCGGGGGACGAGCTCGAGCAGGTCGCGGCCCGGCCGACGGACGGGCCCGGAGGTGCCCCCCGTGCCCGGGCGCCACTCGAGCGTGACGACCGTCCCCTCGCCCGGCGCGGAGACCACGTCGGCGACGCCGCCGACGGAGGCCACGCGCTCGAGGACGGAGACGCGGACGCCGAGCCGCTCCGCCGGGACGCCGGCCGTGTCGAACCCGACGCCGTCGTCCGACACCGTCACGCGCACGCCCCCGCCCGGCAGGGGCACGGCGACGGCCGCCCGCGCCACCGCCGCACGGGCCGCCGCCCCGCCAGCGTGCCGCACGCTGTTCGTGAGCGCCTGCACGGTGGCCCCGACCAGGGCGTCCGCGACGTCGTGGGGGAGGCGGACGTCGCGCGCCGGGGCCAGGTCGAGACGGGCGTGCCCCCGGAACGGCGACAGCTCGCCCTCCGCGGCCGACACCGCCTCCCCGAGGGTGAGCGACGGGCGGGCTGCCGTGGGGCGGCCGTCGGGCACGGTGAGGACGTCGAGGGAGGACCGGGCCATCGCCGAGGCACGGCCGGAGGCGCCGCCCGCGGCGGCGGCGAGGAGGGCGGCCAGCACGGTGTCGTGCAGCAGCGCGTCGGTGTGCGCTCTCTCGGCGTCCGTCGCGACGCGCCGCTCGTGGGCCTCGACGAGGAGGCGGGCCCGGCGCTCGACGTCGTCGGCCCGGTCCGCGCTCGCCCGCAGCGCCCGGACGCCGAGGACGAGGGCGGCGGCCAGGAGGCCGAGCCCGATCAGGTCGACCAGGGTGTGGGTCGCCGTGGACCGACCGGCGTAGACGCAGGCCAGGGCGAGGTCGAGGCCCGCGCAGATCGCGGCGGCCCGCGCCGGGCTCGGCTCCGCGACCGCGGTGCAGCTGAAGGCGATCAGCGACAGCCCCAGGAGCCACGGCGTCGACCCGGCGGGGAGGGCGTCGCGGAGGGTGAAGGGCTCGACGACGAGCAGGCCGACGTAGGCGACCACGGGCAGCCACAGGCCGGTGTTCACCGGGCCGGGGTGCCGCAGGAGCGCGAGCGGCAGGGCCGCGACCATCGAGCCGGCCAGGGCCAGCGACAGGACGACCAGCGCGGGCCCGACGGCGTGGTGGTCCGCCGCCCAGGTCGGCAGGGCCAGGAGCACGAACAGCAGCGCCGCGACCGCGAGGGTCGCGGCCATGCCGCGCTCCACGCCCCGACGGAGCGGGCCGCCGCCCCGGCGGTCGGGTCCGACCGGGGTGGGAGGCCCCGGCGGCGCCGACTCCGTGCCCCTGGCCAGCTCGCCCGCCAGGTCGACGGAGCTCGTGGTCATGTCGTCACGGTATTTCTGCGCGTCAGGTGTGGTCGACACCCCCGAACGGGCCAGTGCGCATCCTGGATGACGGGGTGCCGAGGGCGCGGCCGCCGCCCCGGGCGACGACGATGAGGGCGCCGGCGGCGGCGGCCCCCGCGACGGCCCACGCCGCGGCGGCGACCGCTCCCGCGGGGTGGGCCACCGACTGCCCGAGCGACGCCTGCAGCGCGAGCAGGACGGTCGCCGCGCCGTACGCGACCGCCGCCACCAGCACCAGCCGGAGCTGGACGACGGCCGACGCGAGCATCGGCACCCGCCGCCCCAGCGCGCCGAGCAGCAGCGCCGCGAGCGGCAGCGCCTGGAGGGCGTGCATGCCGACGAAGTGGGCCACGCGGTAGTCGCCGCCGACCGTGCTCCACCCGAGCAGGGCGAGCCCCGGCCCGCCGTCCACGACGCCCACGGCGTGGGCCCCGACGATGCCGGTGGGGCTCGCGATCTGCGCCCCCGTGGGCCCGGTCATCAGGAAGGCCACGCCGATCCCGCCGAGGGCGATCAGCGCACCTGCCCGGACGGCGACGGTGAGGGCCGGCGTGGGGAGGCGCAGGCCGACGAGCATCAGCGAGGTCACGAAGGTGCAGAGGTACATGACCGTGATGGCGGCGGCCATCGCGCCCCAGACGACGACGTGCAGGCCGTCCGAGACGTTGAAGTGGCTCGTCGTGCCGGTGGCGACCGCCCAGACGATGAGCACCTGCTCGACGAGCAGCGTCGCGGCGATCACGGTGCCGAGGCGCGCGGCGAGCACCCGGCGGCGCGGCAGGTGAGCGATCAGCCACGCCCAGGTCACCGCGTAGAGGCCGATCGAGAGCGAGAACTTGAGGGGCTTGGCCCAGGCGGGCGCGCCGAGGATCGTCCGCGGGTCGGCCACGAGCCCGACGACGCAGGCCACGGCGCACACGGCCATCACGGCGGCCAGCCCCATGAGCGGAGGGTGCCAGGCGACGGCCCGGCGCAGCCCGGCGGTCACCGGGCCACCGCCCGGGCGTGCTCCAGCGTGGCGGCGACGCCGACCGCCGCCGGGGTCGCGGTGAGGCCGAGCTCGCGGGAGGCGCGGGTCGAGTCGAAGACGTACGGGGCCGTGCTCTGGTACGAGAGCTCGAGCGTCTCGCGTGCGGCCGACGCGAAGAGCGCGCCGAGGCGGAGCGTCGCCGGGCTCATCACCGACATGCGGTCGCGGGCGACGCCCGCGAGCACGCCCCACTCCCGCCCGGTCAGGGGCGGTGCCGTCGGCACGTGCCAGGTCCGGCCCCGGGCGCGCTCGTCGGTGCCGAGCACGGCCAGCGCGTCGCCGACGTCGGGCGTGTAGGTCAGCGAGTGCGGCTGGTCGGCGTCGAGCAGCCAGGTGGGTCGCTTGCCCGCCACCACGCGGTCGACCACGAAGCCCTGGAACGCGCTGGTGGCGGCGCCGGGCCCGTAGAAGTCCGCGCTGCGGGCGGTCGTCACGGTCAGCCCGCGGCCGCGGAGGGCGTCGAGCTGCCCGAGCGCCTCCGCCCGCACCGCCCCCTTGCGGCTGGTCGGGCGGAGGGGCGTCTCCTCCGTCATCGGGCCCTCGACCGGACCGTACGCGTAGACGTTGTCGAGGTGGACGAGGTGGACGCCCTCGTCGAGGGCGGCCCGGGCGGCGTTGCGGACGACGATCGGCCACTGCTCGCGCCAGGTGCGGGTCGAGTACGGCAGGCCCGCGACGAGGTAGGCGACGTCCGCGCCGCGCAGCGCGCGGCGCACGTCGTCGCCGTCGAGGAGGTCGGCGACCACCGACGTGCCGTCCCCGTCCGTCACGGGGCGTCGGCCCACGGCGACCGGGTCGTGGCCGAGGGCGCGGAGCGCGCGGGCGGTCTCCCGCCCGACGACGCCGTGGCCGCCGAGCAGCACGTGCCGCGACGCGCTCACGAGCGTCGGCCGTCCTCGTCGGCGACCGGGAAGAGGTCGTGCGTGACGTCCTCGTGCGCGAGGCGGCGGAGGCCGGCGAAGAGCGGGTCGCCGAGCACGGTGCCCACGACCATCAGCTCCGCGACGCCGTCGCGGTCGTGACGGCCGCCCAGCGCCGCCACGTCCGCCCGGGCGGCCGTCGCCGCCGCGGTCAGGTACGCCTGCAGGTAGTCGTCGGTGGGCTCGAAGTCGATCGTGCCCAGACCGTCGAGAGCGCGGGCGGCGGCGTCGAGGCCGGGGTTCTCGTCGGTCGTCGCCCAGCCGGCGGCGCTCGTCAGCGCGGCCACGCGCTCGCGGGCCGCGGGGCTCGGCGCGGCGTCCTGCGCCCGGGGCGAGCTCATCGCGTGCTGGGCCGCGGCGAACGCCTCGGCGAGCGGGGCGTCGTCGGCGTCGAGGGCGGCGAGGACGTCCTTCGCGGCCGCGACCGAGAGGCCCCCGACCTCGAGCAGCGCCCGGACGAGGCGCACCCGCCGCACGTGCCGGTCGTCGTACGAGGTCTGGTTCGGGGAGGTCTTCTCGCCCGGAGGCAGCAGCCCTTCACGTTGGTAGTACTTGACCGCCGTGAGCGGTGTGGTCGCCTCCTGGGCGAGTTCGGATATGCGCACTATCGGAGAGTAGCGCTATCCATTCGTGCAGCACAAGAGGAATTGCCCCCGTCGACGACGAGGAGGCGCGGTGCAGGTCTCCCCGCACCGCGCCTCCCGCAGGCCGCCCGCGCCTACTTCGTCAGCGGACCGTAGAGCGCCGGCGACGTGCGGGCGTGGGTCGCCTGCTCGAACGCGTAGCTGAGGCCGATGAGCGTCGACTCGTCGTAGTCGCGGCCGAGGAACTCGAGGTTGACGCCCGCGCCCGTGACGGTCGCGTCGGCCGCGATCGCCTGGCCCATCGGCACCGTCACGGCCGGCATGCCCGTGTTGGGGCTGAGGCGCATGTTGGTGCTGAACGAGTTGTACGCGACCGCCGAGGGGTAGATCAGGGCGTCGAGGTCGCCCCCGTCGAGCATGCCCGTGACGAGCTGCTGGCCCGCGGCGATCTGCGTCGTGTGCGACCCGGTCGGGCCGGCCCAGGCCTGGTACTGCGCCTCGGTCACCGCGGCGCGCGCCGTGTAGATGCTGGCCCGCGACTGGACGTACCGACCCGACGCCTGGATCTCGGGGATCGTCCGCGCCGTCACCTCGGGGGCGAGGTGGTCACGGGTGTAGGCGGCGAGGTCGTGGGCGAACTCGTTCGTGCTGCCGCTCGACTCGGAGAGCACGCGCGCGAACCCGGCGGGCGGGGTGACCGCGACGACGGTCGCGCCCTGGGCCCGGAGGGTCGCCAGCGACGCGGCGAAGAGCCGCTGCGTCGTCACGTCGGTGCTGACCATCGAGGCGACGTAGCCGATCCGGGTGCCCTCGAGCGCCGTCGGGTCGAGCGCGGCCGTGTACGAGGTCGGCACGCGGCCCTGCTGCTCGGCGGTGACGGGGTCGCTCGCGTCGACGCCCGTGACGGCGTCGAGCGCGATCGCGGCGTCGGTGACGCTGCGGGCGAGGGGGCCGCCGGTGTCCTGGCTGAGGGCCAGCGGCACGATGCCGGTGCGGCTGGTCAGCCCCACCGTGGGCCGGACGCCGACGAGCTGGTTGTACGACGACGGGATGCGGATCGAGCCGCCCGTGTCGGTGCCGAAGCCGATGCCCGCGAGGTTCGCGGCGATCGCCGCGCCCGTGCCGCCGCTCGAGCCGCCGGCGGTGCGGCTCGTCACGTACGGGCTGGCGACGAGGGTCGTCTGCCCGGCGGGCTGGCCCGCGGTGTACTCCGAGGCGAAGCCGTAGGCGAACTCGTCGAGGCTGGCCTTGGCGAGGACCACGGCGCCGGCGTCGCGGAGTCCCGCGACCATGGTCGCGTCGTCGTCGGTCTGGTTCGCGTCCCAGCAGCCGCAGCCGGCCGTGGTCGGCATGTCGAGGGTGTCGTAGTTGTCCTTCACGGCGATCGGCACGCCGAGCAGCATGCTCGTCATGCCCTGCGAGGCACGGGTGGCGTCCGCCGCGGCGGCCGCGGCGAGGGCCTCGTCGTTCGTCGTGATGATCGAGTGCAGCGGGCGCCCGTCAGCGGCCGGGTCGACCTTCGCGGTGTCGTACGCGGCGATGCGGGCCAGGTAGTCGGTGGTGAGGTCGACCGAGCTGACGACCCCGGCGTTCATCGCGGCCTGCATGTCGACGGCGCTGGCCTCGACGAGCTGGAACTCGCCGTCGTCGTAGATCGCGCGCTGCGACACCGCGGCGACGTCGGCCACGGTGATCACGCCGTCGGCGTCGACGTCGGCCGTGGCGACCGCGTCGAACTCGGCGGAGGGCGACGTGGCCCCGAGGGCGGCGGAGACCAGCTCGAGGTCGGCCGCGGTGACCTGGTCGTCGCCCGTCAGGTCGAGCTCCGTGTAGTACGGCGCGAGGAACGCCGCGACGGGCGCGTCGTCGGCGGCGGCGCCGGGCGCGACGACCAGCCCGCCGACGGCGAGGGCCGAGATGATCGAGGTCGCGGCGACCGTGGCGGTGCGTCGGCGAGGGGTCATGGCGGGCAGTCTCCGGGGTGACGGCGACGAGGGCGTCGCGGGGGCGAGGGGAGCGTGGGAGTCGCGGGCCGGCAGCCCGGCCCGGTCGCGGGCGCTCATCGGGTCGCCGCCGCACGGCGACGGAGGGCCACGGCGGCCACGACGAGCAGGCCCAGCACGAGCAGCCCGGCACCGCCGGCCACGAACGGCCAGCTGTCGGAGCCGGTGAACGCGAGGTCGTCGCGGGAGCCGGTGGCGGTCGGGCGGCCGGCGGCCGCGCCCGTGACGGGCGTCGCGGCGGTGGGGCTCGCCGAGGGCGCGGGGGCGCCGGCCGTCGGGCTGGCGGAGGGCTGCGGGGCCACCGGTGCGGCGGCCACCGCGACGACGGCGGAGGCCGTCGGCGTGACCACGAGGCTGCTGCCGTCGGCGCCGATCAGCTCGACCGAGTCGAGCGTCACGGCGGCGCCGCCCGCGGCGACCGCGGTGAACTGCAGGTCGACGGTGAGGTCGCCGGTCAGGGCCGGGGAGCTGCCGAGCCGCGTGTGCAGGATCGAGAGCGACCCGTCGGCCACCTGGACGTCGTCGAAGCCGCCGCTCGGCGACGTGGCGCTGTCGGCGACGTAGTCGAGGGCGACGTCGTCGAAGCCGACCTCGAGGTCGTACGCGTAGACGTCCCCGGTGCCGGTGAGCACGACCGAGACGTCGACGACGTCGCCCACCGTGGCGGTCGCGGGGGCCGTGACGGTCGCCGAGGCGAGGACGGGGGCGGCGGAGGCGGGGGTGGCGCCGAGCGCGACCGCGGCGAGGGCCAGGGCGACGGCCGTCGCGGAGCTGCGGGCGCGCGGGGGGCGCCGACGGAGGGGCTTCATCGGGAGGGAGTCCTTCTCATGGGGAGGAGCGGCGGAGGGTGGTGTGCAGGAGGCTCGAACGGTATCCAGGGCGTGTTTCCGGCTCACGCTCAGGTCGGTTTCGGGTTCGTTACGTCTGCCCGCGGCCCGGTCTGCTGGTCGGCGTTGTGCGCCTCCACCCGGCCTGTCACCATGAGCGCGGGCGGCTCGCCCCCCACAGACAGGAGACGACATGGCCGAGGACGGCTTCACGAAGGAGGAGCGCGCCGCGATGAAGCAGCGCGCCGCCGAGCTGCGGGTCGAGGCGAAGCGCCAGAAGCTCGCGGACAAGGCCGCGGCGGAGGAGGCCGACGCGCTCGCCGCCATCGCCGCCATGACCGAGGTCGAGCGGCCGATCGCGCAGATGGTGCACGAGATCGTGGCCGAGCACGCCCCGAGCCTCCGGCCCAAGACCTGGTACGGGTTCCCCGCCTACGCGCGGGAGGACGGCAAGGCCGTCGTGTTCTTCCAGCCGGGCGCGAAGTTCGGCACGCGGTACTCGACCCTCGGGTTCCAGGACGGCGCGCAGCTCGACGACGGGGTGATGTGGCCCACGGCGTACGCCGTCACGGGCGTCGACGACGCGACCCGCGCCTCCCTCGGGGCCCTGGTCCGGCGCGCCGCCGGCGACTGACGGGCGGTCGCCCGCGGCGGGTCAGACGCTGTCGGGGTCGAGGTTGATCGTGTTGCCGTAGATGAGGTACTGCTGGTCGCCGGTGACGAGCAGGCCGGCGTTGAGGTAGATGAGGGCCGCGGGCGTGATGCCGAAGCGCGCGGCGACGGCGTCGATGGTGTCGCCGGCCGCGACGAGGTAGCCGCGCGGGCCGCCCGCGGCCGTCGACGACACGACGGTGCCGGTCGCGAGGTCGGCGGAGCCCGAGTCGGCGACGACGATGTTCGTCTGGCGGCCGGGCACCGACCACGTGACCGGCGTCACCGCGAGCACCTTCTCGGGGCCGATCTCGACGGGCAGGTCGGCTCCGTCGGTGGCGGCGGAGTAGGTGACCAGGGTGCCGAGGTAGCCGGGGGTGCTCGTCCCGAGGAGGGTCGAGGTGGCGAGGGCGGGCTCCGTCGTGGGGCCGCCGAGCTGGAGGTCGCCCGGGCCGTGCGCCGTGAGCCCGTCGCCGACGCTCGGCGCGATCTCGATCAGGGTCGCGCCGACCGGCACCGGCAGCGTCGAGGTGAAGCCGGAGTACTCCATCGAGAAGGTGTCGTCGCCGTTCGCGGTCGCCCGCCAGTGGTAGGCGACGCTGCCCTTCGGCGAGCGGACGTCGCCCTCGGAGACGACCGTGCCGGCGGCGACCGGCGTGACGAACGGGGCCGGGACGGCGGGGTCGGCCGGCGGTGCCGTCGCGGGGCGCGGGGTCGGCGAGCCGGTGGCGGTCGCGACGGTCGGCGTCGACGAGGGCGTGCTCGGCGCGGCGGCCTGGGCGGTGCGCGTGGCGGTGGTGGTCGGCGTCGGCTCGGCCTCACCGGGCCAGAGGGCCCAGCCGACCGCGCCGATGGCGATCGTCGCCACGGCGACGACGCCGCCGACGATCGCGATCACCCGGCCACGGCCGCGCCGCGGCGCCTCGGTGCTCGTGGTGGTGCTGCCCGTGGTGGTGCTGTCGTCCATCTGTCGTTCCCCCTCGGGCCAGCCTAGGGGGGTCCGCGGGCCGGGCGCGAGCAGCGCCGCCCCCGCACCGCAGCAGCGCGGGCGCTCGCGCCTGAGCCCGCCCGGCGCAAGCCCCCGTCGCACATCGGACGAGGCGGGGCGCACGGCGGAGCGGAGCAATAGAGTTGGGCCCGGTCCGTCACGCGACGGCGCGTCTCCCGCGGGCCGTACCGCTCATCCGCTCCAGGAGGACCACCCGTGACCGAATCCGTTCCCGTCGACCCCACCTCGACCGAGGCGTGGCAGCAGCTCGCCCGCATCGCCGACGGCTTCTCGCCCGACCTCCGCGCCTGGTTCGACGCCGAGGCCGACCGTGCCGAGCGCCTCACCTTCCAGGCCGCCGACCTCACCGTCGACCTCTCCAAGGGCCTCGTCACCGACGAGGTCCTCCAGCACCTCCTCCAGGTCGCCACCGACACCGGCGTCGCGGAGCGCTACCAGGCCATGATCTCGGGTGAGCACATCAACGTCACCGAGGACCGCGCCGTGCTGCACACCGCCCTGCGCCGCCCGAAGGACGGCGCCGAGCTCGTCCCCGCGGCCGGCTTCGTCGTCGACGGCCAGGACGTCGACGCCGACGTCCACGCCACGCTCGACAAGGTCTACGCCTTCGCCGAGAAGGTCCGCTCCGGCGAGTGGGTCGGCGTCACCGGCAAGCGCATCGAGACCGTCGTCAACATCGGCATCGGCGGCTCCGACCTCGGCCCCGTCATGGTCTACGAGGCGCTCAAGCCCTACGTACAGCAGGGCCTCGAGGTCCGCTTCGTCTCCAACATCGACCCCACCGACGTCTCCGAGAAGACCGTCGGCCTCGACCCCGAGACCACCCTCTTCATCGTCGCGTCGAAGACCTTCGGCACGCTCGAGACCCTCACCAACGCGCGTCTCGCCCGCGACTGGCTCTGGCGCGGCCTCGCCGCCGCCGGCGCCCTCGACGACACCGACGAGGCTCGGAAGGGCGCCGTGGCGAAGCACTTCGTCGCGGTCTCGACCGCCCTCGAGAAGGTCGCCGCGTTCGGCATCGACCCCGAGAACGCGTTCGGCTTCTGGGACTGGGTCGGCGGCCGCTACTCCGTCGACTCCGCCATCGGCACCTCGGTCGTCATCGCGATCGGCCCCGACGCCTGGCGCGAGTTCCTCGCCGGCTTCCACGCCCTCGACGAGCACATGCGCACCGCTCCGCTCGAGCAGAACGTGCCCGTGCTGATGGGCCTGCTCAACGTCTGGTACTCGAACTTCCTCGGCGCGCAGAGCCACGCCGTGCTGCCCTACTCGCAGTACCTGCACCGCTTCCCCGCCTACCTCCAGCAGCTCACGATGGAGTCGAACGGCAAGAGCGTCCGCTGGGACGGCTCGCCCGTCACCACCGACACCGGCGAGGTCTTCTGGGGCGAGCCCGGCACGAACGGCCAGCACGCGTTCTACCAGCTCATCCACCAGGGCACCCGCATCGTGCCCGCCGACTTCATCGCGGTCGCCAACCCGGCGCACCCCCTGAAGGACGAGTCGGGCGACGGCAGCACGGTCGAGCCCGGCCAGGACGTGCACGCGCTCTTCATGGCGAACTTCTTCGCGCAGTCGAAGGCCCTGGCCTTCGGCAAGACGGCCGACGAGGTCCGCGACGAGGGCACCGCCGAGGCGGTCGTCCCCGCCCGCGTCTTCAGCGGCAACCGCCCCACGACGTCGATCCTCGCCCCGGCGCTGACCCCGAGCGTGCTCGGCCAGCTGATCGCGCTCTACGAGCACATCGTCTTCGTCGAGGGCACCATCTGGGGCATCGACTCGTTCGACCAGTGGGGCGTCGAGCTCGGCAAGCAGCTCGCGCTGCAGATCGCCCCGGCGGTCGACGGCGACGTCGCCGCGCTCGAGGCGCAGGACAGCTCGACCGGCGCGCTCATCGCGAAGTACCTGGAGCTGCGCGACTAGCGAGCGACGAGGTCACCGGGCGAGGGCCCGGGGGAGGCGCGGTGCAGGCTCGACCTGCACCGCGCCTCCTGCGTCCGGGCCGTGTCGTCGGCCCCCGCCGGGCTCAGCCCGCGGGCGGCACGCGCACGGTCAGCGCGTGGTGCGCGACCGTGATGGCGACCTCGCTGACGAGGCCGCGGGGGTCGCCGTCGATCTGGATCTCCTGCGGGGCGGCGAGCTGCACGCGCATCGCCCGCGCCTGGGCGAAGCGCATCGAGCGGGGCCGGGGGCTCCACCGGGTGACGACACGGCCGACGCCGGTGCGGTGCAGCAGGCGGTTGAAGGCGAGCCGGTAGCCGATGTACGTCCACCCCTGGCCGCGCCCGGGGCGGAGCACGACCGCGTCGAGCAGCCCGTCGTCGACGACGGCGTCCGGGATCATCAGGATGCCCGCGGTCAGCGTCCCCGAGTTGCCGACGATCACCGTGTGCACGCGGGTCGACACCGGGGGCTCGTCGTCGAGCGCGTACGTCATGTCGAACTGGCGGTTGCCGAAGACGCTCCGCGCGATCGGGTCGGAGTACGCGAGCCAGCCGATCCGGGCCTTGAGCCGGGGGTCGGTGTGCCCGGCCATGTGGGCGTCGACGCCGATGCCGGTCATGACGAGGAAGGCGTGGCTCGTGCTCGTCCCGTCGGGGCGCCCGAGCTCGACGGTGCCGACGTCGACCGGGCGGTCGCGGCCGCCGAACGCGGTCTCGACCGCCGAGCGCAGCGCGTTGAGGGGCAGGCCCAGCTCCCGGGCGAACAGGTTGCCGGTGCCCGCGGGCACGAGCCCGAGCGGGGTGCCCCGCCCGGCCGCGACCTCGGCCACGGCGCGCAGGGTGCCGTCGCCCCCGGCCACCACGAGGAGTCGCGGGTCGGCCCCCAGCGCCGCCTCGGCCGCCGAGCGCCCGTCGTCGCCCGCGCTCGTCTCGAACCACGTCGCGGGGACCCAGCCGAGCCGCTCCTCCTGCTCGGCCACGAGCTGCCGGAGCGCGGCGACGTCGACCTTCACCGGGTTGACCACCACGGCGGCCCTGGCGGGTGTCGGAGCGTCGTGCCGGGGTGGTTCCACGGACGAGACCCTAGTGCAGGGCGCCGGTCCGCCCGCCGGTACACTCCCAGACGGCAGATCCCCTGCCTCGCCCGCCCGTGGAGGACGCCATCGCCGAGTCGTCCCCCCGCCGCGGCGGCCCGCCGGCCGACCGGCCGTCCGTGCACTGGTGGTCCGCCCGCGGCCCGGAGCGGCACCCGGCCGGAGCGCCGGTCTTCGTGCTCGTGCACGGGCTGGGCCTGTCGCACCGTTCGTTCAGCCGGCTCGCGGCCGCGCTCGTCGCCCACGGGCCCGTGCTGGCCCCCGACCTGCCCGGCTTCGGGCGCTCGCCCGGCCCGGGGCGGCGCCTGACGATCCCGCAGCTCGCCGAGGCCCTGCTGCCGAGGCTCGACGCGCTCGCCTCGGCTCCGCTCGCCGGCCCGGTCGTGCTCGTCGGGCACTCGCTCGGCGCGCAGGTGGTCGTCGAGATGGCTCTGCGTCGCCCCGACGTCGTCGCGGGCGTCGTGCTGGTGGGCCCCGTCGTCGACCGCGTCGCGCCGAGCGTCGTCGGCCAGGGCCGCCGGCTCGCCCTCGACATGCTCGGCGAGCCGCCGCTCACGAGCGCCATGGTGACGCGTGACTACCTGCGCGGCGGCCTGCTGTCGTACGCGGCGGGCACCCGCTCGATGCTCCGGTACCGGATCCACGAGCGCCTCCCCGGGCTGGCGGCGCCGCTGCTCGTGCTGCGGGGCCGCCACGACCCCGTGGCGCCCGCCCGCTGGGCCGACGAGCTCGTCGCTCTCGTCGCCGACGGCGAGGCGCGCGACGTGCCCGCCGCCGTCCACAACGTCGTGCACTCGCGGGCCGCGGAGGTGGGCCGAGAGGTCGTCGACTTCGCCCGACGGTGCTGCCCGGGGGCAGGGTCGCAGGTCTGACATCGATGTCGTCCACCCCTTGCCTCGGAATGAGCTGTGTGGATACGATCAGCCGGTCGAGCCCCTGGCCCCCGATCACGGGGTCGGTGAGGGCCGACGTCCCCCTGGTGAGCCACCGCGCACGATGTCGTGCGCACCGGCCCGCCTGCTCGTGATTACAAGGGAGTAGTCGTGACCGTCGTCCCCACCCGCCCACCTCGAGGCCGAGCCGGCAGGGCGACGCGCCGCGTCGCCGTCGGCACGGCCCTCACCGCCGTCTCGGCCCTGCTGCTGTCGGGCCTCCCGGCCCTCGCCGCCGTGGCCGCCCCGGTCGACCTCGCCCGCTTCGGCACCGTCACCGCGTCGGCCTCGCAGTCCGACGCGGACGGCACCTTCCCCGCCGAGGCCCTCAACGACGGCGACGCCGCGACCCGGTGGGCCAGCGGCAACGGCCCCGACGAGGACGTCCCGTTCACCGCGTCGGTGATCGTCGACCTCGGCGGCGTGGCCCGCGTCGACTCGATCGGCCTCGACTGGGAGGCCTCGTACGCGACGCGCTACACGGTCGACGTGACCACCGGCGACCCCGCGCTGGCCGAGAGCTGGACCACCGCGCAGACGGTCGACGCCGGCGACGGGCAGCGCGACGAGGTCGCCCTGTCGGCGCCCACGGACGCCCGCTACGTGCGCGTCAGCATGCTGCAGCGCTCGGCGGCGACCTGGGACGCCTCGCGGCCGCACTGGTACGGCTACTCCGCCTACGGCCTCCAGGTGTACGGCGAGGCGCAGACCCGTTCCGTCAGCTTCGACCGCGCGACCGCGACGGTCGCCGCCGGGCAGACCCTCACCGCCGGTCTCAGCCTGACCGGCACGAGCGACGAGCCCGTCAGCGTGCGGGTCCGCTCCACCGGCGGCACCGCCGTCGCCGGCACCGATTACCGGGCCGTCGACGAGACCGTGACCTTCGCGCCCGGCGAGACCACCGCCTCCGTCGCGCTCGAGACGATCTCGACCGGCGCGCTCAGCCCCCGCCGCACGGTCGAGCTGACCGCCTCCGACGCCAGCGAGCCGACCGTCGTCGGGTCGCGCGGGTCGCTGGCCGTCACGCTCACCCCGACGGGCGAGCTGCCCAACGTCGGCGAGACCCGGGTGCTCGACGACTTCGAGGCCGGGGTGCCCTCGGGCTACTTCGGCTGGGGCGCCAGCGCCGCGGTGACGCCGGCGCTCTCGACCGTCGCCGCCGAGCGCGAGGGGGCCGCCGGCACCCAGGCGCTCAGCGCGGTCGTCGCCGGGCCCACCGCCCCCGACAGCTGGTACGGCTTCTCGCACGACCAGCCCGCCGCCGACTGGAGCGACGCCGACGGCTTCTCGTTCTGGTTCAGGGGCGCGGCCAGCGGCCAGCAGCTGCGGTACGAGCTGAAGAACGGCGGCGTGCTCTTCGAGACGAGCGTCACCGACGACAGCACCGACTGGAAGCGCGTCAGCGTGCTCTTCGCCGACCTGCGCGTCAAGGGCCAGCCGACCAGCGACACCCGCTTCGACCCGTCCGCCTCGACCGGCTTCGCGGTGACGCTGACGCAGCTCGGCGCCGGCACGTACCTGGTCGACGACGTGGCCGTCTTCGACCGCGCCACGATGATCGAGGACTTCGAGGGCGACGTGCCGCTCAGCACGACCGCCGACCCCGTCGGCTTCTTCACCTGGGGCTCGCCGGCACCGACCGAGCCGACCATCAGCCGCGAGGTCACCGTGCAGGAGCGCGGCGGCGACGCCGAGAACCACGTGCTCTCGGGGCAGTTCTCGATCCCCTCCGGGGGCTACGGCGGGCTGAGCCACAACTTGGCCGACAGCCAGGACTGGTCGAGCTACCAGGGCATCCGCTTCTGGTGGTACGCGTCGCAGTCGAACAACCCGGCCTCGCCCACGGCGGGCGCCGACATCAAGCTCGAGATCAAGGACGGCGACCCGGCCGGCGGCGACACCGCCGAGACCAGCGAGCTGTGGGCCACGACCTTCAAGGACAACTGGGGCAGCAGCACCTCGCGCTGGAAGCTCGTCGAGCTGCCCTTCTCGTCGTTCACGCCGTCGGGCTACCAGCCGGGCGACGCCGCGACGACGAACGGCACCCTCGACCTCACGGCCTCGTTCGGCTACTCGTTCACCTTCACGCCGGGCACCCCGGCGCCCGTCGGCTGGGCGATCGACGACACGCAGCTCTACGGCACGCCCGCCTCCGCGGCGTCGGTGACCGTCGACTCCACGCAGGACGTCTGGCTCGTCGACGCCGGCCAGCCGGCCGAGGTCGCGCTGACCGTGACGACCGCCGGTGACGAGCCCCTCGCCTCCGACGTGTCCGTCGACTGGGCCACCGCCGACGGCACCGCCGTGGCGGGCACGGACTACGACGCCGCGTCGGGCACCGTGACCTTCCCGGCCGGGAGCGCCTCGGGTGCTCAGCAGACGGTCACCGTGGCGACCCGCGCCTCCACGGGGGCCGCCGAGGCCAAGGAGCTCCAGGTGACGCTCGCGTCGACCACGGCGAAGGTCGGCGACGGCCCGCGCGTCGTGCTCGCCGCGCACGACCTGCCGTACCTCGACGCCTCGCTGCCCACCGCCGACCGCGTCGCCGACCTGCTGGGCCGGATGACGCTCGAGGAGAAGGTCGGGCAGATGGCCCAGGCCGAGCGCCTCGGCCTCACGTCGACGAGCGACATCAGCGACCGGGCCCTCGGCTCGCTGCTCAGCGGCGGCGGGTCGGTGCCCGAGGGCAACACCGCCGTCGCCTGGGCCGACATGGTCGACGCCTACCAGCGCGAGGCCCTGTCGACCCGCCTGCAGATCCCGATGATCTACGGCGTCGACGCCGTGCACGGCCACAGCAACGTGGTCGGCGCGACGATCTTCCCGCACAACACCGGCCTCGGCGCCACCCGCGACCCGGCCCTCGTGGAGGAGATCGCCCGGGTCACCGCGCAGGAGGTGCGCGCCACGGGAGTGCCGTGGACCTTCGCCCCCTGCCTCTGCGTCTCGCGCGACGAGCGCTGGGGCCGCAGCTACGAGTCGTTCGGCGAGGACCCCGCGCTGGTCCGTACCTTCGCGGCCCCGTCGGTGCTCGGCCTGCAGGGCGACGACCCGACCGACATCGGCGGCGCCGACGAGGTGCTGGCCACGGCCAAGCACTGGGCCGGCGACGGCGGCACCACGTACGACGAGTCCGTGGCGGGCACGGGCGCCTACCCGATCGACCAGGGCGTCACCGAGGCGGGGTCGCTCGAGGAGTTCACCCGCCTGCACGTCGACCCGTACCTCCCGGCGCTCCAGGCCGGCGTCGGCACGATCATGCCGTCGTACTCGGCGGTCGACCTCGGCGACGGGCCCGTGCGCATGCACGAGAACACCGCCCTGAACACCGACCTGCTGAAGGGCGACCTGGGGTTCCGGGGCTTCCTCATCAGCGACTGGGAGGGCATCGACAAGCTGCCCGGCGGCACGTACGCCGAGAAGGCGGTGCGGTCGGTGAACTCGGGCCTCGACATGGCGATGGCGCCCTACAACTACGGGGCCTTCATCGACAGCATCGTGGCGGCCGTCGGCTCCGGCGACGTCTCGCAGTCGCGGGTCGACGACGCCGTCCGTCGCGTCCTCACGCAGAAGTTCGACCTCAACCTGTTCGAGCAGCCCTTCGCGGACCGCACGAACGTCGACGGGGTCGGCTCCGCGGCGAACCGCGCCGTGGCCCGCCAGGCCGCGGGCGAGTCGCAGGTGCTGCTGACGAACGAGGGAGGCGCGCTGCCGCTCTCGAAGACGGGCTCGCTCTACGTGGCCGGCTCCAGCGCCGACGACCTCGGCCGCCAGATGGGCGGCTGGACGATCAGCTGGCAGGGCGGGTCGGGCGACACGACGACCGGCACGAGCATCGCCGAGGGCATCCGCGAGGTCGCCCCCGACGCCGCGGTGACCGTCAGCCCCGACGCCTCCGCCCCGATCGGCGCCGACCAGACCGGCGTGGTCGTGGTGGGCGAGCGCCCGTACGCGGAGGGCCAGGGCGACGTGCCCAACAACGGCTCGAGCCTGTCGCTGACGGCCGCCGACCAGGCGACGGTGGCGAAGGTCTGCGCCGCGACGGCCACCTGCGTGGTGCTCGTCGTGTCGGGCCGGCCGCAGCTGCTCGGCGACGTCGTCGGCCAGGCCGACGCCGTGGTCGCCTCGTCGCTGCCCGGCTCCGAGGGCGCCGGCGTCGCCGACGTGCTGTTCGGCGACCGGCCCTTCGCCGGCCGCCTGCCCGTGACCTGGGCGGCCAGCGCCGACCAGGTGCCGATCAACGTCGGCGACGCCGACTACGAGCCGCTGTTCCCCTACGGCTGGGGCCTCCGCACCGACGGCGCGCGTGACCGGGTGGAGGCGCTGGTCGCCGGCCTGCCCGAGGGCGCGGCCCGCGAGGCGGTCGAGGCCCTCCTCGACGCCGACGTCTGGGGCGACGACGGGAGCGTGACCGACCCGGCCGCGGCCCTGCGCCTCCTCCTGGCCGCGGTGGGTCCGTTCAGCGGCACCGACCTCGGGGCTATGACCACGGCCGACGTGCTCGTGTCGCTCGCCCGCGACCTCGCCCAGGCGGCGATGGTCGACGGCACGGCCGTGGCGGGCTCGGACGCCCTCACGGCCGACGCCGAGGCCGCGCTGCAGCGCGGACTGCCCGACGTGGCCCTCCGGGGCTTCGCGGCGGTGCTCGGCATCGACCTCGACGTCGACGAGCCCGCGAAGGCGGTCGTGCCGGCCACGCTCGACCCCGCGACCGCCCGCCCGGGCGACTCGGTGTCGATCACGGCCACCGGCTTCGTCGCCGGCGAGGCCCTCGCCGGCACGGTGTTCTCGGAGCCGCAGTCGATCGGCACCGCGACCGCGACGGTCTCGGGCGTCGGCGTGCTGCGCTTCACCGTGCCGGCCGACCTCGAGCCGGGGGCGCACGTCGTCGAGCTCGAGGGCGCGGGGCAGATCGCCCGCGCGACGCTGACGGTGCTGGCGGCCGACGGCCCCGGCGACCCCGGCGACCCGGGCACGCCGGGCACGCCGGGCACGCCCGGTGCGGGCACGCCCGGCACGCCGGGAGCCGGCACGCCCGGCGCCGGGGCGCCCGGTGCCGGAGCCGGCGGCTCCGACGGCCCCGGCCGCGTCTCCGCCGCCCGCGGTCCGCTCGCCTTCACCGGCTCGGACGCCTGGGTCGGCATCGGCGCGGCGGCCCTGATGATGATCGTGATGGGCGCCTGGCTGACGCTCCGTCACCGTCGTCGACAGGGCAACGACTGAGCGGTCGCGCCACGTCGCACTGACGACGGAGGCCCCCGTCCCTTCCCGGGGCGGGGGCCTCTGTCGTGCGGTGCAGGCGGCGGTCGCTAGGCGGCGACCGGCTTGCGCTGGCCGACCACGGCGCCGGCGTCGGCGGCCTGGGCGGCCTCGACGGTGACGCTCTCGCCCGAGCGGCGGACGAAGCGCTTGAGTCCGACGAGCACCACGGCCGACACCACGGTGCCCGCGAGGATCGCGACGACCCACATGCCGAGGTTCCCGATCGCGAAGAACACGAAGAGGCCGCCGTGCGGGGCCTGCGACGTCACGCCCGCGGCCATCGAGATGGCTCCGGTCACCGCGCCTCCGACCATCGAGGCCGGGATGACGCGCAGCGGGTCGGCCGCGGCGAACGGGATGGCCCCCTCGGAGATGAAGGAGGCGCCCAGCAGCCACGCGGCCGTGCCGTTCGAGCGCTCGACCTGCGAGAAGCCCTTGCGGTACAGCACGGTCGAGGCGAGGGCCATCGCGAGCGGCGGCACCATGCCCGCGCCCATGACGGCGGCCATGATCATCAGCGGTGCGGGGTTGTCGGTGAGCGAGCCCGCCGAGAGGCCGGCGACGGCGAACGAGTAGGCCACCTTGTTGACGGGGCCGCCGAGGTCGATGCACATCATGAGGCCGAGCACGACGCCGAGCACGACCGCGCCCGTGCCGTTGAGGCCGTTGAGGAAGTCGGTGAGCGCGACGGTCAGCGCGGCGATCGGGCCGCCGAGCACGAGCACGAGCAGGCCGCTCGCGAAGATCGACGCGAAGAGCGGGATGATCACGACGGGCATCAGGCCGCGCAGCCAGCGCGGCACGGTGGGCCGGCCGATCCAGTACGCGGCGAAGCCGGCGAGCAGGCCGCCGACGAGGCCGCCGATGAAGCCGGCGCCCATGAAGACGGCGACGGCGCCCGCGACGAAGCCGGGCGCGATGCCCGGGCGGTCGGCGATGGCGTAGGCGATGTAGCCGGCGAGGGCCGCGACCAGGAAGCCCATCGACAGGTTGCCGATCTGGAAGGCGGCGGCGCCGAGGAAGTACACCAGGCCCTCGGGCGGCAGGTTCGTCAGCGAGTAGTCCGTCAGCACGGTCGCGGCGTTGCCCGCGATCTCGTAGCCCGAGAGCAGGAAGCCCAGGGCGAGCAGCAGGCCGCCGCCGGCGACGAACGGGATCATGTACGAGACGCCGGTCAGCAGCCAGCGCTTCAGCGACGAGCCGAAGCCCTCCTTCGCGCGGGTCTCCTGCGCCGACGCGTCGTCGGCCGAGCCGGCGACGCGGGGAGCCGCGGGGTCGGTGGCCGCGGCCATCGCCTCCTTCACCATCGCGTCGGGGGCGTCGACGCCGCGCTTGACCGGGCCGCGCACGACGGGCTTGCCGGCGAAGCGCGACTGGTCGCGCACGTCGACGTCGACGGCGAAGATGACGGCGTCGGCCGCGGCGATCACGGCGGGGTCGAGCGGGGTCACCTTCGACGAGCCCTGCGTCTCGATCTGCAGGTCGGCGCCGAGGCGGGCGGCGGCCGCGACCAGCGCGTCCGCGGCCATGTAGGTGTGGGCGATGCCGGTGGGGCACGCGGTGACGCCGACCAGCTGGGGGCGACGGGCGCCGTCGGCCGGGGAGGTGCCGGAGGCGCTGGTCGCGCCCGCGGGAGCGGTGCCGGTGGTGCCCCGCGCCTCCGCGACGTCGCCGCTGACCTCCTGGTCGACGAGGGCGACCACGTCGGCGGGGGTGCGCGCGGCCCGGAGCGCCGCGGTGAAGTCCTCGCGGATCAGCGCGCGGGCGAGGGTGGAGAGGACCGTCATGTGGTCGCTGTCGGCGCCCTCGGGCACCGCGATCATGAAGACGATGTCGGCGTCGCCGTCGGGGGCGCCGAAGGGCACCGTGCGCGCGAGGCGCGAGAAGGCGAGCGTCGGCTCGGTGACGGAGGTCGACCGGGCGTGGGGGATGGCGATGCCGCCGGGCACGCCGGTGCCGATCGAGGCCTCGCGGGCGATCGCGTCGTCGGCGAGCGAGTCGGCGGAGCCGGCGCGGCCGGCGGCGGCCACGCGGCCGGCGAGCACCCGGATCACGTCGGACGACGTGGCTCCCAGGTCTTCGTCGAGGCCGACGAGGTCGGTGCTGATGAGTGCGGACATGGTGGGGTGCTCCTTGGGGTCGGGCGTCGTTGCTCAGCGGTGGCCGACGGCCACGGGGGCCATCGGGACGACGTCGATGTCGTCGGGGGAGGTCTGGTCGAGGGAGGGGACGATGCTGCCGGGCAGCGCCGCGGCGGCGGCGCCCGAGGCGACGGCCTGCGCGAGGCGGCCGGCCGGGTCGGCGCCGGCCTGCTCGGCGAGCAGCCAGCCCGAGAGGGAGGAGTCGCCGGCGCCGACCGTGCTCAGCGGCACGATGCGCGGGGCCGCGGCGAACCACGCGCCGGAGTCGTCGACGAGCACGGCGCCCACGCTGCCGAGGGTCAGCAGCACCGCGCCGACGCCGAGCTCACGGAGGCGCTGGGCGCCCGCCACGGCGGCGTCGAGGTCGCGCTCGTAGGTCTCGGCGTCGCCGCCGACGACCTCGGCGAGCTCCTCCGCGTTCGGCTTCACCAGGTCGACCCGCACGCCGGAGGCGACGAGCGCCGCGAAGGGGGCGCCCGACGAGTCGACGGCGATGCGGGGCGCGGCGTCGCCGTGGGCGGCGCGCACGGCGCGGACGACGTCGGCCAGCCAGGTCACCGGCAGCCCCGGGGGCAGCGACCCCGCGAGCACGAGCCACGACGCGAGCGGGGCGTGCTCGACGACGAGGCCGGTCAGCGCCTCCACGTGGGCTCCGAGGTCGGGGCCGACCTCGTTGATCTTGGTCGTCGTGCCGCCGGGCTCGGTGACGGTGACGTTGGCGCGCAGGCGCTGCTCGATCGGCAGGTTCACCGTGGGCACGCCGCGCTGGCGGAGGGCCGTGAGCACGGGGTCGTCGAGCAGCCCGGGCAGCAGCGCGACGGTCTCGGCGCCCGAGGCCGCGAGGGCCCGCGAGACGTTGACGCCCTTGCCGCCGGGCTCGTCGGTCGTGCGGGCGGCGCGCTGCACCTCGCCGCGGCGGAGCTCGTCGGTGAGCTCGATCGTGCGGTCGAGGGAGGGGTTCGGGGTGACGGTGAGGATCATCTGCCGGGCGGGCGCGCCCTCGGCGGGGCCGGTGCCGCTGCCCGCGGGGCCGGGGGCGGTCGGTGCTGTGCTCATCGTCGGACCTCGTCGTCGTCGGGAGCCTGATCGACTCCGTTCCGGACGATGAAACCACATGATCGGGCAGAGAACAACAAGAACGGGCATCCGATCTGCCCCGGATCGGTCTGCTCGTCTCGTCGACGCCTTCGAACGCAGCGCGAAGTGCCTCGTCCTGGGCCCTGCAACCGACCCAGGGCCCAGGACGGGTCACCTCGATCGGTCAGGCGCGACGGCGGCTGACGAGCAGCCCTCCCGCTCCGGCGAGGAGCAGCAGCGCCGCGAGCGCGGCGCCGAGGCGAGCGTCGGTGCCGCCCGTGTAGGCGAGCTCGCCCGCGCGGGCAGGCGTGCCGACGACGCGGGTCGGCGTCGTGCCGGCCGGGACGGCGCCCGTGCCCGTGCCGGTGCCGGTGCCGGTGCCGGGAGCGCTGGCTCCCGTCCCCGGCACGACCGGCGTCGTCGGGTCGGTCGGCGCCGTCGGCGCCTCGCACGGCAGCGTCCCGGCGCGGAGCGAGAAGCCGTCCGTGTCGGCGTCGTCGGCGTAGAACGTCTGGCGCGCGCCGTCGGTGCAGGTCGCGGCGTCGGCGACGGCGAAGCCCTCGTTGGCGAGCCCGCGGTCGGCGTTCAGCGGGGCCTCGTAGACGACCTGCTCGGCGAAGGCGCCCGAGGCGTCGACGTCGAAGAGGGCGGTGCGGCCCGAGCAGGCCTCGTCGCAGACGACCCAGAGGGCGTCGAGGTCGGCGTCGAACTGCACGTCGGCGACGAGGTCGAACGAGGTGGCGATCGTCGCGACGCGCTCCGCCGATCCGTCGGTCGAGAGGGCGTAGGCGTAGACGCTCGCGGTGCCCTCGACGCCGACGAAGAACAGGCCGTCGCCGTGGCCGGGGCGGGCGGCGGGGTCGTAGGCGGCGCCGGTCGACTCGTCGACGAAGCCGCGCTCCGTCAGCCACGAGTCGGGCACCCAGGTGACGCCCTCGAGGCCGGCGTTCGCGCCGAGGCCGGGGAAGTCCGCGGCGAGGTCCCACTCCTGCGTCGCGACGAGCGTCGTCGCGCTGCCGGCGGCGGCCACGTCGTAGCGCAGCACCGAGGGTCGGCTGACGCTCGAGGCGGCGTTGTTCCGCTCGGACGAGACGTACACGCCGCCGTCGCTCGAGTCGCCGGTCACGGTGACGCCCTCGGCGTCGACGCGGCCGGTGCCGTCGGGGTAGCGCAGGGCCTTGCCCGCGGACCAGCCGGAGTCGGTGGCCGGGGCCCATCCCCCCGCGCCGTCCGAGACGATGCGGTAGAGCAGGCCGTCGCCGTTCTGCACGGCCCAGAGGGTGCCGTCGGCCGAGGTGCCGGACGGCTCGTAGTCGAGGCCGCTGAGGTCGCCGGTGAAGGTCGCCTCGTCGTCGAGCGGCAGCTCGTCCGGGCCGCCGGGCCACGGCTGGGTGAGGACGGTGCCCGCGGCGATGTTCGCCGAGCCCTTGGTGGCCTCGAGCGTGCCCGTGACGTCACCGGTGCCGTCGGGGCTGCGGCCCCAGGTCACCGCGGCGTGCTGCGTCCAGGCGTACGAGTCGACGAGGGTGACTCCGTCGCGGGCGAACAGGCGGACGCTGTCCGCGCCTCCCAGTCCGAAGTCGAACCCGGCGGGCGTCGTCGTCGTCAGCTCGTCGAGCACGAGGAAGCCCCCGGGCTGGATGACGGAGCCCGTCGGCAGCACGTACCGGTGCGTGTCGTCGCTGTCGCTGAGCACGAAGCCGCTGACGTCGACGGGGGTCGCGCCGACGGTGGTCAGCTCGACCCAGTCGCCGGGCGTGCCGCCGCTCGACTCGATCTCGTTCAGGCGCACGGGGGAGGAGCAGTCGTTCGCCGCGCCCTTCGTGCTCGTCGTCGTGGTGGCGAACTCGCCGGTGCCGTCGGGGCATCGCCCGTAGCTGACGAGGCTGTGCTCGGTCCAGCTGTAGGTGAGCGCCAGGGCGCCCGAGGTGTCGTAGACGCGGGCGGAGTCGGCGCCGCCGAGGCCGAAGTCGAAGCCGGGGCGGACGCCCTGGGCCTGGTCGATGACGAAGAAGCCGCCGGGGGCGACGGTCGAGCCGGCCGGCAGCACGTACTTCGCGTGCGAGTCGTCGCCGTCGAGGAAGGACCAGCCGGAGACGTCGACGGCGGTGCTGCCGACGTTGGTCAGCTCGACCCAGTCGGTGTCGTCGCCGTTCGACTCGACCTCGTTGATGCGCAGCGTCGTCGTGACCGGCGCGGGTGCGGGCGTCGGAGCCGGGGTGGGCGCGGGGGCCGGAGCCGGCGTCGTGTCGGGGTCGGTCGGCGTCGGCGTCGGCGTCGTCGCCGCGGCGTTGGCCGTGCCCTTGCTCGAGGCGGGCGTGACGCCGAAGGCGCCCGTGCGGTCGGGCAGGCGCCCGTACGTCGTGGCGGCGGCGGCCGTCCAGCTGTACGAGTCGAGGAGGGTGGTGCCGTCGGCGTCGAAGAGGCGCACCGAGTCGGCCTTGCCGAGGCCGAAGCTGAGGCCCGCAGCCGGGTCGGTCGACTCGTCGACGACGAGGAACCCGAGGGCCGGGAGGGTCGTGCCGGCCGGCAGGGTGAAGGCGTGGGTGTCGTCGTTGTCCTTCAGCACGAGGCCGGAGACGTCGACCGGGGCCGAGGTGGTGTTGGCGAGCTCGATCCAGTCGCCGGGCGTGCCGCCGTCCGACTCGATCTCGTTGACGACGACCGTGCCGGGGAGCGTCGGGGCTCCCGTGGCGGCCGAGGCGGGGGCGGCGGTGCCGACGAGCCCGACGGCGGCGACGCAGCCGACGAGGGTCGTCGCGCCGAGGCGCCGGAGGAGGGGGTGCATGCGTGATCCGTTCGTGGGGTGACGTGGTCACCCGCACTCTCGTGCCCCGCGACGTGCAGCCGGTGAACCCCCGGTGAACGACAGGTGGTGCGCATCACCGCGTCGACGCGAAGCCCTGCGTCCCGTCGGGCCGGCGGCCTGCCCGGAGAAGGCTCAGGCCTCCTCGTCGTCCTCGTCCTCGTCGCCCTCCGCGTTGCCCGCGGCCTCGACCCAGTCGGTCGCCTCGTCGGAGAGGTAGAACTCGTCGTCGGTGCCCTCGCCGACCCAGGTGTCGTCGTCGCCCGGCTCGCCCGTGACGGCGGTGATCTGCTCGAGGATCTCCGGCGGCACGGCGTCGCCGGCGTTGTCGATCAGCCACTGCCGCGTGCTCGGGATCAGGTCGGGCCACCACTCGTCGATTCGCATGCGCCGAGCCTGGCACGCCGCGGCGGGCCGTGCCAGCCCGGAGGGGCGTGGTCGGAGCGGGCGTGGCCGGAGCGGGCGTGGCCCGGAAGGGTGCGACAGGGCCGGCCCGGCGCTAGTGTCCCGGCATGACCTGGCCCGTCGTCCACCTCTCCCGCTCGCTCGACCACGACGTCGCCGCGGTGTCCCGCATCGCCGGGGACCCGGCGAACCTGCCCGCGTGGGCGGCGGGCCTCAGCGTGGGCGTCCGCCAGGAGGGCGGACGATGGTTCGCGGACTCCCCGATGGGCGTCGTCGAGGTGGCCTTCACCGGGCCGGTGGAGCTGGGCGTCCTCGACCACGACGTGACCCTGCCCGACGGGACGACCGTACGGAACCCGTTCCGGGTCGTGGCCAACGACCAGGGCAGCGAGGCCGTGTTCACCCTCTTCCGGCGTGACGGCGTCTCCGAGGCGGACTTCGACGCTGACGCCGCCGCCGTGCGGAGCGACCTCGACCGGCTCGCGGCGCTGCTCGACGAGCGGCTCCCTCGAACCCGCCAGGTGCCGCCGGCGGACGTCGACCACCCTTGAGGTCCTCCGACGACGAGCGCCGTCCGCCGGTGGTCTCGGCCTCCTCTCCGCACGGCGGAGGGCCGATGATGGAGCCATGACCACCACACTGCACGGGATCGACGTCGCCGCTGAGCTCCGACAGGTCCGAGAGCACTGGACGCCGAGGGTCGTCGGGCAGGTGAACGACCAGTACGTGAAGGTCGCGAAGCTGCTCGGCGAGCTCGTCTGGCACGCGCACGACGCCGAGGACGAGATGTTCCTCGTCGTCTCGGGGCGCCTCCGCATCCAGCTGCCCGACGACGAGGAGGTCGTGCTCGGCCCGGGGGAGTTCTGGGTCGTGCCTCGAGGGGTGCAGCACAACCCTGTGGCGGAGGAGGAGGTCGAGATCGTCCTGATCGAGACCGTCACCACGGCGCACACCGGCGACGTCGTCGTCGAGGGCACCGTCCCGCTCGAGAGGCAGGTCGGCGACTTCCGCTGACCCGGCCCGCCGCAGGCCCTCGCGACGACCCCTCGCGGCCCGGCCCGGGAGGGAGCCGCCTAGAAGGGCGCGACGCCCGAGCGGTCGATGAACGTTCCGGTCGGCCCCTGGCCGCCGCGGGTCGCGAGCTCGACCACGGCGTCGGTGCCCTCGGTCACCGTCTGGTGCCCGCTGTTGCCGTTGAGGTCGGTCGCCGTGTAGCCGGGGTCGGCGGCGTTGACGCGGATCTCGGGCAGGGCCTTCGCGTACTGGACGGTCAGCATCGTCACGGCCGCCTTCGACGCGGTGTACAGCGGCGCGACGACGGTCGACTCGATGCGGTCGGCGTCGTGCACCGCCGTGAACGACCCGAGGCCGCTCGTCACGTTGACGATGGTCGGCGCCGACGAGCGTCGGAGCAGCGGCAGGAAGGCCGTCGTCGTGCGCACGATGCTCGCGACGTTGGTGTCGAGCACCTCGAGGGCGTCGGCCCCGGTGAGCTGGTCGGGCGAGGAGTGCGACCCGGTGATGCCCGCGTTGTTGACCAGGACGTCGAGGCCGCCGGCCGCGGCGATCGTCTCGGCGGCGGCGGCGACCGAGGCGTCGTCGGTCACGTCGAGCTGCACGAACCGGGCGCCGAGCTCGTCGGCGGTCGCGCGGCCCCTGGCCTCGTCGCGGGCGCCGATCCAGACCGTGTGGCCGGCCTCGAGGAGGCGCCGGGCGGTCTCGCGCCCCAGCCCCTTGTTGCCCCCGGTGACGAGGGTGGTCGTGGTCGCGGCGGTGTCGGCGGAGGTGGTGTCGGGGGAGGTGGTGGTGCCCGTGGCGGGCGTGTCGTTCGTCATGACCCGAGTCTGCGCCCGACCCGCGACGCCCATCCAGGCCCGCCGCGTCGGGAGGACTCGCAGTACCACCCCGCCGGCCCCGGGCGCTGCGAGACTGACGAGGTGGACACCCCTGCCGGCGACCTCGGCGCCCTGCTGCGCGCGTGGCGCGACCGCCTCTCGCCCGTCGACGTCGGCCTGCCCGCCGGCGAGCAGCGCCGAGCCGCGGGCCTGCGGCGCGAGGAGCTCGCCGCGCTCGCGGGCCTCAGCGTCGACTACGTCGTGCGGCTCGAGCAGGGCCGGGCGCAGCACCCCTCGGCACAGGTCGCCGCCGCGCTGGCCCGGGCCCTCCAGCTGAGCGACGCCGAGCGCGACCACCTCTTCGTGCTCGCGGGCCTCGTGCCCCTGTCGCCCGCCACCGTTCCCGAGCACGTGCCGCCGGGGGTGCAGCGACTGATCGCGCGGCTCGGCGAGACACCGCTGGCGGTCTTCACCGCCTCCTGGGACCTGCTCAGCTACAGCCCTCTCTGGGGCCGCCTCTTCGGGGAGCCCGTGGGGGAGGGGGGCGAGCGGCCGAACCTGCTGCGGTCGTGGTTCGGCGGCACCGGCGCGATCACGCCGGGCGAGCGCGTCGAGCACGGCCGCGACGGCGGCCTCCGGGCGTTCGAGGCCTCGCTCGTCGCCGACCTGCGGCGGGTGCACGGTCGCTACCCGGGCGACCCGCGCGTGCGACGCCTGATCGACGACATGACCACCGCGAACGACACGTTCCGCGAGCTCTGGCGCACCGGGGCCGTCGGCGAGCACGTCTCCGAGCGCAAGGTGATCCGCCACCCCGTCGTGGGCGACGTCGAGCTCGACTGCGACGTGCTCACCGTGGCGGGCACCGACCTGCGCCTCGTCGCCTACACGGCCGCGACCGGCTCGCCCGCGGCCGCCGCCCTCGACTTCCTCCGCGTCGCCGCCGTCACGGCCGACGCCCGCTGAGGCGGCCCTGGCCGCTCCCCGCGCTCGGTGACGCTGTACCCCGGTGCGAGCGGCTCGACGCAGCCCTGCGGCCGACCGGTCGACGCCAGCCCGTGGCCCTGTCCCCCGAACGGGAAACGCGGGCCGCTGTCCGATTCACGCAACTAGCTAGACCGTCTAACTGTTCGGTGTCATGATCGTCCCGTACCGGTTCACGGCGGTACGCGGCCCTGGCGACAGGGCCGACCACACGGTCACCACGGTCACCGACGGCAGCGCAGGGCTGCCAGAGACGAGCAGCACCATGAGCCTCATCCACGGCAGCAGGAGCCCCTTCTCCGAGATCCGCGACGCGGATCGCCAGATCACGCTCCTCGTCATCGCCACGTCGGCGCTGGCGACCTGCGGCACCGCGATCGCCGGCATGCTCGTCGTGCTCGGCGCCGGCGCCTGACGACCTCACTCGCCTGACGCATCCGCGTCGCCCCGGCCCGTACCAGCCGCCCACGTCGTGGGGGGCCGACGAGGGCCACGTGCAGAGCCTCCTCCGGGAGGCTCTCCGCACGTCCGGGGGCGCCCGGGTCAGGGCGTCCGGGTCAGGCCGCGCCGACCAGCGCCAGGTCGTCGAGGTCCCAGGTGGGCGCCGCGTAGGGGCGGCCCCACCCGTCGCGGAGCCGCGTGACGGCGCGGTCGTACGCGTCGAGGAGGTCCATGCGTGGCCGCACCATCGACTGCAGCTGCAGCCCCTCGTAGAGGGCGAGCAGCTGCTCCGCGCCGCGGGCCGGCGCCATGGTCGCGGGCTCCCGCCCGAGCTCGACGTCGCGGCGGAGGCCCTCGGCGACCATCCGGTGGAACCGGTTCCAGTCGCCCTGCAGCAGCTCGGAGAGCGGGTGCCCGGGAGTCGCGGCCACGTTGACGAGGGAGCTCAGCAACCGCATCAGCGACGGGTCCTCGATGTTCGACTGCACGATCCGGCGCAGGAAGAGCACGGTGCCGTGCGACGCCATCACCGGCAGGAGCGGGGAGGTGCGCTCGGCCGTCCAGCGGTCGACGGCCGCGAGCAGCAGGCCGTTCCAGTCGGGGAAGTGCGCGGTCACCGCCTCCAGGGGCAGTCCCGCGGTCTCGGCCACCGCCTCCAGCGTGGTCTCGTGGAAGGCGCGGTGCCGGAAGGTCTCGATGGCGGCGGCCACGACGCTGCGGCGCAGCTCGACGTGGGCCGACTCGGCGTAGAAGTCGTCGGGGGAGGCGTTCTGGTCGTTCACGACAGCAATGTCACCAGAGCCGCGCGCGCCTGACGAGTCCCCGTTCTGGGGAAGGCCCGGGGAGGCGCGAGGTGCGTCGGTCGGCCGCGGCGCGGGCCGTGGGCGGTCGCCTCAGGCGCGCCGCGCGGTCACCACGAGCAGGTGACCTCCGCGAGGGCGTGGTCGAAGGCCGTCGTCGGCTCGAAGCCGGGGCGCAGCAGCATCTGCAGCTGGAGGCCCTCGAACAGCGCGATGAGGGTCGTCGCGAGCGCCTTGACGTCGACGCCGGCGGGCACGACGCCCTCGGTCACGTCGAAGGCGAGCCCCTGCTGCACCATCGTGTGGAAGTCGCAGTACCGGTCGCGGAGGTAGAGCGCCGCGAGGTGCCCGGGGTCGGTGCCCTCGACCGCGAGCGACAGCAGCGTGCGGGAGAGCGCGGGGTGCTGGGCGCTGTAGGCGACCAGCCCGCGCATGAAGCCGAGCGTGGCGCCGCCGGCGGTCTCGCGGGCCACCTGCTCGAAGCGGTCCTGGTTCCAGCGGTCGAGGGCCGCGAGCACGAGGCCGAGCCACGACGGGAAGTGGCGGCGGACGGCGGCGACGGTCGTCTGCGCGGTCTCGGCGACGTCCTCGAAGGTCGTCCCGGCGTACCCGAGGCGCTCGAGCGTCTCGACGGTCGCGACGACGACGTCCTTGCGGTCGGCGACGGCGAGGTCGAAGGCGCTCGGATCAGGGGCGGTCGTCTCGATCGTCACGGTTCTCCTCGAGGGGTGGTGGGGTCCTCGGCCTCAGCTTGTCGGGGTCGGCGGTCGCCTGCCACGCCCCCTTCGGGGGCGGAGGGAGCCCCGGCGCCACAGGCTCCGGCGTGCCCTGTGGAGAGAGAGCGCCCCGCCTCGTGCCCGCTGCTACGGTGAGGGCGCTCGGTTCCGGGGGGATCCACGACCGGACGAGCAGCTGCCCTGCTCCGTTCCATCGACCCTCCAGGAGAGAACCATGACCACCCCCCAGCCCTACGGCGCCGCCGGCGCCCCCGTCAAGACCGACAAGACCAACGTCCTCGCGATCGTCGGCATCATCCTCGCCTTCTTCGTGCCCCTCGTCGGCGTCATCCTCGGCTTCGTCGCGCGCTCGCAGATCAAGCGCACCGGCGAGAAGGGCAGCGGCCTCGCGCTCGCCGCGATCATCATCGGCCTCGCGCTGATCGTCATCGGCATCATCACGAGCGTCGTGCTCGGCATCGCCGCGGCGAACTCGGGCGTGTCGACCTACTAGGTCGAGCACGCCACCCGGCCACGGCCGGACGGCAGGAGGCGCGGTGAGCGATCACCGCGCCTCCTCGCTGTCCCGGGGGTCGTCCGTCGCGCCGCGCCGTGACGCTCGAGGGGCCCGAACGCTCAGGCGGCCCCGAGGGCGACGAGCATGCCGGCCACGAGCATGCCGCACGCCGACACCGCCGACGTCGCGACGACCAGGAGCGTGGTGCGCCGCTCGGCCTCCCGCACCTCCGAGAAGGGCGAGGCCTCGGCGAACGGAGACTGTCGGATGATGCTCATGGCGGTTCTCGTTCCTGACGGCCCTGCGCCGTCGTCCGTACCGGGCCCCGCGGGGCCGCATCGCCGTGAATCGATGCACATGCATATTCACACACGGGTAGCTAGATCGCCTAGCTACACCCGCTAGAGGTCGCGCTCAGCGGACAGGGCCCGCGACCAACGGACCGTGACGGTCAGGAGGCCGGGCCGAGCAGCACCGCGAGCATCGTCGCGGCCGAGCCGACGAGGAAGATCGCGGTGCCGAACTGCATCGTCTTCGTCTTGTTGCGGTCCGAGACCGGCACGCTCACCTCGAGGATGGGGCAGCCCGACCAGCCGATCAGGCCGAGGCTCAGCGCCACGGCGCCGGCACCGACCCAGAACAGCACCTCGCCGGGCGTCGACAGGAGCTCCGGCCGCCAGCCCGAGAGCAGCACCGCCGCGAACGCCAGGGCCACGGCCACGACGCCGCCGACGAACCACAGCGTGCCCGTCCACATGATCCGCTGGAGGTTCTCGACCGGGCCCATCAGGTCACGCCCGCCCGGCAGCGGGGGCTGGCCGACCGTGGGCGCGGGGTCGGGCGAGGAGGCGGGGGTGCGGGGGGTCGGGTCGGTCTCGTTCACCCCCCTACGCTGCCACTGTTCGCGCCGGAACGTGCACACGACGCACGTCTCCGTGCGTCAGCGCTGCAGCGTCGCGCTCGGGTACTCGCCGAAGCGCTCCCGGTAGGTGCCCGAGAAACGGCCCAGGTGCCCGAAGCCCCACCGGCGGGCCACGTCGGCCACGGTCGCCCGTCGGGGGTCGAGCTCGGCGAGCTCGGCGCGAGCCCGGTCGAGGCGGACGGTGCGGAGGTAGAGCGTCGGCGTGGTGTCGAGGTGGCGGGCGAACGCCGCCTGCAGCCCGCGGCTGCTGAGGCCGACCGCGGCCGCGGCGTCCGCCACGGCGATCGGCTCGTGCGCGTGGTCGCGGAGGTACTCGACGGCGCGGCGGAGGCGCGAGCCGGAGGCCACCAGCGCGAGGGGCGACGACGCCCCCGCCTCGTGGGGGAAGGTGTCGAGCACGGCCAGGGCGAGGTGCCGGTCGGCCTCCGACCGGGTCAGCAGCGGGGTCGCGGCGTCGAGCAGCAGGGGCGTCGTGGCCGCCAGCACGCGACGCCACCGCGCCAGGGCGTCCCGGCCCGGCTCGGCGGCGTGGTGGAAGAGCAGCCGGCCGGGCTCGACGCCCTCGTGCTCGGCGGCCAGGCTCTCGAGGTAGCCGCCGTCGAGGTGGACGAGGTTCTGCCGGTAGTCGGCGTAGTCGAACTCGTACGCCCGGGTGGGCGCGACGTGCGGCACGTGCAGCGTCTGGGCCGTCTCGTCGCGCCCCACGTCGGTCACGCCGTGGCCCTCGTGCAGCCACGAGACGATGTACTCGCGCGTCTCCTCCGCGACGCCGTGGGCGGTGCCCCGGAACTCCGACGTACGGAGCGTCACGACCGCGTCGCCCGTCGAGGTGTAGCGGTACGAGAACGGGCCGTCGCCGTGCTCGAGCCGGAAGCCGTCGCCGGGGTAGGCGGTCTCGTAGAGCAGGCGCGCCTCGTCGAGGTCGTGGCCGTTCGTGGCCGACCTCGTCATCGAGCCGTCTGCGTCATCCATCCCGACCCCGATCCTGGCACGGCCCGGGCCGTCCTCCCATCCGCGTCTGCCACGATCGGTGCGACCGACCCCGACCGGCAGGAGCCGACCCATGGACAACGCCCAGATCGCCACCTTCTTCACCGTGCTCATCAGCGCCGTCACGGTCGCGGGCCTCGGCCTCGTGGTCGCGTCGTTCGTGGCCATGGGCTCCTCGAAGTAGGGCCCCGCGCAGCTGTCGGGCGTCGTGGCTACTCTCGACGCATGAGACCGCTGCAGCAGACCATCATCGCCGAGCTCGCCGTCGCCCCGCAGATCGACCCCGACACCGAGGTCGAGACGCGCGTGGCGTTCCTCCGTGACTACCTGGAGACGACCGGCGCCGCGGGCTTCGTGCTCGCGGTGAGCGGCGGTCAGGACAGCACGCTCGCCGGTCGTCTCTGCCAGCTCGCCGTCGAGGGCGTGCGCCGCGACGGCGGCGAGGCCGAGCTCGTCACGGTCCGCATGCCCTACAAGGTGCAGGCCGACGAAGACGACGCGCAGCTCGCGCTCGGCTTCATCGACGGCGCCGAGGGCCTGGTCGTGAACATCCAGGGCGGGGTCGACGGCACCGCCGGCGACGTCGCCGACGCCCTCGGGGCGCCCGTCAGCGACTTCGCGAAGGGCAACGTCAAGGCCCGCACCCGCATGGTGGCCCAGTACGCGATCGCGGGCGAGCGCGGCCTGCTCGTCGTGGGCACCGACCACGCGGCCGAGGCGCTGACCGGCTTCTTCACGAAGTACGGCGACGGCGGCGTCGACCTCACGCCGCTCACGGGCCTCAGCAAGGGCCAGGGCGCCACCCTCCTCCGGTACCTCGGCGCGCCGGCCCGCCTCTACGAGAAGGCGCCGACGGCCGACCTGCTCGACGAGACGCCCGGCCAGACCGACGAGGCGAACCTCGGTCTCACCTACGCCGACATCGACGCGTACCTCGAGGGGCGCGACGTCGACGACGCGACGGCCGAGCTGATCGAGCAGCGCTACCTCGCCACCGAGCACAAGCGCCGTGTGCCGGCCACCCCGCACGACACCTGGTGGCGCAAGGCCTGAGCCCGCGTCGGCTCCCCGCCCCGGCTCCCCGCCCCGCGGGGCGGTCCGGGGAGCGCGCCGGGCGGTGCGCTCCCCGGACACCCTCCGGTCGCTCCCAGGGCGCGGGGCCAGTGTCGGGGTCACATCCGACACGACACGAAGGAAGGCAGCCATGCCCACCATCACCGTCCCCTCCGCCTCCGGCCCCGAGGTCGAGCTCCACTACGAAGACGCCGGCAGCGGCGCCCCCGTCGTCCTGATCCACGGCTGGCCCCTCAGCGGCCGCTCGTGGGAGGGCCAGGTGCCCGCGCTCGTCGAGGCCGGCCACCGCGTCATCACCTACGACCGCCGGGGCTTCGGCCAGTCGTCGCAGCCGTGGGACGGCTACGACTACGACACCTTCGCGGCCGACCTCGAGGCCGTGCTCGACGCCCTCGACCTGCACGACGTGACGCTCATCGGCTTCTCGATGGGCGGCGGCGAGCTGGCCCGCTACGTGAGCACCTACGGCCAGGGCCGCATCGCGAAGCTCGTCTTCGCCAGCGCCGTGCCGCCGTACCTGTACAAGAGCGACGACAACCCCGACGGCGGCGTCGACGACGACCTCGCCGCGTGGTTCCACGACGGCATCGTGGGCGACCGCCCGGCCTTCCTGGAGGAGTTCGTCCGCATGTTCTTCACCGCCGGCAAGCCGTCCCTGCTCAACGGCCCGAAGGTCAGCGACGCCCAGATCGCGTACAACGTCGCCATCGCCGAGATGGCGTCGCCCAAGGGCACGCTCGACTGCACCGTGGCGTTCGCGACCACCGACTTCCGCGACGACCTCACGAAGATCACCGTGCCGACGCTCGTCATCCACGGCGACTCCGACAACACGGTGCCGTTCGAGGTCAGCGGCGCGCGCACCCACGCGGCGATCGCGGGCAGCGAGCTCGTCGTGATCGAGGGCGGCCCGCACGGCGTCACCGTCTCGCACAAGGACGAGTGGAACCGCCACGTGCTGGCGTTCCTCGCCAAGTAGGCCCTCCTGCACGACCCGGCCCGCGCCTCCTCGTCACCGGGGAGGCGCGGGCCGTGTCGTGCGCGCCGGCCCGGTCAGCGGGTCGGCGGCTCCGGGTCGGCCGCGAGCTGCGCGCCGCGGACGGCGTCGTGGGCGGACGGGCCCTCGGTGGCGCTGCGGCCGCCGCGGGCGCCCCGCTCGCCGCCGAGCAGGAGGTTGAGGGCGATCGCGACGATCGCCCCGGCGCTGATGCCGGAGTCGAAGACCAGGGTGAACCACGACGGGAACCGCTCGTAGATCGTCGGCGACACCGTCGGCAGGAGGCCGACGCCGACGGCGAGGGCGACGACGAGCACGTTCCGGTCGGTGAACCGCACCGTCGAGAGGGTGCGCACTCCGCTCGCCGCGACGATGCCGAAGAGGGCCACACCGGCCCCGCCGAGCACGGCGAGCGGCACGGCCTCGACG
Organism: Frigoribacterium sp. PvP121; assembly: GCF_017833115.1. Taxonomy (NCBI): domain Bacteria; kingdom Bacillati; phylum Actinomycetota; class Actinomycetes; order Micrococcales; family Microbacteriaceae; genus Frigoribacterium; species Frigoribacterium sp. PvP121. The sequence goes on from NZ_JAFIBR010000001.1 coordinate 1,379,638, forward strand.
ACGGCGCCGAGCTTCGGCACGAGCCCCAGCGCGATCAGCATCACGCCGGCGCAGGTGGCGACCCAGCGCGACTTGACGCCTGTGATGCTGACCAGCCCCACGTTCTGCGCGAACGCCGTGTACGGGAAGGTGTTGAACACCCCGCCGAGCACGGTGGTGAGCCCGTCGGCGCGGAGCCCGTCAGCGAGGCGACGGGGCGTCAGCGGCCGGTCGACGATCTCGCTGACGGCGACGATGTCGCCGGTGGTCTCGGTCATGATCACGAGGCCGACGATGAGCATCGAGATGACCGCCGCCGCCGGGAAGGTGGGCAGCCCGAACTGGAACGGCGTCGAGAAGCCGACCCACGGCTGCTCGCCGACGCCGCTGACGTCGACGAGGCCGAGCGGCACGGCGGCGAGCGTGCCCACGACGAGCCCGAGCAGGATCGACAGGCGCCCGAGGGCCGGCGGGGCGAAGCGCTCGATCAGCACGATGACCGCGAGGGTGCCCGCCGCGAGGGCGACGTTGACCGGCGGGGCCCCGTCGGTCGCGCCGTCGATCACCCAGCCGCCGGCCACGCTCATCAGCGACAGGCCGATGACGAGGATGACCGTGCCGGTCACGAGCGGCGGGAAGAACCGCACGAGCTGCGAGAAGACGGGGGCGATGGCGAACATCATCAGCCCGCACATGATCACCGAGCCGTAGATGGCGCCGACCCCGTGCTCGGTGCCGATGGTGATCATCGGCCCGACCGAGGCGAAGGTGCAGCCCTGCATCAGCGGCAGGCGGGCGCCCACCCGCCAGAACCCGACCGACTGGAGCACCGCGCCGATGCCGGCGACGAAGAGGTCGGCCGTGATCAGGTGCGGCAGGGCGCCGGGGTCGAGCCGCCCGGCCTCGATCAGGGCGGTGCCGATCACGAGCGGCACCGCGACGGCGCCCGCGTACATCGCGAGCACGTGCTGCAGGCCGAGCGGCAGCAGGCGGCGGAGCGGAGGCACCTCGTCGACGGGGTGCCGCGGCCCCGTCGGACTCGTCGTCGTCGCGCCCACGACGGTGGCGGGGGCGGATCGGGGGTGGTCGCTCATGCTGCTCCTCGCTGGGCCCCCGGCGGGGCCCCCTGACAGCTTGGCGTGCCCCGGGGGCCGCGCCGCGCCTCTGCCCTGATGTTTCACATGACCGTAACGCGGGAGGCGTGGGTCGCCCCCTACAGGACGATCGCGTCACGCGCCCAGATCGCTTAGCCCACGTCGTGCTCCAGCACCAGTTCTCGGCGAGACGTAACAGCGAACGCTCAGGCGTGGTTCAGTGGTCGGAGCGGCTGACCCGGCCGCTCTCGCATGTCGCAGACATGACAACATCAAGGAGAACACCATGATCGGCCTCATCATCAGCCTTCTCGTCATCGGGCTCATCGCCGGTGCCGTCGCTCGCCTCGTCGTCCCGGGCAAGCAGAACATCTCGATCCCCATGACCATCCTGCTGGGCGTCATCGGTTCGTTCGTCGGTGGCTTCCTCGCCTACCTGCTCTTCGGCAGCGACAACGCGGACGGCTTCTTCCAGCCCTCCGGCATCATCGGCTCGATCATCGGCGCCATCATCGTCCTCGTGATCTACATCCAGGTCACCGGTCGTCGCAGCCGCCGCTAGGCAGCAGCAGCACGGGCTCGGCCCGTCGCGCACCGAGGGCCCCGGCACCAGCCGGGGCCCTTCGTCGTACCCCGACGCCGCGGTCGCACCGGGGCGGGGGAGCAGAGTGGCCGCATGATCATCGTCACCGGACACCTGCTCGTCGACCCGGAGCTGCGCGACGACTACCTCGCCAGCCGTGCCCCCGAGATCGAGGCCGCGCGCGTCGCGCCCGGCAACCTCGACTACGCCCTCTCGCCCGACGTCGTCGACCCGGCCCGCGTCAACGTCGCCCAGCGCTGGGTCTCGGAGCAGGCGCTCGACGACTTCCGCGGCGAGGGCGCGTCGGAGGAGGACGAGGCCGAGGCCGAGGTGCGCGAGTCGCACGTGCACGACTACGCGCTCACCGGGCCGGAGGAGCCGTCGCTCTCGCCGGACGGCGACCTGGTCTGAGCGGGCCGCCCTAGTCGGTGCCGTCGATCCCGCCGAGGCGCTCGAGCACGCCCGTGAGGATCGTGCCGGCGGGGTCGGGCAGCACGTGGTGGTTGAGGTAGATGCCCTCGAGCCACGAGAGCACCTCGTCGGCGGGCATGCCCACCGCCTCCCAGTCGACGCCGGGCACGGCCCGGGTGACGGGCTGCTCGGTGCCGGGCCGCAGCCAGGCCTCGGCGATGGGGGAGTCGGGGGTGCCGTCGGCCTCGGCCGTCCAGAGCAGGGCGATCGGGTGCTCGCGGTCGTCGTCGACGCCGTGGTCGAGGGCGCCGTGCACCGACTCCTCGACGTGGTCGTGCTCGACGTGGCCGGCGCCGAGCCACGGCAGGGTGAGCAGCTCGCCCTCGATGTCGACCTCGATCAGGTCGAGCTGCGTGGGCTCCTCGACCTCGCAGACCCAGAGGGTCAGGCCGGCGTCGTGCCAGGCGGCCGCGTCGTCGACGTCGTCGAGCAGGTCGGGCACGAGCTGGTGGAAGTCGGAGAGGAGCGCCGACGACCAGTCGAGCAGCTGTCGTGTGTCGTCGCCGTTCCAGGGGCTGACGTCGGTGTCGTCGCCGCTGAGGTCGTGGAAGTGGTGCTCGATGCCCGTGGGCGCGGTGTCGAGGTGGATCTGCCCCGTGCCGAAGCCGACGTAGAGCGTGCTCTGCTCCGTCTCGTCGTCCCACTCCGCGAAGAGGTTCGGCGCGCCGAGGGTCGTCGGGAGGGGCAGGCTGGCCGCGCGCCGGGTGCCGAGCGCGAAGACGGCGCGGAACCGCGTCGTCGGGAGTCGGAGGCTCATGTCAGTCACGGGGTGGTGGTCCAATCTCGATCGGCTCCACAGTACGGCCTCCCCGGCGCCGGACCGCCCGCCGCGAGCGACCGACCGTGCGGGGCCTGGTCGAGCCGCGCCAGGGCGTGCAGCGCCTGCACGTTCCCAGGGGGCTGTCGGCGGGGGCCCCTACCGTTCTCCCTCATGGACGACCCTCCCTCCCACATGCCCTGGCCCTTCCCGGCCCTGACCGCCTCGGCGGCCGCACCACGGGGGGAGGGGCACCATGAATGAGTGGGTGATGCTGGGCATCGGTCTCGTCCTCACCGTCGGCACCGGCCTGTTCGTCGCGTCCGAGTTCTCGTTGGTCAACCTCGACCGCAACGACCTCGAGAAGCGCCAGGAGAGGGGCGAGAAGCGCCTCGGCCCGACCATCAAGGCCCTCCGCATCACGTCGACCCACCTCTCCGGCGCGCAGCTCGGCATCACTCTGACGACGCTCCTGACGGGCTACACGTTCGAGCCGGCGATCAGCTCGCTGCTCGAAGGCCCGCTCACCGGGCTCGGCGTGCCCGAGGCGGTCGTGCCCGGCATCGGCGCCGTCGTCGGCATCCTCGTCGCGACCCTCTTCTCGATGGTGATCGGCGAGCTCGTGCCGAAGAACTTCGCCCTCGCCCTGCCGCTCGCCACGGCCAAGCTCGTCGTGCCGTTCCAGGCGGCCTTCACGACGGTCTTCAAGCCGGTCATCCTGCTCTTCAACAACACGGCCAACGCGGCCATCCGCCGCATGGGCATCGAGCCGAAGGAGGAGCTCTCGGGCGCCCGCTCGGCCGAGGAGCTCAGCTCGCTCGTCCGCCGGTCGGCGCTCGAGGGCGTCCTCGACGACGACCACGCGACCCTGCTGGGCCGCACCCTGCGCTTCTCCCAGCACGACGCCGTCGACGTGATGACGCCTCGCGTGCGCATGACGACCGTCCGGGCCACCGACACCGCCGCCGCCGTGGTGGAGGCCTCGCTGAGCAGCGGGTTCTCGCGGTTCCCCGTGATCGGCGACGACTCCGACGACATCCTCGGCGTCGTGCACGTCAAGCAGGCGTTCGCCCTCCCCCTCGAGGAGCGCGACGAGGTGCTCGTGTCCTCCCTCGTCTCCGACGCGCGCTTCGTGCCCGAGACGATGGGCACCGACACGCTGCTCGGCCTGCTCCGCCGCGACGGCTTCCAGATCGCCGTCGTCACCGACGAGTTCGGCGGCACCGCCGGCCTGGTGACCCTGGAGGACCTCGTCGAGGAGATCGTGGGCGAGCTGGAGGACGAGCACGACCGGGCGCGCGTCGGCATCGTCCGCTCGGGCGGCACCGTGCTCTTCGACGCCGCGCTCCGCCCCGACGAGCTGCACGACCGGGCCGCGATCCGCGTGCCCGACGACGGCGACTACGAGACGGTCGGCGGCTTCGTCACCGAGCGGCTCGGGCGGCTGCCCGAGGTCGGCGACGAGGTGGAGGTCGAAGGCGGCGCCCTCCGCGTCGAGCGCGTCGTGGGCCAGCGCACCGAGCGGCTGCGCTTCGTGCCGCGGGCGGACGACGACGCGACCGGCCCGGCCGGCTCGACCCGCGCCTCCGGCCCCGCCACCCCCGCCGAGAGCCGCGGCCGCGCCGACCGCGCGGAGCACGACCGCATCGCCACCGCCCTCCGAGAGGACATGACCCATGAGTGAGTACCTGCCCGGCATCGTCTGGCTGGTGGTGCTGCTCGTCGTCAACGGCTTCTTCGTCGGCGCCGAGTTCGCCGTCATCAGCGCCCGTCGCTCGCAGATCGAGCCGCGCGCCGAGGCGGGCAGCAAGGCCGCCAAGACGACCCTGTGGGCGATGGAGCACGCCACGCTCATGCTCGCGACCAGCCAGCTCGGCATCACGGTCTGCTCGCTGGTGATCCTGAACGTGTCGGAGCCCGCGATCCACCACCTGCTCGAGATCCCGCTCGGGCTGACCACGCTGTCGGCCGAGGCCATCGGCGTCGTGGCGTTCGTCATCGCCCTCGTGCTCGTGACCTTCCTGCACGTGGTGGTCGGCGAGATGATCCCGAAGAACCTCTCGTTCTCGGTGCCCGACCGGGCCGCGCTCATCCTGGCCCCGCCGCTCGTCGTCGTGGCCCGCGTGTTCAAGCCCGTCATCTGGTCGCTCAACGGCATCGCCAACGGCGTGCTGCGGCTCTTCGGCGTGACGCCGAAGGACGAGGCGACCAGCACCTACACGCTCGACGAGGTCGCCGGCATCGTGCAGCAGTCGACGCGCGAGGGCGTGCTCGACGACGCGTCGGGCACCCTCAGCGCTGCGTTCGAGTTCACGACCCGCAAGGTCCGCGACGTGGAGGTGCCGGTGGCCGACATGGTGCGGCTCGCCCCGGCGGCGACCCCCGCGGACGTGCAGCGGGCCGTCTCGGCCCACGGCTACTCGCGGTACGTCCTCACCGACGCCGACGGACAGCCCACCGGCTACCTGCACCTCAAGGACGTCATGGACCTCACCACCCCGGAGTCGTTCGACGCCCCGGTGCCCGAGAAGCGCATCCGCCGACTCGGCGCCGTCTCGCACGACGCTGATCTCGAGGACGCCCTGGCGGCCATGCGCCGCAGCGGCGCCCACGTGGCCCGCTCCGTGCGGGCCGACGGCACCACGACCGGCGTGCTCTTCCTGGAGGACATCATCGAGGAGCTCGTCGGCGAGGTCGACGACGCGACGACGGTCTAGGCCGCGACCGGCCCCGGCCCGCCCCCGCGCGCCGGGGCGGGCCGCTCGCCCGGCAGCTCGTGGAGGGCCTCGGCGGCGAGCTCGGCGGTGATCGGGTCGCCGTCGAGCGTGGCGTGCCGCAGCAGGCGGTACTGCTCGGCCATGCCGGCCCAGTTCAGCACCTGGACGATGTTCGGCAGGCGGAGCTTGTAGGCGAGGCCGTCGGTCACGTCGCGGCAGACCCGCTGCAGCGAGGCGTTGCCGCAGTGGTCGACGTAGGTCGAGAAGAGCGCCACCGTGTGGGCGTTGAGCGCGGGGCCGTCCTCCGCGTCGAGGTCGGCGAGGCAGGCGTCGATGCCGGCCACGATCTGCGCGGTCACGCCCGCCGAGAGCAGGGGGACGGCCAGGCGCACGGCGCCGCCGAACAGGACGCCGAGCGTCTGGACCGCCTCGATGGCCTCCTCGGCGCGGGGGGTCGCGACCCGGGTGTAGCGGTTCGGCGCCATCTCGACGAGGCCCGCGCGCACGAGGTCGCCGAGCGCCTCGCGGATGGGGGTGCGCGACACCTGGAGCCACGCGATCAGCTCGTCGTCGTGCAGGCGCTCGCCCGGCTCGAGGGTGCCGTCGACGATCGCGTCGCGGATGCGCGAGCGCACCGTGTCGCGCAGCAGCTGACGCTCGGCGGCGGGGGGGGAGGTGGGGATGGGCACGGCGGTCTCCGTTCGGCACGAGGTCGGTACGGCACGACCCTATCGGAGAAGTGTCACATACCAGTCCGTCGTCCGGGGGAGCGGCGGCTGTGGACGGCGGCCCCGTCACGCACGAGACCCGCCCGGCCCCGAGGGGGCGGGCGGGCCTCTCCTGGCGTGCGCACCGTGTCGGGTCAGGAACGCGACGCGCACGGACCGGTGCACCGCGCCTCCCGGGGCCCTCGCGGGTCAGGAGGCGCGGGTCGTCACTTCGAGGCCGGGGCGGTCTCGCTCGGCACGTGCTGCGAGCCGACCTCGACGCCGTGCGAGGAGCGCAGCGTCTCGATGGTCGTCTCGATCTCGGCGTCGCGCTGCTCGTCGCTCCAGTCGAGGGCGCGGCCCAGGACGTCGGCGATCTCGGTGAGCAGCTCGATCGTCACGCCGCCGACGAACGCGAGGTTCGTGCGGCGCAGCACGACGTCGGCCAGGTGGACGGCGTCCTCGTGCTCGGCGAAGTAGGCGATCTCGGCCTCGGTGAGCTCGGGCTCGCTGGCGAGCGGCTGCGACGGCTGGTCGAGCAGCGTCTCGATGACGCTCTCGGCACGGGTGCCGTAGCGCGTCAGCAGGCGGTCGACCTGGTCGCGGTCGAGGCCGTCGGCGTGCGCCGCGACCCACGTCGTGCGGGCCGCGTCGGTGGTCGGGAAGCCCGCGCCGCCGCCGATCGCCATGCCGGTGGTGTCGACGGTGCGCTCGACGCCCAGGCGCTTCGTGGCCTCGGTCGACAGGTGCGCCGAGAGGGCGCGGAAGGTGGTCCACTTGCCGCCGACCAGGCTCAGCACGGTCGAGGTCAGGCCCGCGATGGGCGTCTCGACGATGCGGTAGTCACGCGACACGAAGCCGGGGGCGGTGTCTTCGTGACGGGGCAGCGGGCGGATGCCCGAGTAGCGGTAGACGATGTGGTCGCGGCCGAGCTCGATCTGCGGGAAGACGTGCTTGACGAGGTCGAAGAAGTAGTCGACCTCCTCCTCGGTGCAGACCGCGGGCTGCGACGGGTCGGCGTCGATGTCGGTCGTGCCGATCAGCACCCGGCCCTTGAGCGGGTAGATGAGCACGATGCGGCCGTCGTTGTTCTCGAAGAAGATCTCGCGGCCCTTGGTGGCCTCGAGCAGCTCGGCGTTGTCGACGACGATGTGCGAGCCCTTGGTGCCGCCCATGTACGCCGACTCGCCGCCGAACGCCTGGTTCGTGAGGTCGGTCCAGGGGCCGGAGGCGTTGATGACGACGTCGGCCTGCACGACGAACTCGGTGCCGCTGACGACGTCGCGGAGCAGCACGCCGCCGTCGCGCTGACCGACGGCCTCGACGTAGTTGGCGCTGCGGGCGCCGGTGCCGACCGCGAGGCCGTCCTTCAGCACGTCGAGCGCGAGGCGCTCGGGCTCGTGGACCGACGCGTCGTAGTAGGTGCCGGTGTACTTGACGCCCTTGTTGAGGGCCGGCATGTCGTTCAGCGCGGCCTTGCCGGTGCGGAACACGTGGCGGGGCACGGAGCCGCCGTCGCGCGAGAAGGAGTCGTACAGGGTCATGCCGACCTTGATCAGCAGCGCGCCGCGCTCCTTGGTCGAGCGCTGCTTGTGCGTGAGCATGCGCAGCGGGGCGTTGAGGATGCCGGAGAACGTCGAGAAGATCGGCATCGTCGTCTGCAGCGGCTTCACGTAGTGCGGGGCGATCTTGAGGAGGCCGTTGCGCTCCTCGACGCTCTCGCGGACGAGGCGGAACTCGCCGTTCTCGAGGTAGCGGATGCCGCCGTGGATCATGTGCGACGAGGCGGCCGAGGCGCCCGAGGCGTAGTCGTTGCGCTCGACGAGGACGACGTCGACGCCCTGGAGGGCGAGGTCGCGGAAGGTCGCGATGCCGTTGATGCCCCCTCCGACGATCAACACCTTCGCGGTCGGGCGGTCGATGATCGCGGCGACGTTCTTGCGGATGCTCTGTGTCTTCTTCGACTCGGTCACGGGGTCTTCTTCCATCTGGGGGTGGTGGCGGGGCGGGTGGACGCACCGTCTCGCCGGTAACCTCATGGTCGACCCCTCGGAGCGAGGGTGCAACGTATCTGCACACATGTGCACGGAGGTGCTCGTGGCCGAGCTGACGACGGCGGAGAAGACCCAGGAGGCGCTGCGTGCGGCGCACCTCTACTACATGCAGGACCTCACGATGGAGGCGATCGCCTCGGAGCTGGGGACGTCCCGCTCGTCGGTCTCGCGCCTCCTGAAGTCCGCCCGCGAGTCGGGGCTGGTCGACATCCAGATCAAGTCGCCGCTCGACCAGGCGACCGCCGTCGCCGAGGGGCTGCACCGACGCTTCGGCGTGGTCGCCCACGTCGTGCCGGTGCCCGACCAGACGAGCGACGTCGACCGGCTCGAACGGGTCGCCCTGTCGGCTGCACGAACGATCACGCCGTACGTCGACTCGAACATGGTCATCGGGGTGGCCTGGGGCTCGACCCTCAGCGCCGTGAGCCGGTCGCTGGTGCCGAAGCCCACGCACAACTCGGTCGTCGTGCAGCTGAACGGCGCCGCGAACACGCGCACGACGGGCATCGAGTACGCGAGCGAGATCCTGCGGCGCTTCGGGCAGGCGTACACGGCGGCGATCCAGCAGTTCCCGGTGCCGGCGTTCTTCGACGACCCGGCGACGAAGCGCGCCCTCTGGCGCGAGCGGAGCACGAAGCGCGTGCTCGAGCTGCAGGCGTCGATGGACCTCGTCGTCTTCGGCGTCGGCTCGCGCGACGCGCGCGTGCCGAGCCACGTCTACTCGGGCGGCTACCTCGAGCAGAGCGACCACGACAGCCTCGACGCGGACCACGTCGTCGGCGACGTGGCGACGGTCTTCTACCGGGCCGACGGCTCGTCGACCGACATCGAGCTGAACGCGCGCGGCACGGGGCCCGACCTCGCGACCGTCCGCCGGGCGCCCCGGCGGGTCTGCGTCGTCGCCGGCGAGGCGAAGGTCGCGGGCGTGCGCGGCGCCCTCGCGGCCGGCCTGGCGACCGACCTCATCCTCGACGAGGGCACGGCGCGGGCGCTGCTCGCGAGCTGAGGCGGGCGCGCGCCGACGACCCGGCCCGGAGGGCGGAGGAGCCCCGAGGAGGCGCGCCCGCAGCGCCGACGACACGCCGACGTGAGAGACCCTTGCGTCTGGAGCTGTGCGTCCCCCATGATGGGGACGCTCCGGGGCCCACCCCACCTCGGAGTGAGCGCTCACCCGAACCTGCGATGCACGATCGCCGCGCACCCGTCCCGCCCCACGGCCCCCGGTCGTGGTGCGTCGGCGCGTGCCCGGGCGGTCGGTCGCCGCGCCTACCCGAAGGCACCCCACCGCCATGCCCGGTCGTCCCGTCACGCCCTCTCCCGACCCCGCCGCCGTCGCCCCGTCCCCGCGGGCGCACGGCCGACGCGCCGCCCGCCGCCGCGGCGCCTCCGCCCCCGGGCGCACGCGCGCCGTCGTCGCCCTCGCCGCCGTGGTCGCGCTCGCCGGCGCGGCCCTGCCGATCCAGGCCGCCACGGCCGCGGCCGACACGACGCCGCCGTCCGCGCCGAGCAGCCTGAAGGTCAGCTACAGCGGCGGGGTCGGCAGCTCGCTGAGCTGGGGCAAGGTCTCGGCCGGCGACCTCGCCGGGTACCGCGTGTACCGCTCGGCCACGTCGTCGGTGTCGACGTCGTCGACCCTCGTCGCGAGCCCCACGACGCCGTCGGCGGTCGACGCGACGATCACGGGTGGGGCGAAGGCCTCCTACGCCGTGGCCGCGGTCGACCGCTCGGGCAACGTCTCGAAGCTCTCGAGCGTCAAGTCGGTCACGGCGACCGACACGACGAAGCCCTCGTCGCCCGCGAAGCTCAAGGCCGCAGTCTCCGCCGCCGGGGTCGCCCTCGACTGGGCCGACGCGACGGAGCCCGACGTCGCCGGCTGGACGGTCACCCGCACCGCCTCCTCCGGCGGCTCCGCCGTGCAGCTCACCAGCTCGCCGGTCACCAGCTCGCAGTTCACCGACGCCCAGGCCCCCTCGGGCGTGAAGTCGACGTGGCGCGTGACCGCCGTCGACCACAGCGGCAACGTGTCGTCGGCCACGACGGTCAGCGCCACCCGCCCCGCGGGCCCCGCCGTCGTCCCCGCCGCCCCGACCGGCCTCGCCGTGAAGCTCAGCAGCGCCGGCGTGCCCACCGTCTCGTGGTCGGCCACGCCGGGCGCGACCGGCTACGTCCTCTCCCGGGGCGCCGCGGCGTCCGGGCCGTGGGTGCGCGTGCCCACCTCCTCCGCGACGGCGACGAGCGCCGTCGACGCCGCCGCCCCCGCCGGGGCGACGTCGTGGTGGTCCGTCGTCGCGACGAACGCCGCGGGGCAGGGCCCGGCGGCCGTCGTCAGCGCCGCCGTCCCCGGCGACACCACGCCGCCCCGCGCTCCGTCGAGCCCGAAGGTCGTCGTGCTGGCGACCGGAGGCGTGACGGTCTCGTGGACGGGCGGGGGCGAGGCCGACCTGGCCGGCTACACCGTCACGAAGCGGAACGGCGACGAGGTCTACGTGCCCCACCTCCCGGCGGGCGGGCAGGGCGTCCTCGTGGCGCCGACCTTCACCGACCCGACGGTCGCCGAGGGCGACACCGTCTATTACCGCGTGCGCGCCGTCGACCGCTCGGGCAACGCGTCGTCGTACCTCGCCGTCACGGCGAAGTCGCCGAACGTCGCTCCGGGTGCTCCGGGATCGCTGAAGGTCGCCGCCGGCCCGACCGCCGGCCTCGCGCTCTCCTGGACGGCCCCGAAGGACCTCGACCTCGCCGGCTGGGCCGTGTCGCGCAGCGTCGCGGGCGGCACCTGGACCCTGCTGGCGACCGTCCCCCTCGACGCGGCCGGCGCCTCCCCCCGGTTCGTCGACACCAGCGCCCCCCAGGGAGTCGCGGCCTCCTACCGCGTGACCGCCCAGGACCGCGTCGGCAACGTCTCGAAGGCCAGCGGCGTCGTCACCGCGACCTCGCGCACCGCCGCCGTGCCGCTGCCCGTCGTCCAGACGGTGCTGACCGTCGGGCCGCAGGGCACCTACGCCACCGTGGGCGCGGCGCTCGCGGCGATCCCGCGCGCCTCGCTCGACGCGTACCGCGTCGACGTCGCCCCGGGCACGTACGACGAGTCGTTCGAGATCTCGCGCCCGAACGTCCAGGTCCACGGCACCGGGGCGACCCCCGGCGACGTCGTGATCCGGTCGGCCCGCGCCTCGGGCAGCACCGACCCCGACGAGCCGGAGTCGACGCTCGGCACCGCCGGCAGCGCCGTCGTGCTCGTCACCGCCGCGAACGTGACCCTCGACCACCTCACCGTGGCCAACACCTTCGACGAGGCCGCGAACCCGCAGATCACCAGCGCCCAGGCCGTCGCCCTGCGCGTCGAGGGCGACCGCTTCGTCGCCGACACCGTCCGCCTGCTCGGCAACCAGGACACCCTGCTGGCCGACACCCCGAAGCCCACCACGCGCATCCGCCAGTACTACGTCGACAGCTACGTCGAGGGCGACGTCGACTACGTCTTCGGCGCCGGCACCGCGGTGTTCCAGCGGGTCACCTTCCGGTCGCTGGACCGGGGCAAGGCGAACAACGGCTACCTCACCGCCGCGAGCACCGACACGGGCAGCAAGTACGGCTTCCTGATCACCGACAGCAAGGTCGTGAGCGACGCCGCCGCCGGCACGGTCAACCTCGGCCGCCCGTGGCACCCGAGCGCCGACCCCGACGCGCTCGGCTCGGTCGTCGTCAAGGACACCTGGCTGCCCCGCGCGATCGACGCGGCGGCCCCCTGGGACGACATGTCGTCGACGAACTCGTCGGGCGTCAAGGTGCCCTTCTCCTGGAAGGACGCCCGCTTCGCCGAGAGCGGCAACACCGGCCCCGGCGCCGGCACGAACGAGAACCGTCCGCAGCTGACGGCCAAGGAGGCCGCGGCGGCGACGCCCGAGAAGTACCTCGCCGGGAAGGACGGCTGGGACCCCGTCCGTGCCGCCTCGACGGCGCTGCCGGCGACCCCGACCGACGTCGTCGCCTCGCCCGACGCCCGCGTCGTGCACCTGAGCTGGAGCGACGACGCCTCCGCGGCCGTCACCGGCTGGCAGGTGCTGCGGGCCGACGAGACCGGCCCCTTCGTGCCGGTCGCCACCGTGGACGCCCCGACCTGGAGCGACACGACCGTCAGCACCGGCTCGACCTACCGCTGGGCCGTCGTGGCGCTCTCGCGCGCCGGCGCCGTGTCGGCGCCCTCCGCCGAGGTGACGGCGCTCGTCGCCGCAGCCCCGCTCGTCACCGACGTCGTCGTCGACCCGGCGGCCCCCGCCGACGGCGTGACGCGCTTCACGACGCTCCGCGACGCGCTCGCCGCGGCCCCCGCGGGCACGGCCACCGACCCCACCGTCATCTCGCTGGCCGCGGGCCGCTACGCCGAGTACGCCACGATCAGCAAGCCCCACACGATCCTCGTGGGCGCCACCGGCCAGGCCGGCGACGTCGTCATCACCGGCGACCGCGCCGCGGGCACGCCGACCGGCACCACGACGAACGGGGTCGCCGACACCTACGGCACCTCGGGCAGCGCCACGCTCGTCATCACGGGCAACTCGGTGCAGCTGCGCGACCTCACGGTCGAGAACGCCTACGTCGAGGGCACGTACGCCTCCGGCCAGGCCGTCGCCCTCCGCACCACCGGCGACCGCCTCGTGTACGAGAACGTGCACCTGCTCGGCAACCAGGACACCTGGTACGCCAACAGCCCGTCCGCCGGCGTGACGGCCCGCTCGTACTTCCACGGCGGGTACGTCGCCGGCGACGTCGACTTCGTCTTCGGGCGCGGCACCGTCGTCATCGACGACTCCACCCTCGCGGCGCTCGACCACGGCACGTCGCCGAACGGCGCCGTCACCGCGGCCAGCACCGACGTCTCGCAGCGCTTCGGCGTGCTGATCACGGGCAGCCGCATCGTCGGCACCGCCCCCGACGGCTCGCAGTCGCTCGGCCGCCCCTGGCAGCCCGGCAAGGCGCAGGCCGACGGCACGAGCGTCGCCGACTCGTCGGCGATCGCCCAGGTCGTCGTCCGCGACACCTGGCTCGGACCGGTGATCAGCTCGACCCAGACCTGGACGAACATGGTCAACAGCGGCGTCACCACCACCTGGCAGAGCGCCCGCTTCGCCGAGCACGGCAACGTCGGGCCCGGCAGCGGCACCTCCGCCACCCGCCCCCAGCTCACCGACGACGAGGCGCGCGGCTACACGGCCGCGACCTACCTCGCGGGCAGCGACGGCTGGGACCCGGTCGCGACGCCGCGCCCCGACGTGGCGCCCCTCGCCGTGGCCGGCCTGGTCGCCAGCCCCGACGAACAGCGCGTCGGCCTGTCGTGGACGGAGTCGATCGAGGCCGACGTCACGGGCTACCGGGTCTACCGGTCGACCGGTGACGAGCCCGTCGCCGTCGACCCGGCCCAGCTCGTCGCCGAGGTCGCGAAGCCGACCTTCGTCGACACGGGCCTCGTGAACGGCACGGCCGTCCACTACCTCGTGGTCGCCGTCGACCGGGCCGGCACGTCGTCCGCCGCGGCCGCCGTCACCGCGGTGCCCGCCCCCGCGCCGCTGGTCGCCGACGTCACCGTCGCGGCCGACGGCTCGGGCGACGTCACGACCCTCCAGCAGGCCCTCGCGGCCGTCCCCGCCGGTACCGCGACGAAGCCCTCCGTGGTCGTCGTCGAGCCCGGCACCTACCGCGGCGTGGTCTCGTCGTCGAAGTCGAACCTCGTCATCGCCGGCAGCACGGGCGAGCCCCGCGACGTCGTGCTGACCTTCGACAACGCCAACGGCACGCCCCGCTCCGCCACCACCTGCCCCGCCGTCGTCGCCGCCACCTGCGGCACCGCGGGCAGCGCCACCGTCACCCTGTCGGGCGCCGGCGTCCAGGTGCGCGACCTGACGATCAGCAACACGTTCGACAAGGCGGAGCACCCCGAGATCGGCACCTACAACACGCAGGCCGTCGCCCTCCGCGCGACGGGCGACCGCCAGGTCTACCGCGACGTGCGCCTCCTCGGCGTGCAGGACACCCTCAACGCCGACGCGTCCGGCAACATCACCGCCGACGGCAGCGGCTACCCCCGCCAGTACTACGTGGACAGCTTCATCGAGGGCAACGTCGACTTCGTCTTCGGGCGGGCGACCGCGGTCCTCGACCGGACGACGATCCACGCGACCGCGCACGGCGGGGGCACGATCTTCGCGCCGAGCACCGCCAGCAAGGCCCGTGGCTACCTCGTGGTCGACAGCCGGATCGCCAGCGACGCCGACGAGACGTTCGCGCTCGGCCGGCCCTGGCGCTCGTGGAGCGACGGCGCCTACGGCGACGTCTCCCGCGGCCAGACCGCGCTGGTCGACACCTGGATCTCGGACGGCGTCTCGACGTCGCAGCCCTGGGTCGACTTCGCCCCGAACGTCTGGACCGACGGCCGGTTCGCCGAGCACGGCACGACGGGCCCCGGCGCCACGGTCAACGACAAGAGGCCGCAGCTCAGCGCGACGGAGGCCGCCGCCGCGACGCCGTCGGCCTGGCTCGCCGGCACCGACGGCTGGGACCCGACGCTCGCGCCGGTCGCCGACGTCGCGCCCACGGCCCCCGTCGGCCTCACCGCCGCGGGCGGCAGCGGCCAGGCCGTCCTCACCTGGGACGAGTCGACCGAGGCCGACGTCGTCGGCTACCGCGT
Source organism: Frigoribacterium sp. PvP121 (assembly GCF_017833115.1). Taxonomy (NCBI): domain Bacteria; kingdom Bacillati; phylum Actinomycetota; class Actinomycetes; order Micrococcales; family Microbacteriaceae; genus Frigoribacterium; species Frigoribacterium sp. PvP121. The sequence continues at coordinate 1,394,685 of NZ_JAFIBR010000001.1, forward strand.
CCAGCGCGACGGGGTCGAGGTCGGCACGACCACGACGCAGGGCTTCACGGCCACGGGCCTGACCAACGGCACGGTGACCTCGTTCACCGTCACGGCGGTCGACGCCTCCGGCGCCGAGTCGGCCCGCAGCGCGGCCGTCGCGGTGACGCCGGCGCAGCGCGTCGACGCGGTCGTCCAGGCCGGCGGCCCCTACCCGACGCTCCAGTCGGCGGTCGACGCCGCCACCGGCTCCGGCCCCTGGGTCGTCCGGGTGGAGCCCGGCAGCTACGTCGGCAGCACGACCATCGCGCGGTCGAACGTGACCGTCCTCGGCGGCGGGGCCAGCGCCTCCGACGTGACCCTGACCAGCAGCACGTCAGCGCCCGCCCTGTCGATCACCGGCTCGGGCGTGACGGTGCAGGGGCTGTCGGTCGAGAACACCTCGGGCGCCTCGAACGGCCCGGCCGTCTCGATGACCGGCGACCGGGTGCTCCTCACCGGCGTGGCGCTGAGCGCCGTCGACCGCGCCGTCTGGGCCGACGTGCCCACCGCCGGCGCGACCAGCCGACAGATGATCGAGTCGTCGACGGTCCGCGGAGCGAGCAACGTCCTGCTCGGCCGGGCGTCGCTGGTGGTGCACGACACGACCATCACGCCGACCCGTACCTCGGGCACCGTGCTCATCCCGTCGACCACCGCGGTCGGCGGACGGGGCTTCCTCGTCGTCGGCTCGACGATCGCCCCGGCGGCCGGGGTCACCGACGTGCGCCTCGGCGGCCCGTACGCCCAGGGCACGACGACCGCCGCGAACGCGCCCCAGGCGATCATCCGCGAGACCGTGCTGGGCACCGGCGTCAAGTCGTCGCCCTGGCAGGACTTCAACGGGTACGCCTGGACGGCGGCGCGGTTCGCCGAGTTCGGCAACACCGGGCCCGGCGCCGTCGTGGCCGCGACCGCGTCACGGCCGCAGCTCACGCCCGCCGAGTCGGTCACCGCGACCGTGTCCGCCTGGCTGGGCGCCGCCTCCTGGTACCCCGCCGTGGCCGACCCGGCTGCTCCGGCCGACGCCACCGCCCCGGGCGCGGCCACCGCGCTGACCGCCGTCGCGGGCTCGCGGTCGGCGACCCTGGGCTGGACGGCGCCGGCCGACGCCGACGTCGTCGGCTGGTCCGTCCACCGGGCACCCGGCACGACCGTCACGCCCTCGGCCGCGAACCTCGTCGCCTCGGTCGGGCCGGTCACGAGCTGGAGCGACACCGGCCTCACCGACGGCCAGCCGTACACCTGGGCCGTCGTCGCGGTCGACGCGGCGGGCAACCGCTCCGCGCCGGCCACCGTGACGGCGACGCCCGCCACCGCCGTCACGCCGGTCACCCCGACGGAGCCGGTCGACCCGGGGGCCGTCGCCCCCGTCGCCCCCACGGCGGTCACGACGACGCTCGGCAAGGGCTCGGTGACCGTCGGCTGGGCCGCGAGCACCGCCTCCGACGTCACCGGGTACGACGTGGTCCGCAGCTCGGCCTCCGCCGGCTCGGCCGTCGTCGCCTCGCTCGGCGCCGACGCCACCCGGTTCGTCGACCAGACGGTCGTCGTCGGCACCGCCTACTCGTGGTCGGTCGTCGCGAAGGCCGGAGGCGCGGTGTCGGCCCCCTCGGCGGTCGCCTCCGCGACCCCCGTCAAGGTCGACTACGTGGTCGCCGCCGACGGCAGCGGCGACGCCACGACGCTGCAGGGCGTGCTCGGCCAGGTCGACGCGGCCGGAGCCCTGGTCGCGGCGTCGCCGGGCCTGCTGCCGAACAACGCCGACTACACGACCCAGGGCGGCCGCACCGTGCTGGTGCTGCCGGGCGCCTACTCGGGCCCGGTGGTGAGCGGCAACCGCTACGGGGTGACGATCGTCGGCGCGACGGGCGACCCGGACGACGTCGTGGTCACCGCCCCCGGGGGCGCCGTCGCCGCGATGACGATCTCCGGGCCCCAGTGGACCCTGCGGGCCCTCACGCTGAAGAGCGTGGCGAGCACGCCGGGCGCACAGGCGACCGCGCTGCAGGTGAAGTCGGGCGACAAGCAGGTCGTCGACCACGTGCGGCTGCTCGGCGACAAGCAGACGCTGCTGGCCTCCACGGCGAACACGTCGACCTTCAGCCGCGTCTTCGTCACGGGGTCGTACCTCGAGGGCGGGGCCGACCTGGTGCTCGGCCGTGCCGTCACGGTGATCGACCACAGCACCGTGCACGTGCTCGACCGGCCCGGGGCCTCGCTCACCGACTCCTCGGTCTCCGCGGCGTCGCCGTTCGGGTTCCTGGTCACCGACAGCACGATCGTCACCGACGGCGCCGCCGGGACGATCTACCTCGGCCGGCCGTACTCGACGCAGGGCAAGGCGCAGGTCGTCGTCCGCGACACCGTGCTCGGGTCGGCCGTCGCGGTCGACAAGCCGTGGAACGACTGGGACGCCGTGACGACCTGGACGGCCGGCCGGTTCAGCGAGTACCGGAACACCGGCCCCGGCGCCGTCGTGACGACGCCCGCGACCCGCCCGCAGCTGAGCGACGAGGCGGCGGCCGGCATGACGGCGGCGGCGTACCTCGCCGGGACGGACGGCTGGGACCCGACGCGGCGCTGAGCCCGGCGGCGCGCCGGTGGGCGGCGCCGAGCCCGGCGCGGGCTCCGGGGGACACCGTCCCGGAGCCCGCGCCCAGTGGCCCGGCGTAGACCGGGAGGGTCATCACACGAGGCCCGCCCGGCGGGCCACCGAGGAGGAACCCCCATGGCAGACACCGATCTCACCGGTCGCCGCGTTCTCGCGATCGTCACCAACTACGGCGTCGAGCAGGACGAGCTCGTCGTGCCGACCGAGGCGCTGCGGGCGGCCGGCGCCACCGTCGTCGTCGCGGCCCAGTCGACCGGCCCCGTCGAGACGCTCGTCGGCGACAAGGACCCGGGGCAGTCCGTCCGCCCCGACACCACCATCGAGGAGGCCTCCGCGGCCGACTACGACCTGCTGCTCGTGCCCGGCGGCACCATCAACGCCGACACGCTCCGCCAGGACGACGCCGCGGTCGCCCTCGTGAAGGCCTTCGCCTCGGCCGGTGCGCCCGTCGCGGCGATCTGCCACGGGCCGTGGCTCCTAGTCGAGGCCGACCTGCTGAAGGGCAAGGAGCTCACCTCCTTCGCCTCGCTCCGCACCGACGCGACGAACGCCGGCGGCAGCTGGGTCGACCGCTCGGTCGTCACGGACGTCGAGGGCGGCTTCACGCTCGTCACCTCGCGCACGCCCGACGACCTCGACGACTTCGTCGGCGCCGTCCGCGACGCGTTGACGACGGAGCCCGCGGGCGCCTGACGCCCGGTCGCCCCGGCCACGACCACGGCCCCGCCCGCCCTCCGGGGCGTGCGGGGCCGTCGCCGTGCCCGGCAGGTGGAGGAGGGACGGGCCGAGACGTGCTTTGATCGACGGGACGCTCGGAGCCGAGCGGGTGATCGGGAGGAGACCGGCGTGAAGTGGTCGAGGAGCCCCCGGGGCGACGCCGCCGAGCCCGCCCCGGTCGACCCGGTCGCCCTCGAGCGCGCCGTGGGGGAGGGCCTGCTCATCGCGCGGGCCGCCGCCGTCGTGTCGGTCGCGAACCGCATCGTCGTCAGGGCGCTACGCGACGACGACGTCTTCGACCGTGACGAGACCGCGGAGGCGGTGGGCCGGACCCTGCACCGGCTCGCGGAGGAGCAGCGCTACCAGAACAAGCGCATCGAGGCCGCCCGCGCGAAGACCAAGGGCAGCCGCGGCCGCTCCCGCCACCAGCACGACTACCGCAGCGCGGACGACGCGACCCTGTGGTTCCGCGAGAACACCTACGTCGCCGTGGCCGACCGGCTCGACGCCCTCCGTTCCGACCGTGACTACGTCGACGGGATCGTCGCCTCCGCCGTCGAGCGCGCCTGGGCCGACGTCGGCTCCGCCGTCGTGACGCGCGTGCGCGCCGCGGGCGCCGTCGACCCCGCCTACGAGGCCGAGCGCGACGAGCGGCTCGCCGGGCTCGGCGACGACCTCGCCGCGCTGGGGGAGGCGCGGCGCAGCCCCGACGACCGGGGCTGACCGGCCGCTCGACCCGCGACTCCCCGCGCCCCCGTCCGGGGGCTTGCCGGCGGGGCCCGCCTCGGCCAAGATCGAACGTCCACGGTCAGGCCCCACCCCCGCCCGGTCCGCCACCCTCTCTCCCGTCACCCGGGGACGGAGCTGCCGCATGTCCTTGATGCACCGAGCCGTCCGAACGGTCGCCCGCGGGCGCTACCGCGTCGTCGACGACCTCCTCACCACGCCCCGCCCCGACGACGCGCCCTCGGCGCACGCGCCGGGCACCGACCCCGACCGCGTGCTCGTGTTCGGCAACGGCCCCGCCGTCGGCTGGGGCGTCCGCAGCCACGACCTCGCGCTGCCGGGGCACCTCGCCCGCCGGCTCTCCGCCCTGACCGGGCGCGGCGCCGACGTCGACGCCCTGGCCGACCCGCACGTCACCGTCGCGACCGCCCACGAGCTCGCCGCGTCGCGCCCCCTCCGCGGCTACGACGCCGTCGTCGTCGTGCTCGGCATGAGCGACGCCCTCCAGCTGCTGCCCGGGCACCGCTGGAGCAGCCACCTCTGCGCCCTGCTGTCGCAGCTCGAGCAGGCCACCGACCCGAGCTGCCACCTGCTCGTGGTCGGCATCCAGGCCCCGAGCTCGGTGCAGAAGTTCGGCGCCGCCCGCGGCGGGGCGGCCGACCAGCAGGCCGACGTGCTCAACCGGCTGTCGGCCGACCTCTGTGCGGGGCGCGAACGCCTGCACTTCCTGCTGCCGCCCGTGCCCTCCACGGGCGCCGACGACCAGCAGGGCCGCCCGGGGGCCGCCCCGACCGGCGCGGGCGACCGCCGCGGCCAGGTGCTGCGCTACGGCGCCTGGGCCGCCGACCAGGCCGCGCTGCTCGCCCCCCTGATCGACCGCGAGCTCGAGCGCGGCGCCACGGCCCGTCGTGCCCGGCACGCCCCTCAGGACGCCGAGGCGCAGCTCGCCGCCGTCCGCGCCCTCGGCCTGCTCGACACCCCGCCCGAGAAGCGGTTCGACGACATCGTCGAGCGCGCGCGCGTGCTGCTCGGCGGGCAGGGCGCGTCGTTCGCGCTGATCGACGAGGGCCGCCAGTGGAACAAGGCCGTGTCGGGCCAGATGCGCGTCGAGCAGCCGATCGCCGACTCGTTCTGCGCCCACACCGTGCGCGACGGGCAGGCGCTCGTCGTGCCCGACGCCTGGGCCGATCCGCGCTTCGCGCACCACCCGTCGGTGCGCTTCTACGCGGGCCACCCGATCGAGACGGCCGACGGCGTGCGGGTCGGGGCGCTCTGCGTCACCGACGTCGTGCCGCGCAGCGCCGAGAGCGTCGACCTCGTGCTGCTCCGCGAGCTGGCGCTGCAGGTGCAGCGCGAGCTGCAGGACCTGCCGGCTCGAGCGCCCTCGGCGTGAGCTGGGCTGATCGGGGTACAGTGCGTCCCCCGATCCGGGCGGCCGGGCCCCTACGGTGCCGGGTGCCGTCTGGCCACCCCCCTGACTCGACACGTGTCGTCCGGTAGCGTCGACGGCGTCCCGGGCACGTGAGGCCTCCGGCCCGGTCGACGGTCGGCACCCGCCGACGGGGCGCGGCCGGGAGGATTCGGGTCCGACCCGGCCGTGCTCCCCTCGCCCTCCCTCGCCGCTGACCCGCGCCTCCGGCCGGCGGCCTCCTCAGCGGGCGATCGGGTTCGGCAGGGTGCCGGCGTAGATCAGCGACGACGACTGCGCCCCGAGGTCGACCATCTGCCTCGTGTCGCGCAGCTGCAGACGGTTCAGGCACGAGTGGTCGAACCGCGCCGCGCGCAGGTCGACCGCGCCGTGCAGCCCGGGGTGCTCGTCCGCGTGCCGGTCGACGCACTCCGCGACGAGCCGCCAGGAGAGCGCCTCCGGCAGCACCCCGTCGACGTCGAGGATCGCCGTGAGGTGCCGCAGCACCCCGTCGAAGACGTCGGTGAAGACGGCCAGCGCCTTCTCCCGGTCATCGACGGGCGAGACGACGCGGCGCAGCTCGGCCGGCAGGTCGGCGGGCGACGACGGCTCGGCGAGCAGGGCGACCTCCTCGCCGATGTCCTTCATCACGACGGCGGTCGGCACGTGGTCGCGCAGCACGGTGATCACGTTCTCGCCGTGCGGCATGAAGGCGAGGTCGTGGGCGAGCAGGCAGTGCACGACGGGCCGCAGGTACGCGTGCAGGTACGACCGCAGCCACTGCTCGGCGCCGACGCCCGAGGCCCGCACCATCGCCGTCGCCAGCGCGTGCCCCTCGCGGTCGCGGTGCAGCAGCGCCGCCATCGTCGCGAGGCGCTCGCCCGGCGCGAGCAGCGGCACCGGGCTCTCCCGCCAGAGGGCCGCGAGCATCTTCCGCTGCGGGGACGCCGTCGCGGTGCGGTGGTAGACGTCGCCGGTGTACCCCAGGGAGGCGCGCTCCCGGAGGACGCGGAACCGCGCCTCCCGCAGGGTGGGGTCCGCCGAGATGAGGTCGTGCACCCAGTCGTTGATCGCCGGCGTCGGCCGCATGTACTCGGGGGAGAGGCCGCGGAGGAACCCCATGTTCTGGATGGCCAGGGCGACCTTGACGTAGCTGCGCTCCGGGTGCGTCGGCGCGAAGAACGTGCGGATCGACTGCTGCGCCCGGTGCTCGACGTCGCCCTCGCCGAGGAGGACGAGGTCGCGGCGGGCGACGTCGGCGGCGAAGGTGACGGCGACGCGGTGCTGCCACTGCCAGGGGTGCACCGGGAGGAGGTGGAAGTCGTCGGGGTCGAGGCCCCGGCCGCGGAGGGTCGCGGCGAAGCGCTCGAGCGCCTCCTCGCCGAGCTCGGCGCGGCGGTGGGCCGCCTCGTCGAGGCCTCGCCCGAGGGCGAGGTGCGCGTGGGCGCGTCGGGCCGCCAGCCAGAGCAGGCGCACGGGCTCGCCGTTCTCCGGGGCGTAGGCCCGCGACTCGTCGAGCCCGAACCCGATGCGGCCCGCGTTCGCCACGAACGAGGGGTGGCCCTCGGTCATCGCCGCCTCGATCGTCGCGTGGTCGGCGGTCGTCAGCTGCTCGCTCGACGGCCCGCCCCGGTGGTGCTTGTGGGCGAGGCCGGCGAGGGTCGCCGAGACCTCCTCGAGGTAGGTGGCGAGGAGGTGCTCGGGCACGGCGAGGAGGGGCTGCAGCTCGACGACCAGCTCGAGGGCGTCGAGCGGGGCGGGGCGCCCGTCGACCGTGCGCGTGACGCTCGCCTCGTCGATCGCCCAGTGCTCGAGGGCCAGCCGCCGGGCGCGGAAGCGGTAGGCGACGGCCGGGGTCGGGGTCGGGGTCGGGGTCGGGGCCGGTGCCGCTGCCGGTGCGGCGGACGGCGTCGGGGCCGCGGCCGCGCCCGCCGTCGGGTCGTGCCGCGGCAGTGCGGCGAGCACCACCTCGTACGCGTCGCCGCCCCGGCTGGCCGGCGCCAGCAGCCGCTCGTGCGAGAACTCGGCGAGGGCCTTCGTCACGAGGTGCCGGTGCGCGACCGCCATCGGCTCGGGCGCGAGGTGCGCCGCGGCGCGGTCGTCGCGGGTCAGCACCGACAGGGCCGCGCGCTTGTCGGGCAGCTCCAGCTCGCGCAGCACGCGGAAGCCCGCCTCGTCGTTCTTCGCCCTGACCGTCGCGTTCCGCACGTCGGGCTCGACGACGACCCTGGTCGCGCCCAGCCCGTCGAGCACGAAGCTCGTCACGGCCGCCATCACGGCGGAGGTGAGCCCGTGCACCCGTCGCTCGACCGGCGGAGCGACGAGCAGGTGCATCCCCGCGTCGCCGGGCCGCACCTCGGGCACCCCCGTCAGCAGCACGCGCGTGGGGTCGTACGTCTCGACGTAGAAGAGCGGCTCGCCGTCGACGCGGCCCAGCCAGGCCCGCTGGTGCGGGTCGGCCTCGATCGCGGCGAGGTGGGCGCGGACCTCGTCGGTGCTGAGGCCCGCCATGCCCCACCACGAGGAGGCGGGGTGCGAGAGCCAGCGCCGCAGCGGCACCGCGTGCGGGTGCGCCTCGAACGGCTCGACCGTGACGAGCCCGCACGAGGCGCGGTGCTCGGCGACCGCGGTCATCGGGCCGTCACCCCCTCGGCGGCGGGGGCTCCCGGGGAGCCGACCCGCGCCTCCTCGGTCGGCAGCCCGAACGTCTGGAAGGCGACCCGACGCTCGACCGGGTACACCTCGCGGCCCGTGATCGACGCGAGGATGCTCGAGCTGCGCCAGGCGCCCATGCCCAGGTCGGGCGCGGTCAGGCCGTGGGTGTGCTCCTCGCCGTTCTGCACGAAGACGCGGCCGCGGCCGCCGTCGACGCTGTGGTCACGGGCGACGGCGAGCCGCCCGCGGGCGTCGCGCTCGACCTGCTCGCCGAGCGGGTCGAGCACCGAGGTCGACCGCGGGGCGTACCCCGTCGCCAGCACGAGTGCGGCGGACTCCCGCACGGCCGTCGTGCCCAGCTGCGCGTGGCGGAGGGTCAGCGTGAACAGCCCGCGGTCGGCGTCCCAGGTCGCGTCCGTCAGCTCGGTCTCGGTGAGGAGCGTCGTGTCGAGCGGGCCGTCGACGCTGCGGCGGTAGAGCGTCTCGTGGACGTCGTCGACGAGGTCGCCGCTGATGCCCTTGTAGAGGCTGCGCTGCTCGCGGCCGAGCCGGTCGCGCTCGGCGAGGGGCAGGCCGTGGAAGTGGTCGGTGTACTCGGGGCTCGTGAGCTCGAGGGTGAGCTTCGTGTACTCCATGGCGAAGAACCGGGGGGAGCGGGTGACCCAGTCGAGCCGGGCGCCGGAGCCGGCGACCCCCTCGTGCCCGACCCCGTCGAGCAGGTCGCGGTAGATCTCGGCCGCGGACTGCCCGCTGCCGACGATCGTCACGGAGGGGGCGTCACGCAGCCGGTCGCGGGCGCCGAGGTAGTCGGCGCTGTGCACCACCGGGCCGTCGAGCCCGGTCAGGTGCGCCGGGACGGCGGGCTCGGTGCCCGTGCTGAGCACGACGTGCCGCGTGCGCCACGTCTCGTCGCCGGCGTGCACGAGCAGCGTCCCGTCGTCGAGGTCGGTGACCGCCGTCACGCGACGGCCCCAGCGCAGCGTGCCGAGCTGGTCGGCGACCCACCGGCAGTAGGCGTCGTACTCGACGCGGAGCGGGAAGAAGCTCTCGCGGACGTAGAACGGGTAGAGGCGCCCGGTCTGCTTCAGCCAGGCGAGGAAGGAGAACCGCGAGGTCGGGTCGGCCATCGTCACGAGGTCGGCCAGGAAGGGAACCTGGATGGTGGCGCCCTCGATCATCATGCCCGGGTGCCAGCGGAACCCGTCGGCGGCGTCGAGGAAGACCGCGTCGAGGTCGTCGACGGGGTCGCTGAGGGCGGCGAGGCCGAGGCCGAAGGGGCCGAGGCCGACGCCGACCAGGTCGTGGACGTGCTCGGGGACGGCGCTCATCGGACGACCGCCGCGGTGGTCACGCCGTCGGTGCTGTCGACGTGCAGGGCGCTCGCCGTCTCGCGGACGAGGTCGAGCACCGCCTCGACGTCGGCCAGGGTCGTGTCGGGGTCGAGCAGCGTGAGCTTGAGGCACGGCCTCCCGTCGATCACCGTCTGCGCGACCGCGGCGCGCCCCGACTCGAACAGGGCGCGTCGGACGAGCGGCACGAGCCGGTCGGCCTCGGCGTCGTCGAGCCCCTCCGGGCGCCAGCGGAACAGGACCGTGCTCAGCTGCGTCTCGCCGATCAGGTCGAGGTCGTCGGAGTCGCGGACGACCCCGGTCGCGGCCGCTCCCAGCTCGACGACGCGGTCGATCATCGCGCCGAGCCCATCGGCGCCGACGGCCCGCAGGGTCGCCCACAGCTTGAGGGCGTCGAGTCGCCGGGTGGTCTGCAGCGACTTGTCGACCTGGTTCGGGTCGGCCGCCCCGGCCGGGTTCAGGTAGTCGGCGTGCCAGGCGAGCGGTTCGAGGTCTGCCCGGTCGCGCACGAGGAGCGCGCTCGACGACACGGGCTGGAAGAAGGTCTTGTGGAAGTCGACGGTGACCGACCGGGCCCGCTCGACGCCCTCGAGGAGGCGCCGCCGCGTCGTCGAGACCAGCAGGCCCCCGCCGTAGGCCGCGTCGACGTGCAGCCAGACGTCGGTGTCGTCGCAGACGTCGGCGATCGCGGCCAGCGGGTCGAGGCAGCCGCGGTCGGTCGTCCCCGCGGTCGCGACGACGGCGACGACCACGTGCCCGGCCTGGACCAGGGCGTCGAGGGTCACGCGGAGGGCGTCGGGCCGCATCCGGCCGAGGTCGTCGGTGGGCACGGCGACGACGCTGTCGGGGCCCAGGCCGAGCACGCGCGCGGCCGTCGAGACGCTGAAGTGGCTCTGGTCGGTCTCGAGCACCACCATCCGCTCGAGGACCTCGTGCAGGGAGCGCGGGCGACGGTCGGGGCGTCGACCGGGCCCGCTCGTGCTCCTCAGCCGCGCCTCCTCGTCGAGGTCGTGACGTCGGGCCCGCCCGGCGGCGCGCTCGCGGGCCAGCAGCAGGGCGTGCAGGTTCGACTGCGTGCCGCCCGACGTGAACACCCCGTCCGCGGTGTCGGCGGGGAGGCCGGCGCGCTCGGCCGTCCAGGCGATCAGCCGCCGCTCGACGAGCGTGCCGACGGTCGACTGGTCGTACGTGTCGACCGACGGGTTGACCGCGGCGAGCACGGCCTCGGCGGCCACCGCCGGCAGGGCGACCGGGCAGTTGAGGTGCGACTGGTAGGCGGGGTGGTGGAACCAGACGGCGTGCGCGGTGAAGAGCTCGTCCACCTCGCGGAGGGCGGCGTCGGTGCCGGCGCCGGGGCCGTCGAGGTCGACCGCGTCGACGAGGGCCTCGAGGTCGGCGCGGGGCACGCCCGACGACGGCTGGTCGACGAGCCGGAACCGCTCGGCGAGGCGCTCGACGACCGCGGTCGTCGAGCGGGCGTAGGCGTCGGCCGTGGCGGCGGACAGGAGGTGGGTCACGGTGGTCTCCCGGTGATGCGTGATCGCGGCAGGCTCTCTGCGGCCTGCCCGAGGTTAGGCAAGGCTCACCTAAATCGCAAGGCGCTGCCGCATCATGAATCTGGCTCATGACCAGGGGTTCACAGGGTGTCCGCCGAAAGGACGACCTGGAGGTCGCCCGGAGCGACAGACGCGACACGCCCGGGGTGTGGACAGCGACACGCCCGGGCTGTACTGTCGCCTCTCGTGCCGATCGTCGGCACGACCCGTCGCCTCGTCGACGTCGAGCACCCCCGAGAGAGAGGCCAGCACCGTGTCGAACCGCACCATCACCGACCTGCGTGCACCGCGCCTCCTCGACGGCAGCGGTCGCTCCTGGCACCCCGGGCAGTACGCATCGCCCGAGCAGCAGGAGAAGACCATGCTCGAACTCGACACCCTCTCGTAGGCCCCGCGCGTCACTCGACGCCCCAGCCCACGAGGGCCGGGGCACCTCTCGCATCCACCGACACTGCAGGGTCGGAGTGCGTCCGTCCGCCCCGGACGACGACACCCCCCACAGAGGACCGAGAGGACCATGGAGAAGATCACCGCCCGGCTGTTCAGCTGGGCCAGCCTGCTCGAGGAGAAGACCGCACAGCAGGCCAGGACGACGTCGACGATGCCGTTCATCTACCCGCACCTCGCACTGATGCCCGACGCCCACCTGGGCCTCGGCGCCACCGTCGGGTCGGTGATCCCGACGCTCGGCGCCGTGATGCCGGCCGCCGTCGGCGTCGACATCGGCTGCGGCATGATCGCCGTGCGCACGCAGTTCACGGCGGCCGACCTGCCCGCCGACCGCAAGCCGCTGCGCGAGCAGATCGAGCGGGCCGTGCCGACCTCGGCCGGCGCGTACAACCGCAAGGTCGTCGCCACGGCCGAGCCCCGCGTCGCCGAGCTCGAGGCGCTGGCCGCCGAGGCGGGCTTCGACCCGGCGTCGTACGCGAAGAACTGGCAGCTGCAGCTGGGCACGCTCGGCAGCGGCAACCACTTCATCGAGGTCAGCCTCGACGAGACGGACGCCGTGTGGCTCTTCCTGCACTCGGGGAGCCGGGGCGTCGGCAACAAGATCGCGCAGGCGCACATCAAGGTCGCCCAGGCGGCCATGACGCGCTGGTGGATCACGCTGCCCGACCCCGACCTCGCCTACCTCGTCGAGGGCACGGCCGAGTTCGACCGGTACATCGCCGAGCTCGGCTGGGCACAGCGCTTCGCCCTGCTGAACCGGGAGGAGATGATGGACCGCGTCGTGCGCCAGTTCGCCGACTGGGTCGGAGCGCCCGTGCAGGAGCAGGAGCGGATCAACTGCCACCACAACTTCACGCAGCGCGAGCGGCACTTCGGCAAGGACGTGTGGCTCAGCCGCAAGGGCGCCATCTCGGCCCGGGCGGGGCAGGCCGGGCTGATCCCCGGCAGCATGGGCACCGCCTCCTACGTGGTCGAGGGGAAGGGCAACCCCGTCGCGCTCGAGTCGTCGCCGCACGGCGCCGGCCGGGCGTACTCGCGGAGCGCCGCCCGCAAGAAGTTCACGCACGACGAGCTGCGCACCGCGATGGAGGGCATCGAGTACCGCGACACCGACGCGTTCCTCGACGAGATCCCCGCGGCGTACAAGCCGATCGACCAGGTGATGGCCGACGCGGCGGAGCTCGTGACGATCCGGCACACGCTGCGCCAGATCGTCAACGTCAAGGGCGACTAGGGGGAGGCGCGGGCTGCGGCTCGCGCCTCCTCGTCGCCGCCCCGTGTCGACGGTTCAGGAGGGGGCGGCTCGGGCGGCCCGTGCGGGCGCGCTCGCGCGGGTGTCTCCTGAGTCGTCGACGCGGCGGGCTGCTCGGTGGTGGGGCGGTGCGGCGGGGCCGCGGTCGTCGGCTGCGCTGCGCGCGGCGGTCGTGTCGACGGTTCAGGAGGGGGCGGCTCGGGCGGCCCGTGCGGGCGCGCTCGCGCGGGTGTCTCCTGAGTCGTCGACGCGGCGGGCTGCTCGGCGGTGGGGCGGTGCGGCGGGGCCGCGGTCGTGGCTGCGCTGCGCGCGGCGGTCGTGTCGACGGGTCAGGAGCGGGCGGCGCGGGCGGCCCGTGCGGGCGCGCTCGCGCGGGTGCCTCCTGAGTCGTCGACGGGGCAGGCCGCCCGGCCGCGCCGCGCGCGCCCCGGGCAGACTGGCCCTGTGACCGACCCGCTCGTGACCCCCGACGGCCGCTACCTCGTCGTGCGCGGCCGGCTGTGGCGGCGCACCGACCCGGCCCTGCCGGAGGAGAGACGGTCCGAGCTCGTCCACGAGCTGATGGACGCCCGCCGCGCCAAGAAGGCGGCCCTGGCGGCCGACGACCACGCCGGCGTCGAGGCGGCGAAGGCCCGGGTCGACGCGGCCAAGACGGGCCTCGGCGAGCGGGGGCCGGTGTGGTGGAGCGACGACGCCCCCGACGAGACCCGGCGCATGGCAGAGAACACCCGCTACGCGGAGTGGTTCGCCGCTCTCTGACGAACCGGCGGAACTAGCGCCCCTGGCGCTTCTTGAACGGCTTCGGCTGCCCCTTGACCGCCGGGGTGCGCCCCTTGCCCTTCGACGCCTTGGCCTTGCCGCCCGCCGGCACGGGAGGCGGCGGCGGAGGAGTCGACGGGCTCGCGAGCTCCTCCTCAGCGACGACGATCGCGGCCTGGCCGGCCTTCGTCAGCCGGTAGGGGCTGGCGTCACGGTCGAACAGCTTCGTGCCGAACTCGAGCTCGAGCGCCTCGATCGACGACTCGAGCTTCTGACGCGAGATGCCGAGCTTGTCGGCCGCGACCGGGAAGTGCAGCACCTCGGCCGCGACGAGGAAGTGCCTCAGGTGGCTGGTCTTCACGGTGTCGCCTCTCGCTGGTCGGCCGGGTGCCCGACGCCCCAGACTACCGCCGGCGGCTCAGGCCACCGACACCCCGCCGGCGACCGGCGACGTGTGGCTGACGCCGAGCCCGTCGAGCGCCTTCTGGAAGATCTTCAGCCCGGTCATGCCGGGCAGGTTCGAGATGTTCGAGTCGAGCTTCTCGGCGGCCTTGCGGCCTTCCTCGCCGCTCATCAGCTGGCCGAACACGAAGCGGACGTCGTCGATCTCCATGATCGACGAGCCGACCGGGGCCCAGACCTTCTGCAACAGGAAGCGGGTCAGCTTCTGCGCCTTCTTGCTCTTGAGCAGCCGCTCGCGGGCCTGCGACACGTAGAAGGCCACGTGGCGCGACTCCTGGCGGGCGATCCGGACGAGCAGCTCGGCGAGGACCGGGTCCTTCTCGAGGGCGGCCATGCGCTTGTACGCGGCGACGGCCGAGTACTCGTTGGCGGCGCCCCACGACATGTGGACGGCGACGAAGTCCGAGCCGACGAACTTGCCGAGCAGGCCCTGCTTGACCGGGTCGAGCTTGTCGCGCCAGCCGAGCTTGAGGCGGTTCGCGCGCAGCTGGTCGTAGTCGACCTTGACGCCGTGCACCTCGAGGATGGCGGCGAGGGCCTCGCCGTGCCAGAACTCCTCGCGGTTCCACATCGTCATGAAGGTCGAGACGTCGCCCTCCTTGTGGGAGGGCGTGGTCAGCAGGTCACGGGTGTAGCACACGGTGTGGTACTCGACGTCGGCCATGTAGCGGAGGGTGCGGAGCGAGTCCGCGCTGAGCGGGTTCTCCTTGAAGTGGTCGAGGTCGAGGTCGTCCCACGTGATCCGCTCGCTGGTCGCGGCGAACTTGTCGATGTCGAATGCCATGTGGTGTCGGGAGGCGCGGGTCGTCAGACCTGCCCTCCGTCTCCTTTCCGTGTGGTGCTGCCGCCGGTCGTCGCTGTGACCGCGCCCCGGGCCCTGGCCCAGTCGCGGATGCTCCATCTTCTTCGGAGCGCCTCGCGGGCGAGATTGGAGTCGGGGTTGACGGCGGACGGGTTGCCGAGCAGCTCCAACCAGGCGAGGTCGGCGTGGGAGTCACCGTACCCGTACGACCCCGTGAGGTCGATCTCGTTCTCCCGTGCCCACTGCGTCAGCCACGCAGCGCGGGCTTCGTCCACCAACGGCGGCTGGGCGAGGTACCCGGTGAGCACTCCGTCGCGCTCGTGCATGGTGCTGCCGACGACCTCGTCGAACAGGTCGGCGATCGGCCCGGCGAGGGTCGCGATGGAGCCCGTGACCAGCACCGTCCGATGACCGGCGGCCCGGTGCTCCGCGATGCGGGCGAGCGCCTCGGGCAGGGTGTGGCGGCGCACGGCGTCGGCGTAGCCGCCGGAGCGCACCACTCCGCGGAGGCGCGAGACGGGCATGCCGCTGTACCGCCTCAGGAAGCTGCGGATGAACTCGCCGCGATCACGCGACTCCGCCCGGAGGTAGGCCGGCAGGCCGGTCAGCAGCGACGCGACCTCGCCCGGCCAGGCCGCCTTGCGGAAGCCGTTCGAGCGCACCCAGAGGTACTGCTCGACGATGTTCGAGTCGAGCACCGTCCCCTCGAGGTCGAAGACGGCGACCACGTCGGTGCGGGGCGGCAGCGGCCGGGTGTCGACGACGGCGCCGGTGGCGGCGGGGCGCACCGAGAAGGCGCGCGTCATGGCCGTGATCGACGGGAAGTGCACGGTCTGGAAGTAGTGCTCCCAGTCGATGTCGCCGACGTCGAAGCCGACGTCGGCGGGGGAGCCCTCGGGCAGCCCGGCGTGCAGCGCCCGGGTGCGGCGGTCGTCGAAGATGATCTCGGACTGCACGTAGTGGCGGTAGAGGTCGGTCAGGCTCTGCAGCGACTCGAGGTCGGCGCGTCGGGTCTGCACGTCGCTCAGCGCGGTGCGCGTGCGCTGGTTCGAGGGCAGGTGCGTGAGCACGCGCTCGCGCCAGTCGTTCGTCCGCTGCTTGAAGCGGATCGCGCCCTCGACCTTGCGCACGCCGGGGAAGTCCCAGTGCGGCACCGGGATGGTCGTGTGCTCGTCGCGCGGCAGCGGGTTCGCCGTGAAGAACGCGTTGAGGTTCTCGAACATGCGGAGGATCGGGAACGGGTTCGCGTTGCCCGACGCCACGTGGAAGTACTGCGCCTCGGGGCCCGCAGGAGTCGCGGTGCGCGGCGCCGGCACCGCCGCGGCCGCGTCGTCGGTCACCGGGCGCGCCGGGGGGTTCGCCGCGACCGCGAGGATGACGTTCACCACGAAGTCGACGGGCACGATGTCGAGCACGCTGTCGGGCACCCCGGGGAACTCCGGCAGGAGCCCGCGGGCGTACGACATGATCAGCGGGTCGGCGACCTTGAAGCCGTCGATCCAGCCCGGGTACGGGTGGCGGAGCGCGCTCTCGACGATGGCGGGGCGGACGACCGACAGGCGGTGGCCCTCGGCGGCCCACAGCTCCTCGGCGGCGCGCTCGGCGAACGCCTTGGTGAGCGTGTAGACGTCCGTCCAGCCGAGGGTCTCGGCCCGGGTGCGGCCGTAGTCGACGAGACGGGCGGCGACCCAGGCGACCCGCGCCTCCTCGGCGGCCGTCGCGACGGCCTGGGGCCCGGTCTTGCCGTGGCGGGCACGGCCCTCGGCGAGGAACCGGCGGAGGGTCTCGGGCTGCCGCGACGCGGCCTCGACGCGGGCGCGCGCGTCGCGGGCGGCGGCGTGCTCGGCGCGCCAGTCGACGGCGTGCGTGAGCGCCGCCTCGGGGAAGACGCCCTTGCGGATGCCGCCGACGTACGCGGTCGACACGTGAACGACGTGCGGGTCTCCGCCCGCGCGGCGCAGGGCCTCGTACAGGCCGACGGCCCCGCCGACGTTGGTGTCGAAGGCCTGGTCGATGGGCGGGTCGAACGAGACGGTCGACGCGCTGTGGATGACGACGTCGAGGTCGGCGGGCAGGTCGGGCAGCGAGCCGAGGCTGCTCTCGACGACGCGCAGCCGCTCGGTGAGCGCGCGCTCGACCTCGTCCGCGCCGACGCGCTCGCGCCAGCTCGCGAACACCGGCTTCTTGAGCAGGTGCCGCAGCCGACCGAGGGCCGGCGTGCCGGCCTTGGGCCGGATCAGCAGGGTGACCGTCGTGTCGGGGTGGGTCGAGAGCAGGCGCTCGAGGATCGCCTGGCCGACGAATCCGGTGCCGCCCGTGAGCAGCACGTGCGCCGAGCCGAGGCTGGCGACGGTGGAGCCCGGCGTGGCGGAGGGGAGGGGTGCGGTCATGCGGTGAGCTTTCGGGTCACGGTGGAGCCGACGCGGGCGTCGAGCCCCGGCAGGGCGGCGACGCGGTCGCCGACCGAGTCGGCGCGGAGGTGGCCCTCGGCCCCGCCCCAGACGACCGTGTCGAAGAAGGTGCGCTCGGAGTCGGCGCGCTCGATCGCGCCGATCGGCCAGACGGCCTTCGCGAGGGAGGCGCGGGTCTGCTTCACGGCACGCGCCGAGTCGGCGAGGCGCCAGTGGGCCTCGAGGTCGAAGAACCGCTCGTGGCGACGCTTGATCGCGCGGACGCGGTCGAGGACGGCGCTCAGCGCCGGGCTCGCGGCCCGGAGCTCGAGCACGTCGTAGGCCTCGCCGAGGACCCACTCGTCGACGAGCCCGGTGATCATGTGCTCGGCGACGATCGGCACGCCCTTGTTGATCGCCTCGAGGGCGCGCGTGATCGGGCCGCGGCGCTCGGCGGCCTCGGAGGCGGCGTGGCGGCGCGGGCCCTCCTCGTCGTCGCGGAGGCGCGGGCGGCCGTGCGCCTCGAGCACGGCGTCGAGGGCGTCGGCCAGCCAGAACTTCTCGAAGGCCCACGTGACGAGGAAGGCGGTGACGCGGGCGTCCTTGTGCGTCGCGGTGACGAGGAGGTTGCGGAGGTGCTCCATCGTCGCGGCCTCCAGGCGGCCGAGGTGGCGCAGCAGGCGCAGCTCGTCGTCGCCGAGCGGGGAGGCCTCGAAGGGCGTCAGGTCGAGCTCGGGGCGGAGGGTGCCCTGGGCCGTCAGGGTGAACTCGCGCATGTCGAACTCGGTGGTGTCGTAGGGGTCACCGTCGATCGTCATGACCAGTGATCCTCTCGTGACGCGTTCGTGCGGGCGGGCGGGGCACGATGCACGCTGCGAGCCCTCAAGACCGTATCGTAAGCGGCATGGCAACAGCGCTCGTCACCGGGGGCACGTCCGGCATCGGAGCCGAATTCGCCCGCCAACTCGCCGCACGTGGCTGGGACCTCGTCCTGGTCGCGCGCGACGCGACCCGACTCGACGAGACGGCCGCCGCGCTCCGCGCGACGGGCCGCCGGGTCGAGGTCCTCTCCGCCGACCTCGGCGACCGCTCGGACGTCGACCGGGTCGCCGCCCGGCTGGCCGACGACGCCTCCCCGGTCGAGCTGCTCGTCAACAACGCCGGCTTCGGCGTGCACACGCCGCTGACGTCGGAGGACGTCGCGACGCACGACGCGGCGTTCGAGGTGATGGTCCGCAGCGTGCTGGTGCTGTCGGGGTCCGCGGCACGCGCCATGCGCCTCCGGGGCCGCGGCCGCATCGTCAACGTGTCGAGCACCGCCGGCTTCATGACCATGGGCGGCTACTCGGCCATCAAGGCGTGGGTGACCTCGTTCAGCGAGAGCCTGTCGGTCGAGCTCGCGGGCACGGGCGTCGGCGTCACGGTGCTGCTGCCGGGCTGGGTGAAGACGGAGTTCCATCAGCGCGCCGGCATCCGGTCGTCGAGCATCCCGAACGCATTGTGGCTCGGCGCCGAACCACTGGTCGCCGCGTGCCTGCGCGACGTCGATGACAACAAGGTGGTCTCCATGCCCACGGTTCGGTACCGCGTGCTGTTCTGGTTGGTGCGGCACGCTCCGCGCAGCGTCGTCCGCCGCGTCTCGGGCGCCATCTCGTCGAGCCGACGGAAGCCCGCGGAGTCGTGAGCGACCCCAGCCGGCCCGGCCACCCGCGCCGCGAGGCCGTCGCCCGCGCCGCGACCGACGTCACCGACCGCTTCAGCTCGCGCGGCCGGGCCATGGCCCGGTACGTCGCCCAGCGGGTCGTCCTCAAGCCGACCATCTGGTCCATCACGAGCGTCACCGTCATCGACCGCGACCGGCTCAAGGGCGTCGAGGGCGGCTTCATCGTGGTGGCGAACCACTCGAGCCACCTCGACGCGCCCCTCATCCTCGGCGCCCTGCCGCGCCGGCTCGCCCGCTACCTCGCGACGGGGGCCGCGGCCGACTACTTCTTCGACGTGCCGTGGCGTCGTCAGCTGACCGAGCTGTTCTTCAACGCCTTCCCGGTGCAGCGTGGCTCGTCGACCGCGACGCCCGCCGGCACGCCCGGCTCGGCGACGCCCCAGGCCCCCGGCGCCGTCGCGGCGGCGGCCGCGGCCGCCGCGCACCCGTCGACCGGCGCGACGCCGACGCAGTCCGCCGCCCGCCGCAAGGCCGCCGCGAAGTCGGCCGCCCGCAGGCGCGCCGGCCAGCCCACGGTCAGCGCCCGGTCGCTGCTCGAGCGCGGCTACCCCGTGCTGGTCTTCCCCGAGGGCACGCGCTCGAAGGACGGCTCCGTCGCCGCGTTCAAGCCCGGCGCGGCGGCGCTGTCGGCGGCCTGCGACGTGCCGATCATCCCCCTCGCCCTGATCGGGGCGCACATCGCCCACCCCCGTGGGTCGGCCTGGCCGAGGCCCGGCCGCCTGCCCGTCGGCGTGGCGTTCGGCGACCCGATGCGGCCCGAGCCCGGCGAGACGCCGGTGCAGTTCTCGGCCCGCCTGCGCGACGAGATCCTGCGTCTGAAGGACGCGAACACCGCCCGTATCCTGGGTCCCGAGACCCCGTCCGAAGGAGCACGACCGTGACCGACGTCCAGAGCAAGCCGGAGACCGAGGTGCGCGACCACGGCGTCGCGCACATGAAGTGGTGGGGCTGGGGCGTCGAGGGCGTCGCCTTCCACCACGACGACAAGCCGGGCTTCGCCCCGTTCGTCAAGAAGATCGTCGGCGTCGAGCTGTCGCAGGGCCAGCACGACACGGGCCTCGACTTCTCGCAGCTGACCGTGCCGGCCTCGCGCGCCTCCTCCGAGGTCGTCGACTCGCTCGTGCAGATCGTCGGCACCGAGCACGTCGACCAGGGCGACCACGACCGCGTCGTCCACACCTACGGCAAGAGCATCCGCGACCTCATCCGCATCCGTACGGGCGTCCTCGACCGGGTGCCCGACGTCGTCGTCTACCCGGCCGACGAGGCCGAGGTGCAGCAGATCGTCGACCTCGCCGTCGCGAGCGACGTCGTGCTCATCCCCTTCGGCGGCGGCAGCAACATCGTCGGCAGCCTCGAGCCGATGCCCACGGAGGAGCGCACCGTCGTCTCGCTCGACATGGGCCGCCTCTCGAGGGTGCTCCACGTCGACGAAGACAGCGGACTCGCCCGCATCCAGGCCGGCGGCCAGGGCCCCGACCTGGAGGAGCAGCTCAACGCCCGCGGCTGGACCCTCGGCCACTTCCCCGACAGCTTCACGCACTCGACGATGGGGGGCTGGGTCGCGACCCGCTCCTCCGGCATGCAGAGCGACAAGTACGGCGACATCGCCGACATCACCAAGGGGCTGCGCGTCGTCCGCCCCGGGGGCGTGCTCGTCATCCGGGCCGTGCCCAGCGCCTCCACCGGGCCGTCGCTCCGCGAGATGATCATCGGCTCGGAGGGGCGCCTCGGCGTCATCACCGAGGTCACCGCGCAGGTGCACCGCCTGCCCGAGAAGCGCGAGATCCTCGCCTACCTCTTCCCGTCGTGGCACGACGGGCTCGCGGCGATGCAGGCCATCGCCGAGAGCGACGCCCACCCGTCGGTGACCCGCGTCAGCGACGCCCACGAGACCGCGTTCTCGTTCGCGACCTCGAAGGAGAGCAAGGGCATCTCGAAGGTCGTCAACGACGCCCTGCCGAAGGTGCTCAGGGCCAAGGGCTGGGACGTCGAGGCGATGTGCCTGTCGTTCATCGGCTACGAGGGCAGCCCCGAGCACGTCGCCCAGACGCAGAAGGCCGTCGCCAAGATCGTCAAGGCGAACCGCGGCATGAGCGTCGGCAAGGGCCCCGGCAAGCTCTACGACCAGAAGAAGTTCGACACGCCCTACCTGCGCGACTTCTTCATGGACCACGGAGGCGCGGCCGACGTCAGCGAGACCGCCGCCCCGTGGTCGAAGCTGCGCGACGTCTCGGCCCGCGTCTACGCCGCGGCCAACCAGGCGTTCGACCAGATCGGCGTGCAGGGCTGGATCATGGGCCACCTGTCGCACTCGTACCACTCGGGGGCGTGCCTCTACTTCACGTTCGCCTTCGAGCACGGCGCCGACGCCGAGGCCGAGTACGACGTCGTGAAGCACGCGATCCAGCAGGCGTTCATCGACACCGGCGCGACCGTGTCGCACCACCACGGCGTCGGCCTCGAGCACGCCCCGTGGCTCGAGCAGGACGTCTCGACGCAGGGCATCCAGGTGATGCAGGGCCTGTTCGACTCGGCCGACCCGGGCCGCGTCTTCAACCCGGGCAAGATCACCGGCGCGTAGCGACCGGGCAGGAGGCGCGGGTGGGCCCTCGGGCCGGCCCGCGCCTCCTGCGCGTCCTGCACCTCCGGTCACCGGGAACACGGTCGACCTAGGATGTGTTGATCGCAGGTACCGCTCGCACCCGGCGGGCCCTCACGGAAGAGACGCGCATGACCGGAATCCACGGCGACATCACCTCGGCCTTCGGCGACACCCCCCTCGTGCGACTGAACGCACTCGCCGTGCCCGGCGGCGCGGAGGTCGTCGTCAAGCTCGAGTTCTACAACCCCGGCGGCAGCGTCAAGGACCGCCTCGGCGTCGCCATCGTCGACGCGGCCGAGGCGAGCGGCGAGCTGAAGCCGGGCGGCACGATCGTCGAGGGTTCGAGCGGCAACACCGGCATCGCCCTCGCGCTCGTCGGCGCCGCCCGCGGCTACCGCGTCGTCGTCACGATGCCCGAGACGATGAGCGTCGAGCGCCGCACGATCATCGCCGCCTACGGCGCCGAGGTCGTGCTCACCCCCGGCGGCGAGGGCATGCGCGGCGCCGTCGAGCGCGCGAAGCAGATCGTCGACGAGACCGAGGGCGCCGTCTGGGCCCGGCAGTTCGAGACCGAGGCCAACGCGGAGATCCACCGCCGCACGACCGCCCCCGAGATCCTCCGCGACACGGACGGGAAGATCGACTTCTTCGTCGCCGGCGTCGGGACGGGCGGCACCATCACGGGCGTCGGCCAGGTGCTGCACGAGCAGGTGCCCGGCGTGAAGGTCGTGGCCGTCGAGCCCGCCGACTCGCCGCTGCTCAGCGAGGGCAAGGCCGGCCCGCACAAGATCCAGGGCATCGGCGCCAACTTCGTGCCGGAGCTGCTCGACCGGTCGCAGATCGACGAGGTCTTCCCCGTCCAGCTCGACGACGCCCTGCGGGTCGCGCGCGACCTCGCCGCCAAGGAGGGCATCCTCTCCGGCATCTCGTCGGGCGCGATCGTCCACGCCGCGCTCGAGATCGCCGCCCGGCCCGAGAACGCCGGCAAGCGCATCGTCGCCATCGTCTGCGACACGGGCGAGCGCTACCTGTCGACGGTCCTCTTCCAGGGCCTCGCGGGCGCCGGCGCCGGCGCTTAGCGTGCGGGCGGTCGCCCGCCTGGCGGAGGACGTCGCGGCCGTGCGGCGGCGCGACCCCGCCGCCCGCGGGCGCGTCGAGACGGCCCTGGTCTACCCGGGGCTGCACGCCGTGTGGCTGCACCGCGTCGCGAGCCGCCTGTGGCGGGCCGAGGGCCTGCCCCGCCGGCTCGGCAGCCGCGTCGTCGCCCGGCTCGTGGCCCACGCGGCCCGGTCGCTGACGGGGGTGGAGATCCACCCCGGGGCCCGCCTGGGGCGCCGCTTGTTCATCGACCACGGGATGGGCACGGTGGTGGGCGAGACGGCCGTCGTCGGCGACGACTGCACCCTCTTCCACGGCGTGACGCTCGGCGGCAAGGGCGGGCGGGGCGCGGGGGCACGTCGCCACCCCACGCTCGAGGACGGCGTGACGGTGGGCGCGGGTGCCTCGGTGATCGGCGGGGTCGTGGTCGGGGCGCGCAGCGTGGTGGGCGCGGGCGCCGTCGTCACGAAGGACGTGCCGGCGGACTCGGTCGCGACCGGGGTGCCCGCGGTGAGCCGGCCGCGCGGCGCCTGAGCGGCGGCGCCTACGGCTCGGCGCTCGACGCGAGTCGCGACGCTGCGGCCGCGCGCCCGCTCTGCTCGGCGTGCCCGGGGCCGCCCCGCTCCGCGTCGACGGTTCAGGAGTCACTGACTCGTCGGGCTCTCCGCGCACCCGTCGCGCCGGGTGCTCCTGAACCGTCGACGCCGCGCGTCCGCCCGAGCCGCAGAGGCCCGTGGCCGGCGGGCGGGGGTGCCAGCCGTGCGCAGGTCGACGTGCGTCGACGTGCGTCGACGGTTCAGGAGGCGGCGGCGTTCCGTGCTCGCCGCGGGCGTCGCGCGCGGGTCGCTCCTGAACCGTCGACGCGCGCCGTCAGCGCCGCGGCTCCCAGCGGAACGACCGCGTCGCCGCGACGGCCCCCACCACGGCCCACCCCGCGCTCGGCAGCAGCAGCACCGGCAGCAGCCCCAGGTCGCCGCCGTCCCACGCCAGGGTCACCAGCTCCATCAGCCCGCCGCCCGGCAGCAGCCGCTTGACCACGGCGAGGTCGTCCACGCCCGTCAGCTGGAACCAGATCCCGACCCCGAGCGTGAGCAGGAAGAACGGCATCGTCGTGTACTGCGCGTGCTCCGGCGACGTGGTGACGCCCGCCGTGGCCAGCGCGGCCCCGACGAACATCGCCTCCGCGATCAGCACGGCGACGACGAGCAGCCCCGCGTTCGCCGGCGGGCTCTGCACCCCGAGCACGCCGAGCACGACGACGAGCTGCGCCAGGCTCACCGCGACCACGGGCAGCACGAGCCCGGCGAGCAGCCCGCGGTCCGACACCGACCCGCCGCGCAGCCGCTTGAGGTACAGCGTCTGTCGTCGGGCGGCGAGCGTCGTCGTCACGGTGACGTAGACGCCCATGCCGACCATCCCGAGGATCTGCACGCCGGCGAGCACGCCCGCGCTGTCGGCCCCGTCGAGCGCGAGCAGCAGGGCGCCGAAGGCGAGCGGCACGAGCACGGCACAGGCGGCGACGGTGCGGTTGCGCACCATCATGCGCAGCTCGGCGACGCCGATCGCGAGCACGGCGTTCACGGGCCGCCCGGTCGTCGGGCGGGGAGGGGCGGTGGGGGTCGAGGTGGTCACGAGAGGTCCTTCCGGTGGGGTGTGCAGGAGGCGCGGGTCGGCACGAGCGGTCCGCTCACGCGTTGCTCAGCGAGCGGAACACGTCGTCGAGCCCCGACTCGTGCGCGCTGAGGCGCTCGAGCTCGTGCCCCGAGGCCGCCGCCCAGGCGAGCAGGGCGGCGACGTCGCGCTGGGGGTCGGTGGTCTCGACGACGACCAGCCCGTTCTCGGTGCGGGCGACCGGCAGCGGCAGGTCGTCGAGCGGGCCGGGCGCGACGAAGCGCACGGTCGAGGTCGACCCCGCGGTGAGGTCGGCCACGGTGCCCTCGCGGCGGAGCGTGCCCCGGTGCATCAGCCCGATGCGGTCGGCGTGCTGCTGGGCCTCCTCGAGGTAGTGGGTGGTCAGGAGGAAGGTGACCCCCGCCTCCCGCAGCTCCGTCACGACGGCCCAGAGCCGGTCGCGGGCCTCCGGGTCGAGGCCGGTGGTCGGCTCGTCGAGGAAGACCAGCTCGGGCGTGCCCCAGATCGCCCCGGCGAAGTCGACGCGGCGCTTCTCGCCGCCCGACAGCTGGAGCACGCGGGCGTCGGCGCGGTGGTCGATGCCGACCCGGGCGAGCACGGCGTCGACGTCGTCGGCCCGGCCCGACACGGCGCCCGACAGGGCGACGCTCTCGCGCACGGTGAGCTCGCCGGCCAGGCCGGAGTCCTGCAGCATCAGGCCCACGCGGGGCCGGGTGCGGGCACGGTCGGCGGGGTCGCCGCCGAGCACCTCGACGCGCCCCGTGGTGGGCCGCCGGTGCCCTTCGAGCACCTCGAGCGTGGTCGTCTTGCCGGCGCCGTTCGTGCCGAGCAGGGCGTACAGCTCGCCGCGGCGCACGGTGAGGTCGAGGTCGGAGACGGCGACGTGCCCGTCGTAGGAGCAGCCCAGGCCGGAGGCGCGGATCACGTCGTCCGTCGTCGGCGGGGCCGGTCGTGTGGTGTCGGTCATGACCACGACGATCCCCGGTGCGGGCGTCGGTGCCCAGTGTCGCCGGGGCACGAGTCGACGTGACAGTTGTCACGTCGACGGGTGACGGGAGGCCGGTCCGGCCGGCGGGGGCGGCCGTTACCGTGGGGGGATGGACCTCCCGGGCGTGACCGCCGACCGACCTGCCGAGCCCGTCGAGCCGGCCGGGCCCGCCGGGCCCGTCGCACGGCCGGGGCGCACCGGGTCGGGGCGCCCCGGTGACCGGACCACCGCCTCCCCCCTGGCCCGGATGCGGCGCTACACCACCCTCTCGTTCTCGGGCATGGTCGGCGTGCTGACCGGAGTGCTCGTGCTCGTGACGGCGACCGCGACGCGCTCGCCCGCGGCGGTCGCGGCCGCCCTGATCGTCGGGGCGCTCGTCACCGTGCTGTCGCTGTCGTGGGAGCACGGCCCGCCCCGGTCGCTGGCGATCGTCGCCCTCGTTCTCGCGGAGGCCGCCTGGTGCGTCTCGCTCGCCCTCGGCACGAGCTCGTGGGGAGCGCTGCCCGTCGCCGTCGCCGTGGCCGTCGTCGCCACGACGCCCCGGTCGGGGGCGCCGCGGGGGAGCGCACCGCGCGGCTGGCCCTGGCTCGTGGGGGGCGTGCTGGCCGTGGCCGCGCCCGCGGTCGTCGCCGGGGCCCTGGGCGAGCTGCCCTCCGCCGCGGTCGCTCCGGTGACGACGAGCGCGGTCGTGTTCGTGCTGGCCGCGTGGAGCGCCTACCGCCTCAACCGATACCAGTTCGCGCTGTACCTCGAGATCGACGCGGCGCGGGCGACCGAGGCCGAGCTCGCCGTGCTGCGCGAGCGCTACCGGTTCTCGAGCGACCTGCACGACATCCAGGGGCAGGCCCTGCACGTCAGCCGGCTGCAGCTGCAGCTCGCCGACAAGACCCTCGACCGCGACGTCGCGGCCGCCCGCGGTCACCTGAGGGAGGCCGAGCAGCTGATCGCCCAGACGATCGCCGAGACGCGGCGGCTGGCCTACGGCGAGCGGACGGTCACGCTCGCCGGGGAGGTGGCCAACTCGGCCGAGCTGATCCGGGCCGCCGGCATCGAGCTGCGGATCGACGGCACCGTGCCCGCGGCCCAGCCGCTCGACGACCTGCTCGGGCTGGTCGTGCGCGAGGCGACGACGAACCTGCTGCGGCACGCCCAGGCCGAGCACGTGGTGATCGAGCTGGCCCCCGGCGCGGTCGCGGTCGTCAACGACGGCGCGGCGTCGGGAGGCCGGGGGCTCAGCGGCCTCGCCCGGCTCGGCGACCGCTTCGCGGCGGCCGGGGGAGTGCTCGAGACGTCGCAGCACGGCGGCACGTTCCGCACCGCGGCGCGGGTGACGCCGTGATCCGCGTGGTGCTCGCCGACGACGAGACGCTGCTGCGCACCGCGCTCGCCGCGCTGCTCGACCTCAGCGACGAGATCGAGGTCGTCGCCCAGGCCCAGGACGGCCTCGAGGCGGTCTCCCTGGTCGAGCGGCACCGGCCCGACGTGGTGCTGCTCGACCTCGAGATGCCCGGGCTCGACGGCGTCGACGCGGCCACCCGCATCCTCGCCGCGCGCCCCGACCAGGCCGTCGTGCTGCTCACCCGCCACGGCCGGCCGGGGGTGCTGAAGCGGGCGCTGTCGGCCGGGGTGCGGGGGTTCCTGCTCAAGTCGGTCGACCCCGACGAGCTGGTGCGCGTCGTGGTGCACGTGCACGGCGGCCGCCGCTGGATCGACGCCGACATCTCGGCCGCGGCCATGATGGACGACTGCCCGCTGACCGCGCGCGAGCTCGACGCGCTGCGCCTCACCGCCGAGGGCTGGTCGGTGCGCGAGATCAGCACGCGACTCCACCTGGCCTCCGGCACCGTCCGCAACTACCTGTCGTCGGCGATGTCGAAGACGGGCAGCAGCTCACGTCACGCGGCCGCGCGGGTCGCCCGCGAACGGAGCTGGCTGTAGGGAGGCGCGGCGGGCGCCCCGGGGCGCAGCCGTTCGGTCGCCGTGGTCAGCGCTGCGAGCCCTCGACGTCGGCGTGGCCGACGCGCTCGCCGGCGGTGGCCATGTGCGCCCGCATCGCCTCGAGGGCGGCGTCGGGGTCACGGCGCGAGATCGCCTCGAAGACGGCGAGGTGCTCGCGGTAGGCGACCTCGGCCTGGCTGCGCTCGCTGAGGCCGCGCTCGACCCAGAGGCGCAGCAGCGAGCGGGTGCTCTGCAGCAGGTCGCGCAGCACGACGTTGTCGGCGCTGACCGCGATCTGGAGGTGGAAGCGCAGGTCGGCCTGGAGGAACGCGTCGAGGTCGTCGAGGCTGTCGCGCATCGTGTCGACGAACCCGCGGAGCGCCTCGACCGCCTCGTCGTCGACGCGCTGGGCGGCGTAGGTCGCGGCCTGGATCTCGAGCCCGCTGCGCACCTCGATCAGCTCGCGGGTGCGCGCGGCGTTGAGCATCATGCCCCAGCTGAGGGTGGTCGGCAGCAGCTCGGACGTGGTGTCGCGCAGGTACGTGCCCGAGCCCGGCCGGACGGAGACGATGCCGAGGATCTCGAGCGCCGCGAGGGCCTCGCGCACCGCCGAGCGCCCGACGCCGAGCTGCTCGGCCAGCTGACGCTCCGGGGGGAGGCGCGACCCTGGTACGAGATCGCCGACGGTCAGCAGCGCGATCAGCTGCTTCACGACCTCGCCGACGGCGGTGCCCTTCGGCACGAGCTCGAGCTCGAGCCGGAGGCTCGTGGGGTCGTCGTCGGGGTAGGCAGGCACGGCCCCGAGCTTACTGAGCGGCCCGGCGCGGCTGCTGGCGACCCTCCCACGTGTGCTCGTCGGGTGCACCGACTGGTCAACCGGTTGACAAGTCGCCCGTGACGGGGGCAGCATGGACACCACGCCGCCGAGCCCACGGTCGGCCCGAACGATGACGTTGAGCACGAAGGAGTCGATGTGGACACCACCGCCCGAGCGACGGAGGCCATGAGCCCCGTCGAGAAGTCCGCGATCAGGAAGGTCGCGATCCGGCTGGTGCCGTTCGTCGCGTTGATGTTCTTCATCAACTACCTCGACCGCACCGCGATCGGCTTCGCCGCCCCGAACGGCATGGAGAGCGACCTCGCCCTGTCGGCCGCTCAGTTCGGCTTCGCGTCGGGCGTCTTCTTCATCGGCTACATCCTGCTCGAGGTGCCCTCGAACCTCGCCCTGCACAAGTTCGGGGCCCGCAAGTGGCTCGCTCGGATCATGGTCACCTGGGGCGTCGTCGCGCTGCTCTTCACCTGGGTGCAGAACTTCGAGCAGCTCGTCGTGCTGCGCTTCCTGCTCGGCGTCATGGAGGCCGGCTTCTTCCCCGGCGCCATCCTCTTCCTCAGCCTGTGGGTGCCCGCGCGGCACCGCAGCAAGATCCTCGCCCTCTTCTACCTGGCGCAGCCCCTCACCACCGTGATCGGCGCCCCGCTCGCCGGCTGGCTGATCAGCCACGACGGTGCGTTCTTCGGCCTCGAGGGCTGGCGCTTCATGTTCCTCGGCGTCTCCGTGCCGGCGATCGTCATCGGCGTCGTGGCCTGGTTCTACCTGAAGGACAAGCCCTCCGACGCGAAGTGGCTCACCCGGGAGGAGCAGGTCTGGCTGACCGGCGCCCTGCAGAAGGAGGCGGCGACCAAGACCGGCTCGACCGCGGGCGGGAAGCACCCCAGCATGTGGAAGGTCTTCGGCAACGGCCGGGTCTGGATGCTGAGCTTCATCTACTTCGGCTTCGTCTACGGCCTCTACGCGCTCGCCTTCTTCCTGCCGACGATCATCGGCGGCTTCCAGGAGCAGTACGGCACCGACTTCAGCATCACCGAGCGCGGCTTCATCACGGCCATCCCGTACGTGCCCGCCGCGATCGCGCTGTACTTCTGGTCACGTGACGCCACGAAGCGCGGCCTCCGCACCTGGCACATCGCCCTGCCGGCGCTGGTCGGGGCGGTGAGCATCCCGCTCGCGCTGTTCGCCGGCTCGCCCGCCGCCACCATCGCGGTGATCGCGGTCACGGCCATGGCCATCTTCGCGGCGCTGCCCAACTTCTGGACCCTGCCCACGCAGTTCCTGACCGGCGTCGCGGCCGCCGCGGGCATCGCCCTGATCAACACGATCGGCAACCTCGCGGGCTTCAGCGCCCCGTACATCACCGGGGCGGTCACCGACTGGACGGGCAACTACGAGGTGCCCATGTTCATCGTCGGCGGCTTCATGCTCCTGTCGGCCGTGCTGATGGTCGTGCTGAGCCGGATGAAGAAGCCCGAGGGCGCCGCGACGCCCGAGGAGGCCCGCGACCTGGCCGCCACCGCCGGCCTCGACTGAGGCCCGGGCGGCTGCTCTCGGCCGCAGTCCCGGGCAGCGGCTCTCGCCGCAGCCCCGGGCAGCTGCTCCGGCCGCTCCGTGCGGCCCCATGACCGCACGGGCCCGGGCGTCCCCCCTCCCCGGGCCCGTGCGCCCCACCCCACCGCCTCGCCGACCGCGCCGCCGCGGCCGCTCGACCCCCGCCTCCTGGAGTTCCCATGACCCGCCTCTACAACGACCCGAGCGACTTCGCCGACGAGATGACCGACGGCTTCGTCGCCGCGAACCAGCGCTGGGTGCGCCGCGTGCACGGCGGCGTCGTCCGCGCCACGCGGTCGACGCCCGGCACGGTCGCGCTGGTCGTCGGCGGCGGCTCGGGCCACTACCCGGCCTTCGGCGGCCTGGTCGGCCAGGGGCTCGCCCACGGCGCCGCCCTCGGCAACCTCTTCGCCTCGCCGTCGTGGCAGCAGGTGCGCTCGGTGGCCCGCTCCGCCCACACCGGCGGGGGAGTGCTGCTGAGCTACGGCAACTACGCGGGCGACGTGCTCAACTTCGACGCGGCGCAGGCGAAGCTCGTCGCCGAGGGCATCGAGACCCGCACGGTGCGCGTCACCGACGACGTCGCCAGCGCCCCCGCGGCAGAGGCCCACAAGCGCCGCGGCATCGCCGGCGACCTGACCGTCTTCAAGGTGGCCGCCGCCGCGGCCGAGGCGGGCTGGTCGCTCGACGAGGTCGTCCGCGTCGCCGAGAAGGCGAACGCCCGCACCCGCAGCGTCGGCGTCGCGTTCACCGGCTGCTCGCTGCCGGGCGCCGACGAGCCCCTCTTCACCGTGCCCGAGGGGCGCATGGCGGTCGGCATGGGCATCCACGGCGAGCCCGGCATCGGCGAGGTCGACGTGCCCACGGCCGACGGCCTGGCCGCCCTGCTCGTCGAGTCGCTGCTGGCCGACGTCGAGCGGCCCGCGGGCGTCGAGGAGGCGCGGGGCCAGCGGGTCGCCGTGCTCCTGAACGGCCTGGGCTCGGTCAAGTACGAGGAGCTGTTCGTCGTCTACGCGAAGGTCGACGCGCTGCTGCGCGAGGCCGGGGTCGAGATCGTCGAGCCGGAGGTGGGCGAGCTCGTCACCAGCTTCGACATGGCCGGCGCCTCGCTCACGCTGTTCTGGCTCGACGACGAGCTCGAGTCGCTCTGGGCGGCGCCCGCCGACGCCCCGGCGTACAAGAAGGGCTCCGTCGACGTCGCGGCGCGCGCCGACGACTCGGAGCTCGAGGCGCTCGTCGCCCCGCCCGTGCCGTCCGCGACGGCCGCGTCGCGCGAGGCGGCCGAGCTCGTGCTCGCCGCCCTCGAGGCGGTCCGGGCCACCGTCGAGCAGCACGCCGACGAGCTCGGCCGGATCGACGCGGTGGCCGGCGACGGCGACCACGGCATCGGCATGCTCCGAGGCGTGGGCGCCGCGGTCGCCGCGGCCCGCGAGGCATCGCAGGCCGGGGCCGGCGCCGGCACCCTCCTCGACCGGGCCGGTGACGCCTGGTCCGACCGCGCCGGCGGCACCTCCGGGGCCCTGTGGGGCTCCGCGCTGGCGAGCCTCGGCGCGGCCGTCGGCGACGACGCGGCGCCGACGCGCACCTCCGTCGTGGCCGGCGTCGGCGGAGCGACCGAGGCGATCCTCGAGTTCGGCGCCGTCGTCGGCGACAAGACCATGGTCGACGTGCTCGTGCCCTTCGACGAGGCCCTCCGGGCCGAGGTCGAGGGCGGCGCCGACCTCGCGACCGCCTGGGCCCGGGCCGCCCGCGTCGCCCTGGCCGCCGCCGCCGCGACGGCCGACCTCCTGCCGCGCATGGGCCGCGCCCGTCCGCACGCCGAGAAGAGCCTCGGCACCCCCGACGCCGGTGCGACCTCGCTCGCGCTGATCACGGAGGCCGTCGGCCTCGTCGTCGCGAGCCGTCAGCGGGCCTGACCCGCGCCTCCTGCACGCCCCTTCCCCGCACCACCCCACGAAAGGCACCACCATGGCTGACCAGCTGCGCATCGTCGTCGGATCGGACGACGCCGGGTTCGACTACAAGGAGGTCCTCAAGGCGGACCTCGCGGCGAACGACGGCGTCGCCAGCGTGGTCGACGTCGGCGTCGGCTCCGACGGGCACACCGCCTACCCCCACGTCGCCGTCGACGCCGCCCGGATGGTGGCCTCGGGCGAGGCCGACCGCGCGATCCTGATCTGCGGCACGGGGCTCGGGGTCGCCATCGCGGCGAACAAGGTGCCCGGCGTCCGCGCCGTCACCGCCCACGACTCGTTCTCGGTCGAGCGGGCCGTCCTCTCGAACGACGCGCAGGTGCTGTGCATGGGCCAGCGGGTCGTCGGCGTCGAGCTGATGCGCCGCCTGGCGCGCGAGTACCTGACCTACCGCTTCGACACGACGAGCGCCTCGGCCGACAAGGTCGCGGCGATCTGCGGCTACGACGGCTCGGCCGAGCCCGTCGGGATCGACGCGCGGTCGTGACGGCCGACTCGCCGGCCTTCACGATCGGGGTCAGCCTGAAGACGTACCTCAGCCACGCGCGCACCCTGAGGTGGGCGACCGAGCTGGCCGAGGTCGCCCGGCGCCACCCCGCGGTGCGCGACGGGGTCGTCGAGCTGTTCGTCGCGCCCACCTTCCCGGCTCTCGTGCCCGTGCGCGACGTGCTCGCCGGCGCCGGCGTGCGGCTCGCCGCCCAGGACGTCTCGGCCACCGGCCCCGGGGCGTCCACCGGCGAGGTGACCGCGGCCGAGCTCGCCGAGATCGGCTGCTCGATCGCCGAGGTGGGGCACGCCGAGCGCCGCGCGCTCTTCCACGAGGACGACGCGGTGGTCGCCGCCAAGACCGCCGCCGCGCTGCGGGACGGCCTCACGCCGCTGATCTGCGTCGGCGAGGAGGACCGGTCGTCGGCCGACGTCGCCGCGGCCGTCGTGCGTCGGCAGGTCGACGCGGCGCTCGCCGCCGTCGAGGACTCAGGACGCGTCGTCGTCGCGTACGAGCCGGTGTGGGCGATCGGTGCGGAGTCTCCTGCATCGTCGACGCACATCGCCGCCGTGGTCGCCGCGCTCGAGGCGCACCTCGCCGCGCTGCCCGGGCACGCCGACAGCCGCGTCGTCTACGGCGGCAGCGCCGGGCCCGGCCTGCTCACCGAGCTCGGCGGGCGGGTGCGCGGCCTCTTCCTCGGGCGTCGTGCCCACGACGTGTCCGCCGTCGAGGGCGTCCTCGACGAGGCGCTCGCGCTGTCGGCGGTCGCGCCGCCGGCGACGGTCACCGCGGCCGCGGAGGTCGCCTCGTGATCGGCCTCAGCACGTACGCCTACTTCTGGCGCGGCAGCGACCACGTCCCCGCGCCGATGAGCCTCGCCGACATGCTGCGCGACACCGCGGCGCAGGGCGTCCGCCTGTTCCAGATCTGCGACCACGCGCCGTTGGCCGACTACGACGACGAGCAGCTCGCCGGCCTGCGGGCGCTCGCCGACGAGCTCGGGCTCACGCTCCAGCTCGGCACGCGGGGCACCGACCCGGCCGTGCTGCGGAGCTGGCTGCGCCTCGCGGTCGCGCTCCGCGCCTCCCTCGTCCGCACGATGTGGACGGCCGGCGACGACCGCCCCGACGCCGTCGAGACCGAGCGCCGCCTGCGGGCCGTGCTGCCCGAGTACGAGGAGGCGGGGGTCACCCTCGGCCTCGAGACCTACGAGCAGGTCGGATCCGCCGAGCTCGTGGCGGTCGTGCAGGCCGTCGGCAGCCCGCGGCTCGGCATCGTGCTCGACCCCGCGAACACCGTCGCGGCCCTCGAGCACCCCGCCGACGTGACCGCGCGGTGCCTGCCCTTCGTCGTCAACTGGCACGTCAAGGACTTCGCCTTCTCGCGACAGGACGGCTGGGTCGGGTTCGCCCTCACCAGCACGCCGCTCGGCGAGGGGCGGCTCGACCACGCCGGCATCCGGGCGGCGCTCGCCGAGCGCGACGGCGGCACGTCCGGCGTCGACGAGGTCGTCGAGCACTGGCTGCCCTGGCAGGGCGACCCCGAGACCACCACCCGGCTCGAAGCCGAGTGGACCACCCACACCATCTCTCAGCTGAGGAGCAAGAACCATGACTGACACCCTCGACACCACCGCCCCCGAGAGCACCGTCACCCACGCCGACGGCCAGGGCTCGCCCGACGTGACGGTCGCCGTCATCGGCGCCGGCGGCAAGATGGGCCAGCGCGTCTCGAACAACCTGGCCAAGAGCGCCTACACCGCCCTCTACAGCGAGGCGTCGCCCGCCGGCGTCGAGCTGATCGAGTCGCTCGGCCGCACCGTCACGCCGACCGACGTGGCCGTGGCCGACGCCGACGTGGTCATCCTCGCCGTGCCCGACGTCGTGCTCGGGAAGGTCTCCGAGCAGGTCGTGCCCGCGATGAAGTCGGGCGCGGTCATCCTCACCCTCGACCCCGCCGCGGCCTACGCCGGCCTGCTGGCCGACCGCGACGACATCCACTACGCCGTCGCGCACCCGTGCCACCCGTCGGTGTTCCTCGAGCGCACCACGAAGGAGGAGTGGGCCGACACGTTCGGCGGCGTGGCCGCCCCGCAGGAGGTCATCGCGGCACTCGAGGGCGTCGACGAGGGCTCGCCCGTGCGCGAGCTCGCCACCCAGGTCATCTCGACGATCTACGCCCCCGTCATCGCGGTGCACTACGTGACCGTGAAGCAGCTCGCCGTCCTCGAGCCCACGCTGGTCGAGACGATCGCGTGCATGGTCGGCGCGTTCCTCAAGGAGGCGCTGGAGGAGACCGTCGACGGCGTCGGCGTGCCCTACGAGGCGGCCCGCGCCATGCTCTACGGCCACACCTGGATCGCGCTGACCAACGGCCTGCGCGGCTCGAACCCCTTCAGCGACGCCTGCCACATCGCCATGGACTACGGCCGCGAGTCGATCGTCAAGGACGACTGGAAGAAGATCTTCGACGACAGCGAGCTCGACTCCGTCATCGCGCGCATGCTGAAGATCGACGCCGTGCAGCGCTGACGGCGACCACGGTCTCGCTCGTGAGCGGGGCGTGACGGAGGCGGTGGCGGCGTCGGCGACGCGGCCACCGCCTCGTCTCGGGCGTGCGGGTGCCCCTCGCCGGGTGCCCCGCGGCGGGTCGGCTCGGGTCAGCTCGGCATGGTCGGGGCGGCCTGCTCGTCGTCGAGGGCCTCCTCACCGGCCTCCTCGTCGGCCGCGGCGCGCGGGTCGGTGCCGGTCTCGCCCTGCCGCTCGCGGAGGACGTCGTCCTTCGCCGCGTCGCCCTCGCCGGCGTGGTCGTGCTCGACCTGCTCGGCCAGGCCACGGGTCTTCTCGGCGTCGGTGGCCTCGTCGGCACCGTCCATGATGGGTCGGGTCATCTTCTCGTCGCTCATGGTCGGAGGGTACCTCCCGTCGCCGTGCGGGCGGGGGCGGGCGCCCAGGCAGCGTCGGCGGGGCCGGTCGCACCCGGCCGCGGAGCCGTGCGGGCCCGCGCCGATCGGCCTACCGTCGCCCGCATGATCAGGGAACTCTGGCTCCTCCGGCACGGCGAGAGCACCGCCAACGTCGCCGCCACCGCCGCCGAGCAGGCCGGCTCCGAGACCATCGACGTCGAGCAGCGCGACGCCGACGTGCCGCTCAGCGAGCGCGGACTCGAGCAGGCCCGGGCCGTCGCGGGCTGGCTCGGCGAGCACGGGCTCGACGTCTCGACGGTCAGCGCCGCCTCCCCGGGCGCTGACGCGGGCACGTCCGCCACCTCGTTCTGGTGCTCGCCCTACCTCCGGGCGCGGCAGACCATCGGCACCGCGCTCGACGAGGCCGGGCTCGCCCCGGTGGTGCGGGTCGACGAGCGCCTCCGCGACCGCGAGCTCGGCGTGCTCGACCTCCTCACCCGGCGCGGCGTCGCCGCCCGGCACCCCGACGAGGAGGAGCGGCGTGAGCGGCTGGGCAAGTTCTACCACCGGCCCCCGGGCGGCGAGTCGTGGGCGGACGTCGCCCTGCGGGTCCGGTCCGTGCTGCGCGACCTCGACGAGCTGCCCGGCGACCGGGTCGTCGTGACCGCGCACGACGCCGTCGTCATGCTCTTCCTCTACGTCTGCACCGGGCTCAGCGAGGCCGACCTGCTCGAGTTCGCCCGGTCGAACACCGTCACCAACGCCTCCGTCACGCGGCTGTCGCGCGCCGACGGCGACGCGTGGTGGACCCTCGACGCCTTCGCCGACGTCGCCCACCTCGACCGCGGCGACGCCCCGGTCACGACCCACGGAGGAGACCGTGATGTCCAGCCCCGATGAGATCGTCGTCACCCCCGACCTGCTCCGCGGCTGGGAGCTCCCCTCCGCCGGCGCCGGCAAGTACTCGCGCGGCCAGGTCGTCGTCGTCGGCGGCGCAGCCCGCACCCCTGGCGCCGCCATGCTCGGGGCGTGGGCCGCGCTCCGGGTCGGGGCGGGGCGCCTGACGCTCGCCGTCGCCGGGTCGGTCGCCCCGCACGTGGCGGTGGCCCTGCCGGAGGCGGGGGTCGTGCCCCTGGGGGAGACCGACGGCGGCCACGTGGTCGGCTCGTCGCTCGCCCAGGCGTCGAGCGACCTGGAGGGCGCCGACGCGGTGCTCGCCGGATCGGGGCTCGACGACGCCGACGAGGCCGAGGCCCTGGTGCGACTCCTGCCCGACCTCGTCGGCGACGACGCCGTCGTCGTGCTCGACGCCTTCGCGCTCGGGGTGCTGCCGCGGTGCGGCGACGCGATCGACCCGCTGCGCGGGCGCCTCGTGCTGACGCCGAACCCGAGCGAGGCCGGTCGGCTGCTCGAGCGCGACGTCGACGACCTGCCGAGCGACCTCCTCGAGATCGCCCGGCGTTGGGGCGCCGTGGTGGCGTGCCAGAGCCTCGTCGCCTCTGACGACGGGCGCGTGTGGCGGTCGGGTGCGGGGCACCCGGGGCTCGGCACGTCGGGCAGCGGCGACGTGCTCGCCGGGGCGGTCGCGGGGCTCGCCGCCCGCGGCGCCACCCCGGCACAGGCGGCGGTGTGGGCGACCCACGCGCACGCGACGGCGGGCGACCGGCTGTCGGTGGGCGTCGGGCCGATGGGGTTCCTCGCGAGCGAGCTGCTCGACGAGCTGCCGCGCGTGCTGGTCGAGGTGGGGGCCTAGCCGAGGCCTAGGCCGAGGCCGAGGCCGGTGTCGGCGTCAGTGCTGGTGCTGGTGCCGATGTCGGCACCGGCTCCTGGCGCTGGTGCCTAGGCGTCGACCCGCGGGCGCGCGTCAGCGTCGGCGGGCTGCGAGGTCGCACGGGTCGTGCGCCCCGACTCCTCTCGGGTGGGCGTCGACGACGGCTCGAAGCGGTCCTTGAGCCGCAACGCGGGCTGCTCCACGAAACGGTGCGACAGCCACGCGGTCGCGACGGCTGCGGCGATGACGGCCAGCGTGCCGAGGGCACCGGGCACGACGGGCTCGATCAGGGCGATGAAGACGACGTGCCAGAGATAGAGCGGGTACGACAGGGCCCGGCCGAACCAGGCGACCGGCCCGAGCGACAGCACCCGCGCCGGCAGGGTGGGGCGGCAGGCGAGGCCGCCGATCAGCAGCGCCGAGGCCACCGCGACGCCGGGCAGCATGACCGTGAACGTCGTGACCTGCTGCTGCCAGCCGCTGCCGATGACGGCCAGCGAACCGACGACGCCGACCAGGCCGGCCCAGGTCGCGGCCGTGCCGAACCGGCCCTGGAACGCCGCACGGCCGCGGTCGGACCCCAGCACCAGCGCCAGGGCGCAGCCGAGCAGCAACGGGGCCACGTTCAGGACCGGACTGAAGTAGATGTCGGGGGTGGCGCCTCCGGCGGGGGCGTCGAAGAGGGCGCCCGAGGCGACCACCGACGCGACCACGAGGGCCGCCAGCACGGCCACGGCGACGCGGCGCGCGGCCTTCAGCGCGAAGAGCAGCATGAGGAGCGGGGGCCAGACGAGGTAGAACTGCTCCTCCATCGAGAGGCTCCACATGGGGGAGAAGACGCCCTGCGACTCGCCGAGGAAGGAGCGGGCCACGTTGCCGGTGTAGGTGACGGCGACCAGTCCGGCGCCGAGGGCGCTCATCGTCGAGCCCTGGTAGTCGCCGATCAGCCACCAGAGGGCGAGGCCGACCACGACCACGGCGAGCAGGGTCGGGTACAGGCGCAGGACGCGGCGCAGCCAGAACCGCCCGAGGCGGATGCGGCCGGTGCGGGCCCTCTCGCCGACCAGCAGGGTCGTGATGAGGTAGCCGCTGAGCACGAAGAAGACGTTGACCCCGACGAAGCCGCTGCCGAAGCCGGGCACGTGCAGGTGGTAGAGGACCACGAAGGCGATGGCGACCGTGCGCAGACCGTCGAGCGGCAGAACGCGGTCACGGCGCGTCGATGTCGTCGGAGGGGCGAGGGGCATCGGGCCATTCTGGACCGGAGAGCTTGGGAACGCCCGGACGGGGCGCGATCAGCCCTCGGCGGCGGGCGGCGGGCTCGCGGCCGGTGCGCTCGCGTCCGGCGCGCTCGCGTCCGTCGCGTCGACGGCTCAGGAGGCAGGCGCCGCCCGGGCCGCCCCGCCCCCCTCCGGGCGGCTCGCCCCTGATCCCTCGACGCCGACGGCCCGCCGCCCGGAGAGGACTCCGGTCGGCGGGCCGTCGCGCTCGGTCGAGCGCCCCGTTAGCGCGACCCCGCCGGGCTCTTCTCCGCCCGCTCCGCGCCGGCCGGGGGCCGCCCGTGCGACACGCGCCGCGGCAGCGCGAACACGAGCAGGAAGGCCACGACCGCGAACGCCGCGCTGACCCCCATGGCCGCCGCCGCCGCGTCGGTGAAGCCGGTCGCCCGGCCCGCCGCCGTCGCGAGCTCGCGCCCGCCGGGCAGCGACCCGAACAGCACGCTGCCGATGATGGCGATGCCGACGGCCGAGCCGATCCGCTGGATGGCCGAGATGACGGCGCTCGCCGAGCCGGCGTCCTGCGGGTCGACGGTCGCGACGATGAACTGCACGTTCGGCGCGATGAAGAACCCGTTGCCGAGCCCCGCGATCAGCAGCGGCGCGAGCAGCAGCCAGTTGGTGAGGTCGGCGGCCTCGGTGTTCATCAGCACGAGCCACATCCAGATGAGGCCGATCGCGACGAGCGCGGTGCCGAGCACCAGCACGTTGCGGCCGAGCTTCTGGGCGATCTGGTTGCTCTGCGACGACGAGATGATGCTGCCGACCGCGAACGGGATGGCGACGGCGCCCGACGCGAGCGCGCTGTTGCCGAGGCCCGACTGCCAGAGCAGCGAGATCGTGAAGAAGATGCTGGTGAACGCCGCGAAGTACACGAGGGCGAGCACGACGCCGCCGGTGAAGGAGGGGTGCGAGAACAGCTTCGGGGGCACGAGCGGGGTGCGACCGCGCTTCGTGTACGCGACCTCCCAGGCGCCGAAGGCGGCGAGCAGCAGCACGCCCGCGGCGATGGTCAGGTAGGTCCACAGCGGCCAGCCCTCGTCCTGGCCCTGGATGAGGGGGACGAGCAGCGCGACGAAGGCGGCCGAGACGAGCACCAGGCCGATCCAGTCGAGGCCCTTGTCGGGGCGGGGCAGCGACTCGTCGCGCTTCGGCAGCAGGACGGCGGCGGCGATCAGCGTCG
The DNA here is from genome assembly GCF_017833115.1 of Frigoribacterium sp. PvP121. NCBI lineage: Bacteria > Bacillati > Actinomycetota > Actinomycetes > Micrococcales > Microbacteriaceae > Frigoribacterium > Frigoribacterium sp. PvP121. The sequence goes on from NZ_JAFIBR010000001.1 coordinate 1,433,806, forward strand.
CGACGCCGAAGGGCAGGTTGACGAAGAACACGAGGCGCCAGCCGTTCTCGTCGCCGAACGCCTGGATGATGAGCCCGCCGATGATCGGCCCGAGGGCCGACGAGACGCCGATGACGGCGCCCATGATGGCGAACGCCTTGCCGCGCGACCGGCCGGGGAAGAGCAGCTGGATGAACGCGGTGACGGCCGGCACGAAGATGCCGCCCGCGAGGCCCTGCACGACGCGGAACACGACGAGCTGGACGTCGCTCGTCGCCACGCCGCAGGCGAGGCTCGCGAGCGTGAAGAGCAGCACGCCGGTGAAGTAGACCCATTTGTGGCCGATCCGGTCGCCGATGCGGCCGGCCGGGATGAGCGTGAGCCCGAACGCCAGCGCGTAGCCCGAGATGATCCACGACAGGGTCGACTCCGAGGCGTCGAGCGAAGTCCGGATCGTGGGCAGGGCGACGTTCACGATCGTGGTGTCGAGCAGGGCGATGAACATGCCCAGCAGGAGCGCCACGAGGGCGAACCAGGCGTGACGGGGCACGGCGGGTGCGGCGCCGGGGCGGGCGGGTGCGTCGGTCATGGGGGCCTTCCGTGCCGCGGGGCGGCGATGAGTGTGCCCGGCGCGGAGCGCGCAGCGGGCAGAGCAGGAGCGTCGTGGTCGACGGTGAGGGGGGAGTCGCGGGTCAGCCCGAGGACGGCGTGCCGGTCAGTGCGTGCCTGGCCCCCGCCTCCTCGTCCGCGACGATGTCGGGCAGGGCCTCGATCAGCGTGTCGTGCCAGCTGATCTCGGCACGGAGGCGGTGCTCGCGGTGCGAGAGAGCGTGCTTCTCGGCCACGGACAGCCAGGGGTCGGCGCGCCGACGGTGGTCGGCGGACTCGGCGAGCAGCCGCTCGAGCTCGGCGCGACGGCGCCGGACGGTGGCGGGGAGCTCGTCGACCCGGTCGGGGTCGACGCGGGTCAGCGCGAGGTCGAAGGGGTCGGGCCGCAGGACGATCTCGTCCTGGGCGTGCCGACGGGACGCGTCGAGGGCGGCGCGGCCCGCGTCGGTGATGCCGTAGACCTGGCGCTCGGGGAAGGACCCCTCGCGCTCGGTGCGGACCGGGGCGAGAAGGCCCTCGGCTGCCAGCCTCTTGATCGCGCCGTAGATGCCGCCGACCGAGACGTCCGTCCAGAAGTGCACGTGCTCCTGCTCGGCCTGCAGCCGGAGCTGGTGGCCGTGCATGTCTCCGTGGCGCGCGAACGAGTCGAGCACGAAGAGACGGATGGAGGACACGAGGCGCTACTCTCGCACGACTAGTCGCCCACGGTCAACTTTTCTGCAGAGACTGCACCGAGGCGCGGTCCACGACCTTGGCCGCGATGCCGCGCACCACGTCGGAGAGCCGCTCGTCGGCGTCGAGGAGCGACTGCGCGGCCTCGGGCGTCAGGCCGGCGAAGCAGTCGCCGATCGTGACGCCGTGGGCCGGGCGGGACACGACGACGACCTCGTCGCCCGCCGCGGCGGGGCCCGACTTGACGACCCGCAGGTAGGCACCCGGGCGGCCCTCCGCCTGGAAGCGCGCCACCCACCGGGGCTCGCGCAGGCGACGCTGGAAGGTCGCGCACGGCGTGCGGGGCATGGTGACCTCGAGGAGGAGGCCGTCGCCGACGGCCCAGCGCTCGCCGAGGACGGCGCCCGTCACGTCGAGGCCCGAGGTGCGGAGGTTCTCGCCGAACAGGCCGGGCGTGACCTCGTAGCCGAGGAGGTCGCCGAAGTGGAGCGCGTCCTCGTCGGCGTAGGCGTAGACGGCCTTGTCGGGGCCGCCGTGGTGCTTCCGGCTGGCCTGGACGTCGCCCCAGACGCCGAGCGCCTTGACGGGCACCGGCACGTCGAGGGGGCGCTTGTCGATCGCGGTGACGCCGACGCTGCCGGAGTCGGGGAGGAGACGGTCGACGCGGCAGACGGCGGTGAGGAGGGGCACGGAGCCATGGTGCCCGAGCGCGGCGGCGGCGACAAGCGTCCGGGCCGGAGCCGCGCCCGCCTCGTCGTCGATCGTTCAGGTCGCGTCGCCGTCGCCCGTCCCCGCGGTGCGCGAGACGCGAGCGTCACCTGAAAGCTCGACGCGACGACGCACGCCGGCGTCAGCCTGCGATCGACCGTGGGCCTCAGCCCTGGCTGTTGAGCGACCCCGTCGGGATCCGGTCGCGGTCGTACGTGATCTCCGTGAAGCCGTGCGCGGCGGGGGCACCGTCGGGCCCGATGTTGACGAACACCATCTTGTCGATGGTGAGGATGCTCTGGCGGGTGACCATGTTCCGCACCTCGGCGCGCATGGTCAGCGACGTCCGGCCGAAGGCGGTCGCGCGGAGGCCCATCTCGACGAGGTCGCCCTGCGCGGCGCTCGACACGAAGTTGATCTCGGAGATGTACTTCGTCACGACGCGGCCGTTGCCCAGCTGCAGGATCGCGTAGATCGCGGCCTCCTCGTCGATCCAGCGCAGCAGGCTGCCGCCGAAGAGGGTGCCGTTGGCGTTGAGGTCCTCGGGGCGGACCCACTTGCGGGTGCGGAAGTTGATCTCGTCGGTCGTCTCCGTGGGCGACGCGAGGGGGTCGGGTGCGCCGGGGGTGATGGCGTCTGTCACAGGGTCTCCTTCGGGCTGGCCGGTCGGCTCGCCCCGAGAGCCTAGGGCGACGCCGCCGTCCCCGCCCGCCCCGGGCGCGTCGCGTCGGGTCGTCCGCGCACCTCCGGCGTCGGCTCCGGAGCTGGGGGTGCTGGCCTCGTCAGCCGGTCCGGGCTCGTCTGCCGTCCCGGGCCCGAGCGTCGGCCTCGGCGGGCGGCGGCGGGCGGGGACGGGCGCCGGGGCAGACGCCACGCGCGGCGTCGGGCGCCCTGTGCCGATGGCGGCACGGGGCGCGAGCCGTCCCGAGGTGGGCGACGACGTCGGCCACCTCGGCGGTGGAGCGCGACGGCTGCCTCGACGGCGGCGAGCACCTGGCCCCAGTCGTGCCGGACGACCGCGTAGCTGAGGTGCATCGGGATCCTCCCCGCGACGTAGCCGCGGAGGTCCTTGACCGCGTCGCGGTCGAAGCGCTGGGCGTGCCACCGGCGGCCGTCCGTCTCGATGCCGAGGACGCCCTCCACGACGAGGTCGGTGCGCTCGCCGAAGCCGTTCGGCACCTGCGAGGTGACGTGGAAGCCCGCCTGGCGCAGGCGGACCCGCACGACGCTCTCGAGGATGCTCTCGCTCGACGCGTCGACCCAGTCGACGACGCCGCGGGCGTCCGCGGGCAGCCGGGCCGCGATCTCGCGGAGGTCGCGCGACGTGATGCGCCCTCCGTGCAGCGCCCAGTCGAGGAGCGCGACGGCGATCTCGAAGGACTCCTCGAGCACGGCCCGGACGAGGGCGTCGCGCACGTCTACCAGGGCGACTCCGCCCCGGCTCCTGACGTCGCCGTCGTCGTAGACGACACGGGTCGCACGGCGGTGGCGCAGCCGGGACGCGTGGGGAGGGACGGACACCGTGACGAGCGGCGGCCGCTCCCACATCCAGGCGCCCAGCTCGAAGAGGGCGGACCCGCCCGTCAGGCGGCCGCCCACGCTGACCGCGACGACTCGGGCGTCGTTCCGGGGGAGGTTCGTGTACCAGCCGAGCCGGGGGCGGTGCAGGTCGCCCGACCGGACCGCCCGCGTGAGGTCGCGGTCGGTCGCGCCGGCCCGGCGCAGCTGCCGCCGGGTGGCGAACCCCCCGGCGGCCTCGACCACCTCGACGACGTCTGCTGTGTGCATCCGCCCACGATCGTCGAGCGCCGACCGACGGTGGCGAGCGGCCACCGGCGCTGGGGACGATCCGCCCGCACCGACGCCGGGGGAGGGGCCGGCGCAGGCCGCTCGGCGCAGGGCGCCGGTCGACGACTCAGGTGGCCGTGGTCCCGGGCGGGTCTCCCGTGCCCCGAGCAGCAGGCCCGCCCTGATCGCTCGACGACTCGACCCCCCGACCCTCCGCGGAGACGGCGCGGGTCGTCCGCCCCAGCACCAGGGTCGTCGGCAGCTCGTGCACCCCCGGCGTCGTCGTTGGCGGCCCCGTCGCGAGGGCGACCGCCGCCTCCGCCGCGAGGCGCGCCAGCTCGGCGACCGGCTGCGACACGGTCGTCAGCCCGGCGTCCAGGGCCCGTCGCTGTCCGTCGAACCCCACGATCGACACGTCGCCGGGCACGTCCACGCCGAGTCGCTCCAGCGACGCCAGCACGCTCAGGGCCAGGTCGTCGTCCTCGGCCAGCACCGCCACCGGCAGCGGACCCGTCAGGAGGCGCGCGGCGGCCTCGTCGCCGAGCCCCGACCCCGCCGCGAGCTCGAGCAGGGCCCGCTCCGACGAGGGCACGCCCGCGGCGTCGAGCTCCGTGGCCCACCCTGCCTCCCGCTCGTGGGCGCTCCAGCGGAAGTCCCGGTCGGGCGCGGCTCGCAGGTAGACGAAGCGGCGGTGGCCGAGGCCGAGCAGCAGCCGCGTGGCCGTCCGGCCGGCGGCGAGGTCGTCGATGCCGACGCTGGGGTGCCCGGCGACGCGCTGGCTGAGGTAGACCACGGGCATGTCGAGGGCGGTGAGCGTCGCCTGCTCGGTGTCGGACAGGGCGAAGGAGGCGACGATCACGGCGTCGGCGTTGCGTCGCGCCGGGAGGGCCCCGAAGAACGCCTCGCGCTCGGCGCGGTCGTGCACGCGGTAGAGGAGGAGGTCGAGGCCGGCGGCGCGGAGCACGTCGTAGATGCCGTCGAGGATGCTGCCGCTGAACCAGTCGGTCAAGGGCGCCCCGATCAGCACGGCGACGCGGCGCACCTTGCCCGTGGCGAGGCTCGAGGCCGTGCGGGAGACCACGAAGCCGAGCCGGTCGGCCGCGTCGGCGACCGCGCGGCGGGTCTCGCTCCGTACCTTCGGCGACCCCCGCAGGGCGCGCGACACCGTCGCCACCGACACGCCCGCCGCGAGGGCGACGTCGTCCATCGTGGCTGCTCGCGGGGGCGCTGGGGCAGTGCTGGACGGCTCTTCGGCCATGGTTCCTCCTCGGGAGTGCAAGCGTTTGCAGCGTGGGGCTCATCCGTGCTGGCGACCGGTGCCGCACGATGCGCCTTACACCTCCGGCTCGGCGAGGGTCCATCATCGCGCCGTCGACGTCGCTCGTCTTGACGATGATCGCGCGACGTTCCTAGGCTGTGCAAGCGCGGTCACCGACGACCGCGTACATCGGTGCCGGGCCCCGTGAGCGCGAGCTGCTCGTCGCCGTGTCGAGGAGTCAGGATCCGCCGGCCGCCGAGGTGCGTCGCCGACGCGCGGCACCGCCCCGACCTGAGAGCTCGACCCGCCCGCCCCCCACCAGCACCCGAGGAGCCCCATGACCGACCAGGACGCCACCCCCACCGAGGTCCCCGTCGCCGACGCCGACTGGTGGCGCCAGGCCACCGTCTACCAGGTGTACCCGCGCAGCTTCGGCGACTCCGACGGCGACGGCCTCGGCGACATCGCCGGCGTGACCTCCCGTGTGCCGTACCTGGCGCAGCTCGGGGTCGACGCGATCTGGCTCAGCCCGTTCTACCCGTCCGAGCTCGCCGACGGCGGCTACGACGTCGCCGACTACCGCGACGTCGACCCCCGGCTCGGCACCCTCGCCGACTTCGACGACATGGTGGCGGCCGCGCACGGAGCGGGCCTCAAGGTCATCGTCGACATCGTCCCGAACCACACGTCCGACCAGCACGTCTGGTTCCGCGAGGCCCTCGCGTCCGAGCCGGGCAGCCCGGCCCGCGCCCGCTACGTCTTCCGTGACGGGCTCGACGGCGGCGCCACCGCGCCGTCGACCTGGCCGTCGAACTTCGGCGGCAGCGCCTGGACCCGGCTCACCCGCCCCGACGGCACTCCCGAGCAGTGGTACCTGCACCTGTTCGCCCCCGAGCAGCCCGACCTCGACTGGAGCAACCCCGAGGTCCGCGACGACTTCAAGCGCACCTTGCGCTTCTGGTCCGACCGGGGCGTGGACGGCTTCCGCGTCGACGTCGCGCACGGGCTCGCCAAGGACCTCGTCGAGCCCCTCCGTGACGCGAACCCGAAGGACTTCGGCCTGCCCACCGACGGCAGCGACCCCCTGTACGACCGCGACGAGGTCCACGAGATCTTCCAGGAGTGGCGCGAGGTGCTCAACGAGTACGACCCGCCCCGCACGGCCGTCGCCGAGGCCTGGGTCGCCCGCGAGCGCGTCTCGCTGTACGCGCGCCCGACCGAGCTCGGCCAGGCCTTCAACTTCGAGCTCACCCGGGCCGAGTTCGACCCCGCCGAGTTCCGGACCATCATCGAGTCGAACCTCGAGCTCGCGGCCGAGAGCGGCGCCTCCAGCACCTGGGTCCTGTCGAACCACGACGTGGTGCGCCACGCGACGCGCTACGGCCTGCCGGCGACGACCGACGGCGACGCCTTCCTCCTGTCGGGCGGCACCTCGCCCGAGCTCGACCGCACGACGGGCCTCCGCCGCGCCAGGGCCGCCTCGATGCTCATGCTCGCCCTGCCCGGCTCGGCGTACGTCTACCAGGGCGAGGAGCTCGGCCTGTTCGAGGTCGCCGACATCCCCGACGACCAGCTGCAGGACCCGGTCTGGATCCGCACCGAGCACGGCCTCAAGGGCCGTGACGGCTGCCGCGTGCCGCTCCCGTGGGACACCTCGTCGCCCGCGTTCGGCTTCGGCACGCACGAGCCGCACCTGCCCCAGCCCGCCTGGTTCGCCGACTCGGCCGTCTCGGTCGAGGAGGACGACGCTGACTCGACCCTGTCGCTCTACCGGCGTGCCCTGGCGCTCCGTCACCAGCTGCAGCGCGGCGAGGACCTCGCCTGGGTCGACGGCGAGGACGCGGCGGTCGTGCACTTCGCGCGTCACGACGGCTGGCACTCGGTGACGAACTTCTCGACGGAGGCGGTGGCCCTGCCCGAGGGCGAGGTCCTGTTGTCGAGCGGTCCGGTCGAGACGCCGGCCGGAGGCGCGGCGCAGCTCCCGGGGGAGACCACCGTCTGGCTCCGCGTCCGCTGAGCACCACGACGGCCCCGACGGCAGCGGCCGTCGGGGCCGTCGTGCGCCCGGGCTCGTCGCCCTCGCCCGGCGCGGAGGAGACGTGGTGCCCTGCCGTGGTGGGAGGAGACGCGGATCGCCGTTGACCCGCGCCTCGTGCCGCAGGAGGCGCGGCCCCCGGCGACAGCGGACACTCTGCCACCGCGGACGCCCCTCGGACGGGGTCGTGACCTGATCGATAGATTGACGCATGACCAGCGTCGCCGTGACCGTCCTGCCCGCCGCCTCGACCGCCGCCGCCTGGGGTGCCGAGCCCGCCCGGCGAGCCCTGGAGGAGTCGGGTGCCTGGGAGGTCCCGCTCGGCGACGACACCCGGATGATCGTCGTCGCGGGCTCGATCGACCAGGGCGAGCTGCGCCGGGCGATCGACGACCACCCCCGCGTCGCCGTCGTGCAGCTGCCGAGCGCGGGGGTGGACGTCCACGTCGACACGATGCGGGCGACCCGGCGGGAGGGGCTCGTCTTCACGAGCGCCAAGGGCGCCTACAGCGCCCCGGTCGCGGAGCACGCGCTGGCCCTGGTGCTGGCGACGCTGCGCTCCCTGCAGATCAGGGCCCGCGCCTCCTCGTGGGAGTCCGAGCAGCGGGGCGTCTCGCTGAACGGCGCGCACGTCGTCATCGTCGGCGCGGGCGGCATCGGCACGGAGCTGCTGCGGCTGCTGCAGCCCTTCGACGTGACGGTGACCATGGTCGTCCGCACCGCGCGCGAGGTGGACGGAGCCGCGCGGACGGTGACGACCGACCAGCTCGACGAGGTGCTGCCCGACGCGGACGTGGTCGTCGTCGCGGCCGCGCTGACCGAGGGCACGACCCGCCTCGTGGGCCGTCGACAGCTCGAGCTGATGCGCGACACGGCCGTGCTGGTCAACGTCGCGCGGGGCGCGCTCGTGGACACCGACGCGCTCGTGGAGGCGCTCGCCGAGGGCCGGATCGGCGGTGCGGGGCTCGACGTGGTCGACCCCGAGCCGCTGCCGGACGGGCACCCGCTGTGGAGCGAGCCGCGGGCGCTGGTCACGCCGCACCAGGCCAACACGGAGGAGATGACCGCGCCGCTGTTCCAGGCCCGGGTCAGGGCGAACGTCGAGGCGCTTGCAGGCGGGGGTGCGCCGGAGGGGGTCGTCGACGTCGACGCCGGGTACTGAGGCGCGGGGCGGGCTGCGCGGGGTGCGGGGTCGCCGGTCGCGGCGTCGGCGCTCGCGGTGGCGGCCCGCGTCGAGCGATCAGGAGCGAGGGGCCGATCCGGGGGAGGATCGTCGTGCAGGAGCACGCCGCTCCTGAACGCTCGACACGTCAGCGAGCCAGGCCGACAGGGAGGACGCCCGTGCCCCACGACCCAGACGTCGATCTGCTCGTCGAGGCGGTCGCGGCCGTGCACCGCGAGCTCGCCGCCCTGCCCGTGGTGCGCGGGCTGCTCGCGACGCGGCTGGTCGACGCCGGCACGTCGCCCCTCAGGGTCGCGGCCCGCGTCGGCGTGCGCCGGGTCGTCGTGCGGTCGTGGCTCGCGGCCTGGGCGGGGTCGACCGAGGCTCAGCGCGGCGACGCCGACTCGTTCCCGGTCGTGCTGACGGCGGGGGAGGAGGTCGACCAGCTGCGGGAGCTCCAGGGGGCGACGCGGCGGCTGACGGCCGAGCGGTCGGAGCTGGCGCTCGCCGCCGTGGAGGACGGCGCGACGATCGCTGAGCTCGCGGAGGCGACGGGCGCGACGGAGGGGCAGGTCGGTCGATGGCTCAGGGGCGAGCCGTCGCGCGGGCGCTGAGCCGCGACCCGCCGACGCTGCCCCCTGAAGGCTCGACGCCGAGCCGGGCGGCCCGGCCGCCGGGCGGCCCGGGCGGCGCGTGCGCGGCCGACGCACAGCAGTCCGCGGCCCGGGCGGCGTACCGTCGCCGACATGCCCCGCACAGACGACCGCTTCACCGGCCGCATCGCCGGCATCGGCACGACCTCCGGCACCCGCGTCGTCGTCGGCATGTGGCAGAGCTCCCCGCTGGGGCGGTTCAGCGACGTGATGGTCGAGTCGCCCGACGGCCACCGCACGCTGCTGGCCCCGACCGAGGTCGTCGCCGAGTACGTGTCGTCGACGTACACGTTCGACGAGGTGCGGGTGGTGCCCGTGGCCGTCCACCGCGTCGACGGCGGGCTGCGCATCACCGCGGGCGACCTCGACGTGCGCTTCACCGTCGGGGGCGTCTCGGCCCTCGGCATGCTGCTCCGGCTCGTCCCGCGGGGGCTCGCCACCCGCCCCGCGTGGCTCCGCCTCGTCGACCCGGTGGCCCGTGTGCTCGTCCGCGGAGCCCGGACGGCCGGCACCGCGGGCGGCGGCCGTCGCGAGTTCTACGGCGTGACCGTGGCCCGGCACGTGACGGCCGCCGAGGTGCGCGACGGCGACCGCCACCTGGGCACCCTCGCCCCGCTGTCGCCGCCGGTGCGCTTCGGCTTCGGCTCGGCTCCCGCGCAGCCGAGCCTCGTCGACGTCGTCAGCACGATCCGCCGCCCCTGACCCTCCGCCCGCGGGAATGCTCCGCGGCGTCGTCCGGTAGTACCTCGGTGACACGTCATCGCTCGCAGCACCCCAAGGAGAACCCATGACCACCGTCCTCGTCCTCGTCGGCAGCCTGCGCTCCGGCTCCACGAACGCCCAGCTCGCCGAGGCCGCCGCGCAGGTCGCGCCCGCCGGTGCGACCCTGACCGTCTTCGACGGCATCGCCCAGCTCCCCTTCTACAACGAGGACGTCGACGTGCCCGGGTCCGTGCCGGAGGCGGCGGTCACCTTCCGCTCCGCCCTGACCGAGGCGGACGCCCTGCTGGTCGTCACCCCCGAGTACAACGGCACCATCCCCGCGGTGCTCAAGAACGCCATCGACTGGGCCTCGCGCCCCTACGGCGAGAGCGCCCTGGCCGGCAAGCCGACCGCGGTCATCGGCAGCGCCTTCGGTCAGTTCGGCGGCGTCTGGGCCCAGGACGAGGCGCGCAAGTCGCTCGGCATCGCCGGCGCCCGCGTGCTCGACGACGTCACGCTCAGCATCCCCGGCTCGATCGAGCGCTTCGCGGAGGTCCACCCCTCCGACGACGCCGAGGTCGCCGAGCAGCTGACCGCGGTCGTCGCCGCCGTCGTCGCGTCGACGGAGCCCGCCGCGGCCTGAGCCCTCCGACGGGTCGACCCGGGGCCACGTCCTCGCGGTCGGCCCGTCGGGGTCGTCCCCCGCTCTCGGCACCGCCGGGGGACACCGAGGAGGCGCGGGTCGGGCCCCCGAGAGGAGCCCCGTCCGGGGCGTTGTGGTGCACGGGGCCATGGGATAGCGTCGGCTCGTCGCTCGACCGGGACGCCGACCCCTCGTCCCAGCCTCGTGACGCACCCTCACCCCGTGCGTCGACGTCGGGCGCGGCCACCCGAACCCCGACAGGACCCGACCCATGCAGGCCCTCCCGCCTGACCGTCACCGGCGCCCCGAACGCCCGACGGCTGCCTCGCCCGTGCCCGTGCACCGGCCCGCATCCTCCGCGCCCGCGCCCGCCGTGCCCGCGCCCGCCGTGCCCGCGCCCGCCGCGCCCGCGCCCGCCGCGCCCGCATCCTCCGCGCCCGCCGTGCCCGCGCCCCGCGCCCCGCGCCACCTCGCGACCGCGCCGGTCGACGCCGTGCCCGCCGCCCGCGTGCCCGCCGCCGTGCCCGCCCCCGCCCCCACGCCCGCCCCCGCCCCCGCGTCCTCTGAGCCCCCCGCCGAGTCCCGTCTCTTCGGCCGCGGCCTCCTCTACGTCGTCGTCTGGTCGTTGCAGCTCGTCGCCGGCACCGTCGTGTCGCCCGTGCTCGCGCACCTGCTCGGCGTCTCCGACTTCGGGGCGCTCGCCTCGGCGCAGGCGATCTTCCAGGTCGTCAGCGTGCTGGCCCTGCTCGGCCTCGACCAGGCCCTCGTCCTGCAGCACGCCGAGGACGGCGACGCCCGCGCTGCCCGCGGCCTCGTCGCCGTCGGCCTGGTGGTGTCGTTCGTGGCGACCGGAGCCGCCCTCGTCTCCGTGCCCCTGTGGGCCGGGGCAGCCGGGTTCGGCCCCGACCACGACCTCCTCCTCGTCGTCCTGCTGTGGACGGCGCCGTCCGCCGCCGTCCAGGTCATGCTCGCCCTCCTCCTCGCCGAGGACCGCTTCCGCGCCTTCGCGACGACGAGCATCGTGTCGGCCGTCGGCGGCCAGGTCATCGGCCTGACCCTCCTGCTGACGCTCGGGGGCGGCGCGCTCACCTACGCCTGGGGCAGCGTCGTCAGCCAGACGCTCGCGATGCTGCTCGGGCTCGTCCTGACCCGCCCGCGCCTCCAGGGCCTCGTCGACCGCGGCGTGACCCGTCGCGCGATCGCGTTCGGCGTGCCGCTCGCCCTCGCGAGCCTCGCCTACTTCGTGCTCAACGCCGGCGACCGGATCGTGCTGCAGCGCCTGCTCGGACCGGACGCCGTCGGCCAGTACCAGGTGGCGTACGTGGTGGGCTCGTCGGTCATCCTGATGCTGTCGTTCACGTCGAACGCCTGGGCCCCCCACTTCGCCCGCATGCGCGACGCGGTCGAGCGCACCGCCCTCGCCGTCCGGTCGCGCGACGAGATCTACCGCCTGCTGAACCCCGTCGTGCTCGCGATCACGCTGGTCACGCCGTTCGCGATGCCGATCCTCGTGCCGGCGAGCTTCGACCCGACGAGCCTCGTCGTGGTCGTCTGGGTGGTCGCCCTGACCGCCTACCCGGCGACGGCCGGCGGAGCCAGCGGCCGCCTCCTCACGATCGAGCGCAAGGCGGGCACGATCGGGGTCATCACGGCCGTGGCGGCGGCGGTCAACGTCGGCCTGAACTTCCTGCTCGTGCCGCTGCTCGGCATCCTCGGCGCGGCGGTCGCGACCGTGATCGCGTACTCGGTGCTGTCGGCGCTGCAGCTCCGCGTGCTGCCCACCCGGGCGAGCTGGCGCGGAGCCCCCGCGCCGCTGCTGTGGTCGGTGCTCGCCACGGTCGTCGTCGCCGGAGCCTCGACCCTGCTGCCCCAGACCCTCGAGTGGAACCTCGGCCGCGTGGCCGTGGCGCTCGCCTGCCTGCCCTGGTTCTTCCGGCGGTTGGCGGCGGCCCGCCGGGGCCCCCAGCCCGAGGGCCCCGAGGAGGCGCGGGTCGAGCCCGCCGCGGACCCCGGGGAGTCGCGGGTCCAGCCCGCCGAGCACCCCGGGGAGGCGCGGGTCCAGCCCGTCGCGGACCCCGAGGAGTCGCGGGTCCAGTCCGCCGCCGCCGCCGCCTCCGCCCCGCCGCCCGCCCCGCACCCCGCCCCCGAGGAGACCCCGTGACCCGCACCCCGCACCCCGCCGACCCGGCGCCCCGGCGGGTGGTGCTCGTCGAGCTCTCCCGGCCCCTGCCCGACCTCGTGGCCGACCACCGGCACGCGACCGCCCTCGTGGTCGCGACCTGGCACGGGCGCCCCGTGGGGTCGCTCGAGCTCGCGCTCGACGGCGACCCGGAGGTGACGCGGGGACGGCTCGCGCCGCTGCTCGCGCTCGTGCCCGAGGCGCGCGCCGCGGAGCAGGCGCGACCTCCCCGCCTCCCCGACGACCGCCTCCCGAGCGTGACCGTGGTGGTGTCGACCATCGTCGCGCGTCGGGAGGACCTCGAGCTGATGCTCGACGGCTTCGCCCGGGTCGACCACCCCGACGTGGAGTTCCTGATCGTCGACAACCGGCCCGTGCTGCCGGCCGACGACGTGCTGCCCGGCCTCGTCGCCGGGCGCGACCGGGTGCGGGTCGTCCACGAGCCCCGCCGGGGCATCTCGGCCGGGCGCAACGCCGGGGTCGCCGAGGCCCGCGGCGAGATCGTCGTCTTCACCGACGACGACGTGCGGGTCGAGCCCGACTGGCTCCGCGAGCTGACGCGGCCCTACGTCGACGACCCGTCGATCGACGCCGTGACCGGGCTCATCCTGCCCGCCGAGCTCGACACCCCGGCGCAGGTCTGGTTCGAGCGGTACTACGGCGGCTTCAGCGGCGAGCGCACCTGGCAGCCGCTCGTGCTCACCCCGGAGCGGGCCGCGGGCGGGCTGCTCACCGGGGCGCGCGTCCGCGTCGAGGCCGACGGCGAGCTCGTCCGGCGCTTCGCCGTCTACGGCGTCGGGGCCTTCGGGGCGGGGGCGAACATGTCGTTCCGCCGGAGCGCCCTGCACCGCATCGGCGGCTTCGACCTGGCCCTCGGCACCGGCACGCCGGCCCGCGGCGGCGAGGACCTCGCGGCCCTCGTCGGCGTGCTCTGGACGGGCGGGCGCATCGCGTACGAGCCCGGCGCCGTCGTCCACCACCGGCACCGCCGCGGCACCGACGAGCTGCTGCACCAGCTGCGCGGCAACGGCCTCGGCTTCACGGCGATGCTCACCGGGCTCGTGCTGCGCGACCCGCGGCACTTGCTCGGCCTCGCCTGGCAGCTGCCCCTGGCCGTGCGGTCGATGGCCGTCCAGAGCGTGCGTCGCATCGGGGGAGGCGCGGGGCCGGTCGTCGAGGACGCCCCGGCCGGTGCCCCCGCCGTCGGCGACGCCGCAGACGCCGACCACGGCTACCCCCGGTCGCTCGTGCTCTCCGAGCTGCGCGGCTACCCGTCCGGGCCCCGCGCGTACCTGGTGAGCCGTCGCGCCGCGCGGCGGAGCTCGTGGGTCGCGCCGGTCGACGAGCCGACGTGGCCCGTGCGCGGCCGGGCAGGTCGAGCAGGCCGTGCCGGCCGGGCCGCGGACGGCACCGCGACCGCGCCGGCGACCGGGGCCGGCGTCGGCGACCCGGCCCGCGACTCCCTCGTGCCCCGGCCGTGACCGAGGGGCGGCCCCTGCGGGTGCTGACGACCGTCGAGACGCTCGCGCCGGTCGGCGGCGTGGAGGTCTGCACCCTGCAGGACGTCGCGGGGCTGGCGTCCCGCGGGCACGACACGACGGTGCTCTGGCACGTCGACGGCGAGCACCGGGCGGCCTACGAGGCCGTCGGGGCGACGCTGCGCGGGCCGTTCCGGTTCGACGCCGCGCCGAGGAGCGCGCTGCGCGACCTGGCGGCGTTCGGCCCGTCGGTCGCGGAGGCCCGGCGGGCCCGGGCCGACGTGCTCTGGCTCAACCGCCCCGAGCAGATCGTCTGGGCGCAGGTGGCACGACGTGCCGCGGGCCTGCCCGTGGTCGCGCACCTGCACCACCTGCCGAACTACGCCCGGACCCGCCTCGTCATGTCGGGGGTCGCCCACTTCGTGGCCGTCTCGCACTACATGGCGGCGGTCTGGGTGACCGCGGGCCTCGAGCCCGAGCGCGTCACGGTCGTGCACAACGCGGTCGACCCGGGCGACTACCCGCTCGGCGGGCCGCCCGACGCGGAGACCGCGCGGGCGGCGCTCGGGCTCGACCTCGCGCCGGGCGCCCGCGTCGCCCTCGCCTACGGTCGGCTGACCGCGGGCAAGGGCGTCGACGCGCTCGTGAGGGCGTGGGGTCGGCTCGCGATCGACCCGCGCCGGGCCGTGCTCGTGCTCGCGGGCCCGGAGCCCGACCACGCCGTCGCGGAGGCCCTCGACGCGCTGCCGCCCGGCAGCTGGCGCCGGCTCGGGCTGCAGGGCGACGTCGTGCCCCTGCTGCACGCCGCGGACGTCGTGGTGATGCCGTCGGCCGAGCCGGAGGCCTTCGGCCGCGTGCTGGTCGAGGCGATGTCGACCGGGCGGCCCGCGGTCGCGACGGCGGTCGGCGCCGCCCCGGAGGTGCTGACCGGCGAGTTCGCGCGCTTCCTCGTGCCGCCGCGCGACGAGGCGGCGCTCGCCGCGACGGTCGGCGCGGCGCTCGGGTGGCGCGAGGTCGACCCGGGGCTCGGCGGGCGGGCGCGCGAGCACGTCGCGACGGCCTTCCCCCACGGGCGCCACCTCGACGAGCTCGAGGCCGTCCTCCGTCGGCACGCCCGCGCGCGCTGACCGGTCCGGGGCCGGGCGGTACGGTGCGGTACGGCTGCGCCAACCCAGGATTTCGTGACGGCGAACATGTCTGATCAGCCCTTTCCGTGCGTTCCGACCCTCAGGGCCGTGCCAGGATCGTCGAGTTCCGCCGGGCGACGACGCCTCGTGCTCGTCTCCTCGAAAGGTCGTCCGTGAGCGTCTGGGCCCTCCTCCTCATCGCCGTCGGCGTCTCCGCCGACGCCTTCGCCGTCGCCCTCGGCAAGGGCCTCCACCTCCGGGCGCGGGCGCTGCGGAACGCCGTCGTCATCGCGCTCGCCTTCGGCGCCGCCCAGGCCCTGATGCCGCTGATCGGCTGGCTGCTGGGCACCGCCTTCGCCCCGGTCATCTCCGGCGTCGACCACTGGATCGCCTTCGGCCTGCTCGGGCTCGTCGGCGGCAAGATGATCTGGGAGGCCGCCAGGGCCCACCCCGACGACGACGTCGACGCCGACCGGGTGCCGCTGCGCGAGCTCGTCGTGCTGTCGGTGGCGACGAGCATCGACGCGCTGGCGGTGGGCGTGACGCTGGCGTTCCTGCCGGTGTCGATCGGCGCGTCGGTCGCGCTCATCGGCGTCACCACGGCGGTGCTGACGTTCGTCGGCGTGCTCGTCGGGGCGAAGGTGGGGGCGGCGCTGGGCCGCCCGGCCGAGATCGCGGGCGGCGTCGTGCTCGTGCTGATCGGGACGAGCATCCTGCTCGAGCACCTCGGCGTGCTCGCGTAGCGCGGGTGCGGCCGGGCGTCGAGCGTTCAGGGGCGAGCTGCGCCGCGGGGCCGCTGACGGCCCGGGAGGCCGCTGCTCCCTGAACGGTCGACGGGCGCCGCGGCCCGCGTCAGCCGTCGTACCGGTCGATCGTCGCCCAGTCGATCTCGACGTGCCCCCCGCCGTCCGGAGGCGTCTCGCCGGCCGCCTCGACCTGCATCACCCAGTGCATCGACGCCGTGGGCAGCGCCTCGCTCGTGGTCGCCCACACGCGGTCGTCGACGAGGTAGTCGATCCGGTCGGGCCGCCACTCGATCGTGTACGTGTGCCAGCCGTCGAACGAGATGCCGGTGTCGCCGACGAACGAGTTCACCGACGGGTCGCCCGGCGTGTGGTTGTACCCGCGCACGGTGCCGTCGAGGCGCCCCTCGGGGAAGTCGACCTCGCCGTCGTCCCAGTCGTTGTCGTCGCTCCAGAGCAGGAAGGCCGCGTAGAACCCGGGCACCGCGTCGGCGCGCATCCGGACGCTGAACCGCCCGTGCACCTGCCCGCCCCACTCGCCGCCGACGAGCGGCACCACGGCCGCGCTCGTGACGGCACCGTCGCCGGCCGACACCGCGAGGTCGAGCACGCCGTCGCGCACCGACACCGCGTCGGCGCGGTAGTCGCCGATGCCCGACGTGTCGGTGAAGCCGTCGTAGGCGACCCAGCTGTCGTCGTACCGACCGGGGAAGCGCCCGGCCGTCACCGGGTGCGCGAAGTCGTCCGAGAAGGTGCGCGTCCAGCCGGGCCCCGAGCTCGTCGGCATGGCCTGGCCGCTGCCCGACGGACCGTTGCCTGCGGCGGCCCCCGCCCCCGTCCCGCCCCCGGTCGACGGCGCAGGCTCGGCCGTCGGGTCGCCCGCCGAGCCCGTCGGCTCCGGGCTCGGCGTGCCGGAGGGTCGGTCGGTCACGTCGGGGTGCCTCCCAGGCGTCGAGGTCGAGGTCGAGGTGGGGCCGCCCGCGTCGTCCGCCTGCCGCGCCGTGCTCGTCGACACGGTGGCCGCGACGGCCACGGCGACGGCGGCGAGCAGCACGGCGCCGACGACGACGCGCCTCGGGCGCGGGGGTCTGCGGGGCACGCGTCTCAGCTCTCCGGCCGTCCGCGTCGGGGTCGCCGCGAGCAGCTCGCGGCCGGGAGGGCCGTCGACAGCCTCGCCGCAGGGGGCTCCGCGGTCAAGCCGAGCGGCCGCCCTGCCCGCAGAAACGCCTGCTTGCCACCCGTTCGAGGGTCGCGGGGCCTCCGGGGTGCCGAGCTACACTCACAGGACCGGCAGGCTACCCGCGCCCGCCGTACCCGAACGACGCCGGCCTCGACCGTGCGTGCCCGCGACCCCTCCGCCCCGCCCCACCCAGGCTCGGCGGGCGAGCACGTCCCTCCCCGCCGACGGCAACCCCTGGAGATCGCTCGTGCCCCGAGTCGTCCCCGTCACCGTGAGCGCGCGCCCCGACGGCGTGCACCCCGAGCTCCCGCGCGACGGAACCCCCCTTCCCGTCCCGACGATGGGCCCTGCGCCGCGCCTCGCGGCCGCCGCGCTCGTCGCCCTGACCCTCGTCGCCCTCGGCGTCGCGCTCGTCGCCGACCTCGTCGTGCTGCGCCAGGCGACCGCCACGGTCTTCCTGCTGCTCGAGCTCGGCGTCGCGCCCGCGCTCCTCGCCCGCCCGCTGCGCGCCTCCCGCTTCGTCCTGGTGGCCCTGGTCGGCGGCCTCGTCGCCGCGGTGCTGATCGGCATCACGATGGCGACGCTTCACGTCTGGGTGCCCGTGCCCGCGGCGGTCGTCGTCGCGGTCGCCACCGTCGTGATGCTGGCGGTGGCGGTGCGACGCGACCTCCGGGCACTCCGCGACGGGCGCCTCCCGCTGGCCCCGGTCGCCGAGAGCGGGCCCGCCGGCCGGACCGTCGACGGCGCGCACCCCGTGGACGCCCTGCACCCCGAGACCCCGGCGGAGGCGCGGGCCGCGTCGACCGCGCGCCTCCCGCTGGTGCCCCTCGCCACCGTCGCCGGGGTCGCCCTCGTGGTCGTGGCGTCGCTGCTCGTGCGGGGCGACCCGCCCCCCGGCGGCCTGCTGTCGATCGAGGGCCCGCTCTGGTGGGCCGGCCTCGTGCTGCTCGTCGCGGCCGCCGTCGTCGCGGTCGTGTCGCGGCGCAGCCCGGCGCTGCCCCTGACGAGCCTGAGCGGCGTCGCGGTGCTGTCGCAGGCGATCGCCTACGGCACCCCGACGATGGTCTCGGCGGCGCGGCACGTCGGTGTCGTCGAGTCGATCCGGGCGAACGGCGGCACCTCGACCGGCGTCGACATCTTCCAGTCGTGGTCGGGGCTGTTCGCGGCCGTGGCCTGGGCCGCCGACGTGGCGGGGCTCCGCGACGTGATGGTGGTCGCGACCTGGTGGCCGGTGATGATCAGCCCGCTGATCACCCTCGCGGCGACCGTGCTCGCGGCGCGCTTCCTCACCGACGAGGGGCGCGCCTGGATCGCCGGCGGGCTGTTCGGCCTGACGCTCACGCTCAACACCCTCTACTTCTCGCCCCAGTCGCTCGGCGTGGTGCTCTCGCTGTCGGTCTTCGCGCTGGCGCTGAGCGGCCGCCCGCCGATCTCGGGCGCGCGGCGTCGGTCGCGCCCCGCGTCGGTCGCGCCGTGGCGCCTCGCGGCCGTGCTGGCGCTGGGCTGTGCGCTCGCCGTCACGCACCAGATCTCGCCGTACCTCACCGTGGCGGCGCTGGTCGTGTTCGTCGCGTTCCGGCTGATCCGCCCGTGGTGGCTGCCGGCGCTGGTGCTGGTGCCCGCCGTGCTGTGGGCGCTGTCGAACGCGTCGGTGCTCGGCGCCTTCCTGCTGCCGACCGCCTTCGGCGACGTCGTGTCGAACGCGGCGCCGCCCGCGCACTCGGCCGCGACCCTGCCCGTGCCGATCGTCAAGACCCTCGCCTTCGCGCTGCCCGCGGCCGTGCTCGTGCTGCTCGGCCTCGTCGCCCTCGTGACGCTGCTGCTGCGCCGGCGCGACCGCCGCGCCTGGGCACTGGCCGTCGCGGCGATCAGCCCGGTGAGCCTGGTCGTCGCCACGAACTACGGCGCCGAGGGCATCTTCCGCGTCACGCTCTTCGCCGCCCCGTGGCTGAGCATCCTGGCCGCGGCGCTGCCGTGGCACCGGCTGCTGCCGGGGCTGGCCAGGTCGTCCGCCCGCGCCCGCCGGGGCGCCGCCGTGGTCGCGACGTCGGTCGCGCTGGTCGTCGTGGTGGGCGTGAACGTCTTCGGCGCGACCGCCCTCGACTGGAACAGGGTCGCGAGCGCCGACACGACGCGCGCGACCGCCCGCTACGAGGAGACCGCGGCCGCCGGCGCCGCCCTGCTCGTGCCCGGCACCGGCAACGCCACCCCCGGTGCCCGCACGGCCCGCTACGACCAGGTGCAGTACCTCACCCGCGAGGCTCTCGGCGGCTGGCCCGACACGTCGTCGTCGTACGACGCCGCCGCCGACGAGGCGCGTCTCACCTCGGGCCTCGAGGCGTGGGACGCGACAGAGCGCTGGGTCCTCGTCTCCGACGTCGTCGGCGCCTACGACGACCGGTACGGCTTCCAGTCGTACGACGACTACACCGAGCTCGCCGCGGCGTTCGCCGCCGACGGCCGCTGGGAGGCCGTCATGACGACGCCCACCGCCACCCTCTACCGACTGACCACGACGGGAGCCGGCGATGAGTGAGCCGACCAGCACGACCGCACCGAGCCCGGGGGAGTCGCGGGTCGGCACCCGCAGGACGCCCCGGCACCCGGCCCCCCGCGCCCTCCGCCTCGTGGCCGTCGCCGTCGCCGCGCTGGCCCTCGTGCCGCTGCTCGTCGGCGGGCCGCTGGCCGCGCCGGCCGAGGCCGCGACCACCGGCACCACGGCGCTGCCCGTCGCGCCGTCGCTGCGGCAGTCCGGCTGCACCGGGGGCACCACGCTCTCGGTGGTGGCGCACCAGGACGACGACCTGCTCTTCCAGAGCACGGCCCTCGGGGCCGACCTCCGAGCCGGGCGCTGCGTCACCACGGTCTACGTCACCGCGGGCGACGCGGGGCGTGCGTCGACCTACTGGCGCGGCCGCGAGGCCGGGGTCCGGGCGGCCTACGCGCAGACGCTCGGCGTGGCCGACACGTGGTCGTCGACGACCGTCTCGCTCGGCGGCCGAGCCGTCGGGCTCTCCCGCCTCGGCGGGTCGTCGAAGGTCCAGATGGTCTTCCTGCACCTCCCCGACGGTGGTCTCGACGGGAAGGGCTTCGCGGCCACGGGCCGGCAGAGCCTGCCCCAGCTGTGGGCGGGCACGGAGTCGCGCCTCAGCACCGTCGACGGGCTGACCAGCTACTCGCTCGGGGAGCTCCGCGCCCAGCTCGTCACGATCATGAAGGGGGTGGCCCCGACCAACGTCGACACCCTCGACCACGTCGGAGCGATCGACGACGGCGACCACCCCGACCACCACGTCGTCGCCTACCTGGCCGATGCGGCGCGGCAGCAGCTCACCACCGCGCCCGGCTTCGCGGGCTGGCGGGGCTACGGCCTCTCGCAGGCCCCGGTGAACCTCACCGACGACCAGGTGCGGGCCAAGTCGCTGGCGTTCTTCCGCTACGCCGCCTCCGACGACGGCACCTGCGCGAGCTGGGACGCCTGCTGGGGCCGCCCGGAGTACTCGTGGCTGTCGCGCGAGCAGACGGTCGGCACGCCGACCACGACCGCCCCGGGCGGAGGGCCGGTCACCACCACGCCCGTCACGACGACCCCGACCACCCCGACCACGCCCACGACCCCGGCGACCGACGTGACCGCGGGCGCGGTCGCGACGGCCAGCTCGGAGAACCGCGCCGACGGCCAGACCGCCGCGGCCGCGATCGACGGCGTGGCCGACGGCTACCCGGGCGTCGCCACCGCCGAGTGGGCGACGGTCGGCGGCCGCGCCGGCTCGTGGCTCCAGCTCACCTGGGCCTCGCCCCTCAGCGTCGACCGCCTGGTGCTGAGCGACCGTCCGAACGCCGACGACCAGGTGACGGGCGCGACCCTGACCTTCTCCGACGGCTCGAGCGTCACGGTCCCCGCGCTGGCCAACGGGGGAGGCGCGACCACGGTCTCGTTCCCGGCCCGCACCGTCTCGTCGGTGCGCGTCACGGTGACCGCCGTGTCGTCGACCACCCGGAACGTCGGCCTGGCCGAGGTCCGGGCGCAGTCGACCGCCGCCGTGAGCACGACGCCCGCCCCCGCCCCGACCCGGGTCGACGTCACGGCCGGCGCGGTCGCGACGGCGGCCTGGGACGACCCCTCGACGGGCCAGACCGCCGACAAGGCGATCGACGGCGTGGCCGACGGCTACCCGACCGCGCCCACGGCCGAGTGGGTCGCGCCGTGGGGCCGCACCGGCGTCACCCTCACGCTGACCTGGCCGACGGCGGTGACGACCGACCAGGTCGTGCTGCACGACCGGCCCAACGGCTCCGACCAGGTGACCGCCGGCACCCTGACCTTCTCGGACGGCTCGACCGTCGACGTGCCGGCCCTGGCCGACGACGGCTCGGCCACGACCGTGTCGTTCCCGAGCCGCAGCACCACGTCGGTGCGCTTCACCGTCACCGGGGTCAGCGCCAGCACGAGCAACGTGGGCCTGGCCGAGATCCGGGTGCGCGGCACGCGCTAGGCGAGCCGCGGGCGGTGCGGCCGGCCGCCTGGACGACGGGAGGCGCGGTGCCGACCGGCACCGCGCCTCCTCGTCGCTCCCGTCGACCGACGGGCGCCGCCTAGCGGCGGCCGAGCCGCCGCTCGCCGCCCGTGCCGAGCGTGTAGGGCAGGCTGTAGTAGGCGAACAGCTCCTGCTCGCGCTGCGCCTCGAGCTCGCCGTCGGTCTCGATCGACGGCGCCTCCTTCGCGAGCTTCTTGTCGAACTGCACCTTCAGGTGCTTCGGCGCGACGAGCGCGCCGTCGAGCGGCACGAAGACCAGACGGGTGCGGCCGAGGATGCCCACCTGCACGGCGGCGAACGACGGCACGTCGCTCGACGTGTCGAAGTAGATGCTCTCGAGCGTGCCGATCTTGTCGCCGGCGGGGTCGACGACCGCGAGGCCGACCCAGTCTCGGAGGTTCTCCGGTTCGAACATGGCGTGACCTCTCTGCCGCCCCGGCGTGGTCCGGGGTCGTGCGCCTCCGACGGTACCGGCCCGGCCCGCCGCGCGCCCCGCCGGGCGGCGGGTCGCGTCGAGCTCTCAGGAGACGGCGTGGCGGCGTGCCCCGGGTGGCACGATGGGCGCATGTCGCTCCTGAGCCCTCGACACGACGCCGCCGCCGCCGCGGAGCCCGACGCCGCCCGCGCCGACGCCGCGCGCGCCGGCACCGCCGCCCTCCGCCTGCTCGTGGTCGACGTGGCCGACGGCGGCCGCGACGACCCCGCGTTCGAGGCCGAGCTGCAGCGGCTCACCGCCTCCGTCGTCGCCGCCGCCGAGGCGGTCGGCCTCGTGGTCGACCGCGTCGCCGCGGAGCAGGCCGGCGACGACGAGCTCGGGCGTCGCCTGGCCGCGGCCGACGCGGTCGTGATGACCGGCGGCGAGGACGTCGACCCGTCGACCTACGGCGGCGACGTCGCCGACCCGCACGGCGGCCAGACCTTCCCCGACGCCGACCGGGCGCAGATCGCGCTCGTGCGGGCCGCCGTGGCCGCCCGCGTGCCGCTGGTCGGCATCTGCCGCGGCATGCAGCTCGTGAACGTCGCCCTCGGCGGCGACCTCGTGCAGCACCTCGACGGCCACGTCGCCGCCGACGTCGACGACAGCATGGTCGACCACGTCGTCAGCGTCGCCGACGACAGCAGCCTCGCCAGCGTGCTCGGGGCCACGACCCTCGACGTGCGAAGCTCGCACCACCAGGCCGTCGCCCGGCCCGGGCGGGGCCTCCGCGTGGTCGCCTGGGCGGAGGACGGCACGGCCGAGGCGATGGAGCACGAGGAGGCGCCCCTCTGGTGCGTGCAGTGGCACCCGGAGGACGCGGGGTCGCGCGGCACCGTCCTCACCGACCTGCTCGTCGCGGCGCGCGACGCCGCCCGCGCCGACCGGGAGCGTGCGCCCAGGGCGTAGCCCGGCCCGCTCGGGGGCCTTGCGGGCGGGGGAGGGGGCCGTGTCACACTGGACGGACAGCGCCCTCGTCGTGGAGCGGCAACACCCCACACCCGTCACATCTGACCCGCGACGAGTGCGCAGCGCCCCGGCCTCGGCCCCGGCGCGTCCCGACGCTCGTCGTCGTGCGCCTCCGTGCGGGAGAACGGAGGCCCTCGTGACCGACACCACCACCCGCCCCGCCGACCGGCCCGAGACCGAGCCCGTCCGCGTGCCCTCGACCTACACGGGCTCGATGCGCGTCAGCGACGTCGGCACGGCCGACCGGGCCGCCGAGGCCGCCGCCGCGCGCGGCACCGTCCACGTGCTCACCCCGTCGGCCGTGGTCGGCATCGCCGTGCTCGGCCTGTCGACCTTCCTCGCCATCACCACCGAGCTCATGCCGGTCGGCCTCCTGTCGACGATGAGCGTCGACCTCGGCGTCTCCGAGTCGCGCATGGGCGTGGTCGTCACGGTCTACGCGCTGGCCGTCGCCCTGCTCGCCCTGCCGCTCACCTGGGCCACGGCCCGCGTGCCGCGCAAGGCCGTGCTCGTGACCACGCTCGTCGGCTACACGGCGTCGAACCTCATCGTCGCGCTGGCCCCGTCGTTCGCCGTCGTCTGCGCCGGCCGGGTCGTCGGCGGCGTCGCGCACGCCCTCTTCTTCTCCGTGGCGTCGGCCTACGCGACGCGCATCGTGCCTCCTAGGCTGGCCGGCCGCGCGATCGCGTTCGTGTACTCGGGCAGCTCGCTCGGCTTCGTCATCGGCGTGCCGCTCGCGACGACGGTGGGCGACCACCTCGGCTGGCGGGCCGCCGTCGGGGCCGTGGCCGCCGCCTCCGCGCTGCTCGCCGTCGTCGCGGTGGCGTTCCTGCCCGCGGTGCGGGGCGAGTCGTACCCGCACGTCGGCTCGGTCCGGTCGTGGGCCCGCACCGGGCTGCTCGCCGTCGTCGTCGCCGACCTGCTGCTCTTCGCCGGGCACTACGTGGTCTACACGTACGTCGGGCCGTACCTCGTGACCGCGGGCCTCGGCGACGACGCGGTCGGCACGGCGCTGCTGGTGCTCGGCGCGACCGGCGTGGTCGGGCTGCTGACGGCGGGCGCCTTCGTCGACCGCGCCCCGCGGCAGACCCTCCTCGTCGCCGTCGCGACGATGGCCGTGGCCCTCGCGGCGCTGCCGCTGGTGCACGGCTCGCTCGTCGGCACCTTCGTCGTCGCGGGCGTCTGGGTCGCCGCGAACGGCACGACCGGCACCCTCTTCATGGCGGCCGCGATCCGCGCGGGCGGCGTCAGCCCCGACATCGCGGGCGCGCTGATCAACGCGGGCTCGAACGTCGGCATCGCCGGCGGCGCGGCGCTCGGCGCGCAGCTGACCGGGGTCACCGGCCTCGGTGCCCTGCCGTTCTCGGCGGCCGTGGTCGTCGCCGCGAGCTTCGTCGTGGTAGCGCTGGCCCGTCGCGGCTTCCCCCGCCACGGCCACGCGCAGGAGCAGCTGTCGACGTCGAGCCTCCGCACCATCACGTCGTCGGTCGCGGCCGTGACGGGCTCGGTGCCGGTGGTGCGCGGCACGGCGACGGGCTCCGGCCCGGCCGTCACGGGCGGCCGCCGCCGCTGAGCCCGGGCCCGACCCGACCCGACCCGACCCGGCCCGGCCCGACCCGACCCAGCCCGACCCAGCGCAGAGCGACGCCCCCCGCCCCCGCTCCCCGCGACCCGCCGCAACGCGGCGCAACGCGCCCCCGGCCGGAGGCGCGGTGTGGCATCGTCGTCGACGTGACCGACACCGAGACCCGCCCCAAGCAGCTCATCCTCAACCTGTTCGAGATGAACTGCGTCGGGCACATCACGCACGGCCTCTGGCGCCTGCCCGGCAACCACCGGCGCGAGTACACCGACATGGCGTACTGGATCGAGCTGGCCCGCCTCGCCGAGAGCGGCGGCTTCGACGCCGTCTTCCTCGCCGACGTGCTGGGCACGTACGACGTGTACGGCGACAGTCCCGCCCCGGCGCTGCTCGAGGGCATCCAGGCGCCGGCGAACGACCCGATGCTGGTCGTGCCCGTCATGGCCGCCGTCACCGAGCACCTCGGCTTCGGCGTCACGGCGTCGACGAGCTACGAGCCGCCGTTCGCGTTCGCCCGGCGCATGTCGACCCTCGACCACCTCACGAAGGGCCGGGTCGGCTGGAACGTCGTCACCTCGTACCTGCCGAGCGCCGCCCGCAACTTCGGCCTCGACGACCAGATCCCCAAGGAAGAGAGGTACGCCCGCGCCGCCGAGTACCTCGAGGTGCTCTACGCCCTGTGGGAGGGCTCGTGGGAGGACGACGCCGTCGTCGCCGACCCCGCGGCCGACGGCCTGGCTCCCGGCTCGGGCGTCTACACCGACCCGTCGAAGGTGCACGCGATCGACCACGTGGGCCGGTTCTTCCGGGTCGCAGGCCCGCACCTCAGCGAGCCGTCGCCGCAGCGCACCCCGGTGCTCTTCCTCGCGACGGCGTCGCCCACCGGCGTCGCGCAGGCCGCCCAGCACGCCGAGGTGGTGTTCACCGGCGGCCGGGCCGTGCGTCAGGTGGCCGAGGCGACGCGCGCCGCGGCCGTCGAGGTCGGCCGGTCGGCCGACGACGTGTCGTTCATCGTGCAGGCCGGCGTCATCACGGCCGAGACCGAGGAGGCGGTGGCCGAGAAGCTGGCCCTCTACCGGTCGTTCGCGAGCGAGCAGGGCGCCCTCGTGCACCGCAGCGTCCCGTTCGACGCCCCGTCGCACCCGCGCGACCGCACGGTGCGCGAGGCCCTCGAGGCGGAGGGGCGGCTCGACCACCCCGGGGCGGCGGCCCTGCCGCTCGACATCACGGTCGGGCAGCTCGTCGACAGCGTCGACGAGGCCTGGGGCGGCGCGTTCTTCGTGGCGGGCACCCCGACGGTCGTCGCCGACGAGATCGAGCGCTGGCTCGACGAGGAGGGGATCGACGGCATCAACCTCCGTCAGTACCACTCCTTCGACACGCTGCGCGACTTCGTCGAGCTCGTCGTGCCCGAGCTGCGGCGCCGGGGCCGGGTGCGCGAGGCGTACGTGCCGGGGCAGACCCTGCGTGAGCGGTACACCGGGGGCGGCCCGCGCCTCCCCGACTCCCACCCCGCGGCGGCGCGCCGCCGCTGACGGGGGCGTGCAGGAGGCGGTGGTCGCGCCCCGGGGGCGTGCCCTGCCTAGCGGGCGGTCCCGGCCCGGTACCGCGCCGGGGTCGGCGGCACGCGCAGCCAGGCGGTGCGGCTGACGCCGTCGCGTGAGACCCACTCGACGAAGACGGTGCCGAGCACGGCCAGCTCGTCGAGCTCGCCGGGCGTGGCGATGCCGACGGAGGCGCCGCGACGGAGGGACGACGCGGTGCGGACGACGTCGTTCGGCAGCTCGACCGACACCCGGCGCGGCGTCTGGCCGCCGATCGCGCGGAGCACGAGGCAGGTGCCGAGGGGCACCGCGGGGTCGCTGCCGTCGTTCGGCGACTGCAGGTAGGTGAGGTAGAAGCGGGGGGCGCTGCGGCGGCGGAGGGCGACGACGCGCTCGGGCCGGACGGAGGCGGGGTCGACGCGGGGGCGGGTCCGGCCGCGGGCGCCGAGGCGCGCGCCGGTCGCGGTGACGCCGTCGGCGTCGGAGCTGGTGGTGCTCATGCTGGAGGGTCCCCTGGTCGTGGTGGTGCGGCGCCGTCCTGTCGGCGCATGCCAAGGCAACCGCACGGCCGGTGTCCGCGCAACGGAGGACACGGGCCCAGTTGGGGGGACACCTCGGCCCCAGAGCAGGGGGGCGGCCACCTCGGGCGCACGGAGTGAGCGCTCACGTAGACTGGTCACCGCCATCCGAGCCGAAGGAGTCTCATGCACAACTGGGCCGCCAACGTCGAGTACTCGACGACCGACCTCCGCCGTCCGGCCACCGTCGACGAGCTGCGCGACGTCGTCGCCTCCAGCCGCCGCGTGAAGGCCCTCGGCTCGCGCCACTCGTTCAGCCGCATCGCCGACACCGACGGCGTGCTCGTCTCGACCGAGGCGCTGGGCGTGCCGATCGAGCTCGACGCCGACCGCGACGTCGTCCGCGTCGGCGCGGCCGCCACGCACGCCGTGCTGGCCCGCGAGCTGCAGCGCCACGGCCGGGCCCTGCCCAACCTGGCCTCGCTGCCGCACATCTCGGTCGCCGGGGCCGTCCAGACCGGCACCCACGGCTCGGGCGTCGGCAACCCGGCCCTGTCGGCCTCGGTCAGCGCGGTCGAGATCGTCCGGGCCGACGGCTCGCTCGACGTCGTCCGCCGCGGCGACGAGGCCTTCGAGGCGACGGTCGTGGGCCTCGGCGCCCTCGGCGTCGTGACGGCCCTCGAGCTCGACACCGTGCCGACGTTCGACGTCGTGCAGACCGTCCACCAGGGGCTGCCCTGGGCTGCCGCACTCGAGCAGCTCGACGCCGTGCTCGCCCACGCCTACAGCGTCAGCCTGTTCACCCGCTACACCGGCGACGACGTCGAGCAGGTCTGGAGCAAGGCCCGCGTCGACGGCGTCGGCTCGTCGGGCCTCGACCTCCGCGAGCTCGGCGCGCGCCCGGCCGAGGCCGCGCTGCACATGCTGCCCGACACGGCGGCCGATGCCGTGACGCCCCAGCTCGGCGAGCCCGGGCCGTGGCTCGACCGGCTGCCGCACTTCCGCGCCGAGTTCACGCCGAGCGCGGGGGAGGAGATCCAGAGCGAGTACCTGGTGCCCGCCGAGCACGCGGCCGCGGCCGTCGAGGCGCTCCGGGCGATCGGCGACCGGCTCGCCGAGGTCATCTTCGTCAGCGAGATCCGCACGGTCGCGCCCGACGCGGCGTGGCTGAGCCCGAGCGGCGGCCGGCAGAGCGTGGCCTTCCACTTCACCTGGCGGCGTCAGGCGGAGGCGGTGCTGGCGGTGCTGCCGCTGGTCGAGGAGGCGCTGGCCGGCTTCGACGCGCGACCGCACTGGGGCAAGGTGGCGACCCTCGACCACGAGACGCTGCGCGCCCGGTACCCTCGCCTCGACGACTTCGCGGCGCACGCCGCCGCCGTCGACCCGGAGGGCCGCTTCCGCAACGCCCACCTCGACACCGTCGCCCTCGGAGGACACCGTGCCTGACGCCACCACGACCACGCCCACCACGACCCGCTCCGCCGGCCCGGTGCCCGTCAGCGGCGCGCCCGTCTCGCTCGAGCACGGCGCCTACCGGGCCGAGCTCGCGGCCGTCGGCGCGACCCTCCGCAGCCTGACGCACGACGGCCGCGACCTCGTCGTCCCGTTCGCCGCCGACGTGGTCCGCCCGCTCTACCGCGGGGCCGTGCTCGCACCGTGGCCGAACCGCATCGTCGACGGCGCCTACGAGGAGGCGGGCGAGACGCTGCAGCTGCCGCTCACCGAGGTCGAGCGGGGGCACGCCCTGCACGGGCTGGTCGGCTGGGCCGAGTGGCGCGTGGAGTCGAGCGAGCCGCACCGCGCCTCCCTCGTGACCGAGCTCGCCCCGAGCGACGGCTACCCCTGGCGCCTGGCGCTCCGCGCGACCTACGAGCTCGGCGACGCCGGCCTCACCACGACCGTGGAGGCCACCAACGTCGGCCTCGGGGAGGCGCCGTACGGCGTCGCGCCGCACCCGTACCTCGTCGCCGGCGAGGGCCGGGTCGACGACTGGGCCCTCACCCTGCCGGCCGACAGCTACCTCGAGGTGACCGACGACCGACTCGTGCCGACGGGCGTGCACGGGGTGACCGAGCGCGAGGGCTTCGACTTCCGCGAGGGGCGCGTCGTCGGCGACACCTTCGTCGACCACGCCTTCACCGAGCTCGCCCGCACCGGCGAGGGCCAGGTCGCGACGGCACGGCTGACCGCGGCCGACGGCCGGGGCGTCGAGATGACCTGGGGCCCCGAGCTGCCCTGGGTGCAGGTGCACACGGCCGACCGCCCGGAGCGCGAGAACGACCGCGTCGGCCTCGCCGTCGAGCCCATGACGTGCCCGCCCGACGCCTTCACGAGCGGCATCGACCTGGTGCGCCTCGCTCCGGGCGAGAGCCACGTCGCGAGCTGGACGATCACCGCGATCTGACGCCGACGGCGCAGGCGCCCGGGCGCTCGAGCGCCGGCGCCCGCCGGCCTACGCGCTGAGCGCCTCGCGGCCGAGCGGCTCGGACTGCCAGGTGACCGCCGACACCGTCCCCGTCGACAGCCGCAGCAGGGCCGCCTCGAGCGCTCGGCGGGTGCGCCGCCCGGCCAGCTCGTCGCGCACCACGACGTCGAAGCGCAGCAGGTCGGGCAGCTCCGTGAGCAGCACCGTGCCGGCGTCGGCGAGCTGGACGAGGTACTGCCCCTCGTCGACGCGGGCGGCCGCGTGCTCGGCCAGCAGGCGGCGGGACAGCCAGAACAGGCCGGCGCTGTCGTGCGCGGTGTGGACGGTGGCGGTCACGGCGAGCATGCAGTCATGGTGCCTCGTCATCCGCTCAGGCCCGTGAACGCCGTGTTGCGAACGTGTGAACCATGCCGGATGCGCGGACGACTTGACATCGGACTCACGCTCATTCAGTATTGCCCCGAACCACCCGATGTGAGCGCTCACATGACAGTGATCGAGCACGACGGTTCACTCCGAGACACGTTCTCTGACGAAGAGGTCACCGTGAACACCAGCACCCCCGACGGCTCGCGCGCCACCCCCGCGTCGACCGTCCGCCTCCGCCGCTCGCCCGCGGCGACCGCGCCCGACGCGTCCGCGTCGCCGACCCGCGGCGCGGCTCGCCGCGCCCTCGTCACGGCCGTCGACGCCGTCTGACCCCCGACCCCCGACGGGCGCTCACGCACCCCGTCGGTCCGTCCCCGTCGCGGCCCCGCCGCCGACCCGGACACGCTCCACCGGCCAGCCCGGCACGCCCTCCCGCGTGCCTCCCCGGCCGTCCGCACCACCGAGCACCACGCACGAGCACCACCCTTCAGCACCACCTCCACAGCATCACCATCCGTCATCGACGACGCCGTCGAGATGACACGGACACGAAGGAATCACCGTGAAGAACAAGAAGCTCATCGTCGGCATCGTCGCCGCCGGTCTGGCGATCTCCCTGGCCGGCTGCTCCGGCGGAGCGGGCGGCCGCGGCGGCGACAGCGGCAGCGGCAGCAGCGGAGGCGACAACTCCGGCGCCCTCGTCGGCGTCGCCATGCCGACCAAGGTCTCCGAGCGCTGGATCAAGGACGGCGACGCCGTCAAGAGCGCCCTCGAGGACAAGGGCTACAAGGTCGACCTCGAGTACGCCGACAACAAGATCCCCCAGCAGGTCCAGCAGGTCAGCAACATGATCACCAAGGGCGCCAAGGTGCTCATCGTCGCCTCGATCGACGGCGGCTCGCTGAGCGACCAGCTCGACTCGGCCGCGAAGGCCGGCATCAAGGTCATCTCGTACGACCGCCTCCTCACCGGCAGCGAGAACGTCGACTACTACGTGTCGTTCGACAACTACAAGGTCGGCGTCGACCAGGCCACCAGCCTGCTCACCGGCCTCGGCCTCGCCGACGCCGACGGCACGAAGATCGACGGTGCGGCCGCCAAGAACATCGAGGTCTTCGCCGGCAGCCCCGACGACAACAACGCGACGTTCTTCTTCAACGGCGCCATGGAGACCCTCAAGCCCTACCTCGAGGACGGCTCGCTGACGATCGGCTCCGGCCAGGACCAGTTCACGCAGGCCGCCACGCTGCAGTGGGACCCGGCGACCGCCAAGGCCCGCATGCAGAACCTGATCGCCTCGACCTACTCGGGCGGCACGAAGCTCGACGGCGTGCTGTCGCCCTACGACGGCATCTCGATCGGCATCATCTCGGCGCTCGAGGGCGCCGGCTACAGCGACTCGGCGCTGCCGATCGTGACCGGCCAGGACGCCGAGGCCGCCTCGGTCAAGTCGATCATCGCCGGCCAGCAGTACTCGACGATCTACAAGGACACCCGTCAGCTCGCTGACCAGTCCGTCGTGATGGCCGACGACATCCTCAACGGCAAGACGCCCGAGACGAACGACGACAAGACCTACGACAACAAGGCGAAGGTCGTCCCGACGTACCTCTTCCAGCCCACCATCGTCACGAAGGACAACTACAAGGAAGTCCTCGTCGACAGCGGCTACTACACCGAGGACGACCTCAAGTAGGTCACGCCCCCTCGGGGCGGGGGAGGCGCGGCTGACGCCAGTCGCGCCTCCCCCCTCCCCGGCCCCCTCAGCACCACCCACACGGAAGAAGGAACAGTGGCGAACACGATCCTGGAGATGCGCGACATCACCAAGACGTTCCCCGGCGTCAAGGCCCTGCAGGACGTCACGCTGGAGGTCGAGCGCGGCCAGGTCCACGCGATCTGCGGCGAGAACGGCGCCGGCAAGTCGACGCTGATGAAGGTGCTCTCGGGGGTCTACCCCGCCGGCTCCTTCGACGGTCAGATCCTCCTCGACGGTCAGCCCGTCGAGTTCAAGAACATCAACGACTCCGAGGCCGCGGGCGTCGTCATCATCCACCAGGAGCTCGCCCTGAGCCCCTTCCTGTCGATCGCCGAGAACATCTTCCTCGGCAACGAGCAGTCCAAGGGCGGCTTCATCGACTGGAACAAGACCAACCTCGACGCCGCGGGCCTGCTCGCCCGGGTCGGCCTCCGTGACAACCCCATCACGAAGGTCACCGACATCGGCGTCGGCAAGCAGCAGCTCGTCGAGATCGCGAAGGCGCTCTCGAAGAAGGTCAAGCTGCTCATCCTCGACGAGCCCACCGCCGCGCTGAATGACGACGACTCTGCCCACCTGCTCGACCTCATCAAGAGCCTGCAGGGCCAGGGCATCACGTCGATCATCATCAGCCACAAGCTCAACGAGATCAAGGAGATCGCCGACAAGGTCACGATCATCCGCGACGGCAAGACGATCGAGACCCTCGACATGCACGCCGGCGAGGTCTCGGAGGACCGGATCATCAAGGGCATGGTCGGCCGCGACCTCGAGAGCCGCTACCCGGCCCACGAGTCGTCCATCGGCGAGGAGCTCCTCCGCATCGAGGACTGGACGGTCCACCACCCGCTCGACGCGTCGCGCGAGATCATCCACCAGGCCAACCTGGCCGTCGCGGCCGGCGAGATCGTCGGCATCGCGGGCCTCATGGGCGCGGGCCGCACCGAGCTCGCCATGAGCGTCTTCGGCAAGAGCTACGGCACCGGCATCTCGGGCACCGTCTACAAGCGCGGCGAGAAGATCGACACCAGCACGGTGACCAAGGCCATCGCGGCCGGCATCGCCTACGCCACCGAGGACCGCAAGAAGTACGGCCTCAACCTGATCGACGACATCCAGCGCAACGTCTCCGGCTCCGCGCTCCGCAAGCTCGCGAAGCTCGGCTTCGTGAACGGCTCGGAAGAGAGCACGGTCGCCGAGCGCTACCGGAAGAGCATGAACATCAAGGCGCCCACCGTGGCGGCCGTGACGGGCAAGCTCTCCGGCGGCAACCAGCAGAAGGTCGTGCTCTCCAAGTGGATGTACGCCGACCCCGACGTGCTCATCCTCGACGAGCCGACCCGCGGCATCGACGTCGGCGCGAAGTACGAGATCTACACGATCATCAACCAGCTGGCCGACCAGGGGAAGGGCGTCATCGTCATCTCCTCCGAGCTCCCCGAGCTGCTCGGCATCTGCGACCGCATCTACACCCTCTCGGAGGGGCGCATCACGGCCGACGTGCCGATCGCCGACGCCACCCCCGAGTTCCTCCTGAAGTACATGACCCTCGAGCGAGAGAGCCCCGTCAATGAGCGCGCCTAGCCCCACCCAGGCCACCGAGCCCAAGCCCACCGGAACGGGGAACTCCTCGCCGCGCGGCCAGTCCGGCTCCGGCAACCCGATCACCGGCGCCGTGTCGTACCTGGCCGGCCAGCTGCGTCAGATCGGCCTGTTCATCGCGCTGATCGTCATCGTGCTGTTCTTCCAGATCACCACGAACGGCATCACGCTCGCGCCGATCAACGTCTCGAACCTGGTCGTCCAGAACAGCTACATCCTGATCCTCGCCATCGGCATGGTGATGGTGATCATCGCCGGCCACATCGACCTCTCGGTCGGCTCGGTCGTCGCCTTCACGGGCGCCATGGCCGGCGTCATGATCACCCAGTGGGGCCTGCCCTGGCCCGTGGCCGCCGTCCTCTGCCTCGTGATCGGCGCCCTGGTCGGCGCCTGGCAGGGCTTCTGGATCGCCTACTTCGGGATCCCGGCGTTCATCGTCACGCTGGCGGGCATGCTCGCCTTCCGCGGAGCGGCGCAGATCGCCCTGCAGAACCAGCAGATCTCGCCCTTCCCCCAGGGCTTCCGGAACATCGGCTCCGGCTTCCTGCCGGCGTTCGGCACGACGGGCTACGAGCCGCTGACGCTGATCCTCGGCGTGATCGCCTCGGTCGCCCTGATCGGCACGGGCCTCCGCGGCCGGGCGATCCGTCGCAAGTACCAGCTCGAGGACGAGCCCTTCCTGTGGTTCATCACGAAGATGGTCTTCACGGTCGCCCTCGTCATGTACATCGGCTTCCTCCTCGCCAGCTACTCGGGCACCCCGATCGTGCTGGTCGTCCTCGCCGTGCTCGTCGTCGTCTACTCGATGGTGATGAAGAACTCGGTCTTCGGCCGCCACGTCTACGCCATCGGCGGCAACCTCCACGCCGCCGAGCTGTCGGGCGTCAAGACCAAGCGCGTCACCTTCCTGCTGTTCGTCAACATGGGCGTCATCTCGGCCCTCGCCGGCCTGGTCTTCACCGGCCAGCTGAACCTCGCCAGCCCCAGCGCCGGCAACGGCTTCGAGCTCGACGCCATCGCGGCCGTCTTCATCGGCGGCGCGGCGGTCACGGGCGGCATCGGCACGGTCACCGGCGCCATCGTCGGCGGCCTGATCATCGGCATCCTGAACAACGGCATGTCGATCCTCGGCGTCGGCACGGAGTACCAGTCGCTGATCAAGGGCCTGGTGCTGCTCGCCGCGGTCGCGTTCGACGTCTTCAACAAGCGTCGCGCCGCGTCCTCCACCAAGTAGGAGGCGAGACGTCGACCGGTCGGTCGGTCGACGACACGAGGAGGCGCGGGTCGAGCTCGACCCGCGCCTCCGGCGTCCCCGCAGGGGGTCGCCTCCCCGCAGCACGGCCGGGCACCCGCCCGGCTCCCGGCCCTCGTTCCCTAGGATCGTCCCCGTGCCCACCCTCTTCGACGTCGCCAGGGCTGCCGGCGTCTCGCACCAGACGGTGTCCCGCGTCGTCAACGGCGACCCCACCGTCCGCCCGGTCACGAAGGCCAAGGTCGACGCCGCCGTCGAGGCCCTCGGCTACCGGCCGAGCCTCGCCGCCCGGGCCCTCGCCAGCCGCAAGACGCGCTCGATCGGCCTGATCAGCACGGGGTTCCCGTTCTACGGCCCCTCCAGCACGATGCACGGGTTCAACGGCGCCGCTCGCCGCGCCGGCTACCAGGTGTCGATGGCCACCCTCGACAGCGACGACGCCGACGGGGTCCGCCAGGCGGTCGACGCCCTCGTCGGCCAGGCCGTCGCCGCCGTCGTGCTGATCGCCCCCGACGCCGAGGCGCTCGACGTGCTGCGCTCGGCCGACGTCACGGTGCCGCTCGTCACGGCCGACAGCGTCGCCGACGACGGCCACCACCCGGTCTCGATCGACCAGGCGGCGGGCGCCGAGCGAGCCGTCGAGCACCTCGCGTCGCTCGGGCACCGGGCCGTCGCCCACGTCGCCGGGCCCGACGCCTGGATGGACGGCCGCGACCGCGAGCGCGGCTGGCGCGACGCCTGCGCCCGGCTGGGCCTCGAGGCGTCGGTGCTGCTCCGCGGAGACTGGACCCCCGCCTCCGGCCACGCCCTCGGGCGTGAGCTCGCCCGGCGCGACGACGTCACCGCGGTGTTCTGCGCCAACGACCAGATGGCGCTCGGCGTGGTGCACGCGCTCACCGAGGCCGGCGTCCGCGTGCCCGGCGACGTCAGCATCGTCGGCTTTGACGACATCCCCGAGGCGGAGCACTTCCTCCCGCCGCTGACCACCGTCCGCCAGGACTTCGAGGCCCTCGGCCGCCGCATCATGGACACGGTCGAGGCCGTGCTCGGCGGCGACGAGACGCCCGTCGCCCCGATGGCCCCCGAGCTCGTCGTGCGGCTCTCGACCGCGCCTCCCCGGCACTAGCCGACCCGCGCCTCCGACCGGGGGCGCGATTGCATGCGTGAGCGCTCACGTGGCACAATGTGAGCGCTCACTTTCACCACCATGACAAGGATGTTCCATGGCAGCGACCCCTGACCACGCCGACTCCCACGTCGTCGGCGTCGACTTCGGCACCCTGAGCGGACGGGCCGTCGTCGTACGGGTCTCCGACGGCGCCGAGCTCGGCAGCGCGACGTTCGAGTACCCCCACGCGGTCGTCGACCGCACCCTGCCCGGCACCGGCGAGCGCCTGCCGGCCGAGTGGGCCCTGCAGGTGCCGAGCGACTACGTCGACGTGCTGAAGAACGCCGTCCCGGAGGCCCTCGCCGCGTCGGGCGTCGACCCGGCCAGCGTCGTCGGCATCGGCACCGACTTCACCGCCTGCACGATGGTGCCGACCACCGCCGACGGCACCCCGCTCAACGAGCTGCCCGAGTTCGCCGGCCGCCCGCACGCCTACGTCAAGCTGTGGCGCCACCACGCCGCGCAGGGCCAGGCCGACCGCATCAACGAGCTCGCCCGCGAGCGCGGCGAGTCGTGGCTGCCCCGCTACGGCGGGCTCATCTCGAGCGAGTGGGAGTTCGCCAAGGGCCTCCAGCTGCTCGAGGAGGACCCGGAGGTCTACGCCGCCACCGAGCACTGGGTGGAGGCCGCCGACTGGATCATCTGGCAGCTGAGCGGTCGCTACGTCCGCAACGCCTGCACCGCCGGCTACAAGGGCATCCTCCAGGACGGCGAGTACCCGAGCCGCGAGTTCCTCGCCGCGCTCAACCCCGACTTCGCCGACTTCGCCGAGTCGAAGGTCGCCCACGAGATCGGGGCGCTCGGCTCCGCGGCCGGCACGCTGACGGCCGAGGCCGCCGGCTGGACGGGCCTGCCCGAGGGCATCGCCGTCGCGGTCGGCAACGTCGACGCGCACGTCACGGCCCCCGCCGCCAAGGCGACGCAGCCCGGCCAGATGGTCGCCATCATGGGCACGAGCACCTGCCACGTCATGAACGGCTCCGAGCTCGCCGAGGTCCCCGGCATGTGCGGCGTCGTCGACGGCGGCATCACCGAGGGCTTCTACGGCTACGAGGCCGGTCAGTCGGGCGTGGGCGACATCTTCGCCTGGTACGTCCGCAACCAGGTGCCGCAGTCCGCTGTCGACGCGGCCGAGGCCGCCGGCAAGAGCGTGCACCAGCACCTCACCGACCTCGCCTACGAGCAGCCCGTCGGGGCGCACGGCCTCGTCGCCCTCGACTGGCACAGCGGCAACCGCTCGGTGCTCGTCGACCACGAGCTCTCCGGCGTCATCGTCGGCCAGACGCTCAGCACCACGCCGGAGGAGGGCTACCGCGCCCTGCTCGAGGCCACGGCCTACGGCACGCGTCGCATCGTCGAGGCGTTCAACGACTCCGGCGTGCCCGTCACCGAGTTCATCGCCGCGGGCGGCCTGCTGAAGAACCGCCACCTGATGCAGACCTACAGCGACGTGCTCCGCCTGCCGATCTCGACCATCCGCAGCGAGCAGGGCCCCGCGCTCGGCTCCGCCATCCACGCCGCCGTCGCGGCCGGGGCCTACCCCGACACGCGCGTCGCCGGCGAGGCGATGGGCAGCGTCGACCGGGCCACCTACACGCCCGACCCCGACGCGGCCGACGCGTACGACGCGCTGTACGCGGAGTACCTGCTGCTGCACGACTGGTTCGGGCGCGGCGGCAACGACGTCATGCACCGTCTCAAGGTGATCCGCCGCGACGCGCTCGACTCGGGCCGGGCGGCGACCGACGCCGTCGACCCGACCCGCGCCTCCGGCGAGTCCGAGGCCCCGGCCGTCGAGGGGGCGGGCGCATGACCTTCATCGACCGCGCCACCGAGTCGGCCATCGACGAGACCCGCCGGGCCGTCTGCGACCTGCACGCCGAGCTGACCCGCTACGGCCTCGTCGTCTGGACGGGCGGCAACGTCTCGCAGCGCGTGCCCGGCACGAACCTGTTCGTCATCAAGCCGAGCGGGGTCGACTACGACGACCTCACGCCCGAGAACCAGATCCTCTGCCACCTCGACGGCACCGTCGTCGCCGGCAGCCCGGGCAGCGACCGCAGCCCGTCGAGCGACACCGCGGCGCACGCCTACGTGTACCGCCACATGCCGAAGGTCGGGGGAGTGGTGCACACGCACTCCACCTACGCCACGGCCTGGGCGGCCCGCGGCGAGGCGATCCCGTGCGTCATCACGGCGATGGCCGACGAGTTCGGCGGCGAGATCCCGATCGGGCCGTTCGCCATCATCGGCGACGAGTCGATCGGCGAGGGCATCGTGCAGACGCTCGAGGGCCACCGCAGCCGCGCGGTGCTGATGCAGAACCACGGCGTCTTCACCATCGGCAAGGACGCCCGCGACGCCGTCAAGGCCGCCGTCATGACGGAGGACGTCGCCCGCACCATCCACCTCTCGCGCCAGCTCGGCGCACCCCTGCCCATCCCGGCCGAGAGCATCGACGCTCTCTTCGACCGGTACCAGAACGTCTACGGCCAGAAGCCCTCAGGAGCCTTGTCATGAGCACCACCCCCACCCCGAACACCGTCGACCCCGTCGCCTTCCTCGCCTCGAAGCAGGTCTGGTTCCTCACCGGCAGCCAGGGCCTCTACGGCGAAGACACCCTCCGCCAGGTCGCCGAGCAGTCGAGGGCCATCGCCGACGAGCTCGCCGCCGCCTCCGACGTGCCCGTCGAGCTGGTCTGGAAGCCCGTGCTCACCGACGCCGAGTCGATCAAGCGCACGATGCTCGAGGCCAACCTCGACGACAGCGTCATCGGCGTCACCACCTGGATGCACACCTTCAGCCCGGCGAAGATGTGGATCGGCGGCCTCGACGCCCTCCGCAAGCCGCTGCTGCACCTCCACACGCAGGCGAACGTCGAGCTGCCCTGGGGCGAGATCGACTTCGACTTCATGAACCTCAACCAGGCCGCGCACGGCGACCGCGAGTTCGGTTACGTGCAGACCCGCCTCGGCGTCGCCCGCAAGACCGTGGTCGGCCACGTCAGCGACCCCCGCGTGCAGCACCAGGTGGGCACGTGGATGCGCGCCGCGGCGGGCGCCGCCGCGATGCGCTCGCTCAAGCTGGCGCGCTTCGGCGACAACATGCGCTTCGTCGCCGTCACCGAGGGCGACAAGACCGAGGCCGAGCTGGCGTTCGGCGTGCAGGTCAACACCTGGGGCGTCAACGAGCTGGCCGAGGCCGTCGCGGCCGCGCCGGAGCAGGCCGTCGACGACCTCGTCGCCCTGTACGAGCGCGACTACGACGTCGCCCCCGAGCTGCGCGCCGACGGTGCCCGCCACCAGTCGCTGCGCGACGGCGCCGCCATCGAGCTGGGGCTCCGCTCCTTCCTCGAGGCGGGCGGCTTCAGCGCCTTCACGACCAACTTCGAGGACCTCGGCGCGCTGAAGCAGCTGCCCGGCCTCGCGGTGCAGCGCCTCATGGCCGAGGGCTACGGCTTCGGCGCCGAGGGCGACTGGAAGACCGCGGTGCTCGTGCGCGCCGCCGCCGTGATGGGCGCCGGCCTGCCGGGCGGCGCCTCCCTCATGGAGGACTACACGTACCACCTCGTGCCCGGCGCCGAGAAGATCCTCGGCGCCCACATGCTCGAGGTGAGCCCGACGCTCACCGCGGGCCGCGCCTCCCTCGAGGTGCACGAGCTCGGCATCGGCGGCAAGGACGACCCGGTGCGCCTGGTCTTCACGGCCGACCCGGGCGAGGCCGTCGTCGTCGCCATGAGCGACGTCCGCGACCGGTTCCGCCTGACGGTCAACGTGGTCGACGTGGTCGCCCCCGACGCCGACCTGCCGAACCTGCCCGTCGGCCGCGCCGTGTGGGAGCCCCGCCCGTCGTTCGCCGTGTCGGCCGAGGCCTGGCTGACCGCCGGCGCCGCCCACCACACGGTGATGTCGACGGCCGTCGGCCTGGAGGCGTTCGAGGACCTCGCGCGCATCCTCGAGACCGAGCTGCTGATCATCGATGAGCACACCACGATGCGCGAGTTCAGCCGCGAGGTGCGCTGGAACGCCGCGTACCACCGCCTGGCGCGCGGGCTGTAGGCGCCCCCGGGCCGGAGGCGGTCCGCACCTCCCTGAACGGGGTGCGGGCCGCCTCCTCTGCGTCCGGGCCCGTGTCGAGGGCTCAGGAGGGAGGCGCCGCCCGTGCCGCGCGACGACCGCCCGCGCCGGTCGCTCCTGACTCGTCGACACGAGGGGGCACGGCGTAGGGCACGGCGCGGAGCGCGGGGCGCGGGGCCCGGTGGCTCGGCTCCGCGACGGGCGTCGGGAACACGACCCGCGCCTCCGTGGTTGGGCCCACCATGACCGTTCCCCTCTCGATCCTCGACCTCGCTCCGATCGCCCCCGGCGAGACCGCCCGCGACAGCTTCGCGGCCTCGGTCGCCCTCGCCCAGCAGGCCGAGGCGAGCGGGTACCGACGCGTCTGGTACGCCGAGCACCACAACATGTCGTCGATCGCGTCGAGCGCGACGTCCGTCCTGATCGCCCACGTGGCGAGCCAGACGTCGACCATCCGCCTCGGGTCGGGCGGGGTCATGCTGCCGAACCACTCGCCCCTCACCATCGCCGAGCAGTTCGGCACCCTCGAGACGCTGCACCCGGGGCGCATCGACCTCGGGCTCGGCCGGGCCCCCGGCAGCGACCAGGCCACGTTCCGCGCGCTGCGCCGCGACCCCGCGTCGTCCGAGCGGTTCCCCCAGGACGTCCTCGAGCTGCAGGCGTTCCTCGCCGGGGAGTCCCGCGTGCCCGGCGTCAGCGCGACGCCGGGGGCCGGCACGGCGGTGCCGCTCTACATCCTCGGCTCGTCGCTCTTCGGCGCCCAGCTGGCCGCGGCGCTCGGCCTGCCCTACGCGTTCGCGTCGCACTTCGCGCCCGACGCCCTGCACCAGGCGGTCGCCACCTACCGCCGCGAGTTCCAGCCGTCGGCCCAGCTCGACCAGCCGTACGTGCTCGCCGGCGTCAACGCGATCGCGTCCGACGACGCCGACGACGCCCAGCGCCAGTTCGCCGAGATGAAGCGGGCCCGCCTGATGATGCTGCTCCGCCAGAGCGGCCAGGTCACCGTCGACCGCACCTTCAGCGACGACGAGCTCGACCACCTGCTCCGCACGCCGGCCGGCGGCCACGTCGCGAGCATGACGACCTACACGGGCGTCGGCACCGGCGACGAGGTGGCCGACTACGTGAGCCGGTTCGCCGACAGCGCCGACGCCGACGAGGTCATCGTGGCGCACGCGTCGCTGCGCACCTCCGACCGGCTGCGCTCGGTCGCGCTGCTCGCCGAGTCGACGGCGCGGGTCCCCGCCTAGCCGGTCGCGCCGCGCGGCCCGCTCAGGCGGTCGCCCCGCGCGTGCCCGCCCCGGCGGCGGTGCTGCGGCTGCCTGCCCCGCCGGTCACGGCGCGACGTACAGCCAGAGCAGCACCGCCGCCACCGGCTGCAGCACGAGGCTCGCCCCGAGCAGGCTGCGGCGCAGCCACGGCCGTTCGCCGATCGCCCGCGTGCCGAGCAGCGGCGTCAGCGGCATCAGCAGGCGGAACAGGCTCTGCTGCGGCAGGAACACCGCGAGCAGGTAGAGGCCGAAGCTCACGACGAAGCCGTGCACCTCGTGGCCCAGCTGCACCGTCGAGCGGCGGCTGAGCCACCAGGCCGCGAGGGCGACGATCAGCAGCACCAGGGCGATGCCGGCGACCCCGAGCCAGCGCCCCGCGAGCAGGAACCACGGCGTGAGCGGCACGAAGTCGGGGCGCCCGACGTAGTCGACCCACCACGCCATCTCGGTCTGCAGGTAGGCGTCGGGCTCGCCCGTGGCGAGGTGCGCCACGACGGGCCAGGCCAGCCCCGCCGCGGCGACGACCAGCCCCGCGACGACGATGCGCGTCAGCTCGCGCCGGTCGAGCGCCGCGCGCTCCGTCCGCCAGCGCACGACGAGGTGGATCGCGAGGGCGAGGGCGAGCGCCAGCGCCCCCGGCCGGGTGAACGCCGCGACCACGCCGCACAGCAGCACGAGCTGGTACTGGCGGCGCTGCAGCGCGAGCACGCCCGAGAAGAGCAGGAAGAGCGACAGGCTCTCGGCGTAGCCGACGCTCAGCACGTACGACAGCGGGCCGAAGCAGAACAGCAGCACGGCCCAGAACGCGCTCCGGTGCCCGACGCGGGGCTCGAGGAGACGGTGCAGCACGATGACCGCGCCGGCCCCGGCGGCCGTGGCGATCAGCACCGAGGCGACCGCGAAGCTCATGCCGGTGGCGACCATGAGCAGGTGGCAGAGGGTCGGGAACACGGGCAGGAAGGCCCATTCGTTGGGCAGCACTTCGCCGGCCGCGTCGGTGGGCAGCGCGCCCGGGTAGCCGTGCAGGGCGATGGTGCGGTACCGGTCGCTGTCCCACGAGACGGTGAAGTCCAGGAACGACCGCTCGCTGCCGGGCGTGACGAAGGCCGCCCCGGTCAGGGTCGCGACCTCGTAGACCACGAACAGGATGGTCGTCGAGAAGACGCGCGACACGAGGTACAGGGCGAGCAGCCCGGGCCAGCGGCCGGAGAAGCGGCCCGCCAGGTCGAGGGACGGCCAGCGGAGCGACCTGCGCCGGAGGTCGACGGAGGTGCCGGAGGCGGTGGTCGCCTCGCCGCTCATCGCGCGCTCCGTCGGGGGGTCATCCCGACGACGCTACCAAGAGGGAGGCGCGACCGCCTGGTCCCGATGTCGTCACGGAGCCCGACGACCGTGCACCATGGGACGATGCCCCTGCCCTCGCTCGCCGCCCTCGGCATCGATGCCGTCACCGCCGACGTCTACGAGTTCGTGCTGTCGAGCGGCGACACCGTCGACGTCGGCACGATCGCCGCCGTCCGGGCGCTCGACGTGGCGACCGTGGTCACGGCCCTCGAGCAGCTGCGCAACCTCGGCCTCGTGCACCGGACGGCCGACGGCACGGTCGCTCCCGACGGCACGAGCACCGCCGGCTACGGGGCCGTCGACCCCCGCGTCGCC
Organism: Frigoribacterium sp. PvP121; assembly: GCF_017833115.1. Classification (NCBI taxonomy): domain Bacteria; kingdom Bacillati; phylum Actinomycetota; class Actinomycetes; order Micrococcales; family Microbacteriaceae; genus Frigoribacterium; species Frigoribacterium sp. PvP121. The sequence continues at coordinate 1,475,929 of NZ_JAFIBR010000001.1, forward strand.
GTCTCGGCGCTCGTCGCCGCGCGCGACGCGCAGCTCGCCGACGCCCGGACCGCGGTGACCGACCTCGGGGCGCTCTTCGACGACGGCCGCCGCCAGGCCGACCCCTCGGGCTCGACCACCGTCCTGGCCGGGCACGCCGCCGTGGGCGACTGGTACTCGCGCCTGCAGCACCGGGCGCGCCACGAGTTCCTGGCCTTCGACCGTCCGCCCTACGTCGTCGCGACGAACGAGTCCGTCGAGCGCGGCGCGCTCGGCCGCGGCGTCCGCTGGCGGGCCATCTACACGGTGGCCAGCTTCACGGGCGACGGCAGCCTCCAGGGCATCCACCGGCTCGGCGCCCACGGCGAGGAGGCGCGGGTCACGCACGACCTGCCGGTCAAGCTGGCGGTGGCCGACCGGGCCGTCGCCCTCGTGTCGGTGGGGCCCCTCGACGACCCGACCGCGCCTCCCGAGGCCCTCGTCACGGAGTCGCCGGCCCTGATCGCGGCGCTCTGCGACCTGTTCGAGTCGCGCTGGCGTACCGCGCTGCCCGTGCCCGCCCTGCCCACGGCCTCCGTCGACGGCTCGCCCGACTGGGCCGAGGTCGCCGCCCGGCTCGCGGCGGCGACGAGCGGCGACGAGGGCGCGGTGCCCGAGGGCGCCCCGACGTCGTCGCGCCCGCCGACCGTCGACGAGCGCGACCTGCTGGCCCTGGTCGCCGCCGGCGCGACGGACGAGGTCATCGCGGCGCAGCTCGGCGTCTCGCCGCGCACGCTGCGGCGCCGCCTTCGCGACCTCTTCGACGAGCTCGGCGCGAGCAACAGGTTCCACGCCGGCGTCGAGGCGGCACGTCGCGGCTGGGTCTGACGGGGCCCCGACGGGGCTCGTCGACCCGCTCGGCCAGCTCCCGCCCAGGCGGTTCCCCGGGCTCGCCCAGCACCGTCGCCAGGGGGTCACCAGGCGGACACCGCACGTACCCCGTCCCGTTGCGCGGAGGTAAACATCGTGGCCGGGTGAGGTCAGTGGCCTGCTCCGGCCAGGTCCCCCCGTAGTGGGGTCGGCGCATTCTCAGGTAACTCTTACGGGAGACCGCGGCACGGGCCGCGGCATGCGAAAGGCACCCGTGATGAGATCGTCCGGCCGTCGACGGCCGTTGTACCCCACCGCCCTGCTCGTGACCGGCCTCGTCGCCGCCGGGGCGATCGCGCTCCCGGCGACCGCCGCGTCGGCCGCCGACGGACCCGTCGTCGTGAGCGACTCGGAGTTCACCGACGGCAGCTACGTCGTCACCCTCCGCGACCCGGCGGTCACCGCCTACGACGGCGGCAAGTCCGGCTTCGCCGCGACGGCGACGCCCGACGAGGGGGTCGACCTCACCGACGCGGCGACGTCGAAGTACGTCGAGCACCTGCAGAGCGAGCAGGAGGCGGTGGCCGGCTCGGTCGGCGTCACCCCCGTCGCCACGTACCAGGTCACCACCAACGGCTTCGCGGCCGACCTCACGGCGGCCCAGGCGAAGCAGCTCGTCGGGTCGTCGAAGGTCGCGGCCGTCGTCAAGAACGAGATCCTGCACACGACGGCCGTGCCGTCGACCGACTACCTCGGCCTCTCCGGCGCCGGCGGCGTCTGGGGCACGCAGGGCACCGGCGAGGGCGTCGTCGTCGGCGTCATCGACACCGGCATCGCCCCCGAGAACCCCTCCTTCGCCGGTGACCCGCTGACCGCGACGCCGAGCGACACCGTGCCCTACACGACCGCGGCGGGCATCTCGTACGAGAAGTCCGACGGCGGCACCTTCACCGGCGTGTGCCAGCGCGGCGAGACGTTCGACCAGAGCGACTGCAGCACGAAGATCGTCGGCGCCCGCTACTTCCTCGGCGGCTTCGGCGAGGACCGCATCGAGACCGCCGAGAACGGCGAGTACGTCTCGCCCCGCGACGGCGACAGCCACGGCTCGCACACGGCCAGCACGGCTGCTGGCAACGCCGACGTGCCCGTGACCATCAACGGCCGTGACTTCGGCGTCATCTCCGGCGTCGCCCCCGACGCCAAGGTCGCTGCCTACAAGGTCTGCTGGACGGGCAAGGTCTCGGCGAACGTCGCCGACGGCTGCGCCACGGCCGACCTGCTGAGCGCCATCGACGCGGCCACGGCCGACAACGTCGACGTCATCAACTACTCGATCGGCGGCGGCAGCGCCACGTCGACGAACTCGCTGACCGACCAGGCCTTCTACAACGCGGCCGCCGCGGGCATCTTCGTGGCCGCCTCGGCCGGCAACTCCGGCCCCGGCGCGTCGACCCTCGACAACGCCGCCCCGTGGATCACCACCGTCGCCGCCAGCACCATCCCGAGCTACGACGCCACCGCACAGGTGACCGGCCCCGACGGCGTCGTCACGAACTACCTCGGCGGCTCGACCTCGCTCTCGACCGACCCGGCCGGCGTGACCGGCCGCTTCGTCGACGCGCTGTCGTCCGGCCTGCCCGGCGTCGACCAGACCGCCCTGTCGTACTGCACCGGCGGCACCCTCGACCCGGCGCTCGTCACGGGCACCGTCGTGCTCTGCGACCGCGGCGTCACCGACCGCACGGCCAAGTCGGCCGAGGTGCAGCGCGCCGGCGGCATCGGCATGGTCCTGGTCAACAAGACCCCGAGCTCGGTCGACGTCGACGCCCACGTCGTCCCGACCGTGCACGTCGACGCCGGCGCCGGCAACGTGAACTACACCGCGCTGCACGCCGCCGCCGCCCCCGGCACCTCGACCGTCACGCTCCTCGACGGCAACCCGACCGGCCAGCCCGAGCCCGCCACCCCGCAGGTCGCCGGCTTCTCGTCGCGCGGCCCGGTCGAGGCCGACGGCGGCAACGTGCTGAAGCCCGACGTGGCCGCCCCCGGCGTCGCCATCCTCGCCGCCGGCGCGAACGCGGAGGGCGCCGCGGCGACCTACGAGTTCCTCTCCGGCACGTCGATGTCGTCGCCCCACGTGGCCGGCCTCGCGGCGCTCTACCTCTCGGTGACGCCCACCGCGACTCCCATGGAGGTGAAGTCGGCCATGATGACCACCGCCGGCGACACCGTCGACACCACGGGTGCGCCCTCGCAGGACGTCTTCGCCCAGGGCGCCGGCCAGGTGCAGCCCGCCGACATGTTCGACGCCGGCCTGCTCTACCTGAGCGGCGTGGCCGAGTGGGACAGCTACATCGCCACCCTCGGCAGCGCCGAGGGCTCGCAGCTCAACCAGGCCTCCATCGCCGTCGGCGCGCTGCTCAACTCCACGACGGTGACCCGCACCGTGACGTCGACCGGGGCGGGCACGTACACCGCCCAGCCCGTGTCGCTGCCCGGCGTGGCCACCACCGTGTCGCCCTCGACCCTGTCGTTCACGGGCGCCGGCCAGACCGCCTCGTACGAGGTGACCTTCTCCCGCACCACCGCCGCGTACGACCAGTACACGACGGGCTACCTGACCTGGACGGACGGAGGCGCCCACACGGTGCGCAGCCCGCTCGCGGTCCGCCCCGTGGCCGTCGACGTGCCGAGCGACATCACCGGCACCGGCGTCACCGGCAGCGCCGAGGCGCCCATCACCTCGGGCGGCGACCAGACCCTGGCCCTGTCGGCCGAGGGCCTGGTGAAGGGCGAGCGGACGAGCGGCAGCGGCACGGTCGGCGACTTCGACTACGTCGACGTCACGGTCCCGGCCGACACGCAGTTCGTGCGCTACCAGCTGACGGCCGGCGGAGCGGACGCCCCCGCGGTCGACGAGCCCGTCGACTTCGACCTGACGCTCTACGAGCTCGACGCGACGGGCACCCCCGTGGCGATCACCGCGACCTCCGCGACCTCGGCCGCGGACGAGCAGATCGACATCACGGAGCCCGAGGCCGGCAGCTACCTGCTCGAGGTCGCGTACTACTCGGGCGGCGAGACGATGACCTACGACCTCGACGCGTACACGCTGATCCCGTCGGCGTACACCGGGTCGTTCGCGGTCTCGCCGACCACCCTGACGCTGGCCTCGAACCAGGAGGCCGTCGTGACGGCGTCGTGGACGGGCCTCGAGCCGGAGTCGCAGTACCTCGGCCGCATCGTCTACGGGGCCACCGGGCGCGTCACCTACGTGACGGTCGACTCCGGCCCCGCGGTCACCGCGCCCGTCGACCCGGGCACGCCCGCCCCGGCGCCCGGCGACCCCGGTGCCGGTGCCCCCGGCACGGGTGCTCCCGGCGCCGGCGGAGCGGGCGGCACGGGCGGCGGGAACGCCGCGCCGGCCGCCAGCGACCTCGCCTTCACCGGCCAGGACGTCGCCCCGATGATCGCCGCGGGCGTGGCCCTGCTGCTCGCCGGCCTCGCCGCCGCCGTGATCGGCCGACGCCGCCTCCGCAGCGTCGCCGTGACGGAGCGCACGCCGGAGGCGTAGCGGCCCGACGGCCGACGGCCTGAGGGCCTGACGGCCGACGCGACCGGAGGCGGTCCGCAGCTCCCTGGGGGAGGTGCGGGCCGCCTCCGTCGTGTGTCGGGCCGACCACGCTGTCCTCCGCGCGCAGCCTGCACCTGGTGGAAACATCGAGGGACTAGGTTCGTCACTCGTGGACGACGAGACCGGCAACACGATGCGCGTGGTGAGCTACAACCTGCGCGAGCACACCGCCAAGCACGAGATCCAGGCCCTCGCGGAGGACCACACGGCCGACGTGCTGTGCCTCCAGGAAGCCGACACGAACGACATCCCCGAGTCGTTCGGCGCGTACACGCTGGCCGCGTCGACGCGCAACAACCGGCTGGGCCTCGCGGCCTACTACCGCGCCGAGCGCTTCGAGCTGCTCGGCACCAACGTCTACGCGTTGAAGAAGTCGATGCACGACCGCGTCATGTCGCCCGCGCACGAGCGCCTGCTGGCCATGCACCTGCACGACCGCCTGTCGGGGCAGGACGTCCTGATCGGCTCGTTCCACGCGGCGCCGCTCACCGCGACGAACGGCCTCCGCAAGAAGCAGGTCGAGTCGGCGCACCAGCTGATGCGGGCGCTCGCCCCGGGCGTGCCGATGCTCATGGTCGGCGACTTCAACTACCCGTGGTTCCACGGCGGGCTGAAGAAGCGCATCGAGCGCGACGGCTTCACGCTGACCCGCAGCAGCACCCCCACGTACCTGGGCTACCGCTACGTGAAGGGCCACTTCGACTTCGCGACGAGCTACGACCTCACCATCGAGGACGTCGTCACGCTGCCGGCCGGGGTCAGCGACCACCGGCCGATCCTCGTCCGCGCGCGGGGGCTGGCGACCGCCTGACCGCCGCGCCCGCACGCACGACGCCGCCCGCCCCGATCTCGTCGGGGCGGGCGGCGTCGTGTCGGCCGGGGGCCGTGGTCGGTGCCCCCTCGGGGGCGCGACCGGCGTGCGGGAGGCGCGGGGCGACTCCCGCAGGAGCGGCTAGGCCGCCAGCGCGAGCGCGCCGGTGCTCACGGCGTACGCCTGCACGATGGTGCGGCTCGGCTCGCGGCGCCAGCTGCGGCCGGGGATGACCCAGCCCTGGGCGCCCTCGACCGTGACGGCCGAGCCGACGCGGACGGCGTCGGTGACGACGTCGGCCCAGGCGCGGACGACGAACTCGGCGCCGCGGTCGTCGACGACGACGAACTCGACGAGGCGGGGGGTGGACGGGGAGGGCTCGGTGGTGACCGTGCCCGAGACGGTGATGATGTTCTCGTTCATGATGTGTTTCTCTCGGTGCTCTTGCTCTGTGGCACGCAGCGCGGGGCGTGCGTGGTCCGCCGTTCTCGGCGGGTCGGACGGTGCGTCCGCAGGTCGGTGACCTGGTCGGGCCTCGCTCTCGAGCGACGGACCGGTGAGTAGGCGAGCTGGTGAGGCCCGGACCGGTGGTGCTCGTGAGGCTGTTCGATCCGGCCTGCGTGTGGACGACAGGCCGTGGATCGGGGACGATCTGAGAGGATCATCGCCAAGCGACTCATGACTGTACCACGACGCGGCCGAGAGAACCAGGGGCGTTGGCCGGGACGCCGTCGGGCGCGAGTGGTTGCCTGGTGTGCATGACCACGATCCCCACCATCACCCTGAACAACGGCGTCGAGATCCCCCAGCTCGGCTTCGGCGTCTACCAGATCGAGCCCGACGAGACGAAGGACGCGACGCTCGCCGCCCTCGAGGTCGGCTACCGCCACATCGACACCGCCGAGATGTACGGCAACGAGGCCGGCGTCGGCGAGGCCCTCCGCGCCTCCGGCCTCGACCGCTCCGAGGTGTTCGTCACCTCGAAGCTCAACAACGGCTTCCACCGCCGCGACGACGCGCTGAAGGCGTTCGACGGAACGCTCGACGCCCTCGGCAGCGACTACGTCGACCTCTTCCTGATCCACTGGCCCCTGCCGACCACCGACGTCGACTACCTCGAGACCTGGAAGGCCCTCGAGGAGATCCACGCGACCGGCCGTGCCAAGGCCATCGGCGTCTCGAACTTCCAGCAGGCGCACCTGCAGCGACTGCTCGACGAGTCCGACGTCGTGCCCGCCGTCAACCAGATCGAGGTGCACCCCTACCTCACGAACGACTCGCTGCGCCTCTTCGGCGTCGAGCACGGCATCCACACCGAGGCCTGGTCGCCCATCGCCCAGGGCAAGGTGCTCGACGACCCGACCCTCGTCGAGATCGCGGAGCGCGTCGGCAAGTCGACCGCGCAGGTCACCCTGCGCTGGCACGTGCAGCGCGGCGACATCGTCTTCCCGAAGTCGGTCACGCGCAAGCGCGTGGAGGAGAACTTCGCCCTCTTCGACTTCGAGCTGAGCGACGCCGACGTGGCCGCGATCACCGACCTCGACAAGGGCGAGCGCACGGGCCCCGACCCCGACACGTTCGACTACATCCCGTCCTGATCCCGCCCGGGGCCCGCGACCGCGGGCCCCTCGCGGCGTCGATCGCACCAGCGCCGACCGGGCGCGGCACCCGTGCCGCACCCGGTCGGCGCTAGTACGCTCGTCGTCTCCGCCGCTGCCGGACCGGGCCGCGGCAGGTCGCCGAAGGAGAACCGTCGAAGTGCGTCACGTCGTGGGGGGCCTGCGCCTCCTGGCCGCCGCCGTGGGCCTCGTCGCGCTCGTGGGCAACTTCGTCTACGTGCTCGGCTTCTCGACCTTCACGTCGTTCAACTACTTCAGCTACTTCACGCAGCAGAGCAACATGTCGAACGTCGTGGTGCTCGTCGGCTCGGGCGTGGCGGCCCTCCGCGGCCGGTCGGAGTCGCCGCTCTTCGTCTCCGTCCACGCGCTCGTCACGACCTACGTGATCGTCTCGGGCATCGTCTACGGCATCATCGTCGCCGAGTCGCTGGCCAACGGCTACGCGATCGGCGTGCCCTGGTCGAGCCAGGTGCTGCACTTCTGGATCCCCACCTACGTGCTGGTCGACTGGGTGCTGGCCCCGGGGCGCAGCCGCATCAGCTGGAAGGTGCTCGGCGTCGTCCTCGTCTACCCGGTGGTCTGGGGCGTGGCCACGATCGTGCGCGGCGCCGACGTCGGCTGGTACCCCTACTTCTTCCTCGACCCGGCGCAGGTCTCGTGGCCCGGCGAGTTCCTGATGTACAACGCGATCGCGCTCGGCACGATCGTCGGCGTGCTGACCGGCCTGATCGCGCTCAGCCACCTGCGGCCCCGGGGCCCGCTGGCCGGCACCGCGCCTCCGCCCGGGCACGCCGACAAGCCCGGGGGCGGGTCAACGGTCGGGGCGGCCGGGCCGGCCGGGGCGGTCGGGCCTCAGGAGGCGGGGGTCGCGCCGGGCGCGGAGCCCTCGTCCGGCTCGGTGCCGGCACCGTCGTCGCCCGGGTCGTCGAGCAGGTCGAGGTAGGGCTGCAGGCTCGCCATCGCCTGGGCGACGGCCTCGTCGTCGTCGAGCTCCAGGGTCGCCAGGGCCGCGTCGCCGCCCGTGAGGGCGACGAGCACCGGCTCGCCCGTGACCGGCTCGAGGTTGAGGAAGACGCGCCAGCGGGCCGTGTCGTCGGCGACGACCCAGACCGTGGCCGTGGTCGACCAGAACGCCCGCTCGAAGCGCAGCCAGAGCACCTCCTGGTGGCCGACGCCGAGGGCGTCGATCGCGTCGAGGTGCTGCTGCGGGAGCCCCGGCGAGAACTCGACCGACGCCTCCTTCAGCACCCCCAGCGGGACGGTGACGACGGCGCGGTCGGCGGAGAGCGACTCGCCGGTCGCCGTCCGCAGGCCGACGCCCTCGTCGCCGTGGCGGATGCGCACGACGTTGCTGTCGCGCAGCACGTCGAGGCCGCGCAGCTGGGCGGTGACGAACGACGAGAAGCCGCCGGTGACGAGCGCGGCGTCGGCCGGCAGGACGAGGTCCGAGACGCCGGAGGCGCCGCCGGCGTCGAGCTCGCGGGCGGCCAGGGCCGAGGCGCCCGCGCCGAATCGGACCGGCAGCACCTCGTCGACCACGACGGCGAGCCGGTCGGCGTCGGAGACCCCCGAGGCGTCGGGCTCGGCCGACACCTGGTCGGCCCCGGAGCCGGCCAGCGCCTCGGCGAGGGTGGGGGAGCCGGCGCGGCCGAGCGCCCACTCGGCGGCCCGGGCGAGGGCGGAGGCGGTCGTCGCGTCGAGCACGGGCCCGTCGGTGACGAGGGCGGCCCCCTCGGCGGCCCGGGCCTCGACGGTGGGCTCCAGCCGGGTCAGGGCGACCCCGCCGAGGGCCAGGGCCGCGCGGAGGGCGACGGCCGCGTCGCCGAGGGGGACGCCGGCGCCGAGCTCGACCGGGAAGGGCCAGTCGTCGCCGTCGACGCTGTGGACGCGGCCCCCGACGCGGTCCCTGGCCTCGATCACGACGACCTCGAAACCGCGGTCGGCCAGGCTGCGCGCGGCCGTGGCCCCGGCGACGCCGGCGCCGACGACAGCGATGCGCTCGCCCGGCTGTGCGACGTCGGCCACGGCGTCGGCCACCTCGAACCCGCTCGCGCGTGCGCCGGAGACGGTGCCGGGCGACACCGACGCCGTGGCCTCCCCGGCGAGGAAGACGCGGTCGCCGAGGGGCTCGCGGAGCGTCCGCCGGCTGTCGGGCCCGGCGTCGGGGGTGAGGTGGCTCGTGGCGCCGAGGGCGTACGGGTCGCGGGCCCAGTCGCTGCGCCGGAAGGCCACCGGGGCCACGCCCTCGGGCAGCGGGGTCGGCGTGGGCGTCGGGGTCGCCGTGGGGGTGGGGGTCGCAGTCGGCGGCGGGGCGTCGGTCGTGCAGGCGGCCAGCAGGAGCACGGCCCCGGAGACCGAGCCCGTCAGGAACGCGCGACGACTGATGCCCATGGTGCGTCCATCATCGCAGCGACGGGCGGCCGTGTCGCGCTCCGCGGGCGCGTCGCGTCCGTCGAGCGCGTCGAGCGTTCAGGAGCGGCCGGCGCGAGCGGCCCGTCGCGGGGCGCCCCGCGCGGCTGCCTCCTGAACCGTCGACGCCGGGGCGGCGCGCTGACGCGCCGGGGCGCTCAGGCGTCGACGGCCTCGAGGAAGGTCCGCAGCAGGTCGGTCACCTGGTCGACCGGCTGCAGCGACGACGCGTGGTCCTGGCCGACGAGCTCGTAGAACGCGGCCTCGGGCATGCGGCGTGCGGCGTCCTGCGACTCGCGGTGCCGCTCGACGTCGCGGGTGCCCGCGAGCAGCAGCGTCGGCACCGTCACCGAGTCGAGCTGCTCGGCCGTGAGGCCGCCGCCCGTCTCGGCGGCGGTGAAGAACGCCGCCAGCGCCTCCGGGTCGTCCTGGCGGAAGGCGAGCCGCGTGCCGGGGTCGAGCGGGCGGCCCATCGCGAGCTCCCACCCGGCGATGAACGAGTCCATGCCCCCGGTCGTGAGCCGCTCGTGCCAGTCGGGCGTGAAGGTCGCGCCGATGTTGCCGTTCATCGGCGCCCAGCTGCCCCCGATCGTCGTCAGGGTGCGGAGCAGCTCGGGCTCGTGGGCCGCGATCGACAGGCCGACGCGGGCGCCGAACGAGTACCCGACGTAGTGCACCGGCGCGAGCCCGGTGGCGTCGAGCACGGCGGCGACGTCGCCGCGGTGGTGGGCCATCGAGTACGCGGCAGGGTCGTGGGGGCCGCCGCTCCGGCCGTGGCCCCGCAGGTCGAGGGCGACGACGGTGAAGTCGCGCTCGAGGTCGCGGAGGTAGCCGAGCCCGCGCCAGCTGCCCTTCGACAGGCCCGAACCGTGCACGAGCAGCAGCGGGGCGCCGTCGCCGGCCACCTCGTAGGCGATCGCGGTGCCGTCGACGGGGTTGTGGGCCTCAGAACGCATCCGGCCAGTCTGGCAGGGAGGCGCGCCCGCGTGCCCGGACCGGTCCGTTCGTGCCCGGATCGCCCCGGTCTCGGTCTCCTCCCCTCGGAACGAGCGCGGGAGGCGCGGGTCGGCCACGATGGACGCCATGGTCCACGGATGGTCGGCAGAGCAGGTCAGGGCGGCCGAGGCGCCGCACCTCGAGGCGGGCGAGCCGCTGATGCAGCGCGCGAGCGACGGGCTGGCGGAGGCGGTGCGCGGTCTGCTCCGCGACTCCGGCCGGTGGCCCGCCCCCGTGGTGTTGCTCGTCGGCAGCGGCTTGAACGGCGGTGACGCGCTCTTCGCCGGGGCGGCGCTCGCGGCCGACGGCTGCCCGGTGACCGTGGTGCCGACCGGCTCCCGCGTGCACGAGGCCGGCCTCGCCGCGGCGACCGCGGCCGGCGCGGCGACCGACGACGGCCCCGCATGGGCCACGCCCCACGGAGCGCGTCGACGGCTCGACGAGACCGGCGCGGCCGTGCTGCTCGACGGCCTCGTCGGCACGGGCACGAGCGCCGACCCCGCCCTGCGCGGCCGGGCACGCGACGTCGTCGAGGCCCTGCTGCCCGCCCTGCGCGAGCCGGGCGCGCCCGCCGTGGTCGCGGTCGACGTGCCCAGCGGCATCGGCCCCGACGACGGCAGCGTGCCCGACCCCGCCGTGCTCCCGGCGACCCTGACGGTCACCTTCGGAGGGCACAAGGCCGGGCTGCTGCTCGAGCCGGCGGCCGGCCTCGCGGGCGAGGTCGTGCTGGTCGACATCGGCCTGCTGCCCGACCTCGCCCGGATGACGCCGCTCGTCACGCGCTGACGAGCGGCGCCGGGCGCTCAGGACCGGGGCTTGACCACCGACAGCGGGCTGGTGATCGCCTCGAGCGACTTCCGCTCGGCGGCCACGCCGAAGACGAACGCGATCACGCCGCCGACCAGCATGATGCCCGCGCCGAGGAAGTAGCCGAAGGTCAGCGGCCCCCGGTCGGTGCCGTCGCCGATGAGGGCGCCGTAGAGCGTCGGGGCGACCGCGCCCGCGATCTGGCCGAGGGCGAAGAAGTAGCCGATGACCTGCCCGCGCAGCTCGAGCGGGAAGATCTCGCTCACCGTGAGGTACGCCGAGGAGGCGCCCGCGGACGCGAAGAAGAACGACACGCACCAGAAGATCGTCTGGGTCGTCGCGCTCAGCACGTCCATGTGGAAGAGCACGGCCGACACGGCCAGCACCACGGCCGAGACGCCGTAGGTCAGGAAGATCATCTGCCGGCGGCCCCAGGTGTCGAAGAGGTGGCCGAGCAGCAGCGGGCCGAGCAGGTTCCCGATCGCGAACGGGAAGAAGAAGTACTGCGTCGACGCGGGGTCGGTGCCGTAGAAGTTCTGCAGCACGAGGGCGTAGGTGAAGAAGATCGCGTTGTAGAGGAACGACTGCGTGATCATCATCGTCGCGGCGACGAGGGTGCGCTTCGGGTAGTCCTTCACCAGGGTGCGGAAGATGACGCTGAACGGGATCCGGCCGTCACCGGCGATCTCGAGCGCCTGGTCGTCGTCGACGGGCTCCAGGTGCCGGCCCTCCGCCTCCACCCTCTTCTCGATGTCGGTGACGGTGGCCTCGGCCTCCTCCTCACGGCCGTGGGTCATCAGCCAGCGGGGGCTCTCGGGGATGTGCCGGCGCAGGTAGATGATGATCAGCCCGAGCACCGGGCCGATGAAGAAGCCGATGCGCCAGCCGACGTCCTCGGCGAAGTAGTCGGTGTTCAGCAGGAAGAGGTTGGCGGCCGAGCCGAGGGCCGCACCGCCCCAGTACGTGCCGTTGATCGCGATGTCGACGCGGCCGCGGTAGCGCGACGGGATGATCTCGTCGATGGCCGAGTTGATCGCGGCGTACTCGCCGCCGATGCCCATGCCGGCGATGAATCGGAACACGGCCAGGAAGGCGAAGTTCGGCGAGAGCCCGGCGAGGCCGCTGGCGACGAGGTAGATGGCCAGCGTGAGGATGAAGAGCTTCTTGCGGCCGAGCGTGTCGCTCATGCGCCCGAAGATCAGGGCACCGGCGACCTGGCCGAGCAGGTAGATCGTGCCGAGGTAGCCCACCTGCGCGGCCGTGAGGCCCAGGTCGGCCTGGAACCCGGCGGAGGCGACGATCTGGATCTCGAGGCCGTCGAGCACCCACGAGAAGCCGAGGCCGACGACGATCGTCCAGTGGAAGCGGGTCCACGGCAGCCGGTCCATCCGGGCCGGGACGAGGCTGCGCCGGGGTGCCCCGGTCGCCCCCTCGGCGGTGGTGGGCGTGTTCGACATGGGTGCCTCCCCGGGTGCTGCGCTCGACGTGCGGAGCGGCCGCGGCGCAGGTGCCGTCGGCCGGTCGAGGAGTGCAGGCGCTGCAGGAGTGCAGCCTCTGCACGGGCCGCGACCGGTCGAAGCTACTCCCCGCCCGGGGCCGGCGACCGGTGCCTCGGAAGGGCTCGCGGGGAGGCGTCGAGCGTTCAGGCAGGACCGGCGCGGCGGGGCGCCCCCGGCCCCCGGACGCGGCTGACGCCTGAACGCTCGACACGAGGTCGGGCGCGCAGGCGTCAGGGGGGCGGGGCGGGCCGGCAGCGGCCCTGGGGCGGTGCACGGGGAGGCGGCGCACCGAGGAGGCGCGGGCCGGGGAGGCGGCGGGGCGCCTCGAGGAGTGTCGCCTAGTGCGCGACCACCTTCTCGGCGCCCTCGACCACCGGCGGGCGGCGGACGAAGAACGAGCCGACCACGGCGAACACCGAGATGACCGCACCGACGAGGAAGGCGGCCCGCACGCCGCTGCTGGCGGCCGCGACGTCGCCCGCGCCGCCGGAGGCTGCCGTGGTCGCGGCGAGGGTCATCACGGTGACGAAGACCGCCGTGCCGGCGGCGCCGGCGACCTGCTGCACCGTGCCGACGACGGCGCTGCCGTGCGAGTAGAGGCGGCCGGGCAGCGAGCCGAGGCCCGACGTGAAGAGCGGCGTGAACATCAGGGCGAGGCCGATGCTCAGCGCGACGTGCGCCCCGAGCACCATCGGGATCGGCGTCGACTCGGAGACCGTCGACAGGAACCACAGCACGGCGCTGACCAGGGCAGTGCCGGGCACGAGCAGGACGGTGGGTCCGTACTTGTCGAAGAGGCGCCCGACGATCGGCGACAGGAGGCCCTGGACGAGCCCGCCGGGCAGGAGCAGCAGGCCGGTCGCGAGCGGGTCGAGGCCGTGCACGTTCTGCAGGTAGATCGGCAGGACGATCAGCGTGCCGAACAGGGCGATCATGCCGATGCCGAGCACGAGGGTCGACATCGTGAAGGTGCGGGAGGCGAAGGTGCGGAGGTCGAGGAGCGCCGTGTCGGTGCGCTGCAGCGCCCGCTGGCGCAGCACGAACGCGACGAGCGCCACGACGCCGACGGCGAGCGGGACCCACGCCGGCACGGCGGCCTCGGCGCCCTCGCCGAAGGTGCTGAGGCCGTAGACGACGCCGCCGAAGGCGAACGCGGAGAGGATGACCGACAGCACGTCGAGCGGCACCTTGGTGGGCGTGGTCACGTTCTTCACGCGGACGGCCCCGAGGGCGAGCGCCGCGAGGGCGATCGGCAGCACCAGGATGAACATGAAGCGCCACTCGAGGACGCTGAGGATGAGGCCGGAGATGGTCGGGCCGATGGCCGGGGCCACCGAGATGACGATCGAGATGTTGCCCATCGTGCGGCCACGGGTCGCGGGCGGCACGAGGGTCAGGACGGTGGTCATGAGCAGCGGCATCATGATGGCCGTGCCCGACGCCTGCACCACGCGGCCGATCAGCAGCACGCTGAAGCCGGGCGCGATCGCCGAGATCGCCGTGCCGAGGCTGAACAGGCTCATCGCGGTGATGAAGACCGGGCGCGTGTCGAAGCGCTGGAGCAGGAAGCCCGTGATCGGGATGACGACGGCCATCGTCAGCATGAAGCCGGTGGTCAGCCACTGGCCGGCCGTGACCGTGATGTCGAGGTCGCGGGTCAGGCTCGGCAGGGCGACGCCCATGATCGTCTCGTTGAGGATGACGACGAAGGCCGAGACGAGCAGCAGGCCGATGACCAGCTTGTTGCGGGCGGCGGTCGCCGCGTCGGGGCCGTCGTCGGCGCCGGCCGCGACGGCGGGGGCGGCGGTCGTGGGGCGGGCGGTGTCGCTCGTCATGGCGGTGCTCCTGGGGAACGAGGGCGGATGGCGGGAGGCGACCTCACCGTCGAGACGCTCCAGGGAGAAGGCCGCGCCCGCCTGGATCATTCCCGCGGATCGCCCCTGGATGTGCCGGGAGCCCGCGAGCCGCCCCGAGGGGCGGCCGACGGGCTCCGTGGCCGAGCGGTGACGACGGCGGCGTCAGACGTCGCGGCGCTTCACCGCGGCGACGGCGACGACGAACAGGGCGACGACCCAGCCGGCGAGGACGCCGAGGGCCTGCCACGGCGTGAGCACCACCGCGTCGTCGACCGTCGGCGGGGTCAGCATCGACGACCCCTCGACCTGGTACTCGAAGACGCGGGTGGCGGCCTGCGGCGGCGTGAACTCGTAGAGCGTGTAGATCCACGGCTCGGAGATGACGGCCATGCCGATCGTGAAGATGATCGGCAGCACGAAGACCAGGCCGATCGAGGCCGCGATGCCGCCGGCCCCGTTGCGGATGACCGCGCCCAGCCCGAACGAGATCATCGCGATCATCGCGACGCTGGCGGCGGCGCCGACGAGCGACCACCACAGGCCGGTGTCGCCCAGGTCGAGCTCGATGCCCGTCGACGACGAGAGCAGCGGCGTGCAGACGAGCGCGGCGACGACCAGGGCGAGGCCGGAGACGACGAAGGTGCTGACGCCGACGATGAGCACCTTGGCGACGAGCGCCGGCGTGCGCCGGGGGACGGCGGTGAAGGTGGAGCGGATCATGCCGGTGCCGTACTCGCCCGTGATGACGAGGGCGCCGAGCACCGCGGCGACGAGCTGGGCGAAGGCGACGCCGATCGTGATGACCTGCACGCCGAGCGCCTGCTGCTGCTCGGCCGTCGCCTCCATGCCCTCGAAGCCGCTGGCGACGGAGGCGAACAGCGCGCCGAACCCGACGACGATCGCGACGATGACGGCGAAGCACCACGCGGTCGAGCGCAGGCTGCGGAGCTTGATCCACTCGGAGGCGACGACGTGGGCGAAGGTCACGCCGGGCCCGACCGAGTGGCCGTGGGCGGAGCGTCGGGTGGGGGCGGCGGCGGTCATCGCGAGGCTCCGGGGGTCGTGGCGGCCTTCTCGGCCGCGGCGGGGGAGGCGGGGGTCGCGGCGGCGGCGCCGCCCGCGTGGTACTCGACGGAGTCCTGGGTCAGCGACATGTAGGCCTCCTCGAGCGAGCGCACCACCGGGGTCAGCTCGTGCAGGACGATGCCGCGCGAGGCGGCGAGCTCGCCGACCCGAGCCGCGGTGACGCCCGGCAGCTCGAGCGAGCCGTCGTCGGCCGTGAGCGGCTCGACGCCGTGCTCGGCCCGGACCAGCTCGACGAGCTGGGGCAGGTGCGGGCTGCGCACGCGCACCCCGTCGCCCGAGGCCTGGGCGATCACCTCGCTGACGGGGGCGTCGGCGAGCACGCGGCCGCGCCCGAGCACGATCAGGTGGTCGGCGGTCTGGGCCATCTCGCTCATCAGGTGCGACGACAGGAACACCGTGCGCCCCTCGGCGGCGAGGTGGCGGGCCAGGGTGCGGACCCAGACGACGCCCTCGGGGTCGAGGCCGTTGACCGGCTCGTCGAAGATCAGCGTCGCCGGGTCGCCGAGCAGCGCGGCGGCGATGCCGAGGCGCTGGCCCATGCCGAGCGAGAACCCGCCGACGCGCTTCTTCGCGACGGGCTCGAGCCCCGTGAGGGCGATGACCTCGGCGACGCGCGAGCGGCCGATGCCGTGGGTCGCCGCCATCGCGTGGAGGTGCTCGGAGGCGCTGCGCCCGCGGTGCACGGCCTTCGCGTCGAGCAGCACGCCCACCTCGCGGAGGGGGGCCCGGTGCTCGGCGTAGGGGCGGCCGTTCACCGTCACCGAGCCGGAGCTGGGGCGGTCGAGGCCGACCACCATGCGCATCGTCGTCGACTTGCCCGCGCCGTTCGGGCCGAGGAAGCCGGTCACGATGCCCGGCCTCACGGTGAACGACACGTCGTCGAGGGCGACCTTCTGGCCGTACCTCTTGGTCAGGTGCCGAGCTTCGATCATGTGGTGGGTTCCTCCCCGGGGCCGTCCGGCGCCGCAGCGCCGCCCCCGCGCGGTCGCACGGCGGTCCTCGACCGACGATAGGGCCGCGGGCGCCCCGGCGGCATCCGCCGACCGGACGAGGCGGTGCGGGCCGGGCTGCGCTGCGCGGGGGAGGACCGGTCGTGCCCACCGACCTTGTTACAGTCCTCCGGTGACGACCGACGTGCTCCTCGCCTCCCTGCCCGCCGCCTCCGGGGGGTTCCTCCTCTTCGACCCCGAGGCGCTGCTGCCCGCGCTCGGGCCGTGGGCGCTCGCCGGCATCTCGCTGATGATCTTCATCGAGTCGGGCGTGCTCTTCCCCTTCCTGCCGGGCGACTCCCTCCTCTTCACGGCCGGACTGCTGCACGAGCCGCTCGGCCTCGAGGTGTGGGTGATCGCGCTCTGCGCCTTCGTCGCGGCCTTCCTCGGCGACCAGGTCGGCTTCTTCCTCGGCCACACCTTCGGGCGGCGGTGGTTCCGCCCCGACGCGCGCGTGCTGAAGACCGCGCACCTCGAGAAGGCCGAGGCGTTCTTCGCCAAGTACGGCGGGGTCTCGCTCATCCTCGGCCGGTTCGTGCCGATCGTGCGGACCTACGTGCCCCTGGCCGCCGGCACCGCGGGCTACACCTACCGCAAGTTCGTCGTGTTCAACGTGGTCGGCGCCTTCCTCTGGGCGGTCGGCATGGTGGTGCTCGGCTCGCTGCTCGGCGGGGTGCCGATCATCCGCGACCACGTCGACGTCTGGGCGATCGTGCTCGTCGTCGTCTCGGTGATGCCCATCGTCGTCACCGTGCTGCGCAAGGCCCTGGCCGGGCGGCGCGACCGGGCCGCCGCCGCGAAGGGCCTCTGAGGCCGTGACGGCGGGCGCGACGGGGGCGAGCGAGGCCGCGACCGGCCTCGTCGACCGGCACCGCGCCTCCGGCCGGCGCCGCACCGTCGTCGGGCTGGCGGGCGAGCCGGGCGCGGGCAAGAGCACCCTCGCCGCCCGGCTCGTCGTCGCGCTCGGGGCCGCGGGGCTAAGCGCCGTCGTCGTGCCAATGGACGGCTTCCACCTGGCGAACGCCGAGCTCGACCGCCTCGGGCGCCGCGACCGCAAGGGCGCCCCCGACACCTTCGACGCCGACGGCTACGTCGCGCTGCTGCGGCGTCTCGCGGCGCCGGGGCCGCGCCCGGTCTGGGCGCCCGACTTCGACCGCGACCTCGAGGAGGCGGTGGCCGGCTCGATCGCGGTCGCGCCCGAGGTCGAGGTGGTCGTCACCGAGGGCAACTACCTCCTCGTGGACGCCGAGCCGTGGACGGCGGCCCGCGCCGCCCTCCACGAGGCGTGGTTCGTCGAGGTCGAGCCGGCCGAGCGCCTTCGCCGGCTCGTCGCCCGGCACGTGCGCTTCGGCAAGGACGAGGAGGCGGCGCTCGCGTGGGCGACCGGCCCCGACGAGGGCAACGCCCGGCTGGTGCGCGCCGGGCGGGCGTCGGCCGACCTGGTCGTCGTCGCGGACGCGGACGCGGACGCCCGCGCGGGTGCGGGCCCGCGCCCGGAGCCCGGCGTCGGGGGCCCCTCGTAGGCTGGGGGCATCATGCGACTGCTCCTGATCCGACACGGCCAGACCCCCGACAACGTCATCGGCGCCCTCGGCACCACCGCGCCCGGCGCCCGCCTGACCGACCTGGGCCTGCGCCAGGCGGCGGCCCTGCCCGCGGCGCTCGCCGCGGAGACGATCGGCGCGCTGTTCGTCAGCACGCTCGTCCGCACCCAGCTGACGGCGGCGCCCCTGGCCGCTGCGCGGGGCCTGGAGCCCGTCGTGCTCGACGGTCTCCGCGAGGTCGTGGCGGGCGACCTCGAGATGCGCGCCGACCGCGAGGCCGGCGCCGCCTACATGGGCACCGTCGCCCGGTGGGTCGTCGGCGACCGCGACGCGCGGATGCCCGGGGCCGAGAGCGGCCACGAGTTCCTGGCCCGCTACGACGCGGCGATCGAGCGCGCGACGGCCGACGGCCACGACACGGTGGCCGTGGTGAGCCACGGTGCTGCCGTGCGGGGCTGGGTCGGCTGCCGCGTGGCGGGCGCCGGCGGCACGTTCGTCCGCGACCACGACCTGTCGAACACGGGCGTGGTCGTCGTCGAGGGCAGCAGGGCTGACGGCTTCCGCCTCGTCTCGTGGGAGGGCACGCCCCTCGGCGGCTCCGAGCTCGACGACCCGACGGCCGACGACCCGACGGGCGAGGCTCCGGCCGACGTGGTCGCCGACTCCGACCGGGCGGGCGCCGAGCGTGCCGACGCCGCGGCCCGGCCCTAGGGCGGCCGCCGTCTAGGCGGCGACGACCTCGTCCTCCTCCGTCACGGGCGCCAGCTCGTCGGCGAGCCGCGTGCGGCGGACGCTGCCGAGGTGCACGAGCCCCGCGACGAGCAGACCGGCCGCGAGCCAGAGGGCGAGCACCAGCACGTCGCGGCCGATGCCCTGCCCCGCGAAGTAGACGACCGTCTGCGTCGCGTGCAGCCAGGCGGCCCCGTTCCAGAAGCTGCTCAGCGCGGCGAAGAACGGCGGCACGAGGCCGGCGGCGAAGACCCCGCCCGAGCTGGTGAAGTTGAGCATCACGAAGAGCATCGTGAGCACGGGGGTCGTCCAGTGCCGCAGCAGCGGGTGCAGGCCGACGCCGATCACGACGATCGTCGACACGTAGAGCCAGCTGAGCAGCCACAGCTGACCGAGGGCGTGGTCGACGATGCCGTAGACCGGCCCGACGACGAGGGTGCCGATCGCGGCCACGACGGCGGCGGTGACGACGGCGACGCCGAGGCGGGCGGCCAGGCGCGTGCGGGCCGGAGCGACGACCGCCGAGATCGCGGCCGCGCTCGCGTACCCGCCGACGCTGAGCGCGACGAGCAGGAAGAAGAGGCCCTGGCCCGTGGGGTCGCCCTCGCCCGAGGGCACGACGTCCTCGACCTGCAGCGGCAGCTGCTGCTGGTACGCCACGGGCAGGAAGACCTTCTGCACGACGGACGCCGTCGTGTCGCTCGCGGCGCTCGAGACGAAGAGGGTGGCGTCGTCGGCGGTCGCCTCGTAGGCGGCCACGACCTCACGGTCGGCGACGAGGCCCCGGGCGGCGCCCTCGTCGGCGACCGTGCGGACGTCGAGGGCGTCGGGCGCCCGGTCGTTGAGGGTCTGGGCGAAGACCTCCGCCTCGGCGGTGGTGCCCACGACGGCGACCGGCAGGTGGTGGGGCGCGGGGTGGCCGAACGCGCCGAGGTACGCCAGCGCCATCCCCGCGGCGAGGAAGAGGGGGATGAGGAGGTGCAGGCCGAGCCCTCGCCAGAACCGGGGGTCGAGCCGCGGGCGGCGGCCCGCCGTCGGGGCGGCGGTCGCGGTCGCGGTCGGAGCGGTCGTGGTCGAGGGGGAGTGTTTGTGTTGCACCATGCAACACACTGTAGCCCTTGAGTCCGTGCGGTGCCAGCTCGTCGAGCTCGGGCTCGCCCTCGTAGGCTCGGGGGCGTGCAAGCCGACGACCAGACCACCGGCATCGACGCCGTCTACGCCGAGCTCGAGCGGGTCTCCCGCCGGGCGGTGGCGCGAGCCCGTGCCCGGAGCGCCCCCCTCTCGTTCGTCGAGCACTCGCTCGTGACCTTCATCGCCTCGCACCCGGGCTGTCGGGCGATCGACATCGCCGCCGACTTCTCGCTGAACCGGTCCACCGTCTCGCGTCAGCTCGCGGGCCTCGTCGAGCTCGGGCTCGTGACGACGGTGGGCGAGGAGGCGCCGGCCGGGTCGGCGGAGACGCGCCGCGGCCAGGTGCTCGCGCTCACCCCCCGCGGCGACGAGCTGCTCGCGCGGTCCGTCGACGCCAACCGCGCCGCCCTCGCCGAGCGCCTGGACGGCTGGCGGGCGGACGAGGTGGAGCAGCTCGCCGCGTCGCTGCACCGTCTCAACAGCGCCTTCGGCGACGGCGCCCCCGGGGGACACGACACGGTGCCGGTGTGACTCGTGTGACTGGTGAGGCCCGCTGTGCACCCTCAACTGGGGACAGATCCATCCACAGGCATCGGGCCCGACGGGTTTACCCTCGCCGGTCGCGCACCTAGGGTGGAGGAGTTCCCCGGCCGGGAGGACGCGCCCACGAGGCGCCGAGACCGGCGTCCCTCCTCCAGTTAGGTACCGCCTCCGTGAGCCACGCCGTCTCCGTCCCGTCCGCCCGCAGCGCACTCGTCGCTGTCTCGACGCTCCTGGTGGCCCTCGCCATCGTCGTCGCGGGCGTGGTGGTCGGTGGCTCGCCCGCCCGCGCGGCGTCGTACCCCAGCTGGGACGACGTGACGGCGGCCCGCGCGAACGAGAGCACGAAGCAGGCGCAGATCACCGAGCTCCAGGGCCTGCTGACCGGGCTCCAGACCGCCGCCGCCGACGCGCAGGCCGAGGCCGACCGCCTGGGCGCCGCCTTCCAGGCCGCGCAGGAGTCCGTCGACGCCGAGGCCGCCAAGCTCGCCGAGCTCGAGGCCCAGGTCGCCGAGAAGAAGACCATCGCCGACGAGAGCCAGAAGCGTGCCGGCCAGGTCGCCGCGCAGCTCGCCCGGACGGGCGGCGGCGACGTCTCGACCCAGCTCGCCGCCGACGCCCAGGGCGCCGACGACCTCCTCTACCGCCTCGGCGCGATGAGCAAGATCACCGAGCAGGCCGAGGGCATCCGGGCCCAGGCCGTGTCCGACCGCAACGTCGTGCAGTCGCTGACCGACCAGGCCGGCGTCGCCAAGGAGGCGCTCGACGGCCTCCGAGACGCCGCCGAGGCCTCCATGTCGGAGGCACAGACCGCGTCCGACGCCGCCGCCGCGGCCGTCACCGCGCAGCAGGAGAACGAGGGCCGTCTCCAGGCCCAGCTCGCCGCGCTGCAGTCGGAGACAGCGGTCACCGAGCAGCAGTACCAGGCCGGGGTCGAGGCCGAGAAGGCCCGCCTCGCCGCCGAGGAGGCCGCCCGCCAGGCGGAGGCCGCGCGCCAGGCCGAGGCCCTCCGTCAGCAGCGCGCCGCTGCGGCGGCTGCGGCGGCCGCCGCCGCGGCGGCCCGGCCGGCTCCCTCCGCTCCGGCGCCCGCGCCGAGCTCGCCCGGGGTCGTCGCCCCGGCCCCCTCCCCGTCCGGCGCGGCCTGGGTGCGCCCGAGCGGCGGCGGCATCTCGAGCGGGTACGGCATGCGCGTCAACCCCGTCACCGGCATCTACACGAACCACGACGGCGTCGACCTCGCCCCGGGCTGCGGCTCGCCCATCTACGCGGCCTCGTCCGGCACGGTCGACTACGCCGGCTCGTACGGCGGCTACGGCAACTACGTGCGGGTCGCCCACGCCGGCGGGCTGAGCACGGCCTACGGCCACATCGTCAACGGCGGCATCCGGGTCTCGAAGGGCCAGTCGGTCGTCGCCGGCCAGTTGATCGCGCTCGTCGGCTCGACCGGCAACTCGACCGGCTGCCACCTGCACTTCGAGACCCGCGTCTCCGGCGCCTCGACGAACCCGGTGCCCTTCATGGCGGCGAGGGGCGTCAGCCTCCGCTAGCGGGGCCCGAGCCCGGCCGCTGCCGAGGGTCTCGGCCACCGCGACGACCGGGCCGCCGACAGGCGGCGCGGAGCGGACCCCGGGCGGGGTGGCAAGATCGACGGGTGTCGAACGTTCCCGCCCTGCCCCCCGTCCACCTCGAGCACGTCGACTGGCACGACCCCCGGGCGGTCGAGCTCCGTGCCCGCATGGACGCCGAGATGTCCGCGGTCTACAGCGCGGGCCGCGAACCCGACCCCGACGACGTCGTGGCCGCGCGGGACGCCGCGCTCCTCGTGCACCCCGAGAAGGTCCGCGCCACCCTCCTCGTGGTCGACCCCGAGGGCACGGCCCTCGGCCACGCCGCCCTCTACGACCGGAGCGGCGAGTGGGAGGTCAAGCGCGTCATCGTCGACCGTGAGCAGCGGGGCCGGGGCATCGGGCGCCTCCTGATGGCCGGCGTCGAGGCCGACGCCCGCGCGGCGGGCGCGCCGCGGATGATCCTGCAGACCGGTGACCGCCAGCCCGACGCGGTGGCGCTCTACGAGAAGACCGGCTGGACGGGGATCCCCACCTACGAGCCCTACGTGACCACCATCCCGCAGTCGATCTGCTTCGAGAAGGTGCTCGTCGGGGCGGGGCAGCACGCCGGTTAGGGTGGGCACCGTGATCACGCGACGCGACGCCGCCCTCCGCCTCGACATCCCGCTCGAGATGGCCGTCCGGCACGGCATCCCCGCCCGCCTCACGGTCGACGAGCTGCTCGAGCTCGAGAAGACCCCGCCGGCCTGGCTGGTGCAGTCCCGTGCGAACCGGACGGGCAAGCCCGTCTGGGTCGACCTGTCGTGCGTCGTCTGCGGCTACCACGAGGCCGCGCGCCCGAAGAAGTGGTGGCCCGAGTGGACGCACCTCAGCTGTGACGACCACCACGCCGACGAGCTGCCGGCCCCGGCCGACGGCGTCGTGCGCACCGAGGTCGACGGCATCGGCAGCCGCTTCGTCGCGGTCGTCGACGTCGACCTGAGCCGCTAGGCGCCGTAGCCGACCGACGTCGGAGGGGCGATCCCCGCCACGACGTGCACGGCCGCCTGGCGGGCGTCGTCGGCGAGCAGCAGCCGCTGCAGGTGCTGGTCGTGCCACCGGGCGAGCTCGCGCGGGGTCACGTCGTCGACCCCGTCGGCGACCGTGTAGCGGAAGGCCGTGGCCTCGCCGTCGACGGCGACGGTCCGTCGCTCGCCCAGCTCGGTGCCGTCCGCCGCGTCGACGAAGACCTCACGGCCCGGGTCGTCGGAGGCGGGCAGCACGACGTCGACCCGGGGGTGCGCCGCCCCGGCGGCGGGACCCTCGACCCCCGTGCCGAGCCGCGCCTCCACGAGCCGGGCCGATCCCGCGGCGGCGGGGCGGGTCTCGTCGTGCCCCGCGGCGACGTCGTCGACGACCCGTCGCACGTCGTCGTCGATGCGGTCGCCCTGCTGCTGCAGCGCCGCGGCGGCGGCGCGCAGCCAGGCCTCGACGGCGCGGGTCTCGTCGGCCGACCAGCCGGTGGGCTCGAGCGAGCTGACGGAGAAGTCCGCTGCGTCGATCGACCACTCCCAGGTGAGCAGCGCCCGCGTGAAGGCGGCGGGGGAGGGCAGCACGGCGAGGGTGCCCCGCCGGAGGCCGGGAGCCCAGTGCAGCTCGGGGTCGGTGAACAGGTGCTGCACGGCGGCGGCCTCGGGCACGGTCGCCGCGGCGGGCACCGCGAACCAGGCTCGGATCGCCCGCCACGACGACGACCGCCGGGGGAGGGCGTCGTGCTCTCGCGGTACGAGCACGGTCAGCGGTCGCCCGCCCCCGTCACCCCCCGCGGGGTCGCGCACGGCGGGGTCGGGGTCAGCGGGGTCGCGGTCGGGCACGGAGGACGATGATGCCACGCGGGGCCCGGAGGCGCGGGTCGGTCAGAAGGTCAGCTGGTCGACCGAGGTGAGCGGCACCCAGCCCGGGCGCAGCCCCTCCGGCGGCTGGACGGTCGGCACGGTCTGCAGGGAGTCGGCCTCGGCGAGCTGTGCGATCTCGAGCCCCGTGAGCGCGGCGATGTCACGCACCGGCACCTGGAAGGTGCGGTACTCGCCCAGCGGCGGCGGGTCGCCGGCCTGGTGGGCCCGGGCGAACGCGGCCTCGAGGTCGACGCCGTCGAGCTCGGGCCCCTGGTCGAGCAGGTAGCCCGCGGTGCGGAGCGCGGCACCGCCCCGGGTCGCCCAGGCCACGATCTTGAAGAAGCTGCGGGGGATGCGCACCCCGCGGTAGGGCGCGTCGTCGTCGAGCAGCACCGGCCCGGTGAAGACGGTCAGGCGCTGCCGGTGCACCTGGGCGTACTGCAGCACCTGGTCCTCCAGGCCGAGCCAGAGCTCGGCCGACTGGTTGAAGTCGGCGGCCTGGGGCGCGGCGTTCGTGTACGAGAACGTGTCGCGGTTCGCCCGGGAGGCGACGGCGGGCGAGCCCCAGACCGGGTCGCGTCGGCGGACGAGGTGGCCGCGGTCGAGGTCGTTGCGGGCGTAGACCTCGGGGCCGCACTGCTCGTCGGCGGGCACGCGCTCGTCGAGGTGCCAGTCGTCGCCCCGCTCGAGGTCGATGAGCGACGCGCCGTCGACGTTGACCGCGGTCAGCGCCGCAAGGCGCCGTGACGGGTCGAGCAGCACGGTGAAGTGCGCGTAGGGCAGCTCGCGGACGACCCGGCCGCCGGTGTCGGGCAGCGGGACGCCCACGGCCAGGAAGTCGGGGTCGTAGCCCGTGGCCGAGGCGGCCTCGGGCCCGTCCGGGTCGAGGCCGGCGAGGTCGGTCTCGACGGGCCCTGCGGCGTCGCCGGTGCCGGTGCCGGTGCCGTCAGCTCCGTCCAGCCCTGCACGTGCGTCCTGGTCGCCTGTGGTCGTCATCCGCGCCTCCTGCCGGTGGGGCCGTCGGCCCCTCGCGGGTCATGGTGCACCCGGCCGCCGACAACCGCCCGGGGGCCGCAGCGCCCGGGCGGACGACGGAGGAGGCGCGGCGCAGCGGCTGCTGCACCGCGCCTCCCCGGGGCGGCGCGTGCCCGGCACCGGCCGGGCCGCCGCCGCTAGTCGGCCAGGATGGCGTACAGGGCGCGACGGGTCTCGTCGAGCTTCGCCGTCGCGGCCGTCCGCTGGGCGTCGGTGACGCCGGTGCGGAACTGCTGGACCGCGCCGAAGAGCTTGCCGAGGCTCTCGCGGAACTCGTCCGAGCCCTCGGCGTCGCCGGCCGTGGCAGCCCAGGCCGCCTCGATGGCGTCGGCCTGCTCCGCGACGTACGCGCGGCCGGCCTCGGTCAGCGAGTACTCGCCCTTGGCGTCGGTCGCGGTCTCGACGCCGTCGACGATGAAGCCCTCGTCGACGAGCTGCTGCAGGGTCGGGTACACCGAGCCGGGGCTCGGCTTCCAGACGCCGTCGGTGCGCTCGGCGATGGCCTTGATCAGGCCGTAGCCGTTCGACGGGGCGTCGGCCAGGAGCGACAGGATCGCGAGGCGGACGTCGCCGCGACGGGCGCGCCCCCGGCCGCCGCGGTGCGGGCCGCCGGGGCCGGGGAAGCCCGGACCGCCGAAGCCGGGGAACCCGAAGCCGGGGAAGCCCGGCCCGGGGCGGCCGGAGCGGCCGAAGGGGCGGCCGAAGCGCGCCCCGCCCGCGAGCGGGTCGTGCGAGCGGCGGTCGTGGTCGTGGTGCTGGTCGTGGTCGTGGTGCTGTGCCATGGGGGCACGTCCTTCCGGTCAGGGGTCTCGACCGGGCGGAGGCCGCGGGCGGTGTCGCCGGGCGGCTCGGGGTCGAGTGTCGCGGACCATTCCGCGATGTGTCGAAGATATGTCGCTGACAGTCGTTCGTCAACCCCTGACGACACATCCGCAGGCCGGAGCACGACGGAGGCGCGCCCCCGGTGCGGGGACGCGCCTCCTCGGGTGCTGCGCCGGGCTCAGCTCGCGGGAGCGACGCCGAACGCCGTGGCGAGCTTCTCGATCTTCTGCGCCCGGCCGAGGCGGGGCAGGTCGCTGCCGTCGCGGATGACTCGGCCACGGCCCTCGAAGTCAGCGAGGAAGTCCTGGGCCCAGGCGACGTCGGAGGGCGTCGGGCTGATCACCTCGTTGATCACCGGGAGCTGCTCGACGTCGAGGCAGAGCTTGCCGGTGAGGCCGAGCGCGACCGCCACGCCCGCCTGCTCGCGGAGCACCGGGTGGCTGCTGCCGACGGTGGGCCCGTCGATGGGGCCGGGCAGGCCGCCGATGCGGCTCGCGACCACGAGGCGCGAGCGCGGGTAGGCCATGGCGAGGTCGTCGGCGCTGGTGCCGGTGTCGCGGCGGTAGTCGCCGCTGCCGAAGGCGAGGCGGAAGGCGCCGCGGGCCTTGGCGATCGACGGGCTCTCCTCGATGCCGAGGGCCGACTCGACCAGGGCGAGCACCCGCACCGCGCCTCCCAGCCGGTCGAAGGTCTCGGTGACGTGCTCGGGCGCCTCCGTCTTGGCGAGCATGACGCCCTGCAGGCCGGGCAGGCCGAGGAGCGCGTCGACGTCGTCCGACCAGAAGTCGGTGGAGCGGTCGTTGATGCGCACCCAGGCGCTGCCGCCGTCGGTGAGCCAGGCGACGACGTCGTCGCGGGCGGCGGGCTTGCGGGCGGGGTCGACGGCGTCCTCGATGTCGAGCACCATCTGGTCGGCCCGCGACGCCGCCGCGGGGGTGAACCGGTCGGGCGCCGTGCCGGGCACGAGCAGCCAGCTGCGGGCGATGTCGGCCGGGGGCTTCGGGCGACGTCGCCCGTCGGGGCGGGAGGACGGCTCGCCGCCGGGGGTCGGTGCTGCGGTCGCGGCGTCTGCGGGCGCGGTGTCTGCGGTCTCGGTCATGGGACGTCCTCGTCTCGGTCGGCGGCCGGTGGTCGCGTCAGGCGGTCGCCCCCACGGTACCGGTCCGCCCCCCGAGGGCGGGGCGTCCCGGCTTCTGGGAGGAGACGGGCGTACCGTTCAGCGAGATCACAGGCGTCCGACGCCCGCACCCCCGCGGCGTCGTCGATGCCGGCACCTGAGCACGAGTCCCCGAACACGAGGAGCGCACCATGACCGACGAACGATCCCCCCGGGCCGACGGCACCGACGACCACGCCGAGGGACGCGTCGACGAGGGCCGCCCCGAGGCCGGGGCCCCCGCCGTCGACTTCGGCGGCCCGGCCGAGCCGGCCCGCGACCCCGCCGACGACCAGCGCGGCGAGCAGCACGGCGAGCACGCGTCGGCCCCCGCCGTCGACTTCGGCGGCCCCGCCGAGCCCGCCCGCGACCCCGCCGACGACGAACGCGACAGCTCCGACTCCGCGACGCGCGCCCTGCCGGTCACCGGTGACGAGCCCGGCCGCCACGACGACGGCGTCGAGCCGCGGGGCGAGCTCTTCCCGCCCGCCGCGTCGCTCGCCGACGACCAGGCCACCCCGACGACCGCCGACGGCTCCGTCGCGGCCGCCGAGGTGCCGGGAGGCGACCAGGGTCGCCGCGTCGACGCCGGCGACGGCCGTGGCACGACCATCGACGGCGACGCGAGCGTCGACCCCGACCAGATCGACCGCGAGCGCCGTGACGGCGTCGACCGCGACGGCGAGACGGAGGTCATCGCGCCGCTGAGCAGCGACGACCGCGACCATGACCACGACGCTCGCCACGACGGCGACGGCGACGGCGACGCCGACCGCCGCGACGACGCGACCGTCCCCCCGGTCGTGGCCCCCGTCGCCCCGGGCGCGCGCGCCTGGTCGGCCGGGTCGTCCTCCGACGACGACGGCCCGCGTCGTCCGCTCCACGACGACGAGGCTCTCCGTGCCGCCGAGGCCGCCCGCGCCGAGCCCGTCCGCGACTCCTCCGAGCGCGACGGCGACCGCGACCGCGACGCCGACCGCGACCGCGACTCCCGCGACGGCGCCGTGGCCGTCGGTGCCGGAGCCGCCGCCGCGGCGGGCGCCGGTGCCGCCGCCGCCCACGCCCGCTCCGACGACGGCCGGATCGGCGACGCCCGCACGGCCGCCACCCCCGCCGCCGGCCGCACCCCGACCGGGGCGGTCGAGCGCGACCGCACCGGCGGCTACCCGACCACCGACGACGGCGACATCGACCGCGTCGGCCTCCGCCGCGACCTCCTCGCCGAGCAGAAGGAGGAGTTCGGCGGCATGCGCTTCGGCGCCGGCCTGCTGGGCTGGTTCGCCGCGACCGGCCTCGGCGTGGTGCTCTTCTCGATCCTCGCGTCGATCACGGCGGCCGTCGTCGTCGGCTCGTCGCCCAGCGCCTCGCCGCTGGCGCTCCAGCAGACGATGGCCGACCAGGGCCCGGTGCTCTCGCTCGTCGTCGGCATCGGCGTGCTCGTCATCGTCTTCGTGGGCTACCTCGTCGGCGGCTACACGGCCTCTCGCGTGGCCCGCTTCTCGGGTCTCAAGCAGGGGCTCGCGACCTGGCTCTGGGGCCTCGTCATCACGATCGTCACCTCGGTCGTCGTCGGCGTCGTCGCCGTCCAGGCGGGCGACCAGAGCTCTCCGAACTCCATGGTGCCGACGGTCGACGACCTGACCTCGATGTCGGTCGAGAGCCTGATCTTCCTCGGCCTGGTGCTCGTCCTCAGCCTCCTGGGTGCGCTCCTCGGCGGCGTCCTCGGGCAGCGCTGGCACCGCCGCGTCGACCGCTTCATCCCCGAGCACCAGGTCTGACCGACCGGTGCCCCGCACGACCCCACCACAGAGACAAGGAACCACCATGCGCCACCTCGACCGCTCCTCCCTCGTCCGGACGACGCTCGGCGTCGTCGCCGCCGGGGCCCTGGCGTTCACGCTCGTCGCGTGCTCGTCGACCTCCGACTCGGAGAGCAACAACACGGCCCCGACCCACCCCGTCAACGAGCCCGACGAGCGCGAGGGCTCGTCGGTCGCCGAGACCCCGGCCGCGAGCGTGCCGAGCCTCGCGGGCGGCGTCGACACGCAGGTCGCCGTCGACGCGTCGTTCGTCGACGCGCTCGGCACGCTGGGCCTCACGCCCGGCGTCGTCGGCACGGCGACCTTCACCGGCGGCACGTTCTCGTTCCCGATCACGGGCGGCAACGTCGACTACTACGGCCCCGACAGCGAGGTGCGCCCGTACGTGCAGGGCTTCATCGAGCACGACGGCTCGGGCCTCAGCCTCACCGCGGCCGACGGCACCGTCGTCGAGCTGACGGACTTCGACATCGACCCCGGCGAGTCGAAGCTCTACGGCGACGTGACGGTCGACGGCACAGTCGCGGCCGAGCACGCGTACCTGTTCAACCTCTGGGGCGGCACGCTCGAGCCGCTCCGCACCGAGGGCTCGAACGCCGTGCTCGAGGGCACGACGGTGCACGTCAGCCCGGCCGCCGCCTCGCTGCTGAACGAGACCTTCGGCACCGAGGCCGTCGAGGACGAGATGCTCGTCGGCGTCGCCACGATCACGGTCGCCACGCAGTAGCCCCGACCCCTCTGCCACGCCGAGACCGCCCGCTCCCTCTTCGGGGGCGGGCGGTCTCGGCGTCGCGGTGGCCTGGTCCGCTCAGCGTCGGTGACGGCGGCGACCCATCGTGACGGCGGCGGTGACCAGCGCCGAGGCGAGGAGTGCACCCGTGGCTCCCCAGCCGAGGGGACCCCAGTGGAAGATGGTCGTGAGAGCGAGGGACAGTGCGGCCAGCCCTGACTGGATGCTCACGACGAACCTGGCTGGGACGCGGGCCCGCTGCCGCGTCGCCTCGGTCATCCGCGTGCCCACGCGATGCAGAAGCTGACCGTACCGCTGAAGCCCGCCGCCGCGGCGCCGAGGCACACGGCGCATCTGCTGATGGTCATCTCATCTCCGTTCACGTCCGGTCAGGCCGTTCTACAGTGATATTCCGGTGTCGTGCAAGCCTGATGGCGGCACGTGACGGTCTTCGGTCCGGTGGCTCGAGCTCCGGTCTCGTCAGCTCGTGCGAGGCGCAGGTCTGCCGTCCTGGATCGGTTCCGAAGTCCTCCTCGCAGGCGGCCGTACTGCGCTCGAGTCGCCCGGCGCAAGACCCTGAACAAAGAAGTTCGGCATCCCGAAACCTGTGTAGGGTCGAGCGCATGCCGACGATCGACGCCCGCCGCCGTGACGACGACGCCCCCGGGGAGGCGCGGGTAGACCAGCCCTCCGCGGTCGCCCTCCCGAGGCCCCGCGGCACCCTGCTCGGCCCCGCGTTCGTCGCGGCCATCGCCTACGTCGACCCCGGCAACGTCGCCGCCAACCTCACCGCCGGCGCGCAGTACCAGTACCTGCTGCTCTGGGTGCTCGTCGCGGCGAACGCCATCGCCGTGCTCGTGCAGTACCTGTCGGCGAAGCTCGGCATCGTCACCGGCCGGTCGCTGCCCGAGGTGCTCGGCGACCGGCTCGGCCGGAAGCGCCGGCTCGCCTTCTGGGGCCAGGCCGAGATCGTCGCGGCGGCGACCGACGTCGCCGAGATCATCGGCGGGGCGCTGGCCCTGCAGCTGCTCTTCGGCGTTCCGCTCGTCGTCGGCGGCCTGATCACCGGGGCCGTGTCGCTCGGCCTGCTGATGCTGACGCGCTACCGCCGCGGCCACGTCTTCCAGACGATCGTCATCGCGCTCCTGGCCGTCCTCACGATCGGGTTCTGCGCCGGCCTGCTCTTCTCGCCCCCGTCGGCGGGCGACATGCTCGCCGGCCTCGTGCCGCGGTTCGAGGGCAGCCAGTCGGTGCTGCTCGCCGCGTCGATGCTCGGGGCGACGGTCATGCCGCACGCGGTGTACCTGCACTCCGCGCTCGTGCGCGACCACCACGGCACGGTGACCGAGGGCGCCGACCGCCGTCGCGTGCTCCGGGCCACCCGGTGGGACGTCGTCTTCGCCCTCGTCATCGCCGGCGGCGTGAACATCGCCATGCTCGTCCTGGCCGCGTCGACCCTGCCCGGCCGCACCGGCACCGACACCATCCCCGGCGCCCACGACGCGATCGCCGACGCCCTCGGGCCGGTCGTCGGCGTCCTGTTCGCCGTCGGCCTGCTGGCCTCGGGCCTCGCGTCGACGTCGATCGGCGCGATGGCGGGCGCCGAGATCATGCGCGGCCTGCTGCACGTGCGCCTGCCGCTGTTCGTCCGCCGGGTGGTCACGCTGGTGCCGGCGCTCGTGCTGCTCGCGACGGGCATCAGCCCGACCTGGCTGCTCGTGCTCAGCCAGGTCGTGCTGAGCTTCGGCATCGCGTTCGCGCTGATCCCGCTCGTGGTCGCCACGAGCGACGCCCGCCTCATGGGCACGGGCGTCAACGCGAGGCCCACGCGCGTCGCGGCCTGGGCGTGCGCGGTCGTCGTCGTGGCCCTCAACGTCGCGCTCATCTGGCTGACCGTCACGGGCTCGTAGGAGTCGCCCCGCGCCTCCCGCAGGCCGGTCAGCCCCGCTCGGTGCGGCCCTGCTGCTCGCCCGCGTCGTGCTCGGCGCTCCGGGGGTCGGCGCCCGCGTCGCCGCCCCCGTCGTGCTCGGCGCCCGAGTGGTCGTCGTGGTCGTGCCGGCGGTCGTGGTCGCGCTCGGCCCGGTCGAAGGCGGCCTGCATCGCCTCGGCGTGGTCGGTCTTCGCCTCGGCGATGCCCGCGTCGTCGCCGCGGGCGATCGCGAGGCCCTCGCGGAGGCTCGCGCCGGCCGCGGCCAGCGACTCGCCGAGGGTGGGCCGGAAGTCCCGGCGTTCGTCTCCGTCGCCCGCGTCGACGTACTCGTGCAGGACGCTGCCCTCGTCGCGGTGCACGGGCTTCTCGGCGTGCTCGACGCAGAGCCGCGCGACCTCCTGGGCGTGGGCGTGCATCACGGAGTGCGCGGCGCCCGGCATCTCCCAGAGCCGCGACGACGGCAGCAGCTCGCCGACGCGCTCCACCCACGCGCGCGGCGCCACCGCGTCGTGCTCGCCACGGATGACGAGGGTGTCGGCCCGGACCCTGGGCAGGACGTCCTCGATCGGGTAGGTCATCATCTTCGGCAGCACCTGCGAGAACCAGTGCACGCCGCAGGCGAGGTACGCGCGCAGGGCGAGCACCTTCACCCGGCCGGGCTCGTGCCACGCGGCCTGGACGAAGCGCCGCCCCGCCGTCAGCACGCGGCGCTCGGCGGGGTTGATCACCGGCCCGATCAGCACGAGCGTCGACAGCCCGGGCCGACGGGCCGCCAGGTCGGTGACGATCTGCGTGCCCATCGAGTGCCCGACCAGGACGGGGTCGGTCAGGCCGAGGTCGTCGATGACGGCGCCCACGAGGTCGGCGAACTCCGAGATCTCGAGGGCCTTCCCCGGGTGCGTGACCCCGGCGAACCCGGGCAGGTCGAGGGCGTGCACCGGGCCGAAGCGGTTCAGGTCGGGCGCGAGTCGCTCGAAGTAGTCCGACGAGACGCCGATGCCCGGCACGAGCACGAACGGGCGGTCACCCGTCGCGCCGATCGTGCTGACGCGGACGGAGAGGTCGCCGCGCTCGACGCGCTGCACGGTGACGTGCGTGCTCGACTCGTCACGGTCGCGCTCCTGGCTGTCGGCCACGCGCCTCCTCGGGGTCGTCACCGCGCCGAGGACCGACGCGGACTGCCCAGTCTGGCACCGCCGCCGCGGACGCCGCTGAGCGCGCCCCGGTCAGTCGACGAGCGTGTAGAGGCTCAGGTGGTTGCCGTCGGGGTCGGGGAAGTCGACCACGTCGAGCACCCCGGGCACGTGGACGACCTCGGGCAGGTCGAGGCCGAGCTCGACCAGCCGGGCCCGCTCGGCGTGGACGTCGTCGACGCCGAGACGCAGCACCGCCGTGGCGGAGCCGGTCGGGGCCTCCTCGCCGAGCTGCAGCCAGCAGCCGCCGAGGTCGTACTCGACGATGCCCTCGACCGGGTCGAGCTGGGGGCCGTCGACGTCGAGCACCGACTCGTACCAGCACCGGGCCGCGACGAGGTCGCTGACCGAGAGTCCGACGGTGACGCTGCTGATGCGCATGCGGCGAGTCTGGCAGGGGCGGCGGCCGCGGCGCGACGCCACGCCCGCCCGGGGCGACGGTGACCGGGGCCCCGGGGCGACGCGCGGGGGCGTCGCGACGGCCCGTCAGCCCGCGATCACCGGGTCGAGCGCCCGAAGGTTGCGGTGCAGGACGGCCCCGAGCGCCAGGCGGGCCGCCGGCCCCGCGGCCCGCATGTACCAGGCGGCCGGGCGCCAGACGACGCGGATGTCGAGGGTCACGCGCCCGTCGTGGTGCAGGGTGACGAGGTAGCTCTCCCAGCCGCGCTGCGGATGGCCGACGAGGGCCGCGTGGCCGAAGCCAGCGGTGCGCTCGTCGTCCACGACCGCGAAGACGCGGCAGGCGACGCGCGAGCGCAGCGGCCCGACCGGGATCGCCCAGACGTTCACCTCGCCGACGACGGCCCGCTCGGGCACCTGCTCGGGCACGAAGCCCGACCCGCGGTGCACCTCGAACCGCAGCACCGCGTCGGCGGCACGGCGGAAGTCCGCGTCGCCGTGCCCGACGACGCGGCTCGCGGTCGTGAGCCGGAACCCGGGAGGCGCGTGGCGGGTGAGCGTGGGCCGGCCGTCGAACGCGTAGCCGGGCCCGAAGCCCTCGGGGGTGGTCGGTGACGTCATGCGTCGAGCCTGGCACGCGCGCCTGCACGCTCGGGCAGGATCGGAGCGTGACCGACCCCACGAGCTACCTCGTCCTGCACGGCTGGCAGAACCGGCGACCGGCCGACCACTGGCAGCACCGGCTCGCCGACGACCTCGAGGGGCGGGGCCTCGTCGTCCGCTACCCGCAGCTGCCCGACCCCGACCGGCCGCAGCTGGCCGAGTGGGAGGCCGTGGTGCGCGCCGAGCTCGCCGCCCTGCCGGAGGGACCGGTGACGGTGGTCTGCCACAGCCTCGCCTGCCTCGTCTGGCTGCGGCTGCAGGCTGGCGACGCTCCTCCGCGGGCGGACCGCGTGGCGCTGGTGGCGCCTCCCTCGCCCGAGCTGATCGCGGGGCAGGAGGCCGTCCGGGAGTTCGCCGGGGGAGACGTGCTCGACGGGCGGCGCCTCTCGCTCGGTGCCCGCGGCCGCCCGGGCTCGGCACCCGCCGACGACGCCGTCCTCGTGGCGGGCGACGACGACCCGTGGCTGCCCCTCGGCCTGGTCGACACGTGGGAGTCGCGGGTCGAGGCCGCCCTGCACGTCGTGCCCCGAGGTGGTCACCTGACCCCCGACTCCGGCTACGGCGCCTGGCCCGCGATGCTCGACTGGGCCTTCGGCGGCCGGCTCGAGGTCGGCCAGGACGTCGCGACCGGCTAGGCGGCCGCGACCGGCTAGGCGGCCGCGACCGGCGCGAGGAACGCCGCCGCGGCGCGGGCGAGGTAGCCCGGGTCGTCGACGCCGCAGAGCTCGCGGGCGGAGTGCATGCTGAGCAGCGGCACGCCCACGTCGATGGTGCGGACGCCGAGCCGGGTCGCGGTGATCGGCCCGATGGTGGAGCCGCAGGGCACCGCGTTGTTCGAGACGAACTCCTGGTACGGCACGCCGGCCTGCTCGCACGAGCGCGCCCACTCGGCCGCGCCGGGCCCGTCGGTGGCGTAGCGCTGCTTCGCGTTGATCTTCAGCAGCGGCCCCCGGTTGACGACGGGCTGGTTCACCGGGTCGTGGCGCTCGGGGTAGTTCGGGTGCACGGCGTGGCCGGCGTCGGCGGAGAGGCACCACGAGCCGGCGAGGGCGCGGAGCCGGTCGACCTCGGTGCCGCCGAGCCCGGCCGTGACGCGGGTCACCACGTCGGAGAGCATCGGGCCGGCCGCGCCCGAGGGCGTCTCGGAGCCGACCTCCTCGTGGTCGAACGCCGCGAACACGGCGACGTCGGCGAGCTCGACGCCCGACGCCGCGACGTCGAGCAGCGCGACGAGGCCGGCGTGCGTCGACGTGAGGTTGTCCATGCGGCCCGCGGCGAAGAGGTCGCCGGCGAGGCCGATGACGGCGGGAGGCGCGGTGTCGGCCACCGAGATGTCGTACCCGGCGACGTCGTCGCCGGTCAGGCCGGCGAGCCCCGCGAGGTGCCCGAGCACGTCGGCGTCGGCGAGGGGGCCGACCCCGACCACGGGGTCGAGGTGACGCTGCGGGTCGAGCGCGAGGCCGTCGTTGACGCCGCGGTCGAGGTGGACGGCCAGCTGCGGGAAGCGCAGCACCGGCCCCGTGCGGACGAGGTGCACCTCGCCGGTGCGCGTCACGAGCCGGCCGGCGAACTCGAGGTCGCGGTCGAGCCACGAGTTGTAGAGCGGGCCGCCGTAGACCTCGACGCCGGCCTGCAGCCAGCCGCGGGTGCCGGTCGTGCTCCTCGGCTTCAGCTTGAAGCCGGGGGAGTCGGTGTGCGCGCCGACGATGCGGTACGGCGTGGTCGCGGTGGCTCCTTCGGGCTGGATCCAGGCGATCACGGCGCCGTCGCGGAGGACGTAGCGGCGGCCGGGCCCCGTCGGCCACTCGGCCCGCTCGTCGAGCCGGTCGAAGCCCGCCGCGTCGAGCCGACGGGCGGCCTCGGCCGCGGCGTGGAAGGAGGAGGGCGAGGCCTGGATGAAGGAGGCGAGGTCGTCGAGGTGCGCGCGCGAGGAGGTCATCCCCACCAGCATGCCACCCGGCCCCGCCCGGCGGGGGTCAGCGCCCGGCGCTGCCGCCGACCTGGGCGCCGGGCTCGGGGCCGCTCTCGCCGCGGCCGTCCTCGTCCTCGGCGACGAGGCCCGCGGTCGCCTCGCCCGAGTAGCCGGCGGGGTCGACGGCGACGTAGTCCTCCTCGCCGGAGGTGGTGCCGCCGAGCGGCGAGACGAGGTCGTCGTCGGCCGTCGTGTCGTCGCTGCTCGCGGGGGCGCCCTGCGGGTCGTCGCGGAACGTCGCGAGTGCCGCCGCCTCGACGGCGTCCTGGTCGTGGTCGCTCTGGTCGCTCATGGGGCGTCCTCTCTCGGTCGTGACCCCGACCCTAGGCGCGGCCCGCTCCGCCCGCCCGCCTCCCTCGGCGCCCCGGCCCCGTCGACGAATCAGGAGGGACACGCGCCGCGGGCCGCGACCGACGCCTGCGGCGCGTCCTCTCCCTGAGTCCTCGACGGCGCGAGTCCGCCCGCGCCCCGGCCGACACCTGTCGTCACGAGCTGTTGACACCGGTTCACGCTCGTGTACAGTCTCGAACACCTAGCGCAGCTAGGTTTTGACTCGAGGAGGCGTCAATGGCCCTGTCCGGACCGTGCGGTGAGACCGTGCTCACCCAACCCGTCAGCACGATCCGAGTGGGCAGGGGCTACCTGGCCGCCCTCGGGTTCGCCCAGTTCGGCCTCTTCGTGGCCCTGCTCTCGCCGGTCTTCGTGAGCATGCAGCTCAAGGCCCAGCAGCTCGCGCCCGACAGCCCCGAGACCCTCGTCGGCCAGGTGCTCCCGATCGGCGCCCTCGGCGCCCTGATCGCCAACCCGCTGATCGGTGCCCTGAGCGACCGCACCCGCACCCGCTGGGGCCGTCGTCGCCCCTACCTCGTCGGCGGCGTGGTGCTGCTCACGGTCGCCCTCGGCCTCGTGGCGGCGGCGCCCGACCAGCTCACGCTGACCCTCGCCTGGCTGCTCGCGCAGATCGCCGCCAACGCCGTGCTCGCCACCCTGATCGCGAGCTTCGCCGACAACGTGCCCGAGGTGCAGCGCGGCCGGGCGTCGAGCATCATCGCCCTGGCGCAGAACGTCGCCATCCTCGCCGGCCTCTACCTGGCCGTGTACCTCGTCGGCAACCTGCCGCTGCTGTTCGTCCTGCCGGGCGTGCTGGCCGTCGTCCTGGTGCTCGTCTACGCCGTGGTGGCCCGCGACGAGCTGCCCGCCTACGAGCTCAAGAAGTTCACGGTCGTGAACCTGGTCAGCTCGTTCTGGACCAACCCGATCAAGAACCCCGACTTCGGCCTCGCCTGGTGGTCGCGGTTCCTGATCACGCTCGGCACGTTCATGTTCACGACGTACCGCCTGCTCTACATGGAGCGCCACCTCGGCATCGAGGACGTCGCCGAGGCCACGGCCGCCGTCGCCTTCGGCGTGCTGCTCTACACGATCGCCCTGCTCGTCAGCGCCGCGGTCTCCGGCTGGCTGAGCGACCGCACCGGTCGTCGCAAGGTCTTCGTCGCCGGCTCGACGCTCGTCTTCGCGGTCGGCCTCGTGATGCTGGCCCACGCCGAGACGGTCACCGGGTTCTACGTCGCCGAGGTCGTCATGGGCTTCGCCTTCGGCATCTACGCGGCCGTCGACACCGCCCTGATCGTCGACGTGCTGCCGAACGCCGACCGCCCCGGCAAGGACCTCGGCGTCATCAACATCGCCAACGCCCTGCCGCAGTCGCTCGCCCCGGCGCTCGCCCTGGCCCTGCTCGGCATCGGCAGCGCGACGAACGACAACTACGTCGTCATGCTCTGGGGCGCGGGCATCGTCACCGTGATCGGCGCGCTCGTCATCATCCCGATCCGTCGGGTGCGCTGACGCCCCGCCCCTCGAGCCGCACGGAGGCGGTGGTCGCCCGGTCAGGCCGGCGCGGCCACCGTCGCGGTGCGGAGGGCCAGCTCCCAGACGAGCCGCACGTGCTCGGCCATGTCGGTGCGGGGGTCGAGCATCCACTGCAGCTGCATGCCGTCGCTGACGGCGACCAGCACGCCCGCGAGCGTGACGGCGTCGACGTCGGGGGCGATCTGCCCGGCGACCTGGCGTCGCTCGATCGCCGTCGTGAAGTCGACGCGCAGCCGGGCGTACCGCTCGACGAAGTAGTCGCGGGCGGCGTGCCCGGGGTCGCTCGTCGCGGCCGTCGACAGGCTCGCGAAGAGCTGCACGAGCCCGGGGGTCTCGGAGTTGTGCCGGATCACCGCGAGCAGCAGGTCGACGATGTCGTCGAGCTCGGCCCAGCGGGCCGAGTCGGCCTCGTCACGGGCGCGGAGGATGGCGGTGAAGAGCCCCTCCTTGCTGTCGAAGTAGTGCAGCAGGCCGGCCTGGGTGAGCCCGACCGCGTCGGCCAGCTCCTTCACCGAGGTGGCCCGGAACCCGTTGCGGGCCACCACCTCGAGCGCGACCCGCAAGATCTCCTCGCGCTTCGCGATCCCCTTCGCGTACGAACCCCGTTGTGCCATGTGCGCCAGGCTACCCACCCCCCGGTCGGCTCTGCCGCCACCGACGCCACGAAAACCCACCGCTGTTCGGTTTTGTCGAGTAGCGTTCTCTCCACCGCGGTGCTGCGCCGGCCGCGACCGATCTCCGACCACCACCGGAAGGCCCCTCGTGACCCCCTCCTCCGCCGGCGACGACGCCGTCACCGCCCGCCTCACCGAGCTGCTCGGCCAGCTGTCGCTCGAGCAGGAGGTCCAGCTGCTCACCGGCCGCGACTTCTGGACGAGCTGGCCGATCGAGCAGATCGGCCTCCGCCGCATGCTGTTCTCCGACGGGCCATCCGGCGTGCGGGGCGAGTTCTGGGACGAGCGCGACCCGTCGCTCAACCTCCCGAGCGGCACGGCGCTCGCCGCCACCTGGGATCTCCAGGTGGCCCGTCGCTACGGCCACGCCTCCGCCGTCGAGGCCCGCCGCAAGGGCGTCGACGTCGTGCTCGGCCCGACCATCAACCTGCACCGCTCCCCGCTCGGCGGCCGTCACTTCGAGGCCTTCAGCGAAGACCCCGTGCTGACCGCCGACCTCGCGGCCGCCTACGTCGCCGGCGTCCAGGAGAACGGCGTCGGGGCCACCCCCAAGCACTACGTCGCCAACGACTTCGAGACGGAGCGCTTCACCGCCGACGTCGTCGTCGGCGACCGCGCCCTCCGCGAGCTGTACCTGCTCGCCTTCGAGAAGAGCGTGACGGAGGCCCGGGCCTGGCTGGTGATGAGCGCCTACAACTCCGTCAACGGCACCACCGCCACGGAGAACGACCTGCTCGAGACGCCGCTGAACAGCGAGTGGGGCTTCGACGGCGTCGTCATCAGCGACTGGACGGCG
This sequence comes from Frigoribacterium sp. PvP121, assembly GCF_017833115.1. NCBI lineage: Bacteria > Bacillati > Actinomycetota > Actinomycetes > Micrococcales > Microbacteriaceae > Frigoribacterium > Frigoribacterium sp. PvP121. The sequence continues at coordinate 1,514,908 of NZ_JAFIBR010000001.1, forward strand.
GTGCGCTCCGTCGACAGCGCCCGCGCCTCCCAGGACCTCGTCATGCCCGGCCCGGTCGGGCCCTGGGGCGGCGCCCTGGTCGCCGCCGTCCGCGACGGCTCGGTCGACCGGGCCGACGTCGACCGCAAGGTGCTCCGCCTGCTCCGCCTCGCCGCCCGCGTCGGCGCCCTCGAGGGGTTCGAGGGCACCGACCCGGTGCACGTCGAGGACGGCGTCGCCTTCGCCCGGGAGGCCGAGGCCGCCGGTGCCGTGCTCGTGGCCAACGACGGGCTGCTGCCCGTCGCCGCTGGCAGCGTGCGCCGCATCGCGGTGATCGGCGACAACGCCGACCGTGCCCGCACGCAGGGCGGCGGCAGCGCGACCGTGGTGCCCGAGAGCGTGGTCAGCCCCGTCGAGGGCGTCCGTGCCGCCTTCCCCGACGCCGAGGTCACCTGGTCGGTCGGCGCGGTCGTGCAGGAGGGCGTCGCCGAGCTGCCCCTCGCCGAGCTGACGAACCCGGCGACGGGCGAGCCCGGCGTGCACGTGCGCTTCCTCGACGAGTCGGGCGACGAGATCTTCGCGGAGGAGCGACGGGCCACCGCCCTCGTCTACCTGGGCGGCGACGCACCCGTCGAGCGCCTGCACGAGCTGGAGGTCAGCACCACCTGGACCCCCGCCTCCTCGGGCCGGGTCCGGCTCGGCTTCGCCTCGATCGGCGAGGCCACCTTCGTGGTCGACGGCGACGAGCTCTTCACCGCCCGGACCGAGGCCGACGGCGACGAGCTGGGCGCGGCGCTGCTCGCCCCGCCGAGCGAGTCGCACCCGCTCGACGTCGAGGCGGGCCGCCCGGTCGAGCTCGTCATCCGCTACCGGCGGGCGGAGACGAGCGGCGAGGCCTTCGCCGGCACGATGATGTTCACCGCCGGGCTCGACGCCGACGACACCGACCCGCAGCAGCTCATCGACGAGGCGGCCGCCGCGGCCGCCGACGCCGACCTGGTCGTGCTCGTCGTGGGCACGAACAGCAAGGTCGAGTCGGAGGGCTTCGACCGCTCCACGCTCGCGCTGCCCGGCCGCCAGGACGACCTCGCCCGCGCCGTGCTCGCCGCGAACCCGCGCACCGTCGCGGTCGTCAACGCCGGCTCGCCCGTCGAGCTGCCCTGGCGCGACGAGGCCGCCGCCGTGCTGCTCACCTGGTTCGGCGGGCAGGAGTACGGCCACGCCCTCGGCGACCTCCTGGTCGGCGACGCTGAGCCCGGCGGCCGCCTGCCCACGACCTGGCCCGCGGCCACGGCCGACGTGCCCGTGCTCGACGTCACTCCGGTCGACGGCACCGTCCGCTACGACGAAGGCATCCACGTGGGGTACCGCGCCTGGCTGCGCGCCGGCGTCGAGCCGGCCTGGCCCTTCGGCCACGGCCTCGGCTACACGACCTGGCGGCAGTCGGGCCTCGAGGTCTCCGACGCGGTGGCCGAGGGAGGCGCGGTGACCGTCACCGTCCGGGTCGAGAACACGGGCGCCCGCGCGGGCAAGCACGTGGTGCAGGTCTACGCGTCGCGCCCCGACTCGGTCGTGGAGCGCCCCGCGCTCTGGCTCGTCGGCTTCCGGCCCGTCGAGCTCGCGGCGGGGGAGTCGGACGTGGTGACGGTCGAGGTGCCGGCGCGGGCCCTCGCCGACTGGCGCGACGGCGCGTGGGCGCACGAGCCCGGCGAGTTCACGCTGCACGTCGGCACCTCGGTGGCCGAGCTGCCCCTGACGGCGACGACGGTGCTCACCGCCTGACCCGTCGGCCCGGTCGGGGCGCTGCGGCGCTCCCGGGTGCTGCCGGCCCCGCTCAGGGCGCGGTCGGCAGCACCGCGGCCCAGAGGTGGAACAGGGCGTAGGCGCGGAAGGGCGACCACGGGGCCGAGGCCGCCTCCGCCTCCTTCGTGCTGACCCCGCCGAGCACCCGCCGCAGCACCAGGTCGCCGGCCGGCCACGCGTCGCGGTCGGCGAGGGCGCGCACGGCGAGGTACTCGACCGTCCAGGGCCCGATGCCCGGCACGGCGAGCAGCCGTCGTCGGGCGTCGGCGAGGTCGACGTCGGGCGAGATCACGAGGCCGTCGGCGACGACCGCCGCGAGGGCCGAGAGCGTGCGCGCCCGGGCGTTCGTCACGCCGACCGCGGCGCGCAGCTCGTCGACGTCGACGGCGGCCAGCGCGTCCGCGCGGGGGAAGCGCCGGAGCCCCGTGCCGGGCACGTCGACGCCGTGCGCCGCGACGAGCCGCCCCGTGAACGTGCGAGCGGCGGCGAGCGAGACCTGCTGCCCGAGCACGGTCATCACCGCCGTCTCGAAGCCGTCGGGGCTGCCCGTGACGCGGATGCCCGGCCGGGCCCGCACGAGCGGGCCCAGCACCGGGTCGGCGCCGAGGGCGGCCTGCACCGCGGCGGTGTCGCCGTCGAGGTCGAGCCAGCGGCGGGTCAGCGCCCCGGCCCGGTCGAGGTCGGCCGGGCCGAGGTCGAGGCCGTGGGCGGGCACGACGTCGACCTCGACGACGTCGGCGCCGAAGTGCACGTCGAGCCGTGCGAGCCGAGCGGCCCCGTCGGCCCCGGCCCCGCCGAGGTCGACGACCCGGGAGTGGGTCGAGGCCGCCACGTCGGTCAGCTCGGCCCCCGGCACGCTGTGCGCGGCGAGCAGGCCGACCGCGTGGGCCGGGTCGTAGTCGCCGTCGACGGCGAGCGACAGGCGACGAGCGCGGGAGTCGCGGGTCGGCTCGGCCGCGGAGCCTGCCGGAGGAGCGCTCCCGGCCCTCACGGCGTCTCCGCCCACACCCCGGACGACCCGCGCCGGTGGCTGTCGACGAGGTGGGTGTCGACGATGCCCGTCGCCTCCATCAGGGCGTGCATGGTCGTCGGGCCCACGAAGCGGAACCCCACGGCCTTCAGGGCGCGCGAGAGGGCGACGCTCTCGGGCGAGGTCGTCGGCACCTCGGCCGCGGTGGCGGGACGGGGCGTCTCGGCGGGCCGGAACGACCAGACGAGGTCGACGAGCCCGCCCGCCTCGCGCAGGGCCACGGTGGCACGGGCGTTGGCGACCGTCGCGTCGACCTTGAGCCGGTTGCGGACGATGCCCGCGTCGGCCATCAGCCGTGCCCGGTCGTCGTCGTCGAACGCGGCCACGACGTCGGGGTCGAAGTCGCGGAACGCCGCCCGGAAGGCGGGCCGCTTGCGGAGGATGGTCGCCCACGAGAGCCCCGACTGGAAGGCCTCGAGGCTCAGCCGCTCGAAGAGCCCCCGCTCGTCGCGGACGGGCATGCCCCACTCGGTGTCGTAGTACTCGCGCAGGAGGGGGTCGACGGCCGCCCAGGCGGGGCGGGCGAGCCCGTCGTCGCCGATCACCACGTCGCTCACGATGTCGCCTCCAGGTCGATCAGCAGGGCCTTGGCCTCGGGGCCGCCACGGTAGCGGCCGACCGTGCCGTCGCTCCGCACCACGCGGTGGCACGGCACGACGAGCGGCAGCGGGTTGGTCGCGCAGGCCGTGCCGACGGCCCGCACCGCGCGGGGGCTGCCCGCCCCCGCGGCCACGGCGGCGTAGCTCGCCGTCCGACCGTAGGGGATCTCGGGCAGGTGCTCGAGCACGGCGAGCTGGAACGCGCGCGAGAGACGACGGTCGAGCGGCAGGTCGAAGCGCCGACGACGGCCGGCGAAGTACTCGTCGAGCTCGCGGGCCGCCGCGTCGAGCCGGGCCGGCGCCCGCAGCACGCGGGGGCTGACCGTCGTCGCGAGTCGGTCGAGCACGGCGTCGTGCCCCTCGACCTCGAAGGCGACCCGCACGAGGCCGACCTCCGTCGCGGCGAGCAGGAGGCGGCCGACGGGGGAGTCGAGGGTGGTCCAGGCCACGTCGAGCACGCCGGAGTCGGCCGCGCTGACCGCGAGCCGGGCGCGCAGCACGGCGAGGTCGACCTGCTCGGCGGTGGTCGGGTCGGTCACGAGGGTCCTCCGGGTCGACGACGGCGGGGTGCGGGCGGGAGCGCCGGGGGCGGCTCCGAGGCCGTGGGCGGGGGCCCCAGCGCCGTCCGCAGCGCGGCGACCCCGTCGCTCGCGGCCCGACGGGCGGCGTCGTGGCTGACCCCGGTGGCCTCGGCGACCTCGCGGTGGCTGAGCCCCGCGAGGTGGTGCCCGACGACGGCGACGCGCTGCCGGTGCGGCAGCCCGCGGACGGCGCCGAGCAGCTCGTCGTCACGGGCGAGCACCTCGTCGAAGGGCCGGGGCGCGGGCGGCTCGGGCAGCGTCTCGACCGGGAGCGCGCGGCGGGCCTGCCCGCGCAGAACGTCGAGGGCCTTGCGGCGCGCGACGGTCACGAGCCAGGCCTCGACGTTCGTCCCCGGCGGCAGCCCGGGCCAGGCGACGAGCGCGGCGAGGAAGGTCTCCGACCAGGCGTCGTCGGCGTCGGCCGGCGGCAGCAGGGCACGGCAGACGCGCAGCACGGTGACCCCGTGCTGCTCGACGGCGCGGTCGAACGGGCCCACGTCAGAACAGCCGGCTCTCGCGCCGCTCGGCGGGCTCCTCGAGGGCCAGCAGGAACCTCTTGCGCTCCAGCCCGCCGGCGTAGCCGGTGAGGGCCCCGCCGGCGCCGACCACCCGGTGGCACGGCACGACGATGCTCAGCGGGTTCAGCGCGTTCGCGGCGCCGACGGCCCGGGCCAGCCCGACCCCGCCGAGGCTCGCGGCGAGCTGGCCGTAGGTGCGGGTCTCGCCGTGGGGGATCGTGCGGAGGGCCGCCCAGACCCGCTGGCGGAAGTCGTCGCCGCGCGGCGCGAGCGGCAGGTCGAAGGCCGTCCGCTCGCCGGCGAAGTACTGCCCGAGCTGCCGGGCCACCTCGCCGAAGTCGCTCGCGCCGGTGCCGACGTCGGAGCGCGGGCCCAGGGAGTCGCGGGTCGGCCCGCGCCGGTGGCCCTCGAACCACAGGCCCACGAGCCCGTCGACGCCCCCGGCGACGGTGAGCACGCCGACGGGCGTGCTCGTGGTGGTGTGCACGACCGTCGCGTCGGGGGCCGCGGTCGGGGCTGCGTGGCCCGTGCCCGTGCCCGTGCCCCTGCCTGTGCCCGTGGTGCCCGCTCCGCGTGCCCTGTCGGTCTCCGTCACGGTCGTCTCCTCGCCTCCGCCGATGCTACCCACGCTGGAGACGCGCGAGAGGGGGCGGATGTGAGGTGGTCGCCCCGAGTTCGTCCCCCGACCGGTGGGCGAGCGCACCGGCCGACCTGGTAGACAGGCTGGTGCACCCTCGGGTGCGCCCGGTCCGGGGACTCCACGCTGTCGGGTGCGTGCGAGCTCCCGGGCCGGGTCCCGGCACGTCGGCGCTCGCCGACGCCGCCGCCCGCCGATGCCTCCGGCTCGCGCCGCCGCTCAGTGCCGCGTCTCGAAGCCGCCCTCGCCGATCGGCGACAGCTCGCTCACGTCGACCCCGTCGACGCGGGAGCCCTGCGGGCCCTCCGTGAGCCACTCCAGCAGCTGGCCGACCGCCTCCGGCGTGCCCTCGGCCTCCGTCTCGACGGTGCCGTCAGGCAGGTTGCGCACGAACCCGGCGACGCCGAGGCGGTCGGCCTCGCCCTCGGTCGAGAAGCGGAAGCCCACGCCCTGCACCAGGCCGCGGACCACCGCGCGCCGTCTGATCACGTCGTCCATGCTGCGACCGTACCCGCGCCTCCCGCGCTCGGGCCCGCCCTATCCCGGTCGCCCTGCCCGGTCGCACTGCCCCGTCACGACGACGGGCGGGTGCGAGCCGGGCGGTCCGTCGTCGACGCCCGCCCGGCTCGCACCCGCCCGCCGTGGGCCGTCCGCGCTAGCGGTCGACCGTCGACATGTCGGCGTACCGGTCGCCCTGGGGCGCGGCGACCGCGTCGAGCTGCTCGACCTGCGCGGCCGTGAGCACGACGTCGTCGGCGGCGACGTTTTCGTCGAGGTACGTGCGGCGCTTCGTGCCGGGGATCGGCACGACGCCCTCGCCCTTGGCGAGCAGCCAGGCCAGCGCGACCTGGCCGGGCGTGGCCCCGACCTCGCGGGCCACGGCGTCGACCTGCTCGACGATGCGGACGTTCGCGGCGAGGGCGTCGCCGCTGAACCGCGGCGCGAAGCGGCGGAAGTCGTCGTCGGCGAGCTCGTCGACCGAGCGCAGGGCACCGGTGAGGAACCCGCGGCCGAGCGGCGAGTACGGCACGAAGCCGATGCCGAGCTCGCGCACGAGCGGCACGATCTCGGCCTCGGGGTCGCGGCTCCAGAGCGACCACTCGGTCTGCAGGGCGGTGATCGGGTGGGTGGCGTGGGCCCGGCGGATGGTCTCGGGAGCCGCCTCGGACAGGCCGAGGTGGCGGACCTTGCCCGCCGTGACGAGCTCGGCCATGGCGCCGACCGTCTCCTCGATCGGCACCTGCGGGTCGACGCGGTGCTGGTAGTAGAGGTCGACGTGGTCGAGCCCGAGCCGCTGCAGCGAGCCGTCGATCGAGCGGCGCACGTACTCGGGCCGGCCGTCGACCGCGCGCTCCCTCCGCGCCTCGGGGTCGGTGACGTTGCCGAACTTGGTCGCGACGACGACGCCGTCGCGCCGGCCGCGCAGGGCGCGCCCCAGCAGCTGCTCGTTCGTGTGCGGGCCGTACATGTCGGCGGTGTCGAGCAGGGTCACGCCGTGGTCGAGCGCGGCGTGGATCACCCGCACCGACTCGTCGTCGTCGGTGCCGCTGCCGGTGTAGAACGCGGACATGCCCATCAGGCCGAGGCCGAGGCGGCCCACGTCGAGTCCGCCGTCGACGCTGCCGAGTGTCGTGTGCTTCATGCAGACCACGCAACACCCGCTGTCGGGGTGCCCGCTGGGAGGGGGACACCCCGCGCCGACGGGTCTTGACACGGTCACCGGCGCCTCGCCATCATGCGGGGGACGACCGGCGGCGACGGGCCGCCGGCGCCCCGCAGAGAGGCGGCGCACCGATGCCCACCATGATCTTCGTCAACCTGGCCGTCGACGACGTCGCCCGGTCGCGCACCTTCTTCGAGGCCCTGGGGTACTCGATCAACGAGGGGTTCAGCGACGAGAACGCTGTCAGCGTCGTGATCAGCGACACGATCACCGCGATGCTGCTCACGAGGGCGTTCTTCGCGGAGTTCACCCGGAAGACGATCATCGACGCCACCACCTCGACCGAGGTGCAGCTCGCCCTCAGCGCCGAGAGCAAGGAGGAGGTCGACGCGGTGCACGCCGCCGCCCTCGCCGCGGGGGCGACGCCGGCCGGCGAGCAGGACCACGGCTTCATGTACTCGAAGAGCTTCGACGACCTCGACGGTCACCACTGGGACTTCGTCTGGATGGACCCCGCCGCGGCCGCGGGCGGTGCCCCGGAGCTCAGCGTCGACGAGATGCGCGCGGGCACGACGGTCGCCTGACCACCCGGGGAGGCGCGGTGCCGGCCCCGCCCGCACCGCGCCTCCCGCAGGCCCCGCGTCGCGGCCCGGCTACGAGCCCGTCGTCAGCTCGACCTTGAGCCACCCCGGCTCGCGCCGGTCGAACGCCTCGTACGCGGCGATCGCGTCGGCCACGGGCTCGCGCTCGGTGATCAGCGCGGTCGGGTCGAACAGCCCGGCGGCGACGCGCTCGATGAGCGGCGGCGTGACGGAGTGGTGGTCGCAGTTGCCCATCCGCACCGTGAGGTTCTTGAGCATCGCGGCGCCGATCGGGTACGTCTCGACCGTGGGGGCGTAGACGCCGATGATGCCGATGCGGCCGTACTTGGCGACCATCTCGACGGCCCAGCGGGCGGCCTGCGACGGCGCGTTGCCCGGCACCCACTGGTGGCCCTGCGGGGCGGCGTCGGGCGCGACCTGCGCGACCTCCGCCTCGAACGCGGCGGCCTGCTCGGCGTCGGGAGCGGCCGGGCCGTGCGCGGCGTGCTGTGCGTCGACCCCGACCGCGTCGATGACGGCGTCGACGCCGATGCCGTTCGTGAGCTCCTTGACGACCGCGACGGGGTCCTCCCGGCTGAAGTCGACGACCTCCGCGTTCTGGGCCAGGGCCTGGGCGAGGCGGTCCTCGAGGTGGTCGATCGCGATCACGCGGGCGGCGCCCTGCTGGAACGCCGACGCGATCGCGAACTGGCCGACGACGCCGGCGCCGAGCACGGCCACGGTGTCGCCGCGGCGGACTCCGGCGAGCTCGGCCCCGAACCAGCCGGTGGGGTAGATGTCGCTGAGCAGGATCGCCTGGTCGTCGCTGACCGTGTCGGGGAGCGGGTGCAGGGTGTTGCGCGCCCACGGCACCCGCACGTACTCGGCCTGCAGCCCGTTCACGGGGCCGGTCGAGGCGGGCCCGCCGAAGAAGCTCGTGCCGGCGTCGGGGCCGTTCGGGTTCGCGACGTCGCACTGCGCGGTGTGGCCCTCGCGGCAGTGGCGGCAGGCGCCGCACGAGACCGTGCTGTCGATGATCACCCGGTCGCCCGGGCTGAAGCCGCGCACGGCGTCGCCGACCTCGGTGACGACGCCGACGGCCTCGTGGCCGAGGATCGTGCCCTCGACCATCGGCGCCATCGTGCCGCGCACGAAGTGCAGGTCGGTGCCGCAGATCGCGCTGCGGGTGACGCGCACGATCGCGTCGTTCGGGTCGGTGATGGTGGGCTGCTCGACGTCGTCGAGACGGATGTCTCCGACGCCGTGCCAGACGACTGCCTTCACGGGGTTCCTCCTGGGGTCTGCGGGTCCGCGGGCGGGGTGGCCCGCGGGAACGCGCGGCCGTGCCGCGTGCCCGGCCGACGGTAGGCCGGGCACCGCCCCGCCACCCGCCGAGTCCCCTCCGTGAACGGGGTACGTCCGTCGGGGCACGGCCTGACCCTCAGCACGGCGGCCCCGGCGCCGGTCGGGCGACCGGCGGCGGGGCCGCGGCGTGCGGGAGGCGCGGTGTCAGTCCTCCGACCCGCTCACGACGGCCCGCTGCCGGCGTCGCAGCACGGCTCGGCCCGTCACGAGGCCGAGGCCCGCGACCAGCAGCGCCGCCCCGAGGCCGAGCGGCCAGGCCGCGTCGGCGCCGGTCAAGGCGAGGTCGCCGGGTCTCCCGGCGGGACGGACCGTCGGGGTCGCGCCCGGGGCCACGGGGGCTGCGCTCGCCGTCGGCGTCGGTCCGGCGGTGGGGCCGGGGGAGGGCTCGGGCGACGGGTCGGGCGTCGGGCCGGGCGTCGGGTCCGGCGCGACGACGGTCACGGCGACCGTGCCCAGCCCGGCGTCCGCGAACCCGGTCGTGAAGGGCACCGCCCCGGCGACGTCGCCGTCGACGACGAGGCGGTAGTCGGTGCCGGGGTCGAGGCCGTCGAGCACGAAGCGCCCGTCGGCGTCGGTCGTGGTCTCGGCCACCGGGGCGTCGCCGGTGGCGGGCAGCACCGCGACCGGCGCGTCGGCGACGGGCTCGCCGTCCTGGTCGACGATCGTGCCGTCGACGCTGACCGTCTCGGGCGCGGGCACCTCGAGCACGAGCGGCGTCGCGGGGGCGCCGGCGGCCGGGGTCGTGAACGGGACCGCCGCCTCCGCCTGCTCGTCCACCACGATCACGTAGTCGGTCTCGGGCAGCAGCCCGTCGACCTCGAAGCCGCCCGCGGCGTCGGTCTCGACGGTCGCGACCGTCTCGGTGGGCTCGCCGCCGTCGGCCGGCACGAGCACGACGTCGAGCGTCGCGCCCGCGGCGGGCGCACCGTCGGGGCCGGTGATCGTGCCGCTCACGTCGACGGTGGGCTCGGGGGCCGGCGCGGGCACCGGGCGGAAGAACCCGACCGGCAGCACGCCGCCGCTGTTGGGCACGAGCGTGCCGAGCGACTCGCCCGTGTCGGCGCGGAAGAGCTCGTACGACGTCGTCGGGGCGAGGTCGGCGACGGTCGCCGTGCCGTCGCCGGCCGTGGTCACCTCGGCCACCGTGGCGCCCGAGGCGCGCTCGACGAGCCGGAGCGGCAGGTCAGGCACGGGCGTGCCCTCGGTGTCGACGATCGTCGCGGTGACCGCGACCGACGTCGGCGCGGGCGCCGGAGCGGTCGGGAAGGCGACGTCGGCGACCCCGTCGGCCGACGTCAGGTCCACGACGACGTCCTCGGCGGCGGGGGTCCCCGCCGGCGGCTCGACGGTGACGCGCCAGCCCGGCGCGGCGGTGAGGGCCGGCACGACGTACTCGCCGCGGGCGTTCGTGGTGGTCTCCGCGACGACGGTGCCGGAGGCGTCGCGGACGGTGACGGCCGCTGCCGGGAAGGCCGCGCCTCCCTCGGTCACGGTGCCGGTCAGCGACTGGGTGCGCGTCGCGAACCAGGTCTGGAAGACCGGGAAGCCCGAGCGCTGCTGGAAGGTCAGCGTCAGGGAGCCGAGCGGCACGGTCGGGCTGAACCAGGCCGCGGCGCCCTCGGTGTCGAGGGCGCCGGCGTTGCCGAGCAGCACGCCGGTCGAGGAGTCCCAGGTGGGCACGTCGCCGAGGCCGGCCGCGTCGCACGAGGGGCCGCCGGCGACGCGGCAGTAGTTGTAGGCCGAGCCGAAGCCGAGCGCAGAGGCGGACACGGCCGCTCCGGCCGGGTCGGTCGCGGTGACGGTCACCTGGTCGGCGTCGACGTCGCCGAGCACGAACGACCAGCCGGCCGACGGGGTCGCGGAGGCGAACGTGTAGGTGGTGACCGAGGCGGCGGAGGCGACGGGCCGGTCGAGCTGCGGCCGCAGGTTGAGGTACGGCAGGCCCCGGCTCGACCCGTAGCGCTCGCCGGGTGCGGTGGCGGCGGCCTGCCAGGTGCTCGAGCCGCTCGGCACCGTGGCCTGGCGCGAGGTCGAGGTGAAGGTCGTCTCGGGGAAGCCGCCGGGCAGCGACATCGTGCCGGACCACTCGCGGGCGCTCCCGGTGAGCGTGAAGCTGCCCCAGGCGCCGGCCTGGGCGGCGGAGGCGGTGGTCGCCCCCGCGAGGGCGAGCCCGAGCGCGACGACGGCGACGGTGCCGGCCGCGGCGCCGCGGCGGAGCGCGGCCCTCACGCGGCGGCGGGGGTCGGAGCAGGCGCCGTGTGCGAGGCGGCCGGGACGGGCCGCGGGCCGGGCCCGGGCTTCGGGGCGGGGCCGGGCGTGGGCGTGGCGGTGACGGTCATGACGTTCCCCTCGTGCTGGTCCCCTGATGGGCCCGCCCGTCGAGGCTAGCCGCGAGCTGAGCGTCTGTCACCGACGGATCGGCGACCGGGGACGAGAACGGCACCGCCGCCTCCCGGGGTGACGGGGGCTGACGGTGCCGGGGCGCTGCCGCCGACGCGGCGCTCGGAGGGAGCTAGCGCTTCTTGACGTTCGAGACGGCGTCCTCGGAGTGGGAGGCGGTGCCGCGCTTGTCCTTCTTGTCGGCCCGCTTCTCCTTGAGCGACCGCGTCGCGGTCGTCTTGGTGGACTTCTTCGTCGATTTCTCTGCCATGGTGGTGCCTTCGTCGCCCGTCCACGATGGACCGGTGCGCCGGAGCCTACGGTGCGGCGCCCCGAGACTCGCTACCCTCGTCGATGTTCACGGCTGGCGCACGGCAGGGCGTGTCGAGGACGCCCCACCCGACAGCGCCCGAGAGGCACCATGACCGACGACGTCGCCACTGACGCACCACCCACGCGCACCGAGCGCCTGGACGAGCTGCCCTTCACCCGCGAGCACGGCCGACTGCTCGCCGGCAGCGGCGTCGGCTGGGCCCTCGACGCCCTCGACGTCGGCCTCGTCTCGTTCGTCATCGCCCAGCTGGCCGTCGTCTGGAGCTCCGACCGCGGCGCCCTGGCGTTCGTCGCCTCGGCGGGCTTCGCGGGCATGGCGATCGGCGCGGCCCTCGGCGGCACGCTGTCCGACCGCCTCGGGCGCAGGACGGTCTTCGCCCTCACCCTCCTCGTCTACGGCCTGGCGACCGGCGTCTCCGCGCTCAGCTGGTCGGTCGGGGCGCTGCTCGTGCTGCGCTTCGTCGTGGGGCTGGGCCTCGGCTCCGAGCTGCCGGTGGCCTCGACGCTCGTCTCCGAGTTCTCGCCGCGGCGCATCCGCGGGCGCGTCGTCGTGCTGCTCGAGGCGTTCTGGGCGGTCGGCTCGATCGCGGCGGCGCTGGTCGGCTACCTGGTGGTCCCGACCAGCGACGACGGCTGGCGCTGGGCGCTGCTGATCGGGGCCCTCCCGGCGGCGTACGCCGTGTTCGTGCGGCTGCGCATGCCCGAGTCGGTGCGGTACCTCGAGTCGCGCGGGCGCCACGACGAGGCCGAGCGCACCGTCCGCGCCTTCGAACGGGCCGCCGGGGTGCCCGCCCCCGCCCCGGCCGACGTCGCGGCCGCGTCGGCCAGGGCGACGGGCCTCGAGGAGGCGCGGGTCGCGTCGGGCACCCGCCGCGCCTCCGTCTCCGCCCTCCTGCACGACGGGCTCCGCCGGCGGACGGTCGCCCTGTGGCTCGTCTGGGCGGCGACGAACTTCTCGTACTACGGCGCCTTCGTCTGGCTGCCGACCCTGCTCGTCGAGGCCGGCTTCCCGCTCGTCAAGTCGTTCGAGTACACGCTGCTCATCACGCTGGCGCAGCTGCCCGGCTACGCCGTCTCGGCCTGGCTGATCGAGCGCTGGGGCCGTCGGGCCACACTGGCGGCCTTCCTGCTGGGCTCCGCGGTGGCCGCCGCCGCCTTCGGGGCCGGCGTCGTCAGCGGGAGCGCGACGCACATCGTGGTGTCGGGCGCGGCCCTGTCGTTCGCGAACCTCGGAGCGTGGGGCGCCCTGTACGCGGTCACCCCCGAGCTCTACCCGACGCGGCTGCGCGGCACGGGGTCGGGCTGGGCCGCGGGGGTCGGGCGCGTCGCCTCGATCGTCGCGCCCCTGTCGGTGCCGCCGCTGCTCGTGCTGGGCGGCGCACCCCTGCTCTTCGTCGTGTTCGGCGCGGTGTTCCTCGTCGCGGCCGCCGCGGCCCTCGCCCTGCCCGAGCTCCGCGGCACGAGGCTCGCCGAGTGAGCGCCGGTCGCGGTCGGGGCCGTCGTCGTCGGTCGTCGCTGCTCGGCGTCGTGGTCGTCGTCGTGGCCGCCGTGGCCGTGGTGGCGTTCCCGCAGCTGCTCGACGGCTCGGGCGACGGGTCAGGCCCGGGCGGCGGCTCGGGTCCGGTCACCGGTTCGTCGCCCGAGGTCGCGGTGCCCGCCGCCGTCCCCGCGGGGGCCGCGCAGGCCACGGTCGAGCGCGTGGTGGACGGCGACACCGTGATCGTCGTGCTCGCCGACGGCGGTGCGCGCGAGCGCGTCCGCCTCATCGGCGTCGACACCCCCGAGACGGTGCAGCCCGACGCCCCCGTCGACTGCTACGGGCCCGAGGCGAGCGCCTTCACGACGACGAGCCTGCCGACGGGGTCGACCGTCTGGCTCGAGGCCGACGCCTCGCAGGGCGACGCCGACCGGTACGACCGCCTGCTGCGCTACGTCTGGACGCCCGCCGGGGTCATGCTTAACCACGACCTCGTCGCCCAGGGGTACGGCCGCGAGGACACCTACGACGACCCGTACCGCTACCGCGACGCCTTCGTCGCCGCCGAGGCCACGGCCGAGGGCTCGGGCGCAGGCCTCTGGTCCGCCTGCGGCTGACCACGGCGCCGGCTCGGCCACCAGAACGCGTCGCCGGTGAGGAAGACCAGGGCCGGCACGAGCACGGTCCGCACGACGAGGGTGTCGAGCAGCACGCCGATGCAGACGACGACGCCGACCTGGGTGAGGGCGACGACCGGCAGCACGCCGAGCACGGCGAACACGGCCGCGAGCAGCACGCCCGCGCTCGTGATGACGGCGCCCGTCGAGGCGAGCGCGCGCACCATGCCCTCGCGGGTGCCGTGCCGCTCGCGCTCCTCCCTCGCCCGGGTGGTGAGGAAGATGTTGTAGTCCACCCCGAGCGCCACGAGGAAGAGGAAGGCGTAGAGGGTCACCGCCGTGTCGAGGGCGGGGAACCCCAGCACGTGCTGGAACAGCCAGGTCGACGCCCCCAGGCTCGCCGCGAACGTGGCGAGCACCGAGGCGATGAGCAGCACCGGCGCGACCAGCGACCGGAGCAGCAGGGCCAGGACGGCGAAGACGACGGCGAGGATGATCGGGGCGATCAGGCGGAGGTCGGCCTGCGCGGCGGTGCGCTCGTCGTACGCCGTCGCGTCGCTGCCGCCGACGAGGGCCTCCGACACCGCGCCTCCGGCCCCGGCGTAGGCGTCGCGGAGCGCCTGCACGGCGACGAACGCGTCGTCGCTCTCCGGCTCGGCCGCGAGCTGGACGTCGACGCGGGTCAGCCCGGAGGCCTCCTCGCCGGCGGTCGCGGTGTCGACGCCGTCGACGCCCTCCGCCACGGCCACGGCGTCGGCGGCCGCCGCGGACGGCATGAGCACCGTCGTCTGGCTGGTGAGGCCGGCCGAGAACGAGTCGTCGACGATGCGCTGGGCGGTGACCGAGTCGGGGTCGCCGAGCAGCTGGTCGGTCTGCGAGAGCCCGACCGCGTAGCCGCCGAGGCCCAGGCAGAGCACCCCGAGCCCGGCGACCGCGGCGACGCTCACGAGCACGGGCCGGCGCTGCACGCCGCGGCCGAGGCGCTCCCAGGCGCCCTGCTTCCGGGCCGCGTGGTGGTGGGGCTCGTCGGCGGGGGCGGAGCCGGGGGCGGAGGCGCGGGGCACGAAGGGCCAGAACAGCCCGCGACCGCAGACCACGAGGGCGGCCGGCAGCACGACGAGGGCGAAGACGACCGCGACCACGACGCCCAGGGCACAGGCCACGCCGAGGGCGCGGTTGCCCGCGAGGGAGGCGAGCACGAGGGTGGCGAGGCTGAGCGCGACCGTGCCGCCGCTCGCCGCGATCGCGGGCCCGGCGCTCGTCACGGCGGTGCGCATCGCCCGGTGCCGGTCGTCGTCGCGCAGCAGCTCCTCGCGGTAGCGGGCGACCAGCAGGAGCGCGTAGTTCGTGCCCGCGCCGAAGACGAGCACCGAGAGGATCCCGGAGATCGAGGCATCGACGGTCACCCCGAGCGGCTCGGCCAGGGCCGCCACGACCCGACCCGCGAGGCCGTCGGCGACGCCGACGACGGCGAGCGGCACGATCCACAGCACGGGGCTGCGGTAGGTGACGATCAGCAGCACGGCGACGACGACCACGGTGACGAGCAGGAGGCGGAGGTCCGCCCCCGCGAACGAGTTCGAGACGTCGTCCTGGAAGCCGACGGGCCCGGTCAGGTACGCCGAGAGGTCGTCGGGCAGCCCCTCCGAGGCGGCGGCGCGCAGCTCTCCGGCCACGCCCGACAGGTCGGCGTCGACGTCGGCCCGGGCGAGCGGCACGGCGACGAGCACCGCGGCGCCGTCGTCGCTGACCTGCGGGCGGACGGCCTGCGGGGTGGTCGACAGGGCCGCGAGGGCGTCGGCGCGGGCGGAGACCGACGCGACGTCCGCGTCGGAGAGGGCGGCGCCTCCTCGGCTCCAGACGACGATGCCGACCGTCGTGTCGGACGACGGGAACGTCTCGAGCAGGGCCGTCACCTCCGCCGCCTGGCTGTCGTCGGGCAGCCCGGAGGGCGGGAACGCGTCGTCGCCGCCCGAGGGCAGGAACGCGAAGAGCAGGGCGACGGCGACGAGGGTGCCGCCGAGGACGGCCCAGGCCGACCGGTGGCCGCTGACGAGGCGGGCGAGTGCGCGCACGAGTGTCCTTCAGTTGGTGGAAGTCTTAGTTGCTGAGAGTATTGCACGGCGACGGCCCGACGTCGACGAGAATCAGTGCACAGGAGGCGCGATGACCGACCCAGACCCGGCTCACCCCGACGTGCGAGACGCGGCGGGCGCGCCCGCCCGCGCCGGGGCCCGCCGCGACGTCGTCACGGCGATGCAGCAGCTCACCACCGAGTCGCAGCGGGTCGCCCAGGCGTTCGCGGCCCAGCAGGGGCTCGGCCACATCGACCTCGAGGCGCTGCTGCACGTCATGCAGGCGGAGCAGCGGGGCGACCCGGTCACCTCGGGCCGCCTCGGCGACGTGCTCGGCGTGACGTCCGGCGCCGCCACGGGCGTCATCGACCGCCTCGAACGCGCGGGCCACGTGCACCGCACGCGGGACGACGTCGACCGGCGCCGCGTCATCGTGCGCTACGACGAGGCGGCCCGCGCCGTCGCCGGCCGCTTCTTCGGGCCCCTCGGCGCGCTGAGCGACCGCGTGATGGCGGGCTACGACGACGCCGAGCTGCAGACCGTCCGGAGGTTCCTCGGCGAGATGGCGGCGGCCATGGGCGAGCACGCCCGCACCGTCGGGCGCCCCGACCCCGACCCCGACCCCGACCCGACGACCCCCGCCCCGGAGGCACCATGACCGACCACGTCTCGGCCCTCGACCTCTTCTCGGTCGGCATCGGGCCCTCCAGCTCGCACACCGTGGGCCCGATGAGGGCCGCCCGCCTCTTCCTCGACGGGGTCGCCGCCGCGGGCCTGCTCGACCACGTCGCCCGGGTGGAGGTCGTCCTCTACGGCTCGCTCGCCGCCACCGGCCTCGGCCACGGCACCCCGTCGGCGGTGCTCGCGGGCCTCGCGGGCATGGAGCCCGAGACCTGCGACCCGCTCGTGGTCTCGTCGATGCAGCGCTCCGTCGAGCAGGGCGGCGGCATCCGCCTGCTCGGTCGGCACCAGGTCGCGTTCGCGCCGAACGACCTCCGCATGGCCCCGCTGACGCGCATGCCGCGGCACCCCAACGCGATGAGCCTCGAGGTCCGCGACGCCGACGGCGCCGCCCTCGCGCGGGAGGTCTGGTTCTCGACCGGCGGCGGGTTCGTCGTCCGCGACGGCGACGACGAGCACGTCGTGCCCGCCGCCGAGGCCCCGTTCGCCTTCGTCGACGCCGACGACCTCCTCCGGCTCTGCGACGCCGAGGGCGTCGGCATCGCCGAGCTGGCCTGGCGCAACGAGGTCGCGGTGCACGGCGAGGCCGCCGCCGCGGCCGGCCTCGCCGCCCGCTGGGCCGCGATGGAGGCCTGCGTCGACTCCGGCCTCGCGGCCTCGGGGGTGCTGCCGGGCTGGATGAAGGTGCCGCGCCGGGCCCGCCAGATCGCGGAGATGCTCCGGGCGCAGGAGGAGCGGGCGACCGCGTTCGCGATCGGGGGCTCCGCGGTCGACCAGGGCCGCGCCTCCTCGTTGCTCACCTCCGACCTGCCGGCGCAGTGGCTGCAGGCCTACGCGATGGCCGTGAACGAGGAGAACGCGGGGGGCGGCCGCGTCGTCACCGCGCCGACCAACGGCGCCGCCGGCATCATCCCCGCCGTCGGGTACTACGCGATGCGGTTCCACGGGGTGACGCGTGACGAGCTCGAGCGCGGCTACCTGCTCACGGCCGCCGCCATCGGGTCGCTCTACAAGCGGAACGCCTCGATCTCCGGCGCCGAGGCCGGCTGCCAGGGCGAGGTCGGCTCGGCCGCCTCGATGGCGGCGGGGGCGCTCACCGCGGTGCTCGGCGGCACGCCGCGCCAGGTCGAGAACGCCGCCGAGATCGCGATGGAGCACCACCTCGGCCTCACCTGCGACCCCGTCGGGGGCTTCGTGCAGGTGCCGTGCATCGAGCGCAACGCCATCGCCGCCGGGACGGCCGTCGCCGCCACGCGGATGGCGCTGCTCGGCGACGGCAGCCACGTGGTCAGCCTCGACACCGTCATCGAGACGATGCGCCAGACCGGGCGCGACATGGCCGACAGCTACAAGGAGACCAGCCGGGCGGGCCTCGCGGTCAACGTCGTGGAGTGCTGAGCGGGCGGCTGGGCCGCGGCACGCGGCCGGGCGGGCATGGCCGGGCGGGCGGCCGGGCGGGCACTATGCCCACCTGGCCGCGCCGGGCCGCTCCGCCGGTCAGCGCACGCGCAGCGTGACGCCCGCCGACGTGCTGCCGAGCACGTCGGGCGTGCCCGAGTAGCGCACCGAGATCACCGGGCTGCCGGCCGTGGCGTACCGCGGCAGCGTCACCGTCGCGGTGCCCTGGCCGGTCGAGGTCAGGGCGACCGTCTGCACGGCGCGCCCGTCGGAGAGCACGGTGACCGAGCCGGCCGGCGAGGCGACCCCGGCGACGCGCACGGTGACGGTGGCCGTCGTGGCGGTGTTCCGCGCGGGGCTCGTCGTGGCGGGCGTGATCGCGACCGTCGAGCTCGCGGGCACGACCGTGACCGTCTGGGGTGCGCTGACCGACTTCACGAGCGACGTCGACGAGGGCGCGAACGACGCCGTGAACGACCACTGGCCGGCCGACGTGCTCGCGGGCACGACCCACGACGCCGTGCCCGAGGCCAGCGGCACGACGGCCACCGGCACTCCGGAGCGCGTGAAGGTCACGCTGCCCGCGGGCCAGCTGCCGGCCACCGGGGACACGGTCGCGGTGAGCGTCGTCGTCGTCGAGCCGAAGGTCTGCTGCGGGCCGCTGACGCGGAGCGACGTGGTCGTCGCGCCGGCCGCCACGGTGAGGGTCTGCGGTGCCGAGCTCGACGCCGCGAGGGCCGGGTCGGCGGGCGTGAAGGAGGCGCGCAGCGCGTGGCTCCCCGCCGCCAGCGTCGTCGGCACGGCGATCGTCGTGCGGCCGCCGGTGCCCACGGGCACGGTCGACAGCACGGTCGAGCCGTCCACCAGGCTCACGGTGCCCGCGGGCGCCGTGCCGTCGGCGCGGGAGACGACGGCGGTCGCCGTGGCGCCGGCGCCGCCGTAGGTCTGCGAGGCGGTCGAGAGGGTCAGCGCGGTCGACGTGGACACGGCGCCGCGGGGCCCGCGGAGGGAGACGTCGAGCACGGCGCCGCCCTGGGGCGAGAGGCTCGCGACGGCGACGGTGAAGCCGCCGCCGGCGCTCGTGAACGACTCGCCGGCGTCGAGGTGCGTGTCGCGGCGGGCGGGGTCGGCGGCCGCGTCGGTGCCGACGGCGAGGGCCACCGTCGTGGCGAAGCCGCCGGGCTGGGGGAGGGCGCGCAGCACGCGCACGCTGCCCGTGGCGGCCGAGCTGTCGAGCGCGCACTTCGTGAAGCCGGTCGCGACGACCGTGCAGCGGGGGGCGCCGCCGGCGAACTCGGCGCTCGACCGGTCGCGACCGGTCGCCGTGCGGTACTCCAGCACGTAGTGCTGGCCGCTGACCGGGTCGGTGACGTCGACGGCGCGGCCGGCGTCCGCGGTGTCGAGCGAGGGCAGCACGACGCGCTTGCTGGTCGCCGGCGTGCTCAGCGCGACGGTGCTCGGCATCCAGCCGAGGCGCATCCGCTGCGGGGACGACAGGTGGGGGCGGGCGCCCGACACCGAGTAGCCCATGATGTCGAGGTGGTCGCCGTACTCCTCGGTGGGGCAGGCGGCGTCGGCCGTGCTGCGGAAGTCGCCGGGGGCGCCGTCGAACGAGGTCGTGCTGCGGCAGAGCGCCGAGCCGGCGTGGCCGAGCCCGAGGTTGTGGCCGAACTCGTGCAGCAGCACGGGCACGCCGAGCTGCTGGCCGAGGCCGTACGAGCTGACGATCTCGCCGCCGTCGCCGCCGATGGTGCCGAACGCCTGCGTGCCGCACGCCTCGCGGGGCAGCACGAGCAGGTGCTTCTCGGTGCCGGCCCAGCCGTACGAGGCGAAGGAGCCGCCGAAGGCCGAGGCCTTGACCTTGCTCAGGGTCGCGGAGGCGTCGCAGCTCGTGCCGCCGAGCGAGCGCTCCTCGACGCCGCCGAGGCGGACGTCGACGCGACCGCCGGACTCCTCCCACCAGTAGTCGTGCAGGGCGGTGACGGCGGCGTCGACCGACGCGCGGTCGAGCGAGGTGACCGTGTCGTCGGTCGTGGCGGCGGTGGCCGACACGGTGCTCACCCAGAGGGTGTGGACGACCGGGCCGGTCGTGGGCGCGTCGTCGAGGGCGTCGGCCCGGGCGAGCGCCGAGGGCGGCACGACGAGCTGGTCCTTCGGCAGGGAGGCGGTGGTCGGGGCGGGCGCCGGCGCGGCGCTCGCGGGCGCGGCGGGCGCGGCGACCAGGCCGGCGAGCAGCAGGCCGGTCGCGAGGAGGCCGGCGGCGAGGGCCGACGGCAGGCGGGCAGGGAGGGATGACGGCACGGGGGTTCTCCGGTCGGGGCGGGGGAGGGGCGCGGCCCGACCGTCGGGTGGTCAGGGCAGCGGCGCGCAGCGTTCATGCATGCGCATGGAGTTGATCGTGCCCCCCTCCTGCCGGGGCGGCACTCCCCAGAACGAGTCCGTCCGGTGTCGGCGGCCATCGGTAGCCTCGTCCGCATGGCCGCTCCCCGTCGTTCCTCCTCCCGCGCCGGGCGCTCGGGCGCCGTCCCGGGCGGCGGCACCGACGCGCCCCGCATCGACCACGTCGACCCGACCGGCCTCGTCGACGTGACGGGCGACTCCCTCGCCCCGCACGACGACCGCGAGCGGGAGCGCCTCGTCGACGCCGACCTCGCCGACCGCGACCTCGAGGGCGTCGTCCTCCGCGAGTGCGTGCTCGAGGCGCCCCGGCTCGGCGGGGCGCGCCTGCGGGGCGCGCGGTTCGTCGAGATGGTCGTCGCCGACTCGTTCGCCCCCGAGCTCGCCGCCGGGCGCAGCACCTGGCACGACGTCCGCGTCGAGCGCCCGCGCTGGGGCTCGGCCGAGCTGTTCGACGCCGACTGGCGCTCCGTCCGGGTCGTCGGCGGCAAGATCGACTACCTGAACCTGCGGGGGGCCCGGCTCACCGACGTCGTGCTCGAGGGCTGCAGCATCGGCGAGCTCGACCTCGGCGGTGCGGAGGCCCTGCGGGTGGCCCTCGTCGACTGCCGCGTGGGCACGCTCGACGTGACCCGCGCCTCCCTCGCCCACGTCGACCTGCGCACGACCTCGTTCGACCGCGTCGACGGGCTCGACGGGCTCCGGGGGGCGACCGTCGACGCGCTGCAGCTGCAGGTGCTGGCGCCTGCCCTGGCGGCGCACCTGGGGCTCGTCGTCGACTGATCCCGCCACCGTGTCGCGGCGTCGCGGCGTCCGCGGTCGGGGCGCCGCGGCCCGGCGGCGTAGCCTCGAGCGCATGATCGACGTCGACTGGAGCACCGGCAGCTGGACGACCGCGCCCGCGCGCGTGGAGGTGGGCGACGACGGGATGCGCGTGACCGCCGTCGAGGGCAGCGACGCCTGGCGGGTCACCTCGTACGGGTTCGTGCACGACACGGAGCACGCCCTCCTCGCGCCGCTCGAGCAGGGCACCGCGGTGGAGGTCTCGTTCCGCCTCGACCTCTCGGCCCAGTTCGACCAGGCCGGCGTCTTCGTCAGGGTCGACGACGAGACGTGGACGAAGGCCGGCGTCGAGCGGAGCGACGGTGAGGACGGCCTCGGCGCCGTCGTCACGCGGGGCGTCTCGGACTGGTCGCTCGCGCCCGTCCCCGGCTGGCACGGCCGCGAGGTCACCGTCCGGGCCAGCCGCTCCGGCGACGCCCTGACCGTCCGTGCCCGGGTGGACGACGAACCGTGGCGCCTGGTCCGGGTGTCGCCGCTCGACCCCGACGCGGCGGCGACGGCCGGGCCGATGTGCTGCGCCCCCTCGCGCGACGGCCTCACCGTGCACTTCACCGCCTGGCGGACCGGGCCGGCCGACGAGGGCCTGCACCCGCCGACCTGACCCGACGGGGCGACGTGACGGGGCGTGACGGCGGCCGAGGCCGCTGTCGGGGCCCGGTGCTATCGTCGCCGGTGAGCAACGCGCTCCGGGGTCAGCGAAAATCTGAACCGGCGGTCACAGTCCGCGACCCGGTGCGGCCCCCAGACGGTGGTCGCCCCGGTTGAACCGGTGGAACTCCGGTACCGACGGTCACAGTCCGGAAGGGAGGCAGCGCGGGCCAGGGCTCGTCGACGACGGCGCCCGGGCTGGCCGCGACCTCGCGTCGTCCCCGGAGAGCCCCAGCAGGCTCACCGACGGAGACAGCATGACCCCCACCCTCGCCCCGCGGCGCCGGCCGACGCCGGTGCTCGCCCTCCCGTCCCTCCTGCCGACGGCGGTGATCTGACGTGTTCACCGGTCTCGTCGAGGAGAAGGGCCGCGTCGTGCGGCTCGCCGACGCGGGCGACAGCGTCCGGCTCACCGTGCACGGGCCGCTCGCGGTCGACGGTGCCGGGCACGGTGACTCCATCTCGGTCAGCGGCGTCTGCCTCACCGTGGTCGAGCGCGACGGGGAGTCCTTCACGGCCGACGTCATGAAGCAGACGCTGGTCATGAGCACGCTCGGCGACCTGGCGCCCGGCCTCCCCGTGAACCTCGAGCGGGCCGCCCGCGTGGGCGACCGGCTCGGCGGCCACATCGTGCAGGGCCACGTCGACGGCACGGCGACCGTCCTCGAGACCGAGGAGGGCGACGCGTGGCGGCGCGTGCGCCTCAGCCTCGCCGACGACCTCTCGCCCCTCCTCGTCGACAAGGGCTCCGTCACGCTCGACGGCGTGAGCCTCACCGTCAGCGGCATCAGCGAGCCGGGGGCCGACGAGGGGTGGTTCGAGGTCAGCCTCATCCCCGAGACGCTCGCGGCCACGACGCTCGGCGAGAAGGCCGCGGGCGACCGCGTCAACGTCGAGACCGACGTCCTGGCGCGCCACGTGCGGCGCATGCTCGCCCTCGACGCGACCGCCGGGGCCCACCGCTCCGGCCGGGCGTCGTGACCGGGGCGCCGAGCGCCCGCGGGGGCGCCTCCGAGGCACCCCGGCGCACGGGCACCGAGCGCCTCGACGACGTCGCGACCGCCCTCGACCACCTCCGTCGCGGGCGCCCGGTCATCGTCGTCGACGACGAGTCGCGCGAGAACGAGGGCGACGTCGTGCTGAGCGCCGAGCTGGCGAGCCAGGAGTGGCTGGCCTGGACGGTGCGGGTCTCGTCCGGGTTCGTCTGTGCCCCGATGTCGGCGGAGATCGCCGACCTCCTCGACCTGCCGCCCATGGTCGCCCGCAACGAGGACGCCCGCGGCACCGCCTACACGGTCAGCGTCGACGCCGCCGAGGGCGTGACCACCGGCATCAGCGCCTCCGACCGCGCGCGCACCCTCCGGGTCCTGGCCGACCCGGCCTCCGTCCGCGACGACCTGCACCGCCCGGGCCACGTCATCCCGCTCCGGGCGCGGCCCGGCGGAGTGCTCGAGCGTGACGGCCACACCGAGGCCGCCGTCGACCTGATGGTGGCCGCCGGTCTCCGTCCCGTCGCCGCCATCAGCGAGATCGTCGCCGACGACGGCGAGATGATGCGGCTGCCGGGGCTGATCGAGCTGGGGCGCCGCGAGGGCGTCCCCGTCGTGACCATCGCCCAGGTCGTCGCCCACCGCCTCGCGGCCGCCCCGGCCGTCCCCGGCGACCTCCCCGGTCGCCCCGCCCCCACCGAGAGGACCACCGCATGAGCGGCGCAGGAGCACCCACCGAGCAGGAGCCCGTCGACGGCCGCGGCCTCCGCGTCACCGTCGTCGCCGGCACCTGGCACACCCAGATCAGCGACGGGCTGCTCGCGGGCGCCCTCGCGACGATCGCCGAGCTCGGCGCCGAGGCGACCGTCGTCCGCGTGCCGGGCAGCTTCGAGCTGCCCGTGGTCGCGAAGGCCGCCCTCGAGGCCGGGGCCGACGCCGTCGTGGCGCTCGGCGTGATCATCCGCGGCGGCACGCCGCACTTCGAGTACGTCTCCGACGCCGCGACGTCGGGCCTGCTCCGCGTGACGCTCGACACCGGCAAGCCGGTCGGCTTCGGCGTGCTCACCCTCGACGACGAGCAGCAGGGCCTCGACCGGGCCGGGCTGCCCGGCTCGAAGGAGGACAAGGGGCGCGAGGCCGCCCACGCGGCCGTCTCGACCGCCGTCCAGCTGCGCGACCTCGCGCGCCGCGCCTCCTCGGGGCGTGTCGTCGGGTTCTGACGCCCCCGGGGCCTGACGGCCGAGGCGACGACGGCCGGCCCCCGAGGGGGCCGGCCGTCGTCGCGGAGGGGGCTACTAGTGCTCGCCGAGGACCTCGTCCAGGAAGCCGCGCATCTGCAGCCACGACCGGCGGTTCGCCGTCTCCTGGAACTGCGCGCCGTGCTCGGGGCTGTCGGTGCCCGGCACCGCGAAGGCGTGCATCGCCCCGCTGTAGCTGACGACCTGCCAGTCGCCGACCTCGGCGTCGCGCAGCTCGTCCTCGAAGCCGACGACCGCGTCGTCCGGCACGACCGGGTCGGCCGCGCCCGTCAGCACGAGCAGGGGCGCCTTGACCGCGCCCTTCTCGGCGGGCGCGCCGGTGCCGAGACCGCCGTGGAACGACACGACCCCCGCCACCTCGGCACCCGAGCGGGCGAGCTCGAGCGCGCCGGAGCCGCCGAAGCAGTAGCCCATCACGGCGATGCGCTCGGGGTCGACGCCGGGCTCGGAGCGGAGGCGCTCGAGGTTCGCGGTGAGGCGGGCGCGGAACGCCGCGACGTCGCCGTACCAGGCGCCGGCCTCGGCCGCCGCCTCACCGGGGCCGGGGCGGACGCCCTGGCCGTAGACGTCGCCGGCCAGCGCGACGTAGCCGAGGCGGGCCAGCATCTGGGCGCGCACCTTGACGTGGTCGACGACGCCGAACCAGTCGTGCAGCACGAGCACCGCGGGCCGGAGGGCGCCCTCGGCGTCGCCGGGCGTGGCGAGGAAGCCCTCGAGGGGCGTGCCGTCGTGGTCGTACACCACGTCGCCCGCCTCGACGGTGCCGGTGTCGGGCACGCTGTCGAGCAGGTCGCGGAGGTCGGGGGAGAGGTCGGGGGCAGGGGTCGTCGTGGTCACCCCGTGACGGTACTCCCGCTCAGCCGACGAGTCGCCGGACCGCCTGCTCGACGACGTCGCACCGCCGCTGGTGCGGGCCCTGGTGCAGGTTCGTCGCGGTCGGCGTGACGAACCAGGCCAGCACGCTGCCGAACACCATCGTCAGCAGCTCGTCGGCGTCCCAGTCGGAGGGGATGTCGCCCGACGCCTGCGCGGCCCGGACGGCCTCGCGGCGGCGGTCGAGCTGCTCGTGGTCGACGACCCCGGGGCTCGGCAGCGTGACGCCCTCGATCTGGCCCCAGAGCAGCAGGCGTGCGTCGTCGGCGTGCGTCGCCAGGTGGTCGTAGAGCCTGCTCGCCCACTGCGGCAGGTCGTGCGCGTCGAACGGGACGGCCTCGAGCCACCGGTCGATGCTCTCGCCCAGGGCGGCGTCGAACAGGTCGCGCTTCGTCGAGAAGTGGGCGTAGAGCCGCTCCTTGCTCGCCTCGGCCTCGCGGGCGATGGAGTCGACGCGGGCACCGGCGAGGCCGCGGGCGGCGAACTCGACGTGCGCCGCCTCGAGGATGCGGTCCCGCGGAGGGGTTGCTCGACGTGGCATGGCCCGAGCTTAGGGCGCGCGCGGACCGGACGGAACGGTCCGGACGACCCCCGTCCAGGTCCGGCCAGGACGGGGGCGGCGGCGCCGACGACGGGGCGGACGACGTGCGGGAGGGGCAGGGCCTGCCCGGAGGCGCGGGCTCAGACGGCCGGGACGACCCGCGACATCGGCACGTGCGGGATGCCGTCCTCCAGGAACGGCCCGCCGTCCACGGCGAAGCCGAAGCGCGCGTACCAGCCCTCGAGGTGCGCCTGGGCGTCGAGCCGCACGAGGCGGCCGGGGCAGTCGGCGAGGGCCCGCTCCATCAGCTGGGCGGCGAGCCCGCGGCCCCGGGCCGACGCGGCGGTCGCGACACGGCCGATCCGCCGGTCGTCGCCGTCGCAGAGCAGCCGGACGGTGGCCAGCACCTCGCCGTCCTCCTCGACCCAGAGCATCTGCGCGTCGGGCTCGACGTCGCGCCCGTCGAGCTCGGGGTAAGGGCAGTCCTGCTCGACGACGAAGACGTCGACCCGCAGCTTCAGCAGGCCGTAGAGCGCGAGGGGGTCGATGTCACGGACGGCGGAGGCGCGGTGCAGGAGGGTCACGGAGTCACGGTAGCGTCCGGTCGCCCCGAGCACCTTCCCGGCGACGCTGCGTCGGCAGGGGCCGCTGCGCCGGCGCGCGACCGGGCGCGGCTCACATCGGCTCCCCGAGCGGATGGTCGACGAAGCCGCCGCCGATCGGCGTCGAGCCGCCCACCGGCGGCTCGTCGACCTCGTCGGCGTACGCCTCGGCGTCGTCGACCGGGTGGTAGCCGATCGCCTCGCCCGCCGCGAGCGAGACCGGGCGCCGCGTGTTGCGCGAGACGCCCCAGACGACGTGGTGGCCGGTGGCCGTGGTGGTCAGGGCGGCCTCGACGAGGCGGGCGGCGTCGCCGGCCGAGAGCCAGGTGCCGAGGCTCCGGGCGTCGAAGGGCCGCTCGACCGCGGTCATGATGCGCGCCGAGACGACGAGCTGGCCCGCGCGGTCGGCGTAGAGGCTGCCCATGGCCTCCAGCACGACCTTGCTCAGGCCGTAGAACGTGTCGGGACGCGCGGCCGGCACCTCGTGCTCGGCCGCGGCGCTCCAGGGCAGGTAGCCGGCGGCGTGCACCGAGCTCGCGGCGAGCACCCGCCGCACCCCGGCCCGCACGGCGGCCTCGTGCACGGCGTGGGCCCCCTCGACGTTGACGTCGCGGATGTCGTCCCACGACCGCTCGTCGGCGTACGCGGCGAGGTGCACGACGAGGTCGGCGCCGCGGATCGCCTCGGTCAGGGCGTCGAGGTCGGTCACCCCGACGACCGCGGCCGACTCGGTCGGCGCGAGCGGCTCGGCCGGGGCGACCAGGTCGAGCAGGCGCACGTCGTGCCCCGCCGCGGCGAGGTGCGGCCGGAGCATGGCCGCGACCTTGCCGGCGCCCCCGGTGACGGCGATGACCGACACGGCGTCAGCGCCCGGTGTCGGCGCGCACCGACAGGGTCTGCACGCGGGGAGGGTCCTCCGGGGTCAGCCGGACCTCGAGCCGCAGGGCCCCGCGTCGCCCCGGCAGCCACCACACGCGGTGCGACGGGGTCGCCGACTCCGCGGTGGGCAGATCGCGTGCGTCGTCGTCGTCGAGCAGCCCGCCGACCGCCTCGAGCTCGCGGGCCCACAGGGCGCGACGTCGAGCGAGCGGCACGTCGAGCTCGACGTTCTCGCTGAGCAGGCCCTCGGGCACGTCGCGACCGCGCACCACGGCCTCGACGAGGGGCATCGCCGCGAGGGTCTCGGGCCACGGATCGGCGACGACCCGCGCCTCCGCCGCGTCGGCCATCATGCCGTCGAGGGCCCGGCTGACAGGTACGGCGACCTGGGCGTAGGTGGCGTTCTCGAGGCCGACGGCACCGAGGCCGGTGGCGGTCTGCCAGCGCATGTGGGCCGAGAAGCCCGGGTAGCCGCCGGAGTGCGAGACGACGGTGCCGAAGTCGGGGTACTGCTCGACGAAGAGGCCGAAGCCGTAGCCCGAGGGGTGGGCCCCCCGGCCGGGCACGAGCCGGTGGAGCTGCTGCATCTCGCGGCGGGAGGCGCGGCTGAGCACCCCGTCGACGTCGCCGCGGCCCTCGGGGTCGAACGCCGACGACAGCCACCGGGCCCAGCGGGCGAGGTCGGTCGTGGTGCTGAACAGCCCGCCGATGGGCGAGAAGGCGCCGGGGCCCGAGAAGGGCAGGGGGTCCCAGCCGTCGTCGACCGGCCGGTGCCCGACGGCGACGCCGCCGGTGGCGGGCACGTCGGCCTCGAAGCCGGTCGAGGGCAGCCCGAGGGGGCCGAGCAGCGTCTGCTCGACGACCTCGCGGTAGGGCCGGCCGGCCGCGCTCGCGACGACGCGGCCGAGCAGCGCCCAGCCCAGGTTCGAGTAGGCGAACGTCGTGCCGGGCACGCTGTCGAACCGCAGGCCGCGCCGCAGCAGGGCGTCGAGCTCGTCGTCGGTGATCGACTCCTGCCGGTCGCCCCAGGGGTCGTCGGTCGGCAGGCCGCCCGACATCGTCATCAGCATCCGCACGGTCGGCACGGGCGAGTCGCCCGTGGGCAGCGCGACGTCAGCGAAGGCGGGCACGAAGTCGGTGACGGGCGCGTCGAGCACGAGCTGCCCCGCGTCGCGCAGGGCCAGCAGCGCCGCCGCGGTGAAGCTCTTGGTGCAGGAGGCGATCCGGTAGGCGGTGTGCGGACCCGGCAGGGCGCCCGCCACCTCGCCGCGGGCGCCGTGGTGCGTGACGCCGTCGTGGTCGAAGGTCGCGAACACGACGCTCGGCGCTCGGCGTTCGGCCTGACGCGCGTCGAAGACGGCGTCGATGCCGGAGGGGCGGGCGGAGTCGGTCATGATGCCTCTCGGTGCTCGGTGCTCGGTGCTCGGTGCTCGGTGCTCGGTGCGCGGGCGGCGCGGCGGTCAGGGCGACGCGGGGGAGGAGCGGCGCATCGTCTCGTAGGCGTCGAGGGCGCGACGCCGGGACTCCTTGAGGTCGACCAGCGGCTCGGGGTAGTCCTCGGTGTCGATCTCGGGCACCCACGCCCTCACGTAGTTGCGCTCCTTGTCGAACTTCTCGCCCTGCAGCACGGGGTTGAACACCCGGAAGTAGGGCGCGGCGTCGGCGCCGGAGCCCGCCGTCCACTGCCAGTTGGCGGGGTTGTTCGCCTCGTCGGCGTCGACCAGGGTGTCCCAGAACCACTGCTCGCCGACCCGCCAGTCGACCAGGAGGTTCTTGATCAGGAAGCTCGCCGTCACCATCCGCACCCGGTTGTGCATCCACCCGGTCGTCCAGAGCTGACGCATGCCGGCGTCGACGAGCGGCACGCCCGTCCGGCCGTGACGCCAGGCGTCGACCTCCGACTCGGGCACGTCGGCCCACGGGAACGCCTCGAACTCGGGGCGGTAGCTGACGGTCGCCAGGTCGGGCGAGGTGAAGAGGATGGTGTGGTTGAACTCGCGCCAGACCACCTCGCGGAGGAACGACTGCGCCCGCTCCCGCGAGGCGGGCGGGAGGTCGCCCCGCATGCGGTGCCAGATCTGGAACGGGCTGACCTCGCCGAAGCGCAGCCGGGGCGACATGCGGCTCGTCGCCTCCTGGGCGGGGAAGTCGCGCTCGCCGTAGTCGGCCAGGTGGCCGGTGGCGAACTCCTCCAGGGCGTCCAGCGCGGCGGCCTCGCCCGGGGTCCAGGTCTCGCGCAGCCCGGCGGCCCAGTCGGGCTGCGTCGGCAGCAGCTGCCACGAGTCGAGGTCGTCGCTGGCCGGGGCGGTCTCGGGAGGGCGCAGGGAGTCGGGAGCGTCGAGCGGGTGCCGGGGCTCGGGCCGGTCGAGGCAGGCCCGCCAGAACGGGGTGAAGACCTTGAACGGCTGGCCCTGGCCGGTCTGCACCGTCCACGGCTCGAAGAGGAGGTTCGCGGCGAAGCTCTCGGCCACGAGGCCCTCGTCGCGGAGCGCGGTCTTGAGGGCCGCGTCGGTGT
Organism: Frigoribacterium sp. PvP121; assembly: GCF_017833115.1. NCBI lineage: Bacteria > Bacillati > Actinomycetota > Actinomycetes > Micrococcales > Microbacteriaceae > Frigoribacterium > Frigoribacterium sp. PvP121. Next base: position 1,544,170 of record NZ_JAFIBR010000001.1, read on the forward strand.
CGCGGGGCACCTTGCCGTAGCGGCGGTTCCAGTACACGGCGCCGGCGCCGACCTCGGCCACGACGGCCGGGAGCACCTCGGCGGCGGGGCCGCGGCGGAGCGTCAGGCCGGCCCCGAGCTCGCGGAGCGCGCCGTCGAGCGCCACCAGGCTGTGGTGGAGCCACCAGCGCGCGGCTCCGCCGAGGGGGCGGATGCCCGGGGTCTCGTCGTCGAGGACGACGAGCACGACCACCGGCTCGCCACGGTCGACCGCGGCGACGAGGGCGGGGTTGTCGGCGACGCGGAGGTCGTCGCGCAGCCAGACGACGGAGGGGGACGAGGTCACGAGGCGGCACCGACCTCGGCGTCGACCCGGGCAGACCCGCCCGGGGCGCCGCCACCGCCGCCCGTCTCGCCGAGGCGGAGCCGCGTGCAGAGGTCGGTCAGCGCGACGAGCTCGTCGTGGTCGAGGCTGCCGCCCACGCGGCGTCGGATCGCGGCGGCGTGGTCCACGGCGGTGCGCCGGTAGAGGTCGTAGCCGTGGTCGGTGAGGGCGACGATGATGCCGCGCCCGTCGCCGGGGTCGGTCTGCTTCTCGACGATGCCCTTGCTCGCCAGGCGGTCGACGAGGCGGCTGATGCTCGGCTGGGTGAGCAGGAGGTGACGGGTGAGGTCGCGGATGCGAGCCCGCCGCTCGGGCTGGCTCGACAGGTTGAACAGCACGTCGTACTCGTTGAACGAGATGTCGTCGGTCGGGAAGGCGGCGTTCAGCTCGCGCATGATGCTCACTTGTGCTCGGAACAGGGCCTCCCAGGCCCCGACGGCCACGGCTGTCTCGCTCATGTCGCCACCTCGTCTCGTGTCGACGTCGAGTCTACGAAGAACGGCCGACAGGGGGACGCCGCGGTGCGGGCGGGCCGGAGTGCGAGCCGGTGAACGGACCGGCGAGCATCGGCGAGCGGCGGGCCGGCCCGGACGTGACAGAGGGCCGGTCGCGAGGCGACCGGCCCTCTTCCCTTGCACCAAGAGTGTCCTGCAATCACATTCCGTGTCGGCTGCCACAGCAAACAACCTCAACGCGGTCAATCTATAACGGTGCGGTAACGGAGGTCTAGTTACCGAACCGTTATCTTGCTGGGAACTTCCCCTGAGGGGGACCCCGGTGCCTCAGAAGACGTCGGGCGACGGCGTCGACGCGTGGCGGATCGACACGTCGGCGTGGCGGTCGAAGCGGTAGCCGACCCCGCGGACGGTGCGCACGATGTCCTCGAAGGCCCCGAGCTTCGACCGCAGCCGCCGGACGTGCACGTCGATCGTGCGCTCGTTGGGCGCTTCGCCGTCGTCCTCCGACCAGAGGCTCGAGATCAGCTCGGCGCGCTCGATCGTGCGCCCCTCCCGCAGCACGAGGTACTGCAGCAGCTCGAACTCCTTGTAGGTCAGCGGGGCGGTCTCGCCGTCGAGCAGGAGGCGCTTGCGCGAGATGTCGACGACGACGCCCCCGCGGGCCCCGGGCTCCTCGTCCTCGACGGTCGGCCGCCGGGCCGCGAGGGCGGAGGGGTCGTGCAGGGCGAGGCGGACGACGTCGACGTCGCGTCCGCCGGCGCCGGTCGGGGCGAGCGCCACGGCCGCGTGGGTCTCCGCGGCGGGGGCGATCCGCGCGACGAGGGCCTTGATCTGGGCGACGATCTCGCCGAGGTCGGTGTCGGCCTCCGCGGCCTTGAGCTCGTCGATGCCGACGTACAGGGCGAAACCGCGGGCCTCGGTGCCCTCGGGCACCGTGCGGGGCCGGGGGGCGGCGGGCCGGGCCGAGGCGCTCGCCTCGGGAGCCGGGGCGGCGACCGGCGCGGCGCTCAGGGGGCGGCCGCTCGGAGCGACGGCGCGGGGGCTGGTGGCGACGGCGGGGGCGGTGACGGGGCGGTCGAGGATGAGGGACATGGGTACGCGGGATCCTTGCGTGAGGTGAGCCGCGCCCCCGGGCGTCGTCGGCCGGGGGAGTGCTCGGTGTGTGTCGGTGCCCGGGGCCTCGATGTCGAGGGCTCTGCCGGTGGGCAGCGGTGCCGGGGCGGACGGCCGGTCGAGCGGGAGCTCAGGGCCGTGGGGATGCGCGTCGGAGGTGGTGACGCGTGTGCATCCGGGAGTCGCGGTTCAGCTGCAGGGTCGTGCGGCGAACTCGGCAGCGCGCGGGGCGCGGCACGGCGACTCGGCGAGGTGCGGCCGGATCAGGCACACATTCGACACAGGACGACGGCGCTCGGCATCATCATGCCGGTGCTCCCGGAGGCCTCGGGGGAGGTCGGGATGAACACGCTGTCAGTCATGGGGTCGATCTTCTGTCACCCGTGCACGACCTGTCAAGGCAGCACGACGAAGCGCCCGATCCGTGCGCCACGTCGAGTGGCGTGGCCGGATCGGGCGCTGCGGGGAGGGGGAGAGGGGGAGGCGCCGGTGCGGTGCCGAGGTCAGGCCAGGCCGTAGAGGCGGTCGCCCGCGTCGCCCAGCCCGGGCACGATGTAGCCGTTCTCGTCGAGCTTCTCGTCGACGGCGCCGAGCACGATGCTGACGTCGCGGCCGTGCATCGCGGCCTCGACCGCGGCGAGGCCCTCGGGGGCCGCGATCAGGCAGACGGCCGTCACGTCGACGGCGCCGCGCTCGAGCAGGTAGTCGATGGCGGCGATCAGCGAGCCGCCGGTCGCGAGCATCGGGTCGAGCACGAAGCACTGGCGGTTCGACAGGTCGTCGGGCAGCCGCTCGGCGTACGTCGTCGGCTGCAGGGTCTCCTCGTCGCGGACCATGCCGAGGAACCCGACCTCGGCGGTCGGCACCAGCGTCGTCATGCCCTCGAGCATGCCGAGGCCGGCGCGGAGGATCGGCACCACGAGCGGCCGCGGCTGGCTGATCGCCAGCCCGGTGGTCGGGCCGACGGGGGTCTGGATCTCGATGGGCGTGGTGCGGACCCCCCGGGTGGCCTCGTAGGCCAGCAGCGTGACGAGCTCCTCCGTCAGGGCCCGGAAGGTCGGTGACGGCGTGCTCGCGTCGCGGAGCACGGTCAGCTTGTGGGTGATCAGGGGATGGTCCGCTACGTGCACTCGCATAGGCTCCACGGTAGCGGAGTCGTCCGCCCCCGACGCCCGTCGACCCGAGGAGCCCCGTGACCGCCGTGCCCCCCGAGCTCGCCCGGTGGATGGGGGCCGCGCTCGCCGAGGCGGAGGGCTGCGCCGTCTCCGACGACGTGCCCGTCGGGGCCGTGGTGCTCGACGCCGACGGCGTCGTGATCGCGACCGGCCGCAACGAGCGGGAGCTCTCGCAGGACCCGACCGCCCACGCCGAGGTCCTGGCCCTCCGGGCCGCCGCGCGCCACACCGGCGACTGGCACCTGACCGGCACGACCCTGGTGGTCACCCTCGAGCCGTGCCCGATGTGCGCGGGCGCGATCCTCGCGGCCCGGGTGCCGCGGGTGGTCTTCGGGGCCTGGGACGAGAAGGCGGGAGGCGCGGGCAGCGTCTACGACATCCTCCGCGACCGCCGGCTGCCGCACCGCGCCGAGGTCGTGGCGGGGGTCCGCGAGCCGGAGTGCCGGGCCCAGCTGGACGAGTTCTTCGCCGCCCGTCGTGCCGACGACGACACCGGCACCGGCACCGGCACCGGCGCCGGGACCGGCGCCGCGGCCGCGGCCGTGGCCGACGCCTAGTCGGCCGCGCGGATCACGATCGCGTCGGTCGCCGGCGCCACGTGGCCCGGCTCCACCCAGACGTCGGGCTCGACGTAGATCACGCGGGCGATCGGCACGGCCTCGCGCACGCGCGACTCGACCGTGTTGATCGCGGCGGCGACGTCGCTGAGCAGCGTGCGGCCGGGCATGGCGACCTTCGCGGCGACGAGCAGCTCCTCCGGGCCGAGGTAGAGGGTCTTCATGTGGATGATCGACTCGACCTCCGGGCCGTCGGTCACGGCGGCGCGGATGGCGGCGACGTCGGCGGCCGAGGCGCCCTCGCCGACCAGCAGGCTCTTCGTCTCGATGCCGAGCACGACCGCCACCGCGACGAGCAGCACGCCGATGAGGAGCGTCCCGATCGCGTCGAAGACCCCGTCGCCCGTGATCCAGGTCAGCACGACGCCGACCATGGCGAAGGTGAGGCCCAGGAGGGCCGCGGCGTCCTCCAGGAGCACGACCGGCAGCTCGGGGGCCTTGGCGCGGCGGATGAACGAGACCCAGCTCTGGCTCCCCTTCGACGGCCGCGCCTCCCGGATCGCGGTGCGGAGCGAGAAGCCCTCCAGTCCCAGCGAGATCGCGAGCACGAGGACGGGCAGCCAGGGCACCTCGAGGGGGTGCGGCTCGCGGAGCTTCTCCACGCCCTCGTAGAGGGAGAAGACCCCGCCCACGCTGAACAGGATGATCGAGACGACGAAGGCGAAGACGTAGCGCTCGCGCCCGTAGCCGAAGGGGTGCTCCTCGTCGGCGGCCTTCTTCGCGCGCCGCCCGCCCAGCAGCAGGAGCAGCTGGTTGCCGGAGTCGGCCAGCGAGTGCACGCCCTCGGCGAGCATCGACGACGACCCGGAGAAGGCCCAGGCGATGAACTTGGTCACCGCGATGCCGAGGTTCGCGGCCAGTGCCGCGAAGATCGCCTTGTTGCCGCCGGAAGTGCTCATGGTGTCCGATCCCCTCGTGGTGCTCAGCTCGATCTTAGGATGGCCTGATGGTCACCACTCTCCCCACCACGGCGATCCTCGGCGCCGGGTCCATGGGCGGCGCGATCCTCGCGGGTCTGCTCTCGCCGGAGGTCGTCGTCGAGGGCGGCGTCCGCGTCACGAACCGCACCGAGGCGAAGGCCGTCGCGCTCCGCCGCGGCCCGGTCACCTCGTTCGCGACCGAGACCGACCCGACCGCCAACGCCTCGGCGGTCGTCGGGGCGTCGGTCGTGCTGGTCGGCGTCAAGCCCGGCATGGTCGTCGACCTCCTCCGCGAGATCGGCCCGGCGCTCGAGCCCGGCACCGTCATCGTCAGCCTCGCCGCGGGAGTCACGACCGCCACGATGGAGGCGGCGTTGCCCGAGCACGTGCCCGTGCTGCGGTCGATGCCCAACACGCCCGCCGTGGTGGGCCTCGCCGTCACGGGCCTGGCCGCCGGCTCGCGCTCGTCCGAGGCCGACCTCGCGCTGGCCCGACGGGTCTTCGAGGTCGTCGGCGACGTCGTCGTCGTCCCCGAGGAGCAGATCGACGCCCTCAGCACGATCTCCGGCTCGGGCCCGGCCTACGTCTTCTACCTGATCGAGCAGCTGCAGGAGGCGGCGGTCGCGCTGGGCTTCACGCCCGCCCAGGCGGCCACGCTCGTCCAGGGCACGTTCCGCGGGGCGAGCGAGCTGCTCGCCGCGAGCGACCTGCTGCCGGCCGACGAGGCCCCGGCGGAGCTGCGTCGTCGCGTGACGAGCCCGGGCGGCACCACCGAGCGGGCGGTCGCCGAGCTCGCCGACGGCGGCCTGCGCGAGCTGTTCGAGCGTGCGACCCAGGCCGCGCTGGCCCGCAACCGGGAGATCGCGGCCGGGAGCTGAGCCCTGCCGCCCCCGGTGGCTGGCGGCGACGAGTCGACCCGCTCGTCCTCCGCGACGCGGCTCAGCTGTCGAGGGCCGCGAACCGCTCGATCGCCCGGCTGTCGCCGGAGACGATGATGAGGTCGTGGTCGCTGATGACCGTCTCGGGCGTCGCCTCCTCGAACGCGCCTCCCGGGCTCTTCACGCCGACGATGGTGATGCCGTACTTCTTGCGGATGTTCGAGCTCGCCAGCGAGGCGCCCCGCACCGGCTTCGGCGGGTACATCTTGACGATCGCGAAGGCGTCGTCGAACTCGATGTAGTCGAGCATGCGGCCGGAGACGAGGTGCGCGACGCGCTCGCCGGCCTCGCGCTCCGGGTAGATCACGTGGTTCGCGCCGATGCGGGCCAGGATCTTGCCGTGCGACTGGCTGATCGCCTTCGCCCAGATCTGCGGCACCTTCAGATCGACGAGGTTCGCGGTGATCAGCACGCTCGCCTCGATCGACGAGCCGACGGCGACGACCGCGATCGAGAAGTCCTGGGCACCGATCTGCTTGAGCGCGTCGATGCTGCGGGCGTCGGCCTGCACCGCGTGGGTGACCCGGTCGGCCCACTTCTGCACGAGGCCCGCGTCGGTGTCGACCGCGAGCACGTCCCTGTCCTGTCGCTCGAGCTGGCCGGCGGTGGCGGCGCCGAAGCGGCCGAGGCCGATGACGAGCACCGGGGCGTCGTGCTTGATCTTGTCAACCAACGATCGGTCGCTCCTCGGCTCGCGTGAACAGCTGGCGTCGCTGGCTGGCGGCCAGGGCGACGGAGAGTGTCACTGTACCAACGCGGCCCATCCACATCGTGACGGCGAGGATGTACTTGCCGGAGTCGGGGAGGCGGTCGGTCAGCCCCGTCGACAGCCCCGAGGTGGCGAAGGCCGAGATCGACTCGAACAGCACGTGGTCGAGGGGCTCCTTCGTGATGTGCATGATCAGGATGCTCGACACGGCGACGATCGTCGCGCCCCAGAGCACCACGCTGACCGACAGGCGGAGGACGTCGCTCGGGATCCGGCGGCCGAACGCCTCCATCGAGCGGTTGCCCCGGGCCTCGGCGAACGCGGCGAGGAAGAGCACGGCCAGCGTCGTCACCTTGATGCCGCCGGCCGTCGACGCCGACCCGCCGCCGATGAACATGAGCATGTCGGTGACGAGCAGCGACGATCCGTTGAGTTCGGAGATGTCGATCGTCGCGAAGCCGCCCGACCTCGTCATCGTGCTGAGGAAGAGCGACTGGAAGATCGTCGGCCCGGCCGCGATGTCGCCGAAGGTCTCCGGGTTGTCGAACTCGAGCACGATGTAGAGGACGGTGCCCGCCAGGAGCAGGACGCCGCTCGTCACCAGCGTCAGCTTGACGTGGACCGACCAGCGGCGCGGGTTGCGCGGGTTGCGGGCCAGGGCGTAGATGACGGGGAACCCGATGCTGCCGAGGAAGACCCCGACCATGATCAGCGACAAGAACCAGTAGTCGCCGGCGAACGGGGCGAGCCCGTCGGCGTTCGGCGTGAAGCCCGTGTTCGTGAAGGCCATCGCCGAGTAGTAGAAGCTGTCGAGCACCGCGTCGCCGAGGGGGATCCCGTCGAGCAGCACGCGCGGGATCAGCAGCAGCGCGATGACGGTCTGGATCACTGCCGAGCTGAGCGCGACGGTGGCGAGCAGCCCGCCCACCTCGCCCAGCCGCACGGCCTGGCCCTCGGGCACCGGGCCCGCGTGCACGCGCAGCGGGTTGCTGTCGGAGGCGGCCATCAGCCGGGCGCGGAGGCCCAGCTTCCGCGAGACCACCAGCCCCATGATCGACGCGAGCGTCAGCACGCCGATGGCGCCGATCTGCACCCCGATGAAGATGACCACGTGCCCGAACAGCGACCAGTGCGTGGCCATGTCGACGGTGGCGAGCCCGGTGACGCAGATGACCGACACGGCCGTGAAGAGGGAGTCGGCCAGCGGCGTCCTGCTGCCCTCGGCCGACGAGACCGGCAGCGAGAACACCAGCGTGAAGACGACGATGAGGCCGGTGAAGATCATGATGGCGAAGCGGGCCGGCGAGTGCCGCCCGATGTCGTCGATCCACTCGGAGAGCCGCGCGAAGGGGGTGCGGGGGTCTCGACGGGGCAGGCGCCGATCGGCGACGGAGGGGCGCGACACGGTCGTCATGGTACTCGGGGGCCGTGGTCGTTACTGTGGCTGCATGCCCGACATCTTCAGCGTGATCGCCGACGGGACGCGCCGCGACCTCCTGAGGGTGCTGCTCGACGCGCACGTCTCCGCCGACTCGGCCACCGGCGACGTCAGCGTCGGCGAGATGGTCACGGCCCTCGGGCTCAGCCAGCCGACGGTGTCGAAGCACCTCCGCGTGCTCCGCGACGCCGGGCTCGTGCACGTGCGTGAGGTCGGCCAGCACCGCTACTACGGCATCGAGACCGTCCCGCTCGAGACCGTCGAGGACTGGCTCATCCCCTTCCTCGGCGCGGGCGCCGCGGACGAGCTCGACGGGGTCGCCTCCGGGGCGTTCGCCGCGTGGGCAGGCGTCGCGATGCCGGCGCCCATCCGCCGGGCGGCCGAGAACCTCCCCGACGCGGGCGACGTCGGGAGCACGCTGGGCCGGGCCGTCGCGGACGCCCAGCACCGCGCCTCCTCGGCCCTCCACGACGCGCAGAGCGCGCTCGACGAGCGGGTCATCGAGCCGGTGCGCAAGCGCCTCGGCCGCTGACGACCGATCCGTTGCACGGGGTCGGCCACGCCCCTAGAGTGGCCACGACCCGGGAGCTGCCGCTGCCGGTGCCCGACGACGAAGGTGGACCCGTGGCGCACGACCTGTCAGACGTGAGGTTCCTCACGGTGGCCGAGGTGGCCGACATGATGCGCGTGTCGCGGATGACCGTGTACCGCATGGTGCACTCCGGCGAGCTGCCCGCGATCCGTTTCGGCCGCTCGTTCCGGGTGCCCGAGTCCGCCGTCGCGGCCGTCCTGCAGATCGGCGTCGCCGACGTCGGCTGACGCCACTTCGACATTCGGGTCCGGCCCTTGTAGACTGCCCCGAGGTATTTTTCCGCGGTTCTGTTTCGGACCCGGTTGTTCCGATCCAGTCCAATCAGCGAGGTCCACATGGGTTCTGTCATCAAGAAGCGTCGCAAGCGCATGGCGAAGAAGAAGCACCGCAAGCTGCTCCGCAAGACGCGCCACCAGCGTCGCAACAAGAAGTAGCCGCCAGGCTCCGCGTGCCCCTGACCGTTCCGGTCAGGGGCCGCTTTCTTTTGTCGGCTCCTTCGGTGCCCATGGCGCCCTGCCGGGCGCGGGGCCCTGCCGGGCGCGGCCCTGCGGGCCAGCTGCCGACGCCGTAGCTTCCTGCTTCCCCTCCTTGCTGCTGCTCCTGCTTCGTCGTTGGTGACAGCAAATGCCGACCGATCTGCAGCCTGATCATGTCTAGGGCGTGGATTCTCCTGTATCAGGAGGCCGTGTGTCGGCAATTGCGACAGAGGGGGGCGGGGAGAGGGCAGCGGGGAGCGGGGCGGGACGCCACCCCGGGATGCGCGGAGGCGGGGGCCGGTAGGGTCGGGGCGTGAGTGCTCCCCGCCTGTCCCTGCTGACGAAGCCCGGCTGCCACCTGTGCGACGACGCCCGCACCGCCCTCGACGCTGTGCTCGCCGAGCCCGAGTTCGCAGCCCTCGACCTCGGCTACGTCGAGACGAACATCCTCGACGACGCCGCCCTCCGCGACGAGTACGCGGAGGAGATCCCCGTCGTCCTCATCGACGACCGGGTCCACACCATCTGGCGCGTCGAGCCCGACCGCCTGCGCACCGCGCTGCGCAAGGCCGTCCTCTGACCAGCTGACGCCCGGCGCCGCTGCCCTGGCCGGCGTCGGCACGCCGTCGCTCGTCGGCACGCCGCCGCTCGACGGCACGCCGCCGCTCGGCGGAACGACGCCGGGCCCGGTGAGATCGCTCTCACCGGGCCCGGCGTCGTCGTGCGGGGGAGACCTACGGCGTGAGGCGCGTCGGCCCGCGGAACAGGTACGTCACCTCGCGGAGGTTCGGCTGGTGCAGCATCAGCATCAGCACGCGCGCCAGGCCCATGCCGAAGCCACCGTGCGACGGGGCGCCGTAGCGGAAGAAGTCGAGGTAGCCGCCGAGCTCCTCCGGCTTCATGCCCTTCTCGCGGATCTGCGCCTCGAGCACCTCGACGCGGTGCTCGCGCTGCGCGCCCGTGGTGATCTCCGTGCCGTTGTAGATGAGGTCGTAGCTCTTCGTGAGCTGCGGGTCGTCGTCGTGGCGCATGTGGTAGAACGGCCGGATCGACGCGTCGTAGTCGGTGAGGAAGACGAAGTCGTGGTCGAACGTCTCCTTCACGTAGGCGGCGATCTGGCGCTCGCCCTCCGGGTCCATGTCGGCGTCGGCACGGGGCACGACGTAGCCGCGGTCGGCCACGATCTGCTTCGCCTCGGCCAGGGGGATGCGCGGGAACGGCGTCGTGGGCACGGTCACCTCGACGTCGAAGAGGTCCTTGATCTCGGCGCCGTGCTTCTCGACGACGGCCGTGAACGCGGCGACCAGGAGCTCCTCCTGCATCTGCATGATGTCCTCGTGGGAGTCGACGTAGCTGATCTCGGCGTCGACGCTGGTGTACTCGGTCGCGTGCCGCGAGGTGAACGACGGGTCGGCGCGGAAGACCGGGGCGATCTCGAAGATCTTGCCGAAGCCCGCCGACTGCGCCATCTGCTTGAAGAACTGGGGGCTCTGGGCGAGGAAGGCGCTGCCCTCGAAGTAGTCGACCTTGAAGAGCTCGGCGTTCGACTCGCTGGCCGACGCCATGATCTTCGGCGTGTGGATCTCGATGTAGCCGCGCTCGACCCAGTAGGTGCGCATGGCGTGCTCGAAGGTCGTCTGCACCCGGAAGATGAGGGCGTTGCGCGGCACGCGCAGGTCGAGGAAGCGCCAGTCCATGCGCTTGTCGATGCCGCTGTCGGCGGCGATCGGGGTCTCGGGGTCGGCGAGGCTGTCGACGACGAGGGTGTCGATCTTCACCTCGATGCCGCCGAGCTTGACCCGCTCGTCGTGCTTGAGCTGGCCCGTCACGGTGACGAAGCTGCCCTGCGACAGGCCGGAGATCGCGTCGGCGACCTCGTCGGTCTCGCCCGCCTCGGCGAGGACGTCGGCCGCGGTGCGCGGGCGGACGAGCTGGACGGCGCCGGACTCGTCGCGGAGGACGACGAACTGCACCTTCTTCTGGTCACGGACCGTGTCGACCCAGCCCGCCACCGTGACGGTGCCGTCGGGGAGGGGAGCGAGGTCGTTGATGAGGGTGCGTTCGATCACGAGGCCCGAGTTTACCGTGCGCGGGCGGCCCTGCGGGCCCCGCACCGCGCCTCCTGTGGGTCTCCCCGGTGGGAGGTGTGCGCCGGGCCCCGACCTAGACTGGGGCGCATGCCCGCCCAGCAGATCCACCTCGTGCGCCACGGCGAGGTGCAGAACCCCGACCACGTCCTCTACGGCCGACTCGAGGGCTTCGGGCTCAGCGAGCTCGGCCACCGCATGGCCGCCTCGTCGGCCGCGATGCTGCAGGCGCAGGGCGCCCCGGTGGCCGCGATCGTCGCCAGCCCGCTGCAGCGCACGCGCGAGAGCGCCGCGCCGTGGGCCGAGGCCTTCGACCTGCCGGTGCAGGTCGACGAGCGCCTCATCGAGCCGACCAACAAGTACGAGGGGCGGCGGAGCGACTTCACGGTCGCGAAGCAGCTGGCCGTGCCCGCCGAGTGGCCGTGGATCGTCAACCCGCTGAAGCCGAGCTGGGGCGAGGCCTACGTCAGCATCGCCGCCCGCATGCTCGCCGCGGTCGACGAGGCCTGGTCGAGCGTCGACGCCGGCGACGTCGTCCTGGTCAGCCACCAGCTGCCGATCTGGATGGTGCACCGCAGCGTCACCGGCGCGCGCCTCTTCCACGACCCCCGTCGTCGCCGGTGCTCGCTGTCGAGCGTGACGACCCTCGAGCGTCGCGGCGACCGCTTCGTCGAGGTGGGCTATCAGGATCCCGCGGCAGACTTGCTCGCGAACGCCGTCGACCTGGGAGCAGTGTGACCACCCGAGCACCGTCCGACGGAGCCTCCGCGGCCCCGTCCACCGTCCGTCCGTCCCTGCGCCGGCGCACCGTCCGCGGCCTCGCCGCGGCGGCGGTGCTGGCCCTCGCCCTCGCCGGCTGCACGTCGGCGAACGACGGGCTCGCCCAGCAGTACGCCGACGGCGGCACCGAGAACTACATCTCCGGCGAGGGCACCGTCAAGGAGGTCCCCGCCGACGAGCGACGCGACCCGGTCGAGTTCAGCGCGACCACCGACGCCGGCGACGAGATCTCGCGCTCCGACCTCGACGGCCAGGTCGTCGTGCTCAACTTCTGGTACGCCAGCTGCCCGCCCTGCCGCCAGGAGGCGCCCGACCTGCAGCAGCTCAGCCAGGAGCACGAGGGCGACGGCGTGCAGTTCCTCGGCGTGAACGTGCGCGACCAGGCCAAGACGTCGCTCGCCTTCGCCGAGAAGTTCGGCGTCACCTACCCCTCGGTCGTCGACACCAACGACGGCACCGTGCAGCTCGCGCTGGCGGGCACCATCGCCCCGAACTCCGTGCCGACGACGATCGTGCTCGACAAGCAGGGCCGCATCGCCGCGCGCATCCTGGGCGGGCTGCAGGGCCCCAGCATCCTCGACCAGCTGATCAAAGACGCCGTCGCCGAGCAGGCCTAGGTGTACCAGGGCAATCCCTTCTTCGACGCGGTCGCCGGCGGGCAGCTGGCCGTCGCGCTGCCCGTGGCGGTGCTGGCGGGCCTGATCTCGTTCCTGTCGCCCTGCGTCCTCCCGCTCGTGCCCGGCTACCTCGGCTACGTCGGCGGCCTGACCGGCGGCGCCCGCGACGACGCCGGCCGTGCCCGCGACCGTCGCCGCGTCGTGATCGGCGTGCTGCTCTTCATCGCCGGCTTCTCCGTCGTGTTCGTCGGGGCGAACCTCGCCTTCGGCGCCGTCGGCTTCTGGCTGATCCAGTGGCGCGAGCTGATCGTGCGCGTGATGGGGCTCGTCGTGATCGCGCTCGGCCTCGTCTTCATCGGCCAGTTCACGGTGCTGCAGCGCACCCTCAAGCCGGGCTTCACCCCGGCGACCGGCCTCGCCGGCGCCCCGCTGCTCGGCATCGTGTTCGGCCTGGGCTGGACCCCGTGCGTCGGGCCCACGCTCGCCGCCATCACGGCGATGTCGCTGAACACCGGGTCGGTCGGCCAGAGCGTGCTGCTCGGCGTGGCCTACTGCGTCGGCCTCGGCGTGCCCTTCCTGCTCGTCGCCCTCGGCCTCGGCTGGGCGTCGCGCTCCATCTCGTTCGTCAAGCGGCACATCCGCGTCGTCAACATCGTCGGAGGTTCCGTCCTGGTGGTCATCGGTCTTCTCATGGTCACCGGGCTCTGGTCCGCGCTGATGTCCGAGGTCGGGGCGGTGATCGCGGGCTATGGCACGATCGTCTGACCGAGCGCCCGGCGCGACCGGCACCCCCGACGCCGTCGACAGCACCGAGGTCACCGACGGCTCCGACGCCGTCGGCGACCCGCTGAGGCCGAGCGACCACTACGACTCGGTCGCCCCCGCCGAGCCCGCCGCCGGCGACACGGCCGCGTCCTCCGGTGGCGACCGCGACGGCGGGGTCACGAACCCACGCCTCGGCCTGGTCGGCTACCTGCGCTTCTTCTGGCGCCAGCTGACGAGCATGAAGACCGCGCTCTTCCTCCTCATGCTGCTCGCGGTGGCGGCGATCCCCGGCTCGCTCGTGCCGCAGCGCACCTCCGACCCGAACGGTGTGGTGCAGTACCGGGCCGACCACCCCGACCTCTTCCCCGTGCTCGACAAGCTCGGCGTCTTCGACACCTACTCGTCGCCGTGGTTCTCCGCCGTCTACCTGCTGCTGTTCATCTCGCTGATCGGCTGCATCATCCCGCGCACGAAGCACCACTTCGAGGCGCTCCGGGCCCGCCCGCCGCGGACTCCCGCGCGGCTCTCCCGCCTCGCCGGCTACCGCTCCGTCACGCTGGAGGCCGGCGAGGGAGGCGCGTCGGGCGTCGATCTCGACCCCGCCGCCGCCGTCACGGCGGCCCGGGCCCAGCTGAAGCGCGCCGGCTACCGCACCGAGGTCTTCGGCGACTCGGTCAGCGCCGAGCGCGGCTACCTCCGCGAGACCGGCAACCTCGTCTTCCACTCGGCGCTCGTCGGGGTGCTCCTCACCGTCGGCGTCGGCGGGGGGTTCGGCTACACCGGCCAGCGCGTGATCGTCGAGGGCCAGACCTTCACGAACGCGCTCGTGTCGTACGACTCGTTCAACCCCGGCCGGTGGTTCAGCGACTCGCAGCTGTCGCCGTACAACATCACCCTCGACAAGTTCCGCACGACGTACGAGGAGACCAACACCGACGCGCTCGGGCAGCCGACCGACTACACGGCCGACGTCACGACCCGCACGCAGGGCGGCGACCCGCGCTCCACGCAGATCAAGGTCAACAGCCCGCTCGCCATCGGCGGCTCGACGGTCTACCTGCTCGGCAACGGCTACGCGGTCGACGTGACCGTCACGGCACCTGACGGCAGCGAACCGTTCACCGACACGATCCCCTTCCTCCCGCAGGACGCGAACCTGACGTCGCAGGGGGTCATCAAGGTGCCGGACGGCCTCTCCGAGCAGGTCGGCATGATCGGCTTCTTCTACCCGTCCGCGGTCGAGACCGGCGACGGTTCGGGCATCCTCGCCTCCAGCTACCCCGACCTCCTCAACCCGGTCCTGAGCCTCAACGTCTACGACGGCGACCTCGCGCTCGACGACGGCGTGCCGCAGTCGGTCTACTCGCTGAAGACCGACGACATGACCGAGATCGCCGGCGCGGGGGCGGAGAACGGCCAGAAGGCCCTCCAGCTGACCCCGGGCGAGACGGTCGACCTGCCGAACGGCCTCGGCACGATCACCTTCAACGACGTGAAGCGCTTCGCGTCGCTCGACGTCCACCACGACCCCTCGCAGGTGTGGGTGCTGCTCTTCGCCGTGCTCACCTTCGGCGGCCTGCTCACGGCCCTCTTCGTGCCGCGTCGCCGCGTCTGGGTCACGGCCACGGCCACCGGCGCCGGCCTCCGGCTCGAGTACGCGGGCCTCGCCCGCGGCGAGGACCCGACGCTCGACCGGGCCGTCGGCGAGGTCGCCCGCACGCACCTCACGACCCTCGGCGTGCCCGCCGAGGCGGCGAAGGCGGCGTCGCGCCCCGGCTCGACGTCGAACGACACGGGGCCCTCCGCGCCCCGCGGCGGACGTAGGATCACTCCGTGACCGCCGACCTCGCCTACTACTCGCTCGTCGCCGTCTACTCGGCGATGGCGATCTACACGATCTCCTTCGTGACCTTCGCCCTCGACCTGGCGAAGCGCTCCGGCGACGCCCAGCAGGCCGCCTCGGCCGTCGCCGTCCCGGCCGCCCCGGTGGGGTCGTCGGGCGGCACGCTCCGCAAGGGCGCCGGCGGGGGCAGCACCATCGTGCTCGACCGTGCCGACACCGTCACCGGCGGTGCCGACGTGCCCGGCGCCTCCGGCGGTCGTCGCGCCTCGAAGTTCGAGCGCGTCGCCACGTCGCTGCTCGTGCTGGGCCTGCTCGTGCACGTCGCCTCGGTCGTCATGCGCGGCGTCGCCGCGGGCCGCGTGCCGTGGGCCAACATGTTCGAGTTCTCGCTGACCGGCACCGCGATCATCGTCGGCGTCTACCTGGTCGTGAAGCTGTTCGTCGACATCTCGTACCTCGGCGCCTACGTCACCGGGCTCAACCTCATCCTGCTGGCCATCGGCACCGTCAACTACTACGTCGCCGTCTCGCCGCTGCAGCCCGCGCTGCAGTCCGCGTGGCTGGTCATCCACGTGCTCGTGGCCATCCTCGGCACGGGCTTCTTCGCGATCGCGGCCGGCCTCTCCGTCGCGCAGCTGATCCAGACCAAGCGCGAGCAGGCGAAGCTCGCGAACCTCCGGTTCATGGACACCCTGCCCGCGGCCGACCGCCTGGAGGACCTGGCGTACCGGGTGGCCCTCGTCGGCTTCGTGCTCTGGACCTTCACCCTCATCGCCGGCGCCGTCTGGGCTGAGCGCGCCTGGGGGCGCTACTGGGGCTGGGACACCAAGGAGGTCTGGACCTTCATCATCTGGGTGCTCTACGCCGGCTACATCCACGCCCGGGCGACGCGCGGCTGGCGCGGCGCCCGCTCGTCGTGGCTGTCGATCATCGGCTTCGCGGCCGTCATGTTCAACTTCTCGATCGTCAACGTCTTCTTCAAGGGCCTGCACGCCTACTCGGGCCTCTGAACCCGTCGGTCGGCCCTGAGCGGGCCGGCCCCCGCGGCCCTCAGGAGTCGCGGGTCGCGGAGAGCACGTCGTGGCAGGCCCGCAGACGGTCCCGCCACCATCGCTGCCTCTCGTCGGGGGCGGCGTGCTCGCGCAGCAGGTCGCGGTCGACCTCCACCCGGCGCACCTCGATCGCCCCGTCGACCGGGAGCAGCGGCTGCCGCGTCACGTCGGCGGCGAGCAGCGCGGCCGTGCCGAGCCCGCAGTCGTGCTCGAGCCCGGGCAGCGCCGCCGCGAGGTGGGCGCCGGTGCTGAGGCCGACGGAGGTGTCGAGGGCGCTCGAGACGACGACGGGCAGGCCCGCCGCCTCGACGACCTCGAGGGCCGCGCGGATCCCGCCGAGCGGCTGGGCCTTGATCACCAGCAGGTCCGCGGCGCCCGCCCGGGCGACCGCCAGGGGGTCGTCGGCCCGACGCACGCTCTCGTCGGCCGCGACCAGGGTCCCGAGGCCGGCCGTGCGGCGTCGCAGCTCGGCGAGCTCGGGCACCGTGGCGCAGGGCTGCTCCGCGTACTCCAGGGCGTACGGAGCCAGCGCGAGCAGCGCCTCCTCGGCCTCGTCGACCGACCAGCCGCCGTTGGCGTCGATCCGCACGCGGCCGTCGGGGCCGACGTGGCGGCGGGCGGCGGCGACGCGGGCGACGTCGTCCGCCAGCGTCTGGGTGCGGTCGGCGACCTTGACCTTCACCGTCCGGCAGCCGGGGAAGCGCGCGAGCACGCCCGCGACCTCGTCGGGGCCGACGGCCGGCAGGGTCGCGTTCACGCGCACGGTGTCGACCCGGGCGACGTGCGGTGCCCCCCAGCCGAAGTCGACGGAGGCGGCGAGCCAGGTGGCCGCCTCGGCGGGGAGGTACTCGACGAACGGGCTGAACTCCGTCCAGCCGCGCGGCCCCTCGACGAGGAGGGCCTCGCGCACGACGATGCCGCGGAACCGCGTCCGCAGCGGGAGGGCCACCACGTGGGCGCCGTCGAGCAGCTCGTCGACGGGCGGGAGGAGGGCGGATCTGGCACTCGGCACGTCTCCAGTGTGTCACCGGGCGGGCCGCTAGGGTCGGGCACCATGGCCGTTCCCGAGACCGACCCGACCGATCCCCGCGACCCCGGCGCGCGCCCCGAGCAGCCGGTCACCGCCGCCGGCGACGACGGCCTCGCCGTGTTCGACGAGGCCACCCACGACGAGGCCGCCCAGCCGGCCCGCAGCCGACGGCTCGGCGTCGTCACCCTCGGTCTCGGCCTGCTCCTCCTGGCGCTCGACGGCCTGGCCGTCGGCCTCCTCGCCGCCGACCTCGTCACCGCCGCGGCCTCGATCGCGCTCGTCACGATGCTCGCGTCGGTCGTCGTGGGCGTCGTCGCGCTCGTCGCCGTGGCGCTCCGCCGCGGTCGGTGGCCGGGCGTCGCCGCCGTGCTGGTCTGCGTGCTCGCGAACCCGTTCGTCTTCGTCTACCTGCTGGGCCGCGCGCTGCCGCAGTTCTAGGCCCGTCGAGCCGGGGACGCGGCCGTCGCGGAGGGCCCGTTCCCGGCCGGGCCCTGCTCCGAGCGCAGGCCCCGCGCGAGGCCCCGTCCCTGCCGCCGGTCGTAGGCTGGCGACCATGCGCGACACCGTCTCCGACCTCTTCGACCCGACCGAGTGGCGCGAGGTGCCCGGCTTCGCCGACCTCACCGACGTCACCTACCACCTCGACGTCGAGGGCCGCGTGGCGCGGGTCGCCATCGACCGCCCCGAGGTCCGCAACGCCTTCCGGCCGCGCACGGTCGACGAGCTGTACCGCACGCTCGACCACGCCCGGCAGCAGAGCCGGGTCGGCGTCGTGCTGCTGACCGGCAACGGACCCAGCGCGAAGGACGGCGGCTGGGCCTTCTGCAGCGGTGGTGACCAGCGGATCCGCGGCCGCGACGGCTACAAGGCCGAGGGCGACGAGGCGAACGTGGCCGACCTCGCCTCGGCCGGCCGCCTCCACATCCTCGAGGTGCAGCGGCTGATCCGCTTCATGCCCAAGGTGGTCATCGCGGTGGTGCCCGGCTGGGCCGCGGGCGGCGGCCACTCGCTGCACGTCGTCTGCGACCTCACGATCGCCAGCCGCGAGCACGGCCGGTTCAAGCAGACCGACGCTGACGTCGGCTCGTTCGACGCCGGCTACGGCAGCGCCTACTTCGCGAAGCAGATCGGCCAGAAGCTCGCCCGCGAGGTGTTCTTCCTCGCCGAGGAGTACAGCGCCGACCGTGCGCACGAGATGGGCGCGGTCAACCGCGTCGTGCCCCACGCCGACCTCGAGAAGGAGGCGCTGGCGATGGCCCGCGTCGTGCTCACGAAGTCGCCCACCGCGATCCGCATGCTCAAGTTCGCCTTCAACGCGACCGACGACGGCATCGTGGGCCAGCAGGTCTTCGCGGGCGAGGCGACGCGCCTGGCGTACGGCACCGACGAGGCCGTCGAGGGCCGCGACTCCTTCCTCGAGAAGCGCGAGCCCGACTGGTCGCCGTTCCCGTGGCAGTACTGAGGGCGCCGGGGCCGGGGAGGCGCGGAGCATGACCCGGCCCCTGGTCGCGGTCGACGCCCGCTCGCCCGAGCGCGTCCTGCTCGCGCTGCGGGCGGCGCTCGCGTGCGGCCCCGCCGTCGCCCCGCGGACGGACGACGTCGTGCCCGCCGACCTGCCGGCGACCGTGCCGGTGCCGGTCGCCCTCGTCATCGAGACGAGCGGCTCGAGCGGCCGGCCCAAGCGGATCGCGCTCGGCACCGACGCGCTCCTGGCCGGCGCGGCCGCCGCCGACGGGGCGCTGGGCGGGCCGGGGCAGTGGCTCCTCGCCCTCCCCGCGCACTACGTCGCCGGCACCAACGTGCTCGTGCGCTCGATCGCCGCCGGCACCGAGCCGGAGCTGCTCGCGCCCGGCCACTTCGACGCCGCGGACTTCGCGCGGGCGGCCGCCCGCCTCACGCACCCCGTGCGGTACACCTCGCTCGTCCCCGCGCAGCTGGTGACCGCGCTCGACGCCGCCGAGCACGACGAGGGCGTCGCCGCGGCGCTCCGCGGCTTCACGGCCGTCCTGGTGGGCGGGCAGGCGACGCCGGCCTCCGTCGTCGACCGGGCCCGCGCCTCCGGCGTCCGCGTGGTGCGCACCTACGGGTCGAGCGAGACGAGCGGCGGCTGCGTGTACGACGGCCGGCCCGTGGGGCAGGCCCGCGTGGCCGTCGTGGACGGCCAGGTCGAGCTCTCCGGCCCGTCGCTCGCCGAGGGCTACCTCGACGACGAGGCCCGGACGGCCGCCGCGTTCGTCGAGCGCGACGGGCGGCGCTGGTACCGCACGGGCGACGCGGGCACGGTGAGCGACGAGGGCCTCCTCACGGTGACCGGGCGCCTCGACGACGTCGTGGTCTCGGGCGGCGAGAAGGTGTCGCTCGGGGCCGTCGAGAGGGTCGTCCGCGAGCTGCCGGGCTGGGCCGGCGCCGTCGTCGTCCGGTCGGTGCACGAGCGCTGGGGCGAGGTCCCGGTCGTCGTGCGCGCGGGGGAGGGCCCGGAGGGCGGCTCGCTGGCCGAGCTCCGTGCGGCCGTGGTGGCCGAGGCGGGCCGCGCCGCGGCGCCCGACCGGGTCGTCGTCGTCGAGCGGCTGCCCCTGCTGCCGAGCGGCAAGCCCGACCGGCTCGCGCTCGAGCGCCTCGTCGCGCCCTGACCGCGCCGGGGGCGGGAACTACACTCGTCGGGTGGCCAAGACGACGACATCCAGGACGAAGCGCAGCGGACGACCGGGCGGCCGCCCGGGGAAGCAGCCCGCACGTCGGGTCACGGCCCGCGACTGGATCGGCGGGGCCCGGCTCCGCACCCTGCCGCTCGCCGTCGCGCCCGTCGCCCTCGGCACCGGCGTCGCCCGCGCGAACGGCGACTGGGACCTGCTCCTCGCCCTCCTCTGCCTCGCCGTGGCGGTCTTCCTCCAGGTCGGCGTCAACTACTCGAACGACTACTCCGACGGCATCCGCGGCACCGACGAGTTCCGGGTCGGGCCCGCCCGCCTGACGGGCTCGGGCGCGGTCCGGCCCCGCACCGTGCTGCGCGTCGCCCTCGTCTCGTTCGCCGTCGCCGCGGTCGCCGGCGTCGCGGTCGTCGTGCTCACGCAGCAGTGGTGGATGCTGGCGGTCGGCGCCGCCGCCGTGGTCGCCGCCTGGTTCTACACCGGGGGCAAGCGGCCCTACGGCTACAACGCGCTCGGCGAGGTGTTCGTCTTCGTCTTCTTCGGGCTCGTGGCGACGGTCGGCACGACCTTCGTGCAGCTCGGGCGGTTCCCCGCCGACGCCTGGGTCGCGGGCGTCTCCGCCGGGCTCTTCGCCTGCGCGGTGCTGATGGTCAACAACATCCGCGACATCCCCCAGGACCGCGCGGCCGGCAAGCGCACCCTGGCGGTCGTCGTCGGCGACCCGGTGGCCCGCGCGCTCTACGCGTCGTTCCTGCTGTTGCCGTTCCTCATCCTCGTGTACTTCGGCTTCCTGTACTTCCACGCGCCGTACGTGTACTTCACGCTGCTGACGGCCGTGCCCGCAGCCGTCATCGGAGTCACGGGCAAGACCCCGAAGGAGCTGATCCTCGCCCTGCAGCTGGCGTCGCTCACGGCGCTCCTGTACGGGCTGGCCCTCGCCGCCGTGCTGTTCGCCTAGGCGCTGCGGCCGGGGCCCTCGGGCCGGTCGTCCGCCGGGCGCGATCCGGCGTCGTCGGCGGCGGTCGGGTCGGCGGCATGGGCCTCGGCCTCCGCCAGGCGGGCGTCCTGCTCGGCGAGGTCGTCGTCCTCCGCGAGCGTGTCGCGGTCGAGCGGCTCCGGCCGCGAGCGGCGGTCGGCCAGCTCGAGGGCGACCTGCCGTCGCAGGCCGGCGAAGAAGATGTACGAGACGCAGAACGCCACCACCGCCGCGAGCAGCGTCGCGAGGTAGGGGTTCGGCAGCAGCAGCACGAACAGCACCAGCGCCACGAGGAAGATGCCGAGGCGCAGGACCGTGTACTTGACCCAGGGTTTCACGCGCTGATCCTAACCGCGGCCGCCGGTGCGCCCGCCGTGGGCCGCTCGGCGGCACCGGGCGCCGCGTGCCCAGCCGACCCCCGGGAGCGACGCCTATGATCGTCGCCATGGTCAAGTTCTGGGTGGTGGCGATCGTCGCAGCGTCGGCGTTCGTGATCTACGCCCTCGTCGACTGCCTCTTCGCGGAGTCGAGCCGGTTCCGGGCGCTGAACAAGCCGCTCTGGGCGGCGATCATCGTCCTGCTGCCCGTCGTCGGCGCCGTCCTCTGGTTCCTGCTCGGCCGGGCCCGCAAGGCAGGCCGGGGCCCGCAGCGCCGGTTCATCGCCCCCGACGACGACCCCGACTTCTCCGGCCGCTCGGCCGCCACGGTGACCGACCTCGACCGGGAGACCACCGACGAGCGCATCCGACGCCTCGAGCAGGAGCTCTCCGAGCTCGACAACGACGACAAGACCGGCACGGCCTGAGGCCGTGAGCACCGACTCCTCGGGCTCCGCGGTGCCCGACGACCACGACGCCGACCAGGGCGAGGCCGAGGCCGACACCGACGTGTCCGCCGGATGGCCCGCCGACGACGCCGGCAGCGGCACCGACCGCGGGCTCGGCGCGGAACGCTCCGGCAGCGTCGCCACCGACTACGCCGTCGCGCTGCTCGCCGCGCTCGTCGACGCGGGCGTGCACGAGCTCGTCCTCAGCCCCGGCTCGCGGTCGCAGGCCCTGGCGCTCGCGGCCGCCGAGTTCGAGCGGGCGGGCCGCCTCCGCCTCCGCGTGCGGATCGACGAGCGGAGCGCCGGCTTCACCGCCCTCGGCCTCGCCGTCGAGACCGGCCGGCCGACCGCGGTCGTGACGACCTCCGGCACGGCCGTGGCGAACCTCCACCCGGCCGTCCTGGAGGCCCACCACTCCGGGGTGCCGCTCGTCCTCCTCACCGCCGACCGGCCGGTCGAGCTGCGGGGCGTCGGCAGCAACCAGACGACCGTGCAGCCCGGTCTCTTCGGCCCGGCCGTCCCGTGGGTGCGCGACGTCGAGGCGCCGTCCGAGGGCGACGTCGACGTCGAGGCCGTCCGTCGCTTGGCCCGGGCGGCGGTCGCGGCCTCGCTCGGGGCCGGCGGCGACGACGGCCGCGACACTCCCGGCCCCGTCCAGCTGAACGTCGCGCTGCGCGAGCCGCTCTCGGCGGCCGTGACGACGCTGCCCGCAGCCCGCCCGGCCGAGGTGGCCCCCGCCTCCCCGGGGCCCGCCCACCGGATCTCCGTCGACGACGACCCGGCCACGGTGGTCGTGGCGGGGCACGACGCGGGGCCCGACGCGGAGCGCCTCGCCCGCGAGCTCGGTGCCCCCCTCGTGGCGGAGGTCTCGAGCGGGGCGCACTTCGGTCCGAACCTCGCCCTCGGGTGGCGCACGCTGCTCGCCGACCCGGAGTTCGGCGGGCTCGTCCGCCGCGTGGTGGTCGTCGGCCACCCGACCCTGACCCGTCAGGTGCCCGCCCTGCTGGGGCGCCGCGACGTCGAGGTCGTCGTCGTCCGCGGCCGCACCGCCGACGCCTACGACCCCAGCCGCCGCGCGACCGTGGTCGCCGCCGTCGAGGTCGCCGCCGGTGGGGGAGGCGCCCCCGACGACCGTGCCCACCGGGCCTGGGTGGGCCGTTGGGTGCACGCCGGCCGCGCGCTCGTCGGCGACCCGGAGCAGGCGCCCGACCTCGACGCCGCGACGAGCGACGACGCCTCGGTGCGGGCGGAGTTCCTCCGCGGCGAGGTGCAGCTGCTGCGCCGCGGGGTCACGCGACGGGCCCTGGCCGAGACGCTCTGGCGCGTCACCTGGCCGCACGACCGCCTCGTGCTCGGCGCCTCGCGGCTCATCCGCGAGGTCGACGAGGTCGTGCCCGGCAAGAAGGTGCCCGTCCACGCGAACCGCGGCCTCGCCGGCATCGACGGCACCGTCGCGACCGCGACCGGAATCGCCCTCGCGAGCCAGCTCGACGAGTCGCGGCCCGGCGTGACGCGCGTGCTGCTCGGCGACCTCACCCTGCTGCACGACGTCGGCTCGCTCCTCTTCGGCGACGGCGAGGTGCGCCCCCGCCTGCAGGTCGTCGTGGGCAACGACGGCGGCGGCACGATCTTCGACGGCCTCGAGGTGTCGGCGACGGCGCCCGCCGACGCGATGACCCGGGTCCAGTTCACCCCGCAGAGCGTCGCGCTCGCCCCGCTGGCCGCCGCCTACGGCTGGCACCACGTGCGGGCCGCGACCCGGGCCGAGCTCGACCAGGCGCTGGCCCGCCGCTGGGACGGCCCGGTGCTGATCGAGGTCCCGCTCGCGCGGTGAGGCCCGGCGGTCGGCGACCCTGCCCCGCCTCGGCGGTCGGCCCGCGACTCCGCCCGGCCCCCGCCGGCCCGCCGCACGTAGGCTCGGCCGCATGGCCACCACCTGGACGTCCGAGCCCGCCGAGATCCTCCGTGCGGGCACCGACTTCGCCCTCGCCGACGTCGACCCCCGGTCGACGCCGGGGTTCGCGGGCGACAAGGGCTACGCGCGGCAGGTGCTCGAGTCCGGCCGGGAGGCGCTGAGCGACCTCCAGGAGCGCCTCTTCGCCAGCAGCCGGACGGGCGGCGACCAGGGCTCCGTCCTCCTCGTGCTGCAGGGCACCGACACCTCGGGCAAGGGCGGCGTCGTCCGTCACGTCGTGGGGTCGGTCGACCCGCAGGGCGTCGCCCACCACGCGTTCAAGCAGCCCACCGAGGAGGAGCTCGCGCACGACTTCCTCTGGCGCGTGCGCCGTGAGCTGCCCGGCCCCGGCATGATCGGCGTCTTCGACCGCTCGCACTACGAGGACGTGCTGATCGGCAAGGTGCGTCGCCTCGCGTCGCCCGAGGAGGTCGAGCAGCGCTACGACGACATCGTCGCCTTCGAGCGCGAGCTGGTGGAGTCGGGCACGACGATCGTCAAGGTCATGCTGCACATCTCGCGCGACGAGCAGGGCGAGCGGCTGCGAGCCCGTCTCGACGACCCGGAGAAGCACTGGAAGTACGTGCCCGGCGACCTCGACGACCGCCTGCTCTGGTCGGACTACCAGGAGGCGTACGAGACGGCCATCCGGCGCACGAGCACGGAGGCGGCGCCGTGGTTCGTCGTGCCCGCCGACCGCAAGTGGTACGCGCGCGTCGCCGTGCAGCGCCTGCTGACGGCGGCGCTGAGGGCGCGCGACCCGCGCTGGCCGGCCGCGCCGTACGACGTCGAGCTGGAGAAGGTGCGGCTCGCCTCGACGTGATCCGCCGCCGGAGCGCCCTCGGGGGCACTCCGTCAGGAGGCGCGGCTCCGGAGGGCGTCGCCGGTTCCCTTGGGCAGTCGGAGGCCCTCCGGCAGGCTGACGAGGGCGAGCGCCGCGAGCACGACGAGCGCCACCTGGTACCCGGTGGCCGGGTCGGAGCCGCCGTCGGCGGACGCCGCGAGGTCGGCGAGGCGGACGGCGAGGGCGGTCACGGCGACCCCGAGGCCGACGGCGAGCTGGCTCGTGATGGACGCGATGGCGTTCGCCGGGCCGATCATCGGCGCGGGCACGTCGGCGAACTGCAGGGTGTTGTAGGCAGTGAAGCCCACCGAGCGGAACACGCCGCTCAGCAGCAGCACCGCCGCGACCAGCACCGGCGAGTCGTCGGGCCGCACGAGCGCCGTCGCGACGAAGGTCGCGGCGAGCCCGACGGTCGCGACGACGATGATCGGCACGACCCGGAAGCGGTGCAGCAGGGGAGTGGTGAGCGGCTTGACGGCGAGGTTGCCGACGAAGACCCACATCAGCATCACGCCGGCCTCGACCGGCGACCAGCCGAAGCCGTCCTGCAGCAGCAGGGGCACGACGAACGGCACGCCGTTGACGACCGCGCGGTAGAGCGAGCCGCTGAGGTTCGTCACGCGGAACGAGCCGATGCGGAACGCCGCCAGGTCGAGCAGCGGGTGCCGTGCGCGCCGGAACCACCGCACGGCCGCCACGCCCGCGAGCAGCGCGACGACCACGAGGGCCGCCCCGAGGGCGACCGTCGACGGGGCGCCCAGCAGGTCGAAGGCCACCACCAGCGAGACGATCGACGTCACGACGAGCAGCAGGCCGACCACGTCGAGAGGCTGGGGGTCGCCCGGCTCCGGGCTCGGCACGACCCGCCACGCGACGACGAGGAGGGCGACTCCGACCGGCACGTTGACGAGGAAGACCCACTGCCAGCCGAGGTGCTCCGTCAGCAGCCCGCCGATCAGCGGGGCGACGACGGGGGCGACGAGCGCCGGCCAGGTCAGGTAGGCGATGGCGCGGATGAGCTCGGACTTCTCCGTGCTGCGGAGCACGATCAGCCGCCCGATCGGCACCATCATGCTGCCGGCGAGCCCCTGCACCACGCGCGACGCCGTCAGCGAGACGAGGTCGCCGCTCAGCGCGCAGGCCACCGACGCCAGCGTGAAGAGCACCACGGCGGCGAGGAACACCCGTCGGGCGCCCCACCGCTCCGCGAGCCAGGCGCCGAGCGGGATGAACGCGGCGACGGCGACGAGGTAGCCCGTGACGGCGATGCCGAGCTGCGCGGGCTGCACTCGGAAGTCTGCCGCGACGGAGGCGGTGGCCGTCGACAGGATCGTGGCGTCGAGGTTCTCCATGAAGAAGGCCGCTGCGACCACGAGCGCGACCGGTCGCGACCAGCCCTGGCCGGCCCGCGCCTCCCCGGCTCCGGCCCCCCGCGGAGCGTCCTGCCCCGCGCCCCCTCGCGCCCCCGGCGACGTCACTGCGAGAACGCCTGCACGACGGGCTGGAACTTCATGGTGGTCTCGGCGACCTCGCGCTCGGGGACGGACTCGGCCACGACGCCGGCGCCGGCGAAGGCGCGCACCTCGCCCGTGGGTGAGACGTGGGCGCAGCGCAGGGCGATCGCCCACTCGCCGTCGCCGTCGGCGCCGACCCAGCCGACGGGCCCGGCGTAGCGGCCGCGGTCGAACGGCTCGAGCTCGCGGATCAGCGCGAGCGCCTCGCGGGTCGGCGTGCCGGCCACGGCGGCCGTGGGGTGCAGCGAGTCGATCAGGTCGAGCGAGCTCGACCCGTCGGTCAGGCGCCCGCGCACGTCGCTCGCCAGGTGCCAGAGGTTGGGCAGCTTGAGGGTGAACGGCTGCTCGCCCGTCACGACGTCGGTGGCGTGCGGGCCGAGCGAGAGCAGCAGGCTGCGGAGCGCGAAGGCGTGCTCGTCGAGGTCCTTGGGCGAGGTCGCCAGGGCGTGGGCGGCGCGCTCGTCGCTCACGGCGTCGACGCCCCGGGCGGCGCTGCCCGCGAGCACGCGCGCCGAGACCTCGCCGCGCTCCGAGCGCACGAGGGTCTCGGGGCTCGCGCCGATCAGCCCGTCGACCGCGAAGGCGTAGCAGTCCGGGTAGGCGGTGAGCAGCGTGGCGGCGACGAGGCGCAGGTCGGCCTCGGGCGGCAGCTGCCCGACGAGGTCGCGGGCGAGCACCACCTTGCTGACGTCGCCGGCGCTGATGGCGTCGACGGCCCGGGCGACGGCGTCGGCGTAGCCCGCGGCCGACAGCTCGCCCTCCCGCAGGCGGAGGCGCACCGAGGCCCCCACGGGCGTGCCCGCGGGCAGCTCGGCCCCGTCGACGCGGGTGATCCACGCGACGCCGTCACGACGGCCGATGACGATGCTCGGCACGATCAGCACGCTCGTGTCGGCGGACTCGTCGTCGAAGGCGAACGAGCCGAAGGCGATCAGGCCGGTGCCCGGCACGCGGACCTCGTCGTCGACGGTCGCTCGGCCGGCCAGCTCGCGCCAGGCGGCCGCCGCGTCGCGCATGCGCGAGGGGCCGGAGAACTCGAGCCGGACGGCCTCGCCGATGCCGGCCATGCCGGCGCCGCCGCGCACGAACACGAGCGGCGACCTGCGGTCGACGACGTCGAGCAGGGGGCTGATGTGGTCGATCTGGGTGGTGCGGACGGAGAGGGACGGGACGCGCGGCGACGGGAGATCCACCGCGTCAGCCTACTCGGGCAGCGCCCAGTGCATGCCGGTAGGATCCACCATCGTGACCAAGGCCGATATGAACAAGCAGCCCAGCGAGGTCGCGTCCATGTTCGACGGCGTCGCCCAGCACTACGACCGCACGAACGACGTGCTCTCCGCGGGCAACGCCGTCCTGTGGCGCGTCGCGACCGTGAAGGCCATCGGCGCGGGCCCGGCCGACAAGGTCCTCGACATCGCCGCCGGCACCGGGACGAGCTCCGTCGCCATCGCGCGCCGCGGGGCCGAGGTGATCGCGCTCGACTTCTCTCACGGCATGGTCGAGGTCGGTCGCCAGCGCCACCCCGAGATCGAGTTCGTCGAGGGCGACGCCGAGTCGCTGCCCTTCGACGACGACACCTTCGACGCCGTCACAATCTCGTTCGGCCTCCGCAACGTCAACCGGCCGAAGGTCGCGCTCGCCGAGATGCACCGGGTGCTCAAGCCCGGCGGCCGCCTCGTCGTGTGCGAGTTCTCGACGCCGCCGTTCGGCCTGCTCCGCGCGGCGTACCACGCGTACCTCCGCGTCGGGCTGCCCCTGATCTCCAAGGTCACCAGCAGCAACAGCCCCGCCTACTCCTACCTCGCCGAGTCGATCGAGAAGTGGCCCGAGCAGCAGGTGCTCAGCCAGTGGCTGCGCGGCGCCGGCTTCACGCGGGTCGCGCACCGGAACCTGAGCGCGGGCATCGTGGCCCTGCACCGGGGTCGCAAGCCCTCCTCGACGCCCTCGCGCGCCTCCTCGTCCTCGACGGCGAAGTAACCGACCCACGCCGGTCCTGCCCGACCAGACGACAAGGTGACCCCCATGAACCCGAGCGTGCCGCTGACCCGCAACTCCCTGAGCGCGAGCCTCGGCCTCGGCGAGAAGCTCTTCGCCTCGCCCGCCGAGCGCCGCTTCGTCGCGGCCGTCGACGACGGCCTCGAGCTGGTCGAGTCCGGCCTGCTCCGCGAGATCGCCTTCGCGGACGAGATCGCCGACGCGACGACCCGCTACCTGCTCGCCGCCGGCGGCAAGCGCGTCCGGCCCACGCTGACGCTCCTCATCGCCCAGCTCGGCGAGGGGGCGACCCCCGGCATCGTCGCCTCGGCGCAGGCGACGGAGATCACGCACCTGGCGTCGCTCTACCACGACGACGTCATGGACGAAGCGCAGATGCGCCGGGGCGTGCCGAGCGCCCAGACGGTCTGGGGCAACAACGTCGCCATCCTCAGCGGCGACCTGCTCTTCGCCCGCGCCAGCACCATCGTCTCGGGCCTCGGCCAGGAGGCGATCCTGCTGCAGGCCGAGACGTTCGAGCGCCTCTGCCTCGGCCAGCTGCACGAGACGATCGGGCCGAAGGCCGACGACGACCCCATCGCCCACTACATCGACGTGCTGGCCGACAAGACCGGGTCGCTCATCTCGACGGCCGCCCGCGCCGGAGTGATGTTCTCCGGTGCTCCCCGCGAGTACCTCGAGCCCGTCGCGACCTTCGGCGAGAAGATCGGCATCGCGTTCCAGCTGATCGACGACGTCATCGACCTCTCCGACCCCGCCGACCACACCGGCAAGGCCGCCGGCACCGACCTCCGGGCCGGCGTCGTCACCCTGCCGCTCCTGTACCTCCGCAAGGAGGCGCAGACCGACATGGAGGCCGCGGCCCTGCTCGGCCTCATCGAGCGCGTCGTCGAGGTCACCCAGGCCGACGACGACGAGGCGCCCCGCGTCGACGAGGAGGCGTTCGCCGACATCGTTCGCCAGCTCCGCGAGCACGAGGTCACCGAGCGCACCCGGCTCGAGGCGCACCGCTGGGCGAACGAGGCCCTCGAGGCGCTGGCGCCCCTGCCGTCCGGGCCCGTCAAGAAGGCACTGACCCGGTTCGCCGACCGGGTGGTCGAGCGCTCCGCCTGACGGGCACCGCGCCTCCCGGGGCCTCGGCTCCGAACCACGACAGCACCACCACGACCTGCGGTGCCCCGCACCGACCACCGGCCGGCACCCCCGCGCCACCCACCAGAGGGAGAACCCCCGTGACCACCTTGCGTCTGGCCATCGTCGGCGCCGGCCCCGCCGGCATCTACGCCGCCGACATCCTGCTCAAGGCCGAGAAGGCCTTCGACGTGTCGATCGACCTCTTCGAGCAGCTGCCCGCGCCGTACGGCCTCGTCCGCTACGGCGTCGCCCCCGACCACCCCCGCATCAAGGGCATCGTCAACGCGCTGCGCGACGTGCTCGACAGCGGCGACATCCGCGTCTTCGGCAACGTCCGCTACGGCGTCGACATCACCCTCGACGACCTCAAGGCGCACTACAACGCCGTCATCTTCTCGACCGGCGCCATCAAGGACGCCGACCTCGACGTGCCCGGCATCGACCTCGAGGGCAGCTACGGCGCCGCCGACTTCGTCAGCTGGTTCGACGGCCACCCCGACTTCCCGCGCACGTGGCCGCTCGACGCGCAGTCGGTCGCCGTCGTGGGCGTCGGCAACGTCGCCCTCGACGTGTCGCGCATCCTCGCGAAGCACGCCGACGACCTGCTGCCGACCGAGATCCCCGACAACGTCTACGAGGGGCTCAAGCAGTCGTCGATCACCGACGTGCACGTCTTCGGGCGCCGGGGGCCGGCGCAGGTGAAGTTCACCCCGCTCGAGCTCCGCGAGCTCGGCGAGGTGCGCGACGTCGACATGATCGTCCACGACGAGGACTTCGACCACGACGAGGCGTCGAAGACCGCCATCGCGACGAACAAGCAGGTCTTCGTCATCGACAAGGTGCTGAACCAGTGGCGCCAGCGCGAGGTCGGCACGGCGTCGCGCCGCCTGCACCTGCACTTCTACGCCAAGCCCGTGGAGGTCGTCGGCGACGAGCAGGGCCGCGTCGCGGCCTTCCGGTACGAGCGCACCCGGCCCGACGGCCAGGGCGGCGTCGAGGGCACCGGCGAGATCCGCGACGTGCCCGTGCAGGCGATCTACCGCGCCGTCGGCTACTTCGGCTCGCCGCTCGACGGCATCCCCTTCGACGAGCGTCGCGGCGTGATCCCGAACCACGAGGGCCAGGTGATGGACGACGAGAACCAGATCGTCCCCGGCGTCTACGCCACCGGCTGGATCAAGCGCGGGCCGGTCGGCCTCATCGGGCACACGAAGTCCGACGCGATGGAGACCGTGAAGCACGTCATCAACGACCAGGCGAGCTGGTGGCAGCCCGGCGACCCCTCCGAGGAGGCGATGCCGGCCCTGCTCGAGCAGCGCGGAGTGGCCTACACCGACCTCGAGGGCTGGCACCGACTCGACGAGCACGAGCAGGCGCTCGGCTCGGCGCACGAGCACGAGCGGGCGCGCGTCAAGGTCGTGCCTCGCGACGAGATGGTGCGCGTCTCGCGGGCCGTGGAGTCCGCCGACGCGTAGGCGACCCGCCCTGTCGACCTCGACCGCGCCTCCGGCGCCTTCCCCTCGCGGGGCGGGCCGGGGGCGCGTCGTCGTCCGTGGGGGAGGCGCGGGCCGAGGTCGGCCGTCGCCGCTAAGCTGACCGTCATGGCAGACAGCTCCTTCGACGTGGTCAGCAAGGTCGACAAGATGGAGGCGGACAACGCCCTCCACCAGGCACAGAAGGAGATCGAGCAGCGCTACGACTTCAAGAACGTCGGCGCCTCGGTCGACTGGAGCGGCGAGAAGCTCCTCCTCAAGGCCTCTACGGAGGAGCGCGTCAAGGCCGTCCTCGACGTGCTCGAGTCGAAGTTCATCAAGCGCAGCATCAGCCTGAAGCACCTCGACGTGGGCGAGCCGTTCGCGAGCGGCAAGGAGTACCGCATCGAGGCCGCCCTCAAGGAGGGCATCGAGCAGGAGCACGCGAAGAAGATCGGCAAGATCATCCGCGACGAGGCCCCGAAGAGCGTCAAGAGCCAGATCCAGGGCGACGAGCTGCGCGTGACGTCGAAGAGCCGTGACGACCTCCAGGCCACGATGGCGTTGCTGAAGAAGGCCGACCTCGACGTCGACCTGCAGTTCGTCAACTTCCGCTAGCCCTCCGTGACCGAGCCCGCGTGGCTGCCCGCCACCGTCGCGGTGCTCGGCGTCGTCTTCGACATCGCCATCCGCGTCTTCGCGATCGTCTACGTGCCGATCAACCGTCGGCCCACGACGGCGACGGCCTGGCTGCTGGCGATCTTCCTCATCCCGTACGTGGGGTTCCTCCTCTTCCTGCTCTTCGGCAGCACGAAGCTCCCGCGTCGGCGGCGGGAGAAACAGCAGGAGATCAACACCTACATCGTCGAGACGACCGAGGGCATGGAGCGCGTGACGCGCGACCACCCCTGGCCCCTCTGGCTCGACTCGGTGATCGCGCTGAACCGCACGCTCGGCGCCATGCCGCTCGTGGGCGGCAACACCGCTGAGCTGCACTCCGACTACGCGAGGTCGATGGAGGCGATGGTCGAGGCCGTCGACGGAGCCCATCGCTGGGTGCACGCCGAGTTCTACATCACGAGCCTCGACGCGACGACGGAGCCCTTCTTCCTCGCCCTCGAGAACGCGCGCCGCCGCGGCGTCACGGTGCGGGTGCTGATGGACCACATCGCGAGCCGGGGCTACCCCGGCTACCGCCGGACGCGTCGCCGCCTCACGCGCATCGGGGTCGAGTGGCAGCTCATGCTGCCCGTGCAGCCGCTGCGGGGCCGCTATCAGCGGCCTGACCTGCGCAACCACCGCAAGTTGCTGGTCATCGACGGGCAGGTCGCCTTCACCGGCTCGCAGAACATGATCGAGCGGGGCTACCAGCGGCGCGGCAACCGGCGGCGCGGGCTGCAGTGGAAGGACTTCATGGTCCGCTTCGAGGGGCCGATCGTCGCGGGCGTCAACGCGCTCTTCGTCACGGACTGGTACTCGGAGACCGACGAGCTGCTGCTCCGTGAGGCCGACCCCGTGGTCGTCGCCGACGACGTGCCCACGGTCGACTGCCAGGTCGTGCCGAGCGGCCCGGGCTTCGACGGCGAGAACAACCTGCGGCTCTTCAACACGCTCCTCTACAACGCGCAGGAGCGCATCATCATCACGAGCCCGTACTTCGTGCCCGACGAGTCGATGCTCTACGCGGTCACGACCGCGGCGCAGCGCGGCATCGAGGTGCAGCTCTTCGTCAGCGAGATCGGTGACCAGGCTGTCGTCTACCACGCGCAGCGCTCGTACTACGAGGCGCTGCTGCGGGCCGGCGTGCGCATCTTCCTGTACCGGTCGCCCACGGTGCTGCACGCGAAGCACCTCACCGTCGACGACGAGGTCGCCGTGATCGGCTCGAGCAACATGGACATGCGGTCGTTCAGCCTCAACCTCGAGATCTCGGTCATGATCCGCGGCCGGAGCTTCGTGCGGCAGCTGCGCGAGGTCGAGCAGTCGTACCGCGACGCCAGCCGCGAGCTCCTGCTCGACGAGTGGCTCGTCCGCCCCTTCCGCTCGAAGGTGCTCGACAACGTCGCCCGCCTCACCTCCGCGGTGCAGTAGCCGGGCGCCGGGCGCTGCGGCTGGCGGCTGCGGCTGCGGTGCTGGCGGCTGCCTGCCGGCCTGACCCGCGCCTCCAGCCGGTCCTCTGCCCCGGCTTCCGGCCCGCCCGCCTGCCCCGCGCCTCCGCCCGCCTGCCCCGCGCCTCCGCCCGCCTGCCCCGCGCCTCCGCCCGCCCCCAAAGGCAGCAAATGCCGACAATTTGCGAGATCCAGTTCGCGTAGTACGCGGATATCCGGTCATCAGGGAGGCGTCGGTCGGGTTCTGCAGGCCCAGGCCCAGGCCCAGGCCCAGGCCGAGGCCAAGGCGCGACGGCGGGTCGGATCCTCCGATGTGCATCATCCGGCGTCACCGGGGCATCTGCCGGGGACGAGCAGTGGCGAGGAGGTGTCGGACGGCAGCGAGGACCGTGTCCCACTCCTCGAACACCTGCCGGTAGGTCACCTCGAGGACCACGTAGCCGGCGGTGGTGAGGGCGACCGTTCTCCGTCTGTCGTCGGCGTACTGCTGGGGCGAAGCGTGGAACTCCCAGCTCGTGCACTCGATGACGAGCCAGCCGTCGACCAGCAAGTCCACCCGGTACCTGTCGGAGACCCACACCTGGACGTCGGCGCGGACGCCCGCCTCCAGGAGCCGGACACGGACGACGGATTCGGTGCCCGACTCCGCTCGAGCGTCGACCAGACGGAGGAGCTCGCGGGCCCGGCCCGATCGGAGGAGACGGGCGACGTCAGCGAGTCGCGGGCGGCCCTCCGGGGGCAGCCTCAGCGCGGAGTCGACGACCGCGATCGAGAGCGCGAGATCCCCGGGCGGGTGCAGGAGGGCCTGGGCCGCCGCCTCGGACGGGGTCACCATCACGCGGTCGCACCCCCCGAGACGGCTCCGGTCACGGAGCACCTGGACGTCGGGGTGGTCATCGTCCAAGCGTCGGCCCGCGTCGTCCGGATCACGAAGGTCCCGGGCGTTGTGGTCGACCGACACGACGAGGGGCTGTCGTGGTGCTCGCCATGCGCCTCGGGCCACCAGTGCCGACGACCCTGCCAGCACGCCCCCGACCCTCGCCGCTCGCACGACGGGCTCAGGGAGGTCCGGTCGGCCGTAGAGGCCGTGCCGGATGCGCTGGAGCGTCCCGCTCCGCCAGGCGTCGTCGACGTCGTGCCTCGAACAGCCCGCTGCGAGCAGTTCTCGACGATGGGCGACACCGCCGAGACGATCCGTGGTCAGGCGCAGCAGCTCGTTCATGGCAGGACTCTGGCGCGGCCCAGGGCGAGGCAGCCGCTCACCGTCGCTCTGCCGGTGGACCGATGACCGTTCGTCGAACAGCGGAGGGGATGCCGGGCGCCCTGGCTGTGGACACGGGCCCGCTCTCGCCCCTTCGGCGCAAATGCCGACTTGTCTCCTCCTAGGCGTGGACTGATCGAGGGAAATCCCGGTATTGCATCGCATCTGGTCGGCATTTGCCGCGGAGGGTGGCGGGGGAGGCGGGGGTGGTCGTGAGGGGGCTCGGGAGGCTGTATATTTGTCGGGCGCCTCCGGTCGGTGAACACATGGGCCGGGCGTGCATGGCAAGTTACCCAAGCGGCCAAAGGGATCTGACTGTAAATCAGCCGGCGTAGCCTTCGGGGGTTCGAATCCCTCACTTGCCACCCCCGTTCGACGTGATCACCCACGTCGACACCACGGAACGGACTCGAGACCTCGGGTCCGTTCCGTCGTTCCGGGCGCGGCGACGACACCGACCGACGGAGCACCATGACCGACCAGCCCGACGCCACGTCCGAGCCCGCCCCCGCCACCTCCGCGACCTCGCCCGCCGCCCTGCTCGAGGTGGCCCGCACGGTCGCCGTCGAGGCGGCGGCGCTCGCCGCCCGCCGCCGCTCCGAGGGCGTCGCCGTCGCCGCGACGAAGAGCAGCGTCGTCGACGTGGTCACCCACACCGACCGCGAGGTCGAGGAGCACCTCCGTGCCCGCCTGGCCGAGCTGCGCCCCGGCGACGGCTTCCTCGGCGAGGAGGGCGCCGAGCACGGCTCGACCACGGGCCTCACCTGGGTCGTCGACCCCATCGACGGCACGGTGAACTTCCTGTACGGGATGCCGCAGTGGGCCGTCAGCGTCGCCGTCGTCGAGGGCGACCCGGTGCCGGGCACCTGGCGGGCGCTCGCCGGCTGCGTCGTGAACCCGTCGTCGGGCGAGACCTGGACGGCGTCCCGAGGGGGAGGCGCGTGGCTGGGCGACCAGCGCCTCCGTCCGTCCTCCCCGGCCACGCTGGCGGAGTCGCTCGTGGCGACGGGCTTCTCGTACGAGGCCGAGCGTCGCGTCGAGCAGGTCGCCGCCGTGGGACGGCTGATCGGGAAGGTCCGGGACATCCGGCGGCAGGGAGCGGCCTCGCTCGATCTCTGCGCGGTCGCGACCGGACGGCTCGACGCCTACGTCGAGCGCGGCCTGAAGCCGTGGGACCACGCCGCGGGCGCGCTCGTCGCCGAGGAGGCGGGCGCCGTCGTCCGCGCGTCGGACGATTCCGCCGAGGGCGGACGCCTGACCTCGGCCGCCGCCCCGAACATCGCCGACGCGCTCTGGCGGGCGGTCGTCGAGGCCCGGATCTGAGCGGATCGAGCGGGGTCGACGGCCCCGTTCTCGAGTCTCGGGACTCCGGATCTGACATGCCACGACGGACATGACCCCCTGACTCGGGTAGCCATCCGTGGCCTGAGCGGCTACCCTTGACTGGTTCGTTACTTTTCCGTGACCTGAGTCACCGGTGTAGCGGCCGAGAAGAAGAGGGTGCATCCGCCTCTCCGTCCCGACGACCCCGAGGACCATCACGACGTGTCGAACCCCCAGACCTTCGCCGAGCACGACCGCGACGAGACTCCGTCGCCCCGAGCCGACGATGCTCTGACGACACCCACCGGCGAGGCCCCTGCTCCCGTCTTCCTCACCCGTCGCGAAGCCCGCGAGGCCGAGCGCCGCGCCGCCGCGGCGGGCCCCGCCACGCCGGCCCCCGCCACGATCGCCCCCGCTGCCGCGGCCGCTCAGCCCGTCGTCGCCGAGACCACCGTCCCGACGGTCGCCGGCCCCGAGGTCGCCGCTCAGCAGGCCCTGCCGACCCGCGCCTCCCTGCGGGCCGCCGAGGCCGCCTCCCGTCGTGGCCGCACCGCACCCCAGCGTCCTTCCGCACCCCAGCGCCCCGCCGCGGCGCCGCGTGCCGCCGCCGGCCCGCGCCGCACCCGGTCCGCGAGCCCCGCCGCCGCGACCACCGCCTCCGCCCGGTCGACCCCGGCGGCCCGCACGGCTCCCTCGGCCTTCCAACGCACCTCCAAGCGCGTCACCGTCGTCGGCGCGATGATGTTCGCGGGCGCGATGCTCGTGGCCACGTCGGTGCCCGCCAACGCCTTCTTCGTCGACACCCCCGAGGCCACCGTCGCGAAGAAGAGCGCCGCGGCCGCCCAGAGCTTCGTCGCGGGCGGAGCGACCGACGACGACGTGAGCCGCGACGGCTACTCGGTCACCGAGATGAAGGTCGCCTCCGAGTACGCGTCGACCAGCTCGAGCACGTTCTCGAACGACATGGCCGGCACCGTCCAGTGGCCCTTCCAGACCGGCGTGCCGATCAGCAGCGGCTTCGGCGCCCGCCAGGTCTCGAACTGCAGCTTCTGCTCCACCTTCCACGAGGGCCTCGACTTCGTGCCCGGCGCCGGGTCGCCCATCCAGGCCATCGCCGACGGCACCGTCAGCGTCGTCACCGGCCCGTCGGGCGCCTTCGGCAACCACGTCGAGATCGAGCACGTCATCGACGGCCAGAAGGTCACCTCGACCTACTCGCACATGCAGACCGGCTCCGTCGAGGTGAAGGTGGGCGACACCGTCACCGTCGGTCAGCTCGTCGGCAAGGTCGGCAGCACCGGCAACAGCACCGGCGCGCACCTGCACTTCGAGATCCACCTCGCCGGCGTGCCCGTCGACCCGTACCCCTGGCTCCAGGCCAACACCAACTGACGCACCCCCCTCGCACGACGAAGCCCCCCGGCACCGGCCGGGGGGCTTCGTCGTGGGCGGGCGGCCTCAGCCGGTGACGCCCTCCGCCCGCAGCCAGACGGCGGCGTTGGCGGGCAGAGCCGGACCGTCGAGGGCCATGGTCGAGAGCAGCACGTCGGCGACGGGAAGCTCGACGGGCACCTCGCCGGTGTTCGCGAGCACCACGACGTCGCCGTTGCGGAAGGCCACCACGTCGTCCGACCAGCCGCTCAGCCACTCGAGACGCCCCGCGCCGAGCTCGTGCTCCGAGCGGAGGGCCAGGGCCGAGCGGTAGAGCTCGAGGGTCGACCCGGGCACCCCGCGCTGCTCGTCGCGCGCGTAGGTGCTCCAGTCGTCGGGCTGCGGCAGCCAGGAGGCGCCGGTCTCGCTGAACCCGAAGGCGGGCGACCCCGACTCCCAGGGCAGCGGCACACGGCAGCCGTCGCGGCCGTAGCGCTCACCGTCCGTGCGGAACCACGTCGGGTCCTGACGCGCCTCGTCGGGCAGGTCCACCGCCTCCGGCAGCCCCAGCTCCTCGCCCTGGTAGAGGTAGGCGCTCCCGGGGAGGGCGAGCATGACGGCCGTCGCGGCACGGGCCCGCGCCAGGCCGAGCTCGGGGATCGGCAGGCCGGGGCTGCGCGGGCCGATGCCGTGACCCTGCGGGTTCTCGGCGGTGAGGGCGAGCCGGCTCGCGTGGCGGACGACGTCGTGGTTGCTCAGCACCCAGGTGCTCGGGGCGCCGACGCTCGCGAAGACCTCGATCGACGAGTCGACGACGCGGCGGATCTCGGCGGCCGACCAGCCCGTCTCGAGGTAGGCGAAGTTGAACGCCTGGTGCATCTCGTCGGGGCGCACCCAGTTCGCCAGCTTCGAGAGCGGCTCGACCCAGGCCTCGGCGACGAGCACGCGGTCGCCCGGGTACTCGTCGAGCACCCGGCGCCACTCGCGCCAGATCTCGTGCACGCCGTCCTGGCCCCAGTAGGGCGGGGTGCGGTCCTCGCCGAGGCCGCCGCCCATGCTGCCCGCGTCGGCCGGCGGGGTGTAGTCGGGCAGGCCCTCGGCCTTGACCAGGCCGTGGGCGACGTCGACCCGGAAGCCGTCGACGC
Organism: Frigoribacterium sp. PvP121; assembly: GCF_017833115.1. Taxonomy (NCBI): domain Bacteria; kingdom Bacillati; phylum Actinomycetota; class Actinomycetes; order Micrococcales; family Microbacteriaceae; genus Frigoribacterium; species Frigoribacterium sp. PvP121. Next base: position 1,581,718 of record NZ_JAFIBR010000001.1, read on the forward strand.
CGCGGTCGAGCCAGAAGCGGAGCACGTCGAGGAAGGTGGAGCGCACCCAGGGGTTCGTCCAGTCGAGGTCGGGCTGTGACGAGTCGAAGAGGTGCAGGTACCACTGGCCGGGGCTGCCGTCGGCCTCGGTGATGCGGCTCCACGCCGGGCCGCCGAAGATCGACTCCCAGTTGTTCGGCGGCAGCTCGCCCTCGGCTCCCCGCCCCTCGCGGAACATGTACCGGGCGCGCTCGGGCGACCCGGGCGCGGCCGCGAGGGCCTCCCGGAACCAGACGTGGGCCGACGACGAGTGGTTGGGCACCAGGTCGACGATGAGGCGCAGGCCGAGTTCGGTCGCGCGGGCGCGCAGGGAGTCGAAGTCCGCCAGCGTGCCGAAGAGCGGGTCGACGTCGGTGTAGTCGGCGACGTCGTAGCCGGCGTCGGCCTGGGGCGACGTGTAGAACGGCGACAGCCAGACGGCGTCGACGCCGAGCTCGACCAGGGCGTCGAGCCGGGCCGTGATGCCGGGGAGGTCGCCCACCCCGTCGCCGTCGCCGTCGGCGAAGGAGCGCGGGTAGACCTGGTAGATGACGGCGGTGCGCCACCACTCGAGGTCGTCGGCTGAGGTGGCGAGGCCCTCCGTCTCGGGATCGGCGGGTGCCTGGACGTCGGTCTCGGAGGGGGAGTCGAGCGTGTCGCCCGTGGTCTCGGTAGAGGACATGCGCCCACGATACGGCAGGCTCGGAGGCCCCCATCCAGTACCGTTGACCACACCTCACGACCCCGAACGGAGCGCTCCTGGACGCCTCGACCACCCCCGTCGCCGACGCCGTGTTCCCCGACGGCGACGGCTTCCCCCTCGCCCTCGGCACCAACGTGTTCGGCTGGACGGTCGGGGCCCCCACCGCGCTCGAGGTGCTCGACGTCTTCGCGGGCGACGGCGGGCGCGTGATCGACACGGCCGACGTCTACTCGGCGTGGCTGCCCGGCAACTCCGGCGGCGAGTCGGAGGCGATCATCGGCCGCTGGCTGGCGCGCCCCGGCAACCGCGAGAAGGTCGTCATCAGCACCAAGTGCGGCCAGCACCCCGACGCCCCCGGTCTCGGCCGGGCCAGCATCCGCCGGGCGGTCGAGGCGTCGCTGCTCCGGCTGCGCACGGACCACATCGACCTCTACGCGACGCACTTCGACGACGACGAGACCCCCCTGGAGGAGACCGTCGGGGCGCTCAGCGAGCTCGTCGACGAGGGCAAGATCCGCTGGCCCGCCGCCTCGAACTACACCGGCGCGCGCCTCCGCCAGGCGCTCGCCATCGCCGACCGCGACGGGCTCCACCCGTTCGCCGCCGTCCAGGCCGCCTACAACCTCGTGCGTCGCGGCGACTACGAATCGGACGTCGCCCCGATCGTCGACCACTTCGGCCTGGCCGTCCTGCCGCACTCCTCGCTCGCGAGCGGGTTCCTGACCGGCAAGTACCGCGGCGACGCCGGCCGCGGCGACTCGCCCCGGGGCGGCCGGGCGATGAGCTACGTCACCCCGCAGAACCAGGGCACCGTCGAGGTGCTCGTCGAGATCGCCGAGCGCCAGGGCGTCCAGCCCGGAGCCGTGGCCATCGCCTGGCTCGCCAGCCGCCAGAACGTCATCGGCGCGCTCGCCAGCGCCCGCACGGTGATCCAGCTGGAGGGCCTGCTCGAGTCCGCCGACGTCGAGCTCACGGCCGACGACCTCGCGAGCCTCGAGCTCGTCTCCACCCCGCTCGACTAGCGGGCGGGGCCCAGCGCGACCACGGCCCTGCGGTCGCTGTCCCAGCGGCGCATCGCGGCCAGCAAGGTCGTCGAGGAGTCGCGGGCGGGGTCGCCGCCGACCCGTGCCTCCTCGACGGTGGCCGTCTCGCGTGCCGACGCACCGTCGGCCAGCGCCTCCAGCGCGGTCGCCACCCCGGCCGGGGTGAGGCGTCGGGCCAGGGCGACGTGCGGCGTCCACGCGTCGGGCCGGGTGTGCTCGACGGTCTCGTCGCTGCCCCGGCCGGGCCCGACCAGGTCGTGGACGGCGCGGTGCAGCCCGAGGAGGCGGTCGGTCGGCACGACGGACCGCACCAGGACGAGCCCCCGCCGCCCGGTGCCGAAGACCAGGGGAGCGCCCAGCTCGACGGGCAGCGGGAGGGTCGCGGCCGCCAGCTCGCGGAGCGCGGCGTCGGCCTCGTCGTCGAGGGCGGGCCGGGCGAGCAGCGTCACGTGCGGGGCGTTGGTCTCGCCCGTGTGCTCGCCGAGCGACGGCAGTCCCGCCGCGGAGAGCAGGGCCCACTCGGCGCGCACGGCGGCGTCGGCGGCGGGATCGAGCAGGACCTCGAGGCTGTGCATGACCCGATCCTGGCCTCGACCGCCGACACCCGGACGGTGTCGTCACGGTGTGCACGAGAGCTCCCGTGTTCTGCTAAAGTCGTCAGGTGCCGATCGGCAGCAGCTCGTCTGCGGCCCGGTCTCACGCCCCGATAGCTCAGTGGTAGAGCACTTCCATGGTAAGGAAGGGGTCGTCAGTTCAAACCTGACTCGGGGCTCCAGCTGGTTACGCCCACCGTGGCGACAGCTTGCGGCGGGGTAGCTCAGTTGGTTAGAGCACACGGCTCATAATCGTGGTGTCGCGGGTTCGAGTCCCGCCCTCGCTACCGCAGTTCTTCTCGAGAGGTCATCCTCCGCCGCCCCACCTCGGCGGCGTCACCTCGAGACCGTCTCCTCGTGTCGGCAGGTGCCGCGAGCTCCGTCGGCCCTCTGCACAGTCGCGCCTCCGACGGCAAGCCCTGCGCCCGCCCGGGCCGACGCTCGGGGCCCCGGGCATACCATGACGCATGCCCGTGAGCATCCGAAGCATCGGAACAGCCCTGCCCCCGACCGTCATCGACCAGCCCCACATCCGCGACGTCTTCCGGTCGCAGCCCGGCCTCGGCAGGCTCGCTCCGCGGCTCATCGGGGCCGTCTTCGACGGTGCCGCCATCGACACCCGGCACACCGTCATCGCCGAGCTCGGCGCCGAGCCCACCGGCGCGGGCGGGGCGCCCGACGCGGCCCCGCTCTCGGCTGACGGCGGTCCCGACGACGACGCCGCGACTCCCACGTTCTACGACCGGGCCGAGGGTCGCATCCTCCGCCCGACGACGGGGACGCGCAACGACGTCTACGTGGCCGAGAGCCCCGACCTCTTCGCCCGGGCCGCCGAGGAGGCGCTGGCCGGCGCCGCGGGGATCACCGCGGCCGACGTCACCCACGTCGTGACCGTCTCGTGCACCGGCTTCTTCGCGCCCGGCCCCGACTACCTGCTGGTGCGCCGCCTCGGCCTGCCCGCGACGACGCGACGGCTGCACATCGGCTTCATGGGCTGCTACGGAGCGTTCCCGGCCCTGCGGTCGGCCCGCGACACGTGCCTAGCCGACCCGGACGCCGTCGTCCTCGTCGTCTGTGCCGAGCTCTGCACCCTCCACCTGCGCAGCAGCGACGACCCCGACGCGATCATCGCCTCCTCCGTCTTCGCCGACGGCGCGGCGGCCGCGGTCGTGACGGCGCGCCCGGCTCCCACCGGCGAGACGGTGCTCGACCTCGACGTGCTCGAGACCGTGCTGACCCCGGTGGGGGAGGACGACATGGCCTGGAGCATCGGCGACCAGGGCTTCGACATGGTCCTCAGCAGCTACGTGCCGCACATCGTCGAGGAGAACATCGACGACGCCCTCGTGCCGCTGCTCGCCGCGGAGGGCGTGGGCGTCGGCGACGTGACGCGCTGGGCGGTGCACCCGGGCGGGCGGAGCATCCTGGACCGCGTGCAGCAGCGGCTCGGCCTCAGCGACCCGCAGATGGCGCCGTCGCGCGAGGTGCTGCGGACGCGGGGCAACATGTCGAGCGCGACGGTGCTGTTCATCCTGCGCGAGCACCTGGTGCCCGACGCCGTGTCCGACGCCGTGCCCGACGGGGCGCGCGACGGGGCGCTCGTCGACGTGAGCGCCGCCGCTCCGGCCGGCGCCGCCGACGTCGCGCCTGTCCGGGAGCGCGTCTGCGCCATGGCCTTCGGCCCCGGCCTCACCGTCGAGACGAGCCTGCTGACGCGCCGGGTCGCGGCGTGACGCTGCTCCTACCCGACCTGCGCGGGCGGGCGGAGCACCTCGCCGAGCTCATGGACGACCCCGACTGCGACCTCGCGGCGCTGCGGCGCACCTACGCGGTCTTCCCGCTCGTGAACGGGCTCGTGGCAGGCTGGCGGCGGGCCTGGACGGAGCGCCTCCGGCCCCTCGTGGCCTCGGCTGGCGCCCCGACCACCCTGCTCGACCTCGGCTCGGGCGGCGGCGACCTCGCGAGGGCGCTGGCGCGGTGGGCCGAGCGTGACGGGCTCGCGCTGCACGTCACGGCGGTCGACCCCGACGAGCGGGCCCACGCCTTCGCGTCGGCCCGGCCCCGACGCGGGGTCGACTACCGGCGGGCCTCGAGCGCCGACCTGGTGGCGGCGGGCGAGACCTTCGACGTCGTCGTGTCGAACCACGTCCTGCACCACCTCGACGACGCCGCCCGCACGGCCGTCCTCTCCGACAGCGAGCGGCTGGCCCGACGGCTCGCCCTGCACAGCGACATCCGACGCTCGCGGGCGGCCTACGCCGCCTACGCGGTCGGGACCCTGCCGCTGGCGGGGTCGTCGTTCGTCCGGGTCGACGGCCTCCGCTCGATCCGCCGCAGCTGGCGCGTCGACGAGCTCCGCGCCGTGGCGCCGCCGCGCTGGCGCGTGCTGGCCCGGCCGCCGATGCGCGTCTGGCTGACCTGGGAGCCGCTCCGCGCCTCCTCGGAGCCGGGGGGAGTCGCGGGTCGGGCGGCCGCGGAGGTCGCCTCGTGATCACGCACGACGTCGTGGTCGTCGGCGGCGGCCCCGTCGGGGTGCACGCCGCGGCCCTCTTCGCGCACCTCGGCCTCGACGTCGCCGTCTGGGAGCGCCGCACCGACGAGCCGCAGCTCTCGCGCGCGATCGGCGTCCACCCGCCCTCGCTCGACGCCCTGGCCGCCGTCGGCGCCGCCGAGGAGCTGGTGGAGTCGGCGGTGCGGATCCGCCGCGGCGTCGCCCGGAGCGCCGGCCGGACGCTCGGCACCGTCGACTTCGACCGCCGGCCGGGAGCGCGCTGGCCCTTCGTCGCCGCCGTGCCCCAGCACCGCACCGAGGCCGTGCTGCGCGCCCGTCTCGAGGTGCTGGCCCCCGGGGCGCTGCGCCGGGGCGTGAGCCTCACCGGCCTCGTCGAGGAGGGCGAACGGGTCGTGCTGACCGGCGAGGGGCCGTCGGGGCCGGTCGAGCTCGCCGCGCGCTTCGTCGTCGCCGCGGACGGCTCGCGGAGCGGCGTCCGTGACCTGCTGCACGTCGACGCGCCCGTCCGCCGCTACCGCGACCGCTTCGTGATGGGCGACTTCGCCGACGAGACCGGCGACGGTGCCGACGCCGTCGTGAACGTCGAGGGCGACGGCGTGGTCGAGTCGTTCCCGCTCCCGGGGGGCGTGCGCCGCTTCGTGGTGTCGCTGCCCGAGGGCGGGCCCGCCGGCCCCGACGTCGACGAGGTCGCCGACCTCGTCCGGCGCCGCACGGGCCTCCGCGTCGACGCCGCCTCGTCGACCATGCTCAGCGCGTTCTCGGTGCAGCGGCGGCTGGCTGCGCGCACCGCGGTCGGGCGCGTCCTGCTGATCGGCGACGCCGCCCACGAGATCAGCCCCATCGGCGGGCAGGGCATGAACCTCGGCTGGCTCGACGCCGTGGCCTGGGCCCCCGTGCTCTCGCGGGCGCTCCGGACCGCGGGCGGTCGTCGACACGACCCGGGCGCCTTCCGCGCCGTCGAGGCGTCCCGGCGTCGAGCCGCCCTCCGGGCCGCCCGCCAGGCCGAGCTCAACATGGCGCTCGGCCGTCCGGCGGGCCCCGCCGCCCTGGCCGCGCGTCGCGCGGGGCTCACGGTCGCCCTCCGGTCGCCGGCCTCGCGCCTCCTCGCCGACACCTACGCGATGCGCTTCGCCTGATCGGTCACGGGCGCCCGTCCGGCGCCGAGGCCGGGCCGGGACCGTGGCCGTGCCGGTTCCGGGTCGGGGGCCGGAGCTGCACGGCTCAGGCGACGATCGCCGCGCCGCTCAGGGCGAGCTGCCCGACGAGCACGAGGGCGGCCACGATGATCAGCCGGAACAGCAGGCGCGTGTCGCCGCCCCGCACCACGACGACCGTGCCCGCGACGGCGATCCCGATCACGACGACGAAGCCGAGCACGGCCACGACGGGGCCGACGACCGTGGCGCCGCTGCCGAGCTGGCCCGCGAGGGTGAGGCAGGCCGCGACCGCGAGGGCGGCGAAGGCGACCACCCCGGCGGGCAGGCGGCCGAGGCGGTGCGGCAGGCCGGCCACGCCGGTGGCCGCGTCGTCGCCGAGGTCGGGCAGCACGTTGGTGAAGTGGATGGCGACGCCGAAGACGGCCCCGACCCCGAGGGCCCAGGCCGCGGGAGGCGCGGGAGGCGTGAGCGCGAGGGTCACCACCGCGGGCAGCAGCCCGAAGCTCACCACGAACGGGGCGACAGAGGCGACGGTGCGCTTCAGCCCCAGGTTGTAGGCCCAGCCGGAGGCGACGAGCACGAGGTGAGCGAGCCCCGCGGGCACCGAGAGGAGGAACGGGGCGGCGACCCCGACGACGAGGGACGCGACCGCGGCTGCGCCGACCACGCCGGGGGAGACCTGGCCCAGCGCGACGGGCTTGTCGGCCCGGCCGACGCTGCGGTCACGGTCGAGGTCGACGAGGTCGTTGGAGAGCCCGATCGAGACCTGGCCCGCCAGCACGGCGACGGTGACCACGACGAGGGGAGCCGCCTCGAGCGAGACGGCCAGGCCGAGCACGAGGCTGAGGAGCGTGACGGTCGCCGTGGGGCCGGGGTGGGTGCTGCGCACCAGCGCGGAGACTGTCGACATCGGACCCAGCCTGGCAGAGGTCGGGCCGCTCGGCCCGACGGTCGGGGCCGGGGGGCGGGCTGGCGGGGGTGACCCCGGCCCCACGGGCCCGGGGTCACCCGACGGGGATCAGGCCCCGCGACCGGTCTTCTGCTGCAGGCGGTCGATGTTCTCGCTGGCCTCGGCCTTCGTCATGTCGGCCGGGAGCTCCTCGCCGGCCTCGCGGGCCAGCGTGTCGAGGTAGCTCGCCTGCGGGCCGGTGATCGGCTCGTCACCGGTCACCCACTGCTCAGGGTCCTTCGAGGCGGTGTTGGAGGAGTCGGGGCGCTCGCCGCCCAGGGTGGCGCCGGCGGGCGGGGTGCCCTGCGACTGGTCGGAGCCCTCGGCGGGGCCGGAGGCAGCGTTCTCGTCGGCCTCGGGGGCCGCGGGATCGACGGGCGTGATGTCGGGATCGATGTTGGCGTCGCTCATGGGGAGAACGTACGCCGCCCCTCCGACAAAGGCCCCCGCGCTCCCTGGACGGAAGGCCCCCGCGCTCCCCGGACGGAGGGGCTCCGCCCTCCCGGGACCGAGGGCCCCCGCCCGTCCCCGACGTCGCCCCTGGCTAGACTCGACGGGTGCCAGTGAACCCCGAGCTCCGAGGGCGGGTCTTCCCGCCGACCGCCCCGTACCTCGTCGGCCGTGAGAAGGTGCGCGAGTTCGCGCGCGCCACCGCGTCCACGAGCCCGCTCTCGCTCGACGTCGAGGCGGCCCGCGCCGCCGGCCACGCCGACCTCGTCGCCCCGCCCACCTTCCCCGTCGTCGTGCAGGAGGCCACGCTCGCGCAGCTGCTGGCCGAGCCGGGCGCCGGCATCGACTTCTCCCGTGTGGTGCACGGCGAGCAGCGCTTCAGCTACTCGCGACCGGTCGTCGCCGGCGACGAGCTCACGGCCACCCTCACGGTGACCGGCGTCAAGACCCTCGGCGGCAACGCGATGGTCACGGCGTCGTCCGCCATGGTCGACCAGACCGGCGCGCACGTCGTGACCGCCGTCTCCACCCTCGTGGTCCGGGGGGACGACGCGTGAGCGCCCTCGAGGTCGGCCTCGTGGTCGCCGAGAAGTCCTACGCGGTCTCGCGCGACTCCCTCGTCCGCTACGCCGGCGCCTCCGGCGACTTCAACCCCATCCACTACCGCGACGACGTCGCGGAGTCGGTCGGGCTGCCGGGCGTGCTCGCCCACGGCATGCTGACGATGGGCACCGCCGTCCAGCCCGTCGTGGAGTGGCTCGACGGCGCGGGCGACGACGCCGGCGTGCTGGGCTGGGTCAGCGACTACCAGGTGCGCTTCACGCGACCCGTCGTCGTCGACCCCGCCGACGGGGCCGAGATCACCGTCACGGCCACGGTCGGCGCGCTGGACCCCGAGGCCGGCACCGCGCGCATCGACCTCCGGGTGTCGGCCGCGGGCCAGACCGTGCTCGGCAAGGCGCAGGTCGTGGTGACGCTGGCGTGACCGACCTCGCCGACCTGACCACGATGCGCGTCGGCGGCGAGCCGACGCGGCTCGTCGAGGCCGCCACGACCGACGAGCTCCTCGAGCTCGCCCGGGAGGTCACGGCCGACGGCGACGACTGGTTCGTGCTCGGCGGCGGCTCGAACACCCTGGCCGCCGACGAGGGCTTCGACGGCACCGTGCTCCGGGTCGCCACCCGGGGCGTCGAGCGCCTCGACGACGTCGACGGCCACGTGCGCCTCCGCGTCGCGGCGGGCGAGCCGTGGGAGGACCTCGTCGCCCACACCGTCGACCAGGGCTGGTCGGGCTTCGAGGCCCTCAGCGGCATCCCGGGCTCGACGGGCGCCTCGCCGATCCAGAACATCGGGGCCTACGGCCAGGAGGTCGCGCAGACGCTCGTCTCGGTCGACTTCCTCGACGCCGAGACGGGCGAGTTCGTCCGCGTCCCGGCCGCGAACCTCGGGCTCGGCTACCGCACGAGCGTGTTCAAGCGGGGCCGACGCGGCGTCGTGACCGCGGTCGAGTTCGCCCTCGTCGACGACGGCGGCACGAGCGCCCAGGTCTCGTACCCGCAGCTGGCGACCGCGCTCGGCGTGGGGCTGGGCGACCGGGTGCCGGTCGCCGACGTGCGGGCGAGCGTGCTGGCCCTCCGCGCCTCCAAGGGCATGGTGCTCGACCCCGCCGACGCCGACGCGACCTCGTGCGGGTCGTTCTTCACGAACCCGATCGTTCCACGTCAGGTCGCCGCGGCGCTGCCGTCGGCGGCGCCGCGCTGGCCCGTCGACCCGGAGCCGGAGGCGCGGGTCGTCCCCCTGGGCGACGCGCCCGCACCGCCGCCCCCTCCGTCGTCGGGCCTGGTGAAGCTCAGCGCCGCGTGGCTGATCGAGCAGGCCGGGATCGGTCGGGGGTTCCGGCTGCCGGGCTCCGGCGCGGCGATCTCGTCGAAGCACACCCTCGCCCTGACGAACCGGGGGAGCGCCACCGCGGCGGACGTCGCGGAGCTGGCGCGCTTCGTGCAGCAGCGCGTCTCGGCCGAGTTCGGGGTCGTGCTGCACCCCGAGCCCGTGCTGCTCGGGCTCTCGCTCTAGGGCGCCCCGGCCGAGGCCCGCGCGGGCCGGAGCCGACCGACCCGGCCCCGGCCCCGGCCCCGGCCCGCTTAGGAGAACAGGCGCTGGAGGCGCCGGACGCCCTCCAGGAGCTGGTCGTCGCCGAGCGCGTACGACAGTCGGAGGTAGCCGCTCGGGCCGAAGGCCTCGCCGGGCACCGTGGCCACGTCGGCGTGCTCGAGGATGAGGTCGGCGAGCTCGAGCGACGTCGTCGGGGTGCTGCCGGCCCACTCGCGGCCGAGGAGGCCCCGCACGTCGGGGTAGACGTAGAAGGCGCCCTGCGGCGTCGGGGTGACGATGCCGTCGACGGCGTTCAGCTCGCGGACGATGACGGCCCGGCGGGCGTCGAAGGCGAGGCGCATGGCCTCGACGTCGTCCTGCGGGCCCGTCAGGGCCGCGAGGGCCGCGCGCTGGGAGACGTTGGAGACGTTCGAGGTCAGGTGCGACTGGAGGTTCGACGCCCCGGCGATCACGTCGGCGGGCCCGACCATCCAGCCCACCCGCCAGCCGGTCATGGCGTAGGTCTTCGCGACGCCGTTGACGAGGATCGTCTGGTCGGCGACCTCGGGCACGGCGGCGGTGATCGAGACGGCCTCGACGCCGTCGTAGGTGAGGTCCTGGTAGATCTCGTCACTGATGACCCAGACGCCGGCCTCGACGGCCCAGCGGCCGATGGCGGCCACCTCGTCGGGCGTGTACACGGACCCCGTCGGGTTGGAGGGGGAGCAGAACAGGACGACCTTCGTCCGGCTCGTCCGGGCGGCCTCGAGCTGGTCGACCGTGACCTTGTACTGCTGGTCGGCGCCGGCGAAGACCTCGACGGTGACGCCGCCCGCGAGCTTCACGGCCTCGGGGTAGGTGGTCCAGTACGGCGAGGGGAGGAGGACCTCGTCGCCCTCGTCGAGGAGCGCGGCGAAGGCCTGGTAGACGGCCTGCTTGCCGCCGTTGGTGACGACGACCTGGCTGGCGGAGACCTCGGTGCCGCTGTCGCGGAGGGTCTTCTCGACGATCGCCTCGCGCAGCTCGGGGAGGCCGGCGCCGGCGGTGTACCGGTGGTTGCGCGGGTCGCGGGCTGCCGCGACGGCCGCCTCGACGATGTGGTCGGGGGTCGGGAAGTTGGGCTCGCCCGGGCCGTAGCTGATGATCGGCCGACCCTCGGCCAGCAGGGCCTTGGCCTTGGCGTCGACCGCGAGGGTCGCGGACGGGGCGATGGAGGCGATGCGGGACGAGAGGCGGCGCGCTGGCGTGGTCACGGGGCCAGCCTAGCCGCGGCGGCCCCGGGGGCGGCAGGGCCTCCGCCCCTCCGCTTTGCACCGGGGTCGGGGTTCGCCTACACTTGCCGAGGCGCCGACGAGCGCGGAGTTCCTGCGCGCCTCACGGTGTCGCCGGGCCCTGATCGTCAGCCCGAAGGGCGGTGGCTCAATTGGTAGAGCAGCGGTCTCCAAAACCGCAGGTTGCAGGTTCGAGTCCTGTCCGCCCTGCAGCCCGGCCGGGTCGTCGCGACCGACACTAGTCAGAGCGGCGGCCCGGGACACCGGACGACCGTCCGGTCCCCGGACGACTGTCCGTCCATCGGACACCAGGCCCCGCGGGCCGAGCTCGGAAGGTACCCAGACAGTGGCGAGAAAAGACCTCGACGTCCCCAGTGAGGACGTCGTCGAGAAGGCGAAGAACGACGTCGCCGTCCGGCGCAGCCCCTTCGCGCGCATCGCGCTGTTCATCCGCCAGGTGATCGGTGAGCTGAAGAAGGTCGTCACCCCGACCCGCAAGGAGCTCTTCAGCTACACGGGCGTCGTGCTCGTCTTCGTCGTCATCATGATGGCCCTGGTCACCGGCCTCGACTCCCTCTTCGGCCTCGCCGTCGGGTACGTCTTCGGCAACGGCCCGACCGGCAGCTGACACGACACCGCGCGGTCCCCTCGACCGCGCCGCGCGGCCGCCGCGGCGGCCCGCCAGCCCGACACCCCACGAACGGAAGAAGAACCCTTGCCTGAGAACGAGCGCGACGACATCGACCTGGCCCCCGCCGCCGAGCAGTCCTCGGAGGTCGGCGAGACCCAGGAGGGCGACGTCCTCGACGTCGACACCGACGGCGACGCGGGCTCGGCGGAGGAGAGCGCGATCTCGATCGTCGACGAGGGCGACGAAGGCACCGACGACTCGGGCGACCTCGACGAGCTGCTCGACACCCTGGCCGAGGCGTCCGACCCCGAGGCCGACGCCGTCGTCGACGACGCGCTCGACATCGACGACGCCGCCGAGGCGGAGGCCGCCGTCGAGGCGACCGACGACGAGGCCGACACCGAGGCGGAGGAGCTGGCCGCCGAGGGCGACGCCAGCGGGGCGAACGCCGTCATCGCCGAGGCCGAGCAGTCCGTCCAGGACGCCGACGCCGAGGCCGCGTTCGACGACGTCGCCGTCGACGTCGAGTCGGAGGAGGTCGACGAGGAGGCCGAGGTCGACCCGTACGAGGCCTTCCGCTACGACCTGCGCGGCAAGCCCGGCAAGTGGTACGTCATCCACAGCTACGCGGGCTTCGAGCGCCGCGTGAAGCAGAACATCGAGAACCGCATGGTCTCCATGACCATGGAGGACTACATCTACCAGGTCGAGGTCCCGATGGAGGACGTCGTCGAGATCAAGAACGGGCAGCGCAAGCTGGTCACCCGTGTGCGGATCCCCGGCTACGTGCTCGTCCGCATGGACCTCAACGAGGACTCCTGGTCGGTCGTCCGCCACACCCCCGGCGTCACCGGCTTCGTGGGCAACGCCCACAACCCGACGCCCCTCCGCTTCGAGGAGGCCTTCAACATGCTGAAGAGCCTCGTCCAGGTCCAGGAGGCGGCCCCCGCCTCGAAGGGCGGCGCCAAGGGCGGCAAGCAGACCCAGCGCGTCATCCCCGCCGAGGTCGACTTCGAGATCGGCGAGACGATCACGATCAAGGAGGGCTCGTTCGCGGGCCTCCCCGGCACGATCAACGAGATCAAGCCCGAGAGCGGCAAGCTCACCGTGCTCGTCTCGCTCTTCGAGCGCGAGACCCCGGTCGAGCTCAGCTTCGACCAGGTCACGAAGCTCTAGCACCGCGTCGCCCGTCGGGGGTGTGATCCACGCCCTCGTCCAGTACGCTGTGTCGAGTGCCGGCCTCGTCCGCACCTCCCCCCAGTCTTGACACCTCACCGGAGTCCGTCCCCACGGGCCACCGGGAGAGCCAGCGGCAGCCGCCGTCGGCTCGAACCCCAGAAGAAGGAAAAGAACAATGGCACCGAAAAAGAAGGTCACGGGTCTGATCAAGCTTCAGATCAACGCCGGCGCCGCGAACCCCGCCCCGCCCATCGGCCCGGCCCTGGGTCAGCACGGCGTGAACATCATGGAGTTCTGCAAGGCCTACAACGCCGCGACCGAGTCGCAGCGTGGCAACGTCGTGCCGGTCGAGATCACGGTCTACGAAGACCGCTCGTTCACGTTCGTCCTGAAGACCCCGCCCGCCGCCGAGCTCATCAAGAAGGCCGCCGGCGTCGCCAAGGGCTCCTCGACCCCGCACACCGCCAAGGTCGGCACGCTGACCATGGAGCAGGTCCGCGAGATCGCCACGACGAAGCAGGCCGACCTGAACGCCAACGACATCGACGCCGCGGCGAAGATCATCGCCGGCACCGCCCGTTCCATGGGCATCACGGTCGACGCCTAAGCAGCACCCCTCCGTGCAGGCGACCCGCCTGCACGACCCAGACACCAGTGGGAGAGCCGGCCAGGCTCGCTACCACGTCCCCAGTACGAAGAGGTCCAACATGGCTCAGAAGTCCAAGGCGTACCGCGCCGCTGCCGAGAAGATCGAGGCAGGCAAGTTCTACAGCACCAGCGAGGCCGTCGCCGTCGCCCGCGAGACCGGCTCGAAGAAGTTCGACTCGACCGTCGAGGTCGCGCTCAAGCTCGGCGTCGACCCCCGCAAGGCCGACCAGATGGTGCGCGGCACCGTCATCCTCCCGCACGGCACGGGCAAGACCGCCCGCGTCATCGTCTTCGCGACGGGTGCCGCCGCTGAGGCCGCCATCGCGGCCGGTGCCGACGAGGTCGGCGGCGACGAGCTCATCGAGAAGGTCGCCGGCGGCTACACGTCGTTCGACTCGGCCGTCTCGACCCCTGAGCTCATGGGCAAGGTCGGCCGTCTCGGAAAGGTGCTCGGCCCCCGCGGCCTCATGCCCAACCCGAAGACCGGCACCGTGACCCCCAACGTCGCCCAGGCCGTCAACGACATCAAGGGCGGAAAGATCGAGTTCCGTGTCGACAAGCACAGCAACGTGCACTTCGTCATCGGCAAGGCCGGCTTCTCGGAAGAGCAGCTGAACACCAACCTCGACGCCGCCCTCGAAGAGGTCGTCCGTCTGAAGCCGTCCTCCTCCAAGGGCCGCTACATCACCAAGGGCACGCTGTCGACGACCTTCGGTCCCGGCATCCCCCTCGACATCAACGTCTTCTAGGTCTCACCGACCCGAAAGCGCGCAGTCGCCCGAAGGCCGTCCCACTCTCGAGTGGGGCGGCCTTCGTCGTGCCCGTCGTCACGTGCCGGGGCATCCCTGGTCAGGGCAGGAGGCGCGGGTGCGGCACCATGGGCAGATGACCGTCATCGTCCGCCCCGCCACGCCCGCCGACTCCGCCCTGCTCGCCGAGGTGGCGGCGGTGACCTTCCCCCTGGCCTGCCCGCCCGGCTCGTCGCTGACGGACATCGCGCGCATCGTGACGACGACCCTGTCGGAGGAGGCGTTCTCCCGGTACCTGGCCGACGAGTCGCGCATCGTCCTGCTCGCCGTCGATACGACGAAGTCCGGTGCTCTGGGCTACAGCATGCTGGTCACGGGCGATCCGGTGGACCCTGATGTCGCCGCCGCCGTGGCGTCCCGGCCGACGGTGGAGCTGAGCAAGTTCTACGTCATGCCCCAGGGGCACGGGACGGGTGCGGCCTCGACCCTGATGGCCGCGACCATCGACGCGGCCGGCGCGACGGGCGCCTCCTCGGTGTGGCTCGGCGTCAACCAGCAGAACGACCGCGCACTGCGCTTCTACGCCAAGCACGGCCTGGAGCGCGTCGGCACCCGCACCTTCGCCCTCGGCGACGACCCGCAGGCCGACTTCGTGCTCGAGCGTCGCCTCTAGGCTCCCGCGCATCGGCCCCGCCTGACGAGACGTCACTCGTCGGCGACGCGGAGGACGAGCTTGCCGCGCGTGTGGCAGCGCTCCAGCCGGGTGTGGGCGTCGGCCGCCTCGTCGAGGTCGTAGACGTCGTCGACGTAGACGCGCAGGTCGCCCGAGTCGAGCAGCCGGGCGATCACCGAGAGCGTGGCGGCGTCGGGGCTCACGGCGAAGCCGGTGGTCCGGACGCCGGCGGCCTCGGCCGCGACGGAGGCCCCGGCGTAGGAGGCGGTGGGCGCGTGCACGACGACGCCGCCGGGCCGCAGCACGCGCAGGCTGGCCTCGGCCACCGCGACGTCGTCCACGAGGGTGACCACGACGTCGACGTCGCGCACCGTCCGCTCGAGGTCGACGGCGTCGTAGTCGACGACCTCGGCGGCCCCGAGCTCGCGGAGCCAGCCCGCGTTGCGCTGCGAGCCGGTCGCGACGACGTGCGCCCCGAAGTAGGCGGCGATCTGGACGGCGAAGTGGCCCACGCCCCCGGCCCCCGCGTGCACGAGGATGCGCTGGCCCTCGTGGGCCTTGGCGACGTCGACCACCATGCCCCAGGCGGTGAGGGCGGCCAGCGGCACGCCCGCGGCCTCGACGTGCGAGAGCGTCGCGGGCTTCCGCGCGACGGACGACGACGGCACGCTGACGTACTCGGCGTAGCTGCCGCCCGCGCGGGGGAAGGGCGCCATGCCGTAGACGGCGTCGCCCACGTGGAGCGCGTGCGCCGCGTACGGCACCTCGACGACGACGCCGCTGAAGTCGTGCCCGAGCACGGCCGGGAACACCGGGACGCCCGCGCTGTCGCCCAGGCCGGCCCGCGCCTCCGCGTCCACCCGGTTGACCCCGGCGGCGAGCACCCGCACCAGCACCTCCGAGCCGACCCGCGTCGGCACGGGCACCTCCGCCGCGACGAGCTGCTCGGGCCCGCCCGTCCGCTCGATGACCATGGCCCGCATCGTCGTGTGCGTCATCGCACCCTCCCTGTCGTCGCGGAGCGCTCGGTGACGAGCAGGCTCCCTGCACGACCCATCAGACAGGGCGGATGGGTCGGTCGTGTTTCGGCCGCGTCACGGGGGCGGAAAACCTCGCCGCGGTCGAGGGGCACGGCAGCGGGGGACCGCAGCCGGTCAGCGCAACCGGTCAGCGCGAGCGGGTCAACGCAGCGGGTCGTAGGGCGGCGGCTCGTAGGCCCGCACGCCCGGGGCGAACGGGTCGACCGGAGCCTGGCGCGCCAGGGTGTCGAGCACGGTGTCGGCGAGGCCGACGAGGCGGTGGATCTCGTCGTCGTCTCGGTCGACCCACCGGCACATCGGCACGGCGTCGAGCGGCACGAAGTCCACGTGCTGCTCCCAGACGACGAGCGTGCGCTCGGCCCCGAGCACGTACTGCTGCCAGAACACCTGGCGGAGGTACGAGCGGGGGATGCTCGTCCACGCCTTCTTCGTCGTCTTGATCTCGCAGAGCTCCACCGCGCCGTCGGCCCGGACGGCCACGCCGTCGGGGGTGGCGAGGTGCCGCGGTCGGTCGGCGGCGTGGAAGAGCTTCGAGCTCGGCGCGATGCGGTGCTCCGCGAGCACCCAGCGCGCGATCTCGGGCTCGCGGGCCCGGCCGTGGTCGGTGTAGGCGTTGCCGCCGAAGCCGTTGCCGTAGAGCTTGTCGAGCACCACGGCCTGGACGGCCCGCGGGCTCGAGAGCCGCGCGACGTCGGTCGCGGTGATGCCGCGGCTCCGGGCCCGGAGCCACGCGATCCGGTCGCTCGAGTCGGCGAGCACGCGCTGCTCGTGGGCGGGCCGTGCCGGAGGCGCGGGCGGGGTCGGCTCGTCGTCCCACAGGGAGAGCATGGGCTGGACGATCGACATGCCTCCATGCTCTCACCGGAGAGGCGGCGGGCGCGACACCGCGCCTCCTCGTGTCTCGACGTCGTGCCGGGGAGACGGGGCGCCCGGCCTAGACGGCGGCGGCCAGCTCGTCGATGGCGGCGGGGGAGAGCGCGTGGTGGATGGCGAGCATGCTCGCCCCGATGATCGCGGCGCGGTCGCCGGCCCGCGACTGCACGATGCTCAGGTGCTCGGTGGCGAGGGGCATCGAGCGCGAGTAGACGACCTCGCGGACCCCGGCGATCAGGTGCTCGCCGGCCTGGGCCATCGAGCCTCCGATGGCGATCACCGACGGGTTGATCAGGTTGACGCACGCCGTCAGCACCTCGCCGAGGTCGCGGCCGGCCTGACGGACGGCCATGATCGCGTCGAGGTCGCCGGCGCGCACGAGGTCGATGACCTCCTTGCCGCCCGGCACGTCGCGGCCGCCGCGGCGCAGCGACGCGGCGATGGCGGGGCCGGAGGCGACGGCCTCCAGGCAGCCGACGTTGCCGCAGTGGCACGGGATGCCCGCGCCCCGGGGGATCTGCACGTGGCCGATGTCGCCGGCGATGCCCTGGGCGCCGCGCTGCAGGCGCCCGCTCGAGATGATGCCCGAGCCGATGCCCGTGGCGACCTTGACGAAGAGGAAGTGGTCGGTGCCGGCGAAGGCGTGGCTCCGCTCGCCGAGGGCCATGATGTTGACGTCGTTGTCGACGAGCACGGGCACGTCGAGGTGGCGCCGCACCCAGCCGGGCACGTCGAACCCGTCCCAGCCGGGCATGATCGGCGGGTTGACCGGGCGACCGGTGCTGAACTGCACGGGGCCGGGCAGGCCGATGCCGACGCCGATCAGGTCGGCGCGGCTGCGGCCGAGGTCGTCGAGGAGGGCGTCCGCCTCGGCGACCATGGTCGTGAGCACGGCCTCCGGCCCGTCGGCGATGGCGAGCTCGACGTGGCGGCTGAGCAGCACCTCGCCCATCAGGTCGGTGAGGGCGGTCGTGAGGTGGCCGGCGCCGAAGTCGGCGCCCAGCACGACGCGGGCCGACGGGATCATCGCGACGCGCGAGGGCGGGCGACCGCCGGTCGAGACGGCGTCGGCGAAGGGGCCGACGAGACCCAGGGCGCTCAGCGCGTCGAGGCGGAGCCCGATCGTCGACCGGGCGAGGCCGGTCATCGCCGCGAGCTCTGCCCGGGTGCGCGGCCTGCCGTCGCGCAGCAGCTGGAAGAGCTCGCTGGCTCCCGTGCTGCCGAGGGCGGACGGCCGCGTCGTGTCGGACATGAAGGCAGTAAAGCACAGGCCCCGACGACGCTCGAGACAAGGGTGGCGATGATTCGTCGACTTTTGCTTGCGCTCCGACAGAAGTGGTCCTATCGTCGGTCTCGATCAGCGGTGATCGACCCCCGTCGGGGGGTGGACCACCCGCATCCACCTACTCGAAGAGGAGTCTCCCAGGTGACATCACCGATCTCGGTCCAGCTCTACACGGTGAGGGACGCCATCGCGGCCGACCTGCCCGGCACCCTCCGCCGCCTCGCCGACATCGGCTTCACGCAGGTCGAGCCCTGGGGCTTCGTCGAGCGCGTCGACGAGTACGCCGAGGCGCTGCCGGCGGCCGGGCTCACCGCGCCGAGCGCCCACGCCAAGCTCGTCGGCCAGGACCTCGAGCCGATCTTCGCGGCGGCCGTGCGCCTGGGCGTCTCCACGGTCATCGACCCGCACGTCGACGAGACCCGCTGGATCACCCGCGAGGACGTCGAGTCGGTCGCGGCCGACCTGGGCCGCATCGCCGAGCAGGCCGCCGAGCACGGGCTCACGGTCGGCTACCACAACCACGCCTTCGAGCTGGAGAACACGATCGACGGCACGCCCGCCCTCGAGGTCCTCGCCGCGGCCCTGCCCCCGACCGTCGTGCTCGAGATCGACACCTACTGGGTCGAGGTCGGGGGCGTCGGCGCGGCCGAGCTCCTCGCCCGCCTCGGCGACCAGGTCCAGTTCCTCCACGTCAAGGACGGCCCCCTGACGAAGGACGACTCCGAGCAGGTCGCCGTCGGCCGCGGCAGCATGCCCGTCCGCGACATCCTGCGCGCGGCGCCCCAGGCCCTCGCCGTCGTCGAGCTCGACGACCACGCGGGCGACGTCTTCACCGCCCTCGCCGACAGCTTCGAGTACCTCCAGGGAGTCCGCGCATGACCGACACCACCACGGCCGACCGGGCCACCGCCTCCTCGTCCGGAGCCCCGCGCACGGGGCCGGTCGGCGTCGGCGTCGTCGGCGCCGGCGTGATCAGCGACCAGTACCTCGGCAACCTCACGCAGTTCCCCGACCTCCGGGTGCTGTTCATCGCCGACATCGACGAGGCGCGCGCCGCGGCCCAGGCCGAGAAGTGGGGCGTGCCCGGCAGCGGCTCGGTCGCCGAGCTGCTCGCCCACGACGACGTCGAGATCGTCGTCAACCTGACCATCCCGGCCGCCCACGTCGAGGTCGCCCTCGCCGCCGTCGCCGCCGGCAAGCACGTCTGGGGCGAGAAGCCCTACGCGCTCGACCGCGAGAGCGGGCAGCGACTGCTCGCGGCCGCGCAGGAGGCGGGGGTCCGGGTGGCCGTCGCGCCCGACACCTTCCTCGGCGCCGGCCTGCAGACGGCGCTCCGCGTCGTGCGCCAGGGCGACATCGGCGCCCCGCTGACCGGCCTCGCGCTCTTCCAGGTGCCCGGCCCCGAGTCGTGGCACCCGAGCCCGGAGTTCCTCTTCGCGCACGGCGCCGGCCCGATGTTCGACGTCGGCCCGTACTACCTCACGACCCTCGTGCAGGTCTTCGGCCCCGTGGCCAAGGTCACCGCGACGGCGTCGAAGGCCCGCGAGACCCGCGTGATCGGCTCCGGCCCCAAGGCGGGGACGGAGTTCCCGGTGGAGGTGCCGACGCACGTCAGCGCGCTGCTCCAGTTCGAGAGCGGCGCCAGCGCGCAGGCGGTCTTCAGCTTCGACTCGAAGCTCGCCCGTGCCGGCTTCGTCGAGATCGCCGGCACGGAGGGCACCGCGGTGTTCCCCGACCCGAACATGTTCGACGGCGACACGCTGGTGCACACGGGCGGCGACGAGCCGACCGTCGTGCCGGCGTCGGGGTCGACCTTCACCCGGGGCACCGGCGTCGCCGAGCTCGCCCAGGCGATCCGCGGCGGCCGCCGGGAGCGGGTGCCCGGCGAGCTCGCGTTCCACGTGCTCGACGTCATGGTCTCGCTCGCCGAGTCGGCGGAGCGCGACGAGAGCGTCGTCGTGGCGTCGTCGCTCGACCCGACGCCCGAGCTGCCCGAGGACTGGGACCCGTCGGTCGCCACCCTCAGCTAGTCGTCGACGGGCCGGCGTCGACGACGAGGCCGGCCCGCCGCGGGGGCACCCGCCCCCACCCCTCACCAGCCCACCACCGAGACAGCACCACCGCAGCACAGCACCACCCCGAACACAGCACTTCCCCCACTCGATGAAGAGACCTCTCGAAGAAGAGACACCAGGAGAAGACATGAACACGAAGAAGTTCCGCTGGGTCGCCGCCCTCGCCGTCGGCGTCGTGGCAGCCGGATCGATGACCGCCTGCTCCGCCGACGGCGGCAGCGACGGCGGCGACGAGACCATCACCTACTGGGCCAGCAACCAGGCACCCACCGTCGAGCGCGACGCCGAGGTGCTTCAGGAGTCGATCGACCGGTACACGGAGGAGACCGGGGTGAAGGTCGACCTCGAGGTCATCCCGTGGTCCGACCTCTACAACCGCATCCTCACCGCCGTCTCGAGCGGCGAGGGCCCCGACGTGCTCAACATCGGCAACACCTGGGCGGTGTCGCTGCAGTCCAGCGGCGCGTTCGTGCCGTGGGAGGGCGACGCCCTCGAGGCCATCGGCGGCCAGGACCGCTTCGTGCAGTCCAGCTTCGCGACCGGCGGCGCCGAGGGCCAGGCCCCGACCTCCGTGCCGCTCTACGGCCTGGCGTACTCGCTGTACTACAACACGGCGATGTTCGAGGCCGCCGGCATCACCGAGCCGCCCGCCACGTGGGAGGAGTTCGTCGAGGACGCCAAGAAGCTGACGATCGACACCGACGGCGACGGGCAGATCGACCAGTGGGGCGTCACGATGGCGGGCTCGAGCATCTCGAACAACGCCCACCAGGCGTTCGTCCGCGGCCTGCAGAACGGCGGCGAGCTGTACAACGAGGACGGCGAGCCCGACTTCGGCAACGACGGCGTCGTCGCGGGCGTCAAGGAGTGGGTGGACCTGATGGCCGTCGACAAGGTCGTCTCGCCCTCCGACGCGGAGAGCGTCAACGGCTCCGACATGGCGGCGACCTTCGCCGACGGCCAGGCCGCGATGTTCTTCGACCAGGCCCCGACCGACAACCTCAAGAGCCGTGACTTCACCGACTACGCGGCCGCTCCGGTGCCGATGGAGTCCGCCGACGCCACCGGCCTCGAGGGCACGCAGAGCCACGTCGCCGGCATCAACATCAGCGTCTTCGAGAACAGCGACGACAAGGACGCCGCGATCGACTTCGTGAAGCACCTGACGAGCGACGACGAGCAGAAGTACCTCAACGAGTCGTTCGGCGCGCTGCCCGTCGTCACGGCGGCGTACGACGACCCGGCGTTCCAGTCGGAGGCCATCAAGCTGAAGCAGGTCACGCTCGCCGACCACGCCCAGCCGATGCCGCTCTACCCCTCTGAAGGACAGATGGAGACCCTCGTCGGCACGGCGATCAAGGACCTCCTCGCGTCTGCAGCCCAGGGCCAGTCGGTCAGCGAGGACGACGTCAAGTCGGCCCTCGAGGACGCGGCCAGCCAGATGAGCTCGGGTCAGTAGCCCGTCCCACCGCCGCGCGCCGGGGCGGCCGGTCACCACGACCGGCCGCCCCGGCACCCGCACCCGAGAGGACCCTCATGACCGTCAACCTGCTGCCGCCCGCCCCCGCCGAGGAGGCGACCCCGCCCGACCGCCACCAGGCGGCGCCCCTCCAGCCCGCCCAGAAGCGCAAGGCGCACCGCTCGCCGCTCGCGTACTTCCTGGTCGCGCCCGCCGCCCTCGCCGAGCTGCTCGTCCACATCATCCCGATGGTGCTGGGCGTCTGGATCGCGTTCATCACGCTCAACCAGCTCAGCATCGCCAACTGGGTCAACGCACCCTTCGTCGGCCTCCGCAACTTCGTCACGGCCCTCGACCCCAGCTCGCCCATCGCGGGCCAGCTCTACGGGGCCCTCGGCCGCACCCTGCTCTTCACCGTCATCGTCGTCGCCATCGCCTGGAGCATGGGCATGCTGGGAGCGGTGCTGCTCACCAGCTCGTTCAAGGGCCGCGGGATCCTCCGCACGCTCTTCCTCGTGCCCTACGCCCTGCCGTCCTACGTCGGGACGATCGCGTGGGCCTTCATGTTCAACCAGCGCGACGGAGCCATCAACCGCTTCCTGGTCGACGACCTGGGCATCCTCCAGGACCGCCCGTTCTGGCTGCTCGGCGGCAACTCGTTCTGGGCGATCGTGATCGTCACGGCCTGGCAGTTCTGGCCGTTCGCCTTCCTCATGCTCCTCGCCGCGCTGCAGAACATCCCGGGCGACGTCTACGAGGCCGCGAGCCTCGACGGCGCGAGCCTCTGGAAGCAGTTCACGCAGATCACGCTGCCCATGGTGAAGCCGGCCAACGCCGTGCTGCTGCTCATCATGAGCCTCTGGATCTTCAACCAGTTCAACGTGCCCTACGTGCTGTTCGGCCCGGCGTCGCCGGAGCAGGCGACGCTCATCTCGCCGCTGATCTACCAGCAGAGCTTCAACAACTGGAACTTCGGCCTCGGCGGAGCCATGAGCGTGATGCTCCTGATCGTCCTGCTGATCGCGTCGGCGTTCTACATCCGCATGGTTCTCCCGAAGGGACAGCACGATGATTGAGACCCGTGGCTTCAAGATCTTCCGGTTCTTCGGGCTGGCCTTCCTGTCGCTCGTCGTGGTCGTGCCGCTCTACGTGGTGCTGACGACGTCGATCAAGCCGCTCGCCGACGTCCAGGGGCTCTTCACCTGGATCCCCACGCGGGTGACGCTCGAGCCGTACGTGCAGATCTGGCAGACCGTGCCGCTCGCGTCGTACTTCAAGAACAGCCTCATCGTCACCGTCTCGGCGACGGTGCTCTCGGTGGCCATGGCGGTGCTGGCGGCCTACTCGCTGGCCCGCCTGCGCTTCCGCGGGCAGCGGAGCTTCAGCCTCGTGGTGCTGTCGACCCAGATGTTCCCCGGCATCCTGTTCCTGCTGCCGCTCTTCCTCATCTTCGTGCAGATCCAGCGCACGGTCGGGGTCCAGCTGACCGGCAGCTACCTCGGGCTGATCATCACCTACATGACGTTCAGCCTGCCGTTCTCGATCTGGATGCTGACGGGCTACTTCGCCTCGATCCCGAAGGAGCTCGAGGAGGCGTCGATGATCGACGGGACGGGCCGCCTCGGCGCGCTCTTCCGCGTCATCATCCCCGTCGCGAAGCCCGGCATCATCGCCGTCGCGGTCTACGCCTTCATCACGGCGTGGGGCGAGGTGCTCTTCGCGTCGGTGCTGACCAGCAAGGACACGCGCACCCTGTCGATCGGCCTCCGCGCGTACGCGTCGCAGCAGGACGTCTACTGGAACCAGCTGATGGCCGCGTCGGTGGTCGTCTCGCTGCCCGTGCTGATCGGCTTCATGCTCGTGCAGAAGCACCTGATCACGGGGCTCTCCTCGGGCGCGGTCAAGTGACCCGCCCGGGAGGCGCCGCCCCGGTCGTCACGGCGGGGGCGGCCGGCCCCGCCCCCGCCGTGGAGGCCGGAGGCGCCTCCCGGCCCGGGCGCGTCCGCGTCGGCATCGTGGGCGGCGGCTTCATGGCCCGCGTGCACGCGGCCGCCGCCCGCACCGCCGGCGCCGAGGTCGTCGCCCTCGCGTCGTCGACCCCGGAGAGCGCCGCCCGCGCGGCGGCCTCGCTCCGCGTCGCCCGGGCGCACGCGTCGGTCGCCGACCTGGTCGACGACCCCGCCGTCGACGTCGTGCACGTCTGCTCGCCGAACGCCAGCCACGCGCCGGTCGCGCTCGCCGCGCTCCGGGCCGGCAAGCACGTCGTCTGCGAGAAGCCCCTGGCGACGACGAGCCAGGAGGGGGAGGCGCTGGTCGCCGCCGCCTCCGCCGCGGGCCGCGTCGCCGCGGTGCCCTTCGTCTACCGCTACCACCCGATGGTCCGGGAGGCGCGGGCCCGGATCGCCCGGGGAGACACCGGCCGGGTGCTCAGCGTCCGCGGGAGCTACCTGCAGGACTGGCTGCTCGAGAGCGACGACGTCGACTGGCGCGTCGACTCCGCGGCCGGCGGCCCGTCGCGGGCCTTCGCCGACATCGGCAGCCACCTCGTCGACCTCCTGGAGTTCGTGCTCGGCGACGCCGGGCGCCTCGTGCGCCTGTCGTCGACCACCACGACGGTGCACCGCGAACGCGGCGGCCGGCCCGTCGACACCGAGGACGAGGCCGCCGTCGTCTTCGAGACCGTCGGCGGAGCCATCGGCACCCTCTTCGTGTCGCAGGTCGCGCCGGGGCGCAAGAACCGCCTCCTCCTCGACGTCGCGGGCACGGTCGAGAGCCTCGAGTTCTCGCAGGAGGAGCCCGAGACGCTGTGGGTGGGGCGGCGACGCGGCACCGAGGTGTTCGCTCGCGACGCGGCGGCCCTGTCGCCCGACGCCGCGCGCCTGTCGATCGTGCCGGCGGGTCACCCGCTCGGCTACGTGGACGCCTTCGCGGCGTTCGTCGCCGACGTCTACGACGCGGTCGACGGCGGCACGCCCGAGGGGCTGCCGACCTTCGACGACGGCCTCCGGGCGATCCGCGTCACCGAGGGCGTCCTGGCCGCAGCGGCCGGGCGTCGCTGGGTCGACGTGCCCTGACGGGGCCGCGCCCCCTGCCATGCTGGCGGGGACGCCCGCTCGGCACCCGCGCCTCCGCCCGCCCCGCCGGCCCGCACCGGCAGCACCAGCGCCGCCGCCGCACCGCCCGCACCGCCGCACCGCCCGCACCGCCGCACCGCCCGCACCACGGCACCGCCCGCACCACCGCACCGCCCGCCCCGCCCGGAGAGGACCCCATGAGCGAGAGCTCCCGCCCCGTCACCCTGTTCACCGGCCAGTGGGCCGACCTGCCCCTCGAGGAGGTCGCGGCGCTCGCCGCGGGCTGGGGCTACGACGGCCTCGAGATCGCGGCCTCGGGCGACCACCTCGACCTCGAGCGGGCCGACCAGGACGACGCGTACCTCCGGTCGCGCCTCGACGTGCTCGACCGCCACGGCCTGCGCGTCTGGGCGATCTCGAACCACCTGACGGGCCAGGCGGTCTGCGACGACCCGATCGACTTCCGCCACCAGGCGATCCTGCGGCCGTCGACCTGGGGCGACGGCGACCCCGAGGGCGTGCGGCAGCGCGCCGCGGAGGACATGAAGCGGGCGGCCCGCGTCGCCCGCAAGATGGGCGTCGACACCGTCGTCGGCTTCACCGGGTCGGCGATCTGGCCGTACGTCGCGATGTTCCCGCCCGTG
Organism: Frigoribacterium sp. PvP121; assembly: GCF_017833115.1. Classification (NCBI taxonomy): domain Bacteria; kingdom Bacillati; phylum Actinomycetota; class Actinomycetes; order Micrococcales; family Microbacteriaceae; genus Frigoribacterium; species Frigoribacterium sp. PvP121. The sequence continues at coordinate 1,606,835 of NZ_JAFIBR010000001.1, forward strand.
CCCGCCAGCGTCATCGACGCCGGCTACGAGGACTTCGCCACGCGCTGGAACCCCATCCTCGACGTGTTCGACGCCGAGGGGGTGCGGTTCGCGCACGAGGTGCACCCGAGCGAGATCGCCTACGACCACTGGACGAGCGTGCGCACGCTCGAGGCCATCGAGCACCGCGAGGCGTTCGGCTTCAACTGGGACCCGTCGCACATGCTCTGGCAGGGCGTCGACGTCGTCGGCTTCATCACCGACTTCGCGTCGCGGATCTACCACGTCGACTGCAAGGACACGCGCCTGCGCCCCGCGACGGGCCGCTCGGGCGTGCTCGGCTCGCACCTGCCGTGGGGCGACCCGCGCCGCGGCTGGGACTTCGTGTCGACCGGGCACGGCGACGTGCACTGGGAGGACGCCTTCCGCGCCCTCGACGCCGTCGGCTACGACGGCCCCATCTCGATCGAGTGGGAGGACGCCGGCATGGACCGCCTGCACGGCGCCCCGGAGGCCCTGGCCCACGTGCGCTCGCTGCTCTGGCCCCGGCCCACCGCCTCCTTCGACGCCGCGTTCTCGAACCAGTAGCAGGGAGACCGACCCGTGCCCCGCCTCCTCCTCCCCGGCCAGACCAGCCGCCTCCTCGTCGTCGACGCCGTCACCGGCGAGGCCGAGGTCGCCTTCCGCAGCGACCGCGTGCTCGTCGAGGCCCCGAACTGGAGCCCCGACGGCCGCTGGCTCGTCGTCAACGGCGACGGCCTGCTCTGGCGCCTGCCGGCCACCGCCCGCGACGCCGACGAGACCGACCTCGTGCCCGTGCCGCTCGGCGACGTGCCCGAGATCAACAACGACCACGTGATCGCGCCCGACCAGCGCACGGTCGTGGTGAGCGCCCGCGACGGGCACCTCTACGAGGTGCCGTGGGACGGGGCGGAGCCGGGCGGGAGGGCCCGACGAGTGACTCGCGACCACCCTCCTCGCAGGAACCACAAGAACTACCTGCACGGCGTCTCGCCCGACGGCACGCAGCTGAGCGTGGTCGTCGGCGCCCTGCCGACGCCCGTCGACGACCCGGACGGCGAGGAGGCGCGGGCCGACTGGCGGACGGACGTCGCCCTGGTCTCCGTGGCCGACGGCAGCGCGACCGCCGTCACCGCCGACGAGCACCCCGACGACGGCCCCGAGTTCTCGCCCGACGGCCGGTGGCTGTGGTGGAACTCCGAGCGTGCCTCCCACGGGGTCGCGGGGCACGCCCAGCTCTTCCGGGCCGCGCTCGACGGCGGCGACCTCGTGCAGGTGACCGACGACGAGCGGGTGAACTGGTTCCCGCACGTGTCGCCCGACGGCCGCACGCTGCTCTGGCTGGCGTACGAGCCGGGCACGACCGGGCACCCGGCCGACCGCGACGTCGAGCTGCGGACGATGCCGCTCGGCGACGACGGGCTGCCGGTGCCGGGTGCCGGGCCCCGCACCCTGCGGGCGCTGCAGGGCGGCCAGGGCACGGTCAACGTGCCGTGCTGGGCGCCCGACTCGCGCCGCTTCGCCTGCGCGGACTACCCCCGGGGCTGAGCGGCGGCCGACGACCGTCCGCGGCGCGACGGTGCGAGCCCGGTGTGCCGCCGATGAAGGCCCTGTGAGCGGTGCACGGCTCACGCATGGCGCCACCACAGGCCCCTCATAGGAATCCCTCGATACTGGGGAGGGTGACCACATCGACCCCCGCCCCCGCAGCCGCCCCGAGACTCACCCGGGCCGACGGATCGCCCCTCCGCGTCCTCGTCGTCGACGACGAGGCCAGCCTCACCGACCTGCTCTCGATGGCGCTCCGCTACGAGGGGTACGACGTGAAGGCGGCCGCCGACGGGCAGGGCGCCCTCGCCCTCGCCCGTGAGTTCCAGCCCGACGCCATCGTGCTCGACTGGATGCTGCCCGACATCGACGGCATCCAGGTGCTCGGTCGGCTCCGGCAGGGCGGCGACGACACCCCCATCCTCTTCCTCACGGCGAAGGACAGCGTCGAGGACCGCGTCTCGGGCCTCACCGCGGGCGGCGACGACTACGTCACGAAGCCCTTCTCCCTCGAGGAGGTCGTCGCCCGGCTGCGCGGCCTGATCCGCCGCAGCGCCTCCGCGATCAGCGAGCACGGCGACTCGCGGATCGTGGTGGGCGACCTCGTCCTCGACGAGGAGAGCTACGAGGTGTCGCGCGCCGGCCGCGAGATCGAGCTGACCGCCACCGAGTTCGAGCTGCTGCGCTTCCTCATGCGGAACCCTCGTCGCGTGCTGAGCAAGGCCCAGATCCTCGACCGGGTCTGGAGCTACGACTTCGGCGGCAAGTCGAGCGTCGTCGAGATCTACATCTCGTACCTGCGCAAGAAGATCGACGCGGGCGAGGAGCCCATGATCCACACCGTGCGCGGCGTCGGCTACGTGATCAAGCCCACGTCGTGAGCGACGCGCTGCCCGCCCGGGTCGGCGGGCGGCTGAGGGGGGCCCTCGGCCGGGTCCCCGCCCCCGGGGCCCCGCTGACGCTCCGCAACCGGCTGATCCTCAGCATCGTCGCGCTCGTCGTGCTGCTCACGGTCGTGATCGGGGCGGTGAGCGTGGTGGCGCTGCGCGGGTCGCTGATGAACCAGCTCGACGCCGACCTGTCGCAGGCCGTGCAGCGCGCGGTCGCCGGGTCGGGGCCGGGCACGGGCGGCCGCCCGACGGTCTCGCCCGACTACGAGGACCTCAGCGGGCCCCGTCAGGCTCCCGGCACCTTCACCGCCCTCCTCCAGGGCGACAGCGTCGTGCAGGTGCACATCGACGACGACGGCCAGGTCACGACGCAGACGAGCACCTCCGACGACACGGCGGTGCAGCGGGTGGCGCAGTCGGCCGTGCCGGTCACCGCCGACCTCGGCGGCGACCTCGGCAGCTACCGCCTGCAGGCCGTGCCCGTGCAGATCCGGACGAGCTCCGCCTCCGTCAGCACGGTCGTCGCGGCGACGCTGGTGGTGGGCCTGCCGACCGACACCGTGTCGCGCACGGTCACCAGCCTCGTCACGATCATCGCCCTGGTCACCCTCGTCGGGCTCGCCCTCGCGGTCGTGATCGCCTACGGCGTCGTCCGCTACGCCCTCCGCCCGCTCGAGCGGATGACCGACACGGCGCTCCGGGTCGCCGAGCTGCCGCTCGACCGCGGCGAGGTCGCCCTCGCCGAGCGCGTCGCCGAGCCCGACGCCGACGTCCGCACCGAGGTCGGCCGCGTCGGTGCGGCCTTCAACCGCATGCTCGGCCACGTGGCCGGAGCGCTGGAGGCGCGTCAGCAGAGCGAGAACAAGGTGCGGCAGTTCGTCGCCGACGCCTCGCACGAGCTCCGCACCCCGCTCGCGTCGGTGCGGGGCTACGCCGAGCTCACCCGGCGCATGGGCACCGACCTGCCGCCGGACGTCGTCTACGCGATGGGCCGGATCGAGTCGGAGGCCGTCCGCATGACGTCGCTCGTCGAGGACCTCCTCCTGCTCGCACGCCTCGACGAGGGCCGCGACCTGGTGGTCGGCGACGTCGACCTGACCCGCGTCGTGCTCGACGCCGTCAACGACGCCCACGTGGCCAGCGACTCGCACCCCGTCGACCTCGACCTGCCCGACCGGCCGGTCGTCGTGCCGGGCGACGCCATGCGCCTCCACCAGATCGTCGCCAACCTGCTGACCAACGCCCGCACCCACACCCCCGACGGCACGAGGGTCCACGTCGCGCTCGGCGTCGACCCGTCGGGCCGGGACGCGCTCGTCACGGTCGCCGACGAGGGCCCCGGCATCGAGCCGAGCGTGCTGCCCGTGCTGTTCGAGCGCTTCGCCCGCGCCGACAGCTCTCGGTCGCGCACGGCCGGGTCGACCGGCCTCGGCCTCGCCATCGTCGAAGCGGTCGTGCACGCCCACGGGGGGCACGTCTCGGTCGAGAGCAGCCCGGCGGGCGCCGTCTTCACGGTGCGCCTGCCGCTCGAGGGGCCGACGGCGCCCGACGCGGCGGCGACGGCGGCGACGTCGCGGACGGCGGGGCCGACGACCACGGCCGCGCAGGGGCAGGGGCAGGGCGAGGAGGCCCGACTTGCGCGAGCGTGAGTCGTACGTCTACTCTGTACCCAGCCCAAGACCGCCGGTTGTCATCGCCTGCGCTCAGCCTCGCTGAGACAGACGGAGACCGAAGGTTCTCGAGAGAGAGCGACCAGCGCAGGTGTGTGAAGTCGTTCCTCTTCTCGAAGAGACTCAGCTCCGTGCGCCCGCGCCGGAGCTTTTTTCTTTGCCCCGGCACCGATCTCGGTGTCGTGGGCCTCGAGGTCCCGGGGGCTGCCGGCACACCCACGTTTAGGAGAGCCATGGCGAACAAGGAAGCATCGGTCGCCGAGCTCACGGAGAACTTCCGTGACTCGACCGCCGTCCTGCTCACCGAGTACCGCGGTCTCACTGTTGCTGAGCTCAAGGAGCTCCGCAAGTCCATCAGTGCAGACGCGACGTACGCCGTGGTGAAGAACACGCTCAGCAAGATCGCGGCCAACAACGCCGGAATCAGCTCGTTCGACGACGAACTCGTCGGGCCTTCTGCGATCGCCTTCGTGCACGGTGACCCTGTCACCGTCGCGAAGAGCCTGCGTGACTTCGCCAAGGCACACCCCGCTCTGATCGTGAAGAACGGTTACTTCGACGGTAACCCTCTCTCGGCAGACGAGGTCAACAAGCTCGCCGATCTCGAGTCGCGGGAGGTGCTGCTGGGCAAGCTGGCCGGCGCCTTCAAGGCTTCGCTCTTCGGTGCTGCTTACCTGTTCCAGGCTCCGCTCTCTCAGGCCGTCCGCACGGTCGAGGCGCTGCGCGCGAAGCAGGACGCCGACAGCTAACAGCTGTCGTCGCAACCACCACCACTTCAAGAACACAACAAGGAGAACACCATGGCGAAGCTCACGCAGGACGAACTGATCGAGGCCTTCAAGGAGCTCACGCTCATCGAGCTCAGCGAGTTCGTGAAGAAGTTCGAAGAGGTCTTCGAGGTCACCGCTGCGGCCCCCGTCGCCGCCGCCGGTGCCGCCGGCCCCGCCGCCGCTGCCGAAGAGGTCGAGGAGAAGGACTCCTTCGACGTCGTCCTCGACTCGGTCGGCGACAAGAAGATCCAGGTCATCAAGGAGGTCCGCGCGCTCACGAGCCTCGGCCTCGGCGAGGCCAAGGCCGTCGTCGACGGTGCGCCCAGCACCGTCCTCGAGGGCGCCAACAAGGAGACCGCCGAGAAGGCGAAGGCTCAGCTCGAGGCTGCCGGCGCCACCGTCACCCTCAAGTAGTCGGCGGGGCCCACGGCCCCACCGCTCCTGCACCACAGCAGAAGGCGTCGCCCCTCGGGGCGGCGCCTTCCGCCGTTCCCGGGCGACTGCGACAGCACCCGGGGCCGTCTCGCGGGCCGGGCAGCCGGGAGGCCCCGCGCAGCCGGGAGGCCCGAGCAGCCGGGAGGCCCCGCGCAGCCGGGAGGCCCCGCGCAGCCGGGAGGCCCCGCGCAGCCGGGAGGGCTAGGAGGCGCGGCCCACGACGGAGTGCCGACGCCCGTACCCGAGGTACACCGCGGTGCCCACGACCATCCAGAGCGCGAAGGCGACCCAGGTGACCCAGCCGAGCGTCACCATGAGCAGCACGCACGCGGCGAACCCGAGCACCGGCACGACCGGGTAGAGCGGCACGCGGAACGTCCGGTCGAGCTCGGGCCGGTTGCGCCGCAGCCAGACGACCGACACGTTGACGAGCGCGAACGCGAAGAGCGTGCCGATGCTCGTGGCGTCGGCCAGCGCGCCGAGCGGCACGAGGGCCGCCGTGACCGCGACCGCCCCGCCGACGATCAGCGTGCCCGCCACGGGCGTGCGCGTGCGCGGCGAGACGCGGCCCAGCACGCGCGGCACGAGGCCGTCGCGGGCCATCGCCACGAAGATGCGGGTCTGGCCGTAGAGCACGGTGAGCACGACGCTGGCGATGGCGGCCACGGCCGTCACGGCGAACAGGAAGGCCACCCACGGCTGGCCCGTGATGTCGGCCACGATCGTCACGAGGGTCGCCTCGCCGTCGGTGAACTCCGTCCACGGCCGCGCGCCGATCGCCGCGACCGCCACGAGCACGTAGAGCACGGTGATGATCACGATCGAGGCGATGATGGCCCGGGGCAGGTCGCGCCGGGCGTCACGGGCCTCCTCGCCCGCCGTCGAGGCCGCGTCGAAGCCGATGTAGGAGAAGAACAGGCGGGAGGCGGCGGCCGAGACCCCCGCCGCGCCCATCGGGGCGAGGGGCTCGAAGTTGCCCGAGCGGAACGCCGAGAAGGCCACGACCACGAAGAAGACCAGCAGCCCGACCTTGACGACGACGAGGACGGTGTTGACCCAGGCCCCCTCGCGGGCGCCGGGCAGCAGCACGACGGTGGCGAGCAGCACGAGCACGGCCGCGGGCAGGTTGAGCAGGCCGCCGGCCCCGGGCGGGTCGGCGAGGGCGGCCGGCAGGGCGAGGCCGACCACGTCGAGCGCCTCGTTCACGTACTGGCCCGCTCCGACGGCCACCGCGGCGACCGACACCGCGTACTCGAGCACGAGGCACCAGCCGCAGACCCAGGCCAGGCCCTCGCCGAGCGTCGCGTAGGCGTAGCTGTAGCTCGACCCGGAGACGGGCACGCTGCCGGCCATCTCGGCGTACGAGAGGGCGGAGAGCAGCGCCGCGACGCCGGCGAGCACGAAGGCCATCCAGACGGCGGGGCCGGCCAGGGGCACGGCGGTGCCGAGCACCACGAGGATCCCCGTGCCGAGCGTCGCGCCGATGCTGATCGCGGTCAGGTGCCAGACGCCGAGGGTGCGTCGGAGCGCCGGCTGGCCCGAGGCCTCCTGGTCGTCGGCGAACGACTCCAGGGGCTTCCGGCGGCGCAGCTGGACGCCCAGCGAGGGGCGGACGGAGGGCGCGGGGGAGGCGGGGGCGACGTCGTCAGGCACCCGCGAGAGGTTACCGCACGGCCGGCCCGCGACTCCCGCGCCCGGTCACGGCCCAGCCGGTCCCGCTCGGGCCGACCCGCCCCTCCGGCCGTCAGTCCGCCTCGACGTCCAGCCCGAGCTGCCGCACCCGCGCCATCGCCTCCCGGCGTGACGTGGCCTGCAGCTTGCGGTAGATGCTCCGCACGTGGCTCTTCACCGTGTTGACGGAGATGTAGAGCTGGTTGCCGATCTGGCCGAGGGTCTGGCCGGTGGCCAGGTGCCGGACGATCACGAGCTCCCGGTCGCTGAGCGGCTCGGCCAGCTCGTCGACGGCGTCGCCGGTCGCGCCGCGCAGGCGGTCGAGGGCCCCCTGGATCACGTCGGGCTGGTCGCGCTGCGCCGCCCGCGACGCGAGGTGGTCGAGGGTCTGGGCGGGCAGGGTGGCGAACGGCCAGAGCGAGCCCATCCGCGCGACGGAGAGCAGGGCGCGGTCGAAGGCGATGTCGGCACGGCCGCCGTCGCCGGTCAGGGCGTGCGCCGCCGCGGCGATCGCGTGCACGTGGCCCATCGTCCGCTCGGTGTGCAGGTCGCCGAGGGCCAGGCAGCCCTCGAGGGCGTCGAGCGCCGCCTCGGGCTCGCCGGCCTGGAGGTGCACGAGGGCGAGCACGCGGCTCGGGCAGAGCACGTGGCGGTCGCTCGGCGCGAGCGGGGCGGCGAGGCGGCGGGCCTCCTGCGGCTGGCCGAGGGCGCGCATCGTCTCGGCGCGCAGGGCGGCCACGGACGACGGCACGACGGGGTGGCCCGTGAAGCCCTGGGTCAGGCGGGTGATCCGCCCGAGGTGGTCGAGCAGCTCGATGTACCGCTGCTCGACGAGGCAGACGTGGGCCTCGGCGAGCCAGCCGAGCGCCTCCCAGTCGCTGCCGCGCGACGACTCGCGCACGGCGGCGACGATCTGCTCGACCTCCGCGAGCGGCCGGTCGCGCTCGAGGGCCACGTGCAGCCGGGTGATCTGGGCGAGCGCGCCGAACGAGCTCACGAGGAGGTCGGTGCCGAGCGCGAGCTGCTCGGCGTGGGCGACGTGCTCGTCGGCGACGGCGAAGTCGCCGAGCAGCATCGCGACGTAGGCGAGGGCCGAGAGGCACTCGACGCGCTCGGCGGTGCTCAGGTGCTCCTCGCCGAGGCCGGCGGCGAGGCCCAGGGCGAACTGGGCCTGGTCGTACTCGCCGTAGTGGACCCGGATGAGGCCGAGCTGGAGGCTGAACGAGGCGCTGAGGCCGATGCGCGCGCTGATCGCCTGCGCGAGGTCGGTCTCGATCATCGTGCGGGCGATCTCGAGGTGCTCGTGCGCGACGACGAAGTTGCCGAGGGTGCGCAGCGTGGCCGCGAGGTGGACGTGGTAGCCGGCGCGGACGTCGAGGCCGAGGGTCGGGTCGGCGTCGATGGCCTTGGCCACCCCGCGGAACCACGGCAGCGCGGCGCTGGCCGAACGCGAGCCGACAGAGCGGTGGCTGGCCGCGAGGGCGAGCAGGATGCGGGGCCGGGAGCGCCACTCCTCCTCGGGGAAGGAGCGCACGGCCTCGCGGAGGCGCGCGCCCTGCACGGGCGCGATGCGGCTCCAGCCGTCCTCGATGGCGTCGAGTGACGCCCGGTGGTCGGTGAGCTGGAGCTCAGCGCTCGGGGGTGCGACGGACGTGTCGTCAGGCGTGTTCACGGGTCCTACCTCTGCCACATCGGGTAGTTCTCCGTCGGGTACGGAGAATGCGGCCACGGGGTGCGGTGAACCACCCCGGCGCCTATCCTAAACTGAGTGTTCTTCCTGGTCACTGCGAAAACGTCGGCCGACCCGAACTGGGGTGGGCAGAAAGGTCGTTCGGCGGCGCGGCGAGTCCCCGGGAGGCGGTGGTCCGGCGGTGTCGTCGGCACGGCGTACCGTGACGACATGAGCAGGACGAACTCGGTCGCCGCGGGCGGCGTCCGCGGCGGCGGCCGCATCTCGAGCGGCGACGCGCAGGCGCAGAAGGCCGCCAACGCCGCCGCGCCGCGCATCCCCGATCTCTTCCGCCGCATCCGGGGCCTCTTCGACCCGTACCGCCGGGCCCTCGTCGTCACGGTCGTGCTCGTGCTGATCGGGGCGGCGATCAGCGTGCTGCCCCCGCTCTTGACCAAGCAGGCGTTCGACCTCGGGCTCTTCCCCGCCGGCGGCCCCGACGTGCCCGTGCTGCTCGAGCTCGTGGGCGCCATGGTGCTGCTCTGGGTGCTGAGCGCGGGCATCGGCGTGTGGCAGACCTGGCTGACGGCGACGGTCGGCAACCAGGTGATGGGCGCCCTCCGCATCCGGCTCTTCGGCCACCTGCAGCGGATGGAGCTGGCGTTCTTCACCCGGACGAAGACGGGCGTCATCCAGTCTCGGCTGCAGAACGACGTCGGCGGCGTGGCCAACGTCCTCAGCAACACGATCTCGAGCGTCCTCGGCAACACCGTCACGGTCATCGCCGCGTTCGTCTCGATGCTCGTGCTGAGCTGGCAGATGACGGTCGTGACCGTCATCCTCCTGCCGCTCCTCGTCGTCGCCCAGCGCCGGGTGGGCCAGGTGCGCGCGCGGATCGCCACGAAGACGCAGGAGTCCCTCTCCGACATGACCGCCATCACGCAGGAGGCGCTCAGCGTCAGCGGCATCCTGCTGGCGAAGAGCTTCAACCAGCAGCAGGCCGAGGTCGAGCGCTACTCGGCCGAGAACCGCACCCAGATCGGGCTCCAGGTGCGTCAGCAGATGAGCGGCCAGTGGTTCTTCGCCGTCGTCCAGATCTTCCTGTCGGTGATCCCCGCGCTGATCTACCTGGTGGCCGCCTGGCTCATCCTCCGCGACGTGCCCGTGACCGCCGGCACGATCGTCGCCTTCACGACCGTCCAGGCGCGCCTCACCTTCCCGCTGATGGGGCTGCTCCGGGTGGCCCTCGACCTCCAGACCTCCGGGGCGCTCTTCGCGCGCATCTTCGAGTACCTCGACCTGCAGCCGGCGATCACCGAGACGAGCACGCCGCGGCGCGTCGACCGCTCGGCCCTCGGCCGCGTCGAGTTCGACGACGTCGTGTTCGCCTACCCCGACGCCGAGCCGGGCCAGAAGACCCTCCGCGGCGTGAGCTTCGACATCGAGCCGGGGCAGTTCGCGGCCTTCGTCGGGCCGAGCGGCGCGGGCAAGACGACCGTCTCGTACCTCATCCCGCGGTTCTACGAGGCGTCGTCGGGCGCCGTGCGCTTCGCGGGAACGGACGTGCGCGAGCTCGACCAGGAGGACCTCGTGGCGAACATCGGCATCGTCAGCCAAGAGACGTACCTCTTCCACGCGACGATCGGCGACAACCTGCGCTACGCCCGCCCCGACGCCACCGACGAGCAGCTCGTCGCGGCTGCGCGGCAGGCGAACATCCACGAGACGATCGTCTCGTTCCCCGAGGGCTACGACACGGTCGTGGGGGAGCGCGGCTACCGCCTCTCCGGCGGCGAGAAGCAACGCATCGCCATCGCGCGCGTCCTCCTGAAGGACCCCGCGGTGCTCGTGCTCGACGAGGCGACGAGCGCGCTCGACACGGTGAGCGAGCGCGTGGTGCAGCAGGCGCTCGACGCCGCCGCCCGCGGCCGGACGACGATCGCCATCGCGCACCGGCTCTCCACCGTGCGCGCGGCGGACGTCATCTTCGTCGTCGCGGCGGGCGAGGTCGTCGAGCGCGGCACGCACGACGAGCTGGTGCAGCGCGGCGGGGTCTACGCCGGCCTCTACGGCCAGCAGGTCGCCTCGGTCGAGGCGGGGGCGGGGGCAGGGGCGGCGGGGGCCCGCCTCGCCGACGCGCCCGGGGCCTCGGCGGCGGGGGAGGCCTAGGCGCGCGCTGCGAGCATCTGCTCCATCGCGTCGATGTCGCTCTCCTGGGTCATGATCATGCCCCGGGCGAAGTCGCCGACCTGACGGTCGTCGCTCCGGGCCAGCACGGCCTCGGCCATCTCGATGCCGCCCCGGTGGTGGGCGATCATCAGGGTCAGGAAGAGTCGCTCGGCGTCGACGCCGTCGGCCGCGCGCAGCTCGGCCATCTGCTCGGGGGTCGCGAGGCCCGGCATCGGGTCGCCCGGCGTGTGCGACGGCGCCGACGACCCGTCGGTCGGCGCCGCGCCGGCCGTGTGGTCGTGGTCGCCGTAGCTGCCGTCGAGGGTGGGTCGCGTCATCCACGTCATCGTGGGCTCCGTCGGCGCCTGCGAGTCGCCCCAGAGCTCGAGCCACGCGTACATCTGCCCGGCCTGCTGCGACTGCGCGGTCGCGATGTCGTAGGCGATCGTCCTGACGTCGTCGGCGTCGCTCCGGTCACGGACGGCCATCGCCATCTCGACCGCCTGCTCGTGGTGCACCTGCATGTCGCGCGAGAAGCCCGCCTCCACGCTGCGCTCGCCGGGCACGACCGGCGCCGGCGCGCTCAGGCGGCCGACGGCGACGCCGGCCACGAGCACGATCGCGAGGGCGAGCACCGCCGCGACCACGAGACGGAGCCGACGGGCCCCGGAGTCGCGGGGCGCGCCTCCCTGACCGGTCGCGTCGGAGCGCGTGGTGCCGTCGCCCGCGTCGGTCACGAGACCCGGCCGGGCCCGTCGACGCCTCCGCTGCACGCGGCACCGGGCTCGGGGGCGGCGCTGGACTTCCAGTACTTGGTGACGAAGTCGGCGACGGCCGGGTCGGCCGGGTCGTCGAAGGCGAGCTGGGCGCCCCAGGCGCTCACGTACATCGGGCTGTCCATGCCCTCGTAGGGCGAGACCACGGAGTAGGTCGAGGGCGCCAGGTCGGTGACGGCGGCGATCTGGTCGTCCGTCACCTGTGCCGGGTCGTAGGTGAACCAGATCGCGCCGTGCTCGAGGTCGTGCACCGCGTTCTCGTTCGGCACCTGCTCGGTGTAGACGCCGCAGTTCATCCAGACGCCCGCGTGGTCGCCGCCGGCCGGCGGGGTCATCTCGTAGTCGACGGAGCCCGTGACGTGGTTCGCCGTCAGGTCGTCCCAGGTCTGCACGCCGGCGACGGTGATGTCGTCAGGGTCTTGCTTGGGCTGGCCGCTCGTCACGACGAAGGTGACGAGCAGGGCGACGGCCGCGGCGCCCGCGACGGCCGCGATCGAGATGCCCACGACCCGGTTGCGCTTCTGGACGGCCTGCTGGCGCTTCAGCGCCGCGACCTTCTCCTGGCGGCGGGCGTCGCGCTGCTGCTTGACGCTGGGCTTGTTCTTGTCGGTGCTGGCCACGGTGCTGGTCCTCTGCGATGGGGGATCGGTGGTCGGGGGCGGTCCTCGTCGTGCGACGCCGGACGAGCTCGCCGCTCCGGCGCACGCTCGTCTCCGCGAGACCAGTCTGCGTGACGGAGGCCGGGAGCACGAGGGCCCCGGCGCGGCCGGGGCCGCGGACGGTCGTGGATGCGTCACCGACATTCTCCCCAGGCCCGTCTGGGAAGCGCGTCCACAGGGCGCGTGTCGGCGAGGCCCGTCCCCGCCGCCCGTCGTCCACCGTCACACGTCGGAGGGCCGCCGGTAGACTCGGGGGGCGGGTGAACCTCCCGCCCCCGACCCTCACCACAGGCCCCGCCCCGTGCGGCGGCCACCGATCCGCGAGCCCCACGACGGCGGCGGAGAACCCGGAGACGCCGTGAAGTACGCCGAGACCGTCCTCGACCTGGTGGGCGACACCCCGCTCGTCAAGCTGAACAAGGTGACCGAGGGCATCACGGCCACGGTGCTGGTCAAGGTCGAGTACCTCAACCCGGGCGGCTCCTCGAAGGACAGGATCGCGACGCGCATCGTCGACGCCGCCGAGCGCGACGGCCTGCTGAAGCCCGGCGGCACGATCGTCGAGCCGACGAGCGGCAACACCGGCGTCGGCCTCGCCCTCGTGGCGCAGCAGCGCGGCTACCGCTGCGTGTTCGTGCTGCCCGACAAGGTCGGCGACGACAAGCGCAACGTGCTCAAGGCCTACGGCGCCGAGATCGTCGTGACGCCGACGGCCGTCGAGCCCACCAGCCCCGAGTCGTACTACAGCGTCTCCGACCGGCTCGTCCGCGAGATCCCCGGTGCCTTCAAGCCGAACCAGTACGCCAACCCGGCCGGGCCGCAGAGCCACTACGAGACGACGGGCCCCGAGATCTGGCGCGACACCGAGGGGCGCGTGACCCACTTCGTCGCCGGCGTGGGCACGGGCGGCACCATCAGCGGCACCGGCCGGTACCTGAAAGAGGTCAGCGGCGGCGCCGTCCAGATCATCGGCGCCGACCCTGAGGGCAGTGTCTACAGCGGCGGGACGGGCCGGCCGTACCTCGTGGAGGGCGTCGGCGAGGACTTCTGGCCCTCGGCCTACGACCCCAGCGTCGTCGACCGGATCATCGCCGCCTCCGACGCCCGCTCGTTCGAGCTCACGCGTCGGCTGGCCCGCGAGGAGGGCCTGCTCGTCGGCGGCTCGTCGGGGCTCGCCGTCGCGGCGGCCCTCGACGTCGCCCGTGACCTCGGCCCCGACGACGTCGTCGTCGTGCTGCTGCCCGACGGCGGCCGCGGCTACCTCGGCAAGATCTTCAACGACTCCTGGATGCGCGCCTACGGGTTCAGCGAGAGCGTCGACGAGCGCACCGTGCGCGACGTCCTCGCCGCGAAGGCGAGCGAGCTGCCCGACCTGGTGCACGCGCGCCCCGCCGACACCGTCCGCGACGTGGTCGGAATCATGTCGCGCTGGGGCGTCTCGCAGATGCCCGTCCTCACGGCCGAGCCCCCGGTCGTGATCGGGGAGGTCGTCGGTGCCGTCACGGAGAAGGCACTGCTCGAGCAGGTCTTCACCGGGGCGGTCGGCATGGACGACACGCTCGACGCCGTCGTCGGGGCGGCCCTGCCGCTGATCGGCGTCAACGAGTCGCTGGCCGGTCTCCGAGCGTCGCTCGAGACGGCCGACGCCCTGCTCGTCACCGACGACGGCGCCCCCGTGGGCGTCGTCACGCGGCACGACGTCCTGGCCTTCCTCTCCGCCTAGGCCCGGCCAGCGCGGCCAGGGCCCGGCGGCCTCTCCCGGCCTCCGGCACCCCGCTCCCTCACCGACTTCCTGCACACCCCGAAAGGCGCCCCATGAGCGACACCAGCTACGACCTCGGCTCCGCCGGCTTCTCCACCCGGGCGATCCACGCCGGTCAGCCCTTCGACCCCAGCACCGGCGCGGTCGTGCCGCCGATCTACCAGTCGTCGACCTTCGTCCAGGACGGCATCGGCGGGTTCCGCGGCGGCTACGAGTACGCGCGGTCGGCGAACCCGACCCGCGACTCCCTGCAGGAGCTCCTGGCCGCCCTCGAGGGCGGCACCGCGGCGTTCAGCTTCGCCTCCGGCCTGGCGGCCGAGGACGCGTTGCTCCGGTCGGTGCTGAAGCCCGGGTCGCGCATCGTGATGGGCAACGACGTCTACGGCGGGACGCACCGCCTGGTGAACCGGGTCTGGACCCCGTGGGGCGTGACGCTCGAGACGGCCGAGATGACCGACCTCGACGCGGTGCGCGCCGCCGTCCGCCCCGGCGAGACCGCCGTGCTCTGGGTCGAGACCCCCAGCAACCCGCTGATGAAGATCAGCGACATCGCGGCCCTCGCGGAGATCGGCCACGCGGCCGGCGCGCTCGTGGTGGTCGACAACACGTTCGCCTCGCCCTACCTCCAGCAGCCCCTCGCCCTGGGCGCCGACGTGGTCGTGCACTCGACGACGAAGTACATCGGCGGGCACTCCGACGTGGTCGGCGGGGCGCTCGTCGTGAAGGACGACGCCCTGGCCGAGGCGATCGGCTTCATCCAGTTCGGTGCCGGCGCGGTCTCGGCGCCCATGGAGGCCTGGCTGACGGTGCGCGGCATCAAGACCCTCGGCGTGCGCGTCGACCGGCACTCGTCGAACGGCCTGGCCCTCGCCCGCGCCCTCGAGGCGCACCCTGCCATCGACCGCGTCTACTACCCGGGCCTCGAGTCGCACCCGGGCCACGAGCTGGCGGCCCGCCAGATGAAGGCCTTCGGCGGCATGATCTCGGTGTCGCTCGCCCAGGGCCCGGCCGCGGCCCGTCGCTTCGCCGAGTCGACGGAGCTCTTCCAGCTCGCCGAGTCGCTCGGGGGCGTCGAGTCGCTGATCGGCTACCCGACCGAGATGACCCACGCCTCGGTGCGCGGCACCGAGCTCGAGGTGCCCGACACCGTCGTGCGCCTCTCGGTCGGCATCGAGGACGTCGCCGACCTGCTGGCGGACGTCGAGCAGGCGCTCGACCGCAGCGCCTCCTGAGCCGCGCGGCACCGGCCTAGGCTGGCCGCATGAGCACCGTCGCCCCCTCCGCCGAGCGCGAGGGCGGCGTCCTCTCGCGGCGGTACCTCCTGGCGACACTCGGCATGGTGGCGCTGATCGGCATCGCGGCGTTCGAGTCGCTCGCGGTCACGACCGTGATGCCGATCATCGCCCGCGAGCTCGACGGCGAGCAGCTGTACTCGCTCGCCTTCGCCGCCCCGTTGGCGACGGGCGTTGTCGGCATGGTGGTGGCCGGCAACTGGGCCGACCGCAGCGGGCCCCGGGTGGTGATCGTCGCCTCCGTGCTGGCCTTCGGGGTCGGCCTGGCGATCGTCGGCACGGCGCCCGACATGGTCGTGCTGCTCGCCGGCCGGCTCGTCCAGGGGCTCGGCTCGGGCGCCGTCATCGTCGGCCTCTACGTGATGGTCTCGCGGCTCTACCCGCCGGCGCTCCACCCGTCGATCTTCGCGGGCTTCGCCGCGGCCTGGGTCGTGCCCGGGCTCGTCGGCCCGGTCGTCGCGGGCACCGTCGCGGAGACCGTCGGCTGGCACTGGGTGTTCCTCGGCGCGCTCGTGCTCGCGGTGCCGGCCTTCTTCATGATCCTCCCGAGCCTCCGTCGGGTCGGCCCGCCGGTCGTCGCCCCGGGGGAGCCCCGCGTCGCGTGGAGCGTCGGCCGCATCGCGTGGTCCGGGGGAGCGGCGCTCGCCGTGCTGGCGCTCAACCTCCTCAGCGAGCTGCCCCTGTGGGCGGCCGCCGTCGTGGTCGTCGCGGCGGTCGCCGTGCTCGGCGTCGCGCTGCGGCCGCTGCTGCCCCGGGGCACGCTCCGGGCGGCCCCCGGCGTGCCCACGCTCGTGCTGCTCCGCGGCCTCGTGGGCGCCGCCTTCCTCGGCAGCGACGTCTACCTGCCCTACATGCTCTCGTCCGAGCACGGGTTCTCCGCGTCGGCGTCGGGCATCACGCTGACGCTCGGCGCGGTGGCCTGGGCCGGTGCGAGCTGGGCGCAGGGCCGCCTGGGCGCGCGCGTGCCGCAGCTGCTCGGCATCCGGATCGGCGTCGCGTTCGTCGTGGTCGGCGTGCTCTCGGCCGTGGCGTCGCCGCTCCTGCACCTCACGCCCGCCGTCGTCATCGTGGGGTGGTCGCTGGCCGGGGCGGGCATGGGCTTCATGTACCCCCGCTTCTCCGTCCTCGTGCTGCGCGGCTCGGGCGACGATGAAAAAGGCTTCAACAGCTCGGCGCTCACGATCGCCGACTCGTCGGGCTCCGCCGTCGCGCTCGCCGTCACCGGTGCGGCCTTCGTCCAGCTCGGCGGGGCCGCCGAGCCGGTCGCGTTCGTGGCGTGCTTCACCGTCGCGCTCGCGGTGGCGCTGCTCGCCCTCTCGGTGACCGGGCGGGCCGTGCCGCGCGACGTGACCTGACCGGCCGCGGGCACCGCGCATCCCCGTCCGGCGGTCGTCGTCGTCGGAGCAGCGCTGCATAATGGTCTCCGCGCGATGTGTACGGTCACATCGCCATCAGCGACGGAGCGACGTGAAACCTGAGACGGACAAGGTGCGCGCTCCCAACATCCGCGACGTCGCGGCACTGTCGGGGGTCTCGTACCAGACCGTCTCGAGGGTGCTGAACGACAGCCCGAGCATCCGGCCGGCGACGCGGCAGCGCGTGCTCGACGTCATCGAGCAGATCGGCTACCGCCCGAACCAGGCGGCCAGGGCCCTCGTCACGAGCCGCTCCCGCGCGATCGGCGTCCTCACGCTGCAGAACGTCCACTTCGGCCCGCAGACCATGGTGAACGCCATCGAGCTCGAGGCGCGTGCGGCCGGCTACCGGCTCAGCATCGCGAGCACGACGCGCGCCGACGACGACGTCCGGGCCAGCGTCGACCTGCTGACGAACCAGGCGGTGGAGGCGATCATCGTCATCGCCCCCCAGCGCAAGTTCTTCGACGTGCTCGACCAGCTCGACCTCGGCGTGCCGATCGTCGCGCTCGACAGCACCCGCCGCACGACCGCCCACAGCCTCTCGGTCGACCAGCACGCCGGGGCCCGCCTGGCCACCCGGCACCTCATCGACCTCGGCCACAAGCACATCGTCCACGTCGCCGGCCCGCAGGACTGGATCGAGGCCGACGAGCGCATGCAGGGGTTCCTCTACGAGATGGGCGAGGCAGAGCTCTCGATCGAGCCGCCCATCCTCGGCGACCTCACCGCCGACTTCGGCTACCTCGCGGGCAAGGAGCTGCTGCGCCGCCGCGACTTCACGGCGGTCTTCTCGGCGAACGACCTCATGGCCGTCGGCCTGCTGCACGCGTTCCGCGAGGCCAGCGTCGACGTGCCGCGGGAGGTCAGCGTCGTGGGCTTCGACGACTCCCCGACGGCGGCGCACCTCTGGCCCCCGCTGACGACCGTGCGGCAGGACTTCGAGCTGATCGGGCGACGGGCCGTGGAGCTCGTCGTCTCCGAGCTCGAGGGCGGCACGGTCGTCGACCGGACCCTGGTCGCGCCCGAGCTGATCGTGCGCGGCTCGACGGCCCGCCCGTGGTTCCTCTGAGGGCACCGCGTCGACCTTCCGCCCCGACGGTCGACGTCGCTCGCGCGCGGCGATCGTGACAGCGTTGTCGGCCGACGGTGACGGACCTGAGGGAGGCGGGCCCCGCCTCCCTCAGACCGGTGCGGATAACGGAACGGCAACGGCATTTGACAGCGGCCATGAGCGGGTCTAGCTTTGCTCCAGTCGCGGTGTGAACGGTCACATCCGGTGTCACAGGAGCCAGGTCGTCAGACCCGGCCGCCAGGCCCGGACAGCGACGAGTCAGGACGAGCCCGCCGCACCCGTGAGGGGCGGTCGGCCGACGAAGAGGTCGAACGTGGAGGTCAGTGTGCCCAGTGCACCGAACACGATGAGCGGGATCCCCGGGGGTGCCGGCCGTGGCCGTTGACTCTCCCGTCATCCTCGAGATGCGCTCCATCACCAAGGAGTTCCCGGGCGTCAAGGCGCTCGACGACGTGTCGATGCAGGTGCGTGCCGGTGAGGTCCACGCGATCTGCGGCGAGAACGGCGCCGGCAAGTCGACGCTGATGAAGGTGCTGTCGGGCGTCTACCCGTACGGCAGCTACAGCGGCGACATCGTCTACCAGGGCGACGTCATGCGCTTCCGCGACATCCGCTCCAGCGAGTCGCAGGGCATCGTCATCATCCACCAGGAGCTGGCGCTCATCCCCGAGCTCTCGATCACCGAGAACATCTTCCTCGGCAACGAGCCGACGAAGTTCGGCGGGGCCATCGACTGGCGCGCGGCCAAGACCCGCGCCGTCGACCTGCTCGCCCGCGTGGGCCTCGGCGACGACCCCGACACGGCGATCAAGAACCTCGGCGTCGGCAAGCAGCAGCTGGTCGAGATCGCCAAGGCGCTGAACAAGAACGTGAAGCTGCTCATCCTCGACGAGCCCACCGCGGCGCTCAACGAGGCCGACTCGCAGCACCTGCTCGACCTCATCCGCGGGCTCAAGGGCCGCGGCATCTCGTCGATCATGATCAGCCACAAGCTCAACGAGATCGAGGCGATCGCCGACTCGATCACGATCATCCGCGACGGCAAGACCATCGAGACGCTCGACGTCAAGGCCGACGGCGTGAACGAGGACCGCATCATCCGCGGCATGGTCGGCCGCAACCTCGCGAGCCGCTTCCCCGACCGCACCCCGAAGATCGGCGAGGTCTTCTTCGAGGTCAAGGACTGGTGGGTCCGCCACCCGCAGACCGCCGAGCGCTTCGTCTGCAAGGGCTCGAACATCTCCGTGCGCCGCGGCGAGATCGTCGGCCTGGCGGGCCTCATGGGCGCCGGTCGCACCGAGCTCGCGATGAGCATCTTCGGCCGCTCGTACGGCCAGTTCGTCTCGGGCCAGATCATCAAGGACGGCGAGACGGTCCAGATCAAGAACGTCTCCGACGCCATCGACAACGGCCTCGCCTACGTCTCGGAGGACCGCAAGGTGCTCGGGCTGAACCTGCTCGACGACATCAAGCGCTCCACGGTCGCCGCGAAGCTCTCCAAGATCTCGAAGGCCTCCGTCGTCAACACCTACGAGGAGCACTCGATCGCGGAGGAGTACCGCAAGAGCCTCCGCGTCAAGACGCCCACGGTCGACGAGGGCGTGGCCAAGCTCTCCGGCGGCAACCAGCAGAAGGTCGTGCTGGCGAAGTGGATGTTCACCGACCCCGACCTGCTCATCCTCGACGAGCCGACCCGCGGCATCGACGTGGGCGCGAAGTTCGAGATCTACAACATCATCAACCAGCTCGCGGCACAGGGGAAGGGCGTCATCGTCATCTCCTCCGAGCTGCCCGAGCTGCTGGGGCTCTCCGACCGGATCTACACGATCTTCGAGGGCACCGTCACCAACGAGATGGACGCGTCCGAGGCCGATGCCGAGACGCTCATGAGAAGCATGACTTCGAAGAAGAGGGAGAACGCCGCATGAGTGGCATCAAAGACCTGAAGAAGGTGTTCGGCGGCAACCAGTCGAACGCTCGCCAGTTCGGCATGATCGCGACGCTCGTCGTGGCCATCCTGATCTTCCAGTTCCTCACCGGCGGGCTCACGCTCGACCCGACCAACCTGATCGCCCTGGTCAGCCAGTACTCGTACATCCTCATCCTCGCCATCGGCATGGTGATGGTCATCGTGGCCGGCCACATCGACCTCTCGGTCGGCTCGGTCGCCGCCTTCAGCGGCATCATGGTCGCCACGTCGATGACGAGCTGGAACTTCCCGTGGCCCGTCGCCATCGTGTTCGGCCTCGTCGTCGGCGCCGTGATCGGTGCCTGGCAGGGCTTCTGGGTCGCCTACGTCGGCGTGCCCGCGTTCATCGTGACCCTGGCCGGCATGCTCCTCTTCCGTGGTGCGAACCAGTTCGTCGGCAACGCCGACACGCTGCCCGTCCCCGAGGGCTTCACCGTCATCGGCGCCGGGTACCTGCCCGAGTTCGGCCCGAACACGGGCTACAACAACGCCACGCTGCTCCTCGGCCTGGTGCTCGCGCTCGTCGTGGTCTACCGCGAGTTCCGCCTCCGCCGCGTCCAGCGCGCCATGGGCTCCGAGATGGCGCCCCTCTGGGTCAGCGTCCTCAAGCTCGTCGTGCTCGTCGGCATCATCGCCTACGCCGCGACCCTCTTCGGCGGCGGCCGCGTCGGCACCTCCTTCCCGATCTCGGGCATCATCCTCGGTGTGCTCGTCCTGGTCTACGGCTTCGTGACGCAGAACACGATCTTCGGCCGCCACATCTACGCGGTCGGCGGCAACTCGCACGCCGCCGAGCTCTCCGGCGTCAAGGCGAAGCGGATCAACTTCTTCGTCATGATGAACATGTCGGTGCTCGCCTCGCTGGCCGGCATGATCTACGTCGCCCGCGCCGGGGCCTCCGGCCCCCAGGACGGCCTCAACTGGGAGCTCGACGCGATCGCCTCGGTCTTCATCGGCGGCGCCGCCGTCGCCGGCGGCATCGGCACCGTGACCGGCTCGATCGTCGGTGGCTTCGTCATCGCCGTCCTGAACAACGGCCTCCAGCTCATGGGCGTCGGCTCCGACAAGGTGCAGATGATCAAGGGCCTCGTGCTGCTGATCGCCGTGGCCGTCGACGTCTACAACAAGAGCCAGGGCCGCCCGTCGATCACGGGCTTCCTCACCCGGGGCCTCCGCCGCGACAAGAACGGCGTCGCCGCTCCCGCCGACGGTGCCCTGGCGAGCAACCAGTCCGGCGTCGCCACCGGGCCGGAGAGCACCACGCCGGCCCTGCAGCCGAACGGCGACCTGAGCGACGTGCAGCGCCCGAAGGCGTCGACCCCCAACTAGACCCACCCGCGGTCCGACCACCGACGGTCGGCTCCGCCTCCCCGGGCGGTCGTCACCACGACCGCCCCCCGCACCACCAAGTGATCCCTACGAGAAAGTAGACACAGCATGCGCAAAATCGCGCTGGCGACCATGGCGGTCGCCGCAGCAACGACGCTGATCCTGAGCGGCTGCTCCAACTCCGCCCGCACCGACGCCGGTTCCGGCGACGCGGCGTCCGGCTTCGAGCAGGGCTCGACCATCGGCGTGGCGCTGCCCGCGAAGACCAGCGAGAACTGGGTCCTCGCCGGCGACCTCTTCACCGAGGGCCTCACCGAGGCGGGCTTCAAGCCCGACGTGCAGTACGCGGCCGCCTCCGGCACCGTCGCGAACCAGCAGGAGGAGATCCAGTCCATGGTCACCAAGGGCGCGAAGGTGATCATCATCGGCGCGGCCGACGGTGCTCAGCTCGGCACCCAGGTCAAGGCCGCGCACGACGCCGGCGCCGTGGTCATCGCCTACGACCGCCTCATCCTCAACACCGAGGACGTCGACTACTACGTCGCGTACGACAACTTCAAGGTCGGCGAGCTCCAGGGCCAGGCCCTGCTCGACGGCATGGCCGCCAAGAAGGCGGAGGGCCCGTACAACGTCGAGCTCTTCTCCGGCTCGTCCGACGACGCCAACTCGAAGGTCTTCTTCGACGGCGCCATGAGCGTCCTGCAGCCGAAGATCGACGACGGCACCGTCGTCGTCGCCTCGGGCCAGACCGACATCAAGCAGACCGCGACCGACGGCTGGAAGGCCGAGAACGCCCAGCGTCGCATGGACTCGCTGCTCACCAGCACCTACGGCTCCACCGAGCTCGACGGCGTCCTGAGCCCCAACGACACCCTCGCCCGCGCCATCATCACCTCGGTGAAGCAGGCCGGCAAGACGGTCCCCGTCGTCACGGGTCAGGACTCCGAGGTCGAGTCGGTCAAGTCGATCATGGCCGGCGAGCAGTACAGCACCATCAACAAGGACACCCGCAACCTGGTCAAGCAGGCCATCGCGATGGTCTCCTCGCTGTCCGAGGGCGACACCGCCGAGACGAACGACGACGAGTCGTACGACAACGGCAGCAAGGTCGTCCCGGCCTACCTCCTGCCCCCGCAGATCGTCACGAAGGACAACGCGGCCGAGGCCTACGCCAACGACCCGACCCTCGAGCCGCTGACGAAGTAGTCCCACCCGCACCGCAGCAGCACAGCACCACAGCAGCGAGAGCCGATCGCCCCTCCGGGCGGTCGGCTCTCGTCGTCCCGGCCCCGGTACGGTGGTGCCGTGACCGGAGGCGCAGGGCAGGGCGGAGGCCCCGAGGAGGCGCGGGGCGGCGAGGCCGGCCCGCCCCCGTCGGTGCCCGTCACGGTCGAGCTGCTGCTCGCCTCTCCGCGCTCACGCTACGTGGGGCGACCCGCCGACGGCGCGGAACCGGCGGCCGGCCCGGAGACGCCGAGCTCCGTCGAGGTCCGGGCCGGGCTCGGCATCGTCGGCGACCGGTACTTCGGCCGGGCCGCCCACCGCGGGGCGCAGGTGACCGTGTTCGCGGCGGAGTCCCTGGAGACCGTGGCGCGCCTCCTCGGGGTCGACGGGCCGCTCGACGCGGCCGCCACGCGGCGCAACGTCGTGCTGCGAGGCCTCGACGTCGACGCGCTGCGCGGCACGACGTTCAGCATCGACTCGGGGGAGGGGCCGGTGCTGCTGCGCGCGACCCGCGCGGCGAACCCGTGCGCCTGGATGGACCACGAGCTCGCTCCGGGGGCCTTCCGCGCCATGCGGGGCCGCGGCGGCGTGCGCTGCGAGCCGCTCAGCGACGGGGTGCTGCGGCTCGGCCCGGCCGTCGTGCAGCTCGGGCTCACCGACGACACGGACCGCTGACGACACGGGCCGCTGACGACACGGGCCGCTGACGAGCGGGCTGGCCGACGGGCGGCGGCCTGGCGGGGGCTCACCCGAGAGGTGCGCGCGGCGAGGCAGCGCCGCGGCGGTCAGCTCGGGGTCACTGCCACCAGCTGGGCACCATCGCGACGATGGTGTCGAGCAGGGTCTTGCGGCTGGTGCGCTTGCCGCCGAGCCAGGCCTCGACCGCGCCGACCAGGGCGTGGGCGAAGAACCCCGCCGCGATGTGCACCGACAGCCCCTCGGGCAGAGTGCCCTCGGGCAGGCGCGAGATGTGCTGCAGCGAGGAGGTCTCGAAGTGGCCGGCGAGGGCCTGGTGGATCGACGCGTCGAGGGGGTCGGGCAGCGCGAGGCGGTACATCTCGCGGTAGCGCACGACGTGGTCGACGACCTTCTCGACCCCGCGACGGGTGATCTCGGCGCCGTCGACGTCGACCGCGGCCTCGCGGGCCGCGGTGTCGGCGGCCCGGATGGCGTCGAGCTCGGGGGTGATCACCGCGGTCAGCAGCGCACCGGGCGAGGTGGCGTGGCTGTAGAACGTCGCCCGGTTGATGCCGGCGGCGCGGGTGACGTCGGCCACGGTGATGGTCGACACGGGCTGCTTCGACGCGAGGTCGACGATGGCCGTGTGCAGGGCCTTCGTCGTCTGCACGATGCGGGCGTCCACCATGGTGACCTCCAGTCGGTACGGGTGCTGGGGCCGAGCTTAGGGGGTCGCCGACGGTCGTCGCGCTAGCCGACATCGGGTGTCGGTCGGGACTGTCGGAGCCCGCCCGCGCCCCGGTAGTCTCGACGAGGCGGCCCCGCGTCGACGGGCCGACCGCCGCCTCCCCCCCTCCCCTCCTCACCGCCGGGAGCGCACGCCCTCCGCTCGAAACGATTCGAGCGCGGCGCCCCGCCGGCCCCTCCTCGACCACGAAGGCACCGCGTGACCACCGTCCTCCACCCCGGCGACGCCCTGACCCGCCGTCAGCGTCTCGTCTACGTGATCGTGCTCGGCGCGCTGACCGCGCTCGGCCCGTTCACCATCGACCTCTACCTGCCGGCCTTCCCGGCGCTCGAGGACGACCTGGGGGTGTCGACCGGGCTCGTCCAGCTCACGCTGACCGCGACGACGATCGGCTTCGGCGTCGGGCAGCTGCTCGTCGGCCCGTGGAGCGACAAGGTGGGCCGTCGGGCGCCGCTGATCGCCGCGACCGCCCTGCACGTGGTCGCCAGCATCGGCGCCGCCGCCGCCCCCGACATCGTCTGGCTCGGCGTCTTCCGGGTGCTGCAGGGCATGGGCGCCGCAGCCGGCGGCGTGGTCGCCCTCGCGATGGTCCGCGACCTCTTCGGCGGCCTGCCGCTCGTCCGGATGCTCTCCCGCCTCGCGCTCGTCAACGGCCTCGCTCCCATCCTCGCGCCGGTCATCGGCTCGCAGCTGCTCGCCTTCACGAGCTGGCGCGGCGTCTTCGTCTTCCTCGTCGCCTACGGCGCCCTCGTCATCGTCGCGGCGATGTTCCTCATCGTCGAGACCCTGCCGAAGGAGCGCCGCCACGAGCCCGGCCACTCGAGCCTCGGCCAGCGCTACCGGGTGCTCTTCGGCGACCGCGTCTTCGTCGGCGTCGCCCTGATCGGCGCGATGGTCTTCTCGGGGCTCTTCACCTACCTCTCGGCGTCGTCGTTCCTCTTCCAGGAGGTCTACGGCCTCGACGCCCAGCAGTACGGCTACCTCTTCGCCGTGAACTCGCTCGGCATCGTGGCGGGCGTTCAGATCAGCTCGCGCCTGGCCCGGAGGTACGGCCCGCAGTGGATCCTCGCGGCGGCCACCGCCGTGCTGCTCGTCAGCGCGACCACCATCGTCGTGCTCGACTCGCTGCAGGTGGGCCTCGTCGGCATCCTCGTGCCGCTCTGGTTCTTCATCGCGGCCTGCGGGTTCACCTTCCCCCAGGTGCAGGTGCTCGGCCTCGCGAACCACGGCAAGGAGGCCGGCACGGCCGCGTCCCTCCTCGGGGCGCTCAACTTCGGCCTCGCAGGCCTCATCTCGCCCGTCGTCGGGTTCCTCGGCATCGGCTCCGCCGTGCCGATGGGCAGCGTGATGATCTGCACCTCCGTGGTGGCGATCGCCGCGCTGTGGCTGCTGGTGCGACCTCGGACGGTGCCGGCCCTCGGGCACTGACCCGCGACTCCCCGGTACGTTCTGGGGATGACGACCGACCCGCTCTCGCCGAAGCCGCCGACCCCCGCCGAGGAACGGGTCGCCCGCCGCGTGCAGCGCCGGTGGTGGGTGGTGAGCGCCCTCGGCGCCATCGGGGTCGTGCTGCTGCTCGGCGTCGTCATCACGGCCCGGGCCGGCAGCCTCGGAATCGACGAGGAGTTCATGGGCGAGCTCGTCGAGCACCGCAGCCCGTTCTGGCAGGCGCCGGCGCTCGTCTTCAACGTGATCGGGGCCGGGGTCATCGGGGTGTTCGTCGTGCCGCTCGGCGTGGGGGCCGTGCTGCTGCTGCGGCGTCGGCCGTGGGCGGCCCTGTACTGGATCGCGTCGTGCGCCCTCAGCGCGGGCGTCGTGCAGGTGATCAAGCACACCTTCGGGCGGGCGCGGCCGGAGGAGATCCTCGTGGTGAGCGACTACGGATCGTTCCCGTCGGGGCACACGGCCAACGCCGCGACGCTCGCCGTCGTGCTCGGGGTGATCCTGCGGCGCGCCTGGGTCTGGGTCGCGGGCGTCGTCTACACCGTGGCGATGCTCCTCAGCCGGACGTACCTCGGGGCGCACTGGCTCACCGACACGGTCGGCGGCCTGCTGATCGGCGCGGGCGTGGCGGTCGTGCTGTGGGCGCCGGTGGCCCACCGGCTGCTCGCCGAGCAGGAGCGCGTGCGGGGCCTCGGCTGGGCCTGGCAGCACCGCGGCGACCGCGCGGCGGTGACGTCGTGAGCGACGAGCTCGCGCGGGCCCGCGCGGAGGCCGAGGCGGCGGAGGCCGTGGCCGCCGCCGCCCGTGCCGCGGCGGACGCCGCCGTCGCGCGCGCCCGGGTGCTGGCGCTCGAGGCGGAGGCTGCCGGCGGCGCGACGCCCGACGGCCCGGCCACCCCGCCCGCCCCGCCCGCTCCGGCCGCCCCGCCTGCAGCACCCGCGCCTGCTGCGCCCGTCGACACGCCGACCCCGCCCGCGGGCCCGCTCAGCGAGTCCGCGGTCGACCAGGTCCGCCGCGGCTACGCGTCCACCGGCCCCGTGCTCGAGATCGGCGCCCTCGTCAACGGCGAGGCCCGGCCCGACGTGCCCGTGCGGGTGCCGATCGGCATGCTGACGCGGCACGGCCTCGTGGCCGGAGCCACCGGCACCGGCAAGACCCGCACGTTGCAGGTGCTCGCCGAGCAGCTCTCGGCCGCGGGCGTCCCGGTGTTCGCCGCCGACGTGAAGGGCGACCTCTCGGGCATCGCCCGCCCCGGCGCCCCGAGCGACGCGCTCCTGGAGCGCACCGAGGGCATCGGGCAGGACTGGACGCCCGAGGCCGCCCCGACCGAGTTCTTCGCTCTCGGCGGCGTCGGCACGGGCGTGCCCGTTCGGGCCACCGTCAGCGGCTTCGGGCCCCTCCTGCTCAGCAAGGTGCTCGGCCTCAACGACACCCAGGAGTCGAGCCTCGGCCTCGTCTTCCACTGGGCCGCCCGCGCCGGGCTGCCCCTCGTCGACCTCGCCGACCTGCGGAGCGTCCTCACCCACCTGGCCAGCCCCGCGGGCAAGGCCGAGCTGGCCGACCTCGGCGGCCTCAGCACCGCGACCGTCGGCGTCGTCCTCCGCGAGCTCGTCGCGTTCGCCGACCAGGGCGCCGACCGGTTCTTCGGCGAGCCCGAGATCGACACGGCGGAGTTCCTCCGCACAGCCGCCGACGGCCGCGGCGTCGTCAGCCTGCTCGAGGTGCCCGGCGTGCAGGACCGCCCGGTGCTCTACTCCACCTTCCTCATGTGGCTGCTCGCCGACCTCTACAACGACCTGCCCGAGGTGGGCGACGTCGCGCTGCCGAAGCTCGTCTTCTTCTTCGACGAGGCCCACCTGCTGTTCCGCGACGCGTCGCGGGACTTCCTCGCGCAGGTCACGCAGACGGTGCGGCTGATCCGCTCGAAGGGCGTCGGGATCGTCTTCGTCACGCAGACCCCGAAGGACGTGCCCGGCGACGTCCTCGCGCAGCTCGGCTCGCGCATCCAGCACCAGCTGCGGGCCTTCACGCCCGACGACGCCAAGGCCCTCCGCGCGACCGTGTCGACCTACCCGACGAGCGACTACGACCTTGCGGAGGTGCTGACCAGCCTCGCCACGGGGGAGGCGGTCGTGACGGTGATGAGCGAGCGCGGCGCCCCCAGCCCGGTCGCCTGGACCCGCCTGCGCGCCCCACGCGGCTCGATGGCCCCGACCCCCGCCGACGAGATGGCGGCCGACGTCGCGGCCTCGCCGCTGACCGCCGTCTACGGCACCGCCGTCGACCGCGACTCCGCCCGCGAGATGCTCGCCCGGAAGCTCGACGCGGCGGCCGCGGCCGACCGCGCCCGCGAGGAGCGCGAGGCCGAGCAGGCAGCGACGCAGGCCGAGTACGACCGTCAGCAGCGCGAGTTCGAGCGGGCCGAGGCGACCGCGTCGCGGCGGGAGCGGCGCACGGGCTCGACCCGCGCCTCCGGCGGCTCGCGCACTTCCCGCTCCGGACGCGACGACGGCGGGCTGCTCGACGACGTGCTCGGCTCGTCGGCCGGGCGGGCGGTCGTCCGCGAGGTGGTGAAGGGCATCTTCGGCACGCTGCGCCGCCGCTGACCCGACGGGCACGCGGTCACGAGCCGGAGAGCACGCCCCAGAGCACCGTGAGGCCGCCGGCGGCGAGGGCGAAGACGACCACGACGGCGAGGGCGGCGAGCACGGGCCGGCCCTCGTACCACGAGCGGCTGCCCGGGTACTGGCGGTAGAGCTCGCTGAACGAGAGGGGCTTCGGCACCGTCGTGGTCGGCGAGCCGAGCGTCTCGGCGACGAGGGCGATCGCCTCCTCCGACCAGTACGTGCCGCGCATGCGGAAGAGCGGGGCGCCGTCGGCGTCGGTCGCGAAGAGCTGGGGCACCGTGTCGACCGAGTCGGAGCGGTAGGTGCGCACCACGACCACCGCCGCGATGCGCTCGCGGCGGAGCCGGACGAACCCGGGCAGCCAGCCGCGCTTGATGAACTCGTCGGCCGTGACCCCGACGAACGAGACGCTGTACCGCCAGTAGCAGATCAGCCCGACGACGACCGCGACGTCGGCCGCCCAGATCACCGCCGGCCAGTGGGCCGTGCCGCGGGTCAGCCAGAGCAGGGCGAGCACGACGGGCACGAGGCCGAAGACGGCCGTGAGCACGGCCGTGCGGGCGACGGAGGCGCGCGGCAGGGCGTACGCCTCGAAGTCGTCGCGTGCGACGCCAGCCCTCATCCCGTCCCCCTGTGCGGCACGACGACGCCCCCGCCCGCGGAGGAGGACCGCCACCCCTGACAGTCCTTCGTGCAGCTCCGAGCCTACGGGATCAGCCCTCCCCGACCGCACCGGGCGGTGCGGTCACGGCACCCCAGAGCGGGCAGCCCGCGAACGGGGGGAGTCGCGGGTCGAGCCCCCGCAGCGCCCGCCCCGGGCTCCGGCTCAGCGGTCGCGGAGGCGCTCCAGCTCTCGCCGCTCGCGCTTCGTCGGCCGCCCCGCCCCGCGCTCGCGCACCGGCACCGCGGCGACCTCCTCGCGCGGCGGGGGAGGCGGCGTGAGGTCGGTGACGGCCAGGGCCGCGACCGGCGCGCCGACCCGCTTCACGAGGCACTGGCGGACGACGAGGACCCGCTCGAGCCCCCCGAGGCGCACCCGCACCTCGTCGCCCGGCCGGACGGCCTGCGCGGCCTTGACGCGCTCGCCGTTGACCCGCACGTGCCCCGCCCGGCACGCGGTCGTCGCGGCCGACCGGGTCTTCACCACGCGCACGGCCCACAGCCAGGCGTCGACGCGGCAGGAGGCGGGGGAGTCCATCCGACGATGCTACGCGCGGACGACGCCCGGACCGTCCGCAGCACCCCTCCGCGTCCGCTACCATTGACGAGGTCGTGCGCCGGTCTCACCGTGCTCACCTCAGGAGGATTCGCCTAGTGGCCTATGGCGCACGCTTGGAAAGCGTGTTGGGTGCAAGCCCTCAGGGGTTCGAATCCCCTATCCTCCGCGACTGAATGGCCTTCCCGTACGGGAGGGCCATTCGTCGCTCTGTGCTTGTCTGGCGCCTCTCGGCGCTGGTGCGGGCGGCTTCGCCGCCGCACCGGAGGGGCGCTGGGCGGCTTCGCCGCCTCCGCGATCCGTCGGGAATGCGTGAGTTCGCCGCCTGCGCGATCGGGCGGGTCAGGGGGCGGGGTCGGCGGGGGCGTCGTCGAGGCGGAGGGTCATGTAGCGGAGGTCGAGCCAGCGGCCGAACTTCGTGCCGACCTCGCGCAGCAGGCCCGCGTCCTCGAAGCCGAGCGACCGGTGCAGCCGGGCCGAGCCCTCGTTGCCCGCCTCCACCAGGGCGACCATCACGTGGTGGCCGGCCTCCCTCGACGACGCGATCAGCGACTCCATCAGGGCCCGCCCGGTGCCGCGGCCCTGGTGGCCCTCGCGCACGTACACGCTGTTCTCGACCGTGTGGCGGTAGCCGGGCTTCGCGTGGAACGGCCCGACGCTGCCGTAGCCGACGACGAGGTCGCCCTCCACCGCCACGATCGCGCTGCGCCCCGGCTCGCGGTGCGCGGCCAGCCAGTCGCGTCGACCCTGCAGGTCGGGCGGCACCTCCGTGAAGATGGCGGTCGAGCGGGCCACGGCGTGGGCGTGGATCTCGAGCACGCCCGGCAGGTCGGCCTCGGTCGCGGTGCGGATCAGCATGCGACGAGCTTAGGAGGCGCGGTGCGGCCGGTCACGTCGCCCGCGTCACGCGTAGGTTCGGCTCATGAGCGACGACACCTACACCGCATCCTTCATCGGCGAAGACGGCGCCGAGGTCTCCTCCGAGCAGCTCGCCTACATCGACGGCCTCCCGCAGAAGAGCGTCATGCGGCCCGGCGCCGACGACGGCGAGGACCTCAACTGGGAGCTCGACACCGACACCACCAGTGACGACGGCTTCGTCTACCGCTCCATGGGCGTCGCGCAGCACGACTACTCCTGAGCCCCCGGGCTGGTCACTCCTCGGCGACGAGGATCCTGTCGAGCATGCGAGTGAGCGGTCCCAAGTGGCCCCTGTCGGCGTCACGCGACGCCGAGTCGTTCTCCTCCTTCTCGACGCGATCCCACCGGAGCGCGTAGCCGTACTCACGGCAGAAGAGCTCCCAGAACGCCCGCTGGGTCCGTCCGTTGCCCTCACGGAACGGATGAGCGTGGTTGAGCCGCCGGTACGCCGAGACCAGGAACGCCAGGAGCTGTGGCCTGGTGGCGTCCGCGGGGAACTCAGCGAGTTCGAGCGCGATCGATTCGAGCTCTTCGTCGATCAACTCCGGAGGCATGAACTGGGAGGCCTGGTCCTTGGCGATGCCGACGGTGCGTCGCGAGCCAGCCCAGGCGTAGACGTGCTGGAAGAGGAGCCGATGGATCTCCGACAGCAACGCCCACCCGTACTCGCCGGGGAGGCTCGCGTCGGACAGGGTGGCCATGGCCGCTCCCGCCACGCCGTCTTCGACCTCGCGGAGCTCTGCCCGGTCTTGGATGCCGTACTCGTTGACGAGGACCCACGTCTCGGGGTCCAGGTACGGGTCCACAGTGGTCAGGCCTTCCGGCCGTTCTCCCGCGCGGCCTTCATCACCGATGACCCGGAGACCTGACCGTCACGGTAGAGCGTGATCAGAGCTCTCTGCGCGTCCGACAGTCGACCGCCCTCGAGTCGCGTCGACGCCTCGGCGCGCACCAGCGCGTCACCGCGACGGAACGTCGCGGTGCGTGCCTTGCGTGCCGGGGCCATGAGGTGATCATACGGATCCCGCGGCGCGGGAGACAGGGCCAGGCCCCGGCAGCACGACTACTCCTGAGCCCCCCGGGCTCGATAGGGTCGGTCGCGGGGCGGCACCCCGTCCCACCGGACCGACCGCGCACGACGGCGTGCGCGCAGGAGGAGATCGTCATGGCCCCGAAGGACGCGTCACGGTCCGTGCTCCGCAAGAAGCCCGTTCTCGAGATCGAGGACGAGACGAGCGGCACGGGCCTCTTCAAGAGCCTCGGGCTCTGGCAGCTGACCGCCATCGGCGTCGGCGGGATCATCGGGGTCGGCATCTTCTCGCTCGCCGGCCTCGTGGCCCACGGCGACGACGCGAACCCCGGTGTCGGGCCGGCCGTGCTGTTCTCGTTCCTGATCGCCGGGCTCGCCAGCGCGGCCGCCGCGCTCTCCTACGCCGAGTTCGCCGGCATGGTGCCCCGCGCCGGCTCCGCCTACACCTACGGGTACGTCGCCCTCGGCGAGATCGTCGGCTGGTTCATCGGGTGGGACCTCCTGCTCGAGTACGTCGCCATCGTCGCGGTCGTGGCGATCGGCATCTCCGGGTACTTCGACGCGTTCCTCTCCGGTCTCGGCCTCGACCTCCCGGCGTCGATCGCCTCGACGCCCGACGCGGGGGAGGGCGGCGTCGTCAACCTGCCCGCCATCGTCGTCTGCCTGCTCGTCACGTTCATCCTCAGCCGGGGCTCGAAGGCCTTCGGCCGGTTCGAGATCGTCGCCGTCGGCATCAAGGTGCTGCTCGTGCTCTTCATCATCGGCCTCGGGCTCTTCCACCTGAACGCCGAGAACTTCTCTCCGTTCGTGCCCAACGGGTTCGGCCCGGTGTTCACCGGCGCCCCCACCGTGTTCTTCGCGGTGTTCGGCTACGACGCGATGAGCACCGCCGCGGAGGAGAGCGTCGACGGCAAGAAGCACATGCCGAAGGCGATCGTTCTCTCGCTGATCATCGCGATGATCCTCTACGTCGCCGCCACCCTGGTGCTCACGGGCATGCAGGACTGGCGCGAGATCGACCCGGCCGCCGGCTTCGCGTCGGCGTTCACGAGCGTCGGCCTGCCGGTCGTGGCCACGATCATCTCGGTCTTCGCCGTCATCTCCATCCTCACCGTCATGCTCACCTTCCTGCTCGGCGTCACGCGGGTCTGGTTCTCGATGAGCCGCGACGGCCTCCTGCCCGGCTGGTTCGCCCGCACCGACCGCAAGGGCGTCCCGCAGCGCGTGACGTGGATCGCGGGCATCGCGTCCGCCCTGCTCGCGGGCGTCTTCCCGATCCGGGCCGTCGCCGACCTCACGAACATCGGCATCCTCGCCGCGTTCGTCGTCGTCTGCGTCGCCGTCATCGTCTTCCGGTACCGCAAGCCGGAGGCGCCCCGCACCTTCCGCCTCCCGCTCATGCCCTTCGTGCCCGCGTTCGGCGTCCTCGCCAGCGGCTTCCTGATCGCCCAGCTGCACTGGGAGACCTGGCTGCGCTTCGGCGTCTGGCTCGTCGTCGGCCTCGTCGTCTACTTCGGCTACGGCCGCCGCCACTCGCTGATGAACCCGGACAGCCCGCGCCTGCCCCGCTGAGCGCTCCGGTGTCCGCCTCCGCTCCGTGCCGACCCCCGCCTCACCGGCGGCTCGGAGCCGGCCGGTCGTAGGCTGAGGGCCGTGTCGACCCGCATCTACATCACGTCCGCAGAAGGCCACACCGGCAAGTCGACGATCGCGCTCGGCGTGCTCGACACGCTCGGTCACGAGGTGGGCCGGGTGGGGGTGTTCCGCCCCGTCGCGCGCTCCACCGACGAACGCGACTACGTGCTCGAGCTGCTGCTCGCCCACGACAGCGTCGACCTCGCCTACGACGAGTGCGTCGGCGTCACCTACGACGACGTGCACCGTGACTCCGACGCCGCGCTCGCGACCATCGTCAGCCGCTTCGCCGCGGTCGAGCGCCAGTGCGACGCCGTCGTCGTGATCGGCTCCGACTACACCGACGTCGGCAGCCCCACCGAGCTCTCGTTCAACGCGCGGGTCGCGGCCAACCTCGGCGCCCCGGTGCTGCTCGTGCTCGGCGGCCGCACCGCCGACGGCACCGCGGCCCGCACCGGCATCGACATGCGCCAGGTCGCCGAGGTCACCACCGCAGAGCTCCGCAGCGAGCACGCCAGCCTCCTCGCCGTCGTCGCGAACCGGGTCGACCCCGACCGGCTCGACGAGGTCGTCGGAGGCATCGGCTCGGCCCTCGAGACCGCACCCGGCGGCCGGGTGCCCGTCTGGGCGCTGCCGGAGGACCGCCTCCTCGTGGCTCCGACCGTCCGCGCCGTCCTGGCGGCCACCGGCGCGACGCTCGTCCGCGGCGACGACGCCCTGCTCGACCGCGAGGCGGTCGGCGTGGTCGTGGCGGCCATGTCGATGGAGAACGTGCTGCCCCGCCTCACCGAGGGCGCCGTCGTCGTCGTGCCGGGCGACCGGTCCGACGTGCTCGTCGCCACGGTGCTCGCCCACGCCTCGGAGACCTTCCCCTCGCTCGCCGGGATCGTGCTCAACGGCGGCTTCGACCTCGCGCCCCAGGTCGACCTGTTGCTCGAGGGCCTCGGCAGCTCGCTCCCGGTCGCCCGCAACGAGCTGGGCACCTACGACACCGCGCTCGCGATCACGCAGACGCGCGGGCGCCTCGCCGCCGACTCACCGCGCAAGTACGACCTCGCTCTCGCCCTGTTCGAGCGCCACGTCGACGCCGCCGAGCTGCTCCGCCTGCTGCAGGTGAGCCCGTCGGGCGTCGTCACGCCGCTGATGTTCGAGTACCAGCTGCTCGAGCGCGCCCGCGGCGCCGCGAAGCACATCGTGCTGCCCGAGGGCGACGACGACCGCATCCTCCGCGCCGCGTCGTCGCTGCTGCAGCGGAACGTCGCGAAGCTCACGCTGCTCGGCGACGAGACCGCCGTCCGCGCCCGCGGGGCCGAGCTCGGCCTCGACCTCGCCGAGGCGCGGGTGCTCGACCCGTTCGACCCGAGCCTCCAGGTGCAGTTCGCGACGGAGTACGCGCGGCTGCGCGCCCACAAGGGCATCTCGGCCGCGATGGCGATGGACACCGTCACCGACGTCTCGTACTTCGGCACGATGATGGTCAAGCTCGGGCTCGCCGACGGCATGGTCTCCGGCGCGGCCCACACCACCGCCCACACCATCCGCCCGGCCTTCGAGGTCATCAAGACGCTGCCCGACGTCGGCGTCGTGTCGAGCGTCTTCCTCATGGCGCTCGCCGACCGGGTGCTCGTCTACGGCGACTGCGCCGTCATCCCCGACCCGACGGCCGAGCAGCTGGCCGACATCGCCATCTCGTCGGCGCAGACGGCCGAGCAGTTCGGCATCGAGCCCCGCGTGGCCATGCTCAGCTACAGCACCGGCGACAGCGGCTCGGGCGCCGACGTCGAGAAGGTGCGCGCCGCGACCGCCCTCGTGCGCGAGCGCCGCCCCGACCTCCTCGTCGAGGGCCCGATCCAGTACGACGCGGCCGCCGACCCGACGGTCGCCGCCGCGAAGATGCCCGACTCCGACGTCGCCGGCCGGGCGACGGTGTTCATCTTCCCCGACCTCAACACGGGCAACAACACCTACAAGGCCGTCCAGCGGAGCGCCGGAGCGGTCGCGATCGGCCCGATCCTCCAGGGGCTCCGCAAGCCGATCAACGACCTCTCGCGCGGAGCCCTCGTCAGCGACATCGTCAACACGGTCGCGATCACCGCCATCCAGGCCGGGACCCCCGCCGCGGAGGCGCGGGTCACCGCCGACCCCGCGGTCGCGGCCCTGCCCGCCCCCGTCACCACCGCCTCCACCCCCGCCCCCGCAGAAGGGAACACCCCGTGAGCGCAGTCCTCGTCGTCAACTCCGGATCGTCGTCGTTCAAGTACCAGCTGATCGAGCTCGACGGCGAGGCCACCCTCGCGAGCGGCCTGGTCGAGCGCATCGGCGAGGCCACCGGGTCGACGAAGCACCGCAACCACCTCACGGGGGAGGAGACCAGCAGCGACTCCGCCCCCGTCGCCGACCACGCCGCCGGCTTCGCCGCGATGCTCGACGCCTTCCGCGACCACGGCCCGTCGTTCGACGAGCACCCGCCCGTGGCGGTCGGCCACCGCGTCGTGCACGGCGGCGAGGAGTTCGACCGGGCCACGGTCGTCACCGACGACGTCGAGGCCGCGATCGACCGCCTCTCGGCCCTCGCGCCCCTCCACAACCCCGCCAACCTGCAGGGCATCCGCGCCGCGAAGGAGGCCTTCGCGGACGTGCCGCACGTCGCCGTCTTCGACACCGCCTTCCACCAGACGCTCGCGCCCGCCGCGTACACCTACGCGATCGACGCCGAGCTGGCGTCGAAGCACCACGTGCGCCGCTACGGCTTCCACGGCACGTCGCACAAGTACGTCTCCGAGGCGACGGCGGCCTTCCTCGGGCGGCCGCTCGCCGAGCTCAAGATCATCGTGCTGCACCTCGGCAACGGGGCGTCGGTCGCAGCGATCGACGGGGGCCGCTCGGTCGAGACGAGCATGGGCATGACCCCGCTCGAGGGCCTCGTGATGGGCACCCGCTCGGGCGACATCGACCCGGCCGCGGTCTTCCACCTGCACCGCGAGGCCGGACTCGGCTTCGACGAGCTCGAGACCCTGCTCAACAAGCAGAGCGGCCTGCTGGGCCTCACCGGCAGCGGCGACATGCGCGACGTGCAGGACAGCGCGTCGCGCGGAGACGCCGTCTCCGAGGCGGCGCTCGCCGTCTACCGACACCGGATCCGGCACTACGTCGGCGCCTACGTCGCCCAGCTGGGCGGGCTCGACGCCGTCGTGTTCACCGCCGGCGTGGGCGAGAACAACGCCCTGCTGCGACGACGCACGCTGGCCGGCCTCGACTTCTTCGGCATCCGCGTCGACGACGACCGCAACGAGCTGTCCTCCCGCGAGGCGCGGCTCATCTCGCCCGAGGGCGCCGCCGTCTCGGTGCTCGTCGTGCCGACGAACGAGGAGCTCGAGATCGCACGTCAGGCCGCGGCGCTCAGCTGACCGACCCGACGACGAGAGGGACCAGCCAGGCGCGGGTCGCGCCTTGCTGGTCCCTCTCGTCGTGCAGGGGGCCGGCCTCCCGTCGTGGGGGAGGCGTGGGCCGGGTCAGTACTTGATCGTGGCGAGCGCGTCGGAGACGGGCGTCTCGCCGGAGACGAGCTCGAACTGCGTCTTCACGGCCGTGCCCTCGAGGATCGCGGTGGCGATGACCTCGGCGACGTCGGCCCGGGGCACGGTGCCGCGCTCGACCGTGGTGCCCACCGTGACCTGGCCGGTGCCGGCGTCGTCGGTGAGGCCCCCGGGGCGCACGATGGTCCAGTCGAGGCCGTCACGGGCGCGGAGGTCGGCGTCGGCCTCGCTCTTCGCGCGCATGTACACCTGATAGACGGCGTCGTCGTCCTCCGCGGGCAGCTGGGCCTTCTCCGGGTCGAAGTCGTCGGTGCCGATGGCCGAGACCATCACGTACCGCGGGACGCCCGCGGCCTCCGCGGCGTCGGCGAGCAGGACGGCGCCGTCACGGTCGATGGTGAGCTTGCGCTCGGCACCGCTCCCGCCGCCGCCTCCCGCGGCGAAGACGACGGCGTCGGCCCCGTCGAGGTGCCCGGCGAGGGTCTGCACGTCGGTCTGCTCGAGGTCGAGCACGAGGGCACGGGCCCCCGCCGACTCGAGGTCGGCCGTGTGGTCGGGGTTGCGGACGATGCCGACGGGGTCGTGCCCGGCGTCGGCGAGGCGGCGTTCGAGGAGCTGGGCGATCTTGCCGTGTCCTCCGGCGATGACGATTCTCATGCCCCCATCGAACGCCCCGTGTCGCCGGAGCCGCTCAGGAGCCGCTAAACTTCTCGAGGCTCCCCACGTGGCGTCATCCAGGCCAACTCCCCCAGGGCGGAAACGCAGCAAGGGCAACCTGGCTCTGGCGGGTGCGTGGGGAGTCTTCCTTTTTTCTCGCGCCGCCGCCCCTGCGGCGCGACGTGCGCGGTGCGGGGGCGCGACGGGATGAGCGGGTCGCGATCCCGAGGGGGGCGCCGCCGCCCCTGCGGCGCGACGGGGCGCGGCGCAGGGGCGCGGCGCGACGGGGTGCGGGGGACATTGCGGGGTGTGCAAAGAGCGCGGAGGCCCGGACGTCGTGGGGCAGACCGCTCGGTCGGGGGACACCTGCCCCCCGGGATGGGGGCAACGGAGGGATGTTCAGCTTCGCGCCCTCTGCATAGGATGACGTCACGACGAGACCCACCACCTCGTCGGCACGGCTCACCACCGTGCCGGTCCGCCCCTCACCAGGGCGGTCCGCCGACCGTGCGGCACCGCAGCCGCCCGACCGTCAGGATCAGGACGATGAGCCCCTCACCACGGCACGTCAGCACCACCCGCAGGCGAACGACCCCGCGCACCCCGCGCTAGGCCGCTCGCCTCTTCGTCGTGCCCGCAGGGGCTCATCGGCGACGGCCCGAACACCCGAACACCCGAACACCCGAACCACAACTGAACACACGCACCCCTCCCGTCTCACCAGCGGGGGTTCCGGATCAGGCGGCGGGTCAGTCCCGCCAGGAAGAGGCACGCACATGCGACGTCATGTGGCGGAGCGCAGCACCCGCGAGCGCACCCTCAGCAAGGCCCTCGGGCTCAGGATCGCGGCGACCGCGGCCATCGCGGCCGTCGTCGGCGCCCTCGCGGTCGTCCCGGCGCAGGCCGCGACGACCGACGTCAGCGAGGCCGAGGCCTCCCTGCTGAGCGGCTCGGGCATCGTCGGCCTCGACAGCATCGTGCAGCTCCAGGGCGCGTACTCCGCCACGGGTGCGGCCGGCACCGGCGGGGTGGTGGACAAGGGCCTGTCGGTCCAGGCCCTCAACGCCCTCCAGGTGGGCCTCGGCCCCGTCGACCTCCTCGGGCAGAACGGCATCCTGAAGCTCGGCGTCGCCGGTCAGTACGCGAGCACGACGCCGACCGGCGCCTACGCGAGCGCCGGCGCCGTCGGCGCGAACGGGGCCATCGCCGTCGGCAGCGGCGCTCCCGGCACCGGGGCGACCCTGAACCTGACGCCCCTGCTCGGTCGGGTGCCGGCCGCGAGCGGCGTCGTCAGCGACGTCACCCTCGGCCTCGGCGCGCTGTCGTCGTCGATCACCGAGACGCGCACCGCCGCCGGCTCCGACGTCAGCACCGCCTACCAGGTCGCGGGCGCCCGCTACACGATGACGAGCCCCGCGGTCTCCGCGCTCACCGGGCAGCTGCAGACCAGCCTCCGAGGCGTCAGCACGGGCATCAACGGAGCCACGAGCACCACGGGTCTGGCCGGTGCGACCACCGGGGTGGTCGCCCCGTTGGCCTCGGCCCTCAGCACCCTCGGGCTCGGGGGCGTCGTCAGCCTCGACGGCACGGCCGTGACCGCCACCGCCACCGTCGACCTCGACTCCACCGTCGCCGCCGAGCTCGCGAAGCCGCTCACCTCCGGCCCCGTGACGATCACCCCGAGCACCGGCCAGGTCGTCATCGACGTGGGTGCGCTCAACAACCTCGGCCCGAACAGCGAGCTGTTGACGACCCAGCGGGTCACGGCCATCACGAACGGCATCGCCGACATCCTGGACGTCCAGCTGCCGACGAACCTGACGGCCGCCGTCGACCGGGCCGTCAAGGCCACCGCCGTCCGCGTCGGCCTGACCACCGACGTCCAGCTGAAGACCGGGATCCTGCCGCCCGTGCGCGTCGCGGGCCTGACCGCGACCGTCGACACGACCATCGGCCAGCTCCTCGCCGGCACGACCCCCGCCTCCGCGGTCTCGGTCACGGGCACCGGCGCCCTGGACACCGTCCTCGTCCGGCCCCTCCTGCGCGGGGTCGTCGTGCCCGTCGTGACCGGCACGCTGCTGCCCGCCGTCGGCGCGGTCTACTCGCCCCTCGTCACCGGCGCCGGCCTCACGGGCACGACCACGGCGATCACCACGGTGACCGGCGCGACGCTGCTCGCCCTCTCGCCCCTCACGGCCGTGCTCGGCCAGCTCGCCGGCGTCACGATCAACGCGCAGGACGCCCCCGGCTTCCGCGACCCCCGCGGCACCGACGCCGGCTCGCGCAGCGTCCACGCCGTCCGCCTCACCGTCCTGCCCGCGCTCGCGGGCGGGCTCCGCGTCGACCTCGCGACCTCGACGGCCCGTGCCGCCGCGTTCGTCGGCCTCACCGTGCAGACCCCCGCCCCCGGCCAGCAGTTCGTCGTCGCCGCGACGCCCGGGGCCACCCGGACCGTGACGCTCACCGGCACCGGCGAGCCCGGCGCGACCGTGCGGGTCAGCGTGCCCGCCCCCGTGGCGGGTGCCCCGGCCCTCACCGGCACCGCGACCGTGGCGGGCGACGGCACCTGGAGCGTGCCCGTCGCCGCCGTGCCCGCCGGCCAGTACCAGGCGACCGTGACGCAGACCGTCGGCGGCACCGTGACCGGCACGCAGACGCGCGCCTTCGTGGTCGTCGCGCAGCAGCCCCTCGTCGTCACCAGCCCGACGGCGGGCCGGGTCTACACGGTGCTCGACGGCGCGTCGACGACCCCCGTCGTCGTGGCGGGCACCGGCACCCCCGGCGCCGCGGTCGCGATCGACCTCGGTGGCGGGCGCACCGCGACCGCCACCGTCGGCCCCGACGGCAGCTGGACGACCACCGTCGACGGCGTCCCCGTCGGCTCGTACACCGCCTCCGTCACGCAGTCGCTCGGCGGCGACACCTCCGCCGTCGTCACGCGGGCCTTCAGCGTGCAGGCGGGCACCGCGCTCGCCCTGACCGCCCCGACGCCCGGCACCGTCCTGCGCGTGCCCGGTGCCGACTCCACCCGTGACGTCACCGTGAGCGGCACCGGCCAGCCCGGCGCGACCGTCACGGTCGCCCTCCCCGGCGACCGCACGCAGACCGCGACCGTCGCGGCCGGCGGCACCTGGTCGACGGTCTTCACCGCCCTGCCCGTCGGCGCCTACCCCGTCTCCGCCACGCAGACGGTGGGAGGCGCCACCAGCGCCCCGCTGACCACGGACGTCACGATCGAGGCCGCCGAGGGCGTCGCGATCACCACGCCCGACGACGGCGCCGTGATCACCCTCGCCGACGCCGGCTCCGTCACCCCGGTGACCGTGACCGGCACGGCCGAGCCCGGAGCCCCCGTCCGCGTCGACCTCGGCGACGGACACCTCGCGACCACGACGGCGGACGCCGAGGGCGACTGGACCGTGACGATCCAGAGCGTGCCGGTCGGTCCGCAGCGCACCGTGAGCGTGACCCAGACCGTCGCGGGCGTCGTCTCGAGCCCGGTCACCCGGGCGCTCACCGTCACGGCGGGCGCGCCCCTCGTGGTCGACGCCCCCACGGTCGGCCAGGAGTTCCGCGTGCCCGCTGCGGGCTCGGTCACCACCGTGCCCGTCTCCGGCACCGCCGCGGTCGGCGCCACGGTCTCGCTCTCGCTCGGCACCGGGCTGCCGACGCAGACCGTCGTCGCCGTCGACGGCACCTGGTCGACGACCTTCGAGGCCGTGCCCGTGGGCGGCCGCACCCTGACGGCGACCCAGTCGATCGGCGGCACGACGTCGCCGGCGCAGACGCGGCCGATCTCCGTGGTCGCGGGCGCCCCGCTCCTGATCGACTCGCCGACCCCCGGCGCGGTCGTCGCCGTGGCGGAGGCGGGCGACGTCGCGGACGTCGTCGTCACCGGCCGCGCCGACCCCGGCGCCGCGGTGCAGGTCGGCCTCGGCGCCCTCCTCGCCTCCACCGTCGCCGACCCGACCACGGGAGCGTGGACGGCGACGATCACCGGCGTGCCCGAGGGCACGTACACGCTCGGCGCCACGCAGGTCGTCGGCGGCGTCACCTCCCCGCGCGTGACCCAGCCGCTCACGGTGGAGGTCGGCGAGCCGATCGAGATCACCGGCCCGGCCGACCAGACCGTCTACTACGTGCCGGGCGCGACCGGCACGGCGACCGTCCCGGTCACCGGCACGGCCGATCCCGGCGCTGCCGTGCTCGTCGACCTCGGCGGCGGGCGCACGGCACGAGTCACCGCGACAGCGGTCGGCACCTGGAGCGTCGACGTGGCCGGCGTGCCGATCGGCAGCTACGAGGTCGCGGCCACGCAGACGGTGAACGGCAGCACCTCCTCGGCGACGACCCGCGTCGTCGTCGTGGAGCAGGGCGGCTTCGTCGTCATCACCGCCCCCGCCACCGGCAGCCGCCTCACGGTGGCCGACACGGCCGGCCGCACGTCGGTCGTGGTCCGCGGCACCGGCGTCGCCGGCGTCCCCGTCGCCGTCACGGTGTCGGGCGGGGTCGTCGGGCCCGTCACCCGCGACGGCGCGCTGTGGGAGGCGACCGTCACGGGCCTGGCCGTCGGCACGCACACGGTCGACGCCCGGCAGGTGCAGGGCGGTCAGACGCTCTCGGCGGCCCCCACCACGTTCCAGGTGGTCGCGGCCGAGCCCCTCGTCGTCGTCTCGCCCGCCGACGGTGACGACCCCGTGCGGATCGTCGGCCCGGGCACCGCGTCGGTGCCCGTCACGGGCACGGCGGCGCCCGGCGCCGTGGTCGCCCTCTCCGTCACCGACGCCGACGACGAGCCCGTCGGCGACGCCCCCGCCCCGGTCACCGCCGACGGCGCCGGCGCGTGGAGCGCCGTGCTGACCGGGCTGCCGGTCGGGCCGCTCACCGTCAGCGCGACCCAGACCGTCGGCGGCTCGACGTCGACCACCCCGGAGACCGTCGTCGTGCGCATCGAGCGCGCGGACGACCTCGTGATCGACACGCCCCTCGGCGACCCCGACTACGTCGTGCTCGACGCCGCGGGGGTGTCCGACGTCCTCGTGCAGGGCCGTGCGGCCGCCGGGGCGACGGTCGAGGTCAGCCTCGACGGCGCCCTCGTGGGTCGGACCGTCGCGGACGGCGCCGGCGCGTGGAGCCAGCTCCTGCAGGCCGTGCCGGTCGGCGACCACGAGGTCACCGCCACCCAGCTGCTCGGCGGCACGAGCCAGGACGCCGGCCCGGCGACCTTCTCGGTCACAGCGTCGCCCCTCGCCGTGACGACGCCCGACGCCGTGACCCTGGCCGACGAGCTCGCCACGACCGCCGTCACCGTCCGCGGCACCGCCGCCGCCGGGGCCTCGGTGGCGGTCACGCTCGACGGCGTCACCGTGACGGTGACCGCCGCCGGGGGAGCCTGGTCGGCCGACTTCGACGACGTGCCCGTGGGCACGCACCAGATCACGGCCGTCCAGTCCCTCGGCGGCCGCACCTCCCTGCCGCAGACGGCGCAGC
This sequence comes from Frigoribacterium sp. PvP121, assembly GCF_017833115.1. NCBI lineage: Bacteria > Bacillati > Actinomycetota > Actinomycetes > Micrococcales > Microbacteriaceae > Frigoribacterium > Frigoribacterium sp. PvP121. Next base: position 1,649,139 of record NZ_JAFIBR010000001.1, read on the forward strand.
TGACCGTGCAGGCCGGCGCGCCCGTCACCGTCGACGCGCCCGTCGCCGGCTCCGTGGTCGAGGCGTTCGGCTCGCAGCTGCCGGCCACCGTCACGGTCACCGGCCGGGCCGAGCCCGGCGCGACGGTCGACGTCGCCCTCGGCGGCGTCGTCCGCCAGGTGGTCGCCGACGACGGCACCTGGTCGACGACCTTCCCCGTCGGGGCGGGCAGCGCCACCGTCACCGCCGTGCAGACGGTCGGCGGCACCACGTCGACCGTCCCCGCGACGACGACGTTCCAGGTCGTGGCCCTGCCCGACCTCGACGTCGTCGAGCCCGGCGGCGACCCGATCGTGGTCGTCGACGACGAGGCGACGGTGAGCGTGCCCGTCTCGGGCACCGCGGCGCCCGGCGCGACCGTCACCGTCGTGCTCGACGGGACGGCCACCGCGACCGTCCAGGCCGACCCCGCGTCGGGCGACTGGTCGACCGTCCTCGAGGGCGTCCGCACCGGAGTCCACGAGGTCGTCGTGACCCAGTCGCTCCGCGACCTGGTCTCGGCCCCCGAGACCGTCGAGTTCACCGTCGAGGCCGGAGCTCCGCTCGTCGTCCTCGACCCGCAGCGCGACGCGACGGTCACCGTCCCCGACGCCGCCGCCCGCGCGGTCGTCACCGTGACCGGCACCGCCCAGCCCGGAGCCCGCGTCCGGGTCGACCTCGGCGACGACCGGGTCGTCTCGACCGACGCCGACGACGCGACCGGCGCCTGGTCGGTCGACGTGGCCGGCGTCCCGGTCGGGGTGCACGTGGTCAGCGTCACCCAGACGGTCGGCGGCACGACCTCCGCCGCCGACGAGCGCACCCTCACGGTCGCGGCCGCCCCGCCCGTCACCATCGCCACCCCGCAGGCCGGCGTCCCCGTCGTCCTGGCCGAGGCCGGCTCGGTGACCGACGTCACGCTCAGCGGCACCTCGGCGCCGGGCGTCGACGTCGTCGTGCAGCTGGGCGACCTGCCCGCCCGCACGGTCACCGCCACCGGCACCGAGGGCGGCCCCGGCACCGGCACCTGGACGCTCCTCGTCGAGGACGTCACCGTGGGCGACCGCGAGATCAGCGTCGTCCAGGTCGTCGGCGGAGCCACGTCGACCCCGGTCACGCAGCTGCTGCAGATCGTGGCCGGGGCCCCCGTCGTCGTCGCTGAGCCCACGGGCGCGGACGACGTCGTCGTGATCGACGCCGACGCCACCGCCTCGGTGGTCGTCTCGGGCACGGCCCAGCCGCAGGCCGTGGTCACGGTGACCCTGGCCGGCACCACGGTGCCGACCCGGGCCGACGGCGAGGGCCGCTGGTCGGTCACCGTGCCGGGCGTGCCCGTCGGCGACCAGGTCGTCAGCGTCGTCCAGACGGTCGGCGGCACGACCTCGACGCCCGTGACCGTCGACCTCACCGTCCGCGCCGCGGGCGACCTGGTCGTCGAGCGGCCGGCCGACGAGCTCGTCGCCACCCTCGTCGACCCCGCCGGCGTCGTCGACGTGCCCGTCTCGGGCACGGCCGAGCGCCTCGCCACGGTGCGGGTCAGCCTCGGCGGCGACCGCGTCGTCGAGGTGCAGGCCGACGACCAGGGCGCGTGGAGCACGGTCGTGCCCGGCGTCCCCGCCGGCCGCTACGAGCTCGTCGTCACGCAGACGGTGGGAGGCGCGACCTCGGCCCCCGAGACCCGCCCCGTCCTCGTCGCGGTCGCCGACGCCCTCGTCCTCGACGAGCCGGTCGACGGCACGGTCGTGCCGCTGATCGCGGCCGGCGACACCACCGACGTCACCGTCTCGGGCTCCGCGGACCCGGGGGCGACGGTCACCGTCGACCTCGGCGCGGCGGGCACCCGGACGGTCGTCGCCGACGACGTCGACGGCTCCTGGACGACGACGTTCCCGGGCGTCGGCGTCGGCGAGTACGCCGCCACCGTCACCCAGACGGTCGACGGCCGCGTCTCCGCCGCCGTCACCGCCGACGTCTCCGTCGTCGTGGCCGCCCCCGTGGTGGTCACGGTGCCCGACGTCGACGCCTCGTACACCGTCCCGACGGCCGGCGGCACCGCCGACGTCGTCGTGGTCGGCACCGCCCAGCCCGGCGCCTCGGTCGAGGTCGTCGTGGTCGACGACGACGGCACGAGCCACACCGGCACCGGCACGGTCGGCGTCGACGGCGGCTTCACCGTCACCGTCCCCGGGGTCCCCGTCGGGGAGCACACCGCGAGCGTCGTCCAGACGGTGCCCGCGGGCAGCTCCGACCCCGTGACCCGCGACTTCTCCGTCGTCGTCGCCGACGGCGTCGTCCTGACCGCGCCCGAGGCCGGCACGCCGTTCGTCGTCATCGACGCCGCGGCCACGACCGACGTCGTCGTCAGCGGCACCGCCGAGGGCGACGCCGAGGTCACGGTGACCGTCGGCGGCCTCCCGCCGGTCGTCGTCACCGCCGACGCCGAGGGGGCGTGGACGGCCACCGTGCCCGACGTGCCCGTGGGCACGACCACCATCTCGGTCGTGCAGCGGTTCGGCGGGGTCGTCACGACCCCCGTCACCCAGCCGCTCGTCGTCGCCGCGGCCGCCCCGGTCGTCGTGGCCGCGCCGGCCCCCGCCGAGCAGGTGGCGGTCCTGACCGCCGCCGACCTGGCCGACGTGACGGTGAGCGGCACCGCTCAGCCGGGCACCGTCGTCCGGGTCGACCTCGGGGACGGCCGCGTGCTGACCGCCGACCTCGGCCAGTCGACCACCTGGTCGGTCCGCTTCGCCGACCTCCGGGTGGGGGCCTACCGGGCCTCGGTCACGCAGTCGCTCGACGGCGCCGTCTCGGCGCCCGTCACCCGCGACTTCTCCGTGGTGCCCGCCGCCGCCCTCCTCGTCGAGTCGCCGGCCGACGGAGAGGTCGTCACCGTGCCCACGGCCGACGGAACCGCCGACGTGACCGTCTCGGGCCGTGCGCAGGCCGGCGCGACCGTCCGCGTCGACCTCGGCGACGGGTTCGTCCGCACCGTGCGGGCGTCCGGCGACGGCACCTGGTCGGCCGTCATCGCCGGCGTCCCCGCCGGGGACCGCACCGTCTCGGTGACCCAGACGGTCGGCGACCGGACCTCGGCGCCCGACCGGCGACTCCTCAGGGTCGTCGCCCTCGCCCCGGTCGTGGTCTCGGCCCCGGCCGCCGGCGCGGTGGTCACCACCGCCGACCCGTCGGGCACCGCCGACGTCGTCGTGAGCGGGACGGCGGCGCCCGGCGCGACCGTCACCGTCGACCTCGGCGACGGCCTGGTCGAGGTCGCCACCGCCGACCCGACGACGGGCGCCTGGATCGTCACCGTCGCCGACGTCCCGGCCGGCGACCGCACCGTGACCGTGAGCCAGGTCCGTGACGGGGTCACCAACGCCCCCGTCGCGCAGCCCCTCACGGTCGCGCTCGCCGAGCCCGTCTCGGTCGACCAGCCCGCCGACGGCGACACCGTCGTCGTGCTCGCCCCCGGCGACAGCGCACCGGTGACGGTCCGCGGCGAGGCCCAGCCCGGGGCGACGGTCACCGTCGACCTCGGGGACGGCCGCACCGTCGACCTCCCGGTCGGCGCCGACGGCAGCTGGACCACCGGGCCCGTCGACCTCCCCGTCGGCGGCACGACGGTCACGGTCACGCAGACGATCGACGGCTCGACCTCCGCTCCCGTGGTCGTCGACCTGACGGTCGCCGTCGCGGCCCCGGTCGTCATCACGACGCCGCCCGCGGGCACGGTCGTGACGGTGCCCACGGCGGGCGCGACGACCACGGTCGTCGTCGCCGGCTCCGCCCAGCCGAGCGCGTCGGTCACGGTCGACCTCGGCGACGGCCTCGTCGGCACGGGGACGGTCGGCGTCGACGGCTCGTTCTCGGTGAACGTCGCCGGCGTGCCCGTCGGTGACCGCGTGGTCAGCGTCACGCAGACCGTGCCGGCCGGCACGACGCTGCCCGTCGAGCAGCCGCTCACGGTCGTCGTCGCCGCCGCCGTCGTGGTCGAGACGCCGCGGGCCGACCGGCCCGTCGTGGTCGTCGACGACGCCGCGACCACCGACGTGCTGGTCTTCGGCACCGCCGAGCCTGGCGCGAGCGTCGTGGTCGGTCTCGACGGCGACCGGAGCCAGACGGTCTCGGCCGACTCGACGACCGGTCGGTGGGCGACCACCTTCCTCGCGGTCGGCGTCGGCACGCACGTCTTCTCGGTCTCCGAGCGGCTCGACGGCGTGCTCACCGCACCCGTGACCCGCACGCTGGTCGTGCAGGCAGCGACGCCCGTGTCGGTCACGGCCCCCCTCGACGGCAGCAGCACGACCGTCGCGACGGCCGCCTCCACCGCCGACCTGACCGCCGGAGGCGCGGCGCAGCCGGGTGCACCGGTGCGCGTCTCGCTCGACGGCGGCGACCCCGTCACCGTGACGACCGGGGCGGACGGCCGGTGGTCCCTGCCCCTCCCGGCCCTCGCGGTCGGGACCCACGAGCTGTCGGTCGTCCAGACCGTCGGCGGGGTCGACTCGCAGCCGGTGACCTCGCAGTTCGAGGTCGTGGTCGCGGCGGCCGTGGTCATCACGTCGCCGACCACCGACGAGCGCTTCGTCGTCGACGGGGCCGGCACGGCCGCCGTGGTCGTGCGCGGCCAGGCCGAGCCGGGCGCGCCCGTGTCGGTCTCGCTCGACGGCGACGACCCGGTGACGGTCACCGCCGACGCCCGCGGCGCGTGGCAGGTGAGCGTCGAGGTCCGCCCCGGCGTGCACCTCGCCTCGGCCAGCCAGGTCGTCGCGGGCGGGGCCACGGCCCCGGTCGAGGTCCGGTTCGTGGTCGACCCGGCGCCGACCGTGCCGGTCGCGCCCCTGGTCGTCACCTCGCCGGCCGCCGGCCAGCTCGTGGTCGACGCCGACGGCGACGGCACCGTCGACCTCACGGTCACGGGCACCGGCCAGCCGGGCGCGGTCGTGACCGTCGACCTCGGCGCCGGCGTCGGGGCCACCGGCCAGGTGAGCCCGGAGGGCGACTTCACCGTCGTCGTCCCGGGAGTCACGGTCGGGTCGCAGGTGATCACCGTCGAGCAGTCCGAGGGCGGCGTCGTCGTCGGCAGCGTCACCGTGCCCGTCACGGTGGCGCCCGCCGCCACGGTCGCGCCGCTCCGGATCAGCTCGCCCGCCCAGGGCGACGTCGTGCCGGGAGGCACCGACGGCGTCGCGGACGTGCTCGTCCGGGGCACCGGGCAGCCCGGCGCCTCCCTCTCGCTGGTGCTCGACGGCGGCGACCCCGTCGCCCTCGAGGTCACGGCGGGCGGCACGTGGGAGCTGCCCCTCGCCGCGCTGGCCTCCGGCCAGCACGCCGTCGCGGTGACCCAGACCGTGGGAGGCGCGACCTCCGCCCCCGAGACCGTCTCGTTCTCGGTGGCCCCGGCCGCCGCGGTCGGCACCCTGACCATCACGGCCCCGGCCCCCGACGAGCTGATCCGCGACGCGGACGGCGACGGGCTCGAGGACGTCGTGGTCTCGGGCACGGGCCAGCCGGGCGCCGTGGTCGTCGTCCAGGTCGCCGGCCGTGACCAGAGCGTCGTGGTCGACGAGGCCGGCCGGTGGACGCTGCCCTTCCGGGCGGTGCCCGTCGGGGCGACCCAGGTGATCGCCACCCAGGTCGTCGACGGGGTCACGAGCGTCGTCTCGCAGGGCCTCGTGATCGCCGCGGTCGCGCCGGTCGTCATCGACGACCCGGCGGCGGGGGCGCAGCTCCCGGCCGGCGCCGCGGGCACGGCCCCGGTGACGGTGTCGGGCTCGGCCGAGCCGGGCGCGCTCGTCACGGTCGTCCTCGACGACGACCGGACGGCGACCGTGACGGCCGACCCGGACACCGGCGCCTGGACCGTCGCGTTCGCGGACGTGCCGGTCGGCGACCACGTGGTCTCCGCGGCGCAGACCGTCGACGGCGCCACGGGCGACCCCGTGACGACCGGCTTCAGCGTCGTCGCGGCCGACGAGCCGGGCCAGGCGGGCGAGCCGGGCACGCCTGGTCAGCCGGGCACGCCGGGCCAGCCCGGGTTCCCGGGCCTGCCCGGGCAGCCGGGCACGCCGGGCCAGCCCGGGGCCCCCGGCCAGCCGGGCACGCCGGGCCAGCCCGGCGGCGCCTCGCCCGCGCCGATCGTGGCGGGGTCGTCCGGCCTCGCCTTCACCGGACAGGACGCCCTCGGGTGGGCGTCCGCGGGTGCCGGCCTCCTCCTGCTCGGCCTGGGGCTGCTCACCGCAGCCCGGGTGCGCCGGGCCGTCCGGTCGAGGAGGGCGTAGCACCCCGCGTGCCCCGTCCCGTTCGGGTCGGGACGGGGCACGCCCCGACGGCCCCCGTGCAGCCTGCACGGGGGCCGTCGCCGTGCCCGGCGGGCGGTCGCCCGGCCGGGTCGCCGTGTCGGTGGCGGCGGCTACTCTTGGGGGGTGGTCACCGCCCTGTATCGCCGTTACCGGCCAGAGAACTTCGCCGAGCTGATCGGGCAGTCGCAGGTGACGGATCCCCTCCGCACGGCGCTCCGCACCGACCGCGTCAACCACGCGTACCTCTTCAGCGGCCCGCGGGGCTGCGGCAAGACGACGTCCGCGCGCATCCTCGCCCGCTGCCTCAACTGCGCCGAGGGCCCCACCGACACCCCGTGCGGCGTCTGCCCCTCCTGCGTCGAGCTCGCGCGCGACGGCGGCGGCTCGCTCGACGTGATCGAGATCGACGCGGCCAGCCACAACGGCGTCGACGACGCCCGCGACATCCGCGACCGCGCCGTCTTCGCCCCGGCCCGCGACCGCTTCAAGATCTTCATCCTCGACGAGGCGCACATGGTGACCCCCCAGGGGTTCAACGCGCTGCTGAAGGTCGTGGAGGAGCCGCCGGAGCACGTCAAGTTCATCTTCGCGACGACGGAGCCCGACAAGGTCATCGGCACGATCCGCTCGCGCACGCACCACTACCCCTTCCGCCTCGTGCCCCCGGCGCAGATGCTCGAGTACGTCCAGGAGCTCAGCGCGAGCGAGCAGGTCGCGGCCGCCCCCGGCGTGCTGCCCCTCGTGGTCCGGGCCGGGGGAGGCTCGGTGCGCGACACCCTGTCGCTGCTCGACCAGCTGATGGCCGGCAGCGACGACGGCGGCATCGACTACGAGCGCGCGGTGGCGCTGCTCGGCTACACGCACGCCTCGCTCCTCGACGACGTCGTCGAGGCCCTGGGGGCCCGTGACGGCGCCGCGGCCTTCGCGGCCGTCGACCGGGTCGTCCAGACCGGGCAAGATCCCCGGCGCTTCGTCGAGGACCTCCTCGAGCGCCTCCGCGACCTCATCGTGGTCGGCGCGACCGTCGAGGGCGCCGCCGCCGTGCTGCGCGGCGTCACGCCGGAGGAGCTCGACCGGCTCACGGCCCAGTCGCACGCCTTCGGCGCCGCGGAGCTCTCCCGCTCGGCCGACGTCGTCAACCGCGCCCTCACCGACATGACCGGGGCGACCTCTCCCCGCCTGCACCTCGAGCTGATGATCGCGCGCGTGCTCGTGCCGGAGTCCGACGAGACCACCCGCGGCGCGCTCGCCCGGGTCGAGCGCCTGGAGCGCCGGGTCGGCGTCGACGGCGGAGCGGAGCCCGCGCGGGGCGCAGCGCCCGCGACGTCGCAGCCCGCCGGCCGCGGCACGGCCCCGGCAGCGCCGCGAGCGTCGGCGCCCGGCCAGGTCGAGTCGGCCCCCGCCGCGTCGTCCTCGACGTCGTCGGCGTCGCCCGCCTCGGCGGCCGAGGCCTGGTCGTCGGTCGCCCCCGTCGCCCCCTCCGCGACCCCGGCTCGCGAGGGCGCCGACCCCGCCGCGAGCGAGCCGGCCCCGCCGAGCGCTCCGCACTCCGCGGCCTGGGCCCAGGCCCCCGCCGTCGAGAACGCGGTGCCGCCGGAGCCCGAGCGTGCCTCGTCGCCGGTCGGGCCGGTCAGCCTCCAGCAGCTGCGCGACGCCTGGCCGGAGATCGTCGAGGTCGTCGAGAAGTCGAAGCGGACGGCGTGGATGGTCGTCGTCACCGCCACCGTGCAGGCCTTCGCCGACGACGTCCTGACGCTGACCTTCCCGAGCGCGCACGACGTCGAGAGCTTCAAGAAGCCCCAGGGCGCCGGCGACGGCGTCAGCGAGCACCTGCGACGCGCCATCCAGCACGTGCTCGGCGTCAAGGTGAAGTACATCGCCCGGGTCGAGGGCCCGACCGACGCCCCGGGCGCGCCCACGGGCGCGTCGGCGACGCCCGTGGCTCCTGCGCCCGTCGAGGCGCCGGCGGCCGCTCCTGCCCCTGCCCCTGCTCCGGTGGCCGCCGCTCCTGCCGCGACCGCCCCGGTCGACGCTCCGGCTCGCCGGGAGGCGCCCGTCGTCGCGCCGGCACCGGCCCGGCCCGCGGAGTCCGCCGGGGCGCCGGCCGCCTCGGCTCCGACGGCCGCTCCGGCCCGCCGCCCCGCCGCGGCCCCGACGCGGGCGACGTCGTCCGACCCGGTCACCGGCTGGGACGTCGCGCCGATCCCGCAGTCGGCTCCGCCCGAGCCCGACGAGCCCGAGCACATCACCGAGGAGCCCCCGGGAGGCGTGCCCACCGTCGACGCCGCGCCCCCGCCCGCCGAGGCCGTCGCCCCGCGCACGGCGCCGACCGCCTCGGGCACCGGGCCGGCCCCCGAGGCTCGACCCGCGACTCCCGCCGGTCCGCCCGCGGCCGCCCGACGGGCCGCCGCCGGCGACCCGCGTCGCGGCATCCCGAACGGCTCGCGCTACGGCGAGGCCGTCGTGCGCGAGATCCTGGGCGCCCAGTTCATCGAAGAAGAGACGGTCGCCCCCCGCGTCACGCCTCAGAGAAGCGAGTAGCCCGTGTACGAGGGAATCGTCCAGGAGCTGATCGACGAGTTCGGTCGCCTCCCGGGCATCGGGCCGAAGTCGGCGCAGCGCATCGCCTTCCACATCCTGCAGAGCGAGTCGTTCGACACGACGCGGCTCTCGGAGCTGCTGATGGACGTCAAGACGAAGGTGCGGTTCTGCGAGGTCTGCGGCAACGTCACCGAGCAGGAGACCTGCGTGATCTGCCGTGATCCGCGCCGGTCGCCCGCGACGATCTGCGTCGTCGAGGAAGCGAAGGACGTCCAGGCGATCGAGCGCACCCGCGAGTTCCGCGGTCTCTACCACGTGCTCGGCGGGGCGATCAGCCCCATCGACGGCATCGGGCCCGACGACCTGCGCATCCGGCAGCTCGTGCAGCGCCTCGCCGACGACACCGTCCAGGAGGTCATCATCGCGACCGACCCGAACCTGGAGGGGGAGGCCACCGCGACCTACCTCTCGCGGATGCTCGCCCCGTTCGGGCTCCGCGTCACGAGGCTCGCCTCGGGCCTGCCGGTCGGCGGCGACCTGGAGTACGCCGACGAGGTCACGCTCGGCCGTGCCTTCGAGGGGCGCCGGGTCGTCGGCGAGTAGCCGAGGGCCGACCGAGCCCGACGGTCAGAGCCGGGCGCGGCGGGCCCGGACGAAGCTGTAGAGGCCGAACGCCACGAGCCCGACCGCGACGGCCGTGAGCACGACCGTGCCGAACGGCAGCTCGGCCAGCGACCGCAGGGCCCCGTCGAGCCCGCTGGCCTCCTCCGGGTCGGAGGTGATCGCCGCCACGCCGAAGAGCACGCCGACGACGGCCAGGGCGACGCCCTTCGCGACGTAGCCGGCCACGCCGAGCCCGACGGTCGCCCGCCCGGCGCTGCCCGACGGCACGACGAGGTCCTGGCGGAACTTCTGCCTGACCCCCTTGACCACGAAGTAGACGCCGACGGCGACGATCGCGAGGGCCAGCACGACGAGGAGCACGACGCCGCCGGGCGTCGCGATCAGCCGCGCGCTCAGCGACTCGGTCTGGTCGGAGCTGTCGGAGGAGCCGCCCCGGGCGAAGGTGAACGCGGTGGCGCCGACGGCGAGGTAGGCGACGCCCTTGCCGCCCTCCTTGGCCCGCGCGCCCCACGCCTCCCCGTCGGTCCCGCGCACCAGTGCGGCCTCGAGCAGCTGGAAGAGGCCCAGGGCCCAGAGCCCGACGACGATCACCCAGAGCACGACGGCCCCGGCGGGCTGCGCCGCGAGCTGGCCGAGGGCGCCGCCCTGGTCGGCCTCGCCCCCGCCGCCGAAGGCGATGCCCACGGCGATGCCGCCGATGAGCACGTGCAGCACGCCGTTCATGGCGAAGCCCACGCGGGCGAGGGTCTGGAGGGCGCGGCTGTCCTGGACCCGCGAGGCGGCTCCGCGGGCGTCGTCGGTGTCGGGCATGCCCCCACCGTACGGGGAGCGCGGCGTCGCGGGCCGCGCGACGTCACACGGTGCGCGCGCCGTTAGGATCGGACCACGCCCGCGCGGGCCCCGCCCGCCGCGAGCGGCCCCTCGTACCCGTCCCTGGAGTCACCGTGAGCTTGATCGTGCAGAAATTCGGCGGGTCGTCCGTCGCCGACGCCGAGAGCATCAAGCGCGTGGCCAAGCGCATCGTCGAGACCCGCAAGGCGGGCAACGACGTCGTGGTCGCCGTCAGCGCCATGGGCGACACGACCGACGAGCTGCTCGACCTCGCCCACGAGGTCACGCCGATCCCCGGGGGCCGCGAGCTCGACATGCTGCTCACCGCGGGCGAGCGCATCAGCATGGCCCTGCTCGCCATGGCCATCCGCAGCCTCGGCGTCGAGGCCCGCTCGTACACCGGCAGCCAGGCAGGCATGCTCACCGACGCACAGCACGGCAAGGCCCGCATCGTCGACGTCACGCCCGGCCGCATCCGCGACGCGCTCGACGCCGGGTCGGTCGCGATCGTCGCCGGCTTCCAGGGCTTCAACCGCACGACCGGCGACATCACCACCCTCGGCCGGGGCGGCAGCGACACGACGGCCGTGGCGCTCGCCGCGGCGCTCGACGCCGACGTCTGCGAGATCTACACCGACGTGGACGGCATCTTCACCGCCGACCCCCGCGTCGTGCCCAAGGCCCGCAAGCTCGACCGCATCACCAGCGAGGAGATGCTCGAGCTCGCCGCCGCGGGGTCGAAGGTGCTGTACATCCGGGCCGTCGAGTACGCCCGGCGGCACGGTGTCACCCTGCACGTGCGCTCGTCGTTCCACAACGGCGAGGGCACGCTGGTCGTCAACCCGAAAGAGGGAGAGAACGTGGAAGAGCCCATCATCAGCGGCGTCGCCGGAGACCTCAGCGAGGGCAAGATCACGGTCGTCGGCGTGCCCGACGTGCCCGGCAAGGCCGCGCAGATCTTCCGCACGGTCGCCAAGACCGGCGCCAACATCGACATGATCGTGCAGAACATCTCGGCGGCGTCGACGAGCCGCACCGACATCTCGTTCACGCTGCCGAAGTCCGAGGGCGCGACCGTGCTCCAGGCGCTCGAGTCCGACCGGGCCGAGATCGGCTTCGAGTCGCTCCAGTACGACGACCAGATCGGCAAGCTCGCGCTCGTCGGCGCGGGCATGCGCACGAACGCCGGCGTCTCGGCACGCCTCTTCACGGCCCTCTTCGAGGCCGGCATCAACATCGAGATGATCTCGACCAGCGAGATCCGCATCTCGGTCGTCACCCGGGCCGACACGCTCGCCGACGCCCTCCGCGTCGTGCACACCGCGTTCGAGCTCGACGGCGACGTCGAGGCCGTCGTCTGGGCCGGCACCGGCCGCTGACCGCGCCGCCCGGCTCAGCCCCCGACTCCGCCCCGCCCCGTCCCCGCACCACCCGTCACGAAGGAGCACGAGATGTCCGACACCCTGCGCGAGGGAGGGCTGCGCGTCGGCGTGGTCGGCGCCACCGGCCAGGTCGGCAAGGTCATGCGGAAGCTGCTCGACGAGCGCGACTTCCCGCTGCGCGAGATCCGCTTCTTCGCGACGGCGCGCTCCGCCGGCACGACCCTGTCGTTCCGCGGCGTCGACGTCGTCGTCGAGGACGTCGAGACCGCCGACCCGACGGGCCTCGACATCGCCCTGTTCTCCGCCGGTGCGACCGGCAGCCGGGCGCACGCCCCGCGCTTCGCGGCCGCGGGCGTGCTGGTCATCGACAACTCGAGCGCCTTCCGGATGGACCCGGAGGTGCCCCTCGTCGTCAGCGAGGTGAACCCCCACGCCATCGACCAGGCCGTCAAGGGCATCATCGCCAACCCGAACTGCACGACGATGGCCGCGATGCCCGTCCTCAAGGTCCTCGACGCGGAGGCGACCCTCGAGCGCCTGATCGTCAGCACCTACCAGGCGGTCAGCGGCAGCGGGCTCGCCGGCGCCGACGAGCTGCTCGGCCAGGTGCGGGCCGCCCTCGAGGGCGACACGGCCGGCCTCGTCCACGACGGAGGCGCGGTGCAGATGCCGGAGCCCGCCGTCTACGTGCGCCCCATCGCCTTCGACGTCATCCCGCTCGCCGGCTCGATCGTCGACGACGGCCTCGACGAGACCGACGAGGAGAAGAAGCTCCGCAACGAGAGCCGCAAGATCCTCGAGCGCCCCGACCTGCGGGTCAGCGGCACCTGCGTGCGCGTGCCGGTCTTCACGGGTCACTCGCTCTCGATCAACGCCGAGTTCGCCGACGCGATCACGGTGGCCCGGGCGAAGGAGCTCCTCGCCGACGCCCCCGGCGTCGTGCTGACCGACGTGCCGACGCCGCTCCAGGCCGCGGGCTCCGACCCGTCGTACGTGGGTCGCATCCGGCGAGACGAGGGTGTGCCCGGCGACCGTGGCCTCGCCCTCTTCATCAGCAACGACAACCTCCGCAAGGGCGCGGCCCTGAACGCGGTGCAGATCGCGGAGATCGTCGCGGCCCGACGCCTCGCCGACGCCTGAGCCCGGCAGGGGAGCGGGGGAGGCGCGGGGCACCGAACCCGCGCCTCCCGCGCTCCGAACAGCGAGAGTGACCCGTCTCGCCCGCTCCCTCGTCGTCGTCGCGACGGCCGTCCTCCTCCTCACCGGCTGCGCGCCCGACCCCGCAGCGCCGTCGGCCGGCGACGGCCGGGCCGGCGTCCCCGACGGAGACGGGCCGGTCGTCTCCTTCTACGGCGACTCGTACACCCTGGGCACCGGCGCGAGCGACCCGTCGAAGCGGTGGTCGACCGTCGTCAGCGCGGAGCGCGGCTGGCGGGAGCACAACGAGAGCGTGAACGGCCTGGGCTTCGTGAACAACCGGACGTCGTTCGAGGGCGGCGACCTGCCCGGCCAGGTGATCGCGGCCGACCCCGACATCGTCATCGTCACGATGGGGCTCAACGACGCCTTCTCGTACGACCGCAGCGCCGACGAGATCCACGAGCAGATCGGCGTCGACCTGCACCGCCTCGACGACGCCCTGCCCGAGGCGCGCTTCGTCGTCGTCGAGCCGTTCTGGTACACCGACGAGCGGCCCGAGAGCGTCGACGTCATCGCCGGCTGGGTGCGGGAGGCGGCCGACGAGATCGACGCCGACCAGGTGCCGGGGGCCTCGCGCTGGCTGACCGGCCACCCGGAGTGGATGGCGGCCGACGGGCTGCACCCGAACGACGACGGCTACGCCGAGCTGGCACGGCGCATGGACGAGGAGCTGACCGGGCTCGGGCTCTGACCGGGGTCGGGCACCGACCGGCGGGGCGTCGGCGGGTCGTTCGACGTCGAGAGGCCTGCGCCGCCAGCCCGGGGCCGCTCGCCCCGCCGTGGGCGCGTCGGCCTAGACTGACGCCGTGACCGATGCACCGAAGCCAGTCGACGTCGCCCTGATCGGGGCGGGCATCATGAGCGCCACCCTCGGCGCGATGATCAAGCAGCTCGAGCCGACGTGGACGATCCAGATCTACGAGGCCCTCGGCGACGTGGCCCAGGAGTCGAGCAACCCCTGGAACAACGCGGGCACCGGCCACTCCGCGCTCTGTGAGCTGAACTACACGCCCGAGCGCTCCGACGGCACGATCGACATCAGCAGCGCGGTCAAGGTCAACGAGCAGTTCCAGGTCTCGCGGCAGTTCTGGTCGCACCTCGTCGCCGAGGGCGCCCTGCCCGACCCGTCCGCCTTCATCTCGTCGACGCCCCACATGAGCTTCGTCTGGGGCGAGAAGAACGTCGAGTACCTGCGCAAGCGCCACGAGGCCCTGCGCGACCACCCGCTCTTCCGCGGTCTCGAGTTCAGCACCGACGCCTCCGTCATCCGCTCGTGGGCCCCCGTGCTCATCCCCGGCCGCTCGAAGGGGCAGCCGATCGCCGCGACCCGCATCGAGGCCGGCACCGACGTCGACTTCGGGGCGCTGACCCGGCTGCTCATCGAGCACCTCGAGGCGAACGACGCCCGGCTCGAGCTCGACCACCGCGTGACGGGCCTCAAGAAGCTCGGCGACGGCACCTGGCGCATCAAGATGCGCAAGCAGGTCGGCGGCACGCCCACGACGGTCGACGCCCGCTTCGTCTTCGTGGGGGCCGGGGGAGGCGCGCTGCACCTCCTGCAGAAGTCGCGCATCGACGAGATCAAGGGCTTCGGCGGCTTCCCGGTCAGCGGCGAGTTCCTCCGCACCGACGACCCCGAGGTCGTCGCCAAGCACCGCGCGAAGGTCTACGGAAAGGCCGCCGTCGGGTCACCGCCCATGTCGGTGCCGCACCTCGACACCCGCATCGTCGACGGCGAGGCGAGCCTGATGTTCGGGCCCTACGCCGGCTTCAGCCCGAAGTTCCTGAAGAACGGGTCGGTGCTCGACCTCGTGCTGTCGATCCGCCCGCACAACCTCTACCCGATGATCCGGGCGGGCCTCGCCAACCTCGGGCTGGTGAAGTACCTCGTCGGCCAGCTGGCCGCGAGCAAGGAGACCAAGTTCGAGGCGCTGCGCGAGTTCATGCCCGACGCCGACCCCGCCGACTGGTACCGCATCACCGCGGGCCAGCGGGTCCAGGTGATCAAGCGCGACGCGGAGAAGGGCGGGGTGCTGCAGTTCGGCACCGAGGTCGTCGCCGCGGCGGACGGCAGCATCGCCGGCCTCCTCGGCGCCTCGCCCGGTGCCTCGACGGCCGTCCCGATCATGCTCGACGTGCTGGAGCGCTGCTTCCCCGACCGCATCGCGGGCTGGACGCCGATGCTCCGCCGCCTCGTGCCGACCTACGGCGAGGCCGTCGCGACGGACGAGCAGCGGGCCGCCGCCACCCTCGGCGCCACGGCGGAGGCGCTCCGCATCCACGCCTGACCCGCTCACGAGCGACGCTCGCTCGAACGTGTGTTCTAATGGACGCATGCGGTGGAGCGGGCAGGCGATGGCGACGGAGAGCGACTCCGCCCTGCCCGGGCTCGCGAAGCTGTCGAACCTCGTGGCGTCGGTCACGACGCCGGAGTTCGCCGGCGTCACCTTCCACGAGATCCTCGCCAAGAGCGCGCTGAACCGCGTGCCCGGCGGAGACAGCGCCCTGCCGTTCGGCTGGACGGTCAACCCGTACCGGGGGTGCAGCCACGCCTGCGTCTACTGCTTCGCCCGGCCCACCCACGAGTACCTCGACCTCGACGGCGGCGACGACTTCGACCGTCAGATCGTCGTCAAGGTCAACGTCGCCGAGGTCCTGGCCCGCGAGCTGGCACGGCCGTCCTGGCAGCGTCACCCGGTCGCCCTCGGCACGAACACCGACCCGTACCAGCGGGCGGAGGGGCGCTACCGCCTCATGCCGGGCATCATCGCAGCGCTGGCCGACTCGGGCACGCCGTTCAGCATCCTGACGAAGGGCACCCTCCTCCGGCGCGACCTCCCGCTGCTGGCGGAGGCGGCGGAGCACGTGCCGGTCGACATCGCGATGTCGGTGGCCGTCCACGACGACGAGCTGCAGCAGTCGATCGAGCCGGGCACGCCGACGACCGCGGCCCGGCTCGCCACCGTCCGGGCCGCGACCGACGCGGGCCTCCGCTGCTCCGTGTTCATGATGCCGGTGCTGCCGTACCTCACCGACACCCGCGAGCACCTCACCACGGCGCTCGAGGCCGTCCGCGACTCCGGGGCCACCACCGTGCTCTACAGCGCGCTGCACCTCAAGCCCGGGGTGAAGGAGTGGTTCTTCGCCTGGCTCGAGCGCGAGCACCCGGAGCTGCTGCCGAAGTACCGCGAGCTCTACGCGCACGGGACCTACGCGCCCACGGGGTACCGCCGCTGGCTCGCGGGGCGCATGCGGCCGCTGCTGGCCCAGCACGGGCTCCAGCGCGGCGAGGCCGACCCCTCGACGGGGACGACCAGGTCGCGGGCGCTCGACGACGCGGAGCAGTCGCTGCGGCTGATGAACCTCACCCCGACGTCGGCTCCCCGGTCCCTCCTGGCAGAGGAGCTCCCGCGCGGCGCGCGCTCGGCGCAGCCGCGGCTCTTCTGAGCGACCGGGGCACAGATCGCGACCCTCCTCCGAGTCGATCCGGGGGTGGCCCCAGATAACGGGGTACATGAGCCGGTCCGTGTTCTGGCATGATCATCAGGCCAGCCACGGAGCGAAGGAGGCACGGTGCTGCTCGGACTGCCCGCCCACCTCGCTCCCCAGAGCACCGGTCGCGCGCTCGCGCGCTCCTGCCACGTGATCGCGTGCGTCGTCCTCACCGGCGCGGCCCTCCTGCTCGTCAGCAACCAGGTGGGCATGCCGTCGCTCATCCTGTGGCCCGCGCTCGTCGCGGTCGTGACGATGGCGGCGCTCGTCTTCGTCGTCGTGGCCTCCCGCAGCGCCACGAGCTACGCGGCCTACCTCCTCCTCGGCTCGGCGTGCCTCTACTGGTACGCGCTCACCCTCTTCGCCCAGGTCCCGTCGATCCAGGCCTCCGACGCCTTCTCGTTGACGCTCCCCAAGATCGCTCTCGTCATGGTGGGGGCGAGCGGGGTGCGTCCGCGACACAGCATCGCCTGGGCGACGGGCGGCCTCGTGCTCGGCGAGGTGGCCACCCAGCTCGCGACGTGGCAGACCGGCTCCGCCCCCAAGGTCGACGTGACGACGGTGGTGGCCTGGGCGGTCGTGGTCGCCACGCTCGGCTACGCCCTCGTCGCCCGTGACCGGGCCCGGCGGGCCCAGCCGAGCATCCACCGCGCCGCCGTCGACCAGCAGCTCCAGAGCATCCGCCACGACATGGAGCAGCAGGCTGCGGCGCTCGTCCACGACACCGTCCTCAACCACCTCGCCGCCGTCGCGACGGCGGGCCCCGGGCGGCTCGACCCGTCGCTGGCCTCGTCGATGGCGTCGGACCTCGAGACCCTGGTCGGTCAGGAGTGGCTCCGCGACCCCGCCCCGCCGGGGGTCGACGCCGCGACGGCCGAGTGGGACGACAGCCAGCTCGCGCGCGCGGTCGAGCAGGGGCGTGCCCGGGGGCTGGAGATCGGCGTCACGGGCGACGTCGCGGCCGTGGCCCGCCTGGCGCCGGTGGTGGGCCAGGCGCTCGGCCTGGCCGTCACCCAGTGCCTGACGAACGTCGAGAAGCACAGCGGCGTGCGGCGCGCGGAGGTCGTCGTCTACGGCGACGGCGGAGAGCTCTCGGTGATGGTCATCGACGACGGTGCGGGCTTCGACCAGGACACGGTGCCGCGTGACCGGCTCGGCCTCAGCAACTCGGTCAGGGCACGCATGGAGCGCGTCGGGGGCTCGGCGCAGGTCTGGTCGTCACCGGGCAGCGGGACCTCGGTCGTCATCCGCGTGCCGGCGACCGGCCCCGACGGGCCCGGCGACACGGTGCCGGTCGCCGGCGCCGACGGGGCCACGGGTGACGTGCGCTCGGACGGCCGGACGGACGACGCCGCGTGACCGACCGAGAGCGCACGCCGCAGCAGGTCGACCCCGTGGGGGCCCTCGCCTCCCGCCCGGTCTCGCTGATCACCGTCCTGGCGGCCCTCGTCGTGGCCGTGTCGGCGACCCTGAGCGGGCGCGCCCAGATCGTCGACCCGGCAGCGGCGGTGGGCGCCGTCGCGGCCCTCGCGGCGGCGGGGCTCGTCCTGGTGCTCTCCGCCAGCCCGCTCCGAGCCCCCTTCCGGCGTCGTTCCCTGGTGGCCGTCGTGGTGCTCTCCTGCGCCGCCGTGGCCCTCGAGGCGCTCGGGCTCCTCGGGCAGAACGAGCTCGTCCGCGACGACTGGTCGTCGCTCGCGGTCGGCGTCCTGCTGCTCGGCGTCGCCCCCTACCGGCCCGCCGTCGAGATCCTCGCCGCCGGCCTCGTCGTGGCGGTCGTCGTCGCCGCGGTCGTCCTGCTCGAACGGCCCTGGTTCGTGACCGCCGTGCCGACCACGACGTTCGTCATCGTCGCCGTCGTGCCGGTCGTGGCCCTCTCCGCGGCCGCCGCCTCCTTCTCCCGCACCTTCACCCTCCTGGTCGAGCGGTGGATCGACCGTGCGACGACCTTCCGCCGCGCCAGCGCCGACGAGCTGCGGGCGAGCATCGCGCGGTCGGTGCAGCAGGACCGCGTCACCATCCTGAACCGCGACGTCGTCCCGTTCTTCGCGTCCCTCGTCGACCGCGGGGCGGTCACGGCCGCCGACGCGCAGCGCGCCCGGGACATCGCCGACCAGCTGCGGGTGTCCATGGTGGCGGAGGCCGACCGGTCGTGGCTCGAGCACCTCTTCGTCAGCCCGACGAGCGGAGTCTCCGGGATCGTGGTCGACCCCGACTTCGTGGCCTCCGCGATGACCCCCGACCACCGTACGTCGCTGCGCGCCCTCCTCGTCGCCTTCGGCGAGCGTGACGGCGTCCAGGCCGACGACGTCCGGGTCGACCTGCGTCGGGTCGACGAGCGCGTCGAGGCCCTCGTCAGCGTCCCGACCACGGTGGGGGAGTTCGTCGTCCGTCGGCGCTTCGCCCCGTGGTTCGCCGTGCTCCGCATCGTCTTCGGCGACCTGCAGGTCGACGCCACCTCACCCCTCCTGACACTAAGGTTTTCTTATGACCAGCACTGAGTCGAGCGGTCGCTCGTCCCTCCGCCCGGGCTTCGGCAGGCCCGCCGCCGCCCCGTCGTGGAGCACGGTCGGCCCCGGCGACGAGACGCCCGCGACGCGCCGGGTGCGCCTCGCCATCCTCGACGACCACGAGGTCCTCCTGGACAGCCTCTCGAGCTGGATCAACGTCAACGCCTACGACTTCGACCTCGTGCTCACGGCGCACACGTGGCTGCAGCTGGTCCACAGCGACAACTTCCCGACCGACCTCGTGTTCCTCGACTTCCAGCTCAAGGAGCCCGTCTCGATCGAGGCGCGGGTCCGCACCTGCCGCGCCGCCGGCGCGAAGGTCGTCGTCCTGTCGAGCCTCGACACGCGGGAGTCGCGGGAGCGCGCGCTCGACGCCGGCGCCAGCGCGTTCCTGTCGAAGTCGCTGCCCATGCGCGAGGTGATGGACGCCGCGCGCCAGGTGATGGGCGTCGCCCGCGACTCGTCGCCGCAGCGCGACTGGCGGCCGCTCCCGGTCGGCGCCACGAACCAGAGCCGGCCCAAGCTGAGCGCCGGGGAGGCCGAGGCCTTCCGTCTGTACGTGTCGGGCTTCAGCACGAACGAGGTCGCCGCGCAGATGAACGTCCAGTACGAGACGGCGAAGACGTACCTGCGCCGGGTGCGCGAGAAGTACGCCAAGGCCAACCGGCCGGCGAGCAAGAAGAGCGAGCTGATCCGTCGGGCGGCGGAGGACGGCTACCTCCAGTAGTGGCGAAGCTCTACTTCCGCTACGGGGCCATGAACAGCGGCAAGAGCACGGCTCTGCTGCAGGCGGCCTTCAACTACGAGGAGCGCGGCCAGCGCGTCCTGCTGGCCAAGCCCCGGGTCGACACGAAGGGCGACGACGCGGTCGTGTCGCGGCTCGGCGTCACGCGGACCGTCGACGTGACGTTCGCGCCCGGTGACGACGTGCTGGCGGTGTTCTGCGCCGAGCGAGCCCGCGTGCGCGACGAGACCGGCTCCGACCTCGCGTGCCTGCTGGTCGACGAGGTGCAGTTCCTGTCGCCGGGGCAGGTCGACGACCTGCTCCGCATCGCCGTGCTGGAGGGCGTGCCCGTGCTGGCCTACGGCATCCGGACGGACTTCCGGACACTGGCGTTCCCGGGGAGCCGGCGCCTGATGGAGGTGTCGCACAGCCTGGAGGAGCTGAAGACGATCTGCCGCTGCGGGAGGAAGGCCGTCTTCAACGCCCGCAAGGTCGGCGACCGGTTCGTCTTCGACGGCGACCAGGTGGCCATCGACGGCGAGCAGGTGACGTACGAGTCGCTCTGCGGCGCCTGCTACCTCGCCGAGAGCGGCGGCCGCCTGGCCTGACCCGGCCCGCGCCTCCCTGCGTCGTCGAGGAAGCACAGACCGACGAGAAGGCCGGACCGACAGGGCCCAGCCCTCTCGTCAGCGTCGTGGAGAAAGCACAGACGACAAGAAGGCTGGACCCGCAGGGTCCAGCCTTCCCTTCAGCGTCGTGAAGAAAGCACAGAACGACGAATGGCTGGACCCTGAGGTCCAGCCATTCGTCGTGTGTCGGGGTAGCGGGATTCGAACCCACGACCTCCTCGTCCCGAACGAGGCGCGCTACCAAGCTGCGCCACACCCCGTCGTCTCGATCGGCATCTCTGCCGGTCGAAGCAACGTCTACAAGGATAGCGGATGAATCGGGTTCCGCGTGCCACCGCCGAGCGGTGATCGCCGGGGGGCGACTCAGGCGGTCAGCGTCACGACGACCGCCTCGGGGCGACAGTCGAACCGCACGGGGGCGTAGATCGACGTGCCCAGCCCCGCCGAGATCTCGAGGTGCGCGGTGCGCCGTGCGTGGCTCCAGGTCGACAGCCCGCTCACCTTGCTGCGGGGGATGTCGCAGTTGGTCACGAGCGCGCCGTAGCCGGGCACCCGTACCTGCCCCCCGTGCGTGTGGCCGCCGAAGATGACGTCGGCGCCGTTCGTGACGAACGAGTTGAGCACCCGCTGGTAAGGCGCGTGCGTCACGCCGATGCCGATGGGGTCCGGCCCGCCGCGGTCGTCGTGCCAGCCGACGTTCTCGCGGAGGTCGTCGAGGGCACCGGGGAGGCGGTCCAGGCGGTCCCAGCCCCGGTGGGCGTCGTTCACCCCGAAGAGCTCGAGCCGGTTGCCCCGGAGCTCCAGGGCGCGCGCGGTGTTGTTGAGGTCGAGCCAGCCCAGGTCGGCGAAGAAGGCCTGCATGCGGTCGACGTCGAGCGGCGCGGGGGCCCGGTGCGGCCTGCTGGGCCCGGCGAAGTACCGGAGCGGGCTCTTGGCGACGGGCCCGTAGTAGTCGTTGGACCCGTTGACCCACACGCCCGGCACGCCGCGGAACGGCTCCAGGGTGTACTCGAGCGCCGTGTGGGCGTCGGCGTGGCCGAGGTTGTCACCGGTGTTGACGACGAGGTCCGGCTCGTAGACCGACAGCCCGCGGACCCATTCATGCTTCTCCGACTGCCACGGGGCCAGGTGCAGGTCTGACAGGTGCAGGACGGTGAGCGACCGTGACCCCGCCTCGAGGATCGGGAGGACCTCGTGACGCACCGTGAAGCGGTTGCGCTCGACGAGCGCGCCCCAGGCGAAGGCTCCCAGGCCGACGGCCGCGCCCGCCGCAGCGGTCGCGGCCGTCAGACGTCCGGCGGAGACGGGGCTCACGAGCAGCCTCCGGGGTCGTTGCCGTCCTTGCCGCCGTAGAGCACGACGGAGATGGCGGTGTCCTTCGCGACGGACGTGCCCGCGGCGGGATCGCTGCTCGCGACCCGGCACTGGTTCTTGCCGTCGCCGGTGGTGAAGCCGGAGACGCCGAGGGCGGTGGTGAAGCCGGCCCCGGCCACGGTGGCCCCGGCGCCCTTGAGGTCCTGGCCCACGAGGTCGGGGACGGTCGTGGCCAGCGAGCCGTCCGAGGTGAAGACGCGCACCGTGGAGCCCTTGGCGACGAGCGTGCCGCCGGCCGGGTCCGACCCGCTGACCTGGCCGGCCGGGAGGGTCGACGCCTGGACGCCGCCGTCCTCGTACTTCAGGCCCGTGCTGCGGAGGAGGGTCTGGGCTGCGCTGGGCGTGCTGCCGGCGAGGTCGGGGACGCTGACGCCGGTGCCGCGCAGGACGGCGTTCGAGGGGGCGGCGAAGGCGCCGCCCGGGTACGCGGCGTTGTTGACGGTCTGGACCTCACGGAAGAAGGCCGACCGGGCGTTCGCGTAGCTGCCGTTCCGGGGCTGCACGGGCGACGAGTAGGCGCGGAGGCTCTTCTTGCCGCCGTTGAAGTCGTAGTTGCCCTGCCAGATGGCGGTGGCGACGCGGGTGGACGCGCCGATGATCCAGATCTGGTCCTTGTCGTCGGTCGTGCCGGTCTTGCCGATCTCCGGGATGCCGTCCGCGGGCAGGCCGCCCACGGCCGTGCCGGACGTCCACAGGCCGGACATCGCCCGGGCGGCGCCCGCCGCCACGTCCGGGTCGAGAGCCTGCGTGCAGGCCTGCGGCTGACCGCCGATGTCGGTGCCCGCGGCGTCCTTGATGTTGTCGACGATGATCGACTCGCAGTACTTGCCCCCGGCGGCGATGGCGGCGTAGGCGGTCGCCATCGTCAGCGGAGCGACCTCGTTCGAGCCGAGGATCGACGAGGGGTTCTCGTACGCGAGGGGCTTGCCGTCGGCGCGGTGCACGCCCAGCTTCTCGGCGACGCCCGCGATGTCGGCCAGGTCGAGCTGGGAGGCCATGGCGGCGTACGCCGTGTTCATCGACTGCGCGGTGGCCGCGGCGACGGTCATGCTGCCGGGCTTCTCGCCCGCGTCGTTCTTCGGCGTCCAGCGCACGGTCGGGCGGCCGTCCGCCGTGAGCTGGAAGGTGCGGGGCGTGGCGTTGACCGACTGGTTCACGCCGTTGCCCTGCTCCAGCCAGTCGAGCAGGGTGAACGGCTTGTAGGTCGACCCGGGCTGGAACCCGCCGGAGCCGCCGTACTGCTGGTCCGTGCTGAAGTTCACCGACGTCTGCGTGCGGTCGTCGGAGGCCACCTCGGAGAAGGTCGTGTTCTGCGCCATGACGAGCACGCGGCCGGTGCCGGCCTCGACGGTGTTGACCACCGAGCCGAGCTGCAGGCGGGTCTCGGTGGCCGGGGCGTAGCGGTCCACCTTCTCCTTCGCGCTGGCGGTGAGGTCGAGGTCGAGGGTCGTGTAGACGTTGTAGCCGCCGGTGGCCCAGTTCTTCTCGCGCTCCTCGGGCGAGGAGCCGAGCACGGCGAGGTTCTTGATGTTCTTCTTGACGTAGTCGCAGAAGTACTGCGCGCCGGCCGCCGTGACGGCCGCGCAGCCCTGGGTCGGCGTCGTGAGGTGCACGTAGCCCGCGATGTCCGACGCGAGCGAGGCCTGCATCTGGGCCTCGTCGATGTAGCCCTCGGCCTTCATCGACTTGAGGATGACGTCGCGTCGGGCCTTGTTGCCCTCGTACTTCTCCGGGGTCGAGAGGTTGCGCGTGTCGGGGTACTGGACGATCGCGATGAGGCTCGCGGCCTCCTCGACCGTGAGGTCGGTCGCCGACTTGTTGTAGTAGTGCTGCGCGGCGGCCTGGACGCCGTAGGTCTGGTCGCCGAAGTAGGCGATGTTGAGGTACGCCAGGAGGATGGAGTCCTTGGTGTACTTCTTCTCGAGCCCGATCGCGAACTTCATCTCCTCGAGCTTGCGGTCGAGGGTCGTGGTGGTCGCCTCCTTGTAGGCGGCGTCACGCTCCTCCTGCGTGTCGAGCTGCTGCGACTGAGCGATCCGGATGTTGCGGACGAGCTGCATCGTCAGCGTCGACCCGCCACCGCTCGCCCCGAGCTCACCGCCGCCGAGCGACCCCACCGCGGCGCGCACGAGCGAGGTGACGTCGACGCCGCCGTGGTCGTAGAAGCGGCGGTCCTCACCGGCGAGGACGGCGTTCTTGAGGTTCGGCGAGACCTGGTCCCACTTGAGCTCGACGCGGTTCTCGCTGTAGAGGGTCGCGAAGGGGACGTCCTGCCCGCCCTGCTTGGCGTACAGCGTGTTGCGCTGCGACAGCTTCCCGATCTCGATGTACTCGGGGATCGACTCGAAGACCCCGATCGAGCTCGAGGCGGTCATGCCGGCCACGGCGATCGCCGGCGTCACGCCGATGGTGACGAGGAGGCCGGCCAGCACGCTGAAGCCGACGAATCCGAAGAGCGCCCCGATGACGGACGTGGGCTTCGATTTTTGGGCAGACATAAGATCAGGGTAAGTGACACCGACGACATCCGAGCTGATAGGAACCACAAATGGTCCTTTGGGAGTACATGACCACGCCGCTCATGGTGCACAACAGCACCGCGATCCTGAACAACTGGGGGAGCGAGGGCTGGGAGCTCGTGCAGGTCACGCAGGGGCCGGAGGGCGGCCCCGTCGCCTGGTTCAAGCGCGAGAAGGCGCAGGGCGCCTGATGGTCGACGTCGCCGCGCGCCTCGCCGACCTCGGCCTCGAGCTCCCGGCGGTGGCGGCCCCGGCGGGCGACTACCTCCCCGCCGTCCGCAGCGGGCAGCTGGTCTTCACCGCCGGCCAGCTGCCGTTCGTCGAGGGCGCCCTCCCGGCGACCGGCGTCGTCGGCGAGGCCCCCGGCCAGGTCACGCCGGAGGCCGCCCGCGACCTGGCGGCACGGTCCGCCCTCAACGCCCTCGCCGCCGCCGCGACCGTCCTCGGGTCGCTCGACGAGGTCGTCCGGGTCGTCAAGGTCACGGGCTTCGTCGCCTCCGACCCGGCCTTCACCGGGCAGCCGGGCGTCATCAACGGCGCGTCCGAGCTGCTGGCCCGGGTGTTCGGCGAGGCGGGCCGCCACGCTCGCAGCGCCGTCGGCGTCGCCGCGCTCCCGCTCGGCAGCCCGGTCGAGGTCGAGCTCGTGCTCGAGGTGGCCTGACCCCTCCCGGTGCCTGACCCCCCCCCGCGTGGCCTGACCCGTCCCGGTCGCGGGGTCCCGGCGCGGGGCCCCGCGCGGGGCGGGTCAGCGCAGGCCGGCGCTGATCGCGCTCATCACCGTCGCGTCGGCGAGGGTGGTCGTGTCGCCGACCTCCCGGCCCTCCGCGACGTCGCGGAGGAGCCGCCGCATGATCTTCCCCGAGCGGGTCTTGGGCAGCTCGTCGACCAGCACGACGGTGCGCGGGCGCGCGATCGAGCCGATCTGGCGCGCGACGTGCTCCCGCAGCGCGACCACCGCCTCCTCGGGGGCCTGGGCGCCGCGGGCGCCGTCCCGCAGCACGACGAAGGCGACGACGGCCTGCCCCGTCGCCTCGTCCGCCGCCCCGACGACGGCCGACTCGGCCACGGAGGGGTGGGCGACGAGCGACGACTCGATCTCGGCGGTCGAGAGCCGGTGCCCCGACACGTTCATCACGTCGTCGACGCGCCCGAGCAGCCAGATGTCGCCGTCGGCGTCGCGACGCGCGCCGTCGCCGGCGAAGTAGCGGTCGCCGAAGCGCCCCCAGTAGGTCTCGACGTAGCGCTCGTGGTCGCCCCAGATGCCCCGCAGCATCGACGGCCACGGCTCGGTGACGACGAGCAGCCCGCTGCCCCCGGGGCCGACGGGGGCCCCGTCGTCGTCGACCACGTCGACCACCACGCCGGGCATCGGGGTCTGGGCGGCCCCGGGCTTGGCGGCCGTGACGCCGGGCAGCGGCGAGACCATGATCGCGCCCGTCTCCGTCTGCCACCACGTGTCGACGACCGGGGTGCGGCCCGAGCCGATCACCTCGCGGTACCACAGCCAGGCCTCGGGGTTGATGGGCTCGCCGACGGAGCCCAGCAGGCGCAGCGACGAGAGGTCACGGGCGAGGGGCAGCTGTCGCCCGGCCTTCATGGCGGCCCGGATCGCCGTCGGCGCCGTGTAGAAGAGGGTCACCCCGTACTTCTCGACGATGTCCCACCAGCGCCCCGGAGCGGGGGAGTCGGGGGTCCCCTCGTAGAGGACCTGCGTCGCTCCGTTCGCGAGGGGCCCGTACACGACGTAGCTGTGGCCGGTGATCCAGCCGACGTCGGCGGTGCACCACCAGACGTCGGTGGCCGGGCGGAGGTCGAACACCGTCGCGTGGGTCGTCGCGACCTGGGTCAGGTAGCCGCCCGAGGTGTGCAGGATGCCCTTCGGTCGGCCCGTGGTGCCGCTCGTGTAGAGGATGAACAGCGGGTGCTCGGCCGGGAAGGGCTGCGCGACGTGGTCGTCGCCCACGCCCTCGAGGGCCTCGTGCCACCAGAGGTCGCGGCCCTCGACCCAGTCGACGGCCTGGCCGCCCCGGCGCACGACGAGCACGGTCTCGACGGTGGACGGCCCGCCCGTGGCGAGCGCGGCGTCGACGGCGGGCTTGAGGGGCGAGACGGCTCCGCGCCGCCAGCCGCCGTCGGCGGTGACGACGACCGTGGCCCCGGCGTCGTCGATGCGGGCCCTCAGGCTCTCGGCGCTGAACCCGCCGAAGACGACCGAGTGCACGGCGCCGAGGCGGGCCACGGCGAGCATGACCACGACCGCCTCCGGGATCTGGGGCAGGTAGACGACGACGCGGTCGCCCGCTCCGACGCCGAGCGAGGCGAGGAGGTTCGCGGCGCGCTTCACCTCACGGGTCAGCTCGGCGTAGGTGACGGCACGGCTGTCGCCGGGCTCGCCCTCCCAGAGCAGGGCGACGCGGTCGCCGTGGCCTGCCTCGACGTGCCGGTCGAGGCAGTTGTAGGCGACGTTGAGCGTTCCGTCGGCGAACCAGCGGGCGACCGGGGCCCCCGACCAGTCGAGCGCCTCGCCGGGCGGGCGGTGCCAGGTGAGCCGCTCGTGCGCCTGACGGAGCCACCAGCCCTCGCGGTCCGTGGCCGCGGCGGCGGCGAGCTCGGGGCCCGCGACGGCCTCCTCGACGAACCGGGCCGAGGGGCGGAAGACCAGGCCGGGGGAGGCGGCGGCCCCGTGGTCGTCACCGGTGGGGGCGGAGGGGGCGGTGCCGTCGGTCATGTCGGTCCTCTCGCGTCGTCGCGTGCGGCGGCCGGGGCCGTCGCGCCGACCCTACTCCGACGGTCGTCGTCGACCGGGTCGCCCCGCGAGGTCGACGACGTCGCGACACGCCGAGATCCGCCCTCGTCACCCGTGGCGCGGGAGCGGGTGGCTGGGGTACAGTGATGCACGTCGGGATTCGTCCCGACAGGCAGTGCGAGCGATTCCCCCCGATCCAGCACTGCCGTGGCGGCACCCGTTCCCCCCGACTGGTGCCGCCCCTCTCGTTTAACCCGGTCGTCGCCCCCGGGTGGCCCGGGCGTCGTCCCTCCCCAGGGCTCGCCGAACCAGATCGTTCCGCGGTGTGCGTGCACTGATCTGTCTGCGCCGCCTCCTCTCGTTAGCGTCGGCGGATGGACGAGACCGATCCCCCCGCCGCCCGGCGTCACCCTGGCCTCACCCGCGGGTGGCCGCCGGGGCGGTACGTGCCCGAGGTGCCGGCCAGGGGGCGTCGTGATCGGGGTACGGGCGACCGATACGGGGTACAGGCGCCCGTCGACGGAGACGTCACCGCGCCTCCTGACGGCGGCCGGGTCGCCGCGGGCCACGACCTCGGGCCGCTCGGCGTGCTGCTCGACGTCGACGTCACCGACGTCTTCGTGAACGGAGGGGCGGGCACCTGGGTCGACCGCGGGGCGGGCGCCCGGCCCGATCCCCGGGTGCACCTCTCCGAGGTCGACGTGCGCTCCCTGGCCGCCCGGCTCGTCGCCCGGGGCGGGCGTCACGTCGACGAGGCGACGCCGTGCGTCGACGTCCGGCTGCCGGGGGGCGTCCGAGTGCACGCCGTGCTGCCGCCGGTCTCGACGACGGGCACCCTTCTCTCCGTCCGGCTGCCCCGACCCGAGCCGCTCGGCCTCGACGAGCTCGCGGCCGCCGGGTTCTTCGCCCCGGGCGACGACGCGGTCGTGCGGGGGCTCGTGGCGAGGCGCGCCAACGTCCTGGTGACGGGTGCGGGAGGGGCGGGCAAGACGACCTTCCTGGCGGCGTTCCTCTCCGCCGCCGACCCCGCAGACCGCGTCGTCCTGATCGAGGACGTCGCGGAGCTGAGGCTCCGGCACCCCCACGTGGTCTCGCTCGAGGCCCGACAGCCCAACCTGGAGGGCGTCGGCGGCATCGACACGGCGCGCCTGCTGCGGGAGGCCCTGCGGATGCGTCCCGACCGGCTCGTTGTGGGGGAGTGCCGGGGCGTGGAGGTGCGCGAGCTGCTGTCGGCCCTCAACACAGGCCACGACGGCGGGGCGGGCACGCTGCACGCCAACGGGCTCGCCGACGTCCCCGCGCGGCTCGAGGCGCTCGGGGCCGTCGCCGGCCTCACCCCGGGAGCGCTCGCCCGGCAGGCGGTCAGCGCCGTCGACGCCGTGCTGCACGTCGAGCGCCGGGACGGCCGTCGCCGTCTCGCGCAGATCGGCTCGCTGGCCCTCGGTCCGACCGGCGAGCTCGTCGCCCGGCCCGGTCTCGGCTCGACGGGGGCGACGTGAGGCGGGCCCGAGGGCGGCCCGAGGGGCCGGTCGTCCCGGGGTCGGGCCGGCCGGCGCGCCGGGCCCCGCCCACGGCCGTCGCCGTCGTCCTGGAGCGAACCGCGGTCCTGCTCGGGGTCGGGGTCGCCCCCGCGTCGGCCTGGCGCCACCTCGCCCGTTCGGAGCGTCACGCCGTGGTGGCGGCCGTCGCGGAGCGCGTCGCCGCGGCGGCGGCCCGCGGCGCACCGGTCTCCGTCGCCCTGCTCGAGGCCCTCGACACCGAGCCCTTCGCGGCCGTGCCCGACGGGCGCCGTGCGGACAGGGAGTGGCGGCAGGTCGCGTGCGCCTGGCGCGTCGCCGAGCAGAGCGGCGCGCCCCTGGCCGACTGCCTGAGGTCGTTCGCCCGCGCACTGCGCCAGTCCGAGGAGGTGCGCCGGGAGGTCGAGGTGGCGCTCGCCGGCCCCCGCGCCGCCGCGAGGATCGTGCTCGGCCTCCCCGTGGTCGGCCTCCTCTTCTCTCTCGGCGCAGGCGTCGACACGGGCGCCGTGCTGGTCTCGCCCCTCGGTGGAGCGTGCCTCGTGGGCGGCGGAGCCCTGGTCGCCGCAGCCCGGGCCTGGAACGCCCGGCTCGTCCGCGGAGCGGTGCCCCGGGGCGACGTGCCGGGCCTCCGGCAGGAGCTGCTGGCCGTGGCGCTGGCGGGGGGCGGCTCCTGGCAGGCGGCGGTGGCGCTCGTCGCGCGGGCCGTGGAGGAGTGCCTCGCCGACGGGACGTCCGACGACGACGACGGCACGAGCGTCCTGGAGCTGTCACGCCGGGCCGGCGCCCCGGCGGCCGAGCTCCTGCGCGCCGCCGCCGCGGAGGAGCGGCTGGAGGCAGCCACCACGGCCCGTTCGGCGGCGGCACGGCTCGGGTCGACCCTGATGCTCCCCCTGGGGGCCTGTGTGCTGCCCGCCTTCCTGCTGGTGGGCGTCGTGCCGCTCGTCGCGGCCCTCGTCTCCTCCACCGCCGGCGACCTGTGACCTCTCTCCCCAGGGCCGTGTGGCCGTCCGCTGGTCGGGCCCGGGGCGGTCGCACACTCGGAGCAGGTCGCCGCGGCGGCCCGTCGACCCGGCCGGGTCGGCGAACGACGAGAAGAAGAGGACTCCATGACCACTGCCCAGACATCCGTCACCCGCTGCTCGGCCCCGGGCCGCTGCTCGACGCCCGCACCCGGGCCCGCACGGTCGTCGGCCGAGGCCGGCACGAGCGAGCCCAGCGCCACCACGGGCCTGCCCGGGCGGGCAGCACGGCGCCGCCGGCTCGTCGAGCACCTCCGCACGGAGGCCGGTGCGGCGACGGCGGAGTACGCCATCGTGATCATGGCCGCGGTCGGCTTCGCCGGCGTGCTGCTCGCCGTGATGCGCAGCGACGAGGTGCGGGGCGTGCTCAGCGACCTCGTGCGGTCGGCCCTGTCGGTGGGCTGACCGGTGCACCGCGGGCTCCGCGACGACGCGGGGAGCGTGACCGTCGAGTTCGCGGTCGTGCTGCCTGCCGTGCTGCTCCTCCTCGCGCTGGTGGTCGGGGCGTCGTCCGCCGCCGCGCAGTCGATCCGCCTCGCCGACGCGGCGGCGGTGACCGCCCGGCAGACGGCGCGCGGCGACGGCGGGCGGGCCGGGGAGGTGCTCCGGCAGCTCGCGCCGGGCGCCGCGGCGCAGTCGTCCGAGCGTGAGGGGCTGGTCTGCGTGACGCTGCGCCGCCCCGTCGACGCCGGGCCGCTCACGGGCGTCGTCGTCCTGACCTCCCGCAGCTGCGCCCCGGCGCTCGGGGGCTGAGGTGGGCGGGAGCGCCTCGGGCGCCGTCGGCGGCGACGACGGCACAGCCTCCGTCCTGGTCGTCGCCGTCCTGGTCGGCGTCGTCGTCCTCGCGGTCGCCGTCGTGGGCGGCGGGCGCGTCCTGGCGGAGCGCAGCCGGGTCAGCGGCGCCGCCGACGCGACGGCGCTGGCGGCGGCCGACGTCGCCGCCGGCCTCGTCGCCGGCTCTCCCTGCGACCGGGCCGGGGCCCTCGCGACGGCCAACGGGGTCGTCCTGTCGAGCTGTCGCGTCGACGAGCTGATCGTCACCGTGAGGGTGACGACGAGCCTCGCCGGGGTGGTCGTGGGGGCCTCCGCGACGGCGGGGCCGCCGCCGACCGGCACCGCGCCTCCCGGGCTCCCGCCGTGAGGTGGCCGCCCGCCGCGTGTGTGTATGGTGTGCCTGTCGGCGGCACACGTCAGCGCCGTCGCGCTGGTCGGGGTGCGACGCGAGTCGCCCGCCGCCGACCGTCTGACCGGCCTCCCGGGGCTGGTCCCGTCGTTCCCCCCAATGCAAGGAGTCCCGTGCCAGGCACGAAGAAACTGGTCATCGTCGAGTCGCCCGCGAAGGCCAAGACGATCGCCCAGTACCTCGGCAGCGGCTACGAGGTGCTCGCCTCGGTCGGCCACATCCGCGACCTCGTCGAGCCGAAGAACCTGCCGGCCGAGCTCAAGAAGGGCTCGCTGGGCAAGTTCTCCGTCGACGTCGAGAACGGCTTCGAGCCCTACTACGTCGTCTCCGACGCCAAGAAGAAGACGGTCTCCGACCTCAAGCGGGCGCTCAAGGGCGCCGACGAGCTCTACCTCGCCACTGATGAGGACCGCGAGGGCGAGGCCATCGCGTGGCACCTCCTCCAGGAGCTCAAGCCGAAGGTCCCCGTGAAGCGGATGGTCTTCCACGAGATCACGAAGGACGCCATCCAGCAGGCGCAGGAGAACACACGCGAGCTCGACACCGCGCTCGTCGACGCCCAGGAGACCCGACGCATCCTCGACCGTCTCTACGGCTACGAGGTCTCGCCGGTCCTCTGGCGCAAGGTCGGCCCCGGCCTCTCGGCCGGCCGCGTGCAGTCCGCCGCCACGCGGCTCGTCGTCGACCGGGAGCGCGAGCGCCTCGCGTTCGTCTCGGCCTCCTACTGGGACCTCACGGCGACCTTCGAGCCCGACGGGGAGGCTCTGCCCTTCTCCTCGCGGCTCGTCCGGGTCAACGGCTCGCGCGTCGCCAGCGGCCGCGACTTCGACGACCGCGGCCAGCTCAAGGGCGAGGCCGTCTCGCTCGACGAGCAGTCGGCCACGGCGCTGACCCGCGCCCTCGAGGCCGAGGGCGTCGACGTCGTCGTGTCGTCGGTCGAGTCGAAGCCCTACACCCGTCGCCCCGCAGCGCCCTTCACCACCTCGACCCTGCAGCAGGAGGCGGCGCGCAAGCTCCGCTTCTCGGCCCGCCAGACGATGAGCGTCGCGCAGTCCCTGTACGAGAACGGGCACATCACCTACATGCGCACCGACTCGCCGTCGCTGTCGCAGCAGGCCACGAACGCGGCCCGCAAGCAGGCCGCCTCCCTCTACGGCGCCGAGACGGTGCCCGAGAAGCCCCGCACCTACGCCGGCAAGAGCAAGAACGCCCAGGAGGCTCACGAGGCGATCCGCCCCTCGGGCGACACCTTCCGCACCCCGAGCGAGATGCAGGGTGCGCTCCGCGGCAACGACTGGAAGCTGTACGACCTGATCTGGAAGCGCACCGTCGCCTCGCAGATGGCCGACGCCAAGGGGTCGACGGCCTCGGTCGTCGTCTCGGCGACGACGCCCGACGACGTCGCGGGCATCACGCCCCGCACCGCCGACGGCACCCTGGCGGAGTTCGTCGCGACCGGCACCGTCATCACCTTCCGCGGCTTCCTCGCCGCCTACGAGGAGGGGCGCGACGAAGACCGCCACGGCGCCGCGGAGACCGCGGACGCGAAGCTGCCCGTGCTCGCCGAGGGCCAGCACCTCGTCCTCGACGACGTCGAGGCGAAGGGCCACGACACCAGCGCGCCGCCCCGCTACACCGAGGCGAGCCTGGTCAAGACCCTCGAGGAGCTCGGCATCGGGCGACCGTCGACGTACGCCGCCATCATGTCGACGATCGTCGACCGTGGCTACGTGACCCCGCGCGGCACCGCCCTCGTGCCCAACTGGATCGCCTTCTCGGTCGTCCGGCTGCTGGAGGAGTACTTCGGCGACCTCGTCGAGTACGACTTCACGGCCAGCATGGAGGACGACCTCGACCAGATCGCCGGCGGCGACGCCGACCGGGTCGACTGGCTGAACGGCTTCTACTTCGGCAACGAGACCCACCGCGGCCTCCGCAAGGTCATCGACAACCTCGGCGAGATCGACGCCCGCGACATCAACTCCATCCCGCTGGGCGAGGGCATCACGCTCCGCATCGGCCGCTACGGTCCGTACCTCGAGGCGCCCGGCGACGACCCGGAGACCCCTCGGCGCGTCAACGTGCCCGAGGACCTCGCCCCCGACGAGCTCACGCCCGCCAAGGCGCGCGAGCTGATCGAGGCGCCCGTCGTCGGCGACCGCGTGGTGGGGACGAACCCGGAGACGGGCAAGGAGGTCGTCGCGAAGGACGGCCGCTTCGGCCCGTACGTCACCGAGCGCACCCCGGAGGAGGTCGACGCCGACCCGGCGACCGGCGAGGTCGTCGAGGCGCCCGCCGCCGCGGCGCCCGCGACGGCGACGAAGGCCCCGGCCAAGAAGCCCGCCGCCAAGAAGGCCGCCCCGAAGGAGCGCACGGCGTCGCTCTTCAAGAGCATGAGCGTCGACACCGTCGACCTGCAGACCGCCCTCGCGCTGCTCGACCTGCCCCGCACGGTCGGCCTCGACCCCGAGAGCGGCGACGAGATCCAGGCGCAGAACGGCCGCTACGGCCCCTACCTGAAGAAGGGCACCGACACCCGGTCGCTCACCTCGGAGGACCAGATCTTCGAGATCGACCTCGCCGGGGCCCTCGAGGCGTTCGCGCAGCCCAAGTACGGCGCCCGCCGGGCCAGCAGTGCCCTCGCCGAGTTCGCGGCCGACCCGGTCAGCGGCAAGCCCATCAAGGTCAAGGACGGCCGGTTCGGGCCGTACGTGACCGACGGCGAGACGAACGCCACCATCCCCCGCGGCGAGACGGTGGAGGAGGTCGACTTCGACCGTGCCGTCGAGCTGCTCGCCGACAAGCGCGCCAAGGGGCCGGCGAAGCCCAAGGCCAAGGCCCCGGCGAAGAAGGCCCCCGCGAAGAAGGCCCCCGCCAAGAAAGCGCCCGTGAAGAAGGCCACGACCACGAAGGCGGCGACCACGAAGGCGGCGACGACGAAGGCCGCGACCACCAAGGCCGCGACGGCCGAGGCCACGGGGCCGACGACAGAGGCGACGAGCGAGTAGTGGCGGGCCTCTTCGTCACGTTCGAGGGCGGCGACGGCTCGGGCAAGACCACGCAGGCGGGCCTGCTCGAGTCGTGGCTGACCGAGCAGGGCCGCGGCGTCGTCCGCACCCGCGAGCCCGGCGGCACCGACCTGGGCCTGGAGCTGCGCGACATCGTGCTGCACCGCCGCGGCCACATCGCCCCGCGCGCGGAGGCCCTGCTCTACGCGGCCGACCGGGCACAGCACGTCGAGACCCTCGTGCGCCCCGCCCTCGACCGCGGTGACGTGGTCGTCCAGGACCGCTACATCGACTCCTCGGTCGCCTACCAGGGCGCCGGTCGCGTGCTGGGCGGCGACGAGGTGCGCGACCTGTCGCGGTGGGCCGTGGAGGGCCTCGCCCCCGACCTGACCGTCCTGCTCGACCTCGACGAGGCCGCGGCCCGCTCACGCCTCGACGCGTCGCGCACCACCTACGACCGCCTCGAGGCCGAGGCCCAGGACTTCCACGCGAGGGTCCGTGCGGCCTTCCTCGCGATCGCCGAGGCCGAGCCCGAGCGCGTCCTCGTGGTCGACGCGACCCAGCCCGTCGACGCGATCGCCGCCTCCGTCCGGGCTCGCGTCGAGACCCTCCTCGCCCGCCCGTGACGTTCTGGGACGACCTCACCGGTCAGGCCGACGCCATCGACTCCCTGCGGGCCGCGGCCTCGGCCGACCCGGCGAACTCGTCGATGACGCACTCGTGGCTGATCACCGGCCCGCCCGGCTCGGGGCGCTCGAACCTGGCCTACGCCTTCGCCGGGGCGCTCCTCGGCCGCGGCGACGACGACGAGGCGACGGCGCGCCAGGTGGCGGCACGGTCGCACCCCGACCTCGCCGTGCTGAGCACGGAGCGCATCATCATCACGATCGACGAGGTCCGGTCGCTCGTCGCGGCCTCGCAGTTCTCGCCCTCGGTCGGGCGCTACCGCGTCGTGGTCATCGAGGACGCCGACCGGATGACCGAGCGGACGTCCAACCTGCTGCTCAAGGCCCTCGAGGAGCCGCCGCCCCGCACGGTGTGGATCCTCTGCGCGCCGAGCGAGGCCGACCTCATCCCGACGATCCGGTCCCGCGTGCGGAGCGTGCGCCTCCGCGTCCCGTCCGCGGACGACGTCGCGGCCCTGCTCGAGCGCCGGGGGGTCGAGCCCGCCACCGCCCTGGTCGCCGCCCGCGAGGCGCAGAGCCACATCGGCATGGCGCAGCGGCTCGCGACCAACCCCGAGGCGCGTGCCCGACGCCGCACGACCCTCGAGACCGCCCTCGGCATCCGCTCCGTCTCCGACGCGGTCATCGCCGCCTCCACCATGCTCGCCGTGGCGGGTGACGACGCCAAGGCCATCACCGAGGAGCGCGACGCGGAGGAGCGCGCGAGCGCCCTGCGCTCGCTCGGCGTGGAGCCCGGCGGCACCGTCCCGCCCGCTCTGCGGAGCCAGCTGCGCGCCCTCGACGACGACCAGAAGCGGCGCGCCACGCGCAGCCTCCGCGACGGCATCGACCGCATCATGGTCGACCTGCTCTCGCTCTACCGCGACGTCCTGCTGCTGCACCTCGGCGTCGGCGACGACCTCGTCAACGAGAGCATCCGGCCGCAGCTGGAGCAGGCCATGACGGCCTCGACGCCGGCGACCACCCTCGCCGTGATGGACGCGATCAGCGTGGCCCGGCGTCGCATCGAGTCGAACGTCGCCCCCGCCCTCGCGCTGGAGGCGATGCTGGTCGCCGTCAGCAGGCACGCGGTCCGGTGAGGCAGGATGTGCCCATGACCGACCCCACAGCGACAGCCCCTCCCGGACTGCGCGAGCGCAAGAGGCTGGCCACCCGACGAGCGATCCAGGTCGCCGTCCTCGACCTCATCGCCGAGAACGGCTTCGACGCCGTGACCGTCGAGATGATCAGTCGTCGCGCCGACGTCTCGCCCCGCACCTTCTTCAACTACTTCACGTCGAAGGAGGAGGCCGTCGTCGGCGACCCGCCCGAGCTGCCCGACGGCGCCGCCATCGACCACTTCGTCGACGGGCACGACGAGCCCATCCTCGACGGACTCGTCGCCCTCCTCGACCAGGCCGTCGTGACGGCGACGGTCGACCGCGAGCTCGTGCAGCGCCGGCGGATCGTCCTGCGCGCCCACCCCGACCTGTTCGCGAAGCGGATAGCGTCGATGCGCGACTTCGAGGAGAGGCTGTCCGAGATCGTCGCCCGTCGCTTCACCGCCGACCCGCGCCTGGCCGCCGCCGTCTCCGACGGGGGAGGGCGCGCGCTGCTCGAGAGCCGCGCGCACCTGGTCACGCTCGTCGTCATCGCGGCGCTCCGCCACGCCTGGGCCGAGTGGATCGACGACGACGACGCCGACCACGCCGCGGACCACCGCTTCAGCCTCCGAGCCCGCATGGAGGACTCCTTCGCCGACCTCCGCCGGGTCGTGACGCGAGAGCTCTGAGAATCCGCTACAGTTGGTGATCGTGCCGAGAGGCACGGGTTCTCGATCTGATCGAGATCCGCCGCTTTAGCTCAGTCGGTAGAGCGTCTCACTCGTAATGAGAAGGTCTGGAGTTCGATTCTCCAAAGCGGCTCCCCCAGAGGCCCGGATCCGCACGGATCCGGGCCTCTCCTCGTCCCGGCCGGGCCGCTGCGGCTCAGCGGCGCGGGCGTCCGGCCGTCCCCGGGCCTGGTAGACAGGGCTGATGACGACTCGATGGGGCATCCTCGGCGCCGGCGGCATCGCCGACGCGTTCACGACCGACCTGATCGGCGCCGGCCTGACGGTCACCGCCGTCGGCTCGCGCCAGCTCGACAAGGCCCGGGAGTTCGCCGACCGCCACGGCGTGGCCGGAGCGCCCGGCAGCTACGAGGAGCTCGTGGCCGACCCCGAGGTCGACGCGGTCTACGTCGCCACGCCCCACCCCTTCCACCGCGACGCGGCCCTGCTCGCGATCCGCGCGGGCAAGCACGTGCTCGTCGAGAAGCCCTTCACGGTGAACGAGGCCGAGGCGGCCGAGGTGCTCGACGCGGCCCGTGAGGCCGACGTGGTGGCGCTCGAGGCGATGTGGACGCGCTTCCTGCCGCAGCAGGTGCGGCTCCGCGAGATCGTGCGGGCCGGCGTCGTCGGCGACCCGCGACTCCTCACGGCCCACCACCTCCAGGCGCTGCCCACCGACCCGCGGCACCGCATCAACGACCCCGCCCTCGGAGGCGGTGCGCTGCTCGACCTCGGCGTCTACCCCGTCTCGTTCGCCGCCGACCTGCTGGGGCCGGTCGAGACGGTCGCCGCCACCGGCCTGCTCAGCGACCAGGGCGTCGACCGCCGCATCGGCGCGTCGCTGCTGCACGCCTCGGGCGCGACGTCGACGGTGTTCGCCGCCCTCGACACCGCCGGCGAGAACACCGCCGTGCTGTACGGCAGCGCGGGGCGCATCGAGGTCGACGCCACGTTCTACTCCCCGGGCGGCTTCACCGTCCTCGACGCCGAGGGCGCCGTGGTCGAGCGCTTCGACGCCGTCGACGACGGGCTGCGCGGCATGCACCACCAGGCGATCGAGCTCGAGCGCCTCGTCGCCGCCGGGGAGCGCGAGAGCCCCGCCCTGACCCACGCCGACATGCTCGAGGTGATGCGCGTGATGGACGAGATGCGCCGGCAGGTGGGCGTCCGCTACCCCGGAGAGGCCGGAGGCGCGGTCCCGGTTCCGTAGGATGACCCCGATGAACGATCAGGGCGACCTCACCGACCACCCCGACGCGCCCGCCGCGGGCGAGACCGACGCGCCCGCCCGCAAGGGCCTCGGGCGCCTCGTCCGCGAGCACCCCCGCGCCGCCCTCGTCACGGCCGCCGTCACCGCCTTCGCCCTCCTCGGCGGCGGGGCCGTGGCCGCCGGCGCCGCGACCGCCCCGTCGTCGGGCGGAGCCGCGTCGTCCGCGTCGCCGGCCTCGACCGACCCGGCCGCCGCCGTCACGGTGACGCCGACGCCCACCGCCGAGGCCGACCCCGTCCGGTCCGTCCCGGGCGAGATCCCGGCCCCCACGCGCCTCCGCACCTGCTCGGTCTCCGGCCCGGCCGCCGACTCCCGCCTGGCCCAGTTCGAGGGGACCGTCGTGAACGCCGCGACCGGCGAGGTCCTCCTCGACCGGGACGGCTCGACGCCCGCGCGCACGGGGAGCGTGCTCAAGACGCTGACGAGCGCGGTCGCGCTCTCGGTGCTGGGCGCCGACCACCGCCTCCGCACGCAGGTCACGGGCGACCCCGGCACGGGCTCGATCGCCCTCGTCGGCGGCGGCGACGCGACCCTCAGCGTCACGGGCCGCAGCGTCTACTCGGGGGCCCCCACGCTCGCCGACCTCGCGGGCCAGGTCAAGGCCTCGCTCGGCGACCAGCCCGTGAGCCAGATCACCCTCGACGCGACCTGGTGGAGCGCCGCCGACAAGTGGGACCCGTCGTGGAAGCGCACCGAGCAGACGATCGGCTACCACAGCGAGGTGACCGCGCTCATGGTCGACGGCGACCGCGCCGACCCCTCCGCCCAGACCAGCCCGCGCAGCACCGACCCCGTGGCCCGTGCCGGCGACGCCTTCCGGGCCGCCCTCGTCGCGGCCGGGGTCGCCGGGGCCGACAGCGCGACCATGGCCCCGGGGTCGGCGACGAGCTCGACCGTGCTCGGCAGCGTGTCGTCGCAGCCCGTCTCGACGCTCATCTCGCAGATGCTGCCCGTCTCCGACAACACCCTCGCCGAGATGCTGGCCCGGGCGTCGTCGAAGGAGTCGGGCGCGGACGGCTCGGCGGCGTCGCTCACGACGCTCTACCGCTCCGTGCTGGGCACGGCCTACGGGCTCGACGCGTCGACCGTGACCATCGTCGACGGCTCGGGGCTCAGCGAGGGCAACGCCGTGCCCTCGACCTTCGTCGCGCGCCTGATGGTGAAGGTCCTCGACCGCGAGGGCGGCCTCGGCGTGGTCTACGACGCCCTGCCCATCTCGGGCCGCACGGGCACGCTGGCCTCGCGCTTCACGGGCTCGAACGCCGTCGCCCGCGGTGCGGTGCACGCCAAGACCGGCTGGATCGACACGGCCTACACCCTCGCCGGCACCGTCGCGGCCGCCGACGGGACACCGCTCGCCTTCGCGTTCTACGCGATCGGCGACGTCCGTGACGACGCCCGGGTGGCCCTCGACACGCTCACAGCGGCCGTGTACAGCTGCGGCGACTCGCTCTCCAACACCTGACCCGGCGCCGCCCGGCGTGCGCCTCGCCGTCCGGCACGCGAAGATGGGGCCATGAGCAGAGCCCTGATCGTCGTCGACGTCCAGAACGACTTCACCGAGGGAGGCGCGCTGGCCGTCGCCGGCGGCGCCCACGTCGCCGAGGCGGTCACCGACCACCTCCGC
Organism: Frigoribacterium sp. PvP121; assembly: GCF_017833115.1. NCBI lineage: Bacteria > Bacillati > Actinomycetota > Actinomycetes > Micrococcales > Microbacteriaceae > Frigoribacterium > Frigoribacterium sp. PvP121. The sequence continues at coordinate 1,688,148 of NZ_JAFIBR010000001.1, forward strand.
CGCTCCGGCGACCGCTACGACCTCGTCGTCGCGAGCCGCGACTGGCACGCCGCCGACGGTGACAACGGCGGCCACTTCAGCGCCGAGCCCGACTGGGTCGACTCGTGGCCGGTGCACTGCGTGGCGGGCACCCCCGGGGCGGACTACCACCCGGCCCTCGACGCGACGCTCGTCGACGTGCACGTGACCAAGGGCACCGGGTCGCCGGCCTACTCGATGTTCGAGGGCGTGACGGGCGACGGGTCCTCCACGGCCCAGGCCCTCGCGTCGCGGGGCGTCGACGAGGTCGACGTGGTGGGCCTGGCGACGGACCACTGCGTGCGGGCGTCGGCGCTCGACGCGGCCCGGGCCGGCCTCCGGGTCCGGGTGCTGACCGACCTCGTCGCGGGGGTCGGGGCGGAGTCGTCGGCCGCGGCGCTCGACGAGCTCCGCGCCGCCGGGGTCGAGACCGTCCCGTCGACCGAGGTCGCCGCGTGAGCGGGCCCGGCCCGGAGCAGCGCGACGAGCGCGCCCCGCTCCGCGTCGGCGTCGTGGGCTACGGCCTCGCCGGCCGCGTCTTCCACGCGCCCCTCCTCGCAGCCGACCCGGCGTTCGACCTCGTCGCCGTCGTCACGCGCGACCCGGCCAAGGCCGACGCGGCCCGGGCCGCCCACCCCGGCGTGGAGGTGGTCGACGCCCTCGACGGCCTCTGGTCGCTCGCGCTCGACCTCGTCGTCGTCGCCACCCCCAACGACACCCACGTCGAGGTGGCCGCGGAGGCCCTGCAGCGCGGGGCGGCGGTCGTCGTGGACAAGCCGCTGGCCACCAGCGCGGAGGCGGCCCGCGGGCTCGTGGAGCTCGCGGAGTCGCTGGGGCGGCCCCTCACCGTCTACCAGAACCGCCGGTGGGACGGTGACTTCCTGACCGCGTCACGCCTCGTGCGAGACGGCGCACTCGGCGAGGTGCACACCCTCGAGTCGCGCTTCGAGCCGTGGAAGACCGCCAACCGTGCCGGCTGGAAGGCGTCCGCCACCGCCGAGCAGGGCGGGGGGATCCTCCTCGACCTCGGCCCCCACCTCGTCGACCAGGCGCTGCGGCTCTTCGGCCCCGCCGCGGAGGTGCACGCCGAGATCGCCGTGCGGCGGCCCGGCGCGGTCGCCGACGACGACGTCATGCTGTCGCTCCGCCACGAGGGCGGTGTCCGCTCGCGCCTCTGGATGAGCCACGTGGCCGCGCAGCCCGGCCCGCGCCTCCGTGTCCTGGGCACGCGGGGGGCCTACGTCGTGCACGGGCTCGACCCGCAGGAGGCGCAGCTCGCGGCGGGCGTCTCGCCCGCCGACCCGGGGTACGGGCTCACGGACCCGGCCCGGCCCGGCCTCGTCGGCATCGGCGCTGACGCGCGGCCCGAGGCGACCGACCGCGGCGACTACCCCGCGTTCTACGCGCAGCTGGCCGTGGCGCTCCGGGGAGAGGGGCCGCTGCCCGTCGACCCCCGTGACGCGGTCGCCGCCCTCGAGGTCGTCGAGCGGGCACGCCGGTCGGCGGAGCCCCGGCAGCGCTGACCGGCAGCGCTGACCGGCGCCGGCCGCTCAGACCAGGAGCTGGTGCTTCGCGAGGTCGCGATAGAGCGGCGTGCTGACGACGAGCTCGGAGTGGGTGCCCACCCCGACGACGCGCCCGGCCTCGACGACGACGATCTGGTCGCTGTCGACCACGGTCGAGAGCCGGTGCGCGATGACGATGAGAGTCCTGTTCTCGGCCACCGCGTCGATGGCCTCGCGGAGACGCTGCTCGTTGAGGCCGTCGAGGCTCGAGGTCGACTCGTCGAGGAGCAGCACCGGGGGAGCGTTGAGCAGGGTCCGGGCGATGGCGAGGCGCTGGCGCTCGCCGCCGGAGAGCATCACGCCGTCCTCGCCGACCTGGGCGTCGAGCCCCTGCTCGCCGCGCTCGAGGACCCCGGTGAGGTTGACGGCCTCGAGCACCCGGCGGCAGTCGTCGTCGGACGCGTCGGGCGACCCGAGGGTCAGGTTGTCGCGGAGGGTCCCGGCGAGCACCGGAGCGTCCTGCTCGACGTACCCGATCTGGGCCCGCAGCTCGGCGCGGTCGAGGGCCCGCACGTCGACGCCGCCGAGGCGCACGACGCCGCCGGTCGGGTCGTAGAAGCGCTCGATGAGGGCGAGGATCGTGCTCTTGCCGGCGCCGGAGGGGCCGACGAGGGCCGTCCGCCGGCCGACGGGCACGGAGAACGAGACGCCGTGCAGGACGGTGAGGTCGTCGCCCGCCCGCTCGCCCGCGGCGGCCGCCGCGACGGCCCCGGGCGAGGTGGCCGCTCCCGTCGCCACGGGGGAGTCGGGGTAGCGGAAGTGCACGTCCTCGAAGGTCACGGCGTCACCGGTCTCTACGCGGGCGTCGGGTCCGAGCCCCCGCGCCGTCTCGGCGTCGTGCTCCGTCTCGCCGGGCAGGTCGAGGATCTCCTGGATCCGGCCCAGGGCGCCCAGCGCCTGGTTGACGCTGAGCACGGCGCCGAGGGCCTGGCCGAGCGGCATGATCATCAGGAACAGGAAGAGGATGAACGAGACGAGCGACGCGATGGTGATGGAGCCGCTCGCGACGCGGTAGCCGCCGACGCCGAGCACGACGAGGAACGACGTCTGCATCGCGACCGAGGCGATGGGCACGACGAGGGCCGAGATGCGCGCCACCTGCAGGCCGCGCTCGTAGGCGCCCACGGCGTCCTCCTCGACGCCGGCGATCTCGCGCTCGGTCGCCCCGGACGCCCGGATCGTGCGGACCGAGCTGATCGCCCGCTCGACCGACGAGGTCAGGTCGCCGACCTTCTCCTGCGCCTGGCGGCTGGCCACGCGGATGCGGCCGCTGAGCAGCACCACGACGGCGACCGAGACGGCCACGACGAGCACGGTGAGCCCGAGCAGCACCGGGTCGATGAGGAACATGCCCACCAGCGCCCCGACGAAGGTGAGCGAGCCGCCGATGGCCTCGACGAGCCCCTGGGTCAGGACGGCGCGGAGGAGCGTCGTGTCGGAGCCGACGCGGCTCACCAGGTCGCCCGTGCGCCGCACGTCGAACTGGCTGATCGGCAGGTTGAGCATGCGGCCGACGAGGCGGCGCCGGCTCGAGAGCACCACGCCCTCGCCGGTGCGCTGCAGCAGGTAGTGCTGGAACCCGCTGATCAGGCCCGCGACGACGACCAGCGCGACGAGCAGCCAGACGAGCCGGCCGAGGGGATCGCCGGCCTGGACGACCGAGATGACCCGGCTGACCAGCAGGGGCTGGGCGAGCGAGGCGGCGGCGCCCAGCACGCTGAGCACGATGATGAACACCATCACCTTCCGGTGCTCGAACAGGTAGGGCACGAGCTGGCGGAAGGTCGCGCGCGGACCCTCGGGGCGGGGGCGTCGACCCAGGCCCCTGCGGGCCGGGGGCGGCGTCGCGGAGCCGACCCGCGCCTCCTCGGCCTGGGCGGCGGCGCGCTTGCGGGTGCTCGTGTCGGAGCTCATGGTGCCTCTCGTGCTCGGTCGTCGCGGCGACGGGTCGCGACCGGTGGGCGCGACGCGACCGGGGTCACGGGCACCGAGTCGAGGGTACTGCCGCGTGGCCGCGAGCCGCCTGTCGGGGGACGCTGACGGCCCGCCCCCCGAGGGGAGCGGGCCGGGGTCGTGCAGGAGGCGCGGTGCGGCCCGTCAGCTCGAGGTCTCGTACTGCACGTCGCGGGTCTCCGAGCTCAGCAGCAGGGCGATCAGCGTCAGCACCGCCATCGACGACAGGTACAGCCCCACCAGCCAGGTGCTGCCCCCGGCGGCCTGCCACAGCGCCACGGCGATGAACGGCGCGACGGCCGCGCCGAGGATGCTGGCGACGTTGTAGCTGATGGCCGAGCCGGTGTAGCGGACGCTGGTCGGGAACAGCTCGGGCAGCACGGCGCCCATCGGCCCGAACGTCAGCCCCATCAGCACGAAGCCGATGATGAGCAGCGCCTGGGCGCCGAGCGCTCCCGCCGCGAAGAGCGGGGCGAAGAGGAAGCCGAAGACGAGGATGCCCGCGGTGACGCAGATCAGCAGGGCGCGGCGGCCGAACTTCTCCGCCAGCGGGCCGGAGACGAGCGTGAAGACGCCGAAGAAGACGACGCCGAGGATGAGCATCCAGAGGAACTGGTTGCGCGCGATGCCGAGGCCCGGCGCCGCGCCCTCCGCGGGGGCGGTGCCGTACGTCAGGGTGAACGTCGTCATCAGGTAGAAGAGCGTGTACGTCGCCAGCATGATGAACGTGCCGAGGATGAGCGGGCGCCAGCTCGTCGAGAACACCCGTGCGAGGGGCAGGGTCGCGACGTTGCCCGAGTCGACGACCTTCTGGAAGGCCGGCGTCTCGATGAGCTTGAAGCGGACGTAGAGGCCGATCACGACGAGCACGGCGCTGGCCAGGAAGGGCAGGCGCCAGCCCCAGCTGAGGAACTGCTCCTCCGTGAGCGTGCTGTTGAGCACGACGAACAGCAGGTTCGCGATGATGAAGCCGATCGGGGCGCCGAGCTGCGGGAAGGTGCCGTAGATCGCCCGGCGCTTCGCGGGGGCGTTCTCGGTCGCCAACAGGGCGGCGCCGCTCCACTCGCCGCCGAGGCCGAGGCCCTGGCAGAAGCGCAGCACGACGAGGCAGGCGGGGCCGGCGACGGCCCAGCCGGGCGTGGTGCCGGCGGGGATGCAGCCGATCAGCACCGTCGCGACGCCCATCGTGAGCAGGGAGGCGACCAGGGTGCCCTTGCGGCCGATGCGGTCGCCGAAGTGCCCGAAGATCACCGAGCCGACGGGTCGGGCGATGAAGGCGACGCCGAAGACCGCGAAGGAGGCGAGGCGCGCGACGGCGGGGTCGTCGTTCGCGAAGAAGACGGTCGGGAAGACGAGCACGGCGGCCGTCGCGTAGACGTAGAAGTCGTAGAACTCGATCGAGGTGCCGACGAGGCTCGCGACGATGACGCGCGAGCGCTTGTTGGCGGGAGGGGCGGGGGGCGTCGACGAGGCGACGGTGCTGGCAGACATGGGGGCTCCGGAGCGGCAGGCAGGGCGGCGGGTGCGGACGGGCGACGGCCTCGACGTCGCCCGGCGCGAGGTGTGCGCTGCAGGTGGCGGAGGCGGCTGGTGCGGAGCTCGGTGGGCGCACGTCGCCGGTGGTGCGGGGCGCTGCTCGTGACAGCGTCCTCCCAGCTTACCTCCGCGACGGCGTCGCGGCGGACGTCTGGGCGACGACCGTCGTCGACGCGGGGTCAGGCCCCGGCGAGGTCGTCCGGCAGCTCGTGGCCCATCCGGTCGCGCTTCGTGTCGAGGTAGCCGGCGTTGAACGTGCCGACGCCGACGACGAGCGGCACGGTCTCGGTGACCGCGATCCCGTGCGCGGCCAGCTGGCGCCGCTTCTCCGGGTTGTTGCTCAGCAGCCGGATCGAGGTGACGCCGAGGTCGCGCAGCATGTCGGCCGCCGCGCCGTAGTCGCGGGAGTCGGCGGGGAGGCCCAGGGCGAGGTTGGCGTCGAGCGTGTCGAGGCCGTCCTCCTGGAGCCGGTAGGCGCGGAGCTTCGCCACGAGGCCGATGCCCCGGCCCTCGTGGCCGCGCAGGTAGACGACCACGCCGCCGTGGGCGTGGATCGTGTCGAGGGCGGCGTCGAGCTGAGGGCCGCACTCGCACTTCAGCGAGCCGAGGGCCTCGCCCGTCAGGCACTCGCTGTGCACCCGCACGAGGGCACCGTCGCGCGGCGGCGAGCCGTCGGGGGCGGACGCCACGATCGCGATGTGGTCGGCCCCGGTCAGGGTGTCGGCGTAGGCGCGCATGCGGAACGTGCCGTGGCTCGTCGGGACGGTCGTCTCGACCTCGAACCGCACCTGCGACGAGACGGCGGGGGCGGCCGAGGGCCCGGCGGTGGGGGTGTCGGCGGCGGCGGGGGTGTCGGTCACGGGGTCCTCCGGTGCGGGGCGCGGGCCACGACGAGGAGGTCGTCGCCCAGCATGGCGGTGCTCACGACGCGTAGTCGGCGCTGGTCGTCGATGGTGTCGACGCCGAGGTCGTCGAGGGCCGTCCGGGGCCCGCCGAGCAGCGTCGGGGCGAGGTAGACGAGGTACTCGTCGACGAGCCCGCGCCGCACGACCTCGCTCGCCACGGTCGGCCCGCCCTCGACGAGCACGCTCCGGACGTCACGCCGCCACAGGTCGTCGAGCACGGCGGCGAGGTCGTGGGTCGTCGCCCGGACGAGCCCGCGGGGGTGTGCGCGGAGGGCGGCCCCGGCGGGCAGCTCGCGGTCGCCGACGACGACGGGCAGGGGCTGCTCGGGCAGCAGCCGGCCGTCGTCGTCGCGGGCGGTGAGCGACGGGTCGTCGGCGAGGGCGGTGCCGGTGCCGACCAGGATCGCGTCGTGCCCGGCCCGCCGGTCGTGGACGTCGCGGCGTGCGGCCTCGCCGGTGATCCAGCGGCTCGACCCGTCCGCCGCGGCCACGCGGCCGTCGAGGCTCGACGCCCACTTGAGCGTGACGAACGGGCGGCGGAGCTCCACGGCCGTGAGCCACCGGTGCAGGAACTCGCGGCCCTCGGCCTCGAGCACCCCGCCGACCACGTCCACGCCGGAGGCGCGGAGCCGCTCCGCCCCTCCCGACGAGTCACGACCGGGGTCGCCGACGGCGTACACGACGCGCTCGACGCCGGCCGCCAGCAGGGCCTCGCTGCAGGGCCCCGTCCGCCCGGTGTGGTCGCAGGGCTCGAGGGTCACGACCGCGGTCGTGCCGCGGGCCTCGCCGGGGGCCAGCTGCGACAGGGCGTCGACCTCGGCGTGCGCCGTCCCGGCGCCGCGGTGCCAGCCCTCGCCGACGACCGTGCCGTCAGGCCGGAGCAGGACACAGCCGACCCGCGGGTTGACCCCGAGCGGCGTGCCGCGGGCCGCCAGCTCGAGGGCGCGGCGCATGGCCGTCTCGAGCACGGCGGGGGCGAGGGTCACGGGGTCTCCGGGGGAGTGGTCGGCGGGGTCGTGGTCGGCGGGGCGGACGGGGTCGGTGCCGGGTCGGGGGTCACGGCGGGACGGCGGTCGTCGGACCCGACGGGCGCGTCGACCCTCGACCCAACGCGGGCGGCACCCGGGAATTCCCCGGCGAGGGGCACGGGCCAGCCCGGTGCGGGCTCGCGGTCGTCGTCGGCGCCGAGCCGGGCCGTCCAGCACAGGGGGTGCTCCCCGTCGCGCCCCGGGTGCAGGCCGGGCGCCTCTCCGAGGTAGCGGAAGCCCACGCGGCGGGCGACCGCGGCCGAGGCGACGTTGCCGACGTGGCCCTCCCATCGCACCTCGGGCAGGCCTCCCTCGCCGAGGGCCCAGTCGACCACCAGCCGCACCGCCTCGGTCATGAGGCCTCGGCCCCGGGCCGCCGGCGCCGTCCAGAAGCCGACGTCGCGGCCCGCCGTCCGCACGCTGACCACGCCGACCAGCTCGGACGACCCGGGCGCCCGGAGGCCCCAGGTCATCTCCCGCCCCGTGGCCCAGCCGTGGTCGACGATCCGGTCGAGGAAGAACTCGGCGTCGGAGCGCTCGTAGGGCGAGGGCACGGTCGTCCAGCGGACGGTCTCGGGGTCGCGGCAGGCCGCGACGATCGCCTCGACGTCGCTCGAGTCTGGGGCTCGCAGCTCGACGAGCGGCGACCGGAGCGTGAACGCGCGCACCGTCAGGCCCTCGCGAGGAACCCGATGCGCTCGTACACGGTGGCGAGGGTCGCCTCGGCGATCTCCCCGGCCCGGTCGGCGGCGCCGGCCAGCACGCGGTCCAGCTCGGCGGGGTCGTCGAGCAGCTCGAGCGCCCGGGCGCGGATCGGGGTGAACGTCTCGACCACCGCCTCCGCGACGTCCTTCTTGAGGTCGCCGTAGCCGCGACCCGCGTACTGCTCCTCCAGCGAGGCGACGGGGGTCTCGGTGAAGGCGGAGAGGATGGTCAGCAGGTTCGAGACCCCGGGCTTCGCGCCGCGGTCGAAGCGGATCTCGCGCTCGGCGTCGGTCACGGCCGACTTGATCTTCTTCGCGGTGCGGCTGGGCTCGTCGAGCATCCACACCACGCCGGCCTCGGTGGCCGCCGACTTGCTCATCTTCGACTCCGGGGACTGCAGGTCGTAGACCCGCGCGCCCTCCGCCTGGACGACCGCCTCCGGCACGACGAGCGTCGGGCCGAAGCGCGAGTTGAAGCGGTTCGCGAGGTCGCGCGTCAGCTCGACGTGCTGGCGCTGGTCGTCGCCGACCGGCACCTCGTGCGCGCCGTAGAGGAGGATGTCGGCGGCCATCAGGGTCGGGTAGGCGAAGAGGCCGAGCGAGGCCGTGTCGGCGCCCTGCTTCGCCGCCTTGTCCTTGAACTGGGTCATGCGGCTGGCCTCGCCGAAGCCGGTGAGGGTGTTGAGCACCCACGCGAGCTGGGCGTGCGCCGGCACGTGCGACTGGATGAAGAGCGTCGAGCGCTCCGGGTCGATGCCGGCGGCGATGTACTGCGCCGCGGTGCGCCGCGTGGACTCGCGGAGCGTCGCCGGCTCCTGGGCCACGGTGATCGCGTGCATGTCGACGACGCAGAAGAGCGCGTCGTGCGTCGACTGCATCTCGCGCCACTGCAGCAGGGCGCCGACGTAGTTGCCGATGTGCAGCGAGTCGGCCGACGGCTGCATGCCCGAGAACAGGCGGGGCTTGGCGCCCGTCGGGGCGGCCGGGGCGGGGGAGGGGGGGAGCGTGGTCATGGTGTCCTCGTGAGGGGGCGGTGCGGGTCAGATGTCGTAGTCGACGACGACGGGAGCGTGGTCGGACCAGCGCTTGTCGTACGACGCGGCGCGGTCGATCGTGTAGCCCGAGGCGCGCTCGGCGAGGGCCGGGGTCGCCACGTGGTAGTCGATGCGCCAGCCCGTGTCGTTGTCGAAGGCCTGGCCGCGCCACGACCACCACGAGTACGGCCCCTCGACCTCGCCCGAGAGACGGCGCCCGACGTCGACCCAGCCGAGGCCGGTGCCGCCGCTGCCGTCGACGGTCTCGACGGGCTGGCCGGCCTCGCCGAAGAAGCGGTCGAAGTAGGCGCGCTCGCGGGGCAGGAAGCCGGCGCGCTTGACGTTGCCCTTCCAGTTCTTGATGTCGAGCTCGCGGTGGCCGACGTTGAGGTCGCCCGTCACGACGGCGAGCTCGGAGTGCGCCGCGAGCTGCGGGAGCCTCTCCGACATCGCGTCGAGGAACCGCCACTTCTCGTCCTGCTTCTCGGTGCCGACCTCGCCCGAGTGCACGTAGGTGCTCACGACGGTGACGATCGTGCCGTCGACGTCGTAGTCGGCCTCGATCCAGCGGCCGGCGCTGTCGAAGTCGTCGGGCCCGAGCTCGACGCGGTGGATGACCGCGGCGCCGCGCGACGCGATGGCGACGCCGGCGCGGCCCTTCGCGGTGGCGGGGTGGTGGATGACGTTCCACTCGGGGCCGAGCAGGCCCTCGAGGTCGTCGGTGGTGGCCCGCACCTCCTGCAGGGTCAGCACGTCGACGTCGCGGTCGGCCAGCCACTCGCCCATGCCCTTGCGGTACGCGGCGCGGATGCCGTTGACGTTGACGGACGCGAGTCGGAGGCGTTGTGACATGCCGACGAGACTACCGGCGGCCGCCGACGTCGCCGCCCCGGCGCCGCACCGACCCGGCGGCCCGTGCGACGTGGGCGGCGAGGCCCCGCACCCGCGACGCCGCGCGCCGGGGGGCGGAGACGACCCGCGCCTCCTGGGCGAGCCGTTCCTCCTCGAGGCGGCGCAGCCGCTCGGCCTCCTCGCGGGGGTCGGCCCGCACGCCGATGTCGTCGAGCCCGACGGCGATCCACGCCGCGGCGAGCAGCAGCACCTGGCAGAGCAGGTTGATGACGAGCAGGAGGCCGACGATGGCGGCGAACGACGCGAGCAGCGGGTTGGACCCGGCCGCCCGCAGCAGGGTGCCGCCGACGAAGGTGATGAGCACGAAGCCGGCCGCGCCGAGCGCCGACCCCGCGAGGAGTCGCCGGCCGGGGATGTGCAGGCCGGCCAGCACCCGGAAGAGCGCGACGAGCACCGCGGTGTCGAACGCGAAGACCAGGACGAGCGCCACGACGCGCAGCAGCACGACGGACGCCGCGGACGCCGTGGAGAGGCCGACGAGGTGCAGGCCCCAGGTCACCGCCGTGGTGCTCAGCAGGGAGATCGACGCCGAGACGAGGACGGCCACGCCGAAGGCCACGGCGAGGGCCAGGTCGCGCAGCACGAGGACGATCAGCGACGGGGCGGGCGTCGGGGCCCGGAAGACCGTGCGGACGGAGTCGCGCATGCTGCCGAACAGGCGGACCGACCCGAACAGCAGCCCCACGAGCGCGACCGTGCCCGTCCAGCCGAAGACCGAGGCGTTCATGAGGGCGCCGGGCTCGACCACCCCTGCTCCCGAGTCGTCCTTGATCACGCCGGGCACGGCCGACTGGATGAAGACGACGAGCTCGTCGCGGAGGACGACGTCGCCCGCCACGACGAAGCCCGCCACGCTGAAGCCGACCCAGAGGGCCGAGAAGAGGGCGAAGAGCGCTTGGTACGTGAGGCCGGCCGCGAGCAGCGGCCCCTTCGAGGCGACGTGGCGCCCGACCACGCGGACGAGGCGCGACCCGAGCAGCCGCGCCGCCGCGGAGGGACCCGCGGGCGTCGCGGGGGCGGGGGCCGGGGGCGCAGTCGCTTCGTCGTCGGGTCGGCGTCGCATGCCCCCAGCGTAGGTGCCCGCGCGCCGAGGGGCCGCGGACGGACAGGCCCGCTCGCGTACGATGTGGACGACCGTGCGGCGCCGCCCCTCCCGTGTGCGCCGTCCACACCCGAGCATGAAGAGGTACGACCGTGGCACTACAGGGCGTTGGCGTCGGACGTGGAGTGGCCGTCGGCCCCGTCCTGAGGATGCCCGAGCCGCTGCCGGAACCCGGCACCGAGGCGCGCACCGCCGACGCGTCGACCGAGCTGGCCCGCGTGCGCGAGTCGCTCGAGGCCGTCGCGGCCGACCTGACCGCGCGCGGCGAGAAGGCCGGCGGCGAGGCGAAGGACGTCCTCGACGCCCAGGCCCTCATGGCCCAGGACCCGACCCTCGTCGACGACGTCGAGCAGCGCATCGACGGCGGCGTCACGGGCGAGCGGGCGGTCTTCGAGGCCTTCGGCGCCTTCCAGGAGATGCTCGTCGGCATGGGCGGCTACATGGCCGAGCGCGCGACCGACCTGGGCGACGTCGCCCAGCGCGTGATCGCCGCCCTCCGCGGCGTGCCCGCCCCCGGCGTGCCCGAGAGCGACTCGCCCTTCGTGCTGGTGGCTCCCGACCTGGCCCCGGCCGACACGGCGCTGCTCGACCTCGACAAGGTGCTCGCGCTCATCACCCGCGACGGCGGCCCCACCTCGCACACCGCGATCCTCGCGCGCTCGAAGTCGATCCCGGCGATCGTCGGCGTGACCGGTGCCCTCGACCTGGTCGACGGCACCGTCGTCGTCGCCGACGCCGTCTCCGGGGTCGTCACCGTCGACCCCTCCGCCGACGAGGTGGCCGCCGCCGAGCAGCGCATCGCCGACCGCCGGGCCGCCGCGGCCGCCCCGCTCACCGACGGCGCCCTCGCCGACGGCCACGCGGTGCCGCTGCTCGCGAACCTCGGCTCGCCCGACGAGGCCGCGGGCGCCGTCGCGCTCGGCGCCGAGGGGGTCGGCCTCTTCCGCACCGAGTTCCTGTTCCTCGGCGCGAGCCAGGCCCCGACGGTCGAGAGCCAGACCGCCAGCTACACCGCCCTGCTCGAGGCCTTCCCCGGCCGCAAGGTCGTCGTGCGGGCCCTCGACGCCGGGGCCGACAAGCCCCTCGCCTTCCTCAACGACGCCCACGAGGAGAACCCCGCCCTCGGCCTCCGCGGCCTGCGCGCGCTGCGGGTCAAGGAGCAGATCCTCCGCGACCAGCTGACGGCGCTCGCCGCGGCCCAGGCCGCCACCACGGCGGACCTCTGGGTGATGGCGCCCATGGTGAGCGACGCGGAGGAGACCGAGTACTTCGTCTCCCTCGGCCGCGAGCTCGGCCTCCGCACCGTCGGCGTCATGGCCGAGGTGCCCTCGCTGGCCGTCCTCGCCGACCAGGTGATGCAGACCGCGGACTTCGTGAGCATCGGCACGAACGACCTCACGCAGTACACGCTCGCCGCCGACCGCATGCTCGGCTCGGTCGCCAGCTACCAGGACCCGTGGCACCCGGCGGTGCTCCGCCTGGTGTCGACGCTCGGCGAGGCCGGCCGCGCCGCCTCGAAGCCGGTCGGCATCTGCGGCGAGGCGGCGGCCGACCCGCTGCTCGCCGTCGTGCTCGTCGGGCTCGGGGCGACCACCCTGTCGATGACCCCGGCCGCCCTGGCCGACGTCCGGCTCGAGCTGTCGAAGCACACGCTGGAGCAGGCGAAGGCCCTCGCGGCCGCCGCGGTCGCCGCGACGACCGCCGCCAGGGCCCGTCAGGCCGCCGAGGCCCTCGCCGGCTAGCCCGGCAGCGGTGCGGGCCGGGCGATCCCGGCCCGCACCCGCCGCACGCCGCGCCCGACGCCGCGCCGCGCCCCCCTGGCCTCAGCCCGCGACGGCCTGCTGCAGGTGGGCGGCGACCACGGCGTCGACGACCTGGCCGACCGCGGCCTCGACGGCCGCGACGATCTCCGGGGCCGCGACCCGCGCCTCCTCGAGCGACAGGTCGCCGTCGACGGCGTCGGCGCCCTCGACGCCGGGCAGCAGCCCGGCCGCGACGGCCTCCTCGTGCAGGCGCAGCAGCGTCGCGACGCGGTGCGGGGCGATCACGTCGGCGACGACGGCCTCGCGCACGAGGGGAGCCAGCTGGTCGACGGTGAGCACGGGGGAGTCGCTCGACGTCGCGCCCTCGTCCGCTCCGGCCACGTCTGCTCCGGTCACCGACGAGACCGGCGCCGTCGCCGTCTGCTGCGCGACGCTCTCGAGCACGCCCGGCCAGCCCCAGCGGCCCTCGAGGGCCGCGAGGGCGGTGGGCAGGGCGACGGAGGCGGGGGTCGCGGAGGCCGTGCCCGTCGCCTCGGCAGTGGCGGCGGCCGGCAGCCACTCGGGCCGGTAGCGCTCCGCGCGCGGGAACCGCTCGAGGTCGGCGGCGTAGTCGGCGTCCGACGGCAGCACCCCGGCGTCGCCGGGCTCGAACGGCGAGCCCGGGTTCACCCAGACGCGTCGGTCGAGGTTGAACCGGGCGGTGAACGAGCCGTCGCGCGAGACGGTGAGCGAGAGGGAGAACCACGCGCCCTTCTCCGGGTCGGCCATGACCTCGCGGAGCTGCTCGCCGAGGGCGGCGACGTCGGGCACCGTGCCCACCGTGCGGCTGCTGCCCGCCGCGTCGACGGCGTCGACCCAGAGGCGCGAGACCGAGCCCACCTCGAGCAGCTGCAGCGTGGCCTCCGCCCAGTCGGTGCCCTCGAGGCTGGCGGCGAAGCGCTCGGCGATGTCGTTCTGGAGCTGCTGCTGGCGGGGGACGTCCATGTCGGCGCGGCCTCTCGGTCGTGGTCGGTGATCGGGGGCGGTGCCGGCGACGGGTCGGGGCCCGGCAGGACGGCACGAGAAGCATATGCGCCCCGGCCGGGCCGTGCCCTGATCCGGGGGACGCCGGGCTCGGACCGGTCAGCGCGCAGGGGCGTGGAGCAGACTGTCCCCGTGGGCACCCCTATACGACACCCGATGGTCGACGCGGTCACCGCGCAGGTCGTCCGGGTCGACAGCCGGGCCCGGGTCGTGCGGCTGAGCGCGCCGTTCGCCGACCTCCTCGCGCGACGCCGCAGTCGTCGGCGGGTCGTCCTCGTCACGAGCGACCGCTCGCGGCTGACGGTCGGCGTGCGCGCCGCGCTCGTCGACGCCGGCGGGGCCTGGGCGGTCCACGACGAGGCCGGGGCGCTCCGCGACGGGCTGACCGGCCTGCCCTACGCCGACGTCGACGCCGCCGGCCGGCCCCAGGAGGACCCCCTCGCCCCGGTCGTCCCGGTCGACGTGCCGGCCGCCGTCGGCACCGCCCCCCAGCTCAGCGTCGACCTCACGGTGCTGCACCGCGCCTCCCACGACACCAGCCTGGGAGGCGCGCTCGAGGCCCTCGGGACGGCCGTCTCCGGCTCCGGCCCCGCCTCCTGGGGCAGCTCCGAGCCCCTCCTGCACGACTGGGACCGCTGGGTCCTCACGCAGCACGCCCGGCACGCCGCCCCGGAGACCGTACGGGTCGTCGTGGAGGGCCCCCACCTCTCGGGCACCGTGACGGCCCGGGTGACCGAGCACGGCATCGAGGAGACCACCGCTGTGACCATCGACGTGCCCGTCGCGGAGACCGTCACCGAGGGCTCGGGCGCGGACGGGGAGGACGCCCGACGGACGCTCGACGCGGCGATCGCGCGCCTCACCGAGGCGCTCTCCGTCATCGCCGGGTCGTCGCTGCCCACCTTCGCGCTCGTCGTGGCGCGGGAGGGCGACGTCGACCGCTGCGTGCGGGCCAAGACGTACCCGCCGCCGAACCCGGTCGCGCTGCTCATCGGCGCGCCCTCCGTCAAGCGGCTCGGCCTCGAGCTGTCGGCCCTCCCCGCGACCCGCCCCGTGGTGGTCGTGGGCCGGCCGCGGCTGCCCGCCTACGTCGTGCCGCTCGGCGACGCGAGCACCTCCGGCTGGGACGCCCTGCACGACACCCTCGACGCCGTGGGGCCCGAGCGGCTCGCCACCATGGTGGCCACGCCGCTGCTCCAGGCCTGGGAGGAGGACCTCGCCGAGGCCGACCTCCTGCACGAGAGCGTGGTCGACGGCGCCGTCGGGGTCGCGGGGGCCGGCCGCCCCCGCGAGGGCGAGGCCGACGACGACGACCAGCAGCACGACGACGAGGAGGCGCCTCCCGGTGCCCCGTGACATCACGATCCTGAGCCCCAGCGTCCCCGACGCCCTCGACCTCGCCACTGCGGCGCGCGCCGTCGACGAGTCGTACGGCGTCCGCGAGATCGACGAGGGCGACGCCCTGCAGGTCTTCGCCGAGGGCGGAGAGCCCCTGCTCACCGTGTGGGGCGCGCGGGAGCTGGCCACGGTGGGGGAGGTCGAACGGCTGCTGCCGCACCCTCCCGAGGTGCGCCTCCCCGTCTTCTGGGTCGACGCCGTGGCGCCCCTGACCGAGGCGGGGGAGGCCGGCGTCTCCGTGGCCCTGCGCCTGGCGCTCGGGCTCGACGCGACGTGCATCGTCGAGGACGACTGACCCGTCCCCGTCACGACGGCCCCGGGCGGCCGACGGTCGCCCGACACGACGAGAGGCCCGGACCCCCTGGGGGAGTCCGGGCCTCTCGTCGTCGTTCGGCGGTGCCGCCGGGGGCTACGCCCGCCCGCGGAGCACGGCCTGCTTGACCTCGGCGATGGCCTGGGTCACCTGGATGCCGCGGGGGCACGCCTCGGTGCAGTTGAAGGTGGTGCGGCAGCGCCACACCCCCTCCTTGTCGTTGAGGATGTCGAGGCGCACCTGGGCGCCCTCGTCGCGGGAGTCGAAGATGAAGCGGTGTGCGTTGACGATCGCGGCGGGGCCGAAGTACTGGCCGTCCGTCCAGAAGACGGGGCAGCTCGAGGTGCAGGCGGCGCAGAGGATGCACTTTGTGGTGTCGTCGAAGCGCTCGCGCTGCGTCGCGCTCTGGATGCGCTCCTTCTCCGGCTTCGACGAGGCCATCAGGAACGGCTGGATCTCGCGGTACGACTGGAAGAAGGGCTCCATGTCGACGACGAGGTCCTTCTCGAGCGGCAGGCCCTTGATGGCCTCGACGTAGATCGGCTGCGTGATGTCGAGGTCCTTGATCAGGGTCTTGCAGGCGAGCCGGTTGCGCCCGTTGATGCGCATCGCGTCGGAGCCGCAGACGCCGTGGGCGCACGAGCGACGGAAGGTCAGCGAGCCGTCCTGCTCCCACTTGATCTGGTGCAGGGCGTCGAGGACGCGGTCGGTGGGCAGCACCTCGACGTCGAAGTCCTGCCAGCGCGGCTCCGTGTCGACGTCCGGGTCGAACCGTCGGATGATGAGGGTGGCGGTGAAGGTGGGGATCGCGTCGGCGCCGGCGGGGGCGTTCTCGAGGACAGCGGTGCTCATGCTCAGTACTTCCGTTCCATCGGCTGGTAGTTCGTGATCACGACGGGCTTCGTGTCGAGGCGGATGTGGTCGCCCGCGAGCGACGAGTGCGCGTCGCCGGTGAGGTAGGCCATCGTGTGCACCAGCCAGTTCTCGTCGTCGCGCGTCGGGTAGTCCTCGCGGAAGTGCCCGCCGCGGCTCTCCTGGCGGGAGCGGGCCGAGTAGACCACGACCTCGGCGAGGTCGAGCAGGAAGCCCAGCTCGATCGCCTCGAGCAGGTCGGTGTTGAACCGCTTGCCCTTGTCCTGCACGGAGATGTTCTTGAAGCGGTCGCGCAGGTCGGCGATCACGTGGGTGACCTCGTCGAGGGTCTCCTCCGTGCGGAACACCTGGGCGTTGCGGTCCATGCTGTCCTGCAGCTCCTTGCGCAGGGTCGCGATGCGCTCGGTGCCGGTGGCGGACCGCACGTCGTCGACGAGGCCCCGCACGAAGCCGGCCGGGTCGTCGGGCAGCGGCACGAACTCGGCCGTCTTCACGAACTCGACGGCGTTGTTGCCGGCGCGCTTGCCGAAGACGTTGATGTCGAGCAGCGAGTTGGTGCCGAGCCGGTTCGAGCCGTGCACGCTGACGCAGGCGCACTCGCCCGCGGCGTACAGCCCGGGCACCACGGTCGTGTTGTCGCGGAGCACCTCGGCGTGGACGTTGGTGGGGATGCCGCCCATCGCGTAGTGCGCCGTGGGGAGGACGGGCACGGGCTCGGTGTAGGGCTCGACGCCGAGGTAGGTGCGGGCGAACTCCGTGATGTCGGGCAGCTTCGCGTCGATGACGGCCGGGTCGAGGTGCGTGATGTCGAGGTAGACGTAGTCCTTGTGCGGACCGCCGCCCCGGCCCTCGCGGATCTCGGTGGCCATGCACCGTGCGACGATGTCGCGGGGCGCGAGGTCCTTGATGGTCGGCGCGTAGCGCTCCATGAAGCGCTCGCCCTCGCTGTTGCGGAGGATGGCGCCCTCGCCGCGGGCGGCCTCGGAGAGGAGGATGCCGAGGCCCGCGAGGCCGGTGGGGTGGAACTGGAAGAACTCCATGTCCTCCAGCGGGAGGCCCTTGCGCCAGATGATGCCCACGCCGTCGCCCGTCAGCGTGTGCGCGTTCGACGTCGTCTTGTAGATCTTGCCGAAGCCGCCCGTCGCGAAGATGACGGCCTTGCCCTGGAAGACGTGCAGCTCGCCGGTCGAGAGCTCGTAGGCGACGACGCCCGCGGGGCGCTCGACGCCGTCGACCTCGCCCATGATCAGGTCGAGGACGTAGAACTCGTTGAAGAACTCGATGCCGTGCTTGACGCAGTTCTGGTACAGCGTCTGCAGGATCATGTGGCCGGTCCGGTCGGCCGCGTAGCAGGCACGACGCACGGGGCTCTTGCCGTGCTCGGCCGTGTGGCCGCCGAAGCGCCGCTGGTCGATCTTGCCCTCGGGGGTGCGGTTGAACGGCAGGCCCATGTTCTCGAGGTCGAGGACGGCGTCGATCGCCTCCTTCGCGAGGATCTCGGCGGCGTCCTGGTCGACGAGGTAGTCGCCGCCCTTGACCGTGTCGAAGGTGTGCCACTCCCAGTTGTCGTCCTCGACGTTGGCGAGGGCCGCGGCCATGCCGCCCTGGGCGGCGCCGGTGTGCGATCGCGTGGGGTAGAGCTTCGAGATGACCGCCGTGCTGGCGTTCGGCCCGGCCTCGATGGCCGCGCGCATCCCCGCCCCTCCGGCACCGACGATGACGATGTCGTGCTGGTGGTAGTGGATGCCGTCGACGACGGAGCTCTGGGCGGAGGGTGCAGGTGTGGTCACGGTGCTTCCAGGTGGGACGTGGTGCAGGTGGACGGGGTGGTCGGTCGTGGGGCTCCGGCGCGGCGCCCGCCGAGGGTCAGCGGGAGCAGATCGAGGGGAGCAGGTCGGCCGGGGCGCCGGCGGGGCAGGGGTCGAAGGTCCAGATGACGAGCGAGCCGAGCAGCAGCAGCACGGCGCTGGAGACGACCAGGGCGCCGAGGAAGACCTTGCGGGTCGTGGGGCGGCCCACGTAGTCGTTGACGATCGTGCGCATGCCGTTCGAGCCGTGGATCAGCGCCAGCCAGAGCAGGAGCGTGTCGTAGACCTGCCAGAACGGGTCGGCCCACTTGCCCGCCACGAACGCGAAGTCGATCGCCTTGACGCCGCCCTCCCCGGCGAGCAGGTTGATGAAGAGGTGGCCGAAGATCAGCACGACGAGCACGAGCCCGCTCGCGCGCATGTAGATCCAGCCCCACTTCTCCCAGTTGGTGCTGCGCTGGGCGGTGCGGGCCGACCGGGGGGCCTCGATGGTCTCAGTGGTCATCGCTCTACTCCGAGAAGACGTTCATGAGGTGGCGGGGGGCGAAGCCGAGCATCAGCACGGCCCAGAGGCCGATCACGACCCAGAACATGACGCGCTGGTGCTTGGTGCCCGCGCTCCAGAAGTCGATCAGGATGATCCGCAGGCCGTTGAGGGCGTGGAAGAGGATGGCGGCGACGAGGCCGGTCTCGCCGAGCCCCATCACCGGGTTCTTGTACGTGCCGATGACTGCGTCGTAGGCCTCGGGGCTGATCCGCACGAGGGCCGTGTCGAGGATGTGCACGAGCAGGAAGAAGTAGATGCTCACGCCGGTGATGCGGTGCAGCACCCACGACCACATGCCCTCACGGCCGCGGTAGAGCGTGCCCTGGAAGCGCTTCGCGCGCTGCGGCTCGCTGATGGTCGGTGCACCAGGTCGCCCCGAGGGCGTGCCCGGTGACGCCAGTGTTCCCGTCGACTGCTCGGCCATGAGCTGCCCTCCTCGCGGCTGGGGCGGTCGGCTGTGGTCAGGGAGGACAGCCGTGTCCACCGTGTGTTCTCAGAACACCCCGAGCATACGGAACGCGCGGCGGCCACCGCTGCCGAGGCTGCCCTAACTAGTTCGATGTCGAGAGACGGTCAGCTCGTCGCCGACAGCTGTCGGGCCCGGGCGGAGGCGCGGGCCGGCACCGCCGGGGCGGCCACCGCGTCGGCGTAGTGCCCGAGCAGCTCGTCGCCGAGGCGTTCCCAGGTGCGGCCGACGACGGCCCGGCGCCCGGCCTCGCCGAACCGGGCCCGCAGGGCCGGGTCGTCGACCAGCAGCCGGACGGCCCGGCGGAGCGAGTGGTCGTGCAGGGGATCGACCAGGAACCCGTCGACGCCGTGCCGGACGAGGTCGAGGGGCCCGCCCGCGGCCGGCGCGACGACCGGCGTCCCGCTGGCGTGCGCCTCCTGGACTGTCTGCCCGAAGGTCTCCGTCACGCCGGTGTGCACGAAGACGTCGAGGGCCGCGTAGGCGTCCGCCAGCTCGTCGCCGTGCAGCGCGCCGGTGAAGACCGGGTCGAGGTGCCGGAGCCGCCGCCGCAGCGACGGCAGCGCCGGCCCGTCGCCCACCACGACGAGGCGCGTGCCGGGCGTACGGTGCAGGGCCGCGAGGCGCTCGACCTGCTTCTCGGGGGCGAGGCGTCCCACGTAGCCGACCAGCGCCTCCCCGGGGCTCGCGCCGACCGCCGCCCGGAAGGCCGCGGAGCCCTCGCCCGAGCGCCGGTTGGGGTGGTAGCGCACCGAGTCGACGCCGCGCCCCCAGGTCGCGAGCCGGTCGACCCCGGCGCGGCGCAGGTCGCGCAGTGAGGCCGACGACGGCACGAGGGTCACGGTGGCCTGCTCGTGCAGCCGTCGGACCAGGCGCCAGGCCACCGCGGCCGTGACCGGGCCGAGGCCGCTGGTGCTCGCGTAGCGGGCGACGTCGGTCTGGAAGACCGCGACGCTCGGCAGGCCGAGGCGGGCCGCCGCCGCGATCGCGTGACCGCCGAGGAGGAAGGGGGAGGCGACGTGGACGACGTCGGGGCAGAAGTCCGCGAGGGCCCCCGCCACGACCGGCGAGGGCAGCCCGACGGGGAACTGCCGGTAGGCCACGCTGGGCACGCGGTGGACCCTGGCGGGGCCGTAGGAGTCGTGGCCCCGGCCCGCGGGAGCGATGACGATGGCCTCGTGGCCGCGTCGCTCCAGGTGGTCGAGCACCCGCAGCACGCTCGTCGTCACCCCGTTGACGGTGGGCAGGAAGCTCTCGGTCACGATGGCGACCCTCATGGGGACCTCCTCGGCTCGGCGTCCTCCCAGGCTCCGCCCGGGGCGTGGCCGGGGCGGGGCCCTGCCGTGGCCGGGCCGTGGCGGCCTCGTGAACGGGCGGCGACGACGGGCCCCACGGGCAGCGCCGCCCCGGGTGCCCGCCCCGGAGGCGCGCCCCGCCGGCTCCCGACCGTCCCGTCGCTAGGGTGGCCGTCATGAGCATCCCCGAGAGCGTCGAGCGCTTCTACAGCATCATCCCCGCCGGCGGCATCGGCTCCCGGCTCTGGCCCCTCAGCCGTGCCGACGCCCCCAAGTTCCTGCACGACCTCACGGGCAGCGGCTCGACGCTGCTGCGCGGCACCTGGGACCGCCTGGCGCCCCTCGCGGGGGAGCAGCGCATCATGGTCGTGACCGGCCGCGCGCACCGCGCGGCCGTCGAGGCCCAGCTGCCCACGCTCGCCGACCACAACGTGGTGCTCGAGAGCGAGCCGAAGGACAGCACGGCGGCCATCGGCCTCGCCGCGGCGATCCTCCGTCGCCGCGAGCCGGACGTCATCATCGGCTCGTTCGCGGCCGACCACGTCATCGCCGACACCCGCGGCTTCCAGCGTGCGGTCGGCGAGGCCATCGTCGCCGCCGACGCCGGGTACATCGCCACGATCGGCATCACCCCGACCGAGCCCGCCATCGGCTTCGGCTACATCCACGCGGGCGACGCCCTCGCCGTCGAGGGCGCGCCGAGCGCCCTGCGGGTCGAGTCGTTCGTCGAGAAGCCGGACCTCGAGACGGCCGAGCGGTACGTGGCCGGGGGCGACTACCTCTGGAACGGGGGCATGTTCATCGCGCGCGCCGACCGCCTCCTCGAGCAGCTCGGCGAGACCCGCCCGGAGCTGCTCGCGGGCCTCGAGGAGCTCGCCGAGGCGTGGGACACCCCGCGCCGGGGCGCCGTCGTGGACCGCATCTGGCCGGGCCTCGAGAAGATCGCGATCGACTACACGGTCGCCGAGCCCGCGGCGGCCGCGGGCCGCCTCGCGGTGATCCCCGGCGCCTTCGACTGGGACGACGTGGGCGACTTCGCCTCGATCGCCAAGCTGCACTCCGGCGGGCGCAAGAGCGACCTCGCCATCCTCGGCGAGAACGCCCGCGTGCTCGCGGACGCCTCCAGCGGCATCGTCGTCGGCCACAGCGGCCGGCTGATCTCGCTGATCGGGGTGAACGACATCATCGTGGTCGACACGCCGGACGCCCTCCTGGTGACCACGACGGCGAACGCTCAGCGCGTCAAGTCGGTCGTCGACGCCCTCAAGCTGAGCGGCCGCAGCGACGTCCTCTGACGGGCCCGACCGGGCTGTCCTGTTACGGGCCCGTTACACGACGGTCGCGGTCGTGTAACGCCTCGGTCTCACTCTCCCGGAGCGGTCGGAGGGGCTCCGCGCAGTAGGTAACCTGTCGCCATACGTGCCCGGCGTCTCGTGCCGGGCAGCACCTTGGAGGACAACTTGACTACAACTGCGCGCAGGGCCGTCTTCAGCGGCCTCGCCCTGGCGAGCACCGTCGCCATCCTGGCCGGCTGTGCCTCGGCCCCCGAGAGCGACGACGCCGCGGGCGGCAGCTCCAGCGACTTCGTGCCCTGCATGGTGTCCGACGCCGGCGGCTTCGACGACAAGTCGTTCAACCAGCTGGGCTACGAGGGCCTGACCGAGGCTGCCGAGACCGCGGGCGCCGAGGCCAAGACCGTCGAGTCCGCCGACGAGACCGTCTACGACGCCAACCTCTCGAACCTCGCCGACCAGGGCTGCGGCCTCATCGTCACGGTCGGCTTCGCCCTCGCCGACGCGACGAAGACGGCGGCCGAGGCCAACACCGGCATCGACTACGCCACCATCGACGACGCGTCGATCACGGCCGACAACGTCAAGCCGATCACGTTCAACACGTCCGAGGCGGCCTTCCTGGCCGGCTACGCCGCGGCGAGCTACTCGAAGACCGGCACCGTCGGCACCTTCGGCGGCATGCAGTTCCCGACCGTCACCATCTTCATGGACGGCTTCGCCGACGGCGTCGAGTACTACAACGAGCAGAAGAGCGCCGACGTCAAGGTCGTCGGCTGGGACGTCCCGTCGCAGACCGGCACCTTCACCGGCGGCTTCGAGGCTGGCACCACGGCCAAGCAGAGCGCCCAGACCCTGATCGACCAGGGCGCGGACGTCATCCTGCCCGTCGGCGGCCCGATCTACCAGAGCGCCGCCGAGGCCATCCGCGACTCCGGCTCGGACGTCGTCCTGGTCGGCGCCGACTCCGACACCTACGAGACCGACAGCGCCAACAGCGACCTGTTCCTGACCTCGGTGCTCAAGGGCATCAAGCAGGCCACGAACGACGTCGTGACCCAGTCGGCCGACGGCTCGTTCTCGAACGAGCCCTACGTGGGCACCCTCGAGAACGACGGCGTGGGCATCGCTCCGTTCCACGACTACGAGGACAAGGTCGACGCCGGGCTGCAGGACGAGCTCGACACGATCAAGGCCGGCATCATCGACGGCTCGATCGAGGTCGAGTCGCCCTCGGCCCTCAGCTGAGCCGAGCCGCCACCCCCTCAGGCATCGTCTAGCATTGCCTGATCGAGGGCCCGGTCCGGACGGTCTCCACCGTTCGGCCCGGGCCCTTCCCACGCCTACACCCGAGGTAGATTGACGAGATGAAGCTCGAGCTCCAGGGCATCACCAAGCGATTCGGCGCACTGACCGCCAACGACCACATCAGCCTCACCGTCGAGCCGGGCGAGATCCACGCCCTCCTCGGTGAGAACGGCGCCGGCAAGTCGACGCTCATGAACGTGCTCTACGGCCTGTACCAGGCCGACGAGGGCGAGATCCTGCTCGACGACGTCGTCCAGCGGTTCTCCGGCCCCGGCGACGCCATGGCGGCGGGCATCGGCATGGTCCACCAGCACTTCATGCTCGTCCCCGTCTTCACCGTGGCGGAGAACGTGATGCTGGGCAACGAGGAGACCCGCCCCGGCGGGCGGCTCGACCTGCAGGCCGCCCGCGCGAAGGTGCGCGAGATCTCCCGGCGCTTCGGCTTCGACATCGACCCCGACGCCGTCGTCGAGGAGCTCCCGGTCGGGGTGCAGCAGCGCGTCGAGATCGTCAAGGCGCTGTCGCGCGACGCCGAGGTCCTCGTCTTCGACGAGCCGACCGCCGTGCTCACCCCTCAGGAGACCGACGAGCTGATGGTCATCATGCGCCAGCTCCGCGACGCCGGCACGGGCATCGTCTTCATCACCCACAAGCTGCGCGAGGTGCGCGAGGTCGCCGACCGGATCACCGTCATCCGCCTCGGCAAGGTCGTCGGCGAGGCCGAGCCCACCGCGACCAACGCCGAGCTGGCGTCGCTCATGGTCGGCCGTGCGGTGGAGCTCACCGTGCAGAAGGCCCCCGCCGCCCCGGGCGAGGCCGCCCTGGTCGTCGAGGGGCTCCGCGTGCTCGACCCGATCGGCCAGGTCGTCGTCGACGACGTCTCGTTCGAGGTGCGCCGCGGCGAGGTGCTCGCCATCGCGGGCGTGCAGGGCAACGGGCAGACCGAGCTGACGGAGGCGATCCTCGGCCTCCAGGGCCGGGTCGAGGGGCGCGTCACGCTCGACGGGCGCGACATCACGGGCCTGAGCGTCCGCCGCGTGCTGGACGCCGGGGTCGGCTTCGTCCCCGAGGACCGCAACGAGGACGGCCTCGTCGGCGAGTTCACCGTCGCCGAGAACCTCATGCTCGACCGCTCGCAGTCCGGCCCGTTCGTGAAGCGCGGCTCGCTGCGCCTCGCCGAGCTGGCCGCGTTCGCGGTCGAGAAGGTGCGGGAGTTCGACATCCGCACCCAGGGCATCACCACGCCGGCCGGGCGCCTGTCGGGCGGCAACCAGCAGAAGGTCGTGCTCGCGCGCGAGCTGAGCCGCGACCTGCGCCTCTTCGTGGCCGCCCAGCCCACCCGCGGCATCGACGTCGGGTCGATCGAGTTCGTCCACAAGCGCATCGTGGAGACGCGCGACCAGGGCGTGCCCGTCATCGTCGTCTCGACCGAGCTCGACGAGGTCGTGGCCCTGGCCGACCGCATCGCCGTGATGTACCGCGGCTCGATCATCGGCATCGTCCCCGCCGACACCCCCCGCGACGTGCTGGGGCTCATGATGGCCGGCGAGACGCCGCACGGAACGGAGCAGGCAGCGTGAGCGACGCCACCACCACGACCACCCCGACCCCGGCGGGCGGCCCGGCCGCCCCGGAGACACGACCCGGCGACTCTCGCGGGTCGCGCCTCCTGCGGGAGATCACGACCGGCAACGCCGCCATCTCGGTCCTCGCCGTCGTGCTCGCCCTCGTCGTCTCGGGCCTGCTGATCGGCTTCACCGACCCCACGGTGCAGTCGACCCTCGGGTACTTCGCGTCGCGGCCGACGGACTTCTTCCAGGCCTTCGGCCGCACGGTGGGCGGGGCGTACTCCTCGCTCTTCCAGGGGGCGGTCTACAACTTCCGGGTCGACGGCTTCGCCGCCGGGATCCGCCCGCTGACCGAGACCCTGAACTACTCGGTGCCCCTGATCGCCGCGGGCCTCGGCGTCGCCCTCGCCTTCCGGGTCGGCCTCTTCAACATCGGCGCCCGCGGCCAGATGCTCGTCGCGGCGGGCGCGGCCGGCTGGGTCGGCTTCTCGTTCGACCTGCCGCTCGCGGTGCACCTGCCCCTCGCGCTCCTGGCCGGCATCGCCGGCGGCGCCGTGTGGGGAGGGCTCGTCGGCCTGCTCAAGGCCAGGACGGGCGCGCACGAGGTGATCCTCACGATCATGCTCAACTACATCGCCTTCTACCTGATCTCGTTCGCGCTGCGCACCCCGGGCCTCCTCCAGGCTCCGGGCAGCCCCAACCCGAAGTCGCCCGCGACGCTGCCGAGCGCCGTGCTGCCCGACCTCTTCGGGGCCCGCTACAACCTCAACTGGGGCTTCATCCTGGTGATCGTCGTGACGGCGGTCGTCTGGTGGCTGATCAACCGGTCGACGCTGGGGTTCCGGTTCCGCGCGGTCGGCGAGAACCCGCACGCCGCCCGGACGGCCGGCATGGACGTCAAGAACATCTACCTGTACGCCATGCTGATCTCCGGTGCGCTGGCGGGCGTCGCCGGCTCCACCCAGGTGCTCGGCACGCTCACCACGGGCTTCACCGCGGGCATCGACGCCGGCATCGGCTTCGACGCCATCACCGTCGCGCTGCTCGGTCGCTCGCGGCCCTGGGGCGTCTTCGGGGCCGGCGTGCTGTTCGGCGCCCTCAAGGCCGGCGGCTACTCGATGCAGGCGGCCAACGGCGTACCGATCGACATCGTGCTCGTCGTGCAGTCCCTCATCGTGCTGTTCGTCGCGGCCCCGCCGCTCGTGCGCAGCATCTTCCGTCTGCCCGCGCCGGGTGCCCGCAGGGCCCCCCGCGCCTCGAAGAAGGAGGCGGTGGTCACCAAGTGAGCACCCTCACCCCCGACGTCGCGGCTCCCGCGGCGCCCACGCCCGGCCTCGCCCGCGCGGTCACGCGCAGCTTCAAGGCCCCGATCGCCTTCGCCGTCTTCTCGGTCATCGCCGTCGTGCTCTTCGTCGGCCTGCAGCGGGAGGGGCGGAGCACCTTCCGCCTCTCGACGCCGACCGACTTCTTCGCCCTGCCCGACGCGGTGCTGCCCTCGGCCGCGACGGGCGTCGTCCTCACCGTCGTGCTCGTGCTGCTGACCGTCGGCGCGTTCCTGCTCGCCGCCCGCGCCTCCCGGGTGCCGATCTGGTTGGTCAGCGTGTTCGGCGTGGTCTTCCTGGTCGCCTTCCTGACCTGGACGAGCGCCGACGCGACGATCCCCGTGCCGGGCCTCCTGCTCGGGGCCCTCGCGCTCAGCACGCCGCTGATCTTCGGAGCCCTGGGCGGCGTCATCTCGGAGCGGGTCGGCGTCGTGAACGTCGCCATCGAGGGGCAGCTGCTCGCCGGCGCCTTCGTCTCGGCCGTGGTGGCCTCGGCCACAGGGTCGGCCGTCGTCGGCCTCGCCTCGGCCATGGTCGCGGGCGTGCTCGTCTCGATGGTCCTGGCGGTGTTCAGCATCCGCTACATCGTCGACCAGGTGATCGTCGGCGTCGTGCTGAACGTGCTCGTCACGGGCCTCACGAGCTTCCTGTACTCACAGGTGCTCACGAAGTCGGAGGCGCTCAACGAGGGCGTCCGGTTCCCGCAGCTGCCGATCCCGGGCCTCAGCCAGATCCCGATCATCGGGCCGGTGTTCTTCCGCCAGACGATCATCGTCTACCTCATGTACGTCGCGATCGCCGTGGTCTTCTACGGGCTCTTCCGCACCCGGTGGGGGCTGCGCCTCCGCGCCGTCGGCGAGCACCCGCAGGCCGCCGACACCGTGGGCATCAAGGTCAACGCGACCAGGTTCTGGAACGTCTCCCTCGCCGGCGCGATCGCGGGCCTGGGCGGGGCGTACTTCACCCTCGGCTCGCTCGGCAACTTCCAGAAGGAGATGACGGCGGGCGCGGGCTTCATCGCCCTGGCCGCCGTGATCTTCGGCCGGTGGGACCCGATCAAGGCCACGCTGGCGGCCCTGCTGTTCGGCTTCGCGTCGAACCTCCAGAACGTGCTCGGGGCCATCGGCTCGCCGGTGCCGAGCGAGTTCATGCTGATGCTGCCCTACGTCGTGACGATCTTCGCCGTCGCGGGGCTGGTCGGCCAGTCGCGCGGCCCGGCCGCCTCCGGCAAGGCGTACGTGAAGTCGTGAGCGTCGTCGAGTCCACCGACTGGGAGGCCCTCCGTGCCGCGGCCCGGGCGGCCATGTCCAAGGCGTACGTCCCCTACTCGCAGTTCCCCGTGGGGGCGGCCGCCCTCACGACCGACGGCCGCCTCGTCTCGGGCTGCAACATTGAGAACGCGTCGTACGGCATCACGCTCTGCGCCGAGTGCTCGCTCGTCACCGACCTCGTCATGGGCGGCGGGGGTCGGCTCGTCGCCTTCGCCTGCGTCGACGGCAACGGCGACGTGCTGATGCCCTGCGGCCGCTGCCGGCAGCTGCTCTACGAGCACTCCGACGCCTCCATGGTGCTCGACACCGTCTCGGGCTTCCGCACGATCGACGAGGTCATCCCCGACGCGTTCGGGCCGCGCCAGCTCGAGGAGTTCCGCGCCTCGCAGACGTAGGCGCCCCTCGGGGCGCGCACCGCGCCTCCTCGCCCCTGCCCTCCGTCCGGCGTCGTTCCGGGGCCGGCGAGACCCCTCCGGAACGACGCCGCCACTGCTCGGGAGACCCCATGACCACCACCGTCGAGCCCTTCGACACCGTCGACCTGATCCGCGTCAAGCGCGGCTCGGGCGCCCTCAGCACCGCCCAGATCGACTGGCTGATCGACGCCTACACGCGCGGGTACGTGGCCGACGAGCAGATGTCGGCGCTGACCATGGCCATCTTCCTCAACGGCATGGAGCGCCGCGAGATCCGCGACATGACCCTGGCCATGATCCGCAGCGGCGAGACGATGGACTTCGCCGGCCTCGGCAAGACCACCGTCGACAAGCACTCGACCGGGGGAGTGGGCGACAAGATCACGCTGCCGCTCGCCCCGCTCGTGGCCTCGTTCGGCGTCGCCGTGCCGCAGCTCTCGGGCCGCGGCCTCGGCCACACGGGCGGCACGCTCGACAAGCTCGAGTCGATCCCCGGCTGGCAGGCGTCGATCTCGAACGAGCGGATGCGCGAGATCATGGCCGACACCGGTGCGGTCGTCTGCGCGGCCGGCTCGGGCCTCGCCTCCGCCGACGGCAAGCTGTACGCGCTCCGCGACATCACCGGCACCGTGGAGTGCATCCCCCTCATCGCGTCGTCGATCATGAGCAAGAAGATCGCGGAGGGCACCGCGGCCCTCGTGCTCGACGTCAAGTTCGGGTCGGGCGCCTTCATCCAGGACATCGAGCAGTCCCGCCTGCTCGCGCGCACGATGGTCGACCTCGGCACCGACGCCGGGGTCGCGACGACCGCCCTGCTCACCGACATGAACGTGCCGCTCGGCCTGACGATCGGCAACGCCCTCGAGGTGCGCGAGTCCGTCGAGACCCTCGCGGGCGGGGGCCCGGCCGACATCCGCGAGCTCACGGTGGCGCTCGCGCGCGAGATGCTGACCCTGGCCGGGCAGCCCGACGCCGACGTCGAGGCCGCGCTCGACGACGGCCGCGCGATGGACGCCTGGAAGGCCATGATCCGCGCCCAGGGCGGCGACCCCGACGCCGCGCTGCCGACGGCGCGGGAGACCCACGTCGTCACCGCCGAGCGCAGTGGGTACCTCACCGAGCAGCGGGCGCTGCCCTTCGGCGTGGGCGCCTGGCGCCTGGGCGCGGGCCGGGCCCGCAAGCAGGACCCCGTGCAGGCGGCGGCCGGCATCGAGCTGCACGCGAAGCCGGGCGACGCGGTGACGGCGGGCCAGCCCCTGTTCACGCTGCACACCGACGAGCCCGCGCGGTTCGAGCGGGCGCTCGAGGCGGTGCAGGGCGCCTGGAGCATCGGCGACGAGCGGACGACGCGCGGCCCGATCGTGGCCGAGCGCGTCTCCTGACGCCCCGGCCGGCGGCGTCCAGCCGGCGCGCCGGGCGTGCCCGACGCGTGCCCGGCTGGCTCGCCGCCGCCGTCCAGGGTCAGGGGCCCGCGCACGGGTAGGTTGTTCCCCATGAGCGCTCCGGACAAGGACTACCGACTGCCTGACGGCGGCCCCAGCATCGTCTCCCTCCCCAAGGTGTCGTTGCACGACCACCTCGACGGCGGGCTCCGCCCCGCGACCATCATCGAGCTGGCCGACGAGATCGGCTACGACCTGCCGGTCGGCGGCGACGCGGAGGCGCTCGAGCGCTGGTTCGTCGAGAGCGCCGACTCCGGCAACCTGCCCGACTACCTCGCGACCTTCGACGTCACCACGGCGGTCATGCAGACCGAGGCGGGCCTGCACCGCGTGGCCCGCGAGTTCGTTCTCGACCTCGCGGCCGACGGCGTCGTGCACGGCGAGGTCCGGTGGGCTCCCGAGCAGCACCTCACCGCAGGCCTGTCGCTCGACGCGACCGTCGAGGCCGTCCAGGCGGGCATCGACCAGGCCGTGGAGGAGCTCTCCGGCCAGGGCCACGACATCTCCGTCGGCCAGCTGATCACGGCGATGCGCCACGCCGACCGGGGGCTCGAGATCGCCCAGCTCGCGGTGCGCCACCGCGAGAACGGCGTCGTCGGCTTCGACATCGCCGGTGCCGAGGCGGGCTTCCCCGCCAGCGCCCACCGCCCCGCCTTCGACCTCCTCGCGCGCGAGTTCTTCCCGGTCACCGTGCACGCCGGCGAGGCGGACGGCCTCGACAGCATCCGCAGCGCCCTCCTCGACGGCCGGGCCCTGCGCCTCGGCCACGGAGTCCGCCTCGCGGAGGACATCCGCGTCGTCGAGGCCCGCGGCGGCCAGACCACGGTCGAGCTCGGCCCGATCGCCTCGTGGGTCCGCGACCGCGAGATCGCCCTCGAGCTCTCCCCGCAGTCGAACCTGCAGACCGGCGCCATCGCCGCCTGGGGCACCGACCTCGACGACCACCCGTTCGACCTGCTCTACCAGCTCGGCTACCGGGTGACGGTCAACACCGACAACCGCCTGATGAGCGACACGAGCCTCAGCAAGGAGCTCGCGCTGCTGGCCCAGGCGTTCGACTACGGCCTCGACGACCTGCTCGCCTTCCAGCTCAACGCCGCCGCGTCGAGCTTCCTCCCGCTGGAGGACCGCGACGAGCTGGCCGACCGCATCACGGCGGGGTTCGAGGCGGTCTGACGTGACGCTGCCCCCGGTGCCCGACTCCGCCGTCGTGATCGCCGCGCCCGTCACCGACTGGCGCGCGGCGGTGCACGCGGCGGCCGACGCCCTCGTCGCCTCCGGCTCGGCGCTGCCGGGCTACGGCGACGAGATGGTGCGGATGATCGACGAGCACGGCCCGTACGTCGTGATCGCCCCGGGCCTCGCGCTCGCCCACGCCCGGCCCGACGACCAGGTGCTGCGTGACGGTCTCGCCGTCGTCACCCTCGCGGCTCCCGTGGCCTTCGGGCACCCGCACAACGACCCCGTGAGCGTCGTCCTCGGCCTCGCGATCGAGTCGGTGGGCGGCCACCTCGAGTCCGTCGCCGACATCGCGAACGTCTTCAACGACGCCTCGGTCATCCCCGCGCTCGCCAGCGCGGCCTCCGCCGACGAGGTGCGTCGGCTCCTCGGCGCCCCCGCCACGGCCGACGGCGGCCGCTCGACGCCCGAGGAGGGCTCCCCGTGAAGATCGTGACAATCTGCGGCGTCGGCATCGGCAGCAGCGGCATCCTCAAGGTCAACGCGGAGCGCGTGCTGGCCAAGCTCGACATCGAGGCGGACGTCGTCGCCGCCGACATCGGGTCGTTGGCCGGCGTCGCCGACGACGCGCAGGTGATCCTGACCTCGGCCGAGTTCGTCGAGGCCATCGGCGAGACCTTCGCCGACGTCATCGTCATCCAGAACCACTTCGACCAGCAGGAGCTCACCGAGAAGCTGCAGCGCTCGCTCGGCTGACGGCAGGGGCCCGGGCCCGGACGGACGGAGGCCGCTCCCCCGAGGGGAGCGGCCTCCGTCCGTCCGGTCGCCGACGACTACGCGAGCAGTGCGCGCATGCCCGCGTCGAGGTCGGCCACGGCCGCCTCGGCGGCGGCTCGGCGGGCCGGGGCGTCGCCGTCGGTGCTCGACGCGTCGATGTAGACCTTCAGCTTCGGCTCCGTGCCGCTCGGTCGCACGATCACCCTCGAGCCGTCCGTGAACCAGAACCGCAGCACGTCGCCGGCGGGGAACTCGCCGAAGCCGTCGATGAAGTCGTCGACGTGGTCGACCTGTCGGGCGCCCACCTGTCGGGGCGGCGACTGGCGGAGTCGCGAGGTCAGCTCCGTGATCCGCTCCAGGTCGTCGACGCGCAGCGAGATCTGCGACGAGGCGTAGGCGCCGAACTCCGCGTCGAAGTCGCGCAGGTGCTCGGCGATGCTCGAGCCGCGGCCGTGCAGCTCGGTGGCGAGCGCCAGGATCTCGACGGCGGCGGAGATGCCGTCCTTGTCACGGACCTTGGCCGGGTCGACCAGGTAGCCGAGCGCCTCCTCGTAGCCGTAGAGCAGGCCGCCGACGCGCGAGACCCACTTGAAGCCGGTGAGGGTGTCGCGGTAGTCGAGGTCGTAGCGGCGGGCGACCTCGCGGAGGGCCGGCGACGAGACGATGCTCGCAGCGAGCGTTCCGTCGACGTCGTCACGGCGCGCGCGCTCGGCCGCTCGCCAGCCCAGCAGCGCCCCGACCTCGTTGCCGGTCAGGCGCCGCCAGCCGCCCGGCCCCGGAACGGCGACCGCGAGGCGGTCGGCGTCGGGGTCGTTGGCGATGACGAGGTCGGCCGAGACGCGGTCGGCGGTGGCGAAGGCCAGGTCGAGCGCGCCGGGCTCTTCCGGGTTCGGGAAGGCGACCGTGGGGAAGGCGGGGTCGGGCGCCGACTGCTCCGCGACGGGCACGGGCTCGGTGAAGCCCGCCGTCGCGAAGACGCGCCGCGCGACCTCCCACCCGACGCCGTGCATCGCCGTGTAGACGACGCGCGGCTGCGACCCCGAGGCGGCGCTGCCGGCGAGGGCCGCGGTGCGGGCCACGTACTCGCCGACGAGGTCGTCGCCGGCCTGTCGGTGGTCGTCGGAGCGGGGGATCTCCGACACCGGGCGGCGCGCGGCCTCCTCGATCAGGGCGGCGATCTCCGCGTCGACCGGCGACACGATCTGCGACCCCGCGTCGAGGCCGCCCAGGTAGACCTTGTAGCCGTTGTCGGCGGCGGGGTTGTGGCTCGCGGTCACCATGACGCCGGCGCTGACGTCGAGGTGCCGCACGGCGAACGCGAGCACCGGGGTGGGGAGCGCCCGGGGCAGCAGCGTGGCGGCGACGCCCGCCGCGGCCATGATCTCGGCCGTGTCGCGGGCGAACACGTCGCTGTTGGTCCGGCCGTCGTAGCCGATGACGATCGACGGCGAGGCCTCGCGGGCGACGAGGAACGCCGCGAAGCCCGCGGCCGCCTGGGCCACGAGGACGCGGTTCATGCGGTTCGGGCCGGCTCCGAGGGCCCCGCGGAGGCCCGCCGTGCCGAACTGCAGGCGGCCGTCGAAGCGGTCGCGCAGCTCGCTGGTCGCCCCGTCGTCGCCCGAGCGCGCCGCCGTCAGCAGCGCGGCGAGCTCGGCGCGGGTGACCTCGTCAGGGTCCTGGTCGAGCCAGGCCTGCGCGTCGGCGAGGAGCCCGGCGGTCGCGTCGCCGCTCACAGGGCCGCCACGATGCGCGAGAGCAGGTCGCTGATGGCGGCCTCGGCGTCGCGGCCCGCCTGCAGCACCTCCTGGTGCGACAGCGGCTCCTTCTGGATGCCCGCGGCGAGGTTGGTGATCAGCGACATGCCGAGGATCTCCATGCCGGCCTGGCGGGCGGCGATGGCCTCGAGGGCCGTCGACATCCCGACGATGTGGCCGCCCATGGCCTTGGCCATCTGCACCTCGGCGGGCGTCTCGTAGTGCGGCCCGCGGAACTGCGTGTAGACGCCCTCGTCGAGCGAGGGGTCGATCCCCTTGGCGAGCTCGCGGAGCCGGGCCGAGTAGAGGTCGGTCAGGTCGATGAAGGTCGCGCCCTCGAGGGGGGAGTCGGCGGTCAGGTTGATGTGGTCGCTGATCAGCACGGGGCTGCCGGGCGCCCAGGTCTCCTTGATGCCGCCCGCGCCGTTCGTGAGGATCATCGTGGTCGCGCCGGCGGCGGCCGCCGTGCGGACGCTGTGGACGACGCGGCGGACGCCGTGGCCCTCGTAGTAGTGCGTGCGGGCGCCGATGACGAGGGCGTGCTTGCCGCTCGGCAGCAGGATGCTGCGGATCGAGCCGGTGTGGCCGACCACCGCGGAGGCGCTGAAGCCGGTGATCTCGGTGGCGGGCACCTCGGCGACGGTCTCGCCGATCAGGTCGGCCGCCGCGGCCCAGCCGCTGCCCAGCGTGAGGGCGATGTCGTGGCGCTCGACGCCGGTGGCCCGGGCGATGTCGGCAGCGGCGGTGCGGGCGACCTCGAACGGGTCGGCAGCGGGGTCGTCGAGGGGGTGCGTGGGTGTCTCGGACATGCGCTCCACTCTAGGGTCTGCTCCCCGGGCCGGGGGCGCCTCCGCGGGCGTCAGTCGATGCTGAGCAGCACGTGGCCCGACGACACCGTCTGGCCGACCGCGGCCGAGATGCCCGAGACGACGCCGTCGCGGTGGGCCGCGACCGGCTGCTCCATCTTCATGGCCTCGAGCACGAGCACGAGGTCGCCCTTGACGACCGACTGGCCCTCCTCGACGGCGAGCTTGACGACGGTGGCCTGCATCGGCGAGGTCACCTGCGAGCCCGTCGCGGTGACGACGGTCGACCCGCCGGAGCGCCGGCGGGGAGCGGCGGCGGCAGGCGCGGTGCGGGCGCCCAGACCGGCCGGCAGCGAGACCTCGACGCGCTTGCCTCCGACCTCGACCACGACGGTGGTGCGCTCGTCGAGCGCGCGCGGCGCCTCGGCCTCGCCGCTCCAGGCGGGGATGTCGTTCTCGAACTCGGTCTCGATCCAGCGGGTGTAGATCGAGAACGGCGCCCCGTCGGCCGGGGCGAAGGCGGGGTCGCGAACGATGGCGCGGTGGAACGGCAGCACGGTGGGGAGGCCGGCGACCGTGAACTCGTCGAGGGCACGCCGCGACCGCTCGAGGGCCTCCTCGCGGGTGGCTCCGGTGACGATCAGCTTGGCCAGCAGGGAGTCGAACGACCCGCTGATCTCGTCGCCCGCCTGCACGCCGCTGTCGACGCGGACGCCGGGGCCGGTCGGGGCCGAGAACACGTGCACGGGCCCGGGCGCCGGCATGAAGCCCCGCCCGGCGTCCTCGCCGTTGATGCGGAACTCGAACGAGTGGCCGCGGGCGACGGGGTCGCCGTACTCGAGCACGCCGCCCTCGGCGAGGCGGAACTGCTCGCGCACGAGGTCGATGCCGGTGACCTCCTCCGAGACGGGGTGCTCGACCTGGAGGCGCGTGTTGACCTCGAGGAACGAGACGGTGCCGTCCTTGCCGACCAGGAACTCGCAGGTGCCGGCGCCCACGTAGCCGACCTCGCGGAGGATGGCCTTCGACGCGCTATAGAGCGCCTCCACCTGGGACTCCGTCAGGAACGGCGCGGGCGCCTCCTCGACGAGCTTCTGGTGACGGCGCTGCAGCGAGCAGTCGCGCGTGGAGACGACGACGACGTTGCCGTGCTGGTCGGCGAGGCACTGGGTCTCGACGTGACGGGGCTGGTCGAGGTACTTCTCGACGAAGCACTCGCCGCGGCCGAAGGCGGCGACGGCCTCGCGGGTCGCCGACTCGAAGAGCTCGGGGACCTCCTCGCGGGTGCGGGCGACCTTGAGGCCGCGGCCGCCGCCGCCGAAGGCCGCCTTGATGGCGACGGGCAGGCCGTGCTGGTCGACGAACTCGAGCACCTCGTCGGCGCCGGAGACCGGGTTGAGCGTGCCGGGGGCGAGCGGTGCGCCGACGCGCTCGGCGATGTGGCGGGCGCTGACCTTGTCGCCCAGCTGCTCGATGGCCTCGGGCGAGGGCCCGATCCAGACGAGCCCGGCGGCCGTGACGGCGCGCGCGAAGTCCGCGTTCTCGGCGAGGAACCCGTAGCCCGGGTGCACCGCGTCCGCGCCGGAGCGGCGGGCGACGGAGAGGATCTTGTCGATGACGAGGTAGGTCTCGGCGCTCGTCGTGCCCTCGAGCGCGTAGGCCTCGTCGGCGAGGCGGGCGTGCTGGGCGTCGCGGTCCTGGTCGGCGTAGACGGCGACGGAGCCGATGCCGCTGTCGCGGGCGGCCCGGATCACGCGGACGGCGATCTCTCCACGGTTGGCGATGAGGACCTTGCTGATACGAGGCATAGTTCCTCACCCTATTGCGCGGTCGACCCTTTTCTTTGGCTGACGTGCACAAGAACACGCGGGAGGCGCGTGATGCTTCCTACGAGGACGCCCCGGTCGGAGAGGTCCAGAGCTCCGGCCAGCCGACGCCGAAGCCGCGCACGAGCGAGCGGAGCACCGGCACGGAGAGCCCCACGACGGCGCTCGGCGTGCCGTCGATGTGGCTGATGAAGGCGGAGGCCCGGCCGTCGATGGTGAAGGCGCCGGCCACCTCGAGGGGCTCCCCGGTGGCCACGTAGGCGTCGAGCTCGGCCGGGTCGAGGTCGTCGGCGAAGGTGAGGTCGGCCGAGGCGACGGCGCCCGCGCCCCCCGACGGGTGCTGCTCCGTGGCGCGGGGCGCGCCTCCCCGGTGGTCGATCAGCCAGTGGCCCGACCGGAGGGTCCCGTGCCCGACCTCGGCCATGCGGCGCCAGCGGTCGAGCGCGAGCCGGGGCAGGTGCGGCTTGCCGTGCACCTCGCCGTCGAACTCGAAGGCGCTGTCGCCGCCGAGCACGAGGCCGTCGAGCGGGCGGCCGTCGACGGTGACGTCGAGCACGGCCTCGGCCTTGGCCCTGGCCAGGAGCGACACGGTCTCGGAGGCGCTCAGTCGACGCCCCGCCTCCTCCTCGGCCGCGGCGACCGCGGCGTCCTCGTCGACGCCGGGGCTGATCAGGACGGGCTCGACGCCCGCGGCCCGGAGGAGGGCGAGGCGGGCGGGGGAGGTGCTGGCCAGGTAGAGCGCGACGGTCATGCCCGCCAGCCTGTCAGACTCGAGGCATGGGAGACATGCTGGGCCGCGAGGTCGAACTGGACGTGACGGGCATCGCACACGGGGGCATCTCGGTGGCCCGCCTCGACGGGCGCGTGGTGTTCGTCAGCGACACCCTGCCGGGCGAGAAGGTGGTCGCCCGCGTGACCGACGACAAGAAGAAGTCGTTCTGGCGCGCCGACACCGTGTCGGTCGTCGAGGCCAGCGAGCACCGTCGCCCGCACGTGTGGTCCGCCGCCGCCCTCGAGGTCGACCCGGTCGACCGGGCCGGCGGCGCCGAGTTCGGCCACGTCGACCTCGCCCACCAGCGCGAGCTCAAGTCGCAGGTGCTGCGCGACGCGCTCGTCCGGACGGGCGGCGTGCCCGAGGCCGAGGCGACGGTGACCGTCGAGGCCCTGCCGGGCGACCACGAGCGCCGGGGCACGGGCTGGCGGACACGCGTCCGGCTGCACCTCGACGCCGACGGTCGACCCGGCCAGTACGCGGCGCGCTCGCACCGCGTCGTGCCCGTCCGCGACCTGCCGCTCGCCACCGACGAGGTGGCCGCCGCGGCGCCCCTCGGCCAGGCCTTCGTCGGTGGGGAGCACGTCGACGTGCTCGCGCCGAGCACCGGCGGAGCGCGCCTCGTCATCGGGCGCCAGGCGCCCAGCACGATCACGGAGACGGTCGGCGACCGGAGCTTCCGCCTCGACGACCGCGGCTTCTGGCAGGTGCACCGCGAGGCCGCGGCGACGCTGACGGCCGCCGTGCAGCAGATGGTCGACGTCGACCTGTTCGACCCGCGCGCCGACAACCTCGACCTCTACGGCGGCGTCGGCCTCCTCGCGGCCGCGCTCGGCGACGCGTTCGGTCCCTCCGTCCGCGTGACGAGCGTCGAGAGCGACGCGCGCGCCACCGAGCACGCCTCCGAGAACCTGGCCGAGTGGCTCGGCGCCTCGGCCGAGACGGGCCGCGTCGAGCGCTGGATCCGCCAGCGCGCCGACCGGGCGACCGCCGCCGAGCGCGACCGGGCCCGGGCCGCGACCGTCGTGCTCGACCCGCCCCGCTCGGGCGCCGGCAAGGAGGTCGTCGCGGCCCTCGGCGAGCTGTCGCCCGCCCAGGTCGTCTACGTGGCCTGCGACCCGGTCGCCCTCGCCCGCGACGTCGCCCTGTTCCGCGACGCGGGCTACGACGCCGTCCGCCTCCGGGCCTTCGACCTCTTCCCGAACACGCACCACGTCGAGACCGTCGTGCAGCTGCGTCGACGCTGACGCGGCCGCCCCGGGCGGATACGATGGCGTCGTGCACGGCCGGGATCAGGGACCGGCCGCACGCCGACAGAAGGACCCACCGTGACTGACGCCACGACCGACGCTCCGGTCTCGCCCCCGCCCGCTCCGCCCGTGAGGGTCGCCATCGTCGACGACCACGAGTCGGTGCGCCTCGGCATCCAGGCCGCGTGCCAGAACGAGGGCTTCGACGTCGTGCTCACCGCCGCGGGGGTGCAGGAGCTCGTCGAGGCGCTCGCCGGCCGCGAGGTCGACGTCGTCGTGCTCGACCTCTCCCTCGGCGACGGCTCCACGGTCACCGAGAACGTCAAGCGCGTCCAGGCCACCGGCTCGGCCGTCCTGGTGCACAGCATCGCCGACCGGGTCGCCAGCGTGCGCGAGGCGCTCGCGGCGGGCGCGGCGGGCGTCATCCCCAAGTCGTCGGCGACGAAGACCGTCATGGCCGCCGTCGCCACGGTCGCCCGCGGCGACGTGCTGAACAACCTCGAGTGGGCGAGCGCGATCGACGCCGACCGCGACTTCGCCAAGGCCCAGCTCGGCCGGCGCGAGCGCGAGATCCTCCACCTCTACGCCTCGGGCCTGCCGCTCAAGCTCGCCGCGCAGCAGCTCGGCATCGGCTACTCGACGGCCCGCGAGTACCTCGACCGCATCCGCGTCAAGTACGTCGAGGTCGGCCGCCCGGCACCCACCAAGGTCGACCTGCTGCGTCGCGCCGTCGAGGACGGCATCCTGCCGGGCCTCGACGCGGACGGCGGCGATGGCCGCTGAGCGGGCGCTCACCGCACCCGCCCCGCCCCGCGCCTCGCGCAACCCGATCAGCCAGGCCCTCTTCGACAAGGTCCTCGGCCGGGTCATCGCGCTCGCGGGCCTGATCTTCGGGCTGCAGGCCTTCCCGAGCATGCTCGCCCAGATCGGCAGCATGCAGGTCGCGTGGGCCTGGATCATCGGGCTGGCCATGTTCGGCGGCTTCGTCGCCATCGGGGTGGCGAGCCTCCTCGTCCGCGGCGTCGAGACGGCCAGCGCCTTCGTGGCGGTGGCCTACCTCATCGCCCTCATCACCTGGCCGCTGGCCGTGCAGGACCCGAGCGTCGTGCAGCCCTCCGTGCCCTGGCTCTGGTACCTCTGCACGGTGGCCACCGCGGCGGCCGCCTTCGCCTTCTCGGCCTGGATCGCGACCGGCTACCTCTTCGTCGCCCCGCTGGTCTACGGGCTCATCCGGCTGACGCCCTCGGGGGGCGGGGCGACGGTCTCCCGCGCCGCCCTCGACTCCGTCTACGCCGTGCTGCTCGGCGGAGCCGTGCTGATCCTCGTCCTGATCCTGCGGCAGGCCAGCGCCAACGTCGACGCGGCCCAGGCGACGGCGGTGGCGCGGTACTCGAACGCGATCCGCGAGCACGCGACCGAGCTCGAGCGCGTCGAGGTCGACGCGATCGTCCACGACAGCGTCCTGACGACCTTCATCCAGGCCTCGCGGGCCTACAGCGCGGAGGAGAAGGTCCTCGCGACCTCGATGGCCCGGAACGCGGTGGCGCACCTCTCCAGCGCCGCCAGCCAGACGCCCTTCGACGAGTCGGCGACGACCCTCGGCTCCATGCGCGACCGGCTGGTCGTCGTCACGAGCGAGATGGGCGCCGACGTGGAGGTCAGCACGCGCGGCATCGACGGCCACGGCATCCCCTCGCCGGCGGCCGAGGCGCTCTACAGCGCGGCCGTCCAGGCCGTCGTCAACAGCTGCCAGCACGCCGGCGGCGACGACGTCCGACGGTGGGTGACGGTCGAGTGGACCGAGACCGGCGGAGCGCTCGTCGAGGTCGGCGACACCGGCCGGGGGTTCGACCCCGGGCACGTGCCGGAGGGGCGCCTCGGCGTCCGGGTCTCCATCGTCGAGCGGCTCGCCAACGCGGGCGGGCTCGCCTGCATCGACTCGCGCCCCGGTGAGGGCACCGTCGTGCGCCTCGCCTGGCCGAGCGGCGACGTGGTCGGCCCCGCCGACGCCGCGCGCACGGAGGCCGCGTCGTGAGGGTCAGCGTCCCGCGGTGGCTGATCGTCCTGCTGGCCGCCGTCTTCTCCGGCTACCACCTCGTCCTCGCCGCCGTCAGCCTCGACCGCTTCGACGATCCGTGGCCCGTCGTCGCCTGCATGGTCGTCTACGTCGTCGTCACCGTGATGGTGCTCTGGCCCTCGGCCCGCGCGCGCATGCCCGTCTGGCTCGCCGCGTTCGCGCTGGCCGTCAGCGTCGTCATGCCGCTCCTCGTGACGTCGCAGCTCGACCCGTCGCAGAAGAACGGCTACGCGACCTGGTACGTCGCGGCGATCGGCACGCTGATGGTCATCGTCGCCACCCGTCGCCGCCAGGGGTTCGCCTGGCTCGGGGTCGGCTTCCTGGCCGTCCACGGCGTGACCTGGGGCGGGCTCGGCGCCGTCGCCGACCTCGGGGTCGTCGGCAGCGTCTCGTGGGTCGCCTTCGCGCACGCGATGACGGCCACCCTGACCCGCGCCGGTCGGGAGACGCGCGAGTTCATCCTCGCCGAGCACGAGGCGGCCGACTGGCAGGCCGCCCAGGAGGCGCACGTCAACGAACGCCAGTACCGCCTCCTCCAGACCAGCCGCACCGCACGGCCGATGCTGCAGGAGATCGTGGCCCAGGGCGGCGACCTCACGCCCGAGCAGCGGCAGGAGTGCCTCCACCTCGAGGGCGCGATCCGCGACGAGATCCGCGGCCGCCGCCTCCTCGACGACGATGTGCGGCGTGAGGTCATGGCCGCCCGGCGTCGCGGCGCCGTCGTCAGCCTGCTCGACGAGGGTGGCATCGACGACCTCGACGCCCGCGAGCTGCGCCGCATCCACCAGGCCCTCGCCGAGGCGCTGCACGGCTCGTCCGCCGACCGCATCATCATCCGGACGGCCTCCGGCGGAGGCGACGACGCGGTGACGGTCGTGGGCCTCGGCTCGGCCGACCTGAGCTCCAGCGCCCTCGGGCGAGGAGTCGCGGCGGAGGCCGACGAGGACGACGACGCCGACGAGGTCCAGCTCTGGCTGCAGATCCCGCGGTCGGTGCCGGAGCAGGCGACGCCCTAGCGGCACCGCCCGGCGGTCACCGCTCCGAGGGCACGACCGGCCGCGCACGGCGCACCCCACGGGCCCCCGGACGAAGAAGGAGGGCCGGACGATGAGTCCGGCCCTCCTGGGGAACGTCACTGGGTCAGGGCGGTAACCCGAATACCGCCCTGACCCGCCCCCGGTCGAGGAACCTGCTTACCCTAGTCGGCCCTCGATCGGCGGTGCTACTCAGAGAGAGACACCTAGCACTGATGACTATGCCGGTCGGCGCACAGTGTGCACAGTCGTCATTTAGGGGGACACCGAGGGGACGATAGGTCGGTCTACCCCCGTTCGGGAGCAGTGACGGCGCGGATCTCGTGCTGCCCGGGCCCGCGGGGCCGGATCGATCGGGGGACAAGGCGGGGTACGTCAGCCGGGCCCGTGACGACCGCTCGCCGTGGGGTCAGCGGACGGGGCTGCGCCAGGCGCCCGGGCCGCGGGGGAGCGGCCGACGGACGGCCCTGGCCCGCGATGACCACTCCGAGGGGCTCGCCGGCACGGCCTCGGTGTCGCGTCGGCTCCGGGTCTCCGCCTCGACGGCCGCGAGGACGGCCGTGACGGCGGCGAGCTCTTCCGGGGTCGGCGACCCGGCCACGACGCGGAGGACGTCGCTCACAGCGGGATGTTCCCGTGCTTCTTGGGCGGCAGCTCGGCCCGCTTGGTGCGCAGGGCGCGGAGCGCCTTGATGACCGAGACCCGGGTGGCCGCCGGCTCGATGACGCCGTCGAGCTCGCCGCGCTCGGCCGCCAGGAACGGGCTGGCCACGTTGTAGGTGTACTCGCTCGCCAGTCGGGCCCGCACCTCGGCGACGTCCTCGCCGGCGGCCTCGGCGGCCTTGATCTCGCCCCGGTAGAGGATGTTGACGGCGCCCTGGCCGCCCATGACGGCGATCTCGGCGGTCGGCCAGGCGAGGTTGATGTCGGCCCCGAGCTGCTTGGAGCCCATGACGATGTAGGCCCCGCCGTAGGCCTTCCGCGTGATGACGGTGACCAGCGGGACGGTCGCCTCCGCGTACGCGTAGAGGAGCTTGGCCCCGCGGCGGATGACGCCCGTCCACTCCTGGTCGGTGCCCGGCAGGTAGCCGGGGACGTCGACGAGCGTGAGGATGGGGATGCCGAAGGCGTCGCAGAAGCGCACGAACCGGCTGGCCTTCTCGCCGGCCTCGATGTTGAGCGTGCCGGCCATGGCCGAGGGCTGGTTGGCGATGACGCCCACCGAGCGGCCCTCGACGCGGCCGAACCCGATGACGATGTTGGGGGCGAAGAGGGGCTGGACCTCGAGGAACTCGCCGTCGTCGACGACGTGCTCGATCACGGTCGTCACGTCGTAGGGCTGGTTGGGGCTGTCGGGGATCAGCGTGTTGAGCGTGCGGTCGGCGTCCGTCGTCTCGAGCTCGACCGGCCGGTCGAACACGTGCGGCTCCGAGAGGTTGTTGTCGGGCAGGTACGACAGCAGCGACCGGGCGTAGTCGAGGGCGTCGTCCTCGTCGCTCGCGAGGTAGTGCGAGACGCCGCTGACCTTGTTGTGCGTCAGCGCGCCGCCGAGCTCCTCGAAGCCGACGTCCTCTCCCGTGACGGTCTTGATGACGTCCGGGCCGGTGACGAACATGTGGCTCGTCTTGTCGACCATGATGACGAAGTCCGTCAGCGCGGGCGAGTACACCGCGCCTCCCGCGGCCGGGCCCATGATCAGCGAGATCTGCGGGATGACGCCCGAGGCGGCCGTGTTCAGCCGGAAGATCTCGCCGTACTTGCCGAGGGCGACGACGCCCTCCTGGATGCGCGCTCCGCCGCTGTCGAGGATGCCGATGATCGGCACGCCCGTCTTCAGCGCGAGCTGCATCACCTTGATGATCTTCTCGCCCGCGACCTCGCCGAGCGAGCCGCCGAAGATCGTGAAGTCCTGCGAGTAGACCGCCACCTGGCGGCCGTGGATGGTGCCCGTGCCGGTGACGACGGCGTCGCCGTAGGGGCGCTTGGCCTCCATGCCGAAGGCGTGGGTGCGGTGCCGGACGAACTCGTCGAGCTCGACGAACGACCCGGGGTCGAGCAGCCCGTCGATGCGCTCGCGGGCGGTCATCTTGCCCTTGGCGTGCTGCTTGGCGACGGCGGCCTCGCCGCTGGCGGTCACGGCCTCGTGGTACCGGGTCTTCAGGTCGGCGAGCTTGCCCGCCGTCGTCCGCAGGTCGGGCTGGGGGGCCGCCGGGCCGTCGGCCTCGGGGCGGGTGGTGTCGGAAGTCACGCGCCTCACTCTACCCAGCGGGCGGTCGTGGGCCGTTGGAGCTCGTCGCACGTGGATCGGCTCCCGGGCTGTGGGAGTCCTCACACGCCTAGGCTGACCGCGTGACGTTCCCGCTCGCCTCCGCCCGTTCGCCCCGCTTCGTCCACGTCGCCGAGACCGGCTCGACGAACGCCGACCTGCTGGCCGACGCGTCGGCCCCGCACGGCGCCGTCCTGGCCACGCTCTCGCAGACGGCCGGCCGTGGCCGGCTCGACCGACGGTGGGTCGCCCGCCCGGGCCGCACCGTCGCGGTCAGCCTCCTCCTCGAGCGCGGCTCCCTGCCGGTCGACGCGCTGGGCTGGGTGCCCCTGCTGGCGGGCGTCGCGATGCGCGTCGCCGTGGCGTCGCTGGTGAGCGCCGACCGCGTCGGCCTCAAGTGGCCCAACGACGTGCAGGTCGGCGGGGCCAAGGTGTGCGGGGTGCTGGCCGAGCTGCGCCCCGACGCCTCGGCCGTGGTGGTCGGCGCGGGCGTCAACCTCACGACGCCCCGCGACGAGCTGCCCACCGACTCCGCCACGTCGCTCCGCCTGGAGGGGGCCGAGGGGGACGCGGAGTCGCTGGCCGACCTGGTCGTGGCCGGCTGGGTCTCCGAGGTGCTCACCGGGTTCGACGCGCTCGTCGCCGCCGGGGGCGACGCCGTCTCCTCGGGCCTCCACGGCCGCGTCGCCGCCGAGTGCAGCACCCTCGGCCGACAAGTCCGGGCGGAGCTGCCGTCGGGGGAGGTGCTCACGGGCCTCGCCGTCGCGGTCGACGAGGGCGGCCGGCTCGTCGTCCGCACGCCGTCGGGCGCCGAGCGGGCGGTGGCCTCGGGCGACGTCACCCACGTGCGCCATGACTGACGCGGCGGGCACCGTCGACCAGCAGCCGCCCGAGGTCGTGGTCGCGCGGCTGCGCCCCCACGCACGCGTGCTCTTCTGGCCCTCGGTGGCCCTCATCGCGATCTGCGCGGGCGCCGGGTGGCTGAGCGGCCGCGTCGAGGCCGGGTGGCAGACGTGGGCCGTGCTCGGGGCCGCGGCGCTCCTCGCCGTGCTGCTCTGGGCGGTGCCGCTGCTCGTCTGGCTGGGCCGCCACACCGTGATCACCACGCGGCGCCTCATCGTCCGGCGGGGCTTCGTCGTGCGCACCCGTCAGGAGCTGCTGCACAGCCGGGGCTACGACCTGACCGTGCGGCGGAACGCCGCGCAGAGCCTCTTCCGCAGCGGCGACGTGCTCGTGGGCACGGGCCTCGACCGGCCGGTCGTGCTGTGGGACGTGCCGTCGGCCGACCTGGTCCAGGCCACGCTGCACGACCTCATGGAGGCGGCGACCGACCCGCTCCTGCGGCGACGTCCGGTCGACCGCCCCGAGCCCTGGGGGGACGACGCCGGCTGGCGGACCGATCACCCCGACCGCTGAGGCGCCCCGCCCGCGGAGCGACGGACTGGCGCCCGGGCCTGAACTGGAATAAGGTATGTCGATGCGAATCTCTGTGATCGGTTGCGGTTATCTCGGTGCGGTCCACGCGGCCTGCATGGCCGAGCTCGGGCACGACGTCGTCGGCGTCGACGTCGACGAGCACAAGGTCGCCGAGCTGTCGGCCGGTCGGGCGCCGTTCTTCGAGCCGGGGCTGCCCGAGGTCCTCGCCCGCGGCGTCGCGAGCGGGCGGCTGCGCTTCACGACCGACATGGCGGAGGCGGCCGGGGCGCAGGTGCACTTCGTCGCCGTCGGCACCCCGCAGACGGCCGGCAGCCACGCCGCCGACCTCCGCTACGTCGACGCGGCCGTGGGCGGCCTGCTGCCGTACCTCGCCGACGGCGACCTCGTGGTCGGCAAGTCGACCGTCCCCGTGGGCACCGCAGCCCGTCTCGGCGACCTGGTCCGCGCCTCCTCGGGGGCGGACCTCGCCTGGAACCCCGAGTTCCTCCGGGAGGGGTTCGCCGTGGCCGACACCCTCTCGCCCGACCGCTTCGTCTACGGCGTGCCCGGCGGCGAGGGCGGCGACCGGGCGACCGCCCTGCTCGACGAGGTCTACGCCGGCCCGCTCGCCGGCGGCATGCCCCGGCTCGT
The DNA here is from genome assembly GCF_017833115.1 of Frigoribacterium sp. PvP121. Classification (NCBI taxonomy): domain Bacteria; kingdom Bacillati; phylum Actinomycetota; class Actinomycetes; order Micrococcales; family Microbacteriaceae; genus Frigoribacterium; species Frigoribacterium sp. PvP121. The sequence continues at coordinate 1,732,817 of NZ_JAFIBR010000001.1, forward strand.
GACGGACTACGCGACGGCCGAGCTGGTGAAGGTGTCGGCCAATGCCTTCCTGGCCACCAAGATCTCCTTCATCAACGCCATGGCCGAGATCGCCGAGGCGACGGGGGCCGACGTCACGCAGCTGGCCGACGCGATCGGGCACGACGCACGCATCGGCCGTCGCTTCCTCAACGCCGGGCTCGGCTTCGGCGGCGGGTGCCTCCCGAAGGACATCCGGGCGTTCCAGGCCCGGGCCGACGAGCTCGGGCTCGACTCGCTGGCGTTCCTCGCCGACGTCGACGCGGTGAACCTGCGACGGCGACGGAGGGTCGTCGACCTCACCGCCGAGATGCTCGGCGTCGTCGAGGGGGCCCGCGTCGCCGTGCTCGGCGTCGCTTTCAAGCCCGACAGCGACGACGTGCGCGACTCGCCGGCGCTCGACGTCGCCCGTGCCCTCCGGGCCGCCGGCGCGGACGTCGTGGTCCACGACCCCGAGGCCACCGCGACCGCGGCGAAGGTGGCTCCCGAGCTCGTCTACGTCGACGACGCCGACACGGCCCTGGCCGGTGCGGACATCGTCCTGGTGCTGACGGAGTGGCGCGTCTTCCGCGATCTCGACCCCGCGCACGTGGCCTCGCTCGTCGCGGGCCGGCGCATCGTCGACGCCCGGAACGTCCTCGACCTCGGCGCCTGGCGCGCGGCCGGCTTCGACGCGCGGGGCCTCGGGCGTCCCTAGCGGCGGGCCTCCGCGGGCTCGGAGCTCCCGAGACGGTCCTCCCGGGCCACGGCGGTGTCGGCGGGGCGTCGTCGGCCCCGCCGCCGGGGGCTGAACACCCAGGCCCTGTAGAGCGTGAACCGGAACGCCGTGCCGAGCGCGAGCCCGACGACGTTGGACGACACGTTGTCGGCCAGCGCCGACCGGAGCCCCAGCACCGAGTGGGACACGACCAGGCAGGCGAGCCCGATGGCGAGGCCGCCGAGGGCCACGGCGAAGAACTCCGCCGCCTCGCGGACGGGGCGGTCGCTCCGCGTCGCCCGGAACGTCCAGAGCCGGTTGCCCACCCAGACCACGACGATGGAGACCACGCCGGAGACGACCTTGGCGACGACGGCGCCCTCGCTCACCTGCTCCGGGTCGAGCACGGTGGCGCGGAGCAGGTTGAACAGGCCGAGGTCGACGACCAGCCCCACCCCGCCCACGGTGCCGTAGCGCAGGAGCTGCTCGACGAGTCGTCGCATGCGCCTCTCCCGGTGATCGGCCAAGATGGTGGGTGGCTCGGAGGAGCCGTGACGACGATACAGCGTCGCCCGACCGCGGGGGCGTGAGCGAGGAGACGAGATGGCCCACAGCATCGGAGTGATCGGCGGCGGCCAGCTCGCACGGATGATGGTGCCCCCGGCGGTGCACCTCGGGTTCGACCTGCGGGTGCTCGCCGAGGCGGAGGGCACCTCCGCACGGCTCGCGGCGACGGCCGTCGGCGACCACCACGACGCCCGTGCCGTCCTCGACTTCGCCCGCGACGTCGACGTCGTCACCTTCGACCACGAGCACGTGCCGCAGGAGGTGCTCCGCGCGCTCGTCGAGGCCGGCGTGGCCGTGCACCCGTCCCCGGGCGCCCTGGCCGTCGCCCAGGACAAGATCGTCATGCGGGAGCGCCTGACGGCGCTCGGGCTCCCCGTCCCGCAGTGGGCCGCCGTGCACGACTCCGCCGAGCTCGGCGCGTTCCTCGAGGGCCACGGCGGGCGGGCGGTCGTGAAGACCCCGCGCGGCGGCTACGACGGCAAGGGCGTCCGGGTCGTCCGGGCCGCCGACGAGGCCGACGACTGGTTCGCCGTCGTGGCCGAGCACGGCGCCGACGCCGTGCTGCTGGTGGAGGAGCTCGTCGGGTTCCGCCGCGAGCTCTCGCAGCTGGTCGCGCGCCGCCCGAGCGGCGAGATCGCGGCGTGGCCCCTGGTCGAGACCGTGCAGCGCGACGGGGTGTGCGCCGAGGTGACCGCTCCTGCTCCCGGCGCCTCGGAGGCCCTCGTCCGCGAGGCCGAGGCGATCGCCCGGTCGGTCGCCGAGCAGCTCGAGGTGACCGGCGTGCTCGCCGTGGAGCTCTTCGAGACCGCCGACGGCCGCCTGCTGATCAACGAGCTCGCCATGAGGCCGCACAACACCGGTCACTGGACGATCGACGGTGCCGTCACGAGCCAGTTCGAACAGCACCTGCGGGCCGTCCTCGACCTCCCCCTGGGCGAGACGACCGCCCACCGCCCCTGGAGCGTCATGGTCAACGTGCTCGGAGGGCCGTCCGAGGGCACGATGGGGGAGAGGCTCGCGGCGCTCATGGCCGACCAGCCGGGCGCCAAGGTGCACGACTACGGCAAGGACCCCCGCCCCGGGCGGAAGGTCGGGCACGTCACGACGACGGGCGACGACCTCGACGACGTCACCGCGCGGGCGCGCGCCGCTGTCCGTTTCTTCGAGGGCTGACGGCTATCCTCTCCTTCGTGCCCGACCCGACCGCTCCCGCCCCGACCCCTGCGACGAGGCCGAACGACCCCCTCGTGGGGCCGCTCGTGTCGATCGTCATGGGGTCCGACAGCGACTGGCCGACCCTGCGCGCCGCCTCCGACGTCCTCGTCGAGCTCGGCATCGCGCACGAGGTCGAGGTCGTGTCGGCCCACCGCACGCCCGACAAGATGGTCGCCTTCGCCAAGGCCGTCGCGGGGCGGGGCGTCCGCGTGGTGATCGCCGGGGCCGGCGGCGCCGCCCACCTGCCCGGCATGATCGCCTCGCTCACCACGCTCCCCGTCGTGGGCGTCCCGGTGGCGCTGGCGACGCTCGACGGGCTCGACTCCCTCCTCTCGATCGTCCAGATGCCCGCGGGCATCCCGGTCGCCACCGTCTCCATCGGGGGCGCCGCCAACGCCGGCCTGCTCGCCGCGCGCATCCTCGGCACCGCCGACCCCGACGTCTCGGCCCGCCTGGCCGACCACGCGGCCGGCCTGGGCGAGCTGGTCGAGCAGAAGAACGCCGCCCTGCGCCGGTCGCTGTGAGCGCCGCGCTCCCCGTCCGCCACCCCGACCTCGGGTCGCCGTCGTTCATGACGAGGCGCGCCTGGGCGCTCGTCGTGCTCAACGTGCTGGTGCCGGGGTCGGCCCAGGTCCTGGCGGGCAGCCGACGCCTGGGCCGGTGGGGGCTCGCCTCGACCCTGGTCTTCTGGGCCGCGGCCGTCGTCACGGTCGTCCTCGCCCTGGTCTGGCGCACCCCGCTCTTCGAGGTCGCGACCAACGTCGTGGCCCTCACCGTCGTCCAGGTCTTCCTGATCTACTACGCGGCGCTCTGGCTGGTGCTGACGATCGACACGCTCCGCCTCCTCCGCATCGTGCGGACGGTGCCCACGGCCCGGGGCTTCCTGGCCGGGGTGATGGTGCTCCTCCTGGCGGGCACGGTGGGCCCCGCGGCCTACGGGGCGTACCTGAGCGGGGTGCAGCACGGCCTGCTCGACTCGCTGTTCACCTCCCGGCAGGCGGCGGCCGACCCGGTCGACGGGCGCTACAACATCCTGCTGCTCGGCGGCGACGCGGGTGCCGACCGCACGGGCCTCCGCCCCGACAGCATCTCGGTCGCGAGCATCGACGCGGAGACCGGTGCGACGACCATCGTGGGGATCCCGCGGAACCTCTACAACGCGCCGTTCTCCGAGGGGTCCCCGCTCTGGGGCGAGTTCCCCGACGGGTACTCCTGCGGTGACGACTGCCTCGTGAGCTACCTGTACACCTACGGCGAGGAGCACCCGGAGCTCTACCCCGACGCCGAGTCGCGGGGGAGCAACCCCGGGATCGAGGCCATGCGCGACGCCGTGCAGGGCGTCACGGGGCTGACCCTCCAGTACTACGTCCTCATCGACATGCAGGGCTTCGTCCAGCTGATCGACGCCCTCGGCGGCATCACGATCGACAACACCGAGGGGCGCCTGCCGATCAACGGCGGCGTCGACGCCGCGGGCCAGCCGATCAACGTCGACGGCTGGATCGAGCCGGGCGAGCAGGTGATGGACGGCTACCACGCCCTCTGGTACGCCAGGGCCCGCCACGGCTCCGACGACTACCACCGCATGGCACGCCAGCGGGAGGTGCAGCAGGCGCTGCTGTCGCAGTTCCAGCCCGCCACGGTGCTGTCGAAGTTCCAGTCGGTCGCGGCCGCGGGCGCGCAGACGGTCGACACCGACATCCCGCAGGGGGCGCTGGGCGCCTTCGTCGAGCTCGCGCTCGAGGCGAAGTCGCAGCCGATCACCGACCTCGAGATCGTGCCGCCGACCTACTCGAACGTCTACCCCGACTTCGACGTGATCCACGCCGCCGTGGCGGCCGCGACGACCTCGACGCCGGCCGGCTGACGAGGCACGTCACGACCACCGGCTCCGCCCCCGCTCGGACGGCGGGCGGGGGCGGGGGCGGAGGCCGGTGCGTCGGCGCTACAGGTCGGCGTGCAGCTGCCAGACCTTGTCGGCCGAGTCCCGCCAGCTGAAGGCGCGCGCGCGGTCGAGCCCCGCGATGCCGAGCCGCGAGGAGAGCTCGAGGTCGGTGACGACCTGGAAGATCGCCTGCGCCAGCCGGGCCGGGTAGCCCTCGGCGTCGGCGCGCGGCACCACGACGGCCGCTTCGTCCGCGACCTCGACGAGGGCCGGGGCGTCGGAGACGATCGTGGGCGTGCCGAGGCTGAGCGCCTCGACGACGGGGAGGCCGAAGCCCTCCGCGAGGCTCGGGAAGACGAACACCGAGGCCCGCTGCAGCAGGACGGCCAGCTGGGCGTCCGACACGAAGCCCAGCGTGCGGACGCGGTCCGGCGCGAGCCCGGCCTCGGCCGCGATGTCGGCGACGCGGACGTCGCCCCAGCCGTCCGGGCCGACGACGAGGAGGGGCAGGTCGGGCGCGTCGGGGTGGGCGAGCGACTCGATCAGGGGCCGCAGGCCCTTCCGGGGCTCCAGCGTCCCGACGCTCAGCACGTAGCGCTCGGGGAGGTCGAGCGCGTCGGCCAGGGCGTCCGCGTCGGCGGGGACCCTCAGGTCGTCGCTCACCGCGCCCCCGACGACCCGGATCCGGTCGCCGAAGGGGAAGAGCTCGGCCAGGTCGGCCGCGACGGCGTGCGTGGGCACGACGACGGCGTCGGCGTACCGGAAGGCGCGCTTGGTCATCGCCCGGTGCCAGCGCACCCCGCGGGGGGTCAGCGTCTCGGGGTGCGTCCACGGCACGGTGTCGTGCAGGGTCACCACGGTCTGGTCGCCGGGGGAGAGGTCGCGGTCGTGTCGACCGAGGGGAGCCAGCAGGCTGGTCGCGTGGACCATGCCCCGGCCGGGGAGGCCGAGGACCCCGGCCTGCCAGGCGAGGGAGAGCTCCCGGCGGCCGAGCGGCGACTTCGTCAGGCGGGCGAGCCCGGGGACGAGGTCGGTGAGCCGGTCGTAGTCGTCCTGGGGATGGGCCGCGACGACGCCCTCGACCTCGCACCCGCGGGGCGCGGTCGCGACGAGGGCCCGGGTGAGCTCGCTCGTGTAACGACCGACGCCGCCGGGGACGGGGGCGAGGATCTGGTCGACGACGACCCGCAGCGTGGTCATCGTCCTCCCGCCGGCTCGGTGAGGACGCCGGTGGCGCTGGCCTCGGCCAGGGCCTCGCGCCAGTCGCGCATCGGCTCGAGGCCGGCTCGGCGCCACGCGTCGTGGCCGAGCACGCTGTAGGCGGGTCGGGGCGCCGGGCGCACGAAGCTCGAGCTGTCGGTCGGCAGCACGCGCTCGGGGTCGAGCCCCGCGAGCCGCAGGGTCTCCTGCGCGAACTCGAACCAGCTCGCCTGCCCCGAGGCCGTGCCGTGGTAGACGCCGGCGGGGGCGTCGGCGTCGACGAGGGCGACGATCCGGTGCGCGAGGTCGAGGGTCCAGGTGGGCTGCCCGACCTGGTCGGCGACGACCGAGAAGGTGTCGCGCGTGGCCGCGAGGCCGAGCATCGTGCGCGGGAAGTTCGCGCCGTGCCGCCCGTACAGCCAGGCCGTGCGGACGACGTAGGTGCCCCGCGGGTTGGCCGCCAGGGCGGCCCGCTCACCGACGGCCTTGGTGCGGCCGTAGGCGTTGAGCGGAGCGTAGGGGGCGTCCTCGGCGTAGGGAGCGACGGCGTCGCCGGCGAAGACGTAGTCGGTCGACACCGTGACCAGCTTCGCGCCGGAGGCGGCGGTCGCCTCGCCGAGGAGGCCCACGGCCGTCCCGTTCACCGCCAGCGCCGCCTCCTCGTCGGTCTCGGCCGCGTCGACGGCGGTCCAGGCCGCGGCGTTCACCACGACGTCGTGGCCCTCCACGGCGGCGAACACGGCGTCGCGGTCGGTGACGTCGAGCTCGGAGCGCCCGAGGAGGGTGACGTCGCGGCCGAAGAGGGCCTCGACCAGGTCGGAGCCCAGCATGCCGCGGGCGCCGGTGACGAGGTACTTGGCGTGCTGGGGCGTCGTCATCAGAGGGCCGCGCGCTCCTTCAGGGGCTCCCACCACTGGCGGTTGTCGCGGTACCACTGCACGACCTCGGCGAGGCCCTGGGCGAACGGCACCTGCGGCTCGTAGCCGAGCTCGGCGCGGATCTTCGAGATGTCGACCGAGTAGCGCAGGTCGTGGCCGAGGCGGTCCTGGACGCGGTCGACGTACGACCAGTCCTTGCCGGTGGCCTCGAGCAGCATCTCGGTGAGCTCCTTGTTCGTGAGCTCCGTCCCGCCGCCGATGTTGTAGATCTCGCCCGGGCGGCCGTCCACCAGGACCATCGCGATGCCGCGGGTGTGGTCGTCGACGTGCAGCCAGTCGCGGATGTTGTTCCCCTCGCCGTAGAGGGGCACGTGGCGGTCGTCGATGAGGTTGGTGACGAAGAGCGGGATGACCTTCTCGGGGAAGTGGTACGGGCCGTAGTTGTTGCTGCAGCGGGTGATCGAGACGTTCAGGCCGTGGGTGCGGTGGTAGCTGCGCGCGAGCAGGTCGCTGCCGGCCTTCGACGCCGAGTACGGCGAGTTCGGCTCGAGGGGGCGGTCCTCCGCCCACGAGCCCTCGGCGATGGAGCCGTAGACCTCGTCGGTGGAGACGTGGACGAAGCGCGCGAGGTCGTTGCGGAGCGCCGCGTCGAGCAGCTGCTGCGTGCCGAGGACGTTCGTCTCGACGAAGATCGAGGCGTCGCGGACGGACCGGTCGACGTGCGACTCGGCCGCGAAGTGGACGACGGCGTCGACCTCGGGGAAGAGCGTGTCGAGGAGCGCGCCGTCGCGGATGTCGCCCTGCACGAAGCGGTACCGGGGGGAGTCGGCCACGCTGGCGAGGTTCTCGAGGTTGCCCGAGTAGGTCAGGGCGTCGAGCACGACGACCTCCGCGCCCTCGAGGCCCGGGTACGCGTCCTCCAGGGTGCGACGCACGAAATTGGATCCGATGAAGCCGGCGCCGCCGGTGACGAGGATTTTCACGGTCCCAGCCTACAAGGCGTCCGTTGCTAGACTCCCGACGTGCAGATCCGTGAGTTGACCGTGCCCGGCGCCTGGGAGTTCGTCCCGACACAGCACGGCGACGACCGTGGCGTGTTCTTCGAGCAGTACCGGTTCGATCGCGTGCAGGAGACCGTGGGCCACCCGCTCGCGCTGAAGCAGGTCAACACCTCGGTGTCGGCCCGCGGCGTCGCCCGGGGCGTCCACTACGCGCTCGTGCCGCCCAGCCAGGCGAAGTACGTCTCGGCACCCAAGGGCGCCTTCATCGACTTCGTCGTCGACATCCGCGTCGGGTCGCCGACCTTCGGCCAGTGGGACTCCGTGCTCATCGACGACGTCGACCGTCGTGCCGTCTACCTCTCCGAGGGCCTCGGCCACGCCATCGTCGCCCTCACCGAGGGCGCGACGGTCAACTACCTCGTCACCGAGACCTTCAACCCGGAGCGTGAGAAGGGCCTCAGCGTCCTCGACCCCGACATCGGGCTCACGTTCCCCACCGACATCGGCGAGATCCTCCTCTCGCCGAAGGACACCTCGGCCCCCACCCTGGCCGAGGCCGAGTCCCAGGGGCTCCTGCCGACGTGGCAGGAGTGCCAGGACCTCTACCAGCAGCTCCGAGCTGCGAACTAGGCAGGCATGCGCGGAATCATCTTGGCCGGCGGGTCCGGCACACGTCTCTACCCCATCACCAAGGGCATCTCGAAGCAGCTGATGCCGATCTACGACAAGCCGATGGTCTACTACCCCTTGTCGACGCTGCTCTCCGCGGGCATCCGCGAGATCCTCATCATCACGACCCCGGACGACGCGCCCCAGTTCCGGAGGCTGCTCGGCGACGGCTCCGACCTCGGCATCGAGCTGACCTACGCCGTCCAGCCGTCGCCCGACGGCCTGGCCCAGGCCTTCGTCATCGGCGAGGAGTTCATCGGCGACGAGAAGGTCGCGCTCGTGCTCGGCGACAACATCTTCCACGGGGTGGGCCTCGGCTCGAACCTGCGGGCGAACACCGACCCGGACGGCGGGGTCATCTTCGCCTACCACGTCGCCAACCCGCGGGCCTACGGCGTCGTCGACTTCGACGACACCTTCACCGCGCGCTCCATCGAGGAGAAGCCCGAGCACCCCAAGAGCAACTACGCGGTGCCCGGCCTCTACTTCTACGACAACTCCGTCGTCGAGGTCGCGAAGTCGATCGAGCCGAGCGCTCGTGGCGAGCTCGAGATCACCACCGTCAACGAGGCGTTCCTCACGGCCGGCAAGCTGCAGGTGCAGGTCCTCGACCGGGGCACGGCGTGGCTCGACACCGGCACCCACGAGTCGATGATGCAGGCCTCCGAGTACGTGCGCGTCATCGAGCAGCGTCAGGGCTTCAAGATCGGCTGCGTCGAGGAGATCGCGTGGCGTCGGGGCTGGATCGACGACGACCAGCTCCGGGCGCTCGCCGCCCCGCTCGTCAAGAGCGGCTACGGGGAGTACCTGCTGGGCCTGCTCGGCTAGTCCTCCGTTCTGCCGACGCCCTCTCGGGGGGTGGTGGTGTCCCGGGCGCCGTGGGAGGTTGGAGAGATCATGGATCGCTCTGCTGCCGACGCCGCTCCGCTCGAGCCCCGCTCCGGGCTCGACCGGCGGAGGCTCCTCTCCTACGCCGCCGCCACCGCCGTCGCGGCCGGGACGGCCGTCTCGCTCGACGCGCACCGCGCCTCCGCCGTGTCGTCCCTCGGCGAGACCGGCGCCTCCGTCCAGAGCGTGGCCCAGGCCCTCGCCGCGGCCCAGACGACGGCGTGGGGCGGCCACTCCAACGGCAACATCCCCTCGGGGGCCCTGACGCCCGTCGTGGCGAGCGTGGCGGGGTCGGGCTACCTCCGCACCGACGCTGCTCGCCAGTACCTCGCGCTCAGCCTGGCCTTCTCCAACGCGATCGGGACCCCGCTGGCCATCACGGAGGGCTACCGGAGCTACGCACGGCAGGTCGAGTACTGGAACCTCTACCAGGCGGGCAAGGGCAACCTCGCCGCGTACCCGGGCACGTCGAACCACGGCTGGGGCATCTCCTGCGACTTCGGCGCCGGGGTGGCCTCGTCCGGCTCCGCCGCCAAGCGCTGGATGGACGCCAACGCCCCCGCCTACGGGTGGAGCCCGACGGGCAACACCTTCAGCCGGCCCGAGCCCTGGCACTTCGACTACGTCGGCAACTACGTCGGCGACATCCCGCTCGACGTGGAGCGCGACCCCGACGTCGTCATCATCCGCACCACGCAGGGCCTCGACGAGCAGCAGGCGGGGTACACGGCCCTCGTCGGCCTGCACAGCCTGAGGCACCTGTCGAGCCTCGACATGATCAACAGCATGCGCGTGATCGGCACCCCGTACTACGAACTCGACCGTGGGCGCTTCTACGACGTCATCAACTCCATGGGCATCCCGCGCTCCGCGCTCACCCCGGACGCCGACTACTTCCGTCGCTGACGCGACGCCCCTCCCCGCTACAGGAACGGATCACCACATGCTCATCATCCGCTGCACGGACACCCTCGCCGAGGTCGGCGGCGGCTACATCTGCATGGTCGGAGTGCGGTCGCTGCGGCACATGACCACGATGGACATGGTCTACGCCATGCAGTCCATCGGCGTGCAGTACAAGAACCTCAACGCCGCCGCGTTCTACAACGTGCTGAGCTCGCTCTCGATCCCGCGATCGGCCCTCACCACGGGCGCCGACTACTCCGGGCGTTGACGACTCCGGGCACTGACAGCTCGGGCGCTGGCCGCTCGGGAGCTGACCGCTCCGGGCGCTGACGCCCGGCCGTCAGCCGTGGCGTCGCGCCAGGGCCACCGTCGCGCGCGAGCGCAGGCGGAGGCCGACGCCGAGGGCCCAGACCACGGGCCGCCACACGGCGCCGGGGTGCGTCTTGGCGATGTAGAGGTGCGCCGACCGGTGGTGCGCCGTGACCATGGCGTCGGCGGCCCGGGCCGTGCTCTCGCCGCCGACGTGCGTCACGACGGCGTCGGGCACGAACAGGTTCGACCAGCCGGCCTCGGCGAGGCGGCGCCCCAGGTCGACGTCCTCGAAGTACATGAAGAAGTCGTCGTCGAACCCGCCGATCTCCTCGAAGGCCTCGCGGCGGAGCAGCAGGAACGCGCCGGAGAGCCAGCCGACCTCGGCCGCGGTCTCCGAGGCCGAGACGTCGCGCTGCTGGTAGCGCCGCGTCCAGGGGTTCGACGGCCACACGCCCGACAGCAGGGCGTGGCCGATCCCGGTGCGGATCGACGGCAGGGCCCGCGCGGACGGGTACACCGAGCCGTCCGGGTCGAGCACCCGGGGCCCGAGGGCACCGGCGCGGGGGGCGCGGCGGGCAGCCTCGAGGAGGCGCGCGAGGGTGTCCGGCGTCGCCAGCGTGTCCGGGTTGCAGACCAGCAGCCACTGCTCGTCCGGCCCGGCCTGCTGCGCCCCGAGGTTGACGGCACGGCCGTACCCGACGTTGCCGGGGGACCGGACGAGCGTCACCGACCTGCGGGACTCGGCCACCGCCTCCGGGGCTCCGTCGGTCGACCCGTTGTCGACCACGACCACGCGCGCGGGCGGGAAGCCGTTCGGCACGAGGGAGTCGACGAAGGACTCCAGGGTGGGGCCGGGGGAGTAGGTCACGGTGATGCACAGGACGTCGGTCACGAGCGGCCCCCCGTCGCGGCCAGGTAGGCGCCGACGTGCTCGTCGCCGGTGCGTCGCCAGGTGAACGACAGTGCGCGCTCCCGCCCACGACGCCCCAGCTCGCGACGTCGCGGCTCGTCGTCGAGGAGCGCCTCGAGGGCGAGCTCGAGCGACCCGGCGTCGGGCTCGCTGTAGACGGCGACGTCGCCGCCGACCTCGGGGGCGGCGAGGCGGTCCGTGGTGACCACGGGCACGCCGCTGGCCAGGGCCTCCAGGATGGGCAGCCCGAACCCCTCGCCCACGCTCGGGTAGGCGACGAGGGCCGACGACGCGAGGAAGGCGGGCAGGAGGCCCTCGTCGACGTAGCCGAGCCAGCGCCACGGGTCGGAGGGGGAGGCGGCCTCGAGCCGGGCGACCGTCTCGTCGTCCCAGCCGCGGCCGCCGGCGAGCACGAGCCGGGGGCGGAGGTCGGGCCGACGGGCCGCGAGGGCGGTCACGGCGTCGAGCAGCGGGCCGACGTTCTTGCGGGGCTCGATGGTGCCGACGAAGGCCACGTAGGGCTCGTCGCCCAGGCCGAGGGCGGCACGGGCGGTGGCCTCCTCGCCCCGGGCGCTCGGGGAGTAGCGGGTCGTGTCGACGCCGTGCAGGGAGACCACGAGCGGCGCCCGCGGGGGCCCCGCCCAGCGCTCCACCTCGTCGGCCGTGGCTCGGCTCGGGGCCACGCAGCGGTCCGCGCGGCGGGCGGCGAGACGGATCCAGGCACGGAAGAAGGGGCCCTTCAGGCGGCCGTGCAGCTCGGGGTGGGAGAAGAACGTCGCGTCGTGGAGGGTCACCACGCGCGGCCGGCGGGTGAGGAGGGGCATCGTGTAGTGGGGGGAGTGGACCACGTCGGCGCCGACGGCACGGGCGAGACGGGGCAGGCCGAGCTGCTCCCACAGGAGCCGGAGCGGCACGGAGGTGGTGCGCTCGGGGACGGGGTGGAGCACCGCGGCGGGCGAGCCCTCCCGCAGCCACCCGACGTCCCGGCGCTGGCAGGCGACGTGCAGGTCGACGCCCTCGTGCCGGGCGAGGACGGGCACGAGCTCACGGAGGTACCGGCCGACCCCGCCGGAGTCGGCCGGGACGCTGGTCGCGTCGAGGAGCACCGTGACGCTCACGGGGCTCCGAGGAGGGCGTCGGCGGGGCGTGACGCGGCTGCTCGGCTCACCGATCGGCGTCCACCATGGCGTCGACGATCTCGGTGAAGGACTTCGTCGTGCTCCAGCCGAGCTCCGCCCGGATCTTCGAGGCGTCGCCGCGGAGCTCCGTCGCGTCGGCGGGGCGCACGAACTCGGCGTCGCTGCGGACCAGCCCCGTGGTGTCGTCGATGCCGACCCGGGCGAACGCCGCCGCCACGAAGTCGCGGATGCTGTGCGCGGTGCCGGTCGCGACGACGTAGTCGTCGGCCCGGTCGGAGGTGGCCACGCGCGCCAGGGCGTCCGCGTAGTCGGGGGCCCAGCCCCAGTCGCGGCGCACGTCGAGGTCGCCGAGCACGAGCTCGTCCTGCTCGCCGCGGGCGATGCGGGCCGCCGCGGCGGTGATCTTGCGCGTGACGAACTGCTCGGGGCGGCGGGGAGACTCGTGGTTGTAGAGGACCACGCTCGACGCGCGGAGCCCCGAGGCCCGGTAGGCGCCGACCAGGTGGTGCGCGTAGGCCTTGGCGGCGCCGTAGGGGTTGATGGGCGCGACGGGCGTGCGCTCGTCCTGCGGCGAGACCGGTGGCTGCCCGAAGATCTCGGCGCTCGACGCCTGCACGAACGCGGCCTCGTGCCCCGACGCCGACAGCTCGGCGACGGCGGCGATCAGGGCCGCCACGGCCGTGCCGTTGAGCAGGGAGGTCTCGAGCGGGTCACGCCACGAGGCGGCCACGCTGCTGATCGCGGCGAGGTTCACGACGACGTCGGGCCGGACGTCGAGGACGAGCGCCCGCGTGCCGGCGTGGTCGGTCAGGTCGCCGACGTGGAGCACCGCCTCGCCCGGCAGCGCGCCGGCGGTCGTGGGGGCCTCCGCGCCCCCGTCACGGACGACGCCGTGCACCTCGTGGCCCGCGGCCACGAGGTTCTCGGCGAGGTAGCTGCCGGTCTGGCCGGCGATGCCGGTGACGAGGACGCGGAGCATGCCCTACTTGCCCTGCGCGGACTTCTCGCGGGCCATGTCGGCGTCGACCATCATCGTGACGAGCTCCTCGAAGCTGACCGCGGGCTTCCAGCCCAGGGTCTCGCGGGCCTTGGTCGAGTCGCCGATCAGGAGGTCGACCTCCGCGGGGCGGAAGAACTGCGGGTCCTGGAAGACGTGCTTCTCCCAGTCGGCGATGCCGACGTGGTTGAAGGCGATGTCGAGGTACTGGCGCACCGAGTAGGTCTCGCCGGTCGAGATGACGTAGTCGTCGGCCTCGTCCTGCTGCAGCATGCGCCACATGGCCTCGACGTAGTCGCCCGCGAAGCCCCAGTCGCGCTTGGCGTCGAGGTTGCCGAGGCTGAGCTGGTCCTGGAGGCCGAGCGCGATGCGCGCGACGGCGACGCTGATCTTGCGCGTCACGAACTCCGGTCCGCGCAGCGGCGACTCGTGGTTGAACAGGACGCCCGACGAGGCGTGCATGCCGTACGACTCGCGGTAGTTGATCGTCATGTAGTGGCCGAAGACCTTGGCGACGCCGTAGGGCGAGCGCGGCCAGAGGAGCGTGGTCTCCTTCTGGGGGACCTCCTGCACGCGGCCGAACATCTCCGAGCTGGAGGCCTGGTAGAAGCGCACCTTGCCGATGTCGTCGCCCGCGTAGAGGCGGATCGCCTCGAGGATGTTCAGGACGCCGAGGCCGGTGACCTGGCTGGTCAGCTGCGCGTTCTCCCACGAGTAGGCCACGAAGGAGATGGCGCCGAGGTTGTAGACCTCGTCGGGCTTCGCGCTGTTGAGGGCGCGGAGCAGGCTGGACTGGTCGAGGAGGTCACCGGTGAGGATCTTGACCTCGGGCGCCCACTCGTTGATCACGGGGATCTTGGGGTTGTTCTGTCCGCGGACGAGTCCGTAGACCTCGTATCCCTTCGAGAGGAGGAGGCGGCTGAGGTACATGCCGTCCTGTCCCGTGACTCCGGTGATGAGGGCGCGCTTGGTCAATTCAGGTTCCTAACGGTTGATTCGGCCGACACGACATCATATCCGTGGGGCCGGGAGGGATCGGAGGCACGCCGTCGGTCAGTAGACCTGGGCGCCGTCGATCAGGAGGGTCGAGTCGGTGGAGTCCTCGTAGATCTCGAACTTCAGCTGGGTGTGGTCGTCGTGGGTGATCGGCACCTCGAACGCGACCCGGGTCCACTCTCCCGTGGTCGTGAAGGAGGTGCTGCCCGCCTCGGTCGCGCCGCCCAGCGCCCACAGGGCGAGACGCCCGCGGAACGGCGTCGGCCCGCCGGAGCGCACCCAGAGCTCGGCCGTGTACGTCTCACCGGCCAGGGGCTTGACGGACACCGTCTGCGACAGCGAGGACGCGACGGAGGTGTTGGTCGCGGCGAGGAAGTCGCCGTCCTGGGGCGGCAGCTGCGCCCGGCCGTAGACCGCGAGGTTCATGGACGGCGTGCCCCGGGTCCAGCCGGTCGACCGGCCGCCCTCGAACGACCCCGAGGTCAGCAGGTTGTCGCTCAGCCGCGCGTCGTCGAGCCAGAGGGTGGCGTTCGTGCTCCCCATGTAGACCTCGGCCTTGAGCTGGGTGGACGCCGTCGCCAGGGTGTCGGTCGTCACGCGCACCTCCTGCCAGGTCGAGCCGACGGTGAACGGCGTCTGCTGCACCACGGGGGAGCGGCCGCCGAGGCCCCAGAGGGCGAGGGTGCCGCTGAAGGGCACCGTGGCGCTGTCAGAGCGCAGCCAGACCGAGAAGGTGTACCGCTGGTTCTCACCGGTGGCGGGGACGCCCACGGTCTGGGCGAAGCTCCGGCCGGAGACAGGCGTGTTGGAGGCGGCGAACCAGGAGCCGTCGACGCTCGAGCCGGGGTCGCGGAAGATCTGCTGGTTGACGAAGCCGTTGCCCGGCACCCAGTTCGCGAAGGACGACTCGAACGAGGGGTTGGCGAGCTCGTTCTGCGGGCGGGGCGCTGCGCCGAAGGTCATCTCGGCGTCGTCCATCCACAGGTCGCCGGTGTTCGAGCCCATGTAAACGTCGAGCCGGATCGTGGAGTGCGCCGAGGACCGCACCGGGAGCTTGACCGTGACCTTCGTCCAGGTGGGCCCGACGGTGAAGTCCTTGATGGCCACCTCCTGGCTCCCGCCGAGGCCCCAGAGCACGACCTGCCCCGAGTACGGGGCCGAGGTGCCCGACCGCAGCCAGACGTTCGCGGTCGCCTGTTCGCCGACGCGGGTCGAGCGGGAGACGTCCTGCGTGATCGCCCGGCCCGTGACCGCGGTGTTCATCGCCAGGAAGTAGTTGCCGGAGTGGCTGGCCGACGGGGAGGCGACCGCGGCGCGGTTGATGGCGCCGTTGCTCCAGCCCCAGCCCGACACGGACCCGCCCTCGAAGGAGGCGGACTGCAGCCAGTTGGACGGCGCACCGAACCAGTCGGTGAAGTAGAGGTAGAAGTTCCTGTTGCCGTACGCGCTGCACGAGTCGCCCGTGCCGTAGCCGCTCGCGAGGGCCGCGGGGTTCGGCGTGTAGGGCGTGTAGAGGTAGAGGTTCGCCGTCGCCTGGTTCTGGATGTAGACGCTCTTGGTGCCGCACGCCGCGTTGGGGTGGTAGTAGACGTTGTTGTTCCGGCCGGGCTGGTAGCTCCAGGACGAGCTCGTCTTGGTGTAGCGCTGGAACTGGTGGGCGGCGTTCCAGACCTGGTTGAAGAAGCCGTAGTAGGCGGTGTCGCAGGGGGCGGTGTCGGGGCAGCCGTAGCCCATCGCGATCTTGTAGGCGGTCGCCGTCGGGCTCACCGACTGGACGAGGCCCTGCTCCTTCTGGAGCATGACGAGCAGCACCTGCGGGTTGATGCCGCAGACCTGGCCCACGCGCCAGATGATCGAGGCGGCGCTCTCGGACGCCCGGCCGTCGATCGCGGCGCAGTAGGCGTCGGCGGGCCGGCCCGTCGTCGCCTGCGAGTAGTCCTTGAGGCAGGGCTGCCCGTTCGCTCCCCGACAGGTGACCACCTGGCTGTTGAGGAACGACTGCACGCTCTCGGGCGTCATCGCCGCGGCGTTGAAGAACGTGTCGTCGGAGATGATGTTGCCCGCGTCGAACCGGCTGGCGTCGGCGGCGGCGGAGGCCGGGGCGGCGGGCGCGACGGCGACGCCGACGAGGAGGGCCGCCGCGGCGG
This sequence comes from Frigoribacterium sp. PvP121, assembly GCF_017833115.1. Lineage (NCBI taxonomy): Bacteria > Bacillati > Actinomycetota > Actinomycetes > Micrococcales > Microbacteriaceae > Frigoribacterium > Frigoribacterium sp. PvP121. Next base: position 1,749,242 of record NZ_JAFIBR010000001.1, read on the forward strand.
CCACGGCGGTGGTCAGGGCGAGGAGTCGGGAGGGGCGTCTCATGGGATGGTGACCTCGTAGTCGTCGACGGAGCCGGCGGACGTGGCGGACACGTACGTGACGCTCACCGTCCACTGCCCGGGAGAGAAGGAGTCGCTCTGCAGCGACATGGAGCCGCAGTCGGTGCTGCTGGCGGAGGGGAGCGCGGCGAAGGACCCCTCGACCGTGGTCGAGCCGTCGGTGGCCGAGAGGGTGCAGGTGCCGCCCGTCTCCACCACCCCGGGGACGGTCGCGCCCACGGCGAGGGTCCGGGTGGAGGCGGTCCACTGGTCGAAGGTCACCAGCGGAGCGACCGAGGCCGGGTCGGCGGGCGGGGCCGGGGCGGGCGTCGTCGTCGCGCCGGGCGCCGCGGGCCCGGAGGCGGACGCGGGGCCGGAGGGCTCGGCCGTCGCCGGGGGCGTCGTGCTGGCCCCCGGGGAGGGCTCGGTCGTGGGGGCGCCGCTCGCGGCGGGCGTCGAGGGGGCGGCCGTGGGGCCGTCGTCGCCGACGACGAGGGCCGCCCAGGCGACGATCCCGCCCACGACCACGATCCCCGCGACGGCGCTCCACGTGATGACGGAGGCTCTCTTCATGTCCCGCTCATTCCGGGGTAGACCCTGCTCCGCCCCTCGTGTCAACACGATAGGCTAACCGCGCACTCAGCCCGACAGGGCCACGCCGGTCTGTCGCTCCAGCTCCTTCCCGGGGCACACCACGAGGTCGGTCTGGTGTGCCGAGACGGAGAACGGACCATGGACCAAGAGAAGTCGACCGCCGAGAGAGACCTCGAAGAGCTGCGCGAAGCCGTGCTCGACGACTGGCTCACCGTGACGTCGAGCGTGACCGACGCCCTGCGCGGCATCCAGCAGACCGTCTCGTGGCGCGTCACCCGCCCCCTCCGGGCGGTGCGGACCCTCTCCCGCCGTGCCGGCGAGATCGGCGTCGTGCCCACGGGCCGCCTGGTGGCCGTCGAGGTCGCGCGTCGCCTGGGCCGCCGATGACGGGGCGCACCCCGGCCGCGGAGCTCGTCGCCGACGAGATCGGCGCGCTCCGTGCCGCCCTCGGCGCCCGTCTCGCCGTGGTGGCCCCCGCCCTCGGCGTCGACGTCGACGGCCTGACCCCGTCCGAGGCCCTCGACCGCCTCGCGCGCTCCGTGCACGCGAGCGGCGACGCCTCCGCAGCCTGGCTCCTGTTCGTCGGGGTGACCGCGACCTTCCCGTCCACCACCGACCTGGCCGCCCTGCGCCGAGCGCTCCTCCTCGCGACCCCCGCCACGGCGATGCTCGTCGTCCTGGAGCGCACCATGGACGTCCAGGCGCGCATCCACTCCGGGTTCCGCACCCTCGAGCTCGTGACCGACGAGGTCCTCGTCGACGTCGACTTCTGTGCCCGGTACGAGCACAACACCGGCATCCAGCGCGTCGTCCGGCACATGGTCCCCGAGTGGGCCGACCGGGCCGACGAGCACCGTCTCGTCGCCTGGAACCAGGACAGCACGGGCTACCGCGACCTCACCGAGACCCAGCGCGACCGTGTCCTGCACTGGGGCGACCGGCGCTTCGAGAAGAGCGACGACCCGTCCCTCACCGACGCCGAGCTGCGTCGCGAGCACGTCCTCGTCCCGTGGCGGACGGCGCTCCTCGTCGCCGAGGTGCCGGCCTTCCACGTCTGCGACACGCTCACGTCGATCGCCCGCTGGTCGGGCACCGACGTCGACCTCATCGGCTACGACGCGATCCCCCTCGTCAGCGCCGACACCGTGCCCAACGCCGAGTCCGAGCGCTTCGCCCACTACCTGACCATCGTCAAGCACGCCCGCCGCGTCTACGGCATCAGCGTCTCGGCGGCCGACGAGTTCCGCGGTCTCGTCGCGGCGCTGCCCAGCCAGGGCCTGACCGGCCCCGAGGTCGTCGACGTCACCCTCGCGACCGAGGTGTCGCCCGCGGCCCGCGCGGCGGCCGCCGCCGTGTCGCCCGTGCCGGGCGCCGACCCCGTCGTGCTCTGCGTCGGCAGCCACGAGCCCCGCAAGAACCAGGACGCCACCCTCTTCGCGGCCGAGCTCCTGCACCGCGAGGGGCACCGCTTCCGGATCGTCTTCGTGGGCGGCGGGAGCCGGACGGCGACCCTGCACTTCGACCGCCGCGTGGCCAAGCTGTCGGCGGCCGGCATGCAGGTGGAGTCGCACCGCCGACTCGGCGACGACGAGCTCTGGGCCCTCTTCGGCACGGCCCGCTTCTCCGTCTTCGTCTCGCTGCACGAGGGGTTCGGGCTGCCGGTGGCGGAGTCCCTCGCGCTCGGGGTGCCGGTCGTGACGAGCGACTTCGGCAGCCTCGACGAGATCGCCCGCGAGGGGGGCTGCCTGCAGGTCGACCCCCGCGACGACACGGCCGTCGTGGACGCCATGCGCACCATGCTCACCGACGACGACCGTCACCGGGAGCTCCTGGGCGAGATCGCCGGCCAGCACCCCAAGACCTGGCGTTCGTACGCCGACGAGATCTGGACGGCGGTCACCGCATGAGCTTCCTCACGGCATCCCGGGCCACCACGGCGCGCCCGGCGCACGACGAGGCCCTCCGGGCGGCCGGTCGCCGCGCCTCCTCGGCCCCGGTCGACTGGGAGCGCCTCTCGGGGCCCGAGCTCATCGACGCCCTCGACCGTGACCTCGGCGAGGCGAGCGACCGTCTGTCGTACCTCGTCCTCGCGCTGCTCGACCGGGGCGTCCCCTCGACGGCCCGCGTCGTCGAGTTCACCCGGCGCTGGCGGGTCGACGGGCTCTCCGCGCCGCTCACCGCGGAGTACCGGCGGGGCAGGGCCCCGCGCCGGCCCCGGCCCTTCGTCATCGTCGACGGCGTGATCATGGACGTCACCGACACGAGCCGGAGCCGGTTCACGACCGGCATCCAGCGCGTCGCGCGCGAGACCGTCACCCGGTGGGGCCGTGGGCACGACGTCGTCCTCGCCGCGTGGGACGTCACCGGGCGCCAGCTCGGGGCCCTCACCGCGGAGGAGACCGGGCGGGTGCTCCTCGACGACTCGGTGGCAACCGTGCCCGTGGCCGCCGGCACCGTCGTCATCCCGTTCGACGCGACCTTCGTCCTGCCCGAGATCACGGTCGCGGCGGAGCGGACGGCCAGCGTCCGCTCCGTCGTGCGCTTCGGGACGTCGCGATCGGTCGCCATCGGCTACGACTGCATCCCGGTCACGACGGCCGAGACGAGCGGCCCGGGCATGCCCGGCGCCTTCTCCGAGTACCTCGCGACCCTCGGGCACTTCGACGTCGTCGCCCCCATCTCGAGCGCCGCGCGCACCGAGTACTCGGGCTGGGCGGCGATGCTGCCCGGCGCCGGCCTCGCCCCGCCGCGGATCGAGACCGTGTCGCTGCCGGCCGAGGTCGGGAGCGTCGACGACGAGACGGTCGACCGCGTCCGGGCCGAGCTCGGCCTCGTCGACACGCCCGTCGTCCTCTCCGTCGGCAGCCACGAGCCCCGCAAGAACCACCTCGCGCTCCTGACCGCGGCCGAGCTGAACTGGCGTGCCGGGCACGAGTTCACCCTCGTCCTGGTCGGCGGCAACGCGTGGGGCGACGGCGAGTTCCAGCACATGGTGCGGACCCTCCGGCGCAAGGGCCGCTCGGTGCAGATGCTCTCCGGCGTCGGCGACGACGTCGTCTGGAGCCTGTACCGGATGGCCCGCTTCAGCGTGTTCTGCAGCGTGAACGAGGGCTTCGGCCTGCCCGTGGTCGAGTCGCTCGTCAGCGGCGTGCCCGTCGTCACCAGCGACTTCGGCAGCATGCGCGAGCTCGGCGAGGGTCACGGCGCACTCGTCGTCGACCCGCACGCCCCCGCCGACATCGCTCACGCCATGGGGCGCCTGCTGGTCGACGACGAGCTGCGCGAGGAGCTCGTCGCGCTCACGGCGGGCATGCCGCGGCCGACCTGGGACGACTACGCGGCCCGCCTGTGGACCCTGGTCGACGGCCCGTCCGCCGGGTCCTCCGTCCCGGAGGTCGACGTGGTCCCGGCGCGCGACGGGGTCGCGGGAGCCTGACGACCGCGGCGGGGCGGCCCGGCCGGGGCCGTTCCGCCACGGCCCGACCCGCTCAGCTCGGGCGGTCCTTGTCGCGGTCTCGGTGGCGGATGGCGTCCTTGAGGTGGTCGAGCATCGTCTCGGACTCGAGGTGCTGGATGTGCAGCATCATCCCGTGGCTCGTCTGGAGCGTCTCGTGGTGCACGGCCTGCAGGTCCGCGTGGTCCGCGCGGAGGGCGTCGAGGCCCGCGACGCGCTCGGCGGCGGCGGCGAGATCGGCTCGCAGACGCGACACCTCGCCGGAGAGCCAGCGGACGTAGTCGCCCGCGACCGCGGGGTGCGGGCCGCCGACCCCCGTGGCGCCGGCCGCGGCGTCGTCGGTCGAGGGGTTCGTGAGGAGCGGCTCCCGCACGGTGCAGAGCTCGGCGAGCGGCGCGTCGGCCTCGGGGGCGTCCGCGAGCGTGGCCGCCCAGCGGGCGCTGAAGGCCCGGCCGTTGCGGAGCCCGAGGAACTCGCGGTAGAGCGGGTCGGAGCCGGTGGAGGCGCCGGACGCGTGGTGGGCCACGGCCGACGGCTCGACGACGACGTCCCTCCCGAGGCGCAGCCGGAGCCGGAACTGCAGGTCGACGTCCTCGAAGTAGGCCGGGGTGAAGAGCTCGTCGAAGCCCCCGACGAGGTCGAACGCCGAGCGCTCGACCCAGAGGGCGGCGGCGGAGCAGTAGTCGACCGGCCGCGACTCGAGGAGGCCGGCCGCCCTCGCCTCGTCGAGGCTCGCCCCGCGGCCGAGCTGCAGGGTGCCGGCGCTCGACAGCACCCGGCTGCCGGCCTCCTGCACCCGGCCGTCCGTGTCGAGGAGCAGGCTGCCGACCGCGACGGGCCGGTCGGGGGCTTGGGCGCGGGCCGCGAGGGCGGCGAGCCAGCCCCGGTCGACCACGGCGTCGTCGTTGAGGAAGACGAGCGAGGTGCCCCGCGCGCGGGCCGCCCCGGCCGCGCAGCCTCCGCCGAAGCCCGCGTTCTCCGGCAGGTCGACGACGACCGCGCCCGTGACCTGGGAGGCCGCGGCCCGGGCCGCCGGGGAGGCGCCGTTCTGGACGAGGACGACCTCGAAGGGCGGAGCGCCGACCTGGTCGGCGAGGGCCGCGAGGCAGGTCAGCAGCTCAGCGCCGAGCCGCCAGGAGAGGACGACGACCGACACGGTCGGAGAGGCCGTCACCGGCAGGGAGACGGCGGCGCCGCCGGGGAGCGGGGGAGGCGCGGTGGTGGTCATCGGGGCCTCCCGCCCTGGTGGAGCGACAGCAGCGTCCGATGGATGCCGGCGGCGATGGGGGTGAGCGACCGCCGGTCGAGCTCGGGCCAGACGAGCGACCGGAAGCGCAGGTCGAGGGCCTGGCGCGACGACGAGGCGTGGCTGCCCCAGACGATGCGCGGCCGGCGCTTGACGACCCGCTGCAGCTCCGCGATCAGCGCGCCGATCGTGACGCCCAGGCCGCTGGCCATGATCTTCGTCACGACGCTCCCCGGCGGGAGGCTGCCCGCCCGGTCGAGGGCCGCGACCGTGAGGGCCGCGGCGTCGTCGACGAAGAGGTAGTCGCGGATCGTGTCGACCGGCACGTAGATGGACGAGGGCCGGCCCTGCAGGTGCGCCAGGCACAGCTGCGAGACGAGCCCCTGGGCCTTGGCGAGGTCCTGCCCGGGCCCGTAGATGTTCGCGAAGCGGCCGACGACCACGGGCACCCCCGTCTGGCCCGCCCAGGAGCGGAAGAGCTCCTCGACGCCGAGCTTGCTCCACCCGTAGGGCGCGAGCGGTCGGGGCTCGGTGCCCTCGTCGAAGGGAGCACCGGAGGAGCCGGCGTAGACGCCGCCCGCGGAGGACGCGACGAACGCCGTGCCCCGGGCCGCCGCCTCCTCGTCCAGGAAGGCGGCCGACGACGCGAGGACGCGCTCGATGACGCGCCGCTCCCGGTCGAGGGCGTCGGGCCCGCTCGCGACCACCCCGGCCCCCGCGCACCACACGAGCGACCACCGGGCGCCGCGGTCGAGGACGGGGCGGAGCTGCTCCGTCAGGGCGGCGACCGAGGCGTCCTCGTCGCTCCACGGCACGACGGCGCGGACGACCTCGCCCCCCGGCCGGCGCGCGAGCAGGGCCGAGACGGCCCCGCCGAGCAGCCCGCCCGCGCCCACGACGAACCAGCGGTGCGGTACGGCCGAGGAGTCGGCGTCGGGCGTCACGCGCAGGCCTGGCCGATCACGCCCGGGTCCGCCCGCGGCGGCCGAGCGGACCCCGGCCCGGGTCGCTGACGATCAGGTACGACGGGCGCCCCATGGCCATGTTGACCGCGACGCCGATGTACTCGGCGACGATGCCCAGCGAGAACAGGATCGCCCCCGACGAGAGCAGGACGACCACGATGGTGGACGACCAGCCGGCCTCGAGCTCGCGCCCCGCCAGCGTCGAGACGACCACGTAGAGCGCGAAGAGCAGGCCCAGGGCCGCCAGCACGACGCCGAGCACGCTGACCACGCGGAGCCCGCGCGTGCCGGCCGTCAGCACCATGCGCCAGAAGTGCGAGAGGAGCTTGCGCATCGAGTAGCCGCTGGTGCGGTCGCCCTCGTCGCGCAGCTCGACGGGGCTCGTCGTGACGCGGCGGGTCACCCAGCTGATCGCCACGTCGAGGTAGACCCCGGAGCCCGCGTAGGCGGAGACGCTCCGGGCGACGTCGCCCAGGATGAGCCGGTAGCTCTGGAAGAGCGAGGCGTCGCCGTCGCCGAACACCGCGCGGAGGACGGCCTTGGCGCCCTTCGACGCGGCGTTGCGGACCACGCCGTGCGGCGCGGCGTTGGTGGGCCGCGCGTAGACGAGCGCCGCCTGCTCGGCCATCGCCGTGTCGAGCATCGAGTCGAGGTAGGCCGGGTCGTGCTGGCCGTCCTCGTCGATGGTGGCGACCCAGTCGCCGCCGGTCGAGGCCATGCCGGCGAGAGTCGCGGCGTGCTGCCCGAAGTTGCGGCTGAGCCAGACCCCGCGCACGAGGTCGTTCGACTGCTCGAGCTCCCGGATCACGCGGTCGGAGCCGTCGGGCCCGTTGTCGTGCACGAGCAGGATCTCGGTGATCTCGCGCGGGTGCCCCGCCGGCGTGAGCCTCTCGGAGGCGAGGCCGCTGATCTCGGCGATGAGCGCGGGGAGGGTCTTCTCCCCCTGGTAGACGGGGATCACGACCGAGATCCGGTGCGGTGTTCCCAGGTCGTCAGAGAGGCTCGGCACGGGTCCGGACTTTACCACAGGGGCGTTCACGCCCTCCGGTCGCCGAGGGGGAGGCGCGGTGCCCGTCACGGGGTGAGGTCCAGGCTCTCGACGGTCGGCTGGAGCAGCGCGATCGACGTGTAGCCGACGGCCCCGGCCTGGCCGAGCGTCGTCGAGCCGCCGTCGGCGGAGCCCGCCACGTCGAGCGTGGTCACCCCGGGCCGGACCGTCAGGTCGATCGAGACCCGGGCGACGCCGTCGACGACCGCCACGACCCGCCGGGGGACGCCGGGGCCCTCGACGACGACGCTCGTGACGCCGGACACGAGGGCCTGGAGGTCGATGTCGAGGGTCGCGGGCACGGTGACCTCGCGGTCGTTCTGCAGGACGACGCTGTTCACGGTGTCGTCACCGCCGCTGGCGACGTCGGTGTTGCCCGGGCGGGCGATCGGCGGGTCCGTGATCAGCGTCACGAGACGCTCGCGCTCGGCCGCGGGCAGCGCGGCCGCGGCGTCCCGGAGGTCGGTGGGCACCGTGTACAGCGCCCAGCGCCCGCCGTCGGACTCCGCCACGGGGGCGCCGAGGGACGGCGTGAGCGAGGCCGTGACCTCGTCGCCCTGGTCGGCGTAGCCGGTGGTGTCGACGAGCACGGCCGAGAAGCCCACGACGGCCAGCTGGTCGGCGACGGAGGCTCCGTCGTACTCCTCCAGCGACTGGACCCACTCGCTCGTCGCGCGGCCCTTGATGCCGCCCGCAGACCAGTGCACGTCCTGGGTGTGCAGGTAGGGCTTGAGGAACTCCGTGTAGCTGAGGCCGTTCGGGGTGCTGGCCTCGGGGAAGTCGACGTAGGGGAGCTGCAGGACGTCGGCCCCGGCCCCCACGGTCTGCTCCACGGAGGCGAAGAAGGCCTGGTCGGAGCTGAAGGAGGCGTCGTTGGCCTCGTACGTCGGCACGGCGCCGCCGTTCGTCTGGTCGTAGACGCCCCCGCCGAGCAGGACGACCGCGACCAGCGCGCTGGCCGCGACCGGCAGGAGGCGCGCCCGCGACGGGAGGCGCGTCGCCGCCCGGCGCACGACCAGGTCGACGAGCAGGCCGACCGCGGCGAGGCCGAACAGCGCGATGACGATGGAGAGCCGGTTCCAGCCGCGGAGGTCGCTGGTGAGGAACGACAGGAGGCTCGAGACGCCGCCGAGGGTGCCGAAGAGGAAGGCGAGGATGCTCAGGGCCGAGAGGGCGCGGAGGGTGCGGAACCGGTCGACGTCGACGGCGTCCGTCGACGCGTCGGCCCGGCGCCGGCCGAACAGGGCGACGAGCCCGAGCACCAGCAGGGCGACGAAGCCCGTGGCCGCGACGGCCCCGAGCACGGGGGTCTCGGACGGGAACGGGTACCAGCGGTCGTAGAACTGCCGCAGCTCGGCGAAGGCGTCGACGCGGTGCCCCGGGATGGGGAGCAGCAGCTGCGTCAGCTTGAACGCGTAGTACTCGGTCTCGACCGGCGACCTCGTCAGGCCGCCGTTGCTCTCGCCGTTCTGCCACGCGTAGAGCGTGTCGGGCAGCATGTTCGCGACCGCCGACGCCGCCAGGACGCCGCCGGCCGCGACGGCGCCGACGAACCGGCGCACCGAGCGGTGGCGCCAGAGCGCGGCGACCCCGGCCACCGCCAGGAGGACGACGGCGAAGAAGGCGTAGTAGGTCGAGCTGGCCGCGGCGAGGGCGAGGCCCACGGCCACGCCGGCGCCCCGGCCCGTCAGGGCGCCGAGGAGGCGGTTCCGGGCACCGGCCCGGGCGAGCCACACGGGCCGGCCCGTCGCCACGAGCCAGACGACCCAGAGGGCGATCGGAAGGAAGAAGTAGGACGAGAGCCAGAGGTGGTTCTCGTTGCGCACGAAGTGGTACGGCGCCAGCGCGAACAGGACGGACAGCGCGACGCCCACCGGCCGGGAGACCCCGACCCGCAGCAGGAAGAAGAGACCGCCGACGGCGCAGAGCAGGAAGCCGACGACGTAGTAGACGTTCATCGCGACGGCCCAGTCGCCGAGGAGCGCCCCGAGCACCGAGCCGGCGGCGAAGTTCAGGTTGTCCGCCGTCGGGAAGTCGTGGTACACCTGCCCGGCCGGGGCCCCGAGCAGGGGCTGGGACTCGTACCAGCCCGTCTCGAGGAGCGTCTTGAAGTGGGCGGCCACGGCGAGGGCGTCGCCCGAGTAGAAGAACGGCACGTGCCAGTCGGCCCGCCACAGCTTGAGGACGAAGGTCGTGGCGAGCGCGGTGAGCACGACGCTCGCGAGGTACGCCGGCCAGGTCGGCCCGCGGCGGTCCTGGTCGGACAGCGCGGAGGCCGCGACCACGGGCCGCGGGTCGGTGGTCGACGTGGGGTCCTGCTCCGGTGCCCTGCGCGCTCCTCGGGCCCTCATCGTCCGGTGCCCGCCGCCGCCGCGGTCATCCGTCGCTTGAGGACGACGTACGCGAGGCGTCGCGTCTGGGCGACGACCCGCGCCCGCAGGTCGCCGAGCCGCCGGTCCGCGGCGCTCACGACGTCGGGCCGGGTCTCGTGCAGCCGGGCGTGGAAGCCGCGCGCCTGACGCGACTGCTCGGCGGCCAGGGCGACGCTCCACTGGGTCGTGCTGAGCCGGAACCCGCCGGCGAGCTCGGGGACGGCGACGAGGTCGCCGACGAGCAGGGCGCGGCAGTAGCTGGCTTGGTCGATCAGGTAGGGGAACTCCGCGTCCCAGCCCCCGGCCGCCACGAAGGGGGCGCGGCGGAGCGTCACGCAGAAGGGCTCGCCGAACACGTTCGTGCCGGCCCGGACGGAGGCGCGGACGGCCTCGGTGCCGGGGACGACCGTCGTCGACCAGGTCCGGCCCCGTCGGGCGATGACGGTCTTCGACGCCGCGTCGACGAGCGAGCGGGGAGAGGAGGCGACCGTGGCCTCCGGGTGCGCGTCGAGCGCCTCGACGTGTCGGCGCAGCGTGTCGGGGTAGAGCAGGTCGTCACCGGGCACGAGGCGGAGGTACTCGCCGCTCGCCGCGTCGGTGACGCGCTTCCAGTTGGCGTGCGCGCCCCCTCCCGCCGGGGTCCGGAGCAGGGTCACGCGGTCGTCGTCGGCCCACTGCTGCACGATCTCCCAGGTGCTGTCGGTCGACCCGTGGTCGGCGATCACGAGCTCGAAGTCGTCGTACGCCTGGTCGAGCACGGAGCGCACCGTCTCGGCGAGGAAGTCGGCGTTGTTGAACGCGGGGATGACGACGGAAAGGCGGGGAGGCATGGCAACAACTCTCTGGATTGACCAGGGGCCGAGTCTAGCGAGGCGGCCAGGCGCGCCGGGTAGGCTGCCCCGGGCTGTCGGGAACGGCCTGTGATAATGACCAGTCGCCGCAGGTCGACCCCCGCCACCCGGGCGGGCCTCCTCCTGCGCGGCGCCGAGAGGCATGGAGATCCGTGAGTACTGAATCCGAGGCGCGAATCCAGCGCATCTCGACCCTCCCGTTCGAGAAGGCCGGCGCCGCGAGCGGCGGCCTCATCTCGGGCATCGCCCCCGCCGTGCGCGACATCTGGGCCCACCGGGCCCTCCTCGACCTGCTCATCCGACGCGAGCTCAAGGCCCGCTACAAGGACAGCGCGCTCGGGTTCGTCTGGAGCTTCATCCGCCCGCTGACGATGCTGGCGATCTACTACTTCGCCGTGGGGCAGGTGCTCGGCGCCGCCCGCGCCGTCCCGCAGTTCGCCATCTACGTCTTCGCCGGGCTCACCCTCTGGGGCCTCTACAACGAGATCATCGCGGGGGGCACGACCTCCATCCTCGCCAACGCCGGGCTCATCAAGAAGGTCTACGTGCCGCGGGAGCTCTTCCCGCTCGCGTCGCTCGGCTCGGCGCTGTTCAACTTCGTCGTCCAGTTCGCCGTCCTGCTCGCCGCCGTCCTGGTGCTCGGCCAGTTCCCCGTCTCGTGGGACCTGCTCTACATCCCGGTGGCGGTGGCGCTGACCGTGATCTACGGGCTGGCGCTCGCCCTGTTCCTGTCGGCGGTGAACGTCTACCTCCGCGACGTGCAGTACCTCGTCGAGGTGGCCCTGCTCATCCTGTTCTGGGCCTCGCCGATCGTCTACTCGTTCGGCATGGTCGTCGGCCGCGCCGCCGCCCGGGGCCAGGACTGGATCGTCACCGTGTACCAGCTGAACCCGATGACCGACATCATCCTCGCCTTCCAGAAGGGCATCTGGCGCGCGGGCAGCGAGACGACGACCCTCGCCGACGGCACCGTCGTCGGTCCGCAGCCCTACCCGGCCGACCTCGACGAGCGCCTCCTCGTCATCGGCGTCGTGGGCCTCGTCCTGCTGATCGTCGCCCAGCGCATCTTCGCCCGCCTGCAGGGCAACTTCGCCCAGGAGATCTGAACCGTGAGCACCAGACACGACGTCCCCGTCGTCACCATGACCGACATCTCGAAGCGCTTCGTGATCCGCAAGGAGAAGTCCCTGAAGGAGCGCATCGTCAACCTCGCGCGCTCGAACAAGCACAAGGACGACTTCTGGGCCCTGCGCGGCATCAGCCTCGACATCGAGGCCGGCACGACGGTCGGCCTGATCGGCGCGAACGGCAGCGGCAAGAGCACGCTGCTGAAGGTCATCGGCGGCATCCTCCAGCCGTCCACCGGCGAGGTCAAGCGACGCGGCCAGCTCGCGGCGCTGCTCGAGCTCGGCGCCGGCTTCCACCCCGACCTCACCGGGCGCGAGAACGTCTTCCTGAACGGGTCGATCCTCGGCCTCAGCCAGCAGCAGATCGCCGGGTTCTTCGACTCCATCGTCGCCTTCAGCGAGATCGGCGAGTTCATCGACACCCAGGTGAAGTTCTACTCCTCGGGCATGTACGTGCGGCTCGCCTTCGCCATCGCGATCCACGTCGACCCCGACGTGCTGCTCGTCGACGAGGTGCTCGCGGTCGGCGACGAGCCGTTCCAGAAGAAGTGCCTCGACAAGATCGCGCAGTTCCAGCGCGAGGGGCGCACCATCGTCATCGTGACCCACGACCTCGGCACCGTCGAGTCGCTGTGCGACCGGGCCATCGTGCTGTCGCACGGTGAGGTCATCTTCGACGGCGGTGCCGTCGACGGCGTCGCGGCCCTCCGCTCGACCTTCGCCTGACGTGACCGCCGTCGAGGCCGCCCCGCCCCGCCCCTCCTCCCGGCTGCGAGACCCGGTCGTCGGCCTCGCCGCCGGCACGATCGTGCTCGGGGGCTGCAACTACGTCTACCTGGCCCTCGTCGGCAACCTGGTGGGGGGAGTCGCGGGGGCGCCGGTCTCGGTGCTCTGGACGATGATGGCCGGCCTGGCCGTGGGCCTCTTCCAGCCCATCGAGCAGCTCCTCTCCCGGGGCATGGCCGCCGACCGGGCCGCCGGCGGGACGGGGCGGAGCGTGCTCGCGCGGGCCGCCGTGCTCGGCGGGGCCCTGCTCGTGGCCGCGCTCCTGGCGCTCGGCCTGGCCGCCGGGCCGGTGGCGCGCCTCCTCTTCTCGGGCGAGCGCGCCTTCGTCCTGCTCCTCGCGCTCGGACTCGTCGCGTCGACGCTGCTCTTCTTCGTGCGCGGCTGGCTCGCGGGGACGGGGCGCTTCGGCGCGTACGCGCTCGAGATGACCCTCGAGGGGGTCGTCAAGCTGGGGCTGCTGGGCGCCGTCGCCCTGGCCGGCTCCCGGGAGCCCGTGGCCCTCGGCACGTCGCTCGTCGTCGCGCCCGCGCTGGCCGCCGGGGCCGTGGCCCTCGCGGCCCTCGTGCGGCGCGCGACGGCCCCGGCGACGCCGCCCGCCGCCACGACCGGGCAGCCGCGGGCCGCGCGCCGACCGGCGGGGCTCGGCGACGACGTGCGGGCGTTCGCCGCGCTGACCACGGGGTCGCTGCTGCTGCAGGCCTTCGTGAACGCCGGCGTCCTGCTCGCGCAGGGGTCGGTCGCGGGCGAGTCGACGGCCTACACGGCCAGCCTCGTCGCCGCCCTGGCGATCGCGCGCGTGCCCCTCTTCCTCTTCAACGCTGTCCAGTCGCTGCTGCTGACGCGCTTCACCGTCGAGGTGCAGCACCGGCGCTTCCGGCCGCTCGTCCGCGCCGTCGCGAGCTGGAACGCCGCCGTCCTCGGGCTCGGCGTCGTCTGGGTCGTCATCGTGTGGGCGGCCGGGGCCGCGCTCCTGTCGCTGTTCGGCGACGACTTCGAGCTCCGGCGGGGTCAGCTCGTCCTCCTCGCGGTCTCGTGCGTGCTCCAGATCGTCACGATGGTCACGGCCCAGGCGCTCCTCGCGCTCGGGAGCGAACGCCTCGCCGTGACGGTGTGGCCCGTCGGCCTCGCCGTGCTCGCCCTCACCTACGTCGCGCCCTGGGGCGACGTAGGCTGGGCGGTGGCGGGGGCCATGGTCGCCGGCACCGCGGCGACGGCGCTCGCCGCCGTGGCGTGCCTCTGGTGGTCGCTCCGCCGGGCGGCGCGCTCGGGCGGAGCAGGGCTGCCCGACGTCGAGGTCGGCCGCGGGCCGGCCCTCGACCAGCCCTGAGCGCCTCCGGCCGTTCCCCGCACCTCGGGGCGGGCGTCGTGAGGCCGTGCACTATCCTCGAGCGGTGAACGCCTCGATCCCCGACGCCGTCGCTCCGGCGACCGCCCTCGTCATCGTCCCCACCTACGACGAGATCGACAACCTCTCGTCGATCGTCGCCCGGGTGCACGCCGCCGTCCCGACGGCCCACGTCCTCGTGGTCGACGACGGCAGCCCCGACGGCACCGGCGACCTGGCGGAGCGCATGGCCGCCTCCGACGACCGCGTCCACGTCCTCCACCGCACCGGCAAGCTCGGCCTCGGCTCCGCCTACGTCACCGGGTTCCGCTGGGGCCTCGAGCGCGGGTACGAGGTCCTCGTCGAGATGGACGCCGACGGCTCGCACCCGCCGGAGGCGCTGCCGGCGATGATCGACCGCGTGCTCGCCGGCGGCCCGGGAGCGCCCGCCCTCGTCATCGGCTCGCGATGGGTGCCCGGCGGGTCGGTCGTCGACTGGCCCGTGTCGCGCCAGGTGCTGAGCCGAGGGGGCAACCTGTACGCCCGCCTCGCCCTCGGCCTGCGCATCAAGGACGTCACCGCGGGCTTCCGCGTGTACCGCCGCGCCGCCCTGGCGGCCATGGACCTCACGAGCATCGACTCGAAGGGCTACTGCTTCCAGGTCGACATGACCCTGCGCACCCTCGACGGGGGAGGCTCCGTCGAGGAGCACCCCATCGAGTTCCGGGAGAGGGAGCTCGGCGAGTCCAAGATGAGCCGGGCCATCGTGGTCGAGGCGATGGGCCGCGTCACGGTCTGGGCCGTGCAGCGGCGCCTCGGCTCGCTGCTCGGCCGTCGCCCCGGCCCCGACTGGGTCGTCGAGGACTGACCCGGCCGACGGCCGGAGGAGGCGCGCGCCCGGCGGGCCGACACGGGCCCAGGGCAGCGGCGTCGGCTACCGGAGCGACTGCTGGGTCGCCCTCGGCAGCCGTGACCGCCACGAGCGCTTCCGCGCCGCGATGGTCGCGATGGCGACGAAGAGCATCAGCGTGCCCTCGAACAGCACGAAGCTCTCGGCCAGCGCCGTGACCCCGATCAGCACGAGCACCAGGGCCGGCCACACGTAGGCCACGATCGGGTGCCCGGAGGCGGTGGTCCAGCTCCGGACGAGCGCGAGGCAGCCCGCCGCCACCAGCAGGAGCACTCCGACCAGGCCCAGCTGGAGCCACATGTCGAAGAACGCGTTGAGCCCCGTCGCGTACGGGCGGCCGTCGGGGGCGAGCACCGTCGAGAACGGGAAGATGGTGGACGGCCACTGGCCGACGAAGCCCCAGCCCGTGATGTCGTGGACGCCGGCGAGGTCGCGGATGCGCGACCAGAGCGCGATCCGTGCCGTGAGGTCGGAGGTCCCGTCGACGCTCCCGAGGAGGGGGCCGCGCAGGCCCCACGCGACGCTGCCGCCGACCACCACGACGGCCGTGACGACGCCCTGGAGGAGGGGCCTCCGCTGCTCGGGAGCCCGACGGAGGGCCTGGAGCGCGAGCCCCGCGACGATCAGCGCGACGACGGCGAGGGCGGCGACGGGGGAGCGGGCGAAGAGCAGCACGGCGGCGGCGAGGACCCCCGAGGCGACCGCCTGGGAGCGGGGCACCGATCGCGTGAGGAACTCCACGGCGAAGGTCACCAGCGCCAGCGCGGCGAGGAACCCCAGGTAGTTGCGGGTCCCGGCGAGCCCCTGGATCGGCCCCCCGGACGCGAGGTCGCCCCGGATGCCGAGGAACCGGATGGGCTGGTCGATGAGGAGGCCCGACAGGATCTCGAGGGCCATGGAGGTCACGAGGACGATGCGCAGCGCGTCGCCCACGGCCCGGACGACCTGCACGAGGTCGCGGCCGAGGGCGAGGTAGAGCCCGAGCGCGCCGAAGCCCGCGGCGTAGGCGACGCCTCCGAGCGTCGCCCAGGTGTACTCGCTCCAGAGCACGCTCACGGCCATGAAGCCGAACAGGGCGATGAGGGAGACCGGCAGGATCCCGTGCCACTCGATGTGGCGTCGGCCGCCGAAGAGCGAGACCGCCGCGAGCACGAGGAGGGTGCCGAGCACGGCCAGGGCGCCGGGCCAGCCCATCACGGACCGGATGGCCTGCGTCGTGGTCGCGAAGAGCACGATCGCCACCGAGAGGGCCTGCGAGAACTGCCCCCCGGCCGAGAACCCCACCCAGGCGGAGAGGTAGCGGCGCAGGGGGTCCCGCGGGCGCTCGGCCGACCAGGAGGTCACCGGTCGCGGTCCGTCCAGCCGTAGGGGTCGCGGCGCGTGACGACCACGAGCACGACGAAGATCGCCCAGCCCCACTCGACGATGAGGCGCGACTCGGTGAGGCCGTGGACGAGCAGGGCCGTCAGCAGGAGGACGGGGAGGAGGTCGAGGGCGCTCCAGGGCGCGACGCGCCCGACGCCGAGGACGCGACGGTCGGTCGCCCACGACCACGCGCGCAGGGCGACGCCCACGACCACCAGCAGGAAGAGCGCGAGCCCGACGGCGCCGAGCTGGAACCAGACGTCGAGGTACGCGTCGTGGGCCTGCAGGTAGACGACGCCGTTGCGCTCGGCGAGGTCGCGGAACGGCTCGACGATGGGGATCCAGTAGCTGACCCAGCCCCAGCCGACGACGGGGTGCTGCACGGCCAGGTCGACGACGGCGGCCCAGATGTCGGTGCGGCCCGTGAGGTCGCCGCTGCGCCCCGCGAGGGCGAGCAGCGGGCCCCTGGCGAGCACGACGGCGAGGGCGGCGACCACCAGCACCAGGCCGGCGAGGCCGTAGACGCGGGGTCGGCGAGGAGGCGCGGTGCGGCGCAGGACGACCACCAGCGCGAGCACGAGGGCGACGGCCACCGCGCAGGCGGCGACGGTCGCCGACCGGGTGAGCAGCAGGGCGAGGGCGGCCGAGACGACCCCGACGCGCGCGGTGCTGCGGCTGATCGACCGCGACGAGGCCTCTGCGAGGGTGACGACGAGGGCGAGCAGCGCGAGGACGGCGAGGATGTTGCTGTTGCCCTGCAGCCCCTGGATCCGGCCGCCGGTGAGGAGCTCGGCCCGCGACCAGAAGAACGCGTCGGGCACGCCGCCCGAGCAGTCCAGGTAGACCGGGCAGACCGGCCGCCGCACGAGGGCCCCGACGACGACCTCGAAGAGCAGCGACAGCACGACGTGCAGGCGGAGGGCGCGCCCGAGCGCGGTGACGATCGACGGCCAGGGGAGGGCGACGGTGACGGCCAGGGCCCCGAGCGTGGTCGCCAGGGTGGCGACGATCCCGATGGCGGAGGCCGACGGGTACTGCGACCAGGCGATCGACGCCACGGCGAACGCGAGCCAGAGGGCGAGGACCCGGGGGAGGGCCCGCCACCGGGGCGGGTGCCGCACGACCACGACGGCGGCCGCGATCACCATGACGCCGCAGACGACGCCCCAGCCCCAGAAGCTCGTGCCGTTCCGCAGCACGTCCCCGCCGAGCAGGACGACGAAGACCAGGGTGGCGAAGAGCGTGCTCGTGCGGGCCGGGGGAGCCGACGGGTCACGGCGAGCGGGGAGCGTCGTCGTCATGGGCACCAGGCTAGACGACGCGCGGGGGTGCGCCGCCGCCCGTCGGCGGCGGCGACCGGTCACACGAAGGCGGCCTGGCCCGTGATGGCCCGCCCGACGATGAGGGTGTTCATCTCCCTCGTGCCCTCGTAGCTGTAGAGCGCCTCCGCGTCGGCGAAGTAGCGCGCCACGTCGTAGTCGAGCACGATGCCGTTGCCGCCGAGCACCTCACGGGCCCAGGCCACGGTCTCGCGCATGCGCGCGGTCGTGAAGGCCTTGGCGAGCGAGGCGTGCTCGTCGCGCTGCACGCCTTCGTCGAGCATCTGCGACACCCGGACAACCATGCCGATCGACGCGGTGATGTTCCCGATGCACTTGACGAGGAGGTCCTGGACGAGCTGGTGCCGGGCGATCGGCTTGCCGAACTGGACGCGTTCGCCCGCGTAGGCGAGGGCCGCCTCGTAGGCGCCGATCATGTTGCCGACGGCCGCCCAGGCGACCTCGGCGCGCGTGAGCCGGAGCACCGCGGCGGTGTCGCGGAACGAGTTCGCCTGCTGCAGCCGCAGGCTGTCCGGCACCCGCACGTCCTCCAGGGTGATGTCGGCGTTCTGGACGATCCGGAGGCTCTGCTTGCCCTCGATCTTCGTCGCCGTGTACCCGGGGGTCGAGGTGGGCACGATGAAGCCCTTCACCTGGCCGTCCTCCGCGCTCTTCGCCCAGATGATCGTCAGGTCGCTGAACGTGGCGTTGCCGATCCAGCGCTTCGAGCCGTTCAGCACCCAGTCGTCGCCGTCCCGTGTCGCGACCGTGCGGAGGCCCTGGGCCGAGTCGGAGCCCGACAGCGGCTCGGTGAGGCCGAAGGCCCCGACGAGCTCGCCGCTCGCCAGCCGGGGGAGCCACTCGGCGCGCTGCTCCGGAGAGCCTCCGACGCTGATCGACCCCATCGCGAGGCCGTTCTGCACGCCGCAGAACGTCGCCACCGACGCGTCGCAGCGGGCGAGCTCGAGCGCGACCCACCCCCGGAACACGGCGGAGTTCTCGAACGGGCGCGTCTCCTCCCAGGGCATCCCGTAGATGCCGAGGTCGGCGAGCCCCTTGACGATCTCGTGCGGGAACTCCGCGCGCTCCCAGTGGCCGTTGACGATCGGCCGCACCTCGGTGTCGAGGTAGGCCCGCAGGTCGGCGAGGACGGCCTTCTCCCGCTCGCTGAGGCCGGCCTCGTAGCCGTAGAAGTCGCTCGCCAGCGTGCTGAACGAGGTGAGGGTCGCTGATGACATCCGTTGCTCCGTTGCATCGTGTCGGTGCGGCCCGGCGCGCGGGCCGGTCCGTCTCGGGACGACGTGAGCCTAGGCACGGCGCCGAGGGGCGGCAAAGGGGTTGGTAGTTTTGACCAACGCACGCCCCCGGTCGTCCTCGCGTCTTTGTAGAGGGGGCCCAAGCCCACGTCGACAAGCAGGTCTCCGCATGTTCCTCGCCATCACCAACACCCCCCGCGACTACGCCTGGGGCTCCCGCTCCGCGATCGCCGAGCTCCTCGGCCGCGCACCGTCCGGCCGCCCGGAGGCCGAGCTCTGGCTCGGCGCGCACCCCGGCTCCCCGAGCGTCGTGGTGAACCCCGCGGTCGTCGACGGCGCCGACACCCTGGCCGACTGGTTCGCGGCCGAGCCGGCCCGGGCCCTGGGCCGCGACCGCAGCGAGCTGCCCTTCCTCCTCAAGGTGCTCGCCGCCGACGAGCCGCTCTCGATCCAGGCGCACCCCACGCCCGAGCAGGCCCGGGCGGGCTTCGCCGCCGAGGAGGCGGCCGGGGTGCCGATCGACTCGCCGACGCGCAACTACAAGGACCCGTTCCCGAAGCCGGAGATCATCGTCGCCCTGAGCGAGTCCTTCGACGCGCTCTGCGGCTTCCGCACCCCGGCCGAGACGATCGTCGACGTCGACGCCCTCGACGCGGGCACGGGTCGCCTCGCCGCCCTCCGCGGCAGCGTGGCGACGTCGCTGGAGTCGACCCTCGCCTGGCTCTTCGACGGGAGCGCGGAGTCCCGCGCGGTCGTGGCGGCCGTGGGCGAGCTGGCCGGCTCGGTCGCCGACCCGAGCCCGAGCGTCGCCACCGCCGTCGACCTCGCCGCGCGCTGGCCCGGCGACCCCGGCGTGGTCGTCTCGCTCCTCCTCAACCGCGTCACCCTGCGCCGCGGCGAGGCGCTCTTCCTCCCCGCCGGCAACGTCCACGCGTACCTCGGCGGCCTCGGGGTGGAGCTGATGGCGCCGTCCGACAACGTCCTCCGCGGCGGCCTCACGCCGAAGCACGTCGACGTTCCCGAGCTGCTCCGCGTGCTCGAGTTCGAGCCGCTGCCCGTGCCGCGGCTGCTGCCGGTCGAGACGGCGCCCGGCGTCGAGCGCTTCGAGCCCGGCGGCGTCGGCTTCGCCCTCCTCCGCGTGCACGCGGGAGGCGCGGGGGCCGTCGTCGAGATCGGCGGGCCGAGCGTCCTCCTCGTCACCGACGGCGAGGTCGTCGTCAAGGGGCAGGACGGCTCAATGCGCCTCCGCCGGGGCGAGTCGGCCTTCGTGACCCCCGACGAGGTCCGGCTCGCCGTGACCGGCGGCGGCCAGCTGTACGTCGCGACGCCCGCCTGAGCCGGGCGGCCCCCGCGGCCAGCCTCGCCGGGCGACGCGCCGTCGCTCGGTAGGGTGAGCGCCATGTCATGGTTGGTCACCGGCGGCGCCGGCTACATCGGGTCCCACGTCGTCCGCGAGTTCACGAAGGCCGGCATCGACGCCGTCGTCTACGACGACCTGTCGTCGGGCCTCGAGGCGTTCGTCCCCGAGGGGGTCCCCTTCGTCCGCGGCACGATCCTCGACCGCGAGCTCCTGGCCGACACGATCCGTGAGCGCGGCGTGACGGGCGTCGTGCACGTCGCCGGCTACAAGTACGCGGGCGTCTCCGTCCAGCGGCCCCTGCACACCTACGAGCAGAACGTCACCGGCACGCAGCGGCTCCTCGAGGCCATGGCCGACACGGGGGTCGACCGCGTCGTCTTCTCCTCCAGCGCGGCGGTGTACGGCACGCCCCCCACCGAGCTGGTGACGGAGGACACCCCGAAGTCGCCGGCGTCGCCCTACGGCGAGAGCAAGCTGATCGGCGAGTGGCTGCTGCGCGACCAGGGGGTCGCGGCCGGGCTCCGCCACACGAGCCTCCGCTACTTCAACGTCGTCGGGTCCGGCGAGGCCGGGCTGTACGACGCCAGCCCGCACAACCTCTTCCCCCTCGTCTTCGCCGCGCTCGCCGCCGGCCGCACGCCCCGCATCAACGGCGACGACTACGACACGCCCGACGGCACCTGCGTCCGCGACTACGTCCACGTCTCCGACCTGGCCGTCTCGCACGTGGCCGCGGCCCGGCGCCTCGACGCCGGGGAGGCCGTCGAGGCGGCCTACAACCTCGGCTCCGGAGGCGGGGTGTCCGTCCGCGAGATCATGGACGCCATGCGCGAGGGCACCGGGGTCGACTTCCGGCCGGAGGTGGCGCCGCGTCGTCCGGGCGACCCCGACCGCATCGTCGCCGACGGCACGCTCGCCGGCCGCGACCTCGACTGGGTCATGCGGCACAGCCTGCTCGACATGGTCACGAGCGCCTGGGCCGCCGCTCCTCGGAGCTGAGCCTCGCGCTCGTCGTGCCCCGTGACTCCTCGGTCCGGGCGCTCCGCGAGGGGTGACCCGGACGCTGCCGGAGGACGGGTGCGACACGCCCGGGCCGCGACGAGGTGCCCCCAGGACGGGTGACGTCACCCGGGCCGGGCGGATCGTACCCCGACACGCCGGAGCGAGCTTGACCCTCGATGGGGGGTCCAGGGTTTATTGGGGCTCGACTTGACGTCGTGTAGTTACACCGGTGTAATTGCCTGAGTCGCAGCCGTTCGGGGGGCGACGACGTCGAGGGGAGAGGTGCTGTGGCGATCAACGAGAACCGTGTCGACGGGATCGGTGCCGGGCAGTCCGTCGGCGCCGCCGTGGCCGTGGGGGCCGCCGTGCCCGACGACTGGCACGTCGATCCGGTGCTGCTCGGCGTCCCCGGGGTCCGCAAGGTCGCCGTCGACGACGACGAGGCCCAGCTGGCCTGGCAGGCCGACTCGCTCTGCGCGCAGACCGACCCCGAGGCGTTCTTCCCCGAGAAGGGCGGCTCCACCCGCGACGCGAAGAAGATCTGCGCCTCGTGCGACGTCCGGGCCCAGTGCCTCGAGTACGCGCTCCGCAACGACGAGCGCTTCGGCATCTGGGGCGGGCTCTCCGAGCGCGAACGACGCAAGCTCCGCAAGCGCGCCTAGCCCGCTCCTCCACCGTCCGTCCCGCGGCGCACGACCCCTCCCGGGGCCGTGCGCCGCGGTCGTTCATCGAGCCCTCACAGGTAGGCGCGGCGCGGCGCGGCGCGTCCGTCGCCCTCGGCGGCCGACCTAGGCTGCACAGGTCATGCAACCGAGAGTCACTGCGATCCTCGTCGCCCCTGGTGGAGCGACGCACCTCGACCGAACCCTCGACGGGCTGTCGCGCCAGACGCGACCGCCGGAGGCGCTCGTCGTCGTCGACGCTGGCGGGCGCGACAGCGCGGCGGGCAGGCTCTCCCTCAGCGGCGCGGCCCAGCTGACGAGCGTCCCCCCGACGACGACGTTCGTCGAGGCGCTCGCGCACGGCGCCCGGCTGTCCGGCAGCGGCGACGCCGCCGCCGAGGCCGACGAGTGGCTGTGGTTCCTCGGGCACGACAACGCGCCGCGCCCCCGAGCCCTCGAACGGCTGCTCTCCACGGTCGAGGTCTCGCCCTCGGTCGCGGTGGTCGGGCCCAAGCTGATGCGCCTCGACGACCCCGCGGTCATCGCCGGCTTCGGCGAGACCGTGACGCGCTACGGCGCGTCCATGGCCCTCGTCGAGAACGAGCTCGACCAGGGCCAGCACGACGACCGCCACGACGTGCTCGGCGTCGCCGCCGGCGGCATGCTCGTCCGCCGCAGCGTGTGGACCGCCCTCGGCGGCTTCGACCCCGGCCTGCCCCACGTCGACGCCGCCCTCGACTTCTCCGTCCGCGCCCGCCTCGCCGGTCACCGGGTCGCGCTCGTCTCCGACGCCCGCGTCGCGAGCGACGCCCCCCCGGAGGACTTCGGCCAGGCCGAGCCCCTCGGCAGCGGTCGGCGCACGCGCCTCCACCGGTCGGCGCAGCTGCACCGGCGACTCGTCTACGCGCCCGCGGCCGCCCTGCCGCTGCACTGGCTGAGCCTCGTGCCGCTCGCGGTGGTGCGGAGCATCTGGCACCTGCTCACCAAGAACCCGGGCGCCGTCGGCGGCGAGTTCGCCACCGCCCTGCGAGCCGCGTTCGGGGGCACGCGCATCGCCCAGGCGAGGCGGTCCCTGTCACGGACGAGGACGACGAGCTGGGCGGCGATCGAGCCGCTCCGCGCGACCTTCTACCAGATCCGCGAACGACGGGTGACCGAGCGTGACGCCCTCGTCGCCCGGGGCGAGGACGCCGGCGACCCGCGGGCGAGCTTCATCGGCTCGGGCGGGCTCTGGGTCGTGGTGCTCACCGCCGTGGTCGGGGCGGTCGCCCTCCTCGACCTGCTGAGCCAGCCCGCCGTCACCGGCGGGGGCCTCCTGCCGCTCAGCACCTCCCTCGGCGACCTCTGGTCGTCGGTCGGCTGGGGCCGGCGCGAGATCGGCACGGGCTTCGTCGGGCCGTCCGACCCGTTCACGGCCGTCGTCGCCGTGCTCGGCTCCCTCACGGCGTGGTCTCCGTCGACCTCGGTGCTGCTCGTCTACCTGACCGCGCTGCCCGTCTCCGCGCTCGGTGCCTGGTTCGCGACCCGCCGCGTCACGAGCCGCGCGTGGGTGCCCGCCGTCGCCGCCGGCGTCTACGCCCTCTCGTCGCCGGTGCTGTCCGCCCTGCAGACCGGCCACCTCGGCGCCGCGCTCGCCCACGTCGCCCTGCCCTTCCTGGTCTGGGCCCTGATCGGCTCGGCCCGGTCCTGGGCGGCCGGAGCCACCGCCTCCCTCCTGTTCGCGCTCGTCGCGGCCTGCTCGCCGTCGCTGCTGCCGGCGCTCGTCGTGATCTGGCTCGGCTCCCTGGCCACCCGCCCGCGCGGCATCCACCGCATGATCGCGGTGCCCCTCCCGGCGGTGGCGCTCTTCCTGCCGCTCGCGATCGTCCAGATCGGGCGCGGCACCTGGTGGGGCGTCTTCGCCGACCCGGGCGTGCCGGCCAGGACGGAGCCGGCGTCGCCGCTCCAGCTCCTCGTGACGTCGCCCGAGACGGGGCTGAACGGCTGGACGCGGCTCCTGGCGGGGACGGGCCTGCCGGCCGAGACCCTCGCCGTGGTCGTCGCCGCCGCCGTCCTGCCCCTCGCCCTCCTGGCCGTGGCCGCGCCGTTCGTCGGCGCGCTGGGCCGCGCGGTGCCCGCCCTGGCGCTCGCCCTCCTCGGCTACCTGACCGCCGTGGCCGCCACCCAGGTCTCCGTCTCCGCCGTCGGCAGCGACAGCGTCGCGGTCTGGGCGGGCAGCGGGCTCAGCCTCTACCTGCTGGGCCTCGTCGGCGCCGCCGCCGTGACGCTCGACCGCCTGCCCCGCGTCGCCCCGCCCGCGGGCGTGCTCGTGGCCGTCACGAGCGTCGCCGTCGCGGTGCCGGTGCTCATCGCCTCGTACCTCGGGACGTCGGACGTACGCCCGAGCTCGGGGCGCATTCTCTCGGCCTACGTCACGGCCGAGGCCGAGGCGTCGCCCGACGTCGGGACGCTCGTCCTGACCCCGCAGCCCGACGGCTCGCTCGCCGTCTCGCTCGAGCGCGGCCAGGGAGCGACGCTCGACGACCAGTCGACCCTCGACGCCACGTCGCAGCGGCTCAGCGCGACCGACCGCGACCTCACCGTCCTCGCGGGCAACCTCGTCAGCCGCAGCGGCTTCGACCCGGCCGACGACCTCGACCGCCTCGGCGTCGGCTTCGTGCTGCTGGCCGGCACGCCCGACGACGAGCCCGCGGCGGCGGCGCTCGAGCGCCGTGCGGGGGAGGCCCTCGACGGCACCGCGACCTTCCTGCCCGTCGGCGACACCTCGAACGGGCTCCTCTGGCGCTACGTCGCCGCGTCCGAGCGGCCCGACGACCGGACCGACCCGGGGCCGCTCCGCCCGATCGTCGGCGTCACCTGGGCGCTGGTGCTCGGCTCGGCCCTGCTGCTCGCCCTCCCGACGACGCCCCGTCGGCGCCGGTCACGGGCCGGCGTGCCCGAGGCCGAGCAGCCCGCCACCACCTTCGACGAGGAGCGAGATGACTGAGCGATCCGCAGCCAGGACCACCGGACGCGTGGCGGTCGGCGTCGTGGGGCTCGCCGTCGCCGCCCTCGTGGTCGGCGCGGCGGCCGTCGTGCCGCTGCCGGCGCTCCGCACCGAGCCGGCCGGCCAGCAGGTCACCCCCGTGCCGGTCGACCAGCAGCGCGTCTGCGCCGGGAGCGTCCTCCGCCTCTCGGACGCGGAGGGGCAGCAGGCCACCACGGCCAGCGCCGTCGGCCGGGCCGACGTCGACCGGGGGTCGACCGGCGACGACGAGGTCGAGGCACTCGCCGGCGCCGACGGCAGCTCGTCGTCGCCGCAGCTCGTGACGGCTCCCGTCGTCGGCGACGACGTGCCCCTCGTCGCGGCGGCGCAGAGCCAGGTCGTCGACTCCGACGACCTGGTCGGCTTCGCCTCCGCCCCGTGCACCGAGCCGACGAGCTCGACGTGGCTCGTGGGCGGCTCGACCGAGACCGGGCGCGTCTCGCTCATCACCCTCGTCAACCCCACCGACGTGAACTCGACGGTCGACCTCGGCATCTGGGCCGAGGACGGCACCGTGCAGGGGCCGGGCATCGACGGCATCGTGGTGGCCCCGCGCAGCCAGAAGGTGGTGCCCCTGTCCGGCTTCGCGACGGGCCTCGCCTCTCCCGTGGTCCACGTGCAGAGCCGCGGCGGCCGCATCGTCTCCACGCTGCAGCAGTCGGTGGTCCGCACGCTCGACCCGGGCGGCGTCGACATCGTCAGCGGCTCGGCCGAGCCCGCGACCACCGCGGTCGTGCCGGGCCTCGTCGTCCGTGACTCGGCGAACCTCGAGGCGGCCCTCGCCGACGAGGGGAGCGCCGACCTCCAGAGCGTCCTCCGGGTGCTCGTCCCCGGCGACACGGGCGCCACCGTGACGGTCGACGTCGCCACCGCCGACGGGACGGGGACGAGCTTCGAGACCGAGGTCGGCGCCGGCCGTGTCACCGACGTGCCGGTCGACGGCCTCGCCGACGGGGTCTACACCGTCCGCGTCGAGTCGCCCGTGCCGGTCGTGGTGGGCGCCCGGTCGTCGACGGTCTCGGGCCAGGGCGCGGTCGACCTGGCCTGGGCCTCCTCCGCCTCGCCGCTGGACGGCGACACGCTCGTCCAGGTGCCGGCCGGCGAGGGCGGCGTCCTCAGCATCGTCAACCCGTCCGCCGACACCGCGACGGCGTCCGTGGCCGTCGAGGCCGCCGGCGACGACGCGGCCGGGCAGGCCGACGAGGACCCCCGGGAGGTGCCGGGCGGCTCGACGATCGCCGTGGCGGTGGGCGCGGGCGACCGTGTCACGCTGAGCGGCGCCGACGGCCTCCGTGCCGGGGTGTCGTTCTCCGGCCCCGGGGCCCTGGCCTCGTGGGCGGTCTCGTCACCGTTGCCCGCCTCGTCGCCCGTCACCGTCTGGCCGTAGCGGCCGTAGCGGCCGTCACGGGCCCCGGTGGGCCTCGGCGTGGGCTGCGCGGGCCCCGGCGGGCTCAGCCGTCGCGCCAGCGCTCCGGCGCGATCTCCCACGGGTCCTCGCCGAGGAGGTCGGCGACCGCCCGGAAGACCCAGCCCTCGACGACCGACCGGT
Source organism: Frigoribacterium sp. PvP121 (assembly GCF_017833115.1). Lineage (NCBI taxonomy): Bacteria > Bacillati > Actinomycetota > Actinomycetes > Micrococcales > Microbacteriaceae > Frigoribacterium > Frigoribacterium sp. PvP121. The sequence continues at coordinate 1,775,496 of NZ_JAFIBR010000001.1, forward strand.
GCTGCTGCTCGGGGTCGGCCAGTCGCCGTGACTCGGGCACGGGCGTGAGGCGCTCGATCGGCAGGCGGTAGACCACGACGCGGCGGGCCCGCCGGTCGACGCGCCAGCGCTCGACGCGCGTCTCGTCCGGGTCGGCGGGGAGCGCCTCCACCTCGACCGTGACGTCGTCGAGGTCGTCGGGGCGCAGCTCGCGGAGGTACTCCACGGTGGCCGCGACGACGTCGTCGAAGGTGTCGACCCGGGTGCGCAGGAAGGGCAGGTGCGGGCCCGCGACGGAGGAGCGGAGCCCCCGGCCGTGGCGGTCGCGGTGTCGGGACCGGTCGGTGACGCGGTGGGGCCTGGCCATCCGCCCATGCTACGCGGCCCCTCAAGGGCGGGCGGGTACGCTGGCCCCGATGGACGAACGCCCCTGCAGCAAGGTCGCCTGCCACGCCGAGGCGGTGGCGACGCTGACCTACGTGTACGCCGACTCGACGGTCGTCGTCGGCCCGCTCAGCGGCCGCGTCGAGCCGCACGGCTACGACCTCTGCGCCCGTCACGCGACATCCCTGTCCGTGCCTCAGGGCTGGCAGGTCCTGCGCCGGGTAGTTTTGGGGCATGACCTCTGAGAACACCGTCGACCTGACCGCCTTCGTGAAGACCTACGACGTGAGGGGGCTCGTCGGGAGCCAGCTCACGGAGGAGGTCGTCGAGGCGTTCGGCGCGGCGTTCGCGGACGAGATCGAGGGCGCCGGGCACGACCTCGTCGTCGGTCACGACATGCGCGACTCGTCGCCCGCCTTCGCCGCCGCCTTCGCGCGCGGCGCCCAGGCCCGGGGCGCGAACGTCGTGGCGCTCGGCCTCTGCTCGACCGACGAGTCGTACTTCGCCTCCGGCTCGCTCGACGCCCCGGCCGCCATGTTCACCGCCAGCCACAACCCCGCCACCTACAACGGCATCAAGATGAGCCGCGCCGGTGCCCAGGGCATCAGCCTCGGCACGGGCCTCGCCGACGTCCGCGACCGCGCCGCCGCGTACCTGGCCGAGGGCGTCACGCCCGTCGAGGCCCCCGGCTCCCTCCGCGAGTACGACGCCCTGGCGGACTACGCCGGCTACCTCCGCGGCCTGGTCGACCTCGCGGGCGTCCGGCCGCTCAAGGTCGTCGTCGACGCCGGCAACGGCATGGGCGGCATGACCGTGCCCGCGGTGCTCGGCGAGGCCGCCGGGCTGCCCGGCCTCCCGCTCGAGATCGTCCCCCTCTACTTCGAGCTCGACGGCACCTTCCCGAACCACGAGGCGAACCCGCTCGAGCCGGCCAACCTGGTCGACCTGCAGGCCGCCGTCGTCGAGCACGGCGCCGACCTCGGCCTCGCCTTCGACGGCGACGCCGACCGCTGCTTCGTCGTCGACGAGAACGGCGACGCCGTCACCCCGTCGGCCGTCGCCGCCATCGTCGCCGTGCGCGAGATCGCCCGCGTCCGCGCCGCCGAGCCCGACGCCGACATCGCGGTGATCCACAACCTCATCACCTCGCGGGCCGTGCCCGAGGCGATCGTCGCCGCGGGCGCCACCCCGGTGCGCACGCGCGTGGGCCACTCGCTCATCAAGGACGAGATGAAGGCCACCGGTGCGATCTTCGGCGGCGAGCACTCGGCGCACTACTACTTCCGCGACTTCTGGGGCGCCGACAACGGCATGCTCGCCGCGATGCACGTGCTCGCCGAGCTGGGCCACCAGGGCGAGCCGCTGTCGACGCTGACGAACCGCTACACGCCTTACACGGCGAGCGGCGAGATCAACTCGACCGTCGACGACGTGCCCGCGGCCTACACGCGCATCGTCGAGGCGTGGGCGTCGCGGGGCGAGGTCGACGAGCTCGACGGCCTCACCGTCTCGGGCACGGCCGACGACGGCTTCTGGTGGTTCAACGTCCGCCCCTCCAACACGGAGCCGCTGCTGCGCCTGAACGCCGAGGCCGCGACGCCCGCCGGCATGGAGCGCCTCCGCGACGAGGTGCTCGCGCTCATCCGCGCGTAGCACCGTTCGGCGTCCTCGCGGGGCGGGCGTACCCCAGGGGGGTATGCTCGCCCCGTGGACGCAGGAGGCGCGGTGCGCGACGACGAGGGCCAGGCCGACCCGGGGGCGGTGCCCGGCCCGCCGGAGCCGACCCGCGACTCCCCGGCGACCGCGGGCCCCGGCTACGTGGGCGCCGGCTCGAAGGAGCAGATCGTCAAGCGCCTGCGCCGGGCCGAGGGCCAGGTGCGGGGCATCCAGCGCATGGTCGAGGACGACGTCTACTGCATCGACGTGCTCACGCAGGTCAGCGCGGCGACGAAGGCCCTCGAGACCGTCGCGCTGCAGCTGCTCGAGGACCACCTCGCGCACTGCGTCGCCGAGGCCGCCCGCGAGGGCGGAGCCGTCGCCGACCAGAAGATCGCCGAGGCGTCCGCCGCGATCGCGCGCCTCGTCCGTTCCTGACGGGCTGCCGGGCGTCGCGCCGGCGACGCGACACACGCTGTCGGGTGGGGGAGGATGGTCGCATGCCCACTACTACGACTTCGCTGCCCTACAAGGTCGCCGACCTGAGCCTCGCCGAGGCCGGACGCCACCAGCTCCGCCTCGCCGAGAACGAGATGCCGGGGCTCATGGCCCTCCGTGAGGAGTTCGGCCCGACCCAGCCGCTCGCCGGCGCCCGCATCGCGGGCTCGCTGCACATGACCGTGCAGACCGCCGTCCTGATCGAGACCCTGACGGCCCTCGGCGCCCAGGTCCGCTGGGCCAGCTGCAACATCTTCTCCACGCAGGACGAAGCGGCCGCCGCGATCGTCGTCGGCCCGACCGGCACCCCCGAGGAGCCCCGGGGCGTGCCCGTCTTCGCCTGGAAGGGCGAGACGCTGGAGGAGTACTGGTGGTGCACCTCGCAGATCTTCGACTGGTCCGCCGAGGCCGCCGAGGCCGGGGCCGCGTTCGCCGGCCCGAACATGATCCTCGACGACGGCGGCGACGCCACGATGCTCGTGCACAAGGGCCGCGAGTTCGAGCTCGCCGGCGCCGTGCCCTCCGACGCCCCCGGCGACAGCCAGGAGTGGAAGGTCATCCTCGAGGTGCTCCGGGGCTCGCTCGCCGAGTCGACCGACCGCTGGACGACCATCGGCGCCGAGATCCAGGGCGTGACGGAGGAGACCACGACCGGCGTGCACCGGCTCTACGAGCTGTCCCGCGCGGGCGAGCTGCTCTTCCCCGCGATCAACGTCAACGACTCGGTGACGAAGTCGAAGTTCGACAACAAGTACGGCATCCGCCACTCCCTGCCCGACGGCCTCAACCGCGCCACCGACGTGCTGATCGGCGGCAAGGTCGCCTTCGTCGCGGGCTACGGCGACGTCGGCAAGGGCGCGGCGGAGGCGCTGCGCGGCCAGGGCGCGCGCGTCATCGTCAGCGAGGTCGACCCGATCAACGCCCTGCAGGCCGCCATGGACGGCTACCAGGTCGCGAAGCTCGAGTCGGTCGTCGGCACCGTCGACATCCTGGTGACGGGCACCGGCAACCTCAACGTCGTCACGGTCGACCACCTCCTCGGGCTCAAGCACCTCGCGGTGGTCGCGAACGTCGGCCACTTCGACAACGAGATCGACATGGCCGGCCTCGAGTCGCTGGCCGGCGCCGAGCGCGTCGAGATCAAGCCCCAGGTGCACGAGTGGCGCCTCCCCACCGGCCGCAGCATCCTCGTGCTCAGCGAGGGACGCCTGATGAACCTCGGCAACGCGACCGGCCACCCCTCGTTCGTGATGAGCAACTCGTTCGCCAACCAGGTGCTCGCCCAGATCGAGCTGTGGGCGCACCGGGACCGCTACGAGACCGACGTCTACGTGCTGCCCAAGCACCTCGACGAGAAGGTCGCGCGCTTGCACCTCGACGCCCTCGGCGTCGAGCTGACGACCCTCACCGACGAGCAGGCCGCCTACATCGGCGTGCCCGTGGCGGGGCCGTACAAGGTCGACCACTACCGGTACTGACCACCACGGGGCGGGCCAGCGGGCCCGCCTCGTCGCCGGAGGCCGTCCGGGGAGCGCACGCCGCGCCTCCCGGGCGGCCTCCGTCGTCACGGGCCGAACCGTGGGGCTCGGCGGCCCGGGGGCGCGGGCGCCCTCGGGCTCGGACGGTCCGGGGTCAGCGCGTCGGGAAGCCGGGCACCGTGCCGGTCAGGGCCGGGTCGAGGCGCCGGAGGAGCGCGGCCTCGCGGCCGAGGGCGACGGCCTCGCGGTCTCGTCGGAGGGCGCTGACGCCGGCGAGGAACGACTCCGGGTCGACCGCGGGCACGGGCGACACGAACGCGGCCACCTCGTCGGCGAGGCCGACCGAGACCCGGTGCCGGGAGGCGGGCGAGAGCGCCGGGGCCTGCTGGAGGAACGACGCCACGCGCCGGGCGAGGGGGTCGGGCAGCCTGGCGACGTCGGCGACGGCCGCCCAGCGGACGAGGTGCGGCGGCAGCTGCACGACGACGCGGCCCATGCGCGGAGCCCGCTCGTTGCGGCTGTAGGTGCCGGCCATCAGGTCGCCCAGGCGCCGCGACGAGCGGTTGAGCAGGGCGACGACGACCGCCAGCCCCCCGGTCGTCATGACGATCTCGAGCAGGCCGACGAGCGAGCGCGTCAGGGCGTGGCGGAGGCCGATCGCGCCGCCGTCGAGCCGCACGATGCGGGCGCCGGTGGCGAGCTTGCCCAGCGACCGGCCGTGGCTGGCCGTCTCGACCACGAGCGGCAGCCCGATCAGGCACGTCACGACGCTCGTGACGACGAGGGCCTGGGCGACGGCGTCGTCGACCGCCCCGGCCTCCGAGAGCGCCCCGACGAGGACGACCAGCAGCACGAGCACGATCGCGTAGACCGCGTAGTCGATCAGGGCACCGGCGACCCGGAGCACGAAGCCGGTGGGTCGGAGGTCGAGGGCGACCGCCTCGCCGACGACCAGCTGGTCGGACGAGCCGCCCAGCGACTCCACCTGGTCGGGCCGGAGCGTGATCGGCGCTCTGCCACCTGCGCGGGGTCGGGACATGCCTAGTATCTAAGCAGAATGGATCTCGACGCCTACGCCGCCGCCCACGGCCACGAGTGGACCGAGCTCGACCGCCTCGCCCGCCGGCAGCGCCTCACCGGGCCCGAGGCCGACGAGCTCATCCGGCTGTACCAGTCGGGGGCGGCCGAGCTGTCGGCCCTGCAGACGGCGACGGGGCCGTCGGTCGTCGCCGACCGGCTGTCGCTGACCCTCTCGCGGGCGCGCCTTCGGTTCACCGGCGCGGGGCGCGACCTGGCCGCTCAGGTGCCGGGCTTCTTCCTGGTCCAGCTGCCGGCCGCGCTGTACCGCGTGCGCTGGCTCTCGATCGCCGTGCTGCTCGCGACGGTCGTCGTCGCCACGGTCTTCGCCGTGTGGGCGGCCTCGACGCCGTCCGTGCTCGCGTCGTTCGGCACGCCGGAGTTCCGTCGGCAGTTCGCGACCGAGGACTTCGTCGACTACTACTCCGAGAGCGCGCCGTCGTCGTTCACCGGCCAGGTGTGGACGAACAACGCGTTCATCGCGGCCCAGTGCGTCGCGTTCGGCATCACCGGCGTGTGGGTGCCCTACGCGATCATCGGCAACGCGATCAACATCGGGGTCTCGGCCGGCATCATGGCCGACCAGGGCCGCCTCGACTACTTCTTCCTGTACATCCTCCCGCACGGCCAGCTCGAGCTCTACAGCATCTTCGTCGCCGGAGCCGCCGGCCTCATGATCGCCTGGTCGTGGATAGCCCCCGGGGCCCGGACGCGCGGCCAGGCCCTCGCGGAGGACGGCCGGGCCCTCATCACGATCGCGGTCGGCCTGATGCTCTCGCTGCTCGTCTCCGGCGTGATCGAGGGCTTCGTCACCCGGCAGCCGTGGCCGTGGGCGATCAAGATCGGCATCGGCACGGTCGCGCTCGCGGCCTTCCTCGCGTACCAGTGGGTGCTCGGGGGCCGGGCTCACCGGGCGGGCCAGACGGGCGACCTCGACGAGTTCGAGGCGGGCGCGCGGGAGCTCGTCGCCGGCTGACCAGCAGCCCGCGTCCGTGGCTGCGCCGTGGGGCCCGTCAGAGCCGCCCGGCCGCCTTCAGCGCGAGGTAGCGGTCGGCCAGGGCCGGCGGCAGGTCGGCGGGCGCGGCCGACACCACGTCGGCGCCCACCTGGCGGAGGGCCGCGGCCACGCGGGAGGCGTCGAGCACGGCCCGCTCGGCGGCGGCGGCCCGGTAGACCTCTGACCGGCCGTCGCGGCGGAGCGCCGTCTCGGCGAGGGCCGGGTCGGCCACCGAGGCCACGACCACGAGGTGCTGGCGGCTGAGCTGCGGGACGGCCGCGAGCAGGCTGCGCGCCGAGCCGGGGGAGTCGACGGTCGTCGCGAGGACGACCAGCGCCCGCTGGCTCGTGACCGACCGGACGAGGGCGGGCACGGACGACCAGTCGGTGTCGACCAGCTCGGGCTCGACCGGGGCGAGCACGTCGACGAGCGACGAGAGGAGGGCGGCGCCCGTCGCGCCCTGCACGCGGCCGCGCACGCGGCGGTCGAAGACGACGACGTCGACCCGGTCGCCGGCCCTCGACGCCAGCGCCGCGAGCAGCAACGCCGACTCGAAGGCGGTGTCGAGGCGGGGCTCGTCGTCGACCCGGGCCGCCGAGGTGCGGCCGCTGTCGACGACCACGACGACGCGGCGGTCGCGCTCGGGGCGCCAGGTGCGCACGACGAGCTCGTCACGACGGGCCGTCGCGCGCCAGTCGATGCTCCGCACGTCGTCGCCGCGGACGTACTCGCGGAGGCTGTCGAACTCGGTGCCCTGCCCGCGCACCATCACGCTCGTCCTCCCGTCGAGCTCGCGCAGGCGCGCCAGGCGGGAGGGGAGGTGGCGCCGTGACGAGAAGCGGGGCAGCACCCGGACGACGCCGGGCAGCTCCACGGTGGCCTGCCGGGCGGCGAGGCGCAGGGGGCCGACCGAGCGGACGGTGACCGCGTCGGCCCGCCGGTCGCCCCGGCGGAAGGGCGTCAGGGTCGTCGTCAGCGTCACCGCGCGGCCCGGCCGGAGCGACAGCGATCGTCGGGTCGAGGCGGCCCCCGCCGACGGCTGCCACGCGTCGCGCAGCACGCCGCGCAGCCGGCGTCGCCCGTCGTTGACGACGACGAGGCGCGACGCCGTGCTCTCGCCGAGCCGGACGGCCGGGGGCAGCTCCCGGCGCAGCCGGAGGGCTCGGGGCGACGCCGCGAGCAGCACGTCGAGGGCGACGAGCAGCGTGACGAGCACGATCCAGCCGAGCAGGACCCGGTCGTCCCCCGTCGCGACGAGGGGCACCACGCCGAGGGCCAGCAGGGCCACGGTCCATCCGGTGACGGCCATGCTCAGAGGGGGACCCGGACCTGCTGCAGCACCGAGCGGAGCACCGCGTCGGCGCCCACGCCCTCGAGCTCGGCCTCGGGCCGGAGCTTCAGCCGGTGGCGGAGGACGGGCAGGGCCATCGCCTGCACGTGGTCGGGCGTGACGCGGTCGAAGCCGGTCAGCCAGGCCCAGGCGCGGGTGGCGGCCAGCAGCGCGGTCGAGCCGCGGGGGCTGACCCCGACGGCGACGGAGGGGCTCTCGCGGGTCGCCCGGGCCAGGTCGACGATGTACGCCAGCACGTCGGGCGAGGCGCCGACGCGCGCGACCTCGGCCTGCGCGCGGGCGAGCTCCTCCGCCCCGAGCACGGGGGTGACCCCGGCGGCCCGGAGGTCGCGCGGCGAGAAGCCGCCCGCGTGCCGAGCGAGCACCTCGACCTCGGCCTCGCGGGGCGGCAGGTCGAGGGTGAGCTTCATGAGGAACCTGTCGAGCTGCGCCTCGGGCAGCGTGTAGGTGCCCTCGTACTCGACCGGGTTCATCGTCGCCGCGACGAGGAAGGGCGTCGGCAGCGGGCGGCTGACGCCGTCGACCGAGACCTGGCGCTCCTCCATCGCCTCGAGCAGCGCCGACTGCGTCTTGGGGGGCGTGCGGTTGATCTCGTCGGCGAGCAGCACGTTGGTGAACACGGGCCCGGGCCGGAACTCGAACCGGCCGCTGCCGGCGTCGTGGACGAGCGAGCCGGTGATGTCGCCGGGCATCAGGTCGGGCGTGAACTGCACGCGCGCCGTGTCGAGCGACAGCGCGTGGCTGAGCGCCCGCACGAGCAGCGTCTTCGCGACCCCCGGCACGCCCTCGAGGAGCACGTGGCCCTGGGCGAGCAGGGTCACGAGCAACCCGGTCACCGCGCCGTCCTGCGCGACGACGGCCTTGCCCACCTCGGTGCGCACGGCGGCGAAGGTCTGCTGGAGTTCTGACGTCATGCGGTGATCCTCCCGGGGATCTCGTGGGGGCGGGGTGCAGGTCGTGGGGCGCGGCGGCCCGGGGGAGGCGCGGTGCCCGTCACCGGGGAGCCACCGCCTCCGAGACCACGCGCTCGAGGTCGAGCAGGCTGTCGCTCAGGCGGACGAGCTCGCGGTCGTCGGCGGGGTCGGCGTCCACGAGCACGTGGCGGAGGCCCCGGGGGTCGGCTCCGGTGAGCTGGCCGACCCGGGCGAGGACGTCGTCGAGCGAGGCGGCGGCGCCGAGCCCCACCCGGCGACGCAGCCGCACCACGGTGCCGATGCGCAGCTGGTCGAGTGCGTGCCGACGTGAGCCGGACCGCTCGTAGAGCCGGGCCCGGCCCTCGGTGGTCTCCGACGCCCGCACGACCACGGGCAGGCGCTCGACCACGAGGGGGCCGAGCCGGCGGCCGCGCCACACGCCGGCGACGACGGCCGTCAGGGCGAGCAGGGCGAGCACGGGCGTGACCCATCCCGGCGTCAGGCTCGCGAGGGTGCCGCTGCCCTCGGGCACGTCGTCCGGGCTCGGCAGGTACCACACGACGTGCTCCGTCTGCCCGAGCAGCGAGAGCGCGAACGCGGCGTCGTCGTCGTCGAGCACGGCGCCGTTGGTGATCGCGGTGGTCGCGCCGAGGACGGTGACCGTCCGGTCGCCGTCGACGACCTCGACCAGGCCGAAGCCGCCCGACGCGTCGTCGGCGAGGCACGTGGTGACGTCGACGCCCGGGTCGACGCCGTCGACCGTGTAGGCGTACCCCCCGACCTGGACGCGGTCGAGGCGCTCCACCGCCGGCAGGTCGCAGCCCGGCGCGACGGCGCCGTCGTCGACCTCGGCCGCCAGGGCGAGGCCGGGCGCCACGGCGTCGAGGGCCACCTGGTCGGGGGCGAGGAGGAGGGTCCGGTCGGCCGAGTCGGCGACGTCCCGCCACTGGTCGGCGACGAGCAGGGCGCTCGCGTCGTCGACCACCACCGTCGTGTCGGAGGCGTCGGCCCGGGCCCGCGCGGTCGTGGCGGCCAGCGAGGTGGTCACGTCCACCTCGACCCCCTGCTCGCGGAGGACCTCGACGACGGCCTTCGCCCCCGCGGGCGCCGGGTTCTCGGGGCCGAGGGCGCGACCGCCCGTGGCGTCGCCGCCGCTCAGCAGCACGACCACCACGGCGACCGCGACGACGGCGGCGGCGAGCAGGGCCCAGGGGCGGGCGCGGCGGAGGGCTGCGCGGGGCGCGGGGGTCGACCGGGAGGGCGCGGCGGGCGTCGACGTCGTCACGCGGGCACCGCCGTCCGGTCGCCCTCGAGCACCTGGTCGAGATCGGTGATCTCGCGCCAGGCCTGCTCGGTGCCCGGACGGTCGAGGTAGCGGACCTCGTCGAACGCCCGGGCGGCCGCGCGCAGGCGGTCGGCCCGGGCGGGGAAGAGACGGGCCGCGCGGTCGCCCACCGTCCGGGCCGTGGTGCCGGGGCTCGTCGTCAGCACGTCCCGCTCGACGAGGGCCCGCGCGAGGGCCCGGAACGACTCGACGACGGCGCGGTCGAGGTCGCCCGACGCCGCCGCCTCCCGGGCGGAGGCGCGGAGGGCCTCGGCGTCGCGCTCGTCGTCGTCGCCGAAGAGCTCGCCCGGGCGGGCGGAGCGGCGCTCCAGGTGCGGCACCCCGTAGACGAGCACCACCCCGACGACGACCGCGACGACGACGACCAGGACGATCACGAGCGCGACGGCCGGTGCTCCCTCGGCGTCGCCGAAGCGCACGCCCTCGATCCACGACCAGAAGGCGTCGGCGGCACGGTCGAGCCAGGTGGGCTGGGCGGCGACGTAGTCGCGCTCGGTGAGCTCCTGCTGGAGCAGGCGCCGCGCCTCCTCGGGGTCGGGTCGGAGCGGGGCGGCGACCAGCGTCACGGCGAGGGCCCCGGAGGCGAGCGTCACCGCGGGGGAGCCGCGTCGCCCCAGGGCGAGCGCCACGGGTCGGGCAGGTCGGCCTGGCCGGCGTCGCGTCGCTCCACGTGGCGGACGAGCTCGAGGTCGAGCCCCTCGGTGCGGATGCGGCGGTCGACGTACACGAGGGCGGTGCTCGCGGCCTGGACGACCGAGCCGATCGACGCGACGACGGCGGCCACGACGAACGTCAGCAGGTAGCCCGCGCCCGTCACCACCAGGAAGGTGGGCGAGGTCACGTCCCCGGTCGGGGCGAGGGCGCCGGCGAGGAGGCCCGAGAGGAGCGAGATCGGGGTGCTCGCGACCTGGGCGGCGACCTGGATCATCACGAGGACGAGCACGACGACGCCGAAGGTGCGCCAGAACGAGCCACGGACGAGGCGCCAGGAGCGCGAGACCGCCGCGCCGAGGGTGAGGCGCTCGAGCATCAGGGCGCTCGGCACGAGGCTGAGCTGCACGCTGAGCCAGACGCCGACGGCGAGCGCGCCGAGCCCCGCGAGGAGGCCGGAGACGATGCCGATCGCGATGCCCGTCCCGCCGCCGACGACGAAGCCCAGCGCCACGACGCCGGCGACGACCGCCACGCCGACGAGGTACGCGAGGGTCAGCAGCGCCGACCAGCCCAGGAGGGCACCGCGCCGGCCCGCCGTGAGCGCCCACAGGCCGCCGAGGCGCAGCCGTTGGCCGAGGAGCTGGCGGGAGGTCTCGAGCACGAACAGGCCCTGGAGCAGGGCGCTGACCACCACGGAGAGGAGGAGCGGGACGATCGTGGAGAGGAGCGTCACCGCGACGGCGCCGGCGGCGACGGCGTCGCGGTCCTGGGGCAGGGCGGAGTCGACGCGGCTGAAGGCCGCCGCGGCCGTGCCGCCGGTGACGCCGAGGGTCACGACGAGCAGGACGACCTGGGCCAGGAGCGCGGTGCCGAAGGTGGTGCGCGGGTTGCGGCGGAAGACCTGGAACGAGCCCGTGAGGACCTCGCCGAAGGTGAAGGGCCTCAGGGCGAGCAGCCCGGGGCGGGGAGGCGGCGTCCAGCCCGGGGGCGGGCCCGGGGCCGGGGGCTGCTGCGCGGCCCAGGGCGGCTGATGCCCGGCCCACGGCGGCTGCTGCCCGGAGGGCGCCTGCTGTCCGTAGGGCGACGGCTGCCCGTGAGGCACCGGCTGCCCGTACGGCGCCGGCTGCGCGGGGGGCTGCTGCTGCCCGTGCTGCTGATCCGGCGCCGGGGGCAGGCGCTCGCCCCAGCCGGGCTCGTCCTGGCCCGCGCCGGGCGCCGCCCAGCCGTCCACGTCCGTCATGGTGCCCCCCGGTGGTCCGCCCGCGGGATCGCCCCGCGGTGCCGCCATGTTCCCACGCGTCGGGCGGCGGGTGCCAGCCGACGGGCGCCTCCTGCACTAATCTCGGGTGACGTGCCGCTTCCCGAGCGGCCCAGCCGAGGACGGAGACCATGACCCCGCGCATCCTGGTGGTGGACGACGACCCCGCGCTCGCCGAGATGATCGGCATCGTGCTCCGGGCCGCCGACTTCGAGCCCCACTTCTGCAGCGACGGCAGCGCCGCCGTCGACGCCTTCCGCAACTCGGCCCCCGACCTCGTCCTGCTCGACCTCATGCTGCCGGGCATGGACGGCCTCGCCGTCTGCGCGGCGATCCGCGCCGAGAGCGGGGTGCCCGTCATCATGCTCACCGCCAAGGGCGACACCGTCGACGTCGTCGCGGGGCTCGAGGCCGGGGCGGACGACTACGTCGTCAAGCCCTTCGACCCGAAGGAGCTCGTGGCCCGGGTGCGCACCCGCCTCCGGCCCTCCAGCGAGCCCACGACCGACGTCCTGACCGTCGGCGACCTCCGCCTCGACGTCGCCGCCCACGAGGTCCGACGCGGCGACACGGTCATTGCCCTCACGCCCCTCGAGTTCGAGCTGCTGCTGGCGCTGGCGTCGAAGCCCCAGCAGGTGTTCACCCGCGAGATGCTCCTCGAGCAGGTGTGGGGCTACCACTACAAGGCCGACACGCGCCTCGTCAACGTCCACGTGCAGCGCCTGCGCGCGAAGGTCGAGCACGACCCGGACGCCCCGCGCATCGTGACGACGGTCCGCGGCGTCGGGTACCGTGCCGGCTCGTCCGCCTAGGCCCTCCCGGGCGGCGGGCGTGCCCGCGGCTCGCGGGGCCGGGGCCGTGACGGTCGAGTCCGTCTCCGCCGCGCTCCGGCGGGCCTGGCTGGGCCGGCGCGGCTGGCCGTCCCGCGTCGCGGGCTTCTGGCGGTCCTCCCTCGAGTTCCGCACCGTCGCGACCACCGTCGTGATGGCGGGCCTGGGGGCGACGATCATCGGCACGACCATCTCGGTGAGCATCGGCGCGAACCTCTACGACCAGCGACGCGACCAGGTGCAGTCCGAGTCGCTCCGCGCGACGCTGCTCGCCCAGAGCATCTTCGACTCGGCCACGGCGACCGAGGACGCCGACCAGGTCGAGCTCGACTCGCTGCAGAACGAGGCGCAGAGCGCCATCCTCGCGTCGACGTCGAGCCCGGGCGGCACGAGCATCGCCATCCTCCGGACGCCGGGCCAGACGACGGCGCAGACGATCCAGGCGATCGCGAGCCCCGACTTCCCGGCCGACCAGATCACGCCGGAGCTCCGCGACCAGGTGGCCGCCGACACGGGCGCCCTGGCCCTCCAGCCCGTCTCGCTCCGAGGGCCGGGCGGCGACGCCCCCGGCCTCGCCGTGGGCTCGACGCTGCAGGTGCCCACGGCCGGCCAGTACGAGCTCTACCTCGTCTACGACCTCAGCGACGCCCAGACCACGCTGTCGCTCATGCAGCGCACGCTGGCGCTGGGCTCGCTGGCCCTCGTCGTCCTGATCGGCGTCGTCACCTACGTGGTCGTCCGGCTCGTCGTGGGGCCCGTCCGGGTGGCCGCCGAGACCAGCGAGAAGATCGCGGCCGGCCAGCTCGACCAGCGCATCCCCGAGAAGGGCCAGGACGTCGTCGCGACGCTCGGGCGGTCGTTCAACGGCATGGCCGACGCGATGCAGAAGCAGATCTCCCAGCTCGCCGAGCTGTCGCGGGTGCAGCAGCGCTTCGTCAGCGACGTCTCGCACGAGCTGCGGACGCCCTTGACCACCATCCGCCTGGCGGGCGACGTGCTCTACGACCAGCGCGCCTCCTTCACGCCGACGGCGGCCCGCACGACCGAGCTGCTGCACACGCAGGTCGACCGCTTCGAGGTGCTGCTGGCCGACCTGCTCGAGATCTCGCGCTTCGACGCCGGGGCGGTCGAGCTCGACCTCGAGAGCACGCGCGTGGTGGGTCTCGTCGACGACGTCGTCGCCGAGTTCGAGCCGCTCGCGGCGGAGGTCGGCAGCACGGTGACGATCGACGCGCGCGGCGGCTACCTCGAGGCCGACGTCGACCCCCGGCGGCTGCGGCGCATCCTGCGCAACCTCCTCGGCAACGCGATCGAGCACGGCGAGGGGCGACCGGTCGAGGTCGAGGTCGACAGCGACGAGGAGGCGGTGGCCGTGGCGGTCCGCGACCACGGGGTGGGGATGACCCCGGCCGAGGCCGAGCGCGTCTTCGACCGGTTCTGGCGGGCCGACCCGTCGCGGCGCCGCACCATCGGGGGCACGGGGCTCGGCCTCGCCATCAGCCTGGAGGACGCGACCCTGCACGGCGGCCGCATCGACCTCTGGTCGCGCCCGGGGGAGGGCAGCCGCTTCGTCGTCACCCTGCCGAGGGAGGCGGGGACGACGGCCACCACCCGGCCGCTGGCGGCCGAGCCCGACGACGGCGCGAGGGCCGGCGCCACGGCCCCGGGGCCGCCCGAGCCCACCTCGGGCGAACCGTGGAGCGGGACGACGGAGGTGCACGGTGGCTGAACGGCGACGACGACGGACGGGAGCGGTGGGCGCCCTGGTGGCGGCGCTCCTCGTGCTGACGGGCTGTGCCTCCATCCCCGACCGGGGCCCGGTCGAGCGCGGCGACGACGTCTCGAGCGAGGTGCCGAGCGAGGTGGTCTACACGCCGAGCGGCCCGGTCGCCGACAGCTCGCAGGAGAAGATCCTGCGCGACTTCCTGGCGGCCGGCACCGGCCCGCAGGACAACTACGCGGTCGCCCGGCAGTTCCTCGCGGGCGGCTTCGCCGACGACTGGGACCCTCGGGCCAGCGTCACGGTGCGCCCGGGCGACGGCGCCACCACGCGGGTGGGCGACGCCGACCTCGAGTACGCGTTCGTCACGTCCGCGACCGTCGACCAGGGCGGGCACTACGTGCCGTCGACGAGCGACGTCCCGACCACCCTCGCGTACTCGTTCGTGCGCGAGGACGGGCAGTGGCGCATCAGCGAGGCCCCCGACGGGACCGTGCTGAGCCCCGCGACCTTCCAGTCGGTCTTCCGGGCGCACGCGGTCTACTTCTACGACCCCACGTTCACGTACCTGGTGCCCGACGAGCGCTGGTTCCTCGCGCGGTCGTCGACGAGCACCCGCATCGCGAGCGCGCTGCTGGCCGGGCCGTCGGCGTGGCTGCAGGGCGCCGTCGTCTCGGCCTTCCCCGACGGGACGCAGCTGTCGCTCACCGCGATCACCGTCGCGGACGGCACCGCCCGCGTCGACCTGACCTCCGACGCCCTCAGCGCGACGGACGACGCGAGGGCGCGCATGCAGGCGCAGCTGCTCGCGAGCTTCTCGACCCTCTCGACGGTCACCGCCGTCGAGCTCAGCGTCGAGTCCGCGCCGCTCGACGTGCCCGACCTGGGCCGGGCGGCGCCGCTCCGCGACCCCGCCGTCGACGCCCGGCCGCTGGTGCTCGCGCAGGGCGAGCTCGGCTACGCCTCCCGGTCGGCCCTCGCGCCCCTCGACGGGCTCTCCGCGGCCGTGGCCGCCCTGTCGCCCACCTCGGTCGAGGTGTCGGCCGACCTCACCCGCGCCGCGGTCGGGACGACCGGCGGCAGCGCCCTCGTGACGTCCGACGGCCGCAGCCTGCTCGTCGACCCCCGCCAGGGCCTGGTCGCGCCCTCGCTCGACGGGGCCGGCTGGCTCTGGAGCGTCCCCGCCGACGACGCGCGCAGCGTCACGGCGTGGTCACCGGACGGCACGGCCCAGGTCGTCGCCTCGACCCTTCCCGTCGGCGACCGCGTCGTGTCGTTCCGGGTCTCCCGCGACGGCACGCGGGCGCTGGTGCTGCTCGACGACGACGGGGCCTCGCGGCTGCTCGTCGTGGCCCTGCTCCGCGACTCGCGACAGGTGCCGACCGCCCTGGGGCCGCCCCTCGAGCTCACGGCCCCGACGGGGTCGCCGGTCGACGCGACCTGGGCCGACCAGCTGACGGTCGCGACCCTGACGACGGCCGACGACGCGACCCGCGCCACCCTCAGCGAGGTCGGCGGCGCCGCCGTCACCGCGGGCCGTCCGGGCGACGACGCCTCCGCGATCGCCGGCGGCACGGGCCTCGCCCGGCTGCAGGTGCTCTCGGGCGACGGCGCCGTGCTCGAGCCCCGGGGGAGCACCTGGCAGGGGACGGGCGTCACGGCCGACCTCCTGGCGACGCAGCGCTGAGCGGCGGCGCGGCGGGCGGTGGCGGCGTCCCTCCCCACCGTGCCGGACTCCCGGTCGTCCCCGGGCCGGCGGGCGCCCGGGCCCGCTGTGCCCGCGGCGCTGCGACGGTGGGGGCGTGACCACCCCGCCCCGTCCCTCGCCCTCCGCCCGTCTCGGCCTCGGCCGCGTCCTCCGCGAAGCGCTCGGCGTGCTGTCGCCGGTCCGCTGCGCGGGCTGCGGCCTGCCCGACCTGGAGCTCTGCCGGGCCTGTCGGGCCCGCCTCGTGCCGAGCCCGGAGGTCGACGAGCTGCCGGGCGGGCTGGTGGTCGTCTCCGGCCTCCGGTACGAGGCCGAGGTGCGCTCGACCGTGCTGGCCTACAAGCAGCAGGGGCGCCTCCGCCTGGCGGCGGCCCTGGCCCCCGCGCTGGCGGCCTCGGTGGCGCTCGCCGCGCCTCCCGGGCGCGACGCCTCGCCGCCCCTGGTCGTCGCCGTCCCGTCGTCACCGCGGGGGCGGCGGCGCCGCGGCTGGGACCCGGTCGAGCTGCTCGTGCGCCGGGCCGGGCTGCACGCCGTCCGGAGCGGGCTCGTCGCCCTGCCGGGCCGCGGAGCGCAGAAGGAGCTCGACCGCGAGGCCCGCCGGCGCTCGCGGGCGGGCAGCCTCCGTGCTCGACCGATGCTGGCGGGGCTCCGGGTCGTGGTCGTCGACGACGTGGTGACCACCGGCAGCACCCTGCTGGAGGCGCGGCGTGCGCTGGCCGCGGAGGGGGCCGTGGTCGTCGCCGCGGCCTGCGTCGCGTCCACCCCGCTCCTCTCGCGGAGGCGCCCGTGACCCCTCCGGCGAGCACCTGTGGACGGCCTGGGGATCTGTCCCGTCGGTGGACGGGAGGTGACAGGCGGGGGTCCACCTGGCTACGGTGGGCGAAAGGCGTGAAAGGACATCCGCCTGGCTGACAGGCGGCACGTCGATAGCCAATGGAGGTCGTCATGGAAATTTCCGTCACGGGTCGAAACGTCGGCATCACCGATCGTTTCCGCGACTACGCCACTGACAAGGCCGACAAGGTGGCGCAGCTCGCCACCAAGGCACTCGCCCTCGAGATCAAGGTCTCGCGGCACCACGAGAAGTCGAGCGGCCAGGCCGGCGACGACCGGGTCGAGCTCACGCTGATCGGCCCCGGTCCGCTCGTGCGGGCGGAGTCGACCGGGAGCGACAAGTACGTCGCCTTCGACCTGGCCATCGCCAGGATGCTCGAGCGGGTCCGGCGCGCGAAGGACCGGCAGAAGGTCCACCGGGGCCAGCACCGACCGACGTCGCTCCGGGAGGCCTCCGGAGCGGACTTCAGCGGCATCGACGTGACCCCCGCCGCCGCCGAGACGCTGGACGCCGTGCGCACCGGCTCGATCGCGACGGTCGCCGCCGACGACGAGGCGCCTTCGGCCGAGGAGCAGGAGGAGGACTACTGCCCCGTCGTGATCCGCAGCAAGGTCTTCGCGTCGACGCCGATGACGGTCGACGACGCGCTCTACTACATGGAGCTGGTGGGGCACGACTTCTACCTCTTCATCGACGCCGAGACCGAGCGCCCGAGCGTCGTCTACCGGCGGAAGGGCTGGGACTACGGCGTGATCGGGCTCGACCAGAGCGCGAGCGAGCTGCAGGAGGCCGCCACGCAGGCGCGCGCCGGCGTCGTCGCCTGACCCGGTCCGCCCCGAGGCCCGCGGCCACGGTCCCGGCGCCGGGGGAGCAGTCCGCTCCTCCCCGCGTCCAGGGCCGTGGCCGCTAGGCTTGCTACCATCCGAGCTGGTCCATCCGGGCCTCCTCACGGGCTGGCGTCACCAGCCGCCCCCGGGGCACGCGGCCTCCGCCTGCCCGACCGAGTCTCAGATCCAGGGAGTCACCAGTGGCCAACGTCCTCGAGAGGGTCCTCCGCGTCGGCGAGGGCCGCATCCTCCGCCGCCTCAAGGCGTACGCGAACGCCGTCAACGAGCTCGAGGACGACTTCAGCACGCTCACCGACGACGAGCTGCGCGCCGAGACCACCGAGCTCCGCGAGCGGTACGGCAACGGCGAGTCGCTCGACGACCTCCTGCCCGAGGCGTTCGCCGCCGTGCGGGAGGCCTCGAAGCGGACCCTCGGCATGCGCCACTTCGACGTGCAGCTGATGGGCGGCGCCGCCCTCCACCTCGGCAACATCGCCGAGATGAAGACCGGTGAGGGCAAGACCCTCGTCGCGACCACCGCCGCGTACCTCAACGCCATCGCGTCGCGCGGCGTGCACGTCATCACGGTCAACGACTTCCTCGCGAGCTACCAGTCCGAGCTGATGGGCCGCGTCTTCCGCGCCCTCGGCATGACCACCGGCTGCATCCTCGCGGGCCAGACCCCCGCCGAGCGCCGGGAGCAGTACGCCGCCGACATCACGTACGGCACGAACAACGAGTTCGGCTTCGACTACCTGCGCGACAACATGGCGTGGCAGGCCTCCGACATGGTGCAGCGCGGCCACTTCTTCGCGATCGTCGACGAGGTCGACTCGATCCTCATCGACGAGGCCCGCACGCCGCTCATCATCTCCGGCCCCGCCTCGGGCGAGGCGAACCGCTGGTTCGCGGAGTTCGCGACGATCGCGCGCCGCCTCGTGGCCGGCACCGACTTCGAGGTCGACGAGAAGAAGCGCACCGTCGGCGTGCTCGAGCCCGGCATCGAGAAGGTCGAGGACTACCTCGGCATCGACAACCTGTACGAGTCGGCGAACACGCCGCTGATCTCGTTCCTCAACAACGCCATCAAGGCCGACGCCCTGTTCAAGCGCGACAAGGACTACGTCGTCATCAACGGCGAGGTCCTCATCGTCGACGAGCACACCGGCCGCATCCTCAGCGGCCGCCGGTACAACGAGGGCATCCACCAGGCCATCGAGGCCAAGGAGGGCGTCGAGGTCAAGGCCGAGAACCAGACCCTCGCCACCGTCACCCTGCAGAACTACTTCCGCCTCTACGGCAAGCTCTCCGGCATGACCGGCACGGCCGAGACCGAGGCCGCCGAGTTCATGAGCACCTACAAGCTCGGCGTCGTGCCCATCCCGACCAACAAGCCGATGAAGCGGATCGACCAGACCGACCTCGTCTACAAGAACGAGACGGCGAAGTTCGACCAGGTCGTGGAGGACATCGTCGAGCGGCACGAGGCGGGCCAGCCCGTGCTCGTCGGCACCACCAGCGTCGAGAAGAGCGAGTACCTGTCGCGCCTGCTGGCCAAGAAGGGCGTCCGCCACGAGGTCCTCAACGCGAAGAACCACGCTCGCGAGGCTGCCATCGTCGCGCAGGCCGGCCGCGTCGGCGCCGTGACGGTCGCCACCAACATGGCCGGTCGAGGCACCGACATCATGCTCGGCGGCAACGCCGAGTTCCTCGCCGTCGCCGAGATGAACGGCCGTGGCCTCAGCCCGGTCGACACCCCCGACGAGTACGAGGCCGCCTGGGACGACGTCTTCGCCGCCAAGAAGGCCGAGGTCGCCGAGCAGGCCGAGAAGGTCGTCGAGGCGGGCGGTCTCTACGTGCTCGGCACCGAGCGCCACGAATCGCGACGCATCGACAACCAGCTCCGCGGGCGCAGCGGGCGTCAGGGCGACCCGGGCGAGAGCCGGTTCTACCTCTCGCTCACCGACGACCTGATGCGCCTGTTCAACTCGGGGGCGGCGGAGTCGCTGATGGGCCGCGGCAACGTGCCCGACGACCTGGCGATCGAGAACAAGATCGTGGGCCGGGCGATCCGCTCCGCCCAGTCGCAGGTCGAGTCGCGCAACGCCGAGATCCGCAAGAACGTCCTCAAGTACGACGACGTCCTGAACCGCCAGCGCGAGGCCATCTACGGCGACCGACGCCACATCCTCGAGGGCGACGACCTGGCCGACCGGGCGAGCGCCTTCCTGGAGGCCGTGGTCGACGAGGTCATCGACCAGCACACGGGAGACGGCAGCCCCGACGACTGGGACCTGGACGCGCTCTGGACGGAGCTGCGCACCCTGTACCCGATCTCGATCACCATCGACGAGGTCATCACGGAGGCCGGGTCCAAGGGCAAGGCGACGCGGCAGTTCCTCGGCCAGGAGATCCTCTCCGACGCCAAGGTCGCCTACGCCGAGCGCGAGTCGACGCTGGGCGAGGCCGCGATGCGCGAGCTCGAGCGCCGGGTCGTGCTCTCCGTGATCGACCGCCGCTGGCGCGACCACCTCTACGAGATGGACTACCTGAAGGACGGCATCGGCCTCCGTGCGATGGCTCAGCGCGACCCGCTGGTCGAGTACCAGCGGGAGGGCTACGCGCTCTTCCAGAGCATGATGGGCCAGATCCGCGAGGAGTCCGTCGGGTTCCTGTTCAACCTCGAGGTCGAGGTGCAGGGCCAGGTCGGCGCCGCCGAGGCCCCGGTCATCGCCGCCAAGGGCCTCGAGCCCGAGAAGGCACAGCCGAAGCTGGAGTACTCCGCCCCGAACATCGCGGGCGAGGTCGAGGTGCGCGACCAGAAGGGCCGGCTCGAGCAGGCGGCGACCGCCAAGGCCCAGAAGGCGCAGGACGACGCCGAGCAGGGCGACAGCCCCGACGTCGCCGCGGCACGGACGACGAGCGGCACGGGCGGGCCGGCCGGCAAGGGCGCCTTCGGGCAGCCGACCGGCGGCGCCGCGGCGGCGCCGGTCAACCGCGCGGAGCGACGAGCGGCCGGCAAGAAGCCCTGACCCGCCGGTGACGACGAGGGAGGCCGGGCACGGGCCGCGAGGCCCGAGCCCGGCCTCCCTCGTCGCCCTGGCCTGCGCTGGCGGCCGCGGTGGGCGTCGCGGTCAGAGCACGTGCAGGGCCGTCGCCCGCCACCGACGACCGGTCGTCTCGAGACGGATGGCCACGGACCTCGTCCGGGCGCGCCCGTGCACGACGACGACCGTCTCGGCGACCCCCGGCGCGGGTTCGCTGACGTGGACCCGGCCCACCCGGAAGACGGGGCGTTGGCTGCGGACGCCGCTCGCCTCCCGGGCGCGCGCGGCGAGGCGGACCCGTTTCTGCAGCACGGCCCAGACCTCGCCGTTGACCCAGCGGGAGACCTGGTCGAGGTCGCCGGCGCCGGCGAGGATCTCGAGGACGCACCGGGCGAGGCCCTCCGCGGCCACCGCCGCGTCGGGCAGGCTCGGACGGGCTGCAGGAGCGTCGGCGACGGCGGGAGAGTCGTCCACGGCGTGCAGGAGGCGCGGGGCCGGGGGAGCCTCGGGGGTCGCGTCGGTCACCGTGGCGCGGGCGTGCTCGGCGGCGGAGACGGCGTGGAGGCGGCGGCCTCCTGCATCGGCCCGCTCGTCGTCCGGGGCGGGGTCGGTGGCGGCGGCCACGGCGGGGACGGGCATCAGGCTCGGACTTTCGTCGGGGGACTTCTTCGTCGAGGTGGACGACTACTCGCGTTCAACATATGACATGTCCTCCGTCTCACGACAGGGCCGGGACCGGCCTGTGGACAATCGGGTCTGCCCACCGGCGGGTGAGGAGCCTCGGCCCCCGTGCCCGTCGACCTAGACTGGGGCGGTGTCGACGCTCAGTGATCTCGTTCTCGCCCAGGGCCGCTCCACCGAGGCGGACGTCGAGTGGCTCCACCTCCTGGTCGGCGACTGGCAGCTGCTGGCGGACCTCGCGTTCGCCGACATGGTGCTCTGGGTGCCCACGGAGGGCGGCAGCTTCGTCGCCGTCGCCCACGCCCGCCCGTCGAGCTCGGCGACGTTGTTCTACCGGGACTTCGTCGGTCAGGAGGTGCGCCCGGAGTGGCGCACGCAGATCGAGCAGGCGTTCACCACGACCCGCATCGTCGACTCCGCCGCGCCCGACTGGTACGAGGAGACCCCCACCCGGGTCCGCGCCGTTCCCGTCCTCCGCCGACTGGGGGCGAGCCGCCCCGACGTCACCGACGCCCCCATCGCGGTCATCACCCGCCACACCAACCTCAGCGAGGCACGGACGCCCAGCCGCCAGGAGCTGACCTTCAACCAGTGCTCCAACGACCTCTTCTCGATGATCGCGGCCGGCGACTTCCCCGACCTCGGGGCACCGACCGGGCCGCGTCGCGGAGCCCCCCGCGCCTCCGACGGCCTGCTGCGCCTCGACGTCGACGGCCTCGTCACGTTCGCCAGCCCGAACGGCCTGTCGGCCTTCAACCGGATGGGGTTCGCCGGCGAGCTCGAGGGGGAGTCGCTGGCCGAGGTCACCACCGGGCTGCTGCAGGGAAAGCTCGTCATCGACGAGTCGCTCCCGCTCGTGGTCACCGGCCGTGCGCCGTGGCGGACGGACATCGAGGCCCGCGGGGTCACCGTGTCGCTCCGGGCGATCCCGCTCCGTGACCGGGGCGAGCGGGTCGGGGCCATCGTGCTCTGCCGTGACGTCACCGAGCTGCGCCACCAGGAGCGCGAGCTCATCACCAAGGACGCCACGATCCGCGAGATCCACCACAGGGTCAAGAACAACCTGCAGACGGTGGCCTCGCTGCTCCGCATCCAGGCCCGCCGCACCCGGACCGACGTCGCGCGCGAGGCGCTGACCCAGGCCATGCGACGAGTGGCGTCGATCGCGGTGGTGCACGACACCCTCTCCGAGGGCCTCAGCCAGAACGTCGACTTCGACACCGTCTTCGACCGCGTGCTCATGCTCATCGCCGAGGTCGCCTCGAGCCACAACACGACGGTCAGGCCGACCCTGACCGGCAGCTTCGGCGCGCTGCCGAGCGAGTACGCGACCCCGCTCGCGCTCGCGCTCACCGAGCTGGTCACCAACGCGGTCGAGCACGGCCTCGACGGCCGCGACGGGGAGGTCGAGATCGTCGCCGAGCGCGACGACGAGCAGCTCACCGTGAAGGTCCGCGACAACGGCGTGGGCCTGCCCGAGGGCAAGGTGGGCTCGGGGCTCGGCACGCAGATCGTCCGCACCCTCATCCAGGGCGAGCTCGGCGGCACCATCGACTGGCACACGCTGGTCGGCAGCGGCACCGAGGTGACCATCGAGATCCCGTTCCGGTGGCTCACCCAGGCGTAGCGCGCCTCCGCCCCGCGCACGACGAAGCCGGCCCCCGAGGGGGCCGGCTTCGTCGTCGGTGCTGCGCTGGGCTGAGGGTCAGCTGGCCCGGCGGGCGCGCGCGGCGCGACGCTTCAGCGCCCGGCGCTCGTCCTCGCTGAGGCCGCCCCAGACGCCCGAGTCCTGGCTGGTCTCGAGGGCGTACTGCAAGCAGGTCTCGGTGACGGTGCAGCGACCGCAGACGCTCTTCGCCTTGTCGATCTGGTCGACGGCCGGGCCGGTGTTGCCGACCGGGAAGAACAGCTCGGGGTCAGCTGTCAGGCACGCGGCTTTGTCACGCCAATCCATCGATGGGTACTCCTTTTAAATGCTGGACCGGCGCGTCGAAGCACCAGGTTCCGGATGGGGGAAAGATGAGAATTCGGGAGGCGCGCACCACCATGTGCCCGTCACTTCGACCTCGAATATGCTCGCATACTGGGGGAGCCAGATCAAGGATTTTCATGGAGGCCCCAGCGTGACCGACGCCCGCGACACCGAGCCCGACGAGACAGAACTGTCCGCGAGGCCGCGGCGGAGCGCGCTCCTCTGGCTGCTCGTGCTCCTGCTCTCCGCCGAGACGGCCCTGCTCGGGGTGGCGACCGCCTACCTGCTGATCGAGCTCGTCACCGTGCGCCCCGACTCCTACGCGTCGGCCACCGCGATCCTCGTCCTCACGCTCCTGGCCACCGTCTGGCTGGGGGCCGTCGTCGTCGGGGTGCTGCGCGGCCGGGCCTGGATCCGCGGGGCCGCGATCGTCTGGCAGGTGCTGCAGATCGCCGTCGGCGTCGGCAGCCTCCAAGGGGTCTTCGCGAACGCCGCCGTGGGCCTCTGGCTGATCGTGCCCGCGGTCGTCGTGGTCGTCCTCCTGCTCATGCCCAGCGTCGTCGCGCAGACGTCGATCCGCGACGAGGCGCCGCCGCACGCGTACTGACGGCGCGAGGCCCCCGCCCGCCGTCGCGGTGCAGGGGCCTCGTCGTGGACGGCCGTCGGTCAGTCGATGCCGAGCTTCCGGCGCAGCATCGCCACGTGGCCGGTCGCCTTCACGTTGTACAGCGGCAGCTCGACCGCTCCCTGCTCGTCGACGACGAAGGTCGAGCGGATCGTTCCCGTGACCACCCGGCCGTAGCTGTTCTTGTCCCCGTAGGCGCCGTAGGCCTGGTGCACCGTCAGCTCCGGGTCGCTCAGCAGGGGGAAGGTCAGGCCCTGCTCGTCCTTGAACCGGGCCAGCGCCTCCGGCTCGTCCTTCGACACCCCGAGCACCTGGTAGCCCGCCGAGGCGAGCGAGTTCAGGTTGTCGCGGAAGTCGCAGGCCTCCGTCGTGCAGCCCGGCGTCGACGCCGCCGGGTAGAAGTACACGATCACCCGGCGCCCCGCGAAGTCGGACAACGACACCGGCGCGCCCGACTCGTCGGGCAGGGTGAACGACGGCGCCGAGGCGCCCTTCTCGAGCGTGGTGGACATGCTTCTCCGATCTCGCGGCACGACAGACGTGCCGGTGGTTCTCAGGGGGTCTCCGGACATGCTAGAGTCATTCCTCGTTGCGGAACGTCCCGCAGCACGCACCTCTAGCTCAATTGGCAGAGCAACTGACTCTTAATCAGTGGGTTCTCGGTTCAAGTCCGAGGGGGTGCACGCGATATCTGATCCCCCGTGTGCCCGCTTCGCTGGGCAGCGGGGGATCTCGCGTTCCACGCTTCGGTCCGCTCCGCGGACACGCGGCTCGTCGTCGGGCGGGGCGGGGGTCTGACCCGCCAGGTCGCTGTGGCTCGGGGCGGCGGCGCTGCGCGCGCCGGGGTGGAACGTCGCTTCGCTCGTTCCGGGGGGAACGTCGCTTCGCTCGTTCCGGCGGGGGCGGCGGCGCTGCGCGCGCCGACGCGGGGAACGTCGCTTCGCTCGTTCGGGGGCGGCGGCGCTTCGCGCGCCGGGGGGCTGGGCGGGGCAGGGTCAGGGGCGGGGGGTGAGGAGGGCTGCGAGGGGGAGGGCTGCGGCGAGGAGGGCCGTGGGGAGGGGGACGGCCGGGTCCTGGGAGGCGGCGAGGACGTCGACGGCGTAGACGGCGGCCCAGGGGGCGAGCGAGACGACGACGACGGCGGCCGCGGTGGTGCGGCGCCGACGAGCGAGCACGATCGCGGCGACGAGCGCCGCGAGCATCAGCAGGAGGAGCGTGCCGGCCTGGAGGGGTCCCGACCAGAACCAGCCCCGAGCGGTCTGGCCGAGGCCGTGGGAGAGGGCGACGGCGGCGGTGAGGACCGTGACGGCGACGGTGCCCCCGACGACGAGCCGGGGCGAGCGCGGCGTGCCGACCATCGCCACGATCGCGCAGGCTCCGAGGAACCCCAGCGTCGTGCTCGTCGGGCCGTCCCAGCCCAGGTCGAAGCCGTCACGGCCCGTGACGGGCAGCACGAGGCAGAGCAGCAAGGCGACGGCCAGCCAGCCTCGGGCGATGCCCCAGCGACCGGCGAGGCCGACCGCCACGGCGGCTGCCCACAGCAGCGCCAGGACGACCCCGGGGTCGAGGAAGGGCCCGAAGTGGCTGAGCTCGTGCTGCAGCGCGCGCTCCCGAAGGAACGGGCCCCACGAGGTCGTGACCGCGTGCACCAGCGACCAGCCCGTGCCGGTGGCCAGGGCGACGGTCGCCGCCCCGTCGCGGACCTGCCTCGTCCGCCCGACGAGGCCGTCGACGACGCCCGGCCCCGGCGGGGCGGGGGACGGTTCGACGACGTCGATCAGGCGGCTGTCCGTGGTCTCGGTCACGGGACGACGGTAGGGCGACGCGGCGGCCGGTGTCGTCATCCTGCGGGAGGAGCGTCGACGGGGGGAGGGCCGCCCCGTCGCCCCGCCGCGTCGGCGCCCCGGGCCTCAGGCCCCGTCGTCCTCCCGCGGGTGCTGTGCGGCCGCGTCGCGGCCGGTGACCGGGTACGGCCCGGTCATGCCCTCGCGGAGGCGCGCGGCGGCGAGGATGCGGTCACGCTGGAGGTACCAGCCGAGCACGAGCAGCGGGATGATCAGCACGAGCGACGCCACCGTGAGCGACCCGATCGGCCAGTCGATGGCCATCAGCACGAGGACGGCGACCAGGAAGGCGAGCGTCAGCCAGCTGGTGACCGGGGCGCCCGGCAGCCGGAACGAGGGCTCCTTCGCCTTGCCCTGCCGCGCCCACTGCCGCAGGCGCATCTGGCAGAGGATGATCGTGCCCCACGCGGTCAGGATGCCGAGCGACGCGATGTTGAGCACGATCTCGAAGGCGGCGCTGGCCCCGACGACGGCGTTCAGCCCGACGCCCAGCAGGGTGATGCCGGCCGTCAGGAGGATGCCGCCGAACGGCACGCCGCCCTTCGACATGACGGTCGTGAACTTCGGCGCGGAGCCGTTCATGCCCATCGAGTGCAGCACGCGGCCCGTCGAGTAGAGGCCCGCGTTGAGGCTCGAGAGCGCGGCCGTGACGACGACGAAGTTCATGATCGAGCCGGCCACCTCGCCGATCTCGGGCGAGCCGATGCTGCTGAAGAACGTGACGAACGGGCTCTCCCCAGCCCGGTAGGCCGTGAACGGCAGCAGCAGAGACAGGAGGACGAGCGAGCCGACGTAGAAGACGGCGATGCGGATGATGACGGTGTTGATGGCGCGGGGCACGACCTTCTCCGGGTGCTGGGTCTCGCCCGACGCCGTGCCGACGAGCTCGATGGCCGCGTACGCGAACACCACGCCCTGCACGACGATGACGGCGGGCAGCAGGCCGTTCGGCAGCAGGCCGCTGGCGGCGATCACCGACCAGCCGGTGTCGACGGCCTCGCCGCCGTTCGTCACGGGGAAGGAGGCGGCGAGCCAGACGACCCCGACGACCAGGAAGACCACGAGCGCCGCGACCTTGATGATCGCGAACCAGAACTCCATCTCGCCGAAGACCTTGACGGCGAGCAGGTTCACCGACAGCACCACGGCGAGGGCGACCAGTGCCAGGAGCCAGTCGGGCGCCGACGTGAACGCGCTCCAGTAGTGCAGGTAGAGGGCCACCGCCGTCACGTCGACGATGGCCGTCATCGCCCAGTTCAGGAAGTACATCCAGCCCGCCGCGTACGCCGCCTTCTCGCCGAAGAACTCGCGGGCGTACGACACGAACGACCCCGACGACGGACGGTGCAGGACCAGCTCGCCGAGGGCCCGGAGGATGAAGAAGGCGAACACGCCGCAGATCGCGAACACGACGGCCAGGGCCGGGCCGGCGTTCGCGAGGCGGCCGCCCGCGCCGAGGAAGAGCCCCGTCCCGATGGCGCCCCCGATCGCGATCATCTGCAGCTGGCGGGGCTTCAGCCCGTGCTGGAAGCCGGCCTGCTCGTGGCTGAAGTCCTGCGGGACGTGCTCGGTCGTGGAGTCGCCGTCGTGGTCGCGGGGAGTGGTCATATATCGACCCTAGAGCGTGACGTACGCCCCCTGCACCTCCGTGACGCCCGCCCGTGCCGAGGGGCGTGAAGCCCTCGTGTACCCCGCTCTCGGCCCCGCCCCAGAGAGACCACCGACGACGCACAGCGGAACACCAGGGCTCGGAGGGGGAGGCACGGGTAGCGTCACCTCTGGTCGTCCCCCACCGGGGCGCGACACCGAACGATCCGCACCACCGAGCCGGGCAGCGCCCGAGCCGCAGGAAGGCACCACCCGTGAGCACGACGACCAGCATCGAGCCCCTCCGTCGCAGCGCCCGCATCGTCACCCGGTCGGTCGCCCCCGACCTCGTCCGGGTCTCGACCCCCGACCGCGTGCTGGGCTTCGTGAGGTCCGACCGCGACTCCTACGTGGCCCTCCGCGGCACCGACCCACGCTGGGCCGACGAGCTCGGCCGCTACGTCAGCCAGGGCCTCGCCCTCGAGGCGCTCCGCCTCCGCAAGCGCTCGGTCTGACCCGGGTCAGCCGCCCGCGGGCGCGCCGTCACCCACGGTGGCGAAGAACGACGTGAGCTCCCGCTCGATCCGGGCTCGCGCCTCCTCGTCGGTCAGGGCGGGCGTGCCGTCGCCGGACTGCTCTCCGTAGGAGCCGAACTGGGCGTGGCTCGAGCCGTCGATCTCGACCATCGTCGCGTCGGCCGGGAGCATGTCGCGGTAGCGCTCGACGTCGTCGGGCGTGCTGAG
Source organism: Frigoribacterium sp. PvP121 (assembly GCF_017833115.1). Classification (NCBI taxonomy): domain Bacteria; kingdom Bacillati; phylum Actinomycetota; class Actinomycetes; order Micrococcales; family Microbacteriaceae; genus Frigoribacterium; species Frigoribacterium sp. PvP121. The sequence continues at coordinate 1,803,503 of NZ_JAFIBR010000001.1, forward strand.
GCCGTCGTCGCTGCCCGACAGGCTCAGCACGGGCAGGTCGTCCTCGCCCGAGAGGTCGGTCGTCGCGCAGTACGAGCCGAACAGCACGAGGCCGTCGACCGAGGGGTCGTCGGCGGCGTAGCCGCACGCGCGCACGCCGCCGAGCGAGTGCCCTCCGACCGCCCAGTTCGTCACCTCGGGCGCGGCGGCGGTGAAGTGGTCGAGGCCCCGCCAGTCGAACAGGCCGAAGCCGAGCACCGGGCGCTCGATCATCACGGTGACGCCGCTCGCGACCAGCCCGGAGAGCACCTCCTCGTAGGCCTGCGGGTCGACGCGGGCGCCGGCGACGAAGACGAGGCCCTGGTCGAGGGCCTCGGTCTGCGCGGGGCGCATCACGACGAGGTCGGGGCGGTCGGTGACGGCGACCCGCGGGTCGTCGGCCACGGCCCGCAGCGAGGAGGCGGTGGCCGACATGGGCAGCTTCGCCCACGTGAAGAAGCCGACCGCCACGAGCACGACGACGGCGAACGCCCCGAGGCCGATCGCCTTCGCGACCCGTCGCCCCCGGCTGCGGCGTCGGGCAGGGGTCGGGGGCGTGGCGGCGTCGTGACGGGAAGCTGTGCGTTGTCTCACGGTCTCAGTGTGACGGGTCCCCGCCTGGACCTCCCCGGGGAGCGTCCGACAGGGTGGACGGATGCCTTGGATACAGCTCGTCATCTCGGTGGCCGCCGCCGTCGTGCTCACCTTCGTCGTCTCCGCCGTCGTCGGCTGGGTGTTCGGCTTCGTCGCGAAGCGGAAGGAGTGGGCCGCCGCCTTCGTCGCCCGCATGCGCCGGCCGTTCCGGTGGACGCTGCTCGTCGTGCTCATGACGATCGCGCTCCGCACCTCGTTCGACGCCATGTTCGGCACGCCCTGGCCGGGCCAGGAGGCGGTCTCGCAGCTGTTCCGGTGCGCGGTGATCGTCGTCGTGGCCTGGTTCGTCGGCGCCCTCGCGATCTTCTTCGAGGACCTCGGGCTGGCCCGCTACCGGGTCGACACCCCCGACAACCGCGTGGCCCGACGCGTCCGCACGCAGGTGCTCATCCTCCGCCGCCTCACGATGGTCGTGGTCGTCGTCCTGGCCCTCGGCGCCGTCCTGCTCGGGTTCCCCGGCGTCGAGGCGGTGGGCGCGAGCGTGCTGGCCAGCGCGGGCCTCGTCTCGGTCGTGGCGGGCCTGGCCGCGCAGTCGACCCTCGCCAACGTCTTCGCGGGCATCCAGCTCGCGTTCTCCGACGCCATCCGCATCGACGACGTGGTGGTGGTCGAGGGGCAGTGGGGCCTGATCGAGGAGATCACGCTGTCGTACGTCGTCGTGCACATCTGGGACGACCGGCGCCTCGTGCTGCCGTCGACCTACTTCACGACGACGCCGTTCGAGAACTGGACCCGCCGCACGAGCGAGCTGCTCGGCGCCGTCGAGCTCGACCTCGACTGGCGCGTCGACACGGGGGCCATGCGCGCCGAGCTCGACCGCATCCTCGCGGGCACCGACCTCTGGGACGGCCGCACGAAGGTGCTGCAGGTGACCGACGCCACGGGAGGCTACGTGCGCGTGCGGGTCCTCGTGACGGCGAAGGACGCCGGCACGCTCTTCGACCTCCGCTGCCTCGTCCGGGAGGACCTCGTGACGTGGCTGCACGCGCAGGCCCCCGAGGGAGTCCCGCGCAGCCGCGTCCAGATGGTCGACGCCGAGCCCGTCCGCCCGCGGCGCCCCGCCGCCTCGAGCTCCGGCTCCGGCGGGCTCTTCACCGGCGAGAACGCCGACAGCGAGCGCACCGCCCTCTTCACGCAGGCGATCCCCATCCCGATCGTCCACGACGCCGACCCCGCGCCGCGGCCGTACGCCTCGTCGCTCGGCGCCGAGGCCGAGCACGACCCGCACGTCGCCGGTCGGCCGGACGGCCGTGGTGACGGGCGCCCCGACCGCTAGGCCCCCCGGCGCCCGCACGACGAAGGAGGCGCGCCCCGGTCACCCGGGGCGCGCCTCCTTCGTCGTGCGGGGCCGTCAGTCGTCGGACTTCGCGGCCTCGACGACGTTGCCGACCGCGATGGCCGTCGTGGCAGCCCAGGCCACGGCCGTCAGCAGCAGGCGCCAGTCGCGGGGCCCCGCGGCGAGGCTCTTGATGAGGCTGAGGCCCGAGAAGGCGGAGCTGATGATGGCCCCGTTGAAAAGGAATTTGCGCACTGGTCTCTCCTGTGGTCGGTGGCTCCACGCTACCCGGGGGCGCCCTCAGGGGCACGGCTGTGTATGGTGAGCTGCCCGGCGCCCGTGCCGTGCCCGTCCCGCCTGAGGAGACCCGTGCGCACTGCCGTCCTGGGAGCAGTTCTGCTCGTCGTGGGGGCCGTCGCCCTCGTCGCCGGGGTCCTCACCGGAGACGAGGTGCTGGCGCTCGTCGAGCGGGTCGCGCCGGTGCTCGGCTTCGTCGTCGCCCTGACGATCGTCTCCGAGCTCGCCGCCGAGGCCGGGCTGTTCTCCTGGCTGGCCGGCGTGGCCGCCCGCGCCGCCCGCGGCCGGGTCGTGGTGCTGTGGGCCGCCGTCGTGGTGCTCGCCCTCGTCTGCACGGTCTTCCTGTCGCTCGACACCACGGCCGTGCTGCTCACGCCCGTGGTCGTGCTGATCGCCCGGCGCGTGGGCCTGCCGCCCCTGCCCTTCGCCCTGACCACGGTCTGGCTCGCGAACACCGGCTCGATGCTGCTGCCCGTGTCGAACCTCACGAACCTCCTCGCGCTCGACGCCCTCGGCTCGCCGTCGCCCCTGAGCTTCGCGGCGCTCGTCGCCCCGGCCGCCGTCGTCGGCGCCGTCGTGCCCGTCGCCGCCGTCGGGCTCCGCTACCGCCGCGAGCTCCGCGGCCGCTTCGAGCCGCCCGCCGCGGAGGCCCCGGCCGACCGCGTCCTGTTCGGCGTCGCCGCCGCCTCCGTGGCCCTGCTCGTCCCCGCCCTGGTATCGGGCGTGGAGGTCTGGATCCCCGCCGCGGCCGCCGCGCTCGTGCTCGTCGTGGCCACCGCCGTGCGGCGGCCGTCCGTGCTGCGGGTGGGTCTCGTGCCGTGGGGCACGCTCGTCTTCGCCAGCGGCCTGTTCGTCGTCGTCGAGGCGGCCCACTCGCTCGGCCTCGCCGACGCGCTCGCCGCCCTGGTCGGGTCGGGCGAGGGCCTGCCCGACCTGCTGCGCCTCGCCGGCGGCAGCGCCGTCGCGGCGAACGTCGCCAACAACCTGCCGGCCTACCTCGCGCTCGAGCCGGTCGCCGGGTCGCCGCTGCGGCTCGTCGCCGTGCTGATCGGCGTCAACATCGGCTGCCTCGTCGCGCCCTGGGCCTCGCTGGCCACGCTGCTCTGGCACGGCCGGCTGACGTCGATGGGCGTCGAGGTCGCCTGGGGGCGCATCGTGCTCGGCGGCCTCGGCGTCGCCGTCGTCGCGGTGCCGCTGGCGGTGGTCGCGACCGTGCTGGTCGCCTGACCGACCGCGGCCCGGGGCGCGCGCAGGGCGTCCCGGGCGAACGACAGGGTGCGGCGGAGGACGTCGGCCCGCGACTCCTCGTCGGCCCCTCGCCGGTCGGCGTGCACCTCGGCGACCACGGCGCCGCCCCAGCCGGAGGCGGCCAGGTGCCCCAGCACCTCGGCGACCGGCTGCGTGCCCGTGCCCGGCACCAGGTGCTCGTCGACGAGACCGCCGGGCCGGGCCGAGACCGTGCCGTCGCAGAGGTGGACGTGCCGGAGGCGCGGGCCGAGCGCCAGCGCGAGCTCGAGGGCGTCGCGGCCCGCGACCGCGGCGTGCGAGAAGTCGAGCGTGGCCGCCGCGACGTCGATGTCGACCGGGTCGTGCCCGGGCGAGTAGACGTCGGCGACCAGCGGGCCGAGGCGCCACGGGAACATGTTCTCGACGGCGAGCTCGACGCCCGTCGCGGCCTCCACGTCGCGCACGACCTCGACGAAGCGGGCGGCGATGCGGCGCTGCCAGCGGAACGGCGGGTGCACGACGACGGTCGCGGCCCCGAGGGCCGCGGCGAGCTCGGCCGAGCGCAGCAGCTTGTCGCGCTGGTCGCGGCCCAGCGCGAAGTGGGCCGCCGGCAGCACCGGCGCGTGCACCGAGAGCACGGGCAGGCCCCACCGGGCGACGGAGGCGCGGAGCAGCGAGGCGTCGCGGCTGCCCCGGTCGGCGGTCACCATCACCTCGACGCCGTCGTAGCCGACCCGGCGGGCGAGGCGGAAGGCATCGTCGGCCGGTCGCGGGAAGACGCAGGACGTGCTCATGCCGACCGTGATCACGCCGCCAGGCTACGGCGGGGGCGTGACGACGCCGCGGAGCGGGCCGTGAACGTCGGGCGAACGCCAGGCCAACGCGGCCGCTAGAGCCAGTCGCGCTTGCGGAACTGCCACCACAGCAGGCCGCCGACCCCCACGATCAGCACGCACGAGGTCACGAACCCCGACACCTGGCTGAAGCCCGGGTACGGCACGTTCTGCCCGTAGAAGCCCGTGATGGCCGTCGGCACGGCGATGATCGCCGCCCAGCTGGTGACCTTCTTCATGACGTCGTTCATGCGGTTGGACTGCAGCGCGAGGTTGGTGTCGAGGATCGTCGACACGAGGTCGCGCAGGCTGTCGTTCTGCTCGGCGACGCGCAGCACGTGGTCCTGCACGTCCTGGAAGTAGGGCTGCATCACGGGGTCGACGTCGTGCAGGTCGCGCCGCAGCAGGGTGGCGACGAGGTCGCGCATCGGCGCCGACACCCGACGCAGCAGCACGAGGCTCTTCCGCAGCGCGAAGGACCGCTTCTGCACGTCGACCGTGCGGGGCGCCGGGTCGAAGAGGTCGTCGGCGATGCCCTCGATCTCGTCGTCGAGCGCGTCGGTCGCGGCCGAGTGCCGGTCGACGACGCTGTCGACGAGGCCCCAGAGCAGGAAGGGGACGCCGTGCGCCGCGAGCTCGACGTTCTGGTCGTACGTCGCCGCCAGGTGGGCGACGTCGAACTCGGGGTGGTGGATCGTGACGAGCGCCCGCCGCGTGAGGAACGCCTTCACCTCGCTCGTCGTCAGCACGCCCGAGCGGGAGTCGAACGCCACGTCGTAGAGGACGGCGAAGAGGTGCCCCTCGTAGTGGTCGATCTTCGGTCGCTGCCCGCCGACCAGGGCGTCCTCGACGGCGAGCTCGTGCAGGTCGAGCTCCTCCTCGAGCTGGGCGAGGTCGTCGGCCGTCGGGTCGGTGAAGTCGACCCAGACGGTGCAGTCGCGCTCGAGGTGGTCGCTGACCTCGGCCAGCGGGAACGCCTCCGCGACGAGCCGCCCGTCCCGGTAGGCCCGGGTCTGCGTGGGCGTGCGGGTCTCGGTCGGGGCCGTCGTCATGGGGGCATGCTATTCCCGTGACCCCGCACGTGAAGCAGCGCCCCGACGCCCCCGACGGCTTCTTCGAGGCGGAGGCCGCGGGGCTCGCCTGGCTCGCCGAGGCGACGCCCGACGGCGGCGTCCGCACCGCCCGCGTGCTCGAGGTCGGCCCCGGCCGGATCGTGCTCGAGGAGGTGCGGGAGGCGCGGCCCGGCCCCGCCGCCGCCCGCGCGTTCGGCGCGGCGCCGAGCGTCACCCACGCGGCGGGCGCCGACGCCTTCGGTGCGCCTCCTGCCGGCTGGCGGGGCGCCTCCTTCATCGGGCGTCGCCCCCAGGCGACCGAGCCCAGCGACTCGTGGGGCGCCTTCTACGCGGAGCAGCGGGTGCGCCCCTTCGCGTACCTCGCCCACGACGCGGGCACCCTGACCACCGACGAGCTGGACACGGTCGAGACGGCCTGCGACGCGGTCGCCGCCGGCGCCCTCGACGACGGCGCGCGGCCCGCCCGGCTGCACGGCGACCTCTGGGCCGGCAACGTCCTGTTCGGCGACGACGGCGTCGTGCTGATCGACCCCGCGGCGCACGGCGGGCACCCCGAGACCGACCTCGCCATGCTCCAGCTGTTCGGCTGCCCGCACCTCGACGACGTCCTGGCCGGGTACGACGAGCGCTCGCCGCTCCGGCCCGGCTGGCGGGAGCGCGTGCCCCTGCACCAGCTGCACCCCCTCGCCGTCCACGCCGCGGGGCACGGCCGCTCGTACGGCCGGGCGCTCGCCGAGGCGGCGGAGGCGGTGCTGCGGCTCGGCTGAGCGGGGGAGGGGAGCCGGGGGACGACCCTGATCCCCGGCCGGGGCGCGCTGATAATCTGGCCGTCCCTGCGTCGACGCGGGGGGAACCCACGGAGCTCCACCCATGCCTGACACCACCACGCCCGACCGCTACGGCTTCGTCGTCGTCTCGAACCGCCTGCCGGTCGACCGCGTCGTCGCCGACGACGGCACCGCCAGCTGGCAGCACTCGCCGGGCGGTCTCGTCACGGCCCTCGAGCCCGTCATGCGCGCGAACGACGGCGCCTGGGTGGGCTGGGCCGGGCAGCCGGACCTCGAGTTCGAGCCCTTCGTCGACCAGGGCATCGAGATCGTGCCCGTGCCGCTCAGCGCGGAGGAGGTGCAGCGCTACTACGAGGGCTTCAGCAACGACACCCTGTGGCCGCTGTACCACGACGTCATCGCCGCCCCGACCTACCACCGGGTCTGGTGGGAGGCCTACGTGCAGGTCAACCAGCGCTTCGCCGACCGCGCCGCCGAGATCACGGAGGAGGGCGGCACGATCTGGGTGCAGGACTACCAGCTGCAGCTCGTGCCGAAGATGCTCCGCGAGGCCCGCCCCGACGTGACCATCGGCTTCTTCAACCACATCCCCTTCCCGCCGCTCGGCATCTTCTCGCAGCTGCCCTGGCGTCGGCAGATCCTGGAGGGGCTGCTCGGGGCCGACGTCATCGGCTTCCAGCGCGGCGACGACGCGTCGAACTTCTCGCGGGCCGTGCGCCACCTGCTCGGCTACTCGACGACGCGCCCCTACGTCGAGGTGCCGGTCGACGACGAGGGCGCCGTCGTGTCGCGCCGCGGCCGCAAGGTGCGCCGGGTGCTCGCGAAGCACTTCCCGATCTCGATCGACGCGGCCAGCTACGAGGAGCTCGCGGCCCGGCCCGAGATCCAGGCCCGGGCCCGCGAGATCCGTGAGGGGCTCGGCAACCCGAAGACGGTGATGCTCGGCGTCGACCGGCTCGACTACACCAAGGGCATCCGGCACCGCATGAAGGCCTTCGGCGAGCTCCTCGCCGACGGCCGGCTGAGCGTCGAGGACGCCACGCTCGTGCAGGTCGCGAGCCCGAGCCGCGAGCGCGTCGAGACCTACAAGACCCTGCGCGACGAGATCGAGCTGACGGTCGGCCGCATCAACGGCGACTACGCGACGATGAGCCACACCGCCATCAGCTACCACCACCACGGCTACCCCCGCGAGGAGATGGTGGCGCTGTACCTCGCCGCCGACATCATGCTCGTCACGGCGCTGCGCGACGGCATGAACCTCGTCGCGAAGGAGTACGTCGCGGTCCGCCGCGACAACGACGGGGTGCTCGTGCTCAGCGAGTTCGCCGGCGCGGCCGACGAGCTGAAGAGCGCGCTGCTGATCAACCCGCACGACATCGGCGGGCTGAAGAACACCATCATGCGGGCGATCGAGATGCCGAAGCGGGACCGCACGACGCGCATGCGCTCGCTCCGCCGCCGCGTGCTCGAGAACGACGTCGAGGCGTGGAGCGCCTCGTTCCTCCAGGCGCTCGAGAACGTGCGGCCCGGTCAGCAGATCACCCAGCCGGCGGACGCCGCCGAGACCGAGGGGGGCGACGCGTGAGCGCCGACGACCAGACCCGCAGCACCGGCGAGGCCCGCACCGGGGAGGCCGACCGGGCCCTCTCGGACGCGCTCGGCCGTCTCGCGACGACCCCGCGCCTCCTCGTGGCCCTCGACTTCGACGGGACGCTCGCGCCCGAGGTCGACGCCCCGATGGAGGCGCGGGCCCTGCCGGAGTCGGTCGAGGCGATCCGCAGGCTGGTCGCGATGGCCGACACCACCGTCGCCCTGGTCTCCGGCCGCGACATCTCGTCGCTGCTCCAGATCGCGGACGTGCCGGAGGAGGTCGTGCTGGTGGGCTCGCACGGCATCGAGGTGCGCATCGACGGCGAGACGACGACCCTGAGCGACGACGAACGGGCGCGCCGCACCGTCATCTCCGAGGCGCTGCACGGCGCCGCGGCCGGGCGCGAGGGCGTCTACGTGGAGGAGAAGCCCGCGGGGCTGGCCCTGCACACGCGCCTCGCCGACGCCGCGACGACGGAGGAGGTGCGGGCCGCTGTCCGGCAGCGCCTCGCCGACGAGCCCGGCGTGCACGAGCGCGAGGGCAAGAACGTCCGGGAGTACGCGGTGCGGCCCACCGGCAAGGACGACGGCGTGGCCCGGCTGCGCGAGCACTACGACGCGACGGGCGTGCTCTTCGCGGGCGACGACGTCACCGACGAGGACGCCCTGCGCTCGCTCGGCGACGGCGACCTCGGCGTCAAGGTGGGCCCGGCCGAGACCGTCGCGCCGCACCGTGTCGCGGACGCCGAGGCGATGGCCCGGCTGCTCACCGAGCTCGCCGACCTGCGCGACCACCTCGGGCACGCCTGACGGCGCCCGTCCCCGGAGGGGGCGGGCTGTCCGCTCGGCGAAGACTAGTGCCCCCACGGGGCGCGGACGGTCCTCCCAGGTGACCGAAAGGTAGGGTGGACCCTCCGCCCGACTCCTCGTCGCCGCCCGCCCGGCGCGACCGACGAACTCGACAGCCTGACGGAGGTGCCCCGCGTGATCGTCGCACTCCTGGCCTTCGCCGTCGCCTCGGTCGTCGTGGCCTTCGGCCGCCGACTCGGCACGCGCCTCTTCGTGGTGGCCGCCCTCGTCCCGGCCGCCGTCGCGGTCTACACGGCCACGCAGGGCCCCGCCGTCCTCGCCGGCGACGTCGTCGTCGAGTCGGTGCCGTGGATCCCGCAGCTCGGCATCACCCTCACCCTCCGGGTCGACGTGCTCGCGTGGGTGCTCGCCCTGGTCGTCACCGGCGTCGGCGCGCTCGTGCTGCTCTACTGCGCGCGCTACTTCAGCCGCGACGACGAGTCGCTGCCGCGCTTCGCCGCGATCCTCGTCGCCTTCGCCGGCGCCATGTACGGGCTCGTGACGAGCGACGACGTGTTCGTGCTCTTCGTCTTCTGGGAGGCCACGAGCGTCTTCTCGTACCTCCTGATCGGGCACTACACGGCCAAGCAGACCAGTCGCGGGGCGGCGCTGCAGGCCCTGATCGTCACCACCGCAGGCGGCCTCGCCATGCTCGTGGGCCTGGTGATCCTGGCCGTGGAGGGCGGCACGTCCTCGCTCGCGGGCCTGGTGGAGTCGCCCCCGGCCGGGCCGGCCGTCACCGTCGCGGTCGTGCTCGTGCTCGTCGGGGCGCTGAGCAAGTCCGCCCTCGTGCCGTTCCACTTCTGGCTGCCCGCCGCGATGGCCGCGCCGACCCCGGTCAGCGCCTACCTCCACGCGGCGGCCATGGTCAAGGCGGGCATCTACCTCGTCGCCCGGCTCGCCCCCGGCTACCACGACTCGCCCGGCTGGCAGGAGATCGTCGTCACGGTCGGTGTCGTCACGATGCTGCTCGGCGGCTACCGGGCCCTCCGCCAGCACGACCTCAAGCTCGTGCTCGCCTACGGCACGGTGAGCCAGCTGGGCTTCCTCACGATCGTCGTCGGCTACGGCACGCGCGACGCCGCCCTCGCCGGGCTCGCGCTCCTCGTCGCCCACGCCCTGTTCAAGGCGACGCTCTTCCTCGTCGTCGGCATCGTCGACCACCGGGCGGGCACCCGCGACCTGCGCAAGCTCAGCGGCCTCGGCCGTCAGGCCCCGCTGCTCCTCGTCATCACCGTGCTCGCCCTGGCCTCGATGGCCGGCGTGCCCCCGACGTTCGGCTTCGTCGCGAAGGAGGCCGTGCTGAGCGCCCTCCTCTCCGACGCCGAGCACGGCAGCGCCTGGGGCGTCGTCGCCCTCGTCGGGGTGGTCCTGGGCTCGATCCTGACCACGGCCTACAGCCTCCGCTTCCTCTGGGGGGCCTTCGCCCGCAAGGCCGGCGTCGAGCCCGTCGACTTCGTCAAGGAGCACGTCGACTTCCTCGTCTCGCCGGCCGTCCTCGCGCTGCTGGGCCTCGGGCTCGGGGCCGCGGCCGGAGCCCTCGACCCCGTCCTCGCGCTCTACGCCGACACCCTCCCCGCCGTCCCGAGCGACCACGGGCCGTACCACCTCGCCCTCTGGCACGGGCTCGAGCCCGCCCTCGGGCTGACGGCGCTGACCCTGGTCGTCGGTGCGCTCCTCTTCTGGCAGCGGGAGCCGGTGGCCCGCCTGCAGAAGGCGGCCTCGTTCATGCCCCGCGCCTCCGACGGGTACGTCCGCATCATGACGACCATCGACAGCACGGCGTCGCGCACCACGGCGGCGACGCAGCGCGGGTCGCTGCCCTTCTACCTCGCGACGATCCTCGTGGTCTTCGTGGCGTCGTCGATCGTCACCCTCTCGCTGAACCGGAGCTGGCCGGAGGCGGCGGTCCTGTGGGACTACCCGGCCCAGCTGGCCATCGGCGGCCTCATGGTCATCGGGGCGGTCGCCGCCGCCCGCTCGAACAAGCGGTTCCAGGCGGTCGTGCTGGTCGGCGTCACCGGCTACGGCATGGCGGCGCTCTTCGCGCTGCACGGGGCGCCCGACCTCGCGCTCACCCAGGTGCTCATCGAGACCATCACGCTCATCGCGTTCGTCCTCGTCCTCCGCCGCCTGCCCGCCCGCCTCGGCGAGCGGAACGGCCGCACCCACCGGGCGGCGAGGGCGGTCATCGCCATCTCGGTCGGCTGCGTGATGGCCGCGATCGCGGTCGTCGCCCTCGGCGCCCGGTCGATGCCGACGATCAGCGGCGCGTTCCCCGAGCTCGCGGTGACCGGGGGGCACGGCAAGAACGTCGTCAACGTCACGCTCGTCGACATCCGCGGCTGGGACACCATGGGCGAGATCAGCGTGCTCATCGTCGCGGCCACCGGCGTCGCGAGCCTCGTCTTCCTCACCTCGCGCACCGACATGCTGCCCCGGCCCGCCCGTCGCAGCCGCGCCCAGCGCTTCCTCGCCCGGGTGCGGCCCGAGATGGAGGCGGCGCCCGAGCTGCCCGGCGGCGGTCAGCTCCCGGCGACCGCGGCCGACACCAGCGACGTCGAGGGCGACCGGCGCGCCTGGCTGCTCGCGGGGCGCAAGCTCGCGCCGCAGAACCGGTCGATCCTGCTCGAGGTCGTCGTCCGGCTGCTCTTCCACGCGATCGTCGTCGTCTCGATCTACCTGCTGTTCGCCGGGCACAACCTCCCGGGCGGCGGCTTCGCGGGCGGTCTCGTCGCGGGCATGGCGTTCGTCGCGCGGTACCTCGCGGGCGGGCGGTTCGAGCTCGGCGCCGCGGCGCCCCTCGACGCGGGCAAGGTCCTCGGCACCGGGCTCCTTATCATCGTCGTGACGGCCGTCGTCCCGCTCTTCCTCGGCGTCGACGCCCTGACCTCGACCTGGGTCGAGGGCGACCTGCCGCTCTTCGGCCACGTCGAGTTCGTCACCTCGACGTTCTTCGACATCGGCGTCTACCTCGTGGTCGTCGGCCTCGTGCTCGACGTGCTCCGCAGCCTGGGGGCCGAGGTCGACCGTCAAGAAGAGGAAGACGACCGGGGCGACGCCTCGGTCACCGCGACGACGAAGCAGGGGGCGGCATCGTGAGCGTCTCCCTCGTCCTCGTCGTGGTGATGGCCGCGCTCTACGCGTGCGGCATCTACCTCATGCTCGAGCGGAGCATGACCCGGGTCCTCCTCGGTTTCCTCCTCGTCGGCAACGCGACGAACATCCTCATCCTCGTGATGTCGGGCCGGAGCGGCGAGGCCCCGATCGCCGACGGCGAGGTGCCGGAGTCGTCGTTCGCCGACCCGCTCCCGCAGGCCCTCGTGCTCACGGCGATCGTCATCACGTTCGGCGTCTCCGCGTTCCTCCTCGCCCTCATCTACCGGTCCTGGCGACTGGCCCAGGAGGACGACGTGGCCGACGACCTCGAGGACCTCGAGATCGGCATCCGCGGGGTGCCCGCCGAGGAGGAGGCCGAGCAGTCCGACGCGGACGACGAGGCCGGGGGCGACACGGAGTTCGGCTCGCGCGCGGAGGCGGCTGTCCCCGAGTCGCCGCACGACCCCGACGACGACGACGCGTGGGACCACGCGCCGCGCGAGAACGTGCCCCTGGCCGACCCCGAGCACGCGCCGCACCACGACCCGCTGCACCCCGAGCGCGCCCGTGACGTGGGCCGCTACCGCACCGACGACGACGACCGCCCGACCGGGCCGAAGGGAGGCCGAGCGTGAACGTCGACTTCCTCGTGCCGCTCGTGGTGCTCGTCCCGCTGCTCGGCGCCGCCACGGCGCTCATCGCGACCCGGCGCCCCCGGCTGCAGGCGGTCCTGTCGATCGCCGCCCTGGCGATCGTGGTCGTCATCAGCGTGGTCCTCCTGGTCGTCGTCGATCGCGACGGAGCCATCGCCGTGCAGATCGGCGGATGGGAGGCGCCCTTCGGCATCCTCCTCGTGGTCGACCGCCTCGCCGCGCTGATGCTCGTCATCTCGTCGATCGTCCTGCTGGCGGTCTTCGTGTACTCGGTCGGGCAGGGCTCGGCCGACGGCGACGGCGACGCCCCGGTGTCGATCTACAACCCGACCTACCTCATCCTCGCCGCCGGCGTGTTCGACGCCTTCGCGGCGGGCGACCTCTTCAACCTCTACGTCGGCTTCGAGATGCTGCTCATCGCGAGCTACGTGCTGATCACGCTCGGCGGCACGGAGCAGCGCATCCGCGCGGGGGTCACGTACATCGTCGTGAGCCTCCTCTCGAGCGTGCTCTTCCTCGCGTCGATCGCCATGATCTACGGCGCGCTCGGCACGGTGAACATCGCCGACATCGCGCAGAAGATGGACCAGATCCCGCCCGACGTGCAGACGATCATCCACGTGATGCTGCTGACGGCGTTCGGCATCAAGGCCGCGATCTTCCCGTTGTCGTTCTGGCTGCCCGACTCGTACCCGACGGCTCCCGCGCCGGTCACTGCGGTCTTTGCGGGCCTGCTGACCAAGGTCGGCGTGTACGCGATCATCCGGACCGAGACCGTCCTGTTCGTCGAGAGCAACGTCAACGTCTACCTGCTGATCATCGCGCTGCTGACGATGGTGGTGGGGATCCTCGGCGCCGTGGCCCAGGCCGACATCAAGCGGCTGCTGTCGTTCACCCTCGTCAGCCACATCGGCTACATGATCTTCGGCATCGCGCTCGGCACCGTCGAGGGGCTCGCCGCCACGATCTACTACGTGGTGCACCACATCACCGTGCAGACGACGCTCTTCCTCGGCGCGGGGCTGATCGAGAGGCGAGGCGGCACCGCCTCCGTCCTCCGGCTCGGCGGCCTGCTCAAGGCGGCGCCCGTCATCGGCGTCCTCTTCTTCATCCCGGCGCTGAACCTCGGGGGCATCCCGCCCTTCTCCGGCTTCATCGGCAAGGTGGCGCTGTTCGACGCCGGGGCGCGGCTGCACGACCCGCTGGTCTACGTCCTGCTGGGAGCGGGCGCCCTGACGTCGCTGCTCACGCTGTACGCGCTCATGCGTGCCTGGAACCTCGCCTTCTGGCGTCCCGGCGCCGACGTCGAGGACCACGAGTCGCCCCTCACCGAGCGTCTCGAGGAGGCTCCCGGCCGCACCGTCGTGCAGAAGCGCCGCGCGAACCCCCGCACCATGATCGGCGCGACGGCCGGCATGGTCCTCGTGTCGCTCGTGCTCACCGTCGCCGCCGGCCCGCTCTACGGCGTCGCCGAGCGCGCCGCCGGTCGCGTGTACGGCTCGAACGAGTACGTGCAGCTGGTCTTCCCGACCGGCGAGGGCGACACCGCCTCCGGCGACCAGGAAGGCACCCCGTGACCCCGCGTCCGTCCGCCCACGAGGTCGGCCGGAGCCTGCTGAGGCAGCTCCCGCTGCTCGTCGGGCTCGTCGTGCTGTGGATGTTCCTCTGGAACCAGCTCACCGTGCTCTCCGCGGTCACCGGCGTCCTCGTCGCCCTGCTCGTGACGCGCGTCTTCTTCCTCCCGCCGGTGGAGCTCAGCGGTCGCTTCAACCTCGGCTGGGCCCTGGTCTTCGTGGTCCGCTTCCTGGCCGACCTCGTCGTCGCGTCGGTCGAGGTGGCGTGGAAGGCCGTCCGGCCCCGCGGCGTGACGAGCAACGCGATCGTCGCGGTGCAGCTGCACACGCGCTCCGACTTCGTGATGACCCTGGTGGCCGAGGCCGCCTCGCTGGTGCCCGGGTCGCTCGTCGTGGAGGCCGACCGGGAGCGGTCGATCCTCTACATGCACGCCCTCGCCGTGGAGGACGCCGACGGCGTCGAGCAGGTGCGCGCCTCCGTGCTCGGCTTCGAGAAGAGGATCGCCCGGGCCCTCGGCAGCGCCGACGACCTGCGGCGCATCGCCGAGGGCACGCCGGCGACGGAGGACCCGGCGACCGACCCCACGGGGAACGACCGCCTCGTGAACGAGAAAGACAAGGGAGCCGCCTCGTGATCGCCGTCGAGTGGACCGTCGGGATCCTGTTCGCCTTCGCCGCCCTGGCCTCCGTCTGGCGCATCGTCCGGGGGCCGTCCATCCTCGACCGCATGATCGCGAGCGACATGCTGCTCACGACCCTGATCTGCGTGCTCGCCGCCGACATGGTGTTCGGTCAGCACACCCGGACGCTGCCGGTCATCATCGTCCTCGCGCTCACGGCCGTCTTCGGGTCGATCACCGTCGCCCGCTACGTGTCGAGGCAGGACCCGTCATGAGCCAGACCGCCTACGACGTCGCCAGCTCCGTCCTCCTCGTCGCCGGGGCCCTGCTCTCCGCCGCGGCGGGGGTCGGCCTGCTCCGCTTCCCCGACGCGCTGTCGCGCATGCACGCCGCCACGAAGCCGCAGATCTTCGGGCTCATCCTGATGCTCGCCGCGATCGCTCTCGACCAGCACACCCTGGCGACCGTCGCCTCCCTGCTCGTCGTCCTCGTCTTCCAGATGCTCACGGCGCCGATCTCCGCGCACATGATCGGTCGGGCCGGGTACCGCAACGGCGACCTGCGTCGCGACCTGCTGGTCGTCGACGAGCTCGACGACGCCGTCGCGAGGGCGGGGGAGGAGCTGGTCGGCGACGGGGAGTCCCTCGCTGACGTCGACACCTCGACCCTGCCGGTCGGCTCGGCCGACGTGCTCGCCGTCGAGATCGAGCGGCTCGACGGGCTCGACGACTCGGAGGGCGACGACGAGGAGCACGACGACCCCGCGCGGGAGCGCGAGCACCAGGAGCGCCGGCACCACGACGCCGACCCCGGCCTGGACTGAGCGGGCCGTCCCTCGCCGGGCCGGGCCGGGTCGCCGACGCCGGCGTGCGGCGCGTGGGCGTCGCTGACGGCGGCGGGCCCTAAACTCGACCCATGCCAGTGAAGGACACCCAGCCCGAGGTCGACATCAAGCCGCGCAGCCGCGTCGTCACCGACGGCGTCGAAGCCACCACCTCCCGGGGCATGCTGCGTGCCGTCGGCATGGGCGACGGCGACTGGGAGAAGCCCCAGATCGGCATCGCCAGCAGCTGGAACGAGATCACCCCCTGCAACCTGTCGCTCGACCGCCTCGCGCAGGGCGCCAAGGAGGGCGTGCACGCCGGCGGCGGGTACCCGCTGCAGTTCGGCACGGTCTCCGTCTCGGACGGCATCTCGATGGGCCACGAGGGCATGCACTTCTCGCTCGTGTCGCGCGAGGTCATCGCCGACAGCGTCGAGGTCGTCATGAACGCCGAGCGCCTCGACGGCTCGGTGCTGCTGGCGGGCTGCGACAAGTCGCTGCCCGGCATGCTGATGGCCGCGGCCCGCCTCGACCTGGCGAGCGTCTTCCTCTACGCGGGCAGCGTCGCCCCCGGGTGGGTCAAGCTCAGCGACGGCACCGAGAAGAACGTCACGATCATCGACTCGTTCGAGGCGGTCGGCGCCCACAAGGCCGGCAACCTCAGCGACGCCGACCTCAAGGCCATCGAGTGCGCGATCGTCCCGGGCGAGGGCGCCTGCGGCGGCATGTACACGGCCAACACCATGGCGAGCGTCGCCGAGGCGCTCGGCATGAGCCTGCCCGGCTCGGCCTCGCCGCCCTCGGCCGACCGTCGCCGCGACTACTTCGCCCACCGCTCGGGCGAGGCCGTCGTGAACATGCTGCGGCTCGGCATCACCACGCGCGACATCCTCACCAAGGAGGCGTTCGAGAACGCCATCGCCGTCGCCATGGCCTTCGGCGGCTCGACGAACGTCGTGCTGCACCTGCTGGCCATCGCCTACGAGGCCGAGGTCGACCTCACCATCGACGACTTCAACCGCATCGGCGACACCGTGCCGCACATCGGCGACCTCAAGCCGTTCGGCAAGTACGTCATGAACGACGTCGACCGCATGGGCGGCGTGCCCGTCGTCATGAAGGCGCTCCTCGACGCCGGCCTGCTGCACGGCGACTGCCTCACCGTGACCGGCAAGACGGTCGCCGAGAACCTCGCCGACATCCAGCCCGCCCCCCTCGACGGCGAGGTGCTCCGCACGCTCGACGACCCCATCCACGCGACGGGCGGCCTCACCGTGCTCAGCGGCACGATGGCCCCCGAGGGCGCGGTCGTCAAGACGGCCGGCTTCGACGCCTCGCTCTTCGAGGGGCCGGCGAAGGTGTTCGAGCGCGAGCGCGGCGCCATGGACGCCCTCACCGAGGGCCGCATCGTCGCGGGCGACGTCGTCGTCATCCGCTACGAGGGCCCGAAGGGCGGCCCCGGCATGCGCGAGATGCTCGCCATCACGGCGGCCATCAAGGGCGCAGGGCTCGGAAAAGATGTACTACTCTTGACGGACGGACGATTCTCAGGCGGCACAACCGGCCTGTGCATCGGCCACATGGCTCCCGAAGCGGTCGACGCAGGTCCGATCGCCTTCGTGCGCGATGGTGATCTGATTCGGGTCGACATCGCTGCTCGGTCCATCGACCTACTCGTCGATCCCGCCGAGCTCGAGTCCCGCCGCGACGGCTGGGCTCCTCTTCCCCCGCGCTACACCCGCGGTGTCCTCGCCAAGTACGCGCGCCAGGTCCGCTCCGCCGCGGAGGGCGCCGTCACCTACTAGACGACCGTCCCCGCCGCCTCCACCGGGCCCGCGCGATCGTCGTCGGCTGACCTCCGTCACACCGTCCACCACCACGAAGAGGGAACCGCCTCCGATGCCCCACGACACGACCCCGCTGCCCGGTGCCGCCGCGCGCCCGGCGGCCCGCCCCGGCTCCGACGCCCCGGCGCCTCCCGAGGTCCTCACCGGCTCCGGCGCGATCCTCCGGTCGCTCGAGCACCTCGGGGTGACCGACGTCTTCGGCCTGCCGGGCGGCGCCATCATCCCGTTCTACGACGAGCTGATGGCCTCGACCGCGATCCGCCACATCCTGGTCCGCCACGAGCAGGGCGCCGGCCACGCGGCCGAGGGCTACGCCGCGGCCTCCGGGCGCGTCGGCGTCGCCATCGCGACCTCCGGCCCCGGCGCGACGAACCTCGTCACCGCCATCGCCGACGCCTACATGGACAGCATGCCGCTGCTCGCGATCACCGGCCAGGTCTTCTCGACGCTGATGGGCACCGACGCCTTCCAGGAGGCCGACATCGTGGGCATCACGATGCCGATCACCAAGCACTCGTTCCTCGTGACGAAGCCGGAGGACATCCCGGCGACCCTCGCCGCGGCCTACCAGATCGCCAGCACCGGCCGCCCCGGCCCCGTGCTCGTCGACATCACGAAGGACGCGCAGCAGAACAGCGCGCCGTTCGTGTGGCCGCCGGTCGTCGACCTGCCCGGCTACCGCCCCGTGACCAAGGCCCACGGCAAGCAGATCACCGCGGCCGCCCAGATGATCGCCGAGGCGAAGCAGCCGGTCTTCTACGTCGGCGGCGGCGTCATCCGCGCCGGCGCCTCGGCCGAGCTCAAGACCCTGGTCGAGCTCACCGGCGCCCCCGTCGTCACCACGCTGATGGCCCGCGGCGCCTTCCCCGACACCCACGCGCAGCACCTCGGCATGCCCGGCATGCACGGCACCGTCCCGGCCGTGCTCGGCCTGCAGGAGAGCGACCTGATCATCGCCCTCGGCGCCCGGTTCGACGACCGCGTCACCGGCAAGGCCGACCTCTTCGCGCCCGGCGCGAAGGTCGTCCACGTCGACATCGACCCGGCCGAGATCTCGAAGATCCGCATCGCCGACGTGCCTATCGTCGGCGACGCGAAGGTCGTCATCCCCGACCTCGCCAGCGCCTTCGCCGAGGTGACCGGCGGGCGGAAGCCCGACATCGCCGCCTGGTGGGAGCGCCTCGACGGGCTCCGCGAGCAGTTCCCGCTCGGCTACACCGAGCCCGACGACGGCCTGCTGTCGCCGCAGGCGATCATCCAGCGCATCGGCCAGCTCTCCGGCCCGGAGGCGATCTACGCCTCCGGCGTCGGCCAGCACCAGATGTGGGCCGCCCAGTTCATCCAGTACGAGCGCCCGCACGCCTGGCTGAACTCGGGAGGCGCGGGCACGATGGGCTACTCCGTCCCGGCCGCCATGGGCGCCAAGGTCGCCCAGCCCGACCGCGTGGTCTGGGCCATCGACGGCGACGGCTGCTTCCAGATGACCAACCAGGAGCTCGCGACCTGCGTCATCAACGACATCCCGATCAAGGTCGCGATCATCAACAACTCGTCGCTCGGCATGGTGCGCCAGTGGCAGACCCTCTTCTACGAGGGCCGCCACTCGTTCACCGACCTGAACACGGGCCACGAGACCCGCATGGTGCCCGACTTCGTGAAGCTCGCCGACGCCTACGGCGCCCTCGGCATCCGGGTCCGGACGGAGGACGAGGTCGACGCCGCCATCCAGCTGGCGCTGGAGACGAACGACCGCCCGGTCGTCATCGACTTCGTCGTCAGCCGCGACGCGATGGTCTGGCCGATGGTGCCCCAGGGCGTCTCGAACTCCGAGATCCAGCACGCCCGTGCGCTCGCCCCGGAGTGGGACGACGAGGCGCCGGGCAGCAGCGCGTCCGACACCACCCGCGACGGCGACATGACCGGAGAGCACGCATGAGCCACGTCCTGAGCCTCCTCGTCGAGGACAAGCCCGGTCTGCTGACCCGCGTCGCGGGCCTCTTCGCCCGCCGCGGCTTCAACATCGAGAGCCTCGCCGTCGGCAAGAGCGAGCTCGAGGGCTTCAGCCGCATCACGGTCGTCGTCGACGTGGAGGAGCTCCCGCTCGAGCAGGTCACGAAGCAGCTCAACAAGCTGGTCAACGTCATCAAGATCGTCGAGCTCGACTACTCGCAGTCGGTGCAGCGCGAGCACATGCTGATCAAGGTCCGGGTCGACAACACCACCCGCTCGCAGGTGCTCGAGGCCGTGACGCTGTTCCGGGCCGCGGTCGTCGACGTCTCGACCGACGCCCTCGTCATCGAGGTGACCGGCGACACCGGCAAGACCACCGCCCTCCTGCGCGTCCTCGAGCCCTACGGCATCAAGGAGATCTCGCAGTCGGGCCTCCTGGCCATCGGCCGCGGGGCCAAGTCGATCACCGACCGCGTCTTCAAGAACTAGGCGGCCCCGGGCTCCCGGCCCGCGCCTCCTGCTGCACGACCCACCGACACGACATCCGTCGACAACCGAGGAGAAGCACCACTGTGACTGAGATCGTCTACGACAACGACGCCGACCTGTCCCTCATCCAGGGCAAGAAGGTCGCCGTCATCGGCTACGGCTCGCAGGGCCACGCCCACGCGCTGAACCTCCGCGACTCCGGCGTCGAGGTCGTCATCGGCCTCAAGGAGGGCTCGAAGAGCCGCGCCAAGGCGGAGGAGGCCGGCTTCACGGTCCACACCCCCGCGGAGGCCTCGGCCTGGGGCGACGTCATCGTCGTCCTCGCCCCCGACCAGGTCCAGCGCCACGTCTACGCCGACGACATCGCCCCGAACCTCGCCGAGGGCAAGGCGCTCGTCTTCGGCCACGGCTTCAACATCCGCTTCGGCTACATCGAGGCGCCCGAGGGCGTCGACGTCGTCCTGGTCGCCCCCAAGGGCCCGGGCCACACCGTCCGTCGCGAGTTCGAGGCCGGCCGCGGCGTGCCCGTGATCGTGGCCGTCGAGAAGGACGCCTCCGGCTCCGCCTGGGACCTCGCCTGGTCGTACTCCAAGGGCATCGGCGGCCTCCGTGCCGGCGGCATCAAGACGACCTTCACCGAAGAGACCGAGACCGACCTCTTCGGCGAGCAGGCCGTGCTCTGCGGCGGCACCTCGCAGCTGATCCAGTACGGCTTCGAGACGCTGACCGAGGCCGGCTACCAGCCGCAGATCGCCTACTTCGAGGTGCTGCACGAGCTCAAGCTGATCGTCGACCTGATCTGGGAGGGCGGCCTGGCCAAGCAGCGCTGGAGCGTCTCCGACACGGCCGAGTACGGCGACTACGTCTCCGGCCCGCGCGTCATCGACCCCTCCGTGAAGGAGAACATGAAGGCCGTCCTGGCCGACATCCAGTCGGGCGCGTTCGCGAAGCGCTTCATCGACGACCAGGACGCGGGCGCCCCCGAGTTCAAGGAGCTGCGCGCCAAGGGCGAGGCGCACCCCATCGAGGCCACCGGCCAGGAACTCCGCGCCCTGTTCGCCTGGAAGCAGACGGACTCCGACTACGTCGACGGCAGCGCTGCGCGCTGACGTCGACGTAGTCGACGCACGCTGGCGACATCGGTCGGCTCCGCCGACGGGCGACGGCAGCGCTGTGCGCTGACGTCGCCGTGGTCGACGCACGCTGGCGACATCGGTCGGCTCCGCCGACGGGCGACGGCAGCGCTGCGCGCTGACGTCGCCGTAGTCGGCGCACGCTGGCGACATCGGTCGGCTCCGCCGACGGGCGACGGCAGCGCTGCGCGCTAGCTGGTCGCCGAGCACTGACGACGCCCCCCTCCGACCGGAGGGGGGCGTCGTCGGTGTCGGGGCGACCAGGCGGCCCGTGGCATGATCTAGGGCATGGCGATGAGCAAGAAGGCAGTGCACTTCGGTGCGGGCAACATCGGTCGTGGCTTCGTGGCGCAGTTCCTGCACGCGAGCGGCTACGAGGTCGTGTTCGCCGACGTCAACGACGAGCTGATCGGGCTGCTGCAGTCCCAGTCGTCGTACGAGGTGCACGAGGTCGGCGAAGACAGCCGGACGACCGTCGTCGACGGCTACCGCGCCGTCAACAGCCGCACCGACGAGGAGGCCCTGGTCGCCGAGATCGCGACCGCCGACGTCGTCACCACCGCGGTCGGCGCCCGCATCCTGCCCTTCGTGGCTCCGGTCATCGCCCGCGGGCTGGCCCAGCGCGACGCGGCGCTGCCGCCGCTCACGGTCATCGCGTGCGAGAACGCGATCAACGCCACCGACTCCCTCGCCGAGGCCGTGCGCCAGGCCGACCCGGCCGAGAACGCGGTCTTCGCGAACTGCGCCATCGACCGCATCGTGCCCGAGCAGCCCGCGGGGTCGCTCGACGTCACCATCGAGTCCTTCTCCGAGTGGGTCGTCGAGAGCGGCCCGTTCGGCGAGCACCGCCCCGAGATCCACGGCGTCACGTGGGTGCCCGACCTCGAGCCGTTCATCGAGCGCAAGCTCTTCACCGTCAACACGGCCCACGCCGCCGCGGCCTACCACGGCTTCGCGCGCGGGCTGGGCAGCATCCGCGAGTCGCTCGCCGACGAGTCCGTGCACGCCGAGGTGCGCGCCGCCCTCGCCGAGACCAAGGCGCTGCTCGTCGCGAAGCACGAGCTCGACGCCGACGAGCAGCAGAGCTACATCGAGAAGAACCTCGTGCGCATCTCGAACCCGCACCTGCCCGACACCACCGAGCGCGTCGGCCGCGGGCCGCTCCGCAAGCTGGGCCGTCACGAGCGCTTCGTCGGACCCGCGGCGCAGCTCGCCGAGCGGGGCCTCCCGAGCGACGCGCTCGTCCGTGCCGTCCGTGCCGCCCTCGACTTCGACGTCGCCGACGACGCCGAGAGCGTCGAGCTGCAGGCGCTGCTGCGCTCCGGTCGGCCTGCCGACGAGCTGACCGTGACCCTCACCGGCGTCGAGGCGGGGCACCCGCTCTCCGCCGCCCTGGTGGAGGCGGTCTCCTCCAAGCTCACGGCATGACCGACCCCCGGCCCTCCGGGTCGGCCGGCCGCCACGACCACGCCGACGCGACCGCGTCCGAGCAGATCGACCGCGACGTCGACCTCGATCTCGACGACGACGGTGCGGACGACGCGCTCTCGTGGGGCGACGAGTCGGACGCCAGCCACGTCGAGGGTCCTGCAGCCGCGACGCACGACGACGAGATCGACCCCGACGCTCCCCAGGTCATGAGCAGCGCCTCCCTCGTGGGGCACGGCGTCCTCGGCGGCGTCGCCCTGCTCTCGAGCGTCGGCTGGATCGTCTCGCGCGACCAGTTCCTGGTCGCGTTCGGCGGCGGCCTCGTCGAGCACGTCCAGACGACGCTGTGGCTGACCGGCGTCTTCCTCGCCCTCGTCGCCCCGCTGCTCTGGTTCGTCGCGGTGATCCTGCTGGTGCCGTCGCAGCGCTCCGGTCGCCGCCTGCTGGTGATGGCCGTCGGCGCCGTGCTCCTGGCCCCCTGGCCGCTCGTGATCGGAGGCGGGGCGTGAGCGCCGCGCGCAGCGGAGCGACCGCCTCCTCCGACCCGCGCCCCGCCCGTCGGGGCCCCCGCGTCGGCTTCGTCCTCATCGCCGCCCTGGCCGGGCTGCTGGCCGCCTACGACCTCTCGGAGGCCGTGACCAACCTCGTGCTCGTGCCGCAGGACGTCCGCTACCAGAACAACGCCTTCTTCGACGAGGTGGGCGTGGGCTCGCTCGCGGCGTCGCCGCCGTGGGCCGCCCTCTGGGCCAACGTGCTGCTGCCCCCGGTCGCGTACGTCGTCGCCCTCCTCGTCGCGCGCCGGCGCACCCTCGGTCGGGTCGCCCTCGTCTTCGCCACCGGCCTCGCGGCGGTCGCGGCGGCGTCGCTGAGCCTCACGGCGTACGTGCTCAGCATCTGACGGGCGCGCCGCCGCGGCGGCGACGGCCGCGGACGCGGGCGGGGGAGTCGCGGTGCGCGCCCCCGGGGGAGGCCGGCGTCATCTGCGCCTCGGCCCTCCGACGAGTCGCTAGAGTGACCAGCAGCCGCGCCCACGGCGCGTCGCGGCGCCCCCCTGCACCCTCTCGTTAGGACCCTGTCTCCGTGGCCAAGCCCGTCGTTCTGATCGCTGAAGAGCTCTCACCCGCCACCGTCGAGGCCCTCGGCCCCGACTTCGACGTGAGGAGCGTGGACGGCACCGACCGCCCCGCGCTGCTCGCCGCCCTCGCGGAGGCGAACGCGATCCTGGTCCGCTCCGCGACGCAGGTCGACGCCGAGGCCATCGCGGCGGCGCCGCACCTCCAGGTCGTGGCCCGTGCGGGCGTCGGCCTCGACAACGTCGACATCAAGGCCGCCACCACGGCGGGCGTCATGGTCGTCAACGCGCCGACGTCGAACATCATCTCGGCCGCCGAGCTCACCGTCGGCCACATCCTCAGCCTCGCCCGCCACATCCCCGCCGCGCACGCCGCGCTGGCCCAGGGGCAGTGGAAGCGCTCGAAGTACACCGGCGTCGAGCTCTTCGAGAAGACCGTCGGCATCGTCGGCCTCGGGCGCATCGGCGCCCTCATCACCGCGCGCCTCCAGGCGTTCGGGGTGAACGTGGTCGCCTACGACCCCTACGTCACGCCGGCCCGCGCTCAGCAGCTCGGCGTCACCCTGCTCTCGCTCGACGAGCTGCTGGCCACCGCCGACTTCGTCACGATCCACATGCCGAAGACGCCCGAGACGACGGGCATGATCGGCCTCGAGCAGATGAAGGCCATGAAGCCGACCGCGTTCGTCGTCAACGTGGCCCGCGGCGGCCTGATCGACGAGGCCGACCTCTACACGGCCCTCACCACGGGCGAGATCGCCGGCGCCGGCCTCGACGTCTTCACCTCCGAGCCCCCGGTCGACCAGGCGCTGCTCGGCCTCGAGAACGTCGTCGTCACCCCGCACCTCGGAGCGTCGACCGACGAGGCGCAGGAGAAGGCGGGCGTGTCGGTCGCCAAGTCCGTCCGCCTGGCCCTCGGCGGCGAGCTCGTGCCCGACGCGGTCAACGTCGCCGGCGGCGTCATCGACCCGTACGTGCGCCCCGGCATCCCGCTGCTCGAGAAGATCGGCCAGGTGTTCGCCGGGCTCGCCGACTCGCCCCTCACCAGCATCGACGTCGAGGTGCGCGGCGACCTCGTCGAGCACGACGTCAGCGTGCTCAAGCTCGCGGCCCTCAAGGGCGTCTTCACGAACATCGTCAGCGAGTCGGTCAGCTACGTGAACGCGCCGCTGCTCGCCGAGCAGCGCGGCATCACCGTGCGGCTGCTCACCGACCCGACGAGCGAGGAGTACCGCAACGTCCTGACCATCCGCGGCTCGCTCAGCGACGGCGGCCAGATCAGCGTCTCCGGCACCCTGACGGGCACGAAGCAGGTCGAGAAGATCGTCGAGATCAACGGCTACGACGTCGAGGTGCCGATCGCCGCGCACCACCTCGTCATGGTCTACGGCGACCGTCCCGGCATCGTCGCCGTCTACGGCAAGGAGTTCGGCGACGCCGGCATCAACATCGCCGGCATGCAGATCGCCCGTCGCAGCGCGGGCGGCCAGGCCCTCAGCGTCCTCACGATCGACAGCCCCGCCCCCGACGAGCTGCTCGAGACGGTCCGCGTCGCGATCGACGCGCAGCTGCTGCGCGAGATCGACGTGACCCTCTAGCGCCCTCCGGGCCCTGGACGACACGGCGCCCCGTCTCCCGGTCGGGAGGCGGGGCGCCGTCGTGTGCGGTGCGGTGTGGGCCGGGCCGGGCGGAGTCGCGGGTCAGACCTCGAGGGACTCGTGCGCCGCCAGGACGACGGCCGTGCCCCCGAGGGCCTCGACGCTCGCCCGCAGCCGGTCGGCGTGCATGCCGAAGCCCGCCGCCGACAGCGTCTGCTCGTGGACGGGGAAGAGCCGCGTGGGCGCCACGGCGGTCACGTAGTCCATCGCCTCGCCGATCTTCAGCCAGGGCGCGCCGACCGGCGCCGCCAGGGTCTCGACCGGCACGGGCGGGACGGTGAACGCGTCGCCCGGGTAGAAGAGGCGGCCGTTGACGAGCACCCCCACGTTGTCGATGACGGGGATCGACTCGTGGATGACGGCGTGGCGGGAGCCGTGGAAGGACAGGGTGAAGGGCCCCGCCTCGACGGTGTCGCCGTCGGCCACGACGTGGACGTCGAACCCCGCGGCGGCCCCCGCGAGCCCGGCCGGGCCGTAGATCGTCGCGTCGGGGTTCGTGGCCAGCAGGTGGCCGAGCTGGTCGGGGGTCCAGTGGTCGGCGTGCTCGTGGGTGACGACCACGGCGACGACGTCGTGCAGGTCGACCTGAGGAGTGGTGAAGGAGCCGGGGTCGACGACGAGCTTCCGCCCGTCCTCCTCGACGACGAAGGCGGCGTGCTCGAGCTTGGTCAGGCGCATGCGGCCGACTGTACGCCCGCTCCGCGACACGCGGAGCGGGCTCGATTTGTACTCGTTCGTGAGGCTGTGGCATACTCGACGAGTTGCAAAAACGGCCCCATCGTATAGTGGCCTAGTACGTCGCCCTCTCACGGCGGTAACACGGGTTCGAATCCCGTTGGGGTCACCGATCTGTTCGGTTACCACCACCGTTCAGCAACCACGAGATCCCGCCCGGCACACGCC
Organism: Frigoribacterium sp. PvP121; assembly: GCF_017833115.1. Classification (NCBI taxonomy): domain Bacteria; kingdom Bacillati; phylum Actinomycetota; class Actinomycetes; order Micrococcales; family Microbacteriaceae; genus Frigoribacterium; species Frigoribacterium sp. PvP121. Next base: position 1,829,360 of record NZ_JAFIBR010000001.1, read on the forward strand.
GGGCGGGATTCGTCGTTCCGGGGCGTCTCGCCCCCCCCCGGTGCGCCTGCGACGTCGTCACGTCTCGGTCACGACCCGGCCGTCGCCCTCGACGACCCGCCTCCCGTGGTCGATGCTCGGGGCATGCCCTCCGACCGGACCACACGCGTGGGCCTGCTCGTCGGGCTCTGCTGCCTCCTCGTGGTCACGGCCGGCGCCGTCCTGCTCGCCCTGAGGCCGCTCGGCGGGCCCGTCGTGGCCTGCCCGGCCGTCGCCTGGGGCACGACCGTCGTCGTCGAGGTGACGGGGGCCGTCGAGCGCGTGGCGGTGGTCGAGCTCGTGCCCGTCGGCGCTGCGTCGTCGCCCCCCGAGTCGTGGGGCGGCCCCGACAGCGGCGGGCCGGCCGCCGACGGCCCCGACGTCGGGCCGTGGCTCTGGCCCGGCCCGGCCGAGCGGGCTCCGGACGGCACCTGGGTGATCGCGTCCTGGGGCGGGTCGACGTCGCCGGACGGTTCCTTCCCCGACGAGGTCGACGTGCGGGCGTGGTCCGACGGCGGCGACGTCGGCCTCGTCCTCGCTGCCGCTCGCACGGCGGGGCTCCGCTTCGAGCGCGTCGGCGGCGACGCCGTCTGCGGGGGCCCGGGGGAGGCGCGGGTCGCCCTCGAGGTGCCCCCGGCCGCCTAGCGCCGGGCCGGGGTGCTCGTCGTCACGCCCTCGGGGCGGCACCGGTCTGCGTGCCGCGCCCCGCGACTCCCTCGTCCCACCGGGGGCGGAACTGCACCGAGATGCGCGGCCCGACCGCCTTCTTCGTCTTCGCGATGGCGTGCTCATGGGTGCGCTGGCAGCTGCCGCCCATGACGAGCAGGTCGCCGTGGCCGAGCGGGAACCTGTCGACCCGCCCCGTGCGTCGCGAGCGGACGGCGAGGGTGCGGGGAGCGCCGAGGGACAGGATGCCGACCATCGTGTCGCGGCCGAGGCCGGAGCCGACCCGGTCGCCGTGCCAGGCGATGCTGTCGTCGCCGGTGCGGTAGAAGCACAGGCCGGCACGACGGAAGAGCTGCTCGTCGGGCGCGCCCCGCCGGGCGTAGTGCTCGTTGAGGTCGTCACGGGCCGCGGCGAGGACGGGGTCGGGCAGGGCGTCGCCGACGCCGTACGACGAGACGAGGCGCGGCACCTCGACGACGCGGTCGTACATGGTGCGGCGGTCGGCCTGCCAGGGCACGTCGGTGACGAGCCGCTCGAACAGGGCGTCGGACGCGGTCGCCCAGCCGGGCGCGAGGTCGAGCCACGCGCCGTCGCCGAGCTCGAGCCGTCGCACGCGGCCGGCGAGCGGGAGCAGCTCGGGGCCGTCGTCGAGGGAGTCGAGCAGCGAGGCGGTGAACGGGATGACCATGGCGTCACCCTACGCTCCGTTCGAACACGTGTTCTAGTCGTGACGCGCCCCGGGCGCGTCGCTCACCCGCCGGGGACGACCCGCGCCTCCGGGGCGGCCAGTTCGCCGGCCCGGCCCTCGACGTCGACGTCGACGGGGTGCCCGGCCCAGATCGAGACCTGCAGCTGCCCGGTGTGGGTCCACAGCCGCTCGCCGCTCGCGAGGTCGTAGGCGACCACCGTCGAGCGCCCGCCGGAGCTGCCGTACGCGAGGGCGTAGCCGACGGTGCGGCCGACGGCGGCGAGCACGGCACCGGTGGGCAGGTCGAAGCGGGTCAGGGTGCGCCCGGTCGCGCCGTCCAGCGCCTGCACCTCGAGCGGCCGGTCGCCCGGTGCCGAGGAGCTCGCGTAGACCCGGTCGTCGGTCTGCCCGACCACCCCGGCCGCGCCGGTGGCCCCGAGCCCCTCGCGGCTCCAGGTGGCCCGGCCGGTCGTCCACGAGAGGCAGGTGAGGCGGTCGCGGTCGACGTCGCTGACCAGCAGGCACGACCGGCCCTCGTCGAGGGCGCCGCGGACGCCCGCGGGGGAGCGCCACCGCACCTCGCCGTCCGCGCCGCGGGCGGTCACGCCGCCGTCCGCGCCGGTCGGCCCGATCAGCAGCCCGTCGTGGACGAGGTGCCCCGACAGCTCGTCGAGGCGCGTGCCCCACGGGCGGGCCACGCCCGACGTCGGGTCGACCTGCAGGGTGCCCTCGGGGGTCGCGACGACCAGCCGGTCGTCGAGGGCCAGCACGGTGCCGCTCGTCGTGCCCCGCCCGGCCCAGGTCACCCGACGCAGGTCGCGGACGTCGCGCAGCTCGTAGCTGTAGCGCGCCCCGGCCGCCGGCTGGCGCCCCGTGACGACCACCGTGCCCGCCGCCTGGAACCTGTCGGTCTCCGTCGTCGCCCGCGGCTCCGACGCGCCGACCGTCGTGCCGTCGGCGAGCGCCAGCGTGAGCAGCACCGCCCGCTCGCCCGCGACGACGCGGACGACGACGAGGCCCGTGTCTCCGGCGAGCGAGGCCGCGACGACGTCGACCGGCCCGTCGAGGCCGAGCCGGGCCGCGTCGTCGGCGACGTCGTGCACCCAGCTGAAGGCGCCCCGCTCGGTGTCGAGCAGCGCGAGACGGGAGCCGACGCCGGTCGTCTCGCTGCCGCAGCCCGCGTCGTTCGCGAAGCCGTACGTCCAGCCCGGCCCCGCGCTGACGAGCACGCGGCCGGTGTCGACCGTCGCGGTCGGGAAGCGCAGGCACGCGGGGCGGAACCCGGGGGCGAGGGTCTCGGCGAGCGCGACGGACCACCCGGTCGTCGGCTCCTGCCGCAGGTCGACCGTCTCGACGCCCCGCCACGGCGACTCGGCGCCGTACTCCGGCTGGCCCGGGGCGAGGAGGGCCGCGGGCAGGGCGGCGGCCAGCAGCAGCGCGGCGTAGCCGAGGGCGAGGCGGCGCCCGCGGGAGGCGCGGCGCCACCACGCGGGCCGGCGCGGCCCCGGCACGGCCTGGCCTCGTCCGGGCTGTCCTGCCCCGTCGACGGCGGGGGCCTCGTCGCCGTCCCTCCGGGGCTCCGTGGCCGTGCCGTCCGACCCGCGCCGGTCGGCCTCCCACACGGCGACGTCCGGGGCGGGTCGCGCCGGGGCCCAGCCGGGCCGCTCCTCGGGGCTCACGCCGCGCCTCCGGCCGGCCCGGGGGCCACCACGCGGGTGCGGTCGACGAGTCGCGTCGCCACGCCGAGGCCGTCGATCGAGACCAGGCCCCCGCCCCAGAACGACACCCGGTCGTCGGAGCGGAGCGACCAGAGCCGGGCGCCCGTCGCGGCGTCGTAGGCGCTGAGGCCCCGGCCCGCGGTCGGGGAGCCGTCGGTGCGGACGTAGACGACGGTCCGCGACGCCGCGGCGACCTCGTCGAGGACGCCCAGCGGCGCCCGCCACCGGACCCGCCCGTCGGCGGCGGCGAGGGCGGTGAGGCGAGCGCCGTCGTCGGACTGGACGACGGCGTAGAGGTCGCCGCCCGTCTGGCCCGGGGCGGCCGAGGCCGAGAACGCGGCGGCGAGCTCGGTCGTCCACCGGCCCTGCCCGCTGCGGGGGTCGAGGCAGGTGGCCGTGGTGCCGCCGTCGTCGGTAGTGAGGACGCAGCCGTCGGTGGCCGAGAGGCGCGGCGTCGGGCTCGGCACGGACCAGAGCAGGTCGCCGTCGGCGTCGATGGCCGACACGGAGCGCCGGCCGTCGGCGTCGCGGCCGAGCGTCCAGGCCACGTCGCCTGCGTCGGGGGCGGTCGCGACCACGTCGGCGGCGGCGGCCGACGGGCTGACCTCGCCCGTCCGGCCGTCGACCCGCACGGCGCGGCCGTCGACGACGACGAGGAGCCCGTCGGGGAGCAGCTGGGGCGTCGTGCCGGCGTCGACCCGCCCCTCCCACACGGGGTCGTCGAGGGCGGCCGCGTCCACGAGCGAGTACCGGTCGGGCGAGCCGATCGCCCCGGAGGAGGTGCGCAGCTGCAGCCGCCCCACGGTCGAGACGCTGATCGAGGGCACGTCGCGGCGGCCGCGGGTGGACTCCAGCCCCCGGCCGTCCCCGAGGTCGAGGGCGACGAGCACGGTCGACCCGGTGGTCTGGGTCTGCACCAGCACCCGGCCGGCCGCGGGCACGACCTGGCTCGCCGGGATGCTCAGGGGGTCGGTGTCGTCGAGGTCGTCGGCCAGGTCGTGCACCCAGCGCACCCGGCCGTCGCGCGAGTCGACGAGGGCCACGCGGCTCGCCCCGTCGTCGAGGGCGGCACGGCGGCAGTCGGGCCCGCCGGAGGCCGTGCCCGGGTCGAGGTCGACGGAGGCCCCGACGGCGACGAGCCCGTCCACCGCGGGGGAGGGCCAGAAGTGCAGGCAGCGGCGGGGCACGTCGGGGGCCAGGCGCTCGGCCAGGTCGAGCGACCAGGCCGTGCCGGTCGGGGCGTTGCGGAGGTCGTCCACCGCCGTGCCGCCCCAGGGCGCGCCGTCGGCGTAGCGCGGCGACGCGGCCGTGCCGCCGACGGCGACGAGGGCGCTCGCGGCGACCACGGCCAGGGCGGCGACGACGATCCGTCGCAGGGGAGACGGCCGAGGCCTGGGCGCCCGCGTCGTCCCGTCCGCTCCCGCCATGCTGTCGTCGGCCTCCTCGTCGAGGGCCCCGTCGACCGCGCGACGGGTGCCGTCATGCTATTCGGAACCCTCGCCGGGGGCGCTCGGGGGCGCTCGGGGGCGCTCGGAGGCCGCTCGGCGGCGCGGGAATGCGGCGTCGGCCTCGCCGCTTGCACCTCACGTCGCCGGGCAGGCCCTGGCGTAGACTTCGACGATCATTCCGCTGAGAAGAGCTCTGGAGAGGGGCGTGCCCGTGGGCAGGACGCTTGCCGAGAAGGTGTGGGACGACCACGTCGTCGTCAAGGGGGAGGACGGCGCGCCCGACCTCCTCTACATCGACCTCCACCTCGTGCACGAGGTGACCAGCCCGCAGGCCTTCGACGGCCTCCGCCAGGCCGGTCGTCCGCTCCGCCGCACCGACCTCACGATCGCGACGGAGGACCACAACACCCCGACGCTCGCCATCGACCGGCCGATCGCCGACCTCACGAGCCGCACCCAGATCGAGACCCTGCGCCGCAACACGGCCGAGTTCGGCGTCCGGCTGCACCCGCTGGGCGACGCCGAGCAGGGCATCGTCCACGTCGTCGGCCCGCAGCTCGGCCTCACCATGCCGGGCATCACGGTGGTCTGCGGCGACTCGCACACCTCGACGCACGGCGCCTTCGGCGCGATGGCGTTCGGCATCGGCACCAGCGAGGTCGAGCACGTGATGGCGACGCAGACCCTGCCGCTCAAGCCCTTCAAGACCATGGCCGTGACCGTCGAGGGCACGCTGCGCCCCGGCGTGACCGCGAAGGACATCATCCTCGCCGTGATCGCCCAGATCGGCACCGGCGGCGGTCAGGGCTACGTGCTCGAGTACCGCGGCAGCGCGATCCGGGCCCTCTCGATGGAGGGGCGGATGACGATCTGCAACATGTCGATCGAGGCCGGCGCCCGCGCCGGCATGGTCGCCCCCGACCAGACGACCTTCGACTACCTCGAGGGCCGCGACCACGCGCCGACCGGCTCCGACTGGGACGACGCGGTCGCCTACTGGACGACGCTGCCGACCGACGACGACGCCGTGTTCGACGCCGAGGTCTTCCTCGACGCCGACACCCTCGAGCCGTTCGTCACCTGGGGCACGAACCCGGGCCAGGGCGTGTCGCTCAGCGACTCGGTGCCCGACCCGACCGCCGTCGCCGACCCGAACGAGCGCGCCGCCGCCGAGCGCGCGCTCGAGTACATGGCCCTCGAGGCCGGCACCCCGATGAAGCAGATCCCGGTCGACGCGGTCTTCATGGGCTCCTGCACGAACAGCCGCATCGAAGACCTGCGGGCCTTCGCCTCCGTCATCGCCGGCCGCACCAAGGCCGAGGGCGTCCGCGTCATGGTCGTCCCCGGCTCCGCGCGCGTCCGGCTCGAGGCCGAGGCCGAGGGCCTCGACAAGGTCTTCACCGACTTCGGCGCCGAGTGGCGCTTCGCGGGCTGCTCGATGTGCCTCGGCATGAACCCCGACCAGCTCGCCCCGGGCGAGCGCTGCGCCTCGACGAGCAACCGCAACTTCGAGGGCCGGCAGGGCAAGGGCGGTCGCACGCACCTCGTCTCCCCGCTCGTCGCGGCGGCGACCGCCGTGCGCGGCACGCTCTCCGCCCCGGGCGACCTCGACGACCTCGCCGGCACCCCCGTGCACGACGCGCTCCTCGCCGAGCGCGCCGAGACCTCGCCCGCGCTCGCCGAGCTGGCCGGAGGCGCCGCCTGATGCAGAAGTTCACGACCGTCACCGGAGTGGCCGCGCCCCTGAAGCGCAGCAACGTCGACACGGACCAGATCATCCCGGCCGAGTTCCTCAAGCGGGTCACGAAGACCGGGTTCGAGGACGCCCTCTTCTTCTCCGCCCGGCAAGATCCGGACTTCGTGCTGAACCGACCCGAGTACCAGGGCGCGCGCGTCCTCGTGGCGGGGCCCGACTTCGGCACCGGCTCGAGTCGCGAGCACGCCGTGTGGGCCCTCCGCGACTTCGGCTTCGACGTCGTCCTCAGCGCCCGCTTCGGCGACATCTTCCGCGGCAACTCGGGCAAGCAGGGCCTGCTCAGCGCCGTGGTCGACGAGGCCGACGTCGAGCGCGTCTGGGCGGTGCTCGAGGCCACGCCCGGCCTCGAGATGACCGTCGACCTCGAGGCGCAGACCGCCACGGCGGGCGACCTGACCGTGTCGTTCGAGGTCGATGCCTACACTAAGTGGCGCCTGCTCGAGGGTCTCGACGACATCGGGCTGACGCTCCGCGACGAAGCGGCCATCACAGAATTCGAATCCCGACGCGCCGCCTGGCGCCCGAAGACATTGCCGGTGAAGAAGTGAACTCCCTTGTCCAAGACGCAGCAGCAGCAGGAGCCCGAGTGGGTCTGAAGAGCGACGAGATCGTCATCCGCGGCGGCAAGCCGCTGATCGGCCGCATCGAGGTCCGGGGCGCGAAGAACCTGGCCACGAAGGCCATGGTCGCGGCCCTCCTCGGCGACACCCCCAGCATCCTCCGCGACGTCCCCGACATCAGCGACGTCAACGTGGTGCGTGGCCTGCTCTCCGTGCATGGCGTCCGGATCACCGACCCGGCACGCGGCGAGATGATCCTCGACCCGTCGAACGTGGAGTCGGCGCACTTCGCCGAGATCGACGCGCACGCCGGCTCGAGCCGCATCCCGATCCTCTTCTGCGGCCCCCTCCTGCACCGTCTCGGCGAGGCGTTCATCCCCGACCTCGGCGGCTGCCGCATCGGCGACCGCCCGATCGACTTCCACCTCGACGCGCTCCGCGCCTTCGGCGCCGTGGTCGACAAGTCGTACAACGGCATCCACCTGACGGCCCCCGACGGCCTCAAGGGCGCCAACATCGAGCTGCCCTACCCGAGCGTCGGCGCCACCGAGCAGGTCCTGCTCACGGCCGTCCTCGCCGACGGGGTCACCGAGCTCCGCAACGCGGCGATCGAGCCCGAGATCATGGACCTCATCGCCATCCTCCAGAAGATGGGCGCCGTGGTCTCGGTCGAGCCCAACCGCGTCATCTTCATCGAGGGCGTGAAGAGCCTCCGCGGGTACACGCACCGAGCGATCAACGACCGCAACGAGGCCGCCAGCTGGGCCTCCGCGGCCCTGGCGACCAAGGGCGACATCTTCGTCGAGGGCGCCGACCAGAAAGACCTGATGACGTTCCTCAACGTCTTCCGCAAGGTCGGCGGCGACTTCGACGTCCACGAGGACGGCATCCGCTTCTTCCACCCCGGCGGCGAGCTCAAGCCCGTCGTCGTCGAGACCGACGTGCACCCCGGCTTCATGACCGACTGGCAGCAGCCCCTCATCGTCGCGCTGACCCAGGCGCAGGGCACCTCGATCGTGCACGAGACCGTCTACGAGAACCGCTTCCAGTTCACCGAGGCGCTGAACGACATGGGCGCGCAGATCGTCGTCCACAAGGACGGCCTGCCCGGCCACGACCGCCGGGTCGCGCGCCGCGAGTTCGAGCAGGCCGCCGTCATCACCGGGCCGACGGCGCTGCACGGCGCCGACATCCGCGTGCCCGACCTGCGCGGCGGCTTCAGCCACCTCATCGCGGCGCTGACCGCCGAGGGCGAGTCGAAGATCACCAACGTCGGCATCATCAGCCGTGGCTACGAGCACTTCATCGCGAAGCTGCGCAAGCTGGGCGCCGACTTCGACTTCCAGGGCTAGCCCGGCGTGAGCGACGCCGCCCGCGCGCACGGGGGTCCCGCCGACCCCGACGTGCCCGTCGTCCAGCCTGCCCGCCGCGTCGGCCGCTTCGGCCGGGGCAAGGAGAAGAGCGCGGTCTTCCGTGCCGTCGCCGCCGTCGGGGCGCCGCTCTTCGACCGCCTCGCGGTGATCGAGGTCCGCGGCGCCGAGAAGCTGCCGAACGAGGGCGCCTTCGTGCTCGCGCCCAACCACTGCACCAACATCGACCCCGTGGTCGTGGCGCGCCTGATGTGGACCCTGGGCCGCGTGCCGAGGTTCCTCGCAAAGGCGTCGCTCTTCCGGGTGCCGGTCTTCGGGTCGCTGATGCGCGCCATGGGGCACGTTCCCGTCGAGCGTGGCGGACCGACGCACGCGAGCGACCCGCTCGCCGCGGGCCGTGCCCTCGCCACGAGCGGCGGCGGGGTGATCATCTACCCCGAGGGCACGCTGACCCGCGACCCCGACCTCTGGCCGATGAAGGGCAAGAGCGGGGCGGTCCGCCTCGCGATCGAGGCCGGCGTGCCCCTCGTGCCGATGGCCCACTGGGGCAGCCAGCAGGTCATGGGCCGCTACTCCTCGAAGCTCAGCCTCTTCCCGCGGAAGCGCATCCTCGCGGCGATCGGCGACCCCGTCGACCTGTCGCCGTGGCGCGGCCGGCCGCTCGACCAGGCGGCGTACGCCGAGGCGACGGCGCTCGTGATGCGCCGGGTGACCGAGCTGCTGGCTGAGCTGCGCGACGAGTCGCCGCCGGCCGAGCCGTGGGACCCGCACGCGAAGGACCAGAAGGAGACCGGCCGCTTTGAGTAGCAGCGACGACCGCCAGGGCACGAGCGAGGGCGCCAGCCGCGAGGACGCCATCGGCGCCCTCGGCGAGGGCGCGGTCACGACCGAGGCGATCTCCGTCGTCATGCGCAGCGCGATCCCGCGCACGGTCGCCGTGCTGGGCTCCGGCAGCTGGGGCACGACCTTCGCGAAGGTGCTCGCCGAGGGCGGCGCCGACGTGACGCTCTGGGCGCGCCGCCCCGAGCTCGCCCGCGAGATCACCGAGAGCAAGCGCAACAGCGACTACCTGCCGGGCATCAACCTGCCCCGCACCCTCGTCGCCACGACCGACGTCGCCGCGGCCCTGGCCGGGGCCGAGCAGGTGTACCTCTCCGTACCGAGCCAGACCCTCCGTGAGAACCTCGCCGCGGTGCGCGAGCTCGTGCCGCACGGCGTCCCGGTCATCAGCCTCATGAAGGGCGTCGAGAAGGCGACCGGGCTCCGCATGAGCCAGGTCATCGAGCAGGAGCTCGACATCGACCCCGACCTCATCGCCGTCGCCTCCGGCCCGAACCTCGCCCTCGAGATCGCCAAGCGGCAGCCGACCGCGGCCGTCGTCTCGTCGCGCAGCCTCGAGACCGCCACGGCCGTCGCGGCCACGGCGACGAACCCGTACTTCCGGTCCTTCGTCAACACCGACGTGATCGGCACGGAGTTCGGCGGCGTGCTCAAGAACCTCATCGCGGTGGCCGTCGGCATCGTCGACGGCGTCGGCTACGGCGAGAACACGAAGGCCTCGATCATCACCCGCGGCCTCGCCGAGATGACGGCCTTCGCGGTGTCGTTCGGGGCGAAGGCCGAGACCCTGGCCGGGCTGGCCGGGCTCGGCGACCTCATCGCCACCTGCGAGTCGCCGCTCTCGCGCAACAACACCGCCGGCCGGCTGCTCGGCCAGGGCTACGCGTTCGGCGACGTCGTGCGCCAGATGAACCAGACCGCGGAGGGGCTCTCCTCGGTCGCCCCCATCCTCGAGCTGGCCGCGTCACGGGGGGTCGACATGCCCATCGTGACCCAGGTCGCCGGCGTCCTCGCCGGTACGCTGGACCCGCGGAACATCGCCCCGCACCTCACCGAGACCGACGAGCCGCAGGGCGAGTAGCCGCGGGAGGGCGACCGGCACCACGCCGGGGCCGACGCTCCGTCACGAACGCCACCCGCGCCTCCCACGGTCACCCCGTCGGGCGCGACGACCCAGAGGGGCCCCATGAGCAGCGAGACCGACACCGGCGTGGCCGACGTCCCCTCGACCGAGACCGAGACCGACACCGGCGTCGGCGCCGTGCCGGGCGCCCCGCGGCGCCAGCGCGTCGTCGTGCTGTTCGGCGGCCGCTCCAGCGAGCACTCGATCAGCTGCGCGACCGCCGGCGGCGTGCTCGCGGCGATCGACCGCGACCGCTTCGACGTCGTCCCGGTCGGCATCACCGCCGACGGGGCGTTCACGCTCCAGCCCGACGACGCGGCCCTGTTCGCCCTCGACGCCGTGTCGCTGCCGGTCGTGCGCGACAACGGCACGCGCGTCCGCTGGCCGGAGTCGTCGACCAGCCGTGAGCTCAGCGTCGTCGAGGCCGACGGCAGCGTGCGGCTGCTCGGCGACGTCGACGTCGTCTTCCCCATCCTGCACGGGCGCTTCGGCGAGGACGGCACGGTGCAGGGCCTGCTCGAGCTCGTCGGCCTGCCCTACGTCGGCGCGGGCCTGCTGGCCTCCGCGGTCGGCATGGACAAGCACTTCACCAAGACCGTCCTGCAGCAGGCCGGCATCGCCGTCGCCCCCTGGCGGACCGTCCGGGCCGCGGAGTGGCAGGCCGACCCCGAGGCCGTCGCGACCGCGGTGGCCGAGCTCGGCTACCCCCTCTTCGTCAAGCCCGCCCGGGCCGGCTCGAGCGTGGGCGTCTCACGCGTCGACGGCCCCGACGAGCTCGCCGCGGCGATGGCGGTCGGACTCGCGGAGGACGTGAAGGTGCTCGTCGAGGCGGGCCTCGTCGGCCGCGAGCTGGAGTGCGCCGTGCTCGGCGGCCGGGCCGGTGGGGCACCCCGCACCTCGGTCGCCGGCGAGATCGTGCTCGGCTCCGACACGTTCTACGACTTCGAGTCGAAGTACCTCGGCGGCGCGGGTGCCGACCTGGTCTGCCCCGCGCCGCTCGCCGACGACGAGCTGGCCGAGATGCAGCGCCTCGCCGCCCTCGCCTTCGAGTCGATCGACGGCACCGGCCTGGCCCGCGTCGACTTCTTCCTCACCGCGGAGGGCTGGGTCGTCAACGAGATCAACACGATGCCCGGCTTCACGCCGATCTCGATGTTCCCGGCGTGCTGGCTGGCCAGCGGGCTCAGCTACCCCGAGCTGATCACCGAGCTCGTCGAGCTCGGCCTCGAGACCGACCGCTAGGTCGCCGGGCCCGTGCGCGGGCCTCTCCGCCGCCTAGGGCGTGGGGGAGTCGCGGGGCGCGTCGGTGGACGCACCGCCGTCGGTCGGGCCCTCGGTGGCGCCGGCCCCGCCGCTGCCGTCGCTCCCGTCAGCACCGCCGCCGTCGCCGCCCGGCAGGTCGCCGACGCCCACGCAGGCGCGCCCGTCGTTGGGCAGGTAGCCCACCGCGTCGGCGAGGTCGAAGAGCGGCGTGCTGCCGACCTCGTCGGTGACGATCACCTGCACGGCCGGGGTGCGGCCGTAGGTGGTGAAGATGTAGGTGTCGGGGTCGTCGGGGTCCTGGTCGCTGAGCCAGTCCACGCCGGCGACCGGGTAGCAGGGCAGGTCGGAGACGGCGGGCGCGGTGACGCCGCAGCGCAGCAGCACGGCCGTGGGGGAGCCCCAGGCGCCGGTCGCCTGCGCGTCGGTCTCGCGCCGCTGGTAGGGCGCGCTGTCGGGGCCCACCTGCTCGGGCAGGTGGACGGTGACCTGGGCGCAGGCCGGGTCGTTCGCGTCGTCGGCCGCCGTCATCGGCACGGCGGCGGTGCAGCCCGCGAGCACGGGCACGAGCACGGCGACGGTGGCGGCGAGGAAGGGCAGGCGCAGGCGCCGAGCGGGGCTGGACATCCCGGCCAGGCTACCGTCGTGCACATGGAACGCACCTCCACGTCCGCCGAGCCCGCCGACGCCGCCGACGGCGCCCCCGCCCCCGCCGACCGGGGCGCCGGCGCCCCCTCCGCGGCCGACACCGTCGAGGGCGCGGGCGAGCTCGCGACCCTGGCGCGCATCCTGCCCCGCCTGCCCCGCGGGCTCGACACGCAGCTCGGCCCGGGCGACGACGCCGCCGTCGTCGCCGCGCCCGACGGCCGCTTCGTCGTGACGACCGACCTCATGGTCCACGGCCCCGACTTCCGCCTCGCCTGGTCGACCCCCCACGACCTCGGCTGGAAGGCCGCCGCCTCGAACCTCGCCGACGTCGCGGCGATGGGCGCGCGGCCCACGGCCCTCGTCGTCGCCCTCGCGGTGCCGCCCGGCACCCCCGTCGCCGACCTGGAGCGCCTGGCCGACGGGCTGCGCGAGGCATGCGCCGAGATGGCTCCCGGCTGCGGGGTCGTGGGCGGCGACCTCTCGGTGTCGGCGACGTTCACGGTCGCGGTGACGGCGTTCGGCGACCTCGGCGGCCGCCCCCCGGTGCGGCGCGACGGAGCCCGGCCGGGCGACGTGGTGGCGGTCTCCGGCGCCCTCGGGCGGGCGGCCCGGGGCCTCGACCTGCTGTTCCGCCTCGGCGTCGACCACGAGGGAGCGCCCGACGCCGACCTCGCGGCGGCCCTCCGGGAGCGCGACCCCGACGTCGGCTGGCAGCTCGCCCCGACGCCGCCGATCGCCGACGGCCGGCTCGCCGCGACCGCGGGGGCGACCGCGATGCTCGACCTCAGCGACGGGCTCGCCCTCGACGCCGCCCGGGTCGCCCGGGCGAGCGGCGTCGTCGTCGACCTCGACCCGGCGCGCCTCGGCGCCGATCCGCGCGTCGCCCTCGGCGGCGGCGAGGACCACTCGCTGCTCGCCACGTTCCCGCCCGGCACCGACCTGCCGGGCGGGTTCCGCGCGGTCGGCGTCGTCCGGGAGCTCGGGGGAGGCACGCCCCGCGTCACCGTCGGGCGTCGCGACCTCGACGAGGTCGGCGGGTGGGACCCGTACCGCCTCTGGAGCGGGCAGGCGGGCTGAGGCCGACCCGCGACTCCTCGGGGGCCCGGAGCCGCGGGCCCGGGGCCTCGTGCTCAGTCGCGGACGGCGAACCAGACCGTCGTGTCGCCGTACTTCTTCCGCACGTCGAGGCCGAGCCCCGCCGGCCAGACCGGCTCGCCGTCGCGCGAGGCGCGCTCGACGACGACGAGGGCCCCGTCGGCCAGCGAGGGAGCGAGCGCCTCGAGGTCGCCTGCGAGCTCCGCCGCGGAGACCTCGTAGGGCGGGTCGAAGAAGACGAGGTCGACCGGCGCCGCGCTGCCGACGAGGTAGGCGCGCACGGGCATGGCGACCACGTCGACCCGCGGTGCGCGGCCGCTCGGGGCGCGCCCGACCACGGCGTCGACGTTCTTCCGCAGCACGCGGGCGGCCGCGGGCGCCTTCTCGACGAGCGTGACCGTCGCCGCGCCCCGCGACGCCGCCTCGAGGCCGAGCCCGCCGGTGCCGGCGTAGAGGTCGAGCACGCGCCGGCCGGCGATCTCGTCGCGGGCGTCGAGCGACGAGAACAGCGCCTCGCGCACCCGGTCGCTCGTCGGGCGCGTGCCCGTCTTGGGCACGGCGAGGGTCAGGTTGTCGGCGAAGCCGGAGATGATGCGGGACACACGGCCATCCTGACGCATCGGCCAGGCGGTTCGAGCAAGTCGACAACGCGGCGGCGGCCCGGCCGGTGAGCGGTCGTGGAGGTGGCACAAGGCGTTTGGCGGTCGCGGTCGCCGCGGGCACGATCGGCCCATGACCAGCGTCGACCGCACCGTGAGGCCCTCGTTCACCAAGTCGTTGTTCGCGGGGCGGATCGCCTCCGAGCTCGTGCTGCCCTACCCGCACATGGCGCCGGAGGAGGCGGCCAGGGTCGAGGCCGCGGCGGCGTCGGCCCGCGAGGTGCTCGCCGGCTACGACCCGCTGCGCGCCGAGCGCGAGGGCTGGGTCGGCGACGACACGATCCGCGAGCTGGGCGACCGCCGCCTCACCGGCCTCTTCGTCGCCGAGGAGTACGGCGGCCTCGGCCTCGGCCAGAGCGCGTACTGCCGGGTGATGGAGGAGTTCGGCCGGGTCGACGGCACCCTCGCCACGGTGATGGGCGTGCACCAGTCGATCGGCACCAAGCCCCTGCACCTCTACGGCACCGACGACCAGAAGGCCCGCTGGCTGCCCGACCTCGCGAGCGGCCGCAAGCTCGCGGCCTTCGTGCTGACCGAGCCGAACGTCGGCAGCGACGCCTACGCGCTCGAGACCCGCGCCGAGCGGCAGTCGGACGGCAGCTGGGTGCTGAACGGCGAGAAGCGCTGGATCGGCAACGGCGACAAGGACGTCCTCACCGTCTTCGCCCGCAGCGAGCTCGGCCACGTTGCGCTGGTGGTCGAGAAGGGCGCCGAGGGGCTCAGCACGGGGCCCCGTTTCGAGACGCACGGCCTCAAGGCGAACCACCTGCAGCGCGTGCACTTCACCGACGTCCGGGTGCCGGCGGATAACCTGCTGGGCGAGCCCGGCGACGGCTTCCGCATCGCCATGAACACCCTCAACAACGGCCGCATGTCGATGGGCACCGCGATCTCGGGCGGCATGAAGCGCTTCCTCCAGCTGTCGGTGGAGCACACGGAGGCGCGGCGCCAGTTCGGCCGCCCCCTGGCCGACTTCGAGATGGTCGGCGACAAGCTCGCGTGGATGACCGAGCAGATCTACGGGGTCGAGTCGATGTCGTACCTCACCACCGGGCTCGTCGACCGGGGCGACACCGACTTCGCGCTGGAGTCGGCGATGACGAAGGTCGTCGCGAGCGACACGGGCTGGTTCGCGCTCAACCGGGCGGTGCAGCTGCACGGCGGCGAGGCCTACATGGAGGGGCACCCGCTCTCGAAGGCCCTCCGCGACTTCCGCATCTTCCCGATCTTCGAGGGGGCGAACGACGTGATGCGCGCGTTCGTCGCCCTCAACGGCCTCAAGGCCCTCAGCGAGGAGCTGCCCGACGTCGCGTCGCTCCGCATCGGCGAGCCCGCCCGGGCGCTCGGGGTGCTCGCGCCCTACGTGGCGGGCCGGGTGCAGCGACGCATCTCGCCGGAGCGGCCGGTCGGCGTGCACCCGTCGCTCGCCCGCAGCGCCGCCGCCGTGGGCGAGCAGGTCTCGCAGCTGCGTGAACGGGCCGAGGCGGCCCTCCGCCGGCACGGGCGCCACGTGCAGGAGAAGCAGCTCGTCCAGAAGCGCCTCGCCGACGCCGCCTCCGGCGTCTACGCGCAGATGGCCGTCCTCTCCCGCGCGACCACCAGCCTGCAGGAGGCGCGGGCCGGCTCCGCCGACGAGCGTCACCTGGCCGTCGGGTTCTGCAAGCGGTCGGCGCGGGAGGTCGCCCGGCAGCTGCGGGCCCTCGAGGTCAACGACGACCGGCACGTGACGGCGCTCGCGGAGTCGACCCGCGCCTCCGGCGGGTACGCGGTCGCGCTCTGACGCCGTCGCGCTCCGACGCTGTCGGGGGCGGGCGCTAGCGTGGTGGGGTGCCCGACTCCCCGCTCGACGCGTCGCCCCTCGACGCCTCGCTGGCCGGTGCCCTCGGCGGGCGGACGGCGCAGGCGATGCAGAAGGCCTTCGGCCTCCGCACGGTCGGCGACCTGCTCTCGCACTACCCGCGGCGCTACGCCCGGCGCGGCGAGCTGACCGCGCTCGACCAGCTGCCGCTCGGCGAGTCGGTGACGATCGTCGCCCAGGTGCTCGACGTCCGCGAGCGCACGATGCGGGCGCGGCGTGGCTCGATCCTCGAGGTGCGCATCGGCGACGGCCAGGGCATCCTCACGCTCACCTTCTTCAACCAGGCCTGGCGCGCGAAAGACCTGGTGCCGGGGGCCCGGGGCATCTTCGCGGGCAAGGTCGGCGACTACCGGGGCCTCCGCCAGCTGGCCCACCCCGACTACGAGCTCTTCGACGCGTCGCACGAGGCCGTGGCGGGCGTCGGCGACGCCGAGGCGCAGGCCTGGGCGAAGCAGCCGATCCCCATCTACCCGGCCAGCGCCTCCGTCGCCTCGTGGCAGGTGCAGCGCTCGGTCGAGCTGGTGCTCGACACGCTCCCGCCGATCGACGACCCGGTGCCGACCGCCGTGCGGGCCGAGCTCGAGCTCGTGTCGCTGCGCGACGCTTACGAGCTCGTCCACCGGCCCGAGAAAGACCGAGACCACCTGCGTGGCCGTGACGCGCTGCGCTTCCAGGAGGCCTTCGTGCTCCAGGCGGCCCTGCTGCAGCAGCGCGCCCTGCTGCGCACCGCCCCCGCGACGCCGCGCGTGGCCGGGCCGGACGGCCTGCTCGCGCGCTTCGACGCCGCGCTGCCCTTCGAGCGGACGGCCGACCAGGTGCTCGTCGGCTCCGAGATCAGCCGTGACCTCGAGGGCGACGTGCCGATGAACCGGCTCGTGCAGGGGGAGGTCGGGTCGGGCAAGACCCTCGTGGCGCTCCGCGCGATGATCGCGGTCGCCGAGAGCGGCGGCCAGTCGGCCCTCCTCGCGCCGACCGAGGTGCTCGCCGCCCAGCACCTCCGCTCGGTGGTGCGCTCGCTCGGCCCCGACCTCGCGGCGCGGCTGCGGCCCACCCTGCTCACCGGGCAGATGTCGACCGCCGAGAAGAAGCGCGCGCTGCTGTCGATCGTCAGCGGGCAGTCGCACCTCGTCGTCGGCACGCACGCCCTCCTCAGCGAGGCCGTGGGGTTCTACGACCTCGGCCTCGTCGTGGTCGACGAGCAGCACCGCTTCGGCGTCGAGCAGCGCGAGGCCCTGCGGCAGAAGGGCCGCACGCCGCCGCACGTGCTCGTCCTGACGGCCACGCCCATCCCGCGCACGGTCGCGATGACGGTCTTCGGCGACCTCGACGTCTCGACCATCACCGAGCTGCCCGCGGGCCGTCAGCCGATCGAGTCGTTCGTCGTGCCGCTGGCCGACCGGCCCGGCTGGCGCGACCGCGTCTGGCAGCGCTCGGCGGAGGAGGTCGCGAAGGGCCGCCAGGTCTTCGTCGTCTGCCCCGCCATCGACGCGGCCAGCGTCGAGGCCGGCGAGGAGGCGCCGGTCGACGACGCACCGGAGGGCACCGCCGAGGGCGCTCCCGACGGCGCCGTGCCCGCCCCCGAGCGTGCGAGCGTCGAGGGCGTGCTCGCCCTCGCCCGGTCGCTGCCCGTCCTCGCCGGCGCCCGCGTCGAGCCCCTCCACGGCCGCATGTCGGCCGACGAGAAGGACGACGTCATGCAGCGCTTCGCCGCGGGCCTGATCGACGTGCTCATCGCGACGACCGTCATCGAGGTCGGCGTCGACGTGCCGAACGCGTCGACGATGGTGGTGCTCGACGCCGACCGTTTCGGGGTGTCGCAGCTGCACCAGCTCCGCGGCCGGGTCGGGCGCGGCGGGCACCCGGGCCTGTGCCTCCTCGTGACCCACGCGGCGCCCGACACGGTCGCCCGTGAGCGCGTCGAGGCGGTCGCCGCCACGCTCGACGGGTTCGAGCTCGCCCAGGTCGACCTCGAGCTGCGGCGGGAGGGCGACGTGCTCGGCAGCCTGCAGTCGGGCGGCCGCTCGTCGCTCCGCCTGCTGCGGGTCGCGACCGACGGCGACCTGATCACGACCGCGCGCGAGCACGCCGCGGAGGCGCTCGAGGGCGACGCCGCACTGACCGGGCACCCGGCGCTGGCCGCCGCCATCGCGCGCCGCCTCGACGACGCCGACCGCGAGTACCTCGCGAAGAACTGACCGGGCGGCCGCGCGCCGTCCGCCGACGAGCGCGAGACGGGCTCCCGGGGCACGTCGCTCCGAGTTCGCCCGAAGGCCCCCGGGAGCGACATCTGCACGGGCTAGGGTGTGCGGATGAACAGGATCGCCGTCGTCCCGGGGTCGTTCGACCCGGTCACCCTGGGTCACGTCGACGTGATCGCCCGGGCCGCCCACGTCTTCGACGAGGTGCACGTGCTCGTGGTGCACAACCCCGACAAGTCGGCGCTGCTGCCGCTGCCGAAGCGCGTCTCGCTCCTCGAGCGGTCGCTCCGCGAGGCGGGCCTCCCCGAGTCGGTGACCGTGCACAGCTGGAGCGTCGGGCTGCTGGTCGACTACTGCACCGAGGTCGGCGCCTCCGTGCTCGTCAAGGGCATCCGCTCGCAGGTCGACGTGGCCTACGAGACCCCGATGGCGATCATGAACCGCAGCCTCGCCGGCGTCGAGACGGTCTTCATGCTCCCCGACCCCGCCCACGCCCACGTGTCGAGCTCGCTGGTGCGCCAGGTCGCGGCGCTCGGCGGCGACGTCGCCCCGTACGTCCCCGCCAGCGTCGCCGAGTACCTCGCGGCCACCTGACCCCTCCCGCACGGCAGCGTCGCCGGCCCCGGCCCGTCTCCTCCCGTGCGACCCGACCACCCCGCACGCCCGCCCGACGCCCTCCGGGAGAGACCATGAGCACGACCAGCGACACCCGACCGTCCGACCGTGCCCTGCGGGGCGACGGCGACCTCGACCTGATGCCCCTGCCCGAGGTGCAGGCCGCCGCGCGCCGGATCATGGAGGCGGTGGCCACGGTCATCGACGGCAAGGACGGCGCGATCGGCACGGCCCTCACCGTCCTGCTCGCCGAGGGGCACCTCCTCATCGAGGACGTCCCCGGCGTCGGCAAGACCCAGCTCGCCCGGGCGCTCGCCAAGGCCGTCGACGCCCGGGTCACGCGCATCCAGTTCACCCCCGACCTGCTGCCGAGCGACATCACGGGCGTCTCGATCTACGACCGCGACCGCGGGGGCTTCGAGTTCACGCCCGGCCCCGTCTTCGCCAACGTGGTGATCGGCGACGAGATCAACCGCGCCTCCCCGAAGACGCAGTCCGCGCTGCTCGAGAGCCTCGAGGAGCGGCAGGTCACGGTCGACGGGGTCACGCACCCGCTGCCCGACCCCTTCCTCGTCGTCGCGACGCAGAACCCGGTCGAGATGGAGGGCACGTACTCGCTGCCGGAGGCGCAGCGCGACCGCTTCATGGCCCGCATCTCGCTCGGCTACCCCGACACGGAGAGCGAGCTGCGGATGCTGCAGCAGCGCGAGCGCGTCAGCCCGCTCGAGAAGGTGCGGCCGCTCGTCTCGCTCGACGAGCTGCGCCGCATGATCGCGGCCGTGCGGACGGTCTACACGGCCGAGCCGGTCGAGCGCTACGCCGTCGACGTCGTCCAGGCGACGCGGCGCCACCCCGACGTGCGGCTCGGTGCCAGCCCCCGGGCGACGCTGCAGCTCATGCGGGCGGCCAAGTCGTGGGCGGCGCTCAACGGGCGCGGCTTCGTCGTGCCCGACGACGTCGACGCGATGAGCGGGCCCGTGCTCGGCCACCGGATCATCCTCGCCGGGCGGGCCGGGGCCGGCGCGGTCTCCGCGGCCTACGACGTGGTGGCCGACGTCGTCGCCTCGACCGACGTGCCGCTCGGCGACACGGCCGGCCGACGCTGACCGTGGCGCGCGGGGGAGTGCCCACGCCGACGCGGCGCGGCGCGGTCGTGGTGGGCGCGGGGCTGCTGCTCGCCGTCGCGGGCGCGCTCCTCGAGTCGCCGCCCCTCGTCTTCGCCGGCGCGGCGCTCGTCGCCCTCGTGGTCGCCGTCGTCCTCTCGCTGCTCGTCCGCGGGGTCGACGTCGTCGTGGGCCGCCGCTTCACTCCCTCGCGGGGCGTGGCCGGGTGGTCGGCGGTCGAGACCCTGACGGTGACGCCGCGCTCCGGGCGCGCCCAGCAGGCCGCCCTGCGCGACGAGGTGCCGTGGGGCCGCACGCGCCGCTCGGCGGCCGTGCCCGTCACGCTCGAGCCGGGGCGCACCGCCACCGTGACCTTCCGCCACCCGGAGCTGAGCCGGGGGCGGCACCGCGTCGGTCCGCTCCACGTCGAGCTCGTCGAGTCGTTCGGGGTGGCCCGTCGACGAGTCGTCGCGCCCGGCACCGCCGAGTTCGTCGTCGTGCCCGAGGCCGTCGACCTCGGCCTCGCCCGCGAGTCGAGGTCGCTGGGCGACGGCGCCCGGCGCCAGCGCGAGCACAGCCTCTCCGGCGGCGAGGACGACCCGATCACCCGCGAGTACCGCCGCGGCGACCCGCTGCGCCGCGTGCACTGGAAGGCGACGGCCCGCCACGGCGACCTCATGGTCCGGCAGGAGGAGCAGCACGGGCTGCCGAGCGCCCGCCTCGTGCTGGCGCTCGGGTCGGCCGGCTGGTCGGACTCCGTCTCCTCCACCGCCGCCAGCGTCGCGAGCGCCGACTCGGCGAGGGTCGACGTCGCCCGCAGCGACGCGTTCGAGTGGGCGCTGTCGGTCGTGGCGACCCTCGGCGTCGAGTGGGGCCACGCGGGCTCCGTCGCCGTGCTCGGCACGCCGGGGGGCAGCCTCGTGGCGCGGCACGACCCCGACGCCACCGGGGCGTGGCTCGACGCCCTGGCCGACCTCCAGCTCGACGACGCCAGCGACTCGCTCGCGCCGCCGCCCGCGGCGAGGGAGCCCGTCACGGCCGTCGTCTCGGGCCTCACCCGCGCCGAGCTCGACCAGCTGGGCCGCTCCCGGGCCGCCGGCTCGACGGCCGTCGCGCTCGTCGTCTCGCCGACGCTCAGCTTCACCGCCGTGGGCGGCGGGGCCGGCCCGTCGGGCGCGGAGCCCGCCGCCGTCCTGCCGCCCGAGGCCGTCGCCGCGTCGCTCCGCGAGGCGGGCTGGCGCGTCGTGGAGGCCACGCCGACCGAGCCGGTCGGCGACGCCGTGCGTCGAGGAGGGCTGCTCCGTGGCTGAGCCGCGGCGGTCCGGGCGCTCCGGGGGCGAGGCGGAGGGCGCTCGCTGGCCCGTCGTCGCGCTCGTCTGGCTCGTGCTCGTCGTCTCGCTCGCGAGCCTCTCGTCGCTCTTCCTCGGCGCGGGCTGGTGGTTCGCGGGGGCGGGCGTCTCGGCCGTCGTGCTGGGCGCCTCCGGCCTCGTCCGCTCGCTCCGCGGCTCGCCGTGGCTCGCCTGGCTCGTCGGGCTGCTCGCCGGCACGGCGACCGCGACGGCGGTCGTCTCGGGCGGCACCGCGGTGCTCGGCGTCGTGCCGACCGCCGCGACCCTGCAGCGCGTGCGCGACCTCAGCGACCAGGCGGCCCTCACCATCTCCGACGGCACCGCCCCGGTGCCGGTCGACGACGGCGTGCTCGCGACCGTCGTGGGCGCGGTGCTCGTCGTCTCGCTCCTCGTCGACCTGCTCGCCTCGGTCGGCCGCCTCCCCGGCGCGACCGGGCTCTTCCCGGCCGTCGTCCTCGCCGTGCCGGCCTTCGTGCCGACGGCCGAGACCCGGTGGCCCTGGGTCGTCGCGACGGTGCTGCTCTACCTGCTGCTCCTCATGGTCTCGTCCGGGCGCCGTCCGACCCCCGCCGGGGCCGTGGGGGCCGTCGCCGCCGTGGCCGTCGCGGGCCTCGTGACGAGCCTCGTGCCCCTCGGGGGCGTCTCGCCCCTGACCGGCGTCGCGTCCGGCACGGGCCTCGCCACCGGCGTCAACCCGATCATCGACCTCGGCGACGACCTGCGGCGCGGGGCGCCCGTGAGCGTCCTCACCTACCGCTCCTCCGACGAGCAGGGCACGTACCTCAAGCTCGTCGACCTCGTCGACTTCTCCGGTCGCAGCTGGAGCCCCGCCGACGTCGAGCTCGACCCCGACGCCACCGTCGACGTCCTGCCCGAGGCGCCCGGGGTCGACGCCGACACCACCCGACGGGCGGTCGAGACGCAGATCACCATCGGCGTGCTCCGCAGCCCGTACCTGCCGGTGCCCGTGCCGCCGACCGAGATCACCGGGATCGACGACGGCTGGTCCGTAGTCGACGAGTCGGGCGTGACGGTGCGGAGCGACGACGAGAGCACGCAGGGGCTCGAGTACACGGTGCGCAGCCGCCCGGTCGACCCCACGGAGGACGAGGTGGTCGCGACCCTCGGCGACGCGCCGGCCGACATGGCCCCCTACCTCGCGGTCGACGGGGTGCCCGCGACCGTCAGCCAGCAGGCGGCCGAGGTGACGGCCGACGCCGCGAACCCCTTCGACGCGGCCGTCGCCCTCCAGGACTGGTTCCGTGACGGCGACTTCACCTACTCGGAGGAGACCCCGGTCGACCAGGGCTACGACGGCAGCGGCCTGGACGCCGTCGAGACGTTCCTCCGCGTGCGGAGCGGGTACTGCGTCCACTTCGCCTCCGCGATGGCCGTGATGGCGCGCACCCTGGGCATCCCGTCGCGCGTCGCGGTCGGCTTCCTGCCGGGGGAGTCCACCGGCTTCGCCGACGACCAGGAGCGCACGGTCAGCAGCGACGACCTGCACACCTGGCCCGAGCTCTACTTCCAGGGCCTCGGCTGGGTGCCGTTCGAGCCGACCGTCGGGCTCGGCCGCCCCCAGTCGTTCCTGCAGGAGACCGGCGTCGAGCCCACCGCGGCGCCCAGCGATCCCGCCGAGGCCTCGCCGACCCCCACGGCGGAGGCACCCGCGACCACCGGCCCCGACGCGGCCAGCGCCACGCCCAGCGACCCCGCCCGGGCGGCGGGGTCGTCCGGCTCCGCCGCGGTGGCCGTCCCGGGCGGCCTGGCCGCGCTCCTCGTGCTCCTCGTGCTGGCGCTCGTCGTCCCCTCCGGCCTGCGGGCCGGCCGTCGGCGTCGGAGGTTGGCCGCCGAGCCGCCCGACGCCGCGCTCCGGGCCTGGCAGGAGGTGCTCGACACCGCCGACGACCTGCGGCTCGACGTCCCGCGCTCGGCGACGCCGGGGGCGGCGGCCGAGGTCCTGGCCGACCACCTGGGCGCCGCGTCCGGCGGTCGACGTCGGCACGGCTCCGAGGAGTCGCGGGCCGCGCTCGACCGCGTGGTGACCGCCCTGACGACCGAGCGGTTCGCCGGCCGGCCCGCGGAGGCCGACGTGGGCGGGGACGCGCGTCGCGTCGTCGACGCCCTCCGCGCCTCCTCGACGCCCCGACGTCGCGTCGCGGCGGTCGTCGCGCCCCGCTCGCTGTGGGCGAGCACGGGCGCGCGTCGGCCGCGCAGAGCGTAAACTCTCCCCTCGTGCCTCACTTCACCCCCACCCCCTACACGCTGACGGTGTACGACCTGCTGCACCGCGCAGGCGAGATGCGCGAGCACACCGTCGACGTCACGGTGCCCGAGAAGCTCGGCGAGGGCCCGGTCGCGGTCGCGACCGGTGCGGCCCTCGAGCTCGACGTGCGCCTCGAGGGCCTGCACGACGGGATCCTCGCCTCCGGGCACGTCTCGTCGACGGCCACCGGCGAGTGCAGCCGGTGCCTGCGAGCCATCGAGCAGCCCGTCGAAGTCGATTTCGCGGAGCTTTTCGCGTACGCTGTCGACGAAGCTTTCGACTATCAGGTTCAAGACGATCACGTGGATCTTGAACCCGTGGTCAGAGACGCAGTGGTTCTGTCACTGCCCTTCCAGCCGGTGTGTCGGCCGGATTGCCCTGGACTCGACCCGGTGACGGGTGAACGGATCGAGGACATCCCCGACTACACGCCTCACGAGAACGTCGATCCCCGGTGGTCGGCCCTCGCGGGGTTCCAGGCTGAATCGGCACCTGCCGACGGCGAGCCAGCGAGCCCGGGTCACCACGACCGCGGTGAGCAGGGCGAGCAGCACTAGCACCACCGCGTCAGCACCACGCGCGTCACCACCACGACAGACCAGGCACCCGCGAGGGCGCCGCAACAGAGAAGAGAACCTCATGGCCGTTCCCAAGAGGAAGCAGTCCCGCTCCAACACGCACGCCCGCCGCTCGCAGTGGAAGGCCACTCCCGTGCAGCTCGTGAAGACCATCGAGAACGGCAAGGTCACCTACAGCCTCCCGCACCGTGCCAAGGTCGTGGAAGACAGCGCCGGCACCGCCCTGTACATGGAGTACAAGGGCCGCAAGGTCGCCGACGTCTGAGCACGTCGAGCGTGACCACGTCCGTCTTCGAGGTCTCGAAGTGACGTCCACCAGGGATCAGCCCGTGTCGAGCGCCAGCGCCGACCGGGCTGATCTTCTGTCACGCCTGCAGATCGACGTCAGCGACGAGCTGATCGACCTCGCCCTGACGCACCGCTCGTACGCGTACGAGCACGGCGGCATCGGCAACAACGAGCGCCTCGAGTTCCTCGGCGACTCGATCCTCGGCCAGGCCGTCACGGTCATGCTGTTCACCGAGAACCCCGACCTCGACGAGGGCGAGCTCGCCAAGCGGCGGGCGAGCCTCGTCAGCACGGTCGCGCTGGCCGAGGTGGCCCGCAACATCGACCTCGGCCGCCACCTCCGGCTCGGCCGCGGCGAGGAGCTCACCGGCGGCCGCGAGAAGCACTCGATCCTCGCCGACACCGTCGAGGCGATCATCGGGGCGACCTACCTCGACGCCGGCGCCGACGCGGCGACGGAGTTCGTGCTGCGCCTCGTCGCGCCGCTGCTCGTCGACCCCGACCGTTTCGGCGCCGCGATGGACCCGAAGACGAGCCTGCAAGAACTGGCGGCCTCGCTCGGCCTCGGCGCCCCGTCGTACCACCTCACCGACAGCGGCCCCGACCACGACAAGCGGTTCCACGCGATCGTCCGCCTGGGCGCCGACGACGTCGCGACGGGCCACGGCAGCAGCAAGAAGCAGGCCGAGATGGCCGCCGCGCTCGACGCGTGGACCCGGCTCAGCGCCGGGGCTCGCTGACCCGTGCCGGAGCTCCCCGAGGTCGAGGTCGTCCGCGCCGGCCTCGCGCCCGTGGTCGCGGGTGCCGTCGTCACCGACGTCGAGGTCCTCGACGGCCGCTCGCTGAAGCGGCACCGCGGCCCGTCCGACGACTTCGTCGACCGCCTCGTGGGCGGCACCCTCGACGCCGCGGTGCGCCGGGGCAAGTTCCTCTGGTTCCCGTTCGAGCCCGCCGCCGTGCACGACCAGCCGCTGGCGCTCGTGGCGCACCTCGGCATGAGCGGCCAGGTGCTGCTGCGCGAGCGCGACGCCGAGCCCGACCGCCTGATGCGGGTGCGGCTCGACGTCGAGAGCCCCGCGCACGGGCCGCTCCGCCTCGCCTTCGTCGACCAGCGCATCTTCGGCTCGATGGCCCTCGACGAGACCGTCCCCACGCTCGACGGGGCACCCGCGGGCTGGGCCGGCGCCGAGCTGCTCGGCTCTGGTCCGCTGCCGACCTCGGTCGACGGTCGGCCCGCCGACCCGACCCGCGCCTCCTGGGAGCTCCGCGTGCCGCAGCAGGTGTCGCACATCGCCCGCGACCCCCTCGACCCCGCCTTCGACGAGGGGCGGGTGCTGACGCGGCTGCTCGCCCGGCGCACCGGCGTCAAGCGGGCCCTGCTCGACCAGGGCCTGCTGAGCGGCGTGGGCAACATCTACGCCGACGAGAGCCTCTGGGCGGCGCGGGTGCACCCCGAGCAGCCCACCGAGAGCCTGACCCGGGCCCGCGCCCGCACGCTGCTCGCGGAGGTCCGCGCCGTGCTGCTCCGCGCCCTGGGCGAGGGAGGCACGAGCTTCGACGCGCAGTACGTCAACGTCAACGGGCAGTCGGGCTACTTCAGCCACAGCCTGGCGGCCTACGGCCAGCAGGGGAAGCCCTGCCCGCGCTGCGGCACCTCGATCGAGCGCGCGGCGTTCATGAACCGCTCGAGCCACTTCTGCCCCCGGTGCCAGCGGGTGCGCGGGGCCTGACGGGCGGGCCGGTGTCGGTGCCGGCGTCGTCGGTGGCCGCACCTATCCTGGGAGCCACGGGCCCGGCCGCCGCCGGCCGTCCCGTTCCGTGACGCGCGAGACGAAGGGGGGCGTCGGGTGCACCTGAAGAGCCTCACCCTCAAGGGCTTCAAGTCGTTCGCGTCGCCGACCACCTTCGCCTTCGAGCCCGGCGTCACCTGCGTCGTCGGCCCCAACGGCTCGGGCAAGAGCAACGTCGTCGACGCGCTCGCCTGGGTCATGGGCGAGCAGGGCGCCAAGAACCTCCGCGGCGGCAAGATGGAGGACGTCATCTTCGCCGGCACCTCGACCCGGGGGCCGCTCGGCCGGGCCCAGGTCGTGCTCACCATCGACAACTCCGACGGCGCCCTGCCCATCGACTACGCCGAGGTGACGATCAGCCGCACGCTCTTCCGCTCGGGCGGCAGCGAGTACGCGATCAACGGCGAGGGCTGCCGGCTGCTCGACGTCCAAGAGCTGCTCAGCGACTCGGGGCTCGGGCGCGAGATGCACGTCATCGTCGGCCAGGGCCAGCTCGACGCGGTGCTGCACGCCACCCCGGAGGAGCGCCGGGGCTTCGTCGAGGAGGCCGCCGGCATCCTGAAGCACCGGCGGCGCAAGGAGAAGACCCTCCGCAAGCTCGACGCCATGCAGGCCAACCTGACCAGGCTGAGCGACCTCGCGGGCGAGCTGCGACGGCAGCTCAAGCCCCTGGGCCGACAGGCGGCGGTCGCGCGCCAGGCCCAGACCATCGCCGCGGTGGTGCGCGACGCCCGGGCCCGGCTCGTCGCCGACGAGGTCGTCGGCCTCCGCGACGCGCTCGCACGCCAGGGGCGCACGGAGGCCGAGCGGCGCGCCGAGCGCCAGGTGCTGCAGGAGCAGCTCGACCAGGCCAAGGCGCGCGAGCACCGGCTCGAGCAGGCGATGATCGGCGACGCGGTCGACCAGGCCCGCCGGGTCGCCTTCGGGCTCGAGTCCGTCCACGAGCGCCTCCGCAGCCTCACCAGCCTGGCCCAGCAGCGCCTCCAGCTGCTCGCCCAGCAGAGCGACCAGCCGGCGGTCGAGGCGACGGTGAGCGCGGGCATGGTCGCCGACGCGCGCGAGGAGGCCGTCCGGCTGCAGGGCGGCGTCGCCGAGGCCGAGGCGGCCGTCGCCCGTGCGGGCGCCGACGTCGGGGCGGCCCGGTCGCGGCTCGACGCCCTCGACGAGCAGATCGCGGCCCGGAGCGCCGAGGTCGCACGGCACGACCTCGAGCTGTCCCGCCTCCGGGGAGCGGCGGACGCCGCGCGCTCGGGCCTCGCCGCCGTCCGCGGCGAGCTCCTCCGTCAGCGGGCCGCCCTCGAGGCCGCCGAGCAACGCCTCGCGACGGGCCGGGCGGAGCACGAGGAGCTCGTCGGGTCAGCCCCGGCCACCGGCCCCGACGCCGCCCCCGCCGTCGACGGAGGAGGGGACGCCATGGGGCCGCGGGTCGACCACGCCGCCGTGCGCGACGAGTCCGAGCGACGCGTCGGCGAGCTCGAGGTCCGCGTCGCCGAGCAGGAGGCGCGGGTCGACGACCTGCGCGGCCGACGTCACGCGGCCGAGCGCGAGCGGGACGCCCTCGCCGCGCGGCGGGCCGCGTTGACCATGGCCCTCGACCAGGGCGACGGCTCGTCGGCGCTGGTCGCCGCCGGCCGCCCCGGGGTCCGGGGCCTCGTCGCGGAGCACGTGCAGGTCGACGAGGGGTGGGAGGTCGCGGTCGCCGCGGCCCTCGGCAGCGTCGTGGACGGCGTGCTGGCCGACGACTCCGCCGCGGCCCTCGACGCGGTCGTGCACGCCGTCGACGAGGCCCTCGGCCGCGTCGAGGTCGTCGTCGCCGAGCCCGACCGCCCCCGAGCCGACCTGGGCGTCGACCTGCCCGAGGGGGCGGTCGCCGCGGCGTCGGTCGTGACGGCCCCCGAGGGGGTCCTCGGCCTGCTCGCCGGCACCGTCCTCGCCGTCGACCTCGACGCCGCGCGCCGAGCGTGGGCCGTCCTGGCCGGCCGCCCCCTCCCCGTGACGGTCATCACGCGCTCCGGCGAGGTCCTGACCGACTGGGTGCTGCGCGGCGGGTCGGGCGGCGAGCGCTCGCGCCTCGAGCTCGTCGCCGACCGTGACGAGGCCGCCGAGCGTCTCGTCGGGGTCGGCGCCGTCGTCGACGACCTCGCCCGCGAGCACGACGAGGCCGCCGAGAGCCTGGTCGCCTCCCGGTCGGCCCTCCGCGAGGCGACCGCGGCCGTCCGCGAGGCCGCCGCGGCGGCGCGCGCGCAGGAGCAGGCCCTCGCGGCCCAGGAGCAGCGGCTCGACCGCGTGCGCGCCCGGGTCGAGGCGGCCGACGCCGAGGTGGAGCGCCTCCGCACCGCGCTCGGCGACGCCGAGGCGTCCGTGCAGCAGGCGGAGGCGCGGGTGACGGAGGCCGTCGCCGCCCACGACGAGCACGCCGCCCGTCCGCGCCCCGTGCTCGACGCGTCGGGGCGGGACGACGTCGTCGCCGAGGTCGAGCGTGCCCGCGGCACC
Organism: Frigoribacterium sp. PvP121; assembly: GCF_017833115.1. Lineage (NCBI taxonomy): Bacteria > Bacillati > Actinomycetota > Actinomycetes > Micrococcales > Microbacteriaceae > Frigoribacterium > Frigoribacterium sp. PvP121. Next base: position 1,857,747 of record NZ_JAFIBR010000001.1, read on the forward strand.
GAGGTCGAGGCCCGCGTCCGCCTGGAGACCGTCCGCGAGCGGGTGCGCACCGAGGTGGCGAGGGCCGAGGGGCTCGAGCGGCGGCGTCGCCAGCAGGCCGCCGCCGCGGAGGAGCAGGCCCGGCGGACGGTGCTCCGGCAGCGGCAGATGGCGACGACCTCGGCGGTGCTGGACGCCCTGCCCCTGGTCGTCGACTCCGTCGCGCGGTCGCTGGGCGAGGCCCGCACCGCGCTGGCCGCCCGGGAGGCCGCCCGCGCGGAGCAGAACGAGGAGCTCGCGGCGCTGCGCCGCGACGAGCGGGCCCTGCGCGAGCGGCTCGGCTCCGTCACCGAGCACGTCCACGGCCTCGAGATGGAGATCTACGAGAAGAAGCTGCACGTCGGTCAGCTGCTCGAGCGGGCGGCGTCCGAGCTCGGGCTCTCCGAGGAGGTCCTCGTGGCCGAGTACGGGCCCGACGTTCCGGTGCCCGACGACGCCGCGCTGGCCACGGCACGGGTGGCCGACCCCGACGCCGCCTCCGACGTCGACTCCGGCGATGCCGCCGCGGAGGGTGCATCCGTCCCGGCCGCCGACGCCGACCCCGCCGACGACCTCCCGAGCACGCCCTACGACCGGGAGGCCCAGACGCGTCGCCTCGCGGCGGCCGAGGCGAAGCTGGCCCAGCTCGGCCGGGTGAACCCCCTCGCCCTGGAGGAGTTCTCCGCGCTCGAGCAGCGCCACGCGTTCCTCGCCGACCAGCTGACCGACCTCACCGCGACCCGGCGCGACCTGCTGACCATCATCGACGAGATCGACGCGAAGATGCAGACCGTCTTCGCGAGCGCCTTCGCCGACACCAGCGCGGCCTTCGACCGGGTGTTCCCGGTGCTCTTCCCGGGCGGGAGCGGATCGCTGACCCTGACCGACCCCGACGACCTGCTCGGCACGGGCATCGAGGTGACGGTGCGCCCCGCCGGCAAGAAGATCGAGCGGCTCTCGCTGCTGAGCGGCGGCGAACGGTCGCTCGCCGCGGTCGCGCTGCTGATCGCGATCTTCAAGGCCCGGCCGAGCCCGTTCTACATCATGGACGAGGTCGAAGCCGCCCTCGACGACGCCAACCTGGGTCGCCTCCTGACGATCTTCCAGGACCTCCGCGAGTCCAGCCAGCTCATCGTGATCACGCACCAGAAGCGCACGATGGAGATCGCCGACGCCCTCTACGGGGTGTCGATGCGCCAGGACGGCGTGAGCGCCGTAGTCGGCCAGCGGGTCACGGCCGAGCAGGTCGGCTGACCGACCCCCTCGAGGGCCGGGCCCCCGACGACGAGACGACCCGCGCCTCCCGGGCTCACGGAGGAGCGGGGGAGGCGCGGGTCGTCTCGGCAGGGAGGGCCCGGCAGCCGGTCAGTCGGCGTCGGCCTCGTGGAGCGCCCCGTTGACGGTGAGCACCTTCCACGACTCGCCGTCCCACTCGACGGTGTTCGCGGCGGCGTTCTCGATGTGGGGCGCCTCGCTGCCCATGATCGCCGACAGGGTGAAGCGGATGATCGTGCCGTGGCAGACGACGACGATGCTCGCGTCGGGGCCGTCGAGGGGGAGGCGCGTGTCGCGGATCATCTCGAGGGCACCGAGGCCGCGGGCCGCGACCGACTCACGGGGCTCGATGTCGGGGTACGACTCGTTCGGCTCGTCCGGGATGGGCGAGTCGGGGACCCAGCCCTCGCGCGAGGCGTAGTCCCGCTCGATGAGCTCGTCGTACGCGTCGCCGAGCTCGATGCCGAGCTCGGACGCGATGATCTGCGCGGTCTCTCGGGCACGCCCGAGCGGGGAGGACACGATCGCCGACCACGGCTCGCCCGAGAGCAGCCGTGCGGCCTCGCGGGCCTGGCCTCGACCCGTCTCGTTGAGCGGGACGTCGGACGAGCCCTGGAGCTTGTCCTGGCTGTTCCAGTCGGTCTGGCCGTGGCGGATGAGTTCGAGTCGCATGAGCGGGTGTTCCTGTTCGATCGAGGGCCGGTGCGTCGCCGCCCTCGTGGGGCGGCGACGCGGTGACGGCGATCAGCTGTCGCTGGGCTCCTTCACCGGCACCACGACCTCGCGCTTCCCGTCTCGACGCACCTTGGCGAGACTGAGGACCGTGGCGACGGCGATCGTCGCGAGGATGAAGCTGAGGGAGAACCAGATCGGGATCTCGGGGACCCACTCGACCGGCTGACCGCCGTTGATGAACGGTACCTCGTTCACGTGCAGAGCGTGGAAGAGGAGCTTCACGCCGATGAACGCGAGGATGACCGCGAGGCCCTGCGCCAGGTACACGAGGCGCTCGAGCAGGCCCGAGATCAGGAAGTACAGCTGACGGAGGCCGAGCAGCGAGAAGGCGTTCGCGGTGAAGACGATGTACGCCTCCTGCGTGAGGCCGAAGATCGCGGGGATCGAGTCGAGGGCGAAGAGCACGTCGGTGAGGCCGATCGCGACCATCACCAGGAAGAGCGGGGTGAAGAGGCGCTTGCCGTCGATCTTCGTGGTGAGGCGGTCCTCGACGTAGTCGGGGGAGGTGGGGATGATGCGGCGCAGGAAGCGGATGAGCTTGCTGTCGGCCTGGTCGCCCTCGTCCTCTCCGCCCTTGACCTGGCTGTAGGCGAGCCAGAACAGGAGGAGGCCGAAGAGGTAGAAGACCCACGAGAAGTTGTCGATGATCGCGACGCCGGCGGCGATGAAGAGGCCGCGCGAGATGAGCGCGATCGCGATGCCGACGAGCAGGACCTTCTGCTGGTAGATCCGCGGGACGGCGAACGCCGTCATGATGATCAGGAAGACGAAGAGGTTGTCGACCGACAGGGCCTTCTCCGTGATGTAGCCGGCGAAGTACTCACCGCCGAACGTCCAGTTCGAGAAGATGCCGACGCCCACGCCGAACAGGATCGCGATGCCGATGTAGACGGCCGACCAGATGGCCGACTCGCGGATGGTGGGCTCGTGCGGCGTGCGCACGTGGCTGTAGAAGTCGAAGACGAGGAGCCCGAGGATTCCGGCGATCGTGATGATCCAGGTGACGAGTGAGACGTCCATGCAGTTCCCTTCAGTACGCATGAATGTGTACTGAAGGTCTCTTCCACTCGATCGTCAGATGATCGAGCCGATGCACCGGGTCGAGACTGGGCTCTTCCGTATTGACGACGCACCGTGAACGGAATACTCCCCTTCAACGTCTCGACACTAGCAGCAGGTCGGCCCCCGGCCGACTGCGAATAGGCTGAGCGCATGGCTTCCCCCTGGTCCCTCTCCGGTGCCCTCCGTGGCATGTTCGCGAAGAAGACGATCGACGAGACCACGTGGGACGACCTGGAGGAGGCGCTGATCGGCGCCGACTTCGGCCCCGACGTCACCGAGCAGGTCATCGACGACCTGCGCGAGAAGGTGCAGCGCTACTCGACGACCGACCCCGCCGACCTCAAGCGCATGCTCCGCGAGACGCTGGAGGAGCGCCTCTCGGCCCTCGACTCCACCCTCAAGCTCAGCGCCCGGCCGGCCGTCGTGCTGATGGTCGGCGTCAACGGCGTCGGCAAGACCACGACGATCGGCAAGTTCGCGAAGTTCCTCCGCAACTACGACCGGTCGGTCGTGGTCGGCGCGGCCGACACGTTCCGCGCCGCCGCCGTCGAGCAGGTCGCCACCTGGGCCGAGCGCGCGGGCGCGCAGATCGTCCGCCCCCAGCAGCCCGGCCAGGATCCAGCCTCGGTCGCGTTCCAGACCGTCGAGTACGCGAGGCGCACCGGCGTCGAGATCGTCCTGATCGACACCGCGGGGCGCCTGCAGACGAAGTCGGGCCTGATGGACGAGCTCTCGAAGATCAAGCGCGTCGTCGAGAAGCAGACCGAGATCGCCGAGGTGCTGCTCGTGCTCGACGCGACGACGGGCCAGAACGGCCTCGCCCAGGCGCAGGCCTTCATCGAGCACGCGGGCGTCACCGGCCTGGTGCTCACGAAGCTCGACGGCTCGGCCCGCGGCGGCTTCGTCCTGGCCGTGCAGGAGCAGACCGGCATCCCGATCAAGCTCGTCGGCCAGGGCGAGGGCATCGGCGACCTCACCGGCTTCACGCCGCACGTCTTCGTGCAGAACCTCATCGGCTGACCCGCTGACCCGCTGACCCGCTGACCGGCCGACCGGCCCGGTGGCCCCGGGGGAGGCGCGGGTCGGCCGACGGGGCGGCCGCGGCCCGTCGTCGGTTAAGATGGCGACACCATGGCCACATTCGGAACCCTCTCTGACCGCCTCGCGGACACGTTCAAGAACCTCCGCAACAAGGGCAAGCTCAGCCCCGCCGACGTCGACGGCACCGTCCGCGAGATCCGTCGTGCCCTGCTCGACGCCGACGTCGCGTTCGACGTCGTCAAGGCGTTCACGAACACGGTGCGCGACCGGGCCCTCGGCGACGAGGTCAGCAAGGCCCTCAACCCGGCCCAGCAGGTCGTCCAGATCGTCAACGAAGAGCTGATCGAGATCCTCGGCGGCCGCCAGCGTCGCCTCGAGTTCGCGAAGAACCCGCCGACCGTCATCATGCTCGCGGGCCTCCAGGGCGCCGGCAAGACGACCCTCGCGGGCAAGCTCGCGAAGTGGCTCGCGAAGGACGGCCACACGCCGCTGCTCGTGGCCTGCGACCTCCAGCGCCCCAACGCCGTGCAGCAGCTGCAGGTCGTCGGCGAGCAGGCCGGCGCGGCCGTGTTCGCCCCGGAGCCGGGCAACGGCGTCGGCGACCCGGTCAAGGTCGCCAAGCAGGCCATGAAGTTCGCGCGCGACAAGGTCTACGACACCGTCATCATCGACACCGCCGGTCGTCTCGGCGTCGACGCCGAGATGATGAAGCAGGCCGCGAACATCCGCAAGGCGGTCGACCCCGACGAGGTGCTCTTCGTCATCGACGCCATGATCGGCCAGGACGCCGTCGCCACCGCGAAGGCCTTCCAGGCGGGCGTCGACTTCACCGGCGTCGTGCTCTCCAAGCTCGACGGCGACGCACGGGGCGGCGCGGCTCTCAGCGTGGCCTCGGTGACGGGCCGCCCCATCATGTTCGCGTCGACGGGCGAGACCCTCGACGCCTTCGAGCCCTTCCACCCCGACCGCATGGCGAGCCGCATCCTCGACCTCGGTGACATCCTCTCGCTCATCGAGCAGGCCCAGGGCGCGTTCGACGAGGCCGAGGCCCGCGCCGTCGCCGAGAAGATCGCGACCGACAACTTCACCCTCGACGACTTCCTGAAGCAGATGCAGCAGCTGCGCAAGATGGGGTCGATCAAGGGCATGCTCGGCATGCTGCCGGGCGCCAAGGGCATGCGTGAGCAGCTCGAGAACTTCGACGAGCGCGAGATCGTCCGCACCGAGGCGATCATCCAGTCGATGACGCCGCAGGAGCGCGCCCTGCCCAAGCTGCTCAACGGGTCGCGCCGGCTCCGCATCGCGCGGGGCTCGGGCATGACGGTCACCGACGTGAACCAGCTCGTCCAGCGCTTCGAGCAGGCCTCCAAGATGATGAAGACCGTGGCCAAGGGCGGCGTGCCCCAGGTGCCCGGCATGGGGCCGATCCCCGGGGCCTCCTACGGGGGCAAGCGCCCCGCCGCCAAGAAGAAGGGCTCGAAGGCCGGCAACCCGGCCAAGCGGGCCGCCCAGAACGCGGCCCTCGCCACCGGCGCGAAGCCGGGAGGCGCGGCGCCGGCCAGCGGGTCGGGCTTCGGCCTCGGCGCCGCTCCCGCCGGCGACGGGGCCCCCTCGGCGGAGGAGATGGCCTCGTTGCAGAAGTTCCTCGGCCGGGGCTGAGGACTACTCGGCGGAGGTCAGGCCCTCGCGCAGCTCGCGGACGAGGGAGGCCACGACCGGTCGCAGCTCGCCGCCGTGCCGGGCGGCCACCGACAGCTGGCGCTGGTAGCTGGCGCCGTGGCCGATCACGGCCGCGATCGAGTGCAGCTCGTCGACGCAGCCGAGACGGGCGGCCGTGGGCTCGAGCGTGACGAGCAGCTCGCGCAGGTCGTCGGTGACGAGGCGCTCGTCGCCGGCGGAGTTCTGGATGACGATGGCGTCCATGCCGTAGCGGGCCGCGCGCCACTTGTTCTCGCGGACGAACCACGGCTGCATCGACGGCGGCACCACGCCGCGGTCGAGGCCCTCGGCCATGTGGTCGACGAGGCACTGGACGAGGGCGGCCATCGCCGCGACCTCCTCGACCGTCGAGATGCCGTCGAAGACGCGTGTCTCGAGGGTGCCCCAGCGGGGCGACGGGCGGAGGTCCCAGCGCAGCTCGCTGTGGTCGTCGACGACGCCGGTGTGGCTCAGGTCGCCGACCATGCGCTCGTAGTCGCCCCACGTGTCGAACTGCGGCGGCAGCCCCGCCGTGGGCAGCTGCTGGAACATCAGCGCTCGGTTCGAGGCGTAGCCGGTCTCCTCGCCGACCCAGAACGGGCTCGAGGCCGTGAGCGCCTGGAAGTGCGGCAGCCAGGTCAGGAGGCCGTTGAGGATGGGCAGCACCTTGTCGCGGGAGTCGATGCCGACGTGCACGTGGACGCCCCAGATCATCATCTGGCGACCCCACCAGCGGGTCCGGTCGATGAGCGTCGCGTAGCGCTCCTTGTCGGGCGTGACCTCCTGGTCGACGTACCGGCTGTACGGGTGCGTGCCGGCGCACAGGACGTCCGCGCCGAGCACGTCGGCCGAGGCGTGGACGGCGTCGACCGTGCGGCGCAGGTCGTCGACCGCCCCCGCGACGCGGTGGTGCACGCCGGTCACGACCTCGACGGTGTTCGTCAGCAGCTCGCCGGTCACGCGGACGGGGCCGTCGTCGTTGAGGTGCGCCAGGTCGGCGAGGACGGCCGGGGCGTGCGGGGCCAGCTCGCCCGTCCCGCGGTCGGTGAGGGCCAGCTCCCACTCGACGCCGAGGGTCGACCGCTCGGAGCTCGTGAAGTCGATCTGCATGGCTGCTGCCTCCCGCTCGGCGCGTGCGCGCCGACCCATCCTGACAGCCGGGGGAGTCGCGTGACCGTCCGTGTCGCCGCCCCCGCCCGCCGACACGACGGCTGGTTCACGAGAGATTGGTGGAACCGGTCGTTCGTCTGCAACAATGGTGGGTCGAGTCTCCGGTCGCCCGACCCTCTAATCAGGTGGCCGCCGAGACCTCATAGAGCTTCCGAGCCGAGTGTGCCCCCACGCTCACGGCTAGCAACTCGCCCACATCACATCAACAGGAGAATTGTGGCTGTCAAGATCCGTCTCAAGCGCATGGGCAAGATCCGTGCTCCGTACTACCGCATCGTCGTCGCCGACGCGCGCACCAAGCGCGACGGTCGTGTCATCGAGGAGATCGGCAAGTACCACCCCACCGAGGAGCCCTCGTTCATCGAGGTCGAGTCGGAGCGTGCGCAGTACTGGCTCAGCGTCGGCGCGCAGCCGACCGAGCAGGTCGCCGCGCTGCTGAAGCTCACGGGCGACTGGGGCAAGTTCAAGGGCGACGCCGACGCCGTCAGCACCGTCAAGACCAAGGCCCCCAAGGAGGCCTTCGTCGCCGACGAGAAGAAGAAGCCGGTCCTCGTCCCCAAGTCGGAGAAGCCCGCCAAGGCCGAGCCCGCCGAGGCCCCCGCCGCCGACGACGCCGAGACCACCGAGGCGTAGTCAGTGCTCGCACCTGCACTCGAGCACCTCGTCCGGGGGATCGTCGATCACCCGGACGAGGTGCAGGTCGTGGAGAAGACCTCTCCTCGGGGCGACGTCCTCGAGGTGCACGTCCACGCTGACGACCTGGGCCGCGTCATCGGCCGCGCCGGTCGGACGGCGAAGGCACTCCGCACCCTGGTCACGGCCCTGGCCGACGGCAAGCGCGTGCGGGTCGACGTCGTCGACGGCGACCTCTAGGCCGTGAGCACGAACGACAAGACCCAGCTCCGGGTCGGGCGCCTCACCAAGGCGCACGGCCTGAAGGGCGCGCTCAAGCTCGAGCTCTTCACCGACACCCCCGAGCAGCGCTTCACCCCGGGCTCCTCCTTCACCCTGCAGGTGCCCGAGACCAGCGAGTGGCACGGCCGGAGCGTCACGCTCACCGAGCTCCGCTGGTACAACGGCCACCCCGTCGGCTTCTTCGAGGGCGTCGACGACCGCACCGGCGCCGAGTCCCTGGTCAAGGCGATCCTCTGGGTCGACCAGGACATGGACGAGCTCCCCGACGAAGACGACGCCTGGTACCACCACCAGCTCGTCGGCCTCCGGGTCGAGCGTGACGGCGTCGAGGTCGGCACCGTCTCTCGCGTCGACCACCTCCCCGCGCAGGACTTGCTCGCCGTGGCGACGCCCGCGGGCGAGGTGCTGGTGCCGTTCGTCACGGCGATCGTGCCGAGCGTCGACATCGAGGCGGGCGTCATCACCGTCACCCCGCCGGCGGGCCTCTTCGAGGAGCTCGCCGACGACAGCTCCGACGAAGCGTCTGCCGCGTCCGTCGACACCGGCGACGACGAGGGTGAGAGCCCTGACGACGCCGAGGCCCTCGAGGCCGACCGCGCCGACGACGGCAGCTGACGATGCGCATCGACATCGTGTCGATCTTCCCGGAGTTCTTCGGGGTGCTCGACATCTCCCTGCTCGGGAAGGCCCGTCAGCAGGGCCTGCTCGACGTGGCCGTGCACGACCTGCGCGACTTCACCCACGACCGGCACCGCACCGTCGACGACACCCCGTACGGCGGCGGTGCCGGCATGGTGATGCGACCCGAGCCGTGGGGCGAGGCCCTCGACCACGTGCTGGGCGACGAGGCGAGCCCCGAGACCACGACGTTGATCGTCCCCTCGCCGGCGGGCACGCCGTTCACGCAGGCCCTCGCCCGCGAGCTGGCCTTCGCCCCGCACCTCGTGTTCGCCTGCGGGCGCTACGAGGGCATCGACCAGCGCGTCGTCGAGCACGCCGCCGAGCGCGTGACCGTCCGCGAGATCAGCCTCGGCGACTACGTGCTCAACGGCGGCGAGGTCGCCGTGACGGCGATGGTCGAGGCGATCGGTCGCCTCGTGCCGGGCGTCGTGGGCAACCCCGAGAGCCTCACGGAGGAGAGCCACGAGGGCGGCCTCCTCGAGTACCCGAGCTACACGAAGCCCGCGAGCTGGCGGGGCCACGACGTGCCCCCGGTGCTCCTCAGCGGCAACCACGGCGCCATCGCGACCTGGCGTCACGAGCAGCAGGTCGCCCGCACCCGGCGCGTCCGCCCCGACCTGCTCGGCGAGTAGCGCGTCCTGCGGCTCTCCGGGCCGCGCCGATCAGCCGCGGGCGGTCAGCACGAGCGGTCCGTCGGCCGTCACGGCGACGGTGTGCTCCGCGTGCGCGGCCCGCGAGCCGTCCGCGCTCCGCAGCGTCCAGCCGTCGGAGTCGGTGACGATCTCGTCGGTGCCGAGCATCAGCCACGGCTCGATCGCGATCACGAGGCCGGGCCGCAGGGGCCAGCCGCGCCCGGCCCGCCCGTCGTTCGGCACGTGCGGGTCGCCGTGCATGGTCGTGCCGACGCCGTGGCCGCCGAACTGGAGGTTGACGGAGAACCCCGCTCCTCGTGCGACGTCGCCGATCGCGGCCGAGACGTCGCCGAGCTTGCCGCCCGGCTGCGCGGCCGCGATGCCGGCCTCGAGGGCGCGTTCGCAGGTCTCGATGAGGCGACGGTCGTCCGGTGTGGGCTCGGCACCGACCACGAACGAGACCGCGGAGTCGGCGACCCAGCCGTCGACGGCGCAGGCGAAGTCGAGGCTCAGCAGGTCGCCCTTCCGCAGTCGGTACCGGTGCGGCAGGCCGTGCAGCGCCGCGTCGTTGACGGAGGTGCAGATCACCTTGCCGAACGGGCTGGCGCCGAACGACGGGTGGTAGTCGAGGTAGCTGCTCTCGGCCCCGCGCTCGCGGATCATGTCGTGGGCGAGGGCGTCGAGGTCGAGCAGGTCGACGCCCGGCGCCGCGGCCGCCCGGGTCGCCTCGAGCACGGACGCGACGAACGCTCCCGCCGGTCGCATGCGGTCGATCTCGTCGGGGGTGCGCAGCTCGATCATGCAGCCATTCTCCACCGTCGTTCCCTAGCCTCGACCGCATGGTGCTGCGTCGAGTCCTCTACCGCCTCCTCTGGCCCGCCGTCGTCGTGCTGCCCCTGTGGGTCCTGCTCGGCCGTGCCGCGTTCGGCGTCCCCCTCGGGGCGCAGGTGCTCGGCCAGATCGTCCTGGTGCCCCTCCTGTTCGTGGCGCAGGCGGTCGCGGTCGGGGTGGTGGTCGCGCGGCGGAGCGTGCGCCGGGCACGGGCTGTCTCCTGGCTCGACGCCGGCCTCCTCCTCCTGACCTGGGCGGCCCAGCTGGCCCTCGGCTTCTTCCTGGTGGACTCGGTCTCCGGGTCGCGTCCGGCCTCGGCGTTCACGCAGCTCGCCGGCGACGGGCGGGTCGACCTGTCGACGGCGCTCTTCGCGGTCTCGGCCGTCGTGACGATCCTCGCCGGGCTGGGGCTCGCGGCCGCCGCGGTGCGGCAGCTCGTGCAGGAGGCGCGGGGCCGGGTGGCTGCGTCGCTGGCCGACCTCGACCGCCTCGCGTCCGGCGTCACGGGGCCGACGCCTCCTCGCGGGGGTCCGGCCTCCGACGACGGCCCGGTCATCACCATCACGCCGCGCTCCTGACGCGGTGGCGGCCCGGCGCCGACCTGTGGCACACTTGACGCTTGTGCCTGCGCACGACTCTGCCACAGGGGAGTCTGCTCTCGTCAGTGCACGACCTCTTTCATCACCTCGGGTGCCCCGCACCCACGAGCAGCAGTCGACCTGTGGCGGTTGCAGAGAGCGAACCACCATGCACATCCTCGACGCCGTCGACGCAGCCACGCTGCGCACCGACATCCCCGACTTCCGCGCCGGCGACACCGTCAAGGTGCACGTGAACATCATCGAAGGCACGCGCTCGCGCGTCCAGGTCTTCCAGGGTGTCGTCATCGGCAAGCAGAACGAGGGCGTCCGCGAGACCTTCACGGTCCGCAAGGTCAGCTTCCAGGTCGGCGTCGAGCGCACGTTCCCCGTGCACTCGCCCGTCATCGACCACATCGAGGTCGTCAGCCGCGGCGCCGTGCGCCGCGCGAAGCTCTACTACCTGCGCGAGCTGCGCGGCAAGAAGGCCAAGATCAAGGAGAAGCGCGACCACTGACCCGGTCCGCACGTCCTTCCCCGAGCTCCCCGCCCTATACGATGGCGGGGAGCTCGGGCGGTTAAATGACAGACGACACATCCTCGCGGCGCCTCCTGCGCCGCCCCGGTCGCGGTGGCGACCAGAAGAAGCGCGGCACCCTGACGTTCCTCCGTGACGTCCTGGTCATCTTCCTGGCGGCGCTGCTGATCTCCTTCTTGATCAAGACGTTCCTGATCCGCTCGTTCTACATCCCCTCGGGGTCGATGGAGAACACGCTGCAGATCAACGACCGCATCATCGTCAACGAGCTCGTGCCCGACGTCGTCGACGTCAAGCGCGGCGACGTCGTGGTCTTCACCGACCCCGGCGGGTGGCTGGAGGGCACGGCCCCCGTCACCACCGCCTCCGGCAACCCCCTGGGCGACGGTGTCTCGTGGTTCCTCACGCTGGTCGGGCTGGGCACGCAAGACAGCAACGACCACCTCATCAAGCGCGTCATCGGGCTGCCCGGCGACACGGTCTCGTGCTGCAACGACTTCGGCCAGATGTCGGTCAACGGCGTCCCGCTCGACGAGCCGTACGTCACCCTGCCCCCGGGGGTCGACCGCGTCTCGGGCGACGACTTCTCCGTCACGGTGCCCGCCGACTCGCTCTGGGTGATGGGCGACAACCGCTACAACTCGAAGGACAGCCGCTACAACGGCGACACCCCGAGCCAGGGCTTCGTGCCGATGAGCGACGTCGTCGGCCGCGCCTTCGTCATCAGCTGGCCCGCCGCCCGCTGGACCTGGCTCGACGACTACCCGGCCGTCTTCCGCGGCACGGAGCGCGAGGGCGAGTGATGGCGGTCGTCGACCCCACCCTCGACCTCGAGCGTGAGCTGCACGCGGCCGGCGCCACGTGGGTGATCGGCTGCGACGAGGTCGGTCGGGGCGCCATCGCCGGGCCCGTCGCGGTCGGCCTCGGGGCGGTCCACCTCGAGTGCGGCGAGATGCCCGTGGGGCTCCGCGACTCGAAGCTCCTGAGCGAGAAGCGGCGCGAGGCGCTCTACCCGACGGCCACGACGTGGGTGCAGGCGCACGCCGTCGGCCTCGCCGACGCCCGCGAGGTCGACGAGATCGGCATCGTCGCCGCCCTCGGCCTCGCCGGGCGGCGGGCGCTCACGGCGCTGCACGAGGCCGGCGTCGGCATCATGAGCTCCGTCGTCGTCCTCGACGGCAACCACGACTACCTGACGCCGGCGCTCGCGACGCCGCCGCGCATCACCACCCGGGTGAAGGCCGACCGCGACTGCGCATCGGTCGCCGCGGCCTCGGTGATCGCCAAGGTGCACCGTGACCGGATGATGATCGCGGCCGACGACGAGCACCCCGGCTACGGCTGGGCGGGCAACAAGGGCTACGGGTCGACCGCGCACTACGCGGCGCTGACCGAGCTGGGCCCGTCGCCGCTGCACCGCCTGACCTGGCTCCACTGAGCCGACCGGTCGCCGACCGGCGGTGCCGGCCGGGCCGACCCCGTCGACGACGCGGCCCGGAGCGCTCGGGGCCCCGGCCGTGCGGGAGGCTCGGGCACAGCCGCGTAGGATGGTCCCTCGATGGACGAGGACGAGTTCGAAGACTACGACCGAGAGGTCGAGCTCGCGTTGTACCGCGAGTACCGCGACGTGGTGTCGCAGTTCCGCTACGTGGTCGAGACCGAGCGGCGCTTCTACCTCGCGAACGAGGTAGAACTCGTGCGGCGCGACACCGAGCACGACTTCTACTTCGAGCTGACGATGAGCGACGTCTGGGTCTGGGACGTCTACCGCTCCGACCGCTTCGTCAAGTCCGTCCGCGTGCTCACCTTCAAGGACGTCAACGTCGAGGAGCTCACCGCGCGCGACCTCGAGCTGCCCAAGGAGCTCGCGCTCGACGAGTAGCGCGTCCCTCCCCAGGCTCCGCCGGGGGCGCGTCGTCCCCACGACGTGACCGGCCGTCGTCGACCCGCCCCGCGCCTCCGCCAGTCTCCTCGCAGGAGGTCGACATGGCGGAGAAGGACGAACTGGGGCGGCGCGGAGAAGACGTGGCCGCCGAGTGGTGCGAGGCACAGGGGCTGCGGGTGGTCGACCGCAACTGGCGGTGCCGCGAGGGCGAGATCGACCTGGTGGCGCTCGACGGCGACGAGGTCGTCGTCGTGGAGGTCAAGACCCGGTCGGGCACGGGGTGGGGCACGGCGCTGGAGGCGGTGACGCCGCAGAAGCTCGCCCGGCTGCGGCGGCTCGCGGGGGCGTGGTGCCAGGAGCACCCCGGGGTCGGTCACGGCGTCCGCATCGACGTCGTCGGCATCACCGTCGAGCGGTGCCGCGGGCACGAGCGCATCGAGCACGTGCGCGGGGCCGGCGCATGAGCATGGGGCGCACCCGGGCCGTGTCGCTCCTCGGGCTCGACGGCGCCGTCGTCGAGGTCGAGGCCGACCTCGGCCAGGGGCTGCCGGCCTTCATGATCATCGGGCTGCCCGACGCGTCGCTGGGGGAGGCCCGCGACCGGGTGCGGGCGGCGGCCTCGAACGCCGGGTGTCCGCTGCCCTCCCGCAAGCTCACGGTCAACCTGTCGCCGGCCTCGCTGCCGAAGCACGGCTCGTCGTTCGACCTGGCGATCGCGGTGGCGGCCCTCGCGGCGGCCGACCTCGTCGAGGCCGAGTCGGTCGCCCGGGTCGTGCACGTCGGCGAGCTGGGGCTCGACGGGCGGCTGCGGCCCGTCGACGGCGTGCTGCCGGCCGTCGTGGCCGCCCGCCGGGCGGGCGCCGAGATCGTCATGGTGCCGGCCGACAACGCCGACGAGGCGTCGCTCGTGCCCGACGTCCGGGTCGTCGCCGTCGTCGGGCTCCGCGACGCGGCGATCTGGCACGGCGCCGACCTCGCGCCCGAGCCGGCCGAGCCGCTCCGCCGGTCGACGGTGGCCTCGCCCGCGGGCGCCGCCCCCGAGCTCGCCGACGTGATCGGCAACTCCGACGCCGTCCAGGCGCTCGTCACGGCGGCCGCGGGCGGGCACCACCTGCTGATGGTCGGCCCGCCCGGGGCCGGCAAGAGCATGCTCGCCGCGCGCCTGCCCGGCCTGCTGCCCGACCTCGACCTCGAGGCCGCCCTCGAGGTCAGCTCGATCCGGTCGCTCTCGGGGCTGCCGGTGGGCCGCGAGCTCGAACGGCGACCGCCGTTCGAGAGCCCGCACCACACCTGCAGCGCGGCCGCGCTGGTCGGGGGCGGCAGCGGCGTCCTCCGGCCGGGGGCGGCCTCCCGGGCGAGCCGGGGCGTGCTCTTCCTCGACGAGGCACCCGAGTTCGCGCAGACGGTGCTCGACTGCCTCCGCCAGCCGCTCGAGTCGGGCGAGACCGTGGTGCACCGGTCACGCGCCGTGGCGCGCTTCCCGGCGAGGTTCCAGCTCGTGGCGGCGGCGAACCCCTGCCCGTGCGGCCAGTGGGGCTCGCGCGAGGGGGAGTGCACGTGCTCGCCGCACCAGCGCCGGCGCTACCTCGCGAAGCTCTCGGGCCCGCTGGTCGACCGCATCGACGTGCAGCTGCGCGTCGCACGCATCAGCTCGGCGCAGTTCCGGCTCGCCGAGACCACCGACGTCCTCACCACCGCCCAGGCGAGGGAGGTCGTGGAGGAGGCGCGGGCGAGGGCCCGGCACCGGCTGGCCGGCACGCCGTGGCGGCTGAGCTCGGAGGTGCCGGGCGCCTGGCTCCGGGGCGCCGGCCGGCGACTGGCCGTCGCCGACTCGGCGCCGATCGACCGGGCGCTCGAGACCGGGGCCCTCACCATGCGGGGCTACGACCGCGTCCTCCGCCTCGCCTGGACCCTCGCCGACCTCGACGGGGTCGATCGGCCCGGCCGGGGCCAGGTCGCGCGCGCCCTCGGGCTGCGGCGGTCGCTGTGAGGGCGCTGCTCGACGCCTCCGGCGACGAGCTCGCGCGGCTGGTCCGGCCCGTGCGCTCCTGGGTGCCGGGGGGCGACTCCGACGAGGCCGGTCTCGACGTCTTCGCCCGCGCTGCCTGGTCGGGCATCGCGGAGCCGGGCGACGTCGTCGCGGGCCTCGCCCGCCGGGGCCTGGGGCCCGCGGTCGCCCTGAGGCTCGCCGTCGAGTCCGTCGTGGAGCGGGGCGGCGGCGGGGCCGGGCGCGGTCTCGAGACCGCGCTCCGCGACTCCCCGGCGGGTGACGACCTCGGCCGGTTCTCGGTCGACGCGGCCCTGCGACGCTGGGCCCCCCGTCTCCAGCGGTGGCGGGCGGAGGCGTCGCTGCGCGCCGCGGAGGCCCTCGACATCCGCCTGCTCGTGCCGGGCGACCCCGGCTGGCCCGCCGAGCTCGACGAGCTGGGCGACCACGCGCCCGCCGTCCTGTGGCTGCGTGGCGCGGGCGAGCTGCCGGCCCCGGCCGCGTCGGTCGCCGTCGTGGGGGCGCGGGCGGCGACGTCGTACGGCGAGACGGTGGCGGCCGACCTCGGCAGCGGCCTCTCCGACCGGGGGCTGACCGTCGTCTCCGGCGGAGCGTACGGGATCGACGGCTCCGCGCACCGTGCAGCCCTCGCCTCGGAGGCCCCGACGGTCGCCGTGATGGCCGGCGGGGCCGACCGGTTCTACCCCGCCGGGCACGACGAGCTCCTCCGCCGGGTCGTGCAGGCGGGGCTCCTCGTCGCGGAGGCGCCGTGCGGCACGACACCGTCCCGCTGGAGGTTCCTGCAGCGCAACCGGCTGATCGCGTGCCTCACGGCGGCGACCGTGGTCGTCGAGGCCGGCCGGCGCTCCGGCTCGCTCAACACCGCCGGCCACGCACAGGTGCTCGGGCGACCGGTCGGCGCCGTGCCCGGGCCCGTGTCGTCGCCGTCGTCGGCGGGCTGCCACGCGTTGATCCGCTCCGGGCTCGCCGCCTGCGTCACCGGCGTCGACGACGTCCTCGAGCTCGTGGGCCCGATCGGCCGCGGCGCGGGAGGCGGGGGAGGGGCAGGAGGCGCGGGGCCTGCCCCGGAGGCCGTCGACCCCCGCGTCGTCCGCGTCCAGGACGCCCTCAGCCCGCGCGTCGAGCGCACGACCGACGAGGTCGCGGCCGCCTCCGGGCTCGGCGCCGACACGGTGCGGGGCCTGCTCGCCGAGATGGAGGTCGACGGCCTGGTCGTCGCCGGGCCCGCGGGGTGGCGGAGGAGGGGCCGCTCGCGTGGGTAGCCTGGCGCCGTGACGACGACGAGACACGCGGCGGGCCCCGGCGGGGCGGGGCGCCCGTGACGGCCCTGCACGTCGACGTCGACGCCTTCGTCGAGCACCTGCGTCACGCGCGGGGGCTGAGCGAGAACACCCTCCGCTCGTACCGCTCCGACCTCGCCGACCTGCTCGCGGTCGCGGGGCAGCGGCTGGGGCGTGAGCCGCGGACGGCCGACGTCGACCTCGAGCTGCTCCGCGACTGGCTCTGGCGCGGCACCGAGGCCGGCCTCGCGCGTACCACCCTCGCCCGCCGGTCGGCCAGTGCCCGGGCGCTGACGCGCTGGCTGGAGGAGACCGGGCGCACGGGGGTCGACGTCGGCCTCCGGCTCCGCGCCCCCAAGGCCGAGAGCCACCTGCCCCGCGTGCTCACGACCGCCCAGACCGAGTCCGTGCTGACGTCGCTCGCCGTCCGGGCCGACGCCGACGACGCCGTCGCGGGTCGCGACCTCGCGGTGGTCGAGCTGCTCTACGGCTCGGCGCTGCGCGTCTCCGAGCTCGTCGGGGCCGACCTCGGCGACGTCGACCTGGACCGCCTCACCGTCCGCGTCACCGGCAAGGGCTCGCGTCAGCGGGTCGTCCCGTTCGGCGTCCCCGCGGCGGAGGCCCTGCACCGGTACCTCACACGGTCCCGGCCCGTCCTCGCGGCCCGCGCCGGAGCCGGCGCAGCCGCCGGCGCCGGGCCCGCGGGCGACGCCTTCTTCCTCGGCGCGACCGGCGGCCGGCTCGGCACCCGCGCTGTGCACCGTCTGGTCTCCGGGCTGCTGGCCGACCTGCCGGGCAGCGGTCCGTCGGGCCCCCACGCCCTCCGGCACACGGCGGCGACCCACCTGCTCGACGGCGGCGCGGACCTCCGCGCCGTGCAGGAGATGCTCGGCCACGCCAGCCTGGGCACCACGCAGATCTACACGCACGTCTCGACCGAGCGACTCCGCGAGAGCTACCGGACGGCCCACCCCCGCGCCTGACCGACCCGGAGGCCTCAGCCCCGCACCTCGTCGTGGCGGGTCGGCAGCAGCACGCTGGCCCGGCCGAGGCCCAGCATCATCAGCGGCGAGACGTATTCGCCGTCGATCCGCGCCCCCAGGTGCATGCACGGGGCGGCGCAGCCGTGGCCGGGCTCGAGCACACCGACGGCCTGGCCCCGCTGCACGACGTCGCCGGCGCGCAGCTCCGTGCTCACGGGCTCCATGCTGCTCAGGACGCCGCCCGCGTGCCGGAGCGACAGCACGGGGCGGTCGACGACCGTGCCGGCGAAGTGCACCACCCCGTCGTCCGGGGCCGACACCGCGCCTCCCTCGGTCATCGCGAGGTCGACGCCCCGGTGCCCCGGCGACCACCGGTGCTCGGGGGCGACGAACGGACGGAGCACGAGGTGCGGCTCGGGCACGGGCCAGGACCACGGCACCGCCGGGCCGGGCCGTGCCTCGGCCGCGACCGGCCCGACGGGACCGCCGGCGAGGAGGAGGACCGCCAGGACAGCGGCCGGGACGGCGACGCCCCGGCCAGCTCGCGGCGCTCCCCGGTCAGGCGACAGGTGTCGGACGACGGAGGGACGAGGGGAGGCGGCGCCGGTCTGCATGCACAGATCGTGCACGACGTGCGCGGATTCACAGCGAGGCGTATGGTCCCTCTGTGCACGAACACCCGGTGCACGACGATGTCGGGGGAGTGAGGTCACGAGCCCGCCCTCCGTGGATTTAAGGAGAACCGTGTCGAACTCGGCGCAATCGTCAGCAACAGAGAAGAAGCTGAACAGGCGGGTGACGGCTCTCGCGATCGCCGCGGCCGTGGGTGGCTTCCTCTTCGGATTCGACTCGTCCGTCATCAACGGCGCGGTCTCCAGCATCACCGACGAGTTCGGCCTGACGGAGTTCGCCTCCGGCTTCGCCGTCGCCTCGGCGCTGATCGGCTGTGCGATCGGCGCCTACGTCGCCGGCCGCCTCGCCGACAAGATGGGCCGCATCAAGGTGATGCTCATCGGCGCCGCGCTCTTCCTCATCAGCTCGCTCGGCGCCGCCTTCGCGTTCGCCGTCTGGGACCTCGTGCTCTGGCGCGTCATCGGCGGCCTGGGCATCGGCATCGCCTCCGTGATCGCCCCGGCCTACATCTCCGAGGTGTCGCCGAAGGCCATCCGCGGGCGCCTCGCCTCGTTCCAGCAGCTCGCCATCACGCTCGGCATCTTCGTCGCGCTGCTCTCGGACCAGCTCTTCGCGGTCACCGCGGGCGGCGCCTCCGAGCCCTCCCTCTTCGGCCTCGCGGCCTGGCGCTGGATGTTCCTCGTCGGAATCGTGCCCTCGGTCGTCTACGGCGTGCTCGCCCTCCGCCTGCCGGAGTCGCCCCGGTACCTGGCCGGTGAGGGCCGCGAGGACGAGGCCAAGACCGTCCTGAAGGGCATCGTCCCCGCGGAGACCGTCGACACGAGCCTCAAGGAGATCACCGACTCGATCAAGACCGAGGCGGAGCTGGAGAAGAAGTCGAGCATCCGCGGCGACCGCTTCGGCCTGCAGCCCATCGTCTGGGTCGGCATCATCCTCGCCGTGCTGCAGCAGTTCGTCGGCATCAACGTGATCTTCTACTACTCGACGACCCTGTGGCAGGCCGTCGGCTTCCAGGAGAGCGACTCCTTCACGATCTCGACGATCACCTCGATCGTCAACGTCGTCGTCACCTTCGTGGCCATCGGCCTCGTCGACAAGGTCGGTCGTCGTCCGCTGCTGCTCATCGGCTCCGTCGGCATGTTCGTCAGCCTCGCCGTGACCGCGCTCGCCTTCAGCCAGTCCGTGCCCGGCGACGGCGGCGACCCGCAGCTGCCCGGCGCCTGGGGCCCGGTCGCGCTCGTGGCCGCCAACCTCTTCGTGGTCTCGTTCGGTGCCACCTGGGGTCCGCTGATGTGGGTCCTGCTCGGCGAGATGTTCCCCAACAGCATCCGTGCCACCGCGCTCGGCGTCGGCAGCGCCGCCAACTGGATCGCGAACTTCATCGTCACGGTCTCGTTCCCGTCGCTCGCGGCGGTCAGCCTCACTCTGTCGTACGGCATCTTCGCCGCGTTCGCCCTCATCTCGTTCTTCTTCGTGCTCGCGAAGATCCCCGAGACGAAGGGCCGCAGCCTGGAGGAGATGGGCATCTCCGCCGTCGAGGGCGGCACCGCGAAGGGCGCCTCGGGCGCTCGCCGCTGACCTCGCCGCGCCCCCCCGTCGGGAACGCCCCGTCCGTTCGTCGGACGGGGCGTTCCGTCGTGCGGGGCGGGGGAGCGCAGGCGCCGGACCGCGCCTCCGTCAGGGGCCCGTCGCCGCCCCCTGCCCGTACTCCGTCGGTGCTACGATGAGCACGCAGTCTGCCTCGCAGACTGACTTCGCGTGCCCGTGCGTCCATGACGCACCGTCCCCGAGCAGCCTCCCTCACGGTCGGCCGCTCACGGACGACACCGGCCTCCACCCCCACTCGGTCCGTCACGCACCACCGGCACGTCAGTGCCACGGTGCCGACGGCGGGGGCGTGCCCGGGCACCAGGCAGGGGCGACCGACCGGTCGCCCGGACGAACCGACACCGGCACGCCTCCGCGCGTGCCACGAAAGAGGAGAACGACCATGGCCGTCGTCACCATCCGCCAGCTGCTCGACAGCGGCGTCCACTTCGGACACCAGACCCGTCGCTGGAACCCGAAGGTGAAGCGATTCATCCTCGCCGAGCGCTCCGGCATCCACATCATCGACCTCCAGCAGTCGCTCGGCTACATCGACAAGGCGTACGACTTCGTCAAGGAGACGGTCGCCCACGGCGGCACCATCCTCTTCGTCGGCACGAAGAAGCAGGCTCAGGGCTCCATCGCCGAGCAGGCGAACCGCGTCGGCCAGCCCTTCGTGAACCAGCGCTGGCTCGGTGGCCTCCTGACCAACTTCCAGACGGTCTCGAAGCGCCTCGCCCGCATGAAGGAGCTCGAGGACATCGACTTCGACGACACCACGCAGGGCTTCACCAAGAAGGAACTGCTGATCAAGAAGCGCGAGCTCGACAAGCTGCACAAGACGCTCGGCGGCATCCGCAACCTCACGAAGACGCCGTCGGCCCTCTGGGTCGTCGACACCAAGAAGGAGCACCTCGCGATCGACGAGGCCAAGAAGCTGGGCATCCCGGTCATCGGCATCCTCGACACGAACTGCGACCCCGACGAGATCAACTTCCCGATCCCCGGCAACGACGACGCCATCCGCTCCGTCGGCCTGCTGACGCGCATCGTCGCCGACGCCGCCGCCGAGGGCCTGGTGCAGCGTCACCAGAAGCCCGAGGACGCCGACGCTCCCGTCGAGCCCCTCGCCGAGTGGGAGGCCGAGCTGCTCGCGCAGGGCGAGGCCAAGGCCGCCGACGCCGCTGCCGAGGCCCCCGCGGCCGAGGAGCTCCCCGTCGCGGAGAACGACGCCGACGCGCAGGTCGCCGAGAAGCCCCTGGGCGAGCCGGTCGTCGAGCCCGTCGCCGAGGCCACCGAGGCCACGGCTGCCGAGCCGGCCGACGCCGACGCCAAGTAGTCCTCCCCCCTTCCGACTCCACGAAAGGAAGCCAGCCAATGGCCAACTTCACCGCAGCTGACGTCAAGACCCTCCGTGACCGCCTGGGCGCGGGCATGATGGACAGCAAGAACGCCCTCGTCGAGGCGGACGGCGACCTCGAGAAGGCCGTCGAGATCCTCCGCGTCAAGGGCCTCAAGGGCGTCGCCAAGCGCGAGGGTCGCCAGACCACCGCCGGCCTCGTCGCCGCGAAGGCCTCCTCGGGCTACGCCACGATCATCGAGCTCGCCAGCGAGACCGACTTCGTCGCGAAGAACGAGAAGTTCATCGCCCTCGCCGACTCCGTGCTCGAGGCCGTCTCGGCCGCGGGTGCGAAGGACGCCGCCGAGGGCAACGCCGCCGCGATCGGCGGCCAGACCGTCGAGGCCTTCGTCAACGACGAGGCCGCGCTGATGGGCGAGAAGGTCGAACTGCGCACCGTCTCGCACATCGAGGGCGACGAGTTCGCGATCTACCTGCACAAGACCTCGAAGGACCTGCCCCCGCAGGTCGGCGTGGTCGTGGGCTACACCGGCTCCGACGCCGAGACGGCCCGCTCGGTCGCTCAGCACATCGCCTTCGCCGCGCCGACGTACCTGTCGCGCGACGAGGTCCCCGCCGACCAGGTCGCCAAGGAGCGCGCCATCGTCGAGGAGACCGCGAAGAACGAGGGCAAGCCCGAGGCCGCCCTGCCGAAGATCATCGAGGGTCGCCTCACCGGCTTCTTCAAGGAGATCGCCCTGCTCGACCAGGCCTACGCGAAGGACAACAAGCTGTCCGTCGCCAAGGTCGTGGAGCAGGCCGGCATCGAGATCAAGGGCTTCGCCCGGGTCAAGGTCGGCGCCTAGCAACACCCTGACGGGGCCTGAGACGAACGCGTCTCAGGCCCCGTCGCCGTGTCCGCGGCCCTCCACTGCGGGAGGCGCGGCCGGCCGACGCAGTCCGGCACGCCCGCCGTGACTCGCTACCCTGGCTACGGCCACGACACGAGGGAGAACTCGCATGACGACAGGAACAACCGGACGACGCCGCGTCCTCCTCAAGCTCTCGGGCGAGGCGTTCGGCGGCGGTCAGCTCGGCGTCAACCCCGACGTGGTGGGCGGCATCGCCCGCGAGATCGCCGAGGCGGCGGCCGACGTCGAGATCGCCGTCGTGGTCGGCGGCGGCAACTTCTTCCGCGGCGCGGAGCTCAGCCAGCGGGGCATGGACCGCGGTCGTGCCGACTACATGGGCATGCTCGGCACCGTCATGAACGCCCTCGCCCTGCAGGACTTCATCGAGAAGGCCGGGGCCGCCACGCGCGTCCAGTCGGCCATCGCCATGACCCAGGTCGCGGAGCCCTACATCCCGCGCCGTGCGGAGCGGCACCTCGAGAAGGGCCGCGTGGTCATCTTCGGCGCCGGCGCCGGCCTGCCCTACTTCTCCACCGACACCGTCTCGGCCCAGCGCGCGCTCGAGATCGGGGCCGACGAGGTCCTCGTCGCGAAGAACGGCGTCGACGGCGTCTACTCCGCCGACCCGCGCACCGACCCCGACGCCGTGAAGCTCGAGACCCTGACCTACCAGGAGGCCCTGGTCAAGGGCCTCAAGGTGGTCGACTCGACCGCCTTCAGCCTCTGCATGGACAACGGCATGCCGATGCACGTCTTCGGCATGGAGGGCGCCGGCAACATCGCCCGGGCCATCCGGGGCGAGCGCATCGGAACTCTCGTCAGCAACTGACGACTAAGCTCGACGACGAACCAAGGGAGCATTGTGGCGATCACTGACGTACTGACCGAGACGCGCGAGAAGATGGAGCGGGCCCTGGAGTCCGCCAAGACCGACTTCGGTCAGGTCCGCACCGGGCGCATCAACCCGGCGCTCTTCCAGAAGATCCCCGTCGACTACTACGGCACCCCGACGCCGCTGGCCCAGCTGGCCTCGCTGCAGGTGCCGGAGGCGCGCACGATGATCGTGACGCCCTACGACAAGTCGGCCCTGAAAGAGATCGAGAAGGCCATCGCGACCTTCCCGAACCTCGGCGCCAGCCCGACGAACGACGGCACCCTCGTCCGCGTCACCATCCCCGAGCTGACGCAGGAGCGCCGCAAGGAGTTCGTGAAGATCGTCCGTGGCAAGGGCGAGGACGCCAAGGTGCAGATCCGCAACATCCGTCGCACCTCGAAGACGGAGCTCGACGCGCTGAAGACCGAGGTCGGCGACGACGAGGTCGCACGCGCCGAGAAGGAGCTCGAGTCGGTCACCAAGGGCTACATCGACTCGATCGACGACGCGCTGAAGAAGAAGGAAGCCGAGCTGCTCGAGGTCTAGATGAGCGACGCTCCCGACGGCCCCCGCCCCGACGAGTCGGCGCCGAACCCCAAGACCACCCTCGGCAGCCGTCGCGCCGACTTCGACGCCCGGGCCCAGGCCGCCCGTCACGACCTCGAGAACCAGCTCCGCGCACGACGCGCGCAGCTCGGTGCTCGCAACGAGGTCCTGACCGCGAAGACGGGCCGCAACCTGCCGGCGGCGATCGGGGTCGGGGTCGGTCTCGGCGGGGCCGTCCTGGTCAGCCTCATCTTCCAGCCCGCCTTCTTCATGATCGTGGCCGGGGCGCTCATCGCGTCGCTCTGCTTCGAGCTGACGAGCGCGCTGCGGTTCGCGGGCCGTGACGTCCCGCGGCTGCCGAGCGTGCTGGCGGGCCTGGCCATCGTCCCCGCCGCCTTCTACGGCGGCGCGGCCGGGCAGTGGCTCGCGCTCCTCGCGGGCGTCGCCGTCATCTCGCTGTGGCGGCTCGTCGAGCTCGCGCGCCCCTCGCACCGGAAGCCCGCCTCCGTCGTCCTCCGCGACATCGGGGCCGGGGCGTTCGTGCAGATCTACTGCGCCTTCCTCGGCAGCTTCATGGTCCTGCTCGCGGCCCAGCCGAACGGGGCGAACTGGACCCTCTCGGCCCTGATCATCGTGATCGCGGTCGACACCGGCGCCTACGCCACCGGTCTCAACTTCGGCAAGCACCCGATGGCTCCGCGCATCAGCCCCAAGAAGACCTGGGAGGGCTTCGCGGGCTCCGTCGCCGCCAGCCTGATCGCGGCCGTTCTGACGTCCTGGCTCCTGCTCGACATGCCCTGGTACTTCGGCTTCCTCCTCGGCGGCCTCATCATCGCCACGGCCACGGTCGGCGACCTGTCCGAGTCGCTCATCAAGCGCGACCTCGGCATCAAGGACATCTCGACCTGGCTGCCGGGCCACGGCGGGTTCCTCGACCGGCTCGACAGCACGCTGCCGTCGGCCGTCGTCGCGTACGCGCTCTACCTGATCTTCGTCTGACGCCGTGCCGTCGCCCGGGCCCGGTCTTCTCGGGTCGAGCGAGGGCGATGCGGCATGATGGTGCGCGTGAGCACAACCTTCCCCCTCGCGCCCAAGGGCCAGCGGGGCTACGACGAGTCCGAGGTCGACGCCTTCCTGGCGGAGGCGCGTGCTGCGTACGCTGCGGCACCGGGGGAGGGCGGGGTCGACTCGGCACGCATCCGGCGCACCGCCTTCGCGATGACCAAGGGCGGCTACTCGACCGCGCACGTCGACGCCGCGCTGGAGCGGCTCGAGGACGCCTTCGCCTCCCGAGAGCGCGAGCGCGCCAGGACGACGCGCGGCGACGACTCCTGGCTGGGCGACGCCCGGTCGACCGCGGAGGAGATCGTGGCGCGCCTCGACCGCCCGCAGGGGCACCGCTTCGACCGGGTCAGCATCTTCACCCCGGGGTACCACCGCGGCGACGTCGACCGGCTCGCGCGGCGACTGCAGGGGTACTTCAGCGACGGCCGGGCCCTGAGCATCGACGACGTGCGCGGGGCGGTGTTCCGGCCGCAGCGGGGCGGGTACCGCGAGGCGCAGGTCGACCTCGTGCTCGACGCCGTGGTCGACGTCATGCTGGCTGTCCGCTGACGCGCTGACGGCCTGACGGTCGCGTGCCACGACGCCGTGGCGTCGCCGCGACGCCGCGACACGCGCCCGGGGCCCTAGCCGTGCCGTGATCGATCCGTTACCCTGGACGGACTCATGGGCAGGCACTCAGCGACTCCGACCCCCGGCACGACTCCTCGAGATCACCCGGTCGTGGTCTCCCGACCCCGTACGGTGCACCGCAGGCTCCCCGCCTCGGTCGTCCCGGCCTCGATCGCGAGGGCCCAGGCCAGCGCGACGACGTCCGTGGCGCCGCGGCCGGCGCCCCGCCGGCACGTGGTCCTGCCGATGATCGGCTTCTGCGCGACGGCCGCCTTCATCGGCGCCTCCCTCGTGAACCCGCTCGCCGGGGCCGAGGCCGCGACGACGACCCCCGCGGCCGCCGCGGCGCTGAGCGCTCCCGGCCAGACCGTCACGGTGGCCAGCGGCGTCGTCACGACCGCCGACCGCGACTCCTACGGGGTCACCGTCCCGCCGCCGCCCCCGCCGCCCGAGCCGGAGCCCGTCGTCGAGGAGACCGCCGACGCGTCGGCCGCGTCGACCGGCACGGGTGCCGCCGCCGCGGCGAAGAAGCCCAGCACCGGCTCGGCGCCCGTCGCCGGCACTCCCGACCCGGGCAGCGCCAAGGCGGTCGCCGCCGATCTCGTGGCCGCCCGAGGCTGGGGCAGCGACCAGTACGACTGCCTCGTCTCGCTCTGGAACAAGGAGTCCGGCTGGAACGTCTACGCGGCCAACCGCTCCAGCGGTGCGTACGGCATCCCTCAGGCTCTCCCCGGCAGCAAGATGGCCTCGGTGGGCGCCGACTGGCAGACCAACCCCGCCACCCAGATCACCTGGGGCCTGAACTACATCCAGGGGCGCTACGGCAACCCCTGCGGTGCGTGGGGCCACTCGCAGTCGGTCAACTGGTACTGAGGCCGGGCACGACAGCAGCCTGACGCCACGACGGCGCTCCCGCGACAGCGGGGGCGCCGTCGTCGCGCGGCCCCGTCGCGGCTGGCCCCGACGCGGCCGGGCCGCGGCGACGCCGGTACGCTGGTCGACATGCCCCGCAGCAACCGACCGCGCCGACCCCGCGACCGGGCCCCGGGCACCGACGGCGCCTCCTCCGACATCAGCCGCGCGCTCTTCGGCGGGCCCCGGGTCGAGACCCGGCACGGTCGCGACTACACGGTGCAGGCCGTCTCGGCCGCCGCCGCGGTGAAGGAGTACACCTGCCCCGGCTGCTCGCTGGCCATCGCCCCCGCCACCCCGCACGTCGTCGCCTGGCGTGCCGACGGCATCTTCGGCGAGGCCAACGACCTCGCCGGTCGCCGTCACTGGCACACGCACTGCTGGAGGATCTCGTGAACGCCCCCGACCCCGCCCCCGTCGAGATCCGCGGGGGCGTCGAGCTGCCCGCCCGCCGCCGTGACGTCGAGCTGACGACCGACGACGGGCTCACCCTCGTCGGCGAGCTGGCGCTGCCGCTCGACCGCGCACCGGTGGCCACGATCGTCGCCCTGCACCCGTTGCCGACGGCCGGGGGCTTCATGGACTCGCACGTGCTCCGCAAGGCCGCGGGGCGCCTCCCCGCCCTGGCCGACGTCGCGGTGCTCCGCTTCAACTTCCGGGGCGTCTCGTCGCCGCGAGGCCGTTCCGAGGGCGAGTTCGGCGAGGGGGTCGCCGAGGCGGCCGACCTGCGCGCCGCCGTCCGCTTCGTCGCCGAGCAGGGCCTGCCCACCCCGTGGCTGGTCGGCTGGTCGTTCGGCACCGAGGTGGCGCTCATGCACGGCACCGAGGTCGACGTGGCGGGCCTGCTGCTGCTGTCACCGCCCCTCCACCGCGCCACCGACGACCACCTGCGCGCCTGGAACGCGTCGGAGGTGCCGATCGTCGCGGTGGTGCCCGAGCTCGACGACTACCTCCGCCCCGAGGAGGCGCGGAGCCGGTTCGCGGTCGTGCCGCGCCTCGAGGTGGTCGCGGTCGAGGGGGGCAAGCACCTCTGGGTCGGCGAGAAGCAGACCACGCGCGTGCTCAGCGAGATCGTCGCGCACGTGGCGCCGGCTGCGCTGCCGCTGCCCACGACCTGGCCCGCGGGCTGACCGGGAGCCGCCCGCTCGCTACAGGGCGTCCTGACGGGGCACGACGACCTCGCGGATGATCAGCAGGACGGACGCGGCCACCGGGATGGCGATGAGCGCGCCGAGCACGCCGAGGAGCGTGCCGCCGGTGAGGGCCGCGATGACGACGATGACGCCGGGCACGTGCACGGCGCGCCGCATGATGCGCGGGCTGAGCACGTAGGCCTCGACCTGCATGTAGACGATGTACCAGATCGCCGCGGTGATCCAGGTCGAGGGCGACTGCGGGAGCAGGGCGATCTGCGCCAGCACGATGATCGCGGAGCCGCTGATCGTGCCGACCAGCGGGATGATCGAGCCGAGGAAGGCGATGAACGCGAAGACCGCCGGCTGCTGGGCCCCGATCGCGCTGAGGAAGACGAAGCTCACGATGCCGTTGATGGCGGCGAGCGTGAACTGCCCGATGACGTAGCGCCCCACCGAGGTGCTGATCTGCTCGGCGATGTCGGCGAACTTCGGGCGCTTCGACGCGGGCACCAGCTTGTAGAGGCCGCGCTTGAAGGTGTTGATCGACGACGTGAAGTAGAGCGTCAGGATGAGCACGACGACCGTGGCGAACACCCCGTTGCCGATGGCCACGCCGACGGCGAGCACGCCGCCGCCGATGGTGAGGACGTTGTCGGGGTTGGTGAGGAACTCCACGAGGGCGTCGAGGCCGTCCTGCACGTCGATGACGTTCTGCGGGACGAGCGACTGGAGGTTGTCGACGAACTGCTGCGTCGTGACGCTCTGCAGGTACGTGACGAGGCTCGTGATCAGCGCGGTGGCCTGGCTCACGATGACGGGCACGATGGCGAACACGACGCCGACGAAGGCGCCGAGCACGGCCAGGAAGACGATGACGATCGCGAGCGACCGCGGCACGCGGCGGTTCTCGAGCCAGGAGACGATCGGGTCGAGCCCCAGCGCGATGAAGATGGCCGCGCCGACGTAGGTCAGCACCGTCGACAGCTCGCTGACCGCTCCGCCGATCACGAGCGCGACCAGGACGCCCAGGCCCGCCAGGAGTCCGAGGCGGAACGGGTTGTGGATCTTCACGGGGGTGCTCCTGTCGACGACGGAGGCACCGCTCACCGCGGTGCCGCCGACTGCCTACTCTGTCGTACCGGAGTCGTCACCGCCCGACGCCGTCCCGGAGAGCGCCCGGCGCAGGCCCTCGAGGTAGCTGGCCACCTCGTCGCGCTCGTCGCGCAGGGCCTCGAGCCGCGCCTCCGCGTCGGTGACGAGGCCCCGCGACCGCTCCTCGGCGTCGGCGACGAGGCGCTCGGCGCGGGCCTCGGCCTCGCTGACGGTCTCGTGGGCCGCGGCGTCGGCCTCGGAACGCACGGTGCGCGAGTGCTCCGCGCTCGTGCGCTCGAGCTCGTCGGCCTCGCGGCGCGCCTCGACGGCTCGCTGCCGAGCCTCCTCGAGCTGGGCGCCGGCCTCGTCGAGGTAGCCCTGGGTCTCGGCGACCGCGGCGTGGTGGCGCTGCACCAGCTCGCGGTCGGTCTCGTCGCGGCGGGTGCGGAGCTCGACGTCGGCCGCGCTGCGCCGGGCCTCGAGCTCGCGCTCCAGCTCGGCGACGGAGTCGTCGCGCTCGGCCTCGAGCCGGGCGCGCACGGTGCGGGCCTCGTGGGCCAGGCGGACGCGCTGCGACTCCTCGTCGTCGACGAGGCGGGCCTGGCTCTCGGCGACCTCGGCGTCGAGGTCGGCACGGGCGTTCGCGACCTCGACCTCGACCTGGGCGCGCAGCTCGGCCTCCTCCCGCTCGAGGCGCTCGCGCTGCTGCTCGACGTCGCGGGCCAGCCGGTCGCGCGTCTCGGTCGTGGTCCGCTCGATCTCCTCCCGGGCGGTCGCGGTGGCCAGGTCGACCTCCGCGGTGCGGGCGGCGAGCTCGACCGCGAGGGCCTCCCGCGCCTCCGCGACCTCGCGCTCGAGGCGCGCCCGGTCGGCGGCGACGTCGGCGAGGGCCTGCGCCCGGGCGGTCGCCAGCTCGTGGGCGAGGTCGGCCCGGGCGGCCTCGACCTCGCGCTCGAGCTCGGCGCGGCCGGTCGTCAGCTCGAGCTCCAGCTCGGCCCGGACGCGTGAGACGTCGGCCGCCAGGGCCGCCCGGGTCTCCGCCACGTCGCGGGCGAGGTCGGCGCGCGTGTTCTCGACGTCGTCGTCGAGCTCGGCACGGGCCGCGTCGATCTCGCGGGCGAGGTCGTCGCGTCGGGTCGTGACCTCGAGCTCGAGGTCGGCGCGCGTGGTCTCGTCGAGCCGGGCGAGCTCGGCCCGGACGGCGGCGCCCTCCCGGTCGAGGTCGGCCCGCTGGCGCTCGCTGTCGGCGACGAACTGCTCGCGGGCCTGCGCGGTGGTCCGGGCGAGCTCGGCGGCGCCGTCACGGGCGGCGGCGACCTCCTGCTCGACGACGGCCCGCAGCTCGGCGGCCTCGCGCTCGGCGGCGGAGAGCACGGCGGCGGCCTCGTGGCGCGCGGTCGAGACGTTCTCGGCGGCCTCGGTGGCCGCGGCGCCGCGCATGGCCGAGGAGTCGCGCTGGGCCTCCTGCAGGAGGGACCGGGCCTCGCCGCGGGCCCGTGAGACCAGCCGGTCGCCCTCCGCCGTCGACTCGGCGACCTGCGCGGCGGCGCGGCCGCGGGCGTCGTCGAGGAGGGCGGTGCTGCGCTCCCGGGCGTCGTCGAGCACCTGACGCGCCTCGTCGGTCGACGAGCGGCGCAGCTCCTCCGCGTCGATGTCGGCCTGGCTGACGAGGGCCGTGGCCTGCTCCTCCGCGAGGCGCAGCGTGCGCTCGAGCTTGCTGCCGAGGCCCGAGTAGGTGGGGGTGCCCGCCTCCTCCAGCTCGCGCTGCATCTCGTCGAGCCGCCCCTGCAGCTCCTTGAGGCGCCCGGCGGTGTCGGCCCGGTCGGCGTTCGCCTTGATCAGCTCCCGGCGGAGCTCGCCGAGCGCCTTGTCGACGTCGTCCTTGCGGTACCCCCGGAGCTCGGTGCCGAACTCGGCGTCGTCAGCGGCCACTGTGTCTCCTCGCGTCGGTGCCGAGCGCGACCCGTCGCGTCTCGGCGGGACGATTTTAGGGCACGCCGCCTGCCCGTCGGTCGCGTCGGCGCGTCGCCCGCGGCCGGGCGGGGGAGTCGCGGCGCGGGCCCCAGGGACGGCTGCCGGGCCCCGGGCGTGCGGCTCACAGGCTGGTCGGATACGCTGAGCCGTCTTAAATTCTGCTGCCGCGCCCGGCCTCCTCGGCCAGGCCCGCACGAGGCCGCGTCGTACTGGCGCGTGCTCGGACCCGACCGGGATGGTGGCACGGAGGGAGAGGTAACGTGCGCTTCATCATCGCAGTCGTGGTCGTCGTGCTCGCGGCGGTCATGGTCGGCCTGGGCTTCGCCCAGAGGACGGTCTTCGCGCCGCCGGAGAGCGTGTCGTCGACCGTGTCGACCGAGTCGTCGGACGCCGTCGTGACGGTGGTGCCCGCCGAGGCGCTGCACGGCCACGACGGCCGCCAGACGATCTCGGTGGCGGGCGGCGGAACGGTGTTCGCCGCGTACGGCCGAACCTCCGACGTGCTCGGCTGGGTCGGCGACACCACCTACAACAGCGTCACGTGGGACGACGCGACCGGCGAGCTCGAGACCCGGGTGGTGCAGGGGGCCGAGGCCACCGCGCCGGCCCCGGCCGACAGCGACCTCTGGTACGAGCAGTACGAGGGCACCTCGCTCACCTTCTCGCTCGACGCCCCCGACGACATCTCCCTCGTCGTCCTCTCCGACGGCACCGAGCCCGCCCCGTCGCAGCTCCGCGTCACGTGGCCGCTGTCGGCGTCGACGCCGATGGCCGGCCCCCTGATCGTCGGCGGGCTGGTCGTGCTCGTGGTCGGCGTGCTCCTCTACGTGTGGGCGATCGCCCACCACCGTCGCACCCGCGGCCCGCGCCGCACGTCCAGCGACGGCAAGCGCCCGAAGCTGCCGCGCCCGCCGCGTCGCGCCGCGATCCGCGCCGGCACGACCCCCGCGGTCGGCGCCTCGAAGCGCGGCGCCCGGCGTCGGCTGGTCGCCGTCGTGCCGGTCGTGCTCGTGTCATCGCTGGCCCTCGCGGGCTGCACGGCCGACTACTGGCCGAGCGCGGTGGGCGGTGCCGGCGACGGCAGCACGCCGACCCCGACCGCCACGGCGACGCCGGGCGCCGAGGGCGACGACGAGGGCACCGAGCTCCAGCCGCCCGTCGTCACCGAGGCCCAGGCCGAGCGCATCGTCGCGAGGGTGGCGGCCGCGGCCTCCGCCGCCGACGCCGCGCTCGACGCGACCGCGGCCGCCGAGCGCTTCGTGGGCCCGGCCCTCGAGCAGCGCGAGGCCAACTACCAGATCCGCGCGAAGGACGCCGCGGCGGCCGGGCCGATCGGGGTCCCCTCCGGGGAGCTGACCCTCACCCTGCCGCAGCAGGCCGACACCTGGCCCCGCACGCTCTTCACCGTCGTGCAGGACGCCGACGCGTCCAAGGCGCCCATCGCCCTCACCCTGGTGCAGGAGACCGCGCGCGACCCGTACAAGGTCGAGTACCTGCAGGCGCTGGAGGCGCAGGCGACGCTGCCGACGGTGGCTCCGGCCTCGCTCGGTGCGGCTCGTCTCGCGCCCGACGTGAAGCTCCTGACGCTGCGGCCCGACCAGCTCGCCGAGGCCTACGGCGACATCCTCCGCAACGGCGACGAGAGCCAGTACGCGTCGCAGTTCCAGGCGGAGGGCGACACGCTCCGCGACAAGATCGGCAAGGCCTACAAGGACGCCAAGCGGGCCAGCCTGCCCACGACGGCCTCGATCGACTACACCTCGACGCCCGACGCCGAGACCCCGGTGGCGTTCGCCTCGAACGACGCCGGCGCGATCGTGTCGGTCGGCCTCGACGAGGTCGAGACCGTCAAGCCGACCGCCGCCGGCGCCGAGGTCAACCCCGCGGGCGTCGTCAAGACGCTCGTGGGCCTCGACAATTCGACGAAGGGCATCGAGGCGACCTACGGCGTCCAGCTGCTCTTCTCCGTCCCTCCCGTGGGCAGCGACGACAAGATCGTCCTGCTCGGTTTCAGCCAGGCCCTCACGGCCGCGAAGGAGTTGCCATGACCACCCTGCCCCCCGTGCCCTCCGGGCTCCGCGGAGCCGTCGACCTCTCGTCGCTCGTCAACCGGCCGCCGGCTCCGGCGCCCGGGGCGGCCTCCGCCGGGGCCCCCGGCGCCCCGACGCCGCCCGACGGAGGGGCGCCCGCCGCCTCCGTCGCGGTGCCGGCGCTCGTGCTCGACGCGACCGACGAGACGTTCACGCAGTTCCTCGAGCTGAGCAACACCGTCCCCGTGATCGTCGACCTCTGGGCCGAGTGGTGCGGCCCGTGCAAGCAGCTGTCGCCGGTGCTCGACAAGCTCGTCGCTGAGTACGGCGGCCGCTTCGTGCTCGCCAAGGTCGACGTCGACGCGAACCCGCAGCTGACGCAGGCCTTCCAGGCGCAGTCCATCCCGGCCGTGGCGGCCGTGATCGGCGGGCGCCCGGTGCAGCTCTTCGTCGGGGCCCTGCCCGAGGCCCAGGTGCGCGACGTGTTCGAGCAGGTGCTCGAGCTCGCGGCGCAGAACGGGGTCACCGGCACCGCGGTCGTGGACGGCGCCCCGGCGGGGGAGGGCGAGACGCCCGAGCCCGAGCCCGAGCCGCTGCCCCCGCACCACCAGGACGCCTACGACGCCATCGACCGCGGCGACTACGACGCCGCCATCGCGGCCTACACGACGGCGATCGCCCAGGACCCGCGCGACCAGCTGGCCGTCGCGGGGCTCGCCCAGGTCTCGCTGATCTCGCGACTGCAGGGCGCCTCCCTCGCCGACGTCCGCGCGGCGGCCGCCGCGGCGCCGACCGACGTCGACGCGCAGCTGGCGGTGGCCGACCTCGACGTGAGCGGAGGCCACGTCGACGACGCGTTCGACCGGGTGCTGACGGTCTTCCCGTCGCTCGACCAGGAGGGGAAGGACGCGGCCCGCAAGCGCCTCCTCGAGTACTTCGAGATCGTCGGCCTGGACGACCCGCGCGTGGCGGCGGCCCGACGACGCCTCACGATGCTGCTCTACTGAGCAGCTCCTCCCGAGCACGACGGAGCCCCCCTCGACCAGGTCGAGGGGGGCTCCGTCGTGCTCGCCGTGCGCTCAGCGGCGCAGCTTCAGCCAGACCACGCCGAGCGGCGGCAGGACGACGTCGGCCGAGGCCGGGCGGCCCGCCCAGGGGGCGTTGGTCGCCGTGACGGCGCCGAAGTTGCCGACGCCCGAGCCGCCGTAGACCGTCGCGTCGGTGTTGAGGATCTCGTCCCAGGTGCCGGCCTCCGGCAGGCCCAGGCGCATGGTCTGCGGCACGCCCGAGAAGTTCGCGAGCACCGCGACCGACTCGCCCTGCCCCGACTTGCGGAGGAACGCCACGACGCTCTGCTGCGCCGCGCCGCCGTCGATCCACTCGAAGCCCTCGACGTCGAAGTCGTGGGCCCAGAGGGCGCTCTCGCGGCGGTAGACGGCGTTCAGCTCGCTGACGAGGTCGAACACCTGCTGGTGCTCGGGGCGGTCGAGCACCGACCAGTCGAGGCCGTTCTCCTGGCTCCACTCGGTGGGCTGCCCGTACTCGGAGCCCATGAAGAGCAGCTGCTTGCCGGGGTGGCCCCACATGTAGGCGAGGTAGGCGCGGAGGTTCGCGCGCTTCTGCCACTCGTCGCCGGGCATCTTCTCGTACAGCGAGCCCTTGCCGTAGACGACCTCGTCGTGCGAGATCGGCAGCATGAAGTTCTCGCTCCACGCGTAGTGGAACGAGAAGGTGATCTCGCCGTGGTGGTATGAGCGGTAGGCCGGGTCCTTCTCGACGTAGTCGAGGGTGTCGTGCATCCAGCCCATGTTCCACTTGAGGCCGAAGCCGAGGCCGCCCTCGCTCGTCGGGCGCGAGACGCCGGGCCAGCTGGTCGACTCCTCCGCGATCATGACGACGCCGGGGTGGCGCTTGTAGGCCGTCGCGTTCGCCTCCTGGAGGAAGGAGATCGCCTCGGTGGCCTCGCGGCCGCCGTGCTCGTTCGGCAGCCACTCGCCGTCGTTGCGGCTGTAGTCGAGGTAGAGCATCGAGGCGACCGCGTCGACGCGGAGGCCGTCGATGTGGAACTCCTCGAGCCAGTAGAGGGCGTTCGCGACGAGGAAGTTGCGCACCTGCGAGTCGCCGAAGTTGAAGACCAGCGTGCCCCAGTCGGGCTGCTCGCCGCGCCGCGGGTCGGAGTGCTCGTAGACGCTGCGCCCGTCGAAGTTGCCGAGCGCCCACTCGTCCTTCGGGAAGTGGCCGGGCACCCAGTCCATGATCACGCCGACGCCGGCCTGGTGCAGGCGGTCGATCAGGTAGCGCAGGTCGTCGGGGGAGCCGTAGGTGCTCTGCGGCGCGTAGTAGCCGGTCACCTGGTAGCCCCACGAGCCGCCGAACGGGTGCTGCGCGAGCGGCATGAACTCGACGTGCGTGAAGCCGAGCGCGGTGACGTAGTCGACCAGCGGGTCGGCCAGCTCGCGGTAGCTGAGGCCGGGGCGCCACGAGCCGACGTGCAGCTCGTAGACGCTCATCGGGCCCTGGTGCTGGTCGGTCGCGGCGCGCTGCGTCATCCAGTCGTCGTCCGACCACGAGTGCGCGGCCTTCGTGATGACGGAGGCGGTGGCCGGCGGCACCTCGGAGCGGCGGGCCATCGGGTCGGCCCGGTCGACCCAGGCGCCGTCGGGCGTGAGGATCTCGTACTTGTACGTGCCGTCGACGACGCCGGGCACGAAGAGCTCCCAGATGCCGTTGCCGTCGAGCTTGCGCATCGCGTGGCGGACGGCGTCCCAGCCGTTCAGGTCGCCCTTGACGCGGACGGCGTTCGCGTGGGGCGCCCAGACCGCGAAGGAGGTGCCGCGCACGCCCTCGTGCTCGCGCACGTGGCTGCCCAGCATCTTCCAGAGCTGCTCGTGGCGGCCCTCACCGAAGAGGTAGAGGTCGAACTCGGTCACGGTGGGGGAGAAGCGGTACGGGTCGTCGGCGACCCAGGGGGAGCCGCCGTCGTAGGTGGCGGTGACCTCGTAGCCGCCGAGCGGGCCGCGCGCGGCGCCCTGCCAGAGGCCGTGGACGAGGTGCTCCAGGGCGACGACCTCGCCGGAGGCGCCGGTGACGGTGACCGTCTCGGCGAGGGGCCGCACGACGCGGACGACGGTGACGCCCTCGCGCACGTGCTCGCCGAGGATCGCGTGCGGGTGGCCGTGGCGGCCCTCGACGGCGGCGAGCACCTCGTTCTCGTCGAGTGCGGGCAGCGCGACGGCCGGGGCCGACTCGTCGACGCGGACGTCGGGCGGGGTCGGGTCCTCGGGGGCGGACGGCTCGGGCTCCGGCTCCGGCTCGGGCTCGGGCTCCGCGGCGACGGCGGGCTCGGGCTCGATCGCGGGCTCGGCGGCGGCCGGCTCGGGCTCGGCGAGGACGGGCTCGGGCTCGGCGGCGGCCGGCTCGGGCTCGGTGACGACGGGCTCCGGCTCGGCGGCCGCGACGGGCTCCGGCTCGACCGCGGCGGGCTCGGCCGCCGGGGCCGTCCCCGGTGTGATGATCTCGTCGAACGACGGGCGGGCCGTCTCGGGCTCGGGGGCGGCGGGCTGCGCGGCGGCGCCGCGCCCGGGCTCCTCGGGCTGGGGCTTCGGGTGGCGGAAGATGCTCATCGGGGTGCTCCTCAGGGGGCGCGGTTCAGGTCGACCGACAGCACGTGCACGGGCTCCGTGAAGGCGTCGAGTCGGACGTAGTTGTCGTCGGACCAGGTCCACTGCTGGCCGGTGATCAGGTCGCGCACCGTGTACGTGCCGCCCGGGCGCAGCCCGAACTTCGTCACGTCGAGGTGCACGGTCGTCTCCCGGGCCGAGTGGGGGTCGACGTTGGCGACGACGATGATCGCGTCGGCGCGGCCGCTGCGGGTGTGGGCGCGGCTGAGGTACTTCGAGTACACGAGGATCGCGTCGTCGTCGCTCGAGTGGACGTCGAGGTTGCGGAGCTGACGCAGGGCCGGGTGCGACGACCTGATGCGGTTCAGCTGCGTGAGGTACGGAGCGAGGCTGGCCCCCGCCTCCTCGGCGGCCTGCCAGTCACGCGGCTTGTACTCGTACTTCTCGTTGTCGATGTTCTCCTCGCTGCCCGGGCGGGCGACGTCCTCGAACAGCTCGTAGCCCGAGTAGACGCCCCAGGTCGGCGACGCCGTGGCGGCGATCGCGGCGCGCACCTTGTAGGCCGCGCGGCCGCCGTACTGCAGGTACGGGGTGAGGATGTCGTGGGTGTTGACGAAGAGGTTCGGGCGCAGCCAGGCGCTCGTCTCCTTCGACAGCTCGGTGAGGTACTCCTCGAGCTCCCACTTCTCGTTGCGCCAGGTGAAGTACGTGTACGACTGGTGGAAGCCGACCTGGGCGAGGGCCTGCATCATGGCGGGCTTGGTGAACGCCTCCGACAGGAAGACGACCTCGGGGTTCGTCTCGCGGATCTCGTGCAGCAGCCACTCCCAGAAGCGCACCGGCTTGGTGTGGGGGTTGTCGACGCGGAAGATCGTGACGCCGAGCTCGATCCACCAGCGCACGATGCGGAGGATCTCGCGGCTGATGCCCTCGTAGTCGTCGTCGAAGTTCAGGGGGTAGATGTCCTGGTACTTCTTCGGCGGGTTCTCGGCGTAGGCGATCGTGCCGTCGGGCAGCTGCGTGAACCACTCGGGGTGCTCGGTGACCCAGGGGTGGTCGGGCGAGCACTGCAGCGCCAGGTCGAGCGCGAGCTCGAGGCCGGTGTTGCGGGCGGTCTCGACGAACCAGCGGAAGTCGGCGACCGTGCCGAGGTCGGGGTGGATCGCGTCGTGCCCGCCGTCGGCCGAGCCGATGGCGTAGGGCGACCCGGGGTCGTTCGGCCCCGCGGTCAGGGTGTTGTTCGGGCCCTTGCGGAAGGTCGTGCCGATGGGGTGCACCGGCGGGATGTAGACGACGTCGAAGCCCATCCGCGAGATCGCGGGGAGGCGGCGGGCGGCGGTGCGGAACGTGCCGCTCTTCCAGGTGCCGTCGGCCTGCTTCTTCGCGCCCTCGCTGCGGGGGAAGAACTCGTACCAGCTGCCCAGGCCGGCGCGGCTGCGCTCGACGCGGAGGGCCTCGGGCTCGCTGCGGGTGCGCAGGCTGCCGAGCGGGCGGGCCGCGAAGACGGCGGCGAGCCGCGGGTCGGTGGCCACGCGGAGGCGCGCGCCGGGGGTGAGGGACGTGTTGCCGAGCGCCTTGGCCGCGTCGGCCACGAGCGGGGTGTCGGGGTAGTCGCCCGCGGCGGCGGCCAGCAGGCGGCTGCCGAGGGTGAAGGTCACCTCGACGTCCAGCTCGGCCGGCACCTTGATCTCGGCGGTGTGCAGCCAGGTGGCCCAGTCGTCGGTGTAGCCCTCGACCTGCCAGGTCCAGTCGCCCTCGACCTCGAGCTGCACCTCCGTCGTCCAGCGGTCGGTGCCGGGGAGGCCCGCGACCATCGGGTGCCGGGTCTCGACGCCCTCCGGGTCGGTGAGCACGAGGTCGGCGCCGACGACGTCGTGCCCCTCGCGGAAGACGGTCGCGCCGAAGGGCACGACCTCGCCGCTGAAGGCCTTGGTCGGGAAGACGCGGTCGGGGGTGGTCGGGGAGAGCGCCGTGACGGGGATCCGCCCGACTCTGGGTTCGTAAGCAGCCACGGAGGCGACGCTACCCGGTATCGGGGGCAGCCGCTCCGGTGCGTCGCGCCGCGTGCGCGACCCGGACGACGAGGAGGCGCGGTGGGCGCCCCGGGGCGGGCGCGGGCACCCGAGGTGGACCGGTCCGTCCCCCGAACTGGGTCCATGCGCGTGCATCGGAAATGCTTGTCCGCACTTAGGGGGACCAGTAGTGTCGGACCCGTCGAGAAGGCCAGCCCGCCTCGGAGCCTGAACCCTCCTGAGAGCCCGGCGCCCTCGACGCCTCGCACCACGAGGTGAACCGCACACGCGTCGTCCACCCGGCCCCCGGTCAGCCATGACCGGGGCGGGCGGCGCCGTGCCGACGCGCGACGGAGCGTGCCCGGACCTAGCCCGAGCTGGTCCGGTCCGCACCGTCGACCGCCGGAGGGGAGCCCGATCCCTTCCGGCGGGACGCGTCCGGCGGCGTCAGCCGCCTGGTGTCAGCCGCCTGGCGTCAGCCGCCTGGTGTCAGCCGCCCGGCGTCAGCACCAGGGCGACGACGACGCCCACGACGGCCACGTTGAGCACGACGGTCAGCACGAACGAGCGGCGGAACGACGCCTTGCGCGTCTTGTGCCGCAGCGTCCGCTGCGCGACGAGCGCCCCGGGCCAGCCGCCCACGAGGCCGAGGGCGAGCAGCGTCCGCTCCGGCACCCGCCGGGTGCGTCGGCGAGCCGCCCGCTTGTCGAGCGCGTAGACGACGACGGTCACCGCGTTCAGCACGAGCAGCGCCGCCCCGAGGGCGAGCAGCGCGGCGGTGCCGATCGACGCGTCGGCGAAGAGCGGGGCCACGCTCAGTCCCGCGCGACGGGCAGCAGCTGGGCGCCCGTGGCGCGCACGAGGTCGGCGGGGGCGATCTCGATGTCGAACCCGCGCCTCCCCCCGCTGACGAAGACGGTCTCGAAGGAGGCGGCGCTCGCGTCGACGACGGTCGCCAGCGCCGTGCGCTGGCCCACCGGGCTGATGCCGCCCACCACGTAGCCCGTGCGTCGCTCGGCGACGGCGGGGTCGGCGAGCGACGCCTTCCGGGCGCCGACGGCGGCCGCGAGGGCCTTGAGGTCGAGACGCCGGGAGACGGGCACGACGGCGACGACGAGGGTGCCCTGCGCGTCGGCGACGAGCGTCTTGAAGACGCGCTCCTCCGAGAGGCCGAGCTCGGCGGCGGCCTCCTCGCCGAAGTTCGTCGCCGTGTCGTGGTGCTCGTAGGTGTGCGCCGTGAAGGGCACTCCCGCGGCCAGGAGCGCGACGGTGGCGGGCGTGCCCGGCCCGCCCGCGCCTCCCGCGGGCCTCCTGGTCACGCGCCCTCCTCCGCCGTCGCGGGGCGGGCGCGGTAGATGATCACGGTCGGGCCGGAGACGAGCACCTCGTCGCCGGGCGCGACCGGTCGGAGGTCGGCGGAGTCGTCGCTCGTCCAGAGCGGCTCGTAGCCTGCGACGCCCTCGTGCCGGGCGACCGTCACGGCGGTGCTCGTCTCGGCGCCGTGCACGAGCACCAGCACCGCGTTCGGCGCCTCGTGCTCGGGCGTGGAGCGCGCGAAGTACTGCAGCGTGCGGACGTGCGGGTCGTTCCACTCGTCGGGGTGCATCTCGGCGCCCGAGGCCGAGAACCAGTCGATCTCGTTGGCGCTGAGGGTGCACGCGCCCTCGAGGCCGAAGCGGGTCGGCCGCAGCGCCGGGTTCTCGGCGCGGATGCGCGTGAGGGCCACCACGTCGTCGGTGATGCCCTGCTGCCAGGGCTGCGTCGCCCAGTCGACCCAGGTCAGCTCGCTGTCGGTGCAGTAGCCGTTGTTGTTGCCGCGCTGCGTGCGGCCGCGCTCGTCGCCGGCGGTGAGCATCGGCACGCCCGACGAGACGAACAGGGTCGCGAGCAGGTTGCGCATCGAGCGGCGCCTCGCGTCGCTGATCCACGGGTTGTCGCTGTGGCCCTCGACGCCGTGGTTGAACGAGCGGTTGTCGTCGGTGCCGTCACGGTTCTGCTCGCCGTTGCTGAGGTTGTGCTTGGCGTCGTACGAGACGAGGTCGAGCAGCGTGAAGCCGTCGTGCGCCGTGACGAAGTTCAGCCCCGCGAGCGGGCCGCGCTCGTGCGCGAAGACGTTGCTCGACCCGCTCAGCTTCGAGGCGACGCTGCCGAGGCCGGTGGGCGGGGTGCCCTGGGCGCGGGCGGCGGCGACGTCGGTCAGCCAGAAGT
Source organism: Frigoribacterium sp. PvP121 (assembly GCF_017833115.1). Classification (NCBI taxonomy): domain Bacteria; kingdom Bacillati; phylum Actinomycetota; class Actinomycetes; order Micrococcales; family Microbacteriaceae; genus Frigoribacterium; species Frigoribacterium sp. PvP121. The sequence goes on from NZ_JAFIBR010000001.1 coordinate 1,897,625, forward strand.
CGCGGGCGCGGTTGCGGAAGCGGTCGTTCCACTCGATCCAGCCCGCGGGGAAGGCGCCGGTCTGCCAGCCGCCGAGGCCGACGTCCCAGGGCTCGGCGACCATCTTGACGCCGGCGAGCGCCGGGTCGGTGACGATCCCGTGCAGCAGGGGGTGCTCGGGGTCGAAGGCGTGGTCGGCGCCGCGCCCGAGCGTCGCGGCGAGGTCGAAGCGGAAGCCGTCGATCTGCATCTCGGTGGCCCAGTAGCGCAGGCTGTCCATCACGAGCCGGTGCGCGGCGGGGTGGCTGGTGTCGAGCGAGTTGCCGCAGCCGGTCACGTCGACCGGGCGGCCCTCGGCGTCGTGCCGGTAGTAGGCGGAGCCGTCGAGCCCGCGGAGGCTCGTCACCGGGCCGCCCTCCTCGCCCTCCTCGGCCGTGTGGTTGTAGACGACGTCGAGCCAGACCTCGATGCCCGCCTCGTGCAGCAGGCGGACCATGCCCTTGAACTCGCGGACCACGGCGGAGGCGCCCGCCAGCTGGGCGTCGCGGCTCGCGTACGCCGCGTGGGGCGCGAAGAACGACAGCGTGTTGTAGCCCCAGTAGTTCTCGATGCCCTGCGCCACGAGCCGCTGCTCGTCGACGTGCTGGTGCACGGGCAGCAGCTGCACCGCCGTCACGCCGAGCTGCTTGAGGTGCGCGATCGTGGTGTCGGCCGCGAGGCCGGCGTAGGTGCCGCGCAGCTCGTCGGGCACGAAGGGAGCGAGGCGCGTGAGGCCGCGCACGTGCGCCTCGTAGACGACGACGCGGTCGAGCGGGGTGCGCGGCTTCTCGACGCCGCCCCAGTCGAACGACTCGTCGACGACGGTGGCGCGCCACTCGCCGCGGCCGGTGCGGCCGAGGCCGCGTGCCCACGGGTCGAGCAGGGGGAGCTCGGGGTCGAAGACGGCGCCGCCCCGCGTCTCGCCGTCGGCGCGCACCCAGTAGCGGCGGCCGGGGGTGAGGGCGTGGTCGGTGGCGCTCCAGACGTCATGCTCGTCGCGGGTCATCGGCACGACGCGGTCGTGGGGCGCGTCGTCGACGACGAGCTCCAGTCGCGTCGCCGCGGCGGACCACACACGGAGGGTCGGGCCCTCGGGGCCCACGCGCACACCGAGGTCGGAGAGGGGATCGGCGTCAGGCACGGGACTTACAGTAGATCAGCGGCGGAGCGCCCCCCGAGAGGCGGGAGCGCCGATCCGGGCGTCGCCCGACCGGCCGTCGCGCCGAGACCAGGAGGAGCCGACCATGAGCGTCTACCTCGACCACGCCGCCACCACGCCCCTGCACCCCGCCGCGCTCGCCGCCTACACGGCGGCGCTCGGCACCGTCGGCAACCCGTCGTCGATCCACTCCGCCGGCCAGGGCGCGAAGCGGCTGCTCGAGGAGTCCCGGGAGCGCGTGGCGGCGACCCTGGGCTGCGACCCGATCGAGGTGGTCCTCACCTCCGGGGGCACCGAGTCCGTCAACCTCGGGGTGAAGGGCCTCTGGTGGGCGCGGCAGTCCGACCGGCCGCGCCCGCGACTCCTCGTGCCCGGCGGCGAGCACCACGCGACCGTCGACACCGTCGAGTGGCTCGAGCGCTACGAGGGCGCCGTCGTCACGACGATCCCGCTCGACGAGCTCGGCCGGGTGCGGCTCGACGCGCTCGCCGCCGCCCTCGACGAGCACGACGACGTCGCGCTCGTCACGCTGCTCTGGGCCAACAACGAGGTCGGCACGATGCAGCCGGTCGCCGAGGTCGTCGCGCTCGCCGCGGCCCACGGGGTGCCCGTGCACTGCGACGCCGTGGCGGCCTACGGCCAGGTGCCGATCGACTTCCGCTCGACGGGGCTCGCCGCGCTGAGCGTCAGCGCCCACAAGATCGGCGGGCCGATCGGCATCGGCGCGCTCGTGCTGGCGCGCTCGGCGACGGTGGTGCCGCTCATCCACGGCGGAGGGCAGCAGCGCCAGGTGCGGTCGGGCACGCAGGACGCCCCCGCCGCCGCCGCGTTCGCCGTCGCGGCCGAGCAACCGCACCAGCCGTACGAGCCGCTGCGCGACCGGCTCGTCGAGGGCGTGCGGCGCGTCGTGCCGGGCGCGGTGCTGCGGGGCGACCCGGTCGACCGGCTGCCCGGCAACGCGCACTTCACCTTCCCCGGGTGCGAGGGCGACTCGCTGCTCTTCCTGCTCGACGCGGCCGGGGTCGCGGTGTCGACCGGGTCGGCCTGCCAGGCGGGCATCCCGGAGCCGTCGCACGTGCTGCTCTCGATGGGGCTCACGGCCGAGGAGGCGCGGGGCGCGCTCCGCATGACCGTCGGGCACACGAGCACCGACGCCGACGTCGACGCGCTGCTCGCGGCGCTGCCGGAGGCCGTCGCCCGCGCGACCCGCGCCGGCTACGCCGACCGCGCGCCCGCCCTCGGCGCCCGCTAGCGAGCGCCTTCGTCGAGATGACCCGTCGTGGGGCGTCGCTGGGCGTGGGGGCCCAGGACGCGCCACCTTGCTGTGGGGGAGGGAGGTGAGCACACCCCAAGTGACTCGTCCTGGGGTGTCGCGGAGCGCTCAGCCCCGAGACGAGTCACCTCGATGCGCGTGAGCGTCGGCCCTCCCCAGGGCCGAGGAGGCGCGGGTCGTCCCGACAGGATCGGCGGCGATCGCCGGTCGCGCTCACGCCCCGGCACGCTCCTGGCATGCGACCTCGCCCCCTGCCCTCCGACCTGACGTCCCGCCCCTTCTCCGTGGCGGAGGCGCTCGAGGTCGGGCTGCCGTACGAGAGGCTCCGAGCGGGTGACCTCCGGGCGCCGCACCGGGGAGCGAGGTCCGCCACTGCGGCGCTCGACCTGCGCGGCCGGTGCGCGGAGTTCGCCCCGCTCCTCCGCCGGCACGAGCACTTCGCCCACGTCACGGCGCTCGGCCTCTGGGGGCTGCCGCTGCCGAGGTGGCTCGAGGAGTCCGACCTCCTCCACGTCTCCGACCCCCGGGCACGGCAACGGCGCCGCCCGGGCGTCGTCGGGCACGGCTACTCGGCACCGTCGTCGCACAGCCTGGACGGCCTGCCCGTGGCCGAGCCGCTGGAGGCCCTGGTCCAGGCGGCGGCGGACCTGCCCGTCGACACGCTCGTCGCCCTCGGCGATGCGCTGGCGGGCGGGTGGTCGCCGCACCCGCCGGCACGGCTGCTGTCCGTCGCGGACCTGCAGGGCGCCGCGGTCCGAGCCCGCGGCCGGCCCGGCGCGCGGTCGCTCCGGCACGCGGTGTCGCTCGTCCGGGCGGGAGTCGACTCTCCTCGGGAGACCGCGCTGCGACTCCTCGTGGTCCGTTCCGGGCTGCCCGAGCCCGAGGTGAACGTGCGGCGTTTCGCCGCGGACGGCTCCTACCTCGGCAAGCCGGACCTCAGCTGGGCCTCCCCGCGCGTGGCGCTCGAGTTCCAGGGCGACCACCACCGCGAGGACCGCGAGACCTGGCGCTACGACCTCCGCCGCCGCGAGGGCTTCGAGGACGACGGCTGGCGGGTCGTGCTCGTCAGCGACGACGACCTGCACGGGGCCGAGGCGCAGGCGCTCGTCGCCCGCCTGGCTCGGCTGCTGGGGCGGTGACGGCCATCGAGGTGCCGCTTCCTGGGCCCCGTTCCGTGTCGAGGGCCCAGGAAGGGGCACCTCGACGCCCGACGGTCGACACTGGGGGCATGCAGATCTACTCGTCGTCGCCCGTGGTCCGCGCTCGGCAGGTGGCGGGCGACCTCGTCGCCGTGGGGCTCGTCGTCGTGTTCGTCGTGGTCGGCGTCGCCATCGCCCAGTTCATCGCCGGGTTCGCCGACCTCGGCCGCCAGCTCGAGGAGGCGGGGGCCGGCTTCCAGGGAGCGATGCAGGACGCCTCGCGCACCCTGGGCGACCTGCCGCTCGTCGGGGCAGCGGCCAGCGCTCCGTTCGACGGGGCGAGCGGCGCGGGCGGCTCCCTCGCCGACGCGGGCCGCCAGCAGCAGGAGGGCGTGGCCCGCGCCTCCCTCGTGGCGGGCCTCGTCGTCGCGGGGGTGCCGAGCGTCGTCGTGCTGTGGGTGTGGCTGCGCGGGCGCGTCGGGTTCGTGCGCCGCGCCTCCTCGACCCGGTCGCTGCTCGCGACGCCCGGCGGCGAGGAGCTGCTCGCGCTGCGCGCCCTCACCGGCCGCGACGCCCGGGCGGCGCTCGCCGTGTCGACCGACCCGGTCGCCGACTGGCGCGCGGGGGAGCCCGGCGTGGTGCGGGCGCTCGCCGACGTCGCCCTGCGCGAGGCGGGCGTGGCCCGCGCCCGGCGCTGAGTCGCGGCAGGCAGGCCGGCGGGCCCGGCAGGCCCGGCAGCCCCGGGAGGCCCGCACGCCCCTCGCACCCCGGGCCGGTAAGCTCGGGCACCATGATCGCACTGGACTTCTCTGAGCAGATTGCCGCCCTCCGGGCCACGTTCGAGGACATCCGTGCGGTGATCGGGCAGGACCGCCTCGTCGCCGAGATCGCCCAGCTCAGCGAGCAGGCCTCCGCCCCCGACCTGTGGGACGACACGGAGAACGCGCAGAAGGTCACCAGCGCCCTGAGCCACCGCCAGTCCGAGCTCGAGAAGCTCGAGACCACCGAGCAGCGGCTCGACGACCTCGAGGTGCTCGTCGAGATGGCCAACGACGGCGACGACCAGGAGAGCGCCGACGAGGCGCAGGTCGAGCTGAAGGCCCTGCAGAAGATGATGGACACCCTCGAGGTGCAGACCCTCCTCGACGGCGAGTACGACCCGCGCCCCGCCGTCATCACCATCCGCGCCGGCGCCGGCGGGGTCGACGCCGCCGACTTCGCCGAGATGCTGCTGCGCATGTACCTCCGCTACGCGGAGAAGCACGGCATGTCGGCCACCGTGATGGACACCAGCTACGCCGAGGAGGCGGGCATCAAGAGCGCGACCTTCGAGATCGACGCCCCCTACGCCTTCGGCACGCTCAGCGTCGAGGCCGGCACGCACCGCCTGGTGCGCATGAGCCCCTTCGGCGCCGCCGGCAAGCGCCAGACCAGCTTCGCCGCGGTCGAGGTGATCCCGCTGATGGAGGAGACCGAGTCGATCGACATCCCCGAGAACGAGATCCGCGTCGACGTGTTCCGCTCGTCGGGCCCCGGCGGCCAGAGCGTCAACACGACCGACTCGGCCGTGCGCCTGACCCACATCCCCACCGGCACGGTCGTCTCGATGCAGAACGAGAAGAGCCAGATCCAGAACCGCGCCGCCGCCATGCGCGTGCTGCAGTCTCGCCTCCTCCTGCTCCAGAAGGAGGCGGAGAACGCGAAGAAGAAAGAGCTGGCGGGCACCATCACGGCCAGCTGGGGCGACCAGATCCGCAGCTACGTCCTCGCGCCGTACCAGATGGTGAAGGACCTCCGGAGCGAGCACGAGGTCAACAACCCGTCCAACGTCTTCGACGGCGACCTCGACGGCTTCATCTCGGCGGGCATCCGCTGGCGCAAGCGCGACGACAGCTGACGCTGTCCGACAGCCGTCGTCCTGCGGGCCCGCACCGCGCCTCCTCGCTGTCAGCGGATCCATAGCCGTCGCGGGCGGGGCGGCGCAGCGAGTCGCTGCCTGGATGGGCGCGGCCTCGGCTTAGGGTGATCCCCGTCATGATCCGATTCGATGAAGTCACCAAGGTCTATTCCGGCAACCCCCGGCCTGCGCTGAACTCGGTCACCCTCGAGATCCTCAAGGGCGAGTTCGTCTTCCTCGTCGGGGCGAGCGGCTCCGGCAAGTCCAGCTTCCTGCGCCTCGTGCTGAAGGAGGAGAAGCCGAGCACCGGCCAGATCCACGTCCTCGGCCAGAAGCTCAGCACGCTGTCGAGCCGCAAGGTGCCGTACTTCCGCCGCAACCTCGGCGTCGTCTTCCAGGACTTCCGCCTGCTGCCGCAGAAGAGCGTCTTCGACAACGTCGCGTTCAGCCTGCAGGTGATCGGCAAGAGCAAGGGCTTCATCCAGGAGGCGGTGCCCGACGTGCTCAAGATGGTGGGCCTCGTGGGCAAGCAGCAGCGCCTGCCGCACGAGCTCTCGGGCGGTGAGCAGCAGCGCGTCGCGATCGCGCGCGCCATCGTCAACAAGCCGTCGATCCTCCTGGCCGACGAGCCGACGGGAAACCTCGACCCCTCGACCAGCGCGGGCATCATGACCCTCCTCGAGCGCATCAACGCCGGCGGCACGACCGTGATCATGGCCACGCACGACGCCGGCATCGTCGACCAGATGCAGCGCCGTGTGATCGAGCTCTCGGGCGGCAACATCCTCCGCGACGAGCGCCAGGGCGGCTACCAGACCCAGGCGGTGCCCATCCAGGCGATCGGGGTCGAGGACCTGAGCACGAGAGGAGCCGACGCATGAGGCTCGGACTCGTCCTCAGCGAGGTCGTCAGCGGCCTGCGCCGCAACGCCTCGATGGTCATCTCGGTCGTGCTCGTCACGTTCATCTCGCTGACCTTCGTCGGCACGGCCGCCCTGCTGCAGCTGCAGATCAACCAGATGAAGGGGTACTGGTACGACAAGGCCCAGGTGGCTGTCTACCTCTGCACCGACACCGACACGACCGGCAACTGCACCGGCGCCAAGGCCACGCAGGACCAGATCGACGGCGTCGAGGCGCAGCTCTCGAGCGACGTGCTGGCGCCCTTCGTCGACCGCTCGTACTTCGAGACGCAGCAGGAGGCCTACGACCGCTTCACGACGCAGTTCGCCGACAGCCCGGCGACCGAGTTCGTGCAGCCCTCGTACCTCAACGAGACGTTCTGGGTGAACCTCAAGGACCCGACCCAGTCGGACGTCCTCACCGAGAGCCTGTCGAGCCTCGCCGGCGTGCAGAGCGTCGTCGACCAGCGCGGCTACCTCGACCCGATCTTCTCGGTGCTGAACGCTGCGAGCTACACCGCCATCGGCATCGCGGTGCTGATGCTGATCGCCGCCGTGCTGCTGATCGCCACGACGATCCGCCTCAGCGCGTTCAGCCGACGGCGAGAGCTCGGCATCATGCGGCTGGTGGGGGCGTCGAACCGGTTCATCCAGACGCCGTTCATCCTCGAGGGCGTGATCGCCGCCCTTCTCGGGTCCGTGCTCGCCGGCGGGGCCCTGATCGCGATCGTCAACTTCTTCGTCAAGGGCTACCTCGTCGAGAACTTCGCGTCGACGCCGTTCATCGGCCTGCAAGAGACCGCGATCGTCGTGCCCCTCGTGGTCGTGATCGGCATCCTGCTCGCGGCGCTGTCGGCCAACGTCGCCATCCGCCGGTACCTGAAGGTCTAGGGCGCGGGGGCCTGGGGGAGGCGCAGTGCCGGTCTGACCGGCACCGCGCCTCCTGCAGGTCTGAGCCTGTATGCTGACAGGCTGCCTGCACCAGGCAGCACCACCCATGACGACCAGGAGACAGCGTGGCGAAAGAGCGCGGTGAGAAGGTCGTGGCCACCAATCGCCGGGCGCGCCACGACTACACGATCGACGACACCTACGAGGCCGGCATCGTGCTGAGCGGCACCGAGGTGAAGTCGCTGCGGCAGGGGCGGGCGTCGCTCGTCGACGGCTACGCCTTCGTCGAGGGCGGGGAGGCCTGGCTCGACGCGGTGCACATCCCCGAGTACACCGAGGGCACGTGGAACAACCACGCGCCGCGACGCAAGCGCAAGCTGCTGCTGCACAAGCAGCAGATCGTCAAGATCGGGCAGAAGACGAAGGAGGGCGGGTTCACCGTCATCCCGCTCAAGATCTACTTCAGCGACGGCCGCGCCAAGGTCGAGATCGCGGTCGCCAAGGGCAAGCGCGAGTACGACAAGCGGCAGACGCTGCGCGAGCGCACGGCGACCCGCGAGGCGGAGTCGGCGATGTCGGCCCGCAAGCACCTCGGCGAGTAGCCGAACGGGCCCCCAGGGCCTACACTGGAAGGCCGCGCGGGAACGCGCGGAACGGTTCTCTCGACAACAACACAGAGTGTGACAACGGCCCCTCACGGGGATGATCGGTTTCGACATCGCCTGTGTGCGAACGAGAAGCGGGCCGAGGATCCAGGGTTATCTCGTAAACGATCTCTGGAAAACAATAAGTGCCAATAACAAGCGCACTGACTTCGCTCTCGCTGCGTAAGCAGTAGAGCCACATGAAGTCCGTCAGTCTGGTGACCGCCTTCTAACCAGTCCCTGACGTCATCTAGAGGGCTCGCTGCGTGACTACGCCTGGGGGTCACGCGGGACTTCAACTCGGGCTGGGCCCGTCGACCTAGAAGCCAGTAGCAAAGGTCGGGGCCGAGCAGAACGTCTCATCTGGCTACGCCCGTAGAATGCGTGCAATCTCAGCGATGGACGGGGGTTCAATTCCCCCCATCTCCACCACCGGCCGCTGTCACACTCCGTGCTCGTCCCGCCCCGTGCCTCGGCACGGGCGGGCGGGTGGCCCCCCGAAGCCCCCTCGACCTCTCCGGTCGAGGGGGCTTCGTCGTCCGGGCGGTCGCGCCCGTCGGTGCTCGCGCACCACGTTCTCGCCCGCGCACCACGCCGCGGCGTGGTTCCGGTGCGACGACGTGGTGCGTCGTGGGCGCTGCGGTGCCCGGGGGAGTCGCGGGCGGGGCTGGGTGCCGACCCGCGCCTCCCCGGGGGCTGGGGGCGGCACGCCGAAGCCCCCTCCGCTGCTGGGGCGGAGGGGGCTCGGGTGCTGCGGTGTGGCGGGTGCTGCTAGTCCTGCTGCGCGTCGACGGTGCTCAGCTGAGCACGGCGACGACGGGCCGCGAGGACGAGGCCGGCTCCGGCCAGCGTGAGGGCGGCGCCGAGGCCGATCACGAGGCTGGAGTCGTCAGAACCGGTGAACGCCAGGCTGCCGGCGGCACGCACGGGCGTGGCCGAGGTGCCGGCGGGGACGATCGGCGTGGCGGCGGCGACGCGGAACTCGACCACGTTGGAGAGGTCGGAGACCAGCACGTTGCCGTCGGCGTCGACCGTGGGCTCGCCGTTCGCGTCAGCGAAGAACGAGAGGGCGACGACGGAGTACTCGCCCGGCTTGACCATGCGGACGGTCGAGCTCCAGGTGCCGTCGGCGGCCACGACGATGACCGAGTCGGTGATGGCGTCCTCGAGGGGGCCGGACGACGCCGGCGCCTCGTCGGTCGGGTACAGCAGGAACGCGATGTTGGCGCCGGGGGTGCCGGTGCCGCTGATCGTGACGTCCTGGCCGACGACGACCTGGGCGGGGACGGGCGAGGTGATGACGGGCGTCGCGGGGGCGACGGCCTCGGGGGTCACCGCGGCGGCCGGCAGGTTGAAGCTGCGCTCGACGGTGTTGTCGAAGCCGCTGGCGCCGACGAAGCCGCTGACCGTGACGGTCTGGGCGACGGGGGCGGTCTCGGAGTAGGTGACCGAGATCGAGTAGGTCGAGCCGCTGCCGAGGTTCTGGCGACCGAGCTCACCGGCGGGGCCGGTCACGACGACGGTCGAGCCGACGGGGGCGGTGCCGGTGAAGGTGACGAGGCGGCTCGCGGCGGTGGAGCCGGCGACGGGGCTGTCGAGCGTGACGGTCTTGGCCGGAGCGGCGACGGCGGGCAGCACGATGTCGCGCGTGACGGGGTCGATGCCGCTGCCGCCGAGGAGGCCGTTGACGGAGAGCGTCTGGTTGATCGCATCGGCGTCGGTGAAGACGACGGGGATCGAGTACGCACCCGAGGCGTCGAGGCTCTGGCGACCGAGCTCACGGTCGGCACCGCGGACGATGACGATCGAGTTCGGGGTCGCGGTGCCCGTGACGGTGAAGCTGCGGCTCGCGACGGGGCCCGCCGCGGGGCTGTCGATGGTGATGAACTTCACCGGAGCGGCGGCGGGGAGGGTGAAGTCGACGCGCTTGGGGTCGCTGAACCCGCTGCCGCCGTAGATGCCGGTGACGTAGATGCTCTGCGCGACGGGTGCGTCGACCGCGTACGTCAGCGTGGTGCTGAAGGTGGTCGCGTTGCCCGTGTTGATGCGGGTCTCGCGGGTGCCGCTGGCGTCGACGCCCTTGTAGATGTCGACGATGGCGCCGGCGAGGACGGTGCCCGACACGGTGACGGTGCGCGAGTCGACCGTCGAGCCCGCGACGGGCGACGTCACGACGAGGGCGGCCGGCGCAGCCTGTGCGGCGGTGGAGGTGAGCAGTGCCCCGCTGAGGGCGAGCGTCAGCGCGGCCGGGACGGCGAGCGCGCGGCGCCAGGAGAAGACGTTCTTCACGTGGTGTTGGTGCTTTCTGATCGGTGTTCGAGCTTCATCGCTCGTCGCCCTGGCCCAGCACCCGGATGACTTGCAGAGGGGCAGTCGGTGATCGCCCCTCTCGGGACACTATGTGACAGCTGTGGCGTTGCCTAGCGACTGTGCGCCACAGGGCCAGGTGGTTCGTGGGAGGCGCCGGTCACCCTCCGGGTGGAAGCTCGCCCGGACCAGGTGGTTCGGCCCGTGATCAGGACGAGCCAGCGCAGACTCCGCTACCGCGGGGTGCTGGCCGTCGCCGAGGACGACCCCGTGGTCGTGCCGTCGGCCTCGACGGCGGGCAGGGTGATGTCGACGACGTCCGCGTCGAGGAACCCGTCGCCCTTGATCGCGTCGACGTAGAGGCCCTGTCGCTCAGGGGCGTCGTCCGCGTACTCGACCACCGTCGAGAAGGTCCCGTCGATCACCTTGGTGCTGCCGAGGAGGATGGCGTTCGAGTGGGCGTCGTAGATGCGGATGATCGCGTCGTCGGTGCCCGTCCCCGACACGACGACGGTCCGCGTGTCGGAGGCGGAGCCGTTCGTCGGCGTCGTGACGATCAGGCTCTCCTCGCCGGTGGACGCCGGGAGGAGGGTAAGCAGGGCACCACCCGTCGCGAGCGCGGCGACGGCGGTCACGGCGAGGACGGGGCGCCAGGGGAGGGACATCGTCACGGGGTCGGCTCTCTCGGGGATGTCGGGCATCATGCGCCCACTTCGCGCTCAGGGCAAGGGCTGGCGAGACGTTCCGGCAGAACATCTCGATACCCGAGAGTATCGGAAAAGGACGGGTCTGTTCGCTCGCTGTCCTCCAGGCGAACTGGGCTGCACCCCCAGAAGAGGGGGCGGAGCCCCTCGGGTCAGACGGGCCAGGTGGCGGCGACGGCCAGGCCGTTGAAGACGACGTGGGCGACGATCGCCCCGCCGATACGCCCCGTGCGCGCCGCGAGCGTCCCGACGAGCAGACCGAAGACCGTCGTGCTCACCAGGGTGACGAGCAGGCCGGCGGGGGAGAAGCTGCCGACGAGCGCGTGCATCAGCGCGAAGACGAGCGACGTCGTGAGGACGGCCATGACCGCGGCGCCTCGGGCGTCGAGACGCGTCGGCGTCGACAGCAGCCTCGCCGTCGAGCGCTGCAGCAGCCCCCGGAAGAAGACCTCCTCCACGACGGGTGCGAGCAGCACCCGCGCGAGCACGGTCACGACCAGCACGCCCACGGCGGGCCCGCCGTCGATGGTCGGGACGGGCTCGAGGCCGGTGCTGCCGACGACGCCGAGGTTGACCAGGGCGTCGAGCACGCGGGCGGTGAGGCCGATGCCGACGCCCCAGAGGAGGTCGAGGGGGCGGAGGCGCAGGCCGAGTCGTCGGAGTGCGCCCGCCCGACCGAGACCGATGGTCGCGAAGACGACCGCCGCGAGCAGCGGCACCCAGATGACGAGGTACGAGACGACGACCGAGACGAGCGGCGGCACCCCGGGGGAGCGCAGCAGCAGGTCGCCGACGACGCTCGACGCGATGACGACCGCCGCGAGGGCCAGGGCGGCGTAGAGGACGTCCCACGCGGCGGACCGCTCGCGGACGTGCTCAGCGGGGTCGAGGTCGCGACGTGTCATGAGGTCAACTTACGGTGCGGCGAACGGTCGGTGCCCTGCCGAGCGAGGCTCATGTGGCACGATTGCTCCGATGTGACCGTCTCTGGCGTCACGTCTTGATCAAGGGGAACCAAAGCCGTGGAACTGCGCGACTACATCACCGTCCTACGCAAGGGGTGGGTCTTCATCGTGGCGATGATGCTCGTGGGGGTCGGGCTCGCCTCGGCGTACTCGGTCGTCAAGACGCCCGACTACAGCGCCTCGGCGCAGGTCTTCGTGTCGACCCAGACCAGCGGCAGCGTCTCTGACCTGGCGCAGGGCAACACCTTCACGCAGCAGCGCGTGAAGACGTACGCCAGCCTCGTCACGACTCCCATCGTGCTGCTGCCCGTGATCTCCAGCCTCGGCCTGAACACCACGGCCGAGCAGCTCGCGGAGTCGATCACCGCCAGTGCGCCCCTCGACACGACCCTGATCCAGGTCGACGTCGTCTCGGAGGACCCGGTGATGGCCGCTGACATCGCGAACGCGACCTCGCAGAGCCTCACCAACGTGGTCGAGCAGATCGAGGCCACGAGCGAGGACGCCGACAGCGAGGCCGGCTCGCAGGTGAAGCTGACGCGGGTGCAGGAGGCGCAGGTGCCGAGTGCGCCGACCAGCCCGAACGTGCCGCTCAACCTGGCCCTGGGTCTCCTCCTCGGCCTCGCGGTCGGCGTCGGTGTGGCCGTCCTCCGTCACACCCTCGACAACCGCGTGCGCAACGAGGCCGACGTCGAGAAGATCAGCGACGCTCCCATCGTCGGCGGCATCGCCTTCGACCCCAAGGCCGACGAGCGCCCCCTCATCGTGCAGGCCGACCCGCGCAGCCCGCGCGCGGAATCGTTCCGCACCCTGCGCACCAACCTGCAGTTCCTCGACCTGGGCACGAAGTCCCGCACGTTCGTCATGACGTCGTCCGTGCAGTCCGAGGGCAAGAGCACGACCGTCGCCAACCTCGCGATCGCGCTCGACAGCGCCGGCGCCCGCGTCATCCTCATCGACGCCGACCTGCGTCGTCCGCGCGTCGGGCAGTACATGGGCCTCGAGGACGCCGCCGGCCTCACCGACCTGCTCATCGGCCGTGCCGACCTCGCCGACGTCGTCCAGCCGTGGGGTCGCGGGCAGCTGCACGTGCTCCCCGCCGGCCAGATCCCGCCGAACCCGAGCGAGCTCCTCGGCTCTCGGGCGATGCAGGAGCTCATCGGCCAGCTCGAGCAGCAGTTCGACTACGTCCTCTTCGACGCCCCGCCCCTCCTGCCCGTCACCGACGCGGCGATCCTCTCGAAGAGCGCCAGCGGCGCCATCGTCGTCGTCGCCGCGGGCAAGACCCACAAGGGCCAGCTCAGCGGTGCGGTCGCCGCCCTCGAGAGCGTCGGTGCCCCGATCGCCGGCTTCGTCATGACGATGATGCCCACCAAGGGCCCGGACGCCTACGGCTACGGCCGCTACGGCGGGGCCTACGGCTACGGCATCGAGGACGACAAGGAGACGAAGGCCACGAAGAAGGAGAGGACGCGCATCGGCGCCGAGGCCCGCAAGGCCGCTCGATGACCGCGGGGCGCCCCTTCAGCATCCTCGTGGTCTGCACGGGCAACATCTGCCGGTCGCCCCTCGCCGAGCAGCTGCTCACCGCCCGCCTCGCCGGTTCGTCGACGCCGTTCGTCGTGATGAGCGCCGGCACGATGGCGCAGGACGGCGCCGCCATGGACGCCACGGCGGCGGACATGTCGCGAGCCTACGGAGGCGCGCCCGAGGCCCACCAGGCCACCTACCTCACCGAGATGCTGGCCGAGAGCGCCGACCTGGTGCTGACGGCCGCCCGTGAGCACCGCGCCGCGGTCGTGCGCCTCTCGCCCCGGGCCTCGCGCCGGTCGTTCACCCTCGAGCAGTTCGCTCGCCTCGCCGAGGCCTCCGACGCGGCGGAGCTCGCCGCGGCCGACAGCCCCGCCGACGTCGTCCGTCTCGTGGCGAGCATGCGCGGCATGGTGCCGCCGCTGGACGACCCCGAGGCAGAGGACATCGTCGACCCGTACCGTCGCGGCCTCGACGTCCACGAGCGGGCAGCGGCGGACGTCGACCGAGCCGTCGACGCGATCGTGACGGCGCTCCGGGCACCCGACAGGTCGGCTGCCGCGTGAGTCGCTCGGGGGGAGCGACGACACGCACGTGGTGGTTCGTCGTGCTGGCGGTGCTCGTCGTCGCCGACGTCGCCCTGATCGCGGCGGCCGTCGCGTCGACCCGACCCGGCGAGCAGCGCGAGGCGGGGCCGATCCCGACGTTCTCCTCCGGCCCCACGACGGAGGCGCCGACCCCGACGCCCGAGCCCACGACCGCTCCGTCGTCGACGCAGCCGGCGGGCTTCCTCTCCGCCGTCAGCGCCACCGAGGCGTGGCGAGCCACCCCCGGGTCGTGCACGGACGACGCGGCCCTCGTCGAGCGCAGCACCGACGGAGGCGCGACCTGGCAGCCGATGGAGCTCGCCTTCGACCTGCGCACCGTCGTCGCGCTCGAAGCCGGCCCCGAGAAGGTCTCCGTGCTCGGCGGCGTCGGGGACGACTGCGAGCGTCAGTTCTGGTCGAGCTTCACGGCGGGGGAGTTCTGGGAGCAATACCCCGACCAAGCATCGAGCGTCGCGTTCGCTGACGTCGATTCGTCGACCGTGTCACTCGGAGGAGCCTCCAGCCCGTCGCCGTGCGCCTCTCCTGTCAGGGTGAGCACCGAGGGCTCGACGAGCTTGGTCGCCTGCGAGGGCGCGTTCTCCGTCAAGACCGGTACGGCCGATTGGGCTGCCGTCGCCGTGCCGGGTCTCCTGGACGTCACCACCGTCGCGAACCAGTACATCGCGGCCGTGTCCAGTGTCAGCACCTGCGAGGGCGTCGCCGTGCAGAGCGTCGCCGTTCCTGTGACGTCGAGTAGCACGCCGACGACCATCGGCTGCGTCACGGGCTTCGATGCTGGTGCGGGGGTGATGCTGGCGTCCGTCGACGACACCGTCTGGCTCTCGAGCGCGTCCGCAGCCCTGGTCTCGGTCGACGGCGGCCGGACCTGGTGAGGACGCGACGATGAGTGCGAACCCGACGACCCGGGAGATCAGGACGGCCAGCTCCACCATCGGCTGGAACAAGGCCTACTCGCAGCGTCTGCTCCTGACCGACGCCCTGGTCCTCATCTGGGTCGTCTTCGGCGTCCAGATCGCCTGGTTCGGCATCGACACCGCCAATGTCGCCTTCCGGGGGGACCTCCGCAACATCGCCGTCAACTACACGGCGATCTCGCTCGTCGTTATCGTCCTCTGGCTGAGCGTGCTGGGGCTCTACGGGTCGCGAGCCGATCGCGTGATCGGCACCGGCAGCACGGAGTACAAGCTCATCTTCGACGTGAGCTTGCGCGTCTTCGGGCTCCTCGCGATCCTGGCCTTCCTCTTCCACGTCGACCTGGCGCGCGGGTACATCCTCATCGCGTTCCCCGTCGGCGTCCTCGTCCTGGTCTTCTCGCGATGGCTCTGGCGTCAGTGGCTCGTCCTCCAGCGTGCCCAGGGGCGGTTCTCGGCCCAGGTGATGTTGGTCGGGTCCAGGGAGACCGTCGAGCACTTCGCGAGACAGCTCATGGCTCAGCCCTCCGCGGGCTACCACGTCGTCGCCGCGTGCGTTCCCGGAACGGCGGGAGGAACCGTCGGTGGCTCGTTGGGTGTGCCCGTCGTGGGGACCTTCGACGACCTCGAGGCGGCTCTCGTCACGAGCCGCGCGGACACGGTCGTCATCACGAGCTCTGACCATCTCCCGCCCGAGCGTGTCCGCGAGCTGAGCTGGAGCCTCGAACCGGGCGGGCAGCACCTGGTCGTCGCTCCGAGCCTGACCGACATCGGTGGTCCCCGCATCCACACGCGTCCGGTCGCCGGCTTCCCCCTCATCCACGTCGAGACGCCGACGTACGCCGGGCAGAAGCTCTTCTCGAAGCGGATCTTCGACATCGTCGTGAGCGGGCTCTTGCTGGTCCTCCTGTCGCCGCTGTTGGCCGTGGTCGCGCTCATCGTCGCCGTGGGCAGCACCGGGCCGGTGTTCTTCCTCCAAGAGCGAGTGGGGCTCAACGGCTCGACGTTCCGCATGGTGAAGTTCCGGACCATGGTCGTCGACGCTGAAGCTCGCCTACAGCGTCTCGCGGGGGAACAGCGCGCGGTAGGAAACTCGGTGCTCTTCAAGATGAAGGACGATCCACGCGTGACCCGCGCCGGTCGATGGCTCCGACGCTACAGCATCGACGAACTGCCCCAGCTGCTGAACGTCCTCCGTGGCGACATGGCGCTCGTCGGGCCGAGACCGCCCCTGGCGCGCGAGGTGGCTCAGTACGAGACCCACGTGCACCGCAGGTTCCTCGTCAAGCCCGGCATCACGGGCCTCTGGCAGACGAGCGGCCGTTCGAACCTCTCCTGGGAGGACAGCGTCCGTCTGGACCTGTACTACGTCGAGAATTGGTCCATGGCCGGTGACCTGGTCATCTTGTGGAGGACTGCCAGAGCGGTCCTCGCCCGTGAAGGAGCTTTCTGATGAAGTTCGGCGTCATCAACGGGGTCGCGGTGAGCGAAAGAGCCCTGAGGGAGGCTCGCATCGCCCGAGCGATCATCCATCTGCGCGCCCACGGGGTCGAACACGGCGCGAGACCCGTCATCGAGCACTGGTTGCCCGTCATCAAGAACGAGGGACGCATCCGGATCGGCGACCGAGCGGTGATCCTGGGCGCCGAGTCCCGGGTGCACCTCGAGACTCGTGAAGGAGCGACCCTCCTGGTGGGCGATCGTGTGCTCATCAACGCCGGATCAACGATCACATGCCATCGGGCCATCACGATCGGAGACGATGTGAAGATCGCCAACAACGTCGCGATCCTCGACACCGGAAGTCACGAGATCGTCGCGGGAACGGGGGTACCCGTCGCCCCGGTCGTCATCGAGGACGACGTCTGGATCGGGAGGGGCACGATGGTGCTGCCCGGCGTCACCGTCGGACGTGGTGCTGTCGTCGGAGCCGGAAGCGTCGTGACGAGGGACGTACCCTCGTTCACGGTGTCCGCTGGTTCTCCGGCGAGAGTGCTCAGGACCCTCGAAGCGACACCTCGTGCTCGTGCCTGAGACCTTGCAGCAGCATCCACGATCCGACGCGCCGGGGATGCGAGGCGGCGTGGGCAGAGCTCGCATGATCACTGCGGGGATGATCTTCACGGGCCTCGCGACTG
This sequence comes from Frigoribacterium sp. PvP121, assembly GCF_017833115.1. Classification (NCBI taxonomy): domain Bacteria; kingdom Bacillati; phylum Actinomycetota; class Actinomycetes; order Micrococcales; family Microbacteriaceae; genus Frigoribacterium; species Frigoribacterium sp. PvP121. The sequence continues at coordinate 1,914,710 of NZ_JAFIBR010000001.1, forward strand.
CGGCCACGGCCGTGCTGGTCGCCGCTTCGCAGGTGCTTCCCGTCCAGATCACGATCGTCCTCTTGGGGGTGATGGCTGCCTTCGTCCTGCACGACCGGAGCCGAGTCCTGCTGTTCGCCGTTCTCATGGTGCCCTCGCTGAGCCTCGTCCGGAGAGTGACCGCCGGTTCCGCGGGCTACACGGATTCGGACCCGCTCATCCTCCTGCCCATCGCTCTTGTCGTGGCTGTCGTCGTCCTCAGCTGGACGAAGCCTCGGACCGACTCGAGTCAGCGATTCGTCCGTGGCGCGGCCGTGGCCGTCATCGCTGGAACGGCCGTCACCCTCGTCCTCCGAGGCTCGTTCGAGGTCAGCTCGTTGTTCTTCGCCGGGCTCATCGTCGTTCCCCTGATGCTGGCCATCAGCCTCAGCACCGGGCGCATGCCGCCCGTCTGGGACGTCGTATCGTCTGCCATCCCGGCACTCGCGGTCCTCGCCGGGACCTACGGAATCATCCAGTTCTTCTTCTTGCCCGCCTGGGACAGGGCGTGGATGATCACGAGCCGGCTCACCAGCATCGGTGCCCCCTTGCCCATGCAAGTCCGGGTCTTCGGTGCTTCCGAGTCACCTGGCCCGTACGCACTCTTCCTCGGACTCGCCATCACGCTGTGCCTGGCCAAGGCAGTGGTCGAGCCTCGGCTGCTGCGTCGTACGGCTTGGGTGGGCGTCGGTGCCTACATCCTCTTCCCGTTGCTCCTGTCCGGCGTTCGCTCGACACTGATCGGCATCGTCGTGAGCGCCGTCCTCCTGACCCTCATCCGCGCTCGTGGACTGACCCGGCTGGTGTTCCTTGCGTTCCTGGTAGGTGGCTACGCCTTGCTGCAGGCAGTCGTCGGCCGCTTCGGTGCCGGATCCTCGATCCTGACGTCGGACCGGTACTCCGGATTCTCAACGCAGGACGACTCCTTCGTCGCGAGGATCGACCTCCTGAGGAGCGTCGGGAACCCGCTCAGCTACATCGTCGGCGATCCTTCAGCGGGGAACGCTGACAACCTCTACGTCAGTGTCCTCATTCGGTACGGCTTCGTCGCTGCTGTCGCCCTTCTCGCGCTCGTCACCGTCTTGGTCGTCTCGGCCATCAGGCGACTCGCCGCGGGTCACTCCGAGACAGTGGCGCTCAGCGTGATCTTCATCGCGGTCAATTCGCTGTTCGGCCCCATCTTCGACGCTCTCTTCGGCATCGTCATCGGTGTGGTATTCGGCACCCTGATGTCCGTCGCTCGGGAGAACGTCGGCGAGCCTTCACACGCGTCGATGGAGCCGGGCCGCGTGAAAACCCTGTAGCAGACCAGTGACCGAGCCGAGCATCCTCTCGCCGGCCCGAGAGTCTCCCCGGAAGCTCAACAACACGAACAGACCCAGGCCGCAGCAGATGCGGTTGCCGACGAGGAGCCCACGCACGAGGAATGCGAGACGGCGGCCAGACGATTCGTAGAGGGCGACCGCCACGGCCTCGTTGTAGCGCATGATGCGAGTTCTCTCTCGGGTGTAGAGAGTCCGTTCATCGCCGACAGCGCGTGCAGCGGGGAAGTGGTCGACCTGGATGCGAGGGTCGTAGGCACCGGTGAAACCCTGGCTGAGGATGCCGAGACTGAGGATGACTTCGTTCCCGGACTGAGCCCCCTCGCCCGTGACGAGGTCGGCGAGCGCCACGTTGCGGGCAGGTTCTGCCCGGACGCTCATGTTCGCTCCCTTCACGTGGTGGGCAGGGCGTCGGGTGCCCTTGCCGAGGTGGTGGTTGCCGATCAGTCGCCCTCGTCTCAGGGCGCCGACCACGAGAGACGCGGATCCAGCGTCCCTGTCACCGTGTACGTTGTCGCGACCACCCAACACGCCGAGTCGACGATCCGATCCGAAGGCGTCCCTGATGCGCTCGACCCAGTCGGGGAGGGCCTCTGCGTCGTCGTCGACGAACGATACGACATCGGAGTGTGCGTTCGCGATGGCCGTCTCGACGGCGAGTGCGAGGCCCGGTGCCTCGACCACGATCACACGAGCGCCTGCCGCCGACGCCGCCTCCTGAGTGGCGACGTCCTGCCGCTGCGCGACGACGATGACCTCGTCCGGTCGATCGAGTTGCGCGGAGACGTGCCTCAGAGCATTGCTCAGAGCGTCTGGACGCCCCACGCTCGCGATGGCAACGGTCACCGTCACTCGGCCTGCTTCGGATGTCACTCTTCTCACCTGTCCTTGTTCTTGTGCTCGACGTGCGTGGAGCTGATCGTTCAACGGCCAACGAGCGTGTCGCGGACGAGTGCGAGGAGTATCCGGGGGATCGACGCGAGCCGCTTCACGCGCTCCCGAGCCGGAAGATCCGCATCGAGCGCTATCGCCCGGGCTACGTACAGTCTCTCCAACGTCCTCTCGCGAGAGCGAACGTGGGTCAGGTTCGCATCGTGCTCACGCCAAAAGCCTCGAGCTGAGTCAACGTGCACCACACTTCCCTGCGTTGCCAGGTGGTAGCCCAGCCAGTAGTCGTACATGCCGCCGGCTCTCGCCGGCAAGTCGATGGCTTTGAGCACGGTCGATCGGGTCAGGGTGGCAGGCCCCATGGGCACGGCGATCGTCGTCACCGACGCCGAGTGCCAGGAGGCGATGAGACCGGGCTCCAGATCCGCGAGTCCCCAGAGTCTCCAGGCGCTCTCGGTCCGGGCCGGGTCTTCGCTGCCGTCGGCTGTCGCCACACGAGCCCGCGAGAACGCGGCGACAGCCTCCGGGTGCTCGTCCAGGGCCGCGACGAGCAACTCCACGGTGTCATCCGCGAAGAAGTCGTCGTGGTTGAGGATGGCGATGGCGTCACCCGTGCTGAGGGCGATCCCGAGTCGGTGGTTCCGAGCTGGCCGGAGCGGATTACCGTTGCCGACGTACCTGAAGCGGTCGTCGTCCAGCGACTCGACGAGCCGACGGCAGGACTCTTCGTCCGCGTCGTCCAGAACGAGCACCTCGAGGTGGTCGTGGGTCTGTCGTCTGACGCTCTCGAGTGTCTCCGCGAGATAGTGGCCTTTATACGTGGCGACGATGACCGACACCTTCATCATGTGTGGTCTCCTTCGAAGTTGGTCTCATCGCCGACGAGGGCGTAGTCGAGGAGCTGGGCGCAGCGAGAATCGGTGAAGTCGAGGGCTCGAAGCCTTCCCGCCGCGCCGAGAGCAGGCAGGATCTCTGGGTCGATGACCAGACGGCGCATGGCGGCGGCTAGAGCAGCGGCGTCGCCAGGCTCGTGCAGCAGGCCGCTGACGCCGTCCTCGATGATCTCCGCGGGTCCACCGTCAGCGCTCGCGAGCACCGCCAGACCGTAGGCGAGTCCCTGGACAACGACCTGACCGAACGGCTCGGGACGAGTCGACGCATGAACGAGCACGTCATGAGACTCGAGGAGCGGCGCGACATCCTTCTGATGCGGCAGGAATGTCACGGAGAAGCGGGACGACTCAGCAGCGACTCGGAGAGCGTCACGATAGGACGAGGGCCCCATCACGTTGTCTCCGGCGATCGTCAACTCGATCTGCCCCGAGCCGACCTCCGGCCCCAGGAGCTGAAGGGCTTCCAAGATGACATGGATGCCCTTCCACTCGACCAGGCGGCTCAGGCTCAGGAGGCGGAGACGGGGCGATTCGACGCGCTCGACCTCGGGACTGGTGCCGCGGATCCCCGACGGTGAGTAGACGGGACGTCGCACGAGGTGCCTGTAGCGACTCGGGACGGTCGCGGCCGTCCACGCGCTGTTCGGGAGGATGTCTCGGACACCGAGGGAGAAGACCGCGGCCGTCAGGAGACGGCGCAGGATCGACAACGAACCAGCCGAGATGCCGTCATGGAGGATGACGACGTGGTCCTGTCCGCGGGGCTTGACCGCGGCGACCATGACAGCCGCGCGGAGCGTGTTCGACACGACGACACGGTCGCGGTTCCTGCGCAGGAGCCGGTGCAGGTGCACGGCCTGCTCGATGATGTTCAGCCGCCGAACGGGTGAGACGACGTCGGTGCCGGAATCGAAGGGGAGGTCGCCGACCCCAGGTTCGAGGAACACGAACCGCCAGTTGAGGCTGGTCTCCCGGGCCAGGCGTGGGAGCGCCAGCTCTGCCCCTCCTGGTTTCGAGGTGTGATCGACAAGGAGGACTGACCTGGGCTTGGGACGGTCAGGCGACACGCGAGCCTCCGTCCTTCGCGAGACGCAGGGCGCGAGGATAGATCTCCTCGATGAGACGGCCAGGAGACGCCAGCGTCGTGAGACGCTCCACCGCTGTTCGGCGCCCCGAGTCCTCAGGGCCTTCGATCGACGGCCCGCCCGACAGGCGCGCGGCGAGCGCGTCCGACAGATCGACGTCCGGACAGATCTGGAGGATGCCAGCCGGTTCGGTCAGGCTGCGCATGTACTCGCTGCCCGGGTTCGAGGATGCGATCACCGGCGTGCCCATCGACAGCGCTTCGTACGTGGGGATGCCGAAGCCCTCGTACAGGGAGGGGGCCACGAGTACCCACGAACGGCTGATGATCCGTAGGACGTCGGCGTCCGATGCTCCCGAGACGTGTCGCGTGCCCGCCGGCCAGGAGTGAGCGTCCGAGGAAGGCCCCACGACGGTGAGAACTATCTGGAGGCCCGTTCTCGCCCGGATCGCCTCGACGGCATCTGCGACGACAGCACCTCGTTTTCGTCCGGAGTAGGAACCGACGAAGACGACTGACGCCTCGTCGGTCTTCTGGACGCCCTCTGGTGCCTGCACGGCCGTCACCGGCGGCATGAAGTCCTCACACTCGAACTCCTCCACGGAGTCTGGGCCGATGCCGATCTTGACGTCAGCACGTAGCGAGGAGATCCTCTCGGTGACGGCGAGGACGTAGTGGTTGAGCTTGCGGAGACCCGTGGACGATCTCGCCTCGGCCAAGGACGACCCCAAGAACGTGCGCACGAGGGGCGCGCTGCGATGCGAGGCCAGGGCCCAGTCGTCTCCGAAGCTGTGGATGACGTCAGGGCGGGTCGCCGAGATCACCCGGCGCAGTCGGAGCGGGGAGCCGTAGAAGCGCCCGAGACGACCTGAGGGGCGGGGAATCATCCGCAGAGATGCACCGTCGAGTGGGGTGCCTCCGGCGAAGGTGACGATCGTGAGGTCGATGTCGGGGCGTGTCGCGAGGGCCGAGGCGAGGCGGTAGGCGTACCGGCCCACGCCGCCGACGTGACCCTCGTGGGGCCACTCGAGACAGATGAACGTGACCCTCATCGGACGGCGCGACCTGTAGCGACGGCCATCGATGAGTACAGGTCGTTGTGACGGTCGGCCACGTTGCGCCACGAGAAGGTCTCGGCGTGGGCTCGACAGTCGGCACCGGAGGGCCGCGAGCCTTCGAGGGCCGAGGTGAGCCGCTGCGCAAGGGCCTCGACCGAGTTGGACGGCACGATCAGGGACCGGTCGAGACCCACGACGGCGTCGGGGAGGCCACCACAGTCCGTGACGACGACAGGGCGGCCGACGGCGAGCGACTCCAGCGCGATCAGGCCGAACCCCTCGAGGGCCAGGGTCGGCACGACCGTGCAGGTGGCGGCACCGTAGGCGTGGCCCAGCGCCTCGTCGTCCAGTGTTCCGCGGAATGTGATCGAGTCACCGTGCTGGACGGACCGTGCGAGATCGTGTAGTTCCGTCTCGAACGTGCCCGTTCCGACGATGTGGAGTTCGGCCTCGGGAACACGAGCAGCGACGTCGGCCCACGCGCGGATCAGGACGTCGATGCCCATGCGTCGTTCGAGACGGCGGACGCAGAGCACGATCGGCTTAGACCCGGTCGGGTCAGGGCGGAGGCTGAAACGCTCCAGATCGACCCCCGGCGCGAGGATGCTTATCTTGCTGGCATCGACATGGTAGTCATTCGCTAGCACGTCCTTGAAGGACTCTGAGAGGACGATGTAGTGGTCGGCGCCTCGGTAACGAAGGCGTTCGAAGATCCGCTTGGCTGCAGCCGAGGTTCGGGACCCGCCTGCCGCAAGGCTCTCCGCGGCCCAGGGGCCTTGGAAGTGGACCACTTCGAGAGGACTGCCCCGATATGCCCGCTTCCGCGCACCGTACAACGCGAAGTGCCGGTCGACCACGTCGGCCTGCTCGTCGCCCAGGATCCGTCGAGAGGCAGCGACACGGGTTCGTGTCCCGCCTCCGATGGGCCCCCACGAATGCGCACCGCTGACAGGGGGCGGGGTCCCGAACGATGAAGCGTGCACTGCGACGTCGTCTCTCATCGACAGGGCACCGAACAGATCCGTGAAGTACCGGTTCAGGCCTCCGCTCCTGCTCCCGAACCATTCAGATCCGGACATGTCTATGCGCACGCTGGCGGCTCCTCGGGGTCGGGGTCGGGTTCTGGTGGGGTGGTCAGATCGGAGGGCAATGTGATGCTTCGGACCCGGATTCACTCGTCGATCCAGCCTGCGATGCGTCGTCGGAACACCGCTTCGTCGAACTGCCAGGCACGCGCGACGGAATCTTCAGCACGCACCGTGCCGACACGATCCACAGCCTGGCGCATGTGATGAGCGTCGAAGACGTCGAGGAGCACTCCCGTCACCCCATCGACGACCGTCTCGGCAGCCCCGCCGACCGAGCTGGCGATCACTGCCGCACCCGTAGCCATCGCCTCGACAGGCATGATCCCGAAGTCCTCGACGGCTGGGAACACGTAGGCGAGGCACCGTCTGTACAGTTCCCGGAGCAATGCGTGCGAGGGCGATCTCACGATGTGGACGGTGCCCGGCTCCCTGCGCGCGATGAGCTCGAACTGTGAGAGGAGGGGACCGTCGCCGGCGAGGACCACAGGCACGTCGGTAGCACGGCCCATCTCGACGACGAGGTCCAGGCGCTTGTAGGGAATGAACCGCGACGCGCCCAGCAGGAACGTCTCGGGCAGAGACGCAAGGGTCTCTTCCTCGTGTTCGGAGAGGTCGCCGTCATCCGCCGCGAAGCGCGCGACCTCGACTGGCGGATAGATGACCTGGCTGTCGCGGCGCCAGGAGTCCTTGAGTCGATCCTGGACGAAATGGCTGATGGAGGCGATCGACTTGGCCTCTTGAGCGCGGGCCCTGTCGATCCGCTTCAGCGGGGGCACAGCAAGCCGTACGAGGGCGGACTGGCCTCGGCTGTCGAGCTCGGGGTGCCAGATGTAGCGGGCAGACGTGTAGGCGTAGACGTATTTGTCGACGTGCCGACTCGGTCCGGAGAATCGCGCATGATGAGAGAAGAGGTGCGAACTGCAGAGGATCCACTCGGAGTCGTCATGACCCAGATGTCGCCACGTCGTGGGCATGAACGGAAGCGCGGCGCCCTTGTGTCGCCTCAGAGGCGTCCTCGCAAGCCAGGTCTCCGACACCCGATCGCTCTCGAAGCGCCGCGGTGCGTCGTTCCAGAGAGCTCTGATCGACGCATCCGGGTACAGGCGAGCTAGCTGTTCGACGACCTTCTCTGCCCCGCCGTGGGGCTCGAGCCATTCATGGACGATGACGCCACTCAAGCTGCCCCCAGTTGATCGTGCTTCAGCTATTGGCGAGAAACCTAGCAGCACGAGGGGTCCTCTCCGTGCCTTGCCGACGCTGGTCGCCGGCGCGCGCAGGTCTCGCTGAAGGTCTGAGGTCGTCTGATTGAATGAGCGCATGTCAGCCAGTCACGCCGGGCGTCCGCGCTATCGCTCGACCCGGCGGACGCTCCGCGTGGTGCTCTTGGTCGTCGGAGTGCTCGTGATCTTGACGGTGGCATGGGTAGGGATAAGGGGCTACCTCGCGTCACGGCACCTCCAGGCGGCCGCCGGGCTCGCTCAGGACGTCCAGGCCCAGGTCCTGGACAACGACGGTGCGGCAGCTCTCGCCACAGCCGCTCAGCTGGGGGACGAGGTGCACGCCGCTCGCGACCTCACTGGTGACCCGGTGTGGCGGCTCATCGAGGGCCTCCCCGTCGTGGGTGACGACCTGAGCGCCGTTCGGCAGGTCTCGGACATCCTCTCCGCCGTTGCTGATGATGCCATCACGCCCGTTGCCGGGATCGCCAACAGCGTGAGCATCGATTCGTTCAAGCCGGTCGACGGTGCCATCGACCTTGCTCCTCTCATCGAGGCCCGGCCAGCGGTGACACGCGCCGACGCCACCCTCGACTCGCAGCTCTCGATCGCGGAGGGCATCGACACGACTCATGCTGTGGGTCAGGTCCGGGAGGCCGTCGGCCAAGTCGTGGACGTCCTACGTCGGGCCAGCGGTCAGGTGGACGTCGTCGCCCGCGCCGTCGACCTCGCTCCAGCGATGATGGGGGCCGACGGGCCACGGGACTACCTCGTCCTGTTCCAGAACAACGCCGAACTGCGAGCGACAGGGGGCATCCCGGGGGCGGTCGCCCTCCTGCACGTCGAAGGTGGAAAGCTCAGCCTGGTGCAGCAGGCATCATCGAGCGACTTCCCACGGGCAGACTCGCCCGTGCTGCCCCTTCCGGCAGAGACCCGGGGGCTCTACGGCGACATCACTGGTCAGTACATCCAGGACGTCAACCTCACTCCGCAGTTCCCTCTCAGTGCACAGTTGGCGAGCGAGATGTGGAGACGCGAGTTCGGCACCACCGTCGACGGTGTGCTGTCGATGGATCCCGTTGCGCTCAGTTACCTGATGACGGCGACTGGCCCGATCACCCTTCCTACTGGTGACGTCCTCACCTCGGACAACGTCGTGTCCTTGCTCTTGAGCGAGGCGTATTCCCGCTACGACGATCCGGTGCAGCAGGACCTGTTCTTCGCGGGGACCGCGTCGGGGGTCTTCTCAGCGGTAGCGTCGGGTGCCCTGGAACCTCAGGCGTTGGTCGCGGCACTGGCTCGAGCCGGTGACGAGCGACGCATCTATCTGTGGAGTGCAGACCCTGGCGAGCAGGCCCGCCTCGCCGAGACGAGCCTCGCTGGAGAACTGCCGGCGAGCACCCCCACTCGTCCGGGCTTCGGTGTCTATCTGAACGACGGCACCGGCGCCAAGATGGACTACTACCTGGGAGCCGAGTTCGGGGTCGGGAATTCTGTGTGCCGACAGGACGGCCGATCGACCTACGTCGTTGAGGTCACGCTGCGGAACAATGCACCGGCCGACGCTGCGTCGTCGCTGCCGCCCTACGTCACCGGTGGCGGGAACTTCGGTGTGGAGGCCGGCCTGATCAGCACCAACGTCGCCGTCTATGCCCCCAGTGAGGGGGTGTTCATGGAGGCCACGGTCGACGGCCAACCGGCCGCACCCCAGACGGCCATGGACTCGGGGCGCTCGGTCGTGCAGCTACAGACCACGCTCTCACCAGGGCAAAGTACGACGATCAAGATGTCGTTCCTCGGCGGGGAATCCACGACTGGCGCCGCGCGCCTGGAGACGACCCCGATTGTTAACCTTCCGGAAACACAGCACGTAAGCGTTGCCTGTGAATCTCCGCTAACCTGAGCCTGCGTCTCATTCCGCAGGGGAAGTCACTGGGGCGCCTATCCACTTAGGGGAACCCATGAAGAAGATCATCGCCGCAGCTCTGCTCGTGGTCGCCGGCGTTTTCGCTGGTCCGGCTGCTGCCCAGGCTTACGTCCCGTCCACCAGTGTCACGGTGCAGGGCAACGTCGCCGCCGGCGGAACCATCAACGTCACCATCGTCAACGGTTCGTTCATCGCTGGCGAGAACGTCAGCTTCGCCGTCACCGGTGAGGGTCGCGTCACGCTGGCCGCCGTCGAGACCACCACCCTCGTCAAGACCGCCGACGCCAACGGCTCGGCTCGCGTCGCCGTCACGCTCCCGACCACGGCTCGTGGCTCCTACGCGCTGACCGCGACCGGCCTCACCTCGGGCAACGTGGCCACCGCCGCCCTGACCGTGGTCGCCGCTGATGGCACCCCCGCCGCTGGCTCGAACAACGCCGGTGGCCTCGCCTTCACGGGTTCGACCGTCCCGACGCTCGTCATCTGGGCTGCCGCCGGCGCCCTGATGCTCGGCATCGCGCTGATGGTCGTCGTCACGCTGCAGCGCCGCGCGCGCAACAACGCGTAACAACAGATCCTCCTGAAGGCCCCGAGCTCCGGCTCGGGGCCTTCTTGCGTGCGCAGATGACCGCAGCCGTTGATATTCAGATCGGCCGAGATATCGGGCCGGTCGCCCCGGCCTGAATGCTGGAGCGCCCACAGTCCGAATTGGAGCCTCAGGCCGCCCATCCGGAGCCAGTGCCGAGTCTGCGCGCCAGACGAGCTGCACGCTGTCTCGAAGGACCAAGGACCAAGGACCAAGGACCAAGGACAAAGGACCAAGGGCCAAGGGCCAAGGGCCAAGGGCCAAGGGCCAAGGGCCAATGACGAATGACCAAGGGCCGGGTCGAGGGCTCGACGGGCTCGGGTCTGGTGATGGGGGCGAAAGCACCCCGGTTCCGCTCGAGACACGGGAATCCGTGTCAGGGCGCCACCTGACGAGGAGGACCAGCCCCGGTCATGGAGGCTCGACGAGCCTGGTGATGCTTCAGGCTTTCTGCCTGCTCAGCACGGACCAGGCGGAGAGGCGTGCGACGGAGAAGACGAACATCGCCGCCGCCATCGTGAGTCCGCTGAGCGCGTTGCCGACGGCAAGCGTCGTCACTAGCCCAGCGAGGACGACGATCCCGACGACGGAGGCGACGACGAGGTGGCCAGCTGCCTCACGAGCCGAGTCGGCCAGTACTCTCAGGGACCACTGGTCCGCGATGACCTGGGTGGCGACGAGGACGATGACGACAGGAGTCAACCCGTCGAAGGTCGGCCCGAACAAGGCTCGTCCGAAGAAGAAGACGACCACGACGATGGCAGAACCGGAAAGCAACGAGCAAGTGATGCCGATGAGCGTTCGACGCCTCATGAAGACCTTGCTGTCGTCTGCGCTGAGACCTGCGAACTTCGAGTAGGCAAGGGAGTTCAGGGCTGCGGTCAGGCCAGCGGATGCGGTAGCGCATGTCACCGCCAGGGAGTAGACGCCCAGGACGGAGGCCTGAGTGAGAGCGGACAGCGCAACCTGGTCGCCCCGGCCCCCTACTGCGTCCAGAGCGCTCGTGGCCCAGTACTTGAGGCTGAAGTTCCACGGGACAGGAGCGGGAGCGCTACCTCGGATCAGTATCACTGCGAACAGACAGCCGAGGACGGTTGAGAGCACCTGCCCGCCGAGCATGATGACGTATGCCGATCTCAGGGTGAGAGCTCCGAGAAAGTACGTGACGATGATCGTGCTGGCTGGCAGGACGAGGACCGCTGCCCTTGTGAGGTTGTAACGGACGATCTTGTTCTTGAGCAACAGCAGCTCGACGCCCACCTGCCCGAAACCAGACCCCACCAGGACGACGGCGCTGACTCGAATACCGAGAGCTACCCTGTCGTCTCCGTTAGCGACCAGGTCGGCCGTCCCGACAGCGAGGGCTGCGCTCAGGACGCCGAGGGCCAAGGTGGCCACGACGCCGGCACCAGATATCTGGTCCCGTTTGACGCTCTGGAGGGCCAGTCCGCGCGGCAGGCCCAGGAAGCTCACCCATGAGAGAAGCTGCAATGTCACGAAAGCGGCAGCGAGCACTCCTCGACCGTCAGCGCCTACAGTTCGTGCCAGGAGCGGAGCGGAGACGAGGCTGAGCGCGGTGCCGCCGTATGTGATGCCTGCAGTCTGGACCAATGCACGAAGGTCTCTGCCACGGAGGAACTCAAGCACGCGATGCATCCTCGGGGGATTCGATTCTGGGCCCACGCGGCATCGGCATCCATCTCTGAACGTCGTGCGCGGGAGTTCGGGCGGGGACGAAGGGCGGCGGCGTCCGCGAACATCCATCTCATCCGCCACCATCGTTACGGGTCTGGGCCATGAACGACTACCGAGGGCAACTCTAGACGAGGTGTCTTCTCAGCTTGTCACCCTGCGTGAGGTGTGCCTTTTTGTGCGGGTTGGGTCACTCGACTGGCGGGGCCAGAGGCGATGAGAAAATGATGCACTCTTCGGGACAGCTTGTGGGACGGCCCCTCTACTGCTTTGAAAAACGCGTAGGCAACGGCCAGCGACACCGGTACTGCGAGCATCAATGTCCATGCCTTGCTGCCCGCGGGGAGCAGCTCTGAGATGGCTACCACGATGGGCTCATGCACCAGGTAAAGGCTGAAGGAGATCCCTCCGAGGAATAAGACGAGACGGCTCTCGAGCGCTCTCTTGAACGTCGGCATGACGATCGCCAGGGCGACGAGCAGCCCAGCTCCGACTACTTCCAGGACAGCGGCGAGACGAAATATGCCTCGACCTGAGATCAAGGACAAAGTCCAATACGAGGTCGTGAGGAACACTGCGCCCACGAACAAGCCAGCCCACGTTATGGCCGGTCTCTTCAAAAGGTCGATCAGTGCGCCGAGGCGTCTCAGCCGCTCCAGGTGGGGGGCCATGATGGCCCCTATGAAGAACAATGGCAGGAACTGCAGGGCAGTTACGTTCAGCGCAGTGCCTGCAGCGACCGCGAGAAGCGACGCTGCAACAACTACATGCCACAGATGCTGAAATTTGACGGCCACAAGCACGACGAGGGGGAGAAGGACCGAGAAGATCACTTCCCAGCGAAGCGACCAGAGGGCGCTGTTGATCCCGGACGTACCCGTCACTAGAACGGCGTCGCGCAGGACGCTTGGCCCGGTGACAATTTCGTCGTGACCCTTGACCCACGAGGAGTCTCCCACGCCGAATTCTCTAGGCACGGAGGTCATCAGTAGTACTGCGACTCCGATGGAAGCCCAAACCGGCAAGTAGAGGCGCAGTAGACGGCTCGGGTAGTAAGCAACCCAGGAAAAGGCTGGGCTTTTCATGACCGACGCTGTCAGTACGAGGCCGCTGAGGATGAAGAAGACGTAAACAGCCTCTCGTCCAGCCCAGACGACATGGAGCGGAGAGTAGGTGAGCCAAGCTATGGATGGAGCTGCCCGTATCCCGTCATACGGAGCTGCGAACGCGGGAATGACGAGCAATGAGTGGTGAATGACGACGACCATGGCGGCAAGTCCACGAAGTCCATCGAGCGACCGATCGCGACGGGGCAAACGCGCCGCGTTCGCTTGATCAACCGGGCGGCTTACGCTCTGCATGTTCGCAAGGTTAGCTCACGTCCTACTAGACGCTGCGCTCCGCAAGTTCGCTGCCCTAGTCCCGACGGGCTAGCCGTCAGCTGAGTTCTCTCAGGCCTTGTCAGCGTCCGTTGGAGGTCATGACCTGGACGAGCTCAGCGTCGAGAAGGCTGACGCAGGTCGTGTCGGAGAAGCTCGCTGCGGCTCGTGCCCCTGCTGTCCCTAGGAGCTTCCGCGTGGCCGGTTGCTTCAAGAGCAGGGAGATAGACGCCGCGAGACTCCGGGGGTCACCAGGTTCATGCAACAACCCTGTTTCCCCGTCCCGAATGAGTTCGTCGGGTCCGCCTCCTCGACTGGCCAAGACAGGCAGCCCGTGGCTGAGGCCTTGGACGATCACCTGACCGAACGGTTCTGGACGTATAGATGCGTGCACGAGGACGTCGTGTTGAGTTAGAAGGGTATCGACGTCGAGCTGGTGCGGGAGGAAGACCACCACGAATGGGAGCGCGGCAGCCGCTGATCGGAGGCGCTCGACGTACGCCTCGCTACCCATCAGAGCGTCGCCAGCGATGGTTAGTTCGATACTGCTTGACGAGGTGTCGGCGGTGAGAAGGGATAGGGCCTCGAGGATGACGTGAATGCCCTTCCACTCCACAACACGACTCAGGCTGAGCAACCGCAGCGGGATGTCCGGGAGATCGTCAGGGGCTTGGGTGACGACGTCGGCTGGTGTCCCCGACGGGGAAAAGACCGGTGCGCTCACCCGTTCACGAAAGCGGGAAGGGACCGACCGGCCAGTCCAGACGCTGTTGGGCAAGATCTTCGTGACCCGAGAGAACGCAAAGCGACTAGCCAGCCGTTTTCCCAAGGACAGGGAATCTGAAGAGACCCCGTCGCGCAGGAGCTGGACGTGTACTTGGTGTCGCGACTGTAGCGCCGCGACAAGTACGGCGGCCCGCAGCGTATTTGACGCTATGACGTCCCCAGGATGTTCGCGAAGCAGGCGCCTCAGGAAGAACATCTGAGCCAGCGGGCCTTGTTGTTTCTTCGGAGCGACAACTACCACGCCATCGTCGAAGGGCAGAGCGTTAGTCAGCGGTTCGAGGAATGCGAACTGCCACGAAAGCCGACTATGACGTGCAATGCGGGGAAGTGCGAGCTCTGCTCCCCCCGGCTGGCTCGTGTGGTCGATAAGAATCACACTGGTGGGCTCATGCGGCTCTGCACGGCGTGGCGTGGAAACGACGGTTCTTCTCCTTCTCCATCTCTTCAGCGTGTATGCGATGGTACGCGCTGGACATCAAACGAATCGACCTTGACGAGAACGAGGAACATGGAGGTCTGAGCCGACGGTGACCAACATCGTGTGCTCAGGGCCGCGCCCCACTTGAGGTTGGCGAGGGGGTCCAGCCCGACCAAGCTGACAGAACGCATCTGTGTCGCTGCCAAGACTGTCAGCTCTCATCCCCTTTGGTTGACAACGGGCCAGGCCTCGCGTTCTCGGGATCGCATGTCGGGTCCTGGTAGCGCTGCGGGCGCGATGACTTGAAAGGAATGATCGTGGGATCGGCTAGCGTCGGCTCAGTACGAGTGATCGCGAACGCGGCTATGGCTGTCCGTGCCGAGCAACGACGTGTCCGAGCATGATCACTCCCAGCAGGGCGCCGAGCAGTGCGCCCGTCGAGTTCGCGAGCAGGTCGTCCAGCGAGGCGAAGCGGTCGGGGAGGAAGAGCAGCTGGCCGAGCTCGACGCTGCCGCTGATCACGAACCCTGCCACGGCACCCCCCCACCAGCGGCGCGGGCCGACTAGCAGCACCACGATCAGCCCGACCGGCACGAAGAAGACGATGTTGGCCGTGAACTCGACGGCGCTGTAGCTCATCCACGCGGGGAAGCCGACGGTGTGCAGCCGGTCGAGCAGCCGCACGAGCAGGGGAGTCACTCCGCTGTCGACCGGCCTCGACGTGAAGGCGACGAGCGCCACGAACGCGCCGTAGCCGAGCGCGGACCGGACCGCGATGCGTCGCGTCGCGGGGCCGGGCGTTCCGGCGGGGTGAGCGCCCAGCAGGGGGCGGAGCGCGGCGCTGATCAGGGAACCGAGCGCGAGCCCGACCGCGACGGCCACCGTCAGGGAGGTGAGGCGGGCGCGGACCGGCACCGCGCCTCCCGCAGTCGCCGCCGTCAGCGCCACGATCGCCACGACCCCCAGCACGGCGGCGAGGCGCAGCAGCGCCCGTCGCCGACGGAGGCCCGTGGCGACGTCGGCCAGGGGGAGGAGTGGTGCGAGCGCCAGCGCGATCGCGGCCACCTGCGTGTAGCCGTCCGACATGGTGAGCAGGCCGATCGGCCGCGTCGAGGCGAGCACGTCGGCCCAGGTCGACCGCGCCACCTCGGCGACGGCCGGGACGAGGGCGACGGACGACCCGACGAGGGCGAGCACGACGAGCCAGGCCGAGAGCAGACGGGCCGCGGTCGTCCGCAGCCGTCGCGTCGTCATCCGGCCCACGGTAGCGGTGTCCGCCTGCGACCGCGCCGGGGAGCGCCGCGCCTCGACGGCGGGGCAGCAGCGACCGACAGGTGTAAGACAGGAGCATCCCATGACGAACGCATCCGACTCCTCCTCTGTCCGCGACTCCGACGGAGCGCCCGCGGCCTCCGACCCCTCGGGGCAGGTCACCGACAGCCAGAAGTGGCAGGCGTTCGGCGTCTGCGTCGGCGTCGCAGCCCTCACCATCCTCGACCTGTCGAAGGTCAACGTCGGCCTGCCGAGCATCGAGGCCTCGCTCGGCGCCGGGCCGACCGCCCTGCAGCTGATCGTCGCCGGCTACGCCCTCGCCTTCGGCCTCTCGCTCGTGCCCTCCGGCCGCCTCGGCGACCTCAAGTCGCGCCGCCTCATGTTCGTCATCGGGCTCAGCGCGTTCACGATCGCGAGCATCCTCTGCGCCCTCGCGCCGAGCATCGAGCTGCTCGTGGTCGCCCGCATCCTCCAGGGGGTCGCCGCCGGCATCCAGATGCCCCAGGTGCTGGGGCTCGTGCAGCAGCTCTTCCAGGGCAAGGAGCGCGGTCGCGCCTTCGGGCTCTTCGGTGCCGTCATCGGCATCTCGACCGCCTTCGGCCCGACCCTCGGCGGCCTCCTCATCGCGATCGGCGGCGACCAGGACGGCTGGCGCCTGCTGTTCTGGATGAACGTGCCCCTCGGCATCGTCGCCATCGTCTTCGCCCTCAAGCTGCTGCCGCGGGCGACGACCGCCCCGAGCGGCCACAACGAGCTCGACCTCGTCGGCATCGTGCTGCTCGGCCTCACCATCCTCACGCTGATGCTGCCGTTCGTGCTGACCACCGGCCAGGGCGACGAGCCCCTGCGCTGGCTCTTCCTGATCGGGTTCGTCGGCTTCGGCGCCGCCTTCGTCGCCTGGGAGCAGCGCTACAAGGCCCGCGGCAAGTCGCCCGTCGTGCACTTCTCGCTGTTCTCGCTCGCGTCGTACCGCAACGGCACCCTCATCGCGACGGTGTACTTCTGCGCGCTGCCCGCCACCTTCCTCCTCACCACGCTCTACCTGCAGCAGGGGCTCGGCCTCGAGCCCGTCTACGCCGGCATGGTGACGATCCCGTTCGCCCTCACATCAGCCGTCGCCGCGTTCTACGGCGGACGCATCGTCGACAAGTACGGCCGCAGCCTCGTGGTGCTCGGCCTCTCGCTCGTCGCTGGCGGCTTCGTGCTGCTGCTGCTCGCCGCGGTGCTCACCCCGCAGGAGATCACGCCCTACGCCATGGGCGCCGGCATGCTCGTCGCCGGCGCGGGCGGCGGCTTCGTCATCTCGCCCAACCAGACCCTGACCCTGGCGGAGGTGCCGGTCGAGATGGGCGGCGTCGCCGGCTCCATGGGCCAGGTCGGTCAGCGTGCCGGCACCGCCATCGGCACGGCGGCTGCCGTGTCGACCTTCTACTCGGTCATCGCCGGCGCCGGCTCCGACGCCTCGCTCGACGTCTACCACGCGGCCTACCGCAGCGGCTTCTTCGTCACCATCGCCCTCGTGGCGGTCGCGCTCGTGCTGGCGCTGCTCGACCTGCGGGCCCGCAAGCAGGGGCGCGTGGGGGAGGCGGCCAGCGCCTCCTGAGGTCTGCTGCGCCAGGTGCGGTGCGACGTGCCCGCGACGGTGCCTCGGCGCCGAGCGTCGCGGGGCCCCGCCGGGCGGCGAGTCAGACGGTCGCGGGCGAGGACGCCAGCGCGGCCACGAGCCACGCCGTGATGTCGACGTCGTGCGTCGCGGGGAGGTCGACGGCGGCCGGGTCGACGGCGCTGACGGTGCTGCTCGAGGGGGAGACGACGGAGGCGGCGGTGACGACGGGCATGAGGGGCTCCTTCACGAGGCGGTGACGTCGCCGCGGGCGGCGCCCCCGGCGTTGACGGAGCCCCCGCGGCCCGCCCTCAGGGCAGGCGAGCCGCGGGGCCCCTGGTGCGCCGGCCCGTCCGTGGACAGGACCCCTCCGGGGTGCGGCGTCGACCTGCGGCCAGTCAAGCGGTCGCCGCGACGCACGGCATCACCCCGGGGGATGGGACTGCCGAGGCGCGAGCTAGTCCGGAGGGATGAGGCTGGCCGCCGGGTGGCGATGTCCCGGTGACGACGGCTGGCTGGAGCTGCTCAGCCCGCGACGACCCCGAGCACCCCGTCGTGCAGCAGCCCGTTCGTCGCGAGGGCGCTGCCGTGCCACGGGCCCGGCCGGCCGTCGGCGCTCGAGAACCGGCCCCCCGCTTCCTCGACGATCGGGATGACCGCCGCCATGTCGTACGGCTCGAGCCCGAACTCGCCCGCCACGTCGACGCTGCCCTCGGCGACGAGCATGTACGACCAGAACTCGCCGTACGCCCGCGTGCGCCAGACCCGCCCGGTGAGGTCGAGCAGCTGGTCGAGTCGACCAGCGTCGCGCCAGTACTCGAGGCCGTTGTAGCTCAGCGACGCGTCGGCGAGGTCGCTCACCCCCGACACCCGCAGGGGAGCGGCACCGTGCTCGGACGAGAACGCCCCGCCGCCCCGCGTCGCCCACCAGCGCCGCCCGAGGATCGGCGCGCTCACCACCCCGAGCACCGGCACCCCGTCGACGACGAGCGAGATCAGCGTGGCCCACACCGGCACCCCGCGCAGGAAGTTCGCCGTGCCGTCGATCGGGTCGACGATCCACTGGCGGTGCGAGGCGCCGTCGTCGCCGTACTCCTCGCCGAAGAACGTGTCGCCGGGGCGCTCGGCCTCGATGCCGGCCCGGATCGCTCGCTCGACGGCCTGGTCGGCGTCGGTCACGGGCGTGCGATCGGGCTTCAGCGACACGTGCAGGTCGGCCGAGCGGTAGCGCTCGGTGCTGATCGCGTCGGCCGCGTCGGCCAGCTGCAGCGCCAGCCGCAGGTCGTCGGCCCACTCGGCCGACCCGCTCGGGTCGGCAGCGGACGAGGAGTCGCGGGTCGAGTCGGTCACCCCGCCAGCGTACCGAGCGCGGTCGGCCGGCACCGCGCCTCCGGCTGGCCCGTCCTGCACGGCCCGCACCGCGCCTCCTCACCCCCTCTCTGCAGTAAATGCCGACAGAACGAGAGCGATGAGCCTCAGAACAGGTGCTTTTCCGGGTCTCAGACCCGCACCGGTCGGCATTTGCAGCCAGCAGCCCCCGGGCAGCCCGGTGCCCAGGCACTCGGTGGGCCGCTACCCCGAGACGCGCCGGGGCTACGGCTGCTCGTCGCCGCGGGCGTCGTCGTCGCGCGCGGCCTGGTCGCGGCCGCTCACCCCGCCCTTCGAGGCGAGCAGCGTCTGCAGCGACCGGAGCCGCTCGCGCCCGGTCTCGCCGAGCTCGCCGGCCTCGACGCGGTCGACGATCTCCCAGTCGTGCGCCTCGGCGAGGGGGATCCCGTCGGGCGCGGGCCCGTCGGCGGGCAGCGCGTGCGCCGCGAACGCCTTGAGGATGTTCTCGGGGTCGACGTGGCCGAGGCCGAACGACCGCACGCCGGGGGTGTCGACGATCCAGCCGCCGCTCGGCACCTTGAACGACACGGTCGAAGACGACGTGTGCCGCCCGCGCCCCGTGACCGCGTTCACGACGCCGACCTCGCGCTGCGAACCGGTCAGCGCGTTCACGAGCGTCGACTTGCCGACGCCGGAGTGCCCCACCGTCACCGTCACGTGGCCGTCGAGCAGCTCGCGCAGCTCGTCGAGCACGGGCGACGGCGAGCCGTCGGGCAGCGGGTCGAACGACGTGGAGGTGGTCGTCACGATCCGCAGGTCGAGGCACGCGAAGTGCGCGGCGAACGGCGCCGGGTCGGCGAGGTCGGTCTTCGTGATGCAGAGGATCGGCTCGACGCCCGCGTCGAACGCCGCGACCATGTAGCGGTCGACGAGACGGGGGCGCGGCTCGGGGTCGGCCGCGGCGACGACGATCAGCATCTGGTCGGCGTTCGCGACGATCACGCGCTCGACGGCGTCGCTGTCGTCGGCGCTGCGCCGCAGCAGGGTCGTGCGCTCCTGCACCTTCACGATGCGGGCGAGCGAGCCCTCGGCCCCGCTCGTGTCGCCGACGACGCCGACGCGGTCGCCCGTCACCACGCTCTTCTTGCCGAGCTCGCGGGCCCGGGCGGTCGTGATCTCGCGCTCGTCGGGGGTGCCCGCGTCCATCAGCACGCCGTAGCGGCCGCGGTCGACCGTCCAGACGACGCCCTCCTCGGCCTGGTCGTAGGCCGGGCGCTGCTTCGTGCGCGGGCGGTTGGCCTTGGGGTTCGGGCGCACGCGCACCGAGCTCTCATCGTACTCGCCGTACGCCTCGTCGTCCGCGTCGCCCTCGACGTCGCTCCACCAGCTCATGCCGGGCCTACAGGAAGCCGAGAAGGTCGATGTCGGCGGGCCGCTCGCTGACGCGGCGACCGAGCAGGTCGCTCCACAGCTCGGTGAACTGCGGCAGCGTCTTCGCCGTCACGCGCACGTCGTCGACCTCGACGCCGTCGACCGCGAGGCCGATGATCGCGGCGGCCGTCGCCATGCGGTGGTCCTCGAACGAGCGCCACTGGCCGGCGTGCAGGGGGGAGGGCTCGAGGTGCAGCCCGTCGTCGAGCTCGGTCACCCGGCCGCCGAGGGCGTTGATCTCGCTCGCGAGGGCCGCGAGGCGGTCGGTCTCGTGGCCGCGGAGGTGGCCGATGCCGGTGATCGTGCTCGGCCCGGAGGCCAGGGCGGCGAGGGCGACCAGCGCGGGCGCGAGCTCGCCGCCGCGCGAGAGGTCGACGTCGACGCCGGGCAGCGAGCCGCCGCCGATCAGGCCGTCGCCGCCGTCGACCGTGAGCACGTCGCCCTCGAGCGTGACCGTCGCGCCCCAGAGGGGCAGCAGCTCGATCAGGTCGGCGCCGACCTGCGTCGTCTCGGCGGGCCAGTGGGCGATCGAGACCGTGCCGCCCGCGACGAGCGCCGCGACCAGGAAGGGCGCCGCGTTCGACAGGTCGGGCTCGATGACGAGGTCGCGGCCGGCGATCGGGCCCGCGGGCACCTCCCAGACGCCGGCCGACGGCGAGGTCACCTCGACGCCGCGCTGCGCGAGGGCGTCGACCGTCATCTCGATGTGGGGCATGCTCGGCAGGCTCTCGCCGGTGTGCGTCAGGGTGAGGCCCCGCGAGAAGCGCGGGGCCGAGAGCAGCAGCCCCGACACGAACTGGCTGGAGGCGGACGCGTCGATCTGCACCGCGCCTCCCTCGACCTCGCCGGTGCCGTAGAAGCTGAACGGCAGCGAGCCGCGGCCGTCGTCGGCCACCTCGACGCCGAGCGCCCGCAGCGACGCGACCGTGGTCGCCATCGGGCGGCGCCGGGCCGACTCGTCGCCGTCGAACGTGACGGGGCCGAGGGCCAGCGCCGCGACCGGGGGCAGGAAGCGCATGACGGTGCCGGCCAGGCCGCAGTCGACGGTGACCCCGCCCTGCAGCTCGCCGGGGGTGATCTCGAGGTCGGGGCCGAACGGCTCGCCCGACTCGATCTCGTCGATCGTCGTGCCGAGCGACCGCAGCGCCTGGATCATCAGCGCGGTGTCGCGCGAGTGCAGCGGCGCCCGCAGGCGGGAGGGGCCGGAGGCGAGGGCGGAGAGCACGAGCTCGCGGTTGGTGAGCGACTTCGACCCGGGCAGCGAGAGGGAGGCACGGAGCGGCCCGGCCGCCCGCGGCGCGACCCAGCGCCCCGGGTCCGCCTCGGGCACGCGGCCGTCGTCGTAGGGGGAGAACTCGGGCGCGGAATACCTGTACACCTGCATCGGTTCACCAGGGTAATGCAGCGACGACCTGGAGGACGTGTGCCCACAGCACTTGCACCGATGACGCTTCCGGGGCGCATCACCGTGGCCGAACTAGAATCGGCCCTGATGATCACCCCCGAGGGCGACGAGCCCACCCCCGCGACCAGCGCGACCGCCGCTGTGCCCGTGCCCGTGCCCGAGCGCGCCGTCGACGCCCCCGCGACCGACGGGGCCGCGGCCGAGGCCGAGGCGACGCCTCCGGGCGAGGCCGAGCTCCGCTCCCTCTTCGAGGAGCAGGCGCTGCCGTTCATGGACCAGCTCTACGCCGCCGCGATGCGGATGACGCGCAACCCGGCCGACGCCTCCGACCTCGTCCAGGAGACCTTCGTCAAGGCGTTCGCCGCCTTCCGGCAGTTCCAGCAGGGCACCAACCTGAAGGCCTGGCTGTACCGCATCCAGACCAACACGTTCATCAACACGTACCGCAAGAAGCAGCGCGACCCGTACCAGGGCACCATCGACGAGCTCGAGGACTGGCAGATGGGCGGCGCCGAGTCGGCGACGCGCACCTCCGGCTCCACGCGCTCGGCCGAGGCCGAGGCGATCGACCACCTGCCCGACAGCGCCGTGAAGGACGCCCTGCAGAAGGTCCCGGAGGACTTCCGCATGGCCGTCTACTTCGCCGACGTCGAGGGCTTCTCCTACCAGGAGATCGCCGACATCATGAAGACCCCCGTGGGCACGGTCATGAGCCGCCTCCACCGCGGTCGCCGCCTCCTCCGAGGCCTCCTCGCCGACTACGCACGCGACCGCGGCATCGCGGTGCCGGCCGGCACGACGACGAAGGGCAGCAAGCGATGACCGACTGCGGGTGCGACAAGACCAAGGCCGAGCTCGAGGAGTACCTCCACGGAGAGCTGTGCCGCGAGGACGCGGCCGACATCCGCGAGCACATCGCGAACTGCGCCGACTGCGCGGGCGAGCGCAAGGTGGGCGAGGTGCTCACCGAGGCCGTGCAGCGGGCGTGCCGCGAGACGGCCCCCGAAGACCTGCGCTCGACGGTGCTCGCGCGGCTGCGGGCCCTCCAGGCCCAGCACTAGCCGACCCCGGGGAGTCGCGGGCCGGCTCCCCGGCACCGCAGGCCCCCGGCGCACCGTCGTCACGCACCGCGGCACTGCGCTAGCGTCGGCGTCATGACCGCCACGGTGGAGGTGCTCGGCACCCTGACGCCCGACGACCTCGACGACCTCGTCTCGCTGATCAGCTCGCTCGGCTACGCCCTCGACGCCGACGTGCTCTCGGCCCGCCTGGCCCGCCTCACGGCGGAGGCCGGCCACGAGACGTGGGTCGTGCGCGACGCGTCCGGGCGCATCTCTGCGGTGGCGGGCGCCCACGTGACGTGGGCGTACAACGCCGACGCCCCGACGGCGCAGCTGCTGCTGCTCGTCGTCGCCGACGCCGCCCGCGGCGACGGCCTCGGCTCGTACCTGCTCGGTCACTTCGAGGGCTGGGCCCGCGGCCACGGCGCCCGCACGCTCGACGCGGTGTCGGCCGCGGCCACCGACTCGGCACACCGGTTCTACCGCAAGCGCGGGTACCACGAGGCGGGCGTCCGGTACTCGAAGCTCGTCTGAGGGGCGCGTCCGCGGGGCCCTGGTCGGGCCGACGTCGTGCCGGATGCGGCGCGGGCCCGCCGCGGAGGACGGGGACCCGCCCACCCCGACGAGGGCGGCGTCATCCGGCGCCCCGGGCTCAGCGCCCCGCGGCGTGGTGCGCCGCCACGGCGGCCGCGTCGAGCGCGGTGTCGTAGACCCGCACGGTGTCGACGTCGCCCCGGAGCGTGTAGTCCGCCGGTTCGCCCGCCCACGACGCGAGCGACTCCCGGCCCACCCGCCACGAGCCGTAGTAGGACTTGGCGCTGCGGGCGTCCGTCCGTCGGCCCTGCAGCTCGCCGTCGAGCCAGAGCTCCATGCTGCCCGGCCGGAAGGTGCCGACCGCGTGGTGCCACTCGCCGTCGGTCACCACGCTCTGCCCGCCGACGGCGAAGCGGAAGTCGTTCGAGCCCTGCACGCCGAAGAGGAGGGTGCCGTCGGCTCCGACGTAGATGTGGCGGTCCTTGTAGGGCGACGCCGACGAGGTGGCCGAGCTGTAGCCCACGATGCGCCCGGCGGCGCTCTCCGTCCGGAACCACGCCTCGACCGAGAACGTCGAGGGGGCGACGGCCGTGACCGTGCTCTGCACGCGGGCGTCCGAGGCCGAGAGGCTCATCGAGGGGTCGCCGTCGCAGGGGGCGTCGTTCCGGGCGGGGCCCGAGGCGGAGCGACCGAGCTGCCCGTGCCCGCTCTCGTCGCGGACGTCGCCGCCCCGGGGCTCCGAGAAGCCCCACGCCAGCACGGGGTCGTCGAGCAGCGGGTCGGCGAAGCACGGGAAGGTCGCGGTCGACGCCGAGGCAGCCGTGCCGGTCGTCGCCGAGAAAGCGGCGTCGCTGGTCGCGCCGACGGCGGCGACCGTCGCGACGACGAGCGCGCCCGCGACGAGGCGCACGGTGCCGGAGGCGCGGGGCGGCTCCCCGACGGAGGGCGCGTCGGTCTCCCACCGCGGAGCACCGCAGCCGCGGCAGGGCGCCCCCCGCCGGACGTCACGGTCGGCCCGGGTGAGCCCCGCGACCACGGCCGCCGCCGCCACGAGCAGCAGGAGCGGCGCGACGGCGCCCTGGCGCAGCCAGACGCCGGGCAGGCCCACCGCGGGCACGCGCAGCACGCCCGCGCCGTGCACGGCGGCCGGAGCGACCGGGCTGCTGTCGTCGGCGGCGTTCGCGTCGCCCCGGAGGTGCAGGCCCTCGTCGCTGGTCCGGACGAGGCGGTGCAGCCGCAGGCGCTCGTCGTGGTCGGGGTCGTCGACGAGCAGCACCTGGCCGGGCACGGCGTCGGCACCGGAGATCGGGGCGGCCGCCACGACGTCGCCGGTGCGGAGGCGCGGGGCCATCGAGTCGCTCGCGACCGTCGTCACCGACCAGCCGGCGGCGGCGGGGAGCACGCACCAGAGGGCGAGCAGGGCGACCGTCCAGAGGGCGGTGCGGGCCGCCGTCGCGAGGGCGACCACGGGCAGGTCGCCCGGGCAGGAGCGGACGGGGTGGGGCACGGGGATCCCTCGGGTGTCGGTCGGGTGGGGGGCGGGAGGTCGGCGGAGCGCGTGTCGACGGGGGCCGGACCGGCGAGGCCCGGACCGGCGAGGCCCGGGCGGGCGGGGGCCGGGCCCCGTCGGCACGCTCGTCGATCAGTCGTTCTGCGCCTCCCAGACGAACGTCGTCGACGCTGCCGCCTCCTGGACGGCGTTCGTCGCGTCGTCGGCGAGGTGGTACGTGACGCGCCAGAGGGAGTCGGTGGTGCCGGCGGGCACGCTCCAGTCGCCCACGCCGTCGGCGAAGGAGGTGGAGGCGGCGAGGTCGGCGAGGGAGCCGGTGAAGGCGGGCTCGCCCTCGGCGACGAAGCGCTCGCAGGTGGCGTCGGCGTCACCCCTCTCGACGGCGACGACGAGGGACGACCCGAGGGCGTCGAGGTCGGTGCTGTCGGCCGTGTAGAGCCGAACGGTGCTGGGGGTGCTGGTGTCGGCCGTGACCGTGAGGCAGTTCGAGCCGGTGTCGCCGGGCAGCAGGCCGGCGACCTCGAAGAGGGCCTGGCCCTCGTCGTCGTCGCTGATCGCGACCTTGCCGGTGGCCCAGCTGTTGCCGGCGTTCTCGGTCGTGTCGGAGAAAGCGGCGTACGAGCTGGTGCCGACCACGACGCCGCTGATGACGACGGCGAGGGGGAGGGCGGCGAGGGCCGCGAGGCGGGTGGAGCGGGCGGAGAGGTGCATGGGAGTCCTTCGTCAGCGGCGTGGCGCCGGGGGCATGAGCGGATGTCGCATCTGAGATGTTACGTGACATTACACATCCTGACAACCACTCAGCGCGAGACGTGTGCCCCACGGCACCCGGTCACCGTGCCGTCGGCCGTCGTCGCGGCCACCGGAAGAGCAGGTCGGCCCCCGGCCACCGTGCCGTGGCCGCGTGCAGGGGCGGGCATGCGCACCATGGTCGACCCGCGCCTCCTGCGCTCCCGGGGCCCGGAACGAGGGAAGGTGACGTCGGCTCAGCCGACGTCACCCTCCGTCTCGCCCGCCCCGGTCGGCGGGCCTCACCCCGGCTGAGCTACAGCGTGAGCGCCGCCGCGATCAGCTCGGCCTGCTGCGCCGCGCTCGCCTTCGTCGAGCCGGCGGCCGGCGACGCCGAGGCGGGGCGCGACGCGACCCGGATCGGGCGGTCGAGGTGCCTCTGCAGCTCGAGCACGACGAACGGCCACGCGCCCTGGTTCTCGGGCTCCTCCTGGGCCCAGACCAGCTCGGCCTGCGGGTAGCGCGACAGGACCTCGCGGATGCGCTCCAGCGGCAGCGGGTAGAGCTGCTCGAGGCGCACGAGGGCGACGTCGTCGCCGACGCCGCGCTTGTCGAGCTCGGCCGTCAGGTCGTAGTGGATCTTGCCCGAGTGCAGCACGATGCGCTTCGTCGCCGACGGGTCGGAGACGCGGGTGCAGTCGAGCACCGGCTCGAAGCGGCCCGAGGTGAAGGCGTCGACGCCGCTCGTGGCGCCGCGCAGCCGCAGCATCGCCTTCGGGGTGAAGACGACGAGCGGGCGCCGCGGCCGGGCGTAGGCCTGGCGACGCAGCAGGTGGAAGTAGGAGGCGGGGGTCGAGGGGCGCGCGACCGTCATGTTGTCCTCCGCGCAGAGCTGCAGGAACCGCTCCATGCGGGCCGACGAGTGGTCGGGGCCCTGACCCTCGTAGCCGTGCGGCAGCAGCAGCACGACGCTGGAGCGCTGGCCCCACTTCTGCTCGGCGCTCGAGATGAACTCGTCGATGACGGTCTGCGCGCCGTTGCTGAAGTCGCCGAACTGCGCCTCCCACATCACGAGCGCGTCGGCCCGTTCGACCGAGTAGCCGTACTCGAAGGCCATCGCCGCGTACTCGCTGAGCAGCGAGTCGTAGATCCAGAGGTTCGCCTGGTCGTCGGTGATGTTCTGCAGCGGCAGCCACTCCTGGCCGTTCTCGCGGTCGTGCAGCACGGAGTGGCGCTGCACGAAGGTGCCGCGCCGGCTGTCCTGGCCGGCGAGCCGGACGGGCGTGCCCTCGGTGAGCACCGAGCCCATCGCGAGCAGCTCGGCGAAGGCCCAGTCGATGCCGCCGGCCCGGCTCATGTCGACGCGCTTGCGCAGCAGCTGCGAGAGCTTCGGGTGCACCGAGAAGCCCTCGGGCGGGTTGTCGTGCGCGTCGCCGATCGCGTGGATCAGGTCGAGCGAGACCCCGGTCGTCTCAGGCTCGCCGGTGCGGTCGTCGCGCTGCGACACGGGGCGCTCGAGGTCGTCGACGTCGCCCGCGTCGTCGGTGACCACCGGCATCGACCCGGTCTGGGCCGCGTGCGTCTCGGCGAAGGCCCGCTCGAGGCGGTCCTGGAAGTCGCGGTGGGCGCCGTCGTACTCCTCTTGCGTGATGTCGCCGCGGCCGACGAGCGCCTCGGTGTACAGGGTACGGACGCTGCGCTTGGCCTCGATGAGGTTGTACATCAGCGGCTGCGTCATCGACGGGTCGTCGCCCTCGTTGTGGCCGCGGCGTCGGTAGCAGACCAGGTCGACGACGACGTCGCGCTTGAACTGCTGGCGGTACGAGAAGGCGAGCTCCGCGACGCGCGCCACGGCCTCGGGGTCGTCGCCGTTGACGTGGAAGACCGGCGCCTGGATCGTCTTCGCGACGTCGGTCGAGTAGACCGAGGTGCGCGACTCCGACGGCGGGGTGGTGAAGCCGACCTGGTTGTTGATCACGACGTGGATGGTGCCGCCGACGCGGTAGCCGCGCAGCTGCGACATCTGCAGCGTCTCGACGACGACGCCCTGGCCCGCCATGGCCGCGTCGCCGTGCACGAGCACCGGCAGGGTGGCGAAGACGCCCTTCGGCCCTCTGTCTTGCTTGGCGCGGACGATGCCCTCGAGCACGCCGTCGCCGGCCTCGAGGTGCGAGGGGTTCGCCGCGAGGTAGACGGGGATGGTCTCGCCGGTCGCGCTCGTGAACTCGCCCTCGGTGCCGAGGTGGTACTTCACGTCGCCGGAGCCCTGGACGGTCTTCGGGTCCTGCGTTCCCTCGAACTCGCGGAAGATCTGGCCGTAGGTCTTGCCCGCGATGTTCGTCAGCACGTTGAGGCGACCGCGGTGGGCCATGCCGATCGCGACCTCTTCCAGGCCCTCCCGGGCGGCCTGCTGGATGACCGTGTCGAGCAGCGCGATCGCCGACTCGCCGCCCTCGAGGCTGAAGCGCTTCTGGCCGACGTACTTCGTCTGCAGGAAGGTCTCGAAGGCCTCGGCCTCGTTGAGCTTGGCGAGGATCCGCATCTGCTCGTCGTGCGACGGCTTCACGTAGGGCACCTCGACGTGCTGCTGTACCCAGGCCCGCTGCGCAGGGTCCTGGATGTGCATGTACTCGACGCCGATCGTGCGGCAGTAGGAGTCGCGGAGGATGCCGAGGATGTCGCGCAGCAGGGCGGAGGTGCGGCCCCCGAGGCCCCCCGTGACGAACTCGCGGTCGAGGTCCCAGAAGGTCAGCCCGTGGCTCTCGATGGCGAGGTCGGGGTGGGTGCGCTGGCGGTACTCCAGCGGGTCGATGTCGGCCATGAGGTGGCCGCGCACGCGGTAGCTGTTGATGAGCTCCTGCACGCGCGCCGTCTTGCCCACGCGCTCGGCGAGGTTGACGTTGATGTCGGCGTTCCAGTGGATGGGCTCGTAGGGGATGCGGAGGGCCGCGAAGATCTCCTCGTAGAAGCCGCGCTGCCCGATGAGCAGCTCGTTGACCTTCTTGAGGAACTCGCCGGAGCCCGCGCCCTGGATGACGCGGTGGTCGTAGGTGCTCGTCAGCGTCACGGTCTTGCCGATGCCGAGCTCGACGAGGGTCTTCGCCGACGTGCCCTGGAACTCGGCCGGGTAGTCGAGAGCGCCGGCGCCGATGATCGAGCCGGCCCCCTTCATGAGGCGCGGGACGCTGTGGACGGTGCCGATGCCTCCCGGGTTGGTCAGCGAGATCGTGTTGCCCTGGAAGTCCGCCGCCGTGAGCTTGTTGTCGCGGGCCCGGCGGACGACGTCTTCGTAGGCCGACAGGAAGTCGGCGAAGGTCATCTCGTCGGCCTTCTTGATGCCGGGCACCAGGAGGGCACGGGTGCCGTCCGGCTTCGGGATGTCGATCGCGAGGCCGAGGTTGATGTGCGGGGGAGTGACGACGGAGGGCTTGCCGTCGACCTCGTCGTAGAAGACGTTCTGGCTCGGGAACTCCTTGAGCGCCTGCACCAGGGCCCAGCCGATGAGGTGCGTGAACGACACCTTGCCGCCGCGGGCGCGCTTGAGGTGGTTGTTGATGACGATGCGGTTGTCGATCATCAGCTTGGCCGCGACGGTCCGGACGCTGGTCGCGGTGGGCACCGTGAGGCTGGCGTCCATGTTGGTCGCGAGCGACTTCGCCATGCCGCGGAGCGGCGTGACCACGGCCTCGGGCTCCGGCGTGGGCTCGGCGGCCGGGCGCTTCGGCTCCGCCGCCTTCGCGGGCGAGTCGGCGGGGATGGGCTTCGCGGAGGGCTCCACCGACGTGGTCTTCGCCGCCTTCTTGCCGGCGGGCGCGGCCGGGGCGGGGGCCGGGGCTGCGGGCTCGTCCTGGCCGGGGGCGCCGGCGACCTCGTCGGGGACCTGGGCCTGGCCGCCGTCGGTCGAGGCGGGCTCCGGGGCGGGGGGCGTGCTGGCCGCGGCGGAGGAGGACCGCGGGGCAGGGTCGGCGTCGGCGGCGCCTCCGGCCGGGGCCTCGCCGCCGTCGGCGGGCGTGTACGCCTCGAGGACGGGCCACCACGACTCGTCGACGGCGTTCTTGTCGACCAGCCACTGCTCGTAGAGCTCGTCGACCAACCACTCGTTGGCGCCGAAGGCACCCTCGTCGGTCGTTCCCGTCACGTGGCTCGTCACAGCCGATCGCCCACTCTCCGTTGATTGTTGATCAGTGCGTGGGCAGCGCCGCCCACGGTGCCCCAGCTTAAGCGCATCCGACCGAGCGCGGGCGGGGCGACCCGCAGGAGGCGCCCCACCGGTCGGCCTCGATCTCACGGAGTCAGCGCGGTCCGGGAGAGCTACCGTGGAGCCATGAGGTTCTACGAGACGACGCCGACCCACGACCTGACGTACTCCGACGTGTTCCTCGTGCCCAGCAGGTCGTCGGTCACGAGCCGCCTCGACGTGAGCCTCGCCCCCGGCGACGGCACCGGCGCGACCCTGCCGATCGTCTCGGCGAACATGAACTCGGTCACCGGGCCCCGGCTCGCGGCGACGCTCGCCCGGCGCGGCGGCCTCGGCGTCCTGCCGCAGGACATGCCGCTGCAGCAGCTAGACGCGGCCATCCGGTGGGTGAAGGCCCAGCCGGTCGACTACGACACCCCCTACTCGCTCGACGCCGGCGAGACCGTCGAGACGGCACTCCGCACCGTCCCCGCCGTCGAGGGCCACGGCATCGTCCTGCACGACGGCACCGGCGCGTACCTCGGCTGCATCGCCGCCTCCCGCCTCGGCACCGCGCCCCGCGACGCCGTGCTCGGCGACCTGCTGCACGGGGCCCTCACCTCCCTCGACGCCGACGACGTCGAGGGGCCGCGCGCCGCCTTCGACCGCATGGTCGCCGCCGAGATCGACTTCGCGCCGGTGCTCCGCCACGGCCGCGTCATCGGCACGGTCAGCCGCAAGAGCGCGCTCCGCAGCACGCTGTACCGGCCGGCCCTCGACGCCGGGGGGCGCCTCCGCGTCGCCGCCGCCGTCGGCATCACCGGCGACGTCGCCGAGAAGGCGCGGGCGCTCGCCGCCGCCGGCGTCGACGTGCTCGTGATCGACACCGCGCACGGCGACCAGGACGGCATGATCCGGGCCATCAAGGCGGTCGCCGCCCTCGGGCTCGGGCTGCCGATCGCCGCCGGCAACGTCGTCACCGAGGAGGCGGTGCGGCACCTCGTCGCCGCCGGGGCCTCCATCGTCAAGGTCGGCGTCGGCCCGGGCGCGATGTGCACCACCCGCATGATGACCGCGGTCGGCCGCCCCCAGTTCTCCGCCGTGCTCGAGACGGCCGCGGCGGCCCGCGCGCTAGGCGCCCACGTCTGGGCCGACGGCGGGGTGCGGTACCCCCGCGACGTGGCCCTCGCGCTCGCCGCGGGCGCCGCCTCCGTCATGATCGGCTCGTGGTTCGCGGGCACGATCGAGGCCCCCGGCGAGCTGGCGGCCGACGAGGAGGGCCGGCTCTACAAGGAGAGCTGGGGCATGGCCTCGACGAAGGCCGTGCAGGGGCGGTTCGAGCGGCTCGACCCCTACGAGCTCGCCCGCAAGACGCTCTTCGCCGAGGGCATCTCGTCGTCGCGCATCTACCTCGACCCGCTCCGCCCCAGCGTCGAGGACCTCCTCGACATGATCACCTCGGGCGTCCGCAGCTCGTTCACCTATGCGGGGGCGACGACCCTGCCCGAGTTCGCCGAGCGGGCCCTCGTCGGCGTCCAGTCGGCGGCGGGGTACGAGGAGGGCAAGGCGCTGCCGGTCAGCTGGTAGCGGACGCGGCCCGCGTCCGCCGCCCAGGTGCGGGCGCGAGGGCCCGCGCGCGGTAGGATCGCACGCCTATGGATGACCCTCCGTCCCAGACGACCGCACCCTCCCACCATCTCCGCGCCGAGCGGGGTGACCGCTCCTCGTGAACGAGTGGATCCTCCTCGGCATCGGCCTGCTGCTCACCGTCGGCACCGGCCTGTTCGTGGCCAGCGAGTTCAGCCTCGTCAACCTCGACCGGTCCGACCTCGAGGCCCGTGAGCAGAAGGGCGAGAAGGGCCTCGGCCCCACCATCGGCGCCCTCCGCATCACCTCGACCCACCTCTCGAGCGCTCAGCTCGGCATCACGCTGACGACGCTGCTCACCGGCTACACGATGGAGCCTGCGATCTCGCGGCTGCTCGAGCCGCCGCTCACCGCGGTGGGCATGCCCGAGCCGGTCGTCGACGTCGGCGCGCCGATCGTGTCGATCGTCGTCGCGACCCTCCTGTCGATGATCATCGGCGAGCTCGTGCCGAAGAACTTCGCCCTCGCCCTGCCGCTGCGCACGGCCAAGCTGGTCATCCCCTTCCAGGTCGGCTTCACCACGGTGTTCAAGCCCGCGGTGCGGCTGCTCAACGAGACGGCCAACGCCATCCTCCGGTCGATCGGCATCGAGCCGAAGGAGGAGCTCTCCGGCGCCCGCACCGCGGAGGAGCTCTCGTCGCTCGTCCGCCGCTCGGCGTTCGAGGGCAGCCTCGACACCGACACCGCGACCCTGCTGGCGCGCACCCTGGCGTTCAGCGACCACACCGCCTCCGACGTGATGACGCCCCGCCCCCGCCTGTCGACGGTCACGC
Source organism: Frigoribacterium sp. PvP121 (assembly GCF_017833115.1). Classification (NCBI taxonomy): domain Bacteria; kingdom Bacillati; phylum Actinomycetota; class Actinomycetes; order Micrococcales; family Microbacteriaceae; genus Frigoribacterium; species Frigoribacterium sp. PvP121. The sequence continues at coordinate 1,946,537 of NZ_JAFIBR010000001.1, forward strand.
GGACGGACTCCGCCGAGACCGTGCTCGAGCTCGCACGGCGCACGGGCCTGTCGCGCTTCCCGGTCACCGACGACGGCATCGACGACGTCGTCGGTCTCGTCCACGTCAAGCAGGCCGTCTCCGTGCCGCGCGAGAAGCGGGCCGACGTGCCCGTGTCGGCGCTGCAGACCGCCGCCGTCCGCGTGCCCGAGACGATGACCCTCGACAACCTCCTCGCCGAGGTGCGCGGCCGCGGCTACCAGATGGCCGTCGTCGTCGACGAGTACGGCGGCACCGCCGGGGTCGTCACCCTCGAGGACCTCATCGAGGAGCTCGTCGGCGAGGTCTCCGACGAGCACGACCGCAGCCGCGTCGACGTCGTGCGCTCGCGCAACTGGCTGACCTTCCCGGGCCTGCTCCGCCCCGACGAGCTGCTCGAGCGGGCGTCGGTCAAGGTGCCGGAGGAGGGCCCCTACGAGACCGTGGGCGGCTGGCTGATGAGCGAGCTCGGCCGCCTGCCCGTCGTCGGCGACGTCGTCGAGAGCGACTCGGGCACCTTCCGGGTCGAGCGCCTCGACGGGCGCCGCATCGACCGCATCCGCTTCACCCCCACCCAGGACGACGAGGCGAGCGAGGCCGGTGACGCCGACCGCGCCTCCGACACCGGGTCGGTCTCGTCGCAGATCGCCGACGCGCGCCAGGGGGCGCACGACGACGCCCGCGGGCCCGGCGGGCCCGCCACCCGCACCGACCGGGCGACCCGGGCCGCCACCGCGGCCGCCGCCGCCCGGGCCGCGGGCCGCGGCACGGGCACCGGCACGACCACGACGACGAAGGAGGACGCGCGATGAGCGACTGGCTCGGCATCGTCTGGCTCGTGCTGCTGCTCATGGGCAACGCCTTCTTCGTGGCGGCGGAGTTCGCCGTCATCAGCGCCCGGCGCTCACAGATCGAGCCGAAGGCGGAGGCGGGCAGCCGCGCCGCCAAGACGACCCTCTGGGCGATGGAGCACGCCACGATGATGCTCGCGACGACGCAGCTCGGCATCACGATCTGCTCGCTGCTCATCCTCAACGTGTCGGAGCCGTCGATCCACCACCTGCTCGAGGGCCCGCTCGGCCTCACCGGCCTCAGCGAGGAGCTCGTGAGCGTGGTCGGCTTCGTCATCACGCTGGTGCTCGTGTCGTTCCTGCACGTGGTGCTCGGCGAGATGGTGCCGAAGAACATCTCGTTCTCGCTGCCCGACCGCGCCGCCCTGCTGCTCGCGCCCCCGCTCGTCGCCATCGCCCGCGTCTTCCACGTCGTGGTCGTCGCGCTGAACTGGTCGGCGAACGCCGTGCTGCGGGCCTTCCGGGTCGAGCCGAAGGACGAGGCGGCCAGCGCGTTCACGGTCGACGAGGTGGCGACGATCGTCGCGCAGTCGCAGCGCGAGGGCACGCTCACCGACGCGAGCGGCACCGTGCAGGCCGCGTTCGAGTTCACCGAGAAGACCGTCGACGACGTCGCGGTGCGGATGTCCGGGCTCGTCACCCTCCCGGAGGACGCGACGCCGTCCGACGTCGAGCGGGCGGTCGCGCAGAACGGCTTCTCGCGCTACGTGCTCGTCGACGACGGCGGCGACCCGACGGGCTACCTGCACCTCAAGGACGTCATCGACCTCGACGTCGACGAGTTCCACGACCCCGTGCCGCCGAAGCGAATCCGCCAGCTGATCTCGATCTACCGGGGCACCGAGCTGGAGGACGCCCTCGCGACCATGCGCCGCAGCGGCGTGCACGTCGCCCGCTCGTTCGACGAGCACGGGTCGACGCAGGGCGTGCTCTTCCTCGAGGACATCCTCGAGGAGCTCATCGGCGAGGTCCAGGACGCGACCCGGCGCTCGTAGCGGGCTTTCCGGCGGGCGTCCCCGCCGCCTCCCTCACGGCGCACGACGACGGCCGCCCCGATCGCGAGATCGAGGCGGCCGTCGTCGTGTCGGGCCGGAGGCGCGGGGCGCCTCCCCGGGGTCAGCTCACCCGGAACGGAGCGCGCTGGTACTGCGCCGGCACGTAGTCGAGCTCGACGCCCAGCTCGGCGGCGGCCCGCAGCGGGAAGTGCGGGTCGCGGAGGAACTCGCGCGCCATGAGCACGACGTCGGCCCGGCCCGAGGAGATGACCTCGTCGGCCTGGCGGGCGGAGACGATGAGGCCCACGGCGCCGGTCTCGACGTCGGCCTGCCGACGGACGTGCTCGGCGAAGCGCACCTGGTAGCCGAGGCCCACGGGGATGCTCACGCCGGCGACGAGGCCGCCCGTCGAGATGTCGAAGAAGTCGGCCCCGGCCTCGCGCGACCACGCGGCGACGGTCGCGGTGTCGTCCTCGTCCCAGCCGCCCTCGGCCCAGTCGGTCGCGCTGAAGCGCACCAGCAGCGGGTAGCCGTCGCCGACCTCGGCCCGCACGGCGCGGACCACGTCGAGCAGGAGGCGGGCGCGGTTCTCGAGCGACCCGCCGAACTCGTCGGTGCGCTGGTTGCTCAGCGGCGAGAGGAACTGGTGCAGCAGGTAGCCGTGCGCCGCGTGCAGCTCGATCAGCTCGAAGCCGGCCTCGACCGAGCGGCGGGCGGCGGTGCGGAAGGCCTCGACGAGGCCGACGACCTCGTCGTGCGTCAGCTCGCGCGGCTCGTCGTAGCCCTCGAAGGCGACGGCCGAGGGGGCGACCGTCGGCCAGCCGCCCTCGCTCGCGGGCACGCTGCCCTGCACGTCGCTCCAGGGGCGGAAGGTCGACGCCTTGCGGCCCGCGTGGGCGAGCTGCACGCCCGGCACCGAGCCCTGGCCCTTGACGAACGCCGTCACGGGCTTCCAGGCCTCGACCTGCTCGTCGTTCCAGAGGCCGGTGTCCTGCGGCGAGATGCGGCCCTCGGGCACGACCGCGGTGGCCTCGCTGATGACCGCGCCGGCGCCTCCCCGGGCAAGTGCGCCGAGGTGCACGAGGTGCCAGTCGGTGGGCACGCCGTCCTCACGGTCGACGCTGTACTGGCACATCGGCGCCACCCAGAGCCGGTTGCGGAAGGTGGTGCCGCGCAGGGTGATCGGGTCGAAGAGGCCGGGAGCCGTGCGCTCGGGGGCCGTCGTGGGGGAGTCGGTGGTCACGCTGGTGTCGGACGTCACGGAGCAGTCATCGCCTTTCAGATCGGTGGCGGGCGACCTCGGTCGCCCCTCGTGCCCCAACGCGGCGCCCGCGCGGCGTGTTCCCCCGACCGGCGGCCCGGGCGTGGCGGGGTCCGCCCGGGCTAGCGTCGAGGCGTGACCGACTCGAGCGACTACACCGACTGGGCCCCCTCCGACGCCGCGGGCGAGATCGCGGTGCCCCGCCCCGACGACGACAAGTACCGCCGCGGCGTGCTCGGCGTCGTGACCGGCTCGTCGTCGTACCCGGGGGCCGCCGTGCTCGGCGTCGAGGCCGCGCTGCACACGGGCGTGGGGATGCTCCGCTACGTCGGGCCCCGCCGCGCCGCCGACTTCGTGCTGCACCGCCGGCCGGAGGCCGTGACGGGCATCGGCCGCGTGCAGGCGTGGCTGCTCGGGTCGGGGGTGGACGGCGACCACCTCGACGACGAGACGGAGGAGGGCTTCCGCACGGCCGCCTCCTCGGGGCTGCCCCTCGTGCTCGACGCCGGTGCGCTGTCGCTGCGGGAGCGGGCCACGGGGCCCGTCGTCCTCACCCCGCACTTCCGCGAGCTGGCGACGGCCTCGGGCCAGGAGGTCGACGACGTCGCCGCCGACCCCGCCGGCGCCGCCGCGCGGGCGGCCGAGACCTGGGGCTGCACGGTGCTCGTCAAGGGCCACCACACGTACGTCGCCTCGCCCGGGGGCACGCGCCTGGTCGCGGCCAGCGCCCCGTCGTGGCTCGCGACGGCGGGGGCCGGCGACGCGCTCGGCGGCGTGCTCGGGGCTCTCGTCGCGACCCACGCCGACGAGGTCGCCGACGACGCGGAGGCGCTGGCCCGGCTGGCGGCGACGGCGGCGGTCGTGCACGGGCTCGCCGCGTCGCGGGCGAGCGCGGGCGGGCCGCTCACCGTGCTCGGGCTGGTGCACGCCCTGCCGGCGACGATCGCCGAGCTGCTCGCGGAGCGCTAGCCGGTCGCGAGGCCGCCGACGGTCGCGGGGCGCTAGCCGGCGGGGGCGGCCGCGACCAGGAACTCCACCGAGCCGGCGTCCTCGACCTGGACGAAGCCGAAGCTCGGGGCGTCGACGCCGTAGTCGGAGAAGGTCACGGGGATCGACCCGCTCACCTGGACCCCGTCGCCGGACAGGGCCGCCTGCAGGTCGACCGTGACGCTCTGCGTGACGCCGTGCATCGTGAGGTCGCCGGTGGCCTCGACGCTCGCGACCTCGCCGTCGGCGGGCACCGCGGCGTCGATCGGCTGCGTGAGGGTGAAGGTCGCCGTCGGGTAGGTGCCGGCCTCCATCGCGTCGTCGCGGAAGTACCCGTCGCGGTTCGCGCTGTCGGTGGCGATGCTCGCGACGTCGACCGTCACGGTCGCGGCGGTGATGGTCGTGCCGTCGAGCGTGACGGTGCCCGTCACCTCGTCGGTCGTGCCGACCACGGTCACGTCGGTGCCGTTGAGGACCTCGTCGACCCGGTAGCCGGCGCTGCTGCCGTCGCCGATCGTCCAGTCGCCGGAGGCCTGGCTCACGTCGACGGTCGTGGCGCCGGGGGTCACGCTGACGGTGGGCGCGGCGTCCGGCTCGCCGACGACCACGTCACGGTAGAAGGCGGGGCCGGCCACGGCCGCGGTGACGCCGAGGCCCACCACGACGACGGCGGTGACGGCGAGGGCGATCTTCGTGTTCTTCTTCACGGCGGGGTCTCCTGGGGTCGGCTCGGTGCGGGTCGGCTCGCGGGGGCTCACGGGGCTCACGGGATGGTGTCGTGTCGCCCTCGGGGGCACCTGGGAGGGGTCAGGCCGTGAAGCGGGCGAGGAAGTCGCGGGCGCGCTCGGTGCGGGGCGCCGTGAAGAGCTGGGCGGGCGGCCCCTGCTCGGCGACGCGGCCCGCGTCGAGGAAGACGACGCGGTCGGCGACGTCCCGCGCGAAGGCCATCTCGTGGGTCGCCATGAGGATGGTCGTGCCGACCTCCTTCAGCGTGCGGACGAGGTCGAGCACCTCGCCCACCAGCTCGGGGTCGAGGGCGCTCGTGACCTCGTCGAGCAGCAGCACGGCGGGGCGGGGAGCGAGGGCCCGGGCGATCGCCACGCGCTGCTGCTGCCCGCCGGAGAGCCGGTCGGGGTACGAGCCGGCCTTGTCGCCGAGCCCGACGCGCTCGAGCAGCTCGAGGGCGCGCTGCTCGGCCTCGCGACGGGGCTGGCGCAGCACGTGCCGGCTCGCCAGCGAGACGTTCTCGAGCACGGTCATGTGGGGGAAGAGGTTGAAGTGCTGGAAGACGACGCCGATCCGCGCCCGGACGGCGTCGACGCGCACGCGCGGGTCGCTGATGTCGGTGCCGTCGAGGGTGATGCGGCCGTCGTCGATGGTCTCGAGCAGGTTGACCGTGCGCAGCAGCGTCGACTTGCCTGAGCCGCTCGCGCCGATCAGCGCCACGACCTCGTCGCGGGCCACGTCGAGGTCGACGCCGTCGAGCACGGTCGTGTCGCCGAACGCCTTGCGGACCCCCTCGAGGCGCAGGACGGGGGCGGCCCCGGGAGCCGGCACCGCGCCTCCGGCGGGCGTGACGGGGGCGCTCACACGACGCTCCCGGCCTGCTCGCGACGGCGGAGGCGCGCCGACAGCCAGTCGGTGAGCCAGATCGTCGGCAGCGCCAGCACGACGAACAGCAGGCCGGCCAGCACGTAGGGCGTGAAGTTGGCGGCGGTCGCCGTCTCGATCTGCGCGGCGCGGACGGCGTCGACGGCGCCGAGCACGGAGATCAGCCCCACGTCTTTCTGCATCGACACGAGGTCGTTCATCAGGGCCGGGGTGACCTTGCGGAGGGCCTGGGGGAAGACGACGAGGCGGAGGGTCTTCGCGTGGCTGAGGCCGAGCGACCGGGCGGCGAGCCGCTGCGACGGGTGGACGGCGTCGATGCCGGCCCGCACGACCTCCGAGACGTAGGCCGAGTAGGTGAGGATCAACGCGATGGTGCCCCAGAACTCGGCGGGGAGGCGGGGGATGCCGAGGCCGAGGCCGGGCACGCCGAAGCCGACGAGGTAGAGCACGATGATGAGCGGCAGCCCGCGGAACAGGTCGGTGTAGCCGCGCACGAGCGCCCGGACGGGGAAGAAGACGGGGCCGCGCAGGGTGCGGAGGGCCGACAGCACGGTGCTCAGCACCGCGACGCCGAGGGCCGCCACGACCAGAACCCGGACGTTGAGCCAGAGGCCCTCGAGCACCCGGGGCCAGGCGGCCACGAGCGACTCGCCGTCGAAGAAGCTGAAGCGGACGCGCTCCCAGCCGGGCGTGCTCGTCACCGCCCACCAGGCGAGGGCCGCGAAGACCACGGTGCTGACGGTCGCGACGACGATCGACCGGGTCGACTGCCGGCGGCGGTACTCGCGCCGCCCGAGCTCGAGGTCGCTGACCGGGGCGGGAGCCGGGCCGCCGGGGGCGGCGCCCGTGCCGGCGGCGACCGGTGCCGGCGCTACGAGAGCTCCGGCACGTCGTAGTCGGCGAGCCACTGCTGCTGCAGCTCGTCGAGGGTGCCGTCGGCGCGCAGCGCGTCGACGGCGGCGGTGACGTCGGAGGTCAGGTCGCTGCCGAGCGGCAGGACGATGCCCAGCTCGTCGCTGGCGCCCTCGGCGGCGGGCAGCTGACCGAGCACGACGCCCCCCTCGACGAAGTAGGTGGCGGTGGGCACGTCGAGCACGATGGCGTCGACCTGGCCCGACTCGAGCGCCGCCTTGGCGTCGTCGTTGGAGTTGTAGGCCTGCACGCCGCCGTCGGGGTCGATGGCGGTCTCGGCGGCCGTGAAGCTCGTGGTCGCGCTCTGGGCGCCGATCGCGAGGCCCTTGAGGTCGGCGACGCTCGTCGCGTCGGCCGCGGCCGTGCCGGGCAGCGTGACGACGGCCTGGCGGGTCTCGTAGTAGGGCGACGAGAAGTCGACCGCCTTCTTCCGCTGGTCGGTGATCGAGAACTGCTGCAGGTTCAGGTCGTAGGTCTTCGGGCCGGGCGCGATGGCCTCGTCGAAGGTCGTGCGCACCCAGACCACGTCGGAGTCGTCGTAGCCGAGCTGCTCGGCGACGGCGTAGGCCACGGCCGCCTCGTAGCCGTCGCCCGTGGTCGGGTCGTCGCCCTCCACCCACGGGCTGTACGCGGGCTCGCCGGTCGCGACGGTGAGCTTGCCGTCGGTCACGAGGCCGACGCCTCCGCCGGAGGCGTCGCCCGACCCGCCGGAGGCGCCCGAGCAGGCGGTGAGGAGGCCGACGGCCGCGAGGGCGGTCGCGACGGCGGAGGCTCGACGGAGTCGGGTGAGGCGCATGGGACGAGAGTACCGGCGGCGACCGATGGACGACGCCTCGGAGACGCCCCGTGACGGGCGGCTAGCCTGTGCGCATGACCCGCGCCGCGCCTCCCTCGTCCGGACGCGCCGACACGGGCAGCGTGCCCCTCCCGACCGCGTCGACGGCCTCTGCGGCCCCTGCCGCCTCCGGGGCTCCAGGCCGGGGCGCCCCGGGGCCCGCGCGCCGGGTCGCCGCCTCGCCCGTGCTGCTCGGCGTCGCCGTCGTGCTCGTGCACCTCTGGCTCGGGCACGCGGCGCTGACCGGCCCGAACCAGCCGATGGGCGACGTGCTCAGCGTCTACTCGACCTGGATGCAGCGCGGCGTCGGCGCGGGGGACTGGGTCGGCATCGACCGGCCGTGGGTGTACCCGCTGCTGGCCGCGGTGCCCATGCTCCTGGCGCGCGTGGCCGGCCCCGAGCACTACGGCACGGCATGGCTCACGATCGTCCTTCTGCTCGACGCGGCCGCGCTGGCCGTCCTGACCCGCGGCGGGCGCCGCGAGCTCGCCGCGGCCTGGTGGTGGCTCGCCTTCCTCGTCGTGCTGGGGCCCATCGCCGTCGGGCGCATCGACGCCGTCACGGTCGCCCTCGCCCTGGTCGGCCTGCTGCTGCTCACCGCGCGGCCCACGCTGGCCGCCGCCCTGCTCACGGTCGCCGCCTGGGTCAAGGTCTGGCCGGCGGCCCTCGTCGTCGCGGCGCTGATCGCGGTGCGCCGCCGTCGCGACGTGCTCACCGCCGCCGTGACGACCAGCGTCGTCGTCGTCGCGATCTCGCTCGTGCTCGGCAGCGGCGCGACCGTGCTCGGCTTCGTCGGGCAGCAGGCGGGCAGGGGCCTCCAGGTCGAGTCGCTCACCGCGGTGCCGTGGCTCTGGCGGGCCGCGTCGGGGGCCGCCGACACGACCGTCTACTACGACCGCGAGATCCTGACCTTCCAGGTCTCCGGCCCCGGCGTCGCGCTCGCCGCCCAGGCGACGACCGTCGTCATGGCGATGGTCGTGCTCGCCGTGGTGCTGCTGGGGCTGCGGGCCGTGCGCTCCGGGGCGTCGGCCGCGCGCCTCCTCGCGCCCCTCTCGCTCGGGCTGGTCACGGCCCTGATCGTCACCAACAAGGTGGGCTCGCCGCAGTTCGTCTCGTGGCTGGCCGTGCCCGTCGTGGTCGGCCTCGTGCTGCAGCGCCGGGGCGGGCCCTCGTTCGTCGTGCCGGCGGCGCTCAGCCTCGTCGTCGCGGGCCTGACCCAGGTCATCTACCCGTGGTGCTACGACTCCCTCCTCGCCGCCGAGCCCTGGATCGTGCTCGTGGCGACCCTGCGCGGGGTCGCCGAGGTGGGGCTGCTCGCGCTCGCCGGGGCCCAGCTGTGGCGGCTCGGCAGGACGACGTCGGCAGAGCGGGGCAGGATGGGCGCATGATCGTCGCCTTCTCCGTCTCGCCCAGCGGCGGTGCCCCCGCCGGCCACCTCGACCCGGAGGCGCACGGCGACTCCGTCCACGACGCCGTCGCCGCGGCCGTGGCGGTCGTCCGGGCGTCGGGCCTGCCGAACCGCACCTCCTCGATGTTCACCGAGATCGAGGGCGAGTGGGACGAGGTCATGGCCGTCGTCAAGGAGGCCACGGAGGCGGTGGGCCGCTTCGGCACCCGCGTCTCGCTCGTGCTCAAGGCCGACATCCGCCCCGGCCGCACCGGCGAGCTGACCGGCAAGGTCGAGCGCCTCGAGGCCGCCCTCGGCGAGCAGGGCTGAGCCCTGACCCTGGTCGTCCTCGGGGCGCTCCTGGTCGTCCCGGGGCTGCTCGCCTACACGGGCGCCTGGCGCCGCTGGTCGGACTCCACGGTGCTGCACTGGCCCTTCGGCGTCGCGTGGGCCGGCACGGGCGTGGCGATGGTGGGCGCCGGCAACCTCCTCTGGGCGCGCGCGGAGCCCGTCGCCGACGTCCTCCAGCAGGTGGGCCTGTGCATCTGCGTCGTCGGGATCGTGGCCGCCTTCTGGCTGCCCGCCGTCCTCCTGCCCGCCTGGTACCGCGCGGCGAAGTCCGACACGGGCCCCGGCCGGGGCGTCGGCGGCCGCTGATCGGGCCCTCCCGGGGGCTGCGCCCGCGCCTCCTAGGGCGTACCATCGAGGGTCAGGTCGAATCGATTCGAACCGACACGGTCAGGCCGGAGGTGCGACGTCGCCCCCGCCGACGCCCCCAGCTCGCTCGACGGAGAGCCCTGGGCCCCCTCAGCCCGTCACCTCCGACCCAGCGAAGGCAGCCGCCCGTGACCACCCTCTCCACCCGTCGCAAGACGTTCGCCCTGATCGCCCTCGCGCTCGGCGGCTTCGGGATCGGCTCGACCGAGTTCGTCGCCATGGGCCTCCTGCCGAACATCGCGCAGGACCTGCTGCCCGACCTCTGGGCGCAGTCGTCAGACGCGGGCATCGCCCGCGCCGGCTGGCTCGTCAGCGCCTACGCCCTGGGCGTCGTCGTGGGGGCGCCGACCATCGCCGCGATGTCGTCGCACCTGCCCAAGAAGAAGCTGCTGATGGGGCTGCTCGCGCTGTTCGTGGTCGGCACCGTGCTGTCGGCCGTGCTGCCGTCGTTCGGCTGGGTGCTCGCCGCGCGCTTCTTCGCCGGGCTGCCGCACGGCGCCTACTTCGGCATCGCCTCCATCGTGGCCGCCACCATCATGGGGCCGGGCAACCGGGGCAAGGGCGTCGCGCTCGTGCTCAGCGGTCTGACGATCGCCAACGTCGTCGGCGTGCCGACCATCACGGCCCTCGGCCAGGCGCAGGGCTGGCGTACGGCCTACCTCGCCGTCGCCGCGATCTTCGCGCTCACCTTCGTCGCGGTGGCGTTCGCCGTGCCGCGCATGGAGGGCGACTCGGCCGCGTCGATGCGCCGTGAGCTCAGCGCGTTCCGCAAGCCGCAGGTCTGGCTCGTGATGGGCGTGGGCGCGATCGGCTTCGGCGGCTTCTTCGCCGTCTACAGCTACATCGCCAACGCCGTCACCGAGGGGGTCGGGGTCGACGAGGGCGTCGTGCCGTGGGTGCTCGTCGGCGTCGGCGTCGGCATGACGATCGGCAACGTCATCGGCGGCTGGGCCGCCGACAAGAACCTGAAGGCGGCCCTCACGGTCGGCTTCGTCGGCCTCATCGCCGCCCTCGTGGCGTACGCGCTGCTCGTCGACAGCCTCGTCGGGATCTTCGCCACGACGTTCCTGCTGGGCCTCGTCAGCTCGATGATCGGCCCGTCGGTGCAGTCGCGCCTGATGGAGGTCGCCGGCGAGAGCCAGGTGATCGGCGCCGCCCTGAACCACTCGTCGATGAACCTCGGCAACAGCGCCGGGGCCTACCTCGGCGGGGCCGTCATCGCGGCCGGGTTCGGGTTCGCCGCACCGGGCTGGGTGGGAGTCGCGCTGGCCCTGGCCGGGGTCGTCCTGACGGTCGTCAGCTTCCGCCTCCAGAAGACCGGCGACGCCCGCCAGGCGGCGCTCTGCGCCGCTGCCCGCGAGGCCGACCACAAGGAGGACACCGACACCGGGTCGGTGTTCATCGGCCAGCGCTAGCGGCGGGAGCCCTCGCGACGACGAACGGCCCGGCCCCTCGAGGGGCCGGGCCGTTCGTCGTCGCGAGGGGCTAGAAGCTCGTCTGCGCGGGGGTGTCGATGAGGATGCCGTCCTGGAGGGCGCGCTTCCGCAGCGCGACCTTCGTGCCGACGTCGTAGCCCGCGACGCGGTACTTCTCGCGGATGCGCTTGAGGTAGCTCTTCGCGGTCTCCTCGCTGATGCCGAGCTGGTACGCCACGGCCTTGACGGGCTCGCCGCCGCCGTACAGCGCCATGACGCGGCGCTCCTGCGCGCTGAGCTTGGGCACGCCGCCGATCTCGGCCGCGTTGAGGGCCAGGTCGAGCTCGGCCGAGATGTACGACTCGCCCTTCGCCGCGGCGCGGATGGCCTCGACGATCATGTCGGCGTCCTCGCTCTTGACGAGGTAGCCGAGCGCGCCGGCCGCGAGGGCCTCGCGCACGACGTTGGGCTCGGAGTACGTGCTCATCAACACGGTCTTGACGCCCGTGGTCTTGAGCGTGTTGATCTTGAGCGAGATCGGGATGTTGTCCTTCAGGTCGAGGTCGAGGAGCACGACGTCGACGGGGAACTCGGGGTGCGTCAGGAGCTCGGGCCAGGAGGCGACGGCCGCCACCATCGAGATGTCGCTGGCGGCACCTCGGATCCACTCGCTCAGGGCTCCGAGCAGCATCTTGTGGTCGTCGACCAGGGCCAGACGGATGCGGTCGTCGGGGTTCGTCACGGGTGCCTTCTTTCTCAGGACGTGGTGTTCAGACTAGACGGAGGGACGGAACGGGCTGTCACGACTCGGCGGGGTTGTCGACGATGCAGTGCAGCTTGATCATGACGCTCTGCTCGTGGGTCGAGGCGGTGTACTCGCCGACCCGCTCGAGGGCGTTCCAGGTCGCGGGGGTCACGCGGTTGCGCCGGATGCCGGTCGTCGTCAGCACGACGGGCACGTCGACGCTCCGCCCGGCGAGCGACGCGATCGATCGGGTGGACGCCGTCACCGGGCCGAGGGTCAGGGTGATGGTCGTGCCCGGGGTGCGGCTCTTCGAGTCGCCCAGCAGCAGCCAGACGGCCTGGAGCAGGCCGTCGCGCTGCGGGGGAGCGAGGAGGCCGGCGAGCGACGACGGGTCGACCAGCGTGACCGACCGGCCGAGGTACTCCGACTCGGTGACCGCGTGGTGCAGCCAGGTCTCGCGTCGCCCCTCGATGAGGTGCAGGCGGAGCTCCGTCGCGAGCGAGGCGGCCTGCGACGCGACCTTGGGCGCGAGGGGGAGCGGCACGTCGCCGCCGGCGACCCCGTCGAGCAGCTTCTCGGCGGCGAGGTCGAGCCGGGCGAGCTCGTCGCTCGCCAGCATGCCGACGGCGAACCGGGGCTGCGTGACGTTGCTCTGCACGAGCACGCGGTCGAGCTCGACCTGGACCATGCGCCGGAACCGTTGCACGATCGACGTCGCCACGGCGGAGGGCAGCACGGCGAGGGCGATCACGGAGAGCTGCTGGGGCACGGTGTCAGCCGTCAGCGGCGTGGTCACGAGCACCATGACGACGAACGCCACGAGCAGGACGCCGGTGGCCACGACGATCTCGCGGGCCGGCCGGAGCGTCACGACCGGCAGCAGCCCGAAGCCGACGGCCACGGAGGCGGTGGCGAAGGCTCCGACGTCGTGGAGCGGGGCGATGGCGATGAAGTCGAGAGCCACCACGACGACGAGCACGCCGCCGATGACGGCGAAGACGGAGCCCGTGAGGCGCTCGCCCCGGATGGTGACCAGGGCCGCGGTGCCGACGAACGTCGCGATGTAGAGCAGCCACGCCACGAGGGCCGGGGCCACGGACGGGTAGTCGGCCAGGTGGCTGAGGAAGAAGACCAGGCCGTAGACGGCCTGGAGGCCCGCGATCACCGCGGCGCCGAGGCCGAGGTAGCCCGTGCCGAGGGTGGCCCCGGCCGCGCGGGCCTGACGCAGGGAACGGGCGCCGGTCGAGCTGATCGGCAGGCCGCGCGCCGCCCGACGGCCCCGCACGACGCCGAGGGTGTTCTCGTCGATGCTCATCGCGGTGCCTCCAGGACGACGGTGGTGCCCGAGCCGGGCGAGGAGAAGAGCCGGGCGCTGCCGCCGACCTCGTGCAGGCGGCCGACCACCGACTCCTTGAAGCCGAGCCGCTCCTCCGAGATGCCCTCGAGGTCGAAGCCGACGCCGGCGTCGGTGACCATGGCCCGCACCATGTCGTCGTCGTGGATGATCGTGACGTGCGCCTCGGTGACGCCCGCGTGCCGTCGGACGTTCTCGAGGCACTCGGCGAGGGCGAGCAGGAAGGCGTCGAGCACGTGGGTCGGCAGCAGCACCTGGCCGGTGCCGTGCCAGCTGACCTCGAGGCCCATGCGGCCGAAGCGCTGCTTGACCGACTCGAGGGTCTGGCCGAGCGGCGCCTCCTCGACGGTCTCGAGCGAGTACTCGCCGGAGGCCTGCGGCTGGGGCGTGCCGCCGAGCCGGAGGTGGCGCAGCAGCCGGGCGTCCTCCGCGGCCTGCGCCTGGAGCGCCTGGGCCGTGACCCCGACGCCGGAGTGCGCCAGGAGCGTGAGGGTGGCTAGCACGGTGTCGTGGAGGAGGCGCGCGCCCTGCCGGCGCTGGGCCTCCGTCTCGCTGGCCTGGCGCTCCGCCCGGTGCGCGTTGCCGATGCTGTAGATGCGCCGGGCGGCGAGGGGCACGCTGCGGCCGAGCCAGATGCCCGCGACGAAGACCAGCGCCCAGCCGAGCACGACGGCCGCGACCGGGAAGGTGAAGAGCGAGCCCGTGGCCAGGGCGACGAGGGTGACGGCGACGACGAACGCGACCGACGCCGTGACGACCCGCAGCCGGCTCGACGACAGGACGATCGTGAACGACGCGGTCGCGCCGCCGGCGAGCGGCACGACGGCGGTGGCGATGCCCGGGCTCGGCTCGCCCGTGGCCGGGAGGAGGGCCACGACGGTCGCCGCGATTCCCGCGGCGAGCCCCACCACGACCCACGCCCTCGCGTGGCCGCCGGAGCGCCCGACGATCGCGAGCGCCACGATGAGCAGGAGCACGAGGGGCGCGACGGCCGCCAGGTGCAGGGGGTCGGCCACCCCGGGGTACGCCAGCGCGAGGAGGCTGACGGCCGCGCAGGCGATGCCGAGGGTGCGCGCCGTGCTGCTCAGCAGCCGGTCGCGCTCCTGGGCGAAGATGTCCATGGTGTCCCTGAGTCGGACTGCTGATGTCGTGGAGGCCTGCCGGGTGACAGCGACCTCACCATGTTTTCACACCAGGACCACCCGTGGGGGTGGTAGCGCGCGCGACGCGCCGGGGAGCGAGCCCGATTCAGGTCTCGAGCAGGCGCCGGAGGTGCCCCCCGACCGCCTCGTTCTCGATGAGGAAGCCGTCGTGGCCGAACTCGCTCGAGATCACGGCCGCGTCGCCGCCGTCGAGGCCGTGGGGCAGGAGGCGCGCGATGGTCCGCTGGTCCGCCACCGGGAAGAGGCGGTCGCTGTCGATCCCGAGCACGAGCGCCCGCGCCGACACCCGGGCCAGCGCGGCCTCGACGCCGCCGCGCCCCCGGCCGACGTCGTGCGAGTTCATCGCGCCGAGCAGCGTCACGTAGCTGCCGGCGTCGAAGCGCCGCGTGAACTTGTTGCCGTGGAAGTCGAGGTAGCTCTCGACCTGGAACCGGCCCGGCCCGCCGAGCGGGCTCACCTCGCTCTGCCAGGCACGGCCGAAGCGGGCGTTCAGCTCGTCGGGCGAGCGGTAGTTGAGCAGGGCCATGCGCCGCGCGAGCGCGAGACCGCGGTAGGGGCCCTCGCCGTCGGGGGCGTCGTGGTAGTCGCCGTCCCGCCAGCCCGGGTCCATCCGGACGGCCTCGCCCTGCACCGTGTTGAGCGCGATCTGGTCGGCGCTGGCGAGCGGCGGCGCCGCGAGCACGGCGAGTCGCTCGAGGCGGTCGGGGTGGCCGACGCCCCACTCGAGGGCGTGCATGCCGCCCATGGAGCCGCCGACGACCGCGGCCCAGCGCTCGACGCCCAGCGCGTCCGAGAACGCGACCTGCGCCTCCACCTGGTCGCGGATCGTCAGGTGCGGGAACCGCGACCCCCACTCGACGGCGTCGGGCGCGAACGACGACGGGCCGGTGCTGCCCTGGCAGCCGCCGAGCATGTTCGGGGCGACCACGAACCAGCGGTCGGTGTCGACCGCGAGGCCCGGGCCCACGACGCCGTTCCACCAGCCGGCCGTCGGGTGGCCGGTCGAGGCGGGCCCGACCACGTGGCTGTCGCCGGTGAGCGCGTGCAGCAGCAGCACGGCGTTGCCGCGGTCGGCGTCGAGCTCGCCCCAGGTCTCGTAGGCGATGCGCGTGCGCGCGAGCGAGCCCCCGCTCTCGAGCGGGAGGTCGCCGATCGCGACGAACGAGCGGTGCCCGGGGTCGTCGCCGTCGCGCCACGCGCCGGTGGCCGGCGGCTTGCCGAGCATCGCCAGGCGGTGCCGCTCGGAGACGATGCTCGACGGGACGGTGTCCTCGGATGTGCTCTGCCAGTCCATGTCGTCTCCATCATGGGGGTGGTCGGGGGGCGACGCCCGTTCGTGACGTCGCCGGGCCCGGGGAGGAGCTGCGGTGCGGTGACGCGCGGGAGGCGCGGTGCCCTCGCCCGGGGCACCGCGCCTCCCTGAGGGGGCCGGCCGGTCAGGACGACCGCAGGGCCTCCTGCGACGTGCGCCGCGCGGCCGCGAAGCCGGCCTCGAGGTCGGCCTTGAGGTCGTCGACGGACTCGATGCCCACGGAGAGCCGGACGAGCCCCGGCGTGACGCCGGTGGTCAGCTGCTGCTCGGGGGTCAGCTGCGAGTGCGTCGTCGAGGCCGGGTGGATGACGAGGCTCCGCACGTCGCCGATGTTCGCCAGGTGGCTGAACAGCTGCAGCGAGTCGACCAGCGCGCGGCCGGCGTCGACCCCGCCCTTGAGCTCGAACGAGAGGACGGCGCCGACGCCCCGGGGCGCGTACTTGTTCGCCGCCGCGTACCAGGGGCTCGTCGGCAGGCCCGCGTACCAGACGGCCGCCACGTCGTCGCGGGAGTCGAGCCACTCGGCGATCTCCTGGGCGTTCTGCACGTGGCGCTCGATGCGGAGGCTGAGCGTCTCGATGCCCTGGATGAGCGCGAAGGCGCTGTCGGCGGCGTTCGACGACCCGAGGTCGCGGAGCAGCTGCACGCGCGCCTTCACCACGTAGGCCAGCTCGTCGCCCACCGCCTGCGTGTAGACGGCGCCGTGGTACGAGGGGTCGGGCTCGGTCAGCCCGGGGAAGCGCTCGGCGTGCTCGCTCCAGCGGAAGGTGCCGCCGTCGACGATGAAGCCGCCGATGACGGTGCCGTGCCCGCCGAGGAACTTCGTCGCCGAGTGCACGACGACGTCGGCGCCGTGCTCGAAGGGGCGGATCAGGTAGGGAGTGGCGATCGTGTTGTCGACGATCAGCGGCACGCCCTCGGCGTGGGCCACCCCGGCGACGAGCTCGATGTCGAGGATGTTGATCTTCGGGTTGCCGATCGTCTCGGCGAAGAAGAGCTTCGTGTTCGGACGGACGGCTCGGCGCCACTCGTCGGCGTCGTCCTGGTCCTCCACGAAGGTCGTCTCGATGCCGAGCTTCGCGAGCGTGTACTTGAAGAGGTTGTACGTGCCGCCGTAGATCGACGACGACGAGACGATGTGGTCGCCCGCCTGGGCGATGTTGAGCACCGCGAACGTCGACGCCGCCTGGCCCGACGCCACGAGGAGGGCGCCGCTGCCGCCCTCGAGGTTCGCGATGCGCTGCTCCACCACGTCGTGGGTCGGGTTCATGATGCGCGAGTAGATGTTGCCGCTCTCGGCGAGGGCGAAGAGGTCCTGGGCGTGCTGCGAGTCGCGGAAGACGTACGAGGTCGTCTTGTAGATGGGCGTCGCCCGGGCGTTCGTGGTCGGGTCGGGTCGCGCCCCGGCGTGGATCTGCTGGGTCTCGAACTTCCAGTCGCTCTGGTCGGTCACGGTGGTCTCCTGCGTCGGTCGGTGCTGCTCGGGTCGCGGTGGGGCCACGGTACGACACGGGCAGCGCCGGCCGGCGCCGCGCGGACACGGGGCGTAACGGGTGGGCGCGCACGGGCCGACCGGCGGCGGTAGCGTCGGACGGCGCCGTCCCGCGACCGTGGGCGGCGGGCACGGGAGAGAAGGAGACGCCCATGGCGGGACGAGTGGTGGTGACCGGGGCGAGCTCGGGGATCGGTGAGGCCACGGTGCGCCTGCTGCGCGGCCGGGGCTGGGACGTGCTGGCGGTCGCCCGCCGTGAGGACCGCCTCCGCGCGCTCGCCGACGAGACGGGGGCGACCTGGTTCCGCGCCGACGTCACGAGCGACGACGACGTCGCGGCGCTCCGCGCCCACGTCGAGGCGACCGGGCCGCTGCACGCGCTCGTGAACAACGCCGGCGGCGCCTTCGGCCTCGACAGCGTCGAGGCGGGCTCGGTCGACGACTGGCAGCGCATGTTCGACGTGAACGTGCTCGGCACCAAGCGCGTCACGGCGGCGCTGCTGCCGGCGCTGCGCGACGGAGCCGAGGAGGCGGGGGTCGCTGACGTCCTGACCGTCACCTCGATCGCCGGCCACGTCGCGTACGAGGGCGGGGGCGGCTACAACGCGTCCAAGTTCGCCGAGCACGCGCTCGTGGCCGTGCTGCGGCTCGAGCTGGCGGGGGAGCCCATCCGCGTCGTGGAGATCGCCCCCGGGATGGTGCGCACGGAGGAGTTCTCGCTCGTGCGCTTCGGCGGCGACCAGGCGCGGGCCGACGCCGTCTACGCCGACGTGCCCGGGCCGCTCACGGCCGACGACGTCGCCGAGTCGATCGTGCACGCGATGGAGCTGCCGAGCCACGTCAACCTCGACCTCGTCACCGTCAAGCCGGTGGCGCAGGCCGCGCCGCACCGCGTCGCACGGGGCGCCCTGGCGGTCCGCCGCCCCTGAGGGCACCGCCCCGACGGCCGTCCGGGCGCGCTCTCGGGCGGCCGGGGCCCCCGGGCGGGGGGTGAGTCGGGCGAGGAGCGGGTGAACCGACCCGCCGCCGTCAGTCACGGTCGTCCCCCAGAACGGGGGGCACCGTGGCCCCCGTCCACGGGACCGACAGCCTCCCGGTGGCCCCTCCCGACCCCCGTCCGGGGGGTGTCGAGGGGAATCGTGTCCCCCTTGATGAGGACTCACGGGCGTGATGAGATGAGGGGCCCTCAGGTCAGAACGGGGGACGGGAGCGGGGCCCGGTCAGCGCCGGGCGGGTCGCCAGCGGCGGCAGGCGCCGGCCGGACAGAGCGAGCAGTCGGTCCCCGCGCGGTAGTGCTCGTGGGCCTCCAGGGCGTGCCCGCACACGCAGAGGGCCGCAGGCTCGGGGCGATCAGCGGTCACGACGGTCTCTCCGGGGGCTCGGGCGGACGCTCGGGGCGACCGTCTGGTGTCTCGCGATCCTATTCGCGCACCGCTGCGGAGGCCCCCGGGGCGGCGACGTCGTCCCTGGGAGTCGGCTGGCGGGGGGACAGAACGGGGGACACGCGATGTCCGCCATCGGGTACCCGCAGGTATCGACCAGGGTCGGCGGGGCGAGTCGGTCGAGGCCCGGGAGGTCGGCGGATCACCCCTCGACACGACCGGGTGGGGGTGCTTGCGCCGCGTCGCCAGCGGCGTATGTTGGTGCTCACCCGACAGCAGCGCCGATCGAACCCGAAACTCGATCGGCCCGCCCAGCCCGGCTCGACGGACCCGAAACCCCCGAGTCGCCGGCTCTCCACCGCAGGCCACCCCACCTGCTGGTTCGCTCACCCACGCAAGGACCCCCCTCGTGAACCCGGTCTCACCCCTGCCCGCATCCGCTCAGCCCCGCATCTCCATCGTCGTCCCGGCCCGGAACGAGGCCCGCAACCTCGAGATCGTGCTCCCGATGCTGCCCAGCGTGCACGAGGTGATCCTCGTCGACGGCCACTCGGTCGACGACACCGTCGCGACCGCCGTGCGCGTCATGCCCGACATCAAGGTCGTCCACCAGACCCGGAAGGGCAAGGGCAACGCCCTGGCCTGCGGCTTCGAGGCCGCCACGGGCGACGTCATCGTGATGTTCGACGCTGACGGCTCGGCTGACCCCGCAGAGATCCCGCGCTTCGTCGAGGCGCTCGTCGCCGGCGCTGACGTCGCCAAGGGGAGCCGCTTCGTGCAGGGGGGCGGCAGCGAGGACATCACGCGCTTCCGCGCGCTCGGCAACTGGGGGCTCAACGCGCTCACGAACCTCCTGCTCGGCACCCGCTACACCGACCTCTGCTACGGCTACAACGCCTTCTGGGCCCGCATCGTCCCGAGCCTCGAGCTGCTGCCCAGCGGGCTCGCGCCCCGCGCCGACGGCCAGATGCACAACGGCGACGGCTTCGAGATCGAGACGATCCTCAACTGCCGCACCGCCGCCCTCGGCTACGACATCGTCGAGGTGCCGAGCATCGAGAAGCTCCGCATCCACGGCTCGAGCAACCTCAACGCCGTCACCGACGGGTTCCGCGTGCTCCGGGTCATCCTGGAGGAGCGTCGTCGTCGCCCGTCCGCGGCGGCCCGACGCGCCTCGATGCGCGCCGCGGCGGCACCGGCCCCGGAGCTCGTGTCGACGAGCACCGGCTCCGTCCGGACCGGAGCGCGCCGGGACGTCGCGTGACCGACGGCCCCGTCACCGTCACCGTCGTCGTCTGCGCCTACACCGAGGACCGCTGGGACGACCTGGTCGCGAGCGTCGAGTCGGTGCGCCGACTGCCCGAGACGACCGAGGTCGTCCTGGTCATCGACCACAGCGACGCCCTGCTCGCCCGCAGCCGTGCCCGCTGGAGCGACGTCGTCGTCGTGCCGAACCGCTTCCGCCAGGGGCTGTCCGGCGCGCGCAACACCGGCGTCGCCGCGGCCCACGGTGAGGTCGTCGCCTTCCTCGACGACGACGCCGCCGCCGACCCGCGCTGGCTCGAGCACCTCCTCGCGCCGTTCGCCCAGCCCGAGGTCGTCGGCGTCGGCGGGCACGCGACCCCGCGCTGGCCCGACGGGGCCCGCGCGTTCTACCCGCCGGAGGCCCTGTGGGTCGTCGGCTGCAGCCACCGTGGCCTGCCGACGACGACCGCCGACGTGCGCAACGTGATCGGCTGCTCGATGGCCTTCCGCCGCGCCTCCGTCGTCGCCGTCGGCGGCTTCAACCTCGACACCGGCCGGGTGGGCACCGTGCCCCTCGGCTGCGAGGAGACCGAGCTCTGCATCCGCATCCGCCAGGCCGACCCCTCGGCCCGCATCGTGCTCGAGCCGCGCGCCGACGTCAGCCACCACGTGACCCCGCCGCGCGTGACGTGGGCCTACGCGCGTCGTCGCGGCTGGAGCGAGGGGCTGTCCAAGGCCGCCCTCAGCCGCCAGGTCGGCGCCGGCGACGCGCTCTCGAGCGAGTCCGACTACCTGCGCCGCGTCGTGCCCGCCGCCCTCGTCCGTGAACTCGGGCAGACGGGCCGGGGAGGTGCGGGCCGCGCGGGCGTGCTCCTCACCGTGGTCGTCGCCACCGTCCTCGGCTACGCCGCCGGCACCCTGCGCCGCGCCCGTCTCGCGCCCCACGACCCCGCGGTCGGCCGTGCCGTCCTCGAGGAGGCGACCGCCGCCTCCCCGGGGCGTCCGTCCGCCGCCGAGGTCGTCTCGTGACCGCCCTCTCGCTCACGCGCCCCATGGCGAGCACCGCGGTGCCGACCTGGGCGGGCGCCCTGTGGGTGGGCACGGTCGACGTGGCCGACCTGGCGCGGCCCGACGTCGACGACCTCCGCCTCGTCGACGCGGACGGCCACCCCGCCGCCCGCCTGCTGGTGCGCGACGGCCGGGAGGTGCTCGGCTTCGTCGAGGCGCCGGTGGTCGGCGGCCATGTGTCGATCGACCTCGTGCGCTCCGAGGCCGCCGACCTCCCGCCCGCGCCGAGGGCCGCCGTGGCGCCCTCCGCCGGGCTCCCCACCGTGACCGTGGTCGTCTGCTCGCGCGACCGTGCCGAGCAGCTGCGCGGCTGCCTGAGGTCCGTGCTCGCCCTCGACCACCCGGCCTTCGACGTCGTCGTGGTCGACAACGCCCCCTCGACCACCGCGACCCGCGACCTCGTCGCCGGGGAGTTCGACGACCCGCGGGTGCGCTACGTGGTCGAGCCCGTGGCCGGCCTCTCCAGCGCCCGCAACGCCGGGCTCCGCGCGGCGACCGGCGAGGTCGTCGCCTTCACCGACGACGACGTCGTGGTCGACGCCGGGTGGCTCCGGGGCCTCTGCGACGGCTTCGCCCGCGCCGACGACGTGGCCTGCGTGACGGGCCTCGTGCCGAGCGGGGAGCTCCGCACCCCGGTGCAGCGCTCGTTCGACGACCGCGTCTCGTGGTCGAGGAACGTCGCGCCCCGCGTGTTCCGCCTCGACGAGCAGCCCGCCGACCTGCCGACCTTCCCCTTCTCGGTCGGCGCGTTCGGCACGGGTGCCGACTTCGCGCTGCGCCGCGACGTCGCGCTCGCGCTCGGCGGCTTCGACACGGCCTTCGGCGTGGGCACCCGCACCGCCGGGGGAGAGGACCTCGACGTCTTCACGCGCGTTCTCTTCGCCGGGCACGCCCTCGCCGTGCAGCCCTCGGCCCTCGTCTGGCACCGGCACCGCGCCGACCTCGCCGCGCTGCGCGTCCAGGCCGCGGGCTACGGCACCGGGCTCGGCGCCTGGCTCGCCGGCGTGGCCCTCGACGGGCGCACGCGCCGCGCCGCGCTCCGCCGCGCCCCGCACGCGGTCGCGGCCCTCCTCGCCAAGGGGAAGGCGGGCTCCGCCCCCGTGGCGACCTCCCGCGTGAGCACGGCGCCGGCCGATGTCGAGCTGGACCGCGAGCTGCGCCGCACCGCGCGCGTCGAGCTCGCCGGGATCGCCCGCGGACCGCTGCTCTACCTGCGGCAGCGCTGGGACGGCGCGTCGACGATGCGTCCGGTGCGCCCGCCCGTGGCCGCCGCGTCGTCGACGCTCGCGCCGTCGCCGACGCCCGCGCCGGCAGCGGTGCCGACGGCCGCGGGGGCTGCCTCGTGACCGCCATGGCCGTGCCCGCTCTCCGCGCCGCGACCCCCGCCGAGGGCGGCCGCCGCACCCTGCCCATCTCCGCCGTCGACCGCCTCGCCGCGGGCGCGCACGTGCTCGGCGTGATGGGCCCGCTGGTGCTGCCGCCGCGGGCGGCCCTCGTCGCGGCCCTGCACCGCGTCGTCTCCCTCGGCCCCGGCGCGCGCCTCGGGCTCGTGGCGGCCGACCGCCGCGACTGGGCGTGGACCCCCGAGAACCAGCGCGAGCTCTGCGAGCGGATGGTGAGCGAGATCCCGCCGCTCGGCGACGATCTCGCCCCCGACGAGGTGCTCGAGCACCTCGTGGGCATGATCGACGACGCCCTGCCGCTGCAGGTCGTCGTCTCCGGCGAGCGGCTGCTGATGATCTACGACCACCAGGTCGTCGACGCGCGCTTCACTTCCCGGCTGCCCGCCGCCCTCCTCGACCTCGCGGCGGGCGGCGAGATGCCGGCCTGGCTCAGCGCCGAGGGCGTCCGTCACCCGCTCTGGCGGGCCGTCGCCGCCACGTACCTGCGCCACCCCGCCCGTGTGCCGGCGCTGCTGCGCGCCCGGCGCGTGCAGGTGCCGGTCGTGCCGACCGGCGTCGTGCAGGAGCGCGAGCAGGTCGCGTGGGCTCCCTCCACCGCGGTGGCCTGGGGCCGGGGCGACCGCCGGACCTTCACCGAGCTGCGGCGCTGGCTCCGGGCGCAGCCGCACCCCGTCGCCTTCTCCAGCGCGGTGATCGTCGCCCTGCGCGCCGCGTTCGTCCGCGAGGGCGTGCGGCTGGCGGCCGAGAGCGAGCTCGTCTGGGACGTCCGCCAGTACCTGCCGGCGGGCGTCGACACCACCGGCAACTTCGTCACGGGCGTGCCCGTCACCGGGGTGGACGACCTCCTCGCCGTCGACGAGAGCATCCACGAGACCGTCACGTCGGGCCGGCCCCTCGCGGCCCTCGTCGCCGGTGCCGTCAAGGAGGCCGTCCGCCCGGGCGACCGCCGCGTGCCGGCGACGGCACCGGCCCACGCGCGCGGCCACCTCGTCGTCAGCAACCTCGGCGTCGCCCGCACGATGCAGGGCCTGCCGTGGGTCCGCGACGGCCGCCCGGCCGAGCTCGGCTACACCGTGCACCCCGTGCCGGCCGAGAACCTCTCCGTGCAGATCGCCGTCATCGACGGCGCCCTGCAGGTCGCGGTCGCCTACAACGACAACGTGTTCGACCGCGGGGTCGTCGACCGGGCCCTGGCGCGGTTCGTCGCCGACCCGCTCTCGCTGATCGACGGTGCCCCGGGCTCCTGAGCCGGCGACCAGGCCGGGGAGGCGCGGGTGGCGCTCGACGCGCACCTCGCCTCCCCGGCACCATGGGCGGGTGACCTCCGCACCGACCCCGACCCCCGACCGCGCCGTGGCCCGCTGGGCCGCCTTCTCCGCCGACCCCGCGGGCGGCAACCCCGCCGGGGTCGTGCTCGACGCCCGCGGCCTCACCGACGCGGAGATGCAGGCGACGGCGCTCGCCGTCGGCGACGCCGAGACGGCGTTCGTCGTGGAGCCCGACCTCGACGGCGACGGACGGCGGCACCGCGTGCGCTACTTCTCGCCCGTGGCCGAGGTGCCCTTCTGCGGCCACGCGACCGTCGCGACGGCGATCGCGCTCGCCGAGCGCGACGGGCCGGGCCGGGTCGTCGTCGAGACCGCCGTGGGCCCGGTGCCCCTCGAGACGACGGTCGAGCCCGACGGGGGAGCGCGGGCGTCGTTCACCTCGCCCGAGCCCCGGGTCGAGCCGCTCGCGGCCGGGGTGCTCGCGCGGCTGCTCGCGGTGCTCGGGCTCCGGGCGACGGACCTCGACGACTCCCGGCCCGTGCTCGCGGCCTGGGCCGGCAACCTCCACCCCGTGCTGCCCGTCGTCGACCGAGCGGCGTTCGACGGCTTCGTGGTCGACGCGGGCGCGCTCCGGCCGCTGATGGACGAGCAGGGCTGGGCGGGCACGGTCACCGTCGTCCACGACCTCGGGGTCGACGACGACGGCACCCTCGTGCTGGAGGCCCGCAACCCCTTCCCGGTCGGCACGCTCGTCGAGGACCCGGCCACGGGGTCGGCCGCGGCCGCCCTCGGGGGCTGGCTCCGCGCCTCCGGCAGGGTCGTGCCGCCGGTCAGGGTCCGCGTGCACCAGGGCGCCCACGTGGGGCGCCCCGGGGTGCTCGACGTGCTCGTGCCGGTCACGGGCGGCGTCGTGGTGTCGGGCCGGGGCGTGCGGATCGACGGGGCGGCACCGTCCGCGGAGGCGGGGCGGGCGAGCTAGTCGTCGGTCTCTGTCGGCTCGTCGGTCTCCGTCGGCTCGTCGTGGCCGGCGCCTCCTCCGGCGCCGCCTCGCTCATCGCGCCGCTCGGCCAGGCCGGCGAGGTCGACGTCGAGCAGGTCGCGGAGGCGCTCGTCGCGGCCCTCGTCGTAGCCCGGGGCCGGCGCGGCGGCCCAGCCGATCCGGTCGACGACGGTGCTGCCGACGTCGTCCCACGCCCGGGCCCGCGCCGCGTCGACCACGGCCGCCACGAAGGCGTCGTCGCGGCCCGCCCGGCCGAGCTCCTTCACGAGCGCCTTGTGGGTCGCCTCCCGGAGGCGGAGGGCGTCGACGTCGTCGACGCGGTAGTCGAACTGGTGCTGCGACTGGCCGTACGATCGGTGGGTCCGTCGGCGGACGCGACGCAGGCGGCGGGCGCCCTCGAGCTGCTCCTCGGTCAGGCGGCCGATCTCGGAGCGGACGAAGCCGGTGGCGACCTCCTCGTCGAAGGGGAGGCGCTCCTGCAGGGCGCGGCGGATGACCTGGTTGGCCGTCGCGACCACCAGCGACGCGCGGATGATGAGGAAGCCCTCGTCGACGGCCCGCTCGAGGGGGCTCGGGTCGGCACGGCGCGCGCTCGGTCCGGTCGTCACGGGGCGGGCCTCCTCGGGTGGTCGGCGGACGGGTGGTCGGCGGACGGGCTGGCGTGCGGCGGTCGGGTGGTCGGCGCCGTCCGTGCCCCCGGTCCGTCGACCCTACCCACGGGGCCGCCCAGGCGTCGTCCGTATCGTGGCGCCATGACCGCTCGCGAGCCCGCCCCCGTCAGCACCGTGGCCCCCGACCTGCTGCGGGCGCCGGTGATCAGCCAGCACTGGGGCGGCCTCGCCTTCGCCCACTGGCGCGTCGAGCCCGAGCGCGTGGCGCCGCTGCTGCCCCCGGGCACCCGCCCCGACGTGCACGACGGCTCGACCTGGGTCGGCCTCATCCCGTTCGAGCTCTCGCGGAGCGCCTTCGGGCCGCTGCCCCCGGTGCCGTGGCTCGGCACCTTCCTCGAGACGAACGTGCGGCTCTACTCGGTCGACGACCTCGGTCGCCGCGGGGTGGTCTTCCGCACCCTCGAGGCCGCCAAGCTGCTGCCCGTCGCCACCGCGAACGTCGCGCTCGGGCTGCCCTACCGCTGGGCCTCGATGAGCCGCCGCCGGGTGGGCGGCACGGTCGAGTACGCCTCCCGCCGGCACGGCCCGGGGCCCCGGCCGTCGACGAGGCTCGCCGTGCGCCCCACCGACGAGGAGGTCGTCGGCGACCCCCTGGCGGAGTTCCTCACCGCGCGCTGGGGCATGCACGTCGCCCGCGGCGGCACGACGAGGTACTGGCCGAACACGCACGGGGCCTGGCCGCTCCGCCGGGCCGAGCTGATGGACCTCGACGACGAGCTCGTGGCCGACTCCGGGCTGCCCGGGGTCACCGACCGCGCGCCCGACTCCCTGCTCTGGTCGGACGGCGTCGACACCGTCTTCGCGCCTCCCGGAGGCCGGTGGGAGGCGCCCTGACCGGGCCCTGACGTCGAGGGTGCCCGACGGGCGTCGCGCGCGGGTGCGCGGCCCACTACGGTTGCTGGCATGGTTTCCTCACCCGACGACCCGACCGACCTCGCCGCACCGCCCGCGGGAGGGGCGCCGGGAGCCGGGGTCGACGAGACCGCGCAGGAGGCGCCCGTCGCGTCGTCGACGGAGGCGCCCGGTCGTGAGGTGCTCGGCTGGCTGGAGTTCGGCGACGCCGCCCGCCACCTGGCCCGCGACGTCGTCGCGGCCGACTTCACGCCCGACGTGATCGTCGCGGTCGCCCGCGGCGGCCTCGTGCTGGCCGGCTCGATCGCGTACGCCCTCGACACGAAGATGTGCGGGTCGATCAACGTCGAGTTCTACACGGGCGTCGACGCGCGCCTGCCGGAGCCCGTGCTGCTGCCCCCGACCCTCGACGCCCCGTCGCTCGCCGGCAAGCGCGTGCTCGTCGTCGACGACGTCTCCGACTCCGGCCGCACCCTCGCGCTCGTGCGCGACCTGCTCGCCGAGGTCGCCGACGAGGTCCGCACCGTCTGCCTCTACAGCAAGCCGCAGACCATCCTCGAGCCCGACTTCGTCTGGAAGCGCACGGCGCAGTGGATCACCTTCCCGTGGAGCGCCCTGCCCCCGGTCACCCGCGACGCGACGGTGAGCCGCGAGGCATGAGCATCCACCTCGTCGGCGGCGGCTGGTCGCCCGACGCCCCCGACATCTACGAGCCCTTCGTCGCCGAGGCCGCCGTGCGCGGCGCCGCCCTCGGCCGCGCCGTGCCCCGCGTCGCCGTGCTGGTCGTCGTGGCCGACGGATCACCCGGCGACGAGTTCGTCACCGGCTGGCCGGCGCTCATCGCCCACCGCGGTCGCTGCGAGGCCGTCGTCACCGTCGTGCAGGCCGGTGCCGCCTTCGACACCCGCGTGCTCAGCGACGTCGACGGCCTCGTCGTCGCCGGCGGCCTGACGCCCGCCTACCTCGACTCGGTCACGCCGCTGATCGACCAGGTGCGGCTGCTCGTCGCCGACGGCCTGCCCTACCTCGGCTTCTCCGCCGGCGCGATGATCGCCGCCGACCGGGCCCTGCTCGGCGGCTGGCTGATCGGCGACGTCCCCGTCTGCCCCGAGGACGCCGCGGAGGGCCTCGGCGAGGTGACCCTGGGCGAGGGGCTCGGGCTCGTCGACCTCGCCGTCGACGTGCACGCCGCCCAGTGGGGCACGCTCACGCGCCTGGTCGCCGCGACGGAGGCCGGCCTCGTGCGCGGCGGCGTCGCGATCGACGAGCACACGGCCCTCGTGGTCGGCGAGGGCGCGCTCGCCGTGCTCGGCACGGGCAACGTCTGGCGCGTCGAGCCGCAGACCGACGACGACGGCGAGATCGTCGGCGTCTCGGTCGGCACCCTGGGCGTCGAGTGACGGCCCACCCCCTCCGCGACCTCGTGCACCCGAGCTGGGCGGAGGCGCTCGACCCGGTGGCCGACGAGGTCGCCGACATGGGCGAGTACCTCCGGGCCGAGGTGCGGGCGGGGCGCGGCTACCTGCCCGACGGCGCGCTCGTGCTGCGGGCGTTCACCTACCCGCTCGACGACGTCCGGGTGCTCGTCGTCGGGCAGGACCCGTACCCGACGCCCGGCCACCCGGTCGGCCTGTCGTTCGCGGTCGACCCGCACGTGCGGCCGGTGCCGCGCAGCCTCGCCAACATCTACCGTGAGCTGCACGACGACCTGGGCGTGCCCGTGCCCGCGCACGGCGACCTGACCTCCTGGTCGGAGAACGGCGTCATGCTGCTCAACCGGGTGCTGACCGTCCGGCCGGGTGAGGCGGCGTCGCACCGCGGCAAGGGCTGGGAGCCGGTGACCCAGCGCGCCATCGAGGTGCTCGCGGCCCGCGGCGGCCCGCTCGTCGCGATCCTCTGGGGGCGCGACGCGGCCGGCCTCGTCCCGATGCTCGGCGAGGTGCCCACGGTGCAGTCGCCGCACCCCAGCCCGCTGTCCGCGTCGCGCGGGTTCTTCGGGTCGAGGCCGTTCAGCCGCACGAACGAGCTGCTCGTGCAGCAGGGCGGGCAGCCGGTCGACTGGACCCTGCCCGCGGAGCCGGCCGCCGCCTCCTGACGGCCTGCCCTGTCGGCGGGCGAGCGCGACGTGCCAGAGTGGACGGGTGCTCGAAGAGGAATACCAGACCCGGCGGCGGCTGCCGCGTGAGCTGCGGCCCGCCCCGCTGCCCGAGCCGGCGTTCAGCTTCGAGATCCGCCCCGCCGTCGCGGCCGACCTGCCGTACGTGCGCGAGATCTACAACCACTACGTGCAGAACTCGACGGTCACCTTCGACGAAGACCCCATGACCCTCGCCGACTGGCGTCGCAAGGCGGGGGTGGCCGCGAAGCTCGGCATGCCGTTCCTCGTCGCGGTGAACCCCGCGGGCGAGGCGCTCGGCTACGCGACCGCGATGCCCTGGGGCGGCAAGGCCGCGTACCGGTACACGGTCGAGAGCTCGATCTACCTGCGCGCCGCGTCGACGGGGAAGGGGCTCGGCAGGGCCCTGCTGGAGGCGCTGGTCGAGGCCTGCCGCGAGGCCGGCATCCGTGAGATGGTCGCCGTGATCGCCGACAAGAACGCCGAGGCGTCGATCCGGCTGCACGAGTCGCTCGGCTTCACCGAGGTCGGCCGCATGGGGCGCGTCGGCTTCAAGTTCGGCCGCTGGCTCGGCACGGTGACGATGCAGAAGTCGCTGAAGAAGCGGCGCCGTGGGAAGTAGGGGGGACTGGGGCTCGGGCTCCTGCCGCTGGGCTCAGGTCTGGCTCTTGCTCTTGCTCTCAAATTTGAGAGTGATCGGGGCGGATCGGCCGCAGACGCGGGGCGTCCTGGTCGCTCGAGGACGGATGTCTCTCGGATTGCGGAGCGGGACGTGCGGGGGGTGCCGAGCGCCGGGCACCGGGCGTCTCAGGCGACGACGCGGCGGAGCAGCTTCTCGGTGGCGGCGGCGTCGCCCGGCTCGCCGCGCCAGAGCATGCGCACGATGAGGCCGTCGACGGCGAGCGAGACGACCGGCAGCCGCTCGGCGGGCACGCCGACCCGGGCGAGCACGTGCTCGAGCGACGAGTACCAGGCCTCGGCGTCGTCGCGCAGGCCCGGGTCGCGCACGGCCTGCAGCAGCATCTCGTACTGCGCCACCGCGGCGGCCCGCTCGACGACGGCGTAGCGCACCAGCGTCTCGGCGAGGTCGCCGAGCGTCGGCTGCTCGAGCTCGTCGAGGGAGCGGGTCCAGGTCGCGGTCGCGTGCCGCAGGGCGCTCCGCAGCATGTCGTCCCGCGACGAGAAGTAGTAGGTCGCGGCCGCGAGCGGCACGCCCGCCGCCGTCGCGACCGCGCGGTGGGTGACGGCCGCCGGGCCGCCGGCCTCGAGGACGGTCAGGACCCCGGCGAGCAGGGCGCGCCTCCTCGCCTCGCCCTTCGGCGTCAGGGCGCCGTCACCGCGAGGGGCGACCGCCGGGGAGTCGCGGTCCGGCTCGTCCGGCGCGCCGCTCGGCTGCTCGCGGGGCCGGGTCACGCGGCCGCTTCGTGCCGGCCGCCGAGCTCCAGCATGGTGACGCCGCCGATCACCAGCACGATGCCGCCGAGCTGCACGAGCGTCAGCGGCTCGTGGAAGACCAGCCAGCTGATCAGCGCGACGAGCACGACGCCGATGCCCGCCCAGACGGCGTAGGCGATGCCGAGCGGCACGCCCCGTCCGAGCGACTGCGAGAGCATCGCGAAGGCGAAGACGTAGCCGACGATGACGACGGCGTACTGCCACCAGCGGGCGTCGGGCCCGCTGGTGACCTTGAGGAAGCTGGTGGCGACGACCTCGCCGACGATGGCCAGGGAAAGGAAGAGGTAGCCCATGGTGGTGACTCCGAGCCGTGCGACGATCCCGCCGAGCCGAGTGCGTCAGGCGGGGGAGCACGAATGAGACGAATGTACCAGAATCGGTCGTCGGTGGCTCGGCCGGCGCCCGGGGGGACGCAGTGGGCCGCGGTGCGGCGCAGCGCGGCTCGGTCGGCGGGAGCGCGGGCACGGCGGAGCACCGCCGCCCCGGAGGGCGACGGTGCTCCGCCGTCGGCGGGTGCCGGTCAGCGGCGGGCCTCCCGGCGACGCGCGACGACCAGCAGGGCGAGGCCGGTCAGCAGGGCCAGCAGGGCTCCGGCGAGCGTCGCGGCTCCGTCGTCGCCCGTGTAGGCGAGGGCGGACGTCGAGGCTTCGGCCGGGGCGGTGGAGGCGCCGGTCGCGGCGAGGGCCTGACGACCCGTCGCCGAGGCGGTCACCGACTCGGTCGAGGTGACGGCGGCGGCGGTCGCGACGGCCGTGCCGGCGGGCTCGTCGGTCGTGGCCGGGACGGTGGGTTCGTCGGTCGTGGCCGGAGCGGTGGGCAGCACCGGGATGGTCGGATCCGTCGGAGTGGTGGGGTCGACCGGCGTGGTGGGGTCGACCGGGGTGGTCGGCGTCACCGGCGTGGTGGGCACGTCGGTCGTGCCCCCGTCGGTGCTGCTGTCGCCGATGACGGAGACCGCGGCGCCGCCGACGGTGATCGGCACGTCGATCACGGGCACGACCTGGGTGCCGCCCAGGATGCCGTCGTCACCGCTCGTGACGGGGCCGGTGCCGGTGCCGGTGCCCGCGGTGGGCGTGGTGCCTGTGGTGGTGTCGGTGCTGCTGCTGTCGCCGATGACGGAGACGGCGGTGCCTCCGACCGTGACGGGCAGTCCGATGACCGGGATCACCTGGGTGCCGCCGAGGACGCCGTCGTCACCGCTCGTGACGGGGCCGGTGCCGGCGCCGGTGCCCGTGGTGGGCGTGGTGCCGGTGGTGGTGTCGGTGCTGCTGCTGTCGCCGATGACGGAGACGGCCGTGCCGCCGACGGTGACGGGCAGGCCGACCACGGGGGCGACCTGGGTGCCGCCGAGGACGCCGTCGTCGCCGCTGGTGGCGGCGCCGGTGCCGGTGGCGGGCGTGGTGCCGGTGGTGGTGGTGCCGGTGCCGGTGCTGCTGCTGTCGCCGATGACGGAGACGGCCGTGCCGCCGACGGTGACGGGCAGACCCACGACCGGGATCACCTGGGTGCCGCTGAGGACGCCGTCGTCGCCGCTGGTCGCGGCGCCGGTGGCGGGGCTGGTGCCGGTGCCCGTGCTGGGCGTGGTGCCCGTGGTGGTGCCGGTGCTGCTGCTGTCGCCGATGACGGAGACCGCGGTGCCGCCGACGGTCACCGGCAGGCCGATGACCGGGATCACCTGGGTGCCGCCGAGGACGCTCTCGTCGCCGCTCGTCGTGCTGCCCGAGCCCGTGCCGGCGGTGGGCGCGGTGCCCGTCGCGGGCGTCGTGCCGCTGCCCGTGTCGGCACCGGTGCTCGAGCTGTCGCCCAGCACCGAGACGGCGGTGCCGCCCACGGTCACGGGCACGTCGAGGTCGATCAGCGCCTGGGTGCCGCCGAGGACGCCGTGGTCACCGCTGGTCTCGGGGGCCGGCGACGCCGACCCCGTCGGGCCCGCGGCGGGCGCCGTGGTCGTGCCGCCGGTGCTGCTGCTGTCGCCGAGCACCGAGACGGCGGTGCCGCCCACGGTGACCGGCAGGTCGAGGTCGACGAGCGCCTGGCTGCCGCCGCCGATCGAGTCGTCTCCGCTGGTCTGGGCGGGAGCGGGTGCCGGGGCAGGTGCCGCCGGCACCGTCGGGGCGGTGGCCGGTGCCCCCGCGCTCGCCGCGTCGCCGACCACGCTGACGGCCGTGTCGGTCACGGTGACCGGCACGTCGACCGAGACGATGCCCTGCGTGCCCGACAGCAGCCCGGCGTCGCCGCTGGTCGTCGTGACCGGCGCGGCCGCGGGAGCGGCCGGAGCCGGAGCGGGAGCGGCCGGAGCCGGAGCGGCGGCCGGAGCGGGAACGGCAGCAGGCGCCGCCGCCGGGCCCGACGACGTCGCGTCGCCGACCACGCTGACGGCGGTGCCGAGGGCCGAGACCGGGGCCTCGACGACCGCGGCGACCTGGGTGCCCGAGAGCAGCCCGTCGTCTCCGCCGGTCAGGGTGTCCGCCTGGGCGGCGGTGGTTCCGAGGGCGCACAGGCCCCCGACGAAGAGCGCTCCGAGGAGCCCTCTCGAGACGTGCTTGTTCATGGTCTTCTCCGTACGAGTGAGGTGGGGCGCCGCGCGGGGCGGCGAGGGTCGCGTCTGTCGCTCGGCAGGCGGTGCCTGCGGCGGCGGATCGGCTCCTGCTCAGCAGGAGCGCCCGCGGCGTGGGCGGGAGCCCACGAGCGACGCGACCGACCTCAGTCGGGGGAGCTGTCGGTGTCGTGCACGGGCGACGACGGGAGGTCGTCGTCGCCGTCGGGGGAGCCCGCCGTGGTGGTCAGGGCGGGGAGCTGGGAGGCGCGGGTCGCGTCGGCCACGACGGCCCCGCCCGCGGCGCCGCTCGCGCCGGCGCCCTGCGAGCCCTGGCCCGAGCCGGAGGGCAGGGCGGGCTGGCCGTCGTCCGACGGGCCGGGGAGGGGCGCGGGAGCGGGGGAGAGGGGCAGGTCGGAGGCGCGGGTCGGGTCACCGGCGGAGGCGCGGTCGCCTGCCTGAGCCGCCACGATCGCGGCCCGGAGCGCGGTGCCCGCGTCGACCGCGACGACGTCGGCGGCCTCGGGCGACAGCGACGCCGTCGCGGCCGGGTCGCCCGCGGCGAGGCCGGCGGCCGGGGACACCGCGGCGGTGGAGTCGGCACCGAGCTCGTCGCCGACCCCGATGGTCGCCGCCGGACCCGCGTCGGGCCCGTCTCCGGCGCCGGGTGCGCCCGGCGTGACGGGGAGGGCGGGCACGGTCGGCAGGGCGGGCACGAGCGGCGCGAGCACGTCGGCGGGAGCCGGGGCGGCCGCCGCGTCGGCGACCGTGCCGACGGCGGCGTCGGTGACGGCGGCGACCGGGGCCACGACCGTCGCCACCGGTGCGGGGCCCGTGACGGCCTGCGCGACGGGGACGGCTGCCACGACGCGGTCGACGGTCTGCGCCACCGGGGCGACGACGCTGCTGACGGGGGCGGCCGCCGCGACCTGCTGCACGACCTGGGGCGCCACGGGGGCGACGGCCTGCGCGACGCGCTGCACCGGCGGTGCGACCGCGGTGACCTGGGTGGCGACCTGCGTCGCCGACGCCACTGCGCCTCCCGCCGTCTGCGCCACGGCGGCGACGGGGGCGTCGAGCGAGCCCGTCACGCTCCCGAGGGCCTGCGTCGTCCCGCCGAGCAGCGAGGGCGACGGCGCGGTCTCGGCGGAGGCCGACCGCGGGGCGATGGCGAGCGCGAGGACGACGAAGGCCAGCGCGAGGAGCCCGGAGAGGACCAGGAGGCGCACGAGCGAGAGCGCGGCGGGTCGCCGCGTCGTCGTCTCGGCCGTCTGATCCACGGCGCACCGCCTTCGGTCGCTTCGTCGAGTCGCCGGCTGGTGAGTGCCGGCCGCAGGGTGGTTGGTCCTGCGTGCCGACCTTTCTACGCCGTCGTCCCCCGCTCGTCAACGAAGGATGCTCAGATGTACCCCGCATTCCCGCCGCGGCATGGTCGTAGGCTCGGGGCGATGTTCGAACTCCACCACCTCAGCGCCCACGAGCAGTGGGACTGGCTGCGCCGCGGCGAGGTCACCCCCCGCGAGCTCACCGAGCACTACCTGGCCCGGATCGAGCGGCTCGACCCGCAGGTGCGCGCCTTCGTCACGGTGACGCCGGAGGCCGCCCGGCGCCGTACCGACGAGCTGGCCGTCGCGGGCCGGAGCGCCGCGCCGCTCTGGGGCCTGCCGCTCGCCGACAAGGACCTCTACGACCGAGCCGGCGTCCCCACCCGGTCGGGCTCGCGGCTCACGGCGGCGACGCCCGCGGCCCGCGACAGCGAGATCGCCGCCGTGCTGTCGGAGGCCGGGGCCGTGAGCCTCGGCAAGACGAGCACGCCCGAGTACGGCCTCACCGGCTACACCGAGCCGCTCGCGGGCCCCGTCACGCGCAACCCGTGGGGGCTCGGCACCGGGGCCGAGCTCGGCGCCGGCGGGTCGAGCGGCGGGGCCGCCGCCGCGGTCGCCGCCGGCCTGCTGCCGTTCGCGCCGGGCAGCGACGGGGGCGGCTCGATCCGCATCCCCGCCGCGGCGAACGGGCTCGTCGGCCTCAAGCCGTCGCGAGGTCGCGTGCCGGCCCAGTCCGGGCTGTCGAGCCTCGGCGGCCTCTCGGTGGGCGGCCCGATCGCCCGCACCGTGGCCGACGCGGCCCTGCTGCTCGACGCGATGGTCTCGCCCGACGGCCGCCCGCCCAGGGTCGACACCGCGCTGCGGGCGCCCGACTCGCCCGACGGGGCGTGGCTGGGGTCGGCGGTGCGCGGCGAGGGCCGTCACCAGCTCGGGGTGCTGAGGGCCAGCCCGTGGGACGACGCCTACGACGTCCGGGTCGACCCGCGCCTCCTCGCGGTCCTCTCCGACGCCGTCGACCTCCTGGCCACGATGGGCCACGGGATCGAGGAGGCCTCGCTGCCGGCCTCCCGGTACCCGCAGCTCTTCCGCACCCTCTGGCAGGCCGGCGCCGCGGGCATCCCGGCCGAGACCGACGACGACTTCGCCCGGCTCGAGCCGATGACGGCCTGGCTCGTGCGTCGCGGCCGCGAGATCGGCGCCCGCGAGCTCGGGGCGACCCTCGCCGGGCTCACCGAGTTCGAGCGGAGCGTCGTGCGGGCCTTCGACCGGTTCGACGCGGTCGTCACGCCCTCGCTCGCCCTGCTGCCGCAGCCGCTCGGCTGGTACGACGCCGACGACCCCGAGCGGGCGTTCGAGCAGCAGTGCCTCGTCTCGCCCTTCACCTCGTTCGTCAACGTCGCGGGCCTGCCCGCGATCACGCTGCCGGTGGGCGAGGTCGACGGCCTGCCCGCGGGCGTGCAGCTGATCGGGCGCCCCGGCCGGGAGGACGTCCTGCTGAGCATCGGCGCCCAGCTCGAGCGTCGGCTGCGCTGGCAGCGGAGGCACCCCTCCGTCTGGTGACCGACGGCGCGGGGTGACCCGAGCGGGGCCGCCGAGCACGTCGAGGGCCCAGGTCGGGTCGTCTCGACCGCGCCGCGTCGGCCGAGCACGCGCCGGCCGAGCCCGCACCCGTCGAGCACGCGCCGGTCGGTGCCGGTCAGTCGATCGTCGGCACCGACGCGATCAACGACCGCGTGTACTCGTGCCGGGGCCGCCGCAGCACGTCGTCGGTCGCGCCCTGCTCGACGACCCGCCCGTCGCGCAGCACGGCCACCCGGTCGGCGAGGTGCTGCACGAGGCCGATGTCGTGCGAGACGAGCAGCAGGCTGAGGCCGAGGTCGGTGCGCAGCTCGCGCAGCAGCTCGATGATCTGCGCGCGGACGGTCACGTCGAGGGCGCTCATCGGCTCGTCGCCGACCAGCAGCCGCGGGCGGTGCACGACGGCGCGCGCGAGTGCGATGCGCTGGCGCTGACCGCCGCTGAACTCGTGCGGCCACCGCTCGGCGTCGGCGGCGTCGAGGCCGACGCGCTCGAGCACCTCGGCCACGAGCGCGCGGTGGTCGCCCTCCACGTGCAGGTGGCGCAGCGGCTCGGCCACCGTGTCGCCGACGCGCATGCGGGGGTCGAGCGAGCTGTACGGGTCCTGCAGCACGACGCCGGTCTGCCGCCGGAACCAGCGCAGCTGCGCGGCCCGGCCGGGCTCGACCGGGCGCCCGTCGAAGGTGACCGTGCCGTCCGTCGGCCGGTCGAGGGCCAGCAGCAGGCGCACGAGCGTCGACTTGCCCGAGCCCGACTCGCCGATCAGGGCCACGCTCTCGCCCGGCCCCACGTCGAGGTCGGCCTCGACGAGCGCGTGCCGCACCGGGCCGGGCTGGAAGGGCGACCGACGCGGCAGCCGGAAGGTGCGGGTGAGGCCCCGCCCGCTGAGCAGGGGCGAGGGCCCGGCTACCCGGCCGGCGGCGCCGCCGGCGCCCGCGGCGTCCGCCTCGCCCGTCGGCTCCGTCACGATGCCCGCCAGGTGGTGGCCCGGGTCGCCGCGACGAGACCGCGCGTCACGGGGTGCTCGGGGGCGTGCAGGAGGCGCGTGACCGGCCCGCTCTCGACGGCGCGCCCTCGCGACAGGACCACCGCCTCCTCGGCCACCTGCGCCAGCACGGCGAGGTCGTGGGTCACGAAGAGCAGCGACGCCCCGCGGTCGTCGACCAGGCGGCGGAAGAGCCGGAGCACCTCGGCCTGGGTCGTGACGTCGAGCGCGGTCGTCGGCTCGTCGGCGAGCAGGACGGCGGGCCGGGTGATGAGCGCGGTGGCGATGACGACCCGCTGCCGCTGGCCGCCGGAGAGCTGGTGGGGGTACCTGTCGACGATGCGGTCGGGTTCGGGCAGCCCGACCTCGGCGGCTGCCTCGACGGCGCGGCGGCGGGCCTCGCGGCGGGTCACCGTGCCGTGCAGGCGGAGCGGTTCGGCGATCTGGCGGCCGACGGTCATGACGGGGTCGAGGGCCGTGCGCGGGTCCTGGAACACGGTGCCGACCACGGCGCCGCGCACGCGGGCCAGCTCGCGCTCGGGCAGGCCGAGCAGCTCGCGCCCGTCGAGGCGCACGCTGCCGGCCACGCGGGCGGTGCGGGGCAGGAGGCCCAGCACGGCGAGCGTGGTCAGCGACTTGCCCGACCCCGACTCGCCGATGAGCCCGAGCCGCGCCCCGTCGTCGAGCCGCAGCGAGAGGTCGTCGACGACGGCGCGGTCGCCGATGGTCACGGTCAGGTGGTCGATCTCGAGCGTCACGAGGTCACCTCCGGGGCGGGGGAGCGGGCGGGGTCGGCGGGGCCGGCCGGGCGACGGCCGCCCGCGCGCCCCGTGCCGGCGGGCCGGTCGCGGAGGCGCGGGTCGGCCGCGTCGCGGACGGCGTCGCCGAGCAGGTTGAGGGCGAGCACGGTGAGCGTGATCGCGAGCCCCGGCCAGACGACCGTCCAGGGGTGCACGCCGAGGAACTTCTGGAGGTCCGCGAGGAGTCGCCCCCACGACGCGGTCTCGGCCGAGGCGCCGTAGCCGAGGAAGGAGAGCCCCGCCTCCGCGAGCACGCTGGTCGCCATGGCGAGCGACAGCTGCACGACGAACACCGGGGCGATGTTCGGCAGCACGTGGCGGCGGAGGACGGCCGCGGTGCCGGCGCCGGAGGCCCGGGCCGCTGTGACGTAGTCCTCGCGGACCACGCGGCGGATCTCCGCGCGCGACACGCGTGCGATCGTGACCCCGTAGCCCACGCCGGTCGCCACGACGACGACCGCGAGCGAGCCGCCGAACGCCGCCGCGAGGGCCATCGCCACGAGGATCGTGGGGAAGGCGACGAGCACGTCGATGAGCACGGCCGTCGCCTCGCGGACGGGCCGGGCGGTGAGCGAGCCGAGCGCCGCCAAGGCCAGGCCGACGAGCACCGCGACCACGCCGGCCGAGACCGCGACGACGACGGTCGTGCCGGTCGCCGCGAGGACGTAGCTCGCGATGTCGCGGCCGACGCCGTCGGTGCCGAAGAGGTGGGCGCCCGACGGGGGCAGCCAGGCGGAGTACGGGTCGGTCGTGAAGGGGTCGAGCGGCGTCCAGACCCGGCTCACCAGCGCGCCGACGAGCAGCAGGGCGAGCCAGCCGGCCGCGGCGGCGCCGGCGGGGCGGCGGAGGAGGGCGCCGAGCGCGCTGCGCCGCCTCACGCCTCCTGCTCCCGGAGGCGCGGGTCGAGCCGGCGGTGCACGACGTCGACGACGAGCCCGACGAGCAGCACGAGGGCCGTGAGGGTCATCAGCTCGCCCTGCACCTTGGTGAGGTCTCGCCGGCCCACGTCGCTCACCAGCATGCGGCCGAGGCCGGGGAGGGAGAAGAGCTGCTCGACGACGACCGCGCCGACGACCAGGCCCGCGACCTGGAGGCCGAGCACGCTGACGACGCTGAGCAGCACGTTCGGCAGTGCGTGGCGGAGCAGGGCCCGCGTGGTGGTCATGCCCTTCGCGGCCGCGGCCCGCACGTAGTCCTCGTCGAGGGCGCCGACGACGGCGGAGCGGGTGAAGCGGAACAGCACAGCGCCCTCGACGAGGCCGATCGTGACGGCCGGCAGCACGAGCGAGCGCAGGGCCCGGCCGGGCTCCTCCCAGCCGTCGACGGGGAACCCCTGGGTCGGCAGCACCCTCAGGGTGACCCCGAAGAGCGCGATGAGCAGCATGCCGGCCCAGACGACCGGCACCGCGGCGAGCAGCTGCGCGACGACGCCGAGCACGGCGCCCGACGGGCGGTGGTGATGGATCGCGGCCACGACCCCGAGGGGCACGCCGACGGCCAGCCCGACGACGAGCGACATCCCCGCGAGGGGCAGGGTCACGCCCAGCTTCTCGGCGACCTCGTCAGCGACCGGGGTGCCCGTCACGAGCGACTCCCCGAGGTCGAGGCGCAGCAGGCCGCCGGCCCAGTCGAGGTACTGGACGACGACGGGCTGGTCGAGGCCGAGGGAGGCGCGGATCGCGGCCACCTGCGCGGGGCTGCCGGTCGTGCCCGCGATCGACTGCGCCACGTCGCCCGGCAGGAGGCGCAGGGTGACGAAGATCAGCACGCTGGCGACGGCGAGGCCCAGCGCGAAGAGCGCGACCCGACCGAGCAGGAACCTCGTCACTCGGTCGTGGCCAGCTCGGAGAGGTCGAGGCGGGTGCTGGTCGACGTGGTCGGGAAGCCGGTGACGCCGTCGCGGATCGCCGTCAGGGTCGTGGAGGTGTAGAGCCACTCGGCCGGGGCGTCCTCCGACACCTTGGCCGCGGCGTCGCTCAGGGCCTGCGCGGCGACGGCCGGGTCGGTGGCGGCCAGCGACTGCTCCCAGAGCGCCTGCACCGGGGCGCTGTCGTAGCCCCAGTAGTAGTCGGGGTCGGCCCAGTTGCCGAAGTCGTGCGTCTCGGCGTGGTCGACCATGCTCAGCTGGAAGTCGCGCGGGCCGCCGTCGGCGGGGGCCGTGTAGACGTCGTCGAGCCACGTCGTGAAGTCGACCTGCTCGACCGTCAGGGTGATGCCGACGGCGGCCAGCTGCGTGGTCAGCACGTCGCCGATCGCGGCCGGGTAGAAGTTCGCGTACTCGAGGGTGAGGTCGAGGCCGTCGGCGTGCCCGGCCTCGGCGAGGAGCGCCTCCGCCGCCTCGGGGTCGTAGGCGTCGACCGACGTCAGGTCGGCGTAGCCCGGGTCGAGCTCGGGGATCGGCCCGCCCTGGTCGACGGCCGAGCCGCCGACCGCGGTGATGATCGCGTCGTTGTCGATCGCCATCCGGATCGCCTTGCGCACCTGCACGTCGGTGAAGGGCTCGACGGCGTTGTTGAAGGCGAGCGTGTACTTGTCGGTCGTCTTCCCCTGCTCGAGGCTGACGCCGTCGACGCCCTCGAGCTGCGACGAGAGGGTGGCGTCGACGGCGGTCTGCACGTCGAGGTCGCCGGAGAGCGTGGCGTTGATCGCGGCCGACGGGTCGGTCACGTAGCGGAACACGACGGCCTCGACGCTCGCCGGGGTGCCCCAGTAGCCGTCGGCGCGCTCGAGGCGGAGGTTGTCGCCCTGCGTCCAGCTGGCGACCGTGTAGGGGCCCGTGCCGTTCGCGGTGGTCGACGGGTCGTTCGTGGCGGCCTGCTCGAGCACGAGGCCCGCGCGGCCGGTCAGGGCGAAGAGCAGCGCCGAGTCGGGGCGCGACAGCGTGAGCACGACGGTGTCGTCGGCGGGGGCCGAGATCGACGAGACGGCGGCCAGGTCGGCGTGCCCGGCGAGCGTCTCGTCGGTGCGCACCTGCTCGAGCGACCAGACCACGTCGGCCGCGGTCATGGCCGCGCCGTCGTGGAAGGCCACGCCGTCGTGCAGGGTGAACGTGTACGTGAGGCCGTCGTCGCTGATCGTGTGCTCCGAGGCGAGCACGTCGACGACGTCGTTCTCCTCGGTGCGGCCGACGAGGCCCTGGTAGACGTTGTCGATCAGGACCTGGTCGAGCGCGACGCCGTCGGTGTGGCGGATGTCGAGGTCGCTCGGCTCGAGCACGAGGCCGACCGTCACGGTGGCGTCGGCGTCGGGCGAGCCGGAGCCGTCGGAGCCTCCCGAGGTGCAGCCGGCCACGAGGGCGACGACGAGGGCGGAGGAGGCGGCGGCGGCGAGGAGGCGGCGGGAGCGCATGGGGGAGGAGTGGCCTTTCGGAGCGGTGCGGATCGGCGCGCCGTCGCTCGTCGCGACCTGCGCACCCCGGGTGCAGGACGTCCTCCGTCGCTGCCGGACGATGGATCTCGGCTGGCGCTCCGTCGCTGCTGGACGGGCGCCGCCCCTCTGCCCCCGGGTCGCTGCTGGACCGAGGGCTCCCGCGAATCTACTACACCCCTGGGAACCCGCCGCGGGTGTCCACGGGGAGTGGCGGCTTAGGTGAGCCTCACCTATATTGAGGGGGACATGTTCTTCGACGACCCGAACCCGCCGCTGCCGCACGACGCGATCCGCGTCCTCTTCGCCGGCGACGCCTCCTCGCTCCCCGCCCTCCGCGAGATGCTCGCCAGGCTGCCGATCTGCGCGCGCGGCCAGGTGTTCGTCGAGGTCGGCTCGACCGCCGAGGTCGAGGAGCTGCCGTCGCCCGGCCGCGTCACCGTGACCTGGCTCGCCCGCGACCGCCGCTCCGGGGCCCCCGGCACGGGCCGCTCCTGCGCCCCCGGCGAGGCGCTCGACCGGGCCGTCCGTGCCTGGCTCGCCGAGATGTACGTCGACGCCGGCGACCTCGCGGCCGGCGAGCACCTGATCTGGATCGGGGGCGCCGCCTCCTTCGCCTACGACCTCCGCCACGACCTGCGTGCCGTGCACGCGGCCGACCACGGCGCCGCCGCGACGCTCTGACGTGAGCCTCGCCGCCACGGCCCCGTCGGCCGC
Source organism: Frigoribacterium sp. PvP121 (assembly GCF_017833115.1). Lineage (NCBI taxonomy): Bacteria > Bacillati > Actinomycetota > Actinomycetes > Micrococcales > Microbacteriaceae > Frigoribacterium > Frigoribacterium sp. PvP121. The sequence goes on from NZ_JAFIBR010000001.1 coordinate 1,987,359, forward strand.
TCCCGTCGCGCGCCCCGCGCACCGCCCCTACCGGGTCCGCGTCGCGGCGGTCACGCGCCTCAGCCCGTCGTTCACCCGCCTCACCTTCACGGCGCCCGACCTCGCCGACTTCGGCACGGACGGCCTCGACCAGCGCATCAAGGTCGTGCTGCCCCTGCCGGGGACCGGCTTCGACGACTTCCCGGTCGACGACTGGTGGGGCGCGTGGCGCGCCCTGCCGGCCCACCGGCAGAACCCCTTCCGCACCTACACGGCCCGGGCCGTCCGCCCCGAGGCCCACGAGGTCGACGTCGACTTCGTCGTGCACGACGACGGCGGGCCGGCGGGCACCTGGCTCAGCACCGTGGCCGTCGGCGACGAGGCGATGCTGGTCGGCCCCGACGCGACGAGCGGCGTGCACGGCAGCGGCGTCGAGTGGTCGCCGGGGGAGGCCCGCACCGTCATGATCGCCGGCGACGAGACCGCGGCCCCCGCGATCTGCTCCATCGTCGAGCAGCTGCCGGCGGACGCCCGCGGCTGCGTCTTCGTCGAGGTGCCGACGGCGGCCGACGCCCTGCCCCTCGTCGCGCCGGCCGGCGTCGACGTGCACTGGCTGCCCCGCGAGGGCCACGCCGGCACGGCCGCCCACGAGGGCCACGGCGGACGCCTGGTGGAGGCGGTGCGCGGCTGGACGGCCCGGTACGTCACGGCCCGCCACCACGGCGTGCCCGTCGAGGAGGTCGACATCGAGCACGACGTGCTCTGGGACGTCCCTCAGGGCCACGCCCCGCACGGGGCGTCGCTCGACGGCGACCTCTACGCCTGGCTCGCCGGCGAGGCCGGGGCGATCAAGGCCCTCCGCCGCTTCCTCGTCAGCGAGGTCGGCGTCGACCGTCGCCAGGTCGCGTTCATGGGGTACTGGCGGCTGGGCAAGGCCGAGGGCTAGCAGCCCCCGGCCCCGCCGCGACCGGTCAGACCTCGGAGGGCAGCCCGACGATCGCCGACGTGCGGTCCCACAGGGCCTCGGCGAGGAGGTCGTCCTTCGCCTGGCGCGTGCGCAGGCCGTCCGGCTTCAGCTGATCGAAGTACGTGCCGCTCGGCACGCCGATCGTGCTCGGCCCGGCGAGCTGGATGAGCGGCAGGGCCCCGGCCTTCGCCGAGATCCCGTAGTTGCCGTTGCTCAGCACGTTGGCCATGCGCCACATCGGCGACGTCTGGCCGAAGCCGGTCTTGACGATCCCCGGGTGGAACGAGAACGCCTCGAGGCCGGTGCGACGGGCGAGCTCGCGCACGAAGAGGATGGTCTCGATCTTGCTCGTGCCGTACTGGCGCCAGCCGCCGAGCCACGGGCGCTTCGTCCAGTTCAGGTCGTCGAGGCGCACGTGGCCGAACATGTTCGCGACGCTGGCGGTCGACACGACCCGGCCGCCGCTCTCCTGCAGCCGAGGCAGCAGGAGGCGCGTCAGCAGGAAGGGCGCGAGGTGGTTGGACTGCAGGATGCGTTCGTGACCGTCGCTCGTCAGCTCGTGGTCGCTGACCAGGCCGCCCGCGTTGTTCGCGAGGACGTCGATCGTCGGGTAGCGGTCGAGGAGGCGGTCGGCCAGCGAGCGGACGTCGTCCAGCCGGTCGAAGTCGGCCAGGAAGGCCGTGCCGCCGACCTGGTCGGCGACGGCCTGGGTGCGCTCGGCGTTCCGGCCCACCACGGCCACGTCGGCCCCTCCGCTCGCCAGGGCGATCGCCGCCTCCTTGCCGATCCCGGAGCTGGCTCCGGTGATGATCACGGTGCGGGTCATCGGTAACCGCCTTCCTCGAGGCCGGCCTCGATCTCGAACCTGTTCGTCAGCGGGTCGCTGCCGGCCAGGGCGTACAGGAACGGCATCAGCATGCCGTACTTCTTCCACTGCGCGACGTGCCGCGCCTCGTGCCGAAGCACGGCGGGCCCGTCGTTGTCGCGGGTCAGGTACACGCGGCCGACGCAGGTGCCGCCGCGCTTGAACGCCCAGCGGGGCAGGCCGCGGCAGACGATGAGGTCGCCCACGACTCGGACCTTGCCGACGCTGAGCGGCACGCCGACGGCGAGGCCGACCGCGGTCGCCCAGGCGCAGCCCGCCCGCGAGATCGGCGAGTCGACGAGGGGGTTGATCACGGACGACCGTAGGCGTCGAGCAGGCGCAGCCAGATCTCGCTGACCGTCGGGTACGACGGCACGGCGTGCCAGAGGCGGTCGATCGGCACCTCGCCGACGACGGCGACCGTGGCGGCGTGCAGCAGGTCGCTCACGTCGGGGCCGACGAAGGTCGCGCCGACGATGACCTTCCGGGCCTCGTCGACGACGATGCGGGCGTGGCCCTCGTAGGAGTCGGAGTGGATCGCCGAGCCCGCGACGGCGGCGAGGTCGTAGTCGACGACGCGCACGTCGAGGCCGCGCTTCTGCGCGGCGTCGGCGGTGAGGCCGACGCTCGCGACCTCGGGGTCGGTGAACGTGACCTGCGGCACGGCGGCGTCGTCGGCGGTGGCCACGTGCGCCCCCCAGGGCTCGGTCGCCAGCTCGCGGCCGAGGGCGCGGGCGGCGATGACCTCGCCGGCGGCGCGGGCCTGGTACTTGCCCTGGTGGGTGAGCAGGGCCCGGCCGTTGACGTCGCCGACGCCGTAGAGCCAGTCGGTGCCCTTGACGAGCAGGGTGTCGTCGACGTCGAGCCAGGTGCCGGCCTCGACCCCGACGGACTCGAGGCCCAGGTCGGAGGTGCGGGGAACGCGCCCGGTCGCGACGAGGATCTCGTCGGCGATCACGACGGCGCCGTCGTCGAGGGTGACCTCGACGGTGTCGTGCTCGGTGCGGCTGACCTGCACGGGCGAGGTGCCCTCGCGCACGTCGACGCCCATCGCCCGGAGGCTCTTCCCGACGAGCTCGCCGGCGAACGGCTCCTGCCCGCCGAGCAGGCCGCTGCGCGCGACGAGGGTGACCGTGGAGCCGAGCTGCTGGTAGGCCGTGGCCATCTCGGCCGCGACGACGCCGCCGCCGACGACGACGAGGCTCTGCGGGATGCTCTTCGCGCTGGTCGCCTCGCGGCTCGTCCACGGACGGGCCTCGGCCAGCCCCGGCACGTCCGGGAGGAGCGCGGAGGAGCCGGTGACCGCGGCCACGGCGTGGCGGGCCGTGTAGACGGTGTCGCCGACGGTGACCTCCTTGACGCCCGTGATGGTCGCGTGGCCGCGGATCAGGTCGATGCCGGCGCCCTCGACCCACTCGGCCTGGCTCGAGTCGTCCCAGTTCGAGGTGAAGGAGTCGCGGCGGCGCAGCACCGCGGCGACGTCGACCTCTCCGGTGACGGCCTGGGCGGCCCCGTCGACGGCCCGCGCGGCCCGGAGCACGGCGGTGGAGCGCAGCAGCGCCTTCGAGGGCATGCAGGCCCAGTAGGAGCACTCGCCGCCGACGAGCTCCGCCTCGACGAGGGCGACCTTCAAGCCGCTCCGGGTCGCGTAGTCCGCCACGTTCTCGCCGACAGCGCCGGCGCCGATCACGATGAGGTCATAAGTCGTCATGGGGAGAACCTAGTCCTGGGCCCCCGGGTGGTCACCCAGCCGACGCGCGTCGCGGACATGTCCGTTCCGTGAGTGATTCCTGAGCAGCAGGTGGGAGGCGCGGGTACAGCCGTCCCCGGGCGCGTACCTTCTGATCCATCGCGCAGACAGCGCTCATTGAGGAGGTCACCATGGGACTCGACGACAAGATCAAGAACGCCGCTCAGGACATCGCCGGCAAGGCCAAGGAAGCTCTCGGAGACCACAAGGGCGACGAGAGCCTCAAGGCCGAGGGTCAGAAGGACCAGACCAGCGCCTCCGCCAAGAAGGTCGGCGAGGACGTCAAGGACGTCTTCAAGTAGGCCGATCCGCCTCGTTCTCGGGCCCGTCTCCCCCTCGGGGGAGGCGGGCCCTCGACGTTCCCCGGCCACCGAGACGGGCGCGGAGCCGTGCTCGAGGCATCCTCCCTCGGGGCCGCGTCTCGCTCGAGGGGCGTCAGCGCCCGGTGAACTCGGCGTCGGTGCGGGCCAGGAACGCCTCGTGTCCGATACGGGCGTCGTCGGTGCGCATCAGGCGCACGAGCTCCGGCTGCAGCTGCGCCTCTGCGGCGCGGTCGCCGTCGCGGAGGGCCAGCCGGGCGTTCGCGAGCGTCGCCTGCACGGCGAGCGGGGCCTGCGCGGCGATGCGACGGGCGAGCTCGAGCCCGCGGCCGAGCGCCTCCGCGCGCGGCACCACCTCCTGCACGAGGCCGATGCGGAGCGCCTCCGCGGCGTCGAGGAGGTCGCCCGTGAGCATCCAGCGCATGGCGTCGCCCCAGCCGACGCGCCGGGGCAGCCGCACCGTCGCGCCGCCGAAGGGCAGGATCGCCCGGCTCACCTCGATCTGCCCGAAGCGCACGTCGTCCGCGGCGACGACGACGTCGCTCGCGAGGGCGAGCTCGACGCCGAGCGTCAGGCACGTGCCCTGCACGACGGCGACGACGGGCTTCGACAGCTGGCGGCCCTCCACCTGCCAGGGGTGCAGGCCGCCCTCGGGCACGACGTCGAGGCCGTCGGGGCCCACGGCGGGGGCGACGTCGGCGAGGTCGAGCCCGGCGGTGAAGTGGTCGCCGTGGGCGTGCAGCAGGCCGACCCTCAGCTCGGGGTCACGGTCGAGCAGGCCGTAGGCGAGGCTCAGCTCGCGGAGCAGGCGCAGGTCGGCGGCGTTGCGCTTCTCCGGGCGGTCGAGGCCGATCAGCAGCACGTGGCCGTCGCGGACGACGCTGACCCGCGGCCGCTCGCCCCCGTCGCTCATCGCGACAGCGCTCCGACGACGCGGAGGATCGTGCCCATGTCGTCGGACGCGTGGGTGGCGTCGACGGGCGCGAAGCCGCAGAGGCCCGCGCCGACGAGGGTGAAGCGCTGCTTGAGGGCGGTCAGCGTCTCGATCAGCACGCTCGGCTCGAGGCCGAACGGCTGGGGGTCGAGCAGCCCGGTGAGGGCCGAGGGGTCGAGCACGTCGAGGTCGACGTGGAGGTAGACCTCGGTGGCGCCGGTCTCGGCGACGGCGTCCACGACGTCCTGCGGGGAGAGGTCGAGCGACGACACGGAGCGGATGTGGCGGCTCTCGAGGTGGACGTCCTCGGCGTCGTCGATCGAGCGGACCCCGGCGAGGACGACGCGCGACGCGTCGAGCGACTCGGGCGCAGGCCCGGATGAGAAGGTCGGGAGGTCGTCGCCGCCGTCGATCAGGGTGCGGAGCACCATGCCGCTGAAGGCCCCGCTCTCGCTGCTGCGCGGGGTGTGCAGGTCAGGGTGCGCGTCGAACCACACGACGGCCGTCCGCGGGGTGACGGCGTGCCGCACGGCCGCCAGCTCGACGCCGCAGTCGCCGCCGACCACCAGCGCGGGCGAGTCATCGCTGCGCAGCTCGTCGGCGACGGCCTCGGCGGCGGCGAGCACGGACGACAGCCGGTGCACGCCCGTGCCGAGCGAGTCGCCGGCGCCCACGGGCACCTCGACGAGGGCGGTGGCGCTCGGGGGGAGGTCGGCCAGCACGGCGTAGGCGCCGTCGGCGAGCCTCATGGCCCGCGACGACGGCGAGCCCTGCCACTGGGGGACCACGACGAACCTCACGGGCGTCAGTCTGTCACAGCGCGCGGCCCGCGCGACCAGGGCGAGCTGAGCCGGCCGACGGCGCGTTCGAGGGGGCCCCGGCCGACGAAGCGCTGCCAGAGCACGGCGTACGTCAGCGTGGCCACGACCGCCACCCCGAGCTGCCAGAGGGGCAGCCCGTACGACCCGCCCTCGGCGCGGTAGGCGAAGAAGAGCGGCGCCGTGAGCAGCAGGTGCGCGGAGTAGACCGTGAGCGGCTGGGCCCCCGTGGCCGACAGGGGACGGAGCGCCGTGGCCACGCCACGGCCCCAGGCCCGGTCGGGGCTGGTCACCAGCAGCAGCAGCCCGATGACCGCGATCGCGACGCCGCCGCTGCCGACGATCTCGGCGGGCATGCCCTCATGGTCGGCGGGGTCGAACGCCGGCACCGCGGCTGCCCCGGGCAGGAACCGCACGGTGTAGCCGACGAGCGCCGCGGCCGTGCCGGCCCCGAGCATGACGAGCTGCGTGCCGCGGCTCCGGAGGTCGCTCCGGGCGGCGACGAGGCCCACGAGCAGGAAGGGCAGCCAGACGAGCGCGGGGTAGGCCCCGACCAGCAGGGCGTCCGTGGCCACGCCCGCGGGCCCCGGGAGGCTGGAGTCGCCGTAGGCGTCCTGCGGCACGAGCGTCGCGAGGGCGGGCGCGCCGACCGCCACGGCCGCCGCGATCACGAGCAGCACCCCCGGCGGGGCGAAGAGCACGACCAGCAGCAGCAGGAACATGACGCCGTAGTAGGGCAGGATCACCAGCACGTAGCCGTTCCAGGCCTGCAGCAGCAGTCCGAGGGCGATGAGGATCCCGGCCCGGATCGCGATCGACCCGACGACGCGGGCGCGCCGGCCCCGGGGCGTCGGGGCCGCCCCGCCCGACATCAGCCCCAGCGAGACGCCCGCCAGGGTGGCGAAGAGGATGGCCGAGCGGCCGTCGAAGACCCGCTCGTCGAGGTCGACGCGCGGCCACATGTGGGCCGCGAACATGCCGAGCACGGCGAGCCCGCGGGCGACGTCGACGCCGACCACGCGGGTGCGCCCGGCTCCCCGGGCCGCACGGGGCCCCCCGTCGACCGAGCGGGGCTCGACGACGGGCGGGACGGGCCAGGGGGAGCCGGGCGCGGTGGTCACGGGGCCGTGCTCACTTGTCGAGGGCGCCGAGCTTCAGGGCGGCGAGGCGCGCCTCCACCTCGGTCTGCTGGTCGAGGTCGTCGAGGCTCTCGAACTGGGCGTCCAGGCTCGAGGCGGCGAGCTCCTGCTGGCCCAGCACCCGCGCCTCCTCGCGACGGATCTTGTCCTCGAAGCGGCTGATCTCGCTGGTGGGGTCGAGCACGTCGATGCTGCCGATCGCGTCGGCGACCTTCGACTGGGCGGCGGCGGTGCGCGAGCGCGCGACGAGCTCGTTGCGCTTCGAGTTCAGCTGCTCGAGCTTCGCCCGCATCGAGGTGAGCCCGGCCTTGAGCTTGTCGACCACCTCGGTCTGCGAGGCGATCGTCGGCTCGGCGTCGCGCGCCTCCTTCTCGGAGGCGATCTGCCGGCCGAGGGCGACCTTGGCCAGGGCGTCGAACTTGTCGGCGTCCGCCGTCGACCCCGAGCTGCGCAGCTGGTCGGCCTTCGTGCTGGCGGCGACCGCCTTGCGCTCCCAGTCGGCGGCCGCGGCGACGTCCTCGGCGTGGTCCTGCTCGAGCAGGCGCAGGTCGCCGATCGTCTGCGCGACGGCGGCCTCGGCCTCACGGATGCTCTCGGTGAAGTCGCGCACCATCTGGTCGAGCATCTTCTGCGGGTCCTCGGCCTGGTCGAGGAGGGCGTTAATGTTGGCGCGGGTCAGCTGGGCGATGCGCCCGAAGATCGACTGCTTCGTCATGGGGTGGTCCTTCCGGTGGTGGTCGTGGGGTGAGGTGGTCTGGTCTCGGCCGGGGCCGGTGGGGAGTCGCGGGTCGGCTCGTGCGGGAGGCGAGCGCCGGTCAGAACCGGCCGCCCCCGGAGCTGCGGCCGCCGCCGCCGCCTCCTCCTCCGCCGAAGCCGCCGCCGCCCCCGCCGAAGCCGCCCCCGCCCCCGAAGCCGCCGCCCCCGCCGTTGAGGAGGCCGCCGATGACGAGGCCCGTGACGATGCCGCCGAGGTCGGCGCCGCCCCGGCCCCGACCGCCGTAGCCGCCGCCGAAGCCGACCTGCTGGTACTGCTGCACCTCGGCCGCGGCCTCGCTGGCCGCCGCGGCGGCCAGCTGGGCCGCGTCGTGCGCCTCCACGAGGGCGGCGTCGCGGTCGCGCACGGCCAGTGAGACCGCGGCGGCGAGGTGGCGCTCGGCCTCGGAGAGGCGCGTGCGGGGGCGGGTGCCGATCCCGCCGCGCCGCGTCTGGATGAAGTCGCGGGCGGAGCTGATCTGGTCGCGCGCCGTGCGGAGCGCCTGGTCGAGGGCCGCCTGAGCCCGGCGGTCCTTCTCGCCCTGCTCGCGGACGGCGGCGAGGACGGCGTCGATGCGGGCGTTCGCGGCCCCCAGGTCGGCGAGCACCGCCAGGGGGTCGTCGGTGGTCGTGCCGGCGAGGGCCACGGCGGCCCGCGCGGCCGCCACGGAGCCGGCGACGTCCACGCCGTCCGGGGCGCTCCCCGGCGGCAGCGACTCGGCCGTCGCGACGTCGGCCCTCAGGTCGGCGGCGAGGGCGGCGATGGTGGTGGCGGCGGTGCGCAGCTGCTCGCCCGCGTGGTCGACCGAGGAGAGCAGCTGGTCGACCTGCCCGAACGCCTGGCGGACGGCCCGCACCCCGGCGACGGCCTCGCCCGGGCGCGAGGCCGCGAGGTCCTCGCGGGCCGCGTCGGCGGTCTCCCGCGCGAACTCGACGAGCCGGTCGGCCTGGTCGGCGTTCTCGGCGACGCCGGCGACGGCCCGGGGCGAGTACGCGGTCGAGAGCCGGGCGAGCACCTCTCGGGCCTTGGCGACCCGGGCGACGCGCGACTCCACCTCGGCGGGCAGCGCGGCCACGTCGGCGGGCACCCGCTCCTCGGCGGCGCGGCGCTCGTCGAAGGCCCGCGACTGCTCCTCCAGGGCGGCGTCGGCGGCCCGGCAGAGCTCGACGATCCGCTCGGTCCACTCGCGGCGCTGCTCGGCGGAGTCGGGCACGGCGTCGTCGAGCCTCTGCTGGAGCTCGAAGGCCTCGCGGGCCTGGTCGCGGGCCCGGCGGAGGGCCTCCACGAAGGGCCGGGCGGCGTCGTCGCCGAACTGCGCCGCGGCGAAGCCGACCTCCTGCTGGCCCGCGGTGATCTCGTCGTCGAGGGTGACGAGCATGCCGGCGGCCTCCCGCTCGAGCTCGGCCTGGCGGGCCGCCGCGGCGTCCTCGGCCTTCCGGCGACGGCGGGTGCGCAGCACCACGACCGCGACGCCGGCGACGATCACGAGCACGACGACCGCGAGCACGACGCCGAGCAGCCACGACATGTCGGGGCCCGCCTGGTCGTCACGGATGCCGTCCGCGAGGGCGACCGCCGCGCCGGCCCAGTCGTCGTCGCGGAGGCGGGGCTCGACGACGTCGGCCTGCAGCCGTCCGCGCTCGGCGTCGGAGACCGGCCCGGTGGAGTCGGTGGAGAGGTCGTAGACCCGGTCGCCCACCGCGACCGAGAGCAGGACGTCGTCGGGGCCGAGCTGGTTCAGCGAGGCCGTGGCGCTGCCCCAGGCGGCGCGGTCGGCGGGGGAGGAGAAGGAGTCGACGTAGACGACGAAGAGGTCGACGCCGGAGTCGGCGGCGAGGGCGTCGAGGCTCTCGCCGACCCGCTGCTCGTCGGCGGCCGACAGCACGTCGGCCTGGTCGAGCACGTACGCCCCCGACAGCGAGACGGGCGGCTCGGCGTGGGCCCGGTCGGCACCGACGCCGGCCACGGCCGACCCCAGCACCACGGCGGCCGCGGCCAGCACGGCCCCGACACCTGCCCCCCGACGGCTTCGTTCACTGACGCGCACACTGCTCCCCTCGGTCGTTCCGCGGAGTCTATCGACGCCGGGTCGGCGGGGGCCCGGCCGCCCCCGGGTCGACCGGTCGGCGGCGACGGGCTACTCGACGAAGAGGAGAGCGACGGACGCGACGGCGCAGGCGGCGCCGACGCCGACCAGCACGCGCCCCACCGCGCGCAGGGCCCGGCCGTCGTCGTGAGGCGCGTCGGTGCGCGGCCGCGACGGTCGGTCGGGGTCGTAGTGCACGGTGATCTCGGTCTCGACCGGGGTCTCGAGGGGGTGGTCGCCGAACTGGGTCTCGTGCAGCTCGCCGGAGGAGTCCATCCAGCGGGCCACGGCGGCGCGGGCCCACGCGGGCGGCGGGATAACGACGGCGACGGTCTCCTCGTACCGGGCGGCCCGGTGCCGGGCGTGCGCGCCCGCGAGGAGGAAGGGCACGCCGACGACGAAGCCGAACCAGCCGAAGAGCTCCACGACGGGGGAGATCACGGTGAGGGCGTCGGACACCCTGCGATGCTACCGGCGGCCGGCCAGGCCGAGGCGCAGCCCGTCGCGGCACGTCCGGGCGGGCCCGGCAGCGCCCCTAGACTCGCCGCGTGAGCCGCCCCCTCGACCGCGTCCCGTCGCCGCTCCTGGCCGTCGCGGCCATCGTCTCCGTCCAGTTCGGCGCTGCCCTCGCCCGCACGCACTTCGAGGCGCTGGGCCCCACGGGCGCCGCCGCCCTCCGCCTCGCCCTCGGGGCGCTCATCCTCGTGGTCGTCTTCCGCCCCCGCGTGCGTCGCTGGTCGCGGCGCACCTGGCTCGGCGTAGTGCTGCTCGGGCTCGCCCTCGCCGGCATGAACTCGCTCATCTACCTCGCCATCGACGTCGTGCCCCTCGGCGTCGCGGTCACCCTGGAGTTCCTCGGGCCGCTCGCCGTCGCGCTCGCCCAGACCCGGCGCTGGCTCGACGCCGCCTGGGCGCTGCTCGCCCTCGTCGGCGTCGTCGTCCTCGGCCTCGACTCGTCGGGTGCGACCCCCCTCGTCGGCGTGCTGCTCGCCCTCGGTGCCGGGGCCTTCTGGGCCGGCTACATCGTGGCGAACGCGAACCTCGGCCGGTCCGACGACGCGATGGGCGGGCTGGCCGTCTCGATGGTCGTCGCGGCCGCCGTGGTGGTGCCCGTGGGTGCCGCGGACGCGACGCGGGCCGTGGTGGCCGACCCGCGACTCCTCGCGGTCTTCCTGCTCGTCGCGCTGCTGACCTCCGCGCTGCCGTACTCGCTCGAGGTGGTCGCGCTGCGACGCCTGCCCACGCGCGTGTTCGGGGTGCTGTCGAGCCTCGGCCCGGCCGTCGCCGCCCTCGCCGGGCTCGTGGTGCTGCGCCAGGCCCTCGGCGCCCGCGAGCTCGTGGCGCTGGCCCTCGTCACGGCGGCCAGCGTCGGGGTGACGGCCACCGCGGGGCGGGGGCGGCCCGCCCGAGACGTCGTGGAGGCGCCGCCGGTCTGAGACGTCGGCCGCCCGGGTGCGCTCGTGTCCCCCGCGGAGCGGACCCGGCGTCGTCACCGACCCGGCACTCACAGGTAAGCGGCAGGTGCACGGCAGCCGTCTCGCCGGTGTTGTACCCCGAGCGCGGGGTACGCTCGGCACACGAGCCCCCGTCGGCGGGGCTCCTGAGGCCGGGAGGACATCATGGGAGCTGTTCTGGAACGCACGTCACGGGCCGAGGTGATCGACCTCGGAGACGGATTCCACCGCGTCTCCACGCCCACCGCGGGCGTCATCGGGTTCGTCCACGAGTCCTCGGGCCGCTTCGAGGTCCTGCGGGGCCGGAGCCGCCAGGCGACCCGTCAGGAGGGCGCGTACCGCACCCTCGACGTGGCCGTCATCGCGTTGACGTACAGCTGATCGGCTGGTGAAGACCGCGGGCGAGGCCCTGACGTGGCCGTGATCGGGTACCGGCGCGATTCCGACGACGAGGTCGGCAGCCACCAACGTGACGCGTTGGCCGGTGCGTCGTGCGAACGCGTCTACGTCGACCGGGCCACCGGCCCGCGGGCTCGTCGCCCCGAGCTGCAGAAGGCGTTGTCCTCCCTCCGGGAGGGCGACGTCTTCGTCGTCTCACGCCTCGACCGGCTCGGCGGCACCCTGGCCGAGGTGGTCGCGCTGATCGCCTCGCTCGACGACCGGGGCGTGGCCTTCCGCTCGATCGACGACGACATCGACGAGCTCGGCGCCTGGGGGCGGTTCTTCTTCCGTGCCGCGGGGGCGCTCGCCTCGTACGAGTCGACGATCGCCGACGAGCCGGCCCGGGCCGTCGAGCGGAGACGTCAGGAGGCGCACTACAAGCGCCGGGGCGCGCCCGCCCTCAGCCGGCGGCGGCTCCAGATCGCCCGCGACATGCTCCGCGACGAGGCGAGCCTCGTCGACGTCGCCCGGCACCTCGACGTGCCGCTGCGGACGCTCCGCGAGGGGCTGGCGGAGGCGGAGGCGGACCGGCCCCGGGACGACCCCCGGGCGCCTGCCCGCCGGGACCCGACCCGCTGACCAGGGCCGCCGTGCCGTCTGCCTCCGACTCGACCGTCCCTTGACACGGAGGGGCGTCCGGGTCCAGCCTCCCCGGCATGAGCCTCTTCATCACCTGCCCGGTCGAGAGCGTCGAGCGCGCGACGGCCTTCTACTCCGCCCTCGGCTGGGCCCTGCGGCCGGAGATGTCCGGCCCCGGCGGATCGTGCTTCGTGGTCACCGGCGACCAGCACGTCATGCTCGTCAGCCGCGAGCAGTACACGGCCGTCGGTGCGACGGAGGAACTGGTCGGGGCACCCGGGACGCCCTCGCCGGTGACGGTGTCGTTCGACCTCGAGAGCCGCGAGGCGGTCGACGACCTCGTCGCGCGCGCCGCGGCCGCGGGCGGACGCGTCGGCGACACCGACGAGTACCCGTTCATGTACCAGCGGCAGTTCGACGACCCCGACGGCTACCACTGGTCGCCGTTCTGGATGACCGCCGTCACGGAGGGCGACGCCCCGGCGTCGTCCTGACGGCGACGCGGGCCGAGGCCCTCGGCGGCCGGGCAGCGACCTGACCTCACGGACGACGGAAGAGGAGACCGGGCCCTCCCGGTGCCTCCAGACGAATCTCGGTGCCCCCAGAAGGATTCGAACCTTCGCCCCTGCCTCCGGAGGGCAGTGCTCTATCCCCTGAGCTATGGGGGCCAGGGTCGACGTCAAGGCTAGCAGCCCGCAGGGTCGCCGACGGACACGGGTCGGCCCCGCCTGGGGCGCGGCCCAGCGGGCGGGTGCACTCTGGGGCGGTGACCCACGACGACGACTCCGCCCGCGCCTCCCACGCTCCCTCTTCTCCCGCCTCCGGTGGCGGCGACGGTTCGGGGCAGGGCGGCCGCCGCTCGCTCCGCGACCGGGTGCGCGGCGCCCGCCGGCCCGAGATCGACGTGGCGCCCCTCGGCCCCGAGCAGGCGCCCCCGGAGCCGATCGAGCTGTTCCTCGCCTGGCTCGACGACGCGGTGGAGGCCGGGGTGGCGCAGCCGCACGCGATGACCCTGTCGACCGCCTCGACCGCCTCGGGGCCGACCGCGCGCACCCTCCTGCTCAAGGAGGTCGACGACGCCTTCTGGTTCACCACCTCGTCGCTCAGCCCCAAGGGCCGCCAGATCGCCGACGACCCCCGCGTCGCCCTGACCCTCGCCTGGAGCGACCTCGGCCGGCAGGTCCGCGTGCTCGGCGACGCCGTCCCCGGGCCGCGCGACGTCAGCGAGGACGACTTCCGGGCGCGGCACCCCGACTCCCGGGCCGTCGCGATCGCGATGCCGCAGAGCACCGAGATCCCCGGCGCTGAGCAGGCCGACGCGGCCCTCGACGAGGCGCGACGCCGGCTCGACGACGAGCCCGACCTCGTGCCCGACGACTGGACCGCCTACCGCGTGGCGCCCGTCTCGGTCGAGTTCTGGCAGGGCACGACGGGCCGCGACCAGGTGCGCCTGCGGTACGACCGGGTCGGCGACGGCTGGCGCCGCGCCTCCCTCTGGCCCTGAGCCGGTCGTAACGTCGCGACACACGGGTGGCGCACGGCCACGACGGTGACGACCATGGGTCCATGCCGATCGAGACGCGAGCCCCCGGAGTCCGCCCCGGCGCGCGCCTGGCCGTCGTCGAGGTCACCCGCCGTCGCCCGCACGCGCCGGAGCACCACGCCTACGTGCAGACGCTGAACGAGCGCGTCGTCGCCGAGGCACGCCGGGCGGGTTGGTCGGCCGAGCGCCTGGCCGCCGACGACCTCGGCGTCGACGCCCTCCTGGCCGCCACGCGCGACGCCGACGCGGTCGTCGTCGTCGGGGGAGAGGACCTCGCCCCCCACCACTACGGCGCCCCGGGCGGCTACCCCGGCGAGGGGCGACACCTCGAGGTCGCCGACGCCGGCCAGCTCGCCGTCGTCCGCCGGGCGGTGCGCCTCGGCACGCCCCTGCTCGGCATCTGCCGCGGCCACCAGGTGATCAACGTCGCCCTCGGCGGCACCCTCGTGCAGCACCTCGACGACGAGGCCGGCCTGCACCGCGGCACGGGCTCCGTCGAGCAGCTCATGACCGACCACGACGTCGACCTCGTCGCCGGCACGCGCCTGCGGGAGGCGCTGGTCCGGTCGAGCGCCCTGGTCCGGAGCGCCCACCACCAGGCCGTCGGCCTCCTCGGCGAGGGCCTGCGCGTCGCGGCACGGTCCCGCGACGGCGAGGTGGAGGCGATCGAGCACGTCACCGCGCCGGTCACCGGGGTGCAGTGGCACCCCGAGGACCGCGGCGCCGAGGCCTGGCAGCTGCCGCTCCTGCTCGGGCAGCTCGCCGCCCGCGAGGCGTCGGCGCGCCGCGCCGCCTAGCCCGCGCCGCCTTCGCCCACCGCGGCGAGGAGCTGCGTCATCACCGGCTCGGCCGACCCGGGCTCCGCGAAGGTCGTCGACTCGGCCACGACGAGGCGACCGGTGGGCAGGGCACGGGCGACGCCCGTGCCGCCGTGCAGGCTGAAGTAGCCCTCCACCCCGTAGCTCGGCACGGAGTTGCTCGAGGCGACGAGGTCGTTCGCGATCGCGGTGAGGCTGGCCTCGTCGTACGCGGCGACGCCCACCGTCACGTGGTCGCCGGCGGCGTCGACCCAGTCGCAGACCGTCCCGTCGGCCTCCGCCACCTGGGCGAGGGCGTCGTCGAGCGCGCCCGCGTCGGGGGCGTCGGCGGCGGCGAGGCCGGGCCACAGCGAGGGCAGCACGCCCGCGGCGGGGTCGAGCAGGGCGGCGCAGTCGAGGGCGAGCGGGGTGCTCACGAGCGGCGGCGGCGTGTAGCCGGCGGCGGCGGTGGGCGTGGCGCCGGTCGTCGAGGGCGAGGGGGCGGCCGAGGCGGACGACGAGGACGACGGCCCGGCGCCCGGGGCCGACGTCGTGCACCCGGTCAGGGCTGCGGCCCCGAGGGCCAGGGCGGAGGCGGCGACGACCAGGGCGGGGACGCGAGCCGGGGGTCGGGGGCGGCGGGACGACATGCCCCCATCCTCCCCGACGCGGCCCGTGGCCGGCTCGGAGGGGGCGCCGCGACGGGTCGTCGCCCGGGCAGGCGGCCGCCCGGCAGCCGGTACGATCGTCTCTCGTGACCCCCGCCGAACTCTCCTCCTCCCTGCTCGCCGTCGTCCAGGGCGTCCTCGAGCGCCGAGGGGTCGGCGACGACGTCACCGTGGCCCCCGCCGACGTCGTCCTCGAGCGCCCCAAGAACCGCGACCACGGCGACTGGACGTCGAACGTCGCCATGAAGTTCGCGAAGCGCGTCGGCGTCCCGCCCCGCGAGCTCGCCACGGAGCTGGCGGGCGAGCTCGCCGAGGTCGACGGCGTCGCCGACGTCGACGTCGCGGGCCCGGGCTTCATCAACGTGCGGCTCGACGCGGCCGCGGCCGGTCAGCTGGCCCGCACGATCGTCGAGCAGGGCGAGGCCTTCGGCCGCGGCGACTACTACGCCGGCGTGACGATCGACCTCGAGTTCGTGTCGGCCAACCCGACCGGCCCCATCCACCTGGGCGGCGTCCGCTGGGCGGCCGTGGGCGACAGCCTCGCCCGCGTCTTCCAGGCCCAGGGCGCCCTCGTCACCCGCGAGTACTACTTCAACGACCACGGCGGGCAGATCGACCGCTTCGCCCGCAGCCTCGTCGCCCGCTCGTTCGGCGAGCCCACCCCGGAGGACGGCTACGGCGGCGAGTACATCACCGACATCGCCGACCGCGTCGTCGCGGCGCACGACGGCGACCTCCGGGCCCTGCCGCGCGACGAGGCGCAGGAGGTCTTCCGCGCCGCGGGCGTCGACTTCATGTTCAGCGACATCAAGTCGTCGCTCCACGACTTCGGCGTCGACTTCGACGTCTTCTTCCACGAGAACTCCCTGCACGAGTCGAAGGCCGTCGAGCGCGCCGTCGCGCGCCTCACCGAGCTCGGGCACATCTACGAGGCCGAGGGCGCGACCTGGCTGCGCACGACGGAGTTCGGCGACGACCGCGACCGCGTCGTCATCAAGAGCGACGGCGAGGCGGCGTACATCGCCGGCGACCTCGCCTACTACCTCGACAAGCGCGAGCGGGGCTTCGAGCGCAACCTGATCATGCTGGGCGCCGACCACCACGGCTACGTCGGCCGCATGATGGCGATGTGCGCGGCCTTCGGCGACGAGCCGGGCGTCAACCTCGAGATCCTCATCGGCCAGATGGTCAACCTGCTGAAGGACGGCGAGCCCTTCCGCATGTCGAAGCGCAACGGCACCGTCGTCACGATGGAGGACCTCGTCGACGCCGTCGGCGTCGACGCCGGGCGTTACTCGCTCGTCCGCAGTCCCGTGAACAGCTCGATCGACATCGACCTCGACCTGCTGACGCGCCGCACGAACGACAACCCCGTCTTCTACGTGCAGTACGCCCACGCCCGCACCCGGTCCGTCGCACGCAACGCCGCGGCCGCGGGGGTCACCCGCGACGCCTTCGACGCGTCGCTGCTCTCGCACCCCACCGAGAGCGCTCTCCTCGGCGTCCTCGCCGAGCTGCCCCGCGTCGTCACGCAGGCGGCCGAGCTGCGCGAGCCGCACCGCGTGGCGCGCTACATCGAGGAGCTGGCCGGCACCTACCACCGCTGGTACGACAGCTGCCGGGTCACCCCCCTCGGCGACGAGGAGGTCACCGACCTGCACCGCACGCGGCTGTGGCTGAACGACGCCGCGGGCCAGGTCGTCCGCAACGGTCTCGGCCTCCTGGGCGTCTCCGCGCCCGACCGCATGTGACCTGACCGGCGCGGGGCGCGACTCCGCCCGGTCGTCCTGAGAAGATGTCGGGATGAGCGACGAGAGCGACAGCGACTTCTTCGAGGCCCGTCCGGTCGAGCGTCGGCGGCTCCGCAGCGCGGGGGCCGGGCTGTTCATCCTCGTCGGCGTCCTCGTCGGCCTGGCCGTGCTCGCCGTGATCGCCGACGTCGTCGTGCGCTCGGTCGTCGAGAGCCGCGCCGCGGCGGAGGTCCAGACGTCCACGGGCCTCGACGACGTCGAGGTCGAGGTGCACGGCACCTCGGTGCTCTGGCAGATCGCGCAGGGCTCGCTCGACGACGTCACGCTGACCTCCGGGGTCGAGGGCGACCCCGTCGTGGTCCGCGTCGACGTCGCCGACGTGCCGACCTCGCTCGAGGGCGACTCCGGGCCCGTCACGGGCACGATCACGGCCGACCAGGCGACGGTCGACGGCCTCGAGGCGCTCCGCCAGCAGGGTGCGTCGCTGGCGCTGGGCGACGACGCGGTCACGTACTCGCGGTCGTTCTCGGTGCCGATCGTCGGCGACGTCCCCGTGGCCGTCACCGCGGTGCCCAGCCTGAGCGACGACGGCCGGTCCGTCTCGTTCGCCCCGACCACCGCCTCCCTGCCCGACACGTCGCTGCAGATCGACCTGACCCCCTTCCTCGGCGACTTCGCCACCTCGGTCTGCCTCGCCGAGCAGCTGCCGGCGTCGGTCACCGCCACGGCCCTCGACGTGCGCTCCGGCGAGGTCACGGTCGACCTCGCCTCGCCCGGGCTGCCCCTGACGAGCTCCGCGCTGTCCGAGAAGGGCAGCTGCTCGTAGCCGGCGACCGCGGCCGACGTCACGTGGCCCGGCTCGTCGTCGCCTGTCGGTAGGCTCTCTGACGTCACGCGCGCGACCACGTCGCGCGCGGCGACCCCCGTCCCGCCGACCCTGGAGAGGCCCCGTGTCGAACCCCCTCGCCCCCGCCTGGCTCCGCGAGCCCCACGACCTCGCCGAGCTCGACGCGAGCGTCTGGTCGCGCACGGCCCGGCGCTCGGACGAGGGCGAGATCGTGCTGGGCGGCGTGGGCGTGACCGAGCTCGCGCAGACCTACGGCACTCCGCTCTACGTGCTCGACGAGGCCGACGTCCGCAGCCGGGCCGCCCAGACCGTCGAGGCCTTCCGCCGTGAGTTCGCCCGGGTCGGGACGACCGTCAAGGTCTACTACGCCGCGAAGGCCTTCCTCTCCGCCGAGGTGGCCCGCTGGGTCTCCGAGGCCGGGATGGCCGTCGACATCTGCACGGCCGGCGAGTTCGCCGTCGCCCGGGCCGCCGGCGTGGAGCCCGCCCGGATGGGCTTCCACGGCAACAACAAGTCCGACGCCGAGCTCGACCGCACGGTCGCGGCGGGCATCGGCGCGGTCGTCATCGACAGCGCGGAGGAGGTCGACCGGGTGGCCGACGTCGCCGCGCGCCACGGCGTGGTCCAGGCCGTTCGCCTCCGGGTCAACTCCGGCGTCCACGCGAGCACCCACGAGTACCTCGCCACGGCGCGGGAGGACCAGAAGTTCGGGGTGCCGCTGAGCGAGACCGCCGCCGTCGTGGCCGCGGTGCGTGCCCGGCCGTCGCTGCGCTTCCTCGGGCTGCACTCCCACATCGGCTCGCAGATCTTCGGCTCCGACGGCTTCGCCGAGGCCGCCCGGCGCCTGCTCGCCGTCCACGCGGGCCTCCTCGCCGACGGCGAGGTGCCCGAGCTCAACCTCGGCGGCGGCTTCGGCATCGCCTACACGAGCGCCGACGACGCCCGCTCGATCGACGAGCTCGCGGCGGCCCTCGCCGACATCGTCCGGGCCGAGTGCACCGACCGGGGCATCCCCGTCCCGGTCGTGGCCGTGGAGCCGGGCCGGACGATCGTCGGCCCCGGCGGCACCACGCTCTACACGACCGGCACGATCAAGGACGTCACCGTCGCGGTCGACGAGGTCGACGTCGACGCCGTGGCGACCGAGTCCGACCTCGCGGCGGCCGCCGACGAGGCCGTGGCGCTCGGTCGGCCCGCGGCCAGCGCGGTCCGTCGGTACGTCAGCGTCGACGGCGGCATGAGCGACAACGCGCGGACGGCCCTCTACGCGGCCGACTACTCCGTGGCCCTCGCGGGGCGCGCCTCCTCGGCTCCTCCCGTGCTCGTGCGCGTCGCCGGCAAGCACTGCGAGAGCGGCGACGTCGTCGTCCTGGCCGACTGGCTGCCCTCCGACGTGGCGCGCGGAGACCTGCTGGCCGTGCCCGCCACCGGTGCCTACTGCCACAGCCTGTCGAGCAACTACAACCACGTCGGCCGGCCCGCCGTGGTGGCGGTGCTCGACGGCGCCTCGCGCGTCATCGTGCGCGGCGAGTCGGAGGCCGACCTGCTCTCGCGCGACGCTGGCCTCGACCAGCCGGCCCGCGACTCCTCGTGACGAACGACCCTCCCTCGTCGGCCCCGCCCGCCCCCGGTCGCCGCAGCACCCCCACAGAACGGAACACCATGATCGAATACCGCAACGTGCGGGTCGCCCTGATCGGCGCCGGCTCGGTCGGCTCGCAGGTGGCCCGGCTGCTGCTCGAGCAGGCCGACGAGCTGGCTGGCCGCGCCGGCGCGGGCATCGAGCTCGTTGGCATCGGCGTCCGTGACGTCGACGCGCCCCGCGACGTCGACCTGCCCCGCGAGCTCCTCACGACCGACGTCGAGTCGCTCATCCTCGGGGCCGACATCGTCGTCGAGCTCATGGGCGGGCTCGAGCCGGCCCGTCAGTACGTGCTCGCGGCGCTGAACTCGGGCGCCGACGTGGTCACCGGCAACAAGGCGCTGCTGGCCAGCCACGGCCCCGAGCTGTTCGAGGCGGCCGAGCAGGTGGGCGCTCAGCTCTACTACGAGGCCGCGGTGGCCGGCGCCATCCCGATCATCCGTCCGCTCCGCGACAGCCTCGCCGGTGACCGCATCGTCCGCATCATGGGGATCGTCAACGGCACGACCAACTTCATCCTCGACCGGATGGACACCGACGGCGACACCCTCGAGGCCGCCCTCGCGACGGCGACCGAGCTGGGCTACGCCGAGGCCGACCCCACCGCCGACATCGGCGGCTACGACGCCGCGCAGAAGGCCGCGATCCTCGCGAGCCTCGCGTTCCACACGACCGTCCCCCTCGTCGCGGTGCACCGCGAGGGCATCACCGAGGTGACCCACGAGCAGGTGGTCGCGGCCCGCAAGGCCGGCTACGTCGTCAAGATCCTCGCGATCTGCGAGCGGCTGCTCGACGCCGACGGCGTCGAGGGCGTCAGCGCCCGCGTCTACCCGGCCCTGGTGCCGCTCGAGCACCCCCTCGCCACGGTGCACGGCGCCAAGAACGCCGTGTTCGTCGAGGCCGAGGCCGCGGGCGACCTCATGTTCTACGGCGCGGGCGCCGGGGGAGTGGAGACGGCCTCGGCCGTGCTCGGCGACCTCGTCTCCGCCGCCCGACGGCACGTGATCGGCGGCCCGGGCCTCGCCGAGTCCACGCACGCCGACCTCCGCGTGCTGCCCATCGGCGACGTGGTCACGCGCTACCAGGTGACGCTCGACGTGGCCGACCAGCCCGGCGTGCTCGCCGAGGTGGCCGGCGTGCTCAGCGACCACGGCGTCAGCGTCCACAGCGTCGAGCAGACCGGCGGGGTCCCGCCCCTGGCGTCACACGGCGACGTCGAGGCCCCGGCGACCGCTACCCTGATCATCGGCACGCACCGTGCCCGCGAGTCCGCCCTCGCCGCCACGGTCGAGGCCCTCCGCACCACCCCGGTCGTGAACTCCGTCACGAGCGTCCTGAGAGTCGAAGGAGCCTGATGGCCCACCAGTGGCAGGGTGTCCTGCGCGAGTACGCCGACCGTCTCGACGTCACCGAGGCGACGCCCGTCGTCACCCTCGGCGAGGGCGGCACGCCCCTCATCCCGGCGCCGGCCCTCTCGGCCCGCACCGGCGCGAAGGTCTACGTCAAGTACGAGGGCATGAACCCCACGGGCTCCTTCAAGGACCGCGGCATGACGATGGCGATCTCGAAGGCCGTCGAGCACGGCGCGAAGGCCGTGATCTGCGCCTCCACCGGCAACACCTCGGCCTCGGCCGCCGCCTACGCCGCGCACGCCGGCATCACCGCCGCCGTGCTCGTGCCCGAGGGCAAGATCGCGATGGGCAAGCTCAGCCAGGCCGTCGCGCACGACGGGCAGCTGCTGCAGATCCAGGGCAACTTCGACGACTGCCTCGACATCGCGCGCGACCTCGCCGCGAACTACCCGGTGCACCTCGTCAACTCGGTCAACAACGACCGCATCGAGGGCCAGAAGACGGCGGCCTTCGAGGTCGTCGACGTGCTGGGCGACGCCCCCGACTTCCACTTCATCCCGGTCGGCAACGCCGGCAACTACACGGCCTACACCCGGGGCTACCGCGAAGACCTCGAGGCCGGCCGCGCCACGCGCCTGCCCCGCATGTTCGGCTTCCAGGCGGCGGGCTCCGCGCCCATCGTCGCCGGCGAGGTCGTGCGCCAGCCCGAGACGATCGCCAGCGCCATCCGCATCGGCAACCCCGCGTCGTGGCAGCTGGCCCTCGAGGCCCGCGACCTCACCGACGGCTGGTTCGGGGCCATCACCGACGAGGCCATCCTCGCCGCGCAGAAGATCCTGTCGGCCGAGGTGGGCGTGTTCGTCGAGCCGGCCTCCGCGATCAGCGTCGCCGGCCTGCTCGAGCGGGCCGACGCGGGCGTCGTGCCCGCCGGCGCCACGGTCGTGCTCACGGTGACGGGCCACGGCCTGAAAGACCCACAGTGGGCCCTCCGCAAGGCCGACGGCACCGACGTGCAGCCGACGGTGGTCGCGAGCGACACCGCGCGCGTCGCCGAGGTGCTCGGGCTCGTCCCGGCCTCTGCATGACCACCGGCCCGGCCGTGAGGTCGGTCGTCGTCAAGGTGCCGGCCACCTCGGCCAACCTGGGCCCGGGCTTCGACACCCTGGGGCTCGCGCTGTCGCACTACGACAGGCTCGTGGTCTCCGAGACCCGGGGCGCCGGAGTCGCGGTGCACGTCGACGGGGTCGGCGCCGGCGAGGTGCCCACCGACGAGAGCAACCTCGTCGTGCGCTCGATCGCGGCCACGTACCGTGCTGCGGGCGTGCCGCTGCCGGGCCTGCGGCTCGAGGCGCGCAACGCGATCCCGCACGGGCGGGGCCTCGGCTCCTCCGCCGCGGCCATCGTCTCCGGCGTCATGGCGGCCAAGGGCCTCCTCGAGGGGCGCGTCGACTTCACGCCCGACCAGCTGCTGGCGGTCGCGACGGAGCTCGAGGGGCACCCCGACAACGTCGCGCCGGCCCTGTTCGGCGGCCTGACGATCGCGTGGACCACCTCGGCCGGGCCCTCGCACAAGAGGCTCCTCGTGCACCGGGGCGTCTCGCCGGTCGTCTTCGTGCCCGAGACGACCCTGTCGACCTCGCTGGCGCGGAGCCTCCAGCCGGCCTCCGTGCCCCACGAGGACGCCACGTTCAACGTGTCGCGGTCGGCCCTGCTCGTGGCGGCGCTCATCCAGAGCCCCGAGCTGCTGCTCGCGGCGACGGAGGACCGCCTGCACCAGAGCTACCGGGCGAGCGCCATGCCCGAGACCGACATGCTCATCCGGGTCCTGCGCCAGGCGGGGCTCGCGGCCGTCGTGTCGGGGGCCGGGCCCTCGTTGCTCGTGCTCGGCAGCGACCCGGCGCAGCGCCTCCTGGCGGCTCAGCTCGTGGCCGAGAACGCCCTGTCGGCGTGGCGCCCGCTGATGCTCGCCGTGGACCTCCGAGGTGCTACAGTGAACGCGCACCCGGTAGAAAACTGAGATCTCCTGGGCATCTGGCATCGTCCTCCCGGTCACCGGGCGGCACACGTGTGGGGTCCCACGTCATCCCGGCATTCCCGGTCGCACATCCCGTAGTGCACATCTAGCAGCGCTCGGTCGCTCTCTGGCGATCGCGTGCCGCACCTCCGAGAGCTTCCTGCGCATCCCGCGCAGTGCGTGCCGCGCCCTGAGCGTGCGGCCGCAGGGCCCGCCCGCACGGCAGGCCAGAGGCTGCGAGGTGTGACCAGCTCATCCTCGCGGCTCTCGCGGGGGAGCGGAAGGAACCCACCAGTGTCAGACGCAGACAACAGCGCCACCACCCAGACCACCGCCGAACTGAGCGCCATGCGCCTCCCGCAGCTGCAGGCCCTCGCCTCCTCGCTCGGCATCAGCGGCCTCTCCAAGCTCCGCAAGGGCGACCTGGTCGCGGCGATCGCCGCCGTCCAGGCGACCGGCGACGCCTCCGTGGTCGCCCCGGCCGACGACGTCGTCGTCGAGGCGCCCGTCGCCGTCCAGCCGACCCTCGACGTCACCGACGCGGCACCGGCCGAGTCGGCCCCCGTCGCCGAGGCCCCCGCCACCGAGACTGCTGCGGCGCCCCGCACGCGTCGCCCCTCGCGTCGCGTCACCGCCGCCGCCGGCGCCCCCGAGCAGCGCACCGCCGTCGAGCACGTCAACGCCGGTGAGACCGGCGTCGCGCCGGTCGCCGACGAGGCGCCCGCCGCCGTGGCTGAGGTCGGCGCGCCGGTCGCGTCGCCCGCCGACGAGGCCGCCGCCCCGTCGTCGGTCGTCGAGGCCCCCGTCGAGGATGCGCCCGCCGCCGCCGAGCGTCCGTCGCGCAGCCGCCGTGGCTCGCGCCGTGCCTCCGACGCCACGGTCGCCGCCGCGGCCGCCGAGGCCCCCGCCGCGGAGGTGCCGTCCACGCAGGGCGACGCCGTCGCGCCGCAGTCGGCCCCCGAGGCGAGCGACGCCGAGGCCGGCGCCGCCGACCAGGGCTCGAACGACCAGGGCGCCGGTGACCAGGACGGCCAGGGCCAGCAGGGCGGCGGTCGTCGCAGCCGCAACCGCAACCGCAAGAACGGTCAGAACGGTCAGCAGGGCCAGAACGGCCAGCAGGCGCAGAACGGCCAGCAGGGCCAGCAGGGCCAGAACGGCCAGCAGGCGCAGAACGGCCAGCAGGCGCAGGCCTCCGCGCAGGAGCAGTCCGCGCAGGCCGCCGAGCAGCAGCGCGCCGCCGGCGAGAAGAACGACGCCGCCCGCGGCGAGCAGCAGTCGGGCTCGCAGGCCGGTCAGCAGTCCGACGAGGCCGGCCGCCAGGGCCGCGGCCGTCAGCGCGACCGCAAGCGCGGCCGCAGCGTCCAGAACGACGAGTTCGAGCCCGAGATCTCCGACGACGACGTCCTCATCCCCGTCGCCGGCATCCTCGACGTGCTCGAGAACTACGCGTTCGTGCGCACCACCGGCTACCTCCCCGGGGCGAGCGACGTCTACGTCTCGCTCGGCCAGGTGAAGAAGTACCACCTGCGCAAGGGCGACGCGGTCGTCGGCGCCATCCGTCAGCCCCGTGACGGCGACCAGGGCCAGGGCCGCCAGAAGTACAACGCGATCGTCAAGATCGACTCGGTCAACGGCCAGCCCGTCGAGGAGGCCGCCAAGCGCGTCGAGTTCAGCGCCCTGACGCCCCTCTACCCGCAGGAGCGCCTGCGCCTCGAGACCGAGCCCCAGAAGCTGTCGACGCGCATCATCGACCTCGTCTCGCCGATCGGCAAGGGCCAGCGCGGCCTCATCGTCTCGCCCCCGAAGGCCGGCAAGACGCTCGTGCTCCAGGCCATCGCGAACGCGATCGCGGTCAACAACCCCGAGGCCCACCTCATGGTCGTGCTCGTCGACGAGCGCCCCGAGGAGGTCACCGACATGCAGCGCACGGTCAAGGGCGAGGTCATCGCCTCGACCTTCGACCGCCCCGCGGAGGACCACACCACGGTCGCCGAGCTCGCCATCGAGCGTGCCAAGCGCCTCGTCGAGCTGGGCCACGACGTGGTCGTGCTCCTCGACTCGATCACCCGTCTCGGCCGCGCCTACAACCTGTCGGCCCCCGCCTCGGGCCGCGTGCTCTCCGGCGGCGTCGACTCGTCGGCGCTGTACCCGCCGAAGCGCTTCTTCGGCGCGGCGCGCAACATCGAGAACGGCGGCTCGCTGACCATCCTCGCGACCGCCCTCGTCGAGACCGGCTCGAAGATGGACGAGGTGATCTTCGAGGAGTTCAAGGGCACCGGCAACATGGAGCTCCGCCTGTCGCGCCACCTCGCCGACAAGCGCATCTTCCCGGCCGTCGACGTCAACGCCTCGGGCACCCGTCGCGAAGAGATGCTGCTCAGCCCGGAGGAGGTCAAGATCACGTGGCGCCTCCGCCGCGCCCTGGCCGGCCTCGACCCGCAGAAGGCCCTCGAGATCGTCCTCGGCAACCTCCGCGAGACCAGCTCCAACGTCGAGTTCCTCGTGCAGGTCCAGAAGTCGGTGCCGGCGAACGGCCACGACTCCGCCCACAAGGAGCACTGACGGTGTTCGAGTCGGTGTCGGTGCTGCTGGCGGAGCACGACGACCTGCAGACGCAGCTCAGCGACCCTGCCGTGCACGCCGACGCGGCTCGGGCGAAGAAGATCAACCGCCGCTACGCCGAGCTCAGCCGCATCGTGGCTGCCCACTCGGCGTGGCAGCAGGTGCAGGACGACCTCGAGGCCGCGCGCGAGCTCGCGAAGGAGGACGAGGCCTTCGCGGCGGAGGTCCCTGCGCTCGAGCAGGGCCTCGACGAGGCCCAGGAGAAGCTCCGGCGACTCCTGATCCCGCGCGACCCCGACGACGGCCGCGACGTGATCATGGAGATCAAGGGCGGTGAAGGAGGCGCGGAGAGCGCCCTGTTCGCCGCCGACCTCCTGCGCATGTACCTGCACTACGCGGAGTCGAAGGGCTGGAAGAGCGAGATGATCGCCAGCGACGACTCCGACCTCGGCGGCTACAAGAACGTCCAGGTCGCGATCAAGTCGAACGCCAGCGACCCCGCGCAGGGCGTCTGGGCGCACCTCAAGTACGAGGGCGGCGTGCACCGCGTCCAGCGCGTGCCGGCCACGGAGTCGCAGGGGCGCATCCACACCTCGACGACGGGCGTCCTCGTCTTCCCCGAGGTCGACGAGCCGGAGGAGGTCGACATCAACCAGAACGACCTCAAGATCGACGTCTACCGCTCGAGCGGCCCCGGCGGCCAGTCGGTCAACACGACCGACTCCGCCGTGCGCATCACCCACCTGCCCACGGGCATCGTGGTCGCGATGCAGAACGAGAAGAGCCAGCTGCAGAACCGCGAGGCGGGCATGCGCGTGCTCCGCGCGCGCATCCTCGCGCGCCAGCAGGAGGAGCAGGCGGCCATCGCCTCCGACGCCCGCAAGAGCCAGATCCGGGGCATGGACCGCTCGGAGCGCATCCGGACCTACAACTTCCCGGAGAACCGCATCGCCGACCACCGCACCGGCTACAAGGCGTACAACCTCGACGCCGTGATGGACGGCGCGCTCGAGCCCGTCGTCGAGTCGTGCATCCAGGCCGACGAAGAGGCGCGGCTCGCCGAGATCGGCGACACCGCGTCGTGAGCGCCGTGGCCGACGCCTTCTCCGGCGTCGGCACGGTCGACGCCGCCCTCGCGGCGGCGACGGCCGTGCTGTCGTCGGCCGACGTCCCGACCCCGTCGGTCGACGCCGAGCTCCTCCTCGCGCACGTCACCGGGGTCGAGCGCGGCGTCCTCCTCGCGCGGGCGGTCACCCGTTCGCCCGTGACCCCGGAGCAGGTGGAGTCGCTGGTCGCGCTCGTGTCGCGCCGCGCCTCCCGCGAGCCCCTGCAGCACATCACCGGCACCGCCTGGTTCCGGTCGCTGGCCCTGCAGGTCGGCCCGGGCGTCTTCGTGCCCCGGCCCGAGACGGAGGGCGTCGCGCAGCTCGCCGTCGACGCGCTGCGCGCGGCGCCCTCGGCGGAGCCCCTGGCCGTCGACCTCGGCACCGGCAGCGGTGCGCTCGCGCTGGCCCTGGCGACCGAGGTGCCGCACAGCCGCGTCTGGGCCGTCGAGATCTCGCCGGACGCCGCGGCGTGGACGCGGCGCAACATCGAGTCGGTCGGCGCCTCGAACGTCACCCTCGTCGTCGGCGACATGACCGACGCGCTGCCCGAGCTGGACGGCCGGGTCTCCGTCGTCGTGAGCAACCCGCCGTACATCCCGCTCGGGATGGTCCCGCGCGACCCCGAGGTGCGGCTGCACGACCCGAGCACGGCGCTCTACGGCGGCGAGGACGGTCTCGTGCTCGTCAGGGCGCTCTCGCTGACGGCTCGTCGACTGCTGCACCCGGGGGGCGCCCTCGTCATCGAGCACGGCGAGCAGCAGGGCGCGGCGATCCGCGGGATCCTCGACGCCGACGGCTGGCGGAGCCCCGAGACCCAGCCCGACCTCACCGGCCGCGACCGGTCCACGACGGCGGTGCGCTGACCCGGCCACCAGGTCGGCCGCACTATCATCGTCTCGTCATGACCTCCTCCTACGACCTGTCCGTCGCCACCGAGCTGCTCACCGGCATGCGCGCCGCCCGCGGTGCGATCGGCCGCGGCGAGCTCGTGGTCATGCCCACCGACACCGTTTACGGGCTCGCCGCCGACGCCTTCGACGCCTCGGCCGTGCAGGCGCTGCTCGACGCGAAGGGCCGTGGCCGGCAGTCGCCCCCTCCGGTCCTCGTGAAGGGCCTCGACACCCTCGCCGCGCTGACCGAGTCGGTGCCCGACCTCGTGCGGCCCCTGCTCGACGAGTTCTGGCCCGGCCCGTTGACCGTCATCTTCCGCGCCCAGCCGTCGCTCAGCTGGGACCTCGGCGAGACCCGGGGCACCGTCGCCCTGCGCATGCCGAGCCACCCCATGGCCCTCGAGCTGCTGGAGGAGACGGGCCCCCTCGCGGTCTCCAGCGCCAACCTCACGGGGCAGCCGGCGGCCGCGACCGTCGACGAGGCCCGGGCCATGCTGGCCGACCGGGTCGCCGTCTACCTCGACGCCGGGCCTGTGGGGGAGGGCTACGAGCGCCGTCCGGGCGCGAACACCGGCTCGACGATCGTCGACGCGACCGGGGCTGCCGACGGCGTCCTGCGGATCGTTCGCCACGGCGTCCTCGCCGACTCCGAGATCAGACGCGTCGCGGGCGACGCCGCCGTCGCGTGAGGTACTACCTGCTGGCCTTCGCGATCGCGGCGGGGGTCAGCTTCGTCCTCTCGATCGTCGTCTGGCGGCTCGGCCTGCGCTTCAAGCTCTACCCGGCCATCCGCGACCGCGACGTCCACCGGACCCCCACCCCCCGACTCGGCGGCATCGCGATGTGGGCGGGCGTGGTCGTGGCTCTGCTGGCCGCGTGGTTCGTCTTCCCCCTGATCTCCGGCGTCGACTACTTCCGTCTCGTGTTCGCCGACCCAGGGCCCCCGCTCGCGATCATCGGGGCCGCCACGATCATCGTCGTGATCGGCGTGGTCGACGACCTCTACGACCTCGACTGGATGACCAAGCTGGCCGGGCAGATCATCGCCGCGGGCGTCCTCGCCTGGCAGGGCGTCCAGCTGCTCTCCCTCCCGATCGGCAGCAGCCTGGCCGTGGGCTCGCCCTTCATGTCCCTCATCCTGACGATCCTCGCGGTCGTCCTCGTGATGAACGCGGTCAACTTCATCGACGGCCTCGACGGTCTGGTCGCCGGCGTCACGATCATCGCCAACGTCGTCTTCTTCGCGTACAGCTTCGCCATCTCGCTGACCATCGGCCAGACCGAGTACTTCAACCTCTCCGCCCTCCTGACGGCCGTCCTGACCGGGGCGTGCCTCGGGTTCCTGCCGCTGAACTGGCACCCCGCCCGTCTCTTCATGGGCGACGCGGGCGCCCTCCTGACCGGGCTGCTCATGGCGACGAGCGCCATCTCGGTGACGGGGCAGATCGACCCGGCGACCATCTCCCGCACGGCGCTGCTCCCCGCCTTCATCCCGATCCTGCTGCCGTTCGCCGTGCTCATCGTGCCGCTGCTCGACTTCGGCCTCGCGGTGCTCCGTCGGGTCAGCGCCGGCAAGTCTCCGTTCACCGCCGACCGCAAGCACCTGCACCACCGTCTGCTCGACATGGGCCACTCGCACTTCCACGCCGTCCTGATCTTCTACGCGTGGACCCTCGTCGTGTCGGTCGGCTGCCTGATGTTCCTCTTCGTCAAGCCGACCTCGCTGGTCGTCGGGTTCCTCGTCGTCGGACTCGTCGCCTGCGCCGCCCTCACCCTCGCCCCGCTGAGCCGCCGCAAGAAGGTCGAGGTGGCCGTCCAGTCCGCCCGGCCGGGCGACCTCGCGACGTCCCGGTCGGACCGCTTCGACCCGCTCGACCAGGCCGCCGGGGGCCTCGACCACCTCGACGCGGCCGACCCGGCCGACGTCCCGTCGCCACCACCCTCGAAGGACCACTGATGAACGCCCGATCGATCTTCACCAAGATCCTGACGTACACCGGCCTCCTGGCCCTCGCGATCGCCGTCGTCGGCGGAGGGGTCGGCTGGCTCACGGCCGGCTCGGACGGGCTCTGGAGCGCCCTCGTCGGCGTGGCCCTGGCGATCGTCTTCGCGGGCATCACCGCGGGCAGCATGCTCATCGCGATCCGCTTCCGCCTGGCCGCCTTCTTCGGCATCGTCATGGGCGCGTGGCTGCTCAAGATCGTCGTGTTCGTCGTCCTGCTCGTGCTCGTCCGCGACCAGCCCTTCGTCGACGACGTCGTGCTCTTCCTGGCCCTCGTCGTGTCGATCGTCGGCACGCTCGTCATCGACGCCCTGGTCGTCGTCCGCGGGCGGCTGCCCCACGTGAGCGACGTCACGCTGCCCGAGGCACCGGTCGACCGCTAGTCCGTCGCACCGCCGACGGCGGGCCCGGGCCGCACCGTGCGTCCGAGCGCCGCGCCTCAAGCGTGCACAGCGCGAAAGAACCCCCGTCGATTCGCTGTCCTGAGGGTTACCTTGATAGGGTGATCTCCGTTCCCCGGCCGCGATTCTCTGCGGGTTCGGATGACAACCCCACCAATCGTCGCGACACTTCAGGGTGCTCGCCCCGACACAGGAGATAGCGCTGATAGCGAACGCTGTGAACCTGCTCTCCGCTGCCGACGCCGGCCACGGAGACGGGGGATTCCACGCCCCGACTCTTGACGAGTTCTTCCCTTCCGCCATCTTCTTCGAAGGCACGCCCTTCGAGCTGAACCGCATCATGCTGGTCCGCCTCTTCGCGATCGCCGTCATGCTGCTGCTGTTCTGGCTGGCCCTGCGCAAGGGGCGGCTCATCCCGTCCCGCGGGCAGAGCATCGCCGAGCTGGGCCTCGACTTCGTCCGCATCCAGATCGTCGAGGAGATCCTCGGCGAGAAGCTGGGTCGGAAGTACCTCCCGCTGCTGGCGGCGATGTTCTTCGGCATCTTCGCCATGAACATCACCGGCATCGTGCCCGGCCTCAACATCGCGGGCACCTCCGTGGTCGCGATGCCGCTCATGCTGGCCGTCGTGGCGTACGTGATGTTCATCTACGCCGGTATCCGCGAGGCAGGCACGGGCACGTTCTTCCGTAACGCGCTCTTCCCGCCCGGGGTCCCGTGGCCGATGTACATCCTCCTGACGCCCATCGAGTTCATCAACATCTTCATCGTCCGGCCCATCTCGCTGGCCTTGCGACTGCTGCTGAACATGATGGTCGGCCACCTCCTGCTGGTGCTCTGCTTCGCAGCGACGCACTTCTTCTTCTTCAGCATGAGCGGCGGCTTCATCGCCTTCGGCGCCCTGACCCTCGTCGGCGGCTTCGTGATGACCATCGTCGAGATGGCCGTCGCCGTGCTGCAGGCCTACGTCTTCACACTCCTCGCCTCGGTCTACATCCAACAGGCCGCGTCGAAAGAACACTAAGTACGACGAGCTCCGTCGACCGACGGAGCTCGCCCAACCGGAAGGAAACACACAGTGGACACCACCACGATCCTCGCTGAGATCAACGGCAACATCGCGACCGTCGGCTACGGCCTCGCTGCGATCGGCCCCGGCATCGGTATCGGCATCGTCGCGGGCAAGACCGTCGAGGCCATGGCTCGCCAGCCCGAGCTCGCCGGCCGTCTCCAGGTCACCATGTTCCTGGGCATCGCGTTCACCGAGCTGCTGGGCTTCATCGGCCTCGCCGCCGGCTTCATCTTCTCCTGATCAGTTAGGACGACACACCGATGATCGAGACGATCCTCGCGGCAGAAGGGGCACCCGAAGGGGCCGCCGTCTTCTTCCCCGCTGTTTACGACGTCCTGTGGTCTGCCGTCGTCTTCGTGGTCATCGCGGCGTTCTTCGGGATCTTCGCCATCCCGAGGTTCCGCAAGATCCTCGACGAGCGCGCTGAGCGCATCGAGGGCGGCATCAAGCACGCCGAGGCCGCCCAGGCCGAGGCCGCGCAGGCTCTCGGCGAGTACAAGAAGCAGCTCGCCGACGCTCGCGCCGAGGCTGCGCGCATCCGGGAGGCCGCGCGCGCCGAGGGAGCCGAGATCCTCGCCGACCTCAAGCAGCAGGCCCAGGCCGAGGCGGACCGCGTCACCGCGAACGCCCACGTCCAGATCGAGGCCGAGCGCGCGGCAGCAGTCGCCTCGCTCCGTGCCGAGGTCGGCTCGCTCGCGATCGACCTCGCGTCCGGCGTCATCGGTGAGTCGCTGAACGACGACGCTCGTGCGTCGGCCGTCGTCGACCGCTTCCTGGCCGACCTCGAGGCCGACCAGAACGCGAAGGCGGGCAACTGACGATGGGTTCCATGACCAGAGAGGCCCTCAGCTCGGCGCGGGCGGTCCTGACCGACCTCGGCGACACGGCCGACCTGGCCACGGGCGAGCAACTGCTCGACGCCGGTCGGGTCATCGGGGGGTCCGTGCAGCTGCAGGCCTACTTCGCCGACCCGGCCGTCGACGCTGTCGTCAAGAAGCAGCTCGTCGACCGTCTCTTCGGTTCCTTCTCGCAGCCCGCCCGGGCTCTCCTGCTCTCCGTGGTGGCCAGCCGCTGGTCGTCTCCCGACGACCTGCTCGCCGGCATCGAGGAGCTCGGGTTCCGGGTCATCGCCTCGAGCTCCCCGTCCGACAGCAGCATCGAGAACGAGCTGTTCGGGTTCGACGCCGCGGTGTCGTCCGACGCCCGCCTCGAGCTCGCGATCGGCACGAAGCTGAGCGACCCCGAGGCGAAGGCGGGCCTCGTCCGCCGTCTCCTCGAGGGCAAGGCGAGCGCGCAGACCCTGGCCATCGTCAGCCACCTCGTCCGCCAGCCCCGTGGCCGGCGCATCGGCGAGCTCGTCCGGACGGCCGCCGACATCGTCGCCGACCAGTCCGGCCAGCTCGTCGCCACGGTGACGACGGCGAAGCCGCTCGACGCCGCCCACGCTGAGCGGCTCGAACGGGGCCTCTCGCAGCAATTCGGCCGCGACCTCCGCATCAACCAGGTCATCGACCCCGCCGTCATCGGCGGGCTGCGCGTGCAGGTCGGCGACGAGGTCATCGACGGGACCGTCGCCACCAAGCTCAGCCTGCTCCGCCTCCAGCTCGCTGGCTAGGCGCGCTCCCACACACAGACTCGAGGCCTCCCGAAGCCTCGCTACGAATAGGAATCACAATGGCAGACATCAAGATCAGCCCCGATGAGATTCGCGACGCGCTGAAGGACTTCGTCTCGTCGTACGACCCGTCGAAGGCCTCGACCACAGAGGTCGGCTACGTCACCGACGCCGCCGACGGCATCGCCCACGTGCAGGGCCTGCCCGGCGTCATGGCCAACGAGCTCATCCGCTTCGCGGACGGCACGCAGGGCCTCGCTCAGAACCTCGACGAGGACGAGATCGGCGCCATCGTGCTCGGCGAGTTCTCGGGCATCGTCGAGGGCATGGAGGTCACCCGCACGGGTGAGGTCCTCTCCGTCCCCGTCGGCGACGGCTACCTGGGTCGCGTCGTCGACCCCCTCGGGGCCCCGATCGACGGCCTCGGCGAGATCGCGACCGAGGGTCGTCGTGCCCTCGAGCTCCAGGCGCCCGGCGTCATGCAGCGCAAGTCGGTGCACGAGCCCATGCAGACCGGCATCAAGGCCATCGACGCCATGATCCCCGTCGGCCGTGGCCAGCGACAGCTCATCATCGGCGACCGCCAGACCGGCAAGACGGCCATCGCGATCGACACGATCATCAACCAGAAGGCCAACTGGGAGTCCGGCGACACGACGAAGCAGGTCCGCTGCATCTACGTCGCCATCGGCCAGAAGGGCTCGACGATCGCCTCCGTCAAGGGTGCGCTCGAAGAGGCCGGTGCCATGGAGTACACGACGATCGTCGCTGCTCCCGCCTCCGACCCCGCCGGCTTCAAGTACCTGGCGCCCTACACAGGCTCGGCCATCGGTCAGCACTGGATGTACGGCGGCAAGCACGTCCTCATCATCTTCGACGACCTGTCGAAGCAGGCCGAGGCCTACCGCGCCGTCTCGCTCCTCCTGCGTCGCCCGCCGGGCCGCGAGGCCTACCCCGGCGACGTCTTCTACCTGCACTCGCGTCTGCTCGAGCGCTGCGCGAAGCTCTCCGACGAGCTGGGCGCCGGGTCGATGACGGGCCTCCCGATCATCGAGACGAAGGCCAACGACGTCTCGGCGTACATCCCGACGAACGTGATCTCGATCACGGACGGCCAGATCTTCCTCCAGTCCGACCTGTTCAACGCCAACCAGCGCCCCGCGGTCGACGTCGGCATCTCGGTGTCGCGGGTCGGCGGCGACGCCCAGGTCAAGTCGATCAAGAAGGTCTCCGGCACGCTCAAGCTCGAGCTGGCGCAGTACCGGTCGCTCGAGGCCTTCGCGATGTTCGCGTCCGACCTCGACGCCGCGAGCCGCCGTCAGCTCGCTCGTGGAGCTCGCCTCACGGAGCTCCTGAAGCAGCCGCAGTACTCGCCGTACCCCGTGGAGGACCAGGTCGTCGCGATCTGGGCCGGCACGAACGGCAAGCTCGACGAGGTCCCCGTCCCCGACATCCTCCGCTTCGAGCGTGAGCTCCTCGACTACCTGGG
Organism: Frigoribacterium sp. PvP121; assembly: GCF_017833115.1. Taxonomy (NCBI): domain Bacteria; kingdom Bacillati; phylum Actinomycetota; class Actinomycetes; order Micrococcales; family Microbacteriaceae; genus Frigoribacterium; species Frigoribacterium sp. PvP121. The sequence goes on from NZ_JAFIBR010000001.1 coordinate 2,021,196, forward strand.
CCGCAACACCTCGGTGCTGTCCGACCTGCGTGAGAAGAACGTGCTGTCCGACGACATCGTGTCGACGCTCGACTCGTCCATCGACGCCTTCAAGCAGGAGTTCCAGACGGGCGAGGGCAAGCCGCTGGCTTCCGTCGGTCGCGAGGAGTTCGCCGCCACCGACGCCGACGACGTCAACCAGGAGAAGATCGTCAAGGCCAAGCGCTGACGCGCTCGACCGACGATCACGACTGACGAGACAACAGGAGAGTCATGGGAGCCCAACTACGGGTCTACCGCCAGAGGATCCGCTCCGCGCAGACGACCAAGAAGGTCACGCGCGCCATGGAGCTCATCTCCGCCTCGCGCATCCAGAAGGCGCAGGCGCGGATGAAGGCCTCGGGGCCGTACTCGCGTGCCATCACGCGGGCGGTCTCGGCCGTGGCGACGTTCTCGGACGTCGACCACATCCTCACCACCGAGCCGGCGACGATCGAGCGGGCCGCGGTCGTGGTCTTCACGTCCGACCGCGGCCTCAACGGCGCCTTCAGCTCCAACACCCTGAAGGAGGCGGAGCAGCTCTCGCAGCTCCTCCGCAGCCAGGGGAAGGACGTCGTCTACTACCTCGTCGGGCGCAAGGCGCAGAACTACTTCACGTTCCGCAAGCGTGACTCGGAGCAGATCTGGACGGGCAACACCGACCAGCCCGAGTTCGCGACGGCGAAGGAGATCGGCGACGCGGTCGTGTCGAAGTTTCTCACCGAGGCCGCCGAGGGCGGCGTCGACGAGATCCACATCGTCTACAACCGCTTCGTGAACATGGTCAGCCAGGTCCCCGAGGTCGTCCGTCTGCTCCCTCTCGAGGTGGTGGAGGGCATCGAGGAGCCCGCCGAGGGCGAGGTGCTGCCCCTCTACGACTTCGAGCCCGACCCCGTCGAGGTGCTGGACTCGCTCCTCCCGGTGTACATCGAGAGCCGCATCTTCAACGCCATGCTGCAGTCGGCCGCTTCCGAGCACGCCGCCCGCCAGAAGGCCATGAAGGCTGCCAGCGACAACGCCGACACCCTCATCCGCGACTTCACCCGCCTCGCGAACAACGCTCGCCAGGCGGAGATCACGCAGCAGATCTCCGAGATCGTCGGCGGCGCCGACGCCCTCAGCTCGGCCAAGTAGATCAGCACCCCAGTTTCACCATCCGAAGAGAGAGAAGCCATGACTGACACCGCAACCGCGCCGGTCGCGACCGAGTCGGCTCCCGGCGTCGGGCGAATCGCCCGGGTCACGGGCCCCGTCGTCGACATCGAGTTCCCGCACGACGCCATCCCTGGCATCTACAACGCCCTGCACACGACGATCACCATCGGCGAGAGCACGAGCGAGCTGACCCTCGAGGTCGCCCAGCACCTCGGTGACGACCTCGTCCGTGCCATCGCCCTCAAGCCCACCGACGGTCTCGTCCGTGGCCAGGAGGTCACCGACACCGGCGGGCCCATCACGGTCCCCGTCGGCGACGTGACCAAGGGCAAGGTGTTCAGCGTCACCGGCGACATCCTGAACCTCGAGGGCGACCAGAAGGTGGAGATCACCGAGCGCTGGCCGATCCACCGCAAGCCCCCGCAGTTCGACCAGCTCGAGTCGAAGACCCAGCTCTTCGAGACGGGCATCAAGTCGATCGACCTCCTGACCCCGTACGTCCAGGGCGGCAAGATCGGCCTGTTCGGCGGTGCCGGCGTCGGCAAGACCGTCCTCATCCAGGAGATGATCCAGCGCGTCGCTCAGGACCACGGTGGAGTCTCCGTCTTCGCCGGTGTCGGTGAGCGCACCCGTGAGGGCAACGACCTCATCGGCGAGATGGACGAGGCCGGGGTGTTCGACAAGACCGCCCTCGTCTTCGGCCAGATGGACGAGCCGCCGGGAACGCGCCTCCGCGTGGCCCTGTCGGCGCTGACGATGGCGGAGTACTTCCGCGACGTGCAGAAGCAGGACGTCCTGCTCTTCATCGACAACATCTTCCGCTTCACGCAGGCCGGTTCCGAGGTGTCGACCCTCCTCGGTCGCATGCCCTCTGCGGTGGGCTACCAGCCCAACCTCGCCGACGAGATGGGCGTCCTCCAGGAGCGCATCACCTCGACGCGTGGCCACTCGATCACGTCGCTCCAGGCCATCTACGTGCCTGCTGACGACTACACCGACCCGGCCCCGGCGACGACGTTCGCGCACCTCGACGCCACGACCGAGCTGTCGCGCGAGATCGCGTCGCAGGGTCTCTACCCCGCGATCGACCCGCTGACCTCGACGAGCCGCATCCTCGACCCCCGCTACCTGGGCGAGGCGCACTACAACACGGCCATCCGCGTCAAGGCCATCCTGCAGAAGAACAAGGAGCTCCAGGAGATCATCGCCATCCTCGGTGTCGACGAGCTCTCCGAGGAAGACAAGATCACGGTCGCCCGTGCTCGTCGCATCCAGCAGTTCCTCTCGCAGAACACCTACATGGCGAAGAAGTTCACCGGCGTCGAGGGCTCGACCGTCCCCCTGAAGGACACCATCGAGTCGTTCACGGCCATCGCTGACGGCGAGTTCGACCACGTCGCGACGCAGGCCTTCTTCAACGTCGGCTCCATCTCCGACGTCGAAGAGAAGTGGGCTCAGATCCAGAAGGAGAACGGCTGATCGTGGCTGCTCTCACCGTGAGCGTCGTCTCGGCCGACCAGGAAGTCTGGTCGGGCGAGGCGAGCTCCGTCGTCGCCCGCACCTCCGAGGGTGAGATCGGGATCCTCCCGGGTCACGAGCCTCTCCTCGCCATCCTGGCCACGGGCCGGGTCCGCGTCCGCCAGGCCGACGGCACCACCGTCGAGGCGACCGCGGACGACGGGTTCCTCTCCGTCGAGAACGACACGGTCACCGTCGTCGCGCGCAACGCGCAGCTGGCCTGACCCGTCCTCTCCCTCCCGTTCCACCGTGCTGTTCCTGCTGCCCCCGTCCGAGACGAAAGTCGACGGGGGCAGCGGTGCGTCCGGGGTCGATCTCGGGCGGCTCGCCTTCCCGGGTCTCCGGGCACAGCGTGAGGACGTGCTCGCGCGCCTCGCCGTCCTCTCGGAGGACGTCGAAGCGTCCCTCGTCGCCCTCAAGCTGGGGCCGCGCCTGCGCGGGGAGGTGGACCGGAACCGGGCACTGCCGACGGCACCCGTGCTGCCCGCGTTGTCGAGGTACACGGGAGTCCTCTACGACCCCGTCCGCGCCACCGGCCTGAGCGCCGCCGAGTGGGCCTGGGCAGGGCGTCACCTCGTCGTCCACTCAGCTCTCCTCGGCCTCGTGTCGGCGACCGACCCCGTGCCGGCCTACCGCTTGTCGCACGACTCGCGCCTCCCGGGGGCGAGCCTCAAGGCCACCTGGCGAGCGGCCGTCGCCGGGAGCCTCGCGGAGGTCGACGACGTCGTGGTCGACCTCCGCTCAGAGGGCTACGTCGGCCTCGGCGCCGCGCCGGCCGACAGGTCGACGTACCTGCGCGTCGTCTCCGGTGCCGACGGGCGACGCCGGGCGTTGAACCACTTCAACAAGAAGTCCAAGGGGCTCCTCGTGCGGGCGCTGCTGGACGACAGGCCGTCGCTCGGGACCCTCGACGACCTCGTGGGGTGGGCGCACGGTCGGGGCATCGTGCTGGAGCAGGGGGCGAGTGAGACCGTGCTGGTCTCGGAGTCGGTCCTGGCCCCGGTGGGCTGACCTGCGCCTCCTCGGCCTGCCCCTCCCCGCCGGCCGCGGGGGCCGAGCGGCCCACGGGCTCCGCGGTCTCCGGGCCGCAGGCCCACGGGGCCCTCACGGCACCGCGACCGGCCCCTCCCGGTGGACGATGCCCTCGTGCTGCAGCAGCCAGCGCTTCGTCTCGACGCCGGCGCCGACCGTGTAGCCGGTCAGCCCTCCCGTGCGGCCCAGGACGCGGTGGCAGGGCACGAGGATGGGGAGGGGGTTCGCGCGGACGGCACCGCCCACGGCGCGGCCGGCCTGCGGGCTGCCGATCGTCGCGCCGAGACGGCCGTAGGTCGTCGTGCGGCCCCACTCCACCGTCGCCAGCGCCGACCAGACCGAGCGCTGGAACGACGACCCCGTGAGGCGGAGGGGCAGGTCGAACCATCGACGGACGCCGAGGAAGTAGTCGCGCACCTGGGTCCGAGCCGCGACCAGGAGGGCGTCGGGCCTCTCGTCGAGCCCGTCGTGGGGGAGGCGCCCCTCCGACTCCACCGCGACCCGCTCGACCGCGAAGCCGCGGGTCTGGATCTCGATGCGGCCCACGGGGGAGTCGAGCCGGACGAAGCCGGAGCCCTCGGGGGCGACGTCTTCACCGCTGCCCGGCGGCGGGGGCGGGACGAGGGCCAGGGTTCGCATGACGAGACCCTAGGAGACCGGGGGAGCCGAGGTGGCCGCGCTGGCGTGCCCTGTGGAGAACTCGCCGGCTCGCGGCCCGGGGCGGCGGTCGGCGACCTGCCCCCGTCACGACGGCCGGGAGCCGGTCTGCCGGGCCGATAGCCTGGAGCGAGGGCGTCCCGGGGCCCCGGCCCGCGCCTCCCGGCCCGTCCGGCACGGCACGGCAGACCCTCGACGATCGGAACGGCATGGCCCCCCACGACGGCCCGCACGACCCGTCGCGTCTCGACGACACCGTGGTCACGCCGCTCGTGCGGCCGCCGGGGCGGACCGCGCCCCGTGACCTCGACGACACCGTCGTGCGTCCGCGCGCCGCTCGGCCGGGCGGGGGCCAGGCGGGCACGGCGGCGCGCGGCCGACCCGTTCGTCGGCCGCACGGCGTGCGCGTGGGGCACGCGGTGCACTGGCTCGACCGCCCGCTCCTCGTGGGTCGTCGCCCCGCGGCTCCGCGAGTGGTCCGGGGAGCGGAGCCCGTGCTCGCCGCGGTGCCCTCGGCGGGCGGCGAGGTCTCGGCGTCGCACGTGTCGTTCGAGCAGCAGGGCGACGTGGTCGTCGTGACCGACCTGCGCTCGACGAACGGCACGGTCGTCGTGCTCCCGGGCCGTGTTCCGGTCCGACTGCGGCAGGGCGAGTCGGTCGTGGCCCTCGCAGGGACCATAGTGGACATCGGCGACGGCGTCCTCCTCGAGGTCCTCCCGCCTCAGCGCATCCCCCTCCAGGAAGATCCCCTCCCGTGACAGAGCTCGGCAGCCCCGTGACAGACCACCACCTCGCCCTCGAGGGGTCGACCCTGACCCTCGACTGGGCCGGCGTGACCGACGTGGGCCGTCGGCGCGCCCACAACGAGGACAGCTACGTCGCGGAGGCCCCCCTCTTCGTCGTCGCGGACGGCATGGGCGGGCACAGTGCCGGCGACGTCGCCAGCGACGCCGTCGTGCGGCGGCTCCACGACGCGGCCGTCGCGCCCTTCCTCACCACCGACGCGGTGGAGGAGGCGCTTCTCCGCGCGACGGAGGAGATCGCGGTGGCGGCCGCCGACACCGAGCTCGGCGTCGGCACGACGGTGACCGGGGCGTTCCTGTCGCTCGACGACGACGAGCCGTCGTTCACGGTCTTCAACGTCGGCGACTCCCGGGTCTACCTCCTCGACGCCGGCGTCCTGCGCCAGGTCACCGTCGACCACTCGGTCGTCCAGGAGATGGTCGACGCCGGCATGCTCCACCCCGACGACGCCGAGTCGCACCCCGACAGCAACGTCATCACGCGGGCGGTCGGCTTCGACGTGGAGCCGCGGCCCGACTACTGGCGCGTGCCCCTGCGGCCCGGCCAGCGCCTCCTCGTCTGCTCCGACGGGCTCACCAAGGAGCTCGACGCCCGGGCCATCGCCACGACCCTCGGAGCGGCCGACGGCGCCTCCGGGGCGGCCGCGGACCTCGTCGAGCAGGCGGTCGCCGCCGGCGGCCGCGACAACGTGACGGCCGTCGTCGTCGTCGTGCGGGGCTCGTCACCGGCGGGCGGCACGGAGGCCGACGAGACCACCGTCCCTCGCTGACGTCGCCCGGGCGACGAGCCCTCCCCCGAAGTGGGGGGACCGGCGTTGTCCCCCGAACGCTCTCGTCGACCCGGCGCCTCGGGGCGCCGACCTAGAATCGATCCGGTCGGCGGCGCGTCGACGTGATCGAGGCAGATCGCGCCGACGGCGCGGGGCGGGAGGCGACGTGGCACGACGACTGCCGTCCACTCCGCCGGTGCTGCCGGGCTTCTCGTCGGTGCACGTGCTCGGCTCCGGCGGCTTCGCCGACGTCTTCCTCTACGAGCAGAACATGCCCCGACGCCAGGTGGCCGTCAAGGTGATGCTGAGCGAGGTCGTCAACGACCAGGTGCGGCAGATGTTCCAGGCCGAGGCCAACCTCATGGCCCAGCTGAGCTCGCACCCGTCCATCCTCACCGTCTACCAGGCGAGCGTCTCGGCCGACGGCCGGCCGTACCTCGTGATGGAGCTCTGCTCGTCGTCGCTGAGCGAGCGCTACCGGCGTGACCGCATCCCCGTCGCGGACGTCCTCCGCATCGGCGTGGCGATCGGCTCCGCCGTCGAGACGGCGCACCGGGCCGGGGTGCTGCACCGCGACATCAAGCCGTCGAACATCCTCATGACCGCCTACGGCCACCCCGTCCTCTCCGACTTCGGCATCGCCGCCTCCCTCAGCGAGAGCGAGCCGCAGGAGGTCGTCGGCATGTCGATCCCGTGGTCGGCGCCGGAGGTCCTCCTCGACGAGACGGCCGGCACCGTCGAGTCGGAGGTCTGGTCGCTGGGCGCCACCGTCTACTCCCTGCTGGCGGGTCGCAGCCCCTTCGAGATCCTCGGCAGCGACAAGAACGGGGCGTCCGAGCTCATCGGCCGGATCGACAAGGCCAAGCTCGTCCCGACGGGCCGCACCGACGTCCCCCCGAGCCTCGAGCGCATCCTGGCCCGTTCCATGTCGCGCCGCCCCGAGCAGCGTCAGTCGAGCGTGCTCGAGCTCCTCCGCGAGCTGCAGCAGGTCGAGTCGGAGGTCGGGGTGGGCCAGACGCCGATCGAGGTCGCCGTCGACGACTGGGCCCTCGCGACGGTGACCGACCTCGAGGAGAAGACCCGCATCCGCGGCGTGGCGCCCGTCGTCGCGACGCGACGCCGACGGCGGCGGCGGCGTCAGGTCACGGAGGCGCAGGCGGCCGCCGTCCACGGTCCCCGGGCGGGCGCCGGCGCGCGGAGCCAGGCGGGCCCGGGGCAGAGCAGAGCCCTGCTGCGCAGCACGGGCACACGGCCGGCTCGCCGTGACCGCCGCGTCCTCGCCCTCGTCTGGCTGCTCGTCGCGGCCGGGGTGGTCGTCATCGCGCTGGGGGCCACCGCCACGCTCGTGCTCGTGCGGGCCTCGTCGACCGAGATCCCGCGCGTGACGGGCATCTCGACCTCGAGCGACGGCACGTCGGTCGTCTTCTCCTGGAGCGACCCGGGCCTCCGGCCGGGGGACTCCTACGTCATCACCACCGGTGACGACTCGAGCCAGCAGACCGTCGGCCGCTTCGTCGCGAGCCCCTCCGACCCCGACGCGGAGGTCTGCGTGACCGTGAGCGTCAACCGAGGGGGCCGGAGCGGTGAGCCGAGCGCCGAGACGTGCGCCACGGTGGGGCCCACGCCGTGAGCCGGCTCCTCTCCTGGGCGTCGCGACGTCGCTCGGCCGTCGCCACGGGCATGAGCTCCGTTCTGATCGCAGCCGTCGTGGCGGGCGTGGCGGTGGTCAGCACCGGGTACGAGGCGCAGCGCATCGACCTCGACGACGGGACGGTGTGGGTGGCGAACGGCGCCCGGTCGGCCGTGGGCCGTGCGAACGCCGACGTCCGCGAGCTCAACGCGGCGGTCCGTGCCACGGGGACGGACCTCGCCGTCGCCCAGTCGGGCCAGGACGTCCTGCTCGTCGACCGCACGGCCGCGACGGTGGGGGTCGTCGACCCCGCGACGGCGACCCTCGGCGACACGGTGCCGCTCCCTCCCGAGTCGCCCGACGTCGCCATCGCGGGCGACCGGGCGCTGATCGTCTCGCAGGGCACGGGGGAGCTGTGGAGCCAGCCCCTCGACTCCCTGGCGTCGTTCAGCAGCGACGTCGACGCCGACCTCAGCCTGGGCGCCGACGTCGTCACGAGCGTCAGCCCCGGCGGGGTGACCACGGTCTTCTCGGCGGAGACCGCCGTGGTGACGCGCATCGACTCTCCCGACGACCTCGTCGTCTCGTCGACCAGCACCACCTCGCTGACGGGCGACGGACCCTTCCAGGTGACCAGCGTCGGCGGCCGCTCCGCCGTCCTCGACCTCGCCACCGGTGAGCTCGTCGTCGACGGCGCCCCGGTCGACCTCGGTGCCGAGGCCGACGGGGGGCTCGCCCTGCAGCAGGCGTCCGACGACGGTGACGGCGTGCTCGTCGCCACGTCCTCGTCGCTCCTCCGGGTGCCCTTCTCCGGAGGGGAGCCGGAGGAGGTCGTGACCGGGCAGGTCGGGGCGCCCGCCCGGCCCGTCGTCGTCGCGGGCTGCACGTACGCGGCCTGGGCGGGAGGGTCCGCCTGGAGCGACTGCTCCGGCGCCCGCGGCGGTCTCCTCGAGCTCGACGGCGTGCCGGCCACCTCCGATCTCGTCCTGGCGGTCCACGGCGAGCACGTGGTGCTGAACGACCCGGCCGGAGGGCGCAGCTGGGCGGTGCAGGGCGACGGCTCCGTCATCGACAACTGGGACGAGCTCCTCGACGAGGAGCAGCAGGAGGAGCAGGAGGAGAACGACGCGACCGACGAGCCGCCGGAGCTCGACCCCGACCAGAAGGCCCCCGTGGCCGTCGACGACTCGCTCGGCGCCAGGCCCGGGCGGGCGAGCACCCTGCCCGTGCTGCTCAACGACTACGACCCCAACGGCGACCCGCTCGTCATCGAGAGCGTCGGCGAGATCGACCCCGCCGTGGGGCGCCTCGACCTCGTCAACGACCGCCAGCAGGTGTTGCTCACCCTCGCCGACGACGCCTCCGGGGCGGTGCTCGTCGACTACACGGTGAGCGACGGCCGCGGCGGCACGGACTCGGCGGTGGCGACGGTCGCCATCCGGCAGGAGGGCGAGAACGGCCCGCCGGCCCAGGTCCGTCGCTCCACCGCGACGGTGTCGTCGGCGGGGCGGGTCTCGACCGCCGTCCTCGGCGACTGGGTCGACCCGGACGGCGACGCGTTCTACCTCACCTCCGCGTCGGGCGCCGACGGGGTCTCGTACAAGCCGTCCGGCGACGTCGTCTACCAGGACGCGGGGGCCGGCGCCGACACCGTCGACCTCTCCCTCGTGGTGAGCGACGGCCAGGCCGAGGGGCGCGGCCAGCTCGTGGTCACGGTCGGCGGAGCGGCGACCCTGCGGGCCGACTCGTTCACGGTCCAGGCCTACGCGGGCCGCCAGGTGACCGTCCGCCCGTTGGACTACGCCCGCGGGGGCTCCGGTGAGCTGAGGCTCAACAGCGTCCCGGCCAAGGCCGGCTCGACCGTGACGCCGAGCTACGACGCCGGCACGTTCCGGTTCGTCAGCGACGAGGTCCGCACGCACAACCTCGAGTACACCGTGACGGACGGTGACCAGACCGCGACGGGCGTCGTCCGGATCGACGTCCAGTCGCCTCCTGACCCCTCCACCCCGCCGGTGACGACGCCGAAGACGGTCTTCGTCGAGACGCTGAGCTCGCAGACCCTCGACGTCGTCGCGACCGACCTCGACCCCGCGGGCAACGTCCTGATGGTGACCGGCACCTCCGAGGTGCCCCTCAGCACCGGCGTGCGGGTCGAGACCCTCGAACAGCGCTACCTGCGCATCACCCTCGCCGCCCCGCTCGAGGGCCCCGTCGGCCTGACGTACACGGTGTCGAACGGCCTGGCGACCGCCGAGGGCACCGTCACGGTCGTCGAGATACCCCGGCGCCAGCAGACGCAGCCCCCGGTGGCGACCGACGACCAGGTCACCGTCCGGGTCGGCGACGCCATCGACATCGACGTCCTCGCGAACGACGAGCAGCCCGACGGCGACGACCTGACCCTGGTCGCGGACCTGGTCCGGGGGGTCCCGGCCGACGGCGGGCTCCTGTTCACGTCGGCCACCGAGCTCCGGTACCTCGCGCCGGCCACGCCCGGCAACTTCACCGCGGTGTACGCGGTGCAGGGCCGGGACGGGCAGACCGACTCCGCCCAGGTGTCGATCTCCGTCCGCGAGGCGGACGCCTCGACGAACAACGCCCCGGTGCCCCAGACCGTGACGGCCCGGGTCGTCGCGGGCCAGACCGTGCGGGTCAGCGTGCCCCTCGCCGACATCGACCCCGACGGCGACAGCGTCAGCCTGCTGGGCATCGGCACGAGCCCCGAGAAGGGCAACGTGACGGAGGTGGGGGCCGACTTCGCGCAGTACCAGGCCAACGCCTCGGCGGCGGGAACGGACGAGTTCACGTACACCGTCGTCGACGGGCTGGGCGCCCGGGCCACGGGCAAGCTCCGGATCGGCATCGCGGCCCGCGCCGACGGCTCGCGGAACCCGGTGGCCGTCGCGGACGTCGTGACGATGCGGCCCGGCGGCACCGTGACGGTCAGGGTGCTCGAGAACGACTCCGACCCCGACGGGGGTGCCCTCTCCGTGACCCAGGTGGAGCCCTCCGACGAGGCCACGACGGCCGAGGTCGTGGACGGCTCCCTCGTCGAGGTGACGCCGCCCCGGGCCGAGGGGTCGTACGGCCTCGTCTACACGGTCGAGAACGCGCAGGGCGGCTCCAGCTCGAGCTTCGTCACGGTCACCGTCGACGCCGACGCCCCCCTCAACCGCCCCACGGCGTCCGACACCGTCCTCGACCTCGCCGACATCAGCGGCCGGGAGTCCGTCGACGTGGCCGTCCTCGCCAACGTCTTCTTCGCCGACGGCCCCGTCTCCGAGCTGGGCCTCGGCATCGAGCCCGGCTACGACGGCACGTCCGTCGTGACCGCCGACCGTCGCGTGCGCGTCACCCTGACCGACCGCGCGCAGATCATCCCCTTCTTCGTCACCCACCCCGACGACCCGCGCGTGCGGGCGACGGCGTTCATCCGCGTCCCCGGCTTCGACGACGCCCTGCCGCAGCTCGACAAGCGGGCGCGACCCGTGACGGTCGTCAGCGGCCAGCGCGTCGTCGTCGACCTCAGCCGGTACGTCATCGCCGCGGGCGGCAAGGCCGTCCGCCTGACGAACCCCGGAGCCGTGCGGGCCACCCACGCGAACGGGGACGATCTGGTCATCGACCAGACCACGCTGGCGTACACGTCGGCCGACCTCTACTTCGGGGCCGCCTCCCTCTCGTTCGAGGTCACCGACGGAACGTCCGCCGACGACCCCGAGGGCCGGACCGCGACGCTCGTGCTCCCGGTCACGGTCACGCCGCGCGAGAACCAGCCGCCCACCTTCACCGGCACGTCGATCGCCCTCGAGCCCGGCGAGTCGCGGACGCTCGACCTGACCCGCCTCACGACGTACCCGTACCCCGACGCGGTCGGCGAGCTGCGCTTCGAGGCCCGCCCCGAGGCCGCTCCCGGGTTCACCGTCGACGTGTCGGGCCAGCGCATGACGGTCACGGCCGACGCCGGCACCCCGAAGGGCACCTCCCGCACCCTGCCCGTCTCCGTGCGCGACTCCGTCTCGACCGGCCAGTCGGGCGCGGTCCAGCTCGCCGTCGTGGGGTCGAGCCGTCCCCTCGCGCAGCCCGTCGCCGACGCGCAGGCGGTCCGGCGGGGCAGCTCGGCGACCATCGACGTGCTCGCCAACGACCAGGCGACCAACCCCTTCCCCGGTCAGCCGCTCCGCGTCGTCGACATCAGGGGCCTGGGGGGAGGCGCCCTGCCGGCGGGCGTGTCGGTCACGCCGAGCGCCGACAGCAGGACCCTCGCGGTCGCCGTCGGCGCCGGCGCCGCCCCCGGCGACGCGAACCTGCAGTACCGGGTCGCCGACGTCACCGGCGACCCCGACCGCCAGGTGTGGGGCAACGTGACGATCTCCGTCCAGGACGTCCCGGCGCAGCCGGCGGCGCCGACCCGCACCGGGTCCTTCCGCGGCGGAGAGCTGACGCTGAGCTACGCGGCTCCGCAGGCGAACAACTCCCCGATCACCCGGTTCCGGCTCGTGGGCACCGGCAGCGGCGGCTCGCCCTACTCGAAGGACTGCGGGCTCTCCACGGTCTGCACCCTGACCGACCTCGCCCCGGAGCAGACCTACCAGTTCGCCGTCGTCGCGACCAACGCCGTCGGCGACTCCCCGGCGAGCGCCCTCAGCGACTCCTACAGCGCCGACTTCGTCCCGGCGGCGCCGACCGGCGTCTCGGTCACCCCGTCGCGCTCCACCCCGGGCGCGCTCGACGTGTCGTGGAACGCCGTGCCGAAGCCGGCGAGGGGCACCGCGGTCACGGGCTACGTCGTCGAGCGCGCCGGCGCGGCGGCCCAGTCGACGTCGGCCACCTCGGTGACCCTGACCGGCCTCGCTCCGAACGAGGTCTACGGCGTGACGGTCTCGGCACGCAACCGTGCGCAGGTCAGCAGCGACGCCGACTGGGCGCGGAGCGGCACGGTCTCGGCGCGGGCGGTCGGTGAACCCTCGGCCCCTGTCGGTGTCCGTGCTGATCGCGACCGCAACACCATCACGGTTTCGTGGCAAGCGCCAGCAGATCTGGGCGGTGCCTCAGCTGTGACCTACAGCGTCTGGCGGCAGGACACGGGCACAGGCGCGACGGGGTGCAACGCCGCCGGTACGCGCATCCTGAACGACCAGTCGACCTCATCCGTGACCGACTCTCCGCCGGACGACGGTACCTTCACGTACGTGGTCGTCGCGCGAAACGGCTACTTCTGCGGCGCGAGCGGCAGCGCTTCGTCGACGAGCGTCACGCCACCAGGTGCCGCGACGGGTTCCGTCTCGGTCGAGCAGTCAGACAGTTTCGGGAACTACGACCTTCGTGTGAGCAATCTGTCCGCGGCGAGCGGGACGGCTGACCGATACGAATACCGCGTTGGCGGTGGCGCCTGGCGTCCCGTGGCGAACGGCGACTTCATCGCCTCTGATGCACCGAGCGGACGCACGCTCTCGGTCACCTTCAGGGCCTGTCGGACGATCTTGCTCTTCAGCGAATGTGGCGCCGAGTCGTCGGCCACGTCGGCCACGCCAGTCTCGACCCGCCCTGCCGGAGCCGTGTGCAGCGTTAATCAACCACTCGTCGTGAATGATCCCGCCAATGGGCCTGATGCGGTGGTGCCGGACGACGGGATGGTGATCGTCTTCGTCACGGTGGCTCAAGGAGCAGGCAGCCCCGTGGAGACCGAGTCACGGACTGACCCGGCCACAGGCCGACCTTGGACTCGTTCCAGCACCGTGCCCGAGACCGCCGCGTCGGTCCGAGTCACGACGACGGTGGACGCCGACGGCACGTCCTACACGGATCCCGGCTCGTTCACGACATCGTGCTCGTGACGCACCACCGCCCCGCGCCGACCAGAGAGACGACAGCAGAATGAGCATGACCCCCGAGCAGGCGACCTGGTTCTCCGACATCTTCGGCCGCCTCGTCGCCAACGTCGACCAGGTCCTCCTCGGCAAGTCCTTCGTCGTCAGGCTCTCGTTCACGGCGCTGCTGAGCGAGGGCCACCTGCTGCTCGAGGACTTCCCGGGCACGGGCAAGACGTCGCTGGCCCGGGCGGTCGCGCAGACCGTGCAGGGCACCAGCAGCCGGGTCCAGTTCACGCCGGACCTCCTGCCCGGCGACATCACGGGCGTCAGCATCTACGACCAGAAGAAGGGCGAGTTCGAGTTCCACCGCGGGCCCGTCTTCGCCAACATCGTGCTCGCCGACGAGATCAACCGGGCGAGCCCGAAGACGCAGTCGGCGCTGCTGGAGGTCATGGAGGAGTCGCGGGTCACCGTCGACGGGATCAGCCACGACGTCGGTTCGCCGTTCATGGTCATCGCGACCCAGAACCCGGTCGAGCAGGCGGGCACCTACCGCCTCCCGGAGGCCCAGCTCGACCGGTTCGTCATGAAGACCTCGATCGGCTACCCCGACCACGCGGCCACCGTCCGGATCCTCGAGGGCTCCGCGACGCGGGTCCACGAGGGGTCGATCTCGCCCGTGGTCCAGGCCGGCGTCGTCGTCGAGATGGCCCGTCTCGCCCGCACGGTGCACGTCGAGTCGACCATCAACGACTACGTCGCCCGTCTCGTCGAGGCGACGCGCACGGCCCAGGAGGTGCGCCTGGGCGTGAGCGTCCGGGGCGCGCTGTCGCTGGTGCGCTGCGCGAAGACCTACGCGGCGTCGCTCGGCCGGCACTACGTGACGCCCGACGACGTCAAGGTGCTCGCCGAGCCCGTCCTGGCGCACCGCCTCGTGCTCGACCCCGAGGCGGAGTTCGACGGCGTCACCGCGTCGAGCGTCGTCAGCCAGCTCCTGATCGAGACCCCTCCGCCGGCCGAGAGGGTCGCCGTGTGAACGAGGAGGGAGCGGGCCCCGTCGGGGCGTCGCGTGGGTCCGTCGCTGCGCGTGAGCGCAGCCGCACCCGGGGCGGGCAGCCCGCCCGGGGCGGACAGCCCGCCCGGGGCGGGGCCGACGCCTCGTTCGCCACCGGCACTCGGGGGCTCACGAACGCCCGCACCCGGCTCGTCGGCGACCGCACCGGCCCCGTGGCCGACGGCCTCGTGCTCGTGGTCCGGGCCGCCCGTGGCGTGCGTCGTGTCACCTCGCACGGGGTCACCGTCGTCTCGGGCGTCGTCACGCCCGTGGGCTGGGCCATGCTCGTCGCCGCGCCCGTCGGCCTGGCCGCGGGCCTCGTGCTCGGCTGGCAGGAGCTGCTGGTGATCGGCTGGGCCGCGGTCGTCATGCTCGTCGTCGCGGCCGTGTACCTGATCGGGAGGAACGCGTTCACGGTCGAGCTCCACCTCCCGCACGAGCGGGTGGCCGTCGGCGACGACGCCTCGGGGACGGTCACGGTGACGAACCCCACCCGTCGGCGGCTCCTCGGCGTCTCCGTCGAGGTGCCCGTCGGCGTCGGCCTCGCCGAGCTGAGCCTGCCCGGGCTGCGGGCGGGGGAGTCGCTGACCGAGACGTTCCCGGTGCCGACGACGCGCCGGGGGGTCGTGCGGGTCGGCCCGGTCCGCACCGTCCGCGGCGACGCCGTCGGCCTCGTGCGGCGCGAGCTGGAGTGGACGGGCGTGACCGAGCTCTTCGTGCACCCCCGGACGATCGGCATCGCCAGCTCGAGCACCGGCCTCATCCGCGACCTGGAGGGCAACCCGACGAGGGACCTCAGCCCGAGCGACATCTCGTTCCACGCCCTGCGGGAGTACCAGCCGGGCGACGAACGGCGGAACATCCACTGGCGGTCCACCGCCAAGACCGGCACCTACATGGTCCGTCAGTTCGAGGAGAGCCGTCGGAGCCACGTCGTGATCGCCCTCAGCGTCGCCCGCGACGACTACGCGGGCGACGAGGAGTTCGAGCTGGCCGTCAGCGTCGCCGGCTCGCTGGGCGTCCGGGCGATCCGCGACGCCCGCGAGGTGAGCGTCGTCGTGGGCGAGCGCACGCCGGAGTTCGCCAAGCGCAAGGTGCTCGCCGTGCGCGAGCTCAGCACCCTGACCCGCAACCGCCTCCTCGACGACCTCGCGGTCGTGGAGCGCGACGAGTCGGCGCTGCGGATCGAGGACGTCGCACGCGTGTCGAGCACCCAGGTGTCGGGCGTGAGCGTCGCGTTCCTCGTGGTGGGGTCGAGCACCACGCTGACCGGGATGCGGGCGGCCGCCCTGCAGTTCCCGCTCGGCGTCGAGGCCGTCGCGGTCGTCTGCGACCCCGAGTCGGTGCCGGGCATGGTCCGGGTCGCCGACCTCACGGTGCTGACGGTGGGCTACCTCGACGACCTGGCCCTCTCCTTGGCCCGGGCGGCGGCGACGTGACCGCGCACGACCTGGGGGAGCGCCGTCGGGCCGGCGACCTGCGGGTGCGGGTCCGGCGACCGCGGCTCCGCGCCTCCTTCGTCTCCCTCGCGTGCACCCTGCTCGGCCTCGCCACCCTCGTCTCCGCGGTGCCGTTCTGGCCCGTCTACCAGAGCGCGGAGTTCGTCGTCACCGTCGTGGTGACGGTGCTCGTCGGCACCGTGCTCGGCGTCGCCGGAGCCGTCCTGCGCCTCTCGAGCTTCGCGGTGCTCCTGGTGACCGTGGCGGCGTACCTGCTGCTCGGCGTCCCCCTCGCCGTGCCCTCCGGGGCGCTCTGGGGCGTCCTCCCCACCCTCGACGGCCTGCGTCAGCTGGTCGTCGGCACCGCCCTCGGCTGGAAGCAGCTGCTGACGATCTCGCTGCCCGTGGGCAGCTACGAGGCGCTGCTGGTGCCGCTGTTCGTGCTGCTGCTCGTCGTGTCGGTCGTCGGGACGTCGGTGGCGCTCCGCACCCGGCGCGGCGAGCTCGCGATGGCGGGGCCCGTGGTCGTCCACCTGGCGGGCATCGTGCTGGGGCCCGAGGACGCCGTCCTGCCGCGGGTGGCCGGGCTCGCGCTGCTGACGACGTGCGTGGCCTGGTTCGTCTGGTGGCGCCTCCGTCGTCGTCGCCTGGCGGTCGACGCCCTCGCCGGGGGCCGCCCGTCGGGCTCGACGGGCCACGGGCACGGCACCGTCGCGGGCCGGGCCGTCGCGGGCACCGTCCTGACGCTGGCCGTGGCCGCCTCGACCGCCGTCGGGGCCGTGGCCCTGCTGCCGTCCCCGAGCGACCGGGTCGTCGCGCGCTCGCTCGTGGCCCAGCCGTTCGACCCGCGCGACGAGGTGAGCCCCCTGACGCGCTTCCGCGTCTACGAGCAGGAGCCGCTGGTCGACGACGAGGTCTTCCGCGTCCGGGGGCTGGCGCCGGGGCAGCTGCTGCGCCTCGCGACCCTCGACACCTACGACGGCGTCTCGTACACGGTCGGCAGCGGCTCGGTGTCGAGCGCGTCCGGCACGTTCGACCTCGTGCCGTCCACCGTCGACCAGTCCGACGTCGCGGGCGCGCCGACGAGCGTCTCGGTCGACGTCGGCTCGTACGAGGGCATCTGGTTGCCGACCGTCGGGGCGCTCCGCGACGTCGCCTTCTCGGGCCCGACCGCCGCCGAGCGACGGGAGCGCTTCTACTACAACGACGCGACGGGCACGGCGGCCGTCGTCGGGGGAGTCTCCGAGGGCGACGCCTACAGCCTCCGGGCCGTCCTGCCCCGGCAGCCGTCCGGGGGCGACCTCGACCGCCTGACGCCCGGCACCGACGCCGTCCCGGCCCCCCGGGCCGTCCCCGACGAGCTGAGCACGGCCCTGGACGGCTACGTCGAGGGAGTCGCGGGGCCGGGTGCCCAGCTCCGGGCAGCCCTCGAGGGCCTCCGGGCGCAGGGCTACGTGAGCCACGGCGTCTCCGCCGACGAGCCGCCCAGCCGGTCGGGCCACGGGGCCGACCGCATCGCGCAGCTCTTCACGGACCCGGTCATGGTCGGCGACGGCGAGCAGTACGCGACGGCGGCCGCCCTGATGGCCGACCAGCTCGGCTTCCCCGCCAGGGTGGTCATGGGCTTCGTGCCGAGCGAGGAGGCGCCCGTCGACGACCAGGGAGCGGTCGCCCTCACCGGCGGTGACGTCACGGCCTGGATCGAGGTCGACACCGCCCAGTTCGGCTGGGTGGCCCTCGACCCGAACCCGGAGGAACGACCCGTCCCCGAGGAGCAGCTGCAGGACCCGAGCCAGGTCTCACGCCCGGAGTCGGTCGTGCAGCCGCCGCCGCAGGACCCGCAGGTGCGCGACGACCAGGCCCCGCCCCAGACGGCGCAGGAGGACGCCGACACGCCCCCCGAGTGGCTCGCGGCGCTTCTCGTGGTCGTCACGGTCGCGGGGTGGCTCGCCCTCGTGGCGGGCATCGTCGCGGCGCCGTTCCTGGCCGTGGTCGGGCTGAAGGTCCGTCGTCGTCGACGTCGCAGGAGGGCGGCCTCGGCCGCGGCCCGGATCACCGGCGGCTGGCGCGAGTTCGAGGACGCCGTGGTCGACCACGGCGTCGACACGCCCCCGGCGGCGACCCGGAGCGAGGTCGCCGCCCGCGTCGGCGGGGCGCGCACGGCGGTGCTGGCCCGCGTGGCCGACCGTGCGGTCTTCGGTCCGTCCGCCCCGCCGGAGGAGGACGCCGACCGCGTCTGGGCGGCCGTCGAGGACCTCCGTCGTTCGCTGGGGGAGGGCCTCACCCGGTGGCAGCGGGTCAAGGCCGCGGTCTCGCTCCGCTCGCTCCGTCGATACCATGGCCGGACACGTCCCGAGCGCTAGAGGAACCTCATCGATGCACTGCCCCACCTGCGCCAGCCCCCTCCCCGTCGGAGCCATGTTCTGCGGCGAGTGCGGCCGGGCCGTCACGAGCGCGGACGTGCAGGCGGCCCGCCGGGCGGAGGAGGCCGAGGCTGCGCGCGTCGCCGCGGCGGGGCCGGCCCCGGCTGCTGAGACGCCGTCCTGGCGCCTCGAGCAGCCCGACCGTCCGCTGCCGGGCGAGCAGGAGCCCTGGTGGGTGCGCGAGCGTCGAGCCCCCGCCGCGCCGCCGGCGTGGTCCGGCCAGCCCGTGCAGCCCCTCCCGACGACGCCCGAGGCGCGCCCCGCCCCGACGGAGCCCGACGACGGGCCCGTCGACCGGCCCACCGAGGCTGCGACACCGGCCGCCGTCCCGGCCCCGGCACCCGCGCCTCCGGCACCCGCGCCCCCGGCGGCCCCCGCTGTCCGGCCGGCGCCCCTGCGCGTGCCCGGTGCCGACGACGACGGCCCGCGGCCCACGTCGGCCCCGCTGTGGACGGCGTCCCTGGCACCCGTCCCCGTTCCCGAGGTCGTGTCGGCGACGGCCGACTCCGCCGACCCCGCCCCCGTCGACCAGCAGTCGCGCCCGGGCTCGGAGGCGGAGGCCGAGGAGGCGACGCCCGCCCCGGACGGTGCCGCCTCACCCGGCGACGTCGGAGCCGAGCCGCGCGAGGACGAGTCCGTTCCGACCGACGACGCGTCCGAGGGCTCCGAGCACCTGGTCGGCGCGGCGTCGGGGCCGTCCGGCCCCGCGACGCCCGCGACCGACACCGCCGCCGACACCGCCGCCGAGGGTGCCGACGCCTCAGGCCAGGACGACCCCGCCGAGCTCGACCACGACGTCGACGTGACGCCCACGGTCGGCGAGGCCGCCGACGCCGCCGACGCGCAGGCCGCCGAGCCCGAGCCGGCCTCAGCTCCCGTGCCCCTCCGCGAGCCCGTGGCGTTCGCCCCCGCAGCGGGCGACACGGCCCCCGTGGCCCCCGTCCCCCTGGTGGAGCCGGGGCGCGCAGCCGCCGTCGAGCACTGCACCCACTGCGGGGCCGCTCTCCACGAGGACGACATCTTCTGCCCCGAGTGCGGTGCCGTCGTGCAGTCCGTCGCCCTGTCGTTCACCGGGCCGATCACTCCCTTGCCGGCCAGCTGGACGCCGCCGACCACGCCGGCGCCCGACGCACGCGTCGAGCCGGAGCCCGTCGAGCCGGCGCCCGTCGAGCCCGCCCCGAGCGAGGCGGCGCCCGTCGAGCAGCCCTCGCCCCGGCCGGTGACGCCTCCTGCGTCCTCGGCCCCCGTCGTGCCCCCGGCCCCCCCGGCGCCCGAGGCCTCGCCGTGGCGCCCCTCGCCCCTGCCTCCCCACCTGAGGCCGTCCGACGACGACGACGTCGACGCCACCCGGCTCGTCCGGCGCGGCCCCGTCGGCACCCCCTACCTCCTCCAGTTCAGCACCGGCGAGAGCGTCACCGTCGACGGCTCGGGCCTGCTCGGCCGCGCGCCCGCCCCGCAGCCCGGCGAGCGCTTCGACCAGCTGGTGCGCATCGTCGACCCCGGCAAGTCCGTCTCCAAGACGCACCTCGAGTTCGGGCAGGAGTTCGGGGCGCTCTGGGTGAGCGACCGGTGGTCGGGCAACGGCACCGTCGTCCGGCCCCACGACCAGCCCGCCCGCCGGGTGGAGCCCGGCACCCGGGTGCGCGTCGCTCGGGGCACCCGCGTCGAGATCGGCGAGCAGTTCTTCGTCGTGAGCTGACGTCCCTCCCCAGCTGACGACGTTCCCGTCCGTCCCCCGGCGTCGGCACGCGTCCCCGCGTCGGCGGCGCGACGTGGTCTCCTCGGGCATGCCCCTGCCTCTCCGTGCTCCTCGTTCCCTCGCCCCCGACGCCCCGTCGCGAGGGGCGCCGCGGGCGCCCCTCGCCGTCGTCGGGAGCGACGCCGCGCTGGTCGCCGCCGGGGTGGCGGCGGTCGTGCTGACCACCGGCGGGGCGCGGTCCTGGAGCGTCGCCGTCGTCGCCGCGGCCGCCTCCTGGGTCGGCACGACGGCGGCGAGTCTCCTCCGACACCGGAGGCCACGGTCACGTCGAGCCGCGCGGGAGCACGAGGAGGCGGTGGCGGCGGTCACGAGACAGCTCGCGGTCGTGGCCGACGACCTGTCCGCCGAGTTCCCGGACTCGGCGGCGCTCGCCGAGCTCGTGCGTCGTCGGGGAGGCCTGCTGTCCCTCGCGCCCCGTGACCCCGGCGGCGCGGCGTGGCTCGTCCTCGGCACGGGGCAGGTGGACGTGGACGTGGGCGTGGCGGGGCTCGACGACGACGGGCGGGGCGGGAGCGCGAGCTCCGGGCCAGCCGACGCGGCGCTCCCCGACGAGCCGGTCACCGCGCGACGACGTTCCCCGGGTCTGAGCCCGTCGACGATCGCCCGGGGCCCGCTCTGCGTCGACGCCCGCGGTGGTGTCGACGTCCACGGCCCCGCCGTGCTCGTCCGCGGTGTCGCCGCGGGCTTCCGGCTGCAGCTCCGCGCCCAGGGCGGCCCGGTCGACGCGGTGGCCGTCGTCGGTGAGGACGCGCCGAGCAGGGCGCCGGCCGCGTGCGTGCTGGTCGTCGACCGGGACGGCACGGCGACGGTCACCCGCCGCGACGGGCGTGCGTGCCGGGTGCCCGTCCAGGTCTGGAGCATCTCAGTGCACGACGACGCGGAGCGGGTGCGGCCGTGACGCGGCACCACCCGCGCCGGGGCCCGGGGCCCGGGGCCGCGGGGGCCCTCAGCGTCCCGCGGCGACGAGCTCGGGGCTCACCTCGATGCCGCCGACGACGACGCCTCCGCCGAGGACGGGCTCCAGGGTCGCGTCGACGACGCGTCGTGCCGCGTCGGCGTCCACCGCGCCCTCGGCGACGAGGAGGTGGAGCGCCACCAGCGTGCCCGCTCGCACGTTGCCGTCCAGCACCTTCACGGCGACGCCCACGCCGCCCGGGGTGCCCATCACCATGACACCCTCGGCCCCGAGCTTCGCGAAGACGCCCAGCTCGTCGACCGTGACCGTGTTGGCACGGCCGGGCCCGTCGATGGCCCAGGCGTCGGCGAACACGGCGTCGACGAGCCGCGCGGCCTCGGGGTCGCCCGCCCGGCGCGCGGGCGCCACCGAACCGGCGACCCGGGCGACGGAGCGCGCGAGCCCCGTCACGGTCGTCGCGAACACCGGGGCCCCGCAGCCGTCGACGCCCGCGTGGTCGACGACCTCGCCGGTGTACTCGGCCACGGTCTCCCGCACGGCACGCTGCAGCGGGTGGTCCAGGTCGACGTAGGTCGCCGGGTCCCAGCCGTTCTCGGCGCAGGCGAGGAGGAACGACGCGTGCTTGCCCGAGCAGTTCATGGCGAGCCGACGGCTGCCGTCGGCGCGCCGGGCGCTCGCCCGGTCGCCGGGCCAGTCGGGCGGGCAGAGCAGGTCGTCCTCGCCGCTGCCGGAGCGGGCGAGCACGCTCGCGGCCAGGGCGAGGTGCTCCGGGGTGCCGGCGTGGCTCGCCGTCGCGATCGCCGCCTGGGAGCCCGGCAGCTCGACGCCCGACCGCAGCACGGTGAGCGCCTGCAGGGGCTTGAGGCACGAGCGCGGGTAGATCGAGGCGCCCGCGTCGCCGACCTCGCGGAGCACGGCGCCGTCGTGGTCGACGACGGCGGCGGCGCCCAGGTGCCGGCTCTCCTCCAGCCCGGAGCGCACCAGCACGGCCAGCTCACGGCTGCCCGCCGCCGTGAGCGGGTGGCGGGGGGCGGAGACGGGCGCGGTGGCACTGAGGTCGGTCATGATGGGGAGCATACCGACGCCCCCGGCCACCGACGGGGGCGTGCCCGCCACCGATCCCCGGAGGTCCCCGTGCTCGACCACCACTACGCCGTCGACCTCACCTGGACGGGCGACCGCGGCGTCGGCACCACGTCGTACCGCAGCTACGGGCGCGACGCCGTGATCTCGGCCGCGGGCAAGCGGCACGACGTCGAGGGCTCCGCCGACCGCACCTTCCACGGCGACGCCGACCGCTGGAACCCGGAGGAGCTCCTGCTCGCCGCGCTGGCCGAGTGCCACCTGCTCAGCTACCTCCACGTCGCGGCCGCCGCGGGCGTCGTCGTCGTCGCCTACTCGGACGCCGCGGAGGGCAGCATGACCCAGACCGCCGACGGGGGAGGCCGCTTCACCTCGGCGACCCTGCGGCCCCGCGTGACCGTGGCCGACGAGAGCATGGTCGAGGCCGCGACCCGCCTGCACGCGGAGGCGTCCCGCAAGTGCTTCATCGCCGCCTCCGTCGCCTTCCCCGTCGGGCACGAGCCCACGACGCTCGTCCGCGCCTCCTGACCCGGGGCACGACGCCCAGCAGACACCTCGACGTCGTGCGGCACAATGGTCTGCGCCGAGCGTCGTCGACGACCGGCCCCCACCGCCTCGACCGAGAGATCACCATGCGCCGCTCCCTGTCCCTCCTGGCCGTCCCCGCCCTCGTGCTCGCGCTCGCCGCGTGCTCCGGCGACGACGGGGCCGCCCCCGCCGACACGTCCTCGCCGTCGAGCTCGTCGAGCTCCGCCGCAAGCGACGTCCCCCAGCGCGCCACCGGCGCCGACCAGGAGCCCACCCCGGGCTTCCCGACCGTCGAGCTCGACGCCGACGGCCGACCGACCGTGACGATCCCCGACTCGGCGGCGCCCACCGAGACGCAGGTCGAGGTGCTCAAGAAGGGCGACGGCGCGGTCGTCGCCGACGGCGACACCGTCACGGTGCAGTACCAGGGCGTCAACTGGACGACCGGCGAGGTCTTCGACGAGAGCTGGTCGCGCGGCGCACCGGCGACCTTCGCCACCACGCAGGTCATCACGGGCTTCGCCCAGGGCATGGTCGGGCAGACCGTCGGCTCGCAGACGGTCGTCGTGATCCCCCCGGCCGACGGCTACGGCGCGTCGGGCCAGCCGCAGGCCGGCATCGGCGGCACGGACGACCTCGTCTTCGTCATCGACATCCTCGCCGTCGGCTGACGTGACCCGCCTTCACCGTCTCCCGCGCCTCCTCGCGGCCGCCGTCCTGCCGCTCGTCGCGGCGGGTCTCGTCGGCTGCACGGGCGGCGGCGAGCCGGCGCCGTCCGACGGCACGGCCTCGGGCACGGCGACCGCAGCGACGCGTGACTGCCTGCCGTCGGGCTCGGCGTCCGAGTCGGTCCAGGTGTCGGGCGACGTCGGCACGCAGCCGACCATCGCCCTGAGCGGGCCGGTCGACGTCTCGTCCAGCCAGCAGACGGTCGTGACGGCGGGCACCGGGGAGCGCACGGGCACGGGCGACGTCGTCCGCGTGGCGATCACGGTCTTCGACGCCACGACCGGCGACCTCGTCAACTCGGCCGGCTACGAGAGCGGCACCGGCGAGCAGCTGACCATCAGCGCCGACTACTACGTGCCGGGGCTCGAGGGCGCCCTGCTCTGTGCGCAGGCCGGGGGCCGCACGGTCACCGTCGCCTCCGCGGCCGACATGCAGCCGAGCACCGAGGGCACGGACCCGCCCAACGCCGCCGCCGTCATCGTGGTCGACACCTTCGCGGTCGTCCCGACCCGGGCGACGGGGGCCGACCAGGAGGCGCAGCCGGGCTTCCCGTCGGTCGAGCTCGCCGACGACGGCCGCCCGACGGTCACCCTCCCCGAGGGCGACCCGCCCACGGACCTGCAGGTCGAGGTCCTCAAGCTCGGCGACGGCCCGGTCGTGCCCGACCCGGCCAACGTCACCGTCCAGTACCAAGGCGTGAACTGGCGCACCGGCGAGGTCTTCGACGAGAGCTGGGGGAGCGGCACGCTCGCGACGTTCTCGACCCAGCAGGTCGTCAGCGGATTCGCCTCCGCGATGATCGGCCAGACCGTCGGGTCGCAGGTGCTCGTCGTCGTGCCGCCCGCGGAGGGCTACGGGGAGGCCGGCCAGGCCTCGGCCGGCATCGAGCCCGGCGACACGCTCGTCTTCGTCATCGACGTGCTCGCCGTCGCCTAGCCCGCCCCGCCCCGCCCCGACTCGCCGCCCGACGCCGGGCCGGGCCGGGCCGCGGCGGCCCCGGCCGAGGCCAGCCCGCGGGCCCTAGGCTGCTGGCATGCGTCGCGTCACGATCCTCGGCTCCACCGGCTCCATCGGCGTCCAGGCGCTCGACGTGGTCCGGGCCAACCCCGACCTCTTCGAGGTGGTGGGGCTCTCGGCCGGGAGCAACCGCGAGCTGATCGAGCAGCAGGCGGCCGAGTTCGGGGTCGAGCACGTCGCGCTCGGCACCGACGAGTCCGTGGCGCTCGTCCGCGACGTCGCGACGGACGTCGTCCTCAACGGCATCACCGGCAGCGTCGGCCTCGGCCCCACCCTCGCGGCCCTCGAGTCGGGCGCGACCCTCGCCCTGGCCAACAAGGAGAGCCTCATCGTCGGCGGCGACCTCGTGCGCGAGCGCGCCCGGCCGGGCCAGATCGTCCCCGTCGACTCCGAGCACTCGGCCATCGCACAGGCGCTGCGGTCGGGGACGGAGCGCGAGGTCCGGCGCCTGGTGCTCACCGCCTCCGGTGGCCCGTTCCGGGGTCGCACCCGGGCCGAGCTCGTCGACGTCACCCCCCGGGAGGCCCTCGCGCACCCCACCTGGGACATGGGCCTCGTGGTCACCACGAACTCCTCGACGCTGGTCAACAAGGGGCTCGAGGTGATCGAGGCGCACCTGCTCTTCGACGTCGACTACGACCGGATCGACGTCACCGTCCACCCGCAGTCGATCGTGCACTCCATGGTCGAGTTCGTCGACGGCTCGACCATCGCCCAGGCGTCGCCGCCCGACATGCGCCTGCCCATCTCGCTCGGCCTCGCGTGGCCCGACCGCGTGCCGGGGGTGGGGCGTCCCCTGGACTGGACCACCGCCTCCACCTGGACCTTCGAGCCGCTCGACACCGAGGCCTTCCCCTCGGTCGAGCTCGCGAAGCAGGTCGGCCGGGCCGGCGGCACGGTGCCTGCCGTCTTCAACGCCGCCAACGAGCAGGCGGTCCTGGCCTTCCACGAGGGCCGCGTGGGGTACCTCGGCATCCTCGACACGGTCCGGGAGGTCGTCGACCGCCACGACTCCGGCGTCGCGTCGCTCGAGGGAGTCCTCGAGGCGGAGCGCTGGGCCCGTGCGGAGGCCGACGCGCTGCTCGCCGGCTGATCCGGCCCGGCCGCCGGCGACCGCGGTCGGCTGCCCGCCCCCAGACCTGGGGTGACGGCCCCCGCCGGCCCGGCGTTCCCAGCGTCGCCAGGGCCGGGGCGCACCTCGCCCCCTGGTCCGGGCAGCTACCCTGAGCCGGTGGAAACGATCCTGCTGTACGTGCTCGGCATCCTGATCATGGTGATCGGGCTCGGCGCGTCGATCGCGCTGCACGAGGTGGGCCACCTCGTGCCGGCCAAGAAGTTCGGCGTCAAGGTCGGCCAGTACATGATCGGCTTCGGGCCCACGATCTTCTCCCGCCGTCGCGGCGAGACCGAGTACGGCCTCAAGGCGCTGCCCCTCGGCGGCTACATCTCGATGTCGGGCATGTACCCGCCGAGCGCCGCCGGCGGCTCGCGCACGGCGAGCACCGGCTTCTTCCAGACCCTCGTCCAGGACGCCCGCACCGCCAGCGCCGAGACGATCGACGAGGGGGAGGAGAAGCGCACCTTCTACCGCCTGCCCGTCTACAAGCGGATCATCATCATGCTCGGCGGCCCCGCGATGAACCTCCTCATCGCCGTCGCCCTCTTCGCCGTCCTCCTCTGCGGCTTCGGCACGGCCCAGTCGAGCTCGACCGTGGGCTTCGTGAACGAGTGCGTCCTGCCGGCGGGCTCGACCGAGACCAGCTGCCCGGCGGGGGCGACCCCGGCTCCCGCCTACGCCGCCGGGATGCAGAACGGCGACCGGATCGTGTCGATCGACGGCGTCGCCATGACCGACGGCGACCAGGTCACGAGCACCCTGCGCGCCGCGCCCGACCAGACCCTCGACGTCGTGGTCGAGCGCGACGGGGCCGAGCAGACCCTCCAGGTCACCCCGGTGCTCACCGAGCGCGAGGTCACCGACGACGCCGGAGCCGTCGTGACGGACGCCGACGGCGCGCCGCGCACGCAGGAGGTGGGCTTCGTCGGCATCGGGTTCGCCACCGAGAACGTGCGGCAGCCCGTCACTGCCGTGCTGCCGGCTGTCGGCGACACCGTCGCGCGGGTGGCGAACGTCGTCCTGCACCTCCCGCAGCGGATGGTCGACGTCGCCCAGGCCGCCTTCGGCGGCGGTGAGCGCGACGCGAACGGCCCGGTCAGCGTCGTCGGGGTCGGCCGCATGGCGGGCGAGATCGTCAGCCTCGACAGCATCCCCGTCGTCGACCGGGCGGCGTACCTCGTCAGCCTGCTCGCGAGCCTCAACGTCGCCCTGTTCGTCTTCAACCTGGTTCCCCTGATGCCGCTCGACGGCGGCCACGTCGCCGGCGCCCTCATCGAGGCCGTCCGCCGTGCCGCCGCGAAGCTCCTCCGCCGGCCCGACCCGGGCCCCGTCGACACGGCGAAGGTGATCCCGTTGACCTTCGTGGTCGTCATCGTGCTGGGCGGCATGAGCCTGCTGCTGACCTACGCCGACATCGTCAACCCGATCAAGCTGTTCGGCTGACGCCGGGTCCACTCGGCGCTCAGCCCGCGGGGCTAGCATGTGCTCCGTGCCTGCAGTCAATCTCGGAATGCCGAAGGTCCCCGAAACTCTTGCCCCGCGACGCAAGTCGCGGCAGATCAAGGTCGGCAAGGTCCTCGTCGGAGGAGACGCTCCCGTGAGCGTCCAGTCGATGACGACCACGCCCACCCCGAACATCAACGCGACCCTCCAGCAGATCGCCGAGCTCACCGCGTCCGGCTGCGACATCGTCCGCGTCGCCGTGCCCAGCCGCGACGACGCCGAGGCGCTGCCGGTCATCGCCAAGAAGAGCCAGATCCCGGTGATCGCCGACATCCACTTCCAGCCGAACTACGTGTTCCAGGCGATCGACGCCGGCTGCGCGGCCGTCCGGGTCAACCCCGGCAACATCCGCAAGTTCGACGACCAGGTCGGCAAGATCGCGGCGGCCGCCAAGGCCGCGGGCGTCTCGATCCGCATCGGCGTGAACGCCGGGTCGCTCGAGCCGAGCCTGCTCCAGAAGTACGGCAAGGCCACTCCGGAGGCGCTCGTCGAGTCCGCCGTCTGGGAGGCCTCGCTCTTCGAGGAGCACGACTTCCACGACTTCAAGATCTCGGTCAAGCACAACGACCCGGTCATCATGGTCAAGGCCTACCGCCAGCTCGCCGAGCGCGGCGACTGGCCGCTGCACCTCGGCGTCACCGAGGCCGGCCCCGAGTTCCAGGGCACCATCAAGTCGGCCACCGCCTTCGGCATCCTCCTCGGCGAGGGCATCGGCGACACGATCCGCGTCAGCCTCAGCGCCCCGCCCGCTCAGGAGGTCAAGGTCGGTCTGCAGATCCTCCAGTCGCTGAACCTGCGCGAGCGCAAGCTCGAGATCGTCAGCTGCCCGAGCTGCGGTCGCGCCCAGGTCGACGTCTACAAGCTCGCGAACGACGTCACCGACGGCCTCGAGGGCATGACCGTGCCCCTCCGCGTCGCTGTCATGGGCTGCGTCGTGAACGGCCCCGGCGAGGCCCGCGAGGCCGACCTCGGCGTCGCCTCCGGCAACGGCAAGGGCCAGATCTTCGTCAAGGGCGAGGTCATCAAGACCGTGCCCGAGGCCGAGATCGTCCAGACCCTGATCGAGGAGGCCAACCGCCTCGCCGCCGAGATGCCCCCGGGCGAGGTGGGCTCGCCCCAGGTCCTGACGGTCTGACGACCGCCCGGCGGCCGAGGCCGCCACACCCGCGGGAGGCGCGGTGCGAGCACGATCTCGCACCGCGCCTCCCGCATGTCCGGGCCGGGCACCTCGACGCATGTGTCGTCGTGTGACGTGCCCGCGCGCCCCCGCTCCGCGCAGCCTCCACCATGGAGGGGACGCCCGAGCGAGCGCCGACCCGCGTCGGCCGCCACAGCCGGCTCGTCGCCGCACAGAACACCGAGGAGACCCATGTCCAGCGCCACGCCCCTGATCGACGCCCCGAAGAAGGGCCCCGGTCGACTCATCGCGATCATCGTCGTCGCCGTCGTCGTGATCGCCGCCGCGATCGGGATCGGAGTGGCCGTCGCCGGCCGAGGCGGCTCCGGCGCCGCGGGGGAGACCGTGCGCATCGGGGTCGTCGGCGCGAGCGACCCGTACTGGAAGACCTTCACCGACGCCGCGGCGGAGGAGGGCATCACGGTCGACCTGGTCGACTTCTCCAGCTACGAGCAGCCGAACCCCGCGCTGACCGAGGGCGAGCTCGACCTCAACCAGTTCCAGCACATCGTCTACCTGGCCCAGTACGACGTCGCGGCGGACGCCGACCTCGTGCCGATCGGCTCCACGGCGATCTACCCGCTGCCCCTGTACTCGCAGGAGTACACGTCGGTCGACGACTTCCAGCCCGGCGACACGATCGCCGTGCCCGACGACGCCAGCAACCTCGCCCGCTCGCTGCTCGTCCTCCAGTCGAACGGTCTCATCACGCTGAAGGACGGCGGAGACATCTTCTCCGGGGTGGACGACATCGACGAGTCGAAGTCCACCGTCAAGGTCACGACGGTCGCCGCCGACCTCGCCGCGACGTCGCTGCCCGACTTCGCCGGGGCGATCATCAACAACGAGTACGCGACGAAGGCCGGCCTGTCGGCCGACGACGTGATCGCGCAGGACGACCCGAGCGACCCCGCCGCCCTGCCCTACGTCAACGTGTTCGCGGCCCGCGCCGACGACGCCGACGACCCGACGCTGAAGAAGCTCGTGCAGATCTACCAGGACACCAAGGCCGTCACCGACGGCGTCGTCGAGAACTCGGGCGGCACGGCCGTCACCGTCAAGGTGCCGGTCGCCGACCTCGAGTCGTCGCTCTCCGAGACGAAGGAGCTCGTCGAGCAGAACGGCTGACGCCCGGCCCGCCCTGCCCCGCCCGACCCGTGTGCCACCCTGGTGCACGGGTCGGGCCGTCCCGCCCCTGACGAGGAGAACCATGCCCGCCATCACCCTGACCGACGTCGTGAAGACGTACCCGCCCCGAGAGAAGGGCGGCGCGCCGCTCACCGCCGTCGACGGCGTGAGCCTCGAGATCGCGGACGGCGAGATCTTCGGGATCATCGGCTACTCCGGGGCCGGCAAGAGCACGCTCGTCCGCCTGATCAACGCGCTCGAGCTGACGACCAGCGGGCGGATCGAGATCGACGGCGCTCCCGTCACGGGGCTGCCCGAGCGCGACCTGCGCCGGGTGCGGGCCGGCATCGGCATGATCTTCCAGCAGTTCAACCTCTTCTCGTCCAAGACGGTCTGGGGCAACGTCGAGTTCCCGCTCCGGGCCGCCGGGGTGCCCAAGGCCGAGCACCAGCGGCGGATCAGCGACCTGCTGCACTTCGTCGGCCTCGCCGACAAGGCCCACGTCAGGCCCGACCAGCTCTCGGGCGGGCAGAAGCAGCGCGTCGGCATCGCCCGGGCCCTCGCGACGTCGCCGCGCATCCTCCTCGCCGACGAGGCGACGAGCGCCCTCGACCCCGAGACGACCCAGGAGGTGCTGGGGCTCCTCCGCCGGGTGAACGCTGAGCTCGGCATCACGATCGTCGTCATCACCCACGAGATGGACGTCATCAAGTCCATCGCCGACCGGGTGGCCGTGATGGACTCCGGCAAGGTGGTCGAGCTGGGCCCCACCTTCCAGGTCTTCAGCGAGCCCCGCGAGGCCTCCACCCGCCGCTTCGTGTCGACGGTCGTCGCGGGCAGCCCCGAGGGCGACGAGCTGGCGGCCCTGCGCCGACGCCACCCCGGCCGTCTCGTGACGGTCCGCGTCTCCGAGGGCGGGGTGGACCAGCAGCACGTGTTCGGCGTCCTCGCCCGCCACGGCGTCGGCTTCGAGATCGTCTTCGGCGGCATCGACGAGATCGCCGGCCGGACCTTCGGCACGCTCACGCTCGCCCTGGCGGGCGACGACGGGGCCGTGGAGGCCGCCGTCCGTGAGCTCGGGGCCGCGGCGACGGAGCTCCCCCCGCACACCTCCGGCACGACGCAGAAGGGCCTCTGACCCGTGGACTCCCTCCTCCAGCTCCAGCCCCTGCTCTGGCAGGCGGCGTACGAGACCGTCTACATCGTCGCCCTCACCCTCCTGCTGGGCGGACTCGGCGGCCTCCTCCTCGGGCTCGCGCTCTACCTCACCCGAGCGGGCGCGCTCTTCGCCAACCGCCCGGTCTTCAGCGTGCTGAACGTGGTCGTGAACGTGTTCCGGCCGATCCCGTTCATCATCTTCCTCGCGGCGGCCCAGCCCCTCGCCCGGGCCGTGCTCGGCACCGGCGTCGGCAACACGGCGATCATCTTCACGCTGTCGCTCGCGGCGTCGTTCGCCATCTCCCGCATCGTCGAGCAGAACCTCCTGACCGTGCAGCCGGGCGTGGTCGAGGCCGCGAGGGCCGCGGGCGCCGGCCCGTTCCGCATCATCGGCAGCGTCATCCTGCCCGAGGCCCTCGGGCCGTTGATCCTCGGCTACACCTTCGTCTTCGTCGCGCTCGTCGACATGTCGGCGGTCGCCGGCTACGTGGGCGGCGGCGGCCTCGGGGCCTTCGCCCTCCTCTACGGCTACCGGCAGTTCGACCCGGTCGTGACCTGGGCGGCGGTGCTGCTGATCATCGTGCTGGTGCAGCTCGTCCAGTTCGCCGGCAACGCCCTCGCCCGTCGCGCGCTGCGACGCTGACGGGGGTCGCTGCGACGCCGACGGGGGGTCCCGACGGGGTCGGGCCCGACGGACGTCCGGTCTACAGTGGAGCGCGTGACCGACACGACGACGACTCCCCAGCCCGCCGCGGCCGCAGCCGGTCCGATCAGCCCGGCCGAGATGGAGCGTGCGCACCGGGTTCTCGGCACCGTGTCCGAGGCCTTCTCCCGCAAGGTCGTCGGCCAGACGGCCCTCCGCGACACCCTGCTGATCGCCCTGATCACGGGCGGGCACGTCCTCCTCGAGAGCGTCCCCGGGCTCGCGAAGACCACGGCCGCGCAGACGTTGTCGTCGGCGGTCCAGGCCAGCTTCACGCGCATCCAGTGCACGCCCGACCTGCTGCCGAGCGACATCACGGGCACGCAGATCTACGACGCCCAGAAGTCGACGTTCGTCACGCAGCTGGGGCCCGTGCACAGCAACTTCGTGCTGCTCGACGAGATCAACCGGTCGAGCGCCAAGACCCAGAGCGCCATGCTCGAGGCGATGCAGGAGCGCCAGACGAGCATCGGGGGCCGCGTCTACGCGCTGCCCCGCCCCTTCCTCGTCCTGGCGACCCAGAACCCGATCGAGCAGGAGGGCACCTACCAGCTGCCCGAGGCGCAGCTCGACCGGTTCCTCCTGAAGGAGGTGCTCGACTACCCGAGCCCCGCCGAGGAGGCGGAGGTCATCCGCCGCATCGAGGCCGGCGTGTACGACGAGGGCCGGGCCGACGAGCCGACCGGGGTGACGCTCGACGACGTCGTCTCCCTGCAGGAGCTCGCCAAGCGCGTCTACGTCGACGCGTCGATCGTCAACTACGTCGTGCAGCTGGTCTACGTCACGCGGCACCCGCAGCAGTACCTGCCGGCCGGGCTGGCCGACTACGTCGAGTTCGGCGCCAGCCCGCGGGCCAGCATCGCCTTCGTCCAGGGCGCCCGGGCCCTGGCCCTCCTCCACGGCCGCGACTACGTCATCCCGGAGGACGTCAAGCACCTGCGCCACGGCGTGCTGCGGCACCGGGTCATCCTCGGGTACGAAGCCGCGGCCGACGACGTCCGGCCCGAGACCGTCATCGACGCCGTGTTCGGCGCGGTGCAGACTCCCTGACGCCGTGCCGGGCCTGCTGCTCCGGGTGCGCACGAAGATGTCGCTGTTCGCCCACCGACGCACCCTCGACCTGCTCGAGGGCGGCTACGCCTCGGTGCACCACGGGCGCAGCCACGACTTCGACGACCTGCGCGCGTACGTGCCGGGCGACGAGGTGCGCGACATCGACTGGAAAGCCACCGCGCGCCACGGCGAGCCGCTCGTCAAGCGGTACATCGCCAGCCGCCGCCGCCATCTGGTCCTGGTCGTCGACACCGGCCGCAACATGGCCGCGACGGCCGCCGGCGGCGAGACCAAGAAGGACATCGCGGTCATGGCGGCCGGGGCCCTCGCCTACATCGCCGCGCAGCACGGCGACGTGGTCAGCCTCGTCGCGGGCGACGAGTCGGGCACCCGCGCCTACCCCGCCGGCTCCACCGACGCGCACCTCGAGATGCTGCTGAGGCGCGTCGACGAGCGGGTGAGCCTCGAGGCGCCCCGCAGCGACCTGCACGGCGTCCTGTCGTGGGTCGCCCGGGGCGTGCGCCGGCGCTCGATGCTGCTCGTCGTCGCCGACGACGTCGTGCTCGACGAGGCGCTCGAGAAGCTGCTGCGGCGGCTCCGCGCCCAGCACGAGGTCCTCTGGCTCACGGTCGGCGACGCCGACCTGATGAGCCGTGCAGGCCACGCGCGTGACCTCTACGACGTCCAGGAGACCGCGGGGCTGCCCGCGTACCTCCGCGAGAACGGAGCCCTGCGGGTCGCCTTCGACGCCTCGTCCGAGCGACGGGTCGGCGACGTCGAGCGGCAGCTGCAGGCCCTCGGCATCAGCAGCGAGCGCCTCACCGCGCAGTCGCAGGTCGTCCCCGGCCTCTTCGCCCTGATCGAGAAGCACCGCCGTGCTCGACGATAACGGCTTCTTCGGCCCGTATCAGTACCAGTGGTGGGTGCTCTGGCTCGTCCTCGGCCTGTTGCTCCTGGCGCTGGTCGTCGGCTGGTGGGTCTTCGTGGTGCGGTTCTCGGCGCGACGGCTCCCGCCGGCCGAGCGCGCCGCCCGCCGTGCGGCCGCCGTCGACCTCCCGAGCGTCCGCGCCCGCTACCTCGGCCTGGTCGACGAGGTCGAGGCCGCGGCCGCGGCGGGCAGGCTCGACGACCGCGCCGTCCACGGCCGGCTCAGCCTCCTGCTGCGCTCCTTCGCCCACGAGACCGCCGGCGTCGACACCCAGGTGATGACGCTGGCCGACCTGCGGGAGTCCGACCTCCCGCAGCTCACCGGTGCGGTCGAGGAGTACTACCCGCCCGCCTTCCGGCAGGCGCACCCGGGCGACGCGCGCCACGCCGTCGCCACGGCACGGGAGGTGATCACCTCGTGGGCCTGATCTTCTGGTGGGTGCCCCTCGTGGCGCTCGTGGTCGCGGGAGTCGCGGTCTGGCTCACCGTGCGTCGCCTCCGTCGCGAACGGGGTCGCCTCCGTCGCCTCGGCACGCCCGTCGCGCACAGCGAGCGCCTCACCGAGCTGCCGGTGTACCGCCGGCTGGTGCGCCGGTACCGCGCGCTGCTCGTGGCCGCGCTCGTCGTCCTGGTCGCCCTGGGCGGCGTCGGCGCGCTGCTCGCCGCACGCCCCTCGTCGACCCAGGTGGTCGAGCCGCCGTCCTACAAGCGCGACATCGTGCTGTGCCTCGACGTCTCCGGCTCGATGACCGAGGTCGACGCGCAGATCGTCGACACGTTCGCCCAGCTGGCACAGGGGCTCGACGGCGAGCGGATCGGCCTGACGCTCTTCGACAGCTCGGCCGTGACGGCCTTCCCCCTGACCGACGACTACGACTTCGTGACCGAGCAGCTCCAGCGCTACGGCGCCTCCTTCGACTCCCTCGGTGAAGACGGCACGCGCTACTGGTCGGGCACGGACCTCGGCGAGGGGGCCTCGTTGATCGGCGACGGCCTCGCGTCGTGCGTGCTCGGCTTCGACGGGGGCAGCGAGAGCACCCGACCGAAGTCGGTGGTGCTCGCGACCGACAACTACGTCAACGGCCAGGCGCTCGTGACCCTCACCGAGGCGGGCGAGCTCGCCGCCGAGCGCGACGTGCGCGTCTACGCGCTGAACCCAGCCGACTACTCGTCCGACGCCGTCGCCGACGAGGTGGCGGGCGAGCTCGAGCAGGTCGCCGTCGACACCGGCGGGGCCTACTACGCCCTGAACGACGACGACACGGTCTCCGCGGTGATCGACGCCATCGACGAGCGGGAGGCCGGGCTGTTCACGGGCACGCGCCGGCTCGTCGTCACCGACCGGCCCCAGGGGCTCGTCATCGCGGCCCTGCTGGGCGTCGCGGGCGCGTTCCTCCTGCTCTGGCGGGTGCGGCTGTGAGCGCGGTCGGCACGGGGGAGGCGCTGGTCACCGCCTCGACGGGGGTCGCCCGGGCCGTCGTGTTCCAGCCCGTGCTGCCCTGGTGGCTGCTCGCCGTCGTCGGTGTCGCCCTGCTGGGCTTCACGGCGTGGCGGCTCGTCGCGGAGCGGTCGAACCGGCGGCTCGCCCGGGCCTGGGCTCGGCGCCTGGGCGTCGTGGCGCTGCTCCTCGTCGTGGCCGCCCGCCCCGGCCTGCCGGGAGGCTCGGCGGAGGCGTCGGTCGCGCAGGTCAACGTCTTCTTCGTCGTCGACACGACCTCGAGCATCGCGGCGGAGGACTGGGGCGACGGGCAGCCGCGGCTGACGGGGGTCCGCGCCGACGTGGCCGCCGTCGCGGAGCAGCTCGCGGGCGCGCGGTTCTCGCTCATCAGCTTCGACAGCACCGCCGTGCTCCGCACCCCGCTGACCGACGACGCGGCCGCCGTCGTGTCGGCCGCCGACGTCATGAACCAAGAGATCACGACGTACTCGCGGGGCAGCTCGATCAGCGAGGCGAACGACCTCCTCGCCGAGCGCCTGGCCGAGGCCCGCGACGCGGACCCGGCGCGGGCGAACGTCGTCTACTACCTGGGCGACGGCGAGCAGACCTCGGGCGACGAGCCCGAGTCGTTCGCCGAGGCGGCCGGCGATGTCGACGGGGGAGCGGTGCTCGGCTACGGCACCGCCCAGGGCGGGCCGATGAAGGTCTTCGACGGGTACGGCGACGAGTACAGCGACGACGAGTACATCCTCGACCGGACGCGGGCGGGGGAGCCCGAGGCGGTCTCGCGCATCGACGAGGACGCCCTCCGCACCGTCGCCGAGCAGCTCGGGGTCCCGTACGAGCACCGGACGGCGGGCACGAGCGTCGACTCCGTCGTCGCCGACGTGCGCTCGGGCAGCGTCGCCTCGGACGCGACGCGGTCCGAGACGGTGACCGACCTGTACTGGATCGCCGCGGTGCCGCTCTTCCTCCTCGTGCTCGTGGACGCCCTCCAGGTCGCCCGTGCCCTGGCGGAGGTCGGGCCCGCGCGGCGCCCTCGGCCCACGGGCGCCGGCGGCCCCGGCACGCCGCCCCGCGCCTCCGACGCCCGCCGACCGACCCCCGGAGCCCGACCGTGACCGACACCCTGCCCCCGCCTCCCGTCGAGGTCGCGCGCGCCCGAGACGTCGCCCCCGCCCGCACGGTCGAGGAGTACCGGCGGCGCCTGCGTCGCCGTCTCCTGCTGTGGTCGGCCCCGGTCGCCCTCGTCGTCCTCCTCGTCGCGGTCAAGCTGCTGTCACTCCCGATCGCCGCGGCGCTCACGCAGCAGGCGTACGGAGCCCGCGAGTTCGAGCGCGCCGCGTCGGCGACCGGGCCGCTCGGGGTCGTCAACGTCGTCGAGCCCTGGGTCCACCACTTCGACCGGGGCACGGCCTACGCCCAGATCGGGGTGCTCGACGTCGCGCGCCAGGAGTTCGTCACCGCCCTCGACCTCGCCCCCGACGACGACACGGTCTCCTGCGTGATCCGCACCGACCTGGTCCTGACCATCGAGGCACAGGGCGACGCCGCGCTGCTCGAGCTCCGCTACGCGGACGCCGAGGCGCTCTACGCGCTGGGCCTGACGACGATCGAGGAGGCGCCCGAGGGCTGCTTCCAGCCCCCGGACGACCCGCAGCAGCCCGACACCTCCGAGCCGCTCGACCAGGCGGACGGCCGCCTGGGCGAGAAGCAGCAGGAGGCGCAGGGCGAGCCGGGCGACGGCGACCCGGGCGGAGGCGACGGGAGCGATCCCGCCCCCGGCGACGGGGAGGAGGGCGACGGCGGCGCCGGCGGGCAGACGCCCCTCGAGCAGCTGCAGGAGCAGGGCGAGCAGAGCCAGCAGGAGCAGCAGCGCGACCAGGACCGCGAGCGGTACTACGAGCAGAACCCGGGGGACTACGACGGCAGGCCCTGGTGAGGTGCCGTCGCGCCCCTAAGCTGGTCGGGTGTCCACGCGCCTCTCCCAGCTCTTCGTCCGCACCCTCCGAGAAGACCCCTCCGACGCGGAGGTGACCAGCCACCGCCTCCTCGTGCGGGCCGGCTACATCCGCCGCCAGGCGCCGGGCGTGTTCGCCTGGCTGCCGCTCGGCCTCCGGGTCAAGGCCCGGATCGAGGCTGTCATCCGCGACGAGATGGCCGCCGCCGGCGCCCAGGAGGTCCACTTCCCGGCGCTGTTGCCGCGCGAGCCCTACGAGGCCACCGGCCGCTGGACGGAGTACGGCGAGGGCATGTTCCGCCTGAAGGACCGCAAGGACGCCGACTACCTCCTGGCGCCCACGCACGAGGAGGCCTTCACCCTGCTCGTCAAGGACCTCTACGCGTCGTACAAGGACCTCCCGCTGACCCTCTTCCAGATCCAGGACAAGTACCGCGACGAGGCCCGGCCCCGGGCCGGTCTCCTGCGCGGCCGCGAGTTCACGATGAAGGACGCCTACTCGTTCGACGTCCGCGACGAGGGGCTCGAGGTCAGCTACCAGGCCCAGCGCGACGCCTACGAGCGCATCTTCACGCGACTCGGCCTCGAGTACGTCATCGTCCAGGCCGATGCCGGGGCCATGGGCGGCTCCCGCTCCGAGGAGTTCCTGCACCCCACCGAGGTCGGCGAAGACACGTTCGTCCGGTCGGCCGGCGGCTACGCGGCGAACGTCGAGGCGTTCACCACCACGGTGCCCGCCACCGTGCCGATCGAGGGCCAGCCCGCCGCCGTGATGCTCGACAAGGCCGACACGCCCACGATCGCGTCGCTCGTCGAGCAGCTCGAGACCGCGCACCCCCGCGCCGACGGGCGTCCCTGGACGGCCGCCGACACGCTCAAGAACGTCGTCGTGGCGCTCACGCACCTCGACGGCACGCGCGAGCTCGTCGTCGTCGGCCTGCCCGGCGACCGCGACGTCGACATGAAGCGGCTCGAGGTCGCGTTCGCCCCGGCCGAGGTCGACGCCGCCGGCGACGCCGACTTCGCGAAGGCGCCCGGCCTGGTGAAGGGCTACATCGGGCCCGGCGGCGCGGGCTGGGGAGCCGGCATCCGCTACGTCGTCGACCCCCGCGTCGTCGAGGGCAGCTCGTGGGTCACCGGGGCCAACATCCCCGGCGTCCACGTCGCGGGCCTCGTCGCCGGCCGCGACTTCGAGCACGACGGCGTCGTCGAGGCGGCCCAGGTGCGCGAGGGCGACCCGGCCCCCGACGGCTCCGGCCCCATCGAGACCGCGCGCGGCATGGAGATCGGCCACGTCTTCCAGCTGGGCCGCAAGTACGCCGAGGCCCTCGGCCTCAAGGTGCTCGACGAGAACGGCAAGCAGGTCACCGTCACGATGGGCTCGTACGGCATCGGCGTGACCCGCATCCTCGCCGTCATCGCCGAGGCGAACAACGACGAGAAGGGCCTCGTCTGGCCCGAGAACGTGGCGCCCTTCGACGTGCACGTCGTGGCCACCGGCAAGGACCCGGTCGTCTTCGAGGTCGCCGAGGCCCTGACCGCCGAGCTCGAGCAGCACCGCCTCGACGTCCTCTACGACGACCGTCCGAAGGTCTCGCCGGGCGTGAAGTTCGGCGACGCCGAGCTCCTCGGCGTGCCGCGGATCGTCGTCGTGGGCCGCTCGGCCGGCGAGGGCGTCGTCGAGCTCTGGGACCGCCGCACGGGCGAGCGCACCCCCGTCACCGTGGCCGAGGCCGTGGCGGCGCTCTCGGCACCGCGCGCCTCCTGACCACCGGCACCGCGCCTCCCCGTCGTCCTGGCGCGGAGGCGCGGTGTCGTGCGTCCGGGCGGTGCGTCCCGCCGCCCGCACTCGGGTACCGTAGGGGGATGCTGTGTGCGCCACCGCGCGCGCAGCCTGCAGATCTGAACAGTGGAGGCCCTCAGTGGACATCGACCTGAGTGTGTTGCGCCTCATGGAGCGCGAGCGCGAGATCCCCTTCGAGGAGCTCGTCGGAATCATCGAGCAGGCCATCCTCACGGCCTACCTCAAGCACACCAACCAGCCCGAGAGCCGCGTGCCCGCGGCCCGCGTCGAGCTCGACCGCAAGACCGGCCACGTGTCCGTCTTCGCCATCGAGCGCGACGAGGAGGGCGCCGTCGTCGGCGAGGCCGTCGACAGCCCGAGCGACTTCGGTCGCATCGCCGCCTTCGCGGCCAAGCAGGTGATCAACCAGCGCCTGCGCGACATCGGCGACGACAAGGTCCTCGGCCAGTTCAAGGGCCGCGAGGGCGACATCGTCGCCGGCGTCATCCAGCAGGGGCCGAACCCCCGCATGGTGCACGTCGACCTCGGCACCGTCGAGGCGATCCTCCCCCCGGAGGAGCAGGTGCCCGGCGAGAAGTACGCGCACGGCTCCCGCATCCGCGTGTACGTGACGGGCGTCAGCAAGGGCACGAAGGGGCCGCAGATCACGGTCTCGCGCACCCACCCGTCGCTCGTGCGCAAGCTCTTCGCGCTCGAGGTGCCCGAGATCGCCAGCGGCGTCGTCGAGATCGTCTCGCTCGCCCGCGAGGCCGGCCACCGGACGAAGATCGCCGTCAGGGCCACGGAGGCGGGCGTCAACGCCAAGGGCGCGTGCATCGGCGAGATGGGCCAGCGGGTCCGCGCCGTCACGACCGAGCTGAACGACGAGAAGATCGACATCGTCGACTACTCCAGCGACCTGCCGACCTTCGTCGCGAGCGCCCTGTCGCCCGCGAAGGTGTCGTCGGCGTTCGTCATCGACAAGTCGACCAAGGCCGTCCGCGCCCTCGTGCCCGACTACCAGCTGTCGCTCGCCATCGGCAAGGAGGGCCAGAACGCCCGCCTCGCCGCGAAGCTGACGGGCGCGCGGATCGACATCCAGCCCGACTCGATCCTCGAGGACGACTGAGCTGGAGGTCGATCCGCGCGCCGGGTCGACGGCGCGCAGCGTCGGCGGCACGGTGGCAGGCATGGCCCGTCCAGCCCGACTCGATCCTCGAGGACGACTGAGGCACATCGTCGACCTCGACGCCGGGGGAGGGCGGCACCACGCCGTTCGCCCCCGGCGTCTCCCGTCCCGCGACCCGAGGGGGTAAGGTGGAACCCGTCAGAACGTGCATCGGCACTCGAACGCGCGCTCCGCGGTCCTCACTCGTGAGGATCGTCGTCCGAGACGGACGCCTGGTGGTCGACGAGACCGCCTCGCTCCCCGGGCGGGGTGCGTGGTTGACGCCTTCGATGGAGGCGTTCGAGTCAGCAGTGAAGCGCAGGGCCTTCCGCCGTGCGTTCCGCCTCGACTCGGACCCCGACTCGCAGGAGCTCCGCGACCACCTCGTGGCACGGACCACTCCCGATGCACCACCCCGAGTTCCACCACGACCACTAGCCCAGACAGAACAGGCTGACAGGCACATGGACAACTAATGAGCGGCTCGAAATGAGACCCGTCCAGAACTGACGGCTCCACCCTGATCGGGCGGGGCCCGAGACAGGAGAACTGTGGCTAAACCACGCGTACACGAGATCGCCAGCGAGCTGGGGATCGACAGCAAGACCGCACTAGAGAAGCTCAAGGAGATGGGCGAGTTCGTCAAGGGGCCCTCCTCCAGCGTCGAGCCCCCCGTCGCCCGCAAGCTGCGCCAGGCCTTCGCCGGCGCCGCCTCGGCGTCGCCCGCCCCCAAGGCACCCGCGAAGCCCGCCACCACGGCGTCGTCGTCGGCTCCCAAGCCGGGCACGCCCCGCCCCGCGGCCCCCACCCCGAAGCCCCCGGTCGCCGAGCAGCCCGCTGCTCCGGAGCCGGCTCCCGTCGCCGTTGAGCCCGAGGCGGAGGCGGCACCCGCCCCCGTCGCGCCGCTCACCGTCGCCGAGCGTCAGGCCCAGGCCGAGGCCCAGCGCGCCGCGGCCGCCGCCGAGGCTGCCTCCGCCCCCGCGGCGGACGCCGTCAAGCCCGGCGCCGCCGGCCCGAAGCCCGGCGGCCCCCGCCCCGGTGCCCCGCGCCCCGGCAACAACCCCTTCGCCAGCAACCAGGGCATGGGTCGTCCGAGCGCGCCCCGTCCCGGAGGCTCCGGCGCCGCGAGCAGCATGCCGCGTCCCGGCGGCGCCGCGGGCCCCCGCCCGATGGCTCCCCGTCCCGGTGCTCCCCGTCCCGGTGCCCCGCGCCCCGGCGTCGGCGCAGGCCCCCGCCCCAACGGCTTCGGCCAGCGTCCGGCCGGTGCCGGTGCTCGTCCCGGCGGTGCCGGCGGCGGCTTCCAGCGTCCCGGCGCCGGCGCTCCCGGCGCCGCGGGCGGTTTCCGTCCCGGCTTCGGCGCTCCCCGCCCCGCGGGCGGCGGCGGTGGCCGTGGTCGTGGGCCCGGCGGCGGCACGGCCGGTGCGTTCGGTCGCGGTGGCGGCAAGAGCAAGGCACGCAAGTCGAAGCGGACGAAGAGGGCCGAGTTCGAGATGCGGTCGGCGCCGTCCCTGGGCGGCGTCAGCGTCCCCCGCGGGGACGGCAGCACGATCGTCCGTCTCCGTCGGGGCGCGTCCATCAGCGACTTCGCCGACAAGATCGACGCCAGCCCCGGCAACCTCGTCACCGTGCTGTTCCACCTCGGTGAGATGGCCACGGCGACCGAGTCCCTCGACGAGGCCACCTTCCAGGTTCTCGGCGAGGAGCTGGGCTACAACATCCAGGTCGTCTCGCCCGAGGACGAAGACAAGGAGCTCCTCGAGGGCTTCGACATCGACCTCGAGCAGGAGCTCGAGGACGAGGACGAGTCCGTCCTGCAGATCCGTCCCCCCGTCGTGACCGTCATGGGCCACGTCGACCACGGAAAGACGCGACTCCTCGACGCGATCCGCAACGCCAACGTCGTGGCCGGTGAGGCGGGTGGCATCACCCAGCACATCGGTGCGTACCAGGTGTGGGCTCCGCACGAGGGCGTCGAGCGCGCCATCACCTTCATCGACACCCCGGGCCACGAGGCGTTCACCGCCATGCGTGCCCGTGGTGCGCAGGTCACCGACATCGCGATCCTCGTGGTCGCGGCCGACGACGGCATCATGCCGCAGACGGTGGAGGCCCTGAACCACGCCCAGGCGGCCAACGTGCCGATCGTGGTCGCGGTCAACAAGATCGACAAGGAGGGCGCGAACCCGGCGAAGGTCCGGCAGCAGCTCACCGAGTACGGCCTCGTCGCGGAGGAGTACGGCGGAGACGTCATGTTCGTCGACGTGTCGGCCCGTGACAACAAGAACATCGACGCCCTCCTCGAGGCCGTCCTGCTCACGGCCGACGCTGGTCTCGACCTGCGCGCGAACCCCGACAAGGACGCCCGAGGCGTCGCGATCGAGGCTCGTCTCGACAAGGGCCGCGGTGCCGTCGCCACGGTGCTCATCCAGTCGGGCACGCTGCGCGTCGGAGACGCCATCGTCGCCGGCACGGCCTACGGCCGTGTGCGAGCGATGGTCGACGAGAACGGCGACGCGGTCGACGAGGCCTACCCGAGCCGGCCCGTGCTGGTCCAGGGCCTGTCGAGCGTGCCCCGCGCCGGCGACACCTTCCTCGTCACCGAGGAGGACCGCACGGCTCGTCAGATCGCCGAGAAGCGCGAGGCCGTCGAGCGCAACGCGTCGCTGGCCAAGGCCCGCAAGCGCATCTCGCTCGAGGACTTCACCCGTGCTCTCGAGGAGGGCAAGGTCGAGGCGCTCAACATCATCATCAAGGGCGACGTGTCCGGTGCCGTCGAGGCGCTGGAGGAGTCGCTGCTCAAGATCGAGGTGGACGACAGCGTGCAGCTGCGCATCATCCACCGCGGAGTCGGCGCCGTCACCGAGAGCGACGTCAACCTCGCCACGGTCGACAACGCGGTGATCATCGGGTTCAACGTGCGCCCCGACACGAAGGCCCGGGAGCGCGCTGCTCGCGAGGGTGTCGACGTCCGGTTCTACTCGGTCATCTACGCGGCCCTCGAGGACATCGAGAACTCGCTCAAGGGCATGCTCAAGCCCGAGTTCGAGGAGAAGCAGTCCGGTGTCGCCGAGATCCGCGAGATCTTCCGCTCGTCGAAGGTCGGCAACATCGCCGGTGTCATCGTGCGGTCGGGAACGATCACCCGGAACGCCCGCGCTCGGGTCATCCGCGAGGGCGTCGTCGTCGGCGACAACCTGGCGATCGACTCGCTGCGTCGCTTCAAGGACGACGTCACCGAGGTGCGAACGGACTTCGAGGCCGGCATCGGCCTCGGCAAGTTCAACGACATCCAGATCGGCGACGAGATCGAGACCATCGAGATGGTCGAGAAGCCGCGGGTCTGACCCCGGCGTCACAGCACTGAACGAGGCCCCGCTCCGACTCCGGTCGGGGCGGGGCCTCACCCCTCACCGCTCGCCCTGAGCGGACCAGCAGAAGGAGCCCGACATGGCTGACCCGCAGCGCGCCCGCAAGATGGCCGACCGCATCAAGGAGATCGTCGCTCGACGCCTCGACAAGGGCATCAAGGACCCGCGTCTCGGCTTCGTCACGATCACCGACGTCAAGGTGACGGGCGACCTCCAGCACGCCTCGATCTTCTACACGGTCTACGGCACCGACGAGGAGCGCCGCGACACGGGCGCCGCCCTGAAGTCCGCCACCGGCATGCTCCGGAGCGAGGTGGGCAAGAACATCACCGCGCGCCTCACCCCGAGCATCGAGTTCATCCTCGACGCCCTGCCCGAGAACGCGGCGTCCATCGACCGCCTCCTCCAGGAGGCGCGTCAGCGTGACCAGGAGAGCCAGACCATCGCGGCCACGGCCGAGTACGCCGGCGACGCCGACCCGTACGTGAAGCCCCGTGACGAGGACGACTACGACGACGAGGCCGACGACGGCGACGAGCTCGAGCTCGACGACGCCGAGCCCGCGCCCACCGCCGACGCCCCCGCGGGCGACGCCCCGGTCGGAGACGGCTTCGTCGAGCCTGACGGCGGCACGCGCTGACCTGACGCCGCGGCGCCTCGCGTCGTCAGCTCGGCAGTTCCCAGCCCTCGTCGGCACTGCCCGTGACCAACCCGTCGCGGAGCAGGCCGGCGAGGGCTCTGTCGCGCTGGGCGGCGTCGGGCCAGACCGTGGCGATCTCCGCGGCGGTGACGGGCACGTCGCTCGCCCGCAGCTCGGCCATGACGAGCCCGCGCACCTGGCGGTCCGATCCCTCGAACCTGGCCTGCGTGCGGAGGCGCGGCCCGACGTGCGCGGGGCGTCCAGCCAGCACCCACGCGCACTCG
Organism: Frigoribacterium sp. PvP121; assembly: GCF_017833115.1. Taxonomy (NCBI): domain Bacteria; kingdom Bacillati; phylum Actinomycetota; class Actinomycetes; order Micrococcales; family Microbacteriaceae; genus Frigoribacterium; species Frigoribacterium sp. PvP121. The sequence continues at coordinate 2,064,950 of NZ_JAFIBR010000001.1, forward strand.
GAGATCAGGGGGCACTCGTCGCAGCGGGGCGAGCGCGCGGTGCAGACCAGGGCACCGAGCTCCATCACTCCGGCGCTGACGACCCGCGCCTCCTCTCGGTCGAGGGGGAGCTGTGCCTCCATCAGCGGCAGGTCACGCCGGGCCGACGGCGCCCAGGGCTCTGCGAGGCCCTCGACCGCACGGGCCAGGACCCGGCGGACGTTGGTGTCGACGACGGGGTGCCGGTGCCCGTAGGCGAAGACGGCGACGGCCCGGGCCGTGTAGTCGCCGACGCCGGGCAACGCCAGGAGGTCGGGCACCCCCTCGGGGACGACGCCGCCGTGCCGCTCGGTGATCGCCACGGCGGCGGCGTGCAGCGCCAGGGCGCGACGGGGGTAGCCCAGGCGGTCCCAGGCGCGGACGGCGTCGGAGGCGGGGGAGGCGGCCAGGTCGGCGGGGGTGGGCCAGCGCTCGAGCCACTGCTGGAGGCGCGGGACGACGCGGACGACCGGCGTCTGCTGGAGCATCACCTCGCTGACCAGCGTTCCCCAGGCGGTGAAGCCGGGCCGGCGCCAGGGCAGGTCCCGCCCGTTCTCGCGGAACCAGGTGGCGACGGGGGAGGCGAGGGGCACCGGTCGATCCTAGGCTGCGCGCCCTCGACGGAGGCGCACCCTCCCCAGGCGCGGTGCCCCGGTCGCCGTCCCCAGCGTCAGGCCTCGAGTGGCGACAGAACGGTACATGTGGAATGTTGGTTGGCAGCCCGCCGACCACCGTGAGACAGGACGCCGCCATGACGAGACCCCGCTGCCCGCAGACGCCCCGCGACGAGGCCTCGTGAGCTTCGCGGGCGACCTGCCGAAGCCCCGGGTCGAGGGCGACCCCGCGCAGGTGCGGGCGGCGGCGGCCCGGTGGGGGGCGACGGCCGAGCTGATCTGGTCCGCGGCGGAGTCGTTGCGCTCCCTGGACGCCGAGGGGGCTCAGAGCGACGCGATCGAGGCGTTCCTCGCCGCGGCCGGCGAGGTCGAGCAGCAGCTACGGACGGTGCACCGGCGCTACCAGGGCGCGGGGGAGGCGCTGCAGGCCTACGCCGCCGCCCTGGCGGAGGCGCAGACGGCCTCGGCGCCGGCCCTCCGGGAGCACGGCCTCGCGGTCGACGACCACGACGCGGCCCGACGGCTGGTCGAGAAGTACGAGGGGATGGCCCTGGTCGCGGTCGGCGAGGAGGCGCGGGCCGACTACGAGGAGCTCGCCCGCGTGCAGCGTCTGCGCCTCGCCGAGGCTGCCGAGCGTGTCGTGCTCCACGGTGGCCGTGTGGACGCCGCGCACGCCGCCGTCGAGGCCGCCGCCACGACCGCGATCGCCAGCCTCGACGACCTCGAGGCCGGCGGGCCGCGCGACTCGCTCTGGGACGACGTGAGCGGTGCCGCCGGCGTGGCCTTCGACGGCTTCCAGCAGTGGATGGAGGACAACGACCACTGGATCGACGGCCTCGTGACGGTCGCGGGTTTCGTAGGCATGGCACTGGCCGTGGCGGCTCTCTTCATCCCAGGAGTGAACGTCTTCGCGTTCGGCCTCATGGTGGGCGTCCTGGCCGTCACGGCCGCTCAAGCCGCTGTGGGGACTGGTGAATGGTCGGATGTCGCCTTCGCTGCCCTGTCCCTCGCCACCTTCGGCACGGGCTCGGTCCTCGTCGGTGGTGCCAAGGTCGCCGCCAAGAGCATCGCCGTGAACCGTGTCAACGGCCTGGTCGCGTCGGGCCAGTCGCGGTCGCTGGCGACGGCGTGGGTCAAAGCGACGTGGGACCGAGCCGCCCCTGGCTTCCTCAGCAAGTCGCTCCGGCAGAACCTCGGGGATGTCGACATGGCGCAGATACGGCGGTTCCTGCGAAGTGACCGACCCGGTGCAGAGTTCGACGACGCCGTCGCAGTCGCCGGTGCACTCCGGGATCTGCGGCACGCTCGCATGTTGTCCGGCAGCGACTTTGTGACGGGTGGGTTGCGGGCGCTCGATCCGTACGGTCGGCTGCAGCGGGCGGGAGTCATTCAGTGAGCGCCAGCGCGGCGTCCACGTCCACGACCAGGGGCCGGAGGTCGAGCGGCGCGTCTCATCCGATCTCGGCAGGGTTCTGGGTCGTCGCCTACTACGGCAGTCTGGTTCCGGTACTCGTCATTCAGAGCTTCAACATCGTGCTGGTGATCATCGCCGTGCGCTGGGAGGCGGATGGCCGCCGGTCATCCGAGATCGAGACGGTCTTCGAGTCGTCACCCGGTTGGCCTCCGGTCGACATGCCGGGCTTCGTGTTCGTCGGCATGGGGATCGGCATCGTGCCCATGGCCGTGGAGATGGTGGTTCGCCGCGGAAGAACGCCCAGTGGCAGCCAGCCGGGGCTGATGGGCTTCGTGTGGGCTGCTGACGGCCTGCTCTGCCTGAACCACTGGTGGGCCTTCGATGCGGCGCCGGTCTGGGCTGCTCCCGCGGGGCTCGCGGGCTTCACCATGCTCGCCTCAGCGGGCGTGGCGTTCGTCGTGTACCTGACCCGTGGCGTGCGTCGACTGCTAGCACGTCGCCGAGGCGACCCGGCTGCCGACGAACCAGCCGAGTCGCTCGACCCTGTGCGGGCTCGCCTGCTCCGCGGGACGGGGGCAGGCCGATGAGCCCGCCGCGGTGGGTGCGGCGGGGGCCGGGCGTGGTCGGCGTCGGGTACGCGGTGATGGTGCCGCGGGGCTGGGTGCAGATCCCGGGGCAGCTGCGGCCCGAGATGGCCTTCGACGCGGTCGTCGACCAGCTCGGCAGCGTGCTCGGCGGCGAGGTGCCTTCGGAGTTCGCACAGCGGGTCGGCAGCGGGCTGATCGAGGCCGCTGCCGCCGACGCCGACGGCCACGTGCTCGACTCCTACGTGACCGCCGGCCCGCTGCCCGACACCGGAACGACCGCCAGCATCGTGGTCACGGTGGTGCCGGTCACCGCTCGCTCGACCGACGACCTCGACCGGCTGCTGCTGGGGCGGGTCGGCCGGGGCGCGACAGCCCTGGGCGTGGGAGGTGAACCGGCGGTCGTGTGGAGCGAGACCGGCGGTGGGCAGCCGGCCCGCGACTCCCCGGGTCGGGTGGTCCGCCGACGCACGATGCTCACCAGGGTGACCGGGCAGCTCGACCGTCTCGTGTCGGCGACGCTGACCGTGCTCGAGACCCACGAGCGCACCACCGACACGGAGGCCGCGAGCGACGCGGTGGCGGACGCACTGGTCGAGCTGTTCGACGCGATGCTCACCACCGTGCGCTGGCTCGACGCGGAGGGCCGGGTGATCACCGGCCGCTGAGCCGCCGCGCGGCACCGCGGCCTAGGGTGACCTCATGACCACCCGCTGGGCCCCCGCCAGGAAAGACACGCTCCGTGCACTCGCGACCGAGATCCTGCACAACTACTCGAGGGGCCGCGCCTTCGTCGCCGTCGACGGCCTGCCCGGTGCCGGCCAGGCCGCGTTCGCCGACGACCTCGCCGACGCCCTCCGCGAGCTCGGGCACGCGGCCTTCCGCGCCTCCGTCGAGGACTTCGTCGTCCCCGTCGACACGGGCTCGTCGCCCGACGTCGGCGCCGCCGACCCGGCCTTCGCGCCCGAGCTGTTCCGCCGCGTCCTCATCGAGCCCTTCCGCCTCGGCGGCAGCACCGGATGGGTCGAAGCGGCGTACGACCGCGAGGCCCGTCGGGCGGTGGAGCCGCGCTGGGTCACCGGGCCCGCCGACGCCCTCCTCCTGGTCGACGGCGCCGGGCTCAACGAGCCCGAGCTCGCCGGTCTCTGGAACTACAGCGTCTGGGTCACGGGCGACGCCCACCGCGGCGGCCTCCGAGCCCGGGCGACCTCCGTCGTCGACGTCAGCGACCCGGAGCACCCCCGCCGCGTCTTCGACGACGCGTGCTGAGGTCCGCCCCTCGCGGGTGCGGTAGCGTCGTCGCGTGAACAGCGGCATCCTCCTCGTCGACAAGCCGCAGGGCATCACCAGCCACGACGTCGTCTCGCGGGTCCGCCGGGCCGCCGGCACCCGCAAGGTGGGCCACGCTGGCACGCTCGACCCGCTGGCCACCGGGCTCCTCGTGCTCGGCCTGAACTCGTCCACGCGCCTCCTGACCTTCCTCGTCGGCCTCGACAAGACCTACGAGGCGACCATCCGCCTCGGCGTGGCCACGACCACCGACGACTCCGAGGGCGAGACCACCGCCACGCACGACGCCTCCGCCGTCACCGACGAGGCGATCGACGCCGGAGTGCGTGCCCTGAGCGGACCGATCAGCCAGGTGCCCACGACCGTGAGCGCCATCAAGGTGAACGGCCGTCGCGCGTACGACCTCGCCCGCGAGGGCGTCGAGGTCGAGCTCAAGGCCCGTGACGTCACGATCTCCGAGTTCTCCGTCCACGACCGGCGCAACGCCGAGGTCGTCGACGAGGCCGGGCGCACCGTGAGCGTCCGCGACCTCGACGTCCGGGTGCGCTGCTCCTCCGGCACCTACGTGCGGGCGCTGGCCCGCGACCTGGGCGCCGGGCTCGGAGTCGGCGGGCACCTCACGGCCCTGCGCCGCACGACCGTCGGCCCCTTCGACGTCGCCGACGCTGCCGTCCTCGAGGGCATCGACGTCGCGCCCGCCCTCCTGCCCCCCACCGCGGTGGCGGAGCGCCTCTTCCCCGTCTGGCGGATGACCGCCGACGAGACGGTCGACCTCGGCCACGGCAAGCGCGTCACCGTCGGCATCGACGACACCGCCGGGCCCGTCGCCGCCGTGACGCCCTCCGGCGACCTCGCCGGCCTGGTCGAGGTGCGGCGGGGGCAGGCCGTCCCGATCGTCAACTTCCCGAGCGACGAGGTGTCGGCATGATCGAGTGGTTCACCTGGGTGCAGGTCGTCGTGGCGTGCGTCGCCGGCCTCGTCTGCGTCGTCGCCGGGTTCGCCCGCAAGCTGCCGAACGACGTCACCGTCGGCGCGACGGCCCTCGTCCTGGTGCTGCTGATCGTGCAGCTCGTCGTCGCGATCGTGGCCCCGTTCGTCGGCAACCCGCCCACGGGCAACGTCGTCGAGTTCTACATCTACCTCGTGTCGGCCATCCTCCTGCCGCCCCTGGCGGTGGTCTGGGCGCTCGTCGACCGGACCCGGTGGAGCAACCTCGTGCTCGCGGCGTCGGTGTTCGCGGTCGCCGTGATGGTCTACCGCATGCTGCAGATCTGGACGGTGCAGGTCGCGTGACGCCGTCGTCGAGCCGCATCCCGTCGACCCTGCCGCCCGTGTCGGCGCGCACGGCGACCGCGACCTATCCTGGTCGATGATGGTCACTCAGAAGTCAACGCGCGCGGTCGGCCTCGGCCGGGTCCTCGTCGCGGTCTACGCCCTCCTCGCCCTGGCGGCCACCGGCCGCTCCGTCTTCCAGATCGCCGAGCAGTTCTCGGAGGCGCCGCTCGCCTACACGCTGAGCGCCCTCTCGGCGGTCGTCTACATCGTCGCGACCGTGGCCCTCGTCAAGCGAGGCACCACCTCGTACGCCGTCGCCTGGGCCACCATCTCGTTCGAGCTCGCCGGGGTCCTGATCGTCGGGCTCGTGACCGCGCTCGACCCGGCCCTCTTCCCCGACGACACCGTCTGGTCGTTCTTCGGCCGCGGCTACGGCTTCGTGCCGCTCCTGCTGCCCGTGCTGGGCATGATCTGGCTCTCACGCACCCGACCGACCGCCGCCGAGCGCGCGCACGACGGCGAGCCGGAGTCCGTCACCGGCCTGCCCGAGTAGGCGACGTGCAGTTCTTCGAGACCGTCGCCTCCGTCCCGGCCGACTTCGGGCCGAGCGCCGTCACCATCGGCAAGTTCGACGGGGTGCACGTCGGCCACCGGGCCGTCATCGACCTCCTCGAGCAGGTGGCCGCCGACGAGGGGCTCGTGAGCACCGTCGTGACCTTCGACCGGCACCCGCTCGCCGTGCTGAGGCCGGGCGACGTGCCGCGGGCCTTGGTCAGCAACCGCCAGAAGCGCGAACTGCTCGAGCAGGCGGGCGTCGCCGCCACGCTCATGCTCACCTTCGACGACGAGCTCCGCGCCCTCGCTCCCGAGGAGTTCGTCGACAGGATCCTCGTGGGCGCCCTCCACGCGCGGGTCGTCTTCGTCGGCGACGACTTCCGCTTCGGGGTCCGGGGCAGCGGCACGGTCGAGACGCTGCGCGAGCTCGGGGCGAGCCGGGGGCTGCGCGTGGTCTCGATCGACGACGTCCGCCCCGGGGGCGCACGCCGCGCCTCCTCGACCTGGATCCGCGAGCTGCTCGACGGGGGCCGCGTCCGCGAGGCCGCCGAGCTGCTCGGCCGGGAGCCGGCGGTGCGGGGCGTCGTCGTCCAGGGCGAGCAGCGCGGGCGCGAGCTGGGGTTCCCGACCGCCAACCTCGAGCCGCACAGCGAGGGCTTCGTGCCCGCCGACGGCGTCTACGCCGCCCGGGTGCTCGTCGGCGACACCCTCTACCCGGCCGCCGTCTCCGTCGGCAACAACCCGACCTTCGAGGGCGTGCCCGAGAAGCAGGTCGAGGCGCACCTCCTCGACGTGACGCTCGACCTCTACGGGCAGGAGATCACCGTGCACTTCGTCGACTGGGTGCGGGGCAACGTCGCCTTCGAGGGGCTCGACGCGCTGATCGCGCACATCAGGGCCGACGTCGTGCGGTGCCGCGAGATCCTCGGGGCCCCCGCGCCCTGAGGCCGCACCGCGAGGGCCCGGCCCGCGCCGGCCGGATGAGCCCGCGCCGCGTGCGCCCGGACGCCCTGACGCCCGGACGCCCGGATGCCAGAAGGCCCGCACGACGATCGTCGTGCGGGCCTCCTGCTCTGTCGCGTGGTCGGCCGGGCCGCCCCGGCCCCGGCTCAGTACGACGTCGCGTCGTCCCCGGCGCCGGAGGCGCTGCCGGTCTCGAGCCGGTGCGCGAGGTCGTCGAGGATGGTGCCGCTGGCGCTGGTGCCGAAGCGGGTCACGCCGAGGTCGAGCATCTCGAGGACGGTGTCGAGGCCGCGGACGCCGCCGGAGGCCTTGACCTGGACGCCCTCGCCGACCGCGTCGCGCATGAGGCGCAGGTGGGGGAGCGTCGCGCCGCCGCCGGCGAACCCGGTGGACGTCTTGACGAAGGCGGCGCCGGCCCGCTCGGCGGCCTTCGAGCCCGCGACGATCTCGTCGTCGCTGAGGAAGGCGGTCTCGAGGATGACCTTGACGACGAGGTCGCCCGCGGCCTCGACCACGGCGCGCACGTCGGCCTCGACGTCGTCGAGCAGTCCGCTGCGCAGGCGGCCGACGTTGACGACCATGTCGAGCTCGACGGCGCCGTCGGCGACGGCCTGACGCGACTCGGCGACCTTGGCCTCGGTCGAGGTCGTGCCGTGGGGGAAGCCGATGACGGTGCCGACGAGGACGCCGGTGCCGTCGAGGCGGGAGACGGCGTGGGCGACGTCGGAGGGGCGGACGCAGACGCTGAAGACGTGGTGCGCCGCGGCCGTGTCGAGGGCCTCGTCGACGTCGGCACGGGTCAGTTCGGGCTTGAGGATCGCGTGGTCGATCATGCCGGCGACGGCGGCGACCGTGGGGAGCTGCTGGGTAGTCATGATGCTGCCAGCGTAGCTTGGGCACATGGCCACCGACCCCGTCCCGTCCGACCCCCGCCCCGCCGCCGACCCCGTCGTGAGCGAGAACGACGGCGCGGTCGCCCGGCGCCGTGTCCTCGTCACCGGCTCGACCGGCTACATCGGCGGGCGGCTGACGCCGCGCCTGGTGGCGGCCGGCGCCGACGTGCGCGTCCTGGTGCGGAGCCCCGGCAAGCTCGTCGACGTCCCGTGGGCGGGCGACGTGGAGGTCGTCGAGGGCGACCTCACCGACGCCTCCACCGTCCGCCCCGCCATGGACGGCGTCGACGTCGTCTACTACCTCGCGCACGCGATGGGCGGGCGCGGCGACTTCGAGGCGGCGGAGGCGGAGGCCGCCCACACCGTCGCCGACGCCGCCCGTGAGGCGGGCGTGGGCCGCATCGTCTACCTCGGCGGCCTGCACCCCGAGGGCGAGCTCTCGAAGCACCTCCAGTCGCGCAAGGAGGTCGGCGACGTCCTTCTGGCGAGCGGCGTCCCGACGGTCGCCCTCCAGGCGGGCGTGGTCATCGGCTCGGGCTCGGCGTCGTTCGAGATGATCCGCCACCTCACCGACGTGCTGCCCTACATGCCCGCGCCGAAGTGGGTCCGCAACCAGATCCAGCCGATCGCCGTCCGCGACGTGCTGCACTACCTCCTCGGCGCCGCCGACGTGCCCGCCGACGTCAACCGCACCTTCGACATCGGGGGCCCCGACGTCCTCCGCTACGGCCAGATGATGAACGGCTACGCGCTCGAGGCAGGGCTCAAGCAGCGACCCATCGCCTCGCTGCCGGTGTTCACGCCGTGGCTGGCCTCGCAGTGGGTCAACCTCGTCACGCCGGTGCCTCGCGCCCTCGCCGTGCCGATCATCGCGTCGCTCCAGTACGACTGCGTCGTGCACGAGCACGACATCGACCAGTACGTGCCGGCGCCGGCGGAGGGCCTCCTCCGCTACCGCCAGGCCGTGCGCCTCGCGCTCCAGCGCGAGAAGGACGGCGAGGTCGAGACGAGCTGGCAGGACAGCTCGGTGTCGGGCGCGCCCAGCGACCTCCTGCCCAGCGACCCCGACTGGTCCGGCCACATCGTCTACACCGACGACCGGGAGACCGACTCGACCGCGCCTCCGGAGGAGCTCTGGAAGGTGGTCGAGAGCATCGGCGGCGAGAACGGCTGGTACTCCTTCCCGCTCGCCTGGGCCGCGCGGGGCTGGATGGACCGGCTCGTCGGGGGAGTGGGGCTCCAGCGCGGGCGGCGAAGCCGCAGCACGCTCCGCGCGGGCGACGCCCTCGACTGGTGGCGCGTCGAGAAGATCGAGCGCGGCCACCTGCTGCGGCTCCGCGCCGAGATGAAGGTGCCGGGCGGCGCGTGGCTCGAGATGACCGTCACGCCCCGTGAGGGCGGCGGCTCCCACTACCGCCAGCGCGCGGTGTTCTTCCCGCAGGGGCTCGGCGGGCGCCTGTACTGGTTCGCGATCCTGCCCTTCCACGGGGTGATCTTCTCGGGCATGCTCGAGCGCATCACCGCCACCGCCGAGCGCGACGCGGCCGCCGCCTCCCACGGTGACGACGTGCCGGCGGGGCACGGAGCGCAGGAGGCGCGGGTCACCGCCGAGGACGCCCCCGGCACCAGCACGGCCGGGTCGTGACGCCGCTCCTCGCCGCCCCGCTGCTGCTCGCGTCGACGGCGCTGACGCCGACGCCGACGCCGTTCGGCCCCGCGGGCGACGGGCCCGCCTCGCCCGTGCCCCTGTGGCTGGGCGTGACCCTCGGGATCGTGGTCGTGGTCGCCTCGTTCGTCGTGCTGCTGCCCGGCGTGCGACGCGGCCTCGACCGCATCTCGTCCCACCGACCTCGACGCTTCCGCGACTGACGCGGTAGCGTCGAACCACCCCGCGACCGGTGGAGCCGCCCTCGGGCGGCACGGCCGGTCGCGCACACGACGACAGGAGGCCCCCATGGCGCACGGCGAGAAACTCGTCTTCGTCGGAGACAGCATCACGGCAGGCGGCGACTGGACCGCCTGGTTCCCCGACGACGACGTCCTCGAGCTCGGCGTCGACGGCGACACCACCACCAGCCTGGCCGAGCGGCTCGACGACGTCGTGGCGGCTCAGCCCGACTCGGTGGTGCTGCTGATCGGCACGAACGACTTCGGCCAGCGGCGCACCGTCGAGCAGGTCGTGCGCGGCGTCGAGTCGATCATGGTGACGATGCGGCGCGAGCTGCCCGGCACCCGGCTGCTGCTCCAGTCGATCATGCCCCGCAGCGCCGACTACGCGCCGCGGATCAAGGACGCCAACCGGCACCTGCGCCAGTTCTCGTCGACCGTCCGGGCCCAGTACCTCGACCTGTGGCCCGCGCTGGCCGACGAGTCGGGCGACGCGATCCGCCCCGAGTTCAGCGACGACCAGCTGCACCTCACGGCCGCGGGCTACGAGGCGTGGCTCGCCGAGCTCGTGCCCGGGCTCGCGCGGCTCCGCGACGAACCGCCGATGAGCGCACCGCTCCGGGTGCTCAACGTGCCCTACGACATCGACTGAGCCCGAGGCGTCGGGGGCGCCCAGGGTGCCCCCGATAGGCTCGTCCGCGCCGCGCCCGCGGCCTGACGAGAGGTCGACAGCCCGTGCCCACGCCCACCGCCCCCGCGTTCCTGCGACCCGCTCTCGCGCCCGGGCTGCTCGGGGCGGTCGTGCTGACGGTCGGGGCGTTCCTCCTCGACTCGCCGACCTTCACGATCGTGCGGTTCGCGGTGGCGATCCTCGCCCTGATCATGCTCGTCTTCGCCTGGCGCGGCCGCACCTGGTGGGCGCTGCCCGTCCTGGCGGCCATCGCGGTGGTCTGGAACCCCGTGGTCGTCGTGCCGCTCTCCGGCCAGCCGTGGGCCGCCCTGCAGTTCGCCGGCGCGGTCGCGTTCGTGGTCGTGGGCGTCCTCGTGAAGGTGCCGACGGAACAGGCGGCGGGCGACGCACGCCCCGCTCGACGCCGCTGACCGCGGCGGGGCGCTCGCTCGTTCACGAGAACCCGCGTCGACCAGCTAAAATCAGTTCGTTCTAGAGTGCGGTGGCCGTCCCGAGGCCCCCGACGGGAAGTTGAGTCTGAATGGTCACCGAGATCACCGGTACGACAGAGAGTCCTCTGCTGACCCCTCGTCCCCGACCCGGTGGTCTGGACCGCGACGACGTGGTGGTGCGCAAGGGGCAGTTCACGCTCCTCAACGGCCACCTCACGCCGCAGCAGTCAATGATCGAGGACCTCCTCTTCATCCGCCGCGTCCTCGACGAGGCGGCGATCCCGTTCCTCCTCGTCCGCGGCAACGACGTGCGCCCCGTGCTCGCGGTCGACGTCGTCCACCGCCGGGCCTTCATCGACGCGATGATCGCGGCCTCCGGCTCCGAGCCGTTCTACGCCAAGCCCCGCAAGGGGCAGGCCGTCCTCGTCGCCGAGGGGGGCCTCGAGTCCGAGACCGAGCGGGCCTTCAAGGTCTACCGCCCCCGCGTCGAGCCCATCGGTCGCCTGCGCTACGGCGCGGGCACGGCCGTCCAGGTCGAGTTCTGGATCCTCACCGACGACGAGGTCCTCGTGCCCGTCGAGAACTCCCTGATGCGGTACTCGCTGCCCCGTGATGAGGCCGTCGAGACGACCGTCGAGCGCTACGGCCTCGAGTGGCCGACCCTCGAGCACATGTTCGACGACCACGCCACCGACATCACCTTCGACATCGACATCGTCTTCTCCTGGGTCGACGGCAACTCGGTCGAGTACCAGCGCGCCCGTGCCGCCCAGGCGAAGCGCCACGTGGTGGGCGAGGGCGACGACGCCCCGGCCCGGTTCCGCCAGATCGACGAGCTCAAGTACGCCCTCCGCAGCGTCTACATGTTCGCTCCGTGGGTCCGCAACATCTACATCGCGACCGACTCGCCCGTGCCCGAGTGGCTGGGTGACCACCCCCGCGTGCGCGTGGTGCGCAGCGAGGAGTTCTTCTCCGACCTGTCGTTCCTCCCCACGCACAACTCCCAGGCCGTCGAGTCGCAGCTGCACCACATCGAGGGGCTCAGCGAGCACTTCCTCTACTCGAACGACGACATGTTCTTCGGGCGCCCGGTCGCGCCGTCGATGTTCTTCTCCCCGGGCTCGGTGACGAAGTTCATCGAGGCCGAGACCCGCATCGGCCTCGGCGTCAACAACACCGAGCGCAGCGGCTTCGAGAACGCCGCGCGGGTGAACCGGCGCCTGCTGCAGCAGCGCTTCGGTCGGGTGACCACCCGCCACCTCGAGCACACGGCCGCGCCCCTGCGCCGCAGCGTGATGTCCGAGATGGAGCACGAGTTCGCGGACGAGTTCCGGGCCACCGCGGCCAGCCCGTTCCGGGCCAAGGAGAACGTCTCCGTGACGAACTCGCTCTACCACTACTACTCGTTGATGACGGGGCGCGCGATCGTGCAGGAGGCCGCCCGGGTCCGCTACGTCGACACGACGACGGTCGCCGACCTCGCCTCGCTCTCCGACCTGCTGAAGAAGCGCTCGTACGACTTCTTCTGCCTCAACGACGGCAGCTTCCCCGAGGTCACCGACGAGGAGCGCACGGCGACGGTCACCGACTTCCTCGAGCGGTACTACCCGTTCGCCGCCCCGTGGGAGAAGGCGGAGATGGAGCGCGTCGAGCGCGAGTCGGCCGAGCAGCGTCGTCGCCTCCGCCGTGCGGGCGGCGACCAGGACCAGATCGAGGCGTAGCCCCGGGGAGTCGCGGTCCGGCACCCGCCGGCACCGCGCCTCCCGCAGGTGGTCACGCCGGGCGCTCGCCCCGGCGCACCTCGCCCGAGACGACGAACTGCGCGCTCGGGTCGCCCGACAGCGCGGCGTCGACGCGGGCGCGCATGTCGGCGGTCATCGGCGGCAGGTCACCCCGCGGGAACCACCGGGCCTCGGTGTTCTCGCCGTCGGCCGGCGACGGCTCGCCGCCCTCCCAGCGCATCAGGAACGTGTGGTCGAGGTAGCTGGCCTGGTCGCCGTTGTCGTAGACGATGCCCTCCGTCACCCCGAGGGCGGCGAGACGCACGGGCGCGACGTGGAGGTCGGCCTCCTCGAGCACCTCGCGCACGGCGGCGTCGGCGGGGTGCTCGCCCGGGTCGATGATCCCGGTGACGGGCGTCCACTCGCCGGTGTCGGAGCGCCGGACCATGAGCAGGTCGTCGCCCCGCTCGACGACGGCGGTCACGCCGGAGAGCCAGAGCGGCGCAGTGCCGATCGACTCGCGGAGGGTCAGGATGAAGTCGGGGACGGCCATGCCGCGAGCCTAGCGAGCCGCTGTCGGGGGAGCCTGCCCGCTCCTCGCCGCGCGTAGGCTGACGGCATGAGGGGCGACGGCGTGCGGTGGGGCGCCGACGTGCGCTCGATCTCCGACATGGCGGGGGAGTCTCTGCTGCTCGGCGGCGGCGGCCGGGCCATCCTGCTCCAGCTCGCGAACCCGGCCGTGGGGCACGGGGTCGCCGACCACAGCGACTTCGTCGACCGGCCGCTCGCCCGCCTGCACGGCACGATGACCTACCTCTACGCCATCGTCTTCGGCACGCCCGAGGAGGTGGCATTCGTGCGGGCGCTCGTGGACCGGGCCCACCGGCCCGTCAGGAGCACCGCCTCCTCGCCGGTCTCCTACGACGCCGTCGACCCGCAGCTGCAGCTGTGGGTGGCGGCGACGCTGTACGACTCGGCGATCTCGCTCTACGAGCGCGTCCACGGTGCGCTCTCGCCCCAGGCCGCGGAGGACGTGTACCGCGAGTACGTCGTGGTCGGCTCGGCGCTCCAGATGCCTCCCGAACTGTGGCCGGCGACCCGGGCCGACTTCCGCGCCTGGTGGGACGCCCAGCTCGCCGGGCTGTCCGTCGACGCGGTCACCCGCGACGTCGCGTACCAGCTGCTGCACCCCGTCAACGTGCCCGTGGCGTTGCGGCTGGCCATGCCGCTGGCGCGCCTCGTGACGGCGGGGCTGCTGCCGACGACGGTCAGGGAGGCGTTCGGGCTGCCGTGGGGAGCGGGGCGGCAGCGGCTCTTCGACCTCGTCGTGGGCGTGAGCCGGGTCGTCGTGCCGCGGCTGCCTGGCCGGGTGCGGCACGTCCTGCGGGACCACTACCTCCGTCGGCTGCGGAGCTACATGGCGCAGCAGGGTCCGGAGCGGGCGGTCTAGGAGCCAGCCAGGGTCGCGTCGTCGATCGCCGTCGCGTCGTGTCGCCCTCTCGCCGATCGTCCGCGGGGCCCTGCTCTCGAGCGCCCCGCGGTGAGGTGATGTCTCAGATCCCGAACGCCGAACGCGGAACTCGGAACTCCGAACTCGGAACGCCGAACGCCGAACGCCGAATGCCGAATGCCGACTGCAGGACCCTGTCCGCCGAACTCCGAACTCCGAACTCCGAACTCGGAACTCGGAACTCGGAACTCGGAACTCCGAACTCCGTACGCCGAACTCCGAACGCCGTACGCCGTACGCCGTACGCCGTACGCCGAACTCCGAACGCCGTACGCCGTACGCCGTACGCCGAACTCCGAACGCCGGACTCCGGACTCCGGACTCCGGACGCCGGACGCCGGACTCCGGACTCCGGACGCCGGACGCCGTACGCCGAATGCCGAACGCCGAACACGGACCGCCGAACGCCGAACACGGACCGCCGAACGCCGAACACGGAACGCCGGACTCAGACACGAAACGCCGAACGCCGCATGAGGGCACGATCTGCCCCCTGACACGACTGCGGGGCGCGCCGACCGTCGACAACTCCTGCGCGACGTCGCCGGAACGGCGACGGCAGCGGCGAGCGGGACACGGCGCAGGAGTTGCCGACGTGGCGCCCGTGCGCCGTGCTCAGGGCCGTCCGGCCCGAGCGAGGAGGTGCGGGTGCGGAGACGATGCCGAAGACCCGTGAGACGTGTCGACGACTCCTGCGCGACGTCGCCGGAACGGCGACGGCAACGGCGAGCGGGACACGGCGCAGGAGTTGCCGACAGGGCCGACCGGCAGCGGCCGGCCGGCTCGGGTCAGAGGGTGTCGATGGGGCCGGTCAGCGCGAGGTCGCGGGTGACGACGGGCACCGGGGCGGTGTCGGTCCGGCGGTGGCGGGGCGCGGCGGGGGCGATCCGCACGCCGGCGAGGGCGAGGCGCTCCGCCGTCGACGAGGGCGAGACGTACTCGCCGACCGTCGCGTACGAGCCGATCGGCACGACCGAGTGCACGACCGTGTCGGCGTAGACGTGCACCAGGTTGTACGACTGCGCGCCGTCGCGGCCGCGGGTGCCGCCGACGGCGAGGTCCTGCGTGTAGCAGGTGGCGGAGGCCACCGAGACGGGCACGCCCGCGAACATCGCCGTGGTCGAGTAGTGCAGGTGCCCGGCGATGATCGACCGGACGTCGCTGCCCTCGATGACCTCGGCCAGCGACGCCTGGTCGCGCAGCTCGACCAGGACGCTGAGGTCCTGCACGCTGGGCACCGGCGGGTGGTGCATGGCGATGATGGTGCCGTGCTCCGCGGGGGTCGAGAGCTCTTCCGCCAGCCAGTCGAGCTGGTCGCCGGTGAGCTCGCCGTGGTGGTGGCCCGGCACCGACGTGTCGAGCGTGATGACGCGCAGGCCGTCGACGTCGTAGACGAAGTCGACGGGGCGGTCGGAGGGCATCTGCCCGAAGAGCTGCTCACGGAACGCGCCGCGCTCGTCGTGGTTGCCCATGGCCCAGATGATCTGGGCCCCGAGGCGCTCCGCGACCGGCTCGAGCAGGGCCCGGAGCTTGCGGTAAGCGGCCGGCTCGCCCTTGTCGGCGAGGTCGCCGGTGAGGATGATCGCCTCCGGTCGCATCCCGGAGGCCTCGACCCCGGCGAGGATCTGTGCGAGACGACCCTCGCTGTCGACGTCGCCGTAGAGGTCGGCGTCACCGCCGACGAGGTGGGTGTCGCTGAGGTGCAGGATGAAGTGGTCGGGCCTCGGGTGCTCGGCCGTCCGGAGATCCATGGTTCTCTCATTCACGTGTCGCCGACGACGGCCCCAGGACGAGGCCCTCGTTGTTCCTTCGTCACCAGTCCACCATTCGTTTGCTCCACGGCCGGTGAACGTCGGTGCGTGTTCGGGTGAACGATCAGCGAACTGATCGGACACGTCGACGCCCCGCGACGCTACAGACGCGCGGAGGGCCCCGCCAGGCCCCAGGACGGGGCGGAGCGGGGCCCGGCGGGGACCTGCGGGGAGTCGCGCTACGGCTTGAGCACCACCTTGATGCAGCCGTCCTCCTTCTTCTTGAAGAGCTCGTACATCTCCGGCGCGCGGTCGAGGGGCACCGGGTGGGTCGTGAGGTCCTCGGTGCCGAGCGGGTCGGCCGGGTCTTCGACGAGGGGCATCAGGGTGTCCATCCACTGGTGGACGTTGCACTGGCCCATCTTGATGGTGATCTGCTTGTCGAAGAGGGTGAGGAAGGGAGTCGGGTCGGCCGTTCCGCCGTAGACGCCCGACAGCGAGACGGTGCCGCCGCGTCGGACGACCTCGAAGGCGAGGTGCATGGCGCTGAGGCTGTCGACGCCGGCCTTCTGCATGAGCGCCTGGCCGACCTTGTCGGGCAGGGCCGCGGCGAACTTCTGCACCATGCTGACGCCGCCGTGGTCGTGGGCCTCCATGCCGACGGCGTCGACGACGGAGTCGGGGCCGCGGTCGTCGGTCATGCCCTTGATGACGTCGGCGACGTCCTTCGTGAGGTCGAGCACCTCGACGCCGTGGCGCTCGGCCATGGCGCGGCGCTCGGGGACGGGGTCGACGCCGATCACCCGGAAGCCCTTGTGCACGCCGATGCGGGCCGCGAACTGGCCGACGGGACCGAGCCCCAGGACGACCAGCGTGCCTCCCTCGGGCACCTGCGCGTACTCGACGCCCTGCCACGCCGTGGGGAGGATGTCGCTGAGGAAGAGGTAGCGCTCGTCGGGGAGGTCGTGCCCGACCTTCACGAGGTTGGCGTCGGCGCGCTGGATGCGCAGCTGCTCGGCCTGGCCGCCGGGCACCTGGCCGTAGAGCTTGGTGTAGCCGTAGAGGGTCGCGCCGGAGCCGTACTCGGTCACCTGCGTGGTCTCGCACTGCGAGAACAGGCCTCGCTCGCACATGAAGCACGCACGGCAGGCGATGACGAACGGGACGACGACGCGGTCGCCGACCTGGATGCGCGAGACGGCCGAGCCGACGGCGGTGACGACGCCCATGGTCTCGTGGCCGAGGACGTCGCCCTTGTCGAGGTAGGGGTCGAAGACGTCGTAGAGGTGCAGGTCGCTGCCGCAGATCGCGGCCGAGGTGACCTTGATCACCGCGTCGGTCGGCTCCACGATCGTGGGGTCGGGCACCTCGGTGACGGCGACGTCGGCGATGGACTGGTAGGTGAGAGCCTTCATGCCTCCCGTCTACGCCCGGCGGCAGGGAGCGCGCTGGCCCCGTGGGGTACAGGTGTCGCGGAGACGACGGAGGCGGCCGCCCCGTCAGGGGGCGACCGCCTCAGCAGTGCCGCAGGTGCGGCCGGGGGGGTGCTACGCGTCGACGCTCACGGCGGAGGCGACGATGTTGACGACCTTGCGGCCGCCCTTGGTGCCGAACTCGACCGCGCCGGGGGCGAGGGCGAACAGCGTGTCGTCGCCGCCACGGCCGACGTTGGCGCCGGGGTGGAAGTGGGTGCCGCGCTGGCGGACGAGGATCTCGCCGGCGAGGACGACCTGGCCGCCGAAGCGCTTCACGCCGAGGCGCTGAGCGTTCGAGTCACGACCGTTGCGGGTGGACGATGCGCCCTTCTTGTGTGCCATGTGTGCTCAGCTCCCTTTACTTGGAGATCTTGGTGATCTTGACGCGGGTGAGGTCGGCACGGAAGCCCATGCGACGCTTGTAGCCGGTCTTGTTCTTGTAGTTCTGGATGACGATCTTCGGGCCGCGGAGGTCGTTGAGGACCTCGCCCTCGACGGTCACCGAGGCGAGGTCGTCGCCCGAGAGGACGGTGTCGCCGTCGACGTGCAGGACGGGGACGAACGAGACGGTGTCGGACGTGTTCGCCTTGAGACGGTCGACGGTCAGGATCGTCCCGACCTCGACCTTCTCCTGACGACCGCCGGCACGCACGATTGCGAAAGCCATGGGATCTCCTTGGTGCAGCTAAGTGTGAGGTGCCCGCGTTCGGACAACTTGGATAGTCTTTCACAGATGTCACGACCGATCAAACTTCAGCGCCCGCCGCGGTTCACCGCGGAGATCGTCGCCGACGCCCGACAGCGGCTGCTCGACCTGCTCGACGACCTCGACGGCCTCACCTCCGAGCACGCCGACGACATCGAGGTGTGGGGCTCGGCCGTCACGACGGCCGGGTGGGAGATCGCGACGCTCGGCCAGTGGCTGGGGCTGGAGGGCGAGGCGGTGCTGCTGCTCGGCGGCGCCTCCTACCCCGAGATCGCCGAGCACCAGGGCACCAGCGCGTCGGCCGTGTACGCCCGCGTCGGGCGGTCGCTGACGCTCGCCCCCTACGCGCACGCCTCAGGGGCGGACGGCGGCACCACACGGGTGTCGGCCGACGACCTCGACCAGGCCAGGGCGGACTACCGCGCCGACCGCGCGGGGGCCGACGGGGAGGGCGACGTCGAGGAGGCGGGGGTCGGCTCGGGCGCGTCGCTCGCCGACCGCATCCCCGAGGCCCTCCGTGCGGGGCCGCTGTCGACGACCGCGCTCGTGGCCGCGCTGCCGGGGTACCGCCGCAGCAGCGTCCTCTCGACCCTCAGCGTCCTGACCCGCCAGGGGAGGCTCGAGCGGGTCGGGCACGGCGTGTACGCGGTCGCCGACCCCACCGCTGCTCCCGACCCCGCCGCTGCGCCCGACCCCGGTGCGCCCGACCCCGGTGCGCCCGGCCCCGTCGCGAGCTAGCGCGCGCAGTCGATGCAGAGCCGCGCGGTCGGCCGGGCCGCGAGCCTCGCCTCGCCGATCCGGGCCGAGCACCGCTCGCAGCGGCCGAACGTCCCGTCGGCGAGCCGCCGCAGCGCCGCGTCGGCGTCGTCGGCCCGCTCGAGGGCCGACCGCCGCACCGCGTCGAGCTGCGACCGTTCGTAGGCGATCGTCGACCCCTCGGGGTCGTGCTCGTCGTCGACGTTGGCCCCCTCGCGGGCCGCGGCCACCGCCTCCATGTCCTGTCGGAGGCGCACGGCCAGGGCGAGCGCGTCGTCGCGGGTGGCGCGCAGCTGGTCGCCCGGGTCGATCACGCGACGAGCGGCGGCACCTGCTCGCCCTCGCGCGGCGGGGGCGGCGGGGTGCCGTCGCCGAAGGGCCGGCCGCCGAGCTCCTCCCGGCCGTGGGCGGTCAGCCAGCCCGACGGGTCGGGGCCGGCGGGCACGATGCCGGTCGGGTTGATGTCGCTGTGCACGACGTAGTAGTGCGCCTTGATCTGCGCGAAGTCGATCGTGTCGCCGAACCCGGGGGTCTGGAACAGGTCGCGGGCGTAGGCCCAGAGCACCGGCATCTCGGTGAGCTTCGAGCGGTTGCACTTGAAGTGCTCGTGGTACACCGCGTCGAAGCGGGCGAGGGTGGTGAAGAGGCGGATGTCGGCCTCGGTGATCGTGTCGCCGACGAGGAACCGCTGGCCCTCCAGGCGCTCGGAGAGCCAGTCGAGACGGGCGAACAGCGTGTCGTACGCCCGCTCGTAGCTCTTCTGCGACCCGGCGAACCCCGCGCGGTAGACGCCGTTGTTGACGTCGCGGAACACGACCGCGTTCACCTCGTCGATCTCGGCCCGCAGGTGATCGGGGTAGAGGTCGGGCGCGCCCTCGCGGTGGTGCTCGCGCCACTCGGTGGCGAAGTCGAGCGTGATCTGCGGGAAGTCGTTGGTGACGACCTTGCCGCTCGGCACGTCGACGATCGCGGGCACGGTGATGCCGCGGGCGTAGTCGGGCGTGCGGGCGAAGAAGGCCTCCTGCAGGCGCTCGATGCCGAGCACCGGGTCGCGGCCGTCGGGGTCGAGGTCGAAGGTCCAGCTGCGGGCGTCGTGGGTGGGGCCGGGCAGGCCGAGCGAGATGACGTCCTCGAGGCCGAGGAGGCGGCGCGAGATGACGGTGCGGTTTGCCCAGGGGCAGGCCCGGGCGGCGACCAGGCGGTACCGGCCCGGCTCGACGGGCCAGCCGTCGACGGCGTCGCGCGTGATCCTGTCCTCGATGTAGTTCGTGTCGCGGGTGTACTCCTGGCCGGGCTCGACGTACGTGCCCTTCGCCTGCTGGTCGTCGCTCATGCCCGCCACCCTACGCAGGGGCGTCCGAGAGGTCGGGCAGCTCGGCGCCCCCCGGCCCGGAGGCGGCCGAGGCACGGCTCGCCTGCCAGTCGCGCCACATCGCCTTCAAGTCCCAGGCGTTCTCCGCCTCCAGCGAGATGCCCTTCTCCCCGGTGCGCCGGGTGCGCCCCTGGATCAGCATGAGCTTGGTGCCGAAGAGCAGCGAGCCCGCCCGCGACTGGGCCTCCTCGAAGAAGGTCGCGTCGGCGCAGCCGGTGCCGTCGTCGAGGCTGATGAAGACGACCCGCTTGCCGCTGCGCATGGGCGGCGTCTGCGTGGCGATGCGGATGCCGGCGACGAGCACGGTCGTGCCGTTCCAGTGGTCGCGCAGGTCGGCGGCCCGCGTGACCCCGAGGTCGTCGAGCATCGGCCGGTAGCTCTCGACGACGTGCTCGCTGACCTCCATCGAGAGGATGTCGAGCTCGTCGCTGACCCGGTCGCGGAGGCTCACGTCGGGCGTGCCGGTCGGCACCTCGGCCGAGTCGTCGACGCTGAAGTCGAGCTGGTTCTCGACGTCGGAGGCGCGGGGCCGGGCGGTGCGCTGGGTCAGCGACCGCACACGGGCCAGCACGTCGCCCCGCGTGCGGCCCGGGCCGGCCAGCGAGTCGAGCGCCCCGACCTGCGCGAGGCGCTCCACGAGCCGCCGTGACGGCGTCGCGCGCTGCCAGAAGTCGGTGATGGAGTCGTAGGGCCGGCCCACGACGATCCGCGCGAGCTCGGCGTCGGTGATGCCGTGCACGTCGGCGAGCGAGAGCCGGATGCCGAGGTCGCCGGGGCGGCTCGGGGCGATCGGGGTCGCGGGGGCGCGCACGCGCTCGACGCTGTAGACGTCGGTCGACTGGTTGACGTCGAGCGGCAGCACGGGCACCCCCATGCGTCGTGCCTCGGTGAGCAGCAGCCGCTTCGGGTACATGCCGGGGTCGTGGGTGAGCAGCCCCGCGAGGAACTCCGCGGGGTAGTGGGTCTTCAGCCAGGCACTCTGGTAGGTGGGCAGGGCGAAGGCCGCTCCGTGCGCCTTGCAGAAGCCGAACGAGCCGAACCCCTTGAGCACCGCCCAGATCCGGTCGACCTGCGCGTCGGTGAAGCGCCTCCTGCCCCGCTCGTCGACGTTGGCCCGCGTGCGGCGCCGGAACTCCACCTCGAGGTCGTCGTCGGCGCCCTTGCCCATGTGCCGGCGGAGCTCGTCGGCCTCGGCGAGCGACACCTCCATCGTCGCCTCGAGGATCCGCAGGACGTGCTCGTGGTAGATCACGACCCCGTAGCTGTCGTCGAGGAACGACGCGAAGCTCGGGTGCAGGTAGTCGGGCT
The DNA here is from genome assembly GCF_017833115.1 of Frigoribacterium sp. PvP121. Lineage (NCBI taxonomy): Bacteria > Bacillati > Actinomycetota > Actinomycetes > Micrococcales > Microbacteriaceae > Frigoribacterium > Frigoribacterium sp. PvP121. The sequence goes on from NZ_JAFIBR010000001.1 coordinate 2,086,164, forward strand.
GCTGGAAGCCGTGCTTGGTGTCGAGGAAGGGCGCGACCATGTTGCCCTTCATCGGCCCGGGGCGGAACAGCGAGATGTCGGCGATCAGGTCGCTGTAGCGGTCGGGCTGCATCTTGCCGATCAGCTCGCGCTGGCCCGGGCTCTCGATCTGGAACATGCCGAGCGTGTGCGTGGTGCGGATGGCCTCGAAGGTGGGCTCGTCGTCGTGGGGGATCTCGTCGAGCTCGACCCGCCCCTCGCGGTTCACGTAGGGCACGTCGACCGAGAGGCCGCCCGCGACGGCTGCGCGGGAGCCGTTGACCCGCTCGATCTCGTCGAGGGCGTAGGCCATCGAGCTCTGCATCCGGACCCCGAGCACGTCGAGCTTGAGGAGGCCGGCGTCGTTCATGTCGTGCTTGTCGAACTGGCTCATCGGCAGGCCGATGCCGCTCGGCTGCACGGGCGTCGTGCTGAGCAGGTCGGAGTCGCCGAGGATCACGCCGCACGGGTGCATCGAGATGTGCCGGGGGAGCCGGTCGAGCCGCTCGGTCAGGTCGACGAGGAGGTCGATCTGGCCGTTCTGCCGCGCGAGGTCGGCGATGGCGCGCAGCTCGGGCTTCTCCGCCATGGCGGTGCGGAGGTCACGGGCGTTGGAGCGCCACACGTTGTTGGCGACCATGTCGATCTGCTCGTCGTCGAGGCCGAGCGCCTGGCCGGCGTCACGGACGGCCCCCCGGCCCCGGTAGGTCGACTGCATCGACATGAGGGTGACCCGGTTGCTGCCGTAGCGGTCGAAGATCGCCCGGTAGATCTCGTGCCGCCGGGCCGACTCCACGTCGATGTCGATGTCGGGCAGGGTCTCCCGCTTGTTGCCGAGGAACCGCTCGAAGAGCAGGTCGTGCTCGATCGGGTCGACGTTCGAGATGCGCAGCAGGTAGGTGACGAGGCTGCCCGCGCCCGACCCGCGGGCGGCGTTCCTGACCCTCATGTCGCGCATCAGCTGCGAGACGTCGGCGACGGTGAGGAAGTAGCCCGCGAAGCCGAAGCCCGAGATGATGCCCAGCTCGTAGCGCATGCGCTCCTCGACGGTGCGGCGGAGGCCCTGGCCCGCGTGCCCGAAGCGGGCCGTGACCCCCGCCTCCGCCCGGCGGAGCAGCACCTGGTCGGGGTCGCCCTCGACGCCGATCGCGCTCAGCTCGGGCACCTTGGGCTGCCGCCAGCGGAGGTCGGCGTCGGGGTCGAGCCGGCAGCGGTCGGCCAGCCGCTCGGTCGCGGCGAGCATCTCCTCCGCCGCCCGGCGCGACAGCGACGAGGCGTCGGCGACGAGGTGGGCGATCGCGCGCATCGCCGCGCCGTCCTTCAGGGTCGCCTGCGCGTTGGGCTGCGGCGTGAAGGAGCCGAGCGGTGCCAGGTGGCCCGCCGAGTCGAGCACGTCGGCCGTCACCGCGCCGTCGGCATCGAGGTAGCGCACCGCGTTCGTCAGCACCGCCGGCACCCCCACGTGCTCGGCGAGCTCGAGCATCCGGGCCGCGTGCCGCACGCTCCGGCTCTCGCCGGGCTCGGTGAGGTGGCAGACGACCTCGACGACGACGCCCCCCGGCAGCTCGCGGGCCCAGTCGGCGAGGAAGGCGGCGGCCGCGGTGCTGCGCCCCTCGCGCACCAGCCGGCCCACGTCGGAGTCGGGGCCCAGCAGCACCGTGGCGGAGGCGCCCTCGTCGCCCCGCAGGAACGCCCGCAGCCGGGAGCGCCCGATGGTCGCCGTGCTGTTGGCGCTGCCCGCCGCCCGGCGCGTGGCCCGGCCGTGCGCGGCGCTGATCAGGCGGCAGAGAGCCGCCCAGCCCTCGCCGGCCCGGCCCTCGCCGGAGCCGTGGGCGAGCACCACGACCCGGTCGACCGGGGCCGCGGCGGAGGCGGCCGTCCGGCTGCCGGTCGCCGTCGCCGTCGCCGCCTCCGCCCGGTCGTCGGCGCAGCCCAGCTCCACCCCGACGATCGGGTCGATGCCGGCCGACCGGCAGGCCCCGATGTGCCGGATCGCCCCGTAGAGCCCGTCGCGGTCGGTGATCGCGAGGGCGTCGGCCTCGTCGGCCGCCGCCCGCTCGACCAGCTGGGCGGGCGGGGTCGTGCCGTGGTGCGCGCTGAACGAGGAGGCCACGTGGAGGTGGGTGAAGCGCATGGTCGTGCTCCGAGTCGGGACCCCGGCCAGGTCTGGTCGAACGTGTGTTCGATCAGTGTACGTCCTCGGCTGGGCCGCACCGCCGCCGGGCTGTCATCATCGGTGCATGCCCGACCGACGCCCGAGCGGCTCCCGCCCCGACGTCCGGGGTGACGTCCGCACCGCCTCGCGGTGGGCGCGCGTCCTGCTCGGCCAGCCGCGCCTCCTGCTGGCCGTGAAGGCGGCGCTCGCCGCGGCCCTCGCCTACTGGCTGGCGCCGCACGTGCCCGGCGTGGCGGCCGAGTACCCGTACTACGCCCCGCTCGGCGCGGTGATCGCGATGTACCCGACCATCAAGGCGTCGCTCCGCCAGGGCGTGCAGACCCTGCTCGGCCTCGTCGTGGGCATCGTGCTGGCCACGGTCGTCTTCTCGCTGCAGGAGGGGCAGCCCGGCGTGCTCGCCGTCGCGGCGGTCGTCGGCGTGGGAACGCTGCTCGCGGGCATCCGCCGGCTCGGCGCCGGGCGGGACTGGGTGCTCACGGCCGGGCTCTTCGTGCTGCTGCTCGGCGGCAGCGCGACCACGGAGGGCGACCAGGCCGACTACTCGACGGGCTACGTCATCCAGGTCGCGGTCGGCGTCGTGGTCGGGCTGACGGTCAACTACCTCCTCGTGCCGCCGCTCTACGCCGGGCGGGCCGACGAGCGGCTGCGCTCGCTGCAGGCCTCGCTCGCCGACCGCACCGACGACGTCGCCGCGGTCTTCGAGGCCCGCTGGCCGCTCGAGGGCGACGACTGGGAGCGACGCGTGGCGGAGCTGCCCGGCACCCTCCGGCGGGTGCGCGACGCCGTGCAGTACGCCGACGAGTCCCGACGGCTCAACCCGCGCTGGAAGCTCCGGCGCCGCGACCTCGGCCAGGAGTACGCCGACCTCGTCGTCTTCGAGCGCGTCGGGTTCCACCTCCAGGACATGGCGGAGGTCTCCGGCATCCTGGGGCGCCGCATCGGCCGCCAGATCGGCATCGTCGAGGAGCTCGCGCCGGTCGTCGCCCGCGCCGCGCACGCCGTCGCCGAGGTCGTCCGGCTCCGGGGCGGCGACGACGTCGACGCGTTCGTCGAGGCCCGGCGCCGGGTCGCCGACCTCTGGGAGGCGATCGACGAGCACCGGCACCTGCCCACCACCGACACCAGCGGGGGCGTCTCGATCGCCGTCTCGATGGGCCGCATCATTGCCGCGCTCGACCCCGACGACACCACGGCGCCCCGACCCGACGACGACGCGGTGCCGGACGACACGGGGGCGGACGACGAGGGCGGGGGAGGCGCGGGGAGCGACACCGAGGCCGACACCGGCCCCGCCGACGGCCGCGCGGGCGACGGACCGACCGAGGGCGGCACCGACAGCACCGGCCCCGTCGACGACCCCACCGCGCCCCGCGACACCGAGCCCCGCCGGTGAACGTGCTCCCCGCGGGAGCAGTACGGTTGACCGGGCACCGGCGCCCGAGCGCGACGCGCTGCCCTCCCCGGGCGGCCCCGCGGGGGCCGGGAATGGTCCGCCGCCCGTCGCGTTGACCCACCGGGGCCCCCAGCACACCGGCGCGGACGCGCTCGTCGTCCGCAGCTCTCGGCCCGCATCGAGGAAGGACGACCATGACCACCGACACCACGTCCCCGTCGGCGGCTGCCTCCGGGCAGTTCACCATCGGAGGCGACCTCCCCGTCACCCGCCTCGGGTACGGCACCATGCAGCTCACCGGCGAGGGGGTCTGGGGCCAGCCCCGTGACCACGACGAGGCCGTCCGGGTCATCCGGCGGGCCGTCGAGCTCGGCGTGACCTTCTTCGACACCGCCGACTCCTACGGCCCCGACGTGGCCGAGCCGCTGCTGCGCGAGGCCCTGCACCCCTACGGCGACGACGTCGTCATCGCCACCAAGGCCGGCCTCACCCGCCCGGGCCCCGGCGACTGGCGACCCGTCGGCCGCCCCGAGTACCTCCGCCAGCAGGTGGAGATGAGCCTCCGCATCCTCGGGCTCGACCGCATCGACCTCTTCCAGCTGCACCGCATCGACCCGGCCGTGCCCCTCGCCGACCAGGTCGGCGAGCTCGCCGCCCTGCAGCAGGAGGGCAAGATCCGCCACATCGGCCTCTCCGAGGTCTCCGTCGACGAGCTCAAGGAGGCGCAGCAGACCGCGACCATCGCCTCCGTCCAGAACCTCTACAACCTCGCCTCCCGCGACGCCGAGGCGCTGCTCGACCACAGCGAGGCCGAGGGCATCGCCTTCATCCCGTGGTTCCCGCTCGCCACCGGCGCGCTCGCCGCACCGGGCGGGCCGCTCGACGCCCTCGCGACCGAGCACGACGCCACCCCCTCGCAGCTCGCCCTCGCGTGGCTGCTCCGGCGCTCGCCGGTCATGCTCCCCATCCCCGGCACGTCCAGCGTCTCGCACCTGGAGGACAACGTCGCCGCCGCCCAGATCGACCTCAGCGACGACGAGTTCGCCGCCCTCACGAAAGCTGCACAGTGACCGACACCACCACCCTCATCATCCTCGGAGCCTCCGGCGACCTCACCGAGCGCCTCCTGCTGCCCGGCCTCGCCAGCCTCCTGAAGAGCGACCGCGGCGTCGACGTCCAGCTCATCGGCACCGGCCGCAGCGAGCGCACCCCCGACGAGTGGGACGGCGTCGTCAAGACGGCCTTCAACGGCGACGCCGGCAGCGACCTCGCGAAGAAGACCCTCGCCTCCAGCCGCTACATGCAGGGCGACCCCACCACCGTCGAGCACCTCAAGGCCCTCTTCGAGGCCTCCGAGGGCACCCCGGTGATGTACTTCGCGCTGCCCCCGGCGATCAGCACCAAGGTGATCCAGGCGCTCGCCGAGATCGACCTGCCCGACGGCCTGCGCCTCGCCCTCGAGAAGCCCTTCGGCTCCGACGAGGAGAGCGCGCGTGAGCTGAACGCCGAGCTGCTGAAGATCGTCCCGGAGGAGCGCATCCACCGGACCGACCACTTCCTCGGCCGCGCGACCGTCCTCAACATGATCGGCCTCCGCTTCGCGAACCGCCTCTTCGAGCCGGTGTGGAACGGCGAGAACATCGAGAAGGTCGAGATCTTCTACGACGAGGTCCTCGGCCTCGAGGGCCGCGCGCAGTACTACGACAAGGCCGGCGCCCTGGTTGACATGATCCAGAGCCACCTCCTGCAGGTGCTCGCCGTCATCGCGATGGACGCCCCGTCGAGCATCGACTCGGTCGAGCTGCGCAGCGAGATCGCACGCGTGCTGCGGGCCACCTGGGTCAAGGGCGGCGACCCCGTGGCCTCGAGCCGTCGGGCGCAGTACACGGCCGGCACGATCGACGGCAAGGACGTCCCGTCGTACTCCGACGAGGAGGGCGTCGACAACGAGCGCCAGACCGAGACCCTCGCCGAGGTCGAGTTCGAGGTCAAGACGCGTCGCTGGGCCGGCGTGCCCTTCATCCTGCGCTCCGGCAAGGGCATGACGAAGATCCGCAAGGAGGTGCTGATCACCTTCAAGCCCGTCCCCGCGCTGCCCGAGGGCCTGAACGGCTCGTCGACGCCCGACACGCTCCGCATCGAGATCAGCCCCGAGACGATGGAGCTCGGCGTCACCACCAACGGCAAGGGCAACCCCTTCGACCTGGAGAAGTCCACCTTCCAGGTCACGCTGGGCAAGCCCGAGCTCACGCCCTACGGCGAGGTGCTCAGCGGGATCTTCCACGACGACCCGACCCTGTCGATCCGCGGCGACGTCGCGGAGCGCTGCTGGGCCATCGTGGCGCCCGTCGTCGACGCCTGGACGGCCGGCGACGTGCCGCTCGACACCTACGCGGCCGGCTCGACCGGCCCCGCGGACTGGCCCGCCTGATCGGCGCCGACCGCCCGGCGGCGCCCTGAGCGCCGCCCCACGACGAGGCCGCCCTGCCCACCGGCAGGGCGGCCTCGTCGTGTCCGCCGGGGCCGACGGGCGACGCCGTCTCGACGGACGGGGCGTCCGTCAGCGCCGCGCGTCGAGGGCACCGCCGATGGCGTCGGCGGCTCGCACGAGGGCGAGGTGCGACAGCGCCTGCGGGGTGTTGCCGACGTGGCGGCCCGTGGACACCTCGATCTCCTCCGAGAGCATGCCGACGTCGTTGCACCAGCCGACGAGACGGTCCATGAGCGTCACGGCGTCCTCCACGCGCCCCGACCGGGCGTACTGCTCCGCCAGCCAGAACGAGCAGGTGAGGAAGGGGTGCTCCGTGCCCTCGAGGCCGTCGACCCCCGACTCGGTGCGGTAGCGCAGCAGCAGGCCGTCCTGGAGGAGGTCGTGCTCGACCGCGGCGACGGTGCCGAGCATGCGAGGGTCGTCGGGGGCGACGAAGCCCACCTGGGCGAGCTGCAGCAGCGAGGCGTCGACCTCGGCCGAGCCGTAGTGCTGCGTGTACGTGCCCCGGTCGGCGTCCCAGCCCTGCTCCTCGACCTCGGCACGGACCTCGTCGCGGAGGCTCCGCCACCGGTCGACGGGCCCGTCGAGCCCGAACTGCTCGACGCCCTGGACGGCTCGGTCGAGGGCGGCCCAGATCATGACGCGGGAGTGGGTGAAGTGCTGCGGTTCGCCGCGGATCTCCCAGATGCCGTTGTCGGGGCGGGTCCAGTTGTCCTCGACGTACTGCATCAGGGCGCGCTGCAGCGGCCAGGAGTACTCCGACTCGGCCACCCCGAGCTGACGGGCCTCGTGCAGGGCGACCATGACCTCGCCGAAGATGTCGCCCTGGTACTGGGTGAACGCGGCGTTGCCGAGCCGGACGGGGGAGGCGCCCTCGTAGCCCGGCAGGTGCTCCAGCTCGCTCTCGTGCAGGTACCGCTCGCCGGCGAGGCCGTACATGATCTGCACGTCGGCGGGATCGCCGGCGATCGCCCGGAGCAGCCAGCCGCGCCACTTCTCGGCCTCCTCCGCGAAGCCGTGCAGGATGAGCGCCTGGAGGGTCATCGACGCGTCGCGCAGCCACACGTAGCGGTAGTCCCAGTTGCGCGAGCCGCCGAACGACTCCGGCAGGCTCGTCGTCGCGGCCGCGACGATGCCGCCCGTGTCCTCGTTCGTGAGGGCCCGGAGGATGAGCAGCGAGCGGCGCACCTCGCGGTCGTAGGCGGAGGGCTCCTGCGAGCGGGCGGCCCAGGCCTGCCACCAGCGGACGGTGTCGGCCAGCACGGCGTCGACGTCGGGAGCGGTCGGCGGCTCGCGGTGCGAGGGGTACCAGGTGAAGGTCATGTCGACGGTCTCGCCGGCCGCGACGTCGAACTCGGCGGCGTGGGTGTGGTCGGCCGCCGTGAGGTGGGGCCCCCGCACCACGACCGCGTCGGGGCCGGCGATCGCCACCAGGGCGGTCTCGTCGCCCTCGGGCAGCTGGCGCACCCAGGGCAGCGCGGCGGCGTAGCCGAACCGGATCCGCAGGTCCTCCTGCATCCGCACCGTGCCCTCGACGCCGGTCACGCGACGCACGACGTCCGCCCGCCGGTCGCCGACCGGCATGAGGTCGGTGACCTCGACGACGCCGGTCGACGTCGTCCAGCGCGTCACGAGCACGAACGTGTCGTCGACGTAGCGGCGGGTCGCCGTCGCCCCTGCCTCCGCCGGGGCGACGAGCCAGCGGCCGTGGTCGCGGTCGCCCAGCAGGGCGCCGAAGACGGAGGCGGAGTCGAAGCGCGGCAGGCACGACCAGTCGATGCTGCCGTCGGTGCCGACGAGGCACCCCGTGTGCAGATCGCCGATCAGGGCGTAGTTCTCGATGGGCAGGGGCATGGCGCCATCGAACCAGACGGCGTGGTGAGCACGCCGGGGGAGTCGCCCCCTCAGCCCCCGGTCAGCGGCGCTGGAGCGTCGGGTCGGGCCACTGGGTCTCGACCAGGGGCTTCTGCCTCCTGGCCCGGGCCCAGACGAAGAACCCGGCGAGCGTGAAGGCGCCGTAGAAGACGTACATCAGCCCGGAGGCGTAGTAGCCGGCGCTGAAGAGCAGGGGCGTGCCGACGAGGTCGACCGCGACCCAGATCAGCCAGAACTCGACCCAGCCCTTCGCCATGCCCCAGGTGGCCAGCAGCGAGCCGGTGAAGATCCAGGCGTCGGCCCAGACCGGCTCGTAGGAGCCCAGGGCGCTGAACACCGGGGTGAGCAGGGCGGTGCCGCCGACCAGGCCGACGACGAGCAGGGCACGGGTGCGGGCGCCGGCCCAGCGCGGCTCGACCGCGGTGCCCGCGTCGCCGCGGCTCTGGTTCCAGCGCCACCAGCCCCAGATCGAGACGGCGATGAACATGACCTGCCGACCGGCCTGGCCGAGCAGGTTGACCGGGTTGGGCGTGTCGAAGACCGCCCCGAGGAAGACGGTGAAGAGGAGGGCGTTGCCCACGATGCCGACCGGCCAGGCCCACACCTTCCGGCGCATCCCGCCGAGGGCGCTGAGCAGCCCGAACACGTTGCCGACGATCTCGCGCCAGAGGATCGTCTGGTCGCCGATCATCAGCTGTGCGTCGAACAACCACCGGATGACGGTCATGGGCACCTCCCTGTCTGCCGAGGCCCAGCGGGAGAACGGCTCCGGCGTGCCGGGCATTCCCGCCGCGCTCGCCGGTGCCCGGGCGCTCGTCGGGCGTCGACGCCCCTCAGGCGAAGAGCTGCTGCTCGACGGTGTCGTCGTAGACGCCGAGCAGCAGCCAGGTGCCGCCCTCCGCCGGGTCGAGCGCGAGGTCGAAGGTGCCGTCGATGCGGTGCGCCCCGTCGGTGAGCGGCAGGGCGTCGACGCGCCACACCGGCAGCTCGAGCAGCTCCGCCCCGAGGCCCCGGGGCGCCCGGGGCGCCGAGCGCCACCACTCCCGACGGGTCATCCACATCTCAGGGGCGCTGACGACGCCGTAGACCACCCCGCGCCAGACGAAGCGGAGGGGCGCCCCGCCCTCCGTGGTCTCGACCGGCACCTGTTCGTCGACCTTCACGTCGCCTCCTCGTTCGAATGTACGTTCGACCAGGAGTGTACGAAGTCCCACCGACATCGGCCAGGGGGGGGTCACCAGCGGGGCAGCGACTCCTCGACGTGGCCCACGACGCGGCCCGGGACGCCCGCCTCGTCGGCGAAGCCCCGCCACCGCGCGACCGCGTCGCGCACCTCGTCGACGACGTCCGAGGCGCCCGGCACCAGGTGGCGGTCCGCCAGCCTCATGACGTCGGCCCGGGCGACGTCGCGGAAGACGCCGTCCACCCCCATCAGGTGCTGGTACGTCCACCGGCCGGTGGGGTTGTGCGCGAACGTGACGTCGTAGGCGGGCGCGAGCTCCCAGGAGGCGGTCGGCGACCGCAGCAGGAACGACGCGTTCTTCGTGTGGTCGTCGTTGTTGGCCGCGAGCACGTTGAAGACCATCCGCCGGAACACCTGCTCCCGCGCCCCGGGCCCGCCGCCGAGCCGGGCGACGGCGTCGAAGAGCTGCCCGTAGTCGTGGACCTGACGCTGCCGGTAGTCGAGGTGGGCCGTCCCGCAGAGGGTGACCGAGTGCACCTTGCCCTCCGGCGACCGGTCGAACCGCCGCGTCATGAAGTGCGCCCGGCCCCCCTCCTCCAGCAGCCGGCACTCGCTCATCTCGATGCCCGCCGCCCTCGCCATCAGCGAGTACGCGTACTCGACCCGACCCGTGGCCGAGCCCTGGCCGAGCTCGACGTCGGCCCCGAGGCCGTCCAGCTTCAGCAGCCAGTGCTCGAACCCCTCGGGAGCTGGGAGCTGGCCCGACCGCACCTCGCCCGTCGCCCTGTCCCACGCGACGACGGCCTTGGCCCGCGCCCCTCCCGCCGAGGTGCCCACCTGGATCAGCGACCGGATCGCCGACTCCGCTCCCTCGTCGTCCGCGAAGCTCCCGTCGAGCACGCTCCGGGCCCCCTCGACCAGGGCGCTCAGCTCGACCGCGCTCGTCGTGCGGTGCCGCGGCCCCCGCGAGGGGCGGAACTCGAGGGCGCCCATCGCACGGTCGGCCATGTAGGCCAGCCGGTCGAGCGGCGTCACCGCCGCGCGCGAGACGCCCTGTCGGGCCAGCCACGCGTCGATCACCGCGTTGCCGAAGTCGTCGGGCAGCGCGTCGGCCAGCAGGGCGGGGAGGCGGTGGAACGTCGCCTCCGGCAGCTGCGGGAAGACGTGGCGCCGCACCCGGGTCGGCATCGTCAGCGGCGCGAGCTCGATGCCCCGCTCGACCCAGTCGGGCCAGTACTCGAACACGTACGCCCCGAGCCGGGGGTCCGGCGCGACCGCGCCGACGCGCATGCCCCAGGCGCTCACCTCGACGGCGGGCACCGGCACCCAGCTCACTCGTCGGCCCCTCCGGACGGGCGCTCGCCGCGTCGCCCTGCGTCGTCACGGACGACTCGGCTGGCCCGGGGGCCCCGGGGGCGGTAGACGCGACGGCGAGGGGCCGCCGGCGCCGAGCGCAGCACGTCCAGCGGGCTCACGTCGCTGTGCGGGGCGATGGTGTCGAGGGCGGACTCCGCGCCGAGCGCCCGGAGCACCCGGACGAGGCTCCGCACCGTGCTGCCGCGGCCGTTCTCGAGCGACTGGAGGGTGCTGGTCGACACGTCGGCGAGGCGCGCGAGCGAGATCTGGTCGAGGCCCTGGTCGAGGCGTCGGGCGCGCACCTGGGCGCCGATCCGCGCCTCCCACTCCGGGGTGGAGCGGGCAGCGTCGGGCTGGTCGGTGATCTCGGTCATGTCGCTCCTGTACCTGATCTTCTGATGATAGGACACGAGAACGCCTCCCATGACGGGATTTCCCTGTATCAGAGGCGGGTGTCTCCCGAGCGGGGGACGACGTCGGTGTCGACGAGCTGCTCCCACAGCCCGGCACCGTCCGGCGCGGAGACCCAGACGGCGTCGCTGCCCTGTGCGTGCTCGGAGCGCGAGCGTCCGCCGGCCAGGACGGCCTCGCTGGGCGACAGTTGGCGGATGGCCACGGCGGCGACGTTCTCCGGGTGGTCCCGGAGGAACCGCCCGTAGAGCTCCTCGTCGTGCTGCCCGTCGTCGCCGACCAGCAGCCACCGCATGTCGGGGAACTCCTCGGCGAGACGGTCGAGCGAGCCCTGCTTGTGCAGGCGGCCGCTGCGGAACCACCGGTCGTGGGTCGGCCCCCAGTCGGTCAGCAGCAACGGGCCGCTCGGGTAGAGGTTGCGCGACAGGAAGCGCGAGAGCGTCGGCGCGACGTTCCAGGCGCCGGTCGACAGGTAGATCACGGGGCAGCCGCCCGCGGCCGTGTGCAGCCGTTCGTAGAGGACGGCCATGCCGGGCACCGGGCGCCGGGCGTGCTCGTTGAGGACGAAGGTGTTCCACGCCGCCAGGAAAGGGCGGGGGAGCGAGGTGACCATGACGGTGTCGTCGATGTCCGAGACGATGCCGAACCGGGCGTCGGCGTCGATCACGACCACGGGGGCCTCGATCGGCCGCGAGCCCTCGGTGCTCAGGGTGACGAGGTGCCAGCCCGGCTCGAGGTCGACCTCGATCCGGGCGTCGAGCACCCCGCCGCGGTCGGTGGTGACCTGGACGGTGCGGCCGCCGACCGTCACGTCGACGACGGCCCGCTCGACGGGCACGCTGGTGAAGCTCCGCCAGCCGCGCACGTTGAGGCGGTCGGTGCCGTCGAGCGACCCGGTGCGCGTGAGCAGCACGCGGGACAGCACCCGCACCCAGCCGGCCGAGCCGTAGCCCGAGTACGGCACGATCGTCGGGAGCAGCCCCCGCTTGCGGGCCCGCTTCTCACGGAACCGGTGGACCGAGTTCTCGAGTCGGGCGGCGCGGTGCAGGAGGGGCTCGACGGCGGACGACGTCACCGTTCGGGGGTCGGGCATGCGGTCATCCTCCCACGCCGCCGCGCGACGACGGGTCAGACCGGGTCGACCAGCGACGGCGAGTCGACGCCGACGCGGCCGACGTCGGGCGACACCTCGTGCACCTGCAGCCGGGCGGCGATCTCGTCGACGAGCCCCGAGACGCCCTGCAGCAGGTCGTCGTCGCCCTCGGTCTCCGGGTCGAGCCAGTCGTCCATGACGTCGGCCCCGACCAGCACGGGCATTCGGTCGTGCACCCCGGCGAAGGGCCCCGAGGAGGCGCGGGTCAGCACCGCGGTCGACAGCAGCCACCGAGACGGCGACCCCACGGCGGCCGCCGGGTCGCGCCACCACTCGTACAGGGCGGCGAAGAGCATCACCTCGTCGTCGGGCAGGCTCACGTAGACCGGGCGCTTGCTGCCGTCGGGCAGGACCTGCCACTCGTACCAGCCGTTGGCGGGCACGAGCCCGCGTCGGGAGACGACGGCCTCGCGGAAGGTGGGCTTCTCGGCCGCGGTCTCGACCCGGGCGTTGAAGAGGGGGGCGCCGACGGGCCCGGGGGAGGCCGCCGCGACGAAGCCCCACCGCGCCGACGCGAGCCGTCGCACCGGCGGCCCGCCCGCGTCGTCGCCCCGGGGCGCGGCGTCGACGAGCAGCGACACCGGGCGGGTCGGAGCGATGTTCCAGGAAGGGTCTGGGAGAGTGTCACCCGATACATCAACGTCGAACAGGGCCACCAGGTCGCTCGAGGCGCGCGCCATCACGAATCGTCCGCACATGCGTCCATTCTCGGGGCAGCGACCGACAGTGGCCGACACCCGGTCGCCGGAGCCCCCGACGGGGGCGCCCGCGGGGCCGGCCAGGCGGGCCTGTGCGCCGCCGTCGACCGACGGCCGGCCCCGACGTCCAGCACCGTGCCCGGCACCCGCCGGCACCGCACCAAGGAGGAACGTTGCTCGTCACCGACGTCAATGAAGCACTGCCCGGGGGATCGTCACTGCTCAGGAACGAGCCGGTCCAGGCGCGCAGCACCGCGCGCCTCACGGGCCTGCTCGACGCCGCGGCCTCGATCATCGACGAGATCGGCTACGAGCGGCTCACGACCGCCATGGTCGCCGAGCGCGCCGGCGCCTCCATCGGCACGGTCTACCGCTACTTCCCCGACCGCATCGCGGTCGTCGACGCCCTGGCGCTCCGCTGCACCCAGCGTCTCGTCGCCGGCGTGTCGGCGGCGGTGGCCGCCGACGGCGTCGACGACTGGCGTCAGGCCCTCGACGCCGTCATCGACACGGAGGTGCAGATGTACCGCTCCGAGCCGGGCTTCCGGTCCGTGAGCTTCAGCGACGCCCCCGAGCTGGGCGCCGACGGGGGCGCCCCGGCCGTGCACCCCCTGGCCGAGAGCCTGTCCGCCCTCCTCGCCGACCGCTTCGGCGTCGTCCGTGACGACGCGAGCGACCTGGCCGTCCAGGTCGTCGTCGAGATCGGCGACGCGCTGCTGGCGCGGGCCTTCGTGGCGGGCGGCGACGGCGACCCCCGCTTCGTCGAGGAGTGCCGACGGGCCGTGCGCGGCTACCTCGAGCCCGTCCTCACGGTGGCCTGACCCGCCTCCCCACCGTCCCTCCGCGGCCCGGCCGCCGTCGTCCGCCCAGCGCGGCGACGGCGGCCGTTCTGCGTCACGACTCGGCCACGGAGGCGTCGACGAGGTGCCCCCGTCGGGGGAGTGTGGTTGGGTGGTGGCCCTGGCAAGTGTCGATCCGTGCTGCCCACGAGGAATGAGCCACCCATGATCGAGTTCCGCTCGGTGAGCAAGCAGTACCCCGACGGCACCCGCGCCGTGGACGACTTCAGCCTCGTCATCCCCTCCCGGAAGACCACCGTCTTCGTCGGGTCGAGCGGCTGCGGCAAGACGACCATCCTGCGCATGATCAACAGGATGGTCGACGCCACCTCGGGCACCATCGAGATCGACGGCGAGTCGATCGCCGGCCTCGAGCCGGTGGCCCTGCGCCGCAGCATCGGCTACGTGATGCAGAACTCCGGTCTGCTCCCGCACCGCAAGGTCGTCGACAACATCGCCACGGTGCCGGTGCTCAAGGGCGTCGGCAAGAAGGAGGCCCGCGACCGCGCGCTGGAGCTGATGGACACCGTCGGCCTCGACCGCTCGCTGGCCGACCGCTACCCGAGCCAGCTCTCCGGCGGGCAGCAGCAGCGCGTGGGCGTCGCCCGCGGCCTCGCCGTCGACCCGAACATCCTCCTGATGGACGAGCCGTTCGGCGCCGTCGACCCCCTGGTGCGCTCCGACCTCCAGCAGGAGCTCATCCGGCTGCAGCGCGAGCTCGACAAGACCGTCGTCTTCGTGACCCACGACATCGACGAGGCCTTCTACCTCGGCGACCAGGTGGTCATCCTGGAGAAGGGCGGCCGGATCGCCCAGCAGGGCACGCCCGCCGACATCCTCTCCGACCCGGCGAGCGACTTCGTCGCCGACTTCGTCGGGTCGAACCGCGGCAAGCGGGCGCTGCACATCGAGCAGACCGCGACCGGCCAGGTCGTCGTCGACGAGTCCGGCCGCACCACGGGCGTCCTGACGCAGCCCGTGCCCGTGCTCCAGGCAGAGGCCGGTGCCCCCCGGGCGCCGGGTGCTCCGGCGCAGGGTGGGCACGCGTCGTGAACTGGATCTGGTCGAACACCGACTACATCTGGGACAAGACGCTGGTCCACCTCGGGCTGAGCGTGCCTCCCGTGATCCTGGCCTTCGTGATCTCGCTGCCGATCGGGTGGCTGGCCAACCGGTTCCCGGTCGTCCGCGGGGTGCTGCTCACCGCCTCCGGCCTCATCTACGCCGTGCCGTCGTTCGCGCTGCTCGTCGCGCTGCCCGGCATCATCGGCCTCTACCCGCTGCGGAGCAACACGAACCTCATCGTGGCGCTGACCCTGTACGGCGTGGCCCTCATGGTGCGATCGACCGCCGACGGCCTGCGGGCCGTCGAGCCCGACGTGCTGCAGTCGGCCACGGCGATGGGGTACTCCGGCTGGCAGCGCTTCTGGCGCGTCGAGTTCCCGCTCGCCGGCCCCGTCCTGCTCGCCGGGCTGCGCGTGGTCGTCGTCAGCACCGTCAGCCTCGCGACGGTCGGCGGCATCCTCGGCATCAACGGGCTGGGCCTGCTCTTCAACGACGGCCTGCAGCGCAGCATCCTCGCCGAGATCGGCACGGGCATCGTGCTGACGATCGTCATGGCGCTCGTGCTCGACGGCCTGCTCGTCCTCCTCGGTCGCGTCCTGATGCCGTGGGCCGGCCAGGGGGCGCGCGACCGGCGCCCCGTCCGCCAGGCCGAGGCGGTGACCGCGTGAACGCCTTCCTCGACGCCCTCGCGTGGCTCGGCGACCCGGTCCACCTCACGGGGGCGAACGGCGTGCCGGCCCGTCTCGGGCAGCACGTCACCTTCTCGGTGATCGCGGTGCTCATCGCGGCCGTGGTCGCGATTCCGCTCGGGTTCCTGATCGGGCACACGGGCAAGGGGCGCACGGTCGCGGTCGCGCTCACCGGCGGCGTCCGGGCCCTGCCCACCGTCGGCATCGTCTTCCTCCTCGCGCTCGTGCTCGGCATCGGCATCAGCGCGCCGATGATCGCGTTCGTGGTGCTCGCGATCCCGTCCATCCTCGCCGGGGCGTACTCGGGCTTCGAGGCCGTCGACCGCGCGACGATCGACGCGGCCCGCGCGGTCGGCATGACGGAGTGGCAGATCGTCACGCGCGTGGAGCTCCCGCTCGGCCTGCCCCTCCTCATCGGCGGGCTCCGCTCCGCCCTGCTGCAGGTCGTCGCCACGACCACCATCGCGGCCACCGTGGGCGCCGGCGGCCTGGGCATCTACATCTTCACGGGCCTCCGGTCGAACGACTACACGCAGATGTTCGCGGGGTCGATCGTCGTGATCGCCCTCGCCGTCGTGCTCGAGGTCGTCTTCTCGGTGCTCCAGCGACTCGTCGTCCCGGCCGGCGTCACCGCCGCGGGCCGCCCCCTCGACACCCGCGTGACGACCTCCCGGTCGGCCGCGGCGAAGGCAACATCCCTCCAGGAAGGAACACAGTGATCAACACAGCGAAGAAAGGCCGGCTCACCGTTCTCGGTGCAGTCGCGATCGGGGCCATGGTGGCCCTGGCAGGGTGCGCGTCGAGCGACCCCCTGAGCGACGGAGGAGGAGATGCCTCGGCGTCGTCCGACACCATCGTCGTCGGCTCGCAGCAGTACTACTCGAACGAGATCATCGCCGAGCTCTACGCCCAGGCCCTCGAGGACGGCGGCTACACCGTCCAGCGCGAGTACCAGATCGGCCAGCGCGAGGTCTACCTCCCCGAGCTCGAGTCCGGTGACATCGACGTCTTCCCCGAGTACACCGGCAACCTCCTGCAGTACTACGACAAGGAGTCGACGGCGAAGTCGCCCGAGGAGGTCGAGGCCGCCCTGGCCGACGCTCTCCCCGAGGGCCTGACCGCGCTCACCGCCTCGGAGGCGTCCGACCAGGACAGCTACACCGTGACCAAGGAGTTCTCCGAGGAGAACGACATCACGAGCCTGGCCGACCTCAAGGACTACGACGGCACCCTCGCCGTCGGTGCGCCGCCGGAGAACGCCGAGCGCCCCTACGGCCCTCCCGGGCTGAAGAGCATCTACGGCGTCGACGTCACCTCGACCCCGATCGACGACGGAGGCGGGCCCCTCACCGTCAAGGCCCTCCTCGACGGCAGCGTCCAGCTCGCCGACGTCTACACGGCCAGCCCGCTGATCGCCGAGAACGACCTCGTCACCCTCGACGACCCGGAGAACATGATCCTGCCGCAGAACGTGGTGCCGATCGTCTCCGACAAGGTCGACCAGGGCGCGCAGGACATCATCGACGCCGTCGACGCCGCCCTGTCGGCGAAGGACCTCCAGGAGCTCAACGCGAAGAGCCAGACCGACCAGGAGTCGTCGGCCACCATCGCGAAGGACTACCTGACGTCGAAGGACCTCATCGGCTGATCGTCGGTCCACACCACCGGAGGGGCCGGGCGCGCACAGCGCCCGGCCCCTCCGTCGCGCCGGCGCAGGCCCGGGGGCAGGGCAGGCCCGGGGGAGAGCGCCGGGGGCGGGCGTCTCGGCTCAGGCGCGGCCGTCGTCCTCCGGGGGTCGAGCGTCCCCGTCCACCATGTGCCGCGCCTCCCGCCGGTGGACGACCTTCTTCACCACCAGCACGAGCACCAGGAACACGGCGACGATGCCGACGAAGACGTAGCCCGCCTGGTGCAGCTGGTCGGCGAGCTCGCGGTAGCTCCCGGCGGCCGCGGCGCCGACCGACACGTACGCCGTGGCCCAGAGCAGGCAGGCCGGGGTCGTCCAGGTCAGGAAGGTGCGGTAGCGCATGGGGCTCGTGCCGACGGTGAGGGGGATCAGCGAGTGCAGCACGGGCAAGAAGCGGGAGATGAAGACGGCGATGCCGCCCCGCCGCGCCAGGTAGGCCTCGGCGCGGGCCCAGTTCGCCTCACCGAGTCGCTGGCCGAGCCGGCTGTGGCGGATCGCGGGGCCGAAGTGCCGGCCGAGGGCGAAGCCGACGCTCTCGCCCACCAGCGAGCCGACGACCAGCGCGGCGACGAGCAGCACCCCCTCGAGCGGTGACGCGACGGCGGTCGCAGACACGATGGCCACGGTGTCGCCGGGCACGACGAGGCCGAGCAGCACGGAGGTCTCGAGCACCATCGCGAGCCCCGCGAGGAGCGTCCGGAGGAGCGGGTCGACCGACTGCACGAGGTCGAGGAGGCCGGTCAGCACGTCGTTCACGCGGCTGATCCTATTCACAGGCAGCCGTGAGGCGGCCGCCCCCCTATACAACAGGTGTCGCCTATCGTTCGTCCTACGCTGAGATCGTCCCGCCGACGTGACGCCCTCCGTCCCCCTCGAGGAAGAAGACGACAGTGCTCTCGACCCTCACCGCCCGCGGACCGGGCCGCTCATGACCGAGCTGCTCGACCCGCTGCTGCTCTCCCGCTGGCAGTTCGGCCTCACGACCATCTACCACTTCCTGTTCGTGCCGCTCACGATCGGCATGGCGTTCACCGTCGCCGTCTTCCAGACCGCGTGGGTGCGCACCGGCCGGGTGCACTACCTCCAGCTGACGCAGTTCTTCGGCAAGATCTTCCTGATCAACTTCGCCATGGGCGTCGTGACCGGCATCGTCCAGGAGTTCCAGTTCGGCATGAACTGGTCCGACTACTCGCGGTTCGTCGGCGACGTCTTCGGCGCGCCCCTCGCGCTCGAGGGCCTGCTGGCGTTCTTCCTCGAGGCCACCTTCATCGGCGTCTGGATCTTCGGCTGGGACAAGGTGCCCGCGAAGCTCCACCTCGCGAGCATCTGGGGCGCGACGGTCGGGAGCATCCTGTCGGCGTACTTCATCATCGCGGCCAACGCGTTCATGCAGAACCCGGTCGGCTTCGACATCAACGAGGAGAAGGGCCGGGCCGAGCTCACCGACATCGTCGCGGTGCTCACCAACAAGGTGGCCCTGGCGGCCTTCCCGCACACGATCTTCGCCTGCTTCATGGTCTCCGCGGCCGTGATCGTCGCGGTGGCCAGCTGGCACCTGAGCCGGAGCCAGAACCTCGAGACGATGCGCCCCGCACTGCGCTTCGGCCTGTGGACGATGGTCGTCGCCGGCGGCCTGACCGTGCTCACGGGCGACCAGCTCGGCCTCGCCATGGTCGAGACGCAGCCGATGAAGATGGCGGCGGCGGAGGCCCTGTACAAGACCTCGACGGGGGCCGACGCCTCCTTCTCGATCTTCACGCTCGGCACGCCCGACGGCGTCCACGAGCTCTTCAGCGTGCGCGTGCCGTACCTGCTCTCGTTCCTCTCCACCCACACGTTCGACGGCACCGTCGAGGGCATCAACGACCTGCAGGCCCAGTACGTGCAGCTCTACGGCCCGGGCGACTACACCCCGATCATCTGGGTCACCTACTGGTCGTTCCGCTGGATGATGGGCCTCGGCATGGTCGCGGTCATGGTCTCGGTCGTCGGCCTCTGGGTCACGCGCCGGGGGCGCCTGCCCGAGAACCGCTGGGTGTGGCGGGCCGCGGTGTGGACCTTCCCGCTGCCGCTCCTGGCCATGGTCGTCGGCTGGGTCTTCACCGAGATGGGCCGCCAGCCCTGGCTCGTCTTCGGCCTGCTCAAGACCGCCGACGGCGTCTCGCCGAACGTCACGGGCCTCGAGGTGCTGATCTCCCTGCTCGCCTTCACGGCCATCTACGGGACCCTCGCGGTGGTCGAGTTCCGGCTCATCCTCCGCGCCGCCCAGAAGGGCCCGGCGGGGCCCCCCGCGGTCGACGCCGAGACCGGCGCCGTCACCCACGAAGCGACCGTCTACTGATGGAAGGCGCACTCTGACATGGACCTCCCCACCCTCTGGTTCGGCATCATCGCCTTCCTCTTCGTCGGCTACTTCGTGCTCGACGGGTTCGACTTCGGCGTCGGCATGTCGCTGCCCTTCCTGGGGCGTGACGACACAGACCGCCGCGTCCTGATCAACACCATCGGGCCGGTCTGGGACCTCAACGAGACCTGGGTCATCGTGGCCGGGGCCGCGCTCTTCGCGGCTTTCCCCGAGTGGTACGCGACGATGTTCAGCGGCTTCTACCTGGCCCTCCTGCTCATCCTGCTCGCGCTCATCGCCCGCGGGGTCTCGTTCGAGTACCGCCACCAGCGGCCGGAGGCGCGGTGGAAGCGCCGCTTCGACCTCATGATCACGGTGGGCTCGGCCGTGCCCGCCTTCCTCTGGGGCGTGGCGTTCGCCAACGTCGTCCGGGGCGTGCCGCTCGACGCCGGCTTCAACTACACGGGCACCTTCCTCGACCTGCTGAACCCCTACGCCCTGCTCGGCGGGCTCACGACCCTGCTGCTCTTCTTCACCCACGGCGTCGTCTTCGTCTCGCTGAAGACCGACGGCGAGATCCGGGAGCGGGCCCGTCGGCTCGCCGTCCGGTCGGGCGCGGCGACGATCGTGGTCGCCGCGGGCTTCCTCGCGATCACGTCGCTGATGCACGGCACGCTGGCGTCGACGGTCCTCTCCGTCGCGGCGGCCGCCACGCTGGTGGCCTCGTTCGTCGCGAACCTCCGTGCCCGCGAGGGCGTCGCGTTCGCCACGATGGCCGTGACGATCGGCCTCGCCGTCGTCAGCCTGTTCGCGGCGCTCTTCCCCGCGGTGATGCCCGCGAGCAACGACCCGGCGAACAGCCTCACCATCGCGAACGCGGCGAGCTCGACCTACACGCTCACCGTCATGAGCTGGGTGGCGCTCGTCTTCGTGCCGCTGATCCTCGCCTACCAGGGCTTCACGTACTGGATCTTCCGCAAGCGCGTGACGCGGGCCGCGATCCCCGTCGCGGCGCACTGACGGGAGGGCCGTGAAGCCGCTCGATCCGCGCCTCCTGCGGTACGCCTCCGCCGCCCGGGCGTTCCTCGTGCTCGGGGCCCTGCTGGGCGTGCTGCAGACCGTGAGCGTCGTCGGGGTCGCCTGGGGCGCAACCCGCGCGGTCGTGAGCGTCGTCGAGGGCGCCGGGGCGGGCGCGACCGGCGACGCGCTCGTCGTGCTCGCCCTCTCCGTCGTCGCGCGGTCGGCCACGTCGTGGGCGCTCGAGGCCGTGGCCGCCCGCACCGCGGCGACGGTCAAGAGCCAGCTCCGGGCGCGGGTCCTCGCGGCGGTGTCCGTGCGCGGCCGCGAGTGGGTCGCCGAGCGGGGCTCCGCCCGTCTCACGACCCTCGTCGGCCCCGGCCTCGACGCCCTCGACGAGTACTTCTCCCGCTACCTGCCCCAGCTCGTCCTCACCGCCCTCGCGACGCCGCTGATCGTCGGGGTGATGCTGGTCAGCGACTGGCTGTCCGCGGTGATCGTGCTGGTGACGCTGCCGATCATCCCGCTCTTCATGGTGCTGATCGGCTGGACGACCCGGGCCGCCCAGGATCGCCAGTGGGAGCGCCTGCAGGCCCTCGCCGCCTCCTTCCTCGACGCGGTGGAGGGGCTCTCCACCCTCAAGGTCTTCGGCCGGGAGCGTCGACAGGTCGAGCGGATCGGGCGGCTCACGGACGACCACCGGCGGCACACCATGGCCGTGCTGCGCGTCTCGTTCCTCAGCGGCTTCGCCCTCGAGCTCGCGGCGTCGCTGTCGGTCGCCCTCGTCGCGGTCTCGGTCGGCATCCGGCTGGTCGACGGGTCGCTCGCCCTGTCGGTCGGGCTGTTCGTGCTGCTGCTGGCGCCCGAGGCGTTCCTGCCGCTCCGTCAGGTGGGGGCGGCGTTCCACGCGGCCTCCGACGGCGTGGCCGCGGCCGAGGGCGTGTTCGCCGTGCTGGAGGAGGGCTCGGCGACCGGCCCGACGCCCGCGCGCGCGGCGGTCGCCCCCGTCGGGGCGGGCGACGCCCTCGTCGTCTCCGCGGTGTCGGTCGAGCGCGGCGGCGTCGTCTCGCTGGCTCCCACGTCGTTCGTCGCGGAGACGGGCCGGGTCACAGCCGTCACCGGGCCGAGCGGCGTCGGCAAGTCGACCCTGCTCGCGGCGGTCAAGGGGGAGGCGCCCCACGGCGGCGAGTTCCGCTGGCGCGACGCCGACCGCGGCTGCGTCGTCGGCGACGTCGCCTGGTCGGGCCAGCGCCCCGGCCTCGTCTCGGGCACCGTGGCCGAGAACGTGGCCCTGGGCGACGAGGTCGACCCGCCCGCGGTGGCGGTCGCCCTCCGCGCCGCGGGGGCGCCCGACGTCGACCCGGGCCTCGTGCTCGGCGCGGGCGGCGGCGGCCTCTCGGGCGGGCAGGCCCAGCGGGTCGCCCTCGCCCGGGCGCTGTACCGGGTCGAGCGTCGCGGTGCCCGGCTGCTGCTCGTCGACGAGCCGTCGTCGGCCCTCGACGCGGTCACCGAGGCCGCCGTCGTCGCGGGGCTCCGGCGCGCGGCGGCCCGCGGAGTCGCCGTCGTGGTCGCGACGCACCGCGCGGCCGTGCGCGACGCCGCGGACGACGTCGTCGTGCTCACCCCCGCCCCCGCCCCCGCCCCCGCCCCCGCGACGGCCCCTGAGGAGCTGCCCGCATGACCGTCACCCGCACCCGCACCGGCACCGCTCCCGGCCCGTCCCTCCTCCGCACGGCGCAGCCGCCGCTCCGGCGCTCGGCGCCCGGCATCGCGGCCGGCTCGCTCAGCGCGCTCTCGGCCGTCGCCCTGCTCGCCGCCTCGGCGTACCTCATCACGCGGGCGGCCGAGCAGCCGCCCATCCTCTACCTCACGATGGCCATGGTCGGGGTGCGGGCCTTCGCCCTGGCGCGTGCGGCCTTCCGCTACCTCGAGCGGCTCTCCAGCCACGACGCGTCGTTCCGGCAGCTGGCGGTCGTCCGCACCGAGCTCTACCGCAGGCTGTCGCGCGTCGCGCCGGCCGGGCTCGGCCGCACCGACCGCGGCGACCTCCTCGCCCGGGTGGTGTCCGACGTCGACGCCCTGCAGGACCTGCCCCTCCGGGTCGTCCAGCCCCTCGTCGTCTCCGGCGTGACCGCGGCCGCCGCCGTCGGGGGCGTCGCGATCGTCTCGCCCCGCGCGGCGCTGGTGCTGGCCGGGGGGCTCGTCGTCGCGCTCGTCGTCGGCGTCGTGCTCGCCGACCGGCTCGCGACGGGCACGGAGTCCGCGCTGGCCGCCCGCCGCGGCGCCCTCTCCGGCGCCGTGCTCGACACGGTCCAGTCGCTCGACGTGCTCGTCGCGTTCGACGCGCTCGAGGGCCAGCTGCGCCGGGTCGCGGCCCTCGACGACGACCTGCGCCGCGCCTCCCGCCGGCGCGCCACGACCGCGGGGCTCGTCGCGGCGCTCTTGTCGCTCGTCTCGGGCGCCACGGTGGTCGGCGTGGTGCTCGCGACCGCGGGCGACGTCGCCGCGGGCGAGCTGCGAGGGCCCGCCTTCGCGCTGGTCGCGCTCGTGCCGATCGCCGTGCTCGAGGTCGTGGGGGCCGTGCCGACCGCCGTGGTCGCGGGGCGTCGCGTGCGCGCCAGCGGGGCCCGGGTGGAGTCGGCCGCCCCGCTCGTCCCACCGGCGGAGATCGTGGTCGACGAGCTGGGCGAGCTGGGCGAGCCCGAGGGCGACGAGGGCGACGGTCCGGCCGCCCTCCCCGCCGGCCTGCCGGTGCTCAGCCTGGACCACGTCTCGGCGCGCTGGCCCGGCGCCGCCGCCGACTCCCTCGTCGACGCGACGCTCGAGGTCCGCGCCGGCGACCGCGTCGTCGTCGAGGGCCCGAGCGGGGCCGGCAAGAGCACGCTCGCCGCGGTCCTCGTGCGCTTCCTCGAGCACCGCGGGCGCTACGAGGTCGGCGGCACGTCGGTCCGCTCGCTCGGCGCCGAGCGCGTGCGGGGCACGGTCGGCCTGATCGAGCAGTCGCCGTGGCTCTTCGACGAGTCGATCCGGCAGAACCTCCTCTTCGCCCGCGACACCGCGACCGACGACGACCTGCTCGCCGTGCTCGACCGGGTCGACCTCGGCGACTGGGTGCGCGAGCGGGGCGGCCTCGACGCCCGCCCGGGGGAGCGGGGGGTGCTCGTCTCCGGCGGGCAGGCACAGCGGCTGTCGCTCGCCCGCGCCCTGCTCCGCGGCTTCCCCGTGCTCGTGCTCGACGAGCCGACGGCCGGCCTCGACGCCGAGCTGGCCGATCGCCTCGTCACCGACGTCCTCGAGGCGGCGCGCGACGACGGGACGACGGTGGTGCTCATCTCTCACGTCCCCGTGCCCGCGGCCCTGGTCACCCGCCGGGTGCGCGTCGAGGGGGGCGTCCTGCGCGAGGTCGGCTGACGCGGGGGCCGCGGGCTGCCCGGCCTCTCGCCGGGGGTGCCGGCGTCGTCGCGGTCAGGCGGCCGGCAGCGGTCGGCGCAGGGCGTCGAGCCGTCGCTGCCAGGTCGCCAGGCGGCCGGGCTCCTCGGCCGTCGTCGGGCCGTCGACCCAGCGCGTGGCGATGCGCACGCCGTGCAGGGCGCTCAGCGACCAGATCTCGAACCCGTCGAGCTGCTCCGGCGTCACCCGCTCGTGCAGCACGTCGACGCCGAGCACGGCCGCGAGGGTGAGCACCGTCCGCACCGTGACGCCCGGCAGCCTCGGCAGGTCGTCCGAAGGCATGCAGAGGGCGTCGCCGCGCCACCAGAGCAGCGAGCTCCACGCGCCCTCGACGACCCAGCCGTCGGCGTCCAGCAGCACTGCCTCCTCGGCGCCGCGGGTCGCGACCTCCCGGCGGAGCGCTCCCAGCGCCTCCAGGTCCGGGCCCTTGACGAGCGGCTCGGTGCGGGGGTCGGAGGAGGCGGTGGCCAGCACGACCGACCGCCGTGCCCCGGGTGCCGGCCGGAGGTGCAGGAGGAGGTCGTCGCCGAGCAGCTCCGCGCGCGGGAACCACCGGCCCTCGCGGGGCAGGGCCGCGACCGCGGCCGACCAGAAGGCGTCGACGTCGAGCGCCGGCGCGGCCTGCCCCACGGAGCCCGCGAAGCGGTCGCGGTGCACGTCGAGGGCCCGGACGGCTCCGTCGACGACGAGCCAGGAGTCGGCCACGCGGGTCGGGCCCCGGTGCGCCTCCGGGCCGGTGGCGGGGTGGTCGAGGGGAACGTCGTCGCCCGGGTGCCCGTCGTCCACGAGTCGTCCGTCGTGCCAGCGGAGGGTCGTCGCGAGGCTCATGCCCCCCAGGCTAAGCGCCGCGCGGGGCCGCCCCGACCCCGGGTGGCCCGCGGGCTCCTACACTCGGTCCATGCGCCCGACGGTCCTCCGCCGCCCCCTGCCGTGGGCCGACCCGGAGGCCGTCGTCGCCGCCCTCGCCCCCGAGGGCGACGTCGTGTGGCTCGACGCCGGGCACGGGGCGGTCGCCGGCCGTTCCGTCCTGCTGTGGGGCGACCGGGTCACCGCGTCCGCGCGGCACGGCGAGCTCGCCCGGCTCTGGGCCCTGCTCCGCGACGACCTCGCCGACGGCCGGGACGACGCCGCCCCGCTCGGCTGGGCCGGCTGGCTCGGGTACGGGGCGGGGACGTGGCTGCTCGACCGCGACGCCACCGTGGGGCCGGGGCGCGGCAGCCCGCCGTCGGTGACCGCGGGCCTCCCCGTCGACGAGGCCGCGCCTCCCGACGTCGCCCTGCTCCGCACCGACCGCGCCCTCGTCTTCGACCACGCCGCCGGCGAGGTCGAGCTGGTCGCCCTCGGGGCCGACGACTGGGCGCGGTCGGTGGCCGCGGCCTGGCCCGGCGTCGCCCCGCTCGGGGAGCCCGCGGATCCGGAGGCGCGGCGCGGCCCCGGTGCCGTCCGCCGCCGTCACGACGACGACGCGTACCTCGCCCTCGTCGCGCGCTGCCAGTCCGCCATCGCGGCCGGCGACGCGTACGTGCTCTGCCCGACGACGTCGTACGAGGTCGCGGGGACGGTGGACGCCTTCGAGACGTACCGCCGCCTCCGTCGGTCGTCGCCCTCGCCGCGGTCGTCGTTCGTCCGCATCGGAGGGACCGCCGTCGCGGGCGCCTCGCCCGAGTCGTTCCTCGAGGTCACACGGGGCGGCGTCGTGAGCTCGTCGCCCATCAAGGGCACCCGGCCGCGCGCCGCCGACCCGGTCGCCGACCGGGCCCTCGCCGACGAGCTCGCGACGAGCGAGAAGGAGCTCGCCGAGAACCTGATGATCGTCGACCTGGTGCGCAACGACCTCACCCGCGTCGCGCGCCTCGGCAGCGTCGTCGTCGACGAGCTCTTCG
This sequence comes from Frigoribacterium sp. PvP121, assembly GCF_017833115.1. NCBI lineage: Bacteria > Bacillati > Actinomycetota > Actinomycetes > Micrococcales > Microbacteriaceae > Frigoribacterium > Frigoribacterium sp. PvP121. The sequence continues at coordinate 2,111,892 of NZ_JAFIBR010000001.1, forward strand.
CCGTGCGCTCCTACCCGGCCGTGCACCAGCTGGTCAGCACGGTCACGGCCCGGCTCGCCCCGGGCCTCGGCGCGCTGGACGCGCTCGAGGCGACCTTCCCCGCCGGCTCGATGACGGGCGCGCCGAAGCGCCGCGCCGTCGAGCTGCTCGCCGAGGGGGAGGCCGCCCACCGCGGCGTCTACTCCGGCGCGGTCGGCGTGCTCGGCCTCGACGGCAGCGCCTCCTGGGCGATGGCCATCCGCTCGGTCGTCGTCACCGACGGCGCGGCCACCGTCGGGGTCGGCGGGGGAGTGACGTCGTCGTCGGTGCCGCGGGAGGAGCTGGCGGAGGTGGCCTGGAAGGCGACCGCGCTGCTGCGCGCGCTGGGGGTCCCCGCGGGAGGCGCCTCCTCGTGACCTGCCCCGGTGCGGTCGGCGCCCCGTGCGGACCACGCTCGGCGGGCCGCTACCCTGGACGACGGGCCGCCGCGTGCCCGCACCTCGTCGTGCCGTCCGCCGGTCGCCTCCATCCCGTGAGCGAATGAGAGTCCCGTGGCACACGAGCACGACAACACCCCCGCCGAGGAGCGCGAGTACGACGTCGCGCGCCTGCAGCGCAAGTGGCAGCAGGTGTGGGAGGTCGCGAAGCCCTTCGCGGTCGACCCCGACGACAAGCGCCCGCGCAAGTACGTCCTCGACATGTTCCCGTACCCGTCGGGCGACCTCCACATGGGCCACGCGGAGGGCTACGCGCTCGGCGACGTGATCGCGCGCTACTGGCGCCAGCAGGGCTTCAACGTGCTCCACCCCATCGGCTGGGACAGCTTCGGCCTGCCCGCCGAGAACGCCGCCATCAAGCGCGGCGTCGACCCCCGCGAGTGGACCTACGCGAACATCGCGCAGCAGGCGCAGAGCATGAAGCTCTACGCGCCCTCCTTCGACTGGGACCGCGTGCTCCACACGAGCGACCCCGAGTACTACAAGTGGAACCAGTGGCTGTTCCTCAAGATGTACGAGAAGGGGCTCGCCTACCGGAAGGACAGCTGGGTCAACTGGGACCCGGTCGACCAGACCGTCCTGGCGAACGAGCAGGTGCTCGCCGACGGCACCTCCGAGCGCTCGGGCGCCGTCGTCGTCAAGAAGAAGCTGACGCAGTGGTACTTCGGCATCACGGAGTACGCCGACCGCCTGCTCGACGACCTCAACCAGCTCGAGGGCCGCTGGCCCACCAAGGTGCTGAACATGCAGCGCAACTGGATCGGGCGGTCGGTCGGCGCCGACGTGCACTTCGAGATCGAGGGCCGCGACGAGCGCGTCACGGTCTTCACGACGCGCCCCGACACCCTCTACGGGGCGACCTTCATGGTCGTCGCGCCCGACAGCGACCTCGCGGCCGAGCTGGTCGCCGAGGCCACCGACGACGTGAAGGCCGCCTTCGCGGAGTACCTGGTGCAGGTGCAGAAGTCGACCGAGATCGAGCGGCAGACCGCCGACCGCCCGAAGACGGGCGTGCCCCTCGGCCGCGTCGCCGTCAACCCGCTCACCGGCGCCCCGATGCCGGTCTGGGCGGCCGACTACGTGCTGGCCGACTACGGCCACGGCGCGGTCATGGCCGTGCCCGCGCACGACCAGCGCGACCTCGACTTCGCCCGCAAGTTCGACCTGCCCGTGCGGGTCGTCGTCGACACGAACGCCCCCGTGACCGGCGTCATCCCGAAGCTGGAGCTCGACGAGCACGGCCAGGCGATCCTGCCGGAGGACCTGCCCGAGCTCGACCCCGCGAAGACCGGCGTGGCCCTGACGGGCGACGGGCGCCTGATGAACTCGGGCCCGCTGACCGGTCTCAGCAAGTCGAACGCGATCAAGCGCGTCGTCGAGCTGCTCGAGGAGAAGGGCGCCGGCAAGGCCGCGAAGACCTACCGCCTGCGCGACTGGCTGATCTCGCGCCAGCGCTTCTGGGGCACGCCCATCCCGATCGTCCACGCCGCCGACGGCACCGAGGTGCCGGTGCCGGAGGACCAGCTGCCCGTGCTGCTGCCGTCGACCGAGGGCCTCGACCTCAAGCCGAAGGGCAGCTCGCCGCTCGGCGCCGCCACCGACTGGGTGACCGTGCCGAACCCGCTCGACGGCACGCCGGCCCGGCGCGACGCCGACACGATGGACACCTTCGTCGACAGCTCGTGGTACTTCCTGCGCTTCCTCAGCCCGGACGACGCCGAGAAGGCCTTCGACCCCGCCGTCGTCAACCGCTGGGCACCGGTCGACCAGTACGTGGGCGGCGTCGAGCACGCCATCCTGCACCTGCTCTACGCCCGCTTCATCACGAAGGTGCTGTTCGACCTCGGCTACGTCGACTTCACCGAGCCCTTCAGTGCGCTGCTCAACCAGGGCATGGTGCTCCAGGACGGCGCGAAGATGAGCAAGAGCAAGGGCAACCTCGTCACCCTGTCGGAGGAGATCGAGAAGCACGGCGTCGACGCCATCCGCCTCACGATGGCCTTCGCCGGCCCGCCGGAGGACGACATCGACTGGGCCGACGTCTCGCCGGCCGGCTCGGCGAAGTTCCTCGCCCGCGCCTTCCGCCTCTCCTCCGACGTCGCCAGCCCGGTCGACGCGGTCTGGGCCGACGGCGACCAGGCCCTGCGCCGCCAGACGCACCGGTTCCTCGCCGAGGCGCCCGGGCTGACGGAGGCGTTCAAGTTCAACGTCGTCGTCGCGCGCCTGATGGAGCTCGTCAACGCGGTGCGCAAGACGATCGACTCGGGTGCGGGCGCGGCCGACCCCGCCGTGCGCGAGGCGACCGAGACGGTGGCCCTGGCCCTGTCGCTCTTCGCCCCGTACACCGCCAGTGAGATGTGGGAGAAGCTGGGCCACGACGGCGTCTCGGTCGCCACGGCCGGGTGGCGGAAGGCCGACCCGACCCTGCTCGTCGAGACCAGCGTCACGGCCGTCGTGCAGGTGAACGGCAAGGTGCGCGACCGCCTCGAGGTCTCGCCGAAGATCAGCTCGGAGGAGCTCGAGGCCCTGGCCCGCGACTCCGCCGCGGTGCAGCGCGCCGTCGGCGAGAAGGAGATCGTGAACGTCGTCGTCCGGGCGCCCCGCCTCGTGGCGATCGCCGTCAAGTAGCGGCGCTCCGTCCCTCCCCGGTCACCGACGGCCGCCCTGGCTCCCCAGGGCGGCCGTCGTCGTCGACGGGGGCGTGGCGGCGGCACCTAGCGTCGCGGGATGGTCGTCACCTTCCGCAGCGAGCCCGACCCGGCGAGGCCGGGCGGTCCGCGCTGGCGCATCGGCCTCGGTGCGGCCGTCGTCGTGCTGCTGGTGCTCGCGGTGGGGTCGGTCGTCGCGACGGCGGTGGCCACGGGGGGAGGCGCGGGCGAGACCGAGATCACCGCGGCGGCGTCGACGGGGGGCCCCGACGGCGACGAGGCGGGCGCGGCGGCGACCGGTGCGACGGCCGGGTCGGGCACCGCGGGGTCGCTGTTCGTCCACGTGCACGGCCACGTCGCCCGCCCCGGTCTCTACGAGGTGCCGGCCGGGGCCCGCGTCGTCGACGTCGTGGCCGCGGCCGGGGGCTTCGCGCCGGGGGCGGACGAGGCCGGGGTCAACCTCGCCCGGCCGGTCGTCGACGGCGAGCAGCTGCGGGTGCCGGCGGTGGGCGAGGTGGTGGACGGGGGCGGTGGTGCCGGGGCTACCGGCGGCGGGGGAGGCGGTGGGGGTGGCGGCGGCGGGGCCGGCGGGGCGTCGGGCTCGGGCGCCGCCGCGGGCGGGGGCCTGGTCGACCTGAACCGCGCCGACGCGACGGGTCTCCAGGCGCTGCCGGGGGTCGGCCCGGCGACCTCGGCCGCGATCATCGAGTGGCGCGAGGGCTCCGGCGGGTTCCGGTCGGTGGACGACCTGCTCGAGGTGCCGGGCATCGGCGAGAAGACGCTCGAGACCCTCCGACCGCTGGTGACGGTGTGACCGCCGGCGACGGCGGGGCCGCCCCGCCCGTCGACGTCCGCCTGGCCGTCCCGGCGGGGGTGGCCTGGGCGGTGCTGGTCGTCGTGCTGCCTTGGTCGGCGGGGCGGCAGGCGGTCGTGCTGGCCGGCCTCGCGGCGGTCGTGCTGGCAGCGGGGGCGGTGGCCGCCGTCGCGCGGAGGGCGGCGCGGGGCGACGGCCCGCCTGGCGAGGTGTCGGTCGGCGCGCCGGCACGGTCCCTGCCGCCCTCGAGGCGACGGGCTTCCCGCGCATCCGCCGCCGCGACCCTCGTGCTCGTCGCGGCGGGGCTGGCGGGCCTCCTCCTCGGGGCGGCCACGGCCCGGTCCGACGACCGGTGGCTGCCCGCGGTGCTCGACCTGCAGGGCAGGGTGGTGACGGTCGAGGGCACCGCGACGGGCCGGATCGTGCCGGGCAGCACCACCGCGGTGCTCGACGTGGGCGTCGTCGAGGTGGGCGGTCGGGCTGTCTGGCGAGGCGACTCCTCGCTGTTCCTGCTGGGGCCCCGGGTCTCAGGGCCGGCCGTGGAGATCGGCCAGGCCGTCCGGGTCCGGGTCTCGCTGCTGCCCGTGGAGCGCGGCGATCCGCACCCGTGGGCGGCGGCGTCGCGAGGGCCACTGCGGGCGGGAGCCGAGGCGGAGGGCGTCGAGGGCGTCGCGAACGGGCTCCGCGGGGCCTTCCGCGCCGTCACGGCCGAGCTGCCCGGCGACGGCGGGGCCCTGCTGCCCGGCCTGGCGCTCGGCGACACCTCCGCCGTGCCCGACGACCTCCAGGAGGCGATGGAGACCGCGTCGCTGACCCACCTGACCGCCGTCTCGGGGTCCAACTGCGCCGTCCTCGTCGCGCTCGTGATGCTCGGGGGCGGGGCGCTCCGGGTGCCCCGCGTCGTCCGCATCGGGGTCTCGTGCGTCGTCCTGCTCGCCTTCCTCGTGCTGGTCACGCCCGACGCGAGCATCCTCCGGGCGACGGTGATGGCGCTCGTGGTGCTCGTGCACCTGGCGGCGGCGCGACCGGTCTCGGGCCTCCCGGTCGTCGCCCTCGCCGTGACGGGTCTGCTCCTCGCCGACCCCTGGCTGGCGCGCGACGTCGGCTTCGCCCTGTCCGTCCTGGCGACGGCGGGGCTCGTCGTGCTGGCGCGACCGCTGGCGGCCGAGTTCGCCCGCGTGCTGCCCACGCCGATAGCGCTGGGGCTCGCGGTCCCGGCGGCGGCTCAGCTCGCGTGCCAGCCCGTGCTGCTGCTGCTCGAGCCGAGCCTGCCGGTGCACGGGGTCGTGGCGAACGTGCTCGCCGAGCCCGCGGCTCCCGTCGCCACCGTGGCCGGCCTCGTGGTCTGCGCCACGGCGCCGTGGGCGCCCGGCCTGGCCGAGCTCGTCGCGCGCGTGGCCTGGGTGCCCGCCAGCTGGGTCGGCGCGGTCGCCCGCAGCGTCGCGGCGTGGCCGGGCGCTCGCCTGGACTGGTCGGGCGGGCCGGCGGGCGTGGCCGTGCTGGTCGTCGCGTCCGCGCTGGTGGCGGCCGTCGTCCTGACGCCGCGCGGGCTGCGGGCCCGACGGCTGCTCGGCGTCGCGCTCGTGGCGGCCCTCGTGGTCCCGGCCGGCGCGGCCGTGGGCGCCCGCCTCGGGGAGCGCGCGGGCGTGCCGGACGACTGGGTCGTCGCGCAGTGCGACGTCGGGCAGGGCGACGCCGTGCTCGTCCGGAGCGCCGGGCGCGCGGCGCTGATCGACGTGGGCGACGACGAGGAGGCGCTGGCCGGCTGCCTGCGCCGCTTCGGGGTCGACGAGGTCGACCTGCTCGTCCTCACCCACTTCGACTCGGACCACGTCGGCGCCGTCGACGTGGTCGCGGGCCGCGTCGGCACGGTGCTCGTCGGCGCTCCGGGTCGGCCGGCCGACGTCGCCGTGACGGACGCCCTGCGGGAGGGCGGCGCCGAGGTCGTCCCCGTGACGGCCGGCGCCGGCGGGGTGCTCGGCGACCTGGCCTGGTCGGTGCTCTGGCCCGTCGACGCCGAGGCCTCGGGCAACGACGCCAGCGTCGTCACCGCGTGGCGCCCCGCCGCCGGGTGCGTCGCCGGCTGTGCGTCGCTGCTCGCGCTCGGCGACCTCGGCGAGGCCGCCCAGCGGAGGCTCCTGTCGTCGCCGGCCGGTGAGGAGGCCCTGGGGCCCGTCGACGTCGTGAAGGTGTCGCACCACGGCTCCGCCGACCAGCACGCCGAGCTCTACCGTCGTGCCCGGGCCCGTGTCGCGCTGATCGGCGTCGGGCGGGAGAACGGCTACGGGCACCCGACCGACGAGGCCCTGGCGCTCGTCGACGGGGCCCTCGTCGCCCGCACCGACCTCGACGGCGACGCGGCGGTGACCGTCCGCGGAGCACCCGGCGGGGGCGGCGCCGCGGCGGAGCTGGGCCTGTGGCGGGGGCGACGTGGCTGACGGAGGGGTCCGTTACGCTGGTCCCCGGCTGCCCGGGGCGGCCGCACCTGGAGGAGGACCGTGGCCGCGAAGACGACCGGCAAGACCGTCAAGAAGGCGTCGGTCACCGTCGACCAGGTCGCGTGGCACCAGATCCGACCGGCGCCGGTGGTGCTCGTGAGCGGGCCGGAGCAGTTCCTCGCCGACCGCGCCGTCAGGCAGCTGCGCGACCAGCTGACGGCAGAAGACCCGAGCCTCGAGGTCAACGACCTCGAGGCCGACCACTACCAGCCGGGCGAGCTCATCTCGTTCGCGAGCCCCTCCCTGTTCGCCGAGCCGCGCCTCATCAGGGTCTCCGCCGTCGAGAAGTGCACCGACGCGTTCCTGACCGAGACCCTCCGGTACCTCGAGTCGCCCGCCGACGACACGTACCTCGTGCTGCGGCACGGGGGCGGCGTGAGGGGCAAGAAGCTCCTCGACGCCCTCCGCTCCGGGCTCGGCGGCGGCTTCGAGGTCGTCTGCGCCGAGCTCAAGAAAGAGACCGAGAAGCTCGACTTCGCCGCGGCCGAGTTCCGTGCCGAGCGTCGCCGGGTCACGTCGGGTGCTCTCCGCGCCCTCGTCACGGCCTTCAACGACGACCTCGCCGAGCTGGCCAGCGCGTGCCAGCAGCTGATCTCGGACGCCGCGGACGAGATCACGGAGGCGACGGTCGAGAAGTACTACGCCGGCCGTGTCGAGACGAACGCCTTCAAGGTGGCCGACATGGCGATCGCCGGCCGGCAGGGCGAGGCCCTGGTGCTCCTGCGGCACGCGCTGTCGTCGGGGGCGGACCCGGTGCCCGTGGTGGCGGCGTTCGCGATGAAGGTCCGCACGATGGCGAAGGTGCAGGGCTCGTACGGCCCGTCGGGCCAGCTGGCCTCGCGGTTCGGCATGGCGCCCTGGCAGGTCGAGCGCGCGCAGCGCGACGTCCGGGGCTGGAGCGAGGACGGCCTCGGGCGGTGCATCGAGCTCATCGCCGAGACCGACGCCGCCGTCAAGGGCGCCGAGCGTGACGCGATCTACGCCCTCGAGCGCATGGTGACCGCCGTCGCGACCCGCGGCGCCCTCGCCCGCTGACCCGCGCCTCCCCGGCCCCCGCGCGGCGACTTCCTCGCCCACCGACCCGCGCCTCCCCGGGCCCAGCCCGGCCCCGCGACTTCCTCGCCCACTGACCCGCGCCTGCCCGGGCCGCCCCGCCCCGCGACTCCCCGGCCTTCTGACCCGCGCCTCCCCGGTCCCCGCCCCGCCCCGCCCCGCCCCGCCCCGCGACTCTTCGGGCCGCCCCGCTCCGCGCCCTCGCGCCCGCCCGAAGACGGGCCCTCCCTCCGTCCGTCGCGCGCCCGCGATGGTCGGCAACTCCTGCTCACGGTCACGCGCGCGGCGGGTCGCCCGTCCCGGCGAGCACCCCGCAGGAGTTGCCGACGGTCCGCGGGGGAGGCGCGGTGCCGGCTGGGCCGTTCCGCGGACGCTCGTCGCCGTGGAGCGTGCGCGTCGGCAACTCCTGCTGCGTGTCGCGGGAGCGGCGTAGGGGCCGTTCCGGCGCGCAGGCCGCAGGAGTTGCCGACGGTCCGCGGGGGAGGCGCGGTGCCGGCTGGGCCGTTCCGCGGACGCTCGTCGCCGTGGAGCGTGCGCGTCGGCAACTCCTGCTGCGTGTCGCGGGAGCGGCGGAGGGGCCGTTCCCGCGCGCAGGCCCCAGGAGTTGCCGACGGTCCGCGGGGGAGGCGCGGTGCCGGCTGGGCCGTTCCGCGGACGCTCGTCGCCGTGGAGCGTGCGCGTCGGCAACTCCTGCTCCGTGTCGCGGGAGCGGCGTGGGGGCCGCTCCGGCGGGCATCCCGCAGGAGTTGCCGACAGGGCCCCCCCGCAGCCGCGGCCGCCGGCCGCGCGTGCACGACGAAGGCCCCGTCTCCGAGGAGACGGGGCCTTCGTCGTCGACGACCAGGTCGTCGGGGATGCTGCGTCAGCGACGCGTCACCGGGGGTCGGCTCAGAGAGCGCTGACCTGCTTGGCGATGGCCGACTTGCGGTTCGCGGCCTGGTTCTTGTGGATGACGCCCTTGCTGGCGGCCTTGTCGAGCTTCTTCGCCGCGAGGGCGAGGGTGCTGGTGGCCTTGTCCTTGTCGCCCGAGACGATGGCCTCGCGCGTGGCGCGGATCGCGGTCTTGAGCTCGCTCTTGACGGCCTTGTTGCGGTCCTGGGCCTTCTTGTTGGTGCCGATGCGCTTGATCTGCGACTTGATGTTTGCCACGTTCGCTACTTCCTTGGTTTCTGTGTCTGGACGAGTGATGCGCCAGCCGACCGGAGGACGATGCATCCTGCCCGGGCTGCCGCCGGTGCTGCCACCGGAGCGGCTCACGGCTGGGATCGCGTTCCGTCAGTTCAGACGTAACGCGCAAGCCAACAGGCAACGTTACCAGTCGCGCCCGTCATCCTCAACGACCGAGGGGCCGGAGGCGCGGCGTGTCGCCCGTAGTACCGTTCAGCATGCCTTCGCTCGCCCCGCACGTCGCGTCCGTCCCCACCTCCGGCATCCGACGGATCTTCGAGATCGCGGCGAAGCTGGACGACGTCGCGATGCTCGTCGTGGGCGAGCCCGACGTGCCCGTGCCGCACCACGTCGCCGACGCGGCGAGGCGCGCCTGGGCCGACGACCGCACGAACTACACGCCGAACGGCGGCGTCCCCGCGCTCCGCGAGGCCCTCGTGGCGAAGCTCGCGCGCGAGAACGACGTCCACGTCGACGTCGAGCAGGTCTGGGTGACGGTCGGTGCCACGCAGGCCCTGCACCAGACGATGGGCCTGCTGCTGGCCGCGGGCGACGAGGTCCTCGTGCCCGACCCCGGCTACACGACCTTCACGATGAACGCGCGGATGCTCGACGCCGTCCCCGTGCCCTACGCGCTGTCGCCCCAGCGCGGCTTCGTGCCGCACGTCGACGACCTCGAGAAGCTGGTCACGCCGCGCACCCGGGTGATCATCGTCAACTCGCCGTCGAACCCCCTCGGCGTCGTCTACGAGCGGGAGGTGCTGCAGTCGCTCCTCGACTTCGCTGCGCGCCACGACCTCTGGGTGATCAGCGACGAGGTCTACGAGTACTTCACCTACGGAACGCCCCACGTCAGCCTGGCGAGCCTCGACGCCGACGACCGCGTCTTCAGCGTCTTCTCGACGAGCAAGACGTATGCGATGACCGGGGTCCGGGTCGGCTACCTCGTGACGCCGCGGGGCCTCGCCGACACGATGCGCACCGTGCAGGAGGCCGCCATCAGCTGCGTCGCGGAGCCCGACCAGCTGGCGGCCCTCGCGGCCGTCCTCGGCGACCACTCGCCGGTCTCCGAGGCCCGCGAGCACTACCGCAGCAACCTCGAGCTGGCGAAGGGCCTGCTCGACGAGCGGGGCATCCGCTACCTCGACCCGCAGGGCGCCTTCTACCTCTGGATCGACGTCGGCCACGCCTCGCAGGGCGACGTCGCCGCCTGGGCGGAGGACCTCTTGTTCCAGCACCGCGTCGCCGTCGCGCCGGGCAGCGCGTTCGGCCGCTCCGGCGAGGGCTGGATCCGCGTCTGTCTCGCCTCGTCGCCCGAGGTGATCACGAGGGGCCTGGCCGCGCTGCCCGCTCCCGGTGACCCGCGACGCCCGCTCGGCCGCGCCTCCGTCGTGTCGTCCGACTGACCCGTCGCCGCGTCCGCGGCGCCCCCGGGGCGAGGGCGTGCCCCCGGCGGTTTCCGGGGGTCAGCCCCCGAGGAGTCGCGGGTCGACTTTCCTAGGCTCGGTCCATGACCTCGACCACCACCGCCTCCGCCCCGTCCCCCTCCGTCGCCGCCCCCGCCCCCGCCGCCTCCGCGCCGCTCAGCATCACGAGCCTCGTGCTCGGCCTGGTCTCCGTCGCCGCGGGCTTCACCGTCGTCGTGCCGATCGTCGGCCTCGTGCTCGGCGTCCTCGCGCGCCGTCGCGAGCCCGAGGCGCGGACGTTCTCGACGATCGGCATCGTCGCCAACGCCGTCATGCTCGCGGGCGCGGCGATCGTGCTGGGCCTCGGCCTGGCCGTCGGCGTCCCGCTCGGCGTCGCGCACCTCCTCGGCGCCCTCGGCTAGGCGGCCCGGGCTCACCAGCCGTGGGCGCGGGTCGGCGCTGCCCGGCCCTCGCCGCGTCGCGGGCGTGGGAGAATGCTCGGACCCCCGCCCGCCACCCCCAGAGGACCGTGTGAGCCCCCAAGCACTCCGAGCACTCGAGCCGGCCCAGACCGCGCCCGAGCAACTCCGCAACTTCTGCATCATCGCGCACATCGACCACGGCAAGTCGACGTTGGCCGACCGCATGCTCGGCATAACCGGCGTCGTCGAGAGCCGCGCCATGCGCGCCCAGTACCTCGACCGCATGGACATCGAGCGCGAGCGCGGCATCACGATCAAGAGCCAGGCCGTCCGCATGCCGTGGGAGCGCGACGGGGCCACCTACGCGCTGAACATGATCGACACCCCCGGGCACGTCGACTTCAGCTACGAGGTCTCCCGCTCGCTCGCCGCCTGCGAGGGCGCGATCCTCCTCGTCGACGCCGCGCAGGGCATCGAGGCCCAGACGCTGGCGAACCTCTACCTGGCGCTCGAGAACGACCTCGAGATCATCCCGGTGCTCAACAAGATCGACCTGCCCGCGGCCGACCCCGACAAGTACGCGGCCGAGCTCGCGAGCCTCATCGGCGGCGACCCCGCCGACGTCCTCCGCGTCAGCGGCAAGACCGGCATGGGCGTCGAGGAGCTCCTCGACCGCGTCGTCGACCGCATCCCGTCGCCGGTCGGCGTCGCCGACGCCCCGCCGCGCGCGATGATCTTCGACTCGGTCTACGACAGCTACCGCGGCGTCGTCACCTACATCCGGATGATCGACGGCACGCTGCACCCTCGCGAGAAGGTCCAGATGATGTCGACGAAGTCGACGCACGAGATCCTCGAGATCGGCGTCTCGTCGCCGGAGCCGGTGCCCAGCGCGGGGCTCAGCGTCGGCGAGGTCGGGTACCTCATCACCGGCGTCAAGGACGTCCGGCAGTCGAAGGTCGGTGACACCGTCACGACCCACGCGAAGCCGGCCACCGAGGCGCTGCCGGGCTACACCGAGCCGCTCCCGATGGTGTTCTCGGGCCTCTACCCGATCGACGGCAGCGACTACCCCGACCTCCGCGAGGCGCTCGACAAGCTGAAGCTCTCCGACGCGGCGCTGGTCTACGAGCCCGAGACGTCGGTGGCCCTCGGCTTCGGATTCCGCTGCGGGTTCCTCGGCCTCCTGCACCTCGAGATCATCACCGAGCGGCTCGAGCGCGAGTTCGGCCTCGACCTGATCACGACGGCGCCGAGCGTGGTCTACGAGGTCACCGCGGAGGACGGCAAGACCGTCACCGTGACCAACCCGAGCGAGTTCCCCGGCGGCAAGATCGCCAGCGTCCGCGAGCCGATGGTGAAGGCCGCCATCCTCGCCCCGAAGGACTACGTCGGCGTGATCATGGAGCTCTGCCAGCAGCGCCGCGGGTCGCTGCTCGGCATGGAGTACCTCGGCGAGGACCGCGTCGAGATCCGCTACGCGATGCCGCTCGGCGAGATCGTCTTCGACTTCTTCGACAGCCTCAAGTCGAAGACGGCCGGCTACGCGAGCCTCGACTACGAGCCCACCGGCGAGCAGGAGGCCGACCTGGTCAAGGTCGACATCCTGCTCCAGGGTGAGCAGGTCGACGCCTTCAGCGCCATCGTCCACCGCGACAAGGCGTACGCCTACGGCGTGCTGATGACCGGGCGCCTCCGCGAGCTCATCCCGCGCCAGCAGTTCGAGGTGCCCATCCAGGCCGCGATCGGCGCGCGCATCATCGCGCGCGAGAGCATCCGAGCGATGCGGAAAGACGTGCTCGCCAAGTGCTACGGCGGCGACATCACCCGCAAGCGCAAGCTGCTCGAGAAGCAGAAGGAGGGCAAGAAGCGCATGAAGACCATCGGTCGCGTGGAGGTCCCCCAGGAGGCGTTCATCGCCGCCCTCTCCGGCGACACGGAGAAGAAGGACAAGAAGTAGCCCCATGCGCCGAGCCACCCACACCGAGACCCGGACCACCTACGGCGAGGTCGGGGCCACCCAGGCCGCCGACCTGATGCAGTACCCGCCGGTCGGCTTCACCCCGGTCGAGTACCGCACCCGGGTGGGCCACGGCGACGCGCGCTTCGAGGCGGCCTGCATCGCCGCCCTGACCTGGAAGATCCAGGAGCGCAGCGGCATCACGGTGCGCGTCGACGACGTCCCGCCCGCCGACGACACCGGCTACGTGCCGGTGACGTTCGACGAGTCGGGCGAGCCGGTCGACCCGGCGCACTGGAGCGAGGAGCGCCCCGACGAGTCGCGCTACGCGCCCGACGGAACGCCCTTCCTCACCGCCGGCACGACCGCGACGCTCGTCATCTCGGCCTGGGGACGCCAGGTGGAGGCGCCGGTCCGGGTCGTCTACGTCGTCGACGAGCCGAAGCGCAAGGGCTTCGCCTACGGCACGCTCGAGGGCCACCCCGAGAGCGGGGAAGAGAGCTGGATCGTCGACCAGACCGACGACGGCTCGGTCTGGCTGACCATCCGCGCCTTCTCGCGCCCCAGCACGTGGCGCTGGCGTCTCGTGTCGCCGTTCATGAAGCGCACGCAGACGCTCTACACGAAGCGCTACCTCCAGGCCCTCAGCCAGAACGACGAGACCGGCGACCAGGGCGAGTCCGTGCCGAGCGTCCACGACGTCGACCTCACGGCCGCCGCTGAGGCCGCGGCGGACGACGAGGAGTCGCGCCGGCACGGTCCCGACGAGGTCCGCGACGTGCGTCCGGGCCACTGACGGTGCCCGGAGCCCTCCCCGTCGCCGACCCGGCCCCCGCCGACGGAGCCCTGCCCGCCTCCGTGGTCGAGGGCGTCGCCGACCGCGACCTCGGCGTCTACCTCCACGTCCCGTTCTGCCGCGTCCGCTGCGGCTACTGCGACTTCAACACCTACACGGGCGACGAGCTGCGCGGGGCCCGTCGTGACGACTACGCCTCGCAGGCGGTGGCCGAGGTCGCCCAGGCCGGCCGTGTGCTCGAGCGGGCGGGCCTGCCTCCGCGCCGCGCCTCCACCGTGTTCTTCGGCGGCGGCACCCCGACGATGCTGCCGCACACCGACCTCGCGACGATGCTCCACGCCGTGGTCGACACCTGGGGGCTGGAGGCGGGGGCCGAGGTCACGACGGAGGCCAACCCGGACAGCGTCGACGCGGAGTACCTGCGCGCCCTCGCCGCCGCCGGCTTCACCCGGGTCAGCTTCGGCATGCAGTCGGCCGTGCCGAGCGTGCTGGCGACGCTCGAGCGCACCCACGACCCCGAGCGCATTCCGCTCGTCGTGGCCTGGGCCCGGGAGGCCGGCCTCGACGTCAGCCTCGACCTCATCTACGGCACGCCGGGCGAGACCCTCGACGACTGGACGAGGTCGCTCGACGTCGCCCTCGCGCAGGAGCCCGACCACCTCTCGGCCTACGCCCTGATCGTCGAGGACGGCACGAAGCTCGCCCGGCAGATCCGCCGCGGCGAGGTCGCCCAGCCCGACGACGACACGGCCGCCGACATGTACGAGCTCGCCGACGCTCGCCTCGCCGAGGCCGGCTACGACTGGTACGAGGTGAGCAACTGGTCGAGGGGCGTCGAGCACCGGTCGCGCCACAACCTGTCGTACTGGACGGGCCAGGACTGGTGGGGCGTCGGGCCCGGCGCGCACAGCCACGTCGGCGGGGTCCGCTGGTGGAACGTCAAGCACCCCGCCGCCTACGCGCAGCGCATGACCGCGGGGGAGTCGCCCGGCGCCGGGCGGGAGACCCTCGACGACGAGACGCGCCGGGTCGAACGCGTGCTGCTCGCCGTGCGCACGCGGGACGGCCTGCCGACGAGCGACCTCGACGCGACGGGCCGGGCGGCGATCGCCGGGCTCATCGCTGACGGCTGGATCGACGGCCGCGCCGCCCTCGCCGGCCGCGTCGAGCTGACGCGCACCGGGCGCCTGATGGCCGACGCCGTCGTCAGCCGGCTGCTCCCGGCGTGACGCGAGGCGCGCCTCCCCGGGGGGAGACGCGCCTCGGCGGGTGCGGCGACGTGGTCGCGTCGGCGGACTACGCCTTGATGAACTCGAACGTCAGCGGGTACTTGTAGTACTCGCCCTTGTTCGCGGCGAGGGCCGCGAGGATGCTGAAGACGATCACGACGATGCCGACGGCAGCCGAGATGAGGTAGCCGACGAGCACGATCCAGAGCAGGGCGCCGACGACGCTCGCGATCGTCATCGTGATCTGGAAGTTGAGGGCCTGACGCGTGTGCTCGCGGATGAACGGGCCGCGGTCCTTCAGCACGAGGTAGCCGACGAGCGCCGGGATGAACCCGAAGAGGATCCCGCCGACGTGGATCAGCGTCGACCAGAGCTTCTCGTCCTCCGGGCGGAGGGGCTGGCCGGCCTGCTGGTAGCCGGCGCCGCCGCCCGGGGCCTGCTGGCCCCACGGCTGCTGCTGGCCGTAGGGCTGCGGGCCGCCCTGCGGCGCCTGCTGGCCGGGCGCCTGCTGGCCGTACGGCGGCGGGCCGGGCTGGCCGGTCGGGCCGGCCGGGCCGCCCTGGCCGGGCTGCTTGGCGTAGGGGTCGTGCGGCTCTGCGGGCGGGGTGTCGGTCATCTGCTCACCTGGTTCGTCGTGGTCGGAGGTGACGGCCTCCCGCCCCGGTGGGGCCGGTGCCCGAGGGCGTCGACCGGACCGCGCGGTCCGGTGTCCGTCACGCCGAGCATAGGACAGGGAGGCGCGGCGCGAGTAGGTGCCGCCAGGCCGGTGGCGTAGCATTGGCAGTCTGGTACGGCGAGTGCCAGCCGGTCCGTGTCGACGCCCCCGGGGCGCAGCGGGCCCGTGGTGCGATGAGGAGGTGTGCGGTGGTCTCGGAACGAGGGCTCGAGGTGCTGCGCGTCATCGTGCACGACTACGTCGCCTCCCGCGAGCCCGTGGGCTCGAAGTCCATCGTCGAGCGGCACCAGTTCGGCGTCTCCGCCGCGACCATCCGCAACGACATGGCCCTCCTCGAGGAGGAGGAGCTCATCGCGGCCCCGCACACCTCGAGCGGCCGCGTCCCGACCGACAAGGGGTACCGCCTCTTCGTCGACCAGCTCGCCGACCTCCGCCCGCTCAGCGCCGCGCAGCGCCAGGCGATCGAGACCTTCCTCGGCGACTCCACCGACCTCGACGAGGTCCTCGGCCGCACCGTCCGCCTGCTCAGCCAGCTGACGAACCAAGTCGCGCTCGTCCAGTACCCCTCCTTCTCGCGGGCCCGCGTCCGCCACGTCGAGCTCGTCAGCCTCGCCGAGCGCCGGGTCATGACGGTGCTCATCACCGACACGGGCCAGGTCGAGCAGCGGGTCGTCGAGCTCCCCGCGCCGGTCGACGAGTCCTTCCTCGGCGAGCTCCGCTCCTCGCTCAACGCGCTCGTCGGCGGGGCTGCCCTGAGCGCCGCCGCGACGGCGCTGGCCGACCTGCCGGCGCAGCACCAGCCCGAGCGCGCGGCCACCGTCGGGCTCCTCGTGGCGAGCCTCGTCGAGCAGCTCGCCACCGGCCGCCAGGACCGCCTGGTCATGGCGGGCGCGGCGAACCTCGTCCGCATCGGCGACGACTTCAGCGGCAACCTCTACCCCGTCCTCGAGGCCATCGAGGAGCAGGTGGCGCTGCTCCGACTCTTCGGCGAGATGCAGCTCGACGCCGTCGACGTCGCCGCCAGCATCGGCCGCGAGAACGAGTCGTTCGGGCTCTCGCAGGCGTCCGTCCTCGCGAGCGGCTACTCGTCGTCCGGCAGCGAGATCGCCCGCCTGGGCGTGCTCGGCCCGATGCGCATGGACTACTCCACCAACATGGCGGCGGTCCGGGCGGTCGCCCGCTACCTCTCGTCCCTGCTCTCCGAGCGCTGACGAGGGCCGGCGCCGGCCTGCGGCCCCCGACCACCGACTCCACCCCCAGACACGACACACGACCAGCAGACATCCCACCCAGACATCCGCCCCGCGGCCCCGCGGAGCGCAGACGCACACCAGAGGCAGACGAGAACCAGTGGCAGATCATTACGACGTGCTCGGAGTCGACCGCTCGGCGACCCCGGAGGAGATCAAGAAGGCGTACCGCCGGCTCGCCCGCGAGCTGCACCCGGACGTCAACCCCAGCCCGGAGGCGTCCGAGCGGTTCAAGGACGTCACTCACGCGTACGACGTCCTCAGCGACCCCCAGCAGCGGGAGCGCTACGACCTCGGCCCGCAGGCCGGCTTCGGCGGGGGCGGCGGGGCCGCGGGCTTCGGCGACATCTTCGACGCCTTCTTCGGCGGCGGGGGAGGCGGCGGTCAGCGCCAGGGGCCGAGGTCGCGTCGCGAGCGCGGCCAGGACGCCCTGCTCCGCCTCGAGGTCGACCTGGAAGAGATCGTCTTCGGCACGCAGCGCGACATCGAGGTCGACACCGCAGTTCTCTGCGAGACCTGCTCGGGCTCCTGCTGCGCGCCCGGCACCTCGCCCCAGACCTGCGACATCTGCCACGGCTCGGGCCAGATCCAGCGCCAGGTGCGCTCGCTGCTCGGCAACGTCATGACGTCCAGCCCCTGCGGCACCTGCCGCGGCTACGGCACGGTCATCCCCAACCCGTGCCCGACCTGCCAGGGCCAGGGCCGCGTCCGCGCGCGGCGCACCATCCCCATCGACATCCCCGCGGGCGTCGACACCGGCCTCCGCCTGCAGCTGCCCGGTCAGGGCGAGGTCGGGCAGGCCGGCGGCCCGAACGGCGACCTGTACCTCGAGGTCAAGGTCCGCCACCACGAGACGTACAGCCGCAACGGCGACGACCTCCTGGCGACGCTCGAGGTGCAGATGTCCGACGCGATCCTCGGCACCGAGACGACACTCGACGGCCTCGACGGCGCGGTGGAGATCGAGCTCAAGCCGGGCACGCAGAGCGGCGACGTGCTGACCGTCCGCGACCGCGGGGTCACGAAGCTCCGCGGCACGGGCCGCGGCGACCTCAAGATCGGCGTCCAGGTGGTGACGCCGACGAAGCTCAGCCACAAGGAGCGCGAGCTGATCGAGAAGTTCGCCGCCGGCCGTCGCGAGCAGGCGCCGGAGCTCTCGCAGTTCCAGCAGGGCCTCTTCGGCAAGCTGCGCGACCGGTTCCTGAACTTCTGATCGTGGCGCACTTCTACCTGGTCGACGACCTGACGGAGGCGGCGGCCGGGTCGACCGTCACGGTCACCGGCGCCGAGGCGCGGCACGCCGTCACGGTCAGCCGGGTGCGGGTCGGCGAGCAGCTCACGCTCGGCGACGGCCGCGGCACGGTGGTGCGGGGCGAGGTGACGGAGGCGACCGGCGACCGGCTGTCGCTGGTGGCGGCCACCGTCACCGCGCATCCTCGGCCGGGGGTGCGGATCGCGCTGGCCCAGGCCCTCGCGAAGGGCGACCGCGACGAGCTGGCCGTCCAGGCCGCGACGGAGCTCGGCGTCGACGAGGTCGTCCCCTGGTCGGCGTCGCGGTCGGTGTCGCGCTGGGAGGGCGCCAAGGTCGCGAAGGGCACGAGCCGCTGGCGCGCCATCACCCGCGAGGCGACGAAGCAGGCGATCCGGCCCTGGGCGCCCGAGGTGCTCGACCTCGCGACGACGAAGCAGCTCGCGGCCCGCACGGCGCTCGGCCCCGTGCTCGTGCTGGAGCCGACGGCCGACCTCGCGCTCTCCGCGGTCGACCTCCCGCCCGAGGGAGGCGCGGGCTCGGTCGTCACGGTGGTGGTCGGCCCCGAGGGCGGCGTCTCGCCCGCCGAGCTCGCCCTCTTCATCGACGCGGGCGCCACGCTCGCGAGGCTCGGCGACAGCGTGCTGCGGACCTCGACGGCGGGCCCGGCGGCCCTGGCCGTCCTCAGCGTGCGGCTCGGTCGCTGGTAGGCGGCTCCGTCGCCGACGTCGGGCCGGTGTCACCGGCCGCCGGTACGATGAGCGGCATGTCCGACGACCAGACCAGCCAGGCCCCCGGCAGTTCCGAGCAGCCCTCCGTCTTCAGCCGCATCGTCGCGCGCGAGATCCCGGCCGACATCGTCTTCGAGAACGAGCGGGTCATCGCGTTCCGCGACGTCGAGCCCAAGGCTCCCGTCCACCTCCTCGTCGTCCCGAAGACCGAGCGGTGGCACGACGTCGCCGAGCTGGCCGCGGGCGACCCCGAGCTGCTCGCCGAGATCGTCGCGACCGCCTCCGCCCTGTCGGCCGACCCGGCGGTCTTCCGCTCCGACGACGGCACCGACCTCTCGGTCGGCCGCGGCGAGTTCCGGCTCGTCTTCAACACCGGCCCCTCGGCCGGGCAGACCGTGTTCCACGTGCACGCCCACGTGCTCGGGGGACTCCTCCAGGAAGGCACCCTTGCCCACTAGCGACACTCCGTCCACCGGCTCCGACGCCCGCGCCGAGGGCGCGACCCGGGTCGACATCACCGTCGACGGCGTCGCGATGGTCCAGCTGCTCGGTCCTCACGACCGGCTCCTCAAGACCGTCGAGAAGCAGTACCCCGACGTCCGCGTGCTCGTGCGGGGCAACGAGGTCGGCCTCGAGGGGCCGGCGGCGTCGGTCGCCCGGGCCCGGGGCCTCGTCGACGAGCTCGTCTCGCTGGTGCGCGGCGGCCACGACCTCGTCCCGGCCGAGGTCGAGACGAGCGCGAAGCTGCTCGACTCCGGGCAGGCTGCGCCCGCCGACGTCTTCGGCCAGCCGATCGTGTCGAGCCGCGGCAAGTCCGTCCGGGCGAAGACGCTCGGCCAGGCCCGCTACGTCGAGGCGATCGACCAGCACACCATCACGTTCGGCATCGGCCCGGCGGGCACCGGCAAGACCTACCTGGCGATGGCCAAGGCGGTCCAGGCCCTGCAGCGGCGCGAGGTGCAGCGCATCATCCTCACGCGCCCCGCCGTCGAGGCGGGGGAGCGCCTGGGCTTCCTCCCCGGCACGCTCACCGACAAGATCGACCCGTACCTCCGCCCGCTCTACGACGCGCTCAACGAGATGATGGACCCGGAGATCGTGCCGAAGCTGCTCGCGGCCGGCACCGTCGAGGTCGCCCCGCTCGCCTACATGCGCGGCCGGACGCTCAACGACGCCTTCGTCGTGCTCGACGAGGCGCAGAACACGACGCCCGAGCAGATGAAGATGTTCCTCACCCGGCTCGGCTTCGGCTCGCGCATGGTCGTGACGGGCGACGTCACCCAGATCGACCTGCCGACCGGCGCGAGCGGGCTCCAGCTCGTGACCCGCGTGCTCGACGGCATCGACGACATCCACTTCGCCCGCCTGACGAGCGACGACGTCGTCCGGCACACCCTCGTCGGCCGGATCGTCGACGCCTACACGACGTACGACGCCGAGCGACAGGCGCAGCGCGCGCACCGAGAAGAGCAGGCGGCGGCCGCGAGGCCCTCGTCCGCCGACGGGGCGTCGCGGTCGACGGGAGGCAGCCGATGAGCATCGAGGTCAACAACGAGTCGAGCATCGAGGTCGACGAGGCCGCGCTGCAGCGGCTGGCGACCTTCGCCCTCGACCAGATGCACGTGCACCCCGAGGCCGAGCTCGCGATCGTGCTCGTCGACGAGGCCGCCATGGAGCAGCTGCACGTCCAGTGGATGGACGAGCCGGGCCCGACCGACGTGCTCAGCTTCCCCATGGACGAGCTGCGCCCCGGCACCGAAGACGACCCGACCCCGGCCGGTCTGCTCGGCGACATCGTGGTCTGCCCTCAGGTCGCGGTCTCGCAGGCGGCGACGGCGGGCCACTCGCCCCTCGACGAGATGCTGCTGCTGACCTGCCACGGCGTCCTGCACCTGCTCGGCTTCGACCACGCCGAGCCGGAGGAGGAGCGCGAGATGTTCGGGCTGCAACGCGAGATCCTGGCCGCCTTCGCGGCCGCCGACGAGAGACGGTGACGCCGTGATGGTCACCGTGTTCGTCATCGTGGCCGTCGTGCTCGTCGTCCTCGGAGGGCTGCTCGCGGCCGTCGACTCGGCCTTGGGCGTCCTCAGCCGGGGCGACCTGCACGAGGAGGCCGAGGCCTCCCCGCGCAGCCGGGCGGCCCTGCTCGCCGTCGCCGACGACGTCGGCGCCCACGTCAACGCCGTCAACTTCATGCGCATCGTCGCCGAGACGTCGGCGGCCGTGCTCGTCACGCTCTCGTTCGCGACGGCCGTCGACCAGTGGTGGCTGGCCCTGCTGCTGTCGGCGCTCATCATGACCGTCGTGTCGTTCGTGCTGGTGGGCTCGAGCCCCCGCAGCGTCGGCCGCGCCCACGCCCGTGGGCTCGTGGTCGTCACGGCTGGGCTCGTCCGGGCCCTGCGGCTCGTGCTCGGCCCCCTGGCCGACGCCCTCGTCGCCGTCGGCAACCGGGTCACCCCCGGGCGGCCGCGCACCGCGTCGTTCTCGTCGGAGGAGCAGCTGCTCAGCATGGTCGACGAGGCCACCGAGCTCGACGTCCTGGAAGAGGACGACCGGGAGCTCATCCACTCGATCTTCGAGTTCAGCGACACCGTCGTCCGCGAGGTCATGGTGCCCCGCACCGACATGGTGACCGTCGAGGCGACGGCGACCGTCGGCTCGGCGATGAGCCTCTTCCTCGGCCGGGGCGTGTCGCGGGTGCCGGTCGTCGGCCGCGACAGCGACGACGTCGTCGGGGTGGTCTACCTCCGCGACCTCGCCCGGCGCCTGCACGAGCACGTCGGCGACGACTCGGCGCCGGTCGTCGCGCTCGCCCGCCCGGCCCTCTTCGTCCCCGAGTCGAAGAAGGCCGACGACACCCTCCGCCAGATGCAGGTCGACAAGAACCACCTCGCGATGGTCGTCGACGAGTACGGCGGCATCGCCGGGCTCGTCACCCTGGAGGACCTCATCGAGGAGCTCGTCGGCGACATCAGCGACGAGTACGACCGCACGGTCGCCGCCCACCGCGAGGTCAGCCCCGGGGTCTTCCGGGTCAGCGCCCGTATGCCGGTCGACGAGCTCGGCGACCTGTTCGGCCTCGAGCTCGACGACGACGACGTCGACTCCGTCGGCGGGCTCCTCACCAAGGCCCTCGGCCGCCTGCCCGACAAGGGCTCGGTCGTGACCGTGTCCGGTCTCGTGCTGACCGCCGACCGGACCGAGGGCCGCCGGCACGACCTCCAGACCGTGCTCGTCGAGCGCAGTCCCGACCTGACGGCCGCCGAGGCCGACACCGCACCCGCCACGACGAGAGAAGCACCATGACGAACACCGACGACGCCGACCGCACCTCCGCCGCGCCTCCGGCGGGGTCCACCTACCGCGCGGGCTTCGTCTCGTTCGTCGGCCGCCCGAACGTCGGCAAGTCCACGCTGACGAACGCCCTCGTCGGCGAGAAGGTGGCGATCACGTCGTCGAAGCCGCAGACGACGCGCCGAGCCATCCGCGGCATCGTCCACCGCGAGGTCGGTCAGCTCGTCGTCGTCGACACCCCGGGCATGCACCGCCCGCGCACCCTCCTCGGCGAACGCCTCAACAGCGTCGTCCAGACGACGCTCGGCGACGTCGACGTCATCGGCTTCTGCGTGCCGGCCGACGAGAAGATCGGCCCCGGCGACAAGTTCATCAACGAGCAGCTCGACGCCTTCCCCCGGGCGAAGAAGGTCGCCATCGTGACGAAGACCGACACGATCTCGCGGCCCGCCGTGGCGGAGCAGCTGCTCGCCGTGAGCAAGCTCCGCGACTGGGAGGCGATCATCCCGCTCTCCGCCCTCGAGGGCGTGCAGCTCGACGTGCTCACCACCGAGCTGATCAAGCTGATGCCGGTCTCGCAGCCGCTCTACCCGGCCGACGCCGTCACGGAGGAGGTCGTCCAGGACCGCATCGCCGAGTTCATCCGCGAGGCCGCGCTCGAGGGCGTGGAGGACGAGCTGCCCCACTCGCTGGCCGTCACGATCGACGACATGATCGAGCGCGACGACCGCGACCTGCTCGAGATCTACGCGAACCTGTTCGTCGAGCGTGACAGCCAGAAGGGCATCGTCATCGGAGGAGGCGGCGCTCGCCTCCGCGAGGTCGGTGCCCGTGCCCGCGCGCAGATCGAGCCGCTCGTCGGCAAGCAGGTCTTCCTGTCGATCCGGGTCAAGGTCGCGAAGGACTGGCAGCGCGACCCCAAGCTGCTCGGCCGTCTCGGGTTCTGACCCGGGCAGTGTCCCTCCACAGGATGATCCCCGTCGTCCTCTCGTCGTCCGGGGCGCCGTCGGTGTCCCGGGGCCGAGCCCTGGGCCGTACGGTGGTGCGGTGATCTTCCGACGACTCGCCCCGTATCAGGTGGTCGTCGACGTGTCGGCCGCGGTCGTCCTCGGGGTCGTCGCGCTGGGGCTCAGCGCGGGCGGGACGGCGGCCGGGCTGGTGATCGCGGGCATGACGGCGACGCTAGCCGTCCGGCGGCTCGCCCCGGGCCCCTCGCTCGTGCTCGCCTGGGTCGTGGCGATCGGCGAGATGCTCTCGCAGACCAGCCCCGGCGTGAGCAACCTGGCGATCTGTGCGGTGCTCTACACGGTCGCCGCCTACGGCACCGAGGCGACGAAGTGGGCGGGGCTCGTCTCCACGGTCGTCGGGGCCGCAGTGGGCACCTTCTACGTCACCAGCGTGCAGACCACGCTCTTCGGCATCGACTACACGGTGTACGGCCTGCAGGACGTCGTGCGGATCCTGCTGCAGCTCGGCATCACCTTCCTCGGCTTCCTCGCCCTGCTCGGCCTGCCGTGGGCGGGCGGCCTGCTGGCGCGGGCGCGGTCGTCCGAGCGGCTCAGCCGGGAGGCGCAGCTCATCGCCGAGCGGGAGACGGCGCGGGCGGAGGGCGAGGTCGCCCGCATCGAGCGGGAGGCGGCGCGGGCCGAGCGAGACGTCGCCGTCGAACAGGAGCGCAACCGCATCGCCCGCGACATGCACGACGTCGTCGCGCACTCCCTGGCCGTCGTCATCGCCCAGGCCGACGGTGCCCGGTACGCGGCCCGGGTCGACGCCGGGTCGGTCGACGACGCCCTCGTCACCATCGCGACCACGGCCCGGGAGGCGCTGGGCGACGTCCGCGTGCTGCTCGGGCAGCTCCGCCACAGCCAGGGGGAGGCGCCCCAGCCGGCCCTCGGCGACCTCGACCGGCTGCTGGAGCAGATGCGCGCCTCCGGCCTGGTCATCGAGCACCGGGTGCAGGGCGAGGCGCAGGTGCTGGGCACCAACCGACAGCTCGCGGTCTTCCGGATCGTGCAGGAGTCGCTGACGAACGTGCTGCGCCACGGCGCCGCGGGCGCGCCCGTCGACCTCCTCTTCGACTGGCGCTACGAGGCCCTCCACCTGGTCGTCACGAACGTCGTCCGGCCCGCCACCCAGCCCGTCGACACCCGCCCCGGCGGAGACGACCGCCGCGGCGGCGGGCACGGCCTCGACGGCATGCGCGAGCGCGCGACCCTCGCCGGGGGCTCGCTCACCACGCAGGACGCCGACGGCCGCTTCGTCGTGCACGCCGTCGTGCCCACCCTCGCCCTCACCCAAGAAGTAGGAATCCGCCGATGAGCCCCACCACGCCCGCCACCGCCGTCCGAGTCGCGCTCGTCGACGACCAGGCCCTCTTCCGGGCCGGCATCAAAATGCTCGTCAGCTCGCAGCCCGACCTCGAGTTCGTCGGCGAGGCCAGCAACGGGGAGGAGGGCGTCGCCATGGTCGCGGCGACCCGCCCCGACGTGGTGCTGATGGACATCCGCATGCCCGTCATGGACGGCATCGCCGCGACGACGGCAGTCCTCGCCCAGGCGCAGGCCGCCTCCCGCAAGCCTCCGCGCGTCATCGTGCTCACGACCTTCGACCTCGACGAGGCCGCGACCCGGGCCATCCGCGGCGGGGCCAGCGGGTTCGTCCTCAAGGACGCCGACCCCGAGTTCCTGCTCGCGGCCATCCGGACCGTGCACGCCGGCAACGCCGTCATCGCCGCCTCCGCCACCCGCGAGCTCTTCGAGCACTTCGACGGGCGGTCGGCGCGGGCCGCCGCGGTGCCCGCCGCGTTCGGCACGCTCACCACGCGCGAGCGCGACATCTTCGACCTCGCCGCCCGCGGGCTCAGCAACTCCGAGATCGCCGGGCGGGAGTACCTCAGCGAGGCCACGGTCAAGACGCACATCAGCCGCGTGCTGTCGAAGCTGTCGCTGCGCGACCGGGTGCAGCTCGTCGTCTACGCGTACGAGCACGGGCTGGCGGAGTAGCGGAGCCCGGCGTCGTCACGGTCCTGCGGGCCGTCGTGGCGGGTGCTAGCCTCGGCACGTGCTCACCTGTGTGCTCCTCCTCCTTCGCCGCCGCGACGAGTCCTGACCCTGGCCTCCCTCGTCGCGGAGTTCGCCGTCGGCCGACCAGCACGCGAAGACAGCCCCTCCCGGGGCGAGAGAGACCTGAGACCATGAAGAACGCACAGCAGCCCTCCGGCATGCCGATCCACAAGTACCGTCCGTTCCACGAGCAGATCGTCGTCGACCTGCCCGACAGGACGTGGCCCGCCAAGCGGATCGAGCAGGCCCCGCGTTGGTGCGCCGTCGACCTCCGTGACGGCAACCAGGCGCTGATCGACCCGATGAGCCCCGAGCGCAAGCGGATCATGTTCGACCTGCTGGTCGGCATGGGCTACAAGGAGATCGAGGTCGGGTTCCCGAGCGCCTCGCAGACCGACTTCGACTTCGTGCGCAGCCTCATCGACGAGGGCGCCATCCCCGACGACGTCACCATCCAGGTGCTGACCCAGGCGCGCGAGCACCTCATCGCCCGCACCTACGAGTCGATCGCAGGCGCGAAGCAGGCGATCGTCCACCTCTACAACAGCACGAGCGTCCTGCAGCGCGACGTGGTCTTCCGCACCGACCGCCAGGGCATCGTCGACATCGCCCTCGAGGGCGTCCGGCTCTGCCGCGAGCACGAGGCGACGATCCCCGAGACCACCGTCTTCTACGAGTACTCGCCCGAGAGCTACACCGGCACCGAGCTGGAGTTCGCGCGCGACATCTGCAACCAGGTGATCGAGGCCTTCGACGCGACTCCTGACCGCCCCGTGATCATCAACCTGCCGGCCACCGTCGAGATGGCGACGCCGAACGTGTACGCCGACTCGATCGAGTGGATGCACCGCAACCTGGCGCGTCGCGACAGCGTCATCCTGTCGCTGCACCCCCACAACGACCGCGGCACCGGCATCGCCGCCGCCGAGCTGGGCTACCTGGCCGGCGCCGACCGCATCGAGGGCTGCCTCTTCGGCAACGGCGAGCGGACGGGCAACGTCGACCTCGTCGCCCTGGGCATCAACCTGTTCACGCAGGGCATCGACCCGCAGATCGACTTCAGCGACCTCGACATGGTCAAGCGCACCGCGGAGCACTGCAACCAGCTGCCCGTCCACGAGCGCAGCCCCTGGGCGGGCGACCTGGTCTACACGGCCTTCTCCGGCTCGCACCAGGACGCCATCAAGAAGGGCTTCGAGGCGATGGCCGCGACCGCCGCCGAGCGGGGCGTCGACGTCGACCAGCTGGAGTGGGCCGTGCCCTACCTGCCGGTCGACCCGAAAGACCTCGGCCGCAGCTACGAGGCCGTCATCCGCGTCAACTCGCAGTCCGGCAAGGGCGGCGTGGCCTACCTGCTCAAGGCCGACCACGCGATCGACCTGCCCCGCAAGCTGCAGATCGAGTTCAGCGGCGTCGTGCAGTCGCGCACCGACGCCGAGGGCGGCGAGATGACGAGCGCGCACATCTGGTCGATCTTCCAGGACGAGTACCTGCCCGCCGACGACGCCGACGAGAAGTGGGGCCGCTTCGAGCTGACCCGCACGGGCACGTCGAGCGACATGAGCGGCGAGACCAGCCTCGACGTCGAGCTGCGCGTCGGCGACGAGCGCCAGCTGACGACCGGTCGCGGCACCGGGCCGATCGCGGCGTTCCTCTCCGTGCTCAGCGAGCACGGCGTCTCGGTGAAGTTGTACGACTTCGTCGAGCACACGCTCAGCGCGAGCGGCGACGCGCAGGCCGCGGCCTACGTCGACCTCGACGTCGACGGCACGCGCCTCTGGGGCGTCGGGATCGACGCCGACAGCTCCACCGCGTCGCTCAAGGCGATCGTCTCGGCCGTCAACCGGGCCATCCGCCAGACGTCGGAGACGCGCGAGCTCGCCGCCGTCTAGCCTCGGCGGCTCGTCTCGCACGTCCCCCCGTCGGCAACTCCTGCGCACCGTCGTCGAGAGCTGTGCCCGAGCCCCTGGCGCGCCACGGGGCAGGAGTTGCCGACCGGGGGCGTCGTGCACGGGGGCACGTCGCCGAGCCGAGGCAGCGCCGCCGCCGGCGCGACGCGCGTCGGCGCCCCCGCCGGTGCGACCCGCGTCGGCGCCCCCGCCGGTGCGACCCGCGTCGGCGCCGCCGCCGGTGCGACGCGCGTCGGCGCCGCCGCCGGTGCGACCAGCGCCGCCGCCGGTGCGACGCGCGTCAGCGCCGCGCCTGCCCGTCCGTCCCGCGCGCTGGGCTCGAGCCGTCGGCAACTCCTGCTCGGCGTCGTGCCGGCGGCTCGGCGACGCGGTCGCGGGGCGACGCGCAGGAGTTGCCGACAGGGCGTCCGCGCGGCGGCGAGGGCCGGTGAGGAGGGCGCAGACGCGAGCAGGGGCAGCCCCCCGCGGGCGAGAGGAGGCGCGGGGCAGCTCAGCGAGGCCGGCGCCAGCGGGGCAGACGGCTGAGCGAGCGCTGCTCGGGCAGCGTCCAGCCGAAGCGCACGGCCAGCAGCCGGATGACCAGCGTGACCGACGTGCCGATGACGGCGGCGGCGGCCGCAGGCACGCCGAGCGAGACCAGGCTGACGAGCACCACGGTGCCGCCCGCGGCCGCGACGGCGTAGAGCGACCCCACGTGCATCATCGCGATCGTGAGGTTCATGAGCACGTCGCGCAGCACCGACCCGCCGACGGCGGAGATCACCCCCACGAAGATCGCGGGGATCTCCGGCAGGCCGAGCGACAGCGCCTTCGTCGAGCCGATCGCGCCGAAGAGCCCGATGGTGAGGGCGTCGAGGGCCGTGATGACGCTGGCGAGCCGGTGGAAGAGGCGCTGCAGCGCCATGCCGACGAGCGCCGCGGCGACCGCGACGAGCAGGTACCAGTTGCTCGCCATCATGCGCGGCACCTGCCCGAGCAGGACGTCGCGGAGGATGCCGCCGCCGAGCCCCGTCGCGATGCCGATGATCGCCACGCCGAGCAGGTCGAGCCGGCGGTCCTTGAACTCGGAGGCGAACATCGCGCCCTGGAGGCTGCCCACGCCGACGGCCAGGAGATCAGCCCAGAGGGGGATGGCGAAGGCCGTGGCGTGCATCCGACGTTTGTACCACGCGTGGGATCATGGGTCGGTGCCCGTCTACCGTGATGAATGCGTCGTGCTGCGCACCCACAAGCTGGGTGAGGCAGACCGCATCGTCACGATGCTCAGCCGCCAGCACGGGAAGATCCGGGCCGTCGCCAAGGGCGTCCGTCGCACCGCGTCGAAGTTCGGTGCCCGTCTCGAGCCCATGATGGTCGCCGACCTGCAGCTCTACGAGGGCCGTTCGCTCGACATCGTGCAGCAGGCCGAGTCGCTCGGCTCGTACGGCGCCCTGATCGCGAGCGACTACGCCAGCTACACCGCGGGCAGCGTCATGGTCGAGACGGCCGACAAGCTGACGGAGGCGGAGGCCGGCCTCCAGCAGTACCTCCTGCTGGTGGGGGCGCTGCGGTCGCTCTCGCGGCACGAGCACGCGCCGCAGCTGACGCTCGACTCGTACCTCCTGCGGGCCCTCAGCGTCGCTGGCTGGTCCCCGAGCTTCGGGGACTGCGCCGTCACGGGTGCACCCGGGCCGCACTCGGCGTTCGTCGTCCAGCTCGGCGGGGTCGTCGCGGACTCGCACGCGCCTCCCGGGGCTCCGCGCCTGTCGCGCGACGCGCTCGGCCTCCTGGGCGCGCTGCTGACGGGCGACTGGGCGACCGCCGAGGCGGCGGGCGAGGCGACGCGCAACCAGGCCAGCGGCGTCGTCGCGGCCTACACGCAGTGGCACCTCGAGCGCGGCCTCCGGTCGATGCAGCACCTCGACCGTGAGCCGGGGCGACCGCAGCTCTCGGCCGGGGTCCGCGCGACGGCCGCGGCCGAGGCGGCTGCACTCGCGGCGACCGTCGTGCCCGTGCCCGTGCCCGTCCCTGTGCCCGCCGTCGACCCGACCACCCCGACCCCGCACGCCCCCGGAGGGACCCCGTGAAGAAGACCCACCGCGACGCCGTCGACTTCCGCCCCCTCGACTGGACGGGCCTCTACCCGCCCGAGCTCCCCGCCGCGGCCGTGCCCGAGCACGTCGCCATCGTGATGGACGGCAACGGCCGCTGGGCCAACGGCCGCGGCCTGACCCGGGTGGAGGGCCACAAGGCCGGCGAGGCGAGCCTGCTCGACGTCGTCGCGGGCGCGATCCAGCTGGGCGTCAAGCACCTCAGCGTCTACGCTTTCTCGACCGAGAACTGGAAGCGCTCGCCCGACGAGGTGCGCTTCCTGATGGGGTTCAACCGCGAGGTGCTGCACCGTCGACGCGACCAGCTCAATGCCTGGGGCGTCCGAGTGCGCTGGGCGGGTCGGAAGCCGCGGCTGTGGGGCTCCGTCATCAAGGAGCTGCAGTTCGCCGAGCAGCTCACCCGCGACAACGACGTGCTGACCCTCACGATGTGCGTCAACTACGGGGGCCGCACCGAGATCGCCGACGCCGTCCGTGAGATCGCCGAGGGCGTCGCCGCCGGGCGCATCAAGCCGTCGGGGGTCAGCGAGAAGCTGATCCAGAAGCACCTCTACACGGCCGACCTGCCCGACGTCGACCTGTTCGTCCGCAGCTCGGGCGAGCAGCGGACGAGCAACTTCCTGCTCTGGCAGTCCGCCTACGCCGAGATGGTCTTCCTCGACACGCTCTGGCCCGACTTCACCCGCGAGGACCTCTGGGGCGCCGTCACCACCTACGCCCGACGGGCGCGCCGCTTCGGCGGGGCCGTCGACGCCCCCGGTGAGGGCGCCTGAGCCTCAGAACTGGACGTTGGCCCCGAGGAAGATGCGCTCGGCCGGCCACAGGAACTGCAGCGTCAGCGGCCCGTCGGTCTGGCGGTGGAACCAGGCGTTGCCGAAGACGACCTGCTCGCCGGGCAGCAGGTACCACGACGTCGCGTCGGCGGGGAACTGCGTCGCGAGCTCCGTCGACCAGCCCTGGCTCGTGATGAGGTCCTGCCCGGCGAAGGTGTCCTGCTGGGCGAGGTCGTTGCCGTACGACGAGTAGTCGGCGGAGAGGTCGGTGAGGTCGAGCCGGCGCTGCGAGGCGTTCGACAGCACGTAGACGGTCGCCTCGACGGTCGTGCCCGCCGGGTAGGGGTCGGTGCCGTCCGGCCGCGCGAAGATCGACGGCTCGGTCGTCGTGAGCTCGCCGACGCCGTAGACGTAGATCGTGAGGTCCTTGTAGTTGACCTGGTTCAGCAGCGCGCCCCCGGGCACGAGGTCGTCGGCCGCCGAGCCGCCGCCCGTGCCCGGCGCGCCGGTCACCTGGGGCTGCGGGACGCCGGAGGAGCCCTGCCCGGGGTCGGACCCCGACGCCCCGGACGAGCCGTCGGCGGGGCGGAGCGTGTCGAGGTCGGCGTAGCACCCGGTCAGCCCCAGGAGGGCCACGGCGAGCACGGCGGCGGAGGCGAGCGTTCTTCTCGACACGGGGCGGGCACCTCTCGGAGGGGACGCCGGGCGGGCGGCACGGCGGGCGGATCGCCAGCCTAGCCGGGGCCCCCGACCCCGGCGGGGGCAGCGGGGGCCGGAGCGGCCTCGGACACCAGCACGCCGCGGAGCCCGTGCGCCCCGGGCTCGACCGCGTGCAGGGCCTCGGCCAGCAGCCGCACGCTCGGCACCCGCCGGGCCCCGCGTCGGTGGACCACGGAGATCACGCGCGCCATGTCGCGGGGGAGGGGCACGACCCGGACCCCGTCCGGCACCGCGGCGGCCTGCAGCGAGAGCCCCGGCAGGAGGGCGACGCCGAGCCCCGACGCGACGAGGCCGAGCACCGCGAGGGCGTTGTCGGTCTCGAGCACGATCTCGGGCTCGAAGCCCGCCGACGCGCACGACGCGAGCAGGTGGCCCCGACAGCGCGGGCACCCGCCGATCCAGCGCTCGGCCGCGAGCGACCCGAAGTCGCCCCCGGGCTCGAACGCGTGCGCGCGGGGCACGACGAGGACGGTGTCGTCGACGAAGACCGGGTGCTCCCGCAGGGAGTCCGGCAGCGGGGCCGGCGAGGTCGCGCCGGCCCCGGCGTGCCCGAAGACGAGGGCGACGTCGGCGAGACCGTCCCTGACCAGGGCCAGCGCCTCCGGCGGTTCGGCCTCGACGTAGTCCACCCGGAGCCCGGGGCGGCTGCGGCGGAGCGCGGAGAGGACCTCGGGCACGAGGGTCGAGGAGGCGCTGGGGAAGCCCGCGAGGCGCACCCGGCCGGACGTCGCCCCGCCCAGGTGGTCGAGCTCCTGCCGTGCGGCGTCGAGCGCGGCCTGCACGTGCACGGCGTGCTCGGCCAGACGGCGACCGGCCTCGGTGAGGGCGACCCCGCGGCCCGACCGCAGCACCAGCGGGTGGCCGACCCGCGCCTCCGCGCGTCTCAGGTGCTGGCTGACGGCGGGTTGGCTGTAGCCGAGGCGGGCAGCGGCCGCGGTGATGGTGCCCGTCTCGGCCAGGGCCCGTACGACACGGAGGGTCTGCAGGTCGACGTCGTCGTTCATGGCTCGACCATAACTCTCGGTTATGGATCGAGCGCGGAGCTGGCGGTTGTCGTGACGGAGGCGGGTCGTCACCCTGGAGGCATGACCGCACCCGCCCGCACCCTCCCGGCCCCGACCGGCGCCCCGCTCTCCGTCGCGGACCTCGCGGGGCAGTTCGCCCGCGGCACCGGCTACCTCGCGGCGTGCACGATGGGCCTGCCGACGGCGGCGACGCTGGAGGCCCAGCAGCGTGACCAGGAGGCCTGGCGGACGGGCCGCCGGTCGCCCGTCGACTACGGGGCGGTCGTCGAGGAGTCGCGGGCCGCGTGGGCCCGGTCGGTCGGCGTCCCGACGTCGGCCGTCGCGATCGGCTCCCAGACGTCGGTGATGGTCTCGGTGGTCGCCGCGGCCGTCCCCGACGGCGCCGAGGTGCTCTGCGTCGACGGCGACTTCAGCTCGATGGTGTTCCCGTTCGTGGCGCAGGCGCACCGGGGCGTCACGGTGAGGAGCGTGCCGCTGGCCGAGCTCGCGGAGAGCGTGGCGGAGCGGACCGCCGTGGTGGCCTGGTCGGCCGTGCAGTCGGCCACGGGGGAGGTCGCCGACCACGCCGCGGTGGTGGCGGCCGCGGCCCGGCACGGCAGCCTCACCGTCTGTGACCTGACCCAGGCCGCCGGCGTGCTGCCGGTCGACGCCGCGACCGTCGACGTGACGGTCTGCCACGCCTACAAGTGGCTCTGCAGCCCCCGCGGCGCGGCCCTGGCGACGTTCTCGACGCGGGCCCTCGCCGAGCTCCGGCCCGTCCAGGCCGGGTGGTACGCGGGGGAGTCGGTGTGGTCGTCCTGCTACGGGCCCGAGATGCACCTCGCGAGCGACGCCCGGGCGTTCGACGTGTCGCCGGCCTGGCAGGCGTGGGCCGGCGCCCTGCCCGCCCTCGACGCCTTCTCCCGGCTCGACGTCGCGGAGGCCTGGGCCCACGCGAGCGGGCTCGGCGACGAGCTGTGCCGGCGTCTCGGCATCGCCGAGCAGGGGCAGGCGATCGTCACCTGGCCCGACGCGGAGGGGCGCGACGTCGCCGCGATGACCGCGGCCGGCCTGACCGTCTCGGGGCGCGCCGGGCGGGCGCGCGTGGCCTTCCACCTGTGGAACGACGGCGACGACGTCGAGGCCGTCGTCCGGGCGCTCCGGCCCTGAGGCTCCGACCTCGGCCGCGGGCCCTCCGCGCCGGGGGCCTCCGGGGCCGGGGGCCCGGCGGCTAGAGTTGCCGGGTACCTCGACCCACCGGGCACCCAGCTCGGCCTGACTCTCTGGAGCATCACACGTGGCAGCACCCAACCGTCTCGATTCCGTCATCGCCCTGGCCAAGCGCCGAGGGTTCGTCTTCCAGTCGGGAGAGATCTACGGCGGATCGCGGTCGGCGTGGGACTACGGCCCCCTCGGCGTGGCCCTGAAGGAGAACATCAAGCGCCAGTGGTGGCAGACCATGGTGCAGGGCCGTGACGACGTGGTCGGGCTCGACTCCGCCGTCATCCTGCCCCGTCAGGTGTGGGAGGCCTCCGGCCACGTCGAGGTCTTCAGCGACCCGCTGGTCGAGTCGCTGCACACCCACAAGCGCTACCGCGCCGACCACCTGCTCGAGGCGTACGAGGCCAAGCACGGCCACCCGCCGGAGAACGGCCTGGCCGACGTGCGCGACCCGGAGACCGGCCAGCCCGGCTCGTGGACGGAGCCGCAGAACTTCTCCGGCCTGCTGAAGACCTTCCTCGGCCCGGTCGACAACGAGCAGGGCATGGCGTACCTGCGGCCCGAGACGGCCCAGGGCATCTTCACCAACTTCGACAACATCCTCCAGTCGTCGCGCATCAAGCCCCCGTTCGGCATCGGCCAGATCGGCAAGAGCTTCCGCAACGAGATCACGCCCGGCAACTTCATCTTCCGCACCCGCGAGTTCGAGCAGATGGAGATGGAGTTCTTCGTCGAGCCCGGCACCGACGAAGAGTGGCACCAGTACTGGATCGACCAGCGCTTCCAGTGGTACGTCGACCTCGGCATCGACCCCGACAACCTCCGCCTCTACGAGCACGCGGCCGAGAAGCTGTCGCACTACTCGAAGCGCACCGTCGACATCGAGTACCGCTTCCGCTTCGCGGGCGGCGAGTTCGGCGAGCTCGAGGGCGTGGCCAACCGCACCGACTACGACCTCAAGACGCACGCCGCCGCCTCCGGCAAGGACTTGTCGTACTTCGACCAGGCGAAGAACGAGCGCTGGACGCCCTACGTCATCGAGCCCGCGGCGGGCCTCACCCGCTCGCTGATGGCCTTCCTCGTCGACGCCTACACGGAGGACGAGGCGCCGAACGCGAAGGGCGGCGTCGACAAGCGCACCGTCCTGAAGCTCGACCGCCGCCTCGCGCCGATCAAGGTGGCCGTGCTGCCCCTGAGCCGCAACGAGCAGCTGTCTCCGCTCGCGCGGGGCCTCGCCGCCGACCTGCGGAAGTACTGGAACATCGACTTCGACGACGCCGGCGCGATCGGCCGCCGCTACCGTCGCCAGGACGAGATCGGCACGCCGTTCTGCGTCACGGTCGACTTCGACTCCCTCGACGACGACGCGGTCACGGTGCGCGAGCGCGACACGATGGCCCAGGAGCGCATGCCGCTCTCGGCGCTCCGCGGCTACCTGGCGGAGCAGCTGCTCGGCGCGTAGGCCTCCGGCACGCCGAGAGGGCCCCGACAGCGCGTGCTGTCGGGGCCCTCTCTCCGTCGTGATCTGCGCCTGCGCCGCATCCTGGCCTGGGGCGCGCCCCCGAGTCCGAGCCTGCGGCCTGCACCGGCGGTGTCGTCGCTCGTGACGGCCCCGAAGTCCGTGCAGAGGGCCGCCCTCGTCCCCGGCCCGCAGCGCGTCCTCCGCGCGTGGTCGACGACTCCTGCTCGGTGTCACGACGCGGCGGCCCAGCCGTCCCGGCCCGCGGCGTACAGGACGAGCCGACCGCCGCGCGGCGTGAGCGGCAGCGGACCGTCGACGCCGGTCAGGAGGCGTCCGGGTACTCCGCCGCGCCCCGTCTCCGCCTGGTGCGGCTGGGCGCCGACCCCCGCCTCCCCCCCCTGGGCGTCTCCCCACCGTTCGCCGCCGGTGCCCCGGGTGCTCAGGTCGGGAACTCCTGCCCTGTGTCTCCGGCGCGCGCTCCGCGGCTCGGCCCGCGACAGCGCGCAGGAGTTGCCGACCGGTCCCAGGGAGGTGGAGGCCTGCGAGCATGGCGGAGGGTGCTGCCCGCGTCGACCCGGGCGTCGACGGCAACTCCTGCCGGGTGTCGTCACCGCGCGCTCGGCGCCTCGGCCCACGACAGCACGCAGGAGTTGCCGACCGGCCCCAGAGCGACCGCAGGCTGAGGCGGTGGCGTCACCGGCTGCGCGACCGGCGGCGACGCCGTCGGCGGAGGCGCCGTCGGCAACTCCTGCCGGTCGACGTCGGCGGGGGCGTCGAGGCGCGTCCCGCCGCAGGGAGCAGGAGTTGCCGACGGTGGGCTGGTGAGCGAGTGGGGTGGGGGAGAGCGGAGAGCGAGACGGCGCGAGGGGGAGGCGCGGAGAGCGCGGGAGGGGGAGGCGCGGGCGGCGCGGGCGGGGACGGGAGGCGCGGCGGAGCGTGTGAGGGGGAGGCGCGGGGAGCGCGTGCGGGGAC
Source organism: Frigoribacterium sp. PvP121 (assembly GCF_017833115.1). Lineage (NCBI taxonomy): Bacteria > Bacillati > Actinomycetota > Actinomycetes > Micrococcales > Microbacteriaceae > Frigoribacterium > Frigoribacterium sp. PvP121. The sequence continues at coordinate 2,146,778 of NZ_JAFIBR010000001.1, forward strand.
GGGAGGCGCGGTGGGGCAGGTGCGCCGGTGCGGGACGCCTCCTCCCCAGCGGCCGCAGGGGGAGTCCTGTCCACGGGAGGGCGGGCGCCGTCGTGGGCCTGCCCTCGCGGAGCAGCAGGATCGGACCATGACGACGATCCGAGAGCTGGTGCACGACGCCGGCGGACTGCTGCACAAGCGTGACCTGGTCGCGCACGGTGCGTCCGACCGTCACCTCACCGCCGCCGTCCGCCACGGGGGAGTGCTCCGGCCCCGCAGGGGGTGGTACTCGACGTGGCGTCCGACCGACCCGCGGTTCGTCGCGGTCAGCGTGGGGGGCCGCCTCGCGGGGGCGTCGGCGCTGGACCTCGAGGGAGCCTGGGCGTGGCGGCCGCCGTCCCAGGTCGTCGTCTCCGTGCCGCGTACGGCGTCACGGCTCCGCCGCAGGCCAGGCACGAGGGTGGTCTGGGACGGCCCCGCCGTGTCGGCCCGCGGCACGACCGCCGTCGTCCACGTGCACGACGCACTGGCGCGAGCCGTGGTCGAGGCCGGCTCGTTCGAGGTCGCCGTCGCCTTGGCCGACTGGGCTCGACGGGCCGCGGTGGTCGACCGGGTCGACGTCGAGCCCGTGCTCGGCGCACACCGGCGCGACGCGGCAGGACTCGCGGCGTGGAGCGACGAGGGTGCCCAGAGCATCATCGAGAGCGTCGTGGGCACGCGCCTCCGCCTCCGAGGTCGACGGGTGGCTCGGCAGGTGGTCGTGGGCCCCCTGGGGGAGGCGGTCGACCTGACCGTCGACGGGCTCGTCGGTCTCGAGACGGACGGCCGAGAGCACCACGAGGGACGGTTCGAACGCGACAGGTGGAAGGACGGCCTGACAGCCCGGGCCGGGTACCTGCCGCTCCGGGCGAGCTTCCTCGCCGTGCGCCACCGGTGGGCCGAGACCGAGGCCGCCGTCGACGCGATGATCAGCACCGCGGGCGGCCCTGCCCCCAGCCGACGGCCCGCGCCGGGGCTCCCACGGCTCCTGGCTGCCCGGGGCAGACGGTCCTGGAGGCTGTCCCGGGAATGCCGGGGGCGCGGCCGGACTTGGCTCCAGGCGTGACCGACTCGACCCCCGCCTCCCTCGCCCCCGCCCCCCGCGACCCCGTCGTCGTCGACGTCTGGAGCGACATCGCCTGCCCGTGGTGCTTCATCGGCAAGCGCAAGTTCGAGGCCGCGGTCAAGCGTTTCGACGGCGACGTCGTCGTGGAGTACCACTCGTTCGAGCTCTCGCCCGACACCCCCGTCGACTTCGAGGGCGACGAGATCGACTTCCTGTCGAAGCACAAGGGCATGCCGGCCGACCAGGTGCAGGGCATGCTCGAGAACGTCGCCGGGATCGCCGCCGAGGTCGGGCTCGCCTACGACTTCGACGCCCTGAAGCACACCAACACCGTCAAGGCGCACCAGCTGCTGCACTTCGCGAAGGCCCGGGGGCGCCAGCTCGACATGAAGGAGCGCCTCCTCTCGGCCTACTTCGAGGAGGGGCGTCACGTCGGCCGGGTCGAGGACCTCGCCGACCTGGCCGCCGAGATCGGGCTCGACCGCGATGAGGTCGTCGCAGCCCTGGAGTCGGACGCCCACCTCGCCGACGTGCGCGACGACCAGCGGCAGGCCCAGGCCTACGGCATCTCGGGGGTCCCCTTCTTCGTCCTCGAGGGCAAGTACGGCATCAGCGGCGCCCAGGCGCCGGAGACCTTCCTCGGGGCGCTGCAGCAGGTCGTCGCCGAGCGCGGCGCGGCTGCGGCGGCCCCTGCCGTCGGGGTCGACCGATGAGCGCCGCCTTCACGATGCTGGGCGACGCGGACGCGCTGGCCTGCGAGGGCGACTCGTGCCTCCTGCCGGCCGTCGTCGCCGACGTGCACGCGGCCACCGCGAGCGGCCAGGCACCCGCCCGAGCCGTCGTCGAGGCCCTCGACGAGGGCCGCCAGATCTGAGGCGACCCCCGACCTGCACGCCCCGGCGACCCCCGCCGCAGCCCGTCTCGACGGCGGGTGCCCGACCTCAGTCGCTGATGTCCGCCACGGTCGCCGACAGGCCCGCGACGAGGGCGTCGGCGTCGACGAGGGCGCTCCGGCCGTGGACCCCGGCCCCGAGGGCGACGCGGAGGCCGAGGATCCGCTCGTCGGCGAAGACCGGCCACGAGGTCGAGCTGCCCAGCGGAGTGATGGTCCCGCGCTCGTAGCCGGTGGCCTCGAAGGCAACCTCGGGCGAGGGCATCGACAGCTTGTTGACCCCCACCACGGAACGCAGCTTGCTCCACGAGATCTGTCGGTCTCCCGGCACGAGCGCGAAGAGGAACGTGCCGTCGTGCCGCTTGACGACGAGGCTCTTCACCACCGACGAGGCATCGAGGCCGAGCAGGGCCGCGGCCTCCTCCAGGCTCTCCGCGGCGGGCCGCTCGACGACCTCGACGGCGAGGCCCAGCCGGTCGGCCGCGGCCGACACCCGGTCGGCGCCGGGAGCTGCGGGGGAGCCCCCGTCGCCCCGTCCCTCCCCGACTCCACGCCCCTCCGACCCGTCCACACCCGCTGCCGACCCGACTGTCGCGCCCTCGTCGCTCATGGGAGAATCGTACCGATGTCCACCACCACCCTTCCTTCCCCCGGCCTCTCGATCGGACCGATCGACGTGGCCTCGCCCGTCGTCCTCGCCCCGATGGCCGGCATCACGAACACCGCCTACCGCCGCCTCTGCCGCGAGTACGGCGCCGGTCTCTACGTGAGCGAGATGATCACGAGCCGCGCGCTGGTCGAGCGCACCCCCGAGTCGATGCGGCTCATCCAGCACCACGAGAGCGAGACGCTCCGCAGCATCCAGCTCTACGGGGTCGAGCCCAACACCGTCGCCGAGGCGGTCACGATGCTCGTGGCGGAGGACCGCGCCGACCACATCGACCTCAACTTCGGCTGCCCGGTGGCGAAGGTGACCCGTCGGGGCGGGGGAGCAGCACTCCCCTGGAAGCTCGGCCTGTTCCGCGAGATCGTCGAGCGTGCCGTGCGCGCCGCCGGCGACGTCCCGGTCACGGTGAAGATGCGGAAGGGCATCGACGCCGACCACCTGACCTACCTCGAGGCCGGTCGGGCGGCCGAGGGCGCGGGCGTCGCGAGCATCGCGCTCCACGCGCGCACCGCCTCCGAGTTCTACTCCGGCACGGCCGACTGGTCGGCCATCGCCACCCTGAAGGAGACCATCAGCAGCGTGCCCGTGCTGGGCAACGGCGACATCTGGTCGGCGGCGGACGCCCTGCGCATGGTCGACGAGACCGGCTGCGACGGCGTCGTCGTCGGCCGGGGGTGCCTCGGGCGACCGTGGCTCTTCGGCGACCTCGCGGCGGCCTTCCGCGGCGAGGACGCCAAGGCCGAGCCCACGCTCGGCGAGGTCGCCGCCGCCTTCCGGCGTCACGCCGAGCTGCTCGTCGAGTTCTACGACGGCGACGAGCCGCACGCGTGCCGCGACATCCGCAAGCACGTCGCCTGGTACTTCAAGGGGTACCCCGTCGGCGGCGAGACCCGTGCCAGCCTGGCAGCGGTCGAGTCCCTCCAGCAGATGGACGACCTGCTGTCGACCCTCGACGGCTCGCAGGAGTACCCGGGCGAGGCCGCCGAGGGCCCCCGCGGCCGAGCCGGCAGCCCGAAGCGGCCGTCACTGCCCGACCGCTGGCTCGAGAGCCGCGAGCTCGACGTCGCCTTCAAGGCCGAGCTGGCCGCTGCCGAGCTGCACCACAGCGGCGGCTGAGGCGTGTCGATCCGCGTCGCCCCGCACCTGCCGGCCCGCACCCGTCCTGTCGTGCCCGCCCGCGACTCCGCCCGCCTTCCTGCCTGCCCCGAACCGAGAGGTGACCGGTGACCGCTGCGTCCCCGCACGCCGTGAGCGTCGCCTACGACCCCGCCGACTCCGAGCGGTGGCTGCCCGAGCAGCACTCGAACCGACGGAGCGACTTCGCCCGTGACCGGGCGAGGCTGCTGCACTCGAGCGCGCTCCGCCGCCTCGCGGCCAAGACGCAGGTGCTGAGCCCCACCGCGGGGCTCGACTTCGCGCGCAACCGGCTCACGCACTCGCTCGAGGTCGCGCAGGTCGGCCGGGAGCTCGCGACGAGCCTGGGCCTCGACCCCGACGTCGTCGACACGGCGTGCCTGGCCCACGACCTCGGGCACCCGCCCTTCGGGCACAACGGGGAGCGGGCCCTCAACGAGTGGTCGCGCGACATCGGCGGCTTCGAGGGCAACGCGCAGACGCTGCGCCTGCTCACGCGCATCGAGCCCAAGGTCATCGACGCGACCGGTCGCAGCTTCGGCCTCAACCTGACCCGTGCCAGCCTCGACGCCAGCTGCAAGTACCCGTGGCCTGCCGCGCAGGGCGTTCCCGACCCCGGTGGTCGCATGAAGTTCGGCTTCTACGACGACGACACGGCCGCGTTCGAGTGGCTGCGCGCCGGGGCACCTCGTCGACGTCGCTGCATCGAGGCCCAGGTCATGGACCTCTCCGACGACATCGCCTACTCCGTGCACGACTTCGAGGACGCCGTGGTGAACGGCTACGTCGACGTCTCGAGCCTCGGCTCGCTCGACGGGCACGACGACCTCGTGACGGCCATGCACGCGTGGGTCGGCGGCGAGCTCAGCCGGGACGAGCTGGTGGAGGCGTTCGAGCGGCTGCGCCGCCAGCCCTTCTGGCTGCGGTCGTACGACGGCGGCCGGCTCGACCAGGCCCGGCTGAAGAACCTCACCAGCCAGCTGATCGGCCGCTTCGCGGGCTCGGCCACGCAGTCGACCCGGGAGTCGTACGCGGAGGAGTCGCTCATCCGGTTCCGCGCCAGCATGGTCATCTCACCCGACGTCATCGGCGAGATCGCGGTGCTGAAGGGGATCACCGCCGCGTTCGTCATGACCCAGGGCGCGCGACAGCCGATCTACGAGCGTCAACGCGAGGTGCTGACGACCCTCGCGGAGTCCCTCTGGCAGCGGGGCGACTCCGAGCTCGACGCGGGCTTCGCGGCCGACTGGGCCAGCGCCTCCGACGACGCCGCCCGACGCCGCGTGGTCGTCGACCAGGTCGCGTCGCTCACCGACCAGAGCGCCATGGCCTGGCACGACCGCCTCGTCGGCTCCCGGTGACGGCCACGCGCGACGCCGCCCGTCCCCGCACCGACCCCCGCCGCGCCGCCCCCGAGCACACGGGCCTCCGGGGCACAGCCCCCGTGACGGACGCCCGACCTAGGATCGATCCGTGGCAGGGCTGATCAAGCGGGACGACATCGACGAGGTGCGCTCGCGCACCAACATCGCCGACGTCGTCGGCGACCACGTCACGCTGAAGGGCGCCGGCGTCGGCAGCCTCAAGGGCCTCTGCCCGTTCCACGACGAGCGCAGCCCGAGCTTCCACGTGCGGCCGCAGGTCGGCCGGTACCACTGCTTCGGCTGCGGCGAGGACGGCGACGTCTACAGCTTCGTCATGAAGATGGACCACACCACCTTCCAGGAGGCGGTGGAGCGCCTCGCCGGCCGCATCGGCTTCGCCCTGCACTACGAGGACGGGGGCCAGGCGAGCGACCACGGCAACCGGGCGCGGCTGCTGGCGGCGAACGAGGCGGCTCGAGAGTTCTTCGTCGAGCACCTGACGGCCGCTGACGCCGACCCCGCCCGGCGCTTCCTCGGCGAGCGGGGCTTCGACCCCGCCGCGGCCGAGCGCTTCGGGGTCGGCTTCGCCCCGAAGTCGTTCGACGCCCTCCGCTCGCACCTCAAGGGCCTCCGCTTCACCGACGAGGAGCTCGTGACGGCGGGCCTGCTCAGCCAGGGCGACCGCAGCCCCTACGACAGGTTCCGGGGCCGGCTGGTGTGGCCGATCCGCGACGTCACCGGCTCGACGATCGGCTTCGGCGCCCGCCGCCTGCTCGACGACGACAAGGGCCCCAAGTACCTCAACACGCCCGAGACGCCCGTTTACCACAAGTCGCAGGTGCTCTACGGGCTCGATCTCGCTCGCCGCGACATCGCGAAGGGCAAGCAGGTCGTCATCGTCGAGGGCTACACCGACGTCATGGCCTGCCACCTGGCGGGCGTCACGACGGCCGTCGCCACCTGCGGCACCTCGTTCGGCGTCGACCACATCAAGCTGCTGCGACCCATGCTCGGCGACGTCGGCGGAGCCGACACGTCGACGGCCGGGGAGGTGGTCTTCACCTTCGACCCGGACGAGGCCGGTCAGCGGGCCGCCTCCCGGGCCTTCGCGGAGGAGAGCCGGTTCTCGGCGCAGACCTTCGTGGCCGTCGCGCCTGACGGGCTCGACCCGTGCGACCTGCGGCTCAACCGCGGCGACGACGCGGTCCGCCGTCTCGTCGACACCAAGCGGCCCATGTTCGAGTTCATGATCCGACGCGTGCTCGACGCCCACGACCTGGAGACGGTGGAGGGGCGGGTCACGGCCCTGCGCGCCGCGGCTCCCGTCGTGGCGGGCATCCGCGACCGGTCGATGACCCAGGGCTACGTCCGCTCGCTCGCGGGCTGGCTGGGGCTCGACCCGGGGGAGGTCGCGACCAGCGTCGAGGAGGCGCGCCGCGCCTCCGGTGCCGTGGCCGCCCTCGAGCGGGCCCAGCCGAAGAGCGTCTCCGACGGGCGCCAGTCCATCACCAGCCTCCCGCCGCTGCCCGAGGAGCCCGCGGGCCCCAGCCTGATGACGCTGCCCGGCGACCTGACCACCCGTCTCGAGCGGGACGCGCTGATGGCGATCCTGCAGCAGCCCGCCGCCGTGGGCCTCGAGCTCATCCAGCGAGCGACGCGGGCGACGCTCGCGACGGCGTCGTTCGACGTGGTGAAGGACGCCGTCGCGGTGAGCCTCGACAGCTTCGGCGACCCGCGGTGGCTCGACGTGGTGCTCGACCAGACACCCGAGTACTACGCGGGCCTCGCGAAGGAGCTCGCCGTCGCGCCGTTGCCGGAGCGCGAGGGGCGCGAGATCACCACCTACTGCCGCGGCATCGTCTCCTCCTTGGTGGAGCGCGACCTCCTCCGGCAGAAGGCGGACCTGATGGGGCAGTTCCAGCGCACCGACGTGAAGGCCGAGCCCGAGCGCCACCGTGAGCTGCAGCGGCGGCTCGTCGAGGTCGAGGCCGAGCGGCGCGCCGTCCGCGCCGAGTAGCGCCACCGCCGGAGCCGGCCACCGACGCCCGGGGCGGCCACCGACGGCCCGCGATCCGACGCGACACGCGGTGCCTGGAAGCGCATACACGAGCTGCCGCTACGACCAGACCACGCGGCAAGGTTCGTTGCCGTCTTGTTAACGATCCGGCCTGGGCTACGACCCGAGGCCGGGCGTGTGTTACCAATGAGCACTCCCAGAAACGGCCGCACCTCACAGCAGCGGTGTCGGGAGCCCCTCGTACCCAGAGAAAGAGGCAACCGGATATGACAACGTCCGACATCAGGCTCGGCCGTCGCGTCCTCGCGATCACCGGTGGCGTCGCCGCCACCGCCCTCGTCCTCGCCGGCTGCGCGTCCGGAGGCGGCGACGCCGCCGACGACGCGCTGAACGGCATCAGCGTCGGCACCACCGACGTCATCACCTCGCTCGACCCGGCCGGTTCGTACGACAACGGCTCGTTCGCCGTGCAGAACCAGGTCTTCGGCTTCCTGATGAACTCGCCGTACGGCAGCCCCGACGTCGAGCCCGACCTCGCGGCCTCCGCCGAGTTCACCGACCCGACGACCTACACGGTCACCCTCAAGGACGGCCTGACCTTCGCGAACGGCAACGCGCTCACCTCGAGCGACGTCAAGTTCACGTTCGACCGCCAGCTCGCCATCGCCGACGACAACGGCCCCTCGTCGCTGCTCGCCAACCTCGACAGCACCGACGCGCCCGACGACACGACCGTCGTCTTCCACCTCAAGGGCGCCGACCAGACCTGGCCCCAGATCCTCTCGAGCCCCGCCGGCCCGATCGTCGACGAGGACGTCTTCTCGGCCACGAGCCTGACCGCCCCGGCCGACATCGTCTCGGGCGACGCCTTCTCCGGCCAGTACTCGATCACCGACTACAAGGAGAACGAGGCGATCCAGTACGAGGCCAACGACTCGTACGACGGCGTCCTCGGCGCTCCGAAGGCGTCGTCGATCACGGCGACGTACTACACCAAGGAGACCGACCTCAAGCTCGCCGTGCAGGAGGGCGACGTCGACGTCGCCAACCGCAGCCTCAGCCCGACCGACCTCGCCGACCTGGCGAAGGACGACTCGCTGACGGTGCACAACGGCCCCGGCGGCGAGATCCGCTACATGGTCTTCAACCTGAACACCCAGCCCTTCGGCGCCACGCAGCCCGACGCCGACCCGGCCAAGGCCCTGGCCGTGCGCCAGGCCGTCGCCGACAGCGTCGACCGTGCGGCCCTCGCCAAGGACGTCTACAACGACACCTACACGCCCCTCTACTCGGTCGTCCCCGACGGTCTGACCGGCGCCACCGAGCCCCTCAAGGAGCTCTACGGCGACGGCGACGGCGGAGCCGACGTGGCGAAGGCCACCGAGGCCCTCTCGGCCGCCGGCGTCTCGACGCCCGTGTCGATCGACCTGCAGTACAGCCCCGACCACTACGGCGCCTCGAGCGACGAGGAGTACGCGCTGATCAAGACGCAGCTCGAGGCCACCGGCCTCTTCACCGTCAACCTGCAGTCGACCCTCTGGGACACCTACTCGAGCGAGCGCCGCGAGGACGCCTACCCCGTGTACCAGCTGGGCTGGTTCCCCGACTTCTCGGACGCCGACAACTACCTGTCGCCGTTCTTCGTGAAGGACAACTTCGTCGGCAACCACTACGACGACGCCGAGGTGCAGGGCCTGCTCACGCAGGAGATCGCCGAGTCCGACGAGACCGCCCGCACGGCGCTCATCGGCCAGATCCAGGACGCGGTCGCCGCCGACCTGCCGACGCTGCCGCTGCTCCAGGGCACGCAGGTCGTCGTCTCGGCCTCGGACATCCAGGGAGTCGACGACACGCTGGACGCGTCGTTCAAGTTCCGCTACGGCGCCCTGAGCCGCTGACGGCCGCACCGCTGACCCGCCCCGAGCGGGTCGGCACCGACCGAGACACCGCGTGACGCGGAGGGGGTGTCCCGCCCACGGGCGGGACGCCCCCTTCCCGCGTCCGCTCCGCACCACCACGAAAGGCACAGTGACGTGACAGTGCTCACCGGGAGCGCCACAGCTCCCGCGACGCCCCCGACGACCACCGAGAAGAGGCGGAAGTCCGCCGGCGGCGGCCTCGGCCGTTACCTCGTGGTCAGGGCCCTCCTGATCATCCCGACCGTCTTCATCCTGGTCACCCTGGTCTTCTTCCTGATGCGGGTCGTCGGGAACCCGATCACCGCCTCCGTCGGGGGCCGCCTCACCGAGGCGCAGCTGCAGGAGCGCCTGCACGCCGCGGGCTACGACCGGCCGATCATCGTCCAGTACCTCGAGTACCTGGGCCAGATCGTCCGCCTCGACTTCGGCACGACCGCGACCGACAACCGCCAGATCAGCGAGGTGATCGTCACGTACGGCGCGGCCACGGTCGAGCTCGTCTTCTACGCCCTGATCGTCGCGCTGGTGATCGGCATCCCGCTCGGCATGCTCGCCGCCTACGTGCGCGACCGCTGGCCGGACGCCGTGCTGCGCATCCTCGCGATCCTCGCCTACGCGACCCCCGTCTTCTTCGCGGGCCTGCTGCTCAAGCTCGTCTTCTCGGTCTGGCTGGGCTGGCTGCCGCTGAGCGGCCGCGCCGACACGAGGGTGGGCATCGCCCTGGGGCGGATCGAGAACCCCACCGGCATCTACATCATCGACGCCCTGCGCATCGGCAACGCGACGATCACGACGAACGTGCTCAGCCACGCCGTGCTGCCCGCCCTGACCCTCGGCCTGCTGACGGCCGGGATCTTCCTGCGCCTGGTGCGCACGAACGTCATCGGCACCCTCGGCTCCGAGTACGTCGACGCCGCCCGCTCACGCGGGGTCTCCGAGCTGCGCCTCGTCCGCAAGCACGCGCTCAAGCCGGCGCTCATCCCGATCATCACCGTCATGGGCCTGCAGATCGCCATGCTGCTCGGCGGCTCGGTGCTGACCGAGACGACCTTCGGCTGGCGCGGCCTCGGCTTCGAGCTGCAGCAGTACCTGTCGGCGCGCGACTTCGTCGCCGTGCAGGGCATCGTGGCCGTGCTGGCGGTGATCGTCGCCGTGACCAACTTCGTCGTCGACGTGATCGCGGCGCTCATCGACCCGCGAGTGAGGTACTGACATGTCGACCGTCCCCACCGCCGTCCTCGCCGACCGCCGCGAGCCGCTCTGGAAGCGCCTCCCGGTCGTCTCGCACCTCCGCCGCTCGGTCGGCCTCCAGCGCGGCATGCTCGTCGCCGGCCTCGTGCTCTGCGTCGTGTTCATCGTCCTGGCCCTCTTCGCCCCGCTCATCGCGCCCTACGGGTTCGGCCAGCTGAGCGACGCCGACGGCAACTTCGCCCGTCAGGCCGCCCCCTCCGGGATGCACCTCTGGGGCACGACGGTGGGCGGCTACGACGTCTTCAGCCGCGTCGTCTGGGGCACCCGCACGGCGATCGCCGTCATCGTCGTCGCCGTGGTCCTCTCGATCACGATCGGCGTCGTGCTCGGCCTCGTCTCGGGCTACCTCGGCGGCTGGCTCGACCGCGTGCTCGTGGTCGTCGCCGACGCCGTCTACGCCTTCCCGTCGCTGCTGCTCGCGATCGTCATCTCGATCGTCATCAGCGGCGGGCAGTCGAGCCTGTGGGGCGGCATCCTCTCCGCCGGCATCTCGATCACGGTGGTCTACGTGCCGCAGTACTTCCGCGTGGTCCGCGCCGAGGCCGTCCGCCTCAAGGCCGAGGCCTTCGTCGAGTCGGCGAAGGTCGTGGGCAGCAGCACCCCGCGGATCATGTTCAAGCACGTGCTGCGGAACGCCACGCGGAGCCTGCCGCTCATCCTCACGCTGAACGCCTCCGAGGCGATCCTCACGCTCGCGGCCCTCGGGTTCCTCGGCTTCGGCATCGGCCCGACCTCGGCCGCGGAGTGGGGCTACGACCTCAACCGGGCGCTCAGCGACACGGCGAGCGGCATCTGGTGGACGGGCGTGTTCCCGGGCTCGGCGATCGTGCTGATGGTGCTCGGCATCACCCTCGTGGGCGAGAGCCTCAACGACCTGGCCGACCCGCGCCTCCGGACGCGTCGTCGTGCCGGGCGCAAGAAGACGACGGCTGCGGCGCAGGCACCGGCCGAGACGACGGAGGTCCCCGCATGAGCGACGACACCAGCACCACGGCCGACGGCACGACGAGCGCGGGAGGCGCGGTGAGAGTCCGCCACGCCGCACACGACCTGCCCCGCGACCAGCGCGACGTGGCGGTCGGCATCACCGACCTGCGCGTCACCTTCGCCACCGACGGCGGCGACGTGCCGGCCGTGCAGGGCGTGACGCTCGACGTGCGCGCCGGCGAGGTCCTCGCGATCGTGGGGGAGTCGGGGAGCGGCAAGTCCGTGACGGCCAAGACGATCCTGGGGCTGCTGCCCGAGACCGCGACCGCGAGCGGCGCCGTGGTGCTGAGCGGGAGCGACGTGCTCTCGGTCGGCGCCGGCAAGGTGCGGGAGCTGCGCGGCACCGAGGTCGCCATGGTCTTCCAGGAGCCCTCGACCGCGCTCAACCCCGTCTACACGGTGGGCTGGCAGATCGCCGAGGGCATCCGCGCCCACGGCAAGGTCAGCCGGAAGGACGCGAAGGCGCGCGCCGTCGACATCCTGCGCCGCGTGGGGATCCCCGACCCGGAGACCCGGGTCGACCACTACCCCCACCAGTTCTCGGGCGGGCAGAAGCAGCGCGTCGTCATCGCGATGGCGCTCGTGCTCAACCCGTCGGTCATCGTCGCCGACGAGCCGACGACCGCCCTCGACGTGACGGTGCAGGCCGAGATCCTCGACCTGCTGCGCGACCTGCGCGACGAGTTCGGCACGGCCATCGTGCTCATCACCCACAACATGGGCGTGGTCGCCGACCTGGCCGACCGCGTCGCGGTGATGTACCTGGGCCGCGTCGTCGAGCAGGCGTCCGCCACGGACCTCTTCGCCGCCCCGCAGGACGACTACACGAAGCGCCTGCTGGCCTCCGTGCCCAAGCTGGAGGCGCGGGGCGCGCAGGTGCAGGCCGCGGAGGTCGACCGCGAGGTCGTCGTGCGCGCCACGGGGCTCGAGATCGAGTACCCGGGCCGTTTCGGCCGCAGCGGCTTCCGGGCCGTCAAGGGCGTCGACTTCTCCATCGCGAAGGGCGAGGTGCTGGGCCTCGTCGGCGAGAGCGGCTCGGGCAAGACGACCATCGGCCGGGCCATCGCCGGGCTGACCAAGGTCACCGGCGGCTCGCTCGAGGTGCTCGGCGTCGAGATGAACGGCGTGCACGAGCGGGACTTCAAGCCCCGACGCGCCGACATCGGCTTCGTCTTCCAGGACCCGGCCTCGAGCTTCAACCCGCTGCTGACGATCGCCGAGTGCGTCGCGGAGCCCCTCGTGGTGCACGGCCGCGCCCCGCACGCCCGCGCGGCGCGGAAGCGCGTCGACGAGCTGCTCGAGGCCGTGCAGCTGCCCCGGGCGTTCGGCGACCGGTACCCGCACGAGCTGAGCGGCGGCCAGCGTCAGCGGGCGAGCCTGGCCCGGTCGCTGGCCCTCGAGCCGACCCTGCTGATCGCCGACGAGCCGACCAGCGCGCTCGACGTGTCGGTGCAGGCGCGGGTGCTCGAGCTCTTCCGCGAGCTGCAGTCCGACCTCGGGTTCGCCGCCCTGTTCATCAGCCACGACCTCGCGGTCGTCAACATGCTCGCCGACCGCATCGGCGTGCTCTACCACGGCGACATGGTCGAGATGGGGCCGAACGACCAGGTGCTCGGCGCCCCCGAGCACCTGTACACGCAGCGTCTGCTGGCGTCGCTGCCCGTGCCCGACCCGGCCGAGCAGGCGGCGAGACGGCAGCACCTCGCCGAGCTCGACCGCGTCGCGGCCGAGGGCGCGGCCTGACCGTGGCGGGGCTCGACCTCGACCTGTCGCGACCGGTCGCGACCGACGACCTCTCGCTCGAGTACCCGGCGCGCGCCGGGAGCCCCGCCCTGCGGGCGGTCGACGGCGTCACGCTGTCGGTGGCCCCCGGCGAGATCGTCGCCGTGCTCGGCGAGAGCGGGTCGGGCAAGTCGACCCTGGCCCTCGCCCTGGCCGGCCTCGTCGGTCGTGGGCGGGCGCCCGAGGGGCGCCCCCGCATCGTCGGCGGCGCCGCCCGCGTCTTCGGCCAGGACCTCCTGCGGGCGTCGCCGCGGCGTCGCGACCGGCTCACGGCCGTGGTCGGCTACCTCGCGCAGGACGACGGCGAGGCGCTCAGCCCCGACCTCACCGTGGGGGAGGCCATCGCCGAGCCGATCTACCTCCGCGACAAGCGGTTCGACCGACGGGAGGCCGGCCGTCTGACGTCGACGCTCGTCGACGCGGTCCACCTGCCGCTCAGCGTCATGCTCAAGCAGACGTGGGAGCTGAGCTCGGGCCAGCGGCAGCGCGTGGCGCTCGCGCGGTCGCTCGTGCTCGAGCCGAGCCTCCTCGTCGCCGACGAGCCCGCCCGCGGGGTCGACGTGCTCGTGCGGCAGGCCGTGCTCGACGTGATCAAGAACCTGCACGAGGATCGCCAGTTCTCGGCCGTCGTCGTCACCTCCTCGGTGGCCGAGGCGCGCGCCGTGACCGACCGCGTAGCCGTGATGCGCGGCGGGCGTCTCGTGGGCCACGGCCAGATCGACGAGGTGCTGCGCGACGGGGTCGACCCGTACGTGAAGGTGCTCGCGCAGACGTCGCCGATCGACGCCATTCGGCGGGGCTCGAGCGGCCCGGTCGGCTCGGCCGGCCCGCACGGCTCGGCCGGCCTGCGCGGCGACGCCGACGGTGACGCCGGGCAGACGGCCGGGGGAGACCCGCGATGACCGGGGGCGCTGACGTCCCCGTCGCCCGCGGGCACCGCTCCACCGACGTGGTCGCCGCCCTCCCCGCCGACCGTCGGCCCCGCCCGGGCGCCGTCACCGTGGCGCCGCGGGAGTCCCCGGTCTTCGTGGCCGCCGTCGAGGAGGCCGGGGGCGTGCTCGTCCCGCTCGGCCCCGACACGCGCGGCTTGATCTGGCTGTCGTACCGCGACGTCGCCGGCCTCGACGCCGCCCTCGCCGCCCACCCCGGCATCGAGTGGGTGCAGCTGCCGTGGGCGGGCGTCGACGCCTTCTCCGACGTGCTGGCCCGGCACGCCGACGCCCCCCGGCCCCTCTGGACGAGCGCCAAGGGCGCCTACTCCGAGCCGGTCGCCGAGCACGCCCTGATGCTCGTCCTCTCGCTGCTCCGGGTCGTGCCCTCGCGCGTCCAGGCCACCTCGTGGCAGACCGAGCAGCGCGGCGTCTCGCTGTACGGGCGACGGGTCGTCGTCGTGGGCGCCGGGGGGATCGCGCGCGAGCTGCTCCGGCTGCTCGCGCCGTTCGAGTGCCGGGTGACGGTGGTCCGCCGGTCGGCTGAGCCCGTGGCGGGCGCGGAGCGCACGGTCACCGTCGATCAGCTCGACGAGGTGCTCCCCGACGCGGACGTCGTCGTGCTCGCGGCGGCCTCGACCGCCGAGACGGCGCGGCTCGTCGACGCGCGGCGGCTCGCGCTGCTCCCTCCGCGGGCCGTCCTGGTCAACGTCGCACGCGGTGACCTCGTCGACACGGAGGCGCTGGTCGCCGCCCTGGACGACGAGCGCCTCTGGGGCGCCGGCCTCGACGTGACGTCGCCCGAGCCCCTGCCCGACGGGCACCCGCTCTGGGGGCACCCCCGCGCGATCGTCACTCCGCACCAGGCCGACACCCCCGAGATGACGGCGCCGCTGCTCGCCGGGCGCATCCGCCACAACGTGCGCGCCCTGGCCGGCGACGGGGACTTCGCGGGGGTCGTCGACCCGCGCGCCGGCTACTGAGAGCCGGTCGAGCGGTCGCCCTCGTCGGTCGGGGCGCCCCCCTCGGCGCGACGCGCCCGGCGCACGCCCGGTGTTCATCCGGAGGTCAGATGTGCGCTACAGTTGGACCCGCTGTTGAGAACTCCGGTTCGCAGCAGTTGCCATTCCTCGATAGCTCAATTGGCAGAGCAGCCGGCTGTTAACCGGCAGGTTCTTGGTTCGAGTCCAAGTCGGGGAGCGAAGGCCCAGCGGCTCCACCCGCTGGGCCTTTTCACATTTCTCGGGGTGTGTCGGGGCCCGTGGCCTCTCCGGCCTGGCTGGTGCGCGGCGGGCCTGCGGGAGCCAGCCCGCGACTCCCCGGGGTCAGCACCGCGTCGCGGGCCGGCCCCGGCGTGCCGTCGTCGCAGGACGACGCCCGTCAGTCGTCGAGGTGGTCGACGCCCGGCAGCCAGGTCTTGCCGGGCACGCCCCAGCTCGCGCGCTTCACGGCCTTGACGGCCGCCTTGTGGAACGGGTGCTCGAGACGGTCGGCGTAGAGCACGCCGTCGAGGTGGTCGTACTCGTGCTGGAAGATGCGCGCCAGCCAGCCGACGGCCTCGATCTCGAACGGGCGCCCGTCGAGGTCGGTGGCCCGCAGCAGCACGCTGTCGGCGCGGCGCAGCGGGAAGCGCTCGCCCGGGATCGACAGGCAGCCCTCCGACTCGCCCTCGTCGTCGAGCGGCTCGATGGTCAGCGGGCTCTGCCAGAGTCTCGGGTTGATCGCGACGCCGCGCTGGTCGCCCCCGTCGTCGTCGATCCACGACCAGACGAAGAGGCGGAGGCCCACGCCCACCTGCGGGCCGGCGAGGCCGACCCCGGGAGCGGCGTCCATGGTCTCGAACATGTCGGCCACGAGCGTGCGCAGCTCGTCGTCGATGTCGGACACCTCGGAGGCGCGGTGGTGGAGGACGGGATCACCCGTGATCGAGATGGGACGTACGGCCATTCGTCCAGACTATCGACGACGCGCCCGCTACCGTGGTCGCGTGAGCGCTGACCTCGGGGACCTGACCGCCCAGGTCTCGCTGACCCCGTACCAGGCGCTCGGCATCCCGCTCGCCCTGGTCGGCGCCGTCTTCCTCTCGATCGGCGCGCAGCTGCAGAGCCGCGGGGTCGCGAAGGTCGAGCACCGGCTCGGCGCGGCGCACAGCGGCATGTCCGTGCGCCAGGTGCTCGCCCTGCTCGGGCGGCCCTCGTGGGTCATGGGGACGGCCATGCTGGGCCTCGCCATCGTGTTCCAGCTCACCAGCCTCAAGATCGCGCCCCTCCTCGTGGTGCAGCCGCTCGGCGCCGTGGCGCTCGTCGTCACGGCCCTCGTCAACGCGAGGGTCACGGGGCGCCGGCTGACCGGCCGGGTCAAGCGCTCCATCGCGATCTGCGTGGGCGGCATCGGGCTGTTCGCCACCGTCGCCGCCTTCACCGCCACCGAGAGCCCGATCACGACCCCGCAGCTCGTGACCGTGCTCGTGCTGCTGCTCGTGGTGGGCGCCCTCCTCGGCGGCGCCTTCGTGCTGTTCCGCCGTCGACGGAGCGCGCTGTTCTACATCATCGGCGCCGGGGTGCTCTACGGCTTCGTGGCGACGCTCGCCAAGGTCGTCCTGAACAGGATCACGGCCGGGGCGTTCGACTGGCTCAGCGTGCTCTGCCTCGTGATGCTGCTCGCCGCCGGCGCCCTTGGCGGGTACTTCGTGCAGAACGCCTACTCGTCGGGCTCGCCCGACCTCGTCATCGCCGGCCTCACGGTCGTCGACCCGATCATCGCCGTCACGATCGGGATCGTCGTGCTGGGGGAGGCCGCCACCGCACCCGCTGGCGCCGTCGTGCTCTTCCTGCTGGCCGGCGCGATCGCGGTGTACGGCGTGTTCCAGCTGGCCAAATACCAGCCCGTGAAGAAGACCTGAGCTAGCGTGGCCACGCCGTGTCGGGAGCGGGCCGTCGACCGGGCCCGCGCCTCCTCTGCTCCGCCCTCGCCGGCGCGGCCACCGCGCGAGCTGACCACCGCACGACCTGACCACCGAGCCTGACGAAGGACGCCCGAGACGTGACCGACGCCCCCGATCCCGCCGCGCCGACCCGCCCGGAGGCCGCCTCCGACGCCCGCCTCACCGTGCTGATCGCCGCCGACACCTTCCCGCCCGACGTCAACGGGGCCGCCAACTTCGCCGAACGGCTCGCGGTCGGCCTCGCCGACCGCGGCCACGACGTGCACGTGCTCGCCCCGGCGGCCACGCGTCGCCACGGCACGTTCCTCGAGCAGCACGCCGGCACGACCCTCACCGTCCACCGCCTGTACTCCACGCGCTGGCCGCTGCACGACTGGCTGCGCTTCGCGACCCCGTGGCGGGCGCAGCGCAACGCCGAGCGCGTCATCGAGCAGGTGAAGCCCGACGTCGTGCACATCCAGTCGCACATCGTCATCGGCCGCGCCGTCGTGCGCGTCGCCAACCGCCTGGGCATCCGCGCCGTCGCGACGAACCACTTCATGCCCGAGAACCTGCTCGAGCACACCGGGCTGCCCCAGGGGCTCCGGGCCACCGCCGTCGCGCTGGCGTGGAAGGACGCGAGCTCGACGTTCCGCCGCGTCGAGGCGATCACGACGCCGACGCAGGCCGCCGCGGACTTCCTGGAGGAGGCCGTCGACGTGCACGGCGTGCTCGCCGTCTCGTGCGGCATCGACGCGTCCGACTACACCGCGCGGGCGGACCGCCCGGCCGAGAACCGGATCGTGTTCGTCGGCCGGGTCACCGCCGAGAAGCAGATCGACGTGCTGCTGCGGGCCGTGACGCAGCTCGACCCGGCCCTCGGCGCCACGCTGACGATCGTCGGCGGGGGCGACCTCATGAAGCAGCTGCAGCAGCTGACCGTCGAGCTGGGCCTCTCCGACCGGGTGACGTTCGCGGGGTACCTCTCCGACCACGACCTGCGACGGACCCTGACGGAGGCCACGGTGTTCGCGATGCCCTCGATCGCCGAGCTGCAGAGCATCGCCAGCCTCGAGGCGATGGCGTCGGGCCTGCCGATCGTCGTGGCCGACGCGATGGCGTTGCCGCACCTCGTGACGGAGGGCGTCAACGGGCACCTCTTCCGACCCGGCGACAGCCGCGACCTCGCGGCGAAGCTGACCCGGGTGCTGACCCTCCCCGACCACGAGTACCTCGCGATGCGTCGGGCCAGCCTCCGCGTCATCCAGGGGCACGACATCCAGCGCACGCTGAGCGTGTTCGAGGGGCTGTATCGTGGTCAGCCGGTGGCACCCACCACCGAGGTCGACCCGGCCTGACCCGCCTCGGCGGCCCGACGGGTCGGCGGGGGGCGGTAGCTCAGCCGGTTAGAGCAGTCGACTCATAATCGATCGGTCACGGGTTCAAGTCCCGTCCGCCCTACTGGTGTCGCGTGCGGTGCGGTGCGGTGCGCCGCGCCTCGCGTCTCGCGCCTCGCGCCTCGCGTCTCGCGCCGAGGTGCCTGTGGCACGATGAGCGCATGTTCACGAGGCGACCGCGCGACCTGCAGTCCGACGACGACGGCCCCGGGGCCGGCCCGGCCCGCATGGGCATCGGAGCGCAGGTGTACGTGCTCGACTCCGACGAGGACGCCGCGTCGCCCTTCCCGTACGGCCCGACCGGCGTCGTGCTCCGGGCCGGCGGCTCGGCCTGGCAGGGAGTCTCCGCCATCGGCGGGTCCGCCCGCACCTGGTGGGTCGAGTTCGACTCGCCGCAGATCGACCGTGACGGCGACGGCCCCGTCGACCGTGCCCAGGTCGCCGAGCGCTTCCTCCGCCTCGCGCCCCCGCTCGCCTGAGCCGTCGGCCCCGGCTTGCTGTCTCTCCCGGTGGGGTGGTGTCGTCCCTCTCTGCGTCTTTGCGTCTCCGCGTCTCCTCGGCCCTCGACGTCACCCGTCCTCGTCTGCGCGGCCCTCGCCGAGGTCCCTCCAGCTCTCCGCGGCCCCTCGACCTCGTCCATCGATCCTGAGTGGCACGTCGACCCCGCTCCTACACTTGCGCGCGGCCCTTCGCCTCGACGCGTCCATCTCCGGGTGGCCCTTCGACGCCGCGTCACGACCTCTTCGAGCTCGCGTGCCGTCCCCTGGTCCGCTCTCCGGCCGGTCGGCAACTCCTGCTCCGTGCCGCGGAGCGGCCCCGCTGCCTGACCTGGACGCCGCGGGGCAGGAGTTGCCGACACGCGAGCCGCGTGTGCCCGCGCTGGTGTCTCACGTCAGTGACGGTGCACGCCGTCCTCCGCCGCGACTCCTCGGAGCCCCTGGGCGGCGGCACACCGTCGGCAGCTCCTGCGTGGAGACCGGCGCGGCCTCTGTTCACCCCGTCCTCGACCACTGAGCAGGAGTTGCCGACGCCCTGGCCCGGTCCCGACTGGAGGCGCCCGCGTCGGGCCGCCGACGCCACCCACGATTCCTCCCGGGCCCCTGCGCGGCGGCACCCGGTCGGCAACTCCTGCAGGCCCTGTGCGTCGCCACCCGCTCGGCAACTCCTGCAGGTGGTGGGCGTCGCCCCCCGGTCGGCAACTCCTGCAGGGCGGTGCGCGGAGCGGGGGGAGTCGCGGTGCCGGAGGCAGGGAGCAGGAGTTGCCGACACGCGTGTCGGCGCGCCGACGGCAGGAGCCGCCGACGCGGGGGACGCGGGAAGGAGGAGTCGCCGACACCCTGACAGGGACGGGGGCCAGGGGTGCGAGCCGGTCGGGCGTGAGGGGGCGTCATGGGGGTCGGCTGACGGGCTCGCGTCGACAACTCCTGCGGGTGGTGCGCGGCGTGGGTGGAGTCGCCGTGCCGGAGGCAGGGAGCAGGAGTTGCCGACAGGGATGAGGGGGCGGGGCGCGCGGCGCGCGGCGCGGTGTGGGTGTGGCCCCGAGCGTCGAGTGGCTCGCTCGCGCGCGTCGACAACTCCTGCGGGGTGGTGCGCGGAGCGGGTGGAGTCGGGGTGCCGGAGGCAGGGAGCAGGAGTTGCCGACACGGAGGAGGCGTGGGCGGAGGGCGGGCGTCGGCAGGGCGTCAGCGGGGCGGGGCGGAGCGGGGCGGAGCGGGGCGGAGCGTCGGCGGGGCGGGGCATGGGCGGAGCGGAGCGGGGCGGAGCGGGGCGGAGCGGGCCGGGGCGGGACGGGAATGCCGCGGGGGCGGCGTGCGTTCGGACAACTACATGCAAACGCATGTAGTTGAGCTAGGGTGGACACCATGCAGCTAGGGATCTTCAGCGTCGGCGACATCACGACCGACCCGACCACGGGGCGGACCCCGACCGAGCACGAGCGCCTCGAGGCGATGGTCACCATCGCCAAGAAGGCGGAGGAGGTCGGCCTCGACGTCTACGCCGCCGGCGAGCACCACAACCCGCCCTTCGTGAACTCCAGCCCGACGACCCTCCTCGCCTGGATCGCCGCGCAGACCGAGACGATCACCCTCAGCACCTCGACCACGCTCATCACGACCAACGACCCGGTCAAGATCGCGGAGGACTTCGCGACCCTCCAGCACCTCACGAACGGCCGCGTCGACCTGACCCTCGGCCGCGGCAACACCGGCCCGGTCTACCCCTGGTTCGGCAAGGACATCCGCCAGGGCATCAACCTCGCGATCGAGAACTACGCGCTGCTGCGCCGGCTCTGGACGGAGGACGTGGTCGACTGGAAGGGGCACTTCCGGACGCCCCTGCAGGGCTTCACCGCGACTCCCCGGCCTCTCGACGGCGTCGCGCCGTTCGTGTGGCACGGCTCCATCCGCAGCCCCGAGATCGCCGAGCAGGCCGCGTACTACGGCGACGGCTTCTTCGCCAACCACATCTTCTGGCCCGCCTCGCACACGAAGCAGATGGTCGAGCTGTACCGCACCCGGTTCGAGCACCACGGCCACGGCCGCGCCGACCAGGCGATCGTCGGCCTCGGCGGCCAGGTCTTCCTCGGGAAGAACTCGCAGGACGCCAAGGCCGCGTTCCGCCCCTACTTCGACCAGGCCCCGGTCTACGGCCACGGGCCCAGCCTCGAGGACTTCACGCGGCAGACGCCCCTCACGGTCGGCAGCCCGCAGGAGGTCATCGACCGGACCCTCGGCTTCCGTGAGTACGTCGGCGACTACCAGCGCCAGCTGTTCCTCATGGACCACGCCGGCCTGCCGCTGAAGACCGTCCTCGAGCAGCTCGACATCCTCGGCGAGGAGGTCGTCCCGGTGCTGCGCGCCGAGTTCGACGCCCGGAGGGCCCCCGGCGTGCCCGACGCTCCGACCCACGCCTCGCGCGTGGCCGTGGCCGCGGCCGACGCCGCCGCCCTCGACGCGCGGGCGCTCCGCGAGGCCGACCCCGTCGCCACCGGGCGCTGAACGCCGGCCGGAGCCCCGGCACGCACCAGCACCAGCACCACCACCACCACCAGCACCACAGACAGGAGCACCACCCCGTGAGCACCAAGACCGTCGTCGTCGTCAGCGCCGGGCTCAGCCAGCCCTCCTCCACGCGGCTCCTCGCCGACCGCCTCGCCGAGGCGACCGCCCGCGAGCTGCTCGTCGGCGGGACGCCCGCGCGCGTCGAGGTCGTCGAGCTGCGCGACCTGGCGCACGAGATCACCGACGCCCTGCTCACCGGGTTCGCTCCGGAGGCGCTGGCCGCGGCCCTGGAGCAGGTCGCGCGGGCAGATGGCCTCATCGCCGTCACTCCCGTGTTCACCGCGTCGTACAGCGGCCTGTTCAAGTCGTTCTTCGACGTGCTCGACAAGGACGCCCTGAGCTGGACCCCGGTGCTGCTCGGGGCGACCGCGGGCACGGCGCGCCACTCGCTCGTGCTCGACCACGCGCTCCGGCCGCTGTTCTCGTACCTGCGGGCGGTCGTGTCGCCGACGGCCGTCTTCGCCGCCTCGGAGGACTGGGGAGGGGGCGACGAGACGACGACCGGCCTGCCCGAGCGCGTCAGCCGCGCCGCCGGCGAGTTCGCCGCCCTCGTCGCCCGCCACGACACCGAGCGCGACGACCCGTTCGCCGACGTCGTGCCGTTCGCCGAGCAGCTGCGCCGCCTCGGCGGCGACACGACGCCGTAACCGGCCCCGTCGCGCCGCGCCGCGGGGCATGATCAGACGCCCCGCACGGTTCACCCCGACAGACCCAGGAGGACCCATGGCCGACACCACGCCCGCCACCGCCGACATCACGCCCGACCCCAGGCCCGACCCCACGCCCCGCACCTCCGACGCCGCGTCGGCCGCCGCCGAGCTCGACCGTTTCCGCGCCCTCCGGCACGCCCACGTCGTCGGCGCCCGCGGCCCGCTCGCCCTCGTGAACACGCAGTGGGTCGACTCGCCCCAGCCGATCTGGGGCGTGCCGGGCACGTGGGAGCCGACCCCCGCGGGCGTCTCCGGCCTGCGGGTGACGGCCGCCGCCTCCGACGGGATCGTGGTCGACGGCGACCTCGTCGACGGCTCGGTGCTGGTGTCGGGGGACGACGCGATCGCCCCGAGCAGCGTGCGGTTCTCCGACACGGTCACCGGCACCGTGGTCGCGAACGACGACCGCACGAGCTGGGCGCTCCGCGTCTGGGACGCCGCGTCGCCCGACATCGGCCGCTTCGGCGAGATCGACGCGTTCGCCCACGACCCGGCCTGGGTCGTCACGGCCGAGTTCGTCCGCAGCGAGGAGGGGGCCCAGGTCGACATCCGGCACCAGGCGGACCTCGAGCTGAGCCGGCCGAAGCCGCTGCCGGGCGTGATCCGCGTCACCCTGGGCGGCGTCGACCACGAGCTCGTCGCCTTCCCGGCCGGGCAGGGCGACCGCCTCCAGCTCGTCTTCTCCGACGGCACGACGGGCGACAGCACCTACTCCGTCGGCCGCTTCCTCTTCCCGACGCCGTCCGACGACGGCACGATCGTGCTCGACTTCAACCGGGCCGTGCTGCCGCCCTGTGCCTTCAGCTACGCGTTCAACTGCCCGGTGCCGCCGCCGCAGAACCGGCTCACGGTCGCGGTCGAGGCGGGCGAGAAGACCGTGCTCGACACGGCCGGGGCCCCGCTGCACGAGTAGCGCAGGGGCGCGGCCGGGCGGGCCCCCGTCAGGTGGCAGGATCGACGGGTGTTCATCCTCGTCCGCCGTCTCGACGACGGCGACGTCGAGCTGACGCCGTGGAGCCGCGAGGCCCCGGGCGCCTCGCTCGCCCCCGGCCCCTCCCGCACGATCGCCGACGGCGAGCTCGCCGAGGTGGTCAGGAGGCGCGAGGCCGACCCCGAGGTCGCGTCGCGGCCCCGCTGGGTCTGGGACGACACCCCGCGGTGGTACCCGCGCCTCCTCGAGGCCGGCGTCCGGGTCGCCCGCTGCGTCGACCTGCGCCTGTGCCACGCCCTGCTGCGGGCGTCGGCCGCCACCGTCGGCTCCGAGCTGCACGGGGCCCCTCGGGGGCCCTGGGACGTGCCCCAGGCGAGCGAGTCCCCGCGCGACGGGCTCTTCGACGTGCTGCCCGAGTCCCTCCCCGACCCCGCGGGCGAGTTCGCCCGCCAACGAGCGGCGATCGAGGCCGCCGGGGCGCGGGGCAGGCTCGAGCTGCTGACGGCGGCCGAGTCGACGGGGGCCCTGATCGCCGTCGAGATGCGCCACCGCGGCGTGCCCTGGTCGCCCGTCGTGCACGACCGGCTGCTCACCGAGATCCTCGGGCCGCGGCCGGCGCCGGGTGAACGACCGAGCCGCATGCGCGCCGACCTGGCCGAGGTGCGCGACGCCCTCGGGGCGCCCGACCTCAACCCAGACTCGCCCGCGGAGCTCGTCCGGGCGCTGCACGGCGCCGGCGTCATGGCGGCGTCGACGAGCAAGTGGGAGCTCGAGAGGCACGACCACCCCGTCGTCGAGCCCCTGCTGCGGTACAAGAAGAAGCAGCGGCTGCTCGTCGCCAACGGCTGGGCGTGGCTCGACGCGTGGGTGCACGACGGCCGCTTCCGCCCCGACTACGTGCCGGGCGGCGTCGTGACCGGGCGCTGGGCGACGAGCGGGGGAGGCGCGCTGCAGCTGCCGAGGGCGGTGCGCGCCGCGGTCGTGGCCGACCCGGGCTGGTCGCTCGTCGTGGCCGACGCCTCGCAGCTCGAGCCGCGCATCCTCACCGGCCTGAGCGGCGACCGGGCGATGGCCGCCGCGGGGGAGGGCGACCTCTACGAGGGCATCGTCGCGAGCGGCGCCGTCGCGAGCCGCGCCGAGGCGAAGGTCGCGATGCTCGGCGCCATGTACGGGGCGACCCAGGGCGAGAGCGGGCGCCTCGTGCCCCGGCTGGCACGGAGGTTCCCCCAGGCGATGCAGTTCGTCGAGGACGCAGCGCGGACGGGCGAGGCGGGCGGCGTGGTCAGCACGCTCCTCGGCCGCACCTCTCCCTCGCCGGCCGACGCGGCCGACGAGCTGCCGCCCGAGATGCCCCGCGCCGCGGTCGACCGCGACGCGCGTTCGTGGGGCCGCTTCACGCGCAACTTCGTCGTCCAGGGCACGGCTGCGGAGTGGGCCTTGTGCTGGATGGGCGCGCTGCGCTCCCGGGTGCACGACCGCTGGGGCCACCTCGGCGACGGCGCTCCGCACCTCGTCTTCTTCCTCCACGACGAGGTCGTGCTGCAGGCCCCCAGGGAGGCGGCGGCCGAGGTCGCCGAGATCGTCACGGAGGCCGCGGCGGAGGCCGGGCGTCTCCTCTTCGGCTCGGCGCCGGTACGGTTCCCGCTCACGGTGGCGGTGGTCGACGACTACTCGCAGGCCAAGTGACGGGCCGGCCCGCCGCGTGCGCCTCGTCCGCCCGCCCCGACGCGCCCGGGTGCACAGCTGTTACACGGTTGTGATGCACGGGCGGCATCTGCGATGATCTCCCCAGCGGGCTCGCCCGCGCACAACTGAACACGCACGAGAGCAACGATCGCAGCCGAGCTGCACCGTTCGAGAGGTCGATGGGGAAGTCGCACCTGACCGAATGGAGGAATCGTGGCTGCTGCAATGGCTCGGGGAGTGCTCTACGTGCATTCATCCCCTCGTGCACTGTGCCCACACGTGGAGTGGGCCGTCGGCCGTGCCCTCGGGCACGCCGTCAACTTCGCGTGGGTCGACCAGCCCGTGCTGAAGGGCTCCCAGCGCACCGAGTTCTCCTGGCAGGGAGACGAGGGCGCGGGCGCCCGCATCGCCTCTGCCCTCCGCGGCTGGGAGCACCTCCGCTACGAGGTGACGGAAGACCCGGGCGTCGAGAACGACGGCGGACGCTGGATGCACTCGCCCGACCTCGGCGTGTTCTTCGCGCAGACCGACACCGCGGGCAACACGGTCATCCCCGAGGACCGCATCCGGTACGCCATGGACATCGCGGGCTCGAACGCGCTCGAGCTGCACCGCGAGCTGCGCCTCGCGCTCGGGCAGGCCTGGGACGACGAGCTCGAGCCGTTCCGCCACAGTGGCGAGGGCAACCCCGTCGTGTGGCTGCACAAGGTGGGCTGACCGCTCGGCCGACCCGCGCCTCCCGGGTCACGTGACGAAGGCCGGCACCCTCGCGGGTGCCGGCCTTCGTCGTGCTCGCTGCGACGCGTCGGGTCGCGTCGCGCCGGGGTCAGACCGAGCGGAACGCGATGACCGCGTTGTGGCCGCCGAAGCCGAACGAGTTGCTGATCGCGACGATCTCGCCGTCGGGCAGGCGACGCGGCTCGCCGAGCACGACGTCGAGGTCGATCTCGTCGTCCATCTGCGTGACGTTGATCGTCGGGGGAGCGATCTTCTCCTGCAGCGCCTTGACGGTGAAGACCGCCTCGATCGCGCCGGCCCCGCCGAGCAGGTGACCGGTCGCGGCCTTCGTGGCCGACACGACGAGCTTCGAGGTGTGGTCGCCGAAGACGCGCTTGATGGCGCGGTACTCGGCGATGTCGCCCACCGGCGTGCTCGTGGCGTGGGCGTTGACGTGCACGACCTGCTCGCGCTCGACGCCGGCGGCCTCGAGCGTGGCGACGACGGCCCGCGCCGCGCCGGAGCCCTCGGGGTCGGGCGCGGTGATGTGGTAAGAGTCACTGGTCACGTCGCCGCCGATCAGCTCGGCGTAGATCTTCGCGCCGCGGGCGAGCGCGTGCTCCTCGGTCTCGAGGACGAGCGCCGCGCCTCCCTCGCCCAGGACGAAGCCGTCACGGGTGACGTCGTACGGGCGCGAGGCCGTCGCCGGGTCGTCGTTGCGCTTCGACAGGGCCTGCATGGCCGCGAACGACGCGAGCGGCATGGGGTGGATCGCCGCCTCGGAGCCGCCCGCGATGATGATGTCGGCGAGGCCCTGCTGGAGGTGCGAGTACGCGTTGGCGATGGACTCGGTGCTGGAGGCGCAGGCCGACACGACGGTGCGGGCGCCGGCACGGGCGCCGAGGCCCATCGAGATGGCCGCGGCGGGGCCGTTGGGCATGAGCATCGGGACGGTCATGGGCAGGACCCGGCGGGGGCCCTTCTCCCGGAGGGTGTCCCAGGCGTCGAGGAGGGTCCAGACGCCGCCGATGCCGGTGGCCCAGTCGACGCCGAAGCGCTCGGGCACGACCTCGGGGGAGCCCGCGTCGGCCCAGGCCTCGCGCGCGGCCGTGAGGGCGAACTGGCTGGAAGGGTCGAGCCGCTTCGTCTCGCGGCGGTCGAGCACGTCGGCCGAGGGCGTCCGCGCCTGGCCGGCGATGGTGACGGGCAGGTCGTACTTGGCGACCCAGTCCTGCTCGAGGGTCGTGATGCCGGACTGGCCGGCGAGGAGGTTGGCCCAGCTGTCGACGGCGGTGCCGCCGAGGGGCGAGGTCGCACCGATGCCGGTGACGACGATCTTCTTGGTCATGACGGTTCTCCCTGGAGTGGCGCTGTCGCCCGGCCGCGCCGAGGCACGACGGAGAGCGGCGGAACGGGTGCGCCCGGCCGGCCCCTGGGGGCCGAGCCGGGCCGCGACGTCGTTAGTCCTGCGCCTTGGTGATGAAGGTGACGGCGTCGCCGACGGTCTTGAGGTTCTTGACCTCTTCGTCGGGGATCTTCACGTCGAACTTCTCTTCTGCGTTGACGACGATCGTCATCATCGAGATGGAGTCGATGTCCAGGTCGTCGGTGAACGACTTGTCCATCTCGACGGTGTCGGTCGCGATGCCCGTCTCGTCGTTGACGAGCTCGGCCAGGCCGGCGAGGACTTCTTCGGTGGACAGTGCCATGGTGTTGTTCTCCTTGAGGGGGTGTCGTGGTGACCGAGGTAGAGCCTATACAGGCGGGGGCGAGGGGGAGGCGCGGCGCGCTACGGCAGGACGACGACCTGGGCGCCGAACACGAGGCCCGCGCCGAAGCCGATCTGCAGCGACAGGCCGCCGCTGAGCTCGGGGTGCTCCTCGAGCAGGCGGTGCGTCGCGAGCGGGATGCTGGCGGCCGAGGTGTTGCCGGTGGTCGCGATGTCGCGGCCGATCACGACGGTGTCGGGCAGCCCGAGCTGCTTGGCGAACTCGTCGATGATGCGCATGTTGGCCTGGTGCGGCACGAAGGCGGCGAGCTGGTCGCTCGTGACGCCGGCTCGTTCGAGGGCGAGCTTCGCGACCTTGACCATCTCCCAGACGGCCCAGCGGAAGACCGTGGGGCCCTCCTGGCGGAGCGTCGGCCAGGCGACCTCGCCGGCGCCCTCGCGGTACTCCTGCATGGTCGACGTCATGCCGATCGCGTCCCACTTGCTGCCGTCGGAGCCCCAGACGGTCGGTGAGATGCCGACGGTGTCGCTCGGGCCGACGATCGCCGCGCCCGCGCCGTCGGCGAGGAGGAACGAGATGGTGCGGTCGGTCGGGTCGATGATGTCGCTGAGCTTCTCGGCGCCGACGACGAGCACGTGCTCGGCGAGGCCGCTGCGCACGAACGAGTCGGCCTGGGCGATGCCGTAGGCGTAGCCCGCGCAGGCGGCGCTGATGTCGTACGCCGCGGCGGGGGCCGCGCCGATGCGCTCGGCGAGCAGGGTCGCGACCGAGGGCGTCGCGACGCCCCCGCTGACGGTCGAGACGAGCACGACGCCGATCTGGTCGGGGCGGATGCCGGCGCGCTCGATCGCCTGGCGGGCCGCCGTCTCGGCGAGGTCGACGACGTGGACGTCCTTCGAGGCGCGGACCCGGGTGATCACGCCGGTGCGCTGCTGGATCCACTCGTCGGAGGAGTTGATCGGCTCGATGATGTCGGCGTTGGGCACGACGTTCTCGCCGCGGGCGGCGCCGAGGGAGAGGATGCGCGTGTACGCCGCACCGGTGGTCTGGTTCATCTGGGGGGTGGTCATGCTGCTCCCTCGAGGAGGTCGACGGCGGCCTGGAGGTCGTCGGGGGTCTTGACGGCGACGCTGGGGACGCCACGGAGGGCACGCTTGGCGAGCCCGGTGAGGGCGCCGGCCGGCGCGAGCTCGACGATGCCGGTCACGCCCTCCGCCGCGAACGACTCCATCGTGGCGTCCCAGCGGACGGGCGAGGCCACCTGGCCCACCAGCAGCTCGACGAAGCGCGGGCCCGAGGTGACGACGGTGCCGTCGTGGTTGGTCCAGAGGCGGAGCGTCGGGTCGGCGGGCGTCACCGAGGAGGCGGCGGTGCGGAGGGCCTCGACCGCCGGCTCCATGAAGCGCGTGTGGAACGCACCGGCCACCTGCAGCGGGACGACCCGGGCCTTGGCGGGGGGCTGCTCGGCGAGGGCCGCGAGGCCGGCGAGCTCGCCGGCGACGACGATCTGTCCGCCGCCGTTGTAGTTGGCGGGCGACAGGCCCAGCTCGGTGAGGCGGGCGGTGAGCTCGTCGGCGTCGCCGCCGAGCACGGCGCTCATGCCGGTCTCGACCTGGGCCGCGGCGGCGGCCATGGCGCGCCCGCGCTCGGCGACGAGGCGGACGGCCTCCTCGTCGGTGAGGACTCCACTGACGGCTGCGGCGGTGAACTCGCCGACGGAGTGGCCGGCGACACCGCCGACGCGACCGCGGTCGACCCGGGCGAAGAGGGCGCGCGCGGTGAGCAGGCCGGCGGCGACGATGAGCGGCTGAGCCACCGCGGTGTCGCGGATGGTGTCGGCGTCGGAGGTCGTGCCGTGCGCGACCAGGTCGAGGCCGGAGGCGGTGCTCAGCGTCTCGAGGAGGCCGCGGCTCTCCGGGTCGGCGAGCCAGGGGGCGAGGAAGCCGGGGGACTGGGAGCCCTGCCCGGGCGCTACGACAACGATCACTGCTCCATCATGCCCTCGACACCGTGGGCCGTGGTGTAGCAACTCGACCAAAGATCGCGACGAGCCTTGTCGATCTCCACGAGGCCCCGCCTCCTGGGCTCGTCAGCGGCGACGCGTGACCGGGGCGTCGTGGTCGGCGATCGAGCCGAGGATGAGCGCGCTCTGGAGGATGAGTGCCTCCCGGGCGCCGGTGGCGTCCCAGCCGATGACGTCGGAGACGCGCTTGAGGCGGTAGCGCACGGTGTTCGGGTGCACGAAGAGCTCACGGGCCGTCGCCTCGAGCGAGCGCCCGTTGTCGAGGTAGCACCAGAGGGTGGTCAGGAGCTCGGTGGAGTGGTTCTTGAGCGGCTTGTAGACGCGGTTGACGAGCGTCGACCGGGCGACGGGGTCGCCGGCGAGGGCCCGCTCGGGCAGGAGGTCGTCGGCCAGGACGGGGCGGGGAGCGGCTCGCCACGACCGCGCGACCGCGAAGCCGGCGAGGGCCGCCTTGGCGCTCTTCGACGCGTCGACGAGGCTGGGCACCTCGTGGCCGAGGACGAGGTGCCCGTCGCCGAAGCCGGGCTCGAGGGCCGAGGCGATCTCCGTGAACGACGTGCGGCGGTCGGGGGCGGCCGTCTCGCCGTCCGTGTCGGTGACGACCTGCTCGGCGCGGCCGATGACGAGGACGAGCCTGCTGCCCTGCACGCCGATGAGCACGTCGGCCTCGAGGTGCCGGGCCGTGCGCCGGAGCATGTCGACGTCGAGCATCCGCGGGGCCGTGCCGACGAGGACGGAGACCTCGCCGTGCCCGTGCCAGCCGAGCGCGGCGATCCGGCTCGGCAGCTCGTCGTCGTACTCGCCGCTGAGGATCGAGTCGACGACGAGGGCCTCGAGCCGGGCGTCCCAGAGGCCGCGTGCCTCCGCGGCCCGCGCGTAGACGTCCGCCGAGGCGAACGCGATCTCGCGTGAGTAGAGCAGGATCGCCTCGCGGAGGGAGTCGTCGCCGTCCTTGACCCGTTCCTCCACGACCTCGACCGTCACGCGGATCAGCTGCAGGGTCTGCTGCAGGCTGACGCTCCGGAGCAGCTCGCGCGGAGCTGCCCCGAAGACGTCGGCGGCGATCCAGGGCGTCGACTGGGGGTTGTCGAACCAGCTGATGAACGACGTGATGCCGGCCTGGGCGACGAGCCCCACGGCGGAGCGCCGCCCGGGCGGCATGTCGCCGTACCAGGGCAGCGTCTCCTCCAGGCGCTTGATCGTCGCCGTCGACAGCTCGCCCGAGACCGTCCGCAGCCACGCGAGCGTGCGCTCCTTCGTGGCGGCGGACGGTTCCATGGGCGAGTTCGACACCCGCTCAGCGCTCACGTCGCGGTCAGCTCTCCCCGCCGGCGCTGCCGCTGGTGCCGGCCGTCACGTCGTGCAGCCGGTAGCGGTCGATCGCCTGCTGGACGACGCTCGGGTCGACCTCGCCGCGGCGGGCCAGGGCCTGCAGCGTGCGGACGACCATCGACGGGCCGTCGATCTTGAAGAACCGACGGGCCGCGGCGCGCGTGTCGCTGAAGCCGAAGCCGTCGGCACCGAGCGTCAGGTAGTCGCCGGGGACGAACTCGCGGATCTGGTCGGGAACGGCGGCCATGAAGTCGCTGGTCGCGATGAACGGACCCTCGCTGCCCCGGAGCTTCTCCGTGACGTAGGGGGTGCGCTGCTCGGCGCCGGGGTTGAGGAAGTTGTGCTCCTCAGCGGCGAGGCCCTCGCGGCGCAGCTCGTTCCAGGAGGTGACGCTCCACACGTCGGCGGCGACGTTCCAGTCGTCGGCGAGCAGCTGCTGTGCCTCCAGGGCCCACGGCACGCCCACGCCGGACGCGAGCAGCTGGGCGCGCGGGCCCAGGTTGTCGGCGCTCTTGAGCTTGTAGATGCCGTGCAGCAGCCCGTCGACGTCGAGGTCGTCGGGCTCGGCGGGCTGGGCCATCGGCTCGTTGTAGACGGTGATGTAGTACATGACGTTCGGGTCGGAGTGGGCCGGCGAGCCGTCCTCCGTCGTGCCGTACATGCGGTCCATG
Organism: Frigoribacterium sp. PvP121; assembly: GCF_017833115.1. Classification (NCBI taxonomy): domain Bacteria; kingdom Bacillati; phylum Actinomycetota; class Actinomycetes; order Micrococcales; family Microbacteriaceae; genus Frigoribacterium; species Frigoribacterium sp. PvP121. The sequence goes on from NZ_JAFIBR010000001.1 coordinate 2,177,986, forward strand.
CCCGCCTTGACGATGTGGCCGAGCTCGTAGCCGAACGCGGGGTCGTACGAGACGACGGCCGGGTTGGTCGAGGCGAGCAGGAGCGAGTGCCCGTCGGCGTGCTGGAGGCCCTCGCCGGTCAGCGTCGTGCGGCCCGCGGTGGCTCCGATGATGAAGCCGCGTGCCATCTGGTCGCCGGCCGCCCACATGGCGTCGCCGGTGCGCTGGAACCCGAACATCGAGTAGAAGACGTAGACCGGGATGAGCGGCTCGCCCTGCGTCGAGTACGAGGTGCCCACGGCCGTGAAGGCCGCGAACGCGCCGGCCTCGTTGATGCCGACGTGCAGCAGCTGGCCCTGGGGGCTCTCCTTGTAGGCGAGGAGGAGCTCACGGTCGACCGACGTGTAGTGCTGGCCGTTCGGGTTGTAGATCTTGGACGTCGGGAAGTAGGCGTCCATGCCGAAGGTGCGCGCTTCGTCCGGGATGATCGGGACGATGCGGTGGCCGAAGTCGGGCGAGCGCAGGAGGTCCTTCAGGAGGCGCGCGAAGGCCATCGTCGTGGCGACCTCCTGCTTGCCGGAGCCCTTCTTCACGACATCGTACGACTTCTGCTCGGGCACGGCGACCTGGGTGTACTTCGAGCGGCGCTCGGGCACGTAGCCGCCGAGCGCGCGACGGCGCTCGTGCAGGTACTGGATCGCCTCGTCGCCGTCGCCGGGGTGGTAGTAGGGCGGCTGGTAGGGGTTCTCGTCGAGCTGCGCGTCGGAGACGGGGATGCGCATCTCGTCGCGGAACTGCTTGAGGTTGTCGAGCGTGAGCTTCTTCATCTGGTGGGTCGCGTTGCGGCCCTCGAACGACGGGCCGAGGCCGTAGCCCTTGACCGTCTTCGCCAGGATGACGGTCGGCTGGCCCTTGTGCTCGGAGGCCGCCTTGAACGCCGCGTAGACCTTGCGGTAGTCGTGGCCGCCGCGCTTGAGGTTCCAGACCTGGTCGTCGGTGAAGTCCTTGATGAGCTCCAGGGCGCGGGGGTCGCGGCCGAAGAAGTTCTCGCGGACGTAGGCGCCGCTCTCGGCCTTGTACGTCTGGAAGTCGCCGTCGGGCGTCGTGTTCATGAGGTTGAGCAGGGCGCCCTCGGTGTCGCGGGCGAGCAGGTCGTCCCACTCGCGGCCCCAGACCACCTTGATGACGTTCCAGCCCGCGCCACGGAAGAAGCTCTCGAGCTCCTGGATGATCTTGCCGTTGCCGCGGACGGGGCCGTCGAGGCGCTGCAGGTTGCAGTTGATGACGAAGTTGAGGTTGTCGAGCCCCTCGTTCGCCGCCACCTGGAGCTGGCCGCGGCTCTCGACCTCGTCCATCTCGCCGTCGCCGAGGAAGGCCCAGACCTGCTGGTCGGAGGCGTCCTTGACGCCGCGGTTGGTGAGGTACTTGGCGACCTGGGCCTGGTAGATCGCGTTGATCGGGCCGAGGCCCATCGACACGGTCGGGAACTGCCAGAACGAGGGCATCAGGCGGGGGTGCGGGTAGGAGCTCAGGCCGCCGGTGTGGTGCGACTTCTCTTGACGGAAGCCGTCGAGCTGCTCGGTGCCGAGACGGCCCTCGAGGTAGGCGCGGGCGTACATGCCGGGGGAGGCGTGGCCCTGGAAGAAGACCTGGTCGCCGCCGCCGGGGGCGTCCTGACCGCGGAAGAAGTGGTTGTAGCCGACCTCGTACAGCGCAGCGGAGGAGGCGTAGGTGGAGATGTGGCCGCCGACGGAGATGCCGGGGCGCTGGGCACGGTGGACGGTGACGGCGGCGTTCCAGCGGATCCAGCGGCGGTACCGGCGCTCGAGGTCCTCGTCGCCGGGGAACTCGGGCTCGTCCTCCGGGGCGATGGTGTTGACGTAGTCCGTCTTCGGCACCATCGGGACGCCGAGGTGCAGCTCGCTCGACCGCGTCAACAGGCTCTTCATGATCTCGCGAGCGCGCTCGTGGCCCTGCGTCGCGACGAGGGAGTCGAGCGACTCCCGCCACTCAGCGGTCTCTTCCGGATCGCGATCGGCCTTGTCGACCGTGTACGGATCCTGGTCGTTTACCGTCACCCTTGACCTCTATCACTCGTGGTTGACATCAGCTGCCGCCCGACTCGGGCGGGCAGACGCCAGGGCTGACACGGCCGGGTAACGGCAGTCGTCGGCGTCTGACTGGTCGAGTCTAGTTGCCTCCGCCGACGGAGGCTCGGCAGCCGCTGGGAGGCGTCGAGAGCCGGTGGTGGGCACGCCGCGGGCGAACGGCCTTGCGGCCACGCGCCTCCGGCGTAGTATCGACGATCGTGTCATCGCCGGCCGACCGAGCCGACGAGGGAGGAACGCGCAATGGCTCTGGAGAACGACATCCAGGCACCTGACTTCGACCTGCCGAACCAGTTCGGCGAGCACGTCCGGCTCTCGGACTTCCGGGGCGTCAAGCCCGTGGCGCTGGTCTTCTTCCCGCTCGCCTTCTCGAGCACGTGCACCGCCGAGCTGTGCACGCTGCGCGACAACCTGGCGATGTTCCAGGACCACCGCGTCGAGCTGATCGGCATCTCCGTGGACTCGAAGGCGACGCTCCGCGCGTTCGCCGAGGACGAGGGCTACGACTTCACGATGCTCGCCGACTTCTGGCCGCACGGCGAGGTCTCGAAGGAGTACGGCGTGTTCCTCGACCACAAGGGCTTCGCGACGCGCGCGACCTTCCTGATCGACATCGACGGCGTGATCCGCGAGCACTTCGTCACCGAGCCCGGCCAGGCCCGCTCGATCGACGACTACCGCACGGCCCTCGACGCGCTGGTGCCCGTCCCCGCCTGACGCGACGGGGCCCGGCCTCGGCCGCGGTAGCATCGTCCCGCCGCGCACCCGCGGTGCAGGGGCCTTTAGCTCAGTTGGTAGAGCGCCACGTTTACACCGTGGATGTCGTCGGTTCGAGCCCGGCAGGGCCCACCGTCAGGCACCTGACCGGATCGACGAGGGCGTACGGCGTCGTCGTAGCCATCGAGCTCGGTGCTCTCGCGCATCCGTCATCGCTCGCTCCTCCGGGCGGATCCACGCCTGGGCTCGCGAGGAGCGTCTCGGCGCCCGCCAGCTGTCAGGTCGACGCGGCAGGCTGGACGTGGATCGACGACCAGGGGGCTGAGCGATGACGCAGGACGATGACGGAAGGGCCCGTCCGACCGATCGGGGCGTGACCACTCGCCCCGTCGCCGCCCGTGCCGTGGCGTTCGCCGTGCCGTCACGGTGGTCGGGTCGGGCCGTCCGTAGGGTCCGCCACGATGCGTTGTGGCCCGACGGCCGGGTCGAGTACGACGTCAGCCTCGTCGACGCGATGTACCGCGGAGCGCCGGCCGACTACTCGGCCGTCGCCCACGCCGTCGGCGACCGCTGCCCCGAGCTCGGGGCAGGCCCGTGGATCGACGACCGGGCGCTCGAGGTCGACGGCCCGGGCTTGCCGGCGGGGCGAGCGGTCGACGCGACCGAAGGCGCTCGACGGGAGTTCAGGTCGCTGCCGATCACGCCCCGGCGATCGCACCCTCACCGGTGGCGCATCGTGGTCGGCTCCCTCCTCCTCGCGGTGGGGACCGCCGGCCTGGCCGTCGGGGGAGCCGTGGGGCCCGCGGCGTTCCTCTGGTTCCTGCCGACCGTCTGCGGGCTGGCCCTCCTCGGGAGTCTCGTCGGACGGCACCGTCGCCGGTAGGGCGGCGGCTGCGGTGCGGGGGGAGGTGTCAGGCCGGGACGCCGGGGAGCGTCAACAGCGCCACCGCCAGCGCGGCCGCCACCGCACCCAGCACGATGATGACGATGCCCGGGGCCGGGCTGCCGCCCGCCCGCCGCGCGACGATGAGGGCGCCTCCGACGACGCCGACGAGACCGAGGACGAGGAGGGTGATCGCGAACAGCACGGGGGCCTCCGGGGTCGGGGGAGTCGAGGGGCGAGCGACGAGGTGCGCGACACGGTACCAGCCGGGGCGCGGGGCGCAGAGCCCGAGCCCCGGGCCTAGGGTCGAGCGATGATCGTCGTCGCGGTGACCCGCTTCCTGGCCGGTGCCTTCCTCGCCAACGCCGTCCCGCACGGAACGGCGGCGCTCCGTGGGCGGGAGTTCCCCAGCCCGTTAACGACACCTCCGGGGGTCGGCCTCTCGTCGCCCCGCGAGAACGCCGCGTGGTCGCTGACGAATCTCGTCGTCGGCACGGCCCTCCTGCTCGCCGTCCGTCGGCGCGCCGGGTCACCCGCGTGGGCGGCGGCCGGGGCGACGCTCATGGGCGGCTTCCTCGGGTGGTGGTTCGCGCCCGCACGACGGGAGGCGCGCCTCCTCGCAGTCCCTCTCGAACGGTGATCAGGTCCGGGCCCCGAGCAGCACCCGGCGCGCCTCAGCCCGAGGCGCCCGCCACGGTGCTGGCCCGCACGACGAGCTCGGGGGCGAAGACGACGCGCCGTGGCTCGCGCGTGGGGTCGTCGATCTCTTCCTGCAGGATCTCCATCGCCGTCTGGCCGATGAGGCCGCTGGGCTGACGCACCGAGGTCAGGGGCACCACGGCGGCCCGCGCGAAGTCGATGTCGTCGTAGCCCACGAGGGCGACGCCGTCGGGCACCCGCAGGTCGCCGAGCATCACCAGTGACTGGAGCACGCCCATCGCCACGAGGTCGTTCGCCGCGAAGACGCCGTCCGGCCGATCGAGGGGGAGAAGGCGGGAGCTGCCGCGTCGGCGGCGGAGAGCCATCGGCCGCACGCCGGCCCCCGGCCCCGGACCCTTGCTGGCCCGGTCAGGCGCTGTCGCGCCACACGATGTCGGTCGGCAGCAGGACGCCCACGGCACGGTCGGTGCCGCCGAGCTGGTCGAGCACCTGCTGGGCGGCCCGACGGCCGAGGTCCTCCGCCGGCTGCCGCACGGTCGACAGCGCCGGCGTGCAGCGCAGCGCCCACGAGCTGTCGTCGAAGCCGACGATGCCGATCTGCCCCGGCACGTCGACGCCCCGCCGGTGCAGCACGTCGAGGGCCCCGGCCGCGACGGCGTCCGACGCGGCGAAGACGCCGTCGACGGTGGGGTCGCGCCGCAGCAGCTCCGTCATGCCGTCGACGCCGGCGGTGTAGCTGTAGAACGGGTTGCGGACGACGAGGTCGGGGTCGAAGAGGTCGCCGAGGGCGGCCCGGAAGCCCGCGAGGCGGTCCTGGCCCGAGTCGCGGTCGAGGCCGGAGGCGAGCATGCCGACCCGGCGCCGACCGGTGCCGAGCAGGCGGCGGACGATCGCCTCGGCCGCCGCGGCGTTGTCGATGCCGATGTAGGGGATGTCGGGGGCGTCGAGCGGGTGGCCGACGAACGACGCGGGGAGGCGCAGCTCGGCGACCGCCTGGGAGATCGGGTCGCCGGTGCGGGCCGACAGGATGATCGCGCCGTCGACGAAGCCGCCCCGGAGGTACTCGACCACGCGGTCGCTGTCGCGGCGCGAGTCGATCATCAGGGTGACGAGCTGGTGGTCGGCCTGCGAGAGCACCGCGTTCGTGCCGATCAGGATGTTGCCGATGTTGGGGTCGTCGAGCACGACCGAGTGCGGCTCGTGCACGATCAGCGCGACGGCCCGCGACCGCTGCGTGACGAGGTTGCGCGCGGCGGCGTTGCGGACGTAGCCGACCTTGGCCACGGCGGCCTCGACGGCCTCCCGGGCCTGCGCCGACACGTAGGGCTCGTCGTTGAGCACCCTCGAGACGGTGCCTCGCGAGATGCCCGCCTCGGCGGCGACGTCGTGGATCGTGGCCCGGCGCCGGGGGGCTGGCTGACCAGGCATGGGAGTCACCCTAGCCGACCCTGGACGGCCGGGCGCGGAGCCCCGGCGCCTGCCGTGTTGACAAACCCGGACGTCTGGGTTTTACTCTGTGAACGTTCCCAGAAAGATGCACCGAGGCTCTCGCCGAGGATGTGTGGGAACGATCACAGACACTGTGTGTGAACCTTCACAGACGAAGGGCTCCGGCCTGGCGTCGGCGGGGGAGAACCCGACGACGAAGCCGAGGCCCCCGTGCTGACCCAGACCCTCCCGCAGCCCACCGCGCTCGAACTCGGGCTCGACGGTCTCGTCTTCGGCTGCGACTACAACCCGGAGCAGTGGTCGCGGGAGACCTGGGTCGAGGACGTCGCGCTGATGCGCGAGGCCGGCGTCAACCTGGTCGCGATCAACATCTTCGGCTGGTCGCACGTCGAGCCCGAGCCCGGCCGCTTCCGCTTCGACGACCTCGACACGGTCATCGACCTGCTGCACGAGGCCGGCATCGGCGTGAACCTCGGCACCGGCACCTCGTCGCCGCCGCCGTGGCTCACCACGCGCCACCCCGAGGTGCTGCCCGTCGCGGCCGACGGCACGACACGCTGGCCGGGCGGCCGCCAGGCCTTCTGCCCCAGCTCGCCGGTCTTCCGCGAGCGCGCCCTCGAGCTCGTGCGGGCGACCGCCGAGCGCTACGGCTCGCACCCGGCCGTGAAGCTCTGGCACGTCTCGAACGAGCTCGGCTGCCACAACGCCCTGTGCTACTGCGACGAGTCGGCCCTCGCTTTCCGGGCCTGGCTGGAGGCGCGCCACGGCACCGTGGACGCGCTGAACGCCGCCTGGGGCACGGCGTTCTGGAGCCAGCGGTACTCGTCGTTCACCGAGGTGCTGCCCCCGCGGGCCACGCTGTCGTTCGTCAACCCGGCCCAGACCATCGACTTCCACCGCTTCAGCTCCGACGCGCTGCTCGAGCACTACCGCGCCGAGGCGGAGGTGATCCGGCTCGCCAGCGCCGTGCCGATCACGACCAACTTCATGGTGGCCGCCCACATCAGGAACCAGGACTACTGGACCTGGGCGGGCGACATGGCCGTCATCGCCAACGACCACTACCTCGACCACCGCCTCGAGCGGCCCGAGGTCGAGCTCTCGTTCGCCGCCGACACCACCCGGGGCCTCGCCGGAGGCGCGCCGTGGATCCTGATGGAGCACTCGACGGGAGCCGTCAACTGGCAGCCCCGCAACCTCACGAAGGCGCCGGGCGAGATGCTCCGCAACACCGCCTCCCACGTGGCCCGCGGCGCCGACGGCATCTGCTTCTTCCAGTGGCGCGCCTCCGTCAAGGGCACCGAGAAGTTCCACTCGGCGCTGCTGCCGCACGCCGGCACCTCGTCGCGCACCTGGCGGGACTCCGTCGAGCTCGGCGCCCTCGCCGGCCGGCTCGGCGAGCTGCGCGGCTCGCGGGTCGTCGCCGACGTCGCCCTCGTCTTCAGCTGGGAGAACTGGTGGGCGGCCGACCTGGAGGCGCACCCCACAGCCGACTTCTCGTACATCGAGCAGGTCCACCGCCTCTACGGCGCCCTCTGGGAGCTCGGCGTCACCGTCGACGTGGTCGCGCCCGGCGCCTCCCTCGACGGCTACGCGCTCGTCGTGGTGCCGAGCCTCTACCTCGTCCGCGACGAGCACGCGGCCGTGGTCGACGAGTTCGTCGCGGCCGGCGGCTCGGCCCTCGTCACGTTCTTCAGCGGCATCGTCGACGAGACCGACGCGGTGCGCGTCGGCGGCTACCCCGGGGCGTTCCGCGACCTGCTGGGCGTGCGGGTCGACGAGTTCTCCCCGCTGCCGGTCGGCGGCCGGGTCGAGATCTCGGGCGGGCCCGTCGGCGCCACCGGGTCGCTCTGGTCGGAGCCCGTGGAGCTCGTCGGCGCCGAGGCCGTCCTGGGCTACGCCTCCGGCACGCTCGCCGGTCGCCCCGCCGTGACGCGGAACGCGCACGGCCGAGGCCTCGGCTGGTACGTCTCGACCGAGCTCGACGCCGCGACGCTCCGCCACGTCGTGGCCCGCGCCGTCGACGAGGCCGGGGTCGCCCCCCGCAGCGAGGTCGCCGGCCGCGCCGGGGTCGAGGTCGTCCGCCGCGTCGGCGACCAGCACGAGTGGGTCTTCGTCCTCAACCACTCCGACGACGTCGTCGTCCACGAGTTCTCCGGCTACGACCTGGTCTCCGAGCAGCACGTCTCGGGGCCCGTCGAGCTCGCCGCGGGCGGCTCGCACATCATCCGCCAGGACAGGAAGGCATCATGACCGTCACCTCCGCCCGCTCGCGAGGTCGCCGCGCGACCGACGAGGCCCCGCGACCCGAGGCCCCCGGCCGCAGGAGGGGGTTCCGCTACCGCAAGGCGATCGCGATCTTCGTCCTCCCGTTCGGCGTGCTCTTCGCGGCCTTCTACCTCACGCCCATCCTCTACGCGGTCTGGCAGTCGCTCCAGAAGATCGAGCGCGAGGGCACCTTCGGCGCCCCCACCCAGGTCTTCGGCGGCCTGGCGCAGTACGCGCTGGTCTTCCAGAACGGCGAGTTCTGGTCGTCCATCCTCCGGGTGCTGCTCTTCGGCGTCGTCCAGGTGCCGGTCATGCTCTTCCTGGCCCTGCTCTTCGCCCTGCTCCTCGACTCGCCCCTCCTCCGCGGCAAGCGCTTCTTCCGCCTCGCCTTCTTCGCCCCGTACGCCGTCCCCGGCGTGATCGCGGCCATCATGTGGGGCTACCTCTACTCGCCGAGCCTCTCGCCGTTCTCCGCGGTGACCTCGAGCGTGGGCCTGCTCGACGGCGGCACGGTGCTGTGGGCCATCGCCAACGTCGTCACCTGGGTCTTCGTCGGCTACAACATGCTGATCATCTACTCGTCGCTGCTCGCCATCCCGACCGAGATCTACGAGGCCGCGCGCCTCGACGGCGCCTCGCAGTGGCGCATCGCGGTCGCCATCAAGATCCCGCTCGTCATCCCCGCGATCGTGCTCACCGCGGTGTTCTCGGTCATCGGCACCCTTCAGCTGCTCACCGAGCCGCTGGTCTTCCGCCAGTTCACGTCGACGATCTCGTCGACCTTCACGCCGAACATGCTCGTCTACTCGACGTCGTCGGTGCCCAACTTCAACCTCGCCGCCGCGTTCAGCGTCGTCCTCGCCGTGGCGACGTTCATCCTCTCGATCGGCTTCCTCCGGTTGACCCAGCGGAAGGCCGACCAGTGACCGTCGACGCACCCACCCGTCCCGCCCAGTCGTTCGACGACGCCAGCGCCCCGGCGCCGAAGCGCGGCCGCGGCCCCCGCGAGAGCGTCATGTCGCGCTCCGCCGCGATGATCATCATGGGCGCCTTCACGCTCTACTTCCTCATCCCGATCTTCTGGCTCTTCGTCTCGTCGACCAAGACGCTCGACAACTTCAACAGCGGGCCGGCGCTCTGGTTCTCGGCGACGTCGCTGCAGGACTTCGTCGGCAACATCGGGCAGCTCTTCACCTACAACGACGGGATCTTCCCGCGGTGGATGCTGAACAGCATCGTGTACGCCACGGTCGCCGGAGGCCTCGGCACGATCCTCTCCGCGATGTGCGGCTACGCCCTGGCGAAGTACCGCTTCCGCGGTCGGGAGGCGCTGTTCAACGTCTTCCTCGGCGGAGTCCTGGTGCCCGCGACGGCGCTCGCGCTCCCGCTCTTCCTCATCTTCAGCCAGGTGCAGCTGACCGACACGTTCTGGGCGGTCTTCCTGCCGAGCATCGTCAGCCCGTTCGGCGTCTACCTGAGCCGCATCTACGCGGCGTCGAGCGTGCCCGACGAGATCATCGAGGCCGCGCGCATCGACGGCTCGAGCGAGCTCCGCACCTTCTTCACCGTCGCGATCCGCCTCATGTCGCCCGCCCTCGTGACGGTGTTCCTCTTCCAGTTCGTCGCGATCTGGAACAACTTCTTCCTGCCCCTCGTGATGCTGCGGTCGCAGGAGCTCTTCCCCGTGACCCTCGGCCTCTACACCTGGAACTCCAACGTGAGCCAGTACCCCGAGCTCCGCACCCTGGTGCTCGTGGGGGCGTTCGTCTCGATCATCCCGCTCCTGGTCGCCTTCCTCAGCCTGCAGCGCTTCTGGCGCAGCGGCCTGGGCTCCGGCGGGCTCAAGTGAGCCGCACCGGCCCGCTCGACCCGCACCGCGCCTCCTCGTCTTCCCTTCCCCACGGCAACAGCGTCGTTCCCACCCGTGACCGGGCACCCCGGTCACGCACCTCGATAGGAATCATCATGAACAGATCCCGCGTCCTCACGATCGCGGCCGCCGCCGTGGTCTCGACCATCGCCCTCGCCGGCTGCAGCTCCGGCAGCGGCTCGGACAGCGCCTCCGGCGACTCCGCCTCGTGCGAGGCCTCCTCGGGCAAGGTGACCCTGAACTTCACGACCTGGGTGCCCAACATGGACAAGGTCGTCGCTCTCTGGAACGAGGAGAACCCCGACATCCAGGTCAAGGTCTCCATCGTGCCGAACGGCAACAGCGGCACGTACCAGAACTTCTTCAACCAGCTGAAGGCCGACAACGCTCCCGACATCGGTCAGGTCGAGTACGACACGCTCCCCGCCTTCCGCGTGCAGGACGGCCTCGCGAACATCGCCTCGTGCGACGGCGTCTCCGACGCCGAGGCCGACTTCTCGGACGGCCTGTGGAACCAGGTCACCTTCGGCGAGGACGACTCGGTCTACGCGATCCCGCAGGACTCCGGCCCCATGGCGCTGTACTACCGCAAGGACCTCTTCGAGCAGGCCGGCCTCGACGTGCCCACCACGTGGGAGCAGTACGCCGAGGACGCCGTGAAGATCAAGGAGATGGGCGGCAGCATCACCAACTTCGCCAAGGGCGACGTCAACCAGTTCGCCGGGCTCGTCTCGCAGGCCGGCGGCCAGTGGTTCGACACGAGCGACGGCACCTGGAGCGTCGACATGACCGACGAGGCCTCCACCAAGGTCGCCGACTACTGGCAGGACCTCATCTCGAAGGGGCTGGTCAGCACGCTGCCGAGCTTCACCGACGAGTGGAACAACGCCTACAACACCGACCAGGACTGGACCTGGGTCTCGGCCGTCTGGGGCGCCAACACCATCTCGAGCGGCGCGCCCGACACGTCGGGCAAGTGGGCCGTCGCGCCCATGCCGCAGTGGGAGGAAGGCGAGAGCGCCTCGGCCGCCTGGGGCGGATCGTCGAACGTCGTCTTCAAGGGCAGCGAGCACCCCGCCGAGGCGTCGAAGTTCCTGATCTGGCTGAACACCTCCACGGAGGCGCTGGACGCCCTCAACAAGGAGGCCAACCTGTACCCGGCGTCGACCACCGGCGCCGACCTGCCGGCCCTGACCGCCGGCGTCGAGTTCTACGGCGACCAGCCCATCTATGAGGACTTCGCGAAGGCCGCCGAGAACATCCAGCCCTTCACCTGGGGCCCCACGATGACGCAGACCTACAGCGACATCTCGGACGGCTTCGGCACCGCGGCCTCCGGTGACGGCACCCTGCTCGACGCGCTGAAGGACGGCCAGGAGAAGACGATCGCCGCCCTCGAGGCGCAGTCGATCGCGGTGAAGTAGCACCGCAGCGACGCAGCACCGCACCACGCACGACGACGCCCGTGCCGGAGGAACTCCTCCGGCACGGGCGTCGTCGTCGTCGCGGGTCGCCCCGCGCGGGCCTCAGGCCATGGTCGCCGTGTCGATGACGAAGCGGTAGCGCACGTCGGACGCCAGTACGCGCTCGTAGGCCTCGTTGATCTGGTCGGCGCTGATCAGCTCCGTCTCGGGCACGATGCCGTGCTCGGCGCAGAAGTCGAGCATCTCCTGCGTCTCGCGGATGCCGCCGATGGCCGAGCCGGCCCAGCTGCGACGCGCGGGGATGAGCGCGAACGCCGGCACCTCGAGGGGCTCCGAGGGCGCGCCCACGTTGACGAGCGTCCCGTCGACCCTCAGGAGGCTGAGGTACGCGCCCATGTCGATCTTCGCCGACACGGTGTTGACGATCAGGTCGAACGAGTTCGCCAGGTCGGTGAAGGTCTGCTCGTCGCTGGTCGCGTAGTGCGCGGTCGCGCCGAACCGCAGCGAGTCCTCCTGCTTCGAGGTCGTCTGCGAGAGGACCGTGACGTCGGCGCCGAGCGCCGCGGCGATCTTGACGCCCATGTGGCCGAGGCCGCCCATGCCGACGATCGCGACCTTCGTGCCCTCGGTCACGCCCCAGTGGTGCAGGGGCGAGTAGAGCGTGATGCCGGCGCAGAGCAGCGGGGCGACCTTGTCGTAGTCGAGCGACTCCGGCACGCGGAGGACGAAGTCCTCGGTGACGACGACGGCCTGCGAGTAGCCGCCCTGCGTGATCGTGCCGTCGGCGGGGTCGACGCCGGTGTAGGTGCCGACGTTGCCCTTCGCGCAGTACTGCTCGTCGCCGCGCAGGCAGTACTCGCACTCGCCGCACGAGTTCACCATGCAGCCGACGCCGACCCGGTCGCCGACCTGGTGCTTCGTCACCTCCGAGCCGACCTCGGAGACGGTGCCGACGATCTCGTGACCGACGACCTGCGGGTACTGGATCTCGCCCCACTCGCCGCGGACGGTGTGGATGTCGCTGTGGCAGATGCCGGCGTAGGCGATCTCGATCATGACGTCCTTCGGGCCGACGTCGCGGCGCTCGATGGTCGTCCTGACGAGGGGCTCGGTGGCCGACGGGGCGGCGTAGGCGGTGACGGTGCGCATGGGGGTGCTCCAAGGGTGGTGGTGAGGGGGAGGCGCGGAGCACGACACGAGGTCGCTCCGGTCGCCTGCCACCACGCTACGCGCGGCACCTCCGCGGAGGCAGGCCCCGACAGGGCCCCCTCCGCCGGGCCCCTCCGCGGGGCCCCCTCCGCCGCCCCCGGTCAGTCGTGCCAGGCGGAGACGAGCACCTTGCCGCTGGCCGAGGAGTCCTTCGCGACCTCGAACGCGCGCACGGCCTCCGCGGCCGGCAGCCGGTGGGTGACCACCGCCTCCAGCGAGGGGTCGTCGGTGAGCAGGCGCACGGCCTCGTCGATCTCGTCGTCGAAGCGGAACACGCCGACGACCGTGAGCTCCTTCGAGATGGCCGGCGCGAGGTTCACGGGTCGGGGCTGGTCGGGCACCATGCCGATCTGCGCGACGACGCCCCGACGACGCGCGGCGACGAACGCGGCGCTGATCGCGGGGGAGGCGCCCGAGCACTCGAGCACGACGTCGAAGGCCTCGGCGGGCACCTCGTCGACGCCGAGGCGCAGGACGACGTCGGCCCCGACCGCCGTGGCCCGGGCGAGGGGCTCGGGCAGGAGGTCGACCACGGTCACGTGGGCGGCGCCGCGGGCCCGGGCGGCCGCGGCGGCGAGCAGGCCGATCGGCCCGGCCCCCGACACGAGCACGCGCGCCCCGATGACGTCGCCCGCCCGGCCGACGCCGTGGAGGGCGACGGCGAGGGGCTCGGCGAGGGCGGCCCGGTCGAGGGGCAGGCCCTCGGGCAGCACCCGCACCATGGCGGCGTCGACGACGAGGTGCTCGCTGAGGGCCCCCTGCGTGTGCGGTCGGGTGGACGCGCTGCCGAGGTAGGAGCCGCCGGGCCAGAGGTGCGGGGCGTCCTCGACCCCGGGCGCCGACGTGCCGCGGCGAGCCGGGTGGACGGTGACGGGGGTGCCGGGCGCGAGGCGGCCGCTGGGGTCGAGGTCGACGCGGCCCGAGAGCTCGTGCCCGGGGGTCAGGGGCTCCTCGACGACGAAGGCCCCGTTGGCGCCCTCGAAGTAGTAGTGCAGGTCGGAGCCGCAGATGCCGACCCACTCGACGCGGATGCGCACCTCGCCCTCGGTGGGCTCCGGCAGGGGCACCTCGCGCTCGGCGAGGCTCAGGGCTCCGTCGATCTGGATGGTCTTCATGGTCGTGTCCTCCACTGCTCTAGACGACGCTCGTCATGCCGCCGTCGACGAAGATGTTCTGCCCCGAGACGAAGTCGCTCGCCGCCGAGGAGAGGTAGACGAGGGTGCCCTGCAGCTCCTCCACCCGGCCCCAGCGCTGGGCGGGGGTGCGCTGGCGCAGCCAGGCGTCGAAGGTCTCGTCCTGCCAGAGGTCGGTGTTCATCTCGGTCGCGAAGTAGCCGGGCGACAGGGTGTTCACCTGCACGTTGTGCCGGGCGAGGTCGGCGGCCATGCCGCGGCTCAGCTGGGCGACGCCGGCCTTGGTCGCCGAGTAGGGCGCGATCGTCTGCCGCGCGAGCATCGACTGCACGCTCGCGATGTTGACGATCTTGCCCGAGCCGCGCTCGACCATCCCGGGGGCCACGAAGCGCGAGACGTAGAACACGCTCGAGAGGTTCGTCCTCACCACCGCGTCCCAGTCCTCGACGGGGAACTCGGTGAAGGGCGCCCGGCGCTGCACGCCGGCGTTGTTCACGAGGACGTCGGGCACGCCGTGCTCCGCCACGAGCTCCGCGACGGCGGACTCGACGGCCGCGGCGTCGGTGACGTCGAAGAGCGTCGCGGCGGGGCGGCGGCCGGTCGCACGCTCGATCTCGTCGCGCGTCTCCTCCAGGGCCGCGGCGTCGCGGCCGTGCACGACGACCCGGGCCCCCGCCTCCGCCAGGGCCGTCGCCAGGGTGCGGCCGAGGCCGCGGGAGGAGCCGGTCACGAGGGCGAGCCGGTCGGTCAGGTCGAACAGGTCGTTCACGATGTTCCTCTCGAGGGGCCCTGCCGGCGGACGCCGGGCAGGGGCGGGGCAGTCAAGGGCCGTGCCAGGGCGGGGCGGGCCGTGTCGGGGCCCGGACGGGGAGGGGCTAGAGCAGCGCGCCCACGCCGAAGACCAGGAGGGCGGCGGCGAAGCCGAGCACCGACTCCACGGCCTGCTGCACGGTCCAGACGCGGAGCGTCGTCTTGACGTCCATGCCCATGAGGCGGCCGACGAGCCAGAAGCCCGAGTCGTTGACGTGGCCGGCGAAGACCGAGCCCGCGGCGGTGGCGAGCACGACGGCGGCGAGCTGGACGGGGTTGAGGTCGGCCAGGGCGACGGCGGGGGCGATCAGGCCGGCGGCCGTCACGAGGGCGACCGTGGCCGAGCCCTGGGCGAGGCGCAGGATGGCCGCGATCAGCCAGGCGGCCACGATGACGGGCAGGCCGAGGTCGCCGAGCACGTCGGCGAGGGCGTCGCCGATGCCGGAGGCGCGGAGCACGCCGCCGAACATGCCGCCGGCGCCGGTGATGAGCACGACGGAGCAGATCGGGCCGAGGGCGCTCTCGAGCACCTTCTCGAGGGCGCTGCCGCTCACGCCGCGGGCACGGCCGAGGACGACGGCGGCGACGAGCACCGAGATGAGCAGCGCGATGCCGCTGGTGCCGACGAGCACGAGGGCCTGGACCCAGGTGGCGTCGCCGTCGACGACGCCGACGGACGAGAGGGAGGTGAGGCCGGTGTTGAGGAGGATCAGCACGAGCGGCACGGCGAGGACGGCGATGACCGTGCTGGCCTTCGGCGGGTTGCCGGCCTGCACGTCGTCCTTCTCGTCGCCGAAGAGCGAGAGCACGGGGAGGGGGATGCGCGCGTTGACGTACTTGGCCCACAGGTAGCCCGAGACGTACCAGAGCGGGAAGACGATGACGAGGCCGGCGAGCAGGACGATGCCGAGGTCGGCGCCGAGCAGCTCGGTCGCCGAGACGGGGCCCGGGTGCGGGGGCAGGAAGACGTGCATGACCGAGAAGGCGGCGGCGGCGCTGATGCCGTAGAGCAGCATCGACTTGCCGCCCATGCGGCGGGCCACGGCGAAGACGATCGGCAGCATGACGATCAGGCCGGCGTCGAAGAAGATCGGGAAGCCCATGATGAGCGAGGCGAGGCCGAGCGCGAACGGCGCCCGCTTCTCGCCGAAGACGTCGACCATCCGGTCGGCGAGCACCCGGGCGCCGCCCGACGACTCGACGAGGCGGCCGAGCATCGCGCCGAGGCCGACCAGCAGGGCGACGGAGCCGAGCGTGGTGCCGAAGCTCGTCACGAGCAGCTCGGCGATGGCGCCGGTCGGGACGCCGGCGACGAGCGCCGTCAGCGCCGCGACGATGACGAGGGTCAGGAAGGCGTGCAGCTTGAACTTGATGACCAGCAGCAGGATGAGCGCGATGGCCCCCGCCGCGATGGCGAGGAGCGGCCCCGCCTCCAGAGTCTGTGTCCAGTCGTCCATGTCGATCTTCTCCGTTGAATTCGTCGGGCGAGGTGCGCCGTCCCACGCCGGAGCCCGGTGCGGGCCCTGCGTCCGGGTCAGGGTGCCATAAAAAGTAGGACTTTTGCAAACGGACTGACCCGGACACGGCGGCGGGCGCGACGCACCCTCGCCTCGACGAGCGTCAGAGCGGACGCGACTCGCGCAGGATCTCGGCGAGCTCGGTCATGTGCTCGGCCTGCGAGCGGTAGTCGAGGGCGGCGCCCGACCAGCCGTCGTGCACCTGCCCCGCGGCGAGGGCGGGGTGGGACGCGAAGGTGGGCTGCGCCTCCAGGTCCGCGGTCTGGAAGCCCTCGTTGTTGACCAGCAGCACGTCGCCGGTCATCATCTGGCTCGCGTTCTCCCAGCTGAAGATGTCCCAGTAGTAGTACCCGTCCGGGTGGAGATCCGTGTACCGGACGCCGAGGCTGCGGTACAGCTCGGTCTCGGGCTCGTCGGCGGGCTTCGTCACGTAGACGCCGTCGGCGTCGGCGTACATCGCCGTCACCTCGACGTCGCTCTCGTCGGCCGCCGCCGTGAGGTCGGCCGCGGCGGCGTCGAACTCGGTCTTCGCGTCGGCGATCGTGGCGTCGTCCACGCCGAGCGCCGAGGCGAGCCGGTTCACGCTGTCGATGACGTCGAGGCCCGAGCCGCCGACCTCGATCGCGACGACCGGGGCGATCTTCTCGAGCTGGGCCTGCTGCTCGGCGTCGGCGAAGCCGTAGTACGGCGCCTCGAGGTCGAGGGTGCCCTCGCGGTCGGTGGGGTAGATGCCCGTCACGATGAGGTCGGGGGCGGCCTCGGCCAGGGCCTCGAGGTCGATCTCGCCGTAGGAGTTCCCGACGATCGCGGTGTCGTCGAGGTCGGCGCCCTCGAGGCGTGCGTCGCTCGCGACGTCGTAGCGGCCGAACAGGGCCACCGGCTCGACGCTGTAGCTCATCAGGCCGATCGCGTAGTCGGTGAAGCTCGCGACGCGTTCGGGGCGGTGGTCGAGCTCGACCGTGGTGCCGGTGTCGTCGGTGAAGCTCCAGGCGCCGGTGTCGGCGCCGTCGGCGGCGGGGGAGTCGCCCCCCGCGTCGGTCGAGCAGCCGGAGAGCACGAGGGCGAGGGCCGCGACGGGCGCGAGGAGGCGGAAGGGGCGGAGGGGGCGGCGCACGGCCGTCGAGATGGTCACGAGAGGTAAGGCTAGCCTACCCTTACCTTGTGGCGCCACCGGTGCCGCCGGCGCCCGCGAGGTCGGGCTCGCCCGCGGGGTCGAGGTCGGGGTCGCGCGGCACCACGAGCGGGGCGCCGCTCGTCGGGTCGGTCAGCACCACGGCGTCGAGGTCGAACGCCTCCCGGAGGAGCTCGGGAGTCAGGACCTCCCACGGCGCACCGTCGGCCAGCACCCGTCCGGCGCCCACGACCACGAGCCGGTCCGAGTACCGGGCGGCGAGGGTGAGGTCGTGCAGCACCATCACCACCGTCGTGCCGCGCCGCCGGTTGATCGACCGGACCAGCCGCAGGATCTCCAGCTGGTGGGCCAGGTCGAGGAAGGTCGTCGGCTCGTCGAGCAGGAGCACGTCGGCCTGCTGCGCGAGCACGAGCGCGAGCCACGCACGCTGCAGCTGCCCACCGGAGAGCGACCCCACGTCGCGCCCCGCGAGGTCGCGGAGACCGGTCGCGTCGAGGGCGTCGTCGATCGCCGCCGCGTCGGCGGGCGTCCACGGGCGCAGCAGGCTCTGGTGCGGGTGTCGCCCCCGCGACACGAGGTCGCGGACGGTCGTCGCCGACGGGGTGAGGGGCTTCTGCGGCAGGACGGCCAGTCGCCGCGCCACCGCCTTGCCGGGCAGCGAGCGGAGGGGCTCGCCGTCGAGCTCGACCGTGCCGGCGACCGGCGACAGCAGCCGGCCGAGCGCGCTCAGCACCGTCGACTTCCCGCTGCCGTTCGCGCCGATCAGGGTCGTGACGGTGCCGCGCTCGATCGACAGGTCGAGCCCGTCGACGACGATCCGCCGGTCGTAGCCGAGCGTCACCCCCCGGGCGCCGAGCGCGGGGGCGCTGGAGTCGCGGGCAGGGGAGGCGGGGGAGTCGCGGGTGGGGTCGGTCATGCGGGTCGGTCCTCTCGACGGTGGCGGACGAGCAGCCAGATCAGGTACGGGGCGCCGACGACGGCGGTGACGATGCCCACGGGCACCTCGCCGGGCAGCAGGGTCCGGGTGGCGAGGTCGGCGGCCACGACGACGAGCGCCCCGAACGTCGCTGAGGCGGCGAGGGGCGGGCGGCCCGTGCCGGCGACGCGCCGGGCGAGCTGCGGCGCGACGAACGCGACGAACTCGAGCGGCCCCCCGGCCGACACCGCGGCGGCGGTCAGCAGCACGGCGCAGGCGAGCACGACGAGCCGGTGGCGCTGCACGGCGACGCCGAGCCCCCGCGACAGGTCGTCGCCCAGCTGGCTGACGTCGAGCGCCCTCGTCTGCGTCGCCGCCAGCGGGGCGACGACGGCGAACACGGCCAGGGCGGGCCAGACGCTCGCCCACGAGATGCCCGAGACGCTGCCCACGAGCCACTGGCTGGCCGCCGCGGCGTCGGTGATCCGGGCGCGGGCGACGAGCCAGCTCGTGAGCCCGCCGAGGGCGGCGGTCGCGCCGATGCCGACGAGCACGAGGCGGTAGCCGTCGACGCCGCCCCGCCACGAGAGCGCGTACACCGCCACGGCGGCCACCAGCGCCCCGGCGACCGCGGCCGCCGGGACGCCCACGCTGAGCAGCCCTCCCGTCACGGAGTACCCGCCCCCGGCCAGCACGATCGCCGCGACGGCGCCGAGGCCGGCGCCCGAGGTGACGCCGAGGATGTCGGGGGTCGCCAGCGGGTTGCGCGCGAAGGTCTGCGTGAGGGCGCCGGCCAGGCCCAGGCACGCTCCGACGACGAGCGCCCCGGCGACCCGGGGCAGGCGCAGGTCGAGCACGATGAGCTCCTGGGCGGGCGTGCCGCCTCCGGCGAGGGTGCGGACGACGTCGGCGACCCCCAGCGACGACGACCCCGCGGCGAGCCCCACCAGGGCGAGGGCGACGACGACCAGCAGCGACCCCGCCGTGGCGGCGGCCACCCGGGGCCCGCCGACGGTGCGAGGCCGTGCCGGTGCCCGAGTCCCGGCCTCGGCCCCGGACGCGACCCGGTCGGCGGGCGCCGGAGGCGTGGACGCGGGGCCGCCTTTCACGGCGGGCGCGCGGGCGTCGAGCCGGCTCACAGCGCGGCCGCCGTCCCACGGCGGACGATCGCGACGAAGGCCGCCCCGCCGAGCACCGTGAGCACCACCCCGACCGAGAGCTCGGACGTCCCGCCGACCAGTCGGCCGACGACGTCGCAGGCGAGCAGGACGACCGCGCCGACGAGGGCCGAGGCCGGCAGCAGCCGGGCGTGACCGCCCCCGACCAGCGCGCGCGCCAGGTGCGGTGCGGTGAGCCCGACGAAGCCGATCGGCCCGCTGACCGCCACCGCGGCGGCCGTCAGCAGGGTGATGGCGCCGAGCCCCACGAGCCGCGCCCGGAGGAGGCTCTCGCCGAGCCCGCGGGCCAGGTCGGCGCCGAGGGCGAGCGTGTCGAGCGACCGGGCGTTCACCGCCGCGAGGGCCGCGCCGGCGACGGCGACGGCGACGGCGGGCCCGGCCGCGTCGAGCGAGCGGCCGGAGAGCGACCCGACGACCCAGATGCGGTAGGCGGCCAGCGTGGTCTCGTCGGAGAGCACGAGGAACGACGTCAGCGCCACGAGCAGGGCCGACACCGCCGACCCCGCGACCGCGAGCGGCACGGGGCTCGCGAGGCCGCGACCGAGGGCGGCGACCGAGAAGACGACGACGCTCGCGACGACGGCGCCGACGAGCGCGAGCCAGAGCGTCGCGACGACCGAGCTCGTGCCGAGCACGTACACGCCGACGACGACGGCGAGGCTCGCCCCCGCCGAGACTCCGAAGAGCCCCGGGTCGGCCAGGGGGTTGCGCGTCTGGCCCTGCATCACGGCGCCCGCGAGGCCGAGGGAGGCGCCCACCAGCAGCCCGAGGACGGTCCGGGGCACGCGGGAGCCCCAGACGACGGCCCCGACGTCGCGGGCGGGGTCGAGGAGCGCGCCGACGACGGTGGCCGGCGAGAGGACGGCGCTGCCGAGCGCGAGGCTCGCCGCGACGACGACGACCAGGGCGACGAGGAGCAGAACGCCCCGGGGGGCGGCCCGTCGGGCAGCACCGACGCCGGGGTCGGTGAGGGCAGGAGCAGACGAGGTCACCAGGTGAGGTTAGCCTACCCTCACCTCGGGTCAGGCCAGCTGTCCGGTCGGCTCGGGGGCCACGCGCGCCCAGCCCCCGCCGCGGCGCTCGATCGCCCCGGCCTCCTCGAAGGCGGCGAGCCACCCCTCCATGGGCCAGCTGCCCCAGCGCTCCGCGAACACGCGACCGTTGCGGAGGATGTCGTCGAGGTGCTGCCACGGCGGCGAGGAGGTCGGGTGCCACTGGTGGTAGGCGTGCGCGCCGCCCACCCAGACGAGCGGCACCTCCGCCGCGTGCGCCGCGAACGCGAA
The DNA here is from genome assembly GCF_017833115.1 of Frigoribacterium sp. PvP121. Lineage (NCBI taxonomy): Bacteria > Bacillati > Actinomycetota > Actinomycetes > Micrococcales > Microbacteriaceae > Frigoribacterium > Frigoribacterium sp. PvP121. Next base: position 2,198,522 of record NZ_JAFIBR010000001.1, read on the forward strand.
GTCGGTGTCCTCGCCGCCGTAGCCCTCGTACTCCGACGAGAACCCGCCGACACGGGCCCAGGTGTCGACGTCGAGCGCGAACGAGAGCGACCAGAACAGCCGGTGGTCGCCGTCGCGGGCGATGACCGTGCGGCCAGCGGGAGGCGCGGGCCGGGCCGCGTGCGGGCGCGTCAGCCCCGCCGGGTCGCGGTCGAGCTCGGCGAGGCTCGCGCCCTCGGGCAGGTACGTGACAGGGCCGCAGAGCAGGGCGCCGGGGTGCCGGGCCGCCGCGGCCTCGTAGCCGGTGACGAGGTCGGGCCCGGGCACGCAGTCCGCGTCGAGGAAGACGAGCAGGCTCGCCCCGAGCGCCCGTGCCGCCGCGGCGCCGCGGTTCCGGCCCTCGGCCAGCCGCAGGCCGTCCGGGCCCGGCGGCACGTGGACCACGACGGCGTGCTCCAGGCCCGCGCCCTCCGGGGCCGGGGACTCGTCGAGCCACACGACGACGTGGGGCACCGGAGGCGCCAGTCGGGCCAGGCGGACCCGCTGGGCCCTGAGGTGGCCGAGCCGCGCCTCCGAGCACAGCGTCACGGCGACGGTCAGCGCTGCCACGACGCCACCTCCGCGACGACGGCGGCGGCCCGGGCGGGCGCGCCCTCGACCTGCCACGTGGACCAGTCGGGCGTCGTCGCCAGCGCCCGGTCGAGGAGGGCGGGCCACGCCTCGTCGGCCGGCCACCCGTCGACGACGACGGCGAGGCCGCGGTCGGCCAGCAGGCGCGCCGTCGCGCCCTGCTCGTCGAACGGGCGGTCCTGGGGCACGACGACGGCCCGGGCGCCGGCGGCGGCGAGGTCGGCCACGCTGTTCTGGCCGGCCGCCGTCACGACGACGTCGGCCGTCGACAGGAGCTCCCAGGGGTCGTCGACCCACGAGCCCGCGTCGCCGCCCAGCAGCGTCCACGAGGTGCCGGGCGTGGCCGCCTCGGCGCGCGCGACGTCGTCGGCGAGACGACCCGCGCCTCCCTCGCCCCCTCCGGGCAACACCAGCACGCGCGGGCCCGTCGGGGCCGCGCGTGGCACCGCTCGTGGTCGACCGGCGAAGCGGGAGATGCCCCCCACCGTCCGGACGCGGTCGGCGGCGACGTCGAGGGCGGGGGAGGCGTGGAGGCCCGGCGCCCACGGCGCGAGGACCCGCTCGGCGGCGCGGAGGGCGAGGAGGTGGGGCTCGTCGGAGCGGTCGCCCGGCTGGGTGACGACGACGGGCGGCACGCCGAGGAGGCGCACGAGCAGCGCGACCTCGACCGAGACGTCGACGACGAACGCCGCGGGCCGGTGCTCGCCGACCCAGCCGGCGATCGCCGCCAGCCGGGCAGCGTGGCCCGGGTGGTGCAACGGGGCCCAGTGGAGCAGGCCCCGCACGGTCGGGGAGGCGTCGCGGGGGTCGAGGTCGGCGCCGTCGCCCGAGCGGGAGGCGACGGGCCCGTCGTCGCGCGGCAGGAGCACCCACTCGGTGTCGGCGGGGAGGCCGGCGGGGGCGGGCAAGCTGCTGAACACGACCACCCGCGCGGCGAGGTGCGGGCGGACGGCCGTGAAGCGCGTGACGTGGCCGGCGCCGTGGTGGTGCACGTACCAGCCGACGAGGGGCAGGGCGTCGCTCACGCGTCGGCCCGGGCAGCGGCGCCGGCCTGGGCCGCCGCGTCGACCGCGTCGGCCGTGTCGACCGCGTCGGCCGTGTCGACCGGCGAGGACGACGGCGGCCTCGACGCGCCGCCCCGGGTCTCGACGAGCGACCGGTAGAGGCCCTCGAGCACGCCCGCGCGGTGCCGCAGCGACAGCCGGTCGACGGCGTCCTCGCGGATGCGCGCCCGGAAGCCCGGGGTGCTCTGCGACTGCGCGGCCAGCCCCTCGGCCACGTGGGCCAGGGCGGCGGCGTCGCCCATGGCGACGAGGCCCGCCCCGGCCGACGAGCCGACGACCTCGGAGACGCCGCCGGTGTCGAAGGCCGCGACCGGCGTGCCGACGGCGAGGGCCTCGGCGATGACGAGCCCGAACGGCTCCTCCCAGACGGGCGTGACGAGGGCACAGGCGCTGCGGCCCACGAGATCGGCGAGGCTGTGCTGGTCGAGCTCGCCGACGTAGCGGACCCGGTCGCCGAGGTGGGGCTCGACGGCCTCCTCGAACCACGCCGCGTCGCCGACGCGGCCGGCGAGCACGAGCCGCCGGCCGGTCAGGCGGGCGGCCGCGATCGCCAGGTCGGCGCCCTTCTCGGGCACGAGCCGCCCCGACCAGACGAGGTCGTCGCCGCCCGGCCCGAGGGGCCACAGGTCGGTGTCGACGCCGTTCGGCAGCACGAGCGACTCGACGCCGGCCGCCCGCCACTCCCGCGCGGTGTGGTCGCTCACGGCCAGGAACGAGCTGCGCGGCTCGGGCCCCCGGGCGTGGTGCTCGAGCAGGTCGGGCAGCGTGGGGGTGTGCAGCGTCGACACGACGGGCACGCCGAGGCGGCCCGCCCACGAGAGAGGCAGGCCGTGCAGGCTGTGGTTCTCGACCACGTCGAACTGGTCGGCGTGGTCGGCGACCCAGGCGAGGGCCCGGTCGAGGGCGGGCAGGGCCCGCTCCAGGTAGCCGGCGGGGTAGGTCGTGTCGGTGGCCTCGGCCGGGTCGTCCCACACCACGGGGGGCAGGGTGAACTCGGCGGGGCCGCCCGCCAGGAAGTCGCTGCCCTCGGGCGCGCAGAGCACGACGTGGTGGCCCCGGGCCCGGAGGGTCCGCACCTGGTTCCACACCGACGACTCGAGCCCGCCCGCGTGCGGCTGGCGGATGGGGTACCGCAGCGGCGCGACGACGGCGATGCGGAGGGGCTCTCCGTCCCGGCCGGAGGGGCCCTCGTGCGGTGCGCCGTCCGACGCGGCCCGCGGCGGCGGCGTCGAGCCGCCCGTCCGCCCGTCCGCCGAGCGGACCGCCGCGGCGTAGGCCTCGTCGTGGACGGCGGCCAGGGTGCGTCGCTGCACGCGGCGCACGAGGCGCCGACGCGCCACGAGCTCGGCCCGCGCGGGGCTGCCGGGGCGGGCTCCCGGGTCGTCGGTCAGGGCGCGGAGCGCCTCGGCGAGCGCGGCGGGGTCGCCGGCGTCGAAGGTCGCGAAGGAGTCGGGGTGCTGCTCGGCCGCGTAGCCGACGCGGGGGCCGGCGACGGGCACCCCGAGGTCCCAGCAGAGCTCGACCCAGCCGGAGTGGGTGCCGTGCCGGTAGGGCAGCACCGCCACGTCGAGGTCGGCGAGCGACGCGGCGAGCTCGTCGTCGGAGAGGCGGGGGTGCACGTCGAGGACGGCGTGGGCGTCCGCCGCGACCAGCGCCGCCACCCGGGCGCGCGCCTCCTCGTCCCGCACGCGCTCGTTGAGGTCGACGCGGACGACGACGTCGGTGCCGTCGCGGCGCAGCAGCTCGGCCGCGGCCAGGAGCGTCTCGACGGCTCGGACGGCGTCGATGTTGGGCCGCAGGTCGCGGAGGGCGGTGCCGACGACCAGGGCGTCGGACGCGCGGCCGGAGGGCGCCTCCGCGTCGAGGGGGAGCAGGTCGGGGTGCGCGACGACGACGGCCTCGCGCCCCCAGCGCCGGGCCACCTCGGCGGCCGCGCCGGGCGTGAGGGTCAGGACGACGTCCGCGGCGGGCACCAGGAGGTCGAGCTGGGCGTCGTGGTCGCCCTGGTCGACGAGCTGGGGGTTCTCGAGGTCGTGGACGGTGTAGACGAGCGGCTTGCCGACCTCGCGCAGCGCGGCGACGACGCCCGCGAGGTGCTCGAGCGTGAACGACTCCGTGCCGAAGTGGACGTGCAGCAGGTCGAACTCGTCGGCGTGCGCACGGATCCAGCCGGCGTCGACCATGACCGGGGGCCACCACTGGCCGGGGCCGGCGCCGGCCGGGGCCGGGTCGGCCAGGCGGACGACCGTGGCGGGGCGGTCCGGCGCGTCGAGGGCGCGCACGTAGGGGTGGGCGGCGGGGACGGACGCGACCCGGAGCAGCGGCTGCGGGGGAGCGACCCGGTCGTTCAGGGGATCGATGATCGTGCCTCCTCGGCGTGTCGTCTGGGGCGGGGCGGACGAGTCCGCAGGACCCTGCTGACGTCCGGGGGCCGGTCGGTGTCGAGGAGGGGGTCAGCCGATGGGAGCGGCCTCCACGGACGCTAGTCCTCGGGAGGCTCCCAGGCCCTGTGTGCCTGTACCCCTCTGCTCCGCGACGGGCGGGAGGGCCCTGGACCCGGCAAGCTGGGGCAGCCCGCCACGACCGTCGCCGGCAGGAAGGCGACCCCCTCGTGACCACCACCACCCCCGTCGTCGACGGCCGCACCCGCCACTACGGCGACTTCTACGGGCTCAGCGAGCCCGAGGGCGACGGCGCCGTCGCGCTCGTCGTCGGCAACTGCCAGGCGGAGTCGCTCCGCATCGCCCTCGAGGGAGGCGGCCTGCGGACGGTGCGGACGCCCGCGGTCCACGAGCTGGTCGCGACGGACCTCCCGCACCTCGCGCGCTGGCTCGGCCGGGCGGAGCTGCTGGTCTCGCAGCCCGTCCGCGACGACTACCACGGCCTGCCCCTCGGCACGGCGCAGCTCGCGGCGGCGCTGCCTGAGCGCGCCCGCGTCGTGCGGGTGCCCGTCATCCGCTTCGCGGGCCTCTACCCGGCCCACGCCATCGTCCGGCCCCCGAGCGACGCGTCGCTGGTGCCGCCCGTCGTCGAGTACCACGACCTCCGGCTCGTCGTGCGGGCCGCGGCCCTCGGCGGCGCCGTCGACGCGCCCCCGCCGCTGCCCCCGCTCCGGCCGGAGGCCGTGCGCGCGGTCGCCGAGCTCTCCCGGGGCGAGCTGCGCCGGCGTGAGGAGGCCCACGACGCCGTCGTCGTCTCCGACCTGTTCGACAGCCCCTCCTTCGCGCAGATGCGCACGCTGAACCACCCCGGCAACCCCGTGTGGCGGTCGCTCGCCGAGCGCGTGCGTCGTCGGCTCGCCCTGCCCGAGCACGAGGTCGACCCGGGGCGCCCCCTGCTCGACAGCGTGCACGCGCCCCGGGAGGCCGCCGTCGTCGAGGCGTTCGGCCTCGAGGAGGCGCCCACCGACCACTGGCTCGTCGGCGGCCGCCGGGTCGAGGCGGCGGAGGTCGAGGAGGCGCACCTCGCCTGGTACGCCGACCACCCCGAGGTCGTGACGGCGGCGCTCGCCCGCCACGCCGACGCGCTGCGCCTGCTGGGCCTGTCGTGAGCGGCTCCGCGTCGTCGGCGACCGACTCCCCGGGCCTCCCGGCCCTCGTCGTCACCGACGACCCCGAGCACGGGGTCTCGAACTACGCACGAGGCGTCGCGGCGGCCGTGGCGGCCCTCGTCGGGTGGGACCTCGCGGTCGGGCCCGACGCGCTCACCGGCACCGCGCCTCCCGCCCGGTCCCACCTGCACTTCACCGACCGGCTCTGGGGCGGGTCGCCCGAGGAGGCGGCCGACCGCGTCGAGGACCTCGCGCGCCGGACCTCGCTCACGGTCACCCTCCACGACCTCCCGCAGCCCTCCGACGGCGAGCGCAACCTCCCGCGGCGCGCCGAGTGCTACCGGCGCGTGGTCGCTGTGGCGGCGGGCGTCGTCTGCAACAGCCGGCACGAGGCGCTGCTGCTCGACGAGCACGTCCTCGCCGGGGCGGGCGGTCGAGCGGCCGTCCTGCCCCTCGCCGTCGACCCCGTCGGCGCGCCGCCCGCGCCGGGGGAGCGCCCGCCCTCCGACGGCACGGCCGCCGTCATCGGGTTCTTCTACCCGGGCAAGGGCCACGCCGAGCTCGTCGACGCCGTCGTCGAGCTGCGGGCCGCCGGGTCGCCCCTGCGCGTCGCGGCCCTGGGGCGCGCGTCGCCGGGCCACGAGGCCGAGCTCGCCGAGCTCGTCGCCGGCGCCGCCTCCCGCGGAGCGTCGCTGGAGGTCACGGGCTACCTCGACGACGACGAGCTGCTCGAGCGCTGCCGCCGGGCCACGGTGCCCGTCGCGGCCCACCGCCACGTCTCGGCCTCCGGGTCGATCGCGACCTGGATCGCGGCCGGGCGGCGCCCCCTGGTGCCCGACACGAGGTACTCCCGCGAGATGGCCGAGCTGCGGCCGGGCACCCTGACCCTCGTCGACCCCGATGACCTCGGGACGGCCCTGGCCGCGGCCCTCGCCGACCCCGCCTCGACCTGGCTCGGGCCCTCGGCCGTGACGGCGCCCGGCCTCGCCGACGTCGCGGCGGCATCGGTCCGCTGGTGGGCCGACGAGGTGGCCTGGTGACGGCGCGGCCGCCGTGGGGGCGGGGCCTGCCCGGCAACCGCTGGGACCTGCTCGACGGCGAGCTCCCCGCGGAGCCGCCCCTCGTCAGCGTCGTCGTGCCGCACTACCGTCAGCAGGCCGAGCTCGACCGGACGCTGGCGGCCCTCGCCCGGCAGACGCACCCCGCCGACCGCCTCGAGGTCGTGGTCGTCGACGACGGCTCGCCCGAGGCGCCCGTCGTGCCGCCCGGCGTCGTGCTCGTGCGGCAGCCCGACGAGGGCTTCCGGCTGGCCGCGGCGCGGAACCTCGGCGTGCGGACGGCCACCGGCGACGTGCTCGTCTTCCTCGACGCCGACACGGCGCCCGAGCCGGGCTACGTCGCCGCGGTGACCCGGCTGCCCGCCCTCGCGCCGGAGGTGGTGACCGTGGGCCGACGTCGCCACGCCGACTTCGGCGGGGTCCCGGTCGACGCGCCGGTCGAGGTCGCCGGGCCGGTCGCCGAGCTCCCGTCGCCGACCTGGCTCGACGACGCCCACCGGGCGAGCCGAGACCTGCTCGACGCCGACGACCGGTCGTACCGCCACGTCATCGGGGCGGTCACGGCGTGCAGCCGGTGGCTCGTCGAGGAGGTCGGCGGCTGGGACGAGGGCTTCACCGAGTACGGGGGAGAGGACTGGGAGTGGGTCCACCGCGCGTGGCGGGGCGGGGCCGTGCTCGCGCACGTCCGTGACGCGGTCGCCTGGCACGACGGCCCGGACTGGGCCGGTCGCTCCGGCGACGACGAGGCCCGGCAGCGGCGCCAGAACGCCGAGACGATCACGCTCAGCAGGCTGGTGGCCGTGCCCGGCTCCCGCCCCCGGGCGCTGCGGGGCGACGGGCCGGTCGACGTCGTCGTCCGCCTCGGCCGCGCCCTGTCGCCGGGGCGTGCCTTCCTCACGGCGGACTCGGTCCTGGCGGTCCTGCCGGAGGCGCGGGTCGTGGTCCCGAGCGAGGTCGCGTCGGCCGTCGGCGGCGACCCGCGCGTCGTCTCCGCGGCGGCGGTCGCCGAGCGGCCCGAGCTCGTGACGGGTGCCCGCGTGACGGTCGACCTGCCTGGTGAGGTGAGGGTCCGGTACGGCGAGGCCCTCGTCCGCGCCGTGGCCGAGGTCGGCGTCGGCGAGCTGGGCACGGTCGAGCTGTGCGCCGTCGAGCCTGAGGACGGTGGGCGGGAGGGCAGCGGGGCCGACGGGGCCGGCGGAGCCGCGCCCGTCGTCGTCGCCCGCGTCACGTCCCGGCGGGCCGAGCTGCGACGGGCGCGCTGGGAGCGCGACGACCTCTTCCGGACGGAGCGCCGCGCGGCCGACGGCCTCGAGCCCCTCGTCGGCGAGCCCTCCCTCGCGGCGTGGCTCGGCGGGTGGGGCTGAGGGGCAGGTGCCGCACGGGCCTGCCGACGGCCCCGCGCCTCCGCCGTTCCTGCTGGTCACACCGGCGAGCCTCCCCGGCCCGACGTGCCGCCCGAGGTACCGTCCCGCCATGACCGACAGCGTGCGGACGGCCGAGGGCGACACCATCGTGGTGCCCGAGGCCGACGACGCGCCCCAGCGGCACCGCTCGACCTTCGTCGAGCCGGTGCCCCGCACGTCGCCCGAGGCGGAGGCCACTGCCCCGCCCGAGGCGACCGACCAGGAGCTCCGCCCCGTGACACCCACCCTGACGCCCGAGGCCCCCGCCGACCTGGAGCAGTCGCCCGTCGACCCCGAGCTGTCGCCCGCCGACCTCGACCCGGCGGCGGTCGTCGAGCCGAGCGCCCCGGTGCGCGAGCCGCGTCCCGTCTCCGTCCCGTCGCACCGGGCCGACGTGCCCGCCGACGTCGTGCCGACCGACGCCGCCGAGCCCCGCCCCGCGAGCGTCGCGCGGCACTCCCTCGACACGTCGAGCATCACCCTCCCCGTCTTCGCCGAGCCCGTCGACCCCTCGCTGCCGCAGCCGCCCGAGCGCATCTCGCTCGACGACGACGTCCTCGTGCGCATGGTCGAGCGACGCCTCGACGACACGGCGACCGTCGACCTGATGGCCGTCGTCCAGGCCCAGATGGAGGCGCGCCGCCAGGAGGCCGCCCGCTTCGCCCGCTGGGCCGACGAGGTCGGCCGCATCGGCACGGACGAGGCGGCCGAGGCCCTCGAGCGCACCCGCCTCCGCTTCACCGGCGTCATCGACGTCGTCCTGCCCCTGACGCCCGTTCCGGGCGACGAGGTCTCCGTCGCCCGGACGGTCTCGTCCGAGGCCGCCGCGCCCCCCGTCCTCGACGTCGCTCCTGCCCCCGAGGGCCCGCAGGTCGTCGAGGAGGCGCCCGCCGGGTCCCCGGCACCGGTCACGACCGCCGCCGAGGTCGCGCGCGCCGAACCGGATCCCGTGCCCTCCGACGTCGTCGCCGGGACCTCGGCCGCTGACGCCCCGGTCGCCCCCGTCGCCGTGGCCGCGCCCTCGCGACGCCCCCTCGCCCTGGCCGGCCTGGCCGTCGGCCTCCTCGTCGTCCTCGCCGCCCTGGTGCTCACGCTCGTCGACGCCGGCCTCCTGGTCTCCGCCGTCGTGGCGACCCTCGCGGTGCCCGTCGTCGGGGGCCTCGTGGCCACCGCGGCGCTCCGCGTCGCCTCGCAGCGCCGCCCGGGCGACGCCCGGCTCGAGACCCGGGGCCCGATCGCCGTCGTGGCCGCCGTCGTGCTCTCCGCCGTCGTCGGCCTCGGCCTGCTGGCCCCCTCGTCGGAGGCCCTCTCGTGGCAGGGCTACCTGCTCGGCGGCGCCCCGCTCGAGCCGGTCGTCGGCCTGCTCGTCGCCCTGGTCGCCGCGGCCCTCGTCGCGGTGTTCGTGGTCGCGTCCGTCGCCCTCGTCCGCCCGGCGGCCCGCGACTAGGCTGACGAGGTGTCCTCCCTCGCAGCCGTCTCCGCCGTCGTCGAGCGCCTCTGGCCCCTCTCGGGCGCTGAGTCGTGGGATTCTCCCGGCCTCGTGCTCGGTGACCCCGAGCAGCCCGTGCGGCACGTGCACCTGGCGGTCGACGCGGTGCTCGACACCGTCGACGAGGCCGTCGCCCTGGGCGCCGACCTCCTCCTGACGCACCATCCCCTCCTCTTCCGCGGCGTGACGACCCTGGCCGGCGACACGACCAAGGGCGCCGTCGTGGCCCGGCTGCAGCGGGCCGGGTGCGCGCTGATCGCGGCGCACACCAACGCCGACGTCGTGCCCACGGGCACCTCGCGGGTGCTGGCCCACCAGCTCGGCCTCGTCGACCAGTCGACTATCACGGAGGGCTCCCTGCCGGGCACCGGGCTCGGCGTCGTCGGCCGCCTGCCTCGACCGACCAGCCTGGTCGCCCTCGCCCGCCAGCTCGGCGACGTGCTGCCGCCCACCGCCTCCGGCGTCCGGGTGGCCGGCGAGGCCGACCGCGTCGTCGAGACGGTGGCGCTCTGCGCGGGCGCCGGCGACTCCCTGCTCGACCACCCTGCCGTCCGGGCCGCCGACGTCTACGTCACGAGCGACCTCCGGCACCACCCCGCCTCCGACGCCCGCGACCTCATGCGCCTCGGCCACGGTCCCGCCCTCGTCGACGTGTCGCACTGGGCGAGCGAGTGGCTCTGGCTCGACACGGCCGCCGAGCAGCTCCGGCGCGAGCTGCACGACGTCGAGGTCACCCTGAGCGACCTCCGCACCGACCCCTGGGACTTCGCGGTCGTGCAGTAGCCGCCGCCGACCCGCCCGGGCGACTCGTCGCCCGCCCCGTTCCGCCCCTGACGAAAGAAGTCCCCGTGCCGTTGCAAGCCAGCCCCGCCGACCAGGCCCTGCTCCTCGACCTCCAGAAGCTCGACACGACCCTGCAGCAGCTCGCGCACCGTGCCGCGAACCTCCCCGAGATCGCCGTCCTCGCCACGGTCGACGGCGACGCCCACCGCCTCCGCAGCCGCATGGCGTCCGAGCAGGGCGCCTGGGAGGACGCGCAGGCGGAGCTCCGCCGCGTCGAGTCCGACGTGGCCGTCGTCGAGGCGCGCGTCGCCCGCGACCGGCAGCGGCTCGCGAGCACCTCCTCCGTCAAGGACGTCCAGGCCCTCGAGGCGGAGCTCGCCGCCCTCGCGAAGCGGGGCTCCGACCTGGAGGACATGCAGCTCGAGGTGATGGAGCGCGTCGAGAGCCTCGGCGCCGTCGCGACGGTCACCCACGAGGAGCTCGACCAGCTGGAGGTCCGCCGGGCCGACGCCCGGAGCACGCGCGACGCGAAGCTCGGCGAGCTCGAGGTCGAGCGCCGCCAGGTCGAGGCCGACCGCGCCACGCTGGCCGAGAAGGTGCCGGCCGACCTGCTCGACCTCTACGAGATGCAGCGTCGCCGGTACGGCATCGGCGCCTCCCTCCTCCGCGGCGGCGTCTCGAGCGCCAGCGGCGTCACCCTGACCGGCAGCGACCTGGCCGCCGTGCGCTCCGCCAGCGCGTACGACGTCGTGCTCTGCCCCGACAGCAACGCCGTCCTGGTCCGCACCAGCGAGTCCGGCATCTAGCCTCCCCGGGGGCCGTGGCGCCGACGGCGGCTCGGCGCCCCTCCCGCGGGCGCTACAGTGGCAGGGCGGATGGGTCGGCAAGACGGTCGCGTCGGTCGGGGGCTCGCTCCCGACCGCCGAGGAACGTCCGGGCTCCACAGAGCAGGGCGGTGGGCAACACCCACCCGGGGCGACCCGCGAGACAGTGCAACAGAGAGCAGACCGCCACGGTCACGTCGCGAGACGGGGCCGCGGTGAGGGTGAAACGGTGGTGTAAGAGACCACCAGCGGTTCGGGTGACCGACCGGCTAGGCAAACCTCGCCCGGAGCAAGGTCAGACAGAGGACGTCGAGGTGGCTCGCCGAGTCCTCGGGTAGACCGCTGGAGGGCTGCGGCAACGTAGTCCCGAGATAGATGGCCGTCCATGGTGCCTCGGCACCGGGACAGAACCCGGCGTATCAGCCGGCCCATCCGCCCCAGACCGACAAGAGGCCCGGGTGCAGGAGGCACGCCTCCCGCACCCGGGCCTCCGTCACGTCGTGACGACGGTCGGCCTGGTCGGTCGCCGCTCCCGGTCGTCGCCGGCTCAGACGGTCGTCGTGGGCCGTGACGATGCCGCGAGGGCCGCCGCGCCGAGGATGCCCGCGTTGTTGCGCAGCACGGCGGGCACGATCTCGGCCCGGAGGTCGAGCAGCGGCAGGAACTCCGCGTGGTGCTTCGAGACGCCGCCGCCGACGATGATGAGGCGCGGGTAGAGCAGGGCCTCGAGGTGCGAGTAATACTTCTGCAGGCGCTTCGCCCAGTGCTTCCAGCTCAGCTCGTCGCGCTCCTTGGCGGCGAACGAGGCCTTCGTCTCGTAGTCCTTGCCGCCGATCTCGAGGTGGCCGAGCTCGGCGTTGACGATGAGGACCCCGTCGTTGATGAGCGCGGTGCCGATGCCGGTGCCCAGCGTCGTCATGACCACCAGCCCCGGGACGCCCTTCGCCGAGCCGTAGCGGGTCTCGGCGTAGCCCGCCGCGTCGGCGTCGTTGACGAAGTGGATGTCGCGCCCGAGCGTGGTCTCGAAGAGGCGCTCGGCCTCGAAGTCGATCCACTTCTTCGACACGTTCGCGGCCGACAGCGTCTTGCCGTCCATGATCGCCGCGGGGAAGCAGACGCCCACGGGCACGTCGAGGTCGTCGACGCCGAGCTCCTCGACGATCTGCTTCACGACGGCCACGATGTCGTCGGGCTCGCCGCCGGCCGGGGTCGGCTTCTTGAGGCGGTCGGTGAGCAGCTCGCCCGACTCGACGTCGACGATCGCCCCCTTGATGCCGGTGCCGCCGATGTCGATGCCCACTGCCTTCTGTGCCACGGGTGGGTCCTTCCTAGGGGAGTGTGTCGGGGGATGGGTCAGCTGAGGGTGAGCACGTCGGCGCCGCGCTCGGTCACGACGAGGGTGTGCTCGAACTGCGCCGTGAGCGACTTGTCGCGGGTCGTCACGGTCCAGTCGTCAGGCCAGATGTCGGCGTCGACGCTGCCGAGCGTCAGCATCGGCTCGATGGTGAAGACCATGCCGGGGGTCATCACGTCGTCGTACTGGGGTGCGTCGTAGTGGGGGATGACCAGGCCGGAGTGGAACGCACGGCCCACGCCGTGGCCCGTGTAGTCGCGGACGACGCCGTAGCCGAACCGGGCGGCGTACGACTCGATCGCCCGACCGATGACGTTCACCTGTCGGCCGGGCGCGACGGCCTTGATCCCGCGACGCAGGGCCTCCCGGGTGCGGTCGACGAGGTCGACGGTGGCCTGAGGGGCCTCGCCGACGATCATCGTGCGGTTGAGGTCGCCGTGGACGCCGTTCTTGAACGCGGTGACGTCGACGTTCAGCAGGTCGCCCTCGACGAGGGTCGTGTCGTCGGGGATGCCGTGGCAGATGACCTCGTTGAGCGACGTGCAGACCGACTTGGGGAAGCCGCGGTAGCCGAGGGTCGAGGGATAGGCCCCGTGCGCGACGAGGAACTCGTGGGCGACGCGGTCGAGCTCGTCAGTGGTGACGCCGGGGCGGAGGGCCGCCTCGACGGCGTCGATGGCCTGCGAGGCGATCCGGCCGCTCTCGCGGATGAGCTCGACGGTCGGGGCGTCGTACACGTCGCCGCCCGTGTAGGGCGACGGCCCGGCCTTGCCCACGTACTCCGGTCGGGGGATCGACGCGGGGACCGGACGCTGCGCTGAGATCCGGCCCGGGGTCAGGTGTCCGTGGGAGTCCCGAGGCATGTCGTCCACCTTAGGGGGAGACGTCGTCCGCGGGGCGCACCCGGTGGGCGCCCGGCGGCCCCGGGGCCGGGCTCCGGAGGTAGCCTGCTGCCATGGCACCCGAGTACTGGTACAACTCGGCCGGGGCCTGAAGCGGCGGGGATCCGCGGGGTATCAGGCCTGTCCGGTCCGCAGGGGGTCCGCAGGAACATCGATCGAGGCGGCCATGAGGTCGTTTGCCGCGGCTCGTGTCTTGTCTTCGGCCGTGGGCCATAGATGTGCGTAAATCGACATCGTCGTGGTCGCGGACGCGTGCCCGAGGGCCCTCTGGACCGTGACCGGGTCGCAGCCAGCCGCGATCAGGCCGGACGCGTAGAAGTGCCGGAGGTCGTGCAGCTTCGTGTGCGGGACGTCGGCGGCCGCGAGTGTGCTCACCCAAGCGCGGCGGATCACCCCCGGCCGGGGCGGGCCGACGAAGAGCCAGCCCTCGGCGCCGCTGACGCCGACCTGCTCCACGTGCTGGCTCAGCATCATGAGCAGACGGTCGGCGAGCGCGACCTTCCGCTCGCTCCCGGCCTTCGGCGGGGTGAAGGACGGGGCGCCGCCCTCGTACTGGACCTGCCGCTGGACGTGCAGCTGCCGCGTCAGAAAGCCGACGTCGCCGAGCTGGACCGCAGACGCCTCGCCGATCCGCAGGCCGGCGAAGGCGCACAAGGCGATGACCGGGCGGAACCACGGCTCGGCCGCCTCGAGCAGCTGGCCTACCTGCTCGGGCGTCGGGATCCGCATCGAGTGCTCGGCCCGCTGGGCTCGGGGGAGGATTACGCCGGCCGTCGGGTCGCTGGCGAGGTGGCGATCGCGTACCGCGGCGTTCAGGACCGTGCGCACGTTGGCCACACGGGTCTTGATCGTCGACGGCTGCAGGTGCGCGGACATCTCCTTGACCCAGGCTTCGACGTGCGACCGTCTCAGCTTGCCGAGCTCGATCGAGGCGAAGCTGCAGTCACGGACGGAGATGTTCACAACGCGCGCGGTGCCGGCAGCCCAGACCTGCCGCTGCGACCACTCGGCGTAGAAGCTCGCGAGCGTCACGCGTGAGTCGCGCGGGTCGACGTAGGTGCCCGTCAGCCGGGACGTCGTGACGTTGTCGAGCCAGGCCTGCCCGTCGGCCTTCCGAGGGAAGTGCCGCGCGTGCTCTTTGCCCTGGTCGTCCCGGTAGCGGGCCCGCCAGCTACCGTTCGGTCTCTTCGTGACGCTTGCCATCGAGACTCACCGCCCTCAAGTTGCTGAAGGCGAGCCCCATGTCGGCCACATCAGTGAGTTGACGACGCTGCTCTACGTCTGCGACGACGGAGGACGGGGTGTGCTTGAGCCAGTCGCGCGAGGTCTCGACAGGGCCGGTGCCTGCTGGTTGGGTCTTGAGCACCATGTCGAGCTCATCGAGCGCGTCGATGTAGGTCTCGATCGCTGCGTCGAGGGAGCGGTGAGCTCGGGCCACCTTCGAGTTCGCGTCGTCGAGCTCGGCCTCGCGCGAGCTCATCGTGAGGGACGCCCGAGTTGAGCCCAGGACGCGAGCCAGGGCGTCCGCTTCGTGTAGACGCAAGGACCGAGTGCCCTGCTCGACCTTCCAGACGGTCGTCTGCGACCAGGGGTAGCCAAACTCCCGCATGGCGTCGGCAACGTCCTTCTGCGACCTATCGCCACGTAGCCGAAGAACGTTCCGGCCGATCAACTCATCATCTACGAACACGTTCAGCATCTAACTGCAGTTTGGTGTTGCGCACAACTACGGTCTGTGCCTATCGTGTACCCACTTCGAGTCAGAGTAAGTCACAACATCGAAATGGAGACAGCATGACCCAGAAGCTCCTCACCGTCGACGAGGTCGCCGAACGCCTCCGTCGCACCCCCGCCGCCATTCGCGCCATGCGCTACGAGGGCAAGGGCCCGAAGTCCGCGAAGGTCGCCGGCCGCGTCATGTGGCGAGAGGAGGACGTTGACGCCTACATCGAGGGCCAGTTCACTGAGACCTCAGCATGACCGACCACGAGAACGAAGAAGCCCCTGCCGGTGCGGGAACACCTGGCAGGGGCACGACCACCTCACAAGGAGACGATCACAACATGAGCACCCTACCGATCCCGACCGACAAGCACACCCCCTGGGCGACGATGACCAGCAGCTTTGAGACCGACGGCGAGCGCTTCGTTACCCATGAGGGCCAGCTGTTCGCCGACGAGACACACAAGATCTTCATCGACGCGCAGCGCGTAACGGCCGTCCATAGCGACGCGGTCGAGGTGCAGCCGACCATCATCACGATCGACGGCGGCCTCGTGCAGGCGGGCCGCTTCCGCGTGCAGGAGGTTCGAGCGCTACGTGACGCCCTCGACGCTGCGCTCGACCGTGTCGACCCCGAGTCGTACCGGCGACACATGCCCGACGTCGTCCGCGGGGTGGACCTCTCGGAGGTGGTCCCGGACGTGCGCGTGACGCGCGGCACGATCGCCGGAGAAGCAGTCATCCTCAACGTCCGCGCTCAGGGCCGCGAGCTCTACAAGGCGCTCACGGCGGCACAGGCGAAGAGGTTTGGCGCCCAACTCATCAAGCAGGCGTGCAAGGCCGAACAGGCAGGAGAGAAGTGATGACGAACTCAGACCCCTTCGAAAACAACACCGGGCGCCCCTACCCGTGCACCCGCGAGGGTTGCCTCGGCTACGGCAAGACCCACCGCGCTGACGAGGGCGAGTCGAGCATGGTCCACATCGCATTCGAGGTGCGCCTTGACCTTGAGAGCGAGCGCGCGGAGGCGGCAGTCGTCGTCGACACGGACGATGACACGGGCCCGTGGGTCGTGTGCCCGACGTTCAACGGCGGCGGCCACAGCATGCCCTTGTCCGACTTCGAGCTTTTCGAGAAGGTCACCCGCCGCGGCTACCTCATCGCGCAGCGCCTGAACGAGGAGCGCGTAGACACAAAGGTCTCGACCGCACTCCTCGACCACCAACTTCTGGCGTTCGAGGCCGAGCGACCCGGCCACCTCCGAGGGCTCGCGGAGTGGCTCGGGGTGCCCCTGAGCTCGGACGAGCGGCCGGCGGGACTCGAGACAGGTGACCCGCGTGCATGACCCTCTCGGCGCGCAACTGGGCGTGGGACGTGCAGACGCGCCCGCGGCGACCAGAGGAGACACCGAAGCCGGGCGACGATCCCGTGCGCGTGCGCCTGAAGCCGGGGGAGAAGCTTGTGCTGCTCTGCATCGCGGAGCACGAGAACGCAGAGGAGGGAATCGCCTATCCGTCGTACGAAACGATCGCAGAGAAGACCCACCTCAGCGTCAGGGCGGTCCAGGATCACGTGAAAACCCTCGCCGCGGCCTCGGCGTTCGCCATCAAGCGGCGACGGCGCCGGGACGGCAAGTGGTACCGGCACACGTACGTGCTCGACGTGCCAGAGCGGTACCGCGAGCGCGACCCCGCGTGGCAGCAGCACCAGGGCTGACCCGGCAGATTCTGCCGATGGCGACCACCGGCAGATCTCGCGCGACCACCGGCAGATCTCGCGGTGGGAACCGGCAGATCTCGCGCATCGAACCGGCAGAACCTGCCGCTTATAAGTGAGAGACCAGTGACTAGATCAGTGACAAGAGACCACGGCCCCTTCGCAAGCGAAGCGACCCTGAATCCCGAAGGTCGAGACGATCAGGGAGTGATGGGGCGCTTCGGGCCCACCAACGTGCTGAACGTCGACATCAGCGCAAAAATGACGAAGAAGGTGATCAGCGTTCTCCATAGGGGCTCAGCTCCCGATGAGTACCCACCGTCCGTGTTCGCCACGAGGAGGAGGGAGAACTCGAGGAAGATCACGAACAGGGCAAGCCCCAGGACCTGCACGGCGAAGATTCCCGTCAGTACACGCTCCCCGATGCTGATCTGTGCCCACTGGCGAAGGCCGGAGAACTGCGAATGGACAGCAACAGTGAAGGCCAGGTATAGGACGGGGAGGAGGGCGCTGGCGCCGACAGCAGCATCGACGGACATCGTGTCAGGAATCATCCTCCGAAGATATTGCGAACCTACAGGTCGTTCTACCCGCGGATACCCCCACTTCGAGGAGGACCGCTCATGAGCGAACTCGACACCCTGACCACCCCCACCGACGAGGACCTGCTGCACCTCGCCGCCGCCCGCGCCCGCCGCCGCCTCCTCGAGGTCGCCGGCCTGGTCGCCTACGTCCGCACCCTCGTCGTCCCCGCCATGGGCGGCGCCTCCGACGGCATGCCCCGCGCCGCCTCGAAGACCGCCCCCCTGCCGCTCCGCGCTGACGCCGTCGACGACAGCGACGACGCCTACGCCCGACTGCTCGAGTGGGTGTCGTACTGGGCCCGCGAGCTCGCCACCGAGCCCCCCGTCGCCGTGCAGGTGAAGTGGCGCGCGAAGGACGAGCCCGACGGGTTCCGCGCCGGCACGACGCCCGCCGGCGCCGGGCTGCTCGTGAAGCTCGTCACGACGTGGCTGCTCACCCACCAGGACCGCATCGTCGTGCACGCCTCCGCCCAGGCCTACCTCGACGACGTCGCCGACATGGTGTGGAAGCTGCGGGCGAAGTACCCGCGAGCACCCCGCCCCGAGCGCGGCGTCCTCGAGCGCCCCTGCCCGGTGTGCGACCGCTTCACGTTCGGTGCGACCTGGCCGGGCGAGGCCGCCGTCGACGAGTTCGAGCTCGTGTGCTCGTTCTGCGGCCACACCGAGCAGGCCGCCGCGTTCATCCGCGAGGGCCGCGTGCGGGAGCTGCTGCACGAGCTGCGCGAGGAGCACGCCGACCCGCGCTCCGAGTGGTGGACGAAGCGGCAGGCGCAGTCCGAGCTCGACATCACGAAGCAGACCCTGAACCGGTACATCGCCGAGGGCTCCCTCCCGACGTACACGGCCGACGGGACGGTGTACGTGAACACCGAGGACCTGCTCACCCTGTGGCGGGCGAAGCGCATGAAGCCCACCGCGACGCAGGCCCAGGCCCGCTGACGACACACCGAATCCGCGTAGTTGACGGCCTGTTCCGTTTGTGCTTAAGATAGCGCCAGCGAACCCGTCCGCTCCACGGACAATCACCCGAAACCCCCTCCACAGTGAGGGGGTTTCGGCGTTTCGCGGCTCCCCTGTCGCCCTTGCGCGGGGAACGGTCAGACCCACCGGCTGTCGGAAGCGACCGGGTCACAGCGCGGCTGCGCACCCTCGGGTGGTGCGCGGCCGCGCCTCGTCTTCGGCGCGCGCCACTCACACACACGCCCACCGGCGGTGTACTCCCGCCTCCCCGGCTGACACCCGGGCCCGCGGACGCGTGCACCGCACACCTCGCAACCGGGGTGAGCGCGCGCCGAGCCACTTCGAGCGGGGCCGTCAACGGCCCTTGATGTGTTTCCACCGAAGAGCGCTCACGATGCCGCCCTCATCGGCTAGGCGCACCTGCGGCCCCGCTCGGACCTCCCCACCTCGACCGCGAAGGACGCGACCATGGCCCTGCAGACCACCGCACTGAAGAACTCGCTCGCCGACCGATACGCGGCCCTCGCGCTCTTCGGCGCCCTCTACGCCACGGTGCCCGGCGCGAACCCCGGCACCGAGCTCTCCGGCGGCTCCCCGGCCTACGCACGCAAGCCCCTGACGTGGGGCACCGCGGCGAACGGCGCCACGACGGCGTCCGCCACGTTCGACGTCCCCGCCGGGTCCACGGTCGCGGGCGCCGGCGTGCACTCCGCGCTGACGAACGGCAACTACCTCGACGGGATCGCCGTCACCTCGCAGTCGTTCTCGACGCAGGGGCAGATGACGGTCGCCTTCACCTTCACCCAGTCGTAACCGGGAGGGGCCGCCGTGGCAGTTGCACTCGTCGCACAGCGCACGGCCGGCTCCTCCGGCACCACGACCGCCGTCACCTACGGCCAAGCCCCCACCGCGGGGAACCTCCTGATCCTCGCGATCATGGCCTACGGCACCGCCGCGACGGGCCCGACCGTGTCGACGCCGTCCGGGTGGGCCCTAGCCGTCGGCGGCGCCCCGGTGAAGGCGTCGGCCGCGAACCGCTGGTGCGGGCTCTGGGTCTTCTACCGCCTCGCCACGGGCGGGGACGCGGCCCCGGTCGCGACCCTCACGTCGTCCTCGTACCGGTACGTCGTCGAGGAGTGGTCGGGCCTCGACGCGACCAACCCGTTCGTGTCCGCCACGGGCCTGAACAGCACGACCGCGCAGACGATGATGGGCACCGTCGACAGCCCCTCGGTCACGGCGCCCGCGAACTCGTGGACCTACTCGGCAACCGCGATGCGCCTCGACACGGGGCCCGCGACGATCGGGATGATGTGGACGGGCGGCAGCGCCTCCGACCTCTTCCCCGCCACGGCCGCGAACACCCTCGGCACGGCGACGCAGACGACCACCACGGCGTCGACGTTCACCCCGGGCAACATGTGGACGGTCACCGGCGCGACGCCGCAGTCCGCGCAGACCGGCTCCGCGACGTTCCGCCAGGCTGGCGGCACCACCCCGACGCCCGCACCCGTGACCGCTACCGCGGCGCTGGCCGGGGCGGGGACGCTCGCCGCTGCTGGATTGCCGTCGACGACGACGTTCGCGCCCACCACCGCGCAGGGCAACCTCGCCGCGGTGGGGACCCCGCGCACGACGTCGGCCGCGACCACCACGGGCGCCGGCACGCTGACGGCCACCCCGACGACGAGCGTCACCACCGCGGCGCCCCTCAGCAGCACGGGCACACTCACCGCCGTCGCCGTCCCGACCCTGACCACCACGGCCGCCCTCACTGGGACCGGCACGCTGAGTGCCGCCGGCACACCGTCGACGGCCGCGGCCGCCGCGTTGACCGGCACTGGGGCGCTCGAGGTCGACACCGCGACGGGCGGGATGGTCGACGCCGACCTCACCGGCACGGGCACCCTGACCGCGCGCACCAGCCCGGCCACGACCGCAGCAGCTCCGCTCGCCGCAGACGGGGACCTCACGGCCACCGGCACACCGACCGTGACCGAGCGCGCACCCCTCGCCAGCACGGGGACGCTGACGGCGACCGTGGGGAACCTCGCGGTCACGACCGCCGCGTTCCTCGGCCTCGGTGTCCTCGCCGCCACGGCACGCCCCACCACCCGCACAGACGCGCCCCTCACGGGCGCAGGCGACCTCGACGGGGCCGCGACCCCCACGGTGCAGGGCACGGCCGCTCTGGCTGCCCTGGGGCTCCTCACCCCCGACACCACCATGGCCGTCTCGGCCACCGCGGTGCTGACGGGCACGGGCACCCTCAGCGCCCGCGCCCAGGATGCAGCGCACGACATCACCGTGACCGCCACCCTCGGGCCCCGCCGGTCCACCAGCACCCTGGTACCCCGGCACCGGACCAGCACCCTCACCCGCCGATGGGAGTCCCGATGATCGTCCTGCCCCGCGAGTCCATCGAGATCGTCCTCGTCCCCGTGCACGTCGACGGGACCCTCGTCACCGCGGGTGTCGAGGTCACCACCACCACCGGGGACCAGCGACCCACCGACTGGCGTCCCGCGGACCTCACCGACGACCGCACCGGCATCCTCGTCACCGGTCTCCCCGTCGGCGTGCACACCGTCTGGGTGCGGGTCACCTCAGTCCCCGAGGTGCCCGTCCTCCAGTCGGGGCAGATCAGGATCACCTGATGCCCCGTGTAGCTGGCCGCCGCCACCGGGAGATGCGCGACGAGGAGAAGTCCCGCTGGTCGCAGGAGAACCGACCGTGCTGCATCTGCGGCATGGCGACGATCGACTGGGACGCACCAGCGAACGAGCCCGACGCGTTCGAGCTCGAGCACGTACTCCCCGTGAAGACGCACCCCGAGCTGGAGTTCGAGCCAAGCAACCGGAAGCCCTCACACCACCGCTGCAACCGGGCGAAGGGCGCCGGCCCGATCATGCCGACCATCGGCACCACCAGCGAGACCTGGTAGCCCCCCGCACCCGAAGGAGTCCCCGTGAGCATCCCCCTCAGCAAGCAGCCCCCCGTCCTCAAGTGGCGGGTCACCGTGCAGCGGACCGACGAACCCCGCGACCACGCCGACGTGTTCTCCCGCGAGGCAGAGACCGAGGAGCAGGCCACCACCGACACCGTCGCCATGTGCGCCCGCGAAGGCTGGACCGTCGACGTGGTCAGCGTCGAGCAGGTCGACAGGTTCTGACCGTGGCACCGAAGCTTGCGGGCACGATCCGCATCGAGGACCACCGCATCCTCATCGACGGGCAGGAGCTGCCCTGGTACGTCGAGGCAGGGACCATCAGCGTCGACCTGTCCGACGGAAGGCACGACCTGGACCGGGTCACCCTCACGCTCCTGTCCGACAAGGTCGAGGTGGACCACACCTCGCACCCCGCCCGCCCGAACGACGAGGAGTGACCATGGCCGCCAGCATCGGCACCACCGCTGTCGCAGGCACCATCACCATGAACGGGCACGAGGTAGCCACCTTCACGGTCGACGTTCCCGTGACCACGACCATGGGTGACGGCAGCCCCGGCGTCACGGTCGGCCCGGTGCAGCCAGCACTGGCACAGGCGCTGAGAGACGCGGCCGATGCACTCGACCGCGAGGAACCGGCTGACCACGACCATCAGCCGAAGCAGCACCGGGACGGCAAGCCACCCTAGTGCCAGACGTGCGGCCTCACCGCATCAGGCAAGCAGCCGACCTCACGCCTAGGGAAGTGACCATGACCGTCCCCGAAGACCACACGAGACCACGCACCTACGCACGACCCTTCCGCGACCGACGGTGCCCAGCAGTAGCCACTGCCCCCGAGGGCACGATCCGCTGCGACCTCAGACGCAAGCACAAGGGCGACCACAGCGCAGAGCACGGCATGTACTCCATCGCCTGGTCACCGCACACCGCAACCGAAGCACCAATCGACATCGAGCCCACCCACCAGGGGTAGGGGCGGTCACATCGCCAGCCACAGAACGCCAGGACCATTCGCCGGGAGTGATCTTCCCCATCGAGGGGTGCGCACACGCGAACGTCGTGTTCGCGTTCGCAGCACGAGGAGGTTCTGATGCCGCAGTCACCGGAGGAGCGTCGTGCTGCTGCTGCTGAGCGGATGCGGCGGAAGCGTGCTGAGGAGCGTGAGGCGCGGGGCGAGAAGGCTGGGGCTGGTGCGCACGTGGCGAACGTGCCTGAGCTGCGGCCGATGCGTGAGGCCGTCGATGCTGCGATCGCGGCCGCGCGGTGGCTGACGCTGTCGGACGAGGCGTCGAAGGAGCAGGCCCGGCAGCTCGCGGACGACGTAGACGCGTCGAACGCGGCTGGTGAGCGTGCGGCGGCTCGTGCGGCGCACCGTGCGCTGTCGCGGGTGCTGAACGACCTGGGGGCGACCCCGTCGGTGCGGCTGCAGCGCGAGCTGCGGTCCCGCCGCATCCTCGAGGAGAAGGGCGGCAGCGATGACGGACACGCTGCGGCCACCGGCACGACCGGCAACGTCTCGCAGTTCGAGCGTCCCGCACCGCGCCGACGCACGAGGTAGGCGCTTCGGGTCGGTCATGCCTCGCCTGTGGACTCGTCCGCTGCGGGAGCTGACCCCGGAGACGTCTCTCGGCTTCGAGGTCATCGAGTTCGCGGACTGGGTTCGCGATCGCCTCGAGGAGCTCGATGCGAACCGGGCCGCCGGCGACGACCTCGACTACCTGGGGCTGATGCCGCGGCTGTTGGAGTGGCAGCGGTGGCTCCTGATCCACACGCTCGAGCTGCTGCCCGGCGAGGACCTCGTCCCGCGGTTCCGGACGGTGCTGCTGCTCGTGGCGCGGCAGAACGGGAAGAGCACCGTGCTGACGGTGCTGATCCTGTGGCGGCTGTTCCAGGACGGCGCCCGCATGGTCCTCGAGACCCACGCGTCGCTCGAGCACGCTCGCATGGCGTGGCAGGAGGCTGTCGACGTCGCTGAGGCGATCCCCGAGCTCGCCGACGAGATCGACAAGAAGCACGAGGGCAAGGGCTCGCAGCTCCTGCTCCTCGACGGCGGCGAGCAGTTCAAGATCGCGTCGGCGAACCGTCGCGGCGGCCGCGGGTTCCGGGGTGACTTCGTCATCTTCGACGAGCTCCGCGAGCACCAGGACTTCAAGGCGTGGTCGGCGACGGCGAAGACGACGCTCGCGCGGCGTCGCGCTCAGGTGTGGGGGGTCTCGAACGCTGGCGACAACCAGTCCGTGGTGCTCCGGCACCTGCGGAAGGTCGCCCTCGCGGCGATCACGGGCGAGCCCCTCGAGGGCGTCCCCGACGACGAGATCCACTCCGGGTCGATCGGCCTGTTCGAGTGGTCCGCCGGCGAGGTCGACGGCAAGCCGCGCGGCGTCTGGGACCGCGACGGTTGGGTCGAGAGCAACCCGTCGATGGGGCACACGCAGCTCGACGAGCGTGCGATCGCCGCGTCGGCCGCTGAGGACCCCGAGCAGGAGTTCCGCACCGAGGTGCTGTGCCAGTTCGTGACAAGCACCGGCAGCGGACCGTTCCCCACGGGCGGCTGGGAGGCCACCAGGGTGGAGCGCGTCGTGCGCGACACCGAGCGGCTGGCGACGTACTGCATCGACACGTCGTGGAACCGGCAGATGACGCACATCGCGCTGGCGTTCTACGACGTGGAGGGCCGGGCTCGCGTCGAGATCGCCGCGTCGCGCGCCGGCACCGAGTGGGTCATCCCGTGGCTCATGTCCCCGCAGCGGAAGATCGAGCCCGACTTCGTGACCCTCCAGGGCCGCGGTGCTCCGGTCGGGTCGCTGCTCCCCGACTTCGAGAAGGCCGGCATCGGAATCACCGAGTGGGGCGGCCCTGACCTCTCGCGAGCGTCGGGCGTCATGTTCGACCTGATCCGCCAGGCCGTCGACCCCGACCCTGAGGCGCGCCGCGTCGTGTTCACGCACGGCACGCAGCCGGTCCTCGACATCGCCGCGACGTCCGCGTTCGTGAAGCCCCTCGGCGACGGGTGGGCGATCGACCGGCAGAAGTCGCCCGAGGACGCCGCCCCGCTGGTCGCTGCGCTCGGTGCGCTGTGGCTGCTGAACACCAACCCGGAGCCGCGCGGCTCCGCGTACGACGACGAGGACGCGAGCGTGCTCGTGTTCTAGAACGCTGGGAGGCGCCGTGGGACTGCTGGACTTCATCCGCGGCGTGACGAACGAGATCCGCCCGAACGTGCCGATCGAGTACGTGAACCAGCTGACGAGCTCGGTGCTGAACCGGACCCCCGAGGACATGTGGCGGACGCAGCCGGCGCTGCGGTCTGTCGTGTCGTTCCGGGCCCGGAACGTCGCGCAGCTCGGTCTGCACACATTCCAGCGCGACGGCGAGAGCCGCGAGCGAGTCCGGGACAACCCGGTGGCTCAGCTGCTCCGCCGGCCGAACGCGCACCAGACGACGTACGAGCTGGTCTACGACCTCGTCGCCATGCTCGACCTGTACGACCGTGCCTTCTGGGCTCTCGGCCCTGACGACGACGCGCCCTCGGGCTGGTCGATCCGCTCGGTCCCCGCACCGTGGGTCATCGGCAAGTCCGGCGGCGACTTCTGGGGCCCCGAGAAGTGGATCATCGCTCCTCCCGGCGAGGCCCGCTTCGAGGTGCCGGCAGCCGCGATGATCGCGTTCACCGGGTGGTCGCCGCTCTCGACGACGACAGGCACCCCGCCGATCGACGCCCTGAAGCAGACCCTCGCCGAGCAGATCAGCGCGCAGGAGTTCCGCCTGCAGATGTGGAAGCGCGGCGGCCGTGTTGGCACGTACCTGACCCGTCCCGCGACGGCGCCCGCCTGGGATGCGGCCGCGCGGAACCGGTTCCGCGACTCGTTCGCGCAGTACGTGGCGTCGGGCGCGAAGGCCGGTGGGACGCCGCTGCTCGAGGACGGCATCGAGATGAAGCGCGTGGGCTTCACGGCCCGCGAAGAGGAGTACATCGAGTCTGCGAAGCTCGCCATCTCGACGGTCGCCTCGGTCTACCACGTGAACCCGACGATGATCGGGCAGCTCGACAACGCGAACTTCGCGAACGTCCGCGAGTTCCGTCGCATGCTCTACACCGAGACGCTCGGCCCCCTGATCGCGCAGATCGAGGACCGGCTGAACGCGTTCCTGGTGCCGCAGCTGACGGACGACGACGGGGTCTACGTCGAGTTCAACATCGGCGAGAAGCTGCAGGGCTCCTTCGAGGAGCAGGCGGCGGTCCTGTCGACGTCGACCGGGTCCCCGTGGATGACACGGAACGAGGCCCGGTCGCGGAACAACCTCCCGGCGATCGAGGGCGGCGACGAGCTGGTGACGCCGCTGAACGTCCTCATCGGCGGTCAGGCGTCCCCGCAGGACGGCGGCACCCCGATCGGCACCCTCGCGGCCCTGGCCGAGCTGGTGCAGCGGCGTGCACCGCAGACCGTGCGCGTGAAGGCCGACGAGCAGCCCCCGGACGAGGAGCACGTCGCCGACCTCGGCGAGACGTTCTCGGCGTTCTTCAAGCGGCAGCGGCGGGTCGTCCTCTCCGCCCTCGGCGCGAAGGCCCCTGAGTGGTGGGACGAGGACCGATGGAACGAGGAGCTGGCCGACGATCTGCTCGGCAACTCCACGGCCCTCACCAGGACCGTGGGGCGGCGCACGCTGCGCAGCGCGGGACTGGATCCCGACGCCTACGACACGGAGCGCACGCGCGCGTACCTCGCCGCCGTGGCGGCGTCGACGGCGCGCGGGGTGAACCGGGCGACGAAGGCGCAGCTCGACGCCGCGCTCGACGCCGACGAGCCGCAGGACGCACTGCGGAACGTGTTCGACGTGTCCGAGGACGCACGCTCTGCAGAGGCGGGACAGACCCTGGCGACGGGGCTGGCAGCGTTCGCGGCCGTCGAGTCCGTGAAGCAGGTCGCGCCGGGCCAGGCGACGAAGACGTGGCGCGTGACTTCGTCCAATCCGCGAGCCGCCCATTCCGCAATGGATGGAGAGACCGTTGCGGCGGATGCCGACTTCTCGAACGGGGCCAAGTGGCCGGGCGACGCCAGCGCGCTCGACGTCGATGACATCGCGGGGTGCACGTGTGTAGTGGAGGTGACGGTCTCGTGAAGGACGCTGAACGGCGGTTCTGGCCCAAGGTCGACATGGGGGAGGGGTGCTGGAACTGGCAGGCGAGTCTCCTCCGCAACGGATACGGCCAGTTCCACGCCCCCGGGACGACGCTCGCTCACCGGTACTCCTACGAGCTCCACCACGGCGCCATCCCCGAGGGCCTCGTCATCGACCACCTGTGCCGCAACAGACGTTGCGTGCGCCCGAGCCATCTCGAGGCTGTTCCGCAGGCTGTGAACCTGCAGCGTGGCGAGACCCTGAACGCCGCCGAGTCGGCCCTGACGCACTGCCTCCGCGGCCATCAGTTCAACGAGAGCACCACCTACCTCTACCGAGGGCGACGCACCTGCCGGCCATGCCGACGAGACGCCGCCCGGCTGCGGAGAGTCCAGCTGAAGGAGTCGGCATGACCACGAAGATCAAGACGACCACGCCGGTCCTGCGCATGAAGGCAGGGCCGGCGGACGGGCTGAAGGAGGGCGAGTTCCTCGTCTACCCGTCGACGTTCACGCGGACGCCGGACTCGTACGGCGACGTCGTCGCCCCGGGTGCGTTCCTCGACACGATCGCGGAGTGGAAGGACTCGGGCAACACGCTGCCGGGCCTCTTCGGGCACCGGCTCGACGACCCCGACTTCTACGTCGCCGGCGCCCTCGACATGGGCGAGGACGAGCACGGCTGGTGGGTGAAGGGCGAGTTCGACCTCGACTCCCCGAAGGGCCCGCAGGTGTACCGCCTCGTCAAGGGTGGCCGCCTGAACCAGCTGTCCTTCGCGTTCGACGTGCTCGAGGAGGGTGTCGTCGACCTCGGTGACGGGGAGACGGCGAACGAGCTGCGACGCCTGAAGGTCTACGAGTTCTCGTTCGTGCCGATCGGCGCGAACCAGGACACCAGCGTCGTGGCGGTCAAGGCGGTCACTGACCAGCTGACCGCCGACGTGAAGGAAGGACGCGTGCTCGCGTCCAAGCACATCGACTCCCTGCGCGCCGCGCAGGAGGCAATCGGGGCCGTCATCACGGCGGCCCTCGGAAGCGATGACGACAGCAAGGCCAGCGACGCCAAGGCCAAGGACGAGGAGCTCGCGAGAGCCAAGTCCGAGGAGCTGCGGCGCTCGACCGCGGAGCTGCGATCCATCGAACTGTCCCTCATCTAGGAAGGAACCCGCATGGGTCTCAAGGAACAGCTCGCCGCGGCCCGCAAGGACGCGAGCGAGTTCATCGCCAAGCTCAAGGCCGACGGCCACGAGGTCACCGACGACGAGCTCGCCGAGGCGCGCACGAAGTCCGACCTCGTCACCAACCTCGTCGCGAAGGTCGAGCGTCAGGACGCCCTCAAGGGCTTCAGCACGGTCACCGCCGTCGACGAGGACCCCCAGGAGAAGGCTCCCGCCCGCACCCTGGGCGAGCACTTCGCCAAGGCCGTCGGTGACACCCTGCGCGTCGCGCGTGGCCAGAAGGGCTTCTCGGTGTCCGCACCGGAGTTCAAGGCCGCCACGGACGCGCAGTCCATCCCGACGGTCGTCGCCCCGGCGCTGACCACGATCGACACGAACATCGTCACCGGTGTCCGTCGTCGCCTCACGGTCGCGGACCTCCTCGGCTCGGAGACGATCAGCGGCAACGCGCTGACGTACTTCGTCGAGGGCGCGCTCATCGAGGGCGGCTTCGCCAACGTCGCCGAGCTCGGCAAGAAGCCGCAGCTGCACTTCGGTGACCCGACCCCGGTCACCGAGGCTCTCGCGAAGATCGCCGGCTTCCTGAAGGAGTCCGACGAGATCCTCGAGGACGTGCCGTGGCTCGTCTCCGCGATCAACAACCGGCTGCTGTACGAGCTCGGTCTGAACGAGGAGAACCAGCTGCTGTCGGGCACGGGCACGGGTGGCAACATCCGCGGCCTGCTGAACCGCTCGGGCGTGCAGGTCGTCGCGTCGGCGAACCGGACCGACAACGCGGACGCCGTGTTCCGCGCGATCACCGCGGTGAGCCTGAACGGCGGCATCGAGGCGGACGGCCTGGTCATCAACCCGGCCGACTACCAGACCCTGCGCCTGTCGAAGGACGGGAACGGGCAGTACTTCGGCGGCGGCTTCTTCGCTGGCGAGTACGGCCAGGGCGGCATCGTGCAGCAGCCGCCCGTCTGGGGCCTCCGCACCGTCGTGACTCCGGCGATCGCTGCCGGCACCGCGCTCGTCGGCGCCTACGGCCAGGCCGCGTCCGTCATCCGCAAGGGCGGCGTGCGCGTCGAGACGACGAACTCGGACGTCGACGACTTCGAGTACAACCGCGTGACGATCCGTGCGGAGGAGCGTCTCGCTCTCGCCGTGCGCCGCCCCGCCGGCTTCGCGAAGGTCACCTTCTCGTCGGTCGCCCCGGCGTGATCCTCGGGCGGGGCTGGCCTTCGGGCTGGCCCCGCCTCCACCCCTGATCGAAGGGAGTCCCCATGGGGCTCAAGGAGTACCGCCACAACGGTGGCACGTACCAGTTCGACACCGACCAGGTGCCGAAGGGCGCCGTCCTCGTCGACGACGCCCTCGCGGCGGACCTCGCCGCGCTCGAGGCGCAGCACGACGCGCAGGTGAAGCAGCAGACACCGCCGCGGAACAAGGCCCGCGCGGCCGACACGAAGTAGGAGGCCACCGTGGCAGAGCTCGACTCGTTCGCGAAGCCCGAGGACATGGAGGCACGCACCGAGGGGATCATCCCTCAGACGCGCCCGTTCCTCGACGAGGCTCTCGCCGCGGCCTCCCTCGTCATCCGCGAACACTGCGGCTGGCACATCGCCCCCGTCGTCGATCAGGTGCAGTACGCCGGCGGCCGCGACACCGTGTTCCTCCCCACGAGGAAGCTCACGGAGCTCGTGTCCGTCGTCAACGACGGCACCGTGCTCGACGCGGGGGCGCTCGACTTCGACGAGGACACCGGGCAGGTGTTCGGCCCCCGCTGGTCGACGCGCCGCCGCGGCCTCGTCATCGCGTACCGGCACGGCCTCGACGCCGTGCCGGCCACGATCAAGGACCTCACGCTGCAGGTCGCGGCACGGGCCCTCGGGTCTCCGCTCGGCATCGTCCGCGAGCAGTCGCTCGCGTCGTCGATCGTCTGGGCGACGACGGCGGCCGGTGTGGCGGGTGGCACGGTGCTCATGCAGCACGAGCAGGATGCCCTCGCGCCGTACCGGCTGGGGTGGCACCTGTGAGGGCCTCCTTCGCGCGGCTCACGATCACGCGTCTCCGCTACCCGCTCAGGATGGATCGCGGCGTCGCAGTCATCGACTACGCGGCCGCGCCCCTCGAGCGCGACATCGATCGCTGCTGGTACGAGCCGACGTCCTCGGCCGAGAACCTGGACGCCCGCACGGCCGTCCTGACCGGCTACACGGTCGACGCGCCCGCCGGCGCCGACATCTTCGCGACCGATCACGTCCGCATCGACGGCATCGAGCACGAGGTCGTCGGCCAGCCTCTGCGGCTCCCGTCACCGACTGGCGTCCTCGAGTCGACGCGACTGACTACGAAGCGCTGGGAGGGCTGATGGCTGGCAGCGTCCGCATCGAGATCACCCCCGGTGCGATTCAGGAGATCCTGAAGTCGCCGGAGGTCCAGAACGAGCTCGGCGCCCGGGCGGACCGCATCGCCGCGGCGGCCGGGGGCGAGCCTGACTACGAGGTCGAGGTGCGTGTCGGCGCGACCCGCGCTCGCGCATCTATCCGCACGGCCTCGTTCGAGGCCATGCGGGCGGAGGCGAACGATCGGACCCTCCTTAGCGCGTTGGACGCTGGCCGGTGAGCGCCGAGCTGATCGTCCCGCCGGATCCGGTCGACGTCGTCGCCGCCGAGCTGAACGCCGCGTTCCCGTCTGTCAGCGGCTACGAGAGGGTTCGGGCGGGCGGGAGCGTCCCCGCGCAGCGCCCGCGCCAGTTCGTCCGCCTGCGGGCCGTGGGCGGCGTCCAGGGCACGGTCGCGCACGTCACACCGACGATCGCTGTCGAGTCGTACGCCGACACCCCGGGCGACGCCGCGCAGCTCGCGAACGTCACGCACGCGATCCTTCTCGCCGCGGGCCGGAACCTCCGCATGGGCGGCACGCCCTGCGCCGGCGTAGAGGTCTTCGCCCTCCCTCAAGACCTGCCCGATCCGACGACGGACCAGGCACGATCCACCGCCACGTACGCGGTGTCGCTCCGCGGCGTCGTCGCGTAGCTCCCTCCCCACACCATGGCCGCCCCGGGCGGTCGTTCACGCTGCCCGGAAAGGGGCCCCCACCATGAACAACGCATCCCGCGTCATCAACGGCAAGCCGGTCGCCGCCGGCGGTGTCGCCTGCGGTCCCCTCGGCACGCCGCTGCCCGAGACGGCCGTGTCCGAGCTCGACCCGGCGCTCATCCGCGCCGGCTACATCAGCGAGGACGGTGTCACGAAGAGCGAGTCGCGCGACACGAACGAGCTGAAGGAGTGGGGCGGCCTCACCGTCAAGCGGTCGACGACGGGCTTCGCCGTCACGCTCGCGTTCCAGTTCCTCGAGTACCTCAACCCCGTCGGCGCTCGCGCGATCTACGGCGAGAACGCGGTGAAGGTCACCGCGGCCACGGCCGAGCACGGCGAGCAGATGGTCGTCAAGGTCTCCGGCCAGGAGGCGCCGCACCTCGCGTGGTGCTTCGACATGGCCGACGGCGACGCGCACCTGAAGGTGAACGTCCCCGACGGGCAGATCACCGAGACGGGCGACACCCCGTACTCGAACAGCGACGGTGCCGTGCGCGACGTCACCCTCTCGGCCTACCCCGACGAGGACGGCGTGCTCATCTACGAGCTCACCGACGACGGCAAGAAGACCCCCCTCGTCACGACCGCGAACATCGCGTCGCTGACGACCGAGACCGCGCCGGCCCCCAGCAAGTAGGCGCACCCGATCAGCGGGCCGGGGCGACGGGACTCCTCCCGGCCCGCTGTCACCCCTCACCGGAGTCCCACCCACGAAGGAGTCCCACCGTGACGTTCGAAGTTCCCCCGTCGAAGGCGTCCATCGACCAGAACCAGTGGTCGTTCAAGATGCCCGGCGACCGCAAGACCTACAAGGTCCCGAAGCTGCAGTTCATGCGCCCGTCGCTCATGCGGCAGATGGACGCCACCTCGAACCGCATCGACCGCGTCTACGCGCTGCTCGAGCACTACCACCCCGGCCTCGTCGACCACTTCGAGGGCCTCGACCAGATCGAGGCGTTCTACGGCGCCTGGGCGGAGGCGTCGGGCCTGACCGTGGGGGAATCCTCGGCCTCCTCCACGTCCTAGACGAACACGAGGAGGCCCTCCGCTACGACCTCTTCATGGCCGGGCGATCCCTCGATGACCTGGGATCGCCCGGCTTCTCGTGGCTGGACCTGCGCGCGCTCATGCTCTGGTCGCCGACGACGTCCGCCTACGCCCGGGCTGCGCTCGGGAACGACGTCGCGCAGGCAGCGCAGCTCGACACGCAGCTGCTGTACCTGCTCGTCGACCTCATCGCAGGCGGCAACTGGCAGCGCAGCGGCGGCAAGGGTTCCCGGCCGAAGCCGATGAAGCGCCCCGGCGCCGACAAAAAGGTCGGCGGCACCACCGTCATGGAGCTCGACGAGCTCGACGCATTCCTGGGGTGGTCGCCCCGTCGATGAGAAAGGCGGTGGCCGCATGGCTACTGAGCTGGCCACCGCCTACATCTCCCTCGTCCCCTCGATGCGCGGCGCGCAGGGCGAGATCGCCCGTTCGCTCGTCCCCGACGCGTCCGCCGCAGGCACCGCCGCTGGTGGCGCTGCGGGCGCGACCCTCGGCGCGGGTCTCATCGCGGCGCTCCCCGTCGCGGCGATCGGCGCCGCCCTCGTCGGGTCGTTCGTCGGCCTCTACAAGGTCGGCAGCATCTTCGACGACGTCACCGACACGATCCGCGTCGGCACCGGCGCCCAGGGTGAAGCGCTGCAGGGGCTGTCCGACGTCGCGAAGGACGTCGCGACGTCGGTCCCCGCCAGCTTCGAGGACGCCGGCACCGCGGTCGCCGACCTGAACACCCGCCTGGGCCTCTCGGGCGACTCCCTGACGACCGTCGCCTCGCAGTACCTCGAGGCGGGCCGCATCCTCGGCACCGAGGTCGACATCCAGTCGACCACCGCCGCGTTCTCCGCCTTCGGCATCGAGGGCGACGCCGTATCCGGTGCCCTCGACGAGCTGTTCCAGGTGTCGCAGGCGACCGGCGTCGGCATGAACGAGCTCGCGGCGTCCGTCCAGAAGAACGCCCCCGCGGTGCAGAACCTCGGGTTCTCGTTCTCCGAGACTGCAGCGCTGGCCGGTTCCCTCGACAAGGCCGGTCTGAACACCGGCGCGATCATGGGCTCGCTGTCGAAGTCCCTCGTCACCCTGGCGAAGGATGGGCAGGAGCCGCAGGCCGCCTTCGAGGGTGTCATCACCCAGCTCGAGGGCTTCATCAGCGCAGGCGACACCGCGTCCGCGATCGACCTCGCCGGGAAGGTCTTCGGCACGAAGGGCGCCAGCCAGCTGGTCGGCGCGATCCAGTCCGGCACCCTCGCCCTCGACGACCTGGTGGGCGCTGCGGGACTCTCTGGCGACACCATCCTCGGTGTCGCGGCCGAGACCGCCGACTTCGCCGAGTCGTGGACCCTCGTCAAGAACAACGCCCTGTCCGCCCTCGAGCCGCTGTCCACCGCCGTGTTCAACCTCGCCGGAGGAGCCATGGCCGAGGTAGCCACGAAGGCGCGCGAGCTCGCCCCCGTCATCTCCGAGGGCTTGACCGCCGGTCTCGCCGTCGTCGGGCCGCTGCTCTCGTCCGTCGGTGCCGCTCTCGGGCCCGTGCTCGCCTCGGTCGGCAGCTCCATCGGACCGCTCCTGGCATCCCTCGGGACGGCGCTGGGGCCGCTGGTGACCTCGGTCCTGCAGGTCTGGCAGGCGTTCTCGCCGCTTGCCCTGATCTTCGGGGTGATCCAGCCGCTACTGCCGACGCTCCTCGGGGCGTTCACGCAGCTCGCGACGACCCTCGGCGGGGCCCTGACCACCGTGCTGCAGTCGCTCCTGACGGCCCTCGCCCCGGTGGTCACCGTCCTGTCGTCGACCCTCACGTCGACGCTGGTCAGCATCCTGCCCGTGATCCTGCAGGTCGCTACGACCCTCGGTGGTGTGCTCGCGGGGGCCCTGACGACGCTCGCCCCGCAGCTCGGCCTGCTCGCCGCGACCGTCGGCAGCGTCCTGACGACGACCCTCGCAGCGCTCTCACCGGTGCTCGGCATGGTCGCCGGCCTGATCGCCTCGGTCCTCACCGCGGTCCTGCCCCTGGTGCCCGTGATCCTGAGCCTCGTGACGGCGATCGCGCCCCTGGTGGTGCAGCTGATCGGTGCCCTTGCGCCGGTCCTCTCCGCGGTCGTGCCGCTCTTCGGGGCGATCATCTCAGCGATCACACCCCTCATCACGACCATCATCGGCGTCCTGGTGCCCGTCATCTCGGCCCTCCTGCCAGTCGTGACGACCGTGTTCGGCGTGATCGTCGACATCATCACGGCCGCGCTGCAGATCGTGCAGGGCATCATCCAGGTCGTCACCGGTGTCATCACAGGGAACTGGTCCCAGGTCTGGGCCGGGCTCGGCAACATCGTGTCCGGGGCGTGGAACCTGATCCAGTCGGTCGTGACAGGCGCCCTCGCGATCGTCGGGTCGGTCATCTCGACCGCCCTGAACGGCATCAAGGCCGTCTTCTCGGCCGCGTGGAACGGGCTGACGAGCATCGTGTCCGGGGCCTGGTCCGCCGTCAGCGGTGCCGTGTCGACCGGGGTGCAGACCGCGATCCGGTTCGTCGCCGAGCTGCCTGGGAAGGCAGCTGACGCCCTCGGCAACCTCGGCTCCACCCTGGCCGCCTCCGGCAGGGCCCTGATCCAGGGCTTCATCGACGGCATCAAGGCCATGGTCGGCAAGGTCGGCGACGCCGTCGGCGGGGTCCTCGACTTCGCGAAGGGCTTATTCCCGAACTCGCCCGCCGACCGGGGGCCGTTCTCCGGCGCCGGGTGGACCCGAGTCAAGAAGTCCGGCTCGGCGATCCTCGACGCCGCGTTCGGCGACCTCGACGAGCGACAGGTGGACCTCAGCGCAGCGATCGGCTTCACCGCCACGGGCGCGTCGGCGTTCCTCCCGAGGGGCGCGTCCGCCGCGTCCCTCCGCGCGCTGCAGGCCCCCGTGGTCGCTGCGCCGGCGGGTGGGCTGCCCGACCGCATCGCCCTCGTCGACCAGGACGGCAGCATCCTCGCGCTGACCCGGGTCGTCGCCCGCGACGAGGTGGCCTCCGCGTCGCAGTCGAAGGCGCTGGGCCTGTCGACCGGCCGCCAGCGGGGCAAGCAGTAACGGCGGTGACCGGGTACGCCCGGTCACCGCCCCTTCGGCATTCGACCTAAGGGAGTCCTCATGCAGGTGATCGACGGCGGCAACGCGGCATCGGTCTTCGACAGCACCCTCGACGGGGGCAACGCCGCGTCGGTGTTCACGAACGTCGAGCTGGTGCCCCGCCTCGATCGGGCCCCGGTGGAACGGGTCGAGGTCACGGTGACGGAGATCCTGCCCGACGCGGTGTACGTCGACATCTACCGCCTCGCCGAGGGCCGCTCGATGCTGGTCCGAGGCGGCGTACGCGTCTACGCCGTCGGAGGTGTCACCGTCGTCGACTTCGAGGCGCCCTTCGGTGTCCCGATCACGTACCGCGCGGAGATGTTCGCCGACCAGGCGGGCACCGCATCGCTCGGCTTCACCGGCTCCGCGGACACGTTCCTCGACGTGACGTCGACGTGCGTGCACCAGCCGCTGAACCCGGAGCTGGCCGTGTGGCCGATCCGCCTGCAGGCCACCGCCGAGGACGTCACCCGCAGCACCCCGGGCGAGCTCGTCTACACCGAGGGCGCGTCCGTCGGCACATGGGTCGGACAGACCCGCCGCGGCATCGAGGGCCTGACGTTCGACCTGATGACTGCCACGCAGGAGGAGGCGAACACGTTCCAGGCGATGCTCGGCGGGTACGGCCTCTCGAACGTCGCCGTGCTCTGCATCCGCACGCCGCCCCCCATGCGCATCCCGAGGGTCTTCTTCGGCACCGTCCCCGAGCTGCACGAGCTCGACGTCGACGTCGCGAACGGTGGCACCGCCGTCCGGTTCCAGTTCGTCTCCGACGAGGCCCAGCCGCCCGCTCCCGGCCTCGTGACCGCGATCCTGTCCAGGGACGACATCGACGCCGCCTACCCGACGAGAGAGGCGCGTGCAGCCGCGTACCTCACCCGCCTCGACCGCGACCGCGACTACTCGCTCGCAGGGCTGGCCGGCTGATGCGGATCCACACCGAGCAGTGCCGTCAGGTGCTCACGCACTCGTTCCACCGGCGCTGGGTAGCTGACCTGTACTACGACGGCGTGCGCCGCCTCGCTGACCTGCCGATCTCCTCCCCGTCGTTCACGGACGACGGGGACGCGCAGGTGCAGCAGACCGGGACGGTCACGGTCACCTACTCCGGCAACTTCGCCGAGACGATCGTCCCGAAGACGGCCGCGGACTACCTCGCACCGTTCGGCGCGGAGCTCGCGGTCTACGTCCTCGTCCAGGCGGGCCCGTTCGTCGAGCGCATCCCGATGGGCTGGTACCGGATCACGGAACCGTCCGACAGCTACGAGGCGTCCGCGGTGTTCCAGGGCCGACGCATCGTCGTCGGCTCGACCGTGAAGCTCGCCCTGCAGGACCGCCTCGTGCGCGTGCAGCGGGACCGCTTCGACCTCCCGAGCTCGCCTCCCCAGCAGGAGTCGGTGCTGACGGAGATCGGCCGGCTCACGGGCTTGCAGATCACCCGGCAGGTCGACGACCGGCCGATCCCGTCCGGGGTCGCGTACGAGGAGGACCGCCTCGAGGCCGTCTACGACCTCGCCGACGTCCTCGACGCGGTGCCGCACCCGCTGCCCGACGGGTCGCTGGGGCAGCGGCCGAACGTCTGGCCGGCCCCCGTCGACAGGCTCCGACGCGGCGACGGCGGCACCCTCGTCAACGTCGGCCGCTCCATGTCGGCGGAGCGCGTCTACAACCGGGTAGCGATCCGGTCCGCATCGACCGACCAGCGCGTCATCCTCGCCGTCGTCGAGCTCACCGAGGGCCCGCTGCGCGCCTCGAACGCTGACGGCACGGTGTCGCCATTCGGCCGGGCGACGTACTTCTACAGCTCGGACAAGATCACCACCGTCGAGCAGGCAGAGGCGTACGCGCAGCAGCTCGCCCCGCGCGTCTCGAGTCTCCGCGCGGTCGAGGTCCCCGTCGTCGAGAAGTTCAACCCGCTCCGCGAGGTCGGCGACGTCGTCGTGGTCGAGCGTGACGACCCGGCCGAGACGTTCACGGGTCGGATCAAGAAGATCGACCGCGACGACACCGCGACGCAGACGCTGACGATGGAGGTCGCCTGATGGACGAAGTCGCGGTCGTCCAGGGCCTCCTCGACGGCAAGGCCACGGTGAACACCTACCTGGCGACGTTCGTGTCGTTCGCGCGGGACCGGATGCAGTTCGACATCGGGCCCGAGCGGATCGACGCGCGCGCGATGACGGCCTACCGGCCTGAGGTCAACGAGCCGGTCTGGATCGTCGCGATCAACGGCCGGTTCTACTTCATTGGGTCGGCGCTGTCGAAGCCCGGCCAGGGCGAGGTGCTCGACGTCGTCGACGGCCGCGCGATCGTCGGCACTGACATCGGCGACGTCTCGGCGACGATCGCGGAAGGCATCGAGCTCGTCCCGGGCAGCATCGTCACGCTCTACTGGCAGGGCGGCGCGACCGTGATGAACGTCCTGTCGTCACCGCCGCCCGTCGTCGAGCCGCCACCCGCGCAGACCGCCGGTCCGACGCAGCACGTCGACACGTTCCTCGCGCTCGATGCGGGCACGTTCGGCGGCGGCAACTGGAAGCAGCGTCAGGTGTGGGCCTCAGCGTCGACCCTCGGCGCCTGGTTCTACGGCACGAAGATCGTCGACACCCTGCGGGCCGCGCAGGTGCAGCGGATCGAGATCTACTGCACCCTCGCGCAGGTGTTCGGCGATGCCCCGGTCTTCGCGACGCACCCTCACCCCTCGCAGCCGCCCGGGGCGCCGTCTCTGTCGAATTCGACGGCCCGCCAGGTGTCGTCGGGCATCTGGCTCGAGCTGCCGGTCGCGTTCGGGCAGTGGCTCGCCGCGAACGTCGGCGGCATCGGCCTCAACCACGGCGGCTTCAACAAGTTCCGCTCGCTCACGGAGGACCCTCAGTCCGGGGCCCTCCGCATCACCTCGATCTACTGAAGGAGCTGCCGCCATGGCCTCAAACAGCATGGGCCCGAAGAACGAACCGGAGTACGCCGGCGGCGGCGCCCCGGCCGACGCGGCCGACCTCACAGAGATCGCGAAGTACGCCGCCCTCGTCGGCAACCACCGCGAGGGCACTGCGCTCGAGCGCCAGAACCTCGCCACCGTCGAGAAGTGGAAGGGCCTCCTCTGGTCCGACACCGACACCGGCCTGCTGCTCTTCTACACGGGCGCCGCATGGGTCACCGTGGGCGTCCCCGGGGCGCTTCGCTCGGCGAAGGCCGGTTACTTCCAGAACGCGGTCGGTGGTGGCGGCACGGCCGCGTCCCGGTCGTTCGCCGCGAAGCCGTACGCACGCCGCGTCGTCATCCGTGTCGACGGCACCGGCGGCTTCGGCGGCACCGAGGGCTACGTGACGCCGGCACTGTCCTGGACCGGAGCCGGCGTCGTCGTGACGTCGAACGGGCAGACGCACTCCGCCAGCCCCTCGAGCGCGGGCGCGGAGAACGGCTCGTACTTCCCCGGCGGCCGCTTCGTGCACGTCGGCCGCACCTTCGACGTCGAGATCCCCGCGAACGTCACCTGCACCCTCAACGTCACCACGGACGCCTCGGTGATCGCCTACTACCGCTGGACCGTCCACTTCGAGGAGTACGGCGCCGGCGAGATCGCCTGACGCCCTGAGCCTGATCGGAGGCACCATGCCCGCATCCGTGGGTCTGTCCCGCTACGCCGAGCTCCGCGGCATCGAGCAGTTCGTGAACGCTGCCGACGCCGCCCTGCTCCTGACCGCCCTCCTCGACGACGTCGCCAAGCTGCCGGGCTGCTACCGGGCGACGGTGAACGAGGGCAACCGCTCCCGGCCCCGGCAGTTGATCGTCTTCGAGCGCAGCAAGAACGGCGGCCCGCTCGCCGCGACGCCGTTCAACTCCACGCACGACGAGATCCGCATCGGCAGTGCCGTCGACCTCGGCGGTCCGAACGGGGAGGCCCTCGCCGGGCCCACCCTCGCCGCGATCCGCCGTCTCGGGCCCGCGTACGGGGTCCTGCCGACCGGCATGGACTTCTCCCGCCCCGAGTCCTGGCACTTCAACATCTACCCCGCCATGGCCGCCGCGATGCTCGCTCTCCTGCGCGCACGCGACGCCGGCACCCCGACCCCGCCCCCCGAGGAGGACGACATGACCGACATCGCGTTCGTCGAAGTGAACGACCCCAAGTCCGTCTGGCACGGCTCGACCGGCTACTACACCTCCGGCGAGGGCTTCGTCGTGACCTCGGAGGGCGGCCAGGGACGAGGCCTCTACGAGGCGAAGCGGCTCACCGCGGGCGTCTTCGGCCTCAAGGTCGAGCACCGCACGACCGACGAGGCCGGCTGGATCCTCGCCCGCGCCGCCGAGCGCCCCGACCCCGCCGTGTTCGACACCGCGGCGATCGCCGGTGCCGTGGCCGCGAGCCTCAAGGCTGGCGGCTCGCTCGCCTCGACCGCGATCACGGCCGAGGTCGTGCAGCAGATCACCCAGGGCGTCGCCGACACCCTGTCCGCCCGTCTCAAGTCCTGATCGGAGCCCACCATGAACCCCGTCCTGCAGCGCTTCGCACCGAGCGTCCTCTCGTTCCTCGTCCTCGTCGTCGGCGGCGTGCAGGTCGCCGTCGCGGCCGGGCCCATCACGCCCGTCGTCCTGGCGCAGCTCGTCGTGCTCGTCCTCACGACGTTCACCACCTGGCTGGTCCCGCTCGTCGGCACCCGCTGGCGCGGCAAGGTGAAGACCGGCGTCGAGCTGCTTGGTGTCGCGGTCACCCTCGCCCTGCCCTTCATCGCGACGGGCGCGATCACCTGGTCGCAGCTGCTGCTCGTCCTGGTCGCGTTCATCAAGGCCGGCGCCGCCGAGCTCGGCGTGCAGATCCGCACCGAGCCCGTCGTCGCGCCGAAGGAGGGCGACGTGTTCGTCGTCACCGGCGTCGACCGCATCCCGGGGCCCGACCACCTGGCGACCAGCTGATGCGGTCCTCCCTCGGTTGGGCCCGGCGCCTCTACCGTGCGTCCATCTGGGGGCCCGGCAACGTGAGCAGCGCGGACGCCCGCGTCTCGCGGCTGCTCCGCCGCACGCTGCCGGAGTTCTACGTCGCGACGTGGGCGTTCGGGTCCCTCGGTGTCCTCGGCGGCGTCCCTGCCCTCCGCGACACCTTCGGCGAGGAGTACGCCCAGATCCTCGGCTTCGCGATCGCGTCGGCGTCCCTCGTGTCGCTCGTCGGCATCGCGTGGCCTGCCCGGCTCTGGCGCCTCGAGTTCTACGCGGTGTCGCTGCTGTCCGGCCTGGTGCTGCTCTACGCGGCCGCGGTCCTCTTCGCCGGCGTCACGAGCAACGACGTCGGCAGGACCGCCGTCGCCGCTGCGATCTACGCGATCTCGACCCTGCCGCGCTGGCGGGTGACCGACATCGCTCGAGAGAGGCAGGTGCACGGATGGCGGTAGACGCCGGATCCGCCAGCATCGTCGGATCGATCCTCCTGCTGATCGGCGTGCTGGTGCAGAACCAGCGCGCCGCGGCCCGCGCCCGCCGCGAGGTGCCCGCCGAGACCGACACCGCGAGCGACGTCGACTACCTCGCGCGCGACCTGGCCCTCGCGGAGTACGTCGACGGCCGGATCGCGGCCGCCACGCAGCCGCTGCGCGACGAGATCGCCGACCTGCGCCGCCAGTTCGGCGCGCTGCGGCTCCTCCTCCGACAGACCCGCGAGGCATTCCGAGAGTACATCCGGCAGGTGCGCTCCACGTGGGGCAGCGGCGAGGAGCCCCCGCCCATCGGAAACCACATCCGCGAGCTGCTCGCCGAGGACGACCTCGACGGCACCTTCTCCACCGACGAGGTGAGGCGGATGCGTGACGGCACCGACCTCGACCCGCTGGCTGAGGGGAGGTGACCGTGTTCGTCATCCTCTGCATCGTCGTGCTCCTGCTCGCCTACAGCCCGACCCTCGAGGCCGCCAACCGGCGCTGACCTCACCCCCTGCGCGGGCCACCGACCCGGTGGCCCGCGCTCTTCTTCGTTCACGGCCGCCAGGCGGCAGAAAGCAGGACCACCATGGCGACACGCATCCTCGTCCGCCGCGACACCACCGTCGGCTGGCTCAAGACCAACCCGGTACTGGGCCCCGGAGAACCCGGTTACGACGTGACGACCGGTGAGGCATTCTGGGGTGATGGAGCGACACGCTTCGACAGCCTGCCGAAGACCGCCGTAGCGCCCGCCGGCCGCAGCTTTGCCAGTGTCGACGACGCCACCAAGCTGTTCGATGACGAAGTCATGCGCGCAATCGCTCCCATCGTCGACGTGTCCCGTTACCGCACAAGCTCGGGAATCGTGGACCAGTCCAGCTTCGCGGCAGCGGCTGCAGTAGCTGGCGCCGGGGGGACCATCTTCATCCCCGAGACACTTCCCGTTGTTCTGAGCGCAGCTATTCGCCTCGTCGACATCAACCTTGCGTCCGACAACGCTCTCGTGAGGGTCAGCCGCGACCTCGGCCCTGGCGTTGCTGCCATCACCCTCCACGGCACCGGTGCGCACCCCTTCATCCGCGCGGAAAACTTCCGTCTGGAAGCACCGGGCGTTCCTCTGACGCTCGGGACGCCCCCCACGGGTATGCACGGCATTGAGGTGACCGGGTACGCCAAGACCCGTATCAGCGCGCAGATCCGGTTCTTCAACCGCGGCATCGTCTATCGAAGTGAGCACGGGCACCTGTTCCTGAACCGGTGCAACTTGACCGCGAACTACTACGGGCTCTACCTCGCCCGGAACACGTCCGACTACTTCATCGACGACAGCGAGCTCAACGGCAACACCATGGCCGGCATCGCCATGCCCGCCGATCAGGGCTTCGACGGTGCCGGTTTCACAAACTCGCACATGGGCTTCCAGCCCTACGGCATCCTGCAGGAGGCCCTCACCGAAGCCGGCTCTGCATCCCAGGGCTCGCCCCGCGTCTTCATCCAGGACGCCATCCTCAACCACGTCCGCTTCGAAGCCATCGGCAACGGGGCAATCGTCTCCCTCGCGACGAACGACGCCAACAACAAGTCCGTTCTGAACGGCGTGAAGATCATCCAGCCCGGCTTCTCCTGGAATGACGGCTACCGCATCGCCGCCCGCCCCCGCGACTACGCCATCGAGATCGGCTTCCTCGACCGCACACTCGAGATCCAGTCCGGCTCGTTCCCGTTCCTGCCCGGCGACAAGGGCGTCATCCACATCAAGCAGGCCAACTCGGGCTCTGCCCTCACGCTCCAGGGCCCCGCGGGCACCGTGAGTCCTTCACAGGTCACCATCGACGCGAACGCCTCGGGCTGCTCCGTGTCTGCTGGCCTCGCCGCGGTGGTCGCCGTTCCCACTCAGAAGTTCGTCGCCGGACTGCACTACTCCGCCCCCGGCCCCCGACAGGTCACCGGGCGTCCCAACGGCTTCGCGACGTTCCTGCCCATCCGCATCGAGGGCTCGCGCGTCTTCACGGGCCTCGGGGTCGAGATCGTCACGGCGGGCGAGGCGGGGAGCAAAGTGCGCCTCGGCGTCTACGCCGACAACGGCGGCGCCCCTGGGGCGCTCGTCGTCGACGGCGGCCAGGTTGCGGCTGACACGGTCGGCCTGAAGACCGTGACGGGACTGTCGGTGCCCCTCTCCAACGGCTGGTACTACCTGGCAGCCACCGTCCAGTCCGCACCTACGACTCAGCCCGTCATGCGCGGCATCGTCAGCGCCGTTCCCGGCGCCCCGATGGCGACAGCCGGCGGGCAGCTCGTCAACGGCGCGGGCTGGCAGCAGGGCGGCCTCGGGCAGGGCAGCTACCCCAGCGCCCTCACCGGCGCAGGGCCGGCCGACACCGCCGTCGGCGTGAGCCTGATCGCATAGAGCAGAAGGCCCCTCCGCCACTCGGCGGAGGGGCCTTTCGTCGTTCACCCCCGCCGCTCAACCCACCACCGCAGGCACGCAGCGGCCCCGCCGACGACCAGAAGCGCTCCCGCGCGACGAACCGTTCCCCCTCGTCGTAGATGACCCACCCGTCGTGCGGCTCCCACGTCACACTCACCCCGACCGCCGGCGCTCACCCGTCATGGGGAACGGAGCAGCGCGAAGGCCCAGTCCGTGACGCACCCCTTTGGAAGGGTCGGTGGCGCTTTTACGGAGCAGACGCTAAAGCGCGTGGCATCTACCCGCTTGCACGCAACCGTCTTACTCTTGGGACATCCTCAAGAATTGTTAGTAACTTGGAGGCTGTCCGGGACCTTCGGGCCCCGGTTCGCTGGTTCCGCCAGCACTCCGCCTCGTCGACTTCACCAATCGACAGAGCGTTCCTCTGCACCTTGGGGGAGGGCCAAGGCCGGAGCCTCTTGCGCGCTCCGGCCTTGGCCTGACGTCAGGGCTGGCCGACCGGATCAGAGGCAGCATCGGCCCGTTCTGTCACGCGGGGTACCCCGCATGATGACGCTACCCACGAGTTCGAGGTAGATAAAGGCCACCTGTTGCACAGTTCGGATTTTGGACGGCTCAAGGCTGGGGCTCACCGGCACCCCTGCCGGAGTGCCCCAATCCACAGGATCAGGCCCGAACCCAAATCTTGCTGCCTTGCTTATCCGTACGACGTTCGCTGCTCACATCGATAGTGGTTTGTAACCAGTTCGGGGCTGGCCAAATCAAAAGGTGCAGGTCGGACCGCGACCATCCTTAAGCAGGACGCGCGCAGGCACTTCCTGTGGTCACCGTAGGAGAGCACCTGCTGACCGACACTGACCAGCGGGTCTGGCATGACTGACACGATGCCCGATTCGGGCCGGGGCCACACTGGAAGCAACGGGTAACTCCAAGTGCAGGTCGCGAGAGTCTATGGCGGCTGCTCGGAGCCTAGGTGAGTTCAAGCGCAGAGCTAAGTGTTTCTCAAAACGAGCTCGGATCGGCAACGCTGGCCCGTCACGCTTTACCTGCCCTTAGAGGCGCGGGGCCCTCGCTGCTCTCAAGCGTGGGCGCAATAGCTGGTTCCCGGATCAGGGCAAGCCCCCCAGGGCTATTCGCTGAGTCCATTAACTGCTGCACCCAAAGCGCGTTTATGCGGGGTGAGCGTCCACCGACGAAGCTGAAGTGCATGCTTGCCGCGGGGTGGATCCAGACGCTGTGCCACCCACCTGATGCCCCGGCCGCGTCCTCCCACGTCAGAGCAAAGCTCTCATGCCGGCGGAGCTTAGCCATGACAACGACCCTTACGTGCGCAAGGGTGCGGTCGTCCATCGGGATTTCGACTGTGCTGTGGTCGTACTGCAGCGTGCCCATGTGCGGTCGATTCTCTGGACACGTCGCAGCCGGTGCTTGCCCAGTGCCGGGTGCGGCGTGGAGTTGTCCCGCGAACGGCGGGCCGCTTGAGGGGGGTGTGCGAGAGAGGCGGGGCAGTTGCCACTCGGCGAGCCGTCGAGGCAGCATCGCACACAACCGCCCCATCTGCGGTTCTCGGCCCAAACCCTTCTCGAGGGCTAAAGACCTAATGCCGAT
Source organism: Frigoribacterium sp. PvP121 (assembly GCF_017833115.1). Classification (NCBI taxonomy): domain Bacteria; kingdom Bacillati; phylum Actinomycetota; class Actinomycetes; order Micrococcales; family Microbacteriaceae; genus Frigoribacterium; species Frigoribacterium sp. PvP121. The sequence goes on from NZ_JAFIBR010000001.1 coordinate 2,242,469, forward strand.
CAGCCCACCAAACAAGACATTCCGCTTGCCCTACACGCGAGCAGAACTGGTCCTCCCCGTCAAAGAGGACCCATCCATAATGCGGCTCCCACGTGACAGCCGAGCCCTTCGGGAAGCCCGGACGGTCACACCGCAGTCGAAAGCTGCTGGGCGTGTGGTCGACCCTTGGGGCCTTCAGCGTCCAGATGCCTACTCGGTAGCGCTCGGTTTCGTCCCAGCCGTTCGCGATCATTAGCTCGCCCCACGGACGCTTATCGGGTTGTACAGCCATGATCGGGACCGTACGGGCGACCGCCGACACGACTGAGCGCAACCCCCTCAGTGGGTTTGCTCAAACCTGCGAGAGTCGAAGCATGACGCCAATCACCTTCGAAGCGATCCAGCATGAAATGGGCCTCGCGATGGACGCCCTTAACTATTTCGAGCTAGCCGACCTCGAACAGGGCGGGCCCGAAACCCAGGAAATACCAGATCAAAGGAAGTCCGAGGATTCGCCCTCAGTTGGCGATGAGGTTGTTTAGCTCGCTGGCAACCTGCACGAGAGCATCCCAGTCGTAAGCCTCAGGGTCACGCGGGCTAAGGAACTTGACCCGAACCCGCAGGGGCTCCTCCGTGCCGGCGAAGAGCGCGTTGCCCGACGCTGCGGCCAGAGCACCCTGCACATCCAGCAACGCCCCGGGTCCTGCCACCTCGTGAGCCTTGAGCTGCTTGCTCGCAGCGCTCAAAGCCTTCGTGATCTGCTTGCGAGTCGCCGCGTCGAGATTTGCCGTGCCCCACTCGCGGGCCAGAAGGTGCAGGCCAGCCAGGAACTGCGCCGCTTCCGCATAGACGACGTCGTCACGCTGGGCCACCTTCGTGTACCGGTTCGCTTCGATCTCGACAAGACCGTACGTCTGCAACTGAGCGATCGCTTCCCGGATGGGTGTGCGAGACACCCCAAGCCACTTCACAAGCTCGTCGTCGTTGAGGCGTTCACCGGGCTCGAGCGTGCCATCGACGATTGCAGCGAGCATCTTGTCGAAGGCGACATCACGGAGAAGTCGGCGGGGCGCTGCAGTGGAGTCAGAAGACGGAATCGGCATATCGCCAGCCTAAGTCACACCAATGTCGCATACCAGTCCTGTGGCCCAAATAGGGGGGCACCTTATAAACGCCATCGGCTACGGTCGGTGGAATGTTGTGTTGGGCGGGGACAGAAGCATGCGGAACACTTACGTGGGATTTTCCCGTCTGGGAGGTTCTGGTCACCGCAGTCCTGACCGGCATAGTGACGTGGCTGAGCATCCACTTCAGTCTGAGGGCGGCCCACGCGCAGACAAGTCGGGCCCTCGCGGCAGATGAAGCGGCCCGTCAGGCCGAACGAGTGACTTCGGCCGTGCTTGCGCTTGTCGAATTGCGGCGTGCAACCATTGCCGCCGAAGGTGACGCGGACGACGATGCGAAACATGCTCGCCAGCTCGCGCTCGAACGTGCTCGAGTGATTGTTGCCACGTCGTCGGCGCCCGGCTCGGCGTACATCGTCGACGAATTGAACGAGCTTCTCGACCCTTACACGATCAGCCCTCCAGGCCCGGACGACCCCTGGGCGTATGAGTACGCCATCGACATCCTCTCGGCCGCGCAAGCCGCGGACAACCTAATTCGCGCTTGGCAGGAGGACCCGAACAGCCTTTTGTCCGAGCTCGAGGACAACGCACGCATGCGCGAGCAGGCAAGCACCGCCGACCACCGAGCGGTTGCACGCGGCGCGGCCGCCGAAGTCGAAGTGATTTCGGTGGCCGCGGGATAGCCAACTACCAGGCCCATAGACAATTCTGTGCGGATTCGCCAAGGTGTACCCATGGCACAAAAAGACGAGGGCTCAGGCTCCGAGAACATCGACTCGGCAGGCCAAAACGCACCACCGAGCGGGCTCTCACGTCGCACGCTACTTGGCACGGGCGCTACGTTCGCCAGCTTGGTGGCCTTCTTCGGGGCAGACATCCTTGCTATGCCCGAAGCGGCGTTCGCGGCTGGTGGTTACGTGTGGCCCGTTGGTCGGGACCCGCTCCCCGACTCGACATACGGCCAGCAGTTCGGCGCGTCCAGGCCCGGGGGCCGCATCCACGAAGGAGCGGACTTCCTTCGGCCATCCGGGACTTCGATCGGTGCCGTGACTGACGGCGTCGTCGGCTCGAAGGGCTACCAGGCCGACAGCTCCGGAACAGGCGCAGGGAACTACCTCTACGTAAACCACACCGGGTTCACCAGTGTCTACTTCCACATGCTGACGGCGAGTCCGCTCGTGCAGGGCACGCGGGTCGTGACAGGTCAGGAAGTCGGACGCGTGGGGAACACGGGCACGGGCGTAAACCATCTGCACCTCGAGATTCGAGAAAACGGAAGGGCCCTCGACCCCGTGCCCTACCTCCAGGCCCGAGTCGGCACAGCAACAGCACCCCCCACACCTACATACGACGGAGACAAAATGCAGCTGATCCAGAGCCCCACGACCATCGCCATCATCGGAAGCAACCCGGGCATTGGGGCCGCGAATGCTCGCACGCTCGGAACGGCGGAACAAGTGAACGCCGCGGCCAAGGCCTGGGGCCAGCCCGTAATCCTCACGCAGCGCGAATATGACGTGGTTCGAGCCCTGGCTACGAACACGCCGGTCAACTGAACTTCAAGCGCCGACTGGCTAGCCGGCGTTGAAGCGCGAGTGCGCCCCTAGTCGACTCACAGAGGTCCGCGGGGGCGCACTCAGGCGTTAAAGCCATCGGCTCCGAACTCGACGCGGGGATCTTCCGGTTCGCGTGACCTGCTCTGTGTGGCCTGAGAGCAGCCACGTGACCCGGATCGCTTGTTTGCCTCCAGTGACTACCGACGCAGCTCACAAAAGACCCGTCCCCAGCGTTGAACGGGCCCTTTGTGGCTACGGCCGCCCGTCGCACTACTCGAGGACGAAGTCGGCGGCGGTGCCGGCCGCTCCTTCTCCCACCACGGGACCCACTTCTCCACGCCGAGCACCGTACGGTGGACCGCTGACACCGCCCCCTGAGCACGACGAAGCCCCCGCTGACCTCCTAGGCCAGTGGGGGCTCATTCGTCGTTTCAACGGGCTACTAGTGCCTGCGGAATGAACCGCCCAGTACTCGTATGACCTGTCAGAACTGACGTTGCCGGAGAATTTATGCGTCGCCGCCCGCCGAGCTCGGCGCCTGCATATCCTGGAGAAGTGAGGGCACGAAGTCCCGCAGGGCCACGAAGTTCTGACCTGACTGCTTCGAGTGGCCGAGGTGAATGTGGCCGAAGCTGCCGAGCGCTTGGCCGTAGTCGAGTTCCACGCGGTACTCGCCGCCCTCACCGGAACTGCCCGCGAAGAAGTTCGGGACGTCGTTCAGTGCGATGGACTGCAGGGCACTCCTTGAAGTGCTGATGGCCGTTGGCGAGTCTTTGCCTGCGACTTGCACGACAACGATGCGGTCTGTGGTGAATGCCGCAACGCGTGCGAGAGCGTCGTCGGTCTCGTCAGAGATCGACGCATCGATGTGCTCGATCTGGCCATCAGGGATTAAATTTGCGAGCATCGAGGCCATCTTGCCGCCCACACCGTCGCGCTTCAGCACGGCCGTGAGGACCCAATGTGGGTTGCTGCTCTGGGCGGCGCTGTTCAGCGCCCTGGCAATGTCGAATGTGCTCATGGTGGTTCCTCCTGGTGATCTTTTATCGTGCTTTGCCAGGCTATGAGGCGCCACCGACGGTTGGCGGCACGGGCCCGAACCTGCGGCGGCGAGAGCATGGTCACGTATCGGGGCAAGACTCGACCGAGATCGAAACGCGATTTGGCAGGCCGCCTTTGAGCTCGCAATTAGGACGTAGCCCAGAGCCACGTCGTTCGCGGGCCAACTCGGCAGGCAGCCGACGTCACATCGAGCCCCCGCAGCTCCTCCTGCCGCGACAGGCGTTCCGTTCAAGGTTGCGGGAGCCAGGTACCCCAGAGGCTCGCTGCCAGGCCGCACGAGAGACCAGCGCCCACCAGCCAGAAGTCGAGCCGGCTGCCTTCACGCAGCTCGACGATGATCCGTTCAGCTAGTGGCTCTTCGCCGATCGTGTTCCAGGTAGTGACGTACATGCCAGCCGCGTCGTGCTGCTGCCGCCATCGCAGCCCGGCGGCTTCTCTCTCCTGAGAAGTCACGTCATCGCGGGAGGTTACGGCGTGCAGCTCGGCGGAGTACTGGGAGCGCAGACGTCGCTCTCGCTCGAGCCTGACGACAGCGCGCCCAGCGTCGCGTCGGATGAGCACGAGCCCGGCTGTCGAGAGGCCGAAGGCCGCCAGCGTGAGGGCACTGATGGCAAGGCGGGCCCAGACGAGATCCATGTGAGCACCGTAGTGGCGCTCAGGCTGCCGCTGGGCCCTCAGGCTCCGGAGATGGGCTCGATGGTGGTCGACGCGGTCTCCGAGGCTTCAGGGGCTGCTTTGGGCCCCGCTGCCACCGCTCCACAGCCTCACGATGCGGATCAGGCGTGCCGTCCATCCACGCGTCCAGAGACGACGGTCGGATAGCCCACCGAGCGTGTTTCCCGCGCTGCTTAGCGAATAGTTCCCCCGTCTGGCATGCCTTTCGAACGGTGTCCTCGTGTCGGCCGACTCGGACCGCGGCCTCCCGAGTTGTGAGCCACCGGACGTCGTCCGGGTTGGCTGGCTGAGCCGGCGGCTCGATCGCATTGACATGGAGAGCAAGCTGCTCGCCCACCTGCCGGGCTACTTCGTCCCGGATGAAAGCCTCGAGGGCAGCGGCCATATCAGTGCTCGTCGTCATTCTTTGAGCGTGCCAGAGTCCGCACTGAGTCCGCAGCAGCCCCTCATCAGGGCCATGCCCTACCGTCACCCACCTGCACAAGATGCCCGTCTTTCCGCGCCTCCCAGCACTTGGCAGTAACGTGCTGGCATGACTCAGGACTTCTGGTACAACATCACCACCCACGAGGTCGAGGAGGGCAAGGTCTCGCCCGCCGTCGACCGCGCCGGCCCCTACGCCACCCGTGAGGAGGCGGAGCGCGCGATCCAGACCATCAGGGAGCGCAACGCCCGCCTCGACGCCGAGGACGCCGCCGACGACTGACCGGGTCCGCGCCCCCGCGGCGCACGTCCCGTCCACTAGCCTGGTCGTCGAGCAGAAAGGCCGTGCATGGACAAGCAGACAGACTTCGTTCTTCGGACCATCGAAGAGCGGGGCATCAAGTTCATCCGCCTCTGGTTCACCGACGTGATCGGCACCCTCAAGTCGGTGGCCATCGCGCCGGCCGAGGTCGAGGGGGCGTTCGCCGAGGGGATCGGCTTCGACGGCTCGGCGATCGAGGGGCTCACCCGCTCCTACGAGGCCGACGTCCTGGCGCAGCCCGACCCGACGACGTTCCAGATCCTTCCCTGGCGGGGCGAGATCGACCCGACGGCCCGCATGTTCTGCGACATCACGACGCCCGACGGGCAGCCGGCCGTCGCCGACCCCCGCAACGTGCTGAAGCGCACGCTCGCCCGTGCCGGCGACCGGGGCTTCACCTTCTACACGCACCCCGAGGTCGAGTTCTACCTCCTCAAGAGCGCCCAGCACGGCCCGGAGGGCCCCCAGCCGGTCGACTCCGCCGGCTACTTCGACAACGTGCCCGGCGGCACCGCCCACGACTTCCGTCGTCGCTCGGTGCGCATGCTCGAAGACCTCGGCATCTCGGTGGAGTTCAGCCACCACGAGGCCGGCCCCGGCCAGAACGAGATCGACCTCCGCTACGCCGACGCGCTGACGACGGCCGACAACATCATGACCTTCCGCACGGTCATCAAGGAGGTGGCCATCGAGCAGGGCGTCTACGCGACGTTCATGCCGAAGCCCTTCAGCCAGCACCCCGGCTCGGGCATGCACACCCACATGTCGCTCTTCGAGGGCGACTCGAACGCCTTCTACGAGGCGGGCGCGGAGTACCAGCTCTCCCGCATCGGGCGTCAGTTCATCGCCGGCCTGCTCAAGCACGCCCCCGAGATCACGGCCGTCACGAACCAGTTCGTGAACAGCTACAAGCGCCTCTGGGGCGGCGACGAGGCCCCGAGCTTCGTCACGTGGGGCCACAACAACCGCAGCGCTCTCGTGCGCGTGCCGCTCTACAAGCCGAACAAGGGCAACTCGAGCCGCGTCGAGTACCGCGCGATCGACTCCGCGGCGAACCCGTACCTCGCCTTCTCGCTGATGCTGGCCGCCGGCCTCAAGGGCATCGAGGAGGGCTACGAGCTGCCGACCGAGGCGGAGGACAACGTCTGGGGCATGAGCGACGCCGAGCGCCGCGCGCTGGGCTACAAGCAGCTCCCCGCCAGCCTCGACCACGCCCTCTCGATCATGGAGGACAGCGAGCTCGTCGCCGAGACGCTGGGCGAGCAGGTCTTCAACTACGTGCTGCTCAACAAGCGCCAGGAGTGGAAGGCCTACCGGGCCCAGGTCACCCCCTACGAGCTGCGCTCGAACCTCGAGATCCTCTAGCCGGCGCCGCACCGCGCGCGCCCGACCGTCATGACCCGTCCGAGCACCGGCCTGTCCGAGCTCGCCCGGCTGGGCTTCGCGGAGCTGCGGGAGGCCCGCGACCGCATCGAGCGGCTGGTCGCCGAGGAGCCCCGGGCGGAGTCGCTGATCGCGTCGTTCGCCCGCGCTCCCGACCCCGACGCGGCGCTCCGGCACCTCGAGCGGCTGGTGGAGCGCGACGCGGACGCCGTCTCCCGGCTCCTCGACGGCGGAGCAGGCCCCCGTCTGGTGCGCGTGCTGGGGGCCTCGTCGGGCCTCGCGGAGTTCCTGACGCGACGACCGGACGAACTGGCGGGCCTCCTGTCGCCCCTCACCGCGCCTCCCTCGTCCGACGAGTACGTCGCGGACCTCCTCGACGTCGTCGCGGGGCTGGTCGGCGACGACGCCGCGGTCGCGCTCCGTCGCCGGTACCGCCACCACCTCCTGCGGCTCTCGGCCTGGGACCTCGAGTCCTCCGACCCGGTCGCCGTCCTGCCCGACGTGGCCGCCGCCCTCGCCGACCTCGCCGGCGCCGCCCTCGAGGCCGCCGTCGCCGTCGCCCGGCGTGAGGTGCCCTTCCCCGCCGACGACGTGGCCCGCACGCGCTTCACCGTCATCGGCATGGGCAAGACCGGTGCCCGCGAACTCAACTACCTCAGCGACGTCGACGTCGTGTACGTCGCCGAGGGCGCCGACGGGCTGGAGCCCGGCCGGGCGGTCGAGATCGCCACCCGCCTGGCGGTGCACGCCGTGCGCGTGGTCTCCGACCTGTCGATCGAGCCCGAGCTCTGGGAGGTCGACGCGAACCTCCGCCCCGAGGGCAAGGACGGCGCGCTCGTCCGCACGCTCGACTCGCACGTGGCGTACTACGACCGCTGGGCACGCGGGTGGGAGTTCCAGGCCCTGCTGAAGGCCCGGCCCATCGCGGGCGACCGCGAGCTGGGTGAGCGCTACGTCGAGCGCATCGCGCCGTTCGTGTGGTCGGCGGCCTCGCGCGAGGCCTTCGTCGAGTCGGTGCAGCGGATGCGCGAGCGCGTCACCGACCTCATCCCCGCCGACGAGGTCGATCGTCAGCTCAAGCTCGGCCCCGGGGGCCTCCGCGACGTCGAGTTCACGATCCAGCTGCTCCAGCTCGTGCACGGCCAGGCCGACGACGGCGTCCGGGAGCGCTCGACCCTCGCGGCCTTGTCGGCCCTCGCCCGCCGGGGCTACGTCGGGCGGGCCGAGGCCGCCCAGTTCGACCGCGACTACCGCGTCCTCCGGCTGCTCGAGCACCGCATCCAGCTCTCCCGCCTGCGCCGCACGCACCTCATGCCCACCGACGACGACGACCTCCGCGCCCTCGCCCGCGGCACGGGCCTGGCGGGGTCGGCGCGCGAGCTCGTCGAGGCCTGGCAGGGCGTCAAACGGCGGGTGCGCACCCTCCACGAGCGCCTCTTCTACCGCCCCCTGCTCTCCGCCGTGGCGGCGCGGCCCGAGGAGGAGCTGGCTCTCAGCACCGACCAGGCCGCCGCGAGGCTGGCGGCGATCGGCTTCGCCGACCCGCGGGGCGCACTCGGCCACATCGCGGCCCTGACGGGCGGAGTCTCCCGCCGTGCGAGCATCCAGCGCCACCTCCTGCCGGCGATGCTGCAGTGGTTCGCCGACGGCACCGACCCCGACCTCGGCCTCCTCGCCTTCCGTCGGCTCAGCGACGGGCTGGGGGAGTCGTACTGGTTCCTCCGCATGCTCCGCGACTCCTCCGGGGCGGCGCACCGGCTGACGACCGTCCTCTCGACGTCGCGCTTCGTCGCCGACCTCCTCGAGCGCACCCCCGAGGCGGCCGTCTGGTTCGAGAACGACGACGAGCTGCGGCCCCGCAGCCTCGCCAGCCTGCTGGACGAGACGCACGCGACCCTGGCCCGCCACGACACCCCGGAGGCGGGGGCCGGCGTCCTGAGGAACGCCCGCCGACGCGAGGTCCTCCGCCTCGCCATCGGCGGCATCCTCGGCCTGATGACGATCGACGAGCTGGCGGCCGGCCTGACCGACGTGACCACGGCCGCCATCACGGGTGCCCTGGCCCTCGCCCGCCGCGACGCGGGCGACATCGAGTTCGCCGTCGTGGCCATGGGCCGCTACGGCGGCCGCGAGCTCGGCTTCGGCTCCGACGCCGACGTGCTCTACGTCTACCGGGCTCCTGACGGCGACGAGACCGCCCACCGCCGGGCCGTCCGCGTCGTGGCGGAGCTGAACCGCCTGACGGCCGACTCCCTCGTGCCCCTCGACCTCGACGCCGGCCTGCGCCCCGAGGGCAGCAGCGGGCCCGTGGTGCGGTCGTTGACCTCCTACCGGGCCTACTACGACCGGTGGTCGCTCACCTGGGAGGCGCAGTCGCTGCTGCGGGCCCGCGACGTGGCCGGCGACGAGGCGCTGCGCCGTGACTTCATGGCCGTCGCCGACACGGTCCGGTACCCCGCGGAGCTCTCCGAGCAGGAGGTGCGGGAGGTCAAGCGCATCAAGGCGCGCGTCGAGGCAGAGAGGCTGCCGCGCGGGGCGGAGCCGTCGCGGCACCTCAAGCTCGGGCGGGGGTCGCTGAGCGACGTCGAGTGGTTCGTGCAGCTGCTCCAGCTGCAGCACGCGCACGCGGTTCCGGCCCTGCGCACGCCCTCGACGCTCGACGCCCTGGCGGCGGCGGAGGAGGCCGGGCTCGTCTCGTCAGGCGACGCGCAGAAGCTGCACGACGCCTGGGTGATCGCGTCCCGCGCCCGCTCGGCCGGTGTCCTCTGGACCTCGCGCACGTCCGACGTCCTGCCGACCGACCGTCGTCAGCTCGAGGGCGTGGCGCGGCTGATGGAGTACCCGCCGGGGTCGGCCACGCGGCTGGAGGAGGACTACCTCGCCGCCACGCGACGCGCCCGAGCCGTCTTCGAGCGGGGCTTCTACGGCCTCGACGAGGCTCCCACCCCCACGGGCTGAGTCGCGACACGCCCGGGATGCAGATCTCGGCGGGTGAGGCGAGAATTCGTGGCGGGTGATCCGTGCGTACCCCGATATCACCCGCTGTACCCCGTGCGAGATGACCGGCGTGTTTCCGGTTCGTAGCCGGGAGGAACACGACCCGTGACTGACAGGTCGTTCTCAGCTTCGACACCCGTCACATCGGCGGTGGTGGTCGACGTCACGTAAAGCCCTGATCCTGTGCCGTATCGCTGGTGATGAGAGAGGCTCTGGTCCGGCCTGCCTGGAGGCGACGGGCGTCGTCCAGACGCTGGGGGCCGCACCGCTGGCCGTTGTCGGCATTTCGCCTGACACCAGAGGGAGGACAAGTGCCGTACCCCACGGGGTGAGAGCGCGCCCCCGAAGAGGTGACGGCTTGTGAGCACCCGCAGGGTGACTGAAGATTGCCTCACCCGACACCCAGGTTCCCCGACGACGCGGACGCCACCCCCTGTTCCCCCATCTTCCGAGGCGGCCATCGTGTTGACTTTCATCCTTCAGATCCGTTCCATGGCGGGCGGCTACCCCGAGGTCTACCTGTTCGCGGTGTACTCGGCCCTCATCTGGGTCCTGTGGATCGTCAAGGTGGTCCTCTCCCGCCGGTACCGCCCCTCGACGGGCGAGTTCACCGGCACGACCAGCGTCGTCGTCCCCGTGGTCGACGAGCCCCTCGACCTCTTCCGCGACGTGATCGGCCGGATGGTCGAGCAGGCGCCCGGCGAGATCATCGTCGTCATCAACGGCGCCCCGAACCCCGACCTCGCCGCCGTCTGCGACGAGTACGCGCCCCTCGTGCGCTGGGTGCACACGCCCATCCCCGGCAAGCGGAACGCCGTGATGATCGGCACCGAGCTGAGCCGCGGCGACATCACGGTGCTCGTCGACTCCGACACCGTCTGGACGCCGGGAACGCTCTCCGAGCTCGTCCGCCCCTTCTCCGAGGCCAACGTCGGCGGCGTCACCACCCGTCAGCGCATCCTCGAGCCCGAGCGCAGCTGGATCACCCGCTGGGCGGACTGGCTCGAGAACTCGCGGGCCCTCTACTCGATGCCCGCCCAGAGCGTGCTCGGCCAGATCGGCTGCCTGCCCGGCCGCACCATCGCCTTCCGCCGCGTCATCCTCGAGCGGGTCATGGACAAGTTCATGACCGAGAAGTTCATGGGCGTCTTCCTCGAGGTGAGCGACGACCGCACGCTGACGAACCTCACGCTCAAGGAGGGCTACCGCACCGTCTACCAGCACACGAGCCTCGTCTACACCGACGCGCCCCTGCAGGTGAAGAAGCTCTTCAAGCAGCAGCTCCGCTGGGCCCGCGGCAGCCAGTACAACACCTTCCGGATGATGCCGTGGATGCTCGGCCACGCCCCGATGCTCGCCTTCTTCTTCGCGATGGACATCATCCTGCCGTTCATGCTCATGGGCGTCATCGGCGGCTGGGTCTACCGCGGCATCACCGGCCAGGGCGTCAACCTCTACCGCGGCATCCTCGCCGAGTACGGCGTCTCGACCGGGCTCATCAGCATCATCGTGCTGATGGTGCTCTCGTCCGTGCTGAGCATGGCGATCCGCCAGATGCGCCACCTCGCCGAGAAGCCCTCCGACTTCTTCCGCCTGCCCGTCTTCATCATCGTGTCGACGCTCTTCCTGATGCCCATCCGCGTCATCGGCTTCTTCCGCATGGGCCACGCGAGCGGCTGGGGCACCCGCGCAGGCGCCTACGGGGGAGGCGCGGCGGACGACGCCGTGCAGGCCCAGGTCCAGGCCGTGGGGGCCGACGACTCCCTCGACGTGCTGGAGCGCGAGTTCCGGGGCGAGGCCGACCCCGGCGTCGACACCCTCTTCGACGTCGGACCGTCCACCTCGACGGTCGGCCCGACCGGCGACTCCACCACGGTGCGCGACGGTGACCGCGGCGCGGTCATGGTGCGCAGCCACCGCGCGGAGACGGCCGTGGACGCCCGCCCCGGCGACGCCGTCACGACCAGCACGGCGACCGCGCTGGCGGAGGCGACCTCACCGGCCCGCGTGGCCGCGCCTCCCCGTCGTCGCCTCAACCCCAAAGCCGGCTTCCCGTACCTGATCGGTGCCGTCATCCTCGCCCTGGAGGTGCTCTTCATTGTCTGAGTCCGCACAGAAGTTCGTGGCCCCGGCGCACGTGCAGTCGGGAGCCTGGTGGGCGCAGTCCCACGGCAACGCCCGCCGCACGGGCCTCGGCGCCACCGCCGTCGTCGTCCTGCTCGCCATGATCTCGTGGCTGATCTGGATCTCGCCGTCCGACAACGCCGTGCGCAGCGCGGTGCAGACCGCCGTGGGCGCCTCGCCGTCCGACGTCGCCGAGCTGAAGGCCGACCGGTCGGCCCTGCTCGACCAGCTCGTGAGCGCCAAGGCGCAGCTGGCCGACAGCAAGACCGCCCTGGCCGACGTGCAGCAGCAGGCCTGGACCTCCGAGGGGCAGCTCACCGCGGCGCAGGCTCAGCTCGCCTCGGCGCAGAGCGCCCTCGACCAGGCCCAGGCCGCCGCCGACGGCGGATCGACGGCCGCGGGGTCGGCTGCCGGCGGGTCCGGCGGCGCCGCCGCCTTCTCGGGCGCCAAGGGCGCCACGGGCTCGGGGGGCAAGGGCTCGGGGTCCGGCAGCGGCTCGGGCTCGGGCAGCGGCAGCGGGACCCCGACGGGCCCCCAGCCCGTCACGGCCCCGTCGCTCGCGAGCATCATCCAGCCGGAGTCGCGCTACTTCGGCCTGTACACGACGCAGTCGCCCTTCAGCTGGTCCGAGTTCGACGACGTCAGCAGCAAGGTCGGCGCCCAGCCGAACATGGCCGGGTACTTCCAGGGCTGGGACCAGGACTTCGACCCGAACGCGGTCACCCGGGCGTGGGCCAAGGGCGACCTGCCCTTCCTCACCTGGGAGTCGCGCCCGCTGAAGGCGGCCAACGACCAGGTCGTCGACCCCGACTACGAGCTCGGCAAGATCATCGACGGCGAGTTCGACGCGTACCTGACGAAGTACGCCCAGGACATCACGACGACGGGTCTGCCCCTCGCCATCCGTCTCGACCACGAGATGAACGGCAACTGGTACCCCTGGGACGAGGGCGTCAACAACAACACCGCCGGCCAGTACACGGAGATGTGGCGCCACGTGCACGACGTCTTCGAGCGCGAGGGGGCGAACGACCTCGTCGCCTGGGTCTGGGCTCCCACCCGCGTGGAGGGCGTGCCGACCAAGAACCGCACGCTCGAGTACACCGCCAGCCTGTACCCCGGCGACGACTACGTGGACTGGGTCGGCATGACCGGCTACCTCCGCAGCAACGCCGAGACGCCGCAGACCGGCGACTTCGACGGCACCTTCGGCAAGACCCTCGGCTACCTGCGGGCCATCACCGACAAGCCGATCGTCCTCGCCGAGATCGGCGCCGCCGAGCTGGGCACGACGAAGGCCGCCCAGAAGCCCCGCTGGATCGACTCGCTCTTCGACACCCTCGCCGACCCGGCGAACGACGACATCGTCGGCTTCGCCTGGTTCAACCTCACGGCGACCACCGTCGCGTCCGGGTCGTACCTGACCAACGACTGGCGGATCGTCTCCCGACAGGACTCGATCACGGCCTTCCGCGAGGGCATCGCCCGGCGCGACACGGGGTTCGACCTCCGGACCCTCCCGTGACCGGCCCCGCCCGTCCCTCCTCCCTCCCTGCAGCCCCCACCATCCTCAGGAGCGCATCATGACCGACGACCTCACCCCCTCCGACAGCGACGCCCCCGTCACCTCCGCCGACTCCGCCCGGCCGCGCATCAGCGTCATCGGCACCGGCTACCTCGGCGCCACCCACGCGGCCGCCATGGCGGAGATGGGCTTCGACGTGATCGGCGTCGACACCGACCCCTCGAAGGTGGAGGCGCTCGCCCAGGGCCGCGTCCCGTTCTTCGAGCCCGGCCTGCCCGAGCTCATCGTCAAGCACGTCGACTCGGGCCGGCTGGTCTTCACCACCGACCTCGCCGAGGCCGTCGCCCTCAGCGACGTCCACTTCATCTGCGTGGGCACGCCCCAGCGGCGGGGGAGCCACGCGGCGAACCTGAGCTACGTCGAGGAAGCGACCCGTGCCGTGGCCCGCTCGCTGAGCCACGACGGCCTCATCGTCGGCAAGTCGACCGTGCCCGTGGGCACGGCGGCACGGCTCCGCGAGATCGTCGCCGGCGTCCTGCCCGCCGGCATCTCGGCCGACGTCGTCTGGAACCCCGAGTTCCTCCGCGAGGGCCACGCCGTCGAGGACACCCTGCGCCCCGACCGCATCGTCTTCGGGGGCACCGACAGCCGCTCGGAGGCCGTGCTGCGGGCCGTCTACGCCGAGCCCATCTCGACGGGCACGCCGGTCATCTCGTGCGACCTGCCGACGGCCGAGCTGGTGAAGGTCAGCGCCAACGCCTTCCTCGCGACGAAGATCTCGTTCATCAACGCGATCTCCGAGCTCTGCGAGGCCGCCGGCGCCGACGTGTCGACGCTCGCCGACGCGCTGGGCTTCGACGACCGCATCGGCCGCAAGTTCCTCAACGCCGGCCTCGGCTTCGGCGGGGGCTGCCTGCCCAAGGACATCCGCGCCCTGATGTTCCGGGCCAACGAGCTCGGCGCCCACCGCGCGGTGGGCCTGATGCAGCAGGTCGACGAGATCAACATGGCCCAGCGCCAGCGCGTCATCGACCAGGCCATCGACGCCTGCGGCGGCTCGGTGCTCAACCGCCGGATCGCCGTCCTCGGCGCGGCCTTCAAGCCGCACACCGACGACGTCCGCGACTCGCCGGCGCTCAACGTCGCCGCGGCGCTGCACCTGCGCGGTGCCCAGGTGCTCGTCGTCGACCCCGAGGCCACGCAGACGGCCCAGCGCAGCTTCCCGACGCTGTCGTTCGCGGACAGCATCGAGGAGGCGGTGACCGACGCCGACGCCGTCCTCCTGCTGACCGAGTGGCCCGAGTTCGTCGGGGCCGAGCCCCTGCCCCTCGCGCAGCTGGCCGCGAACCCCGTCGTGATCGACGCCCGCAACGCGCTCGACGCGGAGGTCTGGGCGAGCGCCGGCTGGGAGGTCCGGCCGCTCGGCAGCCGCCGCGTCCCCGCGCGTCGCCAGGCGCTGTCGCCGGTCGCGATCCCGGCCTGAGCCAGCCGCTGCTCGGCGATCACGGGCCGTCCTCCTCCGGGAGGGCGGCCCGTCCGCGTGCGCGCAGCCGGCGCGCCGGGCGGCGACACGGGCTGGGGAACGACGGGAGGCCCGCACCCCAGGGGGTGCGGGCCTCCGCGGAGAACGCTCGTGAGCTAGACGCCGAAGTACATCTCGAACTCGAACGGGTGGGGACGCTGCGCCATGGGCAGGATCTCCTTGTCGCGCTTGTACGCGATCCAGGTCTCGATGAGGTCCTCGGTGAACACGTTGCCCTTGGTGAGGAACTCGTGGTCGGCCTCGAGCGCGAGCAGGGCCGCGTCGAGCGAGGCGGGCACCTGGGGGATGTTCTTGGCCTCCTCCGGGGGCAGCTCGTAGAGGTCCTTGTCGACGGGCTCGTGCGGCTCGATCCGGTTCTGGATGCCGTCGAGGCCCGCCATCAGCTGGGCGGCGAACGCGAGGTACGGGTTCGAGGCCGCGTCGGGGACGCGGAACTCGATGCGCTTGGCCTTCGGGTTCGTGCCCGTGATCGGGATGCGGATGGCCGCGGACCGGTTGCCGGCCGAGTAGACCAGGTTGACGGGGGCCTCGAAGCCAGGGATCAGGCGGTGGTACGAGTTGATCGACGGGTTCGTGAAGGCGAGCACCGCCGGAGCGTGCTTGAGCAGGCCGCCGATGTACCAGCGTGCGACGTCGGAGAGACCGCCGTAGCCGTTCTCGTCGTAGAAGAGGGGCTTGCCGTCGCTCCAGAGCGACTGGTGGGTGTGCATGCCCGACCCGTTGTCGCCGAAGAGCGGCTTGGGCATGAAGGTCGCGACCTTGCCCCACTGCTCGGCGGTGTTCTTGACGATGTACTTGAACTTCAGGATGTCGTCCGCCGCGTGGACCATCGTGTCGAACTTGTAGTTGATCTCCTGCTGGCCGCCCGTGCCCACCTCGTGGTGCGCGCGCTCGAGCTCGAGGCCGGAGTCGATCAGCTTCAGGCTGATGTCGTCGCGGAGGTCGGCCGTCTTGTCGACGGGGCTGACGGGGAAGTAGCCGCCCTTGTAGGCCGTCTTGTTGGCGAGGTTGCCGCCCTCCTCGACCCGACCGGTGTTCCAGGCGCCCTCCTCGGAGTCGACGCTGTAGAAGCTCGCGTTCTGCGTGACCTCGTAGCGGACGTCGTCGAAGATGTAGAACTCGGCCTCGGGCGCGAAGAACGCCGTGTCGGCGATGCCGGTCGACGCGAGGTACTTCTCGGCCTTCTTGGCGACCTGGCGGGGGTCGCGGCTGTAGAGCTCGCCGTTCCGCGGGTTGAAGATGTCGAAGACCAGGATGAGCGTGCGCTCGGCCCGGAAGGGGTCCACGTAGCCGGTCGTGACGTCGGGGATGAGCTGCATGTCCGACTCGTGGATCGAGGCGAAGCCACGGATGGACGATCCGTCGAAGAGCTGCCCGACGGAGAAGAACTCCTCGTCGACCGTGGAGGCGGGGATGTTGAAGTGCTGCTGGACGCCGGGGAGGTCGGTGAACCGGATGTCGAGGAACTTGACGTCGGTGTCCTTGATGAACTTCAGCACCTCGGAAGAATCAGTGAACATCTAGATGTCTCTCCAATGGTGTGGAACGGATCGGCCAGCGGGACGCAGCCACTGACGACGGTATGGGCGAGGGGTTTCGCTGCGGTGTCCCTCGTGTTTCCGGCATGTTACGCATGTGCCGGTCGGTAGGCTCGACGCCATGCCCGATTCCATCCGCCGACCTCCGTCCGAGCCCGCCGCGCCCTCCGGCCAGGGCGGCTCCGACGGCCGCCAGGAGTGGCCGGGCCAGCGTCTCGGCCTGCCGCGCGAGGGGCCGCGGTCGATCGCGCGCCTCGGGCGCCGGGTGGGCGGCCTCGTGATCGACTGGGCGCTCGCCTCGGTCGTCGCGTACGCGTTCTTCGGCGGTGAGGGCCTCGCCATCACGGCCGTGTTCGTCGTCGTGCAGGTGCTCTTCCTCGTCACCCTCGGGGGCACGCCGGGCCACCTCGCCCTGGGCATGCGCCTCGTGCCGATGCGAGGGGGAGCGGTCGGCCTGTGGCGTCCGCTGGTCCGGACGCTCCTGGTGGCCCTCGTCGTCCCCGCCGTGGTGTGGGACCTCGACCAGCGCGGCCTGCACGACCGGATCGCCGGCACGGTCCTCGTCCGCGTCTGACGTCGACCGCGACGGCCTGCCCGGGCCGGGCCGGGCCTGGCCGGGCCTGGCCCCTCGACACGCCGACGGCGCCGCCCCCGAGGGAGCGGCGCCGTCGTCGTGCGGGGCGGTCGGTCAGCGCGGTCGGCCGGAGCGGACCTTGAACGGGTCGACGCCCTTGGGGATGGGCAGGCCGTTCTTGCCGAGCGACTGGAGGCGGTTGCTGACCGCCAGCACCTCGTTCCGGTTGAGGGTCGACTTGACCTTGTTCATGCGCCCGGCGAGCTTGTGCAGCGGGACGGCGTCGGCGTCGGGGCCGACGTGCAGCACGGTGACGGCGACGTTCGGCAGGATGCGGGCGACCTTGCGACGCTCCTCGTCGACGAGCTTCTTGGTCTGGGCCGCCGCGCCCTCGGCGATGAGGACGACGCCGCCCTTGCCCACGGCGCGGTAGACGGCCGCCTGGGTGCGCCCCTGGACGGCGACGGGCATCTCGGCAGCGCGCCACGAGCGGCGGAGCCCGCTCTTCATGACGGCGCCGACGGCGCCCGGCTGGCCCTCGATCTGCGAGTACGCGGCCTTCTCGGCGCGTCGCCCGAGGACGATGAGCAGCAGGAGGACGCCGAGCATGAGCCCGACGATGATGTACAGCACGAGCGCGAGCACGTTGCCGCCCGAGAGCAGCAGCGCCGCGACGACGCCGAGGGCGACCGGCACGAGCAGCGCCGCGAGCATCAGCGGCAGCGCCTGGGAGTCGTAGCGGCGGGTCATCTGGAAGACCTGCCACATCTGCTTGAACCGACCCGGTTCCTTGGGCGGCTTGGGGGTCGGGTTCTCGGAGCGTCGTGCCATGTCGACCAGGATACGGGACGGGCGTGCGCACGGCGGCCCGGTCGGCCCTCCCAGCCTCCGACCAGGGCGCGGCCGTCCACAGGGCACCCGGGGGAGTCGCGGTGCCGGGCACGGCACCGGTGACGCTGGAGGGGTGAGCAGCTCCCGCACCGGCCCCTACGACGTCCTCGCCCGAGACGAGCACGACGGCCTCGAGGCCCTCCACGCGACGGGGCCCGACGGGCTGCCGGTGGTCCTCCTGCGGTCGGCTCAGCCCGGCCCGTCCGGAGCGGGCGTGCAGGCGGAGCTCGCCCGGGCGGCCCCGGTGCGGCACGCCCACCTGCTGCCCGTCGTCGACGTCCTCCACGGGGTCGACGGGCGTCTCGCGGTGGTCGTGCCCGACGGAGACCTCGTCCCCGTCCCGTCGTGGCTGGCGAGCCGGGGTCGCCTGGCGCCGGGCGAGCTGGTCACCCTGGCGGTGCCCCTCCTCGCGGTCCTGGAGCGCGCGGCCGCGTCCGGACTGCTCGTCGACCGCCCCGGCCTCGCCGACGTCGTGCTCGACGACCGCGGCGCACCGCTGCTGCGGCGCCTGCGGTCGTCGGGCGCGACGACGGACGCCGCGGCCGCGCGCGCCTCCGCGGCCGCCGCCTCCCGCGGCCTGGTGGAGCTCGTCGCGGAGCACCTGGACGAGGGCGCCTCCCCCCTCCTGGTGGCCCTCGCCTCGGCGGACGACCTCGACACGGTCGTGGAGGCGGTGCACGACCTGGCGGCCCCGGTGCCCCTGCCGACGGTCGGGGCCGAGGTGAGCGACGGGCCCCGGGGCGAGGAGGTCGACTGGTCGGCCCTGTCGGGGCCACCCCGCCCCGCGTGGGCGGCAGCCCTGCCGGAGTCGGCCGTGATCGACGCCGCCCTCGACTGGTGGGCCCTCCGCCGGGAGACCTCCGTCAGGGCTCGCTTCGCTGCCGTCCGGCCTCGGTTCTGGCTGGTGGGGGGCGTCGTCGCGGTGTCGGTGGTGATCGCCGTCCTGGCGTCCGCGCAGGCCAGGCCCGTCCGGGGCGGAGCAGCCGTCACGGCGGCCGACGCGAGCGCGGCCGCTCCCTCCCCGGGTCGCGTCCCGGCCCGGGGCGACGGCGGAATCGAGTCGACGTCTCCCTCGGGGCCGGCGGCGACGCCGACGGGGGGCGTCGGCGAGCCGGGTCCGGCCGACGACGACGTCGTGACGACGGGGGAGGACGCGGTCGCCGCGGCACAGGTGCTCGTGACGGCCCGGGCTCGCTGCCTCGCCGACGTCACGCCCTCGTGCCTGGCCGCCGTCGACCAGGACGGCTCCCCGGTGGCGGCACGCGACGCACGGCTGCTGGCCGACCCCGGGGCCGCGGGGAGCGCCGTCGTCCCGACGACGGTGGACGCCGAGGTGCAGCGACTGGGTGAGACGGTGCTCCTCCACGCCCACGGGCCCGACGACGAACCGGCCTCGGTCCTGGTGGTCAGGACCGAGGCCGGTTGGCGTCTCCGCGAGGTCGTCGCCCGGGGGTGACGGGCGACCCGGCTAGATGCCGAGCACGGAGGCGAAGTCGCCCGCCTCGAGGCGGTCCTTGACCGCGACGAGGAAGCGGGCGGCGTCAGCACCGTCGACGATGCGGTGGTCGTACGACAGGGCCAGGTACACCATGGAGCGGACCGCGATGGCCTCGCCCCCGGCGGCCTTGACGACCACGGGGCGCTTGACCACGATGCCGGTGCCGAGGATGGCCACCTGCGGCAGGAAGACCACCGGGGTGTCGAACAGGGCCCCGCGCGACCCCGTGTTGGTGACCGTGAAGGTGCCGCCGGCGAGCTCGTCGGGCTTCAGCTTGTTGTCGCGCGTCCGCTGCGCCAGGTCGGCGATCTGGGCCGCGATGCCGGCCAGGTCGAGCTCCGAGGCGTTCTTGATGACGGGCGTGAGCAGGCCCCGCTCCGTGTCGACGGCCATGCTGACGTTCTCGTGGTCCGGGTAGACGATCGAGTCGCCGTCGACGGTCGCGTTCAGCTTCGGGTGGGCCTTGAGGGCCTCCGCCGCCGCGAGCGTGAAGAACGGGAGGAACGACAGCTTGTTGCCGGTCTTCTCCAGGAACTCCGCCTTGTGGGCGTCCCGGAAGGTCGCGACCGCGGTCACGTCGACCTCGACCACGCTGGTGAGCTGGGCCATCGCCTGCATCGACTGGACGGCGCGCTCGGCGACGACCTTGCGGAGGCGGGTCATCGGCACGGTCGTGCCGCGGAGCGGCGAGACCTCGACGGGGGCGGGAGCCGACGCACCCGACGACGCGGGCGCCGCCGACGCGGCCTGGGCGGCCTCGGCGGCTGCCAGGACGTCCTCCTTGCGGATCCGGCCGCCGACGCCGCTGCCGCTGAGGGTGCTGATGTCGACGCCCTTCTCGTTGGCGAGCTTGCGCACGAGGGGGGTGACGTAGCCGGTCGGCGCGGCGCTGCTCGTGGCCGGCGCGGGCTCGGCGGCGGCGGCCGGGGCGGCGGGCGCGGGGCTGGCGGCCGGAGCGGCCGGGGCCGCGGCGGGCACCGCAGCCGGCACCGCGGCGGGAGCGGCCACCGGGGCGGACGGGGCGGGGACGGGCGCCGACGCGTCGGTCGCCCCCGGCTGGGCGGGCGCGTCGTCCGACGCGGCGGGCGCCGGGTCGACCTCGTCCGCCGGGGCGAGGGGCGCCGCGGGGGCCTCCTCGCCAGGAGCGGGAGCGTTCGACGACGACACGACGGTCTCCTCCGTCTCCGGCTCGGGCTGCTGCTCGGCCTCGGCGGGCGCCGACTCCGGGGCTGCGTCGCCCTCGGACGAGCCGCTGCCGTCACCGATGCGCACCAGCGCGGTGCCGACCTCGACCGTCTCGTCCTCCTGGACGAGGATCTCCTCGATCACCCCCGCGACCGGGGACGGGATCTCGGTGTCGACCTTGTCGGTCGAGACCTCGAGCAGGGGCTCGTCGACCTCGACGCGGTCGCCGACGTTCTTCAACCATCGGGTGACCGTGCCCTCGGTGACACTCTCCCCGAGTGCCGGGAGGTTGACGGATTCGCTCATGCGTGGAACTCCTTTGACGACATCTTGTGCCTGTGTGTGCGGTGCGGTGCGGTGCAGTGGTGGGTGGTGCTACATCGCGTGGAGGGGCTTGCCCGCCAGGGCCAGCATGGCCTCGCCGAGAGCCTCGTTCTGCGTGGGGTGGGCGTGGACCAGGGGAGCGACGTCCTCCGGGTAGGCCTCCCAGTTGACCGTGAGCTGAGCCTCGCCGATGAGCTCGCCGACGCGGGCACCGATCATGTGCACGCCGACGACGGGGCCGTCGACGACGCGGACGACCTTCACCGAGCCGCTCGTGCCGATGATGTGGCTCTTGCCGTTGCCCGCGAGGTTGTAGTCGTAGGTGGCGACGGCGTCACGGCCGTGCTTCTCGACGGCCTTGGCCTCGGAGAGGCCGACGGACGCGACCTCGGGGTCGGAGTAGGTCACCTTGGGGATGTTCACGTCGTCGATGACCTGGGGCGACAGCCCCGCGATCTCCTCCGCCACGAAGATGCCGTGCTGGAAGCTGCGGTGGGCGAGCTGCAGGCCGGGCACGATGTCGCCGACCGCGTACACGCCGGGGACGCTCGTCGCGAGCCGCTCGTTCGTGATGACGAAGCCGCGGTCCATGGTGAGGCCCACCTCCTCGTAGCCGAGGCCAGCGGTCGAGGGGCCGCGCCCCACGGCGACGAGGAGGATGTCGGCCTCGAAGGTCTTGCCGTCCTCCAGGGTGACGACGACGCCGTCGTCGCTCTGCGTGACGCTCTGGAAGCGGACGCCGAGCGAGAAGCCGATGCCGCGCTTCCGGAAGGCGCGCTCGAACTGCTTCGAGATCGACTCCTCCTCGTTCGGGACGAGGTGGGGCAGCGCCTCGATGATGTCGACCTCGGCGCCGAAGGACTTCCAGACGCTCGCGAACTCGACGCCGATCACCCCGCCGCCGAGGATGGCCACGCGCGACGGCACGTGGTCGAGGGCGAGCGCCTGCTCGCTCGTGATGACGCGGCCGCCGATCTCGAGGCCGGGGAGGCTGCGCGAGTACGAGCCGGTGGCCAGCACGACGTTCTTGCCCGTGAGGGTGACGTCGCCGACCTGGACGGTCGTGGGCGAGGTGAGGCGCCCCTCGCCCTCGACGGTCGTGATCTTCCGGGCCTTGAGCAGGCCCTGGAGGCCCTTGTACTTGCTGGCGACGACGCCCTCCCGGTAGGAGGTCACGGCGGCGATGTCGATGCCGTGGAAGTCGGTGTGGACGCCGTACTTCTCGGACTCGCGCGAGACGTCGGCCACCTCGGCGGAGTGCAGCAGGGCCTTGGTCGGGATGCAGCCCCGGTGGAGGCAGGTGCCGCCGACCTTGTCCTTCTCGACGAGCGCGACGCTCAGCCCCAGCTCGGTCGCCCGCAGCGCGGCGGCGTAGCCGCCGCTGCCGCCGCCGAGCACCACCAGGTCAAAATTCTGTTCCGACACCCAGCAACTCCCTCGTGCGTTCGGAGGTACCCCGCGGGGCTGGGGTGCTGCGGCGTCGTGGTGACGGCGTCGTCGCACCCGCCAGCGTCTTCTCCGTCAGGAGCCGCGCCCGGCAGGTGCTCTGCAGGCCGCGGGGCTGGTGTCGCCCGGGGGACCGATCTCGGCGGGTTTCTCCCGCCTCCCCGACCCTACTACGCGACCGAAAAGACGGCTGCCAGCTCGAGCAGGGTGCGGACGGAGACGCCGGTCGAGCCCTTGGCCGTGTAGCCGTAGCCGCCGCCCTTGTTGTTGGACGGCCCGGCGATGTCGAGGTGGACCCACGGGAGGGCGCTGCCGTCCTCACGGCGACCGACGAACTCCTGGAGGAACACGCCGGCGAGGAGCATGCCGGCGGCGGTGTTGCCCGGGGTCGCGTTGACGAGGTCCGCGACGTCGGAGTCGAGGCGGGCGCGGAGCTCGCCGGGCAGCGGCATCCGCCAGAACGTCTCGCCGACACGGCCGGCGAGGCCGACGACCTCGTCGGCCAGCGCGTCGTTGCCCATCACGCCGACGGTGCGCGTGCCGAGGGCGACGACCTGGGCGCCCGTGAGCGTGGCGACGTCGACGATCGCGTCGGGCGTCTCCTCGCTCGCGGCCACCAGGCCGTCGGCCATGACGAGACGGCCCTCGGCGTCGGTGTTCGTCACCTCGACGGTGGTGCCGCCGCGGATCGTCAGGACGTCGTCGGGGCGGATGGACGTGCCGCTGACCATGTTCTCGGCGACGCAGAGCCACGCCGTGAGCCGGACGGGCAGGGCCAGCCGCGCGGCCGCGACGGTGACGGCCAGCACGGTGGCCGCGCCGGTCATGTCGTCCTTCATGCCGAGCATGCTGCCCGCGGGCTTGAGCGAGAGCCCGCCCGTGTCGTAGGTGATGCCCTTGCCCACGAGGGCGAGGTGCTTGGCGGCGCCCTCGGGCGCGTACTCGACCTTGACCAGGCGGGGCCCGCGCGACGAGCCCTGGCCCACGCCGAGGATGCCGCCGAAGCCGCCGGCGCGGAGCTCCTCCTCGGCGAGGACGGTCACGGTCAGGGGCAGGCCCTCCGCCCGCGCGACGGCGGCGTCGGCCAGGGCCTGGGGGAACATCTGCTGCGGCGGGGTCATGGCGAGGTCGCGGACGGTGTGGACGGCCTCCGCCACCACCGCGGCGCGGGTGACCAGAGCCTCCTCGACGTCGCGGTCGGCGACCAGCACCAGCTCGCGCGCGTGCCGCCGCGACTCGCCGGCCGAGGCCGAGCGGAAGGAGTCGAACTCCCAGGAGGCGATGGCCGCGCCCTCGAGGACGGCCGCGGCCTCGTCGTCGTCGGCCACGGGGAGGGCGAGGGCGACACGGTCGACGCCTGTGAGCTGGCGGACCGCCGAGCCGGCGGCGTAGCGCAGGGACTCCGCGTCGACGACGTCGCCGAGGCCCACGAGGGCGACGACCGACGCGGCCACGCCCACGGCGGGCACGCGGACGAGCTGGTCACGGGCACCGGTCACGCCGAGGACCGCGAGGTCGGTCGGCAGGCCCTCGAGCTCCACGGTCACGGTGGGGCCGTCGGCTCCCTTGCGGACGCCCACGACGAGGACGTCGGCGGTGGTCTCGGCGGGGGAGGTGCGGACGGCGGACAGGCTGAGCTCGGTCATGACGTCGATGCTACCGACGGCGCTGTTCGCTCTCGGCACGCGCCGGCGGCCGGGGAGGCGACCCCGGGGTGTCTAGGCTCGATCACATGCACGACCCCGCCGGCCTCTACGACCTCGCCCCCGACTCCCACGACGTGCCCGAGGGCCTGCCGCTCGTCGCGGGGCTCACCGGCTTCGCCGACGCGGGCTCCGCCGTCAGCCAGCTCGGGCAGTACGTGCTCGACACCCTCGACCACACCCTTGTCGCGACCTTCGACCCCGACGAGCTCCTCGACTACCGGGCCCGTCGCCCCGTCTTCACCTTCGACCAGGACCACGTCGCCGAGATCACGACCTCCCCGCTGTCGCTGCACCTCGTGCAGGACGACGTGGGGCAGCCGTTCCTCTTCCTCTCCGGGTTCGAGCCCGACTTCCAGTGGCAGCGCTTCACGGCGGCGGTGGTGGGCCTGGTCGAGCGGTACCGCGTGGCGACGACGACGTGGGTGCACTCGATCCCGATGCCCGTGCCGCACACCCGCCCGCTCGGGGTCACGGTCAGCGGCAACCGGGCCGACCTCATCGAGACCCTCTCCGTCTGGAAGCCCGTGACGCAGGCGCCCGCCAACGCCCTCCACCTGATCGAGAAGCGGCTGCACGACGACGGCCACCCGACGGCGGGCTTCGTCCTCCTGGTGCCGCACTACCTGGCCGACACCGAGTTCCCCGACGCGGCCGTGACCGCGCTCTCGAGCATCAGCGCGGCCACCGGACTGATCTTCCCGACCGACCGCCTCCGCACCGAGGGGCGCGACTTCCTCGTGAAGGTCGACGAGCAGGTGCACGGCAACCAGGAGCTGTCGCGGCTCGTGACGACCCTCGAGGAGCGTCACGACACCTACATGGAGGGCAACCCCCTGCCCTCGCCCCTGACCGACCAGGACGGCCAGGTCCCGTCGGCCGACGCCCTGGCGGCCGAGCTCGAGAAGTTCCTGGCGACCCGTCGTCCCGACGACGAGGGCTGACGCCCGCTCCGTGCCGGGGGAGGGGCGGGTCGGGTAGGTTCGACGGGTGAACTCCGCGCGTGCCTGGCTGGTCTGGGGCACCGCCGTCCTCGCGTACGTGGTGGCCGTGCTCCAGCGGTCCTCCCTCGGAGTCTCGGGCGTGGAGGCCCAGCAGCTCTTCGGCATCTCGGCCGCCACCCTCTCGACCCTCGCGGTCGTGCAGCTCGCGGTCTACGCCGGGCTGCAGATCCCCGTCGGCGTCATGCTCGACCGGGTCGGGCCCAAGGCCCTGATCGTGACGGGCGGGGTCCTCCTCGCCGTCGGGCAGGGCGTGGTCGCCCTCTCGCCGCCCGTGATCGGCGTGGCCGTGGTGGGCCGTGTCCTGGTGGGCGCCGGCGACGCCATGACGTTCATCTCGGTCATGCGGCTCCTGCCGGCCTGGTTCCGCGGCCCGATCCTCCCGCAGGTCTCGCAGTGGACGGGCAACATCGGCCAGGCCGGCCAGGTGCTCTCGGCCCTGCCGCTGTCGCTCGTGCTGCACGCCGCGGGCTGGTCGCCGGCCTTCCTCAGCGCCGCGGCGCTCTCCGTGCTCGCGGTCGTCCTCGTCGTCGCCGTCGTCAGCGAGTCGCCGGAGGGCCGCGACCGCGACCGCGCCGTCCTCACCTGGCGCGAGGCCGGCCGGCAGCTCGGCGAGAGCGTGAAGCGCCCGGGCACCCGCCTCGGCTTCTGGTCGCACTTCGTCACCCAGTCGTCGGGGACGGTCTTCTCCCTGCTCTGGGGCGTGCCCTTCCTCGTGGGCGGGCTCGGCTTCACGAGCGGGCAGGCCTCGGGCCTGCTCACCGTGCTGGTCGTGTCGGGCGTCGTGGCCGGCCCGGTGCTCGGCATCCTGATGGCGCGCTTCCCGCTCCGCCGCTCCGCGCTCGTGCTGGGCATCGTGAGCGTGCTCGGCGTCGTCTGGACGGTGCTCCTGGCCTGGCCGGGGGTGCCGCCGCAGTGGCTGGCGGTCGTCCTGGTCGTGGCCCTCGGCGTGGGCGGGCCCGGCTCGATCATCGGGTTCGACTTCGCCCGGACCTTCAACCCGCTCCGCAGCCTCGGCGTGGCCAACGGCGTGGTCAACGTGGGGGGCTTCCTCGCGAGCTTCGTGATGATGTTCTTCATCGGCGTCGTCCTCGACCAGGTGGACGCCGCGCGCGTGGCGTCCGGGCAGCCGAGCGACCTCTTCGCGTTCGAGTCGTTCCGGGTGGCCTTCCTCGTCCAGTACGTGGTCGTGGGCGGCGGCGTCGTCGGCCTGCTCCTCGCCCGGCGGGGCACCCGTCGTCGCCTGCACCTCGAGGAGGGGATCCAGGTCGCTCCGCTCTGGGTCGCGCTCGATCGCCGCTGGCGTGAGGCGCGGCGTCGGCGGCGAGACGGGGCCTGACCACCAGCCGTCCGCCCAGGGCGCACCGCGCGGCCCGTGGCGGGCCCGTGCGTGTCGAACGGCCGGCCTCCGCCGTGCAATAATGGTCGAAGGACCCGTTCGTGTCCTCGCACATCGTCCGCCGTGAGGCGCGTCACCGCGAGGACTTGACATGGGTCCTCGTACTGCCCGAAATCCTGCACCATCTCCCGTGCGCCCCGAGGCGCGCGAGACCACAGCGACATCGGCCCGCCCCCGGGCCGATCCGGTCGGCCCGCCCCGCGGGCCGTCCGCCCAGAAGCAAGGCCGACCGACGTCAGGGCGCCGGTCGACACGTCGAGACGCCGCCGCGCCGCAGCCTCCCCGACGCAACCGACGATCGAAAGGTGTTCGCATGGCTACTCGCAGCAAGGCGACCACGGCCGCCCCGGCCGTGTCCGACGAGGGGACCGAGTCCGTGTCCCCGGCCACGGAGGCGGCCGAGGCCGCCGCCGCGGCCCCCGCCAAGAAGGCCCCGGCCCGCAAGGCCCCCGCGAAGAAGGCCCCGGCCAAGAAGGCCCCCGCGAAGTCGACGAAGGCCGCCGCCGGCGAGGACGCCCCCGACGACGAGGCCGAGGTCGAGCCCGTCGAGGTGCCCGTCGACACCGAGTCCGACGCCGCCGACGAGACGGAGGGCGACACCCCCGCGAAGGCCCCCGAGGTGCTGCCCACCGGCGCGCTCGTGATCTCGCAGGACGACGACGACGAGATGCCGGTCTACTCGACCACCATCACCGGCGCCACGGCCGACCCGGTCAAGGACTACCTCAAGCAGATCGGCAAGGTCGCCCTGCTCAACGCCGCCGAGGAGGTCGAGCTGGCCATGCGCATCGAGGCCGGCCTCTTCGCGGAGGACAAGCTCTCGCACAGCACGGGCCTCAGCAAGGAGCTCGAGCGCGAGCTGCGCTGGGTCGCCCGTGACGGCCAGCGGGCCAAGAGCCACCTGCTCGGCGCGAACCTCCGCCTCGTCGTGAGCCTCGCCAAGCGCTACACCGGTCGTGGCATGCAGTTCCTCGACCTCATCCAGGAGGGCAACCTGGGCCTCATCCGTGCCGTCGAGAAGTTCGACTACACGAAGGGCTTCAAGTTCAGCACCTACGCCACGTGGTGGATCCGCCAGGCCATCACCCGCGCCATGGCCGACCAGGCCCGCACCATCCGCATCCCCGTCCACATGGTCGAGGTGATCAACAAGCTGGCCCGGGTGCAGCGCCAGATGCTGCAGGACCTCGGTCGCGAGCCCACGCCCGAGGAGCTCTCCCGTGAGCTCGACATGACGCCCGAGAAGGTCGTCGAGGTCCAGAAGTACGGGCGCGAGCCCATCTCGCTGCACACGCCCCTCGGCGAGGACGGCGACAGCGAGTTCGGCGACCTCATCGAGGACACCGAGGCGGTCGTCCCGGCCGACGCGGTCGGCTTCACCATGCTGCAGAAGCAGCTGGAGTCGCTGCTCGACAGCCTGTCCGAGCGCGAGGCGGGCGTCATCCGCATGCGCTTCGGCCTCGGCGACGGCATGCCGAAGACCCTCGACCAGATCGGCGACACCTTCGGCGTGACGCGGGAGCGCATCCGGCAGATCGAGTCCAAGACGATGGCCAAGCTGCGCCACCCGTCCCGGTCGCAGTCGCTCCGCGACTACCTCGAGTAGACCCGTGAAGTACGTCATCCCCGTCCTGGCCGGGCGCCTGGTGCGCGCCGCGGCGCGGCTCCGCGGCGGGGGCTCGGCCTACCCCGGCCGAACCGTCCTGACGCTGGCTCCGGACTTCCTCAGCCACGTGGCGTCGCAGTTCGAGCAGGGCGTCGTGTTCGTGCTCGGCTCCAACGGCAAGTCGACGACCACCATGATGCTGACGGAGACGCTGCGGGCCCACGGGCTCTCCGTCTTCACCAACCCGACCGGGGCCAACCTGCCCCAGGGCATCGCGTCGGCCTTCCTCCGCGAGGTCACCGTGACGGGTCGCGTCAAGCACGACATCGGCGTGATCGAGGTCGACGAGGCCTTCGCGGTCGAGCTGACCCGGTCGCTGCATCCGTCGACCGTGCTCATGCTCAACGTCCAGGTCGACCAGCTCTACCGTTTCTTCGAGACCGAGCGCGTCGGCACGATGATGACCGACACGGCCGCGCTGGCGACCACGGCCGTGGTCACGAACCGCGACGACCAGCACCTCGCGCCCTACGAGGCTCGGCAGGGGCAGACCGTCACCCGCTTCGGCGCGGCCCCCGACGTCGTCGAGGCGTCGCCCAACGGGCTGCAGAACGCCCACGACTTCAGCCGCGAGGCCGACGGCGGCCGGTCGGCCGACAGCGAGGTCGTCTCGCTCGCCGGCGATCGCGCCACCATCTCGGTCGGCGGTACCACGGTCGAGGTCAGGCTGCCCGCCCGCGGCCTGCACTACGCCGTCGACGCGGCGGCGGCCCTGCAGACCGCCTCGGTCGTCCTCGGGCGACCCGTCGACCCGGTCGCGGTCTCACGGGCGTTCGAGTCGATGAAGCCGGCCTACGGGCGGGGCGAGCGCATGTCGCTCGGCGCCGACGAGGCGGAGTTCATCATGTTCAAGAACGCCGCGAGCCTCCAGCTGAACCTCGACGCCCTGCCGCAGGACGTCGAGCAGGTCATGCTGGCGATCGACGAGGGCACCCCCGACATCTCGTGGATCTACGACATCGACTTCTCGCACCTCGACCACGTCGACGTCCTGGCCGGTGCCAAGGCCTGGCAGCTCGCGCTCCGTCTCGAGCACGACGGCATCCCCGTGCACGTCATCGAGGAGGACATCTCGAAGGCCATCCGGCTCATGCGCCGGCTGCCCTCGCCGAGCGACCACACGAAGCACTTCGTGACGAACTACGAGCAGATGATGCTGGCCCGCCGCATCCTGGGCCACCCCGACCTGGAGAAGACCGCGTGAGCAGCGACACCCTCCGCCTCGTCCACCTCTACCCCGAGCAGCTCGGCGTCAGCGGCGACCGGGGCAACGTGACGTCCCTCGTCGAGCGTGCCCGCCGTGCGGGCATCGAGAGCGAGGTCCTGGAGTACCGGGTCGGCGACGCGGTCCCCACGGTGGCCGACGTCGTGCTGGTCGGCCACGGTCCGCTCTCGGGCGTCCGCGCCGTCAGCGAGGACGCACAGCGCCTCCGCGACGCGCTGGAGGGCTTCGCCGCGTCCGGCGTTCCCGTCGTCGGCGTGGGGGGCGGCATGGAGCTCCTCAGCCACGGCGTGCAGACGACCGAGGGCGAGACCGTGCCCGGCATCGGTTTCCTCCCCGGCACCGTCCGTCGGGGGGCGCCGCGTCGCACGAACTACTTCCAGGTGACGACCGAGCACCTCGGTGACTCCCTGACGCTCTTCGGGTTCGAGGACCACGCGGCGCACGTCGAGCTCGACGCCGACGCGGAGGCGTTCGCCACCGTCGTCCACGGCGGCGGCAACGGCGACGGTCGCTCCGAGGGCATCCGGCGGGGCGCCTCCTTCGGCACGCAGCTGAAGGGGCCGCTGCTCCCGCTCAACCCGGCCCTGAGCGACCGCCTGCTGCGGGCAGCGCTCACGCGCCGGAGCATCTCGTACCACCCGTCGGCCGCGCACGCGAAGCTCGACCAGTACGCCACGGCCTCGCAGCGCGTCATCCGCGACAACCTGGAGCGCTCGTTCAAGGCGATGTGACCCGAGCGCGGGGGACCGCACGACGAAGGGCCCGTGCCGGGTGGCACGGGCCCTTCGTCGTGACGGACCGGGGCGTGCCCGGCCGGGAGTCGTGGGTGGTCAGCTCGCCGTGAGCTTGGCGCTCTCGTCGAGCCACTCGACGGCGTCGGGCTGCAGCTTGTCCTTGAACTTCGCGCCGTGGTGGGCGCAGAAGAGCAGTTCGCCGCTGGCCATGGTCGCGCGGACGTAGGCCTGGGCTCCGCAGCTGTCGCAGCGGTCTGCGGCGCTGAGCTGGTACCGGGAGCCGAGCTCGTCGACGGCGGTGGTGTCGGTGGCCATCTGAGTCATGGGGTGCTCCTCCTGACGGTGGTGCTGTGGGTGGGTGACACTCATCAAAACACGCGCGCGGCGAGCACGGAGCACATTGCGCGGGATTTCGCTCCGCGCGTAGCGGAACGGCCCCGGAAGGGGGCCTCGCGGGTGTCGGACGGGCCGTGTCGGGGGCTCTCGTTAAGATGGTCCGAGCCCACCGCCTCCGGATCCCCCGGTCGACGCGGTCGGCTCAGCGTCAGGAGATCCCCGTTGGCCACGTCTGATTACTCGGCTCGACACCTTTCCGTCCTCGAGGGCCTCGAGGCGGTGCGGAAGCGACCCGGCATGTACATCGGGTCCACCGACTCCCGCGGGCTGATGCACTGCCTGTGGGAGATCATCGACAACTCCGTCGACGAGGCGCTCGGCGGCCACGGCGACGCCATCGACGTCGTCCTGCACGCCGACGACAGCGTCACCGTCCGCGACACGGCGCGCGGCATCCCCGTCGACATCGAGCCCAAGACCGGCCTCACGGGGGTCGAGGTCGTCTTCACGAAGCTGCACGCCGGCGGCAAGTTCGGCGGCGGCTCGTACGCCTCGTCGGGCGGCCTGCACGGCGTCGGCGCCTCCGTCGTGAACGCCCTGTCGGAGCGGCTCGACGTCGAGGTCGACCGCGACGGCGTCACCTGGGCGATGTCGTTCCGCCGTGGGGAGCCCGGTACGTTCGACGACTCCGGCGAGCCCACGCCCGACGCGCCCTTCACGCCGTTCGTCTCCGGCAGCGTGCTGCGCCGGGTCGGGAAGGTGAAGAAGGGCGTGACGGGCACGCGCATCCGCTACTGGGCCGATCGCCAGATCTTCACCCGCGGCGCGAGCTTCCAGCCCGACGAGCTCTTCGGTCGTGCCCGCCAGACGGCCTTCCTCATCCCCGGGCTGTCGCTGCACATCCGCGACGAGCGGCCCGGTTCGCTGACCGACGGCGGTTTCCCCACCGAGAGCACCTTCCGCTTCGACGGGGGCATCAGCGAGTTCGTCGAGTTCCTGGCGCCCGACACGGCCGTGACCGACACCTGGCGCATGACGGGCCGGGGGAGCTACACCGAGACCGTCCCCGTGCTGACCGAGGGCGGTGCCATGGTCGCCACCGAGCTCGAGCGCGAGTGCGAGGTCGACATCGCGCTGCGCTGGGGCAGCGGCTACGAGACGGTCTTCCGCAGCTACGTCAACATCATCGCGACCCCGAAGGGCGGCTCGCACCAGGCCGGCTTCGAGGCGGGCCTGCTGAAGTTCCTCCGGCAGCAGGTCGAGGCGAACGCCCGCCGGCTCAAGGTCGGCACCGACAAGGTCGAGAAGGACGACGTGCTGGCGGGGCTGACCGCGGTGCTCACCGTGCGCCTCCCCGAGCCGCAGTTCGAGGGCCAGACGAAGGAGATCCTCGGCACGCCCGCCGTCCGGGCCATCGTCGCCGGCGTCGTGGCCGACCAGTTCGGCGAGCTGTTCGGCTCGTCGCGCCGGGAAGACAAGGCCCAGACCGCGCTCGTGCTCGACAAGGTCGTCGCCGAGATGAAGTCCCGCATCGCCGCTCGGGCCCACAAAGAGACGCAGCGGCGCAAGAACGCGCTCGAGAACAGCTCGCTGCCCGCCAAGCTGGTCGACTGCCGGTCCAACGACGTCGCGAACAGCGAGCTCTTCATCGTCGAGGGCGACTCGGCCCTCGGCACGGCCAAGCTCGCCCGCGACAGCGAGTTCCAGGCGCTGCTGCCCATCCGCGGCAAGATCCTCAACGTGCAGAAGGCCTCGGTCAGCGACATGCTCTCCAACGTCGAGTGCGCGTCGATCATCCAGGTGCTCGGGGCGGGGTCGGGGCGGTCGTTCGACCTCGACGCGGCGCGCTACGGCAAGGTCATCATCATGAGCGACGCCGACGTCGACGGGGCGCACATCCGGACGCTGCTGCTCACGCTCTTCTTCCGGTACATGCGCCCGATGATCGAGCAGGGGCGCGTCTTCGCGGCCGTGCCTCCCCTCCACCGGGTCGTGGCCATCAACGCCGGCAGCAAGCCGAACCAGACCATCTACACGTACTCCGAGCAGGAGCTGAAGGGGGTGCTGGCGGGTCTCCGCCGGAGCGGCAAGCGCTACCAGGACCCGATCCAGCGCTACAAGGGCCTGGGCGAGATGGACGCCGAGCAGCTCGCGACCACCACGATGGACCGCAAGGGGCGCATGCTGCGCCGGGTCAGGGTCGACGACGCGGAGAACGCGGCGCGGGTCTTCGAACTGCTGATGGGCAACGACGTGGCCCCCCGCAAGGAGTTCATCATCGACGGGGCCGGCCTCAGCCGAGACCGCATCGACGTCTGACGCCGCCGCCGGGGTCGGCCCGACCGGTCACCGCGGGGGAGCCCCGCCGGCCTGGCCGGGCCGGGGCTGCCCCGTCGTCGGTCAGTCGACCGGCTCGGCCCCGGCCTCGGCCCCAGTGGCCGAGTCGGTGACGTGCGCGACCGAGGCCCCCACCGACGCGACGACGGCCGGGAGCGGTGCCCCGGAGGCGTCGCGCCGCACGAGCTCCTCGGGCAGCGAGCGCACGGCGCCGTCCGCCGCGACCGCCCGGGCGGGGCCCGGCCCCACCCAGGCGAGCGACAGGCCGCCCTCTCCCTTGAGCAGGGCGTGGGCGCGGACGCCGCCGGTCGAGCGGCCCTTGGCCGGGAACTCGTCGAAGGCGCTGAGCTTCGCGCGGCCGGGGTCGACGCCGTCGATCGAGGCCGCACTCGTCGACACCGTCGCGACCACCGCCTCCTGCCCCTCCGGCACCGCCCCGAAGAACAGGACGCGCGCGTCGTCGGGCAGGCTCACCCCGGCCACGCCGCCGCCCGCCGGGCCCTGGGGCCGGACGGACGCCGCCGGGAAGCGCAGCAGCTGCGCGGCCGAGGTCACGAAGACGAACTCGTCGTCGTCGGTGCCCTGCGCCACGCCGACCACCGAGTCGCCCGGCTTGAGCGTGACGACCGGGAACTCGGGCTTGGCCGGCCACTGACCCGGGGCGACGCGCTTGACGACGCCCCGCGCCGTCCCGAGGGCGACCGGGCGGTCGGCGGTCAGGGAGACGAGCGCGAGCACCTTCTCGGTGGCGTCCGGCAGCCCGAGGTACTCGCGCACCGGCACGCCGGCCCCGAGCTGCACCGAGGTCGGCGGCACGGAGGGCAGGTCGACCGGCGTGAACCGGATGAGGCGACCCGTCGTCGTCACCGCGCCGACCTCGCTCCGGGTGGAGGTGTCGATCGACGACAGCACCGCGTCGTGGCTCGTGCGCCGGGCCGGGGGAGTCGGCGCCGCCGAGCCGGGCTCGGGGTGGTCGACCCTGAGGAGGCGCCCCGTCGTGGAGAGGAACACCCGCGTGGGCGTGTCGGCGATCTCGAGCACGGGGGCCCCGCGCCCGCGCCCGGCCGTGGCGACGCTCGGAGCGGCCTCGGTGAGCAGCGTGCGCCGGGGGGTGCCGAACTGCTCCGCGATCTCCGCGAGCTCGGACGAGACGAGCGCGCGCAGCCGGGCAGGGTCGGCCAGGAGGGCACGGAGCTCCTCGATGGCGGCGACGAGCTCGTCGCGCTCGGACTCGAGCTCGATGCGGCTGAACTTCGTGAGCCGGCCGAGGCGCAGGTCGAGGATGTACTCGGCCTGGATCTCGCTGAGGTCGAAGACCTCCCGGAGCCGGGCCCGCGCGGCGGCCGAGTCGTCGCTCGAGCGGATGACCTGGATCACCTCGTCGATGTCGAGGATCGCGACGAGGAGGCCCTCGACCAGGTGGAGGCGATCCTCCTTCTTGCCCAGGCGGTGGCGGCTGCGGCGCGTGACGACCTCGAGGCGGTGGCCCACGTAGACCTGCAGCATCTCCTTGAGGCCCAGCGTCCGGGGCTGGCCCTCGACCAGCGCGACGGCGTTGATGCTGAAGCCGTCCTCCAGGGGCGTGTAGCGGTACAGCTGCTCGAGCACCGCCTCCGGGCTGAACCCGGTCTTGATGCCGATCACGAGGCGGAGCCCGTGCGTGCGGTCGGTGAGGTCGGTCACGTCGGTGATGCCCGTGAGCTTCTTCGCCTGGACGCCGTCCTTGATCTTCTCGATGACCTTCTCGGGGCCGACGAGGTAGGGGAGCTCCGTGACGACGAGCCCCGACTTGCGGGCTGTGATGCTCTCGACCTGCACCTTGGCCCGCGTCTTGAACGAGCCCCGCCCGGTCGCGTACGCGTCGCGCACCCCGGCGAGCCCCGAGATCGTGCCGCCGGTGGGCAGGTCGGGGCCCGGCACGAAGGCCATGAGGTCGTCGAGGCTCGCCCCGGGGTGGTCGATGAGGTGCCGGGCGGCTCCCACGACCTCGACCAGGTTGTGGGGCGCCATGTTGGTCGCCATGCCGACGGCGATGCCGCTCGCGCCGTTCACCAGCAGGTTGGGGAAGGCGGCGGGCAGCACCTCCGGCTGCATCAGCTGGTTGTCGTAGTTGGGCACGAAGTCGACGACGTCCTCGTCGAGGCCCCGGGTCATGGCGAGGGAGGCCTCGGCCAGCCGCGCCTCGGTGTAGCGCGGGGCGGCGGGCCCGTCGTCGAGGGAGCCGAAGTTGCCGTGGCCGTCGATCAGCGGCACGCGCATGGTGAACGACTGGGCCTGGCGCACCATGGCGTCGTAGATCGCGGTGTCGCCGTGCGGGTGGAGCTTGCCCATGACCTCGCCCACGACTCGGGCGCTCTTGACGTGGCCGCGGTCGGGGCGGAGCCCCATCTCCGACATCTGGTAGAGGATGCGGCGCTGGACCGGCTTGAGGCCGTCACGCGCGTCGGGCAGGGCCCGCGAGTAGATGACGGAGTACGCGTACTCGAGGAACGATCCCTGCATCTCGAGGGAGACGTCGATGTCCTCGATCCGCTCACCGTCGCTGGCGCTGCTCATGTCGTTCGTCGTCGTGGTCATGCACTTCTCGGGGGAGGGAGGCGCGGGGCGCCTCGGCGGGGCCGGCACCCGGCTGCGGGGCGGCGGGACCGGCCAGACGGCGCTGTGCCAGACTGGTGCCGATGACGACCATCGTACCGGCGCGCCCGACCGGAGCCGTGAGCCTGGCCGACGTCCTGGAGTCGTGCGTCGCCGCCCTGACGGGCCACGTCGGCGCCATCCCCCTCCCTCCCGCCCGTTCGGCGATCGTCCTCCTCGTCGACGGCCTGGGCTCGGCCTCCCTGGGGGCCCGCACGGGCCACGCGCGGACCCTCACGGGGCGGAAGGGCAGCATCTGGTCGGGCTTCCCGACCACGACGGCCGCCGCCCTCGCGACGCTCACCACGGGAGCGCTCCCCGGCGAGCACGGGCTGGTCGGCTGGTCCGTCCTCGACGCGGAGAACGACCGGGTCGTCAAGCAGCTCTCCGGCTGGGACGACCGGATGCGCCCCGACACCTGGCAGCGCCGGTCGACCGTCTTCGAGCGCAGCTCCGCGGCCGGCGTCCGCAGCTTCGCGGTCGGGCCCCGTCGCTACGCGACCTCGGGGCTCACCGAGGCGATCCTCTCCGGCGCCGACTACGTCACGGCCGAGAGCGTGGCCGAGCGCTTCGCCACCGCGCGCTCCCTCGTGGCCGCGCCCGGCGCCTCCCTGGTGTACCTCTACGTGCCCGAGCTCGACATGATCGCCCACCGGGCGGGGTGGGAGTCGGACGAGTGGACGGCGGCCCTGGAGGAGCTCGACGGAGAGGTGCGGCGCCTGGACGAGGCGCTCGGCGCCGACGAGGGGCTGCTCGTCACGGCCGACCACGGCGTGCTCGACGTGGCCGAGAAGGGCCGTGTCGTCTTCGGCGGCCAGGCCGCGCTCGTCGACGGGGTGCGCCACGTGGCGGGGGAGCCGCGCTGCCTCCAGCTGCACTTCGAGCCCGACGCGAGCGACGCCCTTCGGGCCGCGACCGTCGCGGCCTGGCGCGAGGCGGAGTCGCACCGTTCCTGGGTCGTCACCCGCGCGGAGGCGGTGGCCGCCGGCTGGTTCGGCCCGGTCGACGAGGCGGTGCTGCCCCGCATCGGCGACCTCCTGGTCGCCGCCCGCAAGGGAGTCGTCTACTACGACGGTCGTTCCACCGGCGGTGCCGCGGGGAGCATGATCGGGCAGCACGGGTCGTGGTCGAGCGAGGAGACGCAGGTGCCCCTGCGCCGGTTCGGGGCCTTCGCCCGCTGACTCAGGCGGGGCCCTCGTCGTCCGTCCGGGCGCCGAACACGATCTCGTCCCAGCTCGGCATGGAGGCGCGCCCCCGACCCTTCTTCGGCGGGGTGGTCGTGGCCGAGGTCGGGATCGGGTCGCGGCCGCGGCCGCGGCGGGCTGATCCGATGGACCGGGGCTCGGCCGGAGCGGGGGCCGGAGGGCCGACCGGCTCGGCCTCCTCGCCCTGGGGCGCGGCGGGGGCGGGCGTGCCCTCGGGCAGCCCGAAGTCGGTCAAGGGGACGTCGATCACCCGCATCGACCCCGTGGAGGGGTGCGCCGAGCGCTCGTCGTCGGTGAAGCGGGCGGCCTCGCGCTCGCCCCGACGGCGCCGCAGCGCCTCCAGGAGGTCGGCCGTCTGGGCCTGGGACGACGGGGCGGCGGACGAGGGCTCGCGGTTGGTGGCGGCCAGGGAGGCGGCGGACCGGGGATCGAGGCGGGGGCGCTCGGCGGCCGGGGCCTCGACGACCGTGTCGTCGACGACGTCGGGGCGCTCGGGGGCGATCTCGAAGGCGCCGGTGTCGAAGCGACCGCCGGAGTCGGGCTCACCGTCGGAGGAGTGTCCGACCGCACGGAGGCGCGGGACGAGCGGGCCGGCGTCGGCCGAGTGCCGGGACAGCACGTGTGCGTCGCCCGAGTGGGGCGCCAGGGCGGTCCGCTTCGGGTCGAAGCGCCAGACCGCCTCGCGGGCGACCTCCTGGGTGACGTAGGAGACCCGCACGACCCAGCCGTGCTCCCCGTCCTTGTAGCTGGTCCACTCGCGGTCGGTGGCCTCGGCGGCGTCGAGCCGGGACTCGATGACCGCTCCGAAGGTGCCGGAGCCGGTGGAGGGGGCGACCTCGGTCGCGACCGAGACGGCCACGCGGAGGGCCGTCTCGAGGACGAAGGCGCGCTCGGCGAGCACGGGGCCCTCGAACCGGTGGACGAACTCGACGTCGGCGCCGGTGAGCGCGGCGACCTCGGCCGCCGTCAGGCCCGAACGCACGAGCGACTGGATCTCCCGCGGGGGGGCCTTGCGCGTCGTGGCGGGCGTCTCGCCGCTCGCCGTGCGCAGCTGCGCACGCAGCGAGTGCGTGACGGGGAGGCGGTACTCGACACCGGAGTCGGTGGTGAGGAGCAGTGCTCCGTCCTCGACTCCGTTGACCCTCAGATCCTGCATGTGGCACGCCTTTCGCCGTCGTGTTCCCGCGAGAAGAATCGCACGTCAGAGGCCGTCTGCCGGGAATGCGACGGGCGTGCCGCAGGTTCCACAGGGGCGGCCGAGAGGCCCCCCGCGGCGGGTTTGCTATTCGACAACGAGTGATGCAAACTGTGCCCGCCGAATCGGGCAACGATCAACACGAAGACTGGATGGGCATGGCCACCGACTACGACGCACCTCGCAAGAACGACGACGACTCGGAGTCGATCGAGGGCCTCAAGGAGCGCACCCCTGACAAGACGACCGGCGTCATCGACGACGACGCCGACAACCCCGGCTCGTTCGAGCTGGCCGGGCAGGACCTCTCCGACCTCGACCTCGACGTCGTCGTCCTCCCCCCTCAGGTCGACGAGTTCACCTGCGTGGAGTGCTTCCTCGTGAAGCACCGCTCGCAGCTCGACCACGAGACCAAGCTGGGCGCTATCTGCCGGGAGTGCGCCGCCTGAGCTCCTCCACCCGACGCACGACCTCGTCCGGTCGCCGCGTCGACACCAACCAGTAAGGAGCAGGGTCGGAGTCGTCGGTCAGCGTGATCTTCACGACCGGCCCCACCCATCCCCGGAAGAGGGTCCAGGCTCGCGCGTCGAGCCCGGGCCCTCTCTGCGTCGTGGCGGCGGAGCCGGTGAACCCCGTGACCTCGCCGATCTCGTCGGGGTGCAGCCGAGCCCGGCCGGCGTGGAAGCCGTCGTCGTCCACCCGGACGACCGGCGAGCTGACCACGAGCGCCACGACCGCGGCCGCGTAGAACAGGACGGCCACCACCACGCCCACGACGGGGTCGATGGGCAGGAAGACCAGCAGGGTCGCGGGCACCAGCAGCGCCGAGGCGAGGAAGACGGTGAGCGGCGGCAGCAGCCGTTCGCGGTAGGGGTTCATGGGTCCATTCGACCAGACTTCTGCACTACCCTCGACACGTGACCCAGAGCCTCGACGTCCCCCTCACGGCCCGGAGGTCGCCCGCCGACCCGTCCACGGGCACGGCCGCCGTCGACCACACGCCGCGGTACGCCCACCCGGGCGACGCCGGCGCCGACCTCCTCGCGAGCGAGTCCGTCGTGCTCCTGCCCGGTCGTCGGGCACTGGTCGGCACCGGGGTCTCGATCGCCCTGCCGGAGGGCCACGCGGCCTTCGTCATGCCCCGCAGCGGGCTGGCGGCGAAGCACGGGGTGACGGTCGTCAACAGCCCGGGCACCGTCGACGCGGGCTACCGTGGTGAGATCAAGGTCGCGTTGCTGAACACCGACCTCGAGGCCGAGCACCACGTCGCCGTCGGCGACAAGATCGCCCAGCTCGTCGTCATGCCCGTCGTCCGGGCCGCCTTCCTCCCCGTCGACTCCCTCCCCGAGAGCGTCCGCGGCGAGGGGGGCTTCGGCTCCACGGGCTACGCACACACCACCGGAGGCACCGCATCATGAGGAAGTCGAAGCGCGAAGCGCAGCAGCTGGCCACGACCGAGGTCGAGGTCGAGACCGCAGACGTCGACGACGTCGAGGTCAGCATCGAGTCCCTGGAGGACGCGGAGGTGGAGGTCTTCGACGACTCCAAGTCCGCCCCGGCCGACCGGGCCGACACCGGTCCGCTCGACGAGACCGAGGCCAGCCCGGTCCGCCCGTACGTCGACCTGGGCGGCGTGAAGATCCTGCCCCGCGACGGACTGCACCTCCGCCTCGAGGTCGAGGAGGGCAGCAAGCGCGTCGTCGCCGTCGGGCTCGACTTCGCGAAGTCGACCCTCCAGGTGCAGCCCTTCGCCGCCCCCCGCAGCACCGGGCTCTGGAACGAGATCCGCGAGCAGATCACCGAGCAGATCCAGCGACAGGGCGGCACCACCGCCGAGGTCGACGGCCCGTTCGGCCCCGAGGTGCGGGCGGAGATCCCCGTGATGGGCGGCGACGCCAGCACCACCCGCCGGGCTCGCTTCATCGGCGTCGACGGCCCTCGCTGGTTCCTCCGCGGCGTCATCGCCGGCGAGGCCGCGGTCGACGCGGAGGCCGCGGAGAAGATCGAGGAGCTGTTCCGGAGCGTCGTCGTCGTCCGCGGCACGACGCCGATGGCTCCCCGCGACCTCATCCCGCTCACCATGCCGAAGGCCGGCCCGACCGACGCACCCGGCACGACGCCCTCGCGCGTCTGACGCGACCGGCGCCGTGAGCAGCCCCCACGTCGGCGACGCCGACGAGCCCCGCGCGGCCGACGTCCACGCCGGTGCCGGCGCGGAGTCGTCGCTCGACGACCCTCGCGTCTCCCTCTCGGCGCAGCTCCGCTCCGCGGCCCAGCGCGCGGGCATCGGGCAGGTCGCCCCGGGGGAGGTGCCCACCGCCTCGGCGCTCCTCTCGGCGATCGGCGGCGTGCGCGGCCTCGTCGAGTCGATCGTGCCCGGTCTGGGCTTCGTCGTCGTCTACGCCGTGACGCGTGACGTGCTGCCGTCGGTGCTCATCCCCGTCGTCGTGGCCCTGGCCTTCGTCGTGGCCCGCGCCGTGCAGCGCGGCCCCGTGGCTCAGGCCCTCGCCGGCGTCCTCGGCATCGCGATCTCCGCCGCGATCGCCCTCCTCAGCGGTCGGGCCGAGGGCAACTTCGTGCCCGGTCTCGTCATCAACGCCGTGTCGTTGCTCGCGCTCCTCACGAGCGTCGTGGTCCGGTGGCCTCTCATCGGCGTCGTGGTCGGCCTCCTCACCAACGAGGGCGCCGCGTGGCGCGACGACCGCGCGAAGCGTCGGGTCCTGACCCTCGCGACCGTCCTGTGGGCGGGGCTCTTCGCGGCGCGGCTCGCGGTGCAGCTCCCGCTGTTCTTCGCTGGCGAGATCACGGCCCTCGCGACCCTCAAGCTGATCATGGGCGTGCCCCTCTACGCCGGGCTGCTGTGGGTCACGTGGCTGCTCGTGCGGACGGTCTACCGCGGCCGAGCCGAGGCCGAGGTCGGCGACGCGGCCGCCGAGGGCGATCCGCAGCGCTCCTGACCACTGGTCCGCGACTCCTGGTGGTACCGTTGTCTCGACATCGAGATACATCGACGGCCACGGCCGCTCGCGGTCGATCGACTTAGGCTGGCCTCGCTGGTGCGGCTCCGGGTCGGGCGACCATGATGAGGGCGTAGTCAGCAAGGGAGACGGCACGTGTCTGCAATCAACAGCTTCAGCTCGAAGGACAGCCTGACGGTCGGCGCGACCGAGTACGAGGTCTACCGCATCGACGCGGTCGACGGCTCGGCCAGGCTCCCGTTCAGCCTCAAGGTCCTCCTCGAGAACCTTCTCCGCACGGAGGACGGCGCCAACGTCACGCGCGACCAGATCACGGCGCTGGGGGAGTGGCAGCCCACGGCCGACCCCGACACCGAGATCCAGTTCACGCCCGCGCGCGTCGTCATGCAGGACTTCACGGGCGTGCCGTGCATCGTCGACCTCGCCACCATGCGCGAGGCCGTGTCGGCCCTCGGCGGCGACCCGACGAAGATCAACCCGCTCGCCCCCGCCGAGCTGGTCATCGACCACTCGGTCATCGCCGACCTCTTCGGCAGCGAGAACGCGCTCGAGCGCAACGTCGAGATCGAGTACGAGCGCAACGGCGAGCGGTACCAGTTCCTCCGCTGGGGGCAGACGGCCTTCCAGGACTTCAAGGTGGTGCCGCCCGGGACGGGCATCGTGCACCAGGTCAACATCGAGTACCTGGCCCGGGTCACCTACAGCCGCGACGTCGCGGTCGAGGGCGGCGGCACGGTGCTCCAGGCCTACCCCGACACCCTCGTCGGCACCGACTCGCACACCACGATGGTCAACGGCCTGGGCGTGCTCGGCTGGGGCGTCGGCGGCATCGAGGCCGAGGCGGCCATGCTCGGACAGCCCGTGTCGATGCTCATCCCCAAGGTGGTCGGCTTCAAGCTGCGCGGCTCCATCCCGACCGGTGTGACCGCCACCGACGTCGTCCTGACCATCACGCAGCAGCTGCGGGCCCACGGCGTCGTCGGCAAGTTCGTCGAGTTCTACGGCGAGGGCGTGGCGGAGGTCCCCCTCGCGAACCGGGCCACGATCGGCAACATGAGCCCGGAGTTCGGCTCGACCGCCGCGATCTTCCCCATCGACGACGTGACGCTCGACTACCTCCGCCTCACCGGCCGTTCCGACGAGCAGATCGAGCTCGTCGAGGCGTACTCGAAGCTCCAGGGCCTCTGGCACGACTCCTCGGTCGAGCCGGTCTTCAGCGAGTACCTCGAGCTCGACCTGGCCACGGTCGTGCCCTCGATCGCCGGCCCGAAGCGCCCGCAGGACCGCATCGAGCTCACCGCGGCCAAGACCCAGTTCGAGGTCGACCTGGAGAACTACGCGACGACCGACCACTCGCACGTCGACGCCGCGGTCGAGGGCACCTTCCCGGCCTCCGACCCCATCGGCTTCACCGCGCAGGACGACGACGAGGCGCAGCCCCACCGCATCTCGCACACCTCCCACGCCCCGGCCAAGGTCTCGAAGCCGACGTCGGTCGAGCTGGGCGACGGCTCGACCTTCACGCTCGACCACGGCGCCGTCGCCATCGCGGCGATCACCTCGTGCACGAACACCTCGAACCCGTCGGTGATGCTCGCGGCGGGCCTGCTGGCCCGCAACGCCAGCCAGAAGGGCCTGAAGGCCAAGCCGTGGGTGAAGACCACGCTCGCGCCCGGCTCGAAGGTCGTCACCGACTACTACGAGAAGGCCGGTCTCACGACCTACCTCGAAGACCTCGGCTTCTACACCGTGGGCTACGGCTGCACGACGTGCATCGGCAACTCGGGCCCGCTGCTCGACGAGATCTCGTCGGCCGTGCAGGAGAACGACCTGGCCGTCACGGCCGTCCTGTCGGGCAACCGCAACTTCGAGGGGCGCATCAACCCCGACGTGAAGATGAACTACCTGGCGAGCCCCCCGCTGGTCATCGCCTACGCGCTGGCCGGCTCGATGAACTTCGACTTCGAGTCCGACCCCCTGGGCACGACGCCGGAGGGCGACGACGTGTACCTCCGCGACATCTGGCCCGACGCGGCAGAGGTCCAGTCGACCATCGACTCGTCGATCGACACGGGCATGTTCACCCACGAGTACGCGGGCGTCTTCGACGGCGACGAGCGCTGGAGGTCGCTGCCGACGCCCACCGGGGCCACCTTCGAGTGGGACGCCGAGTCGACGTACGTGCGGAAGCCCCCGTACTTCGAGGGCATGACCCTCGAGACGACGCCGGTCCGCGACATCAGCGGGGCGCGCGTGCTCGCGAAGCTCGGCGACTCGGTCACCACCGACCACATCAGCCCGGCGGGCTCGATCAAGGTGGACAGCCCCGCGGGGCGCTACCTCGACGAGCACGGCGTCGACCGCAAGGACTTCAACTCCTACGGGTCGCGACGCGGCAACCACGAGGTGATGATCCGGGGCACCTTCGCCAACATCCGCCTGCGCAACCAGCTGCTCGACGGCGTCGAGGGCGGCTACACCCGCGACTTCACCCAGCCCGACGCGCCCCAGTCGTTCATCTACGACGCCAGCGCCCGGTACCAGGAGCAGGGCACGCCCCTGGTCATCCTCGGCGGCAAGGAGTACGGCTCCGGGTCCTCCCGCGACTGGGCCGCGAAGGGCACGAGCCTGCTCGGGGTCGCAGCGGTCATCACCGAGAGCTTCGAGCGGATCCACCGCTCGAACCTCATCGGCATGGGCGTCGTCCCGCTGCAGTTCCCCGCGGGCGAGAGCTGGGAGTCGCTCGGGCTCGACGGCACGGAGTCGATCAGCATCTCCGGCCTCGAGCAGCTCAACGAGGGCGTGACGCCGAAGACGGTCCGCGTGGTGGCCGAGCCGACCGAGCACTCGGCGCCGGGCGCGCAGCCCGTCGAGTTCGACGCCGTCGTCCGCATCGACACCCCCGGCGAGGCCGACTACTACCGCAACGGCGGCATCCTGCAGTACGTGCTGCGCAGCCTGGTCTAGCCGCACGAGGAGCCCCCACCCGCGTCCCCGACGCCCGGTGGGGGCTTCCGGCGTTCTCGCCGGGTCGATGCATAAACTGAGCCCGGCTGCCTCCGGGTAGGCGGAAAGGAAGCCGGCATGAGCATTCTCGAGACGATCAGCGGTCCTCGCGACCTCCTCGCGTTGACCGACCAGCAGATGGTCGACCTCGCGGCGGAGATCAGGGCGTTCCTCGTGGCCGAGGTCAGCAAGACCGGGGGCCACCTCGGGCCGAACCTCGGGGTCGTCGAGCTGACGCTCGCCATGCACCGCGTGTTCCGGTCGCCCCACGACGCGTTCGTCTTCGACACGGGCCACCAGTCGTACGTGCACAAGCTCGTGACGGGTCGACAGG
The DNA here is from genome assembly GCF_017833115.1 of Frigoribacterium sp. PvP121. Lineage (NCBI taxonomy): Bacteria > Bacillati > Actinomycetota > Actinomycetes > Micrococcales > Microbacteriaceae > Frigoribacterium > Frigoribacterium sp. PvP121. The sequence goes on from NZ_JAFIBR010000001.1 coordinate 2,286,394, forward strand.
ACTTCAGCGGCCTTCGCCTCCGGGGCGGCCTCGCCGGCTACCCGCAGCGCAGCGAGTCGGAGCACGACATCGTCGAGAGCTCGCACGCCTCGAGCAGCCTCTCGTGGGCCGACGGCATCTCGCGCGGCTTCGGTCTCACCGGCCAGTCCGACCGTCACGTCGTGGCCGTCGTCGGCGACGGCGCGCTGACCGGCGGCATGACGTGGGAGGCGCTGAACAACATCAGCGACGACAACGACCGGCGCCTCATCATCGTCGTGAACGACAACGGCCGGTCGTACGCCCCCACCATCGGCGGCATGGCGCGCTTCCTCAACACGGTGCGCACGCGCAGCACCTACCGCGAGATGCACATGGGCAGCGAGGCCGTGTTCGACCGGCTCGGCCACCCGGGTCGCGCGTTCTACCGCGGCGTGCGCGGCGGGCTGCACGGGTTCCTCAGCCGCTTCACGAACAACGAGGCGCTCTACTCCAACCTCGACATCAAGTACATCGGGCCCGTCGACGGCCACGACCAGCTCGCGATGGAGGAGGCCCTCCACCAGGCCAAGAACTACGGGGCGCCGGTCATCGTCCACGCCATCACGGAGAAGGGCCGCGGCTACGACCCCGCCCGCGCCGACGTCGCCGACCAGTTCCACGCGGTCGGCCAGATCGACCCCGAGACCGGTGAGCCGCTCGAGACGACGGCCGCGCCCTCGTACACGAGCGTCTTCGCGGACGAGATCGTCGACATCGCCGCGGAGGACGACACCGTCGTCGGCATCACCGCCGCGATGCTGCGGCCGGTCGGGCTGCACAAGATGGCCGAGCGCTTCCCCGAGCGGGTGCTCGACGTCGGCATCGCCGAGCAGCACGCGGTCACCTCGGCCGCGGGGCTGGCCTACGCCGGGCTCCACCCGGTCGTCGCCCTGTACGCCACATTCGTCAACCGCGCCTTCGACCAGGTCCTGATGGACGTCGGCCTCCACCGCGCGGGCGTGACGTTCGTGCTCGACCGGGCGGGCGTGACCGGGCCGGACGGCCCGAGCCACCACGGCATCTGGGACTTGGCGCTGCTCCAGATCGTCCCGCACATCCGGCTCGCCGCGCCCCGTGACGCGACGCGCCTCCGGGAGGAGCTCCGCGAGGCCGTCGCCGTCACCGACGCCCCGACGGTCGTGCGCTTCTCGAAGGGGACGGTCGGCACCGAGCACGAGGCCGAACGGCGCCTCGACGACGGCGTCGACGTCCTCTCGAGCGACGACCGCCGTGATGTGCTGCTCGTCTGCGTCGGGCCGATGGCCTCCGTGGGGCTCGAGGTGGCCGAGCGCCTCGCCGCCCAGGGCATCGGAGCGACCGTGGTCGACCCGCGCTGGGTCGTGCCCGTGGCCCGGTCGATCGTCGACCTCGCTGCCGACCACCGTCTCGTCGTCACGATCGAGGACGGCGTCCGGGTCGGCGGCATCGGCACCCGGGTCCGACAGGACCTCCGTGAGGCGGGCGTCGACACGGCCGTGACCGAGCTGGGGCTCCCCGACGAGTTCCTGGAGCACGGCTCGCGGGCCCAGATCCTCGAGGAGGCGGGCCTCACCCCCCAGCACATCGCGCGGGACGTCGTGGCGCAGGTCCTCGGGAGCAAGATCCCCGTGGCCCGCCCGCTCGACGACGCCGACGAGCGCCGGGTGGACGCCCAGCACGACTGACCACCGCCGGTCCCCGTCCGGCGCCGGGCCGAGGCGCTCGGGGCGGGTCGACGACCGGCGGAGGGCCCGCCACGACCTCCGTCGTGGCGGGCCCTCCCTCGGTCGTGCCCTGCGGCGTCAGGCGTCGACGTGCTCCGGCCCGACGATCATCGGGTCGTGGAAGGTCGCGCCACGCACGCGGCGGGTCGCCCCCACACGGTCGAGGTACGGCGTCACCCCGCCCATCTGGAACGGGTACCCGGCCCCCAGGATCAGGCAGAGGTCGATGTCCTCCGCTGCCGACACGACGCCGTCGTCGAGCATCCGGCCCACCTCGTCGGCGAGGCCGTCCTCGATCCGGCGACGCAGCTCGTCGTCCGTCAGGGCGGTGCCGGGCCCGGCCGCGAGGGCGACCGCCTCCTTGTCGAACCCCTTGCGGCGGCCCTTCGCGTCACGCTCGAAGATCTTCCCGTGCTCGGCGAGGCGGTGCAGGCCGTCGCTGGCGAAGAACCGTTCGGGGAAGGCCGCGTGGTGCGTGTCGAGCACGTGGGCACCGACCGTGAGCCCGACGAGCTCCAGGAGCTCGAACGGGGTCATCGGCAGGCCGAACGGGGCCGTGGCGCGGTCGACGACCTCGAACGGGGTGCCCGTCTCGACCGCGTGCATGGCCTCGCCGAGCAGCTTGGCCAGGATGCGGTTGACCACGAAGCCGGGGGTGTCGGCCGTGATGACCGCGTTCTTGCGGAGCGACGCAGCCGTCACCATCGCGGTGCTGAGGGTGGCGTCGTCGGTGGCGGGCGTCCGCACGACCTCGACCAGCGGCATCACCGCCACCGGGTTGAAGAAGTGGAAGCCGATCAGCCGCTCGGGGTGCCGGAGGCGGGCGCCGATCGCCTCCACGCTGAGCGACGATGTGTTCGTGGCGAGCACGGCGCCCTCCGCGACCACCGCCTCCACCCGCTCGAAGACGTCCTGCTTGACGCCGAGCTCCTCGAAGACGGCCTCGATCACCCAGTCGCAGTCGGCGAAGTCGGAGAGGTCGGTCGTGCCGGTCACGAGCGCGGAGAGCCGGTTCGACTCGTCGCCCGAGATGCGGCCCTTCGTCGCGAGCTCGACGATCTCGCCGCGGATCCGCTCGACGCCGGCGTCCACCCGGGCCTGGTCGAGGTCCGTGATGACGACGGGCACCTGGAGACGGCGGACGAAGAGCAGGGCGAACTGGCTGGCCATCAGGCCCGCGCCGACGACGCCGACCTTGGTCACGGGCTTCGCCAGGTCGCGCGGGGGAGCGCCGGCCGGCTTCTTGGCCCGCTTCTGCACGAGGTCGAACGAGTACATGCTCGCGGCGAACTGGTCACCCGCCACCAGGCCTGCCAGGGCCTCGTCCTCCGCGGCGAAGCCCGTGGCCCGGTCGGTCGACTTCGCGGCCTTCAGCAGGTCCAGGGCAGCGTAGGGGGAGCGGGCCACGGTGCCGATCTTGCCCTCGAGCGACTTCCGGGCGATCGACACGGCGGCGTCCCACTTCACCGCACGCTCGAGACGCCCGGGCACGTGGGGGCGCGCGACCTTCGTCGTGCCCGCCACCACGCCGTCCGCCCACCGGATCGAGTCCTCGAGGAAGGCCGCCGGGCCGAACGCCGCGTCGACGATGCCGAGCTCCAGGGCCTGCGCGGGCTTCAGCGTCCGGTTGTTCTTGAGCGGGTTCTCGATGACCACCCGGAGCGCGGCCTCGATGCCGATGAGGTTCGGCAGCAGCCACGCGCCTCCCCAGCCGGGGACGATGCCGAGGAAGACCTCGGGCAGCGCCAGGGCGGCGGCGGACGTGTCGACGGTGCGGTAGTCGGCGTGCAGGGCGATCTCGAGTCCGCCCCCGAGCGCGAGCCCGTTCACGAAGACGAAGGTCGGCACGCCAGCGTCGTGCAGCTTGCCGAGGGTGGAGTGACCGAGCCGAGCGAGCTCGCGCGCGACCTCGCGGCTGGGGATCTGGCTGACCTTGCTGAGGTCGGCCCCGGCCGCGAGGAAGTAGGGCTTGCCCGTGACCGCGATCGCCGCGACCTCGCCGCGCGACGCGCGCGACCGGAGCTCGTCGAGTCTCTCGCCGACCTCCAGCAGCGTCGCCGGCCCGAGGGTGCTCGGCCGCGTGTGGTCCCGGCCGTTGTCGAGGGTCACGAGCGCGAGGACCCCGCCGGAGGGGAGGGGCACGTCGCGGACGTGGCTGTGGGTCACGACCTCGTCGTGGCTGAGCTCGGTGAGGAGTTCGAGTGGAGTGCTCATGCTCGTGCGGCCTTCCGGTCGAAGTGCGGGTTCTCCCAGATGACGCTGCCGCCCTGGCCGAGGCCGACGCACATCGCGGTCAGGCCGTAGCGGACCTCCGGGTGCTGCTCGAACTGGCGCGCGAGCTGGATCATCAGGCGCACGCCGGACGAGGCGAGCGGGTGGCCGACGGCGATCGCGCCGCCCCACGGGTTGACCCGCGGGTCGTCGTCGTCGACGCCGAAGTGGTCGAGCAGCGACAGGACCTGTACGGCGAAGGCCTCGTTGAGCTCGAAGAGCCCGATGTCGTCGATCGTGAGCCCCGCCTTGCGGAGCGCCTTCTCGGTGGAGGGCACGGGGCCGATGCCCATGATCTCCGGCTCGACGCCGGCGTACGCGAAGCTCACGAGACGCATCTTCGGGGCGAGGCCGTACTCGCGCGCGGCGTCGGCCGAGGCGAGCAGGCTGACCGTCGCGCCGTCGTTCAGCCCCGACGAATTGCCCGCGGTGACCCGCCCGTGGGGGCGGAAGGGCGTCCGCAGGCCGGCCAGCGCCTCCATCGTGGTCTCCGGGCGGGGTGCCTCGTCACGGGTCACGAGCCCCCAGCCCTCGGCCGACGGCACGGCGACCGGGACGAGGTCGGGCTGGATGTGCCCGGCGTCGTAGGCGGCCGCGAGCTTCTGCTGCGACCGCATCGCGAAGCGGTCGGAGCGCTCCTTCGTCAGCTGCGGGAAGCGGTCGTGGATGCGCTCGGCCGTCGACCCCATGTTGAGGGCGTCGCCGCTGACCAGCTTCTCGGTGAGGAACCTCGGGTTGGGGTCGGCGGCGAAGCCCATCGGGTGCCGGCCCATGTGCTCGACCCCGCCGGCGACGGCGACGTCGTAGGCGCCGAAGGCGATGCCGCCCGCGAGGGTCGTGACGCTCGTCATCGCCCCGGCGCACATGCGGTCGATCGCGAAGCCGGGCACCGACCGGGGGAGGCCCGCGAGGAGCGCCGTCGTGCGCCCCAGGGTCAGCCCCTGGTCGCCCTGCTGGGTGGTCGCCGCGACCGCGACGTCGTCGACCCGGTCGAGGGGGAGGGAGGGGTTCCGCTCGAGCAGCCCCTTCATGGCCTTGACCACGAGGTCGTCCGCCCGGGTGCCCCAGTAGACGCCCTTCTCCCCTGCCCTGCCGAACGGGGTGCGGACCCCGTCGACGAAGACGACTTCTGTTCTCTCGGCCACGTTGCCTCCAGTGCTCGGAACTGGTCCGATCCTAGGGAGGCGGCGGGGACGGGCAGAATCCTTCGCGGATTGCTACGAAGGCTCGGCGGGCTGCGTCTCGGGCTCTTGGTGGGCGTCGACAAAGGCGTCGGCGAGGGGCCCAGCGACGGCCTCGACCTGCCAGGCGCGTGCTCCGAGCTCGGTCAGGGCCGCGGCGAGGGCCTCGGGCTCGAAGGGGATCGGCGGCTCCCAGCAGACCCGACGCAGGAGCTCCGGCGTGAGGAGGTTCTCGACCGGCAGGTCGAGGCGCTCCGCGATCGCCGCCACGACGGGGCGGGCGTGCCGGTACCGGGCGTCGGCCATCGGCGACTTGTCGGCCCAGCTGCGGGGCGGGGGGAGCGTGTCGCCGGCCGGGCCACGGTGCGAGGGCAGGTCGGCCGTCGCCTGGCCCCGCTCGACGGCGGCCCACCACCGGTCGAGCTCGCTCCGGCTCGCGCGGCCCACGAACTCGCGGAGGCCGGCCAGGGCGCGTTTGTCGGCCGGCAGCGCCTTCGCGGCGGCGACCAGGGAGGAGTCCGGCACGAGCCGGCCCGCGGCGGTGTCGACCTGCCGGGCGTAGTCGTCGCGCGCCGTCCAGAGTTCGCGGGCGACGGCGAGGCCGCGGGACCCGCGCACGGTGTGCAGCCCGGTGAGGCGACGCCAGGGCTCGGCCTTGGCGGGCTTGACCTCGCGGGCGACCGTGGCCGCGAACTCCTGCCGGGCGATGTCGAGCTTGCCGTCGCGCTCGAGCAGCTCGGCCATCGCGTCGCGGAGGTCGACGAGCAGCTCGACGTCGAGGGCCGCGTAGACCAGCCAGCTCTGGGGGAGGGGCCGGGTGGACCAGTCGGCCGCGGAGTGCTCCTTGGCGAGGTGGACGCCGAGGAGCTGCTCGACGACGGCCCCGAGGCCCACCTTCGGCAGCCCGGCGAGCCGCGCCCCGAGCTCGGTGTCGAAGACGAGGTCGGGGTCGAGGCCGACCTCGCGCAGGCACGCGAGGTCCTGGCTGGCCGCGTGCAGCACCCACTCCTCGTGGCCGATGACGGCCTGGAGCTCGTCGAAGCGGCCGATGGCCGGCGGGTCGAACAGGAAGACGCCCGAGCCGCGGCGGAACACCTGGATGAGGTAGGCGCGCTGCGAGTAGCGGTAGCCGGAGGCGCGCTCGGCGTCGATCGAGATCGGCCCCGTCCCCGCGGCGATCGCCGCGACCGCGGCCAGGTAGCCCTCACGGTCGTCGATGACGTCCACGTGCCCGTGGGCGGAGTCCGCCGTGGCGACGACGGGCGCCACGGTCACGCGGGGTGCGGCGGCGGCCTCGGGCGAGGGCGTCTCGCTCGGGTCGGGGGTGACGGTGTCCATGTCTCGGCGGTCCTGTTCTGGGCTCGGAGGTGTCGCGGTGGGCGACGGGTCAGTCGCGGCCGACGCGGCGCGACGCCAGGAGGGTGACGCCCTCGACGGTCGGCGGCAGGCCCGCGAGGGTGCAGATCAGTTCGCTCCAGGCCTCGAGGTGCGGAGCGAGGTCGGTGCTCGTCGGCGTCCACGAGGCGCGCAGCTCGAGCTGCGCGCCCTCGCCCTGGTCGGCGAGCTCGCCGTAGCCGGTCGAGAGCACCTTCGTGGCGGTGCCGGAGGCGGAGTGGTGGGAGGCCCCGCCGGCGGCGAGGGAGTCGACGAGCCACGACCAGGCGACGTCGGCGACGAAGGGGTCGAGCGCGAGGTCGGCCTCGAGGGGCGCCTGGGCGAAGCACACGACGCGGAAGACGCCGCCCCAGGCCTCCGGGGCCGACTCGTCGTGGAGCAGCACGAAGCGGCCCGTGCCCAGGTCGGGGTCGGCGCGGCCCGAGGCGCCGACGACGTCGCCGGCGAGGGCCAGTGCGTGCGGCGCGAGGCCGCCCGGTGCGGGGATCTCGCTCACGGCGAGGTCGTCACGGGCGACGGCTCGGCGCACGGACTCGACCGCAGCGGCGAACGCGGACGGGGTCGTCGGCGTCGAGGGGGTGTCGGACACCCCAGCAGACTAGGCTCCCAGCTGATCCCGAGGTGGGCGGCACGCCGCGTCCGCCCGCCGCCCCGTCGATCGGAGCTCCCGTGACCCGCCCCTCGACTCCGCCCCCCGACACCGGCGCCCGACGGGCCCGGGGCGTCGGCCTCGCGCTCTCGGCCTCCCTCGTCGCCACGGCCGTCCTGTCGGCGGCGGCGGTCGTCTCCGGGGCCCTGGTCATGGCCGACAAGGTCGTGACCCCGGCCCGACGTCGCGCCGACGGCGTCCGCGTGCTCGGGCACGACCCCGTCGTGCCCTCGGTGACCCTGACGTCCGACGCCGACACCCGTCTGCCCGGGCGCTACAGCTTCTGGTTCGACCACGGCCGGGGCCACGCCCGGGTCGGCGAGGTGCTGAGCGACGACGGCCACCGGGTCGTCCGGGCGGTCGAGGCCGTCGACGCGGGCGACCTCGCGTCGGCCAGGAGGGGCCGGCTCGGGGGCTGGCTCTGGCGCACGCCGGCCGACGCGGGCCTCCCCGTGGTCGACCTCGAGGTCACCACCCCGGTCGGCCCCGCCCCCGCGTGGCTCGTCCCCGCGCCCGGCGGCACCGACGGGCCGTGGGTGATCAGCGTGCACGGCCGCGGCGTCACGAGGGCCGAGACGATCCGGGCGGCCCCGGCTGCCCACCGCGCGGGCTGGACGTCGCTGCTCGTCTCGTACCGCAACGACGGGGAGGCGCCGCCGTCGGCCGACGGCCGCTACGCCCTCGGCGACCAGGAGTGGCGCGACGTCGAGGCCGCCATGGAGCACGCCGTGTCGTCGGGCGCGACCGCCCTCGTGCTGATGGGCTGGTCGATGGGCGGGGCCACCGTGCTGCAGGCCGTGACCCGGGCCGTGCACCGCGACCGCGTCGTGGGCGTGCTCCTCGAGTCGCCCGTCGTCGACTGGCGGACGACGCTGCGCTTCCAGGGGCGGGCCATGCACGTGCCGCGCCTCGTGCAGGAACTCGCGCTGCGCCTCCTGCAGTCGCCCGCGGCGGCGCGGCTCGGCCGCCGTGACGGGCCGATCGACCTCGACCGTCTCGACCTCGTGGCGCGGGCCGACCAGCTCGACGTCCCGGTGCTCCTGCTGCACAGCGACGACGACGGGTTCGTCCCGTCGACCGCGTCGCACGCGCTGGCCGAGGCGCGGCCCGACCTCGTGCAGCTGGAGGTCTTCGCCGTGGCGCGCCACACGAAGATCTGGAACTACGACCCGGAGCGCTTCGAGCGGGTCATCGGCGAGTGGCTGGGCCGTCTGCCACGAGCCAGCGCGCGTACAGCGCGTCGTGGTCGTCCTTCAGCAGCTGGCTGAGCGAGAGGCGCGCGGGGTCGAACCTCTCGCGGCCGAAGACGGGCAGGCCGCTGCCGATCGCGACGGGGGAGGTGCTGAGGCAGAGCTCGTCGACGAGGCCGTCGCGGAGGAACTGCCCGGCCAGCGACGGCCCGCCCTCGCAGACGAGCGAGAGGAGGCGGTGGTCACGCAGCCGTCGGAGCACCGTCGCGGGGTCGAGACGCCCGTCCACGTCGTCGACCACCAGGACGGTCGCCGCCTCGGCGACCGCCGGCCCCAGGCTCGCGGCCACGGCGTCGGTCGCGCCGGCGGGGCACACGACGACGACGCGCTCGGCCTCCGCGGGGTCCATCCGGTGGCCCGACAGGTCGCCGGACGACGTGACGACGACGAGCCGGGAGGTCTTGGGCACCCGGTAGCCCTCGGCGCGGACGCTGGCGGCGCCGACGACCACTCCGTCGGCCACGTCGCGGACGACCGCGAGCACGGCGCGGTCGACGGCGTTGCTGAGCGTGTCGGAGGTGCCGTCCTCACCGGCGGCGTCGCCGCTCACCGCCGCGATGAGGTTGAGGCGCAGCCAGGTCTCGGCCGGGGGAGCGTAGAGGCCCCGGAGGGTCTCGCGCCCCCCGTCGCCGTCGCCCTCCACCGGGACGAGGTCGCCCGCCGACGCGAGGGAGGCCGGGGCGGCGGTGTGCAGGACCCGGAGGCTCACGCTCCCGAGGCCCCCGGAGCGCCGGCGGTGTCGGCCTGCGCCGTCTTCTCGGCGATCTGGCGCTTGGCCCGCCCGAGGAGGGCGGTCATGCCCCGGACCCGCAGCGGGCTGACGGCCTCGACCAGGCCGATCGTCTGCGGGTAGTCGTCCGGCACGTCGCGGAGCACCTGCTGGGCGGTCAGGCCCGTGAGGCCCTGCGCCAGGATCGACGCGAAGCCGCGTGTCGTCGGCGCCTCACGGGGGGCCGTGGCGTGCATCGCGACGACGCCGTCGACGACCTCGACGAAGATGAAGACCGGCGACTGGCACTCCTCGACGCGCTCGAGCAGGTCGGGGTGGCCCTCGTACTCGGCGGGCAGCGCCGGCAGCTCGTTCGAGAACTCGAGCAGCAGCTGGAGCCGGTCACGCACCTCGAGGGCGAGGAACTCGTCGCGGATCTCGGCGAGCGAGGCGGGCAGGTCGCCCGCGCCGGCCGCGGTGTCGGCCACGGCCGTCATCGAGCCGGGACGGCGCCGGGCTCGGTGCCCTGCACGATCGGGACGCGCACGGCGCTGCCCCACTCGGTCCACGAGCCGTCGTAGTTCCGGACGTCCTCGAAGCCCATCAGGTGGTGCAGCACGAACCAGGTGTGGCTCGACCGCTCGCCGATGCGGCAGTAGGCGACGACGGAGTCGCCGTCGGCGAGGCCCGCGCCGTCGCGGTAGATCGCGTCGAGCTCCGCGCGCCCGCGGAAGCGGCCGTCGTCGGCCGCGGCCTTGCCCCACGGCACGTTCTGGGCGCTGGGGATGTGACCGGCGCGCAGGGCGCCCTCCTCCGGGTAGGCGGAGGCGGTGGTGCGCTGGCCCGAGTACTCCTCGGGGGAGCGCACGTCGATGAGGGGCCGGCCGAGGTGGGCGAGCACGTCGTCCTTGTAGGCACGGATCACGGTGTCGTCGCGCTCGACCACGGGGTAGTCGGTCGGCTCCGGGCTCGGGGCCTGGGTGGTGTACTCACGGCCCTCCGCCTCCCACGCGGCGCGGCCGCCGTCGAGCAGGCGCACGTCCTCGTGGCCGAAGAGCGAGAACACCCAGAGGGCGTAGGCCGCCCACCAGTTGTTCTTGTCGCCGTAGACGACGATCGTCGAGTCGCGGGTGACGCCGCTGCGCGACATGAGCGCCGCGAAGGCCTCGCCGTCGACGTAGTCGCGCTGCACGGGGTCGTTGAGGTCGAGGTGCCAGTCGATCTTGACGGCGCCGGCGATGTGCCCGGTCTCGTAGAGCAGCACGTCCTCGTCGGACTCGACGACGACGAGCCCCGGCGTGCCGAGGTGCTCCTGCAGCCAGTCGGTGCTGACGAGGCGCTCGGGGTGCGCGAACTCCTGGAACTTCGGTGCTGCGTCGTGCTCGACGACCATGGGTGCCTCCTGCTGTGTCTCTCCGTCGCGGGGACGGAGCGCCGCCGGCGACGGCGGACGATCTCGGGTGCAGCGCGGCGGGCGCTGCAGTCGGGCGCCGGTGCCCGGTGGCTAGACTCGGGCCCGGGTCACCGTCGAGGCTACGCACACGGCGTGAGCGTCGTCCGGGCGCCCCTCAGACTCTGACACAGATCGCCCCGACGCACACCGCGGCCAGGCCCCCGACGTGCGTCGCCCCCTGGTCCCCTGCCTGCGAGGTCGCCCGATGTCACCAGATCCCCTCACCGCCCGCGTCGCGCTGACCGAGCGCGCCCCCACGATCACGGGCGCCGAGATCGTCGCCGAGCTCGTCCCGCCCCGGCAGTTCGACGGGGCGTCGCTCGAGAACTACGTGCCCGACGCGGCCTTCCCGTCGCAGGCGGAGGCGGTGGAGGCGGTGGCCGGCTTCGGCGGCGCCGCCGAGCGTCCCGCACGACGCGGCCTGTTCCGCCGACGCGCGGACTCTCCCGACGTGCTCCCCGGCCTCTACCTCGACGGCGGCTTCGGCGTCGGCAAGACCCACCTGCTCGCCGCCCTCTTCAACCGGACGACCGGGCGCCGCTACTTCGGGACCTTCATCGAGTACACGGCCCTGGTCGGCGCCGTCGGGTACGCGGGCGCCGCGCGCCAGCTGGAGGGCGCCTCCCTGGTCTGCATCGACGAGTTCGAGCTCGACGACCCGGGCGACACGATGATGATGACGCGGCTGCTCGGCGACCTCGCCGAGGGCGGGACGCGGATCGCCGCGACCTCGAACACCCCGCCGGCGGCTCTCGGCGAGGGCCGGTTCGCGGCGGCGGACTTCCTCCGCGAGATCCAGGGGCTCTCCGACCGCTTCCGCACCCTCCGCATCGACGGTGACGACTACCGCCGTCGGGAGGTCGAGGCGCGGGCCCACACGGTCGACGACCTCGACGCCGCGGTCGCCTCCCTGCCGGGCACGGTCTCGGTGGACGACTTCTCGGCCGCCGTCGCGCACCTCTCGTCGGTGCACCCGAGCCGGTACGTCAAGCTGATCGACGGCCTGGACGGGGTCGCCCTGCGCGACGTGCGCCCGTTCACGAGCCAGACGGACGCGCTCCGCTTCGTGGCCTTCGTCGACCGGCTCTACGACGCACAGGTGCGCGTCGTGGCGTCCGGCGCACCGCTCGACACGGTGTTCAGCGAGGAGATGCTGGCGGGCGGCTACCGGAAGAAGTACCTACGGGCCACCTCGAGGCTCGTGGCGCTCACGTCCGCGCACTGACTGACGTCGGGGGCGCGCGGCGACGTCGCCCCCGGGGCCCCGACCTCGGAGGCCTTCCCGAGGCGGGCGAAACACGTTGTTCACAGTCGCGCGATACGTGTTACATCCCCGAAACACGACGGCACACGACCCGAAACACCTCGTCGAGACACTGAGGGCGGCACCACCCGCATCGTCCCGCACAGCCCGTGGCACCCCCACGGTCGGGGCGGCCGGTGCCTCCCTGGCTTGTCAGAACTCGAGAGGTGACACACACATGGATCAAGGCAACACCGCCTTCATGCTGATCTGCGCGGCACTCGTGCTGCTCATGACGCCCGGCCTGGCGTTCTTCTACGGCGGCCTCGTCAAGGCCAAGAGCGTGATCAGCATGATGATGCTGAGCTTCGGGGCCATGGGCCTGATCGGCGTCCTCTGGGTGCTCTTCGGCTACTCCATCGCGTTCTCGAACGGCCCCCAGGGCCCCGCGGGCACCGACACCTACATCGGGTGGGACGGCGTCTTCGGCTTCGACCCGTCGATGTTCAGCCTCGACTCGCTCTTCCAGGAGAGCGCGGCGCCGGTCGGCGACTACCCGACCATCGCCTTCGCCGCCTTCCAGGCGACGTTCGCGATCATCACCGTCGCCCTCATCTCGGGCGCCATCGCCGACCGCGCCAAGTTCGGCGCGTGGATGATCTTCGCCGGCGTCTGGGCCACGGTCGTCTACTTCCCCGTCGCGAGCTGGGTCTTCAACTTCACCCTCGGCGAGGACGGCTCGGTCGTCGACGGCGGCTGGATCGCCAGCATGGGCGTCATCGACTTCGCCGGCGGCACGGCCGTCCACATCAACGCGGGCGCCGCCGCCCTGGCCCTCGCCCTGGTGCTCGGCAAGCGCGTCGGCTTCGCCAAGGGCGCCGACAAGCCCCACAACCCGCCCTTCGTGCTGCTGGGCGCCGGCCTCCTCTGGTTCGGCTGGTTCGGGTTCAACGCCGGCTCGGAGCTCGCCGCCGACGGCGTCGCCGCCCTCGCCTTCCTCAACACGATCGCCGCCCCCGCGGCCGCCATCCTCGGCTGGCTCGTCGTCGAGAAGGTCAAGGACGGCAAGGCCACCTCGGTCGGAGCAGCCTCGGGTGCCGTCGCCGGCCTCGTCGCGATCACGCCGGCCTGTGCCGCCCTGTCGCCGTTCTGGGCCATCGTGCTCGGCGTCGTCGCCGGCGCCGTCTGCGCCCTGGCGATCGACCTCAAGTTCAAGCTCGGCTTCGACGACTCCCTCGACGTCGTGGGCATCCACCTCGTCGGCGGCCTCCTCGGCACCCTGTACCTCGGCTTCTTCGCCAACGGCTCGGGCCTGATCTTCTCCGGCTCGTTCCGCCAGCTGGGCATCCAGGCGCTCTCGGCCCTCGCCGTCATGGCCTACTCGTTCGTGCTCGCCTTCCTGATCGGCCTGGCCATCGAGAAGACGATCGGCTTCCGCGTCAAGAACGAGGACGAGGTCGCGGGCATCGACCTCGCGCTGCACGGCGAAGAGGGCTACGTGCTCGAGAACTCGCGCGCCTAGCTCGTCATCGCTGCTCCACCAGGACGGCCCCGGTCACCACGACCGGGGCCGTCCTTCTGTCTGTGCGGGGGGAGTCGTCGAGCAAGCGCAGGCGGGCTGCTGCGCCTCGCAGGAACGCTCGGGAGGCGCGCGAGGCCACCCGAGGACGTTCGGTACGACGAGACATGCGGCGGACACGGCTGAGGCGGCTGAGGCGGACGGTGCCCTCGGGGGAGGACGGAACGCTCCTCGGAGGCCGACAGCCCTTGAGAACGACGAGGGCCCCCGGGAACGACGAAAGCCCCCGGCGAACCGGGGGCTTCCTCTGTGTGAGCGATACTGGGATCGAACCAGCGACCTCTTCCGTGTCAGGGAAGCGCGCTACCGCTGCGCCAATCGCTCATGCATGTCGCCGAGGCGACGTATTCAGTTGATCACGACATCATAGACCGGAGTCTTGACGACATGGAGGTGGAGACGGGATTTGAACCCGCGTGAACGGCTTTGCAGGCCGGTGCCTCGCCTCTCGGCCACTCCACCATACGAGCAGCTCCCAGAGGGGGAGCCACCAGTCGGTGGACCACCCTCTGGTGAGCATTACACTCGAGCGGATGACGAGATTCGAACTCGCGACCCTCACCTTGGCAAGGTGATGCGCTACCACTGCGCCACATCCGCATTTCGCTTTGCATTTCTGCGTGCAAAAGAACAATACCCAGACCCGGGGCAGAAAACAAATTGAGGCATGTTCGTGTCTTAGGGGCCCTGATCAGCAGGGTCGGACCCGCCCGCGCCGGGGCCCCGAATGGCGCGGGGCCGCTCCGATGCACTAGCATCGACGAGTCCCACAGGGGCGATTGGCGCAGTTGGTAGCGCGCTTCCTTCACACGGAAGAGGTCATCGGTTCGAGCCCGGTATCGCCCACACAGAACACCCCCCGACAGAACGTCACTCGACAGAGCATGTCGACAGAACCCCGGTCCGCCGGGGTTTTTTTCATGCCCTGGCCCGTGATCACGGCCAAGCGCCCGTCACGGCGTGGACGACTGCGGTGCCAGGAACACGTCGGTCGACTGGTCGGCCCCGTACGTGACCGAGACCGGCACCGCCTCCGCCGCGCTCCGCACGAGCGGGACGGGCACGTACTGCCCCGCCCACCACCAGCGCTGGTGCGACGCCGTCTCGACGCCCATCGTGTAGCGACCGCTCGGCACGATGAACTGAGCCACCTTGCGGGGCGAGCTCGTGGCGTCGAGGGCCTGCGTCATGACGGCCCCGGTCGCCGTGTCGGTGATGGTCACGACGGCGCCGTCGAGGTCCGGCCCCGGGGCGTTCACCGGGTCGGGCTCGTCGACGACGACCTGGAGGTCGTACGTCGTGTGGACGTACCGGGGAGCCGCGGCGACGTGGCTCGCCGACGTCGTGGCGGTCTCGGCCTCGACGTCCTGTCGCCACACGGTGGGCACCGCACCCGGGGCGGCCACGACCGTGGCCGTGTAGAGGTCGGTGGGCATGCCGGAGAAGAAATAGCGCCCCTCGGCGTCGGTGACGGAGGTGAGGGAGGTGCCGGTCCGGTTGCCGTAGACCTCGACCGTGAGCCCGGCCGGCGGCGTGGGCCACGGGCCGACCAGCCGGCCCTCCAGGGTGCCCCCGACGGGGAGCGTCACGTCGACCGCCGTCGGTGCGTCGGCCCGGACTGTGAGGTCGGTCGTCATCACCGGTGTCCGGCGACCGTGACCGGCGGTCGGCGGCGGGGTCACGGAGACCCAGTAGCGCGAGCCCACGGGCACGTCGGCGAAGGTCAGGGCCCCGGTGGAGTCGGTGGTCGCGTCCCGCTCGAAGGGCCAGGCTCCCACGAGGCGGACCGTGGCCCCCGGGAGGCCGAGGGTCGTGCCCGACGACCGCAGCAGCCGGACGGAGACCGAGCCCGTCGCCGTCGCGGCCGGCACCGCGGCGGCCGACGACACGGCGGGCGGAGGCGCGGCCTGGGCCGAGGCCGGAGCGAGAACTCCGAGGCCGACCGCGGCCACGAGCGAGAGCGAGACGACGAACCTGTCCACGGGGACCCCCTGTGCGTGCACCGGCCCGGCACGGTGCCGAGCCCGCCGGGGTCCGGGCCTCCGGTGGCAGGAGCCTAGGCCCGCGACGCCCCCGCCGCACCCGACGTCGGCGGTCAGCGCTCCTTCGCGGCCCGCCGTCGCCGGATCGCCAGCACGGTCCGCACGCCGTAGACCACGGCGATGACCGACCCCACGAGGATGGTCACCCACGAGCCGTCGGGGGAGAGCAGCGCCTCCGCCGCGAAGACGAGGCCGAGGAAGGCGATGCCGGCGGTGATGGCCAACGACGCGGTGGTGGGGGCGGGAGGGGGCGTGTCGCTCATCCCGTGACCGTACCGTCACCCGCTCCGGGGGAGCAGCATCGGAGCATGCCCGCCGCCCCACCGCTGCCGCACCGTCCCGTCACCCAGCACGACTGGCGCGACGTCGTCGGCCTGCACTGGGCGGTCGACCCTGCCCTCGCGGTGCCGCTGGTGCCCCGGGGCACGAGGCCCGACCTGCACGACGGGGCGGCCTGGGCGAGCCTCGTCGCCTATCGGTTCGTCGACAGCACCGTGCCGCCGCTGCCGCGCCTGGGGCGGCTCGGGACCATGACCGAGATCGTCGTCCAGCTCGCGACCGTCGACGACGAGGGCCGTCGGGGCATCGCGTACCGCTCGATCGACACCCAGCACGCGCCCGCCGTGGTCGCGGCTCGGCTGATCGGCCTGCCCTACGTCTGGGCCCGGGCCGGCAGCCGGGTGCGCGACGACGACGTCGCCCACCGCACGCAGCGCCGGGCGGGAGGCGCGGGCTCGGTCGTCCGGGTCGCCCTCGTCCCCGAGACGATCGCCCCGCGCACGGCCGACGCCGACGAGACGACGAGGTTCCTCTCCGACCGCTGGGGGGTCCACACCGCACGCCGCGGAGTCACCGGCTGGTGGCGTCGCGCGCACGAGCCGTGGACCTTCCGCACGGGCACGGTCACGCACCTCGACGACGGGCTCCTGGCCGCGGCGGGCCTGCCCGGCCTCGCCGAGCGCGAGCCCGACCGCGTGACGGTGTCGCCGGGCGTCGTCGTCCGCTACTCACGGGGCTGAGGGCGGCCCGCTCGGACGGCCACCCGGCGTCCACCGTCCCGTCACCGGGGCGCCGCCTCCTCGTCGTCCTCGCTCCCTACGGTGCTCGCGGGCCGGTCAGCACGACCGGCCGCACGACCGGCGGCCGCCCGCGGCCCCGCACCTGGAGGACACCGTGACCCCGACCCGCCCCCTCGCCGCCGCCGCGGCGCTCACCGTCCTCGCCCTCGGCCTCGCCGGCTGCACCGCTGCCGACGCCGCGGGCGACGACGCCGCCTCCGGCACGGCCGCGACCGCCACCAGCGCGGAGGACCTCGGCGGCATGGACGCCCTCGTCGCGGCCGCCGAGGCCGAGGGCGAGCTCAACGTGATCGCCCTGCCCGACACCTGGGCCAACTACGGGAAGATCATCGACGCCTTCGAGGCCGAGTACGACATCACGGTCAACAGCGACAGCCCCGACGTCTCGAGCGCGGAGGAGATCACGGCGGCGAAGAACCTCGCCGGGCAGGACACCGCGCCCGACGTCTTCGACCTCGGCTCGGCCGTGACGCTCGCGAACCTCGACCAGTTCGCGAAGTACAAGGTCGCGACGTGGGACGACATCGCCGACGACCACAAGGACGCGGACGGCGCCTGGGTCTACGACTACACGGGCCTGATGTCCGTCGGCTACGACGCGGACGCCGTGCCCGAGCCGGGGACCCTCGACGACCTGCTGGGCTCCGAGTACAGGGGGAAGGTCGCGATCAACGGCGACCCGACCCAGGCCGGCGCGGCCGCGGCGGCCGTCCAGTGGGCGGCGCTCCAGGACGGCGGCAGCGCCGACGACGTCAGCGCCGGGGTCAGCTGGTTCGGCGAGCTCGCCGACGCGGGCAACTTCCTGCCCACCGACCCGACCCCCGCCACGATCGCCTCGGGCGAGACGCCCGTCGTCTTCGACTGGAGCTACAACAACCTCGCGGCCGCGGCCGACGCGGGAGGGCGCGACTGGAGGACGGCCGTGCTGCCCGGGACGGCGCTCGGCAGCTACTACAACCAGGCCGTCAACGTCGACGCGCCCCACCCCGCCGCCGCGCGCCTGTGGCAGGAGTTCATCATGAGCGACGAGGCCCAGAACCTGTACCTCGCCGCCGGGGCGTACCCCGTGCGCCTGGCTGCGATGACCGAGGCCGGCACCGTCGACCAGGACGCCCTCGACGCCGTCGGCGAGCAGCCGGCCGACACCGTGCAGCTGACGACCGAGCAGACCGAGGCCGCCTCCGCGCTGCTCGCCGGCACCTGGGCGCAGGCGATCGGCTGATCGTGGTCGCGCTCGTCGAGGGGAGGCCCCCCGCGGGCGACCGCGACCGCCTCGACGGCGCCCGGCCCCCTCGGGCCCGGCGCCGTCCGGCGGCGTGGTGGGCCCTGACCCCGTTCGCGGTCTACGTCCTGCTCTTCCTCGCCGTTCCCTGCGTCGTCGCGCTGGGCACCGGCTTCGTCACGGGCGACGGCCGCCCCAGCCTCTCGGCGCTCACCGCCCTCGGCGAGCCCCTCGTGCTCCGCGCCTTCGGGAGCTCCGCGCTCGTGTCGGGGATCACCGCCGTCGTCGGCGCGGTCGTCGGCGCCGTCGTCTGCTGGGGGCTCACCGCCCTCCGCCCGGACGGCCTCGTCCGCAGCCTCGTCGACTCCGCCGCGAGCGTCCTCGCGCAGTTCGGCGGCGTCATGCTGGCCTTCGCCTTCACGGCCACCATCGGCATCCAGGGCGTCGTCACGCAGCTGCTGCTCACCCGGCTGGGCGTCGACGTCTTCGCCGGCGGCGTCTGGTTCTACCAGGTGCCCGGGCTGCTGCTGCCCTACGTCTACTTCCAGGTGCCGCTCATGGTGATCACCTTCATGCCGGCCGTCACGGGGCTCAAGCCCCAGTGGCAGGAGGCGGTGGCCACCCTGGGCGGGACGCGGCGCGAGCACCTGCTCCGCGTCGTCGTGCCCGTGCTCGCACCGGCCTTCGTCGGCAGCGTGCTGCTGCTCTTCGCGAACGCCTTCTCCTCGTACGCGACGGCCGCGGCCCTGATCAGCCAGGGCGCCCAGATCGTGCCCCTGCAGATCCGCGCGGCACTGGTCAGCGAGACGGTGCTGGGCCGCGAGAACGTCGCCGGCGTGCTCGCGCTCGGCATGGTCGTCGTCATGGTCGTGCTCATGACCCTCTACTCGCTGCTCCAGCGCCGCACGGAGCGGTGGCAGCGGTGACCCGCCGACGCGACGGCCACGGCACGGCGCTCCGGAAGGCCGTCCTCGTCGTCGTCGGCGCCGTGTTCGCCGTCCCGATCGCGGCCATGGTCGCGTTCTCCCTCCGCTCGGCGGACGGGACGGGCCACGACCTGGGGCACTGGGCCGCCCTCGCCGCCCCCGAGAACGAGAGGGCGTACCGCTCCCTCGTCGAGGGCGTCACGAACAGCCTGGTCCTCGCCGCGGTGACGGCCGTGCTCGTCCTCGTGCTGCTCGTGCCGACGATGGTCGTCGTGCACCTGCGGTACCCGGCGCTGGTGCGGCCCCTCGAGTTCGTCTGCCTCGTGCCCGTCACGGTGCCGGCGATCGTGCTCGTCGTCGGGCTGGCCCCGGTGTACTCGGTCGTCTCGCGGGTCGCCGGCTCGGGGGCCTGGACCCTCGCGCTGGCCTACGGGGTCACCGTCCTGCCCTACGCGCACCGTGCCGTCCAGGCCGACCTGGCCGCCACCGACCTCCGCACCCTCACCGAGGCGGCCAGGACCCTCGGCTCCGGCGGCGTCGCGACCCTCCTCCGCGTGGTGGTGCCGTCGCTCCGCCGCGGGCTCCTGGCCGCGGCGTTCATCACGGTGGCCGTCGTCCTCGGCGAGTACACGATCGCCAGCCTGCTGAACCGGGTGACGCTGCAGACGTCGCTCGTCCAGGTCTCGCGCAGCGACCCCTTCGCGGCCGTCATCCTCGCCCTGCTCGCCCTCCTGCTCGCGTTCCTGCTGCTCGCCGTCGTCGGACGGGTCGGCTCCGCCGGCGCGGGCCGCCCCGTCCTCCCCGGCCGCGACGTCGCGGCCACCGCCCCTGCTCCCGCCTGGAAGGCCCTCTCGTGACCGCCACCGCCCCCGTCGACCCGACCACCGCCTCCTCGGCCCCGTCACCGACCGGTCGAGGCTCCGCCGCGGCGGGCGCCCGAACGACGTCGACCGCGGGCGCCGCGGTCGCCCTCCGCGGCGTGGTCAAGGAGTACGCGGGCCACGTCGCGCTCCGCGGTGTCGACCTCGACCTCGCGCCGGGGGAGCTCGTCGCGCTCCTCGGCCCCTCGGGCTGCGGCAAGACGACGGCACTGCGCGCCCTCGCGGGGCTCGAGACGGTCACCGAGGGCCGCATCACGGTGGACGGGCGCGACGTCGTCGACGTGCCGACGCACCGCCGGGACGTCGGCATGGTCTTCCAGGCGTACTCGCTCTTCCCGCACCTGACGGTGCAGCAGAACGTCGAGTTCGGGCTCCGCACCCGGCGCGTGGCGCGGGCCGAGCGGGCGACCCGCGCCGCCGAGATGCTCGACCTGGTGGGCCTCCGAGAGCTGGGCGGCCGGTTCTCGCACCAGCTCTCGGGCGGCCAGCAGCAGCGCGTCGCGCTCGCCCGGGCGCTCGTCACGCGGCCCCGCGTGCTGCTGCTCGACGAGCCGCTCAGCGCGCTCGACGCGCAGGTGCGGGTGCAGCTGCGGGAAGAGATCCGTCGCCTGCAGCGCGAGCTCGCCATCGCGACCCTCTTCGTGACGCACGACCAGGAGGAGGCCCTGGCCGTCGCCGACCGGGTCGCCGTGATGCGGGCCGGCGCGATCGAGCAGATCGGCACGCCCGAGCAGCTGTACTCGGCGCCGGCGACGCGGTTCGTCGCGGAGTTCGTCGGGTCGAGCAACCGGCTGCGGGCCGAGGTCGTCGACGGGCGGGTGCGGCTGCCCGGGCAGGAGGTCGCCGCCGTCGGCTCCCCGGACGACGGGGAGGCGTGGGCCTACGTGCGCCCGGAGGACGTGACGTTCGCCGACCGCGGGGTCGCAGGCGTCGTCGAGTCGGTGTCGTTCCTCGGCGCGGTCTGCCGCACGAGGGTCCGGACGTCGCCCGACGACGTCGTCGTGCTCGACCACCGCGCGCACGAGCGGCGCGAGGTCGGCGAGTCCGTCCACGTGGCGTTCACGCCGCGGGCCGTCGCCGTCGTGCCGTTCGGCTGACGGCGCCGGCGGCCCCCGGGGTCAGGAGGAGGACGAGGGCTCGGTCGAGCCCGTGCCCTTCTTCGCCGCGATGGCGTCGCGCTCGCCCCGCAGCGAGCGCACGGTCTCGGGGTCGAGGAAGTCGACGAACGGGTTCGGCTGACCGGTCTTGTCGGCCACGACCAGCGTGTACTCGGCGGCCGCCTGGCGCACGCGCTCGGTGGCGCGCCCCGCCTTCTTCGCCGAGAGCGGCCGGTCTCCCATCACCTCGCCGTGGTGCTCGAGGGCCTTGACCAGGGTCTTGAGGGCTGCATCGATCTTCTTGCTCACGGGGGCATGGTGGCACACCGAGGTGAACGGGCGAGCCCGGGGCGCAGGAGCGGTCGTCCGCGGGGAGGACCACGGTGGTCCTCCGGGCCGATCCGGGGCGGGCGTCGCCGCCCGTAGCGTCGCCGACATGTCCGCCACGCCCTCCTCCGGCCCCCTGCCCGCCGGCTCCCTGGCCCCCGGTCGGCGAGCGCCGTCCCTCGACCGGGCCGTCGAGGCCCTCCGCGACCTCGTCGCCTTCGCGGTGCAGCAGGCCCTCTCCTGCGCGTTCGCGGTCGCCGTGCTCGTCGGCCTCGCCGTCACCTCGGTCGTCGACGTGGGGATCCCGCGGTACGACGCGATGCTCGTCTGGTGCGTCGCCGTGCAGGCGGCCTTCGTCGTCGGGCGGCTCGAGAGCCGCCGCGAACTGCTCGTGATCTGCGCCTTCCACCTCCTGGGCCTCGGCCTCGAGGTGGTCAAGGTGGCCGTCGGCTCGTGGTCCTACCCCGACGAGGGAGTCCTCCGCGTGGCCGACGTGCCGCTCTACAGCGGCTTCATGTACGCAGCCGTCGGGAGCTACGTCTGCCAGGCCTGGCGGCGCCTCGACCTCCGGGTCGACCGCGTCCGGACGGGCCCGGCGCTGGCCCTCGCGGCCGCCTTCTACCTGAACTTCCTCACGAACCACTGGCTGCCCGACGTCCGGTGGCCGCTGATGGCGGTGGCCGTCCTCCTGCTAGGCCGGCACCGGGTCGCCTTCACCGTCCGGGGGAGGGTCCGTCGCATGCCGCTCCTCGTCTCGTTCGCGCTCATCGCCGTCTTCATCTGGCTCGCGGAGAACGCGGCGACCCTCGTCGGGGCCTGGGCCTACGCCTCCCAGGCCGACGGGTGGTCGATCGTGCACCCGTCGAAGATCGGCTCGTGGACGGTGCTCGTCGTCTTCAGCGTGGTGCTCGTCATCTGGCTGCACCAGCGTGCCGACGACGCCGCGGCACGGGCGGCCGCCTCAGGCGACGCCGCCACCGCCGAGGCCGAGGTCGAGGTGCCCCGTCGCGAGGACGGCGTCGAGCACGAGGTGCGCCACCTCGTCCTTCGTCCCGGCCAGGCGGCCGACCTCGTCGCCCCCGGCGCCCAGCACGACGACGTCGGAGTCGTCGGTGCCGAACCCGGTCGACCAGCCGACCGGGTTGAGCACCAGCAGGTCGCAGCCCTTGCGGGCCAGCTTCCGGCGCCCGAGGTCGAGCAGCTCCCCGGGCGACGTGGCCGTCTCGGCGGCGAAGCCGACGACGACCTGGTCGGCCGGCCGTGAGGCGCTGAGGGCCGCGAGCACGTCGGTCGTCCTGACCAGGCGGAGCGTCAGCTCGTCGCCCTGGTCGTCCTTGCGGATCTTCGACGCGGCCACCTCGACGGGGCGGTAGTCGGCGACCGCCGCCGCCATGACGACGACGTCGGCCCCGATCGAGGAGGCGGTGGTCGCGTCGAGCAGCTCGCTCGCGGTGCCCGCCGCCACGACCTCGACGCCGGGGAGGAGCGCCGCCGCCCGGGCGACGTCGTCGTCCAGGTGCGCGGCCACGAGGGTCACGGCCGCTCCGCGGGAGGCAGCGGCCCGGGCCAGGGCGAGCCCCTGTCGACCGCTCGACCGGTTGCCGAGGAACCTCACGGGGTCGAGGGGCTCGCGGGTGCCGCCGGCCGTCACGACGACGCGGCGACCGGCCAGGTCACGGGGGTGCGCCTCCTCGGCCCCGGCGACGGCCGCGAGCGCGGCCTCGACGATCACGTCCGGCTCGCTGAGCCGACCCGGCCCGCTGTCGCCGCCGGTGAGCGGCCCGTCGTCGGGGCCGACCACGACCACGCCCCGCGAGCGCAGCAGCTCGACGTTCGCGACGGTGGCGGCGTTCCGCCACATCTCGGTGTGCATGGCGGGGGCGACGACCAGGGGAGCCGTGCTCGCGAGGATCGTCGTGCCGAGGAGGTCGTCGGCGAGCCCGTGCGCGATCGCCGCGAGGGTGTGGGCCGTCGCCGGCGCGACGACGACGAGGTCCGCCGCCTGGCCGAGCGCGACGTGGCGCACCTGGGCGACGTCGTCGAAGACGGAGGTGTGCACCGGGTTGCGGCTGATGGCCTCGAAGGTGGGCAGGCCCACGAACCGCAGCGCCGCCTCCGTCGGGACGACGTGGACGTCGTGGCCCCGCACGACGAGGCCTCGGACGACGCTGACCGCCTTGTACGCGGCGATCCCGCCCGAGACGCCGACCACGACCGTGAGGCGCCGGGCGCCCTCGACCTCGTCGTCTCGTCGGTGCTGGCCACGGTCGGTCTGTCCGGTCACGGTTCCCCTGACGTCGGGGGCCGTCGGGGAAGCGCCGGCGGCCCGGTAGCGTTGCTGCCTCCACGATGCCCCATCCCGGGGTGGTCGCGCCCCCGACCCGGCCGAGGAGCCTCTCCGTGTGCACAGTCGTCGTCTCCGTCGCCCCGTCCGGCCCCTGGCCCGTGGTGTTCCTCGGCCTCCGCGACGAGGCGGCCGACCGCCCGTGGGATCCTCCGGCCGCCTGGTGGCCCGAGCTCGGCGAGCGGGTGCAGGGCGTCCACGACCGGGAGGCCGGCGGGGCCTGGCTGGCCACGGCGACGGGCCCGGCCCGCGCCTCCGTCGTCCTCAACCGGCACGAGCGGCCGCCGGAGCCGGAGGGCGGGTGGGAGACCCGCGGGGTCCTGCCGCTCCGCGCGGCGGCCGACGGCGACGTGCCCGCCGGCCGCCCGCGCCAGCGTCCCTTCACGCTCCTCACCGCGGACCGGGAGGGGGCGCTGGTGACCTCGTGGGACGGCTCCCTGCTCCGGGCCGAGCGCCTCGCCCCGGGGGTGCACGTCCTCACGCACGGAGCGGTCGACGACCCGTCGGTGCCGCGCGTGGCTCGCTGGGCCCCGCGGTTCCGCACGGCTGAGGCGCCCACGGGGCCGCCGCCCGAGAGCGGGGCGGACGGGCTCGGCGATCTCGACGCCGTCGCCGACGCGGGCTCCTCGTGGGAGCCGTGGCTCGACGTGCTCCGCGAGAGCACGGCGCTCGACGAGCGCGACCCGGAGGCCCTGGTGCGCTCCGACCTGCTCGACGGCCGCTGGCTCGGGTCGTTGTCGCTCTCCCTCGTCGCGGTCGCCGACGACGACGTCCGGCACGTGCACGTGAGGCTCGACGACGAGACGCGGCGTCATCGGGAATCAGCCGGGGCCCCGCGGCGTTAGTGTCGGGAGCCTCGCCCGACCCGGGCGCAGCAGCACCCCGACCAGGAAGTCCGACGTGAAGACCACCGCGCCCCGCACCCGCCTCGCCCGCACCGCCCGCACCGTCGCCCTCACCGGCGTCGTCGCCGCCTCCGTGCTCGGCCTCAGCGCCTGCGCCCCCGCGTCGACCGACGGCGTGGTCAGCGCGCCGACCGGCAGCAGCACCGCCGCGGCGGGGGAGGGCACGACCCTCGCCGACGTGCAGGACGCCGGGAAGCTCGTCGTCGGCACCGAGGGCACCTACAAGCCGTTCACCTTCCACGAGGACGGCTCCGGCGCTCTCACCGGCTACGACGTCGACGTCGTCACCGCGGTCGCGGAGAAGCTCGGCGTCACGCCCGAGTTCCAGGAGACCCAGTGGGACGCGATCTTCGCGGGCCTCGACGCGGGCCGCTTCGACCTCATCGCCAACCAGGTCTCGATCACCGACGAGCGCGAGGCCAAGTACGACTTCTCCGCCCCGTACACGGTGAGCCGCGGCGTCGTCATCGTGCCCGCCGACGACACCTCGATCACGTCGCTCGCCGACCTCGACGGCAAGACCACCGCCCAGTCGCAGTCGAGCAACTGGTACACGACCGCGAAGGACGCCGGCGCCGACGTCGAGGTCGTCGAGGGCTGGGCGCAGTCGATCGCGCTCCTCGAGCAGGGCCGCATCGACGCCACGGTCAACGACGAGCTGACCTTCCTCGACTACCAGCAGACCGACCCGACGGCCGCGGCCGCGGTCAAGGTCGGCGCCACCACCGACGACGTGTCCGAGAGCGCCTTCGTGGTCGCGAAGGGGTCCGACGACCTCGTCGCCGCCATCGACGACGCCCTCGACGAGCTGCGTGCCGACGGCACGCTCGCCTCGATCTCCGAGAAGTACTTCGGCAGCGACGTCAGCGAGTAGCCCGTGCCGTCGTCCGACCTCTTCTGGCGGTCGCTCTGGCCGATCGTGTCGGGCGCCCTCGTGGCCTCGATCCCGCTCGCCCTCGCCTCCATGGCGATCGGGCTCGTGATCGCCCTGGTGGTCGCCCTCATGCGGCTGTCGCCGACGCGCTGGCTGCGCTGGCCGGCCCGCGTCTTCGTCTCGGTGATCCGGGGCACGCCGCTCCTCGTGCAGCTGTTCGTGGTCTTCTACGGGCTGCCGTCGATCGGCGTGCGCCTCGACCCCTGGCCCAGCGCGATCATCGCGTTCTCGCTCAACGTGGGCGGCTACGGCGCCGAGGTGATCCGGGCGGCGATCCAGTCCGTGCCGCGCGGCCAGTGGGAGGCGGCGCACACGATCGGCATGTCGCGCTCGCTCGCGCTGCGCCGGGTCGTGCTGCCGCAGGCGGCGCGCGTCTCCGTGCCCCCGCTCTCGAACACGTTCATCTCGCTCGTGAAGGACACGTCGCTCGCCTCGCTGATCCTCGTCACCGAGCTGTTCCGGCAGGCGCAGCAGATCGCGACGGTCTCGAACGAGTTCATGCTGCTGTACCTCGAGGCCGCGCTGGTCTACTGGGTCATCTGCCTCGCCCTGTCGACCGGCCAGGGCGCCCTCGAGAAGAAGCTGGACCGCCATGTCGCCCGCTGACGCCTCCGCCGCCGGCCCCGCCCGCGCCTCCTCGGCAGGCCCTGCCGTGCTGACGGTGACCGGCCTCACGAAGTCCTTCGGGGGCACGGCCGTCCTGAAGGGCATCGACCTCGCCGTCCGCCGCGGCCGTGTGGTCGCGATCATCGGGCCCTCCGGCTCGGGCAAGACCACCGTGCTGCGGTCGCTCAACAGCCTCGAGGTGCCCGACGGCGGCACCGTCGCCCTCTCGACCGGACAGGTGCTCGACTTCGGGGCCGGGGCGTCGAAGCGAGAGCTGCTCGCCCTGCGCGACCGGTCGTCGATGGTGTTCCAGCACTTCAACCTCTTCCCGCACATGACCGTGCTGCAGAACGTCGTCGAGGGGCCGATCCGCGTCCAGGGGCGGGACCCCGAGGAGGCGCGGAGCGAGGCCCGCGGACTGCTCGCGCGGGTGGGCCTCGGCGGCCGGGAGGACGCCTACCCCGTCGAGCTCTCCGGCGGGCAGCAGCAGCGCGTCGGCATCGTGCGCGCGCTCGCTCTCCGGCCCGAGCTGCTGCTCTTCGACGAGCCGACCTCCGCCCTCGACCCCGAGCTCGTCGGCGACGTGCTCACCGTCGTGAAGGAGCTCGCCGAGGAGGGGTGGACGATGATCGTCGTCACCCACGAGCTCGAGTTCGCCCGGCGGGTGGCCGACGAGGTCGTCTTCATGGACGACGGCGTCGTGGTCGAGCGCGGCACGCCGGCCGACGTCCTCAACCGCCCCCGCGAGGCGCGCACGCAGCAGTTCCTCCGGCGGGTGCTGCGGCCGCTCGACGACTGACGCCGACCCGGCATCATCACGGCGGGCGGCCCCCGGGAACACGGGGCGCCCCCGTGTCGTTGCACGACGGTGCCGTGGTCGACCCTCGGTACGATCGGCGAGAAGGGACACCGTGACCACCACCTCTACGACCGCCGGCCCTCGGGCCGCCGCGACGACCGCCTCCCGCGGGCCGCTCTCCGACGACGAGGCCGCCCGTCTCCGCGCCGACTTCCCGCTCCTCGCGCAGGAGGTGTCGGGGGAGCCGCTGGCGTACCTCGACTCCGGGGCGACCGCGCAGCGGCCCCGTGCCGTGCTCGACGCGGAGCGGGCCTTCCTCGAGACGACCAACTCGGCCGTGCACCGCGGCGCGCACACGCTCGCGGCCCTGGCGACGGAGGCCTTCGAGGAGGCGCGGGAGACCGTGGCCGGCCTGCTCGGCGCCTCCGCGGACGAGGTCGTCTGGACGGCGAACGCCACGGACGCCCTGAACCTCGTGGCCTACGGCATGGCGAACGCGACCCACGGCCGCGGCGGCGAGCCCGCCCGACGGTTCGCCCTGCGGCCCGGCGACGAGATCGTCGTCACCGAGGCGGAGCACCACGCCAACCTCGTGCCGTGGCAGGAGCTAGCGGCCGTGACGGGCGCCGTGCTCCGCGCCGTCGCGGTCGACGACGACGGCGTGTGGACGGCCGCCGACGCCGCGGCCGTGATCGGGCCGCGGACGCGCGTCGTCGCCGTCGCCCACGTCTCGAACGTCACCGGGCTGGTCGCCCCCGTCGACGAGGTCGTCGCGCTCGCGCACGCCGTCGGGGCCCTCGTCGTGCTCGACGCCTGCCAGTCGGTGCCCCACCGCCCCGTCGACGTCCGCGCCCTCGACGTCGACTTCCTCGCCTTCTCGGGCCACAAGATGCTCGGGCCCACCGGCATCGGGGTGCTCTGGGGGAGGGCGGAGCTGCTGGGGGCGCTGCCGCCCTTCCGCACGGGCGGGTCGATGATCACCACCGTCACGCTCGACTCGGCCGAGTACCTGCCCGCCCCCCAGCGCTTTGAGGCCGGCACGCAGCCCGTCTCGCAGGCCGTCGCCCTCGCCGAGGCCGTCCGGTACCTCCAGGCCGTCGGGCTCGACCGCGTGCAGCAGCACGAGGAGGCGCTGGCCGAGTCGCTCGTCACGGGCCTCTCCGCGATCCCCGGCGTCCGGGTCGTGGGGCCGCCCGCGGGCGTCGCCCGCTCGGGCCTCGCCAGCTTCGTCGTGGACGGCGTCCACGCCCACGACGTCGGGCAGTACCTCGACGCCCAGGGCATCGCGGTGCGCGTCGGGCACCACTGCGCGCAGCCGCTGCACCGCCGGCTCGGCGTCACCGCCACCACGAGGGCGAGCACGTACCTGTACACGACCACGGAGGACGTGGCGCGGCTGCTGGTCGGGGTCGCCGGGGTCCGCGCGTACTTCGGCGCGGACGACGCCGTGACGGCCCCGGCCGGGGAGGGCGACCGATGAGCGGCGCCCTCGACTCCCTCTACCAGCAGGTGATCCTCGACCACGCCAAGGCGCGGCACGGCGACGGCGACCTGGCCGGGGCCGGTGCGGAGCACTACGAACGGAACCCCACCTGCGGCGACGAGATCACCGTGCGCGTCGCGCTCGTCCCCGGCACGGACCGCGTCGAGTCGCTGCGCTGGCAGGGCGCCGGCTGCAGCATCTCGATGGCCTCAGCGTCCGTCCTCGCCGACGTCGCGCCGGGCCTGACGCTCGACGAGCTGCGGGTCCGGGTGGGCGCCTTCCGCGACATGATGCGGTCACGGGGGGCCGGCGAACCCGACGACGAGCTGCTCGGCGACGCGGTCGCCTTCCACGGCGTCTCGAAGTTCGTCATGCGCGTCAAGTGCGGCATGCTCGCCTGGGTGGCGGCGGAGGCCTGCGCCGTCGAGCTCGCCGCGTAGCGGGGAGGGGCGTCGGCCGCCGCTAAACTGGCCGCCGTCCCCCGAACGCCAAGGAGCACACGACCGTGTCTGACCAGCCTGCCCCCGACGCCAGCGTCACCCCCGACAGCGTCGCCCCCGCCCGCCCGGAGACGGTCGAGGTCACGCAGACGACGACCGGCCTCGAGCTGTTCACCGACAAGGCCGTCGTGGCGCTCCGCGTGGCGGGAGAACTCCGCGACCTCGCGTCCGAGGTGCACGCCGGCGACGTCGTCGAGCCGGTGCTCGTCGGCTCGCCGGACGGTCTCTCGATCCTCCGGCACTCGGCGGCCCACGTGATGGCGCAGGCGGTGCAGACGATCAACCCGGAGGCCAAGCTCGGCATCGGCCCGCCCGTCACCGACGGCTTCTACTACGACTTCGACGTCGCGGAGCCGTTCACGCCCGACGACCTCAAGGCGATCGAGAAGGGCATGGAGCGGATCATCCGCCAGGGCCAGCGCTTCCGTCGCCGCGTCGTGACCGAGGCGGAGGCCCGGGAGCTCCTGGCCGACGAGCCCTACAAGCTCGAGCTGGTGGGGCTGAAGGGCGGCACCGACGGCGTCGGCGACGACGGCGAGTCCGTCGAGGTCGGGGGAGCCGAGCTCACCGTCTACGACAACGTCGACCCGAAGACCGGCGACGTGGTCTGGTACGACCTCTGCCGCGGTCCTCACCTGCCGAGCACGCGACTCCTCGGCAACGCCACGAAGCTGATGCGCGTGGCCGCCGCCTACTGGCGCGGCTCGGAGAAGAACCCCCAGCTGCAGCGCATCTACGGCACGGCCTGGCCCACGAAGGACGAGCTGCGGGCCTACCAGGCCCGCCTCGAGGAGGCCGCCAAGCGCGACCACCGCAAGCTCGGCGTCGAGCTCGACCTGTTCTCGTTCCCGGACGAGATCGGCTCCGGGCTCGCGATCTTCCACCCGAAGGGCGGCATCATCCGCCGGGAGATGGAGGACTACTCGCGACGGCGCCACGAGGCCGCCGGCTACGACTTCGTCTACACGCCGCACATCACGAAGGCCAGCCTGTTCGAGACCTCCGGCCACCTCGGCTGGTACAAGGACGGCATGTTCCCGGCGATGAAGCTCGACGAGGCGCGCAACGACGAGGGCGAGGTCACGCGTCAGGGCGCCGACTACTACCTCAAGCCCATGAACTGCCCGATGCACATCCTCGCGTACCGGTCGCAGCCGCGCTCCTACCGCGACCTGCCGCTCCGGCTCTTCGAGTTCGGCACGGTCTACCGCAACGAGAAGTCCGGCGTCATCCACGGCCTGACGCGCGTCCGCGGCATGACCCAGGACGACGCCCACATCTTCACGACCCGCGAGAAGATGAAGGAGGAGCTGACCGGCACGCTCGCGTTCGTGCTGTCGCTGCTCCGCGACTACGGCCTCACCGACTTCTACCTCGAGCTCAGCACGAAGGACCCGGAGAAGTACGTCGGCGACGACGACATCTGGGAGACCGCGACGTCGACCCTCCGCGAGGTCGCGGAGGAGTCCGGTCTCGAGCTGGTGCCCGACCCGGGCGGAGCCGCGTTCTACGGCCCGAAGATCTCCGTCCAGGCCCGCGACGCCATCGGCCGCACCTGGCAGATGTCGACGGTGCAGCTCGACTTCAACCTGCCCGAGCGGTTCGAGCTCGAGTACGCGGCCGCCGACGGCACGCGCCAGCGCCCGGTCATGATCCACCGCGCCCTCTTCGGCACCATCGAGCGGTTCTTCGGCGTGCTCACGGAGCACTACGCCGGGGCGTTCCCGGTCTGGCTCTCGCCCGTGCAGGTCGTCGCGATCCCGGTGGCCGACGAGTACGGCGACTACCTCGACGGCGTCGTCGCGCAGCTGAGGGAGAAGGGCGTCCGCGCCCAGGTCGACCACGGCGACGACAGGTTCCCGAAGAAGATCCGCACCCACACGAAGTCCAAGGTGCCGTTCCAGCTGATCGCCGGCGAGGAGGACCGCGCCGCGGGGGCCGTCAGCTTCCGCTACCGCGACGGCTCCCAGGAGAACGGCGTGCCCGTCGCCGACGCCGTCGCGAAGATCCTCGAGGCGATCGAGACGAAGGCCCAGGTCTGACGGTGACGGCGAGCACGCCCGCCGGCTCCGGGGGAGAGGGCCCGTTGCCCGCCCCCGGGGAGTCGGCGGGCGACTTCGCGGGCGTGCCCGACGCCTTCCAGCGGCTCTGGACGCCCCACCGGGCCGTCTACGTCGCCGGCGGGCAGGGCGCGCACGACGACGACTCGTGCCCGTTCTGCCGTGCGCCGTCACGGCCCGACGAGGAGGCGCTGGTCGTCGCCCGGGGCCGTCACGCCTACGTCCTCCTCAACCTGTTCCCCTACAACCCGGGTCACCTGCTGGTCTGCCCGTACCGGCACGTCTCCACGTACGACCTCGCGACGCCGGAGGAGGTCGCCGAGATCGGCGCGCTGACGCAGACGGCCATGCGCGTGCTCACGGAGGTCTCCCACGCCCAGGGCTTCAACCTCGGCATGAACCAGGGCGCCGTCGGCGGGGCGGGCATCGCGGCTCACCTCCACCAGCACGTCGTGCCGCGCTACGCGGGCGACTCGAACTTCTTCCCCATCGTCGCGGGGACGAAGGCGATCACGCAGCTGCTCGGCGACGTCCGCACCGCCGTCGCCGAGGCGTGGCCGCGCGACGAGGCCACTTCGGCACCGGCGGCGTCACCGGGGCCCGCAGCCTGACGAGTGCGCCTAAACTAGGCGCATCATGAGCGACAGCACCCCGACCTCCGTCCCCACCTCCGCCTCCTCGTCGACCGCCGCCGGCACGACCGGCTCCGACCGCGTCAAGCGCGGCCTCGCCGAGATGCTCAAGGGCGGCGTGATCATGGACGTCGTCGACGTCGAGCAGGCGAAGATCGCGGAGGAGGCCGGCGCCGTCGCCGTCATGGCCCTCGAGCGCGTGCCCGCCGACATCCGTTCGCAGGGCGGCGTCGCGCGGATGAGCGACCCCGACATGATCGACGAGATCATCGCCGCCGTCTCCATCCCCGTCATGGCCAAGGCCCGCATCGGCCACTTCGTCGAGGCGCAGGTCCTGCAGACGCTCGGCGTCGACTACATCGACGAGTCCGAGGTCCTGAGCCCGGCCGACTACGTCAACCACATCGACAAGTGGAACTTCACCGTCCCCTTCGTCTGCGGCGCGACGAACCTCGGCGAGGCCCTCCGCCGCATCACCGAGGGCGCGGCCATGATCCGCTCGAAGGGCGAGGCCGGTACCGGCGACGTCTCCGAGGCGACCAAGCACATCCGCACCATCTCGAAGGAGATCGCGCAGCTGAAGGGCCTCGCGAAGGACGAGCTGTACGTCGCCGCGAAGGAGCTCCAGGCTCCGTACGAGCTCGTCGCCGAGATCGCCGCGACGGGCAAGCTGCCCGTCGTCCTCTTCACCGCCGGCGGCGTCGCGACCCCGGCCGACGCCGCGCTCATGATGCAGCTCGGCGCCGACGGCGTCTTCGTCGGCTCCGGCATCTTCAAGTCGGGCAACCCGCGGGAGCGGGCGGCCGCGATCGTCAAGGCGACCACGTTCTTCGACGACCCGCAGGTCGTGGCCGACGCGTCCCGCGGCCTGGGCGAGGCCATGGTCGGCATCAACGTGCCCGACCTGCCGGCGCCCCACCGCCTCGCCGAGCGTGGCTGGTAGCCCCTCGACGGAGGCGCGGGGCCCGCGGGTGGGCGTCCTCGCCCTCCAGGGCGACTTCCGCGAGCACCTCGCGGTGCTCACGGCGCTCGGGGCCGAGGCCGTGCCCGTCCGCCGGCCCGACGAGCTCGCGTCGGTCTCTGGCCTGGTCATCCCGGGCGGCGAGTCCACCGTGATGGACAAGCTCTCCCGGACGTTCGGCATGGCGGAGCCCCTCCGGGCCGCCGTCGACGGCGGCCTGCCGGTCTACGGCACCTGCGCGGGGCTCATCATGCTGGCTGACCACGTCGTGGACGGCACGCCCGGCCAGCGCACCATCGGCGGTCTCGACATCTCCGTGCGTCGCAACGCGTTCGGCGGGCAGACCGACTCCTTCGAGACCGACCTCGACGTGCCCGTGATCGGCGGTCCTCCCGTGCACGCCGTCTTCATCCGCGCACCGGTGGTCGACCGGGTCGGGGCCCTGGCCACCGCGGTGGGCGTGCTCGACGACGGCCGTGTGGTCGCGGTCGAGCAGGGCTCCCTGCTCGGCACGGCGTTCCACCCCGAAGTCACGGCCGACTACCGGTTCCACGCGAGGTTCCTCGACAAGGCCCGGGCCTTCAGCTCGCGCTGACCGCCCTGGCCGACGTCGGCCGGTACACTGGTCCGGATCATCTGCCGTAGGTAAGGAGCACCGTGTCCGGGCATTCCAAGTGGGCCACGACCAAGCACAAGAAGGCCGTCATCGACAGCCGCCGCGCGAAGTCGTTCGCCAAGCTCATCAAGAACATCGAGGTCGCCGCCAAGCAGGGCGGTGCCGACATGTCGGGCAACCCGACCCTGGTCGACGCGGTGCAGAAGGCCAAGAAGACCTCGGTGCCGAACGACAACATCGACCGCGCGGTCAAGCGCGGCGCGGGCCTCAGCGGTGAGGTCGTCGACTACCAGACGATCATGTACGAGGGCTACGGCCCGAACGGCGTCGCCCTGCTGATCGAGTGCCTCACCGACAACAAGAACCGGGCCGCCGCCAACGTCCGGACGGTCATGTCGCGCAACGGCGGCACCATGGCCGACCCCGGCAGCGTCGCGTACAACTTCAGCCGCAAGGGCGTCATCGCGGTCATGAAGACCGACGAGCTGACGGAGGACGACGTCCTCGCCGCCGTCCTCGACGCCGGCGCCGAGGAGGTCACCGACCGCGGTGAGGGCTTCGAGATCGTGACGGAGCCGTCCGACCTCGTCCCCACCCGCACCGCGCTCCAGGACGCCGGGATCGACTACGACTCGGCCGACGTCGAGTTCGTGCCCGGCCTCAAGATCGAGGTCGACCTCGAGACGGCCCGCAAGGTGTTCAAGCTCGTCGACGCGCTCGACGACGACGACGACGTCCAGAACGTCTACGCCAACTTCGACGTGCCCGCCGACGTTCAGGCGGCGCTCGACGACGACGACGAAGACTGAGGAGGCCGTGCCGCTGCGGGTGCTCGGCATCGACCCCGGCCTGACGCGCTGCGGCGTCGGCGTGGTCGAGGTCGACGCCCAGCGGCGCGCCACCCTCGTCGCCGTCACGGTCGTCCGGTCGGGCGTCGACGAGCCCCTCGAGCAACGGCTCATGACGATCGGCCGGGGCATCGAGGCCCTCGTCGACGAGCACCGGCCCGACGCGATGGCGATCGAGCGCGTCTTCGCGCAGGACAACCTCCGCACCGTCATGGGCACCGCCCAGGTCAGCGGGCTCGCGCTGCGCGCCGCCGCCGAGCGGTCGATCCCCGTGGCGCTGCACACCCCCTCCGAGGTCAAGGCCGCCGTCACCGGCTACGGGTCCGCCGACAAGGCCCAGGTCGCCGCGATGGTGGCCCGGCTGCTCGGCCTCGCCGAGCCGCCGCGTCCGGCCGACGCCGCGGACGCGCTGGCCATCGCGATCTGCCACGCCTGGCGTCGTGACGGGCGGACGACCACGGTGCCGACGGCGTCGGTGGTGGCGGGCAGCGCCGGCACGAGCGCCGGGCTGACGCCCGCCCAGCGGGCGTGGCGCGACGCGGAGAAGCGTCAGCGGGCTCCTAGGCTGGGGGCATGATCTCGTCCGTCCGGGGAACCGTGCTGTCCGCCTCCGGGACGACCGTCGTCGTCGAGGTCGGGGGAGTGGGCCTCCGCGTCGGCGTCACGGCCCAGCTCGCCCTGACCCTGCGGCCCGGCGAGACGGCGATGCTCCACACCGCCCTCGTCGTCCGAGAAGACGACCTCTCCCTCTTCGGCTTCGCCGACCGCGAGGAGCTCGAGGTCTTCGACCTGCTCCGCAGCGTGACGGGCGTCGGCCCGAAGAGCGCCCAGGGAGTGCTCGGGCACCTCAGCCCGTCGCAGGTCGCCCACGCCGTCGCCGACGACGACGACGCGGCGTTCCGTCGCGTCTCGGGCATCGGCCCGAAGACGGCGAAGCTCATCGTCCTGTCGCTGGCCGGCAAGCTCGACGTCGCGGCCTCCCCCCCCAGCGTGACCGCCGCCTCCAGCACGGCCGCCGACGTCCTCGTCGCGCTCGTCGGCCTCGGCTGGTCGGAGCGCGAGGCCCAGTCGGCGATCGACTCGGTCGTGGCCGCCCGGGGCGACGACGTCACGGCGGCGGTGCCCCAGCTGCTCCGGGCGGCGCTCGGCCACCTCGGGCCGCAGAAGTCGCTCGGCGCCCGCTCGTGACCGACGCCGACCTGACCCGCCCCACCGTCGAGTCGGAGGCGGAGCTCGCCTTCGAGGGAGCCCTCCGGCCCACCTCCCTCGGCGAGTTCGTCGGCCAGGCGAAGGTGCGAGGGCAGCTGGAGCTGCTCCTCAAGGCCGCCGCGATGCAGGGTCGCTCGCCCGACCACATCCTCCTGGCCGGCCCGCCCGGGCTCGGCAAGACGACCCTGGCGATGATCGTGGCGCACGAGAGCGGCCGCCCCCTCCGCATGTCGTCCGGCCCGGCGATCCAGCACGCGGGCGACCTCGCCGCGGTGCTCTCGGCCCTGGTGCCCGGCGAGGTCCTCTTCATCGACGAGATCCACCGCATGGCGCGCTCCGCGGAGGAGATGCTCTACCTCGCCATGGAGGACTACCGCATCGACATCATGGTCGGCAAGGGCGCGGGCGCCACGAGCATCCCCCTCGAGCTCTCGCCCTTCACCCTGGTCGGAGCGACGACGCGCAGCGGGATGCTCCCGAACCCGCTCCGGGACCGCTTCGGGTTCACGGCCCACCTCGAGTTCTACGACGAGGCCGAGCTCGCGGAGGTGCTCCGACGTGCTGCCTCGCTCCTCGGCATCGCGGTCGACGGCGAGGCCCTGGCAGAGATCGCCGGCCGGTGCCGCGGCACCCCGCGCATCGCCAACCGCCTGCTGCGCCGGGTGCGCGACTACGCCCTCGTCCACGGCCGCGACGCCGACCTCGCGACGGTCAGGGCGGCGCTGGAGCTCTACGACGTCGACGACCTGGGGCTCGACCGCCTCGACCGCGAGGTCGTCAGGACCATCCTGACCCGGTTCGACGGCGGGCCCGTCGGTCTCGGCACCCTCGCGGTCTCCGTGGGCGAGGAGGCCGACACGATCGAGTCGGTCGTCGAGCCCTTCCTCGTCCGGGTGGGACTCCTCGTCCGGACCCCGCGCGGGCGGGTGGCCACCGCGACGGCCTGGCGGCACTTCGGCCTGTCGCGCGGCTCAGGAGCGCTGTTCGGCGATGAACTATGATCTCCGGAGGTCGGTGAGGCCAGGGGCCCCCGCAGCACCGCCGCCGACGACAACCTCCTAGCTCCGAAAGGCAGTTCCTCATGGACGCCACATCGCTCATCATGGTCCTCCTCCTGGTGGTCCTCGTCTTCTTCATGTTCCGCAACAAGAAGAAGCGCGACCGTCAGCAGGCCGAGCTGCAGACCGCGCTCGTGCCCGGGGTCGAGGTCATGCTGACCTTCGGCGTCTACGGCACCATCGTCTCCATCGACGACGAGACCACCACGGCCGAGGTCGAGGTCGCTCCCGGCACCGTCCTGAAGGTGCACCGCCAGACCCTCGGCCGGGTCGTCACGCCCCCGGTCGTCGCCGACGACGACACGGTCGTCGACGAGGC
The DNA here is from genome assembly GCF_017833115.1 of Frigoribacterium sp. PvP121. NCBI lineage: Bacteria > Bacillati > Actinomycetota > Actinomycetes > Micrococcales > Microbacteriaceae > Frigoribacterium > Frigoribacterium sp. PvP121. Next base: position 2,322,696 of record NZ_JAFIBR010000001.1, read on the forward strand.
CGACGACGTCGACGGGCGTCCCGCCGGCAAGCCGGTCGACCTGACCAAGCCCGCCTTCGGCGAGCGAGCCGCGGGCGACCGCGTCGACGCCCCCGCCTCGGACGACGAGAACCCCCGCACCGTCTAGACCGCCGTCGCGGGGCCACGACCCGGCCCCGCCCGACCCCCCGGCGCGCGCTCCTCACCAGGGCGCGCGCTCCCATGAGAAAGCAGACTCCTCCGTGGCACGCTCGACGCCGGTCAAGAAGGCCCTTCGTTCCCTGACCTGGTTGTTGGTCATCATCGCGGGGCTGACCGCCCTCAACGGCACCGCCACCCTGCTGAACGGCAAGGCCGACTGGGCCGCCGGAGCCAGCTGGGTGCCCGAGCTCGCGCTCGACCTGCAGGGCGGCACGCAGATCACCCTCGCGGCGCAGCTCGCGAGCGGCGAGTCCGTCTCGAGCCAGCAGCTCGACCAGGCCGTGACGATCATCCGCCAGCGCATCGACTCGGCCGGAGTCTCCGAGTCGGAGATCACCCGCCAGGGCTCGCAGAACATCGTCGTCTCGATCCCCGGTCGGCCCGACAACGCGACGCTGGAGCGCATCGAGGCCTCGGCGCGCCTGACGTTCCGCCCCGTCCTCTACACGGAGGCCGTGAGCACGGCCGCCGTCGGGGGCGACGACGCCGACGGCGCGTCCGCGAGCCCCTCGGCCACGCCCTACACGCCGAACCCCGAGCTCAACTCGACCCCCACGGCCTCGCCGACCAACGCCTCCGACCTGGCCTGGATCACCGAGCAGCTGGCCGACGAGTACACGAACTACCAGTGCGCCGCCGACAACGACCTCGCGACCGCGCCGGACGACGAGCCGCTCGTCACCTGCTCGACCGACGGCACGTCGAAGTTCATCCTCGGCCCCGTCGAGGTCCAGGGCAGCGACATCAGCGACGCCACCAACGGCCTCGCCACCGACTCGCAGGGCAACTCGACGAACACCTGGGCCGTCAACCTCGAGTTCAACGGCCAGGGCTCGCGCGAGTTCAGCGACGTCACCTCCCGCCTCGTCACCCTGCAGGCGCCGCAGAACCAGTTCGCGGTCACGCTCGACAACCAGGTCATCACCGCCCCGTCCGCCAACGCCGCGATCACCGACGGCAAGGCGCAGATCACCGGCTCGTTCACGCAGGACACCTCGAAGACCCTGGCCGACCAGCTCAAGTTCGGCGCCCTGCCGATCAGCTTCACGGTGCAGAGCAACGAGAACATCACGGCGACCCTCGGCCAGACCCAGCTCGTCAGCGGCCTGATCGCCGGCCTGATCGGCCTCATCCTCGTCGTGATCTACTCGCTCGTGCAGTACCGGGCGCTGGCCTTCGTCACGATCCTGTCGCTGGTGATCGCGGCCACCCTGACCTACCTCGTCATCGCGATCCTCTCCTGGCGGGAGGGCTACCGGCTGTCGCTCGCCGGCGTGACGGGGTTGATCGTCGCCATCGGCATCACCGCCGACTCGTTCATCGTGTACTTCGAGCGCATCCGCGACGAGCTCCGTGACGGGCGCATCCTCGAGTCCGCGGTCGAGTCGGGCTGGCGCCGGGCCATCCGCACGATCATCGCGTCGGACACGGTCAACTTCCTCGCCGCCATCACCCTCTTCGTCCTCGCGGTGGGCAACGTGAAGGGCTTCGCGCTCACGCTCGGCATCACGACGGTGATCGACCTCATCGTCGTCGCGCTGTTCACGCACCCGATGCTCCAGCTGATCGCCCGCACGCGGTTCTTCGGCGAGGGCAACCCCCTCAGCGGGCTCGACCCCAAGGCCCTCGGCGCGGTCTACCGCGGCCGGGCACAGTTCCGCACCCCGGCACCCGTCGGGGCTCGCAAGGGCGCCGGCGGCCGCGAGGCCGCCAAGCGCCAGACCATCGCGGAGCGCAAGGCCGCCGAGAAGAACGGCGACCGTGTCGACGACACGACGCGCACTGACGGGAAGGACTCCTGATGGCCAGTTTCTCGAAGTTCGGGAACGACCTCTACACGGGGGCTCGCTCCTACGACATCGTCGGCCGACGCCGTACCTGGTACATCGTCGCCGTCGTCGTCCTCATCCTCTCGGCCACGGTGCCCTTCCTCCGCGGCGGGTTCCACTTCGGCATCGAGTTCACCGGCGGGTCCGAGTTCCAGGTGGCCCAGCCTGCCTCCCTCGACCAGGACGTCGCGACGGAGACGGTCGAGGCGGCGGCGCCCGGCTCGACACCGCGCGTGACCCAGGTCGGCTCCGACACCATCCGCGTCCAGACCTCGCAGCTCGAGCCCGCGCAGACGAACGACGTCGCCGACGCCCTGGCCGAGGCCTACGACGTGCCCGCCGACCGTGTCACGTCGTCGTTCATCGGCGCCTCGTGGGGCGCCGACATCACGGGCCAGGCCATCAAGGGCCTCGTGATCTTCCTCATCCTCGCCGCGATCGGCATGACGCTCTACTTCCGCACGTGGAAGATGTCGTTGGCCGCCATGGCCGCGCTGCTGCACGACCTCGTCCTGACCGCGGGCATCTACGGCATCGTGGGCTTCGAGGTCACGCCCGCGGCGGTCATCGGCTTCCTCACCATCCTGGGCTACTCGCTCTACGACACGGTGGTCGTCTTCGACAAGATCCGCGAGAACACGACGGAGGACGGCGAGAGCTCGAGGCGGACCTTCGCGCAGTCGGTCAACCTCGCCGTCAACCAGACGCTCGTCCGCTCGATCAACACCTCCGTGGTGGCCCTGCTGCCCGTCGCGGCCATCCTGTTCATCGGGGCGTTCGTCCTCGGGGCCGGGACGCTGCGCGACATCTCCCTCGCCCTCTTCATCGGCATCCTCGTGGGCACCTACTCGACGATCTTCATCGCGTCGCCGCTGTACGCGACGCTGCGGATGCGCGAGCCGGCCCTGGTCGACCGCGACGCGAAGAAGACGGGTGCCGCCGCCCCGGTGGCCACCGACGAGCGTGCCGAGGTCGGCTCGTGACCGCCGCGGCCGGCTCGTCCGACTTCCCCGACGTCACCGCCGCGGAGGCCGTGGCCCTGGTGGCCGACGGCGGCTACCTCCTCGACGTCCGCGAGCGCTCCGAGTGGGACGCCGGCCACGCGCCGCAGGCCGTGCTCGTGCCGCTCTCCGAGCTGGGGGAGCGCCTCGACGAGGTTCCGACCGACCGTGACGTGCTCGTCGTCTGCCACTCGGGCATGCGCTCCATGCGTGCCTCGGCGGCGCTGCGCCGAGCGGGGCGCCGTGCCGTCAACGTCGAGGGCGGCATGCTCGCCTGGCGCGACGCCGACGGCGAACTGACCCGTGACGACGGGGCCGCGGCGTCGGTCGACTGACGCCGAGAGGGTAGCGTTGTCGGAGCGGATCACCGCCACGGCCACCACCCACCCGACGGGGCCGAGCAGGCCCCTGGACGAGAGCGAGGCGCGGTCGTGACCGAGATCACCACGAGGAACGACGCCCCGCCCGAGCTGCCCCAGGGTACGGCGTCGCTCCGCACCCTCCTGCCCCGGCTGTTCTCGCGGAGCCAGCCGGCCGGTGCCGTCGACCGGCTGGTCAAGACCGTCCGCATGCACCACCCGAAGGCCGACCTCGTGGTCATCGAGAGGGCCTACAGCGTCGCCGAGCGCGCCCACCAGGGGCAGCTGCGCAAGAGCGGCGAGCCGTACATCACGCACCCCGTGGCCGTCGCCCAGATCCTGGCCGACCTCGGCATCGGCTCCAAGACCGTCGCCGCCGCCCTCCTGCACGACACTGTGGAGGACACCGACTACACGCTCGACATGCTGCAGCGCGACTTCGGCGACGAGATCGCGATGCTGGTCGACGGCGTCACCAAGCTCGACAAGCTGAAGTACGGCGACAGCGCCCAGGCGGAGACCGTCCGCAAGATGGTGGTCGCGATGTCGAAGGACATCCGCGTGCTCGTGATCAAGCTGGCGGACCGCCTCCACAACGCCCGCACCTGGGGCTTCGTCGAGTCCGAGTCGGCGACGCGGAAGGCGACCGAGACGCTCGAGATCTACGCGCCGCTCGCGCACCGGCTCGGCATCCAGGCCATCAAGTGGGAGCTCGAGGACCTCTCCTTCGCCGTCCTCCACCCGAAGCTCTACGTCGAGATCGACAACCTCGTCAAGCAGCGGACCCCGCAGCGCGAGCAGTTCGTGCAGAACGTCATCGACGCGGTGAAGTCCGACCTCAAGTCGACGAAGATCCGGGGCGACGTCGTCGGCAGGCCGAAGCAGTACTACTCGATCTACCAGAAGATGATCGTGCGCGGCCGCGAGTTCGACGAGATCTACGACCTCGTCGGCATCCGGGTCCTCGTCAACTCCCTGCGGGACTGCTACGCGGTGCTCGGTTCCATCCACGCGCGCTGGAACCCCCTGCCGGGTCGCTTCAAGGACTACATCGCCACGCCGAAGTTCAACCTCTACCAGTCGCTGCACACCACGGTGATCGGGCCGAAGGGCCGACCGGTCGAGATCCAGATCCGTACCCACGAGATGCACCAGCGTGCCGAGTTCGGCGTCGCCGCCCACTGGAAGTACAAGCAGCGGATGAACGGCGGCCGCGACGACTCCAGCACCGGCGCCCGCACCGAGACCGACATGGCGTGGCTCGCGCACATCTCCGACTGGCAGGCCGAGACGGCCGACCCGGGCGAGTTCCTCGACAGCCTTCGCTTCGAGATCGGCGCCAAGGAGGTCTACGTCTTCACGCCGCAGGGGAAGGTCATCGGCCTGCCCTCCGGCGCCACGCCCGTCGACTTCGCGTACGCGGTGCACACCGAGGTGGGCCACCGGACGATGGGCGCCAAGGTCAACGGCCGCCTCGTGCCGCTCGAGAGCGTGCTCAACAGCGGTGACGTCGTCGAGGTGTTCACCTCGAAGAACCCGGACTCGGGCCCCAGCCAGGACTGGCTCAGCTTCGTCAAGAGCCCCCGGGCCCGGAACAAGATCCGGCAGTGGTTCACCAAGGAGCGCCGCGACGAGGCGATCGAGCAGGGCAAGGACGCCATCGCGCGGGCGATGCGGAAGCAGAACCTGCCGCTGCAGAAGCTGATGAACCAGGACTCGATCGCCGAGGTCGCCTCGCAGCTGCGGCACGACGACGTCTCGAGCCTCTACGCCGCCGTGGGCGAGGGCCACATCTCGACGCAGTCGGTCATCGAGAAGGTGCTCGCCGCGGTCCAGCAGCAGAACGAGGTCGACGAGGGCGAGTTCGAGTTCCCGAGCAAGGGCGTCACGCGTCCGCTCCGCAACAGCGACTCGGGCGTGCTCGTGCGCGGGGCCCCCGACATCCTCGTGAAGCTCGCCAAGTGCTGCACGCCGGTGCCGGGCGACCAGATCGTCGGGTTCGTCACGCGGGGCCAGGGCGTCAGCGTGCACCAGGCCAACTGCCACAACGTGCAGGGCCTGATGAAGGAGCCCGAGCGGATGATCGACGTCGAGTGGGCGCCGTCGTCGAAGAGCGTGTTCCTCGTCCAGATCCAGATCGAGGCCCTCGACCGCAGCGGTCTGCTCTCCGACGTCACTCGGGTGCTCTCCGAGCACCACGTGAACATCCTCTCGGCGAGCGTGTCCACGTCGGACGAGCGTCTGGCCCTCAGCCGCTTCGTCTTCGAGATGGGCGACACCACGCACCTCGACCGCGTCCTCAACGCGGTGCGTCGCATCGACGCGGTCTACGACGTCTACCGGGTGAGCGCCGGCTGACGCGGGCGCCCTCGTCGACCCGGTGCCTCAGCCGAGCACCGGGTCGACGAGGGCACACAGGAGCGCCTGTGCCCGGGCCCGGCCCACCGCCGAGGAGTGCCGGCGCGAGAGGGCGAGCACGGAGCGCGGCTCCACGCCGTGGTCTCCGAGCACCCGGAGCGCGAGCTCCTCGGCCTCTCCGTGAGGGTCACTGAGCCGCAGGAGGTCGAGCACCGTCCGCGCCGGCGACGTCACGAGCACGCCGCCCAGGCGCACGACCTCGTCGTCGTCGATCCGCACCTCCGAGACGCGGCTGCCCGACGGGGCACCGCGGCTCCGGGCGGACGACGACACGAGGCACTGGAGGTCCGGGGGAGGCGCGGCGCAGGCCCCCCAGATCCAGGCAGCGGTGCGGCGGGCCGCGATCGTCCTCGACGACGACTCCGACAGCACCGACCGGGCCCGCGCCTCCGCGTCGTCGGGGTCGGCCACGGACGACCACCGGTCACCGACGGCGTAGAGCTCGCCGTCGAGCACGGCAGCCCGCAGCTCCGCCTCGGGGAGGTCCCGAGGGCTGAGGAGGCGGGGGAGCGGTCGGCGCACGGGGCCAGCCTGGCGCACCGGGGCCGGGACGACGGACCGCCCGCGCTCTCCTGTGGAGAGGGCGGGCGGTCGTGGTCGTGCGGGGGCGACGAGTCGCGGGCCGGTCAGGAACCGAGTGCGTCCAGCCAGACGCGACGGGCGTCGAGGGCCTCGCGGGCCTCCTTCACCCGGCGGGCGTCACCCGAGGCCTCGGCCGCCGTCAGCTCGTCCTGGAGCTTCGTGATGGCGTCCTGCAGCTGGCTGGCGAGGCCCTCCGAGCGGGCCTTGCGCTCGGGGTTGTTCTTCTCCCAGAACTGCTCGTCGAGCTCGCGCACGTGCGACTCGACCTTGCGCAGGCGGTCCTCCACCGAGCGGAGCTGCTCGCGGGGCACGCGGCCGATCTCGTCCCAGCGCAGCTGGACGGAGGTGAGCTGCTCCCGGGCGGGAACCCGGTCGGTGACCGTGAGGATCTTCTCGGCCTCGTCGAGCAGGGCGAGCTTGGCCGCGAGGTTGCCCTCGTACTCGACGTCGTCCTGAGCGGCGATCTCGCTCTTCGCGGCGTAGAGGACGTCGCCGGCGCGCTTGAAGCGTGCCCAGAGCGCGTCGTCGTACTTCTTGCCGGCGCGGCCCGCGCGCTTCCAGTCGTCGAGCAGGTGGCGGTACTCGGGGATGCCGTCCGCCCCGCGGGGCGCCAGGGCGTCCGCCGCCTCGACGAGGGCCTGCTTGCGCTGGCGGGCCTCACGGTGGGTGGAGTCGAGGTCGGCGTAGAACGCCTTGCGGTGCTGGTCGATGGTCGACCGGGCCGCGCGGAAGCGCTTCCAGAGGTCGTTGCCCTCGCCCTTCGGGATGCGGGGGCCGTCCTGCTGGTGCTTCTGCCAGCGGGCGAAGATGTCGTCGACGGCCGCGGTGACCTGCTTCCACTGCACCCGCGCGGGGTCCTGCGCGGCGAGCGTCTCGGCCTCGACGACCAGCGACGTGCGGTAGGCGACGGCCTCGGTCAGCGCCTCCTGCGCCTCGGCGCTCTGCTTCTCGGTCATCTCGCCGACGGTCGAGTCGAGGGCCGCCACGCGCGTGCGCAGCGCCTCGATGTCGCCGACGGCGCTCGGCTCGGCGAGCTGCTGGTGCAGGGCCTTCACCGTCTTCGCCACGTCGGAGGCGGAGGCGCCGCGCTTGACCCGCTGCTCGAGCAGGGTGACCTGCCCGTTCAGCTCGGTGTACTTGCGCTCGTAGTAGGCGAGGGCCTCGGCGGGCGTCGCGTCGGGGTACTGCCCCACGGCGCGCTCGCCCTCGCCCTCGCGCACGTACACGGTGCCGTCGTCGTCGACTCGGCCCCAGGGTGCCCGATCGTCAGTAGCCACTGTCATCCCTTGCTGGAGGTGCTCGTCGCGGCGCTCAGGACGAGCCCCCGCGATGGGTGCCCAGCCTATTGCACGAGGAGGCGCGGAGGACTACTCCAGGGACGCGGACGTGATGGTGGTCGGCACGACCGGCGCACCGTCCGTCTCGCTGGTGCCCGGCGTCAGCCCGGCGTCGGTGATGTTCGCGGTCAGCTGGTCGAGACCGCTCGTCACCCGGCCCACGACCGTGTACCCGCCGGTCGAGGCGTCGAGGTAGGTGTCGCCGTAGGTGACGAAGAACTGGGTCGACTGCGAGTCCGGGCTCTCGCCCCTGGCCATCGCGATCGTGCCCGCCGGGTACAGGCCGTCGGACGGGACGTTCTCGAGCGGCCCGAAGGTGAAGCCCGCGTCGCCCGTGCCGTCGCCGTTCGCCGAGCCGCACTGGAGGAACTCGGCGGAGTCGGCGTCGCTCATGCGGTGGCAGCTCGTGCCCGTGTAGAAGCCCTTCCGCACGAGGTCGACGAGCACGGAGGTCGCCTGCGGCGCCGCCGCGCCGTCGAGCTCGACGCCCAGCTGCACGTCGTCGTTGAGGTCGAACTGCCCCGTCCAGGTGCGGCCCTCGGCGATGTCGGCGCTCGGGACGTCGCCGGTGCCGGTCGCCTCGGCCGTCGACGAGGCGCTCGGCGACGGGGTGGACGCCGCCGTGCCGGGGTCGTCCTGGCTCCAGACCACCTGCGTGAGAACGGCGAGGCCGACGACGACCACCACGCCCACGACGGCGAGGACGTCGTCGCGGCGGCGCCGGGCGACCTGGGCGGCGTGCACCTGCTGCCGGGCGGTGTACCGCCGCAGCCTGTCGCGGGACTCCCGGTCGTTCTTCGTCGCAGCCACGCGTGTCCTCCGTGCTCGGTCGTCGCTCGCCCCCGTACGGACGCGCTCGTGTGGTCGGGATCGACTGTATCGGGGCGGACGGCGACGACGGCGACGACGACGGCTCCCGTGTCGGGGGCCCGGTCTAGCATGGGTGCCCATGAGCCCGCTCCCGCAGAGCTCGACCCCACTCGCGGTCCGCATGCGCCCCACCAGCCTCGACGAGGTCGCCGGTCAGCGGCACCTGCTGCGGCCCGGATCGCCCCTCGTCACCCTCGCCTCCGACACCACGGGGGAGCAGGGCGCCGTCTCGGTCATCCTGTGGGGCCCGCCGGGGACGGGCAAGACCACGCTCGCACAGGCCATCGCGCACAGCTCCGGGCGCCAGTTCATCGAGCTGTCCGCCGTCACCGCGGGCGTCAAGGACGTCCGTCAGGTGATGGAGAAGGCCCTGACGAACCGGGACCTCTACGGCACGACGACCGTCCTCTTCCTCGACGAGATCCACCGCTTCACGAAGGCCCAACAAGACGCCCTGCTGCCCGGGGTCGAGAACGGCTGGGTCATCCTCATCGCCGCGACCACCGAGAACCCCTCGTTCTCGGTCATCACGCCCCTGCTGTCGCGGTCGCTCCTGCTCACCCTCGAGCAGCTGAGCGACGACGACCTCGGCGACCTCGTCCGACGCGCCGTGCACGACCCCCGGGGCCTCGACGACCGGGTCGTCCTCGACGACGAGGCGCTGTCGACGATCGTCCGGCTCGCGTCGGGCGACGCCCGGAGGGCGCTGACCGCGCTCGAGGCGTCCGCCCACGCCGCGACCGCGACGACGGCCGAGCTCACCGCCGCGGGCGCCGCGACCGAGGAGGTCGACGCCGACGCCGACTACGACCCCGACGCCGAGTACGGCGACGAGGGCACAGGAGACGACGGCCGACCGGTCATCACCGCCGAGACCGTCGCCCAGTCCGTCGACCGCGCCCTGCTCCGCTACGACCGCAACGGCGACGAGCACTACGACGTCATCAGCGCGTTCATCAAGTCCGTCCGCGGCTCGGACGTCGACGCCGCGCTCCACTACCTCGCCCGGATGATCGAGGCGGGGGAGGACCCTCGCTTCATCTGCCGTCGCATCATCGTCTCCGCCTCGGAGGACATCGGGATGGCCGACCCGAACGCGCTGACGGTGGCCGTCTCCGCGGCGACGGCCGTCCAGATGATCGGCATGCCGGAGGGGCGCATCCCGATGGCCGAGGCCGTCGTGTACCTCGCCACGGCGCCGAAGTCGAACCGCTCCTACAGCGCCCTGGACGCCGCCATCGCCGACGTTCGGGCAGGAGGCGCGGGGCCCGTCCCGAAGCACCTCCGCGACGCGCACTACCCCGGGGCCCGCCGCCTCGGGCACGGCAAGGGCTACAAGTACGCCCACGACTCCGAGTTCGGCGTGGTCGAGCAGCAGTACCTGCCCGACGAGATCGTCGACCGCACGTACTACGACCCCACCTCGAACGGCAACGAGCGCGACGTGGCCGCCCGGCTCGAGAAGCTGCGGCGCATCACCCGAGGCCGCTGACGCCCGACGGCGACTCGCCGCCCCGGTCCTGTCGCGCAGCCGCAGCCGCTCCTGTATGCTCGTGGGGTTGCCTAGAACTCGGGCGTCGATGCGCGGCTGCTGACGACGTCCCCGAGAGAGGTGCGACGACCTGTAGCCGGTCGCCACCGCGGCACTCACCCCTCTTGTTACGCCTGCCGGCGCTCGCGCGCTGGGCCGGCCCTCCATGATCCACGACAAGAACAGGACGACCGTGTCGACCAAGTCACGTACCCGCAGCAAGACCCGTCTCTCGCGTGCCCTCGGCATCGCGCTGACCCCCAAGGCCGCCCGCTACCTCGAGAAGCGTCCCTACGCTCCCGGCGAGCACGGCCGCACCAAGCGCAAGACCGACAGCGACTACGCCGTCCGTCTCCGCGAGAAGCAGCGCCTGCGTGCCCAGTACGGCATCCGCGAGGCCCAGCTCCGCATCGTCTTCAACGAGGCCCGCAAGGCCTCGGGCCTGACCGGTGAGAACCTGGTCGAGCTGCTCGAGACGCGTCTCGACGCCCTGGTCGTCCGTGCCGGCATCGCCCGCACCACCGCCCAGGCCCGTCAGATGATCGTGCACCGCCACATCCTCGTCGACGGCAAGCTCGTCGACCGCCCGTCCTTCCGTCTGAAGGAGGGCCAGATGATCCACGTCAAGCCCAAGAGCGAGAAGATGGAGATCTTCCAGGTCTCCGCCGCCGGCGGCCACGTCGACCTCCTCCCCAAGGTGCCCGCGTACCTCGAGGTCGAGATCGACAAGCTGCAGGCCCGCCTCGTGCGTCGCCCGAAGCGCGCCGAGGTCCCCGTGACCTGCGAGGTCCAGCTGGTCGTCGAGTACTACGCCGCCCGCTAGCACCTGCTCCACAGCGACTCCGGAGGGAGCGCGCCGCTCACGTGGCGCGCTCCCTTCGTCGTCCCCGGCGGCCGGGGGCGCCCGGCGGGGGCCCGCCCGCGGCGGACCCCGTGCCCGAGCGTCCGACCGTACGAAGTAAGCTGACGTGTCGACCCGCGCCGTCCCGGCGCAGACCCGTGAGGAGCACCCGTGAAGAGCCTGATCCTGCTGTCCGTCGGCGTCGCCCTCGGGCTCGGCATCGCTCACCTCGCCGTCCGCACGTCCGGGGGGCAGCGCCTCCTCGACGAGATCGACGGCAGCGTCACGTCGTTCCGCGCCGCGGTCGTCGACGGCTACAAGACCCGTGAGGCCGAGCTGCGCTCGGCGACGGACCCCACGACCGAGGGCTGACCCGGCCGGGGCCCCGCGCCTCCTCGTCCGCCCCCGCACATCACCGCAGCACCCCTGGGAGAACCATGCAGACCGCAGAGATCCGCCGCCGTTGGCTCGAGTACTTCGGTGAGCGAGGCCACACCGTGGTCCCGTCCGCCTCCCTGGTCAGCGACGACCCGTCGCTGCTGTTCACGGTCGCCGGCATGGTGCCGTTCATCCCCTACCTGACCGGCCTCGTGCCGACGCCGTGGCCCCGGGCCACCAGCGTCCAGAAGTGCATCCGCACCAACGACATCGAGGAGGTCGGCAAGACGCCGCGGCACGGCACCTTCTTCCAGATGAACGGCAACTTCTCGTTCGGCGACTACTTCAAGGACCGCGCGATCGAGTACGCGTGGGGGCTGCTCACCTCGAGCGAGGCCGACGGCGGGCTGGCCTTCTCGCCGGACGACCTGTGGGTGACCGTCTACGAGGAGGACGACGAGGCGATCGAGCTCTGGAAGCGCATCGCAGGGCTGCCCGACGAGCGGATCCAGCGCCTCGGGAAGGACACGAACTACTGGCACACCGGCCAGCCCGGCCCCGCCGGCCCGTGCTCCGAGATCTTCTTCGACCGGGGCCCCGCCTACGGCGTCGACGGCGGCCCGGCCACCGACGACGACCGCTACGTCGAGATCTGGAACCTCGTGTTCATGCAGTACCAGATCGAGAACGTGCGCTCCAAGGTCGACTTCGACATCGTGCGCGAGCTGCCGGCGAAGAACATCGACACCGGCATGGGCCTCGAGCGCGTCGCGTTCCTCAAGCAGGGCGTCGACAACATGTACGAGATCGACCAGGTCCGCCCCGTGCTCGACGCCGCCGCGGAGCTGTCCGGCCGCCGCTACGGCGCCGTGCACGACGACGACGTCCGCATGCGGGTCATCGCCGACCACGTGCGGAGCGCGCTCATGCTGCTCTCCGACGGCGTCCGTCCGTCGAACGAGGGTCGCGGCTACATCCTGCGTCGCCTGCTCCGCCGCGCCGTGCGGTCCATGCGCCTGCTGGGCGTGGAGGGGGCCACCTTCCCGGTGCTCTTCGCCGCCTCGCGGGACGCCATGAAGGCGGCCTACCCGGAGGTCGAGACCGACTACGACCGCATCTCGCAGCTCGCCGTCGGCGAGGAGGAGACCTTCCTCCGCACGCTCTCGGCCGGCACCGACATCCTCGACATCGCCGTGGCCGACACGAAGCGCCGCGATGAGGGCTCCGGCTCTCCGCGACTCGCGGGCGACACGGCCTTCCTCCTCCACGACACCTTCGGCTTCCCGATCGACCTGACGCTCGAGATCGCGGAGGAGAACGGCCTCACGGTCGACCGCGAGGCCTTCGACCGCCTCATGAGCGAGCAGCGGGCCCGCGCCAAGGCCGACGCCAAATCGCGGAAGACCGCCCTCGCCGACCTCAGCGTCTACAGCGCGTTCCGTGCCCACGGCGAGACCGTGTTCACGGGCTACGACGTGCTCGACACCGAGTCGACCGTCCTCGGCATCATCGTCGGCGGCGCGTCCGTCGACCGTGCCGTCGCGGGCGACATCGCCGAGGTGATCCTCGCGGAGACCTCGCTCTACGCGGAGTCCGGCGGGCAGGAGGCCGACGCCGGCAGCATCGTGGGCACGGGCTTCGACCTCGAGGTGCTCGACGTCCAGAAGCCGGTCAAGGGCCTCATCAGCCACCGCGTCCAGGTGCGCTCCGGCGAGGTCGGCGTCGGGGACGCCGCGACGAGCGTCGTCGACCCCGTGTGGCGCCGCGGCGCGACGCAGGCGCACTCCGCGACCCACCTCGTGCACGCGGCGCTCCGCGAGGTGCTCGGGCCGGAGGCGCACCAGGCCGGCTCGTACAACAAGGCCGGCTACCTCCGCCTCGACTTCAACTGGAACCAGGCCCTCAGCCCCGCCACGCGGTCCGAGATCGAGGAGATCGCGAACCGGGCCATCCGCGACGACCTCCAGGTCGTCACCCGCGAGATGCCCCTCGACGAGGCCCGGGCGATGGGCGCCATGGCCCTCTTCGGCGAGAAGTACGGCGAGACCGTGCGGATGGTCGACATCGGGGGCCCGTGGTCGCGGGAGCTCTGCGCCGGCACCCACGTGTCGACGAGCTCGCAGGTCGGGCTCGTCAACCTGGTGAGCGAGACCTCCGTGGGCTCGACCAACCGCCGGGTGGAGTCGCTGGTCGGCCTGGACGCGTTCCGCGAGTTCGCGTCGGAGCGCGCGATCGTGGCCCAGCTCACGTCGTCGCTCAAGGCGCCGCGCGAGCAGCTGCCCGAGCGCGTGGGCGACCTGGTGGCGAGCCTCAAGGCCGCCGAGAAGCGGATCGCGGAGTTCGAGTCCGCCCAGCTCGCGACCCGGGTGCCCTCGCTCGCGGCGACGGCCGCCGTCGTCGGCGAGCTCACGGTCGTGGCCGAGGACGTCGGCGCGCTGCGCACCACCGACGAGCTGCGCTCGCTCGTGACCTCCGTGCGTGAGCGTCTCGGCTCCTCGTCCTCGTCCGTCGTCGCCCTGGCGGCCGACGTGCAGGGCAAGCCGGCCGTCATCGTCGCCACGACCGACGGTGCTCGTCGGGCCGGTGTGAAGGCGGGTGCCCTCGCCCGCGCGGCCGCCGGCGTGCTCGGCGGCGGGGGAGGCGGCAAGGACGACCTCGCGCAGGGCGGCGGCTCCGACGTGGCCGCCGTGCCGGCGGCGCTGGCCGGCATCGTCGCGGCCCTCCGGGGCTGAGGGTGCGTCGCGGGGTGCGGCTCGGCGTCGACGTGGGCCGTGCCCGCATCGGCGTCGCCCGCACCGACCCGGACGGCATGATCGCGACCCCGGTCGAGACCGTGCCGAGAGCGGCCGACGGCACCTCCGACGTCGACGCCATCCTCGCCCACGCCGCGGAGGCGTCGGCCTTCGAGATCATCGTGGGCCTGCCGTTGTCGCTGTCGGGCGGTGACACTCCCTCGACCACCGACGCGCGCGACTTCGCCGCCGTCCTCGCCGACCGCAGCGACGTGCCGGTCCGGCTGGTCGACGAGCGGCTCTCGACCGTCAGTGCACAGGGAGCACTGCGGGCCTCCGGGCGCAAGGGCCGTCGACAACGATCCGTCATCGATCAGGTCGCCGCTGTTATCATCGTGCAGCACGCGCTCGACCTCGAGCGGTCGAGCGGTCGCCCGCCCGGTCACCTCGTGGGCGCACCCGGCCCCGACGACGGCGCCGGGGCCCTCCCCGTACCCGACGAAGGACGATGACCGTGGCCGACGATCCCCAGTGGGACGACCTCTTCGCGTCGCCTCCGCAGTCCGACCCGCCCCGCGGCGCCGACGGCAGCCGTGCCTCCGCCCGTGACCGCCGAGCCGGGGTCGCCACCGCCGAGCCGGTCGAGGAGGTGCCGGCCGCCTCACGTCGCGAGCAGCGCGACCGGGAGCGATCGCCCCGGGCCCGTGAGAAGCGCCCTCGCGGCAGCAAGAAGGGCGGCGTCGTGCTGCTCGTGGTCCTGCTGGTCGTCGTCGGCGGCGGCGCTGCGGGCGTCGCCGCGGCCTGGGGCGCCGTGTCGCCCCTGATCGAGAAGCTCCAGGGCGAGCCCGCTCCCGAGGACTTCTCCGGCTCCGGCAACGGCACGGAGGTGCAGTTCGCCGTGACCAGCGGCGAGAACGGCTCCGACATCGCGACGAACCTCAACGACGCCGGCGTCACGAAGAGCTACCAGGCCGCCTACTCGCTCATGCTCGCCGACCCCACCATCACGTTCCAGCCCGGCAGCTACACGCTGCAGCAGGAGATGAGCGCCGCCTCGGCCCTCGCCGCCCTCCAGGACTCCTCGAACCGGGTCACCGACCGTGTCGTCATCCCCGAGGGGACGGCCGCCGTCGACGTGTACACGTTGCTCGCCGACGCCACGGGCATCCCGCTCGACCAGGTCCAGGCCGCGGCCGCCGACCCCGCGTCGTTCGGCCTGCCCGCCGAGGCGACGAGCCTCGAGGGCTGGCTCTTCCCGGCGACCTACGAGCTCGACCCCGGCCTCGACGCGCGGGGCTACCTGCAGCAGATGGTCGACACGATGAAGGAGCGCCTCGCGGCCGCGGGCGTCCAGCCCGCCGACCAGCAGCGCATCGTCGTCTTCGCCTCGCTCATCCAGCGGGAGGCGGGCCTCGCGGCCGACTACCCCAAGGTGGCGCGGGTCTTCCAGAACCGCCTCGACCAGGGCATGCTGCTGCAGTCCGACGCGACCGTGGCCTACGGCACCGGCAACACGCACCGCGTGACGACGACGGACGCGGAGCGCGGCGACGCCGACAACCCCTACAACACGTACCAGCACGAGGGCCTCCCCGTCGGCCCCATCTCCAACCCCGGCGACCTCGCGATCGACGCGGCCGTCGCCCCGGCCGACGGCACCTGGCTCTACTTCGTCACGACGAACCTCGACACCGGCGAGACGGCGTTCTCGACGACGTTCGCCGAGCACGAGGAGGCCGTCGCCGTCTGGCAGGCGTGGATGCGCGAGCACCCCGAGTACCAGTAGGCCCGCCGCCGCCCGTGCCCGCCGCTGTCGTCCCCGACCGGGGCGGCGGCGGCCGACGGACGGCCGCGACTCCGGCCTGTGCGAGGATTGCCGCATGCTTCGTTGGTTGACCGCAGGGGAATCTCACGGCCCCGAGCTCATCGCCGTCCTCGAGGGGCTGCCCGCGGGCGTGCCCGTCTCGATGGACGCCGTCCGCACCGACCTCGCCCGGCGGAAGCTCGGCTACGGCCGTGGTTCACGGATGAAGTTCGAGCAGGACGAGCTGGCGATCTCCGGCGGCGTCCGCCACGGCCTCACCATGGGCAGCCCGGTCGCCCTCCGGATCGGCAACACGGAGTGGCCGAAGTGGGAAGAGGTCATGAGCCCGGAGCCCGTCGAGGTCAGCGACGCCTCCCGCGGGCGCAGCGCCCCCCTCACGCGCCCCCGCCCCGGCCACGCCGACCTCGTGGGCATGCAGAAGTACGGCTTCGACGAGGCCCGCCCCGTCCTGGAGCGTGCGAGCGCCCGTGAGACGGCCGCGCGCGTAGCCCTCGGCGCCGTGGCGCGCTCCTTCCTCGCCGAGCTCGGCGTCGAGCTCGTCAGCCACACGCTCTCCATCGGCCCCGTCCGTGTGCCCGAGGGCGCCGACCTGCCGCGCCCGGGCGACGTCGACCGGCTCGACGACGATCCCCTCCGCTGCTTCGACCCGGCCACCTCGGCCCTGATGGTCGAGGAGGTCGAGTCCGCGAAGAAGGACGGCGACACCCTCGGCGGCGTGGTCGAGGTGCTCGCCTACGGGGTGCCGCCCGGCCTCGGCTCGCACGTGCACTGGGACCGCCGGCTCGACTCCCGCCTCGCAGCCGCCCTCATGGGCATCCAGGCGATCAAGGGCGTCGAGGTCGGCGACGGCTTCGAGACGACTCGTCGTCGCGGCAGCGTGGCGCACGACGAGCTGCACCGCGAGGGCGGCGTCATCTCCCGCGACACCGACCGTGCCGGGGGCACCGAGGGCGGCATGAGCACCGGCACCGTCCTCCGCGTCCGCGCCGGCATGAAGCCGATCGCCACCGTCCCCCACGCCCTCGCGACGATCGACGTCGTGACGGGGGAGGAGAGCAAGGCCCACCACCAGCGCTCCGACGTCTGCGCCGTGCCCGCCGCCGGCGTCGTCGCGGAGTCGATGGTCGCGCTCGTCCTCGCCGACGCGGTGCTCGAGAAGTTCGGCGGCGACTCCCTGGCCGAGACGTCACGCAACGTGCGGGCCTACCTCGAGTCGATCCCCGAGACCCTCCGCACGCAGGCGGCGGCCTCCGGGTCGTGACCGACGCCCCGGAGGGCACGGCGTCGCGGACGGCCGTGGCCGACCCCCGGCCCGTCGTCCTCATCGGCCCGATGGGCGCCGGCAAGAGCAGCATCGGCAAGAAGCTGTCCCGTCGGCTCCGCCTGCCGTTCGTCGACACCGACCGCGTCGTCGTGAGGCGACACGGGCCCGTCGCGGAGATCTTCGCCGAGCACGGAGAGCCCCGGTTCCGCGAGCTCGAGCACGACGTGGTCGCCGAGGCGCTGACGGGTCCCGGCGTGGTCTCGCTCGGCGGGGGAGCGGTGCTCCACCCCGACACGCGCGAGCGGCTCGCCGCGGCGACCGTGGTGCTGCTGACCGTCACGCCCGAGGCGGTGGAGGCGCGGATCGCCGGGTCCGCCCGCCCGCTCCTGCAGACCGGCGGCATGGCCGCCTGGCGCGCGATCGCCGACGAGCGGGCACCCCTGTACCGATCCCTGGCCGACGTCGAGCTCGACACGTCCGACCGGCCCGTCTCGACCGTGGTCGACGACATCGTCGTCTTCCTGGCCGGGCACCCCGACCCCCTGACCGAGAGGCCCGCATGAGCGACACCCGCCCCCACGACGACGACCCGCAGGGCGACACCGCCCGCGACGACGACGGTTCGACGACCATCCGCGTCGGGGGCGACGCCCCCTACGACGTCGTGCTGGGCCGGGGCGTCGCCTCGCGCATCCCGGCGCTGCTCCCGAGCGGCACCGCCAAGGTGCTCATCGTCCACGCGCCCACGCTCGGCCGGAAGGCCGGCGAGCTGCGCGAGAGCCTCGTCGCCGCGGGCTACGAGGCCCTCATCGCCGAGGTCCCCGACGCGGAGGACGCCAAGCGCGTCGAGGTCGCGGCCTTCTGCTGGCAGGTGCTCGGCCAGGCGGACTTCACCCGGACGGACGCCGTCATCGGCCTCGGCGGCGGGGCCGTCACCGACCTCGCGGGCTTCGTGGCCGCGACCTGGCTCCGCGGCGTCGCACTCGTCCAGGTGCCCACGACCGTCCTCGGCATGGTCGACGCGAGCCTGGGAGGCAAGACCGGCATCAACACCGCGGAGGGCAAGAACCTCGTCGGCTCCTTCCACGCGCCGGTCGCGGTCGTGGCCGACCTCGACATGCTCGACACCCTCGGCCGCAACGAGATCCTCGCCGGGTTCGCCGAGGTCGTGAAGGCGGGCTTCATCGCCGAGCCCGAGATCCTCGACGTGATCGAGGCCGACGTCGACCGTGCGGTCGACCCGACGACCCCGGAGTTCCGGCGGGTGCTCGAGCTCGCCATCGGCGTCAAGGCGCGCGTGGTCGCGGCGGACTTCACCGAGCAGGGCCTCCGCGAGATCCTCAACTACGGGCACACCCTCGGCCACGCCGTCGAGCACGCCGAGCGCTACCAGTGGCGGCACGGCGCCGCCGTCTCGGTCGGCATGGTCTTCGCCGCCGAGCTGGCCCGCCTGAGCGGACGGCTCAGCGACGAGGTCGTCGACCGTCACCGCCGCATCCTCGAGTCCCTGACCCTGCCGACGAGCTACCCGCTCGGCCGCTGGAACACCCTGCTCGCGACGATGCAGCGCGACAAGAAGTCCCGGGCGGGCATGCTCCGCTTCATCGTCCTCGACGACGTCGCGAAGCCGACGGTGCTGACCGGCCCCGACGCGAGCCTGCTCTTCATGGCGTACCAGGAGATCGGTTCCTGACGGTCGCTCACGGGTCACTATGATCCGGGGGTGGGTGAATCCCTGATCCGGTCGCTGCGGCTCGCCGTCGAGCAGTCCCCGGACGACGTCCCCCTGAGGGTCCACCTCGGATCGCTCCTGCTCGAGGAGGGCGACGTCGGCGGTGCCGTGGCCGCCCTGGCGGCGGCCCTGGCCCTCGATCCCGATGACGAGCACGCGCGGGCCGGCATGCGACGAGCCCTCGGACCGTCCGGCGACACGGCGGGGGGCGTGCGCGACGACGGGTCCGTCGACGAGGCGACACGGGTCGACGACGGGGCGACGTCGCCCGGCGACCTCGCCGACGTCGCCGACCCGCGGGGCCTCGCCGACCTCGGCGCCGGTGACGACCTCGGCGCCGGTGACGGCCTCGGAGGCCCGGTGCGCGCCGACGACTCGGGCTTCGACTGGGCCACCGCCGAGGACGACCTCCACGCTGCCTCCTTCCGCATCGACCGGCCCGCCGTCCGGCTCTCCGACGTCGGGGGGATGGCCGACGTGAAGGCCGCCGTCGACCAGGCGTTCCTGGTGCCGCTGCGCAACCCCGAGCTGCGCCAGGCGTACGGGGCGACGCTGCGGGGAGGGCTGCTGCTCTACGGCCCGCCCGGCTGCGGCAAGACCCACCTCGCGAGGGCCCTGGCCGGCGAGCTCGACGCCGCGTTCCTGAGCGTGTCCCGCGCCGACCTGCACGACCACGCGAGCGGTCGCGCCGACCTCGCCGTCGCCGACCTCTTCGCCGCCGCGCGACGCGCCGCCCCGTGCGTGCTCTTCCTCGACGAGGTCGACACCCTCCTGCCCCGCCGCTCGTCCGCGGACGGCTGGACGGCGGCGCTCACCACCCAGGTGCTGGTGGAGCTCGACGGCGTCGGCTCCCGGAACGACGGCCTCTTCGTGCTCGCCGCGACGAACCGACCCTGGGAGGTCGACACGGCCGCGCGACGGCCCGGACGCCTCGACCGCACGCTCCTCGTGCTCCCGCCGGACGGGCCCGCCCGGCGGGAGATCGCGCGTCGTCGCCTGGAGGGACGGCCGGTGGGCCACGTCGACCTGGACGGCCTGGCCCGTCGGACGGAGGGTCTCTCCGGCGCGGACGTCGCCTACGTCTGCGACCTGGCCCTCCGTCGTGCGCTCTCCGACAGCGTCGCGGCCGGGACGCCCCGTCCGGTCTCCGACCGGGACCTCCGCCGCGCGGTGTCGTCCGTGACGTCCTCCGTGGGCGAGTGGGCGGCGGCGGCCCGCAGCGTCGTGGCCTACGGCGTCGACGACGGGACGTTCGCCGAGCTGCGGGCCTTCCTCGGCGTGAGGCGCGGCCGGTGAGCACCGACGACCTCGCCGACGCGACGCGCCTCCGGGGGGAGGGCCGGCTGAAGGAGTCCGCGGCCGCGCTCGCCCGGCACCTCAGGTCCTGCCCCGACGACGCGCCCGCGCTCCGGCTCCTCGCGGCGGTGCAGCTCCAGGCGGGCCGCCGGCTCGCCGCGCGCGACACCGCCCGGCGTGCCACGTCCGTCGAGCCCGGGGCGGCGACGGCCTGGACCATCCTGGCCGAGGCGTCGCACCGCCTCGGCGAGGCGGACGACGCGAGGGCCGCGGCAGCCGAGGCCCTGCGTCTCGCGCCGCACGAGTGGCGGGTGCACGCGAGCGCCGCCTACCTGGGCATGGCCGAGCCGTTCCCCACCGACGCGACGAGGGCGCACGCCGCCGAGTGCGTCCGCCTCGCGCCGGAACAGCCCGCCGCCCACCTCGTCGTCGCCGACATGGCCGTCCGCGACCGGCGGTACGCCGCAGCGCGCTCCGCCTTCCGCACGGCGCTGGCCCTGGAGCCCGAGAACGTCGACGCCCGTCGCGGCCTCGACGCCCTCGACCTCGACACGGGGCGCGCCGAGGTCGCGAGCGTCGGGGCCCTGGCGCAGCTGGCGGACGCGCCGACCTCGAGGGACGCGCTCGTCCACCTCCGGTCCCTGGTGCACCAGGTCGTCACCCGCCTGGGAGCGCTGCCCGCCCTGGCCCCCTGGGCGACGGCGCTCCTCGTCGCCGGCGCGGCGGCCGGAGCGGCCGAGGCCGACGGGGGCGTCCTCGTCGGCCTCCTGCTCCTCGTGCCCGTCCTCGCCACGCTCGCCGCGGCCGGGTGGTGGCTCCTCCTCGTGGCCAGGTTCGCCGCCCGGGCGGGCCTGGAGCCCCGGGCGCTCCTCGACCGCCTCCGCTCGGTGAGCCCGGCGCACGTCGTCTGGCTCGGCGTCCAGGCCGGTGTCCTGCTGCTGCTCGTCCTCGGCTGCTCCGTCGTGCTCGTCCTGGGCACGGCGACGGGCGACGGTCCCGTCGGCGGGCCGGCGCTCGTCGTCGGGGGAGTCTGCGGCGCGTCGGCCTTCGCCCTCTCCGTGCTCTCCTGGCTCGGGGGCCCCGTGCTCGGCGCCCTGGTCTCGAGCCCGTCGCGCGGCGGACGCCGCCGACCGCGCTAAACTCCTCCTGGCCTGATCAGGGCCCTCGCGGTCCGCCGCCGTCACCGCCCCCGAGGTCGGCCCGGCGCCTCCGCTCACCTCACGCTCGCAGACACGAAGGACCCCGCACGCATGGCGACCACCAACGACATCAAGAACGGCGCCGTCCTCAACCTGGACGGCCAGCTCTGGAACGTGATCGAGTTCCAGCACGTCAAGCCGGGCAAGGGCGGGGCCTTCGTCCGCACCAAGATGAAGAACGTCATGTCGGGCAAGGTCGTCGACAAGACCTTCAACGCCGGCACCAAGATCGACTTCGCCAACGTCGACCGCCGCGAGTACACGTACCTCTACGCCGAGGCCGACGGCTACGTGTTCATGGACACCAGCGACTACGACCAGATCAACGTCCCCGCCACGATCGTCGGCGACGCGAAGAACTTCATGCTCGAGAACCAGAACGTGCAGATGGCGCTCCACGACGGCACGCCCCTCTATATCGAGCTGCCCGCCAGCGTCGTCCTCGAGGTCACGTACACCGAGCCCGGCCTCCAGGGCGACCGCTCGACCGGCGGCACCAAGGCCGCGACGGTCGAGACCGGCTACGAGATCCAGGTCCCGCTGTTCCTCGAGACCGGCACCAAGGTCAAGGTCGACACGCGCGACGGCAGCTACCTCGGCCGCGTCGCCGACTAGTCGGCGCCGACAGCCTCCGTGAGCGCACGCACCAAGGCGCGCAAGCGCGCCCTCGACGTCCTCTACGTCGCCGACGTCCGACAGATCAGCATCAGCGACGCCCTCGTCGCCGAGACCACCCGGGCCATGGCCCAGCCGGAGCGCAGCTCCAGCTGGGGCTACGCCCGCGACCTCGTCCAGGGCGTCGTCGAGAACGGCTCCGAGATCGACGAGCTGATCGAGACGTACTCGCAGGGCTGGCCCCTGAAGCGCATGCCCATCCTCGACCGGGGCATCCTCCGCATCGCGATCTTCGAGCTGCTGTACGCCGACGACGTGCCCGACCACGTCGCGATCAGCGAGGCGGTCGAGCTCGCCGAGTCGCTGAGCACCGACGACTCGGCCACCTTCGTCAACGGCCTGCTCAGCAGCGTCGCCGCCAGCCGCTAGGCTGGCGGCACCGCGTCGCGGCCCGCGGGCCGGGTCGTGACGCACCACCCCGACGTCCTTTAAATTCCGTCCCGAGAGGCGGGGAAGGAGGTCCGATTGAGCACCCGAACCGTGCTGAGTCAGGCTGACATCACGCGCGCCCTGACGCGCATCTCCCACGAGATCCTCGAGTCGAACCGGGGCCCTGACGGGCTCGTGGTCCTCGGGGTCCCGACGCGCGGCGTCGCCCTCGCCGAGCGCCTCGGCGCGACCCTGTCCTCGATCGCCGGCGTCGCCGTCCCGGTCGGCGCGGTGGACGTCACGATGTACCGCGACGACCTGCGACGGAACCCGACGCGCGCCAGCCACCCCACGAGCCTCCCGACCGGCGGCATCGACGGCGCGGTCGTCGTGCTCGTCGACGACGTGCTCTACTCGGGCCGCACCGTCCGGGCGGCCCTCGACGCGCTCAGCGCGCTCGGGCGACCCCGGGCCGTCCGCCTCGCCGTCCTCGTCGACCGGGGCCACCGCGAGCTGCCGATCCGGGCCGACTTCGTGGGCAAGAACCTGCCGACCTCCTCGTCGGAGCGCATCTACGTGCACCTGTCGGAGGTCGACGGCGACGACGGAGTCGCCATCGAGGGAGGCGCGGGCGACGAGCCCGGCACCGCCTCCGCCGAGCAGACGGGAGGGCCCACCTCGTGAGGCACCTCCTCAGCACGGCCGACCTGAGCCGTGACGACGCCCTCCGGGTGCTCGACGTCGCCGAGGACATGGCCGACGTCGCCACCCGGCAGGTAAAGAAGCTCCCCACGCTCCGCGGCACCACCGTGGTCAACCTCTTCTACGAGGACTCCACCCGCACCCGCATCTCGTTCGAGGCCGCGGCCAAGCGCCTGAGCGCCGACGTGATCAACTTCGCGGCGAAGGGCTCCAGCGTGTCGAAGGGCGAGTCCCTGAAGGACACCGCCCAGACCCTCGCCGCGATGGGAGCCGACGGCATCGTCCTCCGGCACCCCGCCTCCGGCGCCCCCCGCGTGCTGGCCGACAGCGGCTGGGTCGACGCCGGGATCGTCAACGCCGGCGACGGCACCCACGAGCACCCGACGCAGGCGCTGCTCGACGCCTTCACGATGCGCCGTCGGCTGCACGGCGCCGCGAGCCGGGGCCGCGACCTCGACGGGGTGGAGGTGCTCATCGTCGGCGACGTGCTGCACTCCCGCGTGGCCCGGTCGAACGCGTGGCTGCTGCGGACGCTCGGCGCCCACGTCACCGTGGTCGCGCCGCCGACGCTGCTGCCGGTCGACGTCAGCCGCTTCGGGGTCGACGTCCACTACGACCTCGACGAGGCCATCGCGGCCGTGCGGCCCGACGTCGTGATGATGCTGCGCATCCAGCAGGAGCGCATGCACGAGGCCTTCTTCCCCAACGCCCGCGAGTACGCCCGCTCCTGGGGCCTCGGCGCCGCGCGGTTCCGCACGCTGCCGGAGACGACGATCGTCATGCACCCCGGGCCGATGAACCGCGGCCTCGAGATCAGCGACGAGGCGGCCGACTCGCCCCGCTCCACCGTGCGCGACCAGGTGACGAACGGCGTCGCCGTCCGCATGGCCGTGCTCTACCTGACCCTCGCCGGCGACCGGGAAGGGACCCCGTGACCACCACCTCCTACCTGATCCGCTCCGTCGAGGCCCCCGACGGCGCCCGCACCGACGTCCTCGTCCGCGACGGCGTCGTGGCCGAGCTCGGCTCCGGGCTGAGCCACCTCGGCGCCCGGGTCGTCGACGGCGACGGGCTGCTCGTGCTGCCCGGTCTCGTCGACCTGCACACGCACCTCCGCGAGCCCGGCGGCGAGGGCAGCGAGACGGTGCTCACGGGCTCCCGCGCGGCGGCGGCCGGGGGCTACACGGCGGTCAACGCCATGGCCAACTCGTCGCCGGTGGCCGACACCGCCGGGGTCGTCGAGCAGGTCCAGGCCCTCGGCGACCGGGCGGGCTACGTGACCGTCCGGCCGATCGGCGCGGTGTCGCAGGGCCTCGCCGGCACGCACCTCTCCGAGATCGGCGCGATGGCCCGGTCGCGCGCCGCCGTCCGGGTCTTCTCCGACGACGGCCACTGCGTCTCCGACCCGCTGCTGATGCGCCGCGCCCTCGAGTACATCAAGGGCTTCGGGGGAGTGCTCGCGCAGCACGCGCAGGAGCCGCGCCTGACCCAGGGCGCGCAGATGAACGAGGGCGCCCTCTCCGCCGAGCTCGGCCTGGGCGGCTGGCCGGCCGTCGCCGAGGAGGCGATCATCGCGCGCGACGTCCTGCTCGCCGACCACGTCGGGGCCCGCCTGCACGTCTGTCACGTGTCGACGGCCGGCAGCGTCGAGGTGGTCCGCTGGGCGAAGTCCCGGGGCATCGCCGTGACCGCCGAGGTGACGCCGCACCACCTGCTGCTCACCGAGGACCTCGTCTCGACGTACGACTCGCGCTACAAGGTGAACCCGCCGCTGCGGCGGCAGGAGGACGTCGAGGCCCTCCGCGCGGCCCTCGCCGACGGCACCGTCGACATCGTCGCCACCGACCACGCCCCGCACACCTCGGAGGCGAAGTGCTGCGAGTGGGACGCCGCGGCCAACGGCATGGTCGGCCTCGAGTCGGCCCTCTCGGTCGTGCACCGCACCATGGTGGAGACGGGCCTGATCGGCTGGGCCGACGTCGCCCGCGTCATGTCCACGGCCCCGGCCGTGATCGGGCAGGTCGCCGGCCAGGGCCGCCCTCTCGCGGTGGGGGAGCCCGCCGAGCTCACGCTCTACGATCGAGGGGTGACCCGCACCTTCGGCCTCGAGCACCTCGCGGGCAAGAGCACGAACTCGCCGTACCTCGGCGAACGGCTCCCCGGCCGGGTCGAGGCGACCTTCCACCAGGGCTACGCGACCGTCCTCGACGGGGCCGTGGTCGACGCCGACACCGTCGCCCGCTCCGCCGCCGAGGTCTCGGCCCGTGCCGTGCTGGCCGCGGGGGAGGCGACCGCCCGGTGACCTACTGGCTCATCGGCGCCGCCGTCCTCGTGCTCCTCGGCCTCCTGATGGCCGCCATGGTCCGCGCCTGGCGCGCCCGCGGGCGACGACAGTCGGAGGTGCCCGCCCCCGAGCGCGCCCCCCACCACCTCGGGCCCGCGCTCGTCGAGCGCGACGGGTTCTACGTCGCCACCACCCGGGCCGGCGACCCCCTCGACCGCATCGTCGTCCACGGCCTCGGCTTCCGCGGCCGCGCGGTCGTCTCGGTGCACGCCGAGGGCGTCCGGCTGGCGATCGCGGGCGAGCCCGCGGTGCTGATCCGCGCCTCCTCGGTCCGCGCCGTCGAGCGCGCCACCTGGGCGATCGACCGCGTGGTCGAGACCGACGGCCTCGTGGCGGTCACCTGGAGCCTCGGCGACACGGTCGTCGACACCTACCTGCGCTTCGCCGACGACCCCCGACCGGTCGTCGACGCCCTGCGCCCCCTCGTCCCCCCGGCCCCCGCGGCCGGCACCCCCACAGGAGAGAAGACCATTGACTGACGCGTCGAACACCCCCCGGGCCGTCCTCGTGCTCGAAGACGGGTCGCGCCACGTCGGCCGCGCCTACGGCGCCGTCGGGCGCACCCTCGGCGAGACCGTCTTCGCGACCGGCATGACCGGCTACCAGGAGACCCTCACCGACCCGTCGTACGCGGGCCAGATCGTCGTGATGACGGCGCCCCACGTCGGCAACACCGGCGTCAACGACGAAGACCCCGAGTCCCGCCGCATCTGGGTCTCCGGCTACGCCGTCCGCGACGCCAGCCGCGTGGTGTCGAACCACCGCGCCCAGGGCAGCCTCGACGACCAGCTCGTCGCCGACGGCGTCGTGGGCATCCGGGGCATCGACACCCGGGCCGTCACCCGTCGCCTCCGCGACGTCGGCTCGATGCGCGGCGGGATCTTCAGCGGGGCCGACTTCGACCTCGCCGACGACGAGCAGCTCGCCCTGGTGCGCGACTCGGCCGACATGCGCGGCCTGAGCCTGTCGAGCGAGGTCTCGACGGCGGAGCGCTACGTGCTCCCGGCCGAGGGCGAGGCCGTCGGCACGGTCGCCGTGCTCGACCTCGGCGTGAAGACCTCGACCCTGCGTTACCTCGCCCAGCGTGGCTTCGAGGTGCACGTGCTCCCGCAGGACACATCGCCCGAGCAGCTCCGCGAGCTCGCTCCCGACGCCCTGTTCTTCTCGAACGGCCCCGGCGACCCCGCGGCCAGCGACGCCCAGGTCGAGCTGCTCCGCGGAGCGCTGCGCGACGGGGTGCCCTACTTCGGCATCTGCTTCGGCAACCAGCTCTTCGGCCGCGCCCTCGGGTTCGACACCTACAAGCTGCCCTTCGGCCACCGCGGCATCAACCAGCCCGTGCTCGACAAGACCACCGGTCGGGTCGAGATCACCAGCCAGAACCACGGCTTCGCGGTCGACGCCCCGATCGAGGGCGTGCTCGACTCGCCCGCCGGCTTCGGCCGCGTCGAGGTCAGCCACTTCAGCCTGAACGACGAGGTCGTCGAGGGGCTCCGTGCCCTCGACATCCCCGCCTTCTCGGTGCAGTACCACCCCGAGGCCGCCGCCGGCCCGCACGACAGCAACCACCTCTTCGACCGCTTCCGCGAGGCGGTCGTCGCCCGGAAGTCCGGCCAGCCCGTCGACTTCGGCTCCGACCTGGAAAGCAGCAACTGATGCCCAAGCGCGCAGACATCAACTCCGTCCTCGTGATCGGCTCCGGGCCGATCGTCATCGGCCAGGCGGCAGAGTTCGACTACTCGGGCACCCAGGCCTGCCGCGTGCTCCGCGAGGAGGGCGTCCGGGTCATCCTCGTCAACCCGAACCCGGCGACGATCATGACCGACCCCGACTTCGCCGACGCGACGTACATCGAGCCGATCACGTCCGAGGTGCTCGAGGCGATCATCGTCAAGGAGCGCCCCGACGCGATCCTGCCCACCCTCGGCGGGCAGACGGCCCTCAACGCCGCGATCGCCCTCGACGCCGAGGGGATCCTCGCGAAGCACGGCGTCGAGCTGATCGGCGCCAAGGTCGAGGCGATCCAGAAGGGCGAGGACCGCCAGCTCTTCAAGGAGCTCGTGCTCGAGTCCGGTGCCGACGTCGCGAAGTCGTACATCGCGCACACCGTCGACGAGGCGATCGAGTACGCCGAGGACCTCGGCTACCCGCTCGTGATCCGCCCGTCGTTCACGATGGGCGGCCTCGGCTCGGGCTTCGCCTACACGCGCGACGAGCTCGTGCGCATGGTCACCGACGGCCTGCACCAGAGCCCCACCACCGAGGTCCTCCTGGAGGAGAGCATCCTCGGCTGGAAGGAGTACGAGCTCGAGATGATGCGCGACACGGCCGACAACACCGTCGTCGTCTGCTCGATCGAGAACGTCGACCCGGTCGGCGTCCACACCGGCGACTCGATCACCGTCGCCCCGGCGCTGACCCTCACCGACCGCGAGTACCAGAACCTCCGCGACATCTCGATCGACATCATCCGGCGCGTCGGCGTCGACACGGGCGGCTGCAACATCCAGTTCGCGGTCGACCCGACGAACGGCCGCGTCATCGTCATCGAGATGAACCCCCGCGTCTCCCGCTCCAGCGCCCTCGCGTCGAAGGCGACCGGCTTCCCGATCGCCAAGATCGCCGCGAAGCTCGCCCTCGGGTACCGGCTCGACGAGATCCCGAACGACATCACCAAGGTGACCCCCGCCTCCTTCGAGCCCACCCTCGACTACGTCGTCGTCAAGGTGCCGCGCTTCGCCTTCGAGAAGTTCCCGGCCGCCGACACCACGCTGAGCACGACGATGAAGAGCGTCGGCGAGGCCATGGCCATCGGCCGCAACTACGCCCAGGCGCTGCAGAAGGCCCTGCGCTCGCTCGAGAAGCGCGGGTCGAGCTTCCACTGGGAGGGCGAGCCGGGCGACGCGGAGGCGCTCCTCGCGCTGGCGCACACCCCCACCGACGGGCGCATCGTGACCGTGCAGCAGGCCCTGCGTGCCGGCGCGACGGCCGAGCAGGTGTTCGAGTCCACCGCCATCGACCCCTGGTTCATCGACCAGGTGGTGCTGATCAACGAGGTCGCCGACGAGGTCGCCGCGGCCGCGGAGCTGGACGCCGACCTGTTCGCCCACGCGAAGGACCACGGCTTCAGCGACGCCCAGATCGCGCAGCTGCGCGGCCTCGGCGAGCAGGAGGTCCGCGAGCAGCGCTGGGCGCTCGGCGTGCGCCCGGTCTACAAGACCGTCGACACCTGCGCCGGTGAGTTCCCGGCCCTCACGCCGTACCACTACTCGAGCTACGACGTCGAGACCGAGGTCGCCGCGAGCGACCGCCGCAAGGTGGTCATCCTCGGATCGGGCCCGAACCGCATCGGCCAGGGCGTCGAGTTCGACTACTCGTGCGTGCACGCCAGCTTCGCGCTCAGCGACGCGGGCTACGAGACGATCATGGTCAACTGCAACCCCGAGACGGTCTCGACCGACTACGACACGAGCGACCGGCTCTACTTCGAGCCGCTGACCCTCGAGGACGTCCTCGAGGTCGTCCACGCCGAGTCGCAGAGCGGCGAGCTCGTCGGCGTCGTCGTGCAGCTCGGCGGCCAGACGGCGCTCGGCCTGTCGAAGGGCCTCGAGGCGGCCGGGGTGCCCATCCTCGGCACGACCCCCGACGCCATCGACTCCGCCGAGGAGCGCGGCCTGTTCTCGGCCATCCTCGACCGGGCGGGCCTCCTCGCGCCGAAGAACGGCACCGCGACCGACTACGAGAGCGCCGTCGCCGTCGCGGAGGAGATCGGCTACCCCGTGCTCGTCCGCCCCTCGTACGTGCTCGGCGGCCGCGGGATGGAGATCGTCTACGACAGCCCGTCGCTGGCCGACTACTTCGTGCGCGTGCAGGACGCCGCGATCATCGGGCCCGACGCACCGCTGCTCGTCGACCGGTTCCTCGACGACGCGGTGGAGATCGACGTCGACGCGCTCTACGACGGCACCGAGCTCTACGTCGGCGGCGTGATGGAGCACATCGAGGAGGCCGGCATCCACTCCGGCGACTCGAGCTGCACCCTACCCCCGGTCACGCTGGGCAAGGGCGAGATCGACCGCGTCCGCGAGGCGACCCTCGCCATCGCGCAGGGCATCGGGGTCTCCGGCCTGCTGAACGTCCAGTTCGCGATCGCCGCGGGCGTGCTCTACGTCATCGAGGCGAACCCCCGGGCCAGCCGCACGGTGCCCTTCGTCTCGAAGGCCCTCGGCATCCCCCTCGCGAAGGCGGCCTCGCTCGTGATGGTCGGCACGTCGATCCGCGAGCTCGTCGAGAGCGGCCTGCTGCCCGAGCAGGACGGCTCCGACGTGCCGCTCGACTCGCCGATCTCCGTCAAGGAGGCCGTCCTGCCCTTCAAGCGGTTCCGCACGAAGGAGGGGCAGATCGTCGACAGCGTGCTGAGCCCCGAGATGCGGTCCACCGGCGAGGTCATGGGCATCGACCGCGACTTCCCCCGCGCCTTCGCGAAGAGCCAGACCGCCGCCTACGGCGGGCTGCCCACGTCGGGCACGGTGTTCGTGTCGGTGGCCGACCGCGACAAGCGGGCCATCGTGCTGCCCGTGCTGCGCCTGCAGCAGCTCGGCTTCCGGATCCTCGCGACCGAGGGCACCGCGACCGTCCTCGTGCGCAACGGGATCGCGGCCGACACCGTGGCGAAGTTCAGCGCCGGCGGCGAGAGCGTCGTCGACCTGATCAACCGCGACGAGGTCGACATTGTGATCAACACGCCGAGCGGGTCGAGCGCGCGGGCGGACGGCTACGAGATCCGTGCCGCCACCGTCGCGGCCGACAAGGCGCTGTTCACGACGATCGCGCAGCTCGGCGCCGCCGTGGCGTCGATCGAGGCCGTGCACACCGACCTCGAGGTGACCAGCCTGCAGGACTACGGCATCGCCCGGGCCGCTCGCCGATGACCCCGACCGCGTCACCGGCGCCCGCGCCGTTCGGCGAGCGGCTCGCCGACGTCCTCGCGAGCGTCGGCCCGCTCTGCGTGGGCATCGACCCGCACCCGTGGCTGCTCGACGAGTGGTCGCTGCCCGTGAGCGCCGCCGGCGCGCGCGAGATGGGCCTCCGCGTGGTGGAGGCGGCCCGGGGAGGCGCGGGCGTCGTCAAGCCGCAGGTCGCGTTCTACGAGCGGTGGGGCTCCGCGGGCTTCGTCGCCCTCGAGGCGGTGCTCGCGGCGGCCCGCGACGCCGGCCTGCTCGTCGTCGGCGACGCGAAGCGCGGCGACATCGGCAGCACGATGGACGCCTACGCCGAGGCCTGGTTCTCACCCGACTCGCCCCTGCGCGTCGACGCCCTGACGGTGTCGCCCTACCTGGGCTTCGGGGCCGCGGCCGGCACGATCGCCCTGGCCCGCGCCTCCGGTGCCGGGGTCTTCGTGCTCGGCGCCACCTCGAACCCCGAGGCGCAGGCCGTGCAGCGTGCCGGGTCGGCCGGGGCGGACGGGCGCGTCGTCACCGTGGCGGGCGGTATCGTCGACCACGTGCTCGACGACAACCAGACCGCGGGGGAGACCCGCCTCGGCTCGGTCGGACTGGTGCTCGGCGCCACCGTCGACCTCGCCGCCACCGGCATCGACGTCGCCCGGCTGACCACGACCCCCGTGCTGGCCCCGGGCTTCGGCCACCAGGGCGCCCGGTACGACCAGCTGCGCAGCCTCTACGGCCCCGCGGCCGACGCCGTCGTCGTCTCGACGTCGCGGGGCGTGCTGTCGGCCGGCCCCTCGGGCGTGGCCGCCGCCGTGCGCCGCGACCAGGAGGAGGTCCGCTCGTGCCTCGCATGACCCCGCCCCCGGTCGACCGGGCCGCCGCCGCCCGGGCGGCCGTCGCCGCCCGACGTGCCCGCGCCTCCGTCAAGGCCTCGATCGCCGAGCGTCGTCGATCCGCCCTCGACGTGGCGGAGTCGGCCTGGGCCGGCGAGGCCACCGAGCCCGAGGCGACGCTCCGCGTCCGCGAGCTCCTCACGAGCATCCCCGGCATCGGGCCCACTCGCGTCGCGCGCATCATGGCCGATCTCGGCATCGCCGAGTCGAAGCGCGTCGGCGGCCTGGGCGTGCGACAGCGCCGCATCCTCGGCGACTGGCTCGCGCACCGTGAGGCGAAGGGCCGGCAGCGGTCGCGCCTCGTCGTCCTCGCGGGCCCGACCGCCGTGGGCAAGGGGACGGTGTCGTCGTACATCCGCGACAACTACCCCGACGTCCACCTCTCGATCTCCGCGACGACGCGCTCGCCCCGCCCCGGCGAGGTCGACGGGGTGCACTACTACTTCGTCGACGACGCCGAGTTCGACCGCATGATCCGTGAGCGCGAGCTGCTCGAGCACGCCGTCGTCCACAACTCGTACCGCTACGGCACGCCGCGGCCGCCGATCGACGCCGCTCTCCAGGAGGGGCGCAGCGTCCTGCTCGAGATCGACCTGCAGGGGGCGCGCCTCGTGCGGACGGCGATGCCGGAGGCGGTGCTCGTCTTCCTCCTGCCCCCCACGTGGGACGAACTGGTGCGCCGCCTCATCGGGCGGGGCACGGAGGACGCCGCCGAGCAGCAGCGCCGCCTCGAGACCGCCAAGGTCGAGCTGGCCGCCCAGGACGAGTTCGACGTCAAGGTCGTGAACCACGACGTGGCAGAAGCGGCTCGTGAGGTCGTAGACTTGATGACTGCGTCCTGACCAGGCCGCCCCGCGCCTGACCGGCGCCACGATCTCCCGCCCGGCCCCGGCCGCGACGGCACCCCCACATGCAGCACCGCCACACGACACTGAGGAGCACCACATGGCCGACAAGAACCAGGGCATCATCGATCCGCCCATCGACGAGCTGCTCTCGAAGGTCGAGTCGAAGTACGCGCTCGTCATCTTCGCGTCCAAGCGGGCCCGCCAGATCAACGACTACTACGCCGACCTCCACGAGGGCAGCCTGTTCGACAACGTCGGCCCGCTCGTCGACAGCACCATCGACGACAAGCCCCTCTCGGTCGCCATGCACGAGATCAACGAGGACAAGCTCGAGGTCAAGCCGCTCGCGGCGCCCGCCGAGTAGCGCCCCTCCCGCCGACCGCCGTCATCGACGGTGGTCGGTCGTACCATCAGACGAGGCCCCGCAGGAGTCGATCCCGCGGGGCCTCGCCCCGTCCCCGGGCACCCCCGGGGGCCCGTCCCGACACCCGGAGGACCCGTGACCCTGACCGACCAGACCACCAGCAGCCCGACCCCGGCCGCGACCAGCCTGCGGCTGTTCACGTCCGAGTCGGTCACCGAGGGCCACCCCGACAAGATCTGCGACCAGATCTCCGACGGCATCCTCGACGCCCTGCTGGCGGTCGACCCGGCGAGCCGGGTCGCGGTCGAGACGATGGTCACCACCGGCCTCGTGCACGTCGCGGGCGAGGTCACCACGAAGGGCTACGTCGACATCCCCACGATCGTCCGCGACCTCATCGTCGGCATCGGCTACGACTCGAGCGCCGTCAGCTTCGACGGCCGCACCTGCGGCGTGGAGGTCTCGATCGGTGCGCAGTCGCCCGACATCGCCCAGGGCGTCGACACCGCCCTCGAGGCCCGGGCCGGCAGCTCCGACGACGTCCTCGACCGCCAGGGCGCCGGCGACCAGGGCATCATGTTCGGCTACGCGACGAACGAGACGCCCCAGTACATGCCGTTGCCCGTCTGGCTCGCCCACCGCCTCGCCGAGCGCCTCGCGCACGTCCGCAAGTCGGGCGAGCTCGACTACCTGCGCCCCGACGGCAAGACGCAGGTGACGGTCGGCTACGACGGCGTCGTGCCGAAGACGGTCGACACCGTCGTGGTCTCCACGCAGCACTCCCCGCGCGTGTCGATGGAGCAGCTCGAGGCCGACGTCATCGCGCACGTCGTGCGCCCCGTCCTCGACGAGGCGGGCCTCGACTCCCGCGAGACGCGGTTCATCATCAACCCCACGGGCCGCTTCGAGATCGGCGGGCCCCAGGGCGACGCCGGCCTCACGGGCCGCAAGATCATCGTCGACACCTACGGTGGGGCCAGCCGACACGGCGGCGGCGCGTTCTCCGGCAAGGACCCGTCGAAGGTCGACCGCAGCGCGGCCTACGCGATGCGGTGGGTGGCGAAGAACGCCGTGGCCGCCGGCCTCGCCGACCGCATCGAGCTCCAGGTCGCCTACGCCATCGGCCGCGCCGCGCCGGTCGGGCTCTACGTCGAGACCTTCGGCACGGGCCACGTGCCCGACGAGACGATCATCGAGGCCGTGACGGCGGTCTTCGACCTCCGACCGGCGGCCATCATCCGCGACCTCGACCTGCTCCGCCCCATCTACGCCGCCACGTCGACCTACGGTCACTTCGGCCGCGAGCTGCCCGAGTTCACGTGGGAGGCCCTCGACCGGGTCGACGCCCTGCGGGCCGCCGCCGGGCTCTGAGCGGCCCGGCGGGCGTGGCGACGGCAGCGGTGTCCCCGCCGACGGAGGAGCCCGCGTCGGGCCGACCCGTCGACGGGGTCGCGCCCCGGGTGGTGGCGCGGGTCCTGGTCGAGTCGCCCCTGCCCCAGCTCGACCGGCTCTTCGACTACGCCGTCCCCGAGCACCTCCGGGCCGACGTCGCGCCCGGGGTGCGCGTCCGGGTGCCGCTCCGCTCGGCGGGGCGCATCGCCGACGCCTTCGTCGTCGAGCTCGACACCACGAGCGACCACCGGGGCGAGCTCAGCGACCTGGAGGACGTCGTGTCGACCGTCCCCGTGCTCGCCCCGGAGGTCTACCGCCTCGCCCGGGCCGTGGCCGACCGCGCCGGCGGCTCCGCGAGCGACGTGCTGAGGCTCGCCGTCCCGCCCCGGCAGGTGCGCGTCGAGAAGGCCCACCTCGCCGCCCTCGAGGAGGCCGCGGGCACCGAGCCGGTCGCCGACGAGGCCGTCGAGGCGCACGCCGTGACGGGGTACTCCGCCGACTCCCTGGCGGGCCTCGTGCCGGCCAGGGGCCGCGCCGCCGTCGACGCCGTGCCGCTGCTCGACGAGCTCCCCGACGGCACGTGGGTCGGCCGCTGGGCGGTCACGGCCGCCGAGCTGGCGACGGTGGCCCTCGCCGCCGGCGACGACGCCATCGTCGCCGTGCCCGACCACCGCGACGAAGACCAGGTGCTGCGCGCGCTGACGGCCGTGCTCCCGCCCGACCGGGTCGTCCGGCTCGACTCGCGGCAGTCGAACGCCGATCGCTACCGGGCCGTCCTGCGGGCGCGGGGCGCGACTCCGCTCGTCCTGGTCGGCAACCGGTCAGTGCTCCTGGCGCCGTCGGAGCGCCTCGGGCTCATCGTGGTGTTCGACGACGGCGACCCGCTCTTCTCCGAGCCCCTCAGCCCCTACGTGCACGCCCGCGACACGGCGCTGCTGCGGCAGGCCCAGCAGGGCACCGCCCTGGTCTTCCTCGGGCACACGCGCAGCACCGACGTGCAGCGCCTCGTCGAGATCG
This sequence comes from Frigoribacterium sp. PvP121, assembly GCF_017833115.1. NCBI lineage: Bacteria > Bacillati > Actinomycetota > Actinomycetes > Micrococcales > Microbacteriaceae > Frigoribacterium > Frigoribacterium sp. PvP121. Next base: position 2,357,623 of record NZ_JAFIBR010000001.1, read on the forward strand.
GCTTCCTCGCCGAGGTGCGCCCCGACCCGCGCTACCAGCCGCACGTCGTCCCGACGTCGCAGCAGGCCGCCCGCGACGGCTTCGCCGCCCAGGCCCGGATCCCCTCCACGGCCTGGACGGAGGCGCGGGCCGCGGTCGAGCACGGGCCCGTGCTGATCCAGGTCGCCCACCCCGGGTACTCGCCACGACTCGCCTGCACGGAGTGCGGCGACACCGCCCGGTGCCTGCGCTGCAACGGGCCCCTCGTGCAGCGGTCGCAGGGCGCCCAGCCCGCGTGCTCCTGGTGCGGGGCCCTGGCGGTCGGCTGGCGCTGCCAGACCTGCGAGGGCACCGTGATGAAGAGCGTGGGCACGGGCGCCTCCCGCACGGCCGACGAGCTGGGCAAGGCCTTCCCCGGTGTCCGCGTGATCGTCTCCGACGGCTCCCGCGAGATCGTCCGCGTCGACGACGAGCCGGCCATCGTCGTCGCGACCCGCGGGGCGGAGCCGATCGCCCCGGGGGGCTACCGCGCCGTCCTCCTCCTCGACGGCGAGCGGATGCTGGCGCGGGAGAGCCTGCGCGTCGCCGAGGACTGCCTCCGCTGGTGGGCCAACGCGACGGCCCTCGCCGCCCGCCGGGCGCCCGTGGTGCTCGTCGGCGTCGGGGGAGCGTTGGCCTCGGCCCTCGCCACGTGGCAGCTCGCCCGCTACGTGTCGGGCGAGCTCGCCGACCGGCGAGAGCTGCGGTTCCCTCCCGCCGTCCGCGTCGCCACGGTCACCGGCACCGTCGAGACCGTCGCCCAGGCGCTCGAGGCGCTGCCGCCCGAGGTCGGCCGGGAGGTGCTCGGCCCGGTCGAGGTGCCCGACGCCGGCGTCCGGGCGATCGTCCGCTTCGACTTCGCCCGGGGCGCCGAGGTGGCCCAGGTGCTGCGCTCCCAGGTGATCCGTGCCGCGACCGGTCGCCGCAAGGCGGTCGCGGGTCGACGCGGTCGTCCGCTCCCTACACTCAGGGTGCGCTTCGACGACGTCGAGCCGTTCACCGACTGACCGGGCCACCGACCGACCGGGCCGCCGTCCGGGCCGGCTCCCCGCCTCCCCGGTGCCCCGTCCGTCGGCAGCCCGTCACCCTCCGCCCACCGCCCACCACCCCCGACCCCCAGGACCCCTCGTGCGCCTCGTCTTCGCCGGCAGCCCCGCTCCCGCAGTCCCGTCCCTCATCGCCCTCGCGGCGGGCGAGCACGACGTCGTCGCCGTGCTCACGCGCGACGACACGCCCCAGGGGCGCCGCCGTGTGCTGACCCCCACCCCGGTCGCCGTCGAGGCCGAGCGGCTCGGCCTGCCGGTGCTCAAGGCGCGCCGCGTCACCGACGAGGTGACCGCGGCGATCACCGCCCTCGACGCCGACCTCGGCGTCATCGTCGCCTTCGGGGCCCTGCTCCGGGAGCCCCTGCTCTCCGCCCCGAGGCTCGGCTGGGTCAACCTGCACTTCTCGCTGCTGCCCCGGTGGCGCGGCGCCGCCCCGGTCCAGCGCGCCCTCATGGCGGGCGACCCCGTCACGGGAGCCGCCGTCTTCCAGCTCGTGCCCGAGCTCGACGCCGGCGAGGTCTTCGGCACGCTCGAGCGCCCCCTCGGCGGCGACGAGACCGCGGGCGAGCTCCTCGCCGAGCTGGCCGCGAGCGGCGCCGACCTGCTCACCGACGTCGTCGACGCCCTCGCCGTCGGGAGCGCGGTCGGCACACCGCAGGTCGGCGAGGTCACGACCGCCCCCAAGCTCACGCTCGACGACGGCGCGCTCGACCTCACGGTGCCCGCGACCGCGGTGCTCGACCGATGGCGCGGCACCACGCCCGAGCCCGGGGCCCACCTGCCGCTCGGCGAGGGCCGCCTCAAAGTGCTGGAGGCGCGGGTCGACGACACGGACGCACCCGCTCCCGCGCCGGGCCGGCTCGAGCTCCGTGGTCGCCGTCTCGTCGTCGGCACCGCGAGCTCGCCGGTGGAGCTCGTCCGCGTGCAGCCTCCCGGGAAGAAGCCGATGCCGGGCGCCGACTGGTGGCGCGGCCTGGCCTCCGACCCGGGGCCCCTGCTCCGCGCCGCGGCCCCCTCCGCCTCAGCCGACTCCCTCTCCGCGTCCGCCCCCGCCGACGCCTCGACCCCCACAGGAGGACCCGCGTGAGCCGCGTCCAGCCCGCCCGCCAGATCGCCCTCGACGTGCTGCGGGCGGTGGAGGAGGACGACGCCTACGCGAACCTCCTCCTGCCGCAGCGGATCGCGTGGGCCCGGCTGCAGCCCGCCGACGCCGGCCTCGCGACCGAGCTCACGTACGGCACGCTCCGGCTCCGGGGGTACTACGACCGCGTGATCGCGCTGGCCGCCCGGCGGCCGGCCGACGCCGTCGACCCGGCGCTCCTCGACGTGCTCCGCCTCGGCGTGCACCAGCTGCTCTCCACCCGGGTCGCCGTGCACGCGGCCGTCGACGAGTCCGTCGAGCTGGCGCGTCAGGTCGGCAGCAGGTCGGGCACCGGCTTCGTCAACGGGGTCCTCCGGGCGGTGTCGCGCAGCACTCCCGAGGAGTGGCGGCAGCGGGTGCTCGACGCCGCCACCAGCGACGACGACCGCCTGTCGGCGGAGTGGTCGCACCCGACCTGGGTGATCCGGGCCTTCCGCCGGGCCCTCGCCGCCGAGGGCCGCGTCGACGAGCTCGCCGCCCTGCTCGCGGCCGACAACGACGCGCCCCGGGTCAGCCTGGTCGCCCTGCCCGGCCTGGCCGAGGTCGACGAGCTCGGCCCGCCGAGCGGGAAGCTGTCGCCGCTGGCGGCCACGAGCGCCGGGGGAGACCCCTCGCAGCACCCGGCCGTCCGCGCCGGGCGCGCCCGCGTGCAGGACGAGGGCTCCCAGATGGCCGCTCTCCTCCTGAGCCGGCACCACCCGGCGGCGGCGGGCGAGCGCTGGCTCGACCTCTGCGCCGGCCCCGGGGGCAAGGCGGCCCTGCTGGGGGCCGAGGCCGCCCGTGCCGGGGCGACGCTCGTCGCCAACGAGCTGGTGCCCGCGCGCGTCGGCCTCGTCCGGCAGGCCCTCGAGGTCGTGCCGGGGGGCGTCGAGGTCCGCGAGGGCGACGCGAGGCGCTTCGGCACGGAGGAGCCCGGCTCGTACGACCGCATCCTGCTCGACGCGCCCTGCACCGGGCTCGGCGCCCTGCGGCGCCGCCCGGAGGCGCGCTGGCGCAAGCAGCCGAGCGACGTGGGCGACCTCACCTCCCTCCAGGCCGAGCTCTTCGCCAGCGCCCTCGACGCCCTGGCCCCCGGCGGGCTCCTGGCGTACGTGACGTGCTCGCCGCACCTCGCCGAGACCCGGGCGATCGTCGAGACGGGCACGGCCCGTCGTGACGACGTCGAGGTCCTCGACGCCACCGCGACCCTCGCCGAGGTGGCCGGTCGGCCCGTCGACCTCGCGAGCGCTCCGTACGTGCAGCTCTGGCCGCACCGCCACGGGACCGACGCGATGTTCACGGCCCTCGTCCGCAAGGCCGGCTGACCGCGGCGAGGTCGGGCCCGGCCGGCGGCGGGGCCCGGCCAGGGGCGGGCCGGTAGGCTCGTCCCGTGCCCGTTCGCATCAGCCCCAGCATCCTCTCGGCCGACTTCGCCAACCTCGAGCGCGACCTCGGCCGCATCGCGACCGCCGACCTCGTCCACGTCGACGTCATGGACGGCCACTTCGTGCCGAACCTCACGATCGGGCTCCCGGTCGTCGAACGGCTCCAGCAGGTCAGCCCGGTGCCGCTCGACGTCCACCTCATGATCGACGACGCCGACCGCTGGGCCCCCCGGTACGCCGAGCTCGGCGCCTTCTCCGTCACCTTCTCCGCGGAGGCGGCGGCCGACCCGGTCACGACCGCCCGCGCGATCCGCAGCTCCGGCGCGAGGGCGAGCATCGCCGTGAAGCCCGGCACGCCCGTCGAGCCCTACCTCGAGACCCTCGACGAGTTCGACATGATCCTCGTGATGACCGTCGAGCCCGGCTTCGGCGGGCAGTCCTTCCAGGCCGACACGATGCCCAAGCTGGCCCGTGCCCGGGAGGCCGTCCGCGCCTCCGGCCTCGACGTCTGGCTCGAGGTCGACGGCGGCATCGACACCGAGACGATCGTGACGGCCGTCGCGGCCGGGGCCGACACGGTCGTCGCCGGCTCGGCCGTCTACGGGGGCGACCCCGCCGAGCGCATCGCGGCACTGCGGGCCGCCGCCGCGACGGTAGCCTTGTCGTCGTGAAGTCCTTCGACCAACTGTTCGCCGAGCTCAGCGACAAGGCCCGTGACCGGCCCGCGGGCTCCGGCACCGTCGCCGAGCTCGACGCCGGCGTCCACCAGATCGGCAAGAAGATCGTCGAGGAGGCCGCCGAGGTGTGGATGGCCGCCGAGTACGAGGGCGACGTCGCCACCGCCGAAGAGATCTCCCAGCTGATCTACCACGTGCAGGTGCTGATGATCGCCAAGGGCCTGACGCCCGACGACGTGTGGCGACATCTCTGAGCTCGTCCCCACCACCCGAGTCGCGCCGCCGGGCACGCCCCCGGCCGACCAGCAGCTCGCCGCCGACCCGCGGCGTCAGATCGGAACGACCCAGACCATGCTCCGCGTAGCAGTGCCCAACAAGGGCTCCCTCAGCGAGACCGCCTCCGCCATGCTCAGCGAGGCCGGCTACACCGGCCGTCGCGACACCCGCACCCTCCACGTAGAAGACCCGCGCAACGGCGTCGAGTTCTTCTACCTCCGCCCGCGTGACATCGCCACCTACGTCGGCTCCGGCGCCCTCGACGTCGGCGTCACCGGCCGTGACCTGCTGCTCGACAGCCACTCGCCGGCCCACGAGGTCGCCGCGCTCGACTTCGGCGGCTCGACCTTCCGCTTCGCCGGCCCTCCCGGCCGCTTCGGCGACGTCCGCGACCTCGAGGGCACCCGCGTCGCCACGAGCTACGCCGGTCTCGTCGGCAGCTTCCTCGAGCAGCACGGCGTCTCCGCGACGCTCGTGAGCCTCGACGGTGCGGTCGAGAGCGCCGTCCAGCTCGGCGTGGCCGACGCCGTCGCCGACGTGGTCTCGACCGGGGGCACCCTCCGCGCCGCCGGGCTCGAGATCTTCGGCCCGGTCATCCTCGAGTCGACGGCGGTGCTGATCGCCAGCGACCCGGCCGTCGAGGGCCTGAGCGTGCTGCACCGCCGCCTCCAGGGCGTGCTCGTGGCCCGCCAGTACGTCCTGATGGACTACGACGTGCCCCTGACCCAGCTCGAGGCGGCGACCGCGGTCGCGCCGGGCATGGAGTCCCCGACGGTCTCCCCGCTGCACGACCGCGACTGGGCGGCCGTCCGGGTGATGGTGCCGCGCGGCGACACGAACCAGGTGATGGACGCCCTGTACGACCTCGGTGCCCGGGCCATCCTGGTCAGCCCGATCCACGCCGCGAGGCTCTGACCATGACGGCCTCCGATCCGTCGCTCGCCGTCCGGGTCATCCCGTGCCTCGACGTCGCCGCGGGCCGCGTCGTCAAGGGCGTGAACTTCCTCGACCTGCGTGACGCAGGAGACCCCGTCGAGCTGGCGCGCACCTACTACGAGCAGGGCGCCGACGAGATCACCTTCCTCGACGTGACCGCCACGGTCGACGAGCGCTCGACGACCTACGACGTCGTCCGGGCGACCGCCGAGCAGGTGTTCATCCCGCTGACCGTCGGCGGGGGGGTCCGCTCCGCCGACGACGTCGCCCGCCTGCAGGCCGCCGGCGCCGACAAGATCGGCGTCAACAGCGCCGCGATCGCGCGCCCCGACCTCGTCGGCGAGATCGCCGACCGCTTCGGCGCCCAGGCCGTCGTCCTCTCGCTCGACGTCAAGCGCTCGTCACGGACGCCGTCCGGCTTCGTGGTCACGACGCACGGCGGGCGGACGGAGACCGACCTCGACGCCGTCGCCTGGGCCCGCGAGGCGGTCGAGCGCGGAGCGGGCGAGCTGCTCGTCAACTCGATCGACGCCGACGGCACGAAGCAGGGCTTCGACCTCGAGCTCATCCGCCTGATGCGCGAGAACAGCCGGGTTCCCGTCGTGGCGTCGGGAGGCGCGGGTGCGGTCGAGCACTTCGCCCCGGCCATCGCGGCCGGTGCGGACGCCGTCCTCGCCGCCTCCGTCTTCCACGCCCGCGAGCTGACCGTCGGCGACGTCAAGCGCGAGCTGGCGGCGTCCGGCGCCGTCGTCCGATGACCCCGGGAGCCCCCATGACCGACCAGCCCACGCCTCCCGAGAGCGGTCGCCACGACCGCGTCGGCACGACGCTCACCCGCGAGACCGTCGAGCCCGTCGTCGCCCGCGCTCGCTTCGACGACGCTGGCCTGCTGCCCGCCATCATCCAGGACGCCGTGTCGCGCGACGTCCTCATGATGGGCTGGATGGACGCGGAGGCGCTCCGCCGGACCCTGACGGAAGGGCGCGTGACCTTCTGGTCGCGCTCCCGACAGGAGTACTGGCGCAAGGGCGACACCTCGGGCCACGCGCAGTTCGTCCGCGCCGCCGCCCTCGACTGCGACGACGACGCCCTGCTCGTCACCGTCGAGCAGGTCGGAGCGGCCTGTCACACCGGCGCACGCTCGTGCTTCGACGTCGACCCCCTCGACCCGGTCACCGCCTCCGCCCCGACCGACGCCGCCGAGCCGTCCGCCGGAGCCGCTGCGTGAGCGGCCGCACCTCGACGACCCGGTCTGCGTTCGACGCCCTGCTGCCCGATCACCGGGTCGTGCCGGTCGTCCGCGACCTCTTCGGCGACGGCGAGACCCCGGTCGGCATCTACCGCAAGCTCGCCGCGGGCCGCCCCGGCACGTTCCTCCTCGAGTCCGCCGGGCAGGGCGGCATCTGGTCGCGCTGGTCGTTCGTGGGGGTCTCCTCGTTCGGGGTCCTCACGACCGAGGCGGGCCGGCCGCGGTGGCTCGACCACGGTCTCTCGGAGGAGCGCGCGCTGGGCGGCGCGACCGGAGCGCCCCTCGAGGTGCTGAGCGCGCTGCACGACCGGTGGGCGACCCCGCGCATCGAGGGTCTCCCGCCCCTCACCGGCGGGCTCGTCGGCTTCGTCGGCTGGGAGGCCGTCCGCGAGCTCGAGCACCTGCCCGACGCCCCGCCCGCGGAGTTCGAGGTGCCCTCGCAGGCCCTCAGCTTCGTCTCGGAGCTCGTGGCGCTCGACCACCGCACCGGGGCGGTGCTCCTCATCGCCACGGTCCTGGCCGACGGCACCGACGACGCCGACACGCTCTGGGCCGACGCCCAGGCCCGGCTCGACCGGCTGCAGGCGGAGCTCGCGGTGCCCACGGAGGCGCACCTCTCCGACGTCGACCTCACCGTCGAGCCGACTCCGGTCCGCCGCTCGACCGACGAGGAGTACGCGGCCGCGATCGAGCGATCGAAGCAGTTCATCCGCGACGGCGACGTCTTCCAGGTCGTGGTCTCGCAGCGCTTCGACCACGAGCTGACCGCCGAGCCGCTCGACGTGTACCGGGTGCTGCGCACCCTGAACCCGAGCCCGTACATGTACCTGGTGAGCCTCGCCGACGCGGCGGGGGAGCCCTACTGGATCGTCGGCTCGTCGCCCGAGGCCCTGGTCAAGGTGGAGGGCCGGCGCGTGTTCACGCACCCGATCGCCGGCTCGGCGCCCCGGGGCGACACGCCCGAGGCCGACCTCGCCTTCGCCGACCGCCTCGAGCACGACGAGAAGGAGCGCGCCGAGCACCTCATGCTCGTCGACCTCGCCCGCAACGACCTGCTCAAGGTCTGCACGCCGGGCACCGTCGAGGTCACCGAGTTCATGCAGGTGGAGAGGTTCAGCCACATCATGCACCTCGTCTCGAGCGTCGAGGGCGACCTGGCCCCCGGCCACGACGCCATCGACGCGTTCCGGGCGACGTTCCCCGCCGGCACGCTCTCCGGTGCACCGAAGCCCCGCGCCCTCGAGATCATCGACGAGCTGGAGCCCGCCCAGCGCGGCGTCTACGGCGGCGTCGTCGGCTACTTCGACTTCGCCGGCTCGGCCGACGTCGCCATCGCCATCCGCACCGTGCTCATCCAGGGCGGCGTCGCCCGAGTCCAGGCCGGGGCCGGGCTGGTGGCCGACAGCGACCCGGTCGCCGAGAACCAGGAGGCGCGCAACAAGGCCGCGGCCCCTCTCCGGGCGGTCGCCGTGGCGAACGCCATGACGAGGATCCGCTGATGCGGGGCGGGCGGCTGAAGCTCGTCTCCATCCTCGCCGGGGTGCTCTTCGCGGGCCTGGCGCTGCTCGCCTGGACCCAGCCGTGGTTCGACCTGGTCGTCCAGTCGCCGCAGGGCGGAGAGCTGCGGCTCACCGCGGCCGGCGACGTCGCCGCCGCTCCGCTCTCGGCCCTGGCCCTGGCCGTGCTCGCCTCCGCCGGTGCCCTGACGATCGCCGGCCGCGTCTTCCGCGTGGTCCTCGGCGCCCTGCAGGTGCTCCTCGGCGCGAGCGTCGCGACCACCGCCTCCGTGGCCCTCGGCGACCCCGTGCGCGCCGCCGGCAGCGCCGTCACCGACGCCACCGGGGTCGAGGGCGACGAGTCGCTGCACCAGCTCGTCTCGAGCGCCGTGGCGACGCCGTGGCCCGCGGTGGCGCTCGTCGCGGGCGTCCTCGTCGCCGTGCTCGGCGCCTCCGTCGTCCTGCTCTCCGGGGCCTGGCCCCGGGCCGGGCGCAAGTACAGCGCGACACGGCTCGTCGCCGCCGACCCCGCCGACGACCCGGCCGCCGCCTGGGACTCGCTGTCCGGGGGAGACGACCCGACGGGCGACCGGGACGGCGACGACGACGACGACGACCAGGTCGACCGCGGAGCCCTGCGGCGTCCTGACCTCCCGGGGCACGACCGGTAGAGTGGGCGCGTCCCGTCTTGATCCAAGGAGCACCGTGAGCACGCAGACGAAGAACGACAGCACCGAGACCGCCGACGACCTCGGCCACGGCAACTCGCCGGCGGCCTGGACGGCCGTCGTGATCATGCTCGTCGCGTTCTCCATCGGCACCGTGGCCTTCTTCTTCGCCATCGAGTGGGTCGTCTGGGCCGCCGCCGGCCTCGTCGTCGTCGGCCTCGTCGTCGGTCTCGTGCTCAAGCGCGCCGGCTACGGCGTGGGCGGCCACCGCTACGTGCCGAAGGCGCACAACTAGGTGCTCGACGACCTCTTCGCGGGCGCCCTGGCCGACGCCGAGGCCCGCCGCGCCACGCTGCCCCTCGAGCGGGTCGAGGCCGCTGCCCTCGCCCGTGCCCCCGCCCTCGACGCCCGAGCCGCCCTCGCGCCCGCCGACCGCGTCAAGGTGATCGCGGAGGTCAAGCGCGCCAGCCCGTCGCGCGGCGACCTGTCGGCCATCGCCGACCCCGCCTCCCTCGCCGCCGCCTACGCCCGCGGAGGGGCCAGCGCCATCAGCGTGCTGACCGAGGGGCGCCGCTTCAAGGGCACCCTCGCCGACCTCGAGGCCGTCCGGGCCGCCGTCGACGTCCCCGTCCTCCGCAAGGACTTCATCGCCGAGCCCTACCAGGTGCTCGAGGCCCGAGCGGCGGGCGCCGACATCGTCCTGCTCATCGTGGCCGGCCTCGAGCAGGCCCGCCTCGTCGAGCTGCACGACCTCGTGCGCCAGCTCGGCATGACGGCCCTCATCGAGACCCACTCGGCCGACGAGGTCGCGCGCGGCCTCGACGCCGGGGCCGAGGTGCTGGGCGTCAACGCCCGCGACCTGGCCACCTTCGAGCTCGACCGCGACCTCTTCGGCCGCCTGTCCGAGCTCGTCCCCGACGGCGTCACCCGCGTCGCCGAGAGCGCCGTGGCGTCCCCGGCCGACGTGGCCCACTACCGCCGGTCCGGTGCCGACGTCGTGCTCGTGGGCGAGGCCCTCGTCACGCACGGCGACCCCGCGGCCGCACTCACCAGCTTCCTGGAGGTCTAGATGGCACTGCGCGACGAGACGGGGCCCTACTTCGGCTCCTTCGGGGGCCGGTTCGTCCCCGAGTCCCTGGTGGCGGCGCTCGACGAGCTCGACGCCGCCTACAAGGCGGCGGCGGTCGACCCCGAGTTCCAGGCGGAGCTCCGGGCCCTGCACGCCACCTACACCGGCCGACCCTCGATCATCACCGAGGTGCCGCGGTTCGCCGAGCACGCGGGCGGTGCCCGCATCATCCTCAAGCGCGAAGACCTGAACCACACGGGCTCGCACAAGATCAACAACGTGCTCGGCCAGGCCCTCCTGGCTCGCAAGCTGGGCAAGACCCGGCTGATCGCCGAGACCGGGGCCGGCCAGCACGGCGTCGCCACGGCGACGGCCGCGGCCCTCTTCGGCATGTCGTGCGTGGTCTACATGGGCCAGGTCGACACCGAGCGCCAGGCCCTGAACGTCGCCCGCATGCGCCTCCTCGGCGCGGAGGTCGTCTCGGTCACCACGGGCTCGCGCACGCTGAAGGACGCCATCAACGACGCGATGCGCGACTGGGTCGCCAGCGTCGACACCACGCACTACGTTCTCGGCACCGTCGCGGGCCCGCACCCCTTCCCGGCGATGGTGCGCGACTTCCACAAGATCATCGGCGAGGAGGCGCGTGAGCAGGTGCTCGCGCTCACCGGCGCCCTGCCCGACGCCGTCACGGCGTGCGTCGGCGGCGGCTCGAACGCCATGGGCATCTTCCACGCGTTCCTCGACGACCCGTCGGTCGAGCTCTGGGGCTACGAAGCCGGCGGCGACGGCGTCGAGACCGGTCGCCACGCCGCCTCCATCACGCTGGGCCGGATCGGCAACCTCCAGGGCACCAAGTCGTACCTCATGCAGGACGAGGACGGCCAGACCCTCGAGAGCCACTCCATCTCCGCCGGGCTCGACTACCCGAGCGTCGGGCCCGAGCACGCCTGGCTCGCCGAGAGCGGCCGGGCGCACTACGAGCCCGTGACCGATGCCGAGGCCATGGCCGCCTTCAAGCTGCTCACGCAGACCGAGGGCATCCTCCCCGCCATCGAGACGGCCCACGCCCTGGCCGGCACGATCAAGCTCGGCCAGCGCCACCCTGACTGGACGATCCTGGTGTCGATGAGCGGCCGCGGCGACAAGGACGTCGCGACCGCCAGCCGGTACTTCGGGGTCCTCGACGAGGAGGCGCAGCAGCTGTGACCGACGTCGCTCCCGCCCCCGAGACGGCCAGCAAGGTCTCCGCCGCCATCCGTGCCCGTCGCGACGCCGGCACCGGCGCCGTCATCGGCTACCTCCCGGTCGGCTTCCCCGACCTGCAGACGAGCATCGACGCCGCCGTCGTCCTCGCCGAGAACGGCGTCGACGTCATCGAGCTCGGCCTGCCGTACTCCGACCCCGTCATGGACGGCCCGGTGATCCAGGCCGCGACGCAGCGTGCCCTCGCCGAGGGCTTCCGCGTGCGCGACGTCTTCACCGCGGTGCGCGAGATCACCGCCCGCACCGCGGCTCCGGTCGTGGTCATGACGTACTGGAACCCCGTCGAGCAGTACGGCGTCCAGCGCTTCGCCGACGACCTCGCCGCCGCCGGCGGGGCCGGGCTCATCACGCCCGACCTCATCCCCGACGAGGCCGGTGCCTGGCTCGACGCGTCCGAGGCCGCGGGGCTCGACCGCGTGTTCCTGGCGGCTCCCTCGTCGAGCGACGCGCGCCTCCGGCAGTCCGTCGAGCGCAGCCGAGGGTTCGTCTACACGGTCTCCACCATGGGAATCACGGGTGCTCGCACCGACGTGGACTCGGCGGCGCACACCCTGGTCGACCGGCTGCGCGCCGCCGGGGTCGAGAACGCCTGCGTGGGGCTCGGCATCTCCACGGCGCAGCAGGTGCGCGAGGTCCTCGAGTACGCCGACGGGGCCATCATCGGCTCCGCCTTCGTCCGGGCCCTCGCCGAGGGCGGCCTCGACCGCCTCGCGACCGTCGCCGCCGACCTCTCCTCCGGCGCCGCCGTCCGTCCCTGACGGACGGCCGCGCTAGAGTCGTTCCGCGTCGGCCTGCCGACGTCCTGTCGTTCCCCCTGAAAGGCGCCCCCGCCCGTGTTCGTTCCCCTGAGCATCCCGAGCCCGTCCGCCGACTGGCAGTACTTCGACCTCACGAACTGGATCAACTCGACCTTCGGCGCCTCCGTGCCCGGGTCGTTGCGCATCCACGCCTACGCCATCTGCATCCTCGTGGGCATCGTCGTCGCGGGTCTCATCACGAACCAGCGCCTGCGCGCCCGCGGGGCCGAGAACGGCGTCGTCATCGACGTCATGCTGTTCTGCGTGCCCCTCGGCATCGTCGGGGGCCGCTTCTTCCACGTCGTCACGCACCCCGCCGACTACTTCGCGGGGCAGCCGCTGTGGCACGTGATCGCGGTGTGGGAGGGCGGGCTCGCCATCTACGGGGCGCTCCTCTTCGGGGCCGTCGGGGTCTGGCTGGGCTGCCGCGTGACGGGGCTGCGGTTCTCGGTCTTCGCCGACTCGCTGGCGCCGGGCCTCCTCGTCGCCCAGGCCTTCGGGCGGCTCGGCAACTGGTTCAACCACGAGCTGTTCGGCACGCCGACCGACCTGCCCTGGGGCCTCGAGATCGAGCAGAGCAACGCCGCGTGGCCCACCGGGCTGCCCGAGGGCACGCTCTTCCACCCCACGTTCCTCTACGAGATCATCTGGATGCTCGCCGGCGTCGCCGTCCTGCTGCTGATCGAGCGTCGCACGCCCCTGCAGTGGGGCCGCGGGCTCGCCTTCTACCTGGTCTGGTACGGCATCGGCCGATCCGTCTTCGAGTCCATCCGCACCGATCCGAGCCTGCTCTTCCTGGGCATCCGCACCAACGTGTGGATGTCGTTCGCCGCGATCGTGCTCGGCGTCGTCATCTGGGCCGTCGCCTCACGCCGTCACACCGGCCGGGTGCCCGGTGCGTACCTCCCCGGGCGGTCGCCGGCCGAGCGTCAGTCTGAGGTAGACTCCTCCGACACGTACACGGAGGACGACGAACCCGAGCTGGTCTCCGCGGGGTCCTCGGCCGACAAGACCGAGACCACGCCACGTTCCTGAGCTCCACGGGGCCGGTGCCGCCACAGGCACCTCCCGCTGACGGCTCACGAGCATCCTCCGCGTCGCACACCGCCTCACGACCGCCACAAGCGGTCCCGGGAAGCCTCTGCTGCGCCGCACGCCAGACGACCACACCTCGTCCGGCCAGCACCGCCGGCGTCTCGCGCTCTCGCGACGACGCCGCCCGCCCGGGCCGACGACGTCCCGACTCGTACAGGATCTCTTCGTGAGGACGGATCACATGGCGCTCACGCCAGCCCACCAGCAGTTCAGCACGGTCCCTGCGGCGCAGGGCCTCTACGACCCGAGCAACGAGAAGGACGCCTGCGGCCTCGCCATGGTCGCCACGCTCCGCGGCACCCCGGGCCACGACATCATCGACGCTGCCCTCGGCGCGCTGCGCAATCTCGAGCACCGCGGCGCCATCGGCTCCGACGCCGGCACGGGCGACGGTGCCGGCATCCTCTGCCAGGTCCCAGACGCGTTCCTCCGCGAGGTCGTCGACTTCGCCCTTCCCTCCGCGGGCGAGTACGCCGTCGGCATCGTCTACCTGCCGCTCGACGACCAGGAGCGCGCGGAGATGAAGACCGGCATCGAGCGCATCGCGGATCTCGAGCAGCTCGACGTCCTCGGCTGGCGTGAGGTGCCCGTGCGCCCCGAGCAGCTCGGCACCCTGGCCCGGAACGCCATGCCCGCGTTCGAGCAGGTCTTCGTCAGCAGCCGCCGTCGCGACGCCGACGGGGCTCCGCTCGCGGGCGTCGCCCTCGACCGCCAGGCGTACCGGCTGCGCAAGCGCGCCGAGTCGAAGCTGTCGGCGTACTTCACCTCGCTCGGCAGCCGCACCATGGTCTACAAGGGCATGGTCACGACGCTGCAGCTCGAGCCGTTCTACCCCGACCTCAGCGACGAGCGCTTCGCGTCGAAGCTCGCCATCGTCCACTCGCGGTACTCGACGAACACGTTCCCGTCCTGGCCGCTCGCCCAGCCCTTCCGCATGATCGCCCACAACGGCGAGATCAACACCGTCCGGGGCAACCGCAACTGGATGCGCGCTCGTCAGTCGCAGCTCGAGTCCGAGCTGATCGGCGACCTCAAGCCGCTCCTCCCGATCGTCAGCCCGGGCGCGAGCGACTCCGCGTCGTTCGACGAGGTGGTCGAGCTGCTCAGCCTCACCGGCCGCTCGCTGCCCCACGCGGTGATGATGATGGTGCCCGAGGCCTGGGAGAACCAGGTCGACATCGACCCCTCCCTCCGCGACTTCTACGAGTACCACTCCATGCTCATGGAGGCGTGGGACGGCCCCGCCGCCATCACGTTCACGGACGGCTCCGTCGTCGGCGCGACGCTCGACCGCAACGGCCTGCGCCCCGGCCGGTACCTCGTGACCGACGACGGACTCGTCGTGCTCGCCAGCGAGATCGGCGTCCTGCCCGAGCTCGACCCCGCGAAGGTCGTCCGCAAGGGCCGCCTGCGCCCCGGCAAGATGTTCCTCGTCGACACCGAGGCCGGTCGTCTGATCGAGGACGACGAGATCAAGGCGGAGCTCGCCGCGTCCGCTCCCTTCGGCGAGTGGCTGGCCGAGGGCCGGATCCACCTCTCCGACCTGCCCGAGCGCGAGCACATCGTGCACACCCCCGCCTCGGTCACCCGGCGCCAGCGCACGTTCGGCTACACCGAGGAGGAGGTCCGCATCCTCCTCACCCCGATGGCGAAGACGGGCGCCGAGCCGCTGGGGGCGATGGGCAGCGACACCCCGATCGCCGTCCTCTCCGAGCGGCCCCGCCTCCTCTTCGACTACTTCACGCAGCAGTTCGCGCAGGTGACGAACCCGCCGCTCGACTCCATCCGCGAGCAGGTCGTCACGTCGCTCGCGCTCGGGCTCGGGCCGGAGAGGAACCTCCTCTCCGCGACGCCCGAGCACGCTCGCCAGGTGATCCTCGACTTCCCGGTCATCGACAACGACGAGCTGGCGAAGATCCAGCACATCGACCCGAGCCCCGGCTCGCGGGTCACGACGACGATCCGGGGGCTGTACCGGGCCGACAAGGGGCCGCGCGCCCTCGAGAAGCGCATCGCCGCGATGTGCAACGAGGTCGACGACGCCATCGAGGCCGGCGCCCAGTTCATCGTGCTGTCCGACCGCGACTCCAACCAGGACTTCGCCCCCGTGCCGTCGCTGCTGATGATCGCCGCCGTCCACCACCACCTCATCCGGACCGAGAACCGCATGAAGGTCGGCCTGATCGTCGAGGCCGGCGACGTCCGCGAGGTGCACCACGTCGCGACCCTGATCGGCTACGGCGCCTCCGCGATCAACCCCTACCTGGCCATGGAGACCTGCGAGAACCTCGTGCGGGCGGGCATGATCACCGGCATCACGCCGGAGGACGCCGTCCACAACCTGATCAAGGCGCTCGGCAAGGGCGTGCTCAAGATCATGTCCAAGATGGGCATCTCCACGGTCTCCAGCTACGCCGCCGCCCAGGCCTTCGAGGCCGTCGGCCTCAGCCAGGAGTTCGTCGACACGTACTTCACCGGCACGTCGACGATGCTCGGCGGGGTCGGCATCGACGTGGTCGCGGCCGAGAACAAGGACCGCCACACGAGCGCCTACCCGACCGACGGCTCGGTCATCGCCCACGAGCGCCTCGCGACCGGCGGCGAGTACCAGTGGCGCCGCGAGGGCCCGCGCCACCTCTTCAACCCCGACACGGTCTTCCGGCTGCAGCACGCGACCCGGACCCGTCGCTACGACATCTTCCGCGAGTACACGAAGCTCGTCGACGACCAGGCCGAGGAGCTCATGACGCTCCGCGGGCTCTTCACCTTCAAGCACGGCGTCCGCACCCCGGTGCCGCTCGACGAGGTCGAGCCGATCGAGTCGATCGTCAAGCGGTTCTCCACCGGGGCGATGAGCTACGGCTCCATCTCGAAGGAGGCGCACGAGACCCTCGCGATCGCCATGAACCGCCTCGGCGGCAAGTCGAACACCGGCGAGGGCGGCGAGGACGTCGAACGACTGCTCGACCCCGAGCGCCGCAGCGCGGTGAAGCAGGTCGCCTCGGGCCGCTTCGGAGTCACGAGCATGTACCTGACGCACGCGACCGACATCCAGCTGAAGATGGCGCAGGGCGCGAAGCCCGGCGAGGGCGGCCAGCTCCCGCCCACGAAGGTCTACCCGTGGGTCGCGCGCACCCGGCACGCGACTCCCGGCGTCGGCCTCATCTCGCCGCCCCCGCACCACGACATCTACTCCATCGAGGACCTGAAGCAGCTGATCTTCGACGTGAAGCGGGCCAACCCGGCCGCTCGCGTGCACGTCAAGCTGGTGAGCCAGTCCGGGATCGGAGCCGTCGCGGCGGGCGTCACGAAGGCCCTGGCCGACGTCGTGCTCGTCTCCGGCCACGACGGCGGGACGGGCGCCAGCCCGCTCAACTCGCTGAAGCACGCGGGCACCCCGTGGGAGATCGGCCTCGCCGAGACCCAGCAGACGCTGATGCTGAACGGCATGCGCGACCGGGTGGTCGTGCAGGTCGACGGCCAGATGAAGACCGGCCGTGACGTGGTCATCGCCGCCCTCCTCGGCGGCGAGGAGTTCGGGTTCGCGACGGCGCCGCTGATCGTCGAGGGCTGCATCATGATGCGCGTGTGCCACCTCGACACCTGCCCGGTCGGCGTCGCCACCCAGAACCCCGAGCTCCGGGCCCGCTTCTCCGGCAAGCCGGAGTTCGTCGTGAACTTCTTCGAGTTCCTGGCGCAGGAGGTCCGCGAGATCCTCGCGTCGCTCGGGTTCCGGAGCCTCGACGAGGCCATCGGCCGCAACGACGTCCTCGACGTCGACCGCGCCGTCGACCACTGGAAGGCGTCGGGCCTCGACCTCGCCCCGGTCCTCGTCGGCCCGGCCTTCGACGACGACGAGCCCCGCCGCAACCTGCGGGGGCAGGAGCACGAGCTGGACCAGCACTTCGACGTGGCCCTCATCGCGAGGAGCGCCGACGTGCTCGAGAACGGCGGACACGTCGAGATCGACCTCCCCATCCGCAACACCGAGCGTGCCGTGGGCACCATGCTCGGCCACGAGGTCACCGTCCGGCACGGCGAGAACGGGCTGCCCGAGGGCAGCATCGAGGTGACGCTGACCGGTTCGGCCGGCCAGTCCCTCGGCGCGTTCCTCCCCTCCGGCATCACCCTCCGCCTCGAGGGCGACAGCAACGACTACGTCGGCAAGGGGCTGTCCGGCGGGTCGATCGTCGTCCGCCCCGACCGCGCGAGCACCTTCGTCGCGGAGGAGAACGTCATCGCCGGCAACGTGATCGGCTACGGCGCCACCCGGGGCAGCATGTTCATCCGCGGCATCGTGGGCGAGCGCTTCCTGGTGCGCAACTCCGGCGCCAGCGCCGTGGTCGAGGGCGTGGGGGACCACGCGCTCGAGTACATGACCGGCGGCCTCGCCGTCATCCTCGGCGACACGGGCCGGAACCTCGGGGCGGGCATGTCGGGGGGCACGGCGTACGTGCACCGGCTCCGCCCGGAGAGGGTCAACACGGAGTCGCTCGCCTCGGGCGAGCTGCAGCTCCACGACCTCGGCAGCGCCGACGTCGAGATCCTCTCCGACCTGCTCGCCCGGCACCTCGCCGAGACGGGCTCCCCGGTCGCGGAGCGCATGCTCGCCGACCTCGAGACGACCGTCTCCGAGTTCGTCAAGGTGCTGCCCCGTGACTACGCCGCCGTCCTCGCCACCCGGCAGACGGCCGTCGACGAGGGTCTCGACCCCGATGGCGACGAGACCTGGAAGAGAATCCTGGAGGTGACCGGTGGCTGATCCGAAGGGGTTCCTCAAGACCCAGAAGCGCGAGCTCCCGAAGCGTCGTCCCGTGTCCGTGCGGCTCATGGACTGGAAAGAGGTCTACGAACAGCAGGAGAGCGGCGAGCTCCGTCGCCAGGCGGGCCGCTGCATGGACTGCGGCGTGCCGTTCTGCCACCAGGGCTGCCCGCTCGGCAACCTGATCCCCGAGTGGAACGACCTCATGTGGCGCGGCGAGGGCCGTCAAGCCGTGGAGCGCCTGCACGCGACCAACAACTTCCCCGAGTTCACCGGTCGGCTCTGCCCGGCGCCCTGCGAGTCGTCGTGCGTGCTCGGCATCAACCAGCCGCCCGTCACGATCAAGCAGGTCGAGGTCAGCATCATCGACCAGGCCTTCCAGTCGGGCTGGGTGACCCCGCACCCGCCGGAGCGCCTCACCGGCAAGACCGTCGCCGTGGTCGGCTCCGGGCCCGCGGGCCTGGCCGCCGCCCAGCAGCTCACCCGTGCCGGGCACACCGTGGCCGTGTACGAGCGGGAGGACCGCATCGGCGGCCTGCTCCGCTACGGCATCCCGGACTTCAAGATGGAGAAGAAGCAGATCGAGCAGCGGCTCGCGCAGATGACCGCCGAGGGCACCCGCTTCCGCGCCGGCGTCGAGATCGGTCGCGACATCACCTGGGACGACCTGCGCGCGCGCTACGACGCCGTCGTGGTCGCCACCGGGGCGACGGTCCCGCGCGACCTGCCGATCCCGGGTCGCGACCTCTCGGGCATCCACTTCGCCATGGAGTACCTGGTCCAGCAGAACAAAGCGGGTGCCGGCGACACGGTCAGCGACCAGATCACGGCCGAGGGCAAGCACGTCGTCGTCCTCGGCGGCGGCGACACGGGCGCCGACTGCATCGGGACGGCTCACCGCCAGGGTGCCCTGTCCGTGACGAACCTCGCGATCGGCCAGCAGCCCCCGGAGGAGCGCCCCGAGGCCCAGCCGTGGCCCATGTTCCCGACCCTGTTCGAGGTGGCCAGCGCCCACGAGGAGGGCGGTGAGCGCATGTACCTCGCGTCCACCGTCGAGTTCCTGCGCAACGAGGTCGGCGAGGTCCGCGCCATCCGCGTCGCCGAGACCGAGTACGTGGACGGTCGTCGCGTGCCCCGTGCGGGCACGGAACGGGAGATCCCGGCCGACCTGGTGCTGCTCGCGCTCGGCTTCACGGGCCCGGAGCGCGACGAGCTCGAGGCGCAGCTGCGGCTGCCCTTCGACGGCCGTGGCGTCCTCGAGCGCGACGCCCGCTACCAGACGACCGAGCCGGGCGTCTTCGTCACGGGCGACGCCGGTCGTGGCCAGTCGCTGATCGTCTGGGCCATCGCCGAGGGCCGGGCCACCGCCTCCGCCGTCGACGCCTACCTGGAGGGCACGACCGTCCTGCCGTTCCCCGTCAAGCCGACGGATCGCTCCATCTCGGTCTGAGTCCGTCCACCAGCGGGAATAGGGTGGTGGCACGGGCCGGATCGTCCCACCACCCTCACCCCACCAGTAAGGAACCCATGAGACGCGCAAAGATCGTCGCCACCCTCGGGCCGGCGACGTCGAGCTACGAGAACATCCGAGCGATCATCGACGCAGGTGTCGACGTCGCGCGGATGAACCTCAGCCACGGCAGCTACGACGTCCACGAGGGCGTGTACGGCAACGTCCGCCAGGCCGCCGACGACGCGGGGCGGCCCGTCGCCGTCCTGGTCGACCTCCAGGGCCCCAAGATCCGCCTCGGCAAGTTCGCCGACGGCCCCCACGACCTCGCCGTCGGCGACGTGTTCAAGATCACCGTGGAGGACGTCCTCGGCACGAAGGAGCTCTGCGGCACGACCTTCAAGGGCCTCCCGCAGGACGTCGCCCCCGGCGACCCGCTCCTCATCGACGACGGCCGCGTCAAGCTGCGCGTCCTCGAGACCGACGGCACGGTCGTGACGACCGAGGTCGTCGTGGCCGGGACCGTGTCGAACAACAAGGGCATCAACCTGCCCGGCGTCGCCGTGAACGTGCCCGCCCTCTCCGAGAAGGACGAGGCCGACCTCCGCTGGGGCCTGCGCCTCGGCGCCGACTACATCGCGCTCTCGTTCGTCCGCGACGCCGACGACGTCACCCGCGTCCACGAGATCATGGCGGAGGAGGAGCGACGCGTCCCCGTCATCGCCAAGATCGAGAAGCCGCAGGCGGTCGACAACCTCGAGGCCATCATCGAGGCCTTCGACGGCATCATGGTCGCCCGTGGCGACCTCGGCGTCGAGCTGCCCCTCGAGGCCGTCCCCATCGTGCAGAAGCACGCGGTCGAGCTGTCGCGGCGCATGGCGAAGCCCGTCATCGTCGCGACGCAGATGCTCGAGTCGATGATCTCCAGCCCGATCCCCACGCGGGCCGAGACCTCCGACGTGGCCAACGCCGTGCTCGACGGCGCCGACGCCGTCATGCTGAGCGGCGAGACGAGCGTGGGGGAGTACCCCGTCATCACGGTCCAGACCATGGCCCGGATCGTCGCCTCGACGGAGGAGCACGGTCTCGAGCGCATCCAGCCGCTCGGCACCCGCCCGCGGACCCAGGGCGGAGCGATCACCCTGGCCGCCGCCGACGTCGCCGAGTTCGTCGAGGCGAAGTTCCTCTGCGTCTTCACCGAGTCGGGCGACTCCGTGCGACGCATGTCGCGACTGCGCCACTCGATCCCGATCCTGGCCTTCTCGCCCAACGAGGCGACGCGTCGCCGCATGGCCCTGAGCTGGGGCGTGCGGTCGTTCCTGGTCGAGAACGTCACGCACACCGACGCGATGTTCGACCAGGTCGACGACATCCTGCTCGGTAACGACCTCTGCGCCGCCGGCGACAAGGTCATCGTGATCGCCGGGTCCCCTCCCGGGATCGCCGGCTCGACGAACGACCTCCGGGTCCACCGCGTGGGCGACGCCCACGGCGAAGCGGCTCCGGCCTACGCGGCCAAGACGCCGCCGCCCGTCGCCTAGACGACAGCACCGCATCGACCGTGAGGCCGGGCCCGACAGGGCCCGGCCTCACGGTCGTCCGGGGCTGGTCGACCTCAGGGAGTCCGCCCCGCCAGCGCCCGCAGCCGACGGGCGTAGTCTCCGCCCATGACCGTCCCCCCTGGCCACCCACGGTGCTTCCGACTCGACGGCAAGCTGTTCGTCGTGCCGACCTGGAGCGACGTCTCGGTCGTCGAGGCCCGGGACTCCCTGTCGAGGTCGCTCTCCGTGCGGGGCCGTCCGTTCCGGGGCTCGCGCCGTCGTGAGCGCTGGGGTCCGTCCGGGGCCGTGATCGGTGCCGGCGCGATCCTCGTGGTCGCGGTGGCGGCGTGGGAGGTGACCTCCCTGGTCGGGCTCGCGGCGACGGGAGCATCGGGAGCTCTCGTCGGGGGAGTCCTCGCCGTCGGCGTCCGACGGCTCTTCGTCGACGCGGGTGCCGGCGCCGCACCGTCGTCAGCGACCACGGGGCAGGTGATGAGCGAGTCGATGGGCTCCGGGCGGGGGCGGGACGCCAGGGTCGCGGCGGTCGAGGTCCCCGACGACGTCGCGGCGGCAGCCCCCGACGACGCGACCGGCGACGAGCTCGCTCGCTGGTCGGCGCTGGTCATGAGGTACCGCGACGCCCGCGAGGCACTGCTCAGCGGGGCACTGCCCGGTTCTGCGGTGGACGACGCCGACACTGATCCCGGCGACGCCACGGCACGCATCCGCCGGGCCGAGGCCGACCTCCGATCGGCCGAGGCGGACTACGCACCGGTCGCGCGCCTCCTCGGGCTCCCTGCCCCCTGAGGCCACGGGCCGCCAGGCCCCGGACGGCCGAGGGCACGCAAGAAGCCCCGATCTGCCGGAGCAGATCGGGGCTTCGTGTCGCTGACGACCAGGTCGTCGGCTGTCGGCGCCTCAGTGGGCGCCGCCGAGTCAGATGACGCGGATGTTCTCGGCCTGGAGGCCCTTGTTGCCCTGAGCGGTCTCGAACTCGACCTTCTGGTTCTCCTCCAGGTTGCGGTAGCCGTCGCCAGCGATCGCGGAGAAGTGCGCGAAGACGTCAGTGGATCCGTCGTCGGGGGTGATGAAGCCGAAGCCCTTTTCGGAGTTGAACCACTTAACGGTACCTGTAGCCATTTTTCTTGTTCCTTCAATCAGAGTTGTCGATCCCGACTTCGGGATCGCTCGTCGCGGTGCCTTTTTGTCCGCTCCCTCTGAGAACGCCGCAGCCAGACCGTGCCCCTCGAGAGGAGCTCGCCCCGGCACGTCGCGAGATACAAATGCGTAACACAACAACCAGTCACTCCAGCGTAGTGCACGAGACCCCCGAGAACACCAACTCGGCCGACAAAGTCGTGGATGTGTCCGTCTCGGACACCCCGCGTCGCTCTCCGGACGGAGAACGAACCCGGGACGGCAGTGCGGGACACGCCCGGACGGGCGGAGAGGGGGCGAGCCCGCCGAGGTCACGAGGACAGCTCGGCGCGGCCTGGTCGCGACGGTGCCGGATGCGGGGGTCGAACCCGCACGCCCTCTCGGACAGAGCATTTTGAGTGCCCCGCGTCTGCCATTCCGCCAATCCGGCTCACGACGACCGGGTCGAGAATACCGTAGGCTCTGCTTCGTGAGTGACCAGGAAGCAACCTCAGCAGCACCCCGTCGCGTCGTCGTGGCCGAAGATGAGTCCCTCATCCGGCTCGACATCGTCGAGATCCTCCGCGACAACGGATTCGAGGTGGTCGGTGAGGCCGGAGACGGCGAGACCGCCGTCGCCCTCGCCACGGAGCTCCGCCCGGACCTCGTCATCATGGACGTCAAGATGCCCAAGCTCGACGGCATCTCGGCGGCGGAGACGCTCAGCAAGAACCACATCGCCCCCGTGGTCCTCCTGACGGCCTTCAGCCAGAAGGAGCTCGTCGAGCGGGCGAGCGAGGCCGGTGCGCTGGCCTACGTCGTCAAGCCCTTCACCCCCAACGACCTGCTGCCCGCGATCGAGATCGCCCTCTCGCGCTACACGCAGATCATCACCCTCGAGGCCGAGGTCGCCGACCTGGTCGAGCGCTTCGAGACCCGCAAGCTCGTCGACCGGGCCAAGGGCCTCCTCAACGAGAAGATGGGCCTCACCGAGCCGGAGGCCTTCCGCTGGATCCAGAAGGCGTCGATGGACCGCCGCCTGACCATGCACGACGTGGCACAGGCCATCATCGAGCAGCTCAGCGCGAAGAAGTAGCTCCTCGCAGCCTCCTTCGTCGAAGGGCCCGCCCCCACGGGGCGGGCCCTTCGACGTGTCGAGGCGTCGAGCTCAGCCGCGGGAGTCGGTCAGGTAGTTCGTGATGCGGACGGTCGAGAGCAGGCGCCCGTCGTCGTCGGTCATGACGACCTGGTGCGTCGTCAGCGTGCGCCCGAGGTGGACCGCCGTGCAGGTGCCGGTCACCCAGCCCGTCGCGGCCGAGCGGCTGTGGCTGGCGTTGAGCTCGATCCCCATCGCGAGGCGCCCCGCGCCGGCGTGCACGTTCGCGGCCACGGAGCCGAGGGTCTCCGCCAGCACGACGTGCGCCCCGCCGTGGAGAATCCCCACCGGCTGCGTGTTGCCGGCGACCGGCATCCGGCCGACGGCCCGCTCCGCGCTCATCTCGAGGATCTCGATCCCCATCTTCTCGGCCAGGGCGCCGACGCCCCGGCGACGGAACAGCTCCACGGCGTCGTCGCTGAGCACCGCCTCGGAGGACACGGTGCGGTCGGCGTCGGAGGCGGGCGCGGCAGGACGGGGGGAGGCGGGGGTCGCGTCGGTCACGGGGCTCCGGTCGGTGGGGGGGGTCGGCCCCGGCGGAGCGCGTGCTCACGGACTCGGAGGCACGGACCCGGAGGCGCGGCTCGGAGGCGCGGCCCGGACGGCCGGGGAGCCTGTCGGACCTGGCCGCTAGGCTGACGGGGTGTCGGACGAAACGAAGCCTACCCTCCTGGTCATCGACGGTCATTCCCTGGCGTTCCGGGCGTTCTACGCCCTGCCCGTCGACAGCTTCGTGAACCGGGAGGGCCAGCACACCAACGCCATCCACGGCTTCATCTCGATGCTGCTGAGCCTGCTCAAGGCGGAGAAGCCCACCCACCTCGCGGTCGCGTTCGACATCTCGCGCTTCTCGTTCCGCACCCGGGAGTACCCCGAGTACAAGGGCACGCGGTCCGAGACCCCGGTCGAGTTCGTGGGCCAGATCCCCCTCCTGCAGGAGGCCCTGCACGCGATGGGCATCACGACCATCACGAAAGAGGACTACGAGGCCGACGACATCCTCGCCACCCTCGCCGTCCGCGGGCGTGGCGACGGCTTCCGCGTCCTCGTGGTCTCCGGCGACCGCGACGCCATCCAGATGGTCAACGACGACGTCACCCTCCTCTACCCGTCGGCACGGGGCGTCAGCGAGCTGACCCGCTACGACCGCGACAAGGTCTTCGAGCGGTACGGCATCGAGCCCCACCAGTACCCCGAGGTCGCCGCCCTCGTCGGCGAGACCAGCGACAACCTCATCGGCGTCGACAAGGTCGGCGAGAAGACCGCCGTCAAGTGGATCACGCAGTACGGCAGCCTCGACGAGGTCATCGCGCACGCCGACGAGATCAAGGGCGTCGTCGGCGGCAAGCTCCGCGAGCAGAAGGAGCGCGCGGTCCGCAACCGCCGTCTCAACCGCCTGGTCACCGACGTCGAGCTGCCCGTCGGCCCGGCCGACCTCGAGCGTCGGCCGGTCGATGACGAGGCGGTCCGCGAGCTGTTCGACAAGCTCCAGTTCCGCACGTTGCTCGAGCGGGTGCTCAAGCTGAGCGAGGGCGACGGCCCCGCCCGTCCCGACGGCTCCGCCGAGGGCACGGTCGTCGAGGCGCCGGCGGGCCTGCCCGTGGTGCGCACCCTCGTCGACGAAGAGCTGGCTCACTGGCTGCGGAAGCACGCCTCCGACCCGTCCTCGCCCGTCGGCCTGGCCGTCGAGTACGGCGCCGACGGCGTGGTCGGCCTGGGCATCTCGTCCCACGACGAGTCCGCGTACGTCCCGTGGGCCACGGGCCGCGGCGACTACGTTGCCCTCGAGGCCTGGCTCGACGACGCGTCGCCGAAGGTCCTGCACGACTCGAAGCGCGCCTACAAGGCCCTCTCGCGGGCCGGCCTCCGCCTCACGGGCATCGTCGGCGACACCCGCGTCGCGGCCTGGCTGCTCCGGCCCGGCCGCACGTCCTTCGCCCTGACCGACCTCGTCTACGAGCAGCTGGGCGAGACGCTCCCCGTCGCCGACCCGAACCAGCTCGTCCCGGCCGACGAGCAGGTCAGCGTCGCGACGGAGGCCTGGTACACGCTCCGCCTCTCCGAGTCCCTGACCGAGGCGCTCGACGAGGGGTCGCGGTCCGTGCTCACCGATCTCGAGCTGCCGCTCGTCCCCGTCCTCGGCGACATGGAGCTGACGGGGGTCGCGGCCGATCGCGACGCGCTCGTCGCCCTCTCGAGCCGCCTCGCCGAGAGCGCCGGCGAGTTCGCCGCGGCGGCCTTCGCGGAGATCGGGCGCGAGGTCAACCTCGGCTCGCCCAAGCAGCTCCAGGAAGTGCTCTTCGAGCAGCTCGAGATGCCCCGCACCCGAGCCACCAAGACGGGCTTCTCGACCGACGCCGCGTCCCTGGCCGACCTGCAGGAGAAGCACCCCCACCCGTTCCTGGGCCTCCTGCTGCAGCACCGCGACGTGACGAAGCTCCGGCAGATCATCGACACCCTCGAGAAGTCCATCGCCGACGACGGCCGCATCCACACGACCTACGACCAGACGGGCACGACGACGGGTCGGATCTCGTCCGTCGACCCGAACCTCCAGAACATCCCGGTCAAGGCCGCCGTCGGCCGGGAGATCCGCTCGACCTTCGTCCACGGGCCGGAGTACGAGACGCTGCTGACCGCCGACTACTCGCAGATCGAGATGCGGATCATGGCGCACCTCTCCGGCGACGAGGGGCTCATCGAGGCCTTCGCGGCGGGGGAGGACCTGCACCGCTTCGTCGGGGCACGGATCTTCCACGTCGAGCCCGCCGACGTCACGCCCCTCATGCGCACGAAGGTCAAGGCGATGTCGTACGGACTCGCCTACGGCCTCAGCGCCTTCGGCCTGTCGAAGCAGCTGCGCATCGAGAGCGGCGAGGCGAAGCAGCTGATGACCGACTACTTCGCGCGCTTCGGCGCGGTCCGCGAGTACCTCCGCAACGTCGTCGAGAAGGCCAGGGAGGACGGCTACACCGAGACGATCTTCGGCCGCCGCCGCCCGTTCGCCGACCTCAAGTCGCCCAACCGGGTGCTCCGCGAGAACGCCGAGCGCGCCGCCCTCAACGCCCCGATCCAGGGCTCGGCGGCCGACATCATGAAGCGCGCGATGCTCGGGGTCCGGGCGGAGCTCGACCAGCGGGAGATGGCGTCGCGCGTCCTGCTCCAGGTCCACGACGAGCTCATCGTCGAGGTGGCCTCCGGCGAGGTCGACGTCGTCCGCGACATCGTGGAGCGCCGGATGAGCGGCGCGGCCGAGCTCCGGGTCCCGCTCGACGTCAGCGTCGGGCTCGGCGAGAGCTGGGACGCCGCCGCGCACTGACGCCTCGTCCTCCGGGGCCTGACCCGCGACTCCTCGCCGTCGTGGCCGGGGGAGTGGCCACGGCCACGGTCCTGGCCCCGGCCCTGGTCCCGTGGGGGACCTGATCTGTACCCCGAACCGGGCACGATCGGACACGACACGCGCGGGGAGCTTGACCTTCGGACCCGAACGGACTTGTATGACTCCGCCGGTCACGACCGGCGTGTCCGCGTGCAACCACCGCCGCGCCTCCTTCACCGCCCCCACGGGCCAGCACGTCCGACAACGGAGTCCCGATCCATGTACGCACCCGAGCGTCACCAGCAGATCCTCGACACGGCGCGTCAGCGCGGCCGCGTCGAGGTCGCCGGCCTCGCCCGGGAGCTCTCCGTGACGCCGGAGACCGTGCGTCGCGACCTCACGGCGCTGGAGCGGCGCGGCGTCCTGCGGCGCGTGCACGGGGGAGCCATCGCCGTCGAGCGGCTCGGCATCGAGCGTCACGTCGCCGACCGCGTGGGCTCGGCGGCGCTCGAGAAGGAGCGCATCGCGCGGGCCGCCCTCGACGAGCTCCCCGACGGGGGCTCCGTCATCGTCGACGCCGGCACCACCACCGTCCGGTTCGCCGAGCTCCTGCCGGACGACCGCGAGCTGACCGTCGTGACGCACTCGCTCGCGGTGGCGAACGCCCTCGTGGGCCGGCCGACTATCACGCTCCACCTCCTCGGCGGGCTCGTCCGGGCGAGGACCCTCGCCGCCGTCGGCGAGTGGACGCTGGCCCAGATCGCCGAAGTCTTCGCCGACGTGGCCTTCATGGGCACGAACGGCATCTCGGCCGAGCGGGGCCTCACGACGCCGGACATCGCGGAGGCGCGGGTCAAGAAGGCCCTGATGGCCGCGTCCCGGCGCACGGTCGTGCTCGCCGACCACTCCAAGTTCGGACGTGAGGACTTCGCCCGGGTCGCCCCCCTCACCGAGGTCGACACCGTCGTGACCGACGGCGCCGTCGACGCGGACCTCGCCGACGACGTCGAGCGCTCCGGCCCCCGCGTGGTGATCGTGTGACGCGCGCCGCGCACGGTCGCCCCGCTCCCTGACTCCCACCCCACCGCACCACCGCACCACCGCACCACCGCACCACCGCACCACCGCACCACCGCACCTGCAGCACCGCACCACCCCACCCGCATCCCCCTTGACACTCCGCAGTGAGCACGAAGGAGAACTGACAACCATGTCTGAATTCACCCCCACGGTCTCCGGGACCGGCGTCCGAGCGCGCGTCCAGCGCTTCGGAGGCTTCCTCGCGGGCATGATCATGCCGAACATCGGCGCGTTCATCGCCTGGGGCCTCATCACCGCCCTCTTCATCCAGACCGGCTGGACCCCGGTGCCGCAGCTCGGCGGCTTCGGCGAGATGTCCGACGGCACGCCGTGGCCCGGCCTCGTCGGCCCCATCATCAAGTACCTGCTGCCGATCCTCATCGCCTACACGGGTGGTCGCATGATCCACGGCCAGCGCGGTGCCGTCATCGGCGCCGTCGGCGTCATGGGCGTCATCGTCGCGACCGACGTGCCGCAGTTCCTGGGCGCCATGATCGTCGGCCCGCTCGCCGCCTGGCTGCTGAAGCAGTTCGACAAGCTCGTCGACGGCCGCATCAAGTCCGGCTTCGAGATGCTGGTCAACAACTTCTCGCTCGGCATCATCGGCGCCGCCGTGGCGGTCGGGGCGTTCTTCGGCCTGGCCCCCGTGACGACCTGGCTGACCGGCGTCTTCGGCTCCGGCGTCGACTTCCTCGTCGAGCGCGGGCTGCTGCCGCTCGCGTCGATCATCATCGAGCCCGCCAAGATCCTCTTCCTCAACAACGCCATCAACCAGGGCGTGCTGACCCCCCTCGGCGGCATCGAGTCGCAGGAGACCGGCAAGTCCATCCTGTTCATGCTCGAGTCGAACCCCGGCCCGGGCCTCGGCATCCTGCTCGCGTTCCTCTTCTTCGGACCGCGCGCCATCCGCCCCTCGGCCCCGGCTGCGATCGTCGTGCACTTCTTCGGCGGCATCCACGAGATCTACTTCCCGTACGTGCTGATGAAGCCCGTGCTGCTCGTCTCCGCCATCCTCGGCGGCGCCACCGGCATCACGGTCTTCTCGATCTTCGGAGTCGGCCTCGTCGGCCCCGCCTCGCCGGGCAGCATCATCGCCTACACGCTCGTCGCCGCCCGAGGGGACATCCTCCCGATCTACCTGGGTATCCTGCTCTCGGCTGCGGTCTCGTTCGTCGTCTCCGCCTTCCTCATGGGCTTCGGCCGCAAGGAGAACCGCGAGGCGGCCGCCGAGGACGCGGCCGCGCAGGAGCAGGCCCTGGCCGACGCACAGGCGGCCACCGCCGCCAACAAGGCCACCAGCAAGGGGACGTCGGCACCGACGTCCAACTGACACCGCGGGGGGCGGCCGTTCGGCCGGCCCCCCGACCCCGATGAAACAAGGAGACTGACATGGCAACCCTCGACGGTTCCTCGATCAAGAAGCTCATCGTCGCGTGCGACGCCGGCATGGGCAGCAGCGTCATGCTCGCCTCGACGCTGAAGAAGCAGCTCAAGAAGAGCGGCGTCACCGTCGAGCACTCGCCCGTCGCCAGCATCCCGGCCGACGCCGACGTCGTCGTGACACAGAACAACCTCGCCGAGCGCGCCCGCGGCGTCGTGCCGAACGTCCCCGTCGTGCCGTTCCAGCTCTTCATGGGCGACCCGAACGTCGCCAAGATCGTCAAGGCGATCCAGGACGGCTCGACGGTCGAGGTCTGAGCGTGACCGACGAGCAGGCCCCGGCCCTGACGACCCTCCTCGCGGAGTCGTCGATCCGCCTCGACGAGACCGCCGCCGACCGTGACGAGGCCATCCGGGCGACCGGCCGGGCCCTCGTCGAGGCCGGAGCGGTCGACGAGAGCTACGTCGACGCGATGTTCCAGCGTGAGCAGAGCGTCTCGACCTACGTCGGCGAGGGCGTGGCCATCCCGCACGGCACCCTCGCGGGGAAGGACAGCGTGAAGGCCGACGCCCTGGTCGTCCTGCGCTTCCCGACCCCGGTCGACTGGGACGGCAACGAGGTCAGCGTCGCGGTGGGGATCGCCGCGAAGGGCAACGGCCACATCGCCATCCTCAGCCAGCTGGCGAGCATCCTCATGGACCCGGACTCCGCCGCCGCCCTCCGCGGGGCGACGACGTCGGCCGAGGTCTATGAGCTCCTCGCCGCGACCGACGACGACGACTGACCCCCGACGCCCCACCCCTGACGGCCCCGGCCGTCCACCCGACCGACGACCCGACCGGCTCGGTCGCGACCAAGGAGAAGAAATGCCCGAACGTACCGTCACCATCGCCTCGAGCGTCGGGCTGCACGCCCGCCCCGCCTCGCTCTTCAGCCAGGCCGCCGGCAAGACCGGCGCCAAGGTCACGCTGACGACCGCGGCCGGCAAGAGCGTCAACGCCGCGAGCATCCTCGGCGTCCTCTCGCTGGGCATCGGCCACGGCGAGCAGGTCACGCTGGCCACCGAGGGCGACAACGCCGACGCCGCCCTCGAGGAGCTCGCCGGGCTGCTCGAGACGGACCTCGACGCGGAGTAGCGCCACCCGCCCCGGAGGGCGCCGACGACCCCGGTCGTCGGCGCCCTCCGTCGTCCCCGGCCTGGCTAGGCTCGGCGCATGACCGTCGAGCCCACGCCCCCCGCCCGCCGCGAGCCCACGCCGGTCGACGCCGTCGCCGAACGCTGGGTCGACACCCTGGTCGACCTCGACCCGACCGTGGCGACCTGGATCGGCCGTGAGGGCCGGACGGGCGAGTACGGCGACTACTCGCCCGAGGGCCAGGAGCGCCACGAGGAGGCGGTCCGCGCGGCCCTCCGCGACCTCGACGCGGCGCCGGCGGTCGACGACGTCGACCTCGTGACGCGCGACGACCTCCGGAGCGAGCTGGTGCTCGACCTCGAGCAGGCCGAGCACCGGCTCGAGCTCCGAGACCTGAACGTGATCGCGTCCCCCGCCCAGGGCATCCGCGAGGTCCTCGACCTCATGCCGACGGACAGCGACGAGGAGTGGTCCGACGTGGCCTCGAGGCTCGCCGGGGTCGACCGGGCCGTCGCCCAGTACGTCGAGACGCTCCGGCTCGGGGTGCGGGAGGGCGTCGTCCCGGCCCGCCGACAGGTCGAGGCCGTGGCGGAGCAGTGCGCGCGGATCGGCGATCCGGGCGGCTTCTTCGCCGAGCTGACGGCGCGACCGGTCCTGGCGGACGGGAGCGGCGCCTCCGACGGGCTCGTCCGCGACCTGCAGCAGGGCGCGCGCTCCGCGGGGGCCGCCTACCTCGGCCTGCGGTCCTTCCTGCTCGACGAGCTGCTGCCCGCGGCGGGCCTCGACGACGCCGTGGGCCGGGACGCCTACGCCCTGCACTCGCGACGTTTCCTCGGCGCGACGATCGACCTCGACGAGACCTACGAGTGGGGGCTCGACGAGCTCGCGCGGACGGCCGCCGAGCAAGAGGCCGTGGCCGGGCAGATCGAGCCGGGCGCCTCGGTGGCCCGGGCGATCGCCGTCCTCGACCAGGACCCCGCCCGGCAGCTGGAGGGCACCGACGCGCTCCAGCAGTGGATGCAGGGCCTCAGCGACCGTGCCGTGGCCGAGCTGGCGGGCACCCACTTCGACGTCCCGGAGCCGCTGCGCCGGCTGGAGTGCCGCATCGCGCCGACGAAGGACGGCGGCATCTACTACACCGGCCCGAGCGACGACTTCTCCCGGCCGGGCCGCATGTGGTGGTCGGTGCCCGAGGGCGTGACCCGGTTCAGCACCTGGCGTGAGACCACGACGGTCTTCCACGAGGGCGTCCCGGGCCACCACCTCCAGATCGGGCAGGCGGTCTGGGCCCGGGGCACCCTCAACACCTGGCGCCGCCAGCTCGCCGGCACCTCCGGCCACGCCGAGGGCTGGGCCCTCTACGCCGAGCGGCTGATGGACGAGCTCGGCCACCTCGCCGACCCGGGCGACCGCCTCGGCATGCTCGACGGGCAGCGGATGCGGGCGGCGCGCGTCGTCATCGACATCGGCGTGCACCTGGGCAAGACCGTCCCCGGCACGACGCAGCGGTGGGACCACGCCCACGCCCTGCGGTTCCTGACCGAGAACGTCTCGCTCGACGACTCGTTCGTGAGGTTCGAGGTCGACCGGTACCTCGGCTGGCCCGGGCAGGCGCCGTCGTACAAGGTCGGGCAGCGCATCTGGGAGGAGCTGCGGGCCGAGAGGACGCGCCGCGCCGGGGGCTCCCTCGACGTCGTCGCCTTCCACCGCGAGGCGCTCCAGCTCGGGGGAGTGGGGCTCGACACGCTCCGACGCGCCCTCCTGCGCTGACGGCCGTCGGCCACCCGGGGGAGGCGCGGCGCGCGGGGCCTCGGTCGTTGCCGCGTGCCCGGGCACGGAGCTATGATGTGGAGGCGCTTCCTGCGCCGATCTGTCCGCCCGCCGTGGTCGACTCCCCCCGACGAGACACTCCTCGGGACGACCGCGGCCCGATCCATGCTTTCACTGGAGCACTAACTACATGACAACCGTAACGACCAAGGCACCCAAGCAGGTCGCCATCAACGACATCGGATCCGCTGATGACTTCCTGGCCGCGGTCGAGAAGACTCTGAAGTTCTTCAACGACGGCGACCTCATCGAGGGCACCGTCGTGAAGATCGACCGCGACGAGGTCCTCCTCGACGTCGGCTACAAGACCGAGGGCGTCATCCCCTCGCGCGAACTCTCGATCAAGCACGACGTCGACCCCACGGAGGTCGTCGAGGTCGGCGACACCGTCGAGGCCCTCGTCCTCCAGAAGGAGGACAAGGAAGGCCGTCTGATCTTGTCCAAGAAGCGCGCTCAGTACGAGCGTGCCTGGGGCGACGTCGAGAAGATCAAGGACGCCGACGGCGTCGTCACCGGAACGGTCATCGAGGTCGTCAAGGGCGGCCTCATCGTCGACATCGGCCTCCGGGGCTTCCTCCCCGCGTCGCTCATCGAGCTGCGCCGCGTCCGCGACCTCACGCCCTACCTGGGCCAGGAGATCGAGGCGAAGATCCTCGAGCTCGACAAGAACCGCAACAACGTGGTCCTGTCGCGCCGTGCGCTCCTCGAGCAGACGCAGTCCGAGAGCCGCACCACCTTCCTCAACAACCTCCACAAGGGGCAGGTCCGCAAGGGCGTCGTCTCCTCGATCGTCAACTTCGGCGCCTTCGTCGACCTGGGCGGCGTGGACGGCCTCGTGCACGTCTCCGAGCTCAGCTGGAAGCACATCGAGCACGCCAGCGAGGTCGTCGAGGTCGGTCAGGAAGTCACCGTCGAGATCCTCGAGGTCGACCTCGACCGTGAGCGCGTGTCGCTCTCGCTCAAGGCGACGCAGGAGGACCCGTGGCAGGTCTTCGCCCGCACGCACGCCATCGGTCAGGTCGCGCCCGGCAAGGTCACGAAGCTCGTGCCGTTCGGTGCGTTCGTCCGCGTGGCAGACGGCATCGAGGGCCTCGTGCACATCTCCGAGCTGTCGGCGAAGCACGTCGAACTGGCCGAGCAGGTCGTCGCCGTCGGCGACGAGGTGTTCGTCAAGGTCATCGACATCGACCTCGACCGCCGTCGCATCTCGCTGAGCCTCAAGCAGGCCAACGAGGGCGTCGACCCCGAGGGCACCGAGTTCGACCCGGCGCTCTACGGCATGCTCACCGAGTACGACGAGCAGGGCAACTACAAGTACCCCGAGGGCTTCGACCCGGAGACCAACGAGTGGCGCGAGGGCTTCGAGACCCAGCGCGAGAAGTGGGAGCAGGACTACGCTGCCGCCCAGGCTCGCTGGGAGGCCCACAAGAAGCAGGTCGCGGCGTCCCTCGCCGAGGAGACCACCTTCGACGTGCCGTCCGGTTCGACGTTCTCGAGCGAGTCGGCCGGCGCCGGCACGCTCGCCGACGACGAGTCGCTCGCCGCTCTGCGCGAGAAGCTGTCGAACAACAACTAGTGACGCCGCACCTCACGGTGCAGCAGACCTGACCACGAGGCGGTCCCCGAGAGGGGGCCGCCTCGCGGCGTTCCCGGGCTCGCCGGTGGCTCACCGGGTAGCCTCGTCGGATGTTCGTCTGTGGGCTGACCGGGGGCATCGCCGCCGGCAAGAGCGTCGTGTCCCGTCGTCTCGCGGAGCGGGGCGCGGCCGTGGTCGACGCCGACCTCCTCGCCCGCGAGGTGGTGGAGCCCGGCACCCCCGGCCTCGCCGCGATCGCGGAGAGGTTCGGCGG
Source organism: Frigoribacterium sp. PvP121 (assembly GCF_017833115.1). Classification (NCBI taxonomy): domain Bacteria; kingdom Bacillati; phylum Actinomycetota; class Actinomycetes; order Micrococcales; family Microbacteriaceae; genus Frigoribacterium; species Frigoribacterium sp. PvP121. The sequence continues at coordinate 2,391,363 of NZ_JAFIBR010000001.1, forward strand.
CGGCGTCCTGGCCGCGGACGGCAGCCTGGATCGTCCGGCCCTCGGAGCCCTGGTGTTCTCCGACCCGGGGGCCCGCCGCGACCTCGAGGCGATCACCCACCCCGCCGTCCGGGAGCTCTCCCGCCGGCGCATGGCCGAGGCCGTGGCCGGCGACCCGGCCCGGGTCGTGGTCTACGACGTCCCCCTGCTCGTCGAGACCCGGGGAGCGGGCGAGTTCGACGTCGTCGTCGTGGTCCACGCCCCGGCAGAGGAGCGCGTCGCCCGGCTCGTGCAGCTGCGGGGGATGCCCGAGCAGGAGGCGCGGCGCCGGGTGGCGGCACAGGCGGGCGACGACGAGAGGCTCGCGGTCGCCGACATGGTCGTCGACTCCTCGGGCTCCCTGGAGCAGACCCTGCAGCAGGCCGACGCCGTCCTCGACCGGCTCCGTTCGCTGTCAGCGGCGAAGGCAGGGGCCGCCCCCGGGCCGTCTGTCGGTGGCGCCTCGTAGACTCGGAGTCATGGAACCGACCCGAAGTGTCCGCCCGTTCGAGGTCGTCAGCGAGTACGAACCGAGCGGCGACCAGCCGGCGGCCATCGCCGAGCTGGCGGGTCGCATCAACGCCGGTGAGACCGACGTCGTCCTGCTCGGCGCGACCGGCACGGGCAAGTCCGCCACCACCGCGTGGCTGGTCGAGCAGGTGCAGCGGCCGACGCTCGTGCTCGCCCACAACAAGACCCTCGCGGCCCAGCTGGCCAACGAGTTCCGCGAGATGTTCCCGCACAACGCGGTCGAGTACTTCGTCTCGTACTACGACTACTACCAGCCCGAGGCCTACGTCCCGCAGACCGACACCTTCATCGAGAAGGACAGCTCGATCAACGCCGAGGTCGAGCGGCTCCGCCACTCGACGACGAACTCCCTGCTCAGCCGCCGCGACGTCATCGTCGTCAGCACGGTGTCGTGCATCTACGGCCTCGGCACGCCGGAGGGCTACCTCGAGGCGATGATCGCGCTGCAGGTGGGCCAGCGCATCGACCGCGAGACGCTCATCCGCCGCTTCGTCTCGATGCAGTACCAGCGCAACGACATCGACTTCTCTCGGGGCAACTTCCGCGTGCGCGGCGACACCATCGAGATCATCCCGATGTACGAAGAGCTCGCCATCCGCATCGAGATGTTCGGCGACGAGATCGAGGCGCTGTACGCCCTCCACCCGCTGACCGGCGACGTCGTGAAGACCCTCGACGCCGTGTCGGTGTTCCCCGGCTCGCACTACGTGGCGGGCACCGACGTCATGCACCGGGCGATCGGCACCATCAAGGAGGAGCTGGCGGGCCGGCTCGCCGAGCTCGACCAGCAGGGCAAGCTGCTCGAGTCCCAGCGGCTGCGGATGCGGACGACGTTCGACCTCGAGATGATGGAGCAGATCGGCTTCTGCAACGGCATCGAGAACTACTCCGCGCACATCGACGGTCGCGGTCCGGGGGAGGCGCCCCACTGCCTCCTCGACTACTTCCCGGACGACCTGCTGGTGGTCATCGACGAGTCGCACGTCACCGTGCCGCAGATCGGTGCCATGTACGAGGGCGACGCCTCGCGCAAGCGCACGCTGGTCGACCACGGCTTCCGCCTGCCCAGCGCTCTCGACAACCGACCCCTGAAGTTCGAGGAGTTCCTCGACCGGGTCGGCCAGAAGGTCTACCTCTCCGCGACGCCCGGCAAGTACGAGCTCGGCATCACCGACAGCGTCGTCGAGCAGATCATCCGCCCGACCGGCCTCATCGACCCCGAGATCGTCGTCAAGCCGTCCGAGGGCCAGATCGACGACCTCCTCGACGAGATCCGCACCCGGACGGAGCGCGACGAGCGCGTCCTCGTCACCACGCTGACGAAGAAGATGGCGGAGGAGCTCACCGACTTCCTCACCGAGGCCGGGGTTCGCGTGCGCTACCTCCACTCCGACGTCGACACCCTGCGTCGCGTCGAGCTCCTCACCGAGCTGCGGCAGGGCGTCTACGACGTCCTCGTCGGCATCAACCTGCTCCGTGAGGGGCTCGACCTGCCCGAGGTCTCCCTGGTCGCGATCCTCGACGCCGACAAGGAGGGGTTCCTCCGCTCGTCGACCTCGCTGATCCAGACCATCGGCCGTGCAGCCCGCAACGTCTCCGGCCAGGTGCACATGTACGCCGACGTCATGACCGCCTCCATGAAGCAGGCCCTCGAAGAGACCGATCGGCGTCGCGACAAGCAGATCGCGTACAACACCGAGCACGGCATCGACCCGCAGCCGCTCCGCAAGAAGATCGCGGACATCACGGAGGCGCTGGCTCGGGAGGGCGCCGACACGGCGGCCCTCCTCGCCGGGCGCGACGGCAAGAAGCGGTCTCCCACCCCGAACCTCAGGCGCGAGGGCAAGGGCGCGGCGGCGGCCAACGGCATCGAGTCGATCATCGCCGACCTCAACGAGCAGATGCTCCAGGCCGCGGCCGAGCTGAAGTTCGAGCTCGCCGGGCGGCTCCGCGACGAGGTCGCCGACCTCAAGAAGGACCTGCGACAGATGGAGGCGGCGGGCCATGTCCGCTGATCGCCTCCGAGTCGTCGTCACGGGCGCGACCGCGGGGCTGGGCTACTTCGCGGCCGCGCGCCTGGCCGCCCAGGGGCACCGGGTCGTCCTCGCCGCCCGTGACCCGGAACGCGCCGTCCGCGCGGCGGACGCCGTCCGGGAGCGCGTCGCGGGGGCGGACGTCGAGACGGTCGACCTCGACCTCGCCGACCTCTCCTCCGTGCGCTCCGGGGCTGACGCCCTCGCCGCGGGCGGCCCCGTCGACGTCCTGCTCGCCAACGCGGGGGTCGTGGGCCAGCGACGCCGCCAGACCACCGCCGACGGCTTCGAGCTGCAGTTCGGCACGAACCACCTCGGCCACTTCGCCCTCGTCTCGCACCTCATGCCCGCGCTCGGCGCCGCCCGGGCCGGCCGCGTCGTCCACCTCGGCAGCATCAGCCACCGGTGGGTGCGACTCGACCTCGACGACCCGATGATGGTGTCGAGCTACTCGAGCTACGTGGCCTACGCGCGGTCGAAGCTGGCCGTGATGTCGTTCGGCTTCGAGCTCGACCGTCGGCTCCGTGCCGCGGGGTCGACCGTCACGAGCGTCGTGGCACACCCGGGCTTCGCCTGGGAGAGCCTGAGCGACCCCCGCCCGCCCGTCGTCGAGCCCCGCCGGCCGCCGGCCGTCGTCACCTCCATGATGCACACCTTCTCGCAGGGCAAGGAGGTGGGGGCCGAGCCGCTCGTCCACGCCGCCACGGCCCCCGACGTCGTCGGAGGGGAATACTGGGGTCCGGCCGGCTGGTTCCAGCTGACCGGAGCACCGGCCAGGGTCCCCGCGAAGCGGCACGCCCGCGACCCCCAGGCGGCCGAGCGGCTCTGGGCCGTCTCCGCCGGCCTCACCAAGACCCACCCCGCCCTGTGACACAGGGCACGTCCTCCCACGGAGAAGGCCGACCGGCAGTGTCGGTGGTCTCCGTAGAATGGTAAGAGTGTCAATCTCTCCCGTAGATGGTTCCTCCGTGCTCAGCGTGCGCGGCGCCCGAGTCCACAACCTCGACAACGTCGACCTCGAGATCCCGAGAGACAGCCTCGTGGTCTTCACCGGTCTCTCGGGCTCGGGCAAGTCGTCGCTCGCGTTCGACACGATCTTCGCCGAGGGCCAGCGCCGCTACGTCGAGTCCCTGTCGGCGTACGCCCGCCAGTTCCTCGGCCAGGTCGACCGCCCCGACGTCGACTTCATCGAGGGCCTGAGCCCCGCGGTCTCCATCGACCAGAAGTCGACGAACCGCAACCCGAGGTCGACGGTCGGCACGATCACCGAGATCTACGACTACATGCGCCTGCTCTGGGCCCGCATCGGCATCGCGCACTGCGCGGTCTGCGGCGAGAAGATCAGCCGGCAGACCGTCCAGCAGATCGCCGACCAGCTGATGACGCTCGAGACGGGCACGCGCTTCCAGGTCCTGAGCCCCGTCGTGTCGAAGAAGAAGGGCGAGTTCGTCGACCTCTTCGCCGAGCTCGCGGCCGCGGGCTACTCCCGCGCGATCGTCGACGGCGAGCAGGTGCAGCTCTCCGCGCCCCCCGCCCTCAAGAAGCAGGTCAAGCACGACATCTCCGTCGTGGTCGACCGGCTCGTGGCCTCGCCCGAGGGCCTGACACGCCTCACCGACTCGCTCGAGACGGCGCTGCGCCTCACCGACGGCCTCGTCACCGTCGACTTCGTCGACACCGACGCGGGCGCGGCGGGCAAGTACCGCACCTTCTCCGAGAAGCTCTCCTGCCCGAACGGCCACCCCGTGCAGCTGACCGAGGTCGAGCCCCGCACCTTCTCGTTCAACGCTCCCTTCGGAGCCTGCCCCGAGTGCTCGGGCATCGGCACGCGCATGTCCGTCGACACCGACCTCGTGCTGGGCGACCCCGAGCTGAGCCTGGCCGAGGGCGTCATCCTGCCCTGGACCAACTCGGGCAAGGGCCTCTACAACTACTTCCAGAAGCTCCTCGAGGGCCTCGCCATCGACCTCGACTTCAGCCTGCGCACCCCCTGGAAGGACCTGCCGGAGCGCATCCGCGAGGCCGTGCTGCAGGGCAACGACTTCGAGGTGACGGTGAAGTGGAAGAACCGCTTCGGCCGTGAGATGAAGTACTCGACGGGCTTCGAGGGCGTGATGCCCTACATCGAGCGCAAGTACGCCGAGGCGGAGACCGACAGCCAGCGCCAGCGCTACTCCGAGTACCTCCGTGAGATCCCGTGCACCGTCTGCGGCGGCAAGCGCCTCAAGCCCGAGGTGCTGGCGGTCACGGTCGCCGAGCAGAGCATCGCCGACGTCGCCGACCTCAGCCTCGCCGACGCCTTCGCCTTCATGAACGGCCTGACCCTGACGCCGCGCGAGGCGCGGATCGCGGCCCAGGTGCTGCGCGAGATCCGCGTGCGGCTCGAGTTCCTCCTCGAGGTCGGCCTCACGTACCTCTCCCTCGCCCGCTCGGCCGGCTCGCTCTCGGGCGGCGAGGCGCAGCGCATCCGACTCGCGACGCAGATCGGGTCGGGCCTCACCGGCGTGCTCTACGTCCTCGACGAGCCCAGCATCGGCCTCCACCAGCGCGACAACCGGCGGCTCATCGACACGCTCGTGAAGCTGAAGGACCTCGGCAACACGCTCATCGTCGTCGAGCACGACGAAGACACCATCAAGACGGCCGACTGGGTCGTCGACATCGGACCGGGTGCCGGGGTCAACGGCGGCCACGTGGTCCACTCCGGCAGCTACGAGGACCTCCTCGAGAACCGGGAGTCGTACACGGGCGACTACCTCTCCGGCCGCCGTTCCATCGAGACTCCGACGACCCGTCGCCCCGTCGATCCCGACCGGGTCATCACGGTCGTGGGCGCCAAGGCGAACAACCTCAAGAACGTCACGGTCGAGTTCCCCCTCGGCGCGTTCGTCGCGGTCACGGGCGTCAGCGGCTCGGGCAAGTCGACGCTCGTCAACGACATCCTCTACAAGGTCATGGCCAACAAGCTCAACGGCGCCCGCCAGATCCCCGGCAAGCACCTCCGGGTCACGGGCCTCGAGGCCCTCGACAAGGTCGTGCACGTCGACCAGGCGCCCATCGGCCGCACCCCCCGGTCGAACCCGGCCACCTACACGGGCGTCTTCGACCGCATCCGCAACCTGTTCGCCGAGACGGTCGAGGCCAAGACACGGGGCTACCTGCCCGGTCGCTTCAGCTTCAACGTCAAGGGCGGTCGCTGCGAGAACTGCGCCGGCGACGGCACCATCAAGATCGAGATGAACTTCCTGCCCGACGTCTACGTCGCGTGCGAGGTCTGCGGTGGTGCTCGCTACAACCGCGACACCCTCGCCGTGCACTACAAGGGCAAGAACATCTCCGAGGTGCTCGACATGCCGATCAGCGAGGCGGCGGTCTTCTTCGAGCCCATCTCGGCGATCTCCCGCTACATGAAGACCCTGGTCGACGTGGGCCTCGGCTACGTCCGCCTCGGCCAGAGCGCGACGACGCTGAGCGGCGGCGAGGCGCAGCGGGTCAAGCTCGCCACCGAGCTCCAGAAGCGGTCGAACGGCCGCAGCGTCTACGTGCTCGACGAGCCGACGACCGGCCTCCACTTCGAGGACGTCCGCAAGCTCCTCCTCGTGCTGAACGGCCTGGTCGAGAAGGGCAACACCGTCATCACGATCGAGCACAACCTCGACGTGATCAAGTCGGCCGACTGGCTCATCGACATGGGCCCCGAGGGCGGTGCGGGCGGCGGCTCCGTGCTGGCCACCGGCACGCCGGAGCACCTCGCCACGGTGCCCGAGAGCCACACGGGGGTGTTCCTCGCCGAGATCCTCGAGCAGGGCCACGCCGCGCCCGGGCCCGCCGCCTCCAAGCGGCGTCAGGGAGCGGCCGCACGTCGCCGGGAGGCCGTCGAGGCCCGATGAGCAACACCGTCTCCTGGCGCCCCCCGGCGGGCGAGATCCCGACCGACCCCGGGGTCTACCGCTGGCGGGACGAGCGCGGCCGCGTCCTCTACGTGGGCAAGGCGAAGAACCTCCGCGCTCGTCTCAGCAACTACTTCGCGCCGCTGCCCACCCTGCACGAGCGCACCCGGCGCATGGTGCTCACCGCGCGGTCGGTGGAGTGGACGGTCGTCGGCAGCGACATCGAGGCGCTGCAGCTCGAGTACACGTGGATCAAGGAGTTCGACCCGCCGTTCAACGTCAAGTTCCGCGACGACAAGACGTACCCGTTCATGGCCGTGACGCTCGGCGACGAGGCACCGCGGGTCATGGTGACGCGGAACCCGAAGATCAGGGGCGCGAAGTACTTCGGCCCGTACCCCAAGATCTGGGCCGTCCACGACACCATCGACCAGATGATCAAGGTCTTCCCGATCCGCACCTGCTCCGACAGCAGCTACAAGAAGGCGATGCAGACGGGCAAGCCCTGCTTCCCGGGCCAGATCGGGCGCTGTGGCGGGCCGTGCTCGCACCGGGTCTCGATCGAGGAGCACCGGGTCATCGTCGACGAGTTCGTCAGGTTCATGGGCAGCTACGACAAGCGCGTCATCGCCGAGAAGCAGAAGGCGATGAAGACCGCGGCCCTCGAGCAGCGCTACGAGGACGCCGCCCGGTTCCGCGACCAGGTGCAGGCCCTCGAGGCCGTGCTCGACAAGTCCGCCGTCGTGCTCCGCGACTCCGCCGACCTCGACCTGTACGCCCTGGCGGAGGACGAGCTCGCCGCCGCCGTGCAGCTCTTCACCGTCCGCGGCGGCCGCATCCGGGGCTCGCGGGGCTGGGTCGTCGACAAGGAGATCGACATCTCCTCCGGCGACCTCGTCGAGCAGGTCCTCCAGGGCAGCTACCCGGCCGGGGCCGAGGTGCCCCGCGAGATCGTCGTCAGCGCCGTGCCCGACGACGTCGAGGCCCTCGAGGCCGTGCTGGGCGACGTCCGTGGCCGAGGGCGCGTGCAGGTGCGGTCGGCCCAGCGGGGGGAGAAGGCCGCGCTCATGCAGACGGCCATGCTCAACGCCCAGCAGTCGCTGATGCTGTACAAGACGCGACGGAGCGCCGACTTCGCCACGAGGTCGACCGCCCTGGCGGACATCCAGGAGGCGCTGGGCATGACCGAGGCGCCGTTGCGGATGGAGTGCTACGACGTCTCGCACCTCTCGGGCACCAACATCGTCGCGTCGATGGTGGTCTTCGAGGACGGCCTCCCGCGGAAGGACCAGTACCGCCGGTTCAGCATCCCGCAGTCCACCGACGACACCGAGTCGATCTACCAGACGCTGAGCCGCCGACTCGCCCGCCTCGACGACGAGCTCGCCCCGGTGGAGGAGGTCGGCGAGCAGCGGAAGCGCTTCGCCTACCGTCCGAACCTCCTCATCGTCGACGGCGGTCAGCCCCAGGTGGCCGCCGCCCGCCGTGCGCTGGACGACGCCGGCGTCACCGACATCGCCCTCTGCGGCATCGCGAAGCGGCTCGAGGAGATCTGGCTGCCCGACGACGACTTCCCCGTCATCCTGCCCCGCAACTCCGACGCCCTCTTCCTGATCCAGCGCATCCGGGACGAGGCGCACCGCTTCGCCATCACGTTCCAGCGCCAGCGACGGAAGCGCGACGTCGCGACGCAGCTCGCGGAGATCCCCGGCCTCGGACCCGCCCGCGTGGCGGGGCTGCTCAAGCACTTCGGCTCCGTCAAGCGGCTCAAGCAGGCCGACGTGGAGGAGATCTCGTCCATCCGGGGGATCGGCCCCACCCTCGCGGCGGCCGTCGTCGCGCGGCTCGGGTCGACGAGCGACGCCGAGGTCGCCGAGGCGGACGACGCCCGCCCCGAACCGGACCAGCCCGCCGCCGCCGTCTAGGATCACACCCACCCCGTGCCGACACGATCGAAGGTCACCTCCCCATGAGCGACGCGTCAGAACAGCAAGAGGTCCTCATCGTCTCCGGCATGTCCGGGGCCGGTCGCTCGACCGTCGGGAACGCCCTGGAGGACCTCGGCTGGTACGTCGTCGACAACCTGCCCGCCCAGATGCTCCGACCGCTGCTCGACCTCGCCGAGCGGGCGGGGGACTCCCTCCCGAAGATCGCCGCCGTCGTCGACGTCCGGGGCGGGCGTCTCTTCTCCGAGGCTCAGGAGGCGGTGCGCACGCTCCGCGAGAGCATGCCCAGCAAGGTGCGGGTCCTCTTCCTCGACGCGACCGACGCCGTGCTCGTGCGTCGGTTCGAGCAGGTCCGCCGGCCGCACCCGCTCCAGGGCGACGGCACGCTGCTGGACGGGATCCTCGCCGAGCGGGCCCGGATGGAGGAGCTGCGGGAGACGAGCGACGTGATCATCGACACGTCCGAGCTCAACATCCACCAGCTCGCGACGGCCGTGACGGAGCGCTTCGCCGAGTCCGAGCGGCCCGGCGTGCAGGTGACCGTCCTCAGCTTCGGCTTCAAGTACGGTCTGCCCGCCGACGCCGACAGCGTGGGCGACGCGCGGTTCCTGCCCAACCCGTTCTGGGTGCCCGAGCTCCGGTCGCAGAACGGTCTCGACGAGCCGGTCACGAGCTACGTCATGGCGCAGGACGGCGCCCACGAGTTCGTCGACTCCTTCGCGGCTGCCCTCCGCCCGGTGCTCGCCGGCTACCAGCGCGAGAACAAGAGACACGCTACGATCGCCATTGGCTGCACGGGCGGCAAGCACCGATCGGTCACCCTCGTGGGCGAACTGGCCGCGATCCTGCGCGACCTCCCCGGCGTCGCCGTCAGCGTGAAGCACCGCGACCTCGGTCGTGAGTGAGCCGGCGTCCGCACCGACGGGCACCGGCCGTCCGTCCGACCTGACGGCCTCGCCACCAGCCCGACACCCCTCGACGACCGAGCCCCGGAGGCACGCCCCCGTGGCCTCGTCGACCATCGACAGAGACAAGGACCCGCACCTGTGGCACAGACCGCCGACGTCAAAGAAGAGCTCGCCAAGGTCGAGGTGACCCGCACGACCGTGCGCGCCGCCGAGGTGGCGACGATCCTCCGCTTCGCCGGCGGGCTGCACGTCATCTCCGGTCGCATCGCGGTCGAGGCCGAGCTGGACAGCCCCGCCATCGCTCGTCGGGTCCGCAAGGACCTCGCCGAGCTCTACGGCGCCCGCAGCGACGTCTCGATGATCGGGGCCTCCGGTGCCCGGCGCACGGCCCACTACCTCGTCCGCGTCCACGAGGCGGGCGAGACGCTCGCCCGGCAGACCGGCCTGATGGACCAGCGTCGTCGTCCCGTCCGCGGGCTGCCGAACCGGCTGACGACGGGGTCGCGTGACGACCTGGCCGCGATCTGGCGCGGAGCCTTCCTCGCCCAGGGGTCGTTGACCGACCCCGGGCGCTCGGCCTCGCTCGAGGTGGTCTGCCCCGGCAACGAGGCCGCGATGGCCCTCGTCGGCGCGGCAGGTCGTCTCGGCGTCCCCGCGAAGGCCCGCGAGGTCCGGGGCGTGCACCGGGTCCTCGTCCGTGACGGCGAGGCGATCAGCGCCATGCTCGCCGTCATGGGCGCCCACAAGAGCGTGGGGGAGTGGGAGGAGATGCGCCAGCGCCGCGAGGTGCGTGCCACGGCCAACCGCCTGGTCAACTTCGACGACGCCAACCTGCGGCGCTCCGCCGAGGCCGCCGTCGCCGCCTGCGCCCGCGTCGAGCGAGCCATGCAGCTCCTCGGCGACGACATCCCCGAGCACCTCGCCTACGCGGGCCGCCTGCGCCTCGCCCACCGCGACGCCAGCCTCGACGAGCTCGGCCACCACGCCGACCCGCCGATGACGAAGGACGCCGTGGCCGGCCGCATCCGTCGCCTCCTGGCCATGGCCGACAAGAAGGCCTCCGACCTCGGGGTCGCCGGCACGGAGGCCAGCCTGCCCTCCGACCTCGACCTCCGCTAGGGGCACGACGGGGGCGCGTCTCATCACGACGCACACGCACCCCCGGCTGGTACTGTGACAAACGGTCCGGCTCCCCGACCGCACTGGTCTGAGAGCCCTCCGAGGGCCTGGTCGCCCGCCCCCTCCACGCGTCCCCGCGACGCCTGATCAACAGGAGTTCCCTTGACCGTCAAGATCGGCATCAACGGCTTCGGTCGCATCGGCCGCAACTACTTCCGCGCAGCGCTCGCCAAGGGCGCCGACATCGAGATCGTCGCCGTGAACGACCTCACCGACAACGCGGCCCTCGCGCACCTCCTCAAGTTCGACTCGATCACGGGCCGCCTCGACGCCACGGTCGAGCTCGACGGCGACTCGATCGTCGTCGACGGCAAGCCGATCAAGGTCCTCGCCGAGCGCGACCCCGCGAACCTCCCCTGGGGCGAGCTGGGCGTCGACATCGTCATCGAGTCGACCGGCTTCTTCACCAAGGCGGAGGACGCGCGCAAGCACATCACCGCCGGCGCCAAGAAGGTCCTCATCTCCGCGCCCGCCACGGGCGACGACGCGACCATCGTGCTGGGCGTCAACGAGGGCATCTACGACCCCGCCTCGCACCACATCATCTCGAACGCGTCGTGCACCACGAACAGCCTGGCGCCGCTGATGAAGGTGTTCCTCGACAACTTCGGCGTCGAGCGTGGCCTGATGACGACGGTGCACGCGTACACGGCCGACCAGAACCTCCAGGACGGCCCCCACAAGGACCCGCGTCGTGCCCGCGCCGCGGCCGTCAACATCGTCCCGACCTCGACGGGTGCGGCCAAGGCCATCGGCCTCGTCATCCCGCAGCTCGCCGGCAAGCTCGACGGCTACGCGCTGCGTGTCCCGGTGCCGACCGGCTCGATCACCGACGTCACGCTCGAGACCTCGACCCCCGTCACGGTCGAGCAGATCAACGCGGCGTACAAGGCCGCCGCCGAGGGCGAGCTCAAGGGCATCCTGGCCTACTCGGAGGACCCGCTGGTCTCGAGCGACATCACGACCGACCCGCACTCGTCGATCTACGACTCGGGCCTGACCAAGGTCATCGGCAACATGGTCAAGATCACCTCGTGGTACGACAACGAGTGGGGCTACTCCAACCGCCTCGTCGACCTCACCGAGTACGTGGCCGACCGCCTCTAGCCGGTCAGCGCACACCCCCCAGCACGAACCCCCCGGAGGCGGTCAGGCACGAGCCTGACCGCCTCCGTCGCAGAGAAGAGAACGAGAATGACCCTCCGTACCCTCGATCAGCTCGGAGACCTGGGCGGGAGGCGCGTCATCGTCCGCTGCGACCTCAACGTCCCCCTCACCGACGGCGTGATCACCGACGACGGCCGCGTCCGCGCGTCGCTGCAGACGCTGAACCAGCTGCTCGACCAGGGCGCCCGAGTCGTCGTCATCTCGCACCTGGGCCGACCGGACGGTCAGCCGGTCGAGAAGTACAGCCTCCGGCCCGTGGCGCAGCGGCTCAGCGAGCTGCTGGGCAAGAGCGTCGGCTTCGTCGCCCAGACGGTCGGCGACGACGCCACCGCCGCGGTCGAGCAGCTGCAGGACGGTCAGGTGACCGTCCTCGAGAACCTCCGCTTCAGCGCCGCCGAGACGTCCAAGGACGCGGGGGAGCGCCGCGCGTTCGCGGAGCGGCTCGCGCAGCTCGGCGACGTCTTCGTCTCCGACGGCTTCGGCGTCGTGCACCGTGAACAGGCCAGCGTCTACGAGCTCCCGCAGCTGCTGCCGAGCGCCGCGGGCACGCTCATCTCCGCCGAGCTCGAGGTCCTGGAGCGCCTGACCGAGAAGCCGGAACGCCCCTACGCCGTCGTCCTCGGCGGGTCGAAGGTCAGCGACAAGCTCGGCGTGATCGAGCACCTCCTGCCCCGCGTCGACTCGCTCCTCATCGGTGGCGGCATGCTGTTCACCTTCCTGGCCGCCCAGGGGCACCCGGTCGGCAAGAGCCTCCTGGAGGCCGACCAGCTCGACCGCGTCCGCGGCTACGTCGCCGAGGCGCAGGAGCGCGGGGTCCGCCTCGTGCTGCCCACCGACGTCGTCGTCGCCTCGGCCTTCGCCGCCGACGCCGAGCACACCACGGTCGCCGTGGACGGCATCGAGTCGTCCGAGCTCGGCCCGGAGGCCCTCGGGCTCGACATCGGGCCCGACACCGCGGCGGCCTTCGCGGAGATCATCTCCTCGTCGTCGACGGTCTTCTGGAACGGCCCCATGGGCGTGTTCGAGTTCGACGCCTTCGCCACGGGCACCCGCGTCGTCGCGCAGGCGCTGACGGAGGTCAGCGGGCTGGCCGTCGTCGGCGGAGGCGACTCCGCGTCCGCGGTGCGCTCCCTCGGCTTCACGGACGACCAGTTCGGCCACATCTCCACCGGTGGTGGAGCCAGCCTCGAGTTCCTCGAGGGCAAGAAGCTCCCCGGACTGGAGGTCCTCGGATGGTGACCACGCGCACGCCCCTGATCGCCGGCAACTGGAAGATGAACCTCGATCACCTGCAGGCGATCGCGTTCGTCCAGAAGCTCGCCTGGAGCCTCAAGGACGCCAAGCACGACTTCTCGTCGGTCGAGGCGGTCGTCTTCCCGCCCGCGACCGACCTCCGGAGCGTGCAGACGCTGCTCGACGCCGACAAGCTCGAGCTGGGCCTCGGCGCCCAGGACCTCTCGAGCCACGACTCCGGTGCCTACACGGGCGAGATCTCCGGGGCGTCCCTCCGGGCCCTCGACGTGCAGTACGTGCTCGTGGGGCACTCGGAGCGCCGCACCCTCCACTCCGAGGGCGACGACGTCGTCGCGAGCAAGGTCGCCGCGGCCCACCGCCACGGCCTCGTCCCGATGATCTGCGTGGGCGAGACCGCGGCCGACCTGGAGGAGCACGGTCCGAGCGCCGTCCCGGTGGCCCAGCTCCGCGCCTCCCTGGCCCAGGTCCCCGCCGACGCCGAGATCGTCGTCGCGTACGAGCCCGTCTGGGCCATCGGCTCCGGGCAGGCGGCCACGCCCGAGCAGGCGCAGCAGGTCTGCGCCGCGCTGCGCGAGGCGCTCGTCGAGATCGCAGGCCCCGAGCGGGCGGCCACGACTCGCGTCCTCTACGGCGGCTCCGTGAAGTCGAGCAACATCGCGTCGTTCCTGCGGGAGCCCGACGTCGACGGCGCCCTGGTCGGCGGAGCGAGCCTCGACGTCGCGGAGTTCACGAGCATCGTCCGCTTCCGCTCGCACGTCGGCGTCTGACGGAGCGTCGGGTCCGGCAGCTCGCCCGCGCGGGCGAGCCGCCGGACCCGACGCTCCGGTTATACTCGTTTACGGTCTCACCGCATCGAAAGGCGTTCCGTGGAAATTCTCCAGGTCATCCTGCAGGTGTTGCTCGGCATCACGAGTCTCCTGCTGACCCTGCTCATCCTGCTGCACCGCGGTCGCGGCGGCGGTCTCTCCGACATGTTCGGCGGCGGTGTCACGAGCAACCTCGGGGCGTCCGGCGTCGCCGAGCGCAACCTGAACAGGATCACCGTGTTCCTCGGCCTCGTGTGGATCACCTGCATCGTCGTCCTCGGCCTCATCACCAAGTTCTCGGCGGTGAGCTGATGGCCTCCGGCGGCAGCGCGATCCGTGGCTCCCGCGTCGGCGCGGGCCCCATGGGCGAACAGGACCGCGGCTTCCACGCCGAGCGGGTCACCATCTCCTACTGGGACGCCCTCGGCAACGAGGTCGTCCGTCATTTCGCGGCCAACGTGCCCGACGACGAGATCCCTGAGACCGTCGACTCCCCGTCGTCGGGATTGCCCGCCGGTCGCGACAAGGAGAACCCGCCGACCGTGGCCAAGCTCGAGCCCTACAAGACGCACCTCGCCTACGTGAAGGAGCGTCGCACCGAGGAGGAAGCCGCCCAGCTCCTCGAGGAGGCGCTGCAGCAGCTCCGCGTCCGCCGAGGCAAGGCCTGACGCCCCAGCGACACCACGACCAAGCCCCCTGTCCGTTCGGACGGGGGGCTTCGTCGTGCTCTGCGCCTCTGCTCCCCAGCGGCGGGCGGCACGCCCCGACGAGGAGCGGACACGACGACGCCCCGCCCTGCGAGAGGAGGGCGGGGCGTCGTCGTGTTCCGTGTCAGTACGTCGAGGCGATGAGGTTCTCGGGCACCTCGGCCGCGGCGTCGCGGTCGACGAAGAAGACCGTGCGCTTCCGGCCCTTGACCCCGGCGACGGGCACCTGGTCGGCGCCGGCACCGGCGAGGGCGAGCCCCAGCGACGAGGCCTTCTCGGCCCCGGCGAGGATCATCCAGACGCGCTGGGACTCGTTGATGACCGGCAGGCTCAGCGTGAGCCGCACGGGCGGGGGCTTGGGGGAGTCCTCGACGACCAGGACCGTGGGCTCCGTCATCCGCACCTGCGGAGCGTCGGGGAAGAGCGACGCGACGTGGCCGTCCGGGCCGACCCCGAGGAGGGTGATGTCGAAGCGCGGAGCGAGGTCGTCCGCCTGGGCGTGCTCGTGCAGCTCCCGGCGGTACAGCTCCGCTGCGGCCTCCACGTCGGCGGCGTCGCCGACAGCGGCGAACCTGTGCACGTTCTCGGGCAGCAGCCCGATGTGGTCGAGCAGGTCGATGCCGGCCTGGTGGTCGTTGCGGTCGGGATGCCCCGCCTCGACCCAGCGCTCGTCGGCCCACCAGATCGAGACCTTCGACCAGTCGACGCTGTCGCGGGCCGGCGAGGCGTTGATGGCCGCGAGCACGAGGGTGCTCACCGAACCTCCGCTGACCACGACCGATGCGTAGTTCTGCTCCTCGATCACGTCGATGATCTTGGTGATGAAGCGCGCGGCCACGGAGGCGCCCAGCGATTCCTTGTCAGGGTGCACCAGCACCCGGCGTTCGTTCGTCACAGTGTCAGTCTGCCCTAGTTGCTCTCGACGGGGACGTCCAGCAGACGGACCCCGTTCCTCACGACGTTCCCGAAGAGGTCGTCGGCGTCGAGTCTACGGAGTTCCTCGGCGAGGCAGTCACGGAGCGACCGGCGTGGCAGCGAGAGGTCGTGCGTCGGCTGCCCGGGCTGCGTCAGCGTCGCCACGTCGACGACCGAGCGCTCCAGCTCGATGACGCCGGAGGCGCGGACGAGGCGCACGCCGTGGATGCCGCTCGAGCCGGTGGCGCCGATCGTCTCGTCGCCCTCGACGGTCACCTGGAGCTGCAGGCGCAGCCACGCGGCGAGCAGGACGGTCGAGGGGGAGTCGGGAGCGCCGCTCACCTGGACCCCGGTGACGGGCTCGTAGGGCGGCTGGTCCAGCACGGCGGCGAGCTGGGCGCGCCACAGCGTGAGCCGCGTCCAGGCGAAGTCCGTGTCGCCGGGGGCGTAGGAGCCGCCGAGGTCGATGATCGACTGCCGGGGGTCGGGCTGGCTGGCCGCGTCGGTGATGCGCCGCTGCGCGATGCGCCCCAGCGCCGACTCCGACACGACGTCCGGGTGCTCACGGGGCCACCACACCACGACGGGCGCGTCGGGCAGCAGGAGGCCCGTCACGAGGCCCTCCTCGTCGCTCGCGGTGTCGCCGTAGGCGCGCAGGAGGATGACCTCGCTGGCGCCGGCGTCCCCGCCCACGCGGATCTGCGCGTCGAGGCGCGCGTCGTCGGTCGTCTCCTCGCGGGACGTGGAGATGACGATGACGCGCATCGGGTGCTCGCGGGAGGCCTCGTTGGCCGCCTCGATGGCCTCTTCCTCCTCGCCGAGGTGGGTCGAGATGATGAGGGTCAACACACGGCCGAGAGCGACGGCACCGCCCTCCTCGCGGATCTTGACCAGCTTCTTCTGGACGCGGCTGATGGTGCTGTCGGGCAGGTCGACGATCACGGACGCCTCCAGGTTCGGCCGTCACGGGCCATCAGGTCATCGGCGGACTGGGGGCCCCAGGTGCCGGGGCGGTACTGCTCGGGCTGGCCCTGGGTCGCCCAGAACTCCTCGATCGGGTCGAGGATGCGCCAGGACAGCTCGACCTCCTCGTGACGGGGGAAGAGCGGCGGGTCGCCGAGCAGCACGTCGAGGATGAGGCGCTCGTACGCTTCGGGGCTCGCCTCGGTGAACGCGTGGCCGTAGCCGAAGTCCATGGTGACGTCGCGCACCTGGGTGCCGATGCCGGGCACCTTCGAGCCGAAGCGGAGTGTCACTCCCTCGTCGGGCTGGACGCGGATGACGAGGGCGTTCTGGCCGAGCGAGGTCTGCGTGCCGAAGATGTTCTCGGGGACCTGCTTGAAGACGACGGCGATCTCGGTGACGCGACGGCCGAGGCGCTTCCCGGCCCGGAGGTAGAACGGCACGCCGGCCCACCGCCGGGTCGCGATCTCGAGCTTGACCGCCGCGAACGTCTCGGTGACGCTCTCGGGGTTCATGCCCTCCTCGTCGAGGAACCCGAGGACCTTCTCACCGCCCTGCCACCCGCCCGAGTACTGGCCCCGGGCCGTGCCCGCGGCGATGTCCTCCGGGATGCGGACGGCCGAGAGGACCTTCTCCTTCTCGGCACGGAGGTGCGAGGCCTCGAACGTGACGGGCTCCTCCATCGCGGTGAGCGCGAGGAGCTGCAGGAGGTGGTTCTGGATGACGTCGCGCGCGGCGCCGATGCCGTCGTAGTAGCCGGCCCGACCGCCGACGCCGATGTCCTCGGCCATGGTGATCTGCACGTGGTCGACGTAGTTGGAGTTCCAGAGGGGCTCGTACATCTGGTTGGCGAAGCGCAGGGTGAGGAGGTTCTGCACCGTCTCCTTGCCCAGGTAGTGGTCGATCCGGAAGACCGAGTCGGGCTCGAAGACGCTCTCGACGACGGCGTTCAGCTCGCGGGCGGTCTTGAGGTCGCTGCCGAACGGCTTCTCGATGACGACACGGCGCCAGGCGCCGTCCTTCTCCTCTGCCAGGCCGGAGTTGCGCAGCTGCTCCGTGACCATCGGGAAGGCCTTGGGCGGGATCGACAGGTAGAACGCGTGGTTGCCCATCGTGCCCCGCTCACGGTCGAGCTCCTCGATGGTGTCCTTGAGCCGCGTGAAGGCCTCGGCGTCGTCGAAGACGCCCTGGACGAACCGGAACCCCTCCTTGAGCTGACGCCAGACGTCCTCGTCGAAGGGAGTGCGCGCGTACTGCTTGACGGCCTCGTAGACGACCTGCTCGAAGTCCTGGCCCTCCCATTCGCGACGGGCGAAGCCGACCAGCGCGAAGCCCGGGGGCAGGAGGCCCCGGTTGGCGAGGTCGTAGACGGCGGGCATCAGCTTCTTGCGGGAGAGGTCTCCCGTGACCCCGAAGATGATGAGTCCGCTGGGGCCCGCGATGCGAGCCAGACGGCGGTCGGAGGGCAACCTCAGCGGGTTGGACTCCGGCGTGATCTCCACCGGTGACATCTGTCTCTCGTTCCTTGGTGATCGTGGTGTGCGTGCCGCTGACGGGGGGCGGGCGCAGGAGCGCCCGCCCCCCGTCAGCGGAGAGCGCCCCGCAGCGCGGGGAGCAGGGCCGACGGGTCGTCGACCGTGAGGGTGAGCACCGGCCGCCCGTGGGCGGCCAGCACCTCGGCGTCCCCCGCCGCCTGCGCGTGGAGGAGCTCGCCGAAGGTGAAGGGCGCGCCGGGCACGGCGAGGTCCTCGTCGGTGCCCTGGACGATCTGGAGGAAGACCCCCGTCGCCGGACCGCCCTTGTGGTACTGGCCCGTCGAGTGGAGGAAGCGGGGCCCCCAGCCGAAGGTCGTCGGCCGCTCGGCGCGCTCGGCGGTCCACTCGCGGAGCGCGAGCAGGTCAGCGTGCGCGTGGCGGTCGACGTAGGCCTGGATCGCGACGTAGCCGTCCGCCGGCAGCTCCGCGAGCAGGGCGGCGACGGCGGACTCGAGCGAGCCCCCGACGACGAGCCCCGACGACGCACGCACGGCCACGCCCCCCGTGAGGAACGCGGGGGGCACGGTCCCGGGCCGTGCGGTGAGCAGCTCCCGGGTGGCCTCCTTCGCCGACTCGACGTCGGGCTGGTCGAAGGGGTCGATGCCCAGGAGACGACCCGCGACGGCGACGGCGTACTGCCAGAGCAGGAAGTGGCCGCCCAGCGACGCGGAGACCTCGACCTCGCCCTCGGCCACGTCGAAGGTCTCCAGCTCGTCCGCCACGAGGCGGATGATCTGGACGTCGGCGAGATCGCCCCGGACCTCGCGACCACCAGGGCCGACGACGACGGGGAGGAGGCCGCGACCACGCTTGCCCGTCGACTCGGCGAGGAGCTGCTCGGCCCAGTCGGCGAGCCCGACGATGTGCGTCCCGTCGGAGACCAGCGCGATCTTGTCGCGGAGGGGAGAGGTGCCGGCGAGCACCGCGCCGAGCACGAGGCCCGGGTTGGTCTCGTCGTCCTGCGCCAGCTCGACCGAGACCGCGCCGGCCTCGGACAGCAGCGACCGGACGTCGGCGCCGGCGAGACCGGCCGGGACGAGGCCGAAGGCCGTGAGGGCGGAGAAGCGACCGCCCACCGTGGGGTCGGCCAGGAACACGCGGTGCCCGGCCTCGCGAGCCCGGGCCTCCAGGGGAGACCCCGGGTCGGTGACGACGACGATGCGCTCCGTCGCGTCGAGGCCTGCCGCGTCGAACGCGGCGGTCCAGGCACGGAGGTGCGCGTCGGTCTCCACCGTCGAGCCGGACTTCGACGACACCACGAGGACGGTGCGATCGAGACGATCGCCCAGGGCCCGTCGTACCTGCCCCGGTTCCGTGGCGTCGACCACCGTGAGCTCGACGCCCGCGGTCCGGGCGATCACCTCGGGAGCAAGGGAGGAGCCACCCATGCCCGAGAGGACGACATGGTCGAGACCACGAGCGCGGAGCTCCTCACGGAGCGACTCGATCTCGGCCAGGAGCGGCGTCGAGACGGCGACGGCCTCGGTCCAGCCGAGGCGCCGCGCCGCCTCGGGCTCCGCCTCGGGCCCCCACAGGGTGGGGACCTGAGCCGTGATGCCCGAGGCGACGAGGTCGCCGACCAGCTGCGGGACGACCCGCTCGACCGCGGCCGCGGCGTCGCCGCGGACAGCGATCGAGATGGTCACTCGGCGGAGCCGGCCGTCGGGACGGCTGCCTCGAGGGCAGCGCTGACGGTGTCGAGCAGCTCGTTCCAGGAGACGATGAACTTCTCGACGCCCTCCTTCTCGAGCAGCTCGGTGACCTCGTCGTACGAGACGCCCTGGGCCGCGATCGCGTCCATGACCTCGTTCGCCGAGGCGTACGACGACGAGATCGTGTCGCCACGGATCTCGCCGTGGTCGAACGTCGCCTCGAGCGTCTTCTCCGGCATGGTGTTGACGACGTCCTGCGCGACGAGCTCGACGACGTAGGTGGTGTCGAGGACGGCCGGGTCCTTGACGCCGGTCGACGCCCAGAGCGGACGCTGCTTGTTGGCGCCGGCGGCGAGCAGGCCCGCGGCACGCTCGGTCGCGAAGGCCTGGGTGTACACCTCGTAGGCCAGCTGGGCGTTGGCGACGCCCGCCTTGCCCTTGAGGGCCGTGGCCTCGTCGGTGCCGACGGCGTCGAGGCGCTTGTCGATCTCGGTGTCGACGCGCGACACGAAGAAGGACGCCACCGAGTGGATCTCGCTGATGTCGATGCCGGCGGCCTTGGCCTGCTCGAGACCGGTGAGGTAGGCGTTGATGACCGCGCGGTAGCGCTCGAGGCTGAAGATCAGCGTGACGTTGACGCTGATGCCCTGCGCGATGACGGCGGTGATGGCCTCGAGGCCCTCGACGGTCGCCGGGATCTTGATGAGCGCGTTGGGGCGACCGACCTTGGCGGCGAGCTTGATCGCCTGGTCGACGGTGCCCTTCGCGTCGTGGGCCAAGCCCGGCTCGACCTCGATCGACACGCGGCCGTCGAAGCCGTTCGTCGTGTCGTAGATCTCGCGGAAGATGTCGCTCGCGCGGGTGACGTCGTCCGTCGTGATCTCGAAGACGGCGTCGGTCACGCTCACGCCGGTCTTGGCGAGGAGGGCGACCTGGTCGTCGTACGCCTCGCCCTTGGCGAGGGCCGAGGCGAAGATCGTCGGGTTGGTCGTGACGCCCACGACGTTGCGCTCGGCGATGAGCTTCTGCAGCCCGCCCGAGTTGATGCGCTCGCGCGAGAGGTCGTCGAGCCAGATGCTGACGCCGGCGGCGGAGAGCTGTGCGGTGTTCGAATCAGTCATGTCGTTCTTCTCTTTTCTGCCGGCGCTCAGAGAGCGGCCAGCGAGTCCTTGGCGGCGGCGACGGCGGCTTCGGTGGTGATGCCGAACTCGCGGTAGAGCGTCTTGTAGTCGGCCGAGGCACCGAAGTGCTCGATCGACACGCTGCGACCGGCGTCACCGACGATGCCGCGCCACGGCATGGCCACACCGGCCTCGATCGAGACGCGGGCCTTGACGGCCGCGGGGAGCACGGCCTCCTTGTACGCCGCGTCCTGCTCGTCGAACCACTCGAGGCTCGGGGCCGAGACGACGCGGGCGTTCACGCCCTCGCCGCGGAGGACCTCACGGGCCTCGACGGCGATCTGGACCTCGGAGCCCGTCGCGATGAGGATCACGTCGGGCGTGCCGCCCGGGGCCTCGGCGAGCACGTAGGCGCCCTTGGCGACGTTGGCGGCGGAGGCGAAGGTCTCGCCCTCCGCGTCGCCGGTGCCGCGCTCGAAGACCGGCAGGTTCTGACGGCTCAGCGCCAGGCCCGCGGGGCCGTTGTGGCGGTCCAGGATGGTCTTCCAGGCCCAGGCGGTCTCGTTGGCGTCGGCGGGGCGGACCACGTCGAAGTCGGGGATCGCACGGAGGGCGGCGAGCTGCTCGATCGGCTGGTGGGTCGGGCCGTCCTCGCCGAGGGCCACGGAGTCGTGGGTCCAGACGTAGGTGACCGGCGACTTCATCAGCGCGGCGAGACGCACGGCGGGGCGCATGTAGTCGCTGAAGATGAGGAAGGTGCCGCCGAACACGCGCGTGTTGCCGTGCAGGGCGATGCCGTTCATGATCGAGCCCATGGCGTGCTCGCGGATGCCGAAGTGCAGGACGCGGCCGTAGGGGTTGCCCTGCCACTCGTGGGTCGACCACTCGGTGGGCACGAACGAGCCGCCGCCCGCGATGGTCGTGAGGTTGGACTCGGCCAGGTCGGCCGAGCCGCCCCAGAACTCGGGGACGACGCCGGCGATGGCGTTGATCACCTTGCCGGAGGCGGCACGGGTCGACACCTCCTTGTCGGCGGGGAAGACCGGGAGGGCCTCGTCGAGCCCCTCGGGCAGCTCGCCCGTGAGGACGCGGTCGAGGAGGACCTTCTTCTCGGGGTTGGCCGCAGCCCACGCGTCGAAGGAGGTGCGCCACTCGGCGTGCTGCGCCTGGCCGCGCTCGACGGCGCCGCGGGTGTGCTCGAGCACGGCGGGGTCGACGTCGAAGGTCTTCTCCGGGTCGAAGCCCAGGACCTCCTTGAGGCCCGCGAGCTCCTCGGCGCCGAGCGCCGAGCCGTGGATCTTGCCGGAGTTCTGCTTCTTCGGCGAGGGCCAGCCGATGATGGTCTTGAGGACGATCAGCGAGGGCTTGCTCGTCTCGGCCTTGGCGGCCTCGATCGCCTCGAAGAGGGCGGCGACGTCCTCGACGTACTCGCCCGTCTTCTTCCAGTCGACGACCTGGACCTGCCAGTCGTACGCCTCGTAGCGCTTCTGGACGTCCTCCGTGAAGGCGATGTTGGTGTCGTCCTCGATGGAGATCTGGTTGCTGTCGTAGATCACGACGAGGTTGCCGAGCTGCTGGTGGCCGGCCAGCGAGGAGGCCTCGCTGGTGACGCCCTCCTGCAGGTCGCCGTCGCCGGCGATGACGTAGACGAAGTGGTCGAACGGCGAGGTGCCGACGGCGGCCTCGGGGTCGAAGAGGCCGCGCTCGAAGCGGGCGGCGTACGCCATGCCCACGGCGGAGGCGAGGCCCTGGCCCAGGGGACCGGTCGTGATCTCGACGCCGTCGGTGTGGCCGTACTCGGGGTGGCCGGGGGTCTTGCTGCCCCAGGTGCGGAGCGCCTTGAGGTCGTCGAGCTCGAGGCCGTAGCCGCCCAGGTAGAACTGCACGTACTGGGTCAGCGAGCTGTGGCCCACCGAGAGCACGAAGCGGTCGCGGCCGATCCACTCGCTGTCGCTCGGGTCACGACGCATGACCTTCTGGAAGAGGAGGTACGCGGCGGGCGCGAGGCTCATCGCCGTGCCGGGGTGGCCGTTGCCGACCTTCTCCACGGCGTCGGCCGCGAGCACGCGGACGGTGTCGACGGCCTTGTTGTCGATGGATTCCCATTGCAGATCTGCCACTGGAAGTTGACCCTTCTTGTTGCGAACTGCGCGGGGTCGATGCGGACCCGCGCGGACATGCGCCTGCCGAGACGTCGTCGGCTGCGGCCGCACGTTCACAACGATGTGGAGATCAGGACAGGGAGGTGTTCGTTCCGGTGTCGGGAATCCAGCGCGGAGCAGACGTGCAACTGGCAAGCACCTGCCAGTATAGGGACGTACCGAGCTCGCGTGCCCGCAGGTGACGCCCGGTGCCGTGTCAACGCGGACGTTCATCGCCTAGACTCTCCGGGCACCCCGTTCGTCTCGTTAGAGGACTCATGACCGCAGCCATCGACACCCGCCCCGACACCGCACCCCGGGGCTTCCGTCGCAAGGCTCGGGCGTACGTGGCCCTCACCAAGCCCCGCGTGATGGAGCTGCTGCTCGTCACGACGGCCCCGACGATGTTCCTGGCCCAGGGCGGCGTCCCGAACCTCTGGCTCGTGCTCGCGACCCTCGTCGGCGGGGCGCTCAGCGCGGGTTCGGCCTCCGCGTTCAACTGCTACATCGACCGCGACATCGACCGCATCATGAAGCGGACACAGGGCCGCCCCCTCGTCACGGGCGAGGTGACCGACCGCGAGGCGCTGGTCTTCTCGTACGTGGTGGGCGTCGCCTCCATCGTCTGGCTGGCCCTCACGGTCAACCTGCTGTCGGCGGCCCTCTCGCTCGGCGCGATCCTCTTCTACGTCGTCGTCTACACGCTCTGGCTGAAGCGCCGCACCCCGCAGAACATCGTCTGGGGCGGCATCGCGGGCTGCATGCCCGTCCTGATCGGCTGGGCGGCCGTGACGAACGACCTCAGCTGGCCGCCCGTCATCCTCTTCATGGTGATCTTCCTCTGGACGCCCCCGCACTACTGGCCGCTCTCGATGAAGTACCGCGACGACTACGCGGCCGCCGACGTCCCGATGCTCGCCGTCGTCCGCGGTCGTTCACTGGTCGGCCTCCAGGTCATCCTCTACGCCTGGGCCACGGTCGCCTGCTCCCTCCTGCTCGTCCCCGTCGCCGGCATGGGCGCGCTCTACACCGTCATCGCCGCGGCGAGCGGCGCCTGGTTCATCTGGGAGTCCCACCGCCTCTACAGCCGCGCCATCCAGCAGGTCGCCGAGGTCCGCCCGATGCGCGTCTTCCACAGCTCCATCACGTACCTGACGCTGCTCTTCCTGGCCGTGGGCGTCGACCCGCTGCTGCCCTTCTAGGCCCGTGCCCGCCTCCGGCTGGTCCACGCGTCCGGCGCGCCCCGGCGACGTCGGCGCCCTGGCCGACCTCAAGCTCCACGCCCTGCGCGTCGACCTCGAGCGGGCCGGCGTCTGGCGTCCGTCGTACAACCGTGCCCGGTTCGTCCGCGAGTTCGTCCCGTCCGAGACCACCGTGGTCGTCGACGACGACGGCGGCGTCGTCGGCTGCCTCGCCGTCCACCCCGAGGGCGGGACGACCTGGCTGCGCCACTTCTACCTGCGCGAGGAGGCGCGGGGCCGGGGCATCGGCACCCGGCTCGTCACCGATGCCGTCGCCTCGGCCACCACGCCGACGGTGACCCTCGACGTGCTGACCGGGAGCCGCGTCGAGTCGCTCTACCGGCGGCTGGGCTTCGAGCCGGTCTCGGACGACGGGATCGACACGATCATGCGGCTCGACCTGCCCCGCTGACGACGACGGCGCCCCGCCCCGAGACCGGGACAGGGCGCCGAGGAGGCGGTGCGAGCGTCAGACGCGGAGCTCGGCCTCACGGACGGGAGCCTCGACCTCGTCGGGCTGCTGGTCGTTCCTCAGGGAGAGCAGCACGGCCGTCATCGCGGAGACGAGGAGCGCGGCCAGCACCATGTGGCTGCCGACGAGCACGGGCGGCAGCCCCGTCCGGGCCTGGAGCAGCCCGACGGCGATCTGCACGAGCTCCACGGCGAGCAGCAGGAGCGGGAATCGACGGGGGAGTCCCGACCGCAGGGTCCAGGCGACGAGCGCGACGGTCAGCAGGAGGGTCGCGTACGCGGGCCAGCTGTGCACGTGCTCCATCACCTCGGGTGCGAGGCCGTTGCGGGGCGTCGCCGCGTCGCCGGCGTGCGGCCCGGCGCCGGTCGTGAGGATGCCGACCACGACGGTGACGGCCACGACGACGGCCGCCGCCCGCGCCAGGAGGGCGTAGCCCCGGGGAGTCGCGGCCCGGGTGCCGCGAGGACCGTGCAGCACGCGGTACACCAGCACCGTCGTCAGGGCGACCAGCACGACGGAGACCACGAAGTGGGCCCCGACGATGTAGGGGTTGAGGCCCGTCAGGACGGTGATGCCGCCGAGGACCGCCTGGAACGGGATGCTCAGCCCCTGGACGAGGGTGATGCGGAAGAGCTCCGGGCGCACCGTGCGGATGCGCAGCACGGCGAGGAAGGCGAGGATGACGACGAGCGTGAGCACGAAGGTGAGCAGCCGGTTGCCGAACTCGATGACGCCGTGGATGCCCATCTCGGGCGTCGACACGAAGGAGTCGTCGGTGCATCGGGGCCACGTCGGGCAGCCGAGGCCTGACCCGGTCAGCCGTACCGCGCCTCCGGTGCCGATCAGCAGCACCTGGCAGACGAGCGACGCCCAGGCGATGAAGCGCACGCGCGAGTCGACCGTCGTGGGCAGCCACGCCCAGGCTCTCGACAGAACGCCCGGGGTGGTCTGGTCTGCCTTGCTCACAGTCTCCTGCCTTTCGTCGATTTCAGGACTCCGCCCTGTAGAATCGACGGGTTCAGGAACACAACCCGGCACGGCGTCGACGGAGACGCCGCGAGACAGCTGAGGCGGACGAGCACCACGGGGTCGAGAGGCTCCGGGTGCGGGTCACAGTCTAGGCAACGCACCCTGGCACTCCGCTCGCGGAGGGCCCGCCGGCCACCCGCGACGATCACCGCCCCGGGGGGCCGTCGACGGGGCGGCGATCGTCACGCGGACCGGGGTGTTCGACTCGCACCGCGAGGAACGGCCCGTCGTCGCCCGCGGCGAGCACCATGGGAATGGTGGCTCCGCGCACCGCGTTCGGTCCGTCAGAGAAAGAGGTACACATGTCAGACGTGCTGATCGACCGCCCCGAGCTGGACGGCCTGGGACAATACGAGTTCGGCTGGTCCGACTCCGACGCTGCCGGCGCCTCCGCGCGCCGCGGCGTCTCGCCCGAGGTCGTCACCGACATCTCGAACCTCAAGAGCGAGCCCGAGTGGATGCTCAAGAACCGCCTCAAGGGCCTCACGCTCTTCGAGCGCAAGCCGATGCCGACGTGGGGCGCCGACCTCTCGGGCATCGACTTCGACAACATCAAGTACTTCGTCCGGTCGACCGAGAAGCAAGCGACCACCTGGGACGAGCTGCCCGACGACATCAAGAACACCTACGAGAAGCTCGGCATCCCCGAGGCCGAGCGCAACCGCCTCGTCGCCGGCGTCGCCGCCCAGTACGAGTCCGAGGTCGTCTACCACCAGATCCGCGAGGACCTGGAGCAGCAGGGCGTCATCTTCATGGACACCGACACGGCGCTGCGCGAGCACCCCGAGTTCTTCCAGGAGTACTTCGGCTCGGTGATCCCCGCCGGCGACAACAAGTTCGCGGCGCTGAACACGGCGGTCTGGTCGGGCGGCTCGTTCGTCTACGTGCCCAAGAACGTCCACGTCGAGATCCCGCTGCAGGCCTACTTCCGCATCAACACGGAGAACATGGGCCAGTTCGAGCGCACGCTGATCATCGCCGACGAGGGCAGCTACGTGCACTACATCGAGGGCTGCACCGCCCCGATCTACAAGAGCGACTCGCTGCACTCGGCCGTCGTCGAGATCATCGTGAAGAAGAACGCCCGCGTGCGCTACACGACGATCCAGAACTGGTCGAACAACGTGTACAACCTCGTCACCAAGCGCGCCATCGCGCACGAGGGCGCGACGATGGAGTGGATCGACGGCAACATCGGCTCCAAGGTCACGATGAAGTACCCGTCCATCTACCTCGCGGGCGAGCACGCCAAGGGCGAGACCCTGAGCGTCGCCTTCGCCGGCCCCGGCCAGCACCAGGACGCCGGCGCGAAGATGATCCACATGGCGCCCTACACGACGTCGTCCATCGTCTCGAAGTCGATCGCCCGCGGTGGCGGCCGTGCGGGGTACCGCGGCGAGGTCCGGGTCGACGACTCAGCGCACCACAGCGCCAACACGGTGCGCTGCGACGCGCTGCTCGTCGACACCATGTCGCGCTCTGACACGTACCCGGCCATCGACATCCGCGTCGACGACGTGCAGCTGGGCCACGAGGCCACGGTCTCCCGCGTGAGCGAGGAGCAGCTGTTCTACCTCATGTCGCGCGGCATGGCGGAGGACGAGGCCATGGCCATGATCGTCCGTGGCTTCATCGAGCCCATCGCGCGGGAACTCCCGATGGAGTACGCCCTCGAACTCAACAAGCTCATCGAGATGAGCATGGAAGGATCCGTCGGCTAGATGTCCGCCGTAGCACCCACCACAACGAGCACGACCCCCGAGGGCGTGCAGCACGGCGCGAAGGCGCACAGCGACGGAGGCTGGGGCGCCGTCCCGGTCCAGACCCGCTCCGAGCGCTTCCGCAGCACCGACCCGGCCGCGTTCCCCGCGGTCACCGGCCGTGAGGTCGACTGGAAGCTCAGCCCGGTCGAGCGGCTGCGCCCGCTCATCGACGGGCCCCTGGACGGCTCTCCCTACGCGTACCTCGCGCGGGAGACCGCCGGGGCGACGGTCGACTGGGTCGACCGGAGCGACTCCCGCGTCGGTCGGGCCGGCCAGCCCGAGGACAAGGCCTCGGCCTCGGCCTGGGCCGCGACCGAGAAGGTGCTGCTCGTGACCCTGAGCGGCGACGAGCCCTCGACCGTGACGATCGGGCGCTCCGGCCTCGACACGGCCCCGCGGGCCGGCCACACCCTCATCCACGCGACGGCGAACTCGACGTCGCTGGTGGTGCTCCGCAACACCGGTGCCGCGCAGCTCGTCGAGAACGTCGAGATCGTGGTCGACGACGGCGCGCACCTCACCGTCGTGACGCTGCAGGAGTGGGACGACGAGGCGATCCACCTCGCCAGCCACTTCGCGACCATCGGGCGCGACGCCCAGCTCAAGCACTTCGTGGTCTCGCTGGGCGGGTCGGTCGTGCGGGTCAACCCCTCGGCGCACCTGGCCGGGCAGGGCTCCGACGCCGAGCTCTACGGCGTCTACTTCGCGGACGCCGGCCAGCACCTCGAACAGCAGGTCTTCGTCCACCACGACGCACCGAACAGCCGGAGCCGCGTGAACTACAAGGGCGCGCTCCAGGGCGAAGGCGCCCGCACCGTCTGGATCGGCGACGTGCTCATCGCGCGCACGGCGCCCGGGACCGACAGCTACGAGCAGAACCGCAACCTCGTCCTCAGCGAGGGCACGCGGGCCGACTCCATCCCGAACCTCGAGATCGAGACCGGCGACATCGCCGGGGCCGGCCACGCCAGCGCCACGGGCCGTTTCGACGACGAGCACCTCTTCTACCTCCAGTCGCGGGGCATCGACGAGGCCGAGGCACGTCGACTGGTCGTGCTCGGCTTCCTCAGCGAGGTCGTCCAGAAGATCGGCGAGCCCGAGCTGCAGGAGCGCCTCATCGCCGCCCTCGAGGTCGAGCTGACCTCCGGCCCGTCCGTCTCGGAGCCCACGGCGTGAGCACGCGCGTCTGCTCCTCCGACGAGATCACGCCCTCCCAGGCGCTCCGCGTCGTCGTCGACGGCGTGGCCGTCGCCGTCGTGAAGGACAGCGCCGGGGTCATCCACGCCATCGGCGACACCTGCACGCACGGCGACATCTCGCTCTCCGAGGGCTTCGTCGAGGACGACACCCTGGAGTGCTGGGCGCACGGCTCCAAGTTCGAGCTCACCTCGGGCAAGCCGTTGACCCTCCCCGCCTACGAACCCGTCCCGGTCTTCGCCGTCTCCGTCGTCGACGGCGACGTCTTCGTCGACACCACCGCGTCGCCCGCCGGCGTCGCACAGTAAGGAATGAACGCATGAGCACTCTCGAGATCCGCGACCTCAAGGTCAGCATCGACACCGACGCCGGCCCCAAGCCGATCCTGAAGGGCGTCGACCTGACCATCAAGGAGGGCGAGATCCACGCCGTCATGGGCCCCAACGGCTCCGGCAAGTCGACCCTCGCCTACACGATCGCCGGACACCCGCGCTACAACGTCGACGGCGGCTCGATCCGCCTCGACGGCGTCGAGGTGCTCGACATGAGCGTCGACGAGCGCGCCAAGGCGGGGCTCTTCCTGGCGATGCAGTACCCGGTCGAGATCCCCGGGGTCACCGTCTCCAACTTCCTCCGCACGGCGAAGACCGCCCTCGACGGTGAGGCCCCCGCCATCCGTGGCTGGATCAAGGACCTCCGCGAGTCGATGTCGGCGCTGAAGATGGACTCCGCCTTCGCCGAGCGCAACGTCAACGAGGGCTTCTCCGGCGGCGAGAAGAAGCGCCACGAGATCATGCAGCTCGAGCTCCTCAAGCCGAAGTTCGCTGTCCTCGACGAGACCGACTCCGGCCTCGACGTCGACGCGCTCAAGATCGTCTCGGAGGGCGTCAACCGGGCGAAGGCCAACACGGGCCTCGGCCTGCTGCTGATCACGCACTACACGCGCATCCTCCGGTACATCAAGCCCGACTTCGTCCACGTCTTCGTCGACGGCCACGTCGCCGACGAGGGCGGCCCGGAGCTCGCCGACCGCCTCGAGAACGAGGGCTACGACCGGTACGTCTCCGCCGCGGCGGCTGCGGCGGCCGTCGACGCCCCGGTCGGCAGCTGACCGTGGCGGTCGCACTGGCCCCGGAGAAGTTCGACCAGGTCGCGGAGGCCCTCAAGGAGGTCGTCGACCCCGAGCTCGGGGTCAACATCGTCGACCTCGGCCTCATCTACGACCTCGCCATGGACGAGGAGCACGAGAACGCCCTCATCATCAGCATGACGTTGACGTCGGCGGGCTGCCCGCTGACCGACGTCATCGAGGCCGACACCGCGAACGCGCTGGACGGCGTCGTCGACGCTTTCCGGATCAACTGGGTCTGGATGCCGCCGTGGGGCCCCGACCGGATCACGGACGACGGCCGCGACATGATGCGCGCCATCGGCTTCTCGATCTGACGGACCCGGCTGACGCCGGACACGACGACGGGCCCCGGTCTCCTCGACCGGGGCCCGTCGTCGTGCGTCGGGGCAGCTGCGCTCAGCGCTCCAGGCGACGGAGCCCGCGCCACGCCAGGGGCAGCACCGAGGCGGCGATCAGCCACTTCGCGACGCCGCCGACGATGAAGGGGGCGACACCGACGGTCAGCACGGTCGCGAGGGTCACGTCGACCCCGAGGCTGCTGAGGACGACGGCGAGGTACGGCAGGCCGACCACGAAGGGCACGAGGCTGGCGAGGAAGAACGCGACGACCGACAGCAGCCACTTCTTGTCCCAGTCGCGCTGGGAGAGCCAGCCCACGAGCGCCGCCGCCGGGACGAACCCGATGATGAAGCCGAAGCTGGGCTTGAGGACGCTGAGCGGGCCGCCGGTGAACTCGGCGAAGATCGGGAGGCCGACGACACCGAGCACCAGGTAGGTCAGCATCGAGAGGGCCCCGCGACGCGCCCCGAGGGTCGCACCGACGAGCATCACCGCGAGCGTCTGGCCCGTGACGGGGACGGGCCAGAGGGGAACCTGCACCTGGGCGAGGGCACTGGTGAAGGCCGCTCCGCCGAGGACGAGGGCGACGTCGGTGGCCCAGCTCCTCGTCACCAGGCGGTCGGCGAGGACCGGCCGTGAGATCGGTGCAGCAGTGTTCGTCATGCAGTCTCCTAGAATGGGTAGGTTGATCGGCCGAGCGGCTGGTCGGCAGCGCAGTGCTGCGACCCCCTCCACGCGATGTCTCATCCTAAAGGCGGCCCCTGCTCGGGCTGCGTTGTGGACATCCTCCCAATCGATTGGAATCCTGCTGTGCTCTCCGTGCACGACCTCGAGATCCGCGTCGGCGCCCGCCTGCTGATGGCCGACGTGAACTTCCGCGTCGACAAGGGCGACAAGATCGGTCTCGTCGGGCGCAACGGCGCCGGCAAGACCACCATGACCAAGACGCTGGCGGGGGAGACCCAGCCGACCGACGGCAAGATCGAGCGCGGCGGCGAGATCGGCTACCTGCCGCAGGACCCCCGGAGCGGCAACCCGGAGGACCTGGCCCGTACGCGCATCCTCGACGCCCGCGGCCTCGGTCAGCTCCTCCTCGGC
This sequence comes from Frigoribacterium sp. PvP121, assembly GCF_017833115.1. Lineage (NCBI taxonomy): Bacteria > Bacillati > Actinomycetota > Actinomycetes > Micrococcales > Microbacteriaceae > Frigoribacterium > Frigoribacterium sp. PvP121. The sequence continues at coordinate 2,422,400 of NZ_JAFIBR010000001.1, forward strand.
ATCCAGGAGGCCACCCTCCTCATGGGCGACCCGGACGCCGACGTCGCCGCCCGCGCCATGAAGCGGTACGGCGACCTCGACGACCAGTTCAACGCCCTCGGCGGCTACGCGGCCGAGGCCGAGGCCGCCTCGATCGCGAGCAACCTCAGCCTGCCGGACAGGATCCTCGACCAGCCGCTGTCGACCCTCTCCGGCGGTCAGCGCCGACGCATCGAGCTGGCGCGCATCCTCTTCTCGGCCGCCGACACGATGATCCTCGACGAGCCCACCAACCACCTCGACGCCGACAGCGTCGTCTGGCTTCGCGAGTACCTCAAGACCTACCAGGGCGGCGTCATCGTCATCAGCCACGACATCGAGCTGGTCGAGGAGGTCGTCAACCGCGTCTTCTACCTCGACGCCAACCGCCAGGCGATCGACATCTACAACATGGGCTGGCGGAACTACCAGCGCCAGCGCGCCGCCGACGAGGAGCGCCGCAAGAAGGAGCGCTCGAACGCCGAGAAGCAGGCGTCGGCGCTGCAGAAGCAGGCCGCGCGCTTCGGCGCGAAGGCGTCGAAGGCCGCGGCGGCCCACCAGATGGTCGCCCGTGCCGAGAAGCTGCTCTCGGGCCTCGAGGAGGTGCGCGCCGTCGACCGCGTCGCCAAGCTGCGCTTCCCGACGCCGGTGGCCTGCGGCAAGACGCCCCTGATGGCCTCGAACCTCTCGAAGAGCTACGGCTCGCTGGAGATCTTCACGGCCGTCGACCTCGCCATCGACCGCGGCTCGAAGGTCGTGATCCTCGGGCTGAACGGTGCGGGCAAGACCACGCTGCTGCGCATCCTCGCCGGCGTCGACGAGCCCGACACCGGGCAGCTCGAGCCGGGCCACGGCCTGCGCGTCGGCTACTACGCCCAGGAGCACGAGACGATCGACGTCGCCCGCAGCGTGCTCGAGAACATGGTCTCGTCGTCGCCGAACATCACCGAGATGGAGGCGCGGCGCGTGCTGGGCTCGTTCCTCTTCACCGGCGACGACTCCGCCAAGCCGGCCGGCGTCCTCTCCGGCGGTGAGAAGACCCGCCTCGCCCTGGCGATGATCGTCGTCTCCGGCGCCAACGTGCTGCTCCTCGACGAGCCCACGAACAACCTCGACCCCGCCAGCCGCCTGGAGATCCTCGACGCCCTCGCCAACTACGAGGGCGCGGTCGTCCTGGTCAGCCACGACGAGGGAGCGGTGGAGGCGCTGAACCCGGAGCGCGTGCTGATCATGCCCGAGGGCACGGAAGACCACTGGACGAAGGACTACAGCGACCTCATCAACCTCGCCTGACCGGGGGCGGCCCGCCGCCACCGGTCGGGCCGCCGGCGTCGGCGGTCAGTGCCCGGCGGCGTCGAGCAGTTCGTCCTCCGCGTCGTTGTCGGCGAGCGGCCGGGCAGCGCGCCGGCGGGCACGCTCGGCCTCCCGGACGCGGGCTTCGTCGCCGTCGGCGCCCTCCTCGTCGAGGGCCCTGTTGCGGCGCTCCTGCCGGAAGACGTAGAAGAGGAAGGCGAAGGCGCCGACCGCGAACATGATCCACTGCACGAAGTAGGACAGGTTCAGGCCCGTGTCGATCTCGGGTGCGCTCGCCTTCACGGGAGCCTCGGCCGGCGCCGGCGTCTCGCTCTGCAGCAGGCCGTACGAGGCGCTGTATATCGTGCCGCTCACCCGGGCCTGCACCTCGCTGAGCTGCACGGTGGCGATCTGGTTCGTGCCGGGTACGCCGGTGCGCGACCCGAGGGCGGGCTCGCCCGGCTTGAGGCGGGCGGTCACCGTGACCTCGCCCTCCGGGGGAGCAGGCACCTCGTCGGGGGCGTCCTGGTCGTTGCCCGTGGGCACCCAGCCGCGGTCGACCACGAAGACGTCGCCGCCGGTGACCCGGAACGGCACGAGCACCTCGAAGCCGGGCTGCCCGTTGAGGGGCCGGTTGCGCACGAGCAGGGTCTCGTCGGCGGCGTACGTCCCGGTCATGCTCACCGGCTGCCACTCCAGCGCGGGGTCGTAGGAGTCGAGGGCGGGCACGGCCTCGTCGAGGGGCACGGGGGCCGCGTCGTAGCGCTGCTCGAGCAGCTGGTGGACGACGACCATCTTCTCCTCGTGGCGGCTCCACTGCCAGTGGGCGAGGAAGCCGCAGACCACCGCGAAGACGACGACCACGCCGAGGTAGCCCAGCCACTTGCGGGCGCCGGTGGCGCGCACGTCGCTCACCGCGCCTCCTCGGGGACACGGTCGACCGTGACGCCCGCGGCCGTCACGACGACGGGGAAGTCGCGCGCGCGGAGGAACTCGGCGAGGAAGTCGACGTGCGCGGCGCAGGCCGACCAGACCTTCACCCGGTCGAGCCCGTGGATCTTCGGGTTCCGCCAGTTGACCGCGGAGACGGCGGAGGCGGTGCACCCGGCGCGCGAGCACTGGACGTCACCGGGGCCGTCGAGACCGAGGCCGAGCATCAGCGGAGAACGCCGTCGGCACCCGCCACGGGTGCGTCGTCGTCGGGGTCGTCGTCGACGACGACCGGCCGGACGGGCTCCGGGGCGGGGGCCTCGGCCTCCGGCTGCCACGCCGGGTCGGGGCCGCGGTAGAGCTCGACGCCGCCGGGGCGCTCGACCTCCTGCCCGGACTCGTGGCCCACGTTGGCGAGGACGACGGCGACGTAGGGGATGACCACGGCGCCCAGGACGGGGAGCAGGGTCCACCAGGAGAGCGGGATGACGAAGCAGAGGGCGATGCAGACGATGCGGATCCCGGTGGCCAACAGGTAACGGCGCATGCGGGAGTGGCGGTCGTCGGTCGGCGACGGGGGGAGGGAGGTGATCGGCTGGGAAGTCTTCATGCACTCACGGGCTCAGAGCGCCACGGGCGGCGCGTGAGCCGATCTTAAGCCCGACAGCCGACAGTAGGCTGGTCGGCGGCCGCGAACGGCCACGACCTCCGGTCGCCCCCCACGCTGCGCCCGACGCACGACCCCGAGGAGACACCATGACCACGCCCCGCACCGTCCTCGTCACCGGCGGCAACCGCGGCATCGGCCGCGCCATCGCCGAGGAGCTCGTCGCCCGGGGGCACCGCGTCGCGGTGACCGCGCGCAGCGGCCAGGGCCCCGAGGGCACGATGACGGTCGTCGCCGACGTGACCGACTCCGCCTCGGTCGACGCCGCCTTCACGGCCGTCGAGGCCGAGCTCGGCCCGGTGGAGGTCGTCGTGGCCAACGCCGGCATCACGAAGGACGGGCTCCTGATGCGGATGACCGAGGACGACTTCACCTCGGTGGTCGACACCAACCTCGGCGGGGCCTTCCGTGTCGTCAAGCGCGCCTCGAAGGGCATGCTCAAGGCACGCTTCGGCCGCATCGTGCTGGTGTCGAGCGTCGTGGGGCTCTACGGCGGCCCGGGGCAGGTCAACTACGCGTCGTCGAAGGCCGCCCTCGTGGGCTTCGCGCGGTCGTTGACCCGCGAGGTCGGCGCCCGCGGCATCACGGCCAACGTCGTGGCGCCCGGCTTCATCGAGACGGACATGACCGCGGTGCTGCCCGAGGAGCAGCAGGCCGAGTACCGGAAGACGATCCCCGCGCAGCGCTTCGGCACCGCCGGCGAGGTCGCGAAGACCATCGCGTGGCTGTCGAGCGACGACGCCGCCTACATCTCCGGCGCCGTCATCCCCGTCGACGGCGGCCTCGGCATGGGGCACTGAGCCCGACCCGCGCCTGAGACGGCGGGCGCTCGACCCGCCGTGGACCGGGCGTCGCGGCGAGGCCGGTCAGCCGCGGAGCCCCATCAAGGGCAGGAGCTCCGCCAGGTCGCACCGGGCGACGACGAGGTCGGCCTGCTCGCGGACGCGGGGCTTCGCGTTGAAGGCCACGGAGAGCGCGGCGGCCCGCATCATCAGCAGGTCGTTCGCCCCGTCACCGACCGCGACCGTGTGCTCGAGGCCCACCCGCGACTCCTCGGCCCACTCGCGGAGCGCGGCGGCCTTGCCCTCGGCGTCGACGACCGGGCCGCTGACGCGGCCGGTCAGCACGCCTCCGACGACCTCGAGGCGATTCGCCCGCCAGTGGTCGAGGCCGAGGCGCTCGGCGACCGGGTCGAGGACCTCGTGGAACCCTCCCGAGACGACGCCGATCACGCTGCCGTGCGCGTGCAGGCCCGCGATGAGCTCCTCCGCGCCCTCCGTGACGCGGACCTGGGAGACCGCGTCGGCGAAGACGCCCTCCGACAGGCCGGCGAGGGTGGCGACGCGGGCCGTGAGGCTCTCGGCGAAGTCGAGCTCGCCGGCCATCGCCCTCTCGGTGATGTGGGAGACCTCGGCGTGCGACCCCGCGGCGTCGGCCAGGAGCTCGATCACCTCGTTCTCGATGAGCGTGGAGTCGACGTCGAGGACGGTGAGGAAGCGCGGCACGCCCCCACCATAGTGAGGGCGGGCCGCCCGCCGCGGACCAGCAGGTCACACGGCGTAGCGGCCCGCCCCCACGGAACGGCCTCGGGGCCTACTGGTCGACGCGGACGCCCTTGCCGACGACGGTGATGCCGGAGGGCGTCACCGTGAAGCCCCTGGCCCGGTCGGCCTCGGCGTCGACGCCGACGGAGGCGCCGGCGGAGATGACGACGTCCTTGTCGAGGATCGCGCGCTCGATGACGGCGCCCGGCCCGATGTGGGCCCGCTCGAAGACGATCGAGTCGACGACGCGCGAGCCCGAGTCGAGCGTGCACCAGGGGCCGAGCACGCTGCGCTCGACGTGGGCGCCCGAGAGCAGCGACCCCAGGGAGACCACCGAGTCGATGGTCGTGCCGAGGTTGCCGTGCGCGTCCCGGACGAACTTCGCGGGCGGCGAGTTGAGCTGCTGGCTGAAGATCGGCCAGTCGGTGTTGTACAGGTTGAAGATCGGCAGCGCCGAGATCAGGTCGCGGTGCGCGTCGTAGAACGAGTCGATCGTCCCGACGTCGCGCCAGTAGTAGCGGTCGCGCTCGGTGGCCCCGGGGACCTCGTTGCGGTTGAGGTCGTAGACGGCCGCGTCGCCCCGCGAGACGAAGTCGGGCACGATGTCGCCGCCCATGTCGTGGTTCGAGTCGGGCTTCTCGCCGTCGCGGAGCACGGCGTCGATGAGCACGTCGGCGTCGAAGACGTAGTTGCCCATGGACGCGAGGATCTCGTCGGGGGAGTCGGGCAACCCCGTCGCGTCGGTCGGCTTCTCGAGGAACCGGCCGATGCGCGTCGGGTCGTCGCCGTCGACCTCGATGACGCCGAACTGGTCGGCGAGCGAGATCGGCTGGCGGATCGCCGCGACCGTGACGCCGGCGCCCGAGGCGACGTGCGCCTCGATCATCTGCGAGAAGTCCATCCGGTAGACGTGGTCGGCGCCGACCACGACGACGATGTCGGGCTTCTCGTCGCGGAGGAGGTTGAGGCTCTGCAGGATGGCGTCGGCGCTGCCGGCGAACCAGCGCTTGCCGAGCCGCTGCTGCGCCGGCACGGACGCGACGTACGCGCCGAGCAGACCCTCGATCGACCACGTCTGCGAGACGTGGCGGTCGAGGCTGTGCGACTTGTACTGCGTGAGCACGACGATCTGGCGCAGCCCCGAGTTGATCAGGTTGCTGAGCGCGAAGTCGATGAGGCGGTAGTTGCCACCGAACGGGACGGCCGGCTTGGCGCGGTCCGCGGTCAGGGGCATCAGGCGCTTGCCTTCGCCACCAGCGAGCACGATGCCGAAGATCTTCTTTGATGCCATGGGGCCAGGATGGCACGATTCAGCGCCGCGCGACTACGGTGATCAGCGTGCGAGTCGATGTCATCACCAAGGAATACCCGCCCAACGTCTACGGAGGGGCGGGAGTCCACGTCTCGGAGCTCGTGAAGGCGCTCCGGTCGTCGATCGACGTGCAGGTGCGCGCGTTCGGGTCCGTCGACGCCGAGCCCGGCACCACCGGCTACCCCGACCTGGCCGAGCTGGCCGACGCCAACGGCGCCCTGCGCACCCTCGGCACCGACGTGCGCATCGCGCAGGACGTCGGCGGGGCCGACGTCGTCCACAGCCACACCTGGTACGCGAACGCCGCGGGCCAGCTGGCCCAGATGCTGCACGACGTCCCCCACGTGCTCACGGCCCACAGCCTCGAGCCGCTCCGCCCCTGGAAGGCCGAGCAGCTGGGCGGCGGCTACCGTGTGTCGAGCTGGATCGAGCGCCAGGCGTACGAGACCGCCGACGCCGTCATCGCCGTCAGCGAGGGCATGCGCCGCGACATCCTCCGGTCGTACCCGGGCATCGACGAGCAGAAGGTCAGCGTCGTCTACAACGGCATCGACCTCGACGGCTGGCAGCGCGTCGACGACGCCGAGGTGGTGCGTGGGCTGGGCATCGACCCCGACCGCCCCGCGGTGGTCTTCGTCGGCCGCATCACGCGGCAGAAGGGCCTGCCGTACCTGCTGCGCGCCGCGAAGCTGCTGCCGCCTGAGGTGCAACTCGTGCTCTGCGCCGGGGCGCCCGACACCCCGGAGATCATGGCGGAGGTCACCGCCCTCGTCCGGGAGCTCCAGGAGGAGCGCAGCGGCGTCGTCTGGATCGAGCGCGTCCTGCCGCGTCACGAGCTGAGCGCCGTGCTCTCGGCCGCCACGACCTTCGTCTGCCCCTCGGTCTACGAGCCGCTGGGCATCGTCAACCTCGAGGCCATGGCGTGCGGCGTGCCGGTCGTGGGCTCCGACACCGGCGGGATCCCCGAGGTCGTCGCCGACGGCCTCACCGGGCGCATCGTGCCGCTCGAGCAGGTGCAGGACGGCACCGGCACCCCCCTCGACCCCGAGCGCTTCGTCCGCGACCTCGCCGGGGTGCTGACGGAGGTCGTGGGCGACCCCGGCCTCGCCCGCCTGATGGGCCGCGCCGGCCGTATGCGCGCCGAGGCGGAGTTCAGCTGGGGCCGGATCGCCGAGCGCACGCTCGGCGTGTACGAGGGGCTGCGTCGCTAGGCTGATGAGCATGTCGACCGTGTTGCAGCTCACCGATGTGTCCGTGGTCCGTGGAGGCTCTCCCGTCGTCGACGGCGTGAGCTGGACGGTCCAGTCCGACGAGCGGTGGGTCGTCCTGGGGCCCAACGGCGCCGGCAAGACGAGCCTCCTGCAGGTCGCCGCCGCGCAGAGCCACCCGTCGTCCGGCACCGCGGAGGTGCTCGGCTCCGACCTGGGGTCGGTCGACCTCTTCGACCTCCGCCCCCGCATCGGCTTCGCGTCGACCACGGTCGCGCGCCGCATCCCGGCGAAGGAGAAGGTCGTGGACGTCGTGCTGACCGCGGCCTACTCGGTCACCGGCCGCTGGAACGAGGAGTACGAGACCGTCGACGTCCGCCGCGCGCACCGCGTGCTGGAGGAGTGGAACCTCGACCACCTCGCCGACCGCACCTTCGGCGAGCTCAGCGACGGCGAGCAGAAGCGGGTGCAGATCGCGCGCTCGGTCATGACCGACCCCGAGCTGCTCCTGCTCGACGAGCCCGCGGCCAGCCTCGACCTCGGCGCCCGTGAGGAGCTCCTCGGCATGCTCTCCGGCTACGCGTCCTCCGACGACTCGCCCGCCATCGTCATGGTGACCCACCACGTGGAGGAGATCCCGCGTGGCTTCACGCACGCGCTCCTCCTCGACCGCGGCCACGTGGTCGCCGCCGGGCCCCTCGACGAGGTCGTCACGGCCGAGACCCTCGGGGCCGTCTTCGGCCTCGACCTGACGGTCTCGTCGGCGGACGGCCGGTACGCGGCGCGCGCTGCCGGCTGACCCGCGCCTCCTGCGATCCGGGCCGCCCGTCTGGTATCGTTGACAGCTGGTCCGGGGCTTTCGTCGCGCCGGGTCCCCCCGACTCACACCACCACTCATCCGCTAGACCTAGGACTCTCATGAAGACCGACATCCACCCCGAGTACAAGCAGATCGTCTTCCGCGACCTCGCATCGGGCGCCACGTTCCTCACGCGCTCCACGACGACGAGCGACAAGACCATCGAGCTCGACGGTGAGACCTACCCGGTCATCGACGTCGAGATCTCGTCCGAGTCGCACCCGTTCTACACGGGCAAGCAGCGCATCCTCGACTCGGCCGGCCGCGTCGAGAAGTTCAACTCGCGCTACAAGAACTTCGGCAAGTAAGCAGCAGCTCGCAGCCGACAGAGGCGGTCCACTCCGGTGGGCCGCCTCTTCTGCGTCCGTCGACGGGGCGGGGCCACGGAGAGACCTGGGGGAGTCGCGGGTCGGCTGCCCGGGGAAGACCGGCTCAGAGGCCGGGCAGCGACCGGTGCGGCCACTCGCCCGACGCGGTGAAGGACGGGTCCTTCGTGCGGCGCATGTACTCCTGGAAGCTCGCGGCCTGGGTGCCGCACCAGCCGACCTGGAGGTCGTGCAGCTCCGTCGACGGGACGTCGAGACGGTCGGGGAACTTCTGGGCCATGGCCTGGGCCACCCGGCCCGCCGCGATCGCATCGGCGCCCGCGTCGTGGGCATCGTCGAGCACGACGCCGTAGACGCCCGCGGCGGCCTCGAGCGTGCGCTTGCCCTTGCGGTAGGTGTCGACGGCCTTGTCGATGACGAGGGGGTCGACGACGCAGCCGATCTCGCCGACGTCGCCGAGCGGCTCGAGGCCGTGCCGCCGGGCCTCACGGTCGAGCAGGGTCAGGTCGTAGGGGGCGTTGTAGACGACCAGGGGCACGCCGCGGGCGAACACGGCGCGGAGCGCGGCGATGATCTCGGCCACGACCTCGGCCGCCGGTCGCCCCTCGAGCCGGGCACGCTCGGTCGAGATGCCGTGCACCGCGCTCGCCTGCTCGGGGATCTCGATGCCGGGGTCGGCGAGCCACTCGCCGTGGGCGATGCTCGTGCCCTCGGCATCGATGAGCCCCACGTGCGCCGTGACGATGCGCGCCGTCTCGACGTCGATGCCCGTCGTCTCGAGGTCGAAGACGCCGAGCGCCTTCCACCACGACGACGGGACGGGCCCCGGCTCGACGAGCCCGGCCGCCGCGGAGGCGGCCGGGGCGTTCTCGGTGGCGGACGACGCCTGGTCGGTGCTGCTCACGCCCCGAGCCTAGGAGGCGCCACCGACAGCCGGGCGCGTCACCACGGGCACGTCGCCGATGTGCAGCCAGAAGAACGCCTGGGTGCCGAGCGTCAGCGTGACGCGGCCCTCCTCGTCGAACGACGGGAACTGCGCTCCGCCGAAGAGGTCGGTCAGCGTGCGCCCCGCGAACTCCGGCGCCGTCACCGTGACGGAGACGGGGTTGTGAGCGAACGAGAACACGCAGAGCACGTCCTCCGGCAGGTCGCCGACCTGCGAGCCGCTGCCCTCGTAGCTGCGCACGAAGGAGAGCACCGACTCGTGGTCGGACTCGACGACCTGCATGGTGCCGAGGCCGAAGGTGGGGTGGGCCTTCCGCACGTGGATGACGTTCCGCACCCAGTGCAGCAGCGACCGCGACTGCGCGAGCTGCGACTCGACGTTGACGAGGTTGTAGTTGTAGACGAGCGACTGGACCACGGGCAGGAAGAGCTTGCCCGGGTCGGCCGTCGAGAACCCGGCGTTGCGGTCGGGCGTCCACTGCATCGGGGTGCGCGACGAGTCACGGTCGGGCAGCCAGATGTTGTCGCCCATCCCGATCTCGTCGCCGTAGTAGAGGAAGGGGCTGCCGGGCAGGGCGAAGAGCAGGGCGTGGACGAGCTCGAGCTCGGCGCGGCTGTTGTCGAGCAGGGGCGCGAGGCGACGGCGGATGCCGATGTTGGAGCGCATCCGCGGGTCGTAGGCGTACCAGCCGTACATCGCCTGCCGGTACTCCTCGCTGACCATCTCGAGCGTGAGCTCGTCGTGGTTGCGGAGGAAGACAGCCCAGGCCGCCCCCGGCGGCACCTCGGTCGTCTCGGAGAGGATGCGGGTGAGCTCCTGCGCGTGCTGCGCGCGCAGCGAGTAGAAGATGCGGGGCATGACGGGGAAGTCGAAGGCCATGTGGCACTCGGGCTCCTCCTCCGTGCCGAAGAACGCGGCGGTCTCGGCGGGCCACTGGTTGGCCTCGGCGATGAGCACGCGCCCCGGGAACTCGTCGTCGACCATGCGACGCAGCCGCTTGATGAAGTCGTGGGTGGCCGGCTCGCCCTCGCCGTTGCCCTCCTCGGTCTCGAAGAGGTACGGGATGGCGTCGAGGCGCAGGCCGTCGACGCCGAGCGAGAGCCAGTGGCGGACGACGTCGAAGACGGCCTCCTGCACGGCGGGGTTCTCGAAGTTCAGGTCGGGCTGGTGCGAGAAGAAGCGGTGGAAGAAGAACTGGCGCCGCACCGGGTCGAAGGTCCAGTTGGACTCCTCCGTGTCGACGAAGATGACGCGGATGTTCTTGTACTCCTCGTCGGTGTCGCGCCAGACGTAGAAGTCGCCGTACGGGCCGTCCGGGTCCTCGCGCGACTGCTGGAACCACTCGTGGGCGTCCGAGGTGTGGTTGAGCACCATGTCGATCACGATGCGCATGTTGCGCTCGTGGGCCTTCGTCACGAGGTCGCGGAACTCGTCGAGCGTGCCGAACTCGGGCAGGATCGCCTTGTAGTCCTGGATGTCGTAGCCGCCGTCACGGAGCGGCGACTGGAAGAACGGCGGCAGCCAGAGCGCGTCCACCCCCAGCCACTGCAGGTAGTCGAGGCGCGAGAGCAGCCCCTGGAGGTCGCCGGCGCCGTCGCCGTTGCTGTCGACGAACGACCTCACCATGACCTCGTAGAACACCGCACGGCGGTGCCACTGGGGGTCGAGGGTCAGTCCGGGCTGCTGGATCGGGGCAGTGAAGCTCACCCGGCCAACTCTAGGACGCACGGGGCCCCGGCGCGCACCCTCTCCCGCGCGTCGGCACCCGCGCCTCCGTAGACTCGGCGGGTGATCGTCCGAGAGCCCCGCGTCGTCTCGCCCTACCGGGCCCTGCTCGCCGCCGTCCCCGTCCGCGAGGACGTCGTCCGCGTGGCCGGCAGCGAGACGCACGTCTGGACGTACGAGCCCCCGGGCGGCGAGGAGGCGCGGGTCACCGTCGTCGCCGTCCACGGCTTCCGCGGAGACCACCACGGCCTCGAGCCGGTCGTGGCGCACCTCACGGGCGTGCGGGTCGTCATGCCCGACCTGCCCGGCTTCGGCGAGTCGACGCCGCTCGACGGCGAGCACAGCGTCGCCGCCTACGCGGCGTGGCTGACGGAGCTCGTGGCGGCGCTCGGGCTGGGGCCGGACGTCGTCGTGCTGGGGCACTCGTTCGGCTCGATCGTGGCGTCGGCCGCCGTGGCCGGCGGGCTCCGCGCCTCCCGTCTCGTCCTGGTCAACCCGATCGCGGCGCCCGCGCTCTCCGGGCCCCGAGGGGTCCTGACGCAGCTGGCCGTCGCGTACTACAAGGCCGGCGCGGCCCTGCCCGAGGCCGCGGGCCAGGCGGTGCTGCGGAACGCCGGGGTCGTCCGCATCACGAGCCTGGCGATGGTCAAGACCCACGACCGTGAGCTGCGCCGCTGGATCCACGACCAGCACGACTCGTACTTCTCGCGCTTCGCCGACCGCCGCGTCGTGCTCGACGCCTTCCGCGCCTCCGTCTCGAGCGACGTCAGCACGTACGCCGCCGACGTCGCGGTGCCGACCCTCCTCGTCGCCGCCGACCGCGACGACATCACGGCCCTGCCGGCGCAGCACGTGCTCCAGGGGCTCTTCCCCGACGCGCGGCTCGTCGTGATCGAGGGCGTGGGGCACCTGATCCACTACGAGAAGCCCCGTGAGGCGGCTGCCGCGATCGAGGAGTTCCTCGCGTGAGGCTCGTCGTCGACTGCCGGTACGTGCGGGTGGGGCGCCACGACGGCATCAGCCGCTTCACCGCGGGCGTCGTCGGCGCCCTGGCGGAGCGGCACCCGCTGACCATGCTCGTCAGCGACCCGCGGCAGCTCGAGTCGCTGCCCGACCAGCCGCACCTCCTGGTCAGCGACCCGACGAGCGTGCGGGAGCCCTTCGTGGCCCGCCAGGTGGACCGGCTGCGGCCCGACGTGGTCTGGTCGCCGATGCAGACGATGGGCTCGTGGGGCCGTCGCTACCGCCTCGTGCTCACGCTGCACGACCTCATCTACTACACGAACCGGACGCCGCCGCCGGAGTTCGCCCTGCCGATCCGCCTGCTCTGGCGGCTGTACCACCTCGCGTGGTGGCCGCAGCGGCTGCTGCTCGACCGGGCCGACGCGGTCGTGACCGTCAGCGAGACGACGTCGGCGGAGATCGCCAGGCACCGCCTCACGCGCCGCCCCGTCACGGTCGTGACGAACGCCGCCGACCCGGTCGACGACGCTCCGGAGCGGAGCCGCCCGGCGGGCCGCGAGCTCGTCTACATGGGCTCGTTCATGCCCTACAAGGACGTCGCGACGCTGGTGCGCGCCCTGCCCCTGCTCGACGGGGCGCGGCTCCACCTCATGAGCCGGGTCTCCGACCGCGAGCGAGCCGCGCTCAGCGCGCTCGCCCCCGCCGGCTCGCTCGTCTTCCACGACGGGGCGAGCGACGAGGAGTACCGGGAGGTGCTGCTCTCGGCCACGGCGGTCGTCACGGCGTCCCGGGCCGAGGGCTTCGGCATCCCCCTCGTCGAGGGCATGGCCCTCGGCACGCCCGCGGTGGTGAGCGACATCCCGATCTTCCGCGAGATCGGCGGCGACGCGGCGCTCTTCTTCGACGTGGGGTCGCCCTCCTCCGTGGCGGCGGCCGTCCGGCGCCTCGAGGGCGAGTGGGAGGCACGGTCGGCGGCGTCGCGCCGCCAGGCCGCCCGGTTCAGCTGGCGCCGCTCGGCCGACGTGCTGCTCGACCTGCTCGAGCGCGTGGCCGGGCCGTCGGGCCGCTGAGCTCCGTCGCACGACGGATGTCGCGCGGCCGTGGCCGCTCGTAGCATCGGTGCATGACCGCGACCCCGACCGACCTCGGAGCCCGCACCGAGCAGCTCTTCCGCCTCCTCGCCGACGACGACACTGCCGCCGTCCGGTCGTTCATGACGCCCGGCACGGCCCGGGCCCTGACCCCCGCCCGGCTCGACGGCGTGTGGAAGCAGGTCGTGGCCACGAGCGGCCCGCTCCGTGGGCTCCGCGACACGACGGCCACGACGCGTGACGGCCGGAACGCCCTCGCCCGCCTGCTGGGGTCGCTGTCGACCGGCACGGTCGTGCAGACGACGCTCGTCCACGATGCGGGGGAGTGGACGGGCCGCGCCGCCTTCGACGGTCAGGGCCGCGTCACGGGCCTGCTGATCGTCGAGCCGGGCAGCACCGACCTGCCCTTCTGACGGCGACGCCCCGGGGGCCGGGGGCCGCGTGTCGGGCATCGGCGTCGGGGGCCGCTCGTCGGGCGTCGGGCGTCGGCGGTCAGGCCTCGTCGGTCGGTCGCTCGAGCGCGTTCTGGTACTCGAACGCGTAGCGCCCCGCCCGCTCCGACTCGTCCTCGACCGGGTCGTCGAACGTCTGCAGCTCGAGGCCGCCGTCCACGAGCTCGAACGAGTGGATCGACCCGTTGCGGATGGGCACGCCGAGGTTCGCCGGGTCGTCGCCCGAGACGTGGTTGACGACCGCCCTGATGACCGCGCCGTGCGTCGCGACGACCACCGCGCCTCCCCGGCCCCGCCCCGCGGCCTCGCCGAGGGCGGGGAGCACACGCGCGAGCAGCTCACGACGGCTCTCCCTCCCGGGCACGCGCGTGCCGGCGGGGAACCTCTCCTCGACCTCGGAGCCGGTCAGCCCCTCGGCCTCGCCGTAGCGTCGCTCCGCGAGGCCCGCGAGGTGCTCGGGGGCGGCCAGCCCGAGACGCCCGGCGATGATCGCCCCGGTCTCGGCGGCGCGGCTCAGGGGGCTCGCGACGACGACCGAGACGGTGCGGCGCGAGAGCAGGTCGCCCGCCTCGGCGGCCTGGCGGCGGCCGAGGTCGTTGAGGGGGATGTCGGTGGCGCCCTGGATGCGCCGGGCGCGGTTCCAGTCCGTCTCGCCGTGGCGGACGAGGTAGAGCAGCGTCATGGTGGCCTCCGGATCGGCGCCCGCGTCAGGAGAGGCGTCGCGCCAGGGCCGTCAGAGTCTCCGACGTGCCCGCGTCGATCTTAACCGTGGCCCGGGGGTCGCCCTTCGTGACCCCGCGGTTCACCACGACGACCGGCATCTTGCGGCGGGTCGCCTGGTCGAGCAGCCGGATGCCCGAGTTGACGACGAGGGACGACCCGGCGATGAGGAGCGCGTCGGCGCCGACGACGAGCGAGCGCGCCTCGGCGAAGCGCTCGACCGGCACGAACTCGCCGAAGAAGACGACGTCGGGCTTGAGCATCCCCCCGCACACGGTGCACTCCGGCACGACGAAGGCGTCGATGTCGGCGACCTCGACGTCGCCGTCGGGCGCCAGGCGGACGCTCTCCGGCTCGTCGAGCCAGGGGTTCGCCGCCGAGAGGCGCGCGGCGACCACGTCACGGGCGAACGACTGGCCGCAGGTGAGGCAGACGACCCGGTCGACGGTGCCGTGCAGGTCGACCACGCGACGGGAGCCCGCGCGCTCGTGCAGGGCGTCGACGTTCTGCGTCACGACGCCGTTCGTGACGCCGGCCGCCTCGAGCTGCGCGAGGGCGCGGTGGCCCTCGTTCGGCGTCGCCGCGCGGAACGACCGCCAGCCGAGGTGGCTGCCGGCCCAGTAGCGCTTGCGGTAGCGCTCGCCCGAGAGGAACTGCTGGAAGGTCATCGGGTTGCGCACCGGGGCGCCCTCGCCCCGGTAGTCGGGGATGCCGGAGTCGGTGCTCACGCCGGCGCCCGTGAGCACGGCGACCGTGCGCCCCGCGAGGAGGGCGACCGCCTCGTCGAGGGCGGCCGCGTCGAGTGACGGGGGCGTGGCGTTCGACACGGGCGGTGCTCCTTCGGGTGCGTGACGTTAGCCTAGACGTCGTCTCTGCCCCTCCCGTCCTCGTCGGTCGACCGACCGGGCGCCGCCCCCTGGAGCGCCGTGCGCATCACCCGCATCACCGACCTCGACCACGACGCCCTCGCCGACTACGCGAGGCTCACCGACGTCGCGCTCCGCCGCGTCACCGAGCCCGAGGGCGGCCTCTACATCGCCGAGTCGTCGAAGGTGATCGAGCGCGCGCTGCGCGCCGGGCACGTGCCGCGGTCGGTGCTGATGACCGAGCGCTGGCTCGCCGACATCGAGCCGCTCGTCGCCGACCACGACGGCGAGATCTTCGTGGGCGACGCGGCGCTGCTCGAGACCCTGACCGGCTACCACCTGCACCGGGGCGCGCTGGCGGCCATGCACCGGCCTGAGCTGCCGTCGGTCGAGTCGGTCATCGAGGGCGCCCGTCGGGTGGTCGTGCTCGAGGACATCGTCGACCACACGAACGTGGGCGCGATCTTCCGGGCCGTCGCCGGGCTCGGGGCGGACGCCGTCCTCGTCACGCCGCGCTGCGCCGACCCGCTCTACCGCCGGAGCGTCCGAGTGAGCATGGGGACGGTGCTGCAGGTGCCCTGGACGCGCCTGCCCGACTGGCCCGCGGGCGCGGACGTGCTCCGCGCCTCCGGCTTCGAGGTCGCGGCCCTGGCCCTCTCCGACGACGCCGTCGCGCTCGACGACTACGCCGCGGCGCCGCCGGAGCGGGTGGCGCTCGTGCTCGGCACGGAGGGCGACGGGCTCAGCCCGGCCGCCCTGCGCGCCGCCGACCGCGTGGTCACCATCCCCATGCTGCACGGGGTCGACAGTCTCAACGTCGCCGCCGCCAGCGCGGTGGCGCTCTGGGCCCTGCGCGTGCCGGCCCCCGCCTCCGCCGCCGGGGCGGACGCCGCGTGAGCCGCGGCGCCCGACCGGCGCGACGCCGCCGACACGGCGTCCGGGCCGTGGTCGCGGGCGCCCTCGTGGTCGTGCTGGCCGCTCTCGTCTACGTGCCCGTCGTCCTGCTCGCCCCCCTGGCCCCCGCGACGGCCGCGGCGGCGGAGTGGACGGCGCCCGCCCAGCCGGGGGCCCAGCTCGCGTTCCCGGGCTACGGCGCGACCGCCGTGCAGGCCGTCGGCTGGGACGAGAGCCTGACGACGAGCGGATCGACCACGCCGCTGCCGATCGCGAGCATCAGCAAGGTCGTCACCGCCCTGGTCGTGCTCGACGCCCGGCCGCTCGACGGGGGAGACGGGCCGACCCTGACCCTGGACGCCGACGACGTGGCCCTGTACGAGGCCTACCGCTCGCAGGACGGCAAGGTGGCGCCGATGGCCCTCGGCCAGCAGCTGACCGAGAAGCAGGTGCTGCAGGTGTCGCTGATCGAGTCGGCCAACAACTACGCCGACGCGCTCGCCCGGTGGGCGTTCGGCGACACGGCCGGCTTCGTCGCGGCCGCGACCGCCTGGCTGGCCGACAACGGCCTCTCCTCCACCACCCTCGTCGAGCCCACCGGCATGTCGCCGTCGAACACGAGCACGGCGACCGACCTCGTGCGGCTCGGCGAGATCGCGCTGGCCGACCCGGACGTCGCGGCGATGGTGGCGACCCCGACGACGACCGTGCCGGGCATCGGCGTCATCGAGAACTCGAACGAGCTGCTCGGGCTGGACGGGGTCGTCGGCATCAAGACCGGCACCCTCGACGAGGCCGGTGCCTGCCTCCTCTTCGCCGCGGACTACACGATCGCGGGGGAGCCGGTCACGGTCGTCGGGGTCATGCTCGGCGGCGTCGACCACGACTCGCTCGACGCCGACGTGCAGAGGCTGCTCACGAGCGTCTCCGGGGCCTTCCAGACCGTCACGGCGACGACGGCCGGCGACGTCTGGGCGTCGTACGAGCTGCCGTGGGGAGCGGGCACCGAGGCCGTCGCGGCGTCGGACGCCAGCCGGCTCGTCTGGGGCGACGTCACGGTGACGGCCTCGATCGAGACCGAGTCGGTGACGACGGGGGCGGTGGGCGACCGAGTGGGCCGGGTGCGCTTCGAGATCGGCGACGAGGAGGTCGACGTGCCGCTGGTGCTCGACCGCGCCCTCGCCGAGCCGGACGCGTGGTGGCGGCTGACCCACCCCGACGAGGTGCTGGCGTCGAGCTAGGGCTCGTCGCGGTACAGCACCGACGCGGCCTCGGGCCGCTTGGGCTGCACGCCGTCGCCGGACGACTGGTGGCGGATGCGCCGGACGACCCACGGCACGAGGTACTCCCGTGCCCAGCGGCGGTCCTCCGTCCGCGCCTGCCGCCACGGCCGGGGCGGCAGCGGCTCGGTGCGCCAGGGCTCGAGGTCGTTCTCGACGGCGAGGGCCTGCAGCACCGCGCGGGCGATGGTGTGGTGCCCGAGCGGGCTGAAGTGGAGACGGTCGGGCGCCCACATGCGGGGGTCGCCGAGCTCACGGAGGGCCCACATGTCCGCCACGACCGCGTCGTGCCGGAGGGCGATGGCGTGCACGTGCTCGTTGTAGATCGCGACCTTGCCCCGCAGGCGTCCGAGCACGGGCGTGAGCCCGATGTCAGGGCCCGTGAAGACGACGACCGTGGCGCCCTGCGACCCCAGCGTCTCGACGAGGCCCTCGAACCCCGCGGCGACGGCGTCCGGGTCGGTGCCGGGGCGGATGATGTCGTTGCCCCCCGCCGACACCGAGATCAGGTCGGGCCGGAGGGCGAGGGCGGCCTCGGCCTGCTCGTCGATGATCTGCCGCAGCAGGCGCCCGCGCACCGCGAGGTTGGCGTAGGCGAAGTCCTCGGTCGACGCCCCGAGCACCTCGGCGACGCGGTCGGCCCAGCCCCGGTGGCCACCCGGCGAGCGTTCCTCCGGGTCGCCGATGCCCTCCGTGAACGAGTCGCCGATCGCCACGTAGCGCGACCAGGGGTGCTGCTGTGTCATGGCCTCCACGTTACCGCTCGCACCGCGGCGGGCCGAGGGGCTGCCGCGCGGGGCCGGGCGTGGCTAGCCTCGACCCCGTGACCCCCACCAGCCCGCCGCCCCCGACCGCCCCGAGCCCCGCGGAGACGAGCCCGGAGGAGATGCTGCCGGACGACCTCCTCGAGCGCTTCCGGGCCCGCGCCGCCGGTCACGACCGCGAGGGCACGTTCCCCCACGACGACCTCGCCGAGCTGCGCGAGCGCGGGTACCTCCGGGTGTTCGTGCCCCCGGAGCGAGGAGGCGCGGGCTGGGGACTCGAACGCGTCGCCGCCGCGCAGTCCCGCCTCGCCGCCGCGGCCCCGGCGACCGCGCTGGCGGTGGGCATGCACCTCGTCTGGACGGGCTGCGCCGCCGTGCTCGCGGCCCGCGGCGACCGCTCGCTCGATCTCGTGATCGACGACGCGGCCCGGGGCGAGGTCTTCGCATTCGGCGTCAGCGAGCCGGGCAACGACGCCGTGCTCTTCGACTCGCTCACCCGGGCCGAGCCGACGGGCGACGGCGGCTGGCGCTTCACCGGCGTGAAGTCGTCCACCTCGCTCTCTCCCGTCTGGACGCGCCTCGGCGTGTTCGGCCGCGACGACACGGACCCCGAGGCCCCCCTGCTCGTGCACGGCTTCGTCCGGCGCGACCAGCCCGGCCACTCGTCGCTGGAGGACTGGGACACGATCGGCATGCGGGCGACGCAGAGCCACAGCACCCGGCTCGAGGGCGTCGAGGTGCCCGCCGAGCGGGTGGTGCGCGTGCTGCCCGTCGGGCCGAGCGGCGACCCCCTGGTCTTCGCGATCTTCGCCGTCTTCGAGACCCTCGTCGCCGCCGTGTACCGCGGCGTCGCCCGCCGGGCCGTCCAGCTCGCGGTCGAGAGCGCGACCGCCGGGCGCTCGCACCGGGCCGGCGGCGCTCCGCGCGCCCACGACCCGCTGGTCCGCTGGCGCGTGGCCGAGGCGGCCGTGCTGCTCCAGGGCATCGAGCCCCAGGTCGACGCGGTGGCCCGCGACGTCGACGGGCTCGTCGACCACGGGGCCGCCTGGTCGGCGATCGTCGTCGGCCTCAAGACCCGCGTCACCGAGACCGCCCGGGCCGTCGTGGACCAGGCGGTCGCGGTCGCGGGCGGGGCGTCGTTCCGCTCGTCGAGCGAGCTGGGGCGGCTGCAGCGCGACGTGCTGGCCGGGCGGTTCCACCCGTCGAGCACGGACTCGGCCCACGCGACGGTCGCGACCTGGCTCCTCGGCCCCGACCGCTGACGACGCGCCCGCGGGGGCGGGCGGTCGTCGCCGACCGTCGACCGCGGGGGAGGCGCCCGCCGCCCGACGCTGTCGGTGGTGCGTGTGAAGATGCTCGGGTGAGCAAACAGGACGGCAGCGGGCGGCTCGTCACCACCGTCCCCACCGACGACGTGTCGGCCCCCATCCTGCACGTCGACATGGACGCCTTCTTCGCCTCCGTCGAGCTGCTCGACCGGCCGGAGCTCCGGGGCCTGCCGGTCGTGATCGGCCAGAGGTCCGACCGCTCGGTCGTCACGGCCGCCACCTACGAGGCCCGCAAGTTCGGGGTCAACTCGGCGATGCCCATGGCGATCGCGCTGCGCCGGTGCCCCCAGGCCGTCGTGCTCGAGCCGCACTTCGAGAAGTACCGGTACTGGTCGCGACGGGTGATGTCGATGTTCGACGACGTCACGCCGCGGGTCGAGCGGCTGGGCATCGACGAGGCCTTCCTCGACGTCTCCGGTGCCGTCCGGCTGATGGGGTCGCCGTTCGCCATCGGCACCGAGCTCCGGCGCCGCGTGCACGCCGAGACGGGGCTGCACTGCAGCGTCGGCGCCGCCTCCACCAAGTTCGTCGCCAAGCTCGCCTCCAGCGTGGCGAAGCCCGACGGCATCCTCGTGGTGCCGCACGACCAGACCGTCGCCTTCCTGCACCCCCGGCCGATCAGCGCCCTCTGGGGCGTCGGCGGCAAGACGGAGGAGGTGCTCGGCAACCTCGGGCTCCGCACCGTCGGCGACGTCGCCACCGCGTCCCTCGACACGCTCGTCCGCGCCGTCGGGCCCGCCGCCGGCGCCAAGCTCCAGGACCTCGCCTGGGGCCGTGACCCGCGGGTGGTCACCACCGGCACGGAGGAGAAGAGCGTCGGGCACGAGGTGACGTTCTCCACCGACGTCGTCGACCCCGAGGTGATCCGCCGCGAGCTGCTCCGGCTCAGCGACCGGGTCGGGTCGCGCCTCCGCGACGCCGGGCTGAGCGGCCGCACCGTGGTGCTCAAGCTCCGCACGTCCGACTTCACGACCATCACCCGGTCGCGCACGCTGGCCGACCCGACCGACCTCGGTCGCCGCATCTACGACGAGGTGCGCTCGGTCTACGAGGCCACGGGCAAGCAGCACGAGCGCATCCGCCTGGTCGGCGTCCGCGTCGAGCAGCTCGGCGCCGGGGGAGGTGGCGGATCGCTCGCCCTGTGGGACGACGACGCAGGCTGGCGCGAGGCCGAGTCGACGATGGACGCCCTCCGGGCCAAGTTCGGCTCGACGATGCTCACCCCGGCCTCCCTGCTCGGCGCGCGGCGACGCGACGGGCTCTCCGGGCCCGACACGGGTGCCGACGCGCGGGCCCCGCGACGCGGCACCCCGTCCGGCGACGGCCGCGACGCGCCCGGCGCCGCGGCCCGCGGGTCCCGTCGGCCCGCCGCCCGGCCCGACCACCCCGGCCACGGCGAGTAAGATCGGGTGGAGTGAGCACAGCTAGCGCAACCGACCCGGCCGGGGGTGACGACACCGGCCAGCACGACGAGCTCGACCTGGGCGAGGTCGGCGCGACCGCCGGCAACTCGGCCGCCGAGCACCTCTCGCCGGCCTTCCCCGAGCGGGCTGCCTGGGGCACGGCCAGCAAGCTCCGTGCCTGGCAGGCCGAGGCCCTCGAGCAGTACTTCGCCACGTCGCCCCGTGACTTCCTCGCCGCGGCCACGCCCGGCGCCGGCAAGACGACCTTCGCCCTGCGGCTCGCCACCGAGCTGCTCTCGCGTGGCGAGATCGACCGGGTCGTCGTCGTCGCGCCCACCGAGCACCTCAAGCGGCAGTGGGCCGACGCGGCCGACCGGGTGAACCTCCGCCTCGACCCGATGTTCAAGAACGCCGACGTCACGTTCGGTCGGCACTACCACGGCGTCGCCGTCACCTACGCGCAGGTGGGCATGAACCCCCAGGTGCACGCCGCGATGACGGCGGCGGGCCGCACGCTCGTCATCCTCGACGAGGTCCACCACGGCGGCGACGCACTCAGCTGGGGCGACGGCATCCGCGAGGCCTACGGCCGGGCGACCCGCCGCCTGTCGCTGACGGGGACGCCCTTCCGCTCCGACACCGCCCCCATCCCGTTCGTGACGTACGCCCCCGACGAACACGGCATCCGCACGTCGAAGTCCGACTACGCGTACGGCTACGGCCGTGCCCTGGCCGACGGGGTGGTGCGGCCGGTGCTCTTCATGGCCTACGCGGGCCAGATGCGCTGGCGCACCCGGATGGGCGACGAGATGAGCGCCTCCCTCGGCGAGGCCGTCACGAAGGACATCACGGCGCAGGCCTGGCGCACGGCCCTCTCGCCCCAGGGCGACTGGATCCCGGCCGTCCTGTCGGCCGCCGACAAGCGCCTCACCGAGGTGCGTCGAGGCGTCCCCGACGCGGGCGGCCTCGTGATCGCGACCGACCACACCGCCGCTCGGCAGTACGCCGCGGTGCTGCAGAAGCTCACCGGCGAGCGGCCCACCGTGGTGCTCTCCGACGAGAAGGCGGCCTCCGACCGCATCCAGGCGTTCTCGGAC
Organism: Frigoribacterium sp. PvP121; assembly: GCF_017833115.1. Taxonomy (NCBI): domain Bacteria; kingdom Bacillati; phylum Actinomycetota; class Actinomycetes; order Micrococcales; family Microbacteriaceae; genus Frigoribacterium; species Frigoribacterium sp. PvP121. Next base: position 2,444,086 of record NZ_JAFIBR010000001.1, read on the forward strand.
GGCGATGCTCGCTGGATGGTCGCGGTGCGCATGGTGTCCGAGGGCGTCGACGTCCCCCGGCTGGCGGTCGGGGTCTACGCCACCAGCGCCTCCACCCCCCTCTTCTTCGCCCAGGTCGTCGGCCGGTTCGTCCGGGCCCGGCGGCGGGGCGAGACGGCGTCGATCTTCCTGCCCAGCGTGCCCAGCCTCATGGCCCTCGCCGGGCAGCTCGAGCTCGAGCGCGACCACGCGCTCGACCGGCCCGAGACCGCGGACGACGGCATCTTCGCGCCCGAGGACGACATGATGTCGGCCGCGAACCGCGAGGAGAAGGCCTCGAGCCTGCTCGAGCAGCAGCCCTTCGAGGCGCTCGACTCGCAGGCCTCGTTCGACCGCGTGCTCTACGACGGCGGCGAGTTCGGCACCGGCGGCGAGATCGGCAGCCTGGAGGAGCTCGACTTCATCGGGATCCCCGGGCTGCTCGAGCCCGACGAGGTGCGCGCGCTGCTGCGGCAGCGCCAGGCGAAGCAGGCGAAGCGCTCGGCCAAGAACGGCATGCCCACGACGGCTCCGGTCGAGGAGGCCCGGCCGATGTACCAGACGATCAAGGAGCAGCGGCAGGAGCTCAGCCGCCTCGTCTCGATCTGGTCGCGGCACTCCTCCGAGCCGCACGGCCTCATCCACGCCGACCTGCGCCGGATCAGCGGCGGGCCCGCGGTCGCGCAGGCCAGCACGGAGCAGATCCAGAAGCGCATCGACGTGCTGCGCGGGCGGATCGGCAACCGCAAGTAGCCCCACCCGGCCGTGCCCGCCGGGGCGCGCCTAGCGTGGGGCGGGTGCAGACGTTCCTCCCCTGGCCCGATCCCGTCGAGACCGCCAGGAGCCTCGACCAGGCGCGGCTGGGCAAGCAGCGGGTCGAGGCTCTGCAGGTGCTCCGGGCCGTCACCCTGCCCGGCTACGGCTGGCAGAGCCACCCGGCCATCGCCATGTGGCGCGGCCACCTGGCCGCGCTGACGTCGTACTCCCTCGCCGTCACCGACGAGTGGCTCGCCCAGGGCCACGCCGACACCGTCCGGCCGCAGATCGCGGAGTTCGCCCCCGAGGTCGACGGAGTCCCTTTCGCGTCGCTCGAGCTGCCGCCGTGGCTCGGCGACGAGGCCGTGCACCGCAGCCACCGCTCCAAGCTCGTCCAGAAGCAGCCCGACTGGTACCGGTCGCGGTTCCCCGACGTGCCCGACGACCTCGACTACGTCTGGCCCCCCGCCGACCCCGCGGCGCCCCTGCCCTCCGACGAGCCGGCGCTGACGGCCGAGCACCGAGCCTGGGTCGTCAGGCCGCTCACCGCCCGGCAGCACGACGACTGGGTCGACGCCGGGGTCGTGACCCTCGCGGAGTCGTCGCCCCGCGGGAAGGTCGGCGCCGTCTGGCAGGCCCAGGTCGAGCGCTTCACGACCCTGCCCGAGGGCACGGAGCTGCTCGTGCCGGACCGCGCGCAGCGGACGTTCCGACGCGGTCACGTCGTGGGGGAGGTCGTCTCGGCCCTGGACGACGACCGGGCGCCCGTGCTCCTGCGCCGGGTCGCCTTCGACGGCTCCTCGCTCAGCCGGTCCGAGCTGCCCCGACCCGCCCTCGCGCAGGACCCGCGGTCGCTCTTCCCGATCGCGCTCGCCTGACGGGCCGCGTCGGTAGCATCGGAGGATGCTCGACCGCGCCGACGACGACCGCCTGCTCGTCCGTGCCTCGCCGGAGGCGCCTCCCGAGGCCGTCGTCGAGCGGTTCGGCGGAGGCTGGCGCCTGACCCGGTGGTCGGTCGACCCGGGCGGCGACGAGTCGTTGGGGGTCTACACGGCCGCGGAGCTCGCCGAGGCGGCGTGGTGGCGGCACCTCGACCGCGACCGGGGTCAGCGGACCGCCACGCGCTCCGAGGCCGCACGGCGCCTCGGCGACGCCTGACCCACGGGCGCCACGGCCGCGACCTCCGCACCGGCGGCAGCCGCCCCCGTCGCCGCCGCCGCGGGCGCCCCCACCGCGGCCGTGTCGCACGCCCCGACGTCGACGAGCACGTCGACTCCGTCGTCGGTGCAGGTCGCGACCGCCCGCACGCCGCACAGGCGGTCGTCGAGGCACCGGAGCAGAGCGTCACGCCAGGCGGTGTCGGAGGCGCGGACGGCGCGGCTCCCGGTCCGCTCGACGACGAAGACGACCCGCGACGCGCCGAACTCGCGGGCGACGGCCTCGACGGCGTCCGCCCACCGGCCCACTGCCTCGGCGACGGGGCGGAGCGGGATGCCCTCCAGGGGCACGACCACCGGGAGCGGGACGTCGGCGGCGTCGAGGAAGAGGGTCCAGAGCTGGCGCCGGATGGCCACCGGGAAGAAGTGCGAGAGCAGCCGGTGGAGGTCGGGCGTCGTCTCGAGGGGCCGGTGGAGGTCGAGGGCGGGGCTGGCGGTGTCGGTCATGGGCACAGCCTCGCGGGGGAGCACGTCAGCTCCGCCGTTCTCCCCATCTCGACCCCGTGGCCGCGCGCCGCCGGGCCCTGGGGAGGGACGGCGCGGTCCCTCCCCACCGGGGGTCGACGTCAGGGCCTCGTGACGAAGCCCTTCTCGACCATCCAGTCGAAGGCCACGTCGGCGGGCTCCTCGCCCTCCACGTCCACCCGGCGGTTGAGGGTCCGGAGCTCCTCGTCCGTGAGCGACGGCGAGATCGCGTCGAACACGTCGGCGAGCTCCGGGTTCTCCTCCAGCGCCTCCGCCGAGAAGACGGGCGCCACGTTGTAGGCGGGGAAGAAGCCCTGGTCGTCGTCGAGCACCGTGAGGTCGAGCGAGTCGATCCGCCCGTCGGTGGTGAACACCTCGCCGAAGTTGCAGCGACCACGGTCCGTGGCCTCGTAGACGGTGCCCGTGTCGAGGATGCTGACGTTGCTCGTCGGCACGCCGTCCGCGGCGCCGAGCTCGAGTCCGTAGCGCTCGAGCATCGGCGCGAAGCCGTCGGCCCGCGAGTTGAACTCGGCCTCGACGCAGAACGTCCGCTGCTCGACGGGCAGGGCCGCGATGTCGCTCAGCGAGTCGACGTCGCCCAGCTCGGGCACCGCCTCCGAGCGGACCGCCATCGCGTACGTGTTGTTGAGGGGGGCGGGCGGCAGCCAGACGAGGCCGTTCGCGACGTCGGCGTCGCGGACGGCGACGTACTGCTCCTCCTGGTCGGGGATCCCCGCGGCCTCGCCGAGGTAGGTGAGCCACGCCGTGCCGGTGTACTCGTAGGTCATGTCGGCGTCGCCGTCGAGCATCAGCTGGCGCACGGCGACGCTGCCGGGCACGTTCGTCATGTCGGTGACGTCGAACCCGGCCGCCTTCGCGGCGAGGACGGCGATCTTGCCGAGGACGAGCTGCTCGGTGAAGTTCTTCGTCGTGACGGTCAGCGAGGCGTCGTCGGGCAGCCCCTCGATCGCCTCGATCGAGCCCGGCGCGACGGCCGGCACGAAGGCGGTGGCCGGCTGCAGGCCGCAGCCGGCGAGGAGGGCCGTCGAGGAGGCGGCCACGAGGGCCGTGAGGGAGGCGCGGCGCAGTCGGCGGCGCGGGGTCGCGGTGGTCGTCATCAGAGTCCCTTCGGACGGGCGACGTGCTCGACGACGCGGCCGAGCCAGTCGAGCAGGAGCGCCAGGAGCGCGATCAGCAGGGCGCCCGAGACGAGGACCCGGGGCAGGAAGAGGTTGACGCCGGTGGTGATCAGCAGGCCGAGGCCGCCGGCGCCGATGAACGTGGCGAGGGCGGCGGAGCCGACCAGGAGCACGAGCGCCGTGCGGATGCCCGAGAGCATGACCGGGACGGCCAGGGGCAGCTCGACCCGGAACAGCACGGCGAGCGACGACATGCCCATGCCGCGGCCCGCCTCGACCAGACGGCCGTCGACGCTCTGCAGCCCGATCATCGTGTTGCGGAGCACGGGCAGCATCGCGTAGAGGACGAGCGCGACCACGGCGGCCCAGAACGAGAAGCCCAGCCAGAACGCCAGGAGCACGACGAGGCCGATGGCCGGTGCGGCCTGGCCGAAGTTCGCGACGGCCAGGATCGGGCCGGAGACCCGGCGGAACGGCCCGCGGGTCAGCACGACGCCGAGCGGCACGGCGATCACGAGCACGATCACGGCCGAGACGAACGTCAGCGCCAGGTGCTCGCCGGTGTAGCCGAGGAGGTCGGAGGGGTTCAGCGTGGTGCGCTCCGCCGTGGTGAGGTCGGCGGTCGTGAGCCACACGACGAACGCCCCGAGGGCGAGGAGCACGGCGACCGGCTGCACGACGAGGCCGAGCAGCCCCGGGCGGGCGGGGCGCCGTCGTGCCGGCCGGGCCGCCGCGGCGACGGCGGGCTCCGCGGCGGCGCTCACGCGACGTCCCGCGGGGCCGCCGCGTCGGGCTCTGACCCGGCCGAGCCCGTGCCGGTGCCCCCGGCGGCCGGCTCGGGCAGGACGGAGAGCGGCCCGGTGTTCGTGCCGACGGGCGCGTCGGTCGCGGCGATGGCCGCGGCCTTCCTGGCCCGGGTGATGGCGTCCATGACGACCTCGACGGTGATGACGCCGATGAAGGCGTCACGTCGGCCGGTGACGAGGGCCGCCCCCGCGCTCGAGACGAGCATCGTGTCGAGCGCGTCGTTGAGGGTGGCGCCGCTGCCGACCACGGGCAGGTCGGCGTCGGGCGTCGCCGAGACGACGTCGACCCGCCGCAGCTGCCTCAGGGACGGCCAGCTCACGGGTCGGTCGCGCTCGTCGACGACGACGGCGTGCGCGTGCCCGGCGGCCTCGACTCGGGCGACGACCTCGGCACCGGGCTCCCCGGGGCGCGCGACCACCGCCTCCGCCAGGTCCACGTCGCCCACACGGGCGAGGGTCAGCTGCTTGAGCCCCGCGCCGGACCCGATGAAGTTCTCGACGAACTCGTTCGCGGGCTCGGCGAGGATCCGCTCAGGGGTGTCGTACTGGACGATGTGGGCGCCCTCGGAGAAGATCACGATCCAGTCGCCGAGCTTCACGGCCTCGTCGAAGTCGTGCGTGACGATGACGATGGTCTTCTGCAGCTCCTCCTGGATCCGCAGCAGCTCGTCCTGGAGGCGCTGACGCGTGATCGGGTCGACGGCGCCGAAGGGCTCGTCCATGAGCAGCACGGGCGGGTCGGCGGCGAGGGCGCGGGCCACGCCGACGCGCTGCTGCTGGCCGCCGGAGAGCTCCTTCGGGTAGCGGTCGCGGTAGGTGTCGGGGTCGAGCGACACGAGCTCGAGCAGCTCGTCGACGCGCGCGGCCACGCGCTCCCTGCTCCAGCCCAGCATCTTCGGCACGATCGCGATGTTGGCGGCGACCGTCATGTGCGGGAACAGCCCGCCGGCCTGGATCACGTAGCCGATGCGCCGGCGCAGCTCGTCGCCGTCGATGCTCGTCACGTCGTCGTCGCCGAGGACGATGCGGCCCTCGGTCGGCTCGATGAGGCGGTTGATCATCTTGAGCGTCGTCGTCTTGCCGCAGCCCGACGGGCCGACGAGCATGACGATCTTGCCGGCCGGGATCTCGAGCGTGATGCCGTCGACGGCGGGGGCGGACTGCCCCGGGTAGCGCTTCGTGACGGTGTCGAGGAGGATGCTGCGGCCGGAGACGCCGGAGTCGGCGGTCGCGGCGGCGGGGGAGTCAGTTCTGGACACGGATGCCTCTCGGGATGGTCAGGCGGCCGAGGCCGACGAGGAGGAGGTCGAGCACCAGGGCGAGGACGACGACGCCCACCACCCCGGTGACCACGGAGGCGAGCGCGTTCGCGCCGCCGAGCCGGGAGAGCCCGGAGAAGATGAAGCCACCGAGGCCGGGGCCGAGGGCGTACGCCGCCACGGCCGCGATGCCCATCACCATCTGGGCGCTGACGCGCACGCCGGTGAGGATGATCGGCCAGGCGAGGGGCAGCTGCACCTGCACGAGCGTGCGGAACCGGCCCATGCCGATGCCGCGCGCCGACTCGACGATCGCGTCGTCGACCTCGGTGAGGCCCACGACGGCGTTGCGGAGGATCGGCAGCGTCGCGAAGAACGTCACGACGATGACCGTCGGCAGGACGCCGAAGCCGACCGGGGCGATGAGCAGGCCGACGACCGCGAACGAGGGCAGCGTGAGGCCGACCGCCGAGACGCCGTTGGCGAGGCCGCGCAGCCACGGCACGCGGTGCACGAGGGCGGCCACCGTCACGGCGATCACCACGGCGAGCAGGAGGCACTGCACCACGAGCGAGAGGTGCTGCCAGGAGGCGAACCAGATCTGGTCCCACCTGTCGCTCACGTAGTCCCACGCCATGTCGTCTCGCCCCTCGTCACCGGTAGTCGTCCCGTTCACACGAACGCCCGGCTGAGCCGGGCGGACGACTACGACCATAACCACGACGCCCGTCGCTGTCACGGTGACGAGCGACCCCGACGGGGTGCGGACGGCGTCGTCGTTACCGAACGAGCGTCGGAGAAACCCCGGTCAGGAGGGGGTGGGCCGGAGGGGCGGCGACCGGAGTGTAACGATGTGGGGGACAACGCCGGAGGCGCGGTGCAGGACGCCCCGCACCGCGCCTCCCGAGGGCCCCTGCCTCACTCCGCGGCGGCTCGCGACCCCACCTTGTAGCGCGACCCGTGGTGCTCCGCGGGAAGCCGGTCGCCCCGGCCGAAGAGCTTCTGGCGGAGGGTGCCCGGCTCGTACTCGGTCGGGTAGACGCCCCGCGCCTGCAGCACGGGGACGACGTGCTCGACGATGTCCTCGAAGGTGCCCGGCGTGATCGCGTAGGCGAGGTTGAACCCGTCGACGTCGGTCTCGGCGACCCACTCCTGCAGCTGGTCGGCGATCTCCTCGCCCGACCCCACGATGCGCGGCCCGAGCCCGCCGATGCCCGCCGCCTCGGCGATGTCGCGGATCGTCCACTCCTTGCCGGTGTCGCCCTCCTGGGCCTGGAAGTTCGCGAGCGCCGACTGGATGGCGTTGCTCTCGACGTCGCCGACCGGGTCGTCGAGGGAGTAGCTCGACAGGTCGACGCCCATCCAGCCCGACATCAGCGTCAGGGCGCCCTCGTGCGAGGCGTACCGGCGGTACTCCTCGTGCTTCGCCCGCGCGGCCTCCGGCGTCGCGTCCGTGATGATCGTGAGCAGCGTGTAGATGCGCGCCGAGTACCGGTCGCGCCCGGCCGCCTCGAGGGCGTCGCGGAGCTTCGTCACGGTCGCGGCGAGGCGCTCCTTCGTCGGCGCCGCGACGAAGATCGACTCGGCGTTGCCCGCCGCGAAGGCGATGCCCCGGGGCGACGCGCCGGCCTGGTAGATGACCGGCGTGCGCTGCGGGCTCGGCTCGGCGACGTGGATGCCGGGGACCTTGTAGTACGTCCCCTCGTGCCCGATGTCGTGCACCTTGCTCGGGTCGGTGAACACGCCGGTCTCGCGGTCGCGGACGACGGCGTCGTCCTCCCACGAGCCCTCCCAGAGCTTGTAGAGCACCTCGAGGTACTCGTCGGCCTGGTCGTAGCGCGTGTCGTGGTCGAGCTGGTCGTCGGCGCCCATGTTTCGGGCGGCGCTCGGCAGGTAGCCGGTCACGACGTTCCAGCCGACCCGGCCCTCGGTGAGGTGGTCGAGCGTCGACATGCGGCGCGCGAAGGGGTACGGGTGCTCGTAGGCCGTGCCGGCGGTGATGCCGAAGCCCAGGTGCTCCGTCGCGGCGGCCATGGCCGACACGAGGAGGATCGGGTCGCCCACCGGCGTCTGGGTGCCGTTGCGGAGGGCCGCGTCGTGGTTGCCGCCGTAGACGTCGTACGTGCCGAGCACGTCGGCGATGAAGAGCCCGTCGAACCGGCCCCGCTCGAGGAGGCGCGCCAGGGAGGTCCAGTAGCTGAGCTTCGTGTAGTCGGGCGAGCGGTCGTCGGGGTGCCGCCAGAGCCCGGGGGACTGGTGCCCCACGCAGTTCATGTCGAAGGCGTTGAACCGGATGCGTCGAGTCATGGCTCGATGGTGGTCGACGACGGCGGTGGCCGCCTCCCTCGCGACACACGGCGTCACACTCCGGCCGTACCCTGGAGTCGTGCCCCGCCCCACCGACCCCGCCGCCGACCCCGACCCGGCGGAGGCCCCGGGCACCGCCGCCGCCGACCCGACGCCGACGGCCCGCCCGCGGCTCGGGCGCGACGTGGTCGTGCTCGGGGTCATCGCCTTCTTCGTCATGGTCGGCTTCGGCGTGGTCGTGCCGGTGCTGCCCGTCTACGCGCAGAGCTTCGGGGTCGACCACGTGCTCGTCGGCGCCGTGCTCGCGGCCTTCGCGCTGATGCGCCTCGTCGCGAGCCCCTTCGTCGGCCGGCTGCTCGACCTCGCGGGCGAGCGGGTGGTGCTCAGCGCGGGCATCGGGATCGTCGCCCTGTCGAGCGCCCTCGCGGGCCTCGCCACCGACTACCCCCAGCTCCTGCTGATGCGCGGCCTGGGCGGGATCGGCTCCGCGATGTTCACGATCTCCGCCATGACCCTCCTCCTCGCGTCCACCCCGCCGACCCGACGGGCCCGCGCCGTCGGCTTCTACCAGGGCGGCTTCCTGGTCGGCGGCATGGCCGGGCCGGCCATCGGCGGCGTGCTCTCGACGATCTCGCTCACGGCCCCGTTCTTCTTCTACGCGGCGACCCTCGCCGTGGCGGGGCTGATCGGCGTCGTGCTGCTGAAGCCGGTGCCGCGCGGCGCGGCCGCGGAGAAGGCGGAGCCGCCGACCCCGCTCCGCGACGTCCTGGCCGACGTGCGGTTCCGCGCGGCCTGCGTGGCGAACTTCGCCCAGGGCTGGTCGTCGCTCGGGGTCCGGAGCGCGCTGGTGCCCGTGCTCGTCGTCGAGGTGCTGCGCGGGCCGACGGCCTGGACGGGCGTCCTCTTCGCCGTCGCGGCCGTCGCCCAGACCGTCGCCCTCGCGCCGGCCTCGCGCTTCGTCGACACCGTCGGGCGACGACCCGCCGTGATCGGCTCGTTCGCGGTCGCCGCCGTCAGCCTCGCCGCCGTGCCCTTCGCGTCGCACGTCGTCGTGCTCGGGGCCCTGCTCGCCGTCTACGGCGTGGCGACGGCCTTCATGGGCACGGCTCCCGCAGCGCTCGTGGGCGACGCGGCCGGCGCCCGCGGCGGGCGGCCGGTGGCGATCTTCTCGATGTGCTCCGACGTCGGGGCCATCGCCGGGCCGCTGGTGGCGGGGCTGCTCGTCGACGTGGCGTCGTTCCCCGTCGCGTTCGGCGTCGCGGCGCTCCTGCTCGTGGCGGCCTCCCTGGTCGCCGTCCGCATCCCGCGCGAGCCCCGGCCGGCCCTGGCCTGACCGGCACGACGACGGAGGCGCGCCCCGGTCACCCGGGACGCGCCTCCGTCGTCTGCCTCGTCGCCCGCGGGCGACCCCGGCTACTTCGCCGGAGCGGCCTTCGCCGGGCTGGCCTTCGCCGAGCCCGCCCCCGCGTCGTCCGTCTTCGGCGCCACCACGGGCGTCACCTTGAGGAACCCGGCGCGCGGGTCGGCCAGGCCGACCAGCGGCGTCTGGTCGCGACCGCCGACGAAGTTCGTCACCCAGCCGGTGAGGATGCGCCACTTGCGGTTGACGGTCGGCATCGCGTACAGGTGGTAGCCGCGGTGGGCGAGCCACGCCGCGACGTTCTTGACCTTGACGCCCTTGAGGACGCCCGCGCCCTTGCCGATGCCGTAGCTCGCGACCGTGCCGACCGACGCGTGGCGGTACTCGGCCAGCGGAGCGCCCGAGAGCGCCGCGATCACGTTGTCGGCCACCGTCACGGCCTGGCGGACGGCGTTCTGCGCGTTCGGCGGGTAGAACGCCGGCTGCTTCTCGGCCAGGAGGTCGGGCACCTGGGCGACGTCGCCGAGCGCCCAGATGCCGTCGAGCACCTGGCCGTCGTCGGTCTGCACCTGGAGCGTCGCCTTGACGTCGACGTGGCCCTTCGGGCCGAGCGGCAGGCCGAGGTCGGCGACGACGGGGTTCGGCTTCACGCCGGCCGTCCAGACGATCGTGCCGGCGGGGATGGTCTCGCCGTCGCTGAGGACGACGTCGCCGTCGATGCACGAGGGCATCGTGGTGCCGAGGCGGATGTCGATGCCGCGGCCGCGCAGGTGCCCGAGGGTCCACTTCGAGAGCTCGGGGCCGACCTCGGGGGCCACGCGGTCGAGCGCCTCGACGAGGACGAAGCGGAGCTCGTCGCGCGACAGGGTCGGGTACTCGTCGACGGCGGCCTTGGCCGCGTCGTCGAGCTCGGCCATGGCCTCGACGCCGGTGTAGCCGCCGCCGACGAAGACGACGGTGAGCAGCTTGCGGCGGGTCGCGGCGTCCTGGACGGAGGCTGCCTCGGCGATGTTGCCGAGGACGCGGTCACGGACGTACTGGGCCTCCTCCACGCTCTTGAAGCCGACGCCGTTCTCGGCGAGGCCGGGCGTGGGGAAGGTGCGCGTGACGGCGCCGAGGGCGACGACGAGCTGGTCGTAGGGCAGCTCGGAGGCGACCCCGTCGGCGGTCGTGACCGTGATGGTCTTCGAGTTCGCGTCGAGCGCCGTCACGGCGGCCTCGACGACCTTGGTCTTCTTCAGCGCCTTGCGGAGCGGCACGGTGACGTCGCGCGGCGCGATGTGGCCCCCGGCCACCTCGGGCAGGAAGGGCTGGTACGTGTAGTACGGAGACTGGTCGACCAGCGTGATGCTGGCGCTCTGCGGCGGCTGGCGCTTCTGGAGCTCGAGTGCCGTGGTGAGTCCGGCGGCGCCGCCGCCGAGGATGATGATTCGCTGTGTCATGGTTGTGTTCCTCCCTGGGTCGACCGTACTAGAGACACGCGGCGACGACCCGCCCTCCCGGGGGAGTCGCGGGTCGTCGCCCCGGGGACCGTCAGCGGTCGGCCGGGATGTCCGAGTCGGTGTACGAACCGTCGGCCTCGCCGTCGTGCGGCCCGGTGGTCTCGCCGCCGTCGGCGGGGATGTCGCTGTCGACGTAGGAGCCGTCCTGCTCGCTCGTGACGTCGGTGCTCGTCGTCTCGACGTGCTCGGTGTGGACGTGGTCCTCGTGCTGGTGGTCGGACTCGTTGCCGTGGTGCTCGGTGCCCATGCTGGCGCCCTCCGTTCTGTCAGGTCGCGGAGCGTCGTCGCCCGCGTGCGGCTCACACTAGACGCGTGGGGCCGGCGCGGGTCAGAAGCCCTCGTTCTCCCTCGTGACGTACGGCGACTCGAGGGCGTCGAGCTCGTCGTCGGTCAGCCACAGGTCGACCGAGGCGACGGCGTCGTCGAGGTGCTGCATCTTCGTGGCGCCGACGATGGGCGCGGTGACGACCTCCTGCTGGCGGACCCAGGCGAGGGCCACCTGTGCGCGGGAGACGCCCCGCGCCTCCGCCACCGTCGCGACGGCCGCCGCGACCTGCCGGTCGGCGTCCTCGCGCTGGCGGTAGAGGGTGCCGCCGAACTGGTCGGTCTCGGTGCGGGCCGTGGTGTCGTCCCAGTCCCGCGTCAGCTTGCCGCGCGCGAGCGGCGACCAGGGGATCACCCCGACGCCCTGGTCGAGGCAGAGCGGGTGCATCTCGCGCTCCTCCTCGCGCTGGACGAGGCTGTACTGGTCCTGCATCGAGACGAAGCGCGTCCAGCCGCCGAGGTCGGCCGTGTGCTGCGCCTTGGCGAACTGCCACGCCCACATGCTCGAGGCGCCGATGTAGCGGGCCTTGCCCGACTTCACGACGTCGTGCAGCGCCTCCATCGTCTCCTCGATCGGGGTCTCCGGGTCCCAGCGGTGGATCTGGTAGAGGTCGACGTGGTCCGTCCCGAGGCGGCGGAGGCTGTCGTCGATGGCGCTCATGACGTGCCCCCGCGAGAGCCCCGCGCCGTTCGGGCCGGGACGCATGCGGTTGAAGACCTTGGTGGCGATGACGACCTCGTCGCGGCGGGCGAAGTCGGCGAGGGCGCGACCGACGATCTCCTCGCTCGTGCCGTCGGAGTAGACGTCGGCGGTGTCGAAGGTGGTGACGCCCTGCTCGAGGGCGCGCCGGATGAACGGTCGCGACTCCTCCTCGGGGAGGCTCCACGGGTGGGCGCCGCGCTCCGGGACGCCGTAGCTCATGCAGCCGAGGACGACGGCCGAGACCTGCAGCCCGCTCGATCCTAGACGTGTGTACTCCATCGTGTTCCCTCTCTCTGTCCGGTCGACTGCGACAGTAGACCGCACGGGGGGACGGGAGCCGGACGACGAGGAGCGACGGCGCCCGCGACGCACACCGTCGGGAAAGACACGGCCGGCAGAGGCACCGCCGGGAACGACGAAGGGCCCCGCCGGAGCGGGGCCCTTGCCGTGGTGCTGCACTGTCTCAACCAGTGTGTCGATCCGAGGATCGGTGTCCGAGGGGGGACTTGAACCCCCACGCCCTATACGGGCACTAGCACCTCAAGCTAGCGCGTCTGCCATTTCCGCCACCCGGACTGGATGGTGCCTGCCGAAGCCGACCACGAAACACTAGCACGGCTCCGAGGGCCCCGATGACCACGGGCACGAGGGGGGCTCCGGGTAGCGTGGTCGGCATGACGACGACCCCTGAGTCCGAGCCCGGCACGACCGACCGCGAGGTCGAGCTCGACGAGACGGCGACCATCGCGCGCGACCTGATCCGGTTCGACACGTCGAACTACGGGGGCGGTCGGTCGAACGGCGAGGCGGACGCCGCCGAGTACGTGGCCGACGCGCTCCGGGCGCTCGACCTCGAGCCCCTCGTCTTCGAGTCCGAGCCCGGCCGAGTGAGCGTCCTCGCCCGGGTCGAGGGGGCCGACCGCTCCAAGCCGGGGCTCGTCGTGCACGGGCACCTCGACGTCGTGCCCGCCGACCCGGCGAACTGGTCGGTCGACCCGTTCGCGGGCGTCGTCCGCGACGGCATGCTCTGGGGCCGCGGCGCGGTCGACATGAAGAACATGGACGCGATGATCCTGTCGTCGCTCGGCGACATCCTCCGGGCCGGCGAGCGACCCGCCCGCGACCTGGTCGTCGGGTTCCTGGCCGACGAGGAGGCCGGGGGAGTCCTCGGCTCGCACTTCCTGGTGACCGAGCACCCCGAGGTCTTCGAGGGCGCCACGGAGGCGATCAGCGAGGTCGGCGGGTACTCGACCTTCATCGACGGCCGGCGCTCGTACCTGCTGCAGACGGGCGAGAAGGCCCTGATCTGGATCAAGCTCCGCACCCGGGGCACGGCCGGCCACGGGTCGCAGATGATCGTCGCGAACGCCGTGACGCGGCTCGCCGAGGCCGTCGCGGTGCTCGGCCGGCAGCAGTGGCCCATCGCCCTCACCGACACGACCACGGCGCTCCTCTCCGAGGTGGCGCGCATCCTCGACGTGGACCTCGAGCAGACGTCGCCCGACGAGCTCGTGCTGCACACCGGCACGGCGGCCGGCTTCATCCGCGGGTCGCTCCGCACCACCACGAACCCGACGATGCTCACCGCGGGCTACAAGCACAACGTCGTGCCCGACACGGCGGAGGCGCTGGTCGACATCCGCTGCATGCCCGGCCAGGAGGAGGCCGTGCTGGCCGAGGTCCGCGCGCTGATCGGCGACGACGTCGAGATCGAGACGATGCACACCGACATCGGCCTCGAGACCCCCTTCTCGGGCCCCCTCGTCGAGGCGATCACGGGCACGCTCGAGCGGCACGACCCCGGGGCCCCCGTGCTGCCCTACCTGCTCTCCGGCGGCACCGACAACAAGGCCCTGAGCCTGCTCGGCATCGCGGGCTACGGCTTCGCGCCGCTGCGGCTCGACGAGGGGATGGACTTCCCGGCCATGTTCCACGGCGTCGACGAGCGGGTGCCGCTCGACGCACTATCCTTCGGGAGTCGCGTCCTCCGGGACCTGCTGGCGACGTACTAGCACCCCCGCACCAGAAGGGCCCCCGCGTGGAGCATCTCCTCCAGGCACTCCTGCTCGGCCTCGTCCAGGGCCTCACGGAGTTCCTCCCCGTCTCGTCGAGCGCCCACCTGCGGCTCGTCGGCCTGTTCTTCTCCGAGCCGGGCTCGGCCGCCGACTTCGACCCCGGCGCGACGTTCACCGCGATCACGCAGCTGGGCACGGAGCTGGCCGTGGTCATCTACTTCTGGCGTGACATCACGCGCATCCTCACCAAGTGGTTCCAGGGAGTCACGGGCAGGATCCCGAAGGCCGACCCCGACGTGCGCATGGGCTGGCTGGTCATCATCGGCACGGTCCCGATCGTGCTGGTCGGCTACCTCGCCCAGGACTACATCCGCACCGTCTTCCGGTCGCTCTGGATCGTGGCGGTCGTCCTGATCGTCTTCGGCCTGCTGCTCGGGCTCGCCGACCGCCTCGGGCGCAAGGAGCGCTCCTTCGAGCAGATGAGCTACGGCCACGGCATCGCCGTCGGCGTCGCCCAGGTGCTCGCGCTGTTCCCCGGGGTGTCCCGCTCGGGCGCCACGACGACGACGGCGCTGGCCCTCGGCTACTCGCGACCCGCGGCCGCCCGCTTCTCGTTCCTGCTGGCCGTCCCCGCCGTGTTCGGCAGCGGCCTGTTCGAGCTCGTCCAGAGCTTCAGCGACCCCGGCCCGTACTCGCTCGGCGAGACCCTCGCCGCGACCGTCGTCGCGTTCGTGGTCGGGTTCGTGGTGATCGCGTTCTTCATGAACTACATCTCGAAGCGCAGCTTCCTGCCCTTCGTCGCGTACCGCATCGTGCTCGGCGTCGTCCTGCTCGTGCTGCTCGGCACGGGCGTGGTGGCCGCGTGAGGGCCTGGACGCGGCCGACGGTCCCGGCGCTGCCCGGCTCGGCGCCCCTGCCCGTCCTGCACGACACCGCGACGGCCGAGCGACGCACCGCCCGCGTCGTCGACGGCGCGGCCTCCCTCTACGTCTGCGGCATCACGCCCTACGACGCCACCCACCTCGGGCACGCGTCGACGTACCTCGCCTTCGACACCCTCGTGCGCATCTGGCTCGACGCCGGGGTCAGCGTCACCTACGCGCAGAACACGACCGACGTCGACGACCCGCTCCTCGAGCGCGCCGCCGCGACCGGCGTCGACTGGCGTGACCTGGCCGCCTCGCAGACCGACCTGTTCCGCAGCGACATGCAGCACCTGCAGGTGCTCCCGCCCGACCACTACGTGGCCGTCACCGACGTCGTCTCCGACGTGGCGGAGGCCGCGGCGCGCCTCCTCGACCTCGGGCTCGCCTACCGCGTCGAGACGCCCGGCTCGAGCGAGGGCGACGACGTGTACTTCGACGTCCGGGCCGCCGAGCGGTCGACCAGCTGGCACCTCGGCCTCGAGAGCCGCTACGACCTCCAGACCATGAGCCGCTTCTCCGCCGAGCGCGGCGGCGATCCCGACCGCCCCGGCAAGCGGGACCCGCTCGACCCGCTCCTCTGGAGGGCGGCGCGCGAGGGCGAGCCCTCCTGGCCGAGCGTCCTGACCGCCGGCCGTCCCGGCTGGCACATCGAGTGCACCGTCATCGCCCAGGCCCACCTGGCCGGTCCGATCTCCGTCAACGGCGGCGGCAGCGACCTCGTGTTCCCGCACCACGAGCTGAGCGCGGCGCACGGGACGGCGCTGACCGGCGAACCGTACGCCGACCTGTGGGCGCACACGGGGATGGTGGCCTACCAGGGCGAGAAGATGAGCAAGTCGCTCGGCAACCTCGTCAAGGTCAGCGAGCTCGTCGCGGCCGGCCACGACGCCCGGGCGGTGCGGCTGGCGGTCGCGGGCCACCACTACCGCTCCGACTGGGAGTGGTTCGACGCCGACCTCGAGGCCGCCGAGGCCCGGCTCGACCGCTGGGTCCGCTGGGCCTCCGCGGTCGACGACGCGGCGGTCGGCGACGAGCCGACGCCGCTCCTCGCGGCGATCCGACGTGCGCTGGCCGACGACCTCGACACGCCGGCCGCCCTCGCGGCGGTCGACGCCCGGGTCGCCTCGGGCAGCACCGCGACCGCGGTCGACGTCGACGCGGTGCAGGCGCTCCTCGGCGTCGACCTGCGCCGCTGAGCGCGCCCGGGCCGACAGCGTCCCGCGCGCTGACGGAACCTCGCGACACATGACCGTCTGACATACTGACGGGGATGTCCCTCGTCGTGCCGCCTCCCCAGGACCCCGGGAGCGCCGATCGCCCGAGGCGTCGCCTCACGCGTCGCGACGCTCGGGTCGACGCCCTGGTCGCCCTCGGCCTCCTGGCCCTCGGGGCGCTCACCGCGGTGCTCGCCCTCGTCGTCGTGGACGGCGAGTCGACGGCGAGCACGGCCCCCGCCGAGACCTTCGCCTGGCTCGTCGCCCTCTGTGCCCCGGTCGCCCTGCGCCGCCGCCGGCCCCTGGTCGCCATGGTCCTGGTGGCCGCCGTCGTGGTGGGGGCCTCGCTCCGCGGCTACCCGGACGACCTCGCACCGGCCCTCACCCTGTTCCTCGTCATCTCCACCGCCAACGCCTGGGCCGCCTCCCGCCGTCGGGCCCTGGTGACGAGCGTCGTCGTCTCGGCCGCGCTCTTCGGCCTGCTGCTGGTCGGCCTCGCCCGCCGGGCCGGGGAGGCCGAGGGCGTGCCCGTCGGCCCCCTGACCGCCTCCGTCGTCTACTCCGTGGTGTTCACGGCGCTCTTCTTCGCGGGGGCCGTCCTGGTCGGGCGGTCCTCCCGCGTCTCAGCCGCGCGCCTCCACGCCCTCGAGCGGGCGGGCGTCGACCTCCGGGCGGCGCAGGAGGTCGTCGCCGACCAGGCCATCGACGAGGAGCGCTCCCGCATCGCGCGCGAGCTGCACGACGTCGTGGCCCACAACGTCGCCGTGATCGGCATCCAGGCGGGCGCCGCGCGTCGCACCCTCGACCGGCCGGACGTGGCCCGCGGCGCCCTGAGCGCCGTCGAGGCCACGGCCCGCACGACCGTCGAGGAGCTCGAGCGGCTGCTGCGGGTCCTCCGCACCCGCGACGGCAGCTGCGCCGCCCCGGCGGGCCTCGCCGACCTCCCGCAGCTCGTGGAGGACACCCGCCGCCTCGGGCTCGACGTCCGCTGGGGCGTGGAGGGCGACGTCGCCGACGTGCCCGAGAGCACGGGGGTGACGCTCTACCGCGTCGCGCAGGAGGCCCTGACCAACACGCTGAAGCACGCCTCCGCCTCCGTCGCGGTCGTCAGCCTCCGGCGGCACGACCGCACCGTCGAGATCGAGGTCGTCGACGACGGTCGGGGCTCCGGTGACCGCGGGGCGCCCGCCACGGCCTCCTCGACGGGCGTGACGGGCACCGGGCTGGGGCACCGGGGCATGCGCGAACGGGTCGACCTGCACGGCGGCGACCTCGAGGTCGGTCCGCTGCCCCGCGGCGGCTACCGCGTGCGAGCGGTCCTCCCGGTCGCGTCGTGCGCCGTGCCCGACCGCGAGGCCCCGACCACGAGCTCCCTGACCCGACAGCCCGGGGCCGCCCGGTGACCGCCGGGGCGCCCGTCCGGGTCCTCCTGGTCGACGACCAGGAGCTCGTCCGGGCCGGCTTCCGCATCATCCTCGACACCGCCGACGGGCTCGAGGTCGTGGGGGAGGCCCGAGACGGGCTGGAGGCCGTCGACCTCGCCCGCGAGACGCGGCCGGACGTCGTCGTGATGGACATCGAGATGCCGCGCCTCGACGGGCTCGAGGCCACGCGGCGCATCCTCTCCGAGCACGGCGTCGACGGCCCCGCCGTGCTCGTGCTCACCACCTTCGGCCACGGCGACTACCTCTTCCGGGCGCTCCAGGCGGGGGCGAGCGGGTTCCTGCTCAAGACCTCCGGCCCGGAGGAGCTCATCGACGCGGTCGGCGTCGTGCACCGCGGCGACGCGCTGCTGGCCCCGGAGGTGACCCGCGACGTCGTCGCGCGCGCCCTCGCCGGCCCCGAGCGCCGCCCGCCGGCCCCGAGCCCGCGCCTGGCCCTCCTCACCGAGCGCGAGCGCGAGGTGCTCGACCGGCTCTCCGTCGGCGAGTCCAACGCGGAGATCGCCCGGGCGCTCTACCTCGGCGAGGCGACCGTCAAGACGCACGTCTCGAACGTGCTCGGCAAGCTCGAGCTGCGCGACCGGACGGCGGCGGTCGTCTTCGCCTACGAGAACGGCGTGGCCGTCCCCGGCGAGAAGCGCTGACGACGGCGCCTCGCCCCGGCGGCGCTCAGACCCCGGGCGGGAACCGCGGGTCGTCGCGCCCGTCGCCGGCCTTGCCGTCGCGCCGGCGGAGGTACCGCTCGAACTCCTGGGCGATCGCCTCGCCGCTGGCCTCGGGGGAGTCGACGGTGTCGCGGGCCTGCTCGAGCTGCTCGATGTAGCCGGCCATGTCGTCGTCGTCGGCGGCCAGGGCGTCGATGCCCTGCTCCCAGGCGGTGGACTCGGCCTCCAGCTCGCCCCGGGGCACCTGCACGTCGGCGACCTCCTCGAGCTTCTCGATGAGGGCGAGGGTCGCCTTCGGCGAGGGGGAGGCGTGCACGTAGTGGGGCACGGAGGCCCAGATGGCGAGCGTCGGGACGCCCGCCTGCTCGAGGGCGTCGCCGAGCACGGAGAGGATGCCCACCGGCCCCTCGTAGCTGCTGCGCTCGAGCCCGAGCCGCGTGCGCACGTCGTCGTTGTCGCTGCTCACGAAGACCGAGATGGGGCGCGTGTGCGGCACGTCGGCGAGCATCGCGCCGAGGAAGACCACCGACGTCACGTCGTGCACGTCGACCAGGTCGACGATCTCGGCCGCGAAGCTGCGCCAGCTGCGCGACGGCTCCGCCCCGAGCAGCACGAACACCTCGGTGCCCGGCGCGTCGACCCCGGCCGCCGAGAGCGACGTCGAGGAGTCCGGCGTGGCGTGCAGCTGGATGCGCGGCCAGACGAGGGAACGCCCGCCGTCGTCGTCGAGCCCCACCTGGGGCCGGTTGAACTGGTAGTCGATGTACCGCTCGCCGTCGAGCTCGGCCACCGCCTCGAGCGACAGCGACTCGATCACGCTCCTGGCGACGCCGCTCGCGGCCTCGCCGGCGTCGTTCCAGCCCTCGAAAGCGACGACCAGCAGTCGTCCCGTCGCGAAGTCAGACGTGTCAGTCACCGTGTCCTCACCGAGTCGGGGAGGGGCCCTCGACGTCTCGGACCACGATAGACCGAGCACGAGGAGGCGCGGGTCGCCCGCCGGGGGAGCCCCCTCCCGTAGACTCCTCCGTCGTGACCGATCTCCTGCCCGCCGCCGTCCTCTGGGACATGGACGGAACCCTCGTCGACACGGAGCCCTACTGGTTCGAGTCCCAGGTCGCCCTGGTCGGCTCGTTCGGCGGCACCTGGACCAAGGCCGACGGCGACACGCTGATCGGCTCGGGCCTCTGGCACTCGTCGCGCGTGCTGCAGCAGCACGGCGTCGACATGTCCGAGGACGCGATCATCGAGCACTTGACGACCGCCGTGCTCGAGCGCTGCGCCGTGCACGTCCCGTGGCGTCCGGGCGCGAAGGAGCTCCTCGCCGAGCTGCGCGCCGCCGGCGTGCCCACCGCGCTCGTCACGATGTCGATCCGCCGCATGGCCCTGTTCATGGTCGACGCCATCGAGTTCGACGCCTTCGACGCCGTGGTCGCGGGCGACGACGTGGAGCACGCCAAGCCCCACCCGGAGGCGTACCTGCGCGGGGCGGAGCTGCTCGGGGTCGACGTCGCCGACTGCGTCGCCGTCGAGGACAGCGTGCCCGGCCTCGCCTCCGCCGTCGCGGCCGGCGCCGTCGCGCTCGGCGTCGAGTACCACGCGCCCCTCGTCGACGACGCGGGCTACGTCCGCCGCACCACGCTGGTCGGCACGACCCTCGCCGACCTCCGCGAGCTGCACGCTGCGGGGCGCCGCCTGCGCGAGCAGCGCTCGACCGACTCCTGACCTGCGGGGCGCACCCCGCGCCTCCTCGACGCCCCGGCCCGCCGGGCCGCGCACCGACCGAAAGCAGCACCGCATGACCGCCACCCGCCGCCAGTCCGGGCCGTTCCTCGAGGGCGACAAGGTCCAGCTCACCGGCCCGAAGGGCAAGATGAACACGGTCGTGCTCACGCCCGGCGCCGTGTTCCACACGCACCGGGGCATGATCGCCCACGACGACATGGTCGGCCTGCCCGACGGCTCGGTCGTGGCGAGCACCACCGGCGACGAGTACCTCGCCCTCCGTCCGCTGCTGAGCGACTTCGTGATGTCGATGCCCCGGGGCGCGGCGATCGTCTACCCGAAGGACGCCGCCCAGATCGTCGCCTTCGCCGACGTCTTCCCCGGCGCGACCGTCGTCGAGGCCGGCGTGGGCTCCGGCGCCCTCTCGCTCTGGCTGCTCCGCGCGATCGGCCCCGAGGGCCGACTCGCCTCCTTCGAGCGCCGCCAGGAGTTCGCCGACGTCGCGCTCGGCAACGTCACGAGCTTCTTCGGTGCCGAGCCCGAGAACTGGACGGTGACCGTCGGCGACCTCGTCGAGAGCCTGCCCGACGTGATGCCCGACGGGACGGTCGACCGGGTCGTGCTCGACATGCTCGCGCCCTGGGAGTGCGTGGAGGCGACCACCGCGGCCCTGAAGCCCGGCGGCCTGGTGATCTGCTACGTCGCCACCGCCACCCAGCTCTCGCGCGTCGCGGAGGCCCTCCGCGCCTCCGGGTCGTTCACCGAGCCCGACGCCTCGGAGACGCTCGTGCGCGGCTGGCACGTCGAGGGCCTGGCCGTGCGACCCGACCACCGCATGATCGGCCACACCGGGTTCCTCATCACCGCGCGCCGCCTGGCGCCCGGCGCGGTGCTGCCGCAGCTCAAGCGCCGCCCGTCGAAGTCGGACTACTCCGACGCCGACGTCGAGGCCTGGACCCCCGGGGCCCTGGGCGACCGCTCGGCGAGCGACAAGAAGCTCCGCAAGACCGCTCGTCAGGCACGCACCGCCGCCGACGCCGCGATCGGGGCCGCCGAGGCGGTCGCCGCGGCGGGCACGGCGCCCGACGCCGAGGCCGGAGCCTCGACGAGCGAGGCGACCGACCCGCCGCGCGACGCCCAGTAAGCTGTCCGACGCATCCCGCGGCTCCCGGCCGCTCCTCGCGGCCCCGCCGCCCCCGAAGCACCCGCGGCCCGGCCGCACCATGGAAAGAGGCCCCGTGCGCACCATCCCCGCCCTCGTCGTCGCCGTCGGCCTGCTGGCCTCCCTCACCGCGTGCGCCGGCGACTCCGGACCGGGTTCGTCGGGCTGCCCGCCCACGGGCGACGCCGCCTCGGTGGTCACCGCCACCGGCTCGTTCGGGGAGAAGCCCGACGCCGACGTGCCGAGCCCGATCGTCACCACCGAGACGCAGGTGTCGACCCTCATCGAGGGCGACGGCGAGCGTCTCGTCGACGGGTCGCCCGTCATCATCGACTACACGCTGTACGACGGCGCCACCGGGCGCGAGGTGGAGGACAGCGGCTACGACGGCACCGCCGCCAACCCCATCACGGTCGGTGGGCAGGCCCTCGCCCCGCTCGCGGCGGCCCTCGAGTGCTCGACCGTGGGCTCCCGCGTGGTCGTGGCCGTCAAGGCGTCCGAGCTCTCCGCCTCGATCCAGGGCTCGGCGGTCGAGCCGACCGACGACCCCGACGCCGCGTACGTCGCCATCGTCGACGTCAAGCAGGCCTTCCTGCCGAAGGCCGACGGCCGCCCCGTGCCCGGCGAGAGCGGCCTGCCGGCCGTCGTCACCGCCCCGGGCGGCGCCCCCGGCATCTCGGTCCCCGACGCCGACGCCCCGACCGCGCAGGAGACCCACCTCGTCCGCGAGGGCTCCGGTCGCGAGCTCACCGCCGACGACACCGCCGTCGTGCAGTTCACGGCCGTGACCTGGGCCACGCCCTCGACGGTCACGGCCTCGACCTGGAACAACGGCGACACCGCCACGACGGTCGCCCTCGGCGACCCGGCCCTCCCGGCCCCCATCCGCGACGCCCTCGTCGGCCAGAAGGTCGGCTCGCAGGTGATGACGGTCATCCCGGCCGCCGAGGCCGGCGGCGCGGACAGCTTCGTGTACGTCTTCGACGTGCTCGGCTCCCTCTGAGCCCGTCCGCGGCCCTGGAGGCCGGTGCCCCGCACGGCGGGTCGCCGACCTCGGCCGTGGCCTAGGATCGATCGCGTGCCCGCCGCCCGCGCCCCCAGGATCCCCGTCGAAGAGCGGTTGTTCAGCCTCGTGCTGGCCCTGCTCGCGACCGACACCGGGCTGACCAAGTCGGAGGTCCTGTCGACGGTCCAGGGCTACCGCCAGAAGTACTCGACGGCCGGCGACAACGCCGCCCTCGAGCGCCAGTTCGAGCGCGACAAAGACGACATCCGCGAGCTCGGCGTCCCGCTCGAGACCGTCGACGACCCCGCGGCCTCCGGCAACAACCAGCTCCTCCGGTACCGGATCCCGCGCGGCAGCTACGAGCTGCCCCTCGACATCTCGTTCTCGCCGGAGGAGACGGCCCTGTTGACCCTCGCCGCCATGGTGTGGCGCGAGGGCACGCTCTCGGGCGAGTCCCGGAGGGCGCTCCTCAAGCTCCGCTCGCTCGGCGGGACGGCCACCGTGCCCGAGCTCGAGTACGCACCCCGCATCCGCTCCCGCGACGCCGCCTTCGAGCCCCTCCGCACCGCCCTCGACCGCGGGGTCGTCGTCCGCTTCGACTACCTCAAGCCGGGGGAGGCCCGGCCCCGCCGCCGCGAGGTCGCGCCGTTCGCGCTCGTCCAGCACCAGGGGCGCTGGATGGTCCCGGCGATCGAGCCCGACACCGGCTCACGGAAGAACTTCCTCCTCTCGCGCATCGTCGGACCCGTGACCGTCACCGGTCGCTCGTTCCCGCGGCCGGCCGACGCGACCGCCGACTCCGCCCTCGCGGGGCTGGAGGAGCTGCGCCGGTCGAACACCGCGCTCGTGCGCGTGGTCGAGGCGTCGGACGCCGAGACCCGGCTCTCGAAGCGCCGGGGGACGGAGTCCCGGGGCGCCGACGTGCTGGCGGTCCACTACTCCGACGCGTCCATCCTCGCGGAGGAGCTCTCGTCGTTCGGCCCGGAGGTCACCGTCCTCGAGCCCGCGAGCCTCCGCGGACTCGTCGTGTCGCGCCTCCGACGCCTCGTCGCCGACCACGACGACGGAGCGCGGCCCGTCGGGTCCGCGACCGGAGCGGGGGCCCGATCGTGAGCGACCGCCGACCCGCCCTGCAGGCGACCGACAAGCTCGCCTTCCTCCTCGCCCTCGTCCCGTGGCTGATCGACCACGAGCGCGTGAGCGTCGCCGAGGCGGCCGAGCACTTCGCCGTCAGCACGGCGGAGATCCGGCGCGCGGTCGAGCTCATCGCCGTCTCCGGCATCCCGGGCGAGACGTCGCAGTACCAGCACGGCGACCTCTTCGACATCGCGTGGGACGACTTCGAGCAGAACGACGTGATCGTGCTGACGAACCTCGTCGCCATCGACGAGTCGCCTCGGTTCTCGTCCCGTGAGGCCGCGGCGCTCATCGCCGGGCTCCAGTACCTGTCCTCGCTGCCCGACCACGCCGACAGGGCCGCCGTCGCCTCGCTCACCGCGAAGCTGTCCCGAGGCGCGTCGAGCGAGCCGAGCCAGGTGGCCGTCGCCGAGAGCGAGTCGGACGAGGCCCTCGCCGTCGTGGGCCGGGCGGTGGAGGCGGGGGTGCAGCTGGAGTTCGACTACGCCGGCGTCCGCGGTCGCGCCGAGCGTCGACGGGTCGACCCGCTGAGGGTCGAGTCCCTGGACGCCGACTGGTACCTCCGCGCCTGGGACCACGTGCGCGAGGGGCTCCGCACCTTCCGCGTCGACCGGATGTCACGGCCGGCGCTCACCGACGCGCCCATCACGCACCGCGCCTCCGACCTCTCCCTCCCCGACACGCTCTTCGAGGGCTCGCCCGACGACGTGGTCGTCACGATCGAGATCGACGACGCGGCCGCCGCCCTGCTCGACGACTGGTCGCCGACCGACGTCGAGCGAGCGGACGAGGGCCGCACGCGCCTCTCGCTCCGCGTGTCGCACCACGGGACGGTGGCCCGCCTGGTCGCCGGGCTGCCGGGGCGGGCCTGCGTCGTGGCACCGCCGGAGGCGCGGAGGGCCGTCGCGGAGTGGGCACGTCGTGCCGCGGCCGAGTACGACGCCGAGGGAACCGCCGCGGGCTGACCGAGGCCGCCCAGGGACGGCACGGTACACTTGCCACTCATCCGTCCCGCGAGGAGGACCTCATGCTCGGCAACCTCACCGGCTTCCACCTGATCATCATCCTGGCGATCATCCTGCTGCTCTTCGGGGCGCCCAAGCTCCCCGGGCTCGCGAAGAGCATCGCCCAGTCGATGCGCATCTTCAAGAACGAGATCGGCGACGACAAGAAGACGGCCGACGACGACGTCCGCCGCTCGACGGTCGACGACGCACCGCGGTCGACCTCCTCGACGACCACCCGCCCCGTGCACGGCGACGATCTGCCGCCGAAGCTCTAGCGCGTGGCCGCGACCACCAGCACCGGCACGAGCGAGGGCGGCGGTGCTCCCCGTCAGCGGTCCCGCGACGGCCGGATGTCGCTCGGCGCGCACCTCGTCGAGCTCCGCAAGCGGCTGTTCCGGTCCGCCCTCGCGCTGATCCTCGCGAGCGTCGCCGGTTTCGCGCTCTCCTCCTGGGTGCTCGACGTGCTCCGGGGGCCCATCACGCAGATGGCGGTCGCGCGGGGCACCGAGGCGACGCTCAACTACCCGACCATCGCGGGCAGCTTCGACCTGCGCCTGCAGATCGCGGTCACCGTCGGCGTCATCCTGTCGAGCCCTGTCTGGCTCTACCAGGTCTGGGCCTTCATCGTCCCCGCGCTCGTCCGACGCGAGAAGGTCTACGCGGTCAGCTTCATCGGCTCCGCCATCCCGCTCTTCCTCCTGGGCTGCGCCAGCGGCTACTACGTCCTGCCGCACATCGTCGAGGCGCTCACCGGTTTCGTCGCGGCGGAGGACGCGGCGATCATCGACGCGAAGCAGTACTTCGACTTCGTCCTCAAGCTGATCCTCGCGGTGGGCATCGCGTTCGTCCTCCCCGTCTTCCTCGTGCTGCTCAACTTCGTCGGCGTCATCTCCGCCGTGGGCATCATCAAGGGCTGGCGCGTCGCCATCCTGCTCATCGCGCTCTTCACCGCGATCGCGACCCCGGCGGCCGACGTGTTCTCGATGTTCCTGCTCGCGATCCCGATGGTGGTGCTCTACTTCGCCGCGGCCGGGGTCGCCTGGCTGCACGACAGGCAGGTGGCGAAGAAGGTGGCGGCCCTCGACGCCGAACTCGCGGGAGGATAGCCAGATGACCAGCAGCGACCTCAGCCCCGCCGAACGGTTCGCCGCCTCGAAGACCCGGGTGCGGTCGCCGCAGCTGCAGTCGTTCCGCTCCCGTCTCGGCTTCGCGCTCGATCCGTTCCAGGAGGCCGCCTGCGCCTCCGTCGAGGCGGGCAACAGCGTGCTGGTGGCCGCGCCGACGGGGGCCGGCAAGACCCTCGTCGCCGAGTTCGCGATCCACCTCGCCATGCAGCACCCCCGCGACAAGGTCTTCTACACGGCCCCGATGAAGGCGCTGAGCAACCAGAAGTTCCAGGAGCTCGTCGCCGAGTACGGCGCCGGCGAGGTGGGGCTCCTGACCGGTGACACGAACGTCAACTCGCGGGCGCGCATCGTGGTCATGACGACCGAGGTGCTCCGCAACATGCTCTACGCGGGCTCGGAGATGCTCGACGACCTCCGCTACGTCGTCCTCGACGAGGTGCACTACCTCGCCGACCGGTTCCGCGGGGCGGTGTGGGAGGAGGTCATCATCCACCTGCCCCTCGACGTCCGCCTCGTCTCGCTGAGCGCCACCGTGTCGAACGCCGAGGAGTTCGGCGACTGGCTGCAGACCGTCCGCGGCGGCACGGACGTCATCGTCAGCGAGGACCGCCCCGTCCCGCTCGACCAGCACGTGCTCGTCGGGGGCAAGTTCCTCGACCTCTTCGACTCGAGCGGGCAGGCCGCCACCAACCGCGTCAACCCCGAGCTCCTGCGGGCGACCTCCATGTCGCGCCGCGGCGGCGGGCCCGGCGGCCGAGGCCGCGGCACGAGCGACCGCTGGTCGGGGCGCAGCCCCCGGGGCCACGTCGTGCCGCCGACCCCGCACCAGGGCGGTCGCCTCGACCGGTGGCGCATCGTCGAGATGCTCGACGACCAGAACCTCCTGCCCGCCATCTTCTTCGTCTTCAGCCGGGTCGGCTGCGACCAGGCCGTCAAGCAGGTGCTGCGCTCCGGCATCCGGTTGACGACCGCCGAGCAGCGCGACGAGATCCGCGAGATCGTCGAGGCCCGCTGCCGCACCCTCCGCGACGAGGACCTCGCCGTGCTCGGCTACTGGCAGTGGCTCGACGGGCTCGAGCGCGGGGTCGCCGCCCACCACGCGGGCCTGCTGCCCGCGTTCAAGGAGGTCGTCGAGGAGCTCTTCCAGAAGAAGCTCGTCAAGGTCGTCTTCGCGACCGAGACCCTGGCGCTCGGCATCAACATGCCCGCGCGCACGGTCGTGCTCGAGAAGCTCGAGAAGTTCAACGGCGAGGCCCGCGTGCCCATCACGCCGGGGGAGTACACGCAGCTGACCGGCCGGGCCGGCCGCCGCGGCATCGACGTCGAGGGCCACTCGCTGATCCAGTGGCAGCCGGGTCTCGACCCCCAGGCGGTCGCGAGCCTCGCCTCCCGCCGCACGTACCCGATGAACTCGAGCTTCCGCCCCACGTACAACATGGCCGTCAACCTGATCGAGCAGTTCGGCCGGTCGCGCACGCGCGAGATCCTCGAGACCTCGTTCGCGCAGTTCCAGGCCGACCGCGCCGTCGTCGACCTCGCGCGGAAGGTGCGCACGCAGCAGGAGAGCCTCGACGGCTACGCCCGCAGCATGACCTGCCACCTCGGGGACTTCGGCGAGTACACGCTCATCCGCCGTGAGCTCGGCGACCTCGAGAAGCAGGGCGCGGCCCGCGCCGAGGCCCAGTCGCGCGGCGAGCACGACAAGCGCCAGCGGAAGCTCACCGAGCTGCGGAAGCAGCTGCGACAGCACCCCTGCCACGCCTGCCCCGAGCGCGAGCAGCACGCCCGCTGGTCCGAGCGCTGGTTCAAGCTGAAGAAGCAGACCGACCAGCTCTCGGCGCAGATCCGCAGCCGCACGGGCGCGGTCGCCAAGGTCTTCGACCGCGTGACCGACGTGCTGCTCGACCGCGGCTACCTGGTGCCCGCGGCCTCCACGTCCGCCACGCCCACCAGCCGGGGAGGCGCGGGTCGCGACGGGCGCACCGCCGAGGTGGCCGTCGCCCCGGCCGGCCGCACGCTCCGCCGCATCTACGGCGACCGCGACCTGCTCGTCGCCGAGTGCCTCCGCCTCCGGCTCTGGGACCAGCTCGACGTGCCGTCGATGGCCGCCATGGCCGCGACCCTCGTCTACGAGCCGCGACGCGACGAGGGGCAGCTCTCGGAGCGTTTCCTGCCGCGGGGTGCCTACCGCGAGGCCCTCGACGCCACGCAGCTGCTCTGGGCCGAGCTCGACGACCTCGAGCAGGAGCACCGGCTGCCGGGCAGCACGCCGCCGGCTCCGGGCCTCGCCCTCGCCATGCACCGCTGGGCCCGGGGCGCGAGCCTCGACTCGGTGCTGGAGGACGCCGACCTCGCCGCCGGCGACTTCGTGCGCTGGACGAAGCAGACGATCGACCTGCTCGACCAGCTCTCCGTCGTGGCCGAACTCCCGGTGGGCCCCGTGGCCCGTCGCGCGCTCGACGCCGTGCGGCGGGGAATCGTCTCGTACTCGGCCGTCTGAGGCGCGGAGGCGGGGCGGCCCGGCCGACCCGCGCCTCCCAGCGACGGCCACCTAGAATCGCACGGTGCCCACCCGCGTGACCGACCTCCGTCTGCCGCTCTGGCTCGCCCTCGTGGTGGCCGCCGGTTCGGGCGTCGTGCTCGACGCGGGGTTCCCCGACGGCGACGTGTGGCCCCTCGCCTTCGTCGGCATCGGCCTCGTGCTCGTCAGCCTCCGCGGCCGTCGCGCCGGGTCGGCCTTCCTGGTCGGGCTCGTCGCTGGGCTCTCGTTCTACCTCGTCCACATCTCGTGGACGAGCCTCTACCTCGGGGCCCTGCCGTGGGCGGCCCTGTCGACGCTCGAGGCCCTGTTCTTCGCCGGGGGAGCCGTGCTCGTCACGCTCGCGTACCGCTGGGTGCCGCGCATCTGGCCCGGGGCCGTCGGCACGACCGTGCTCCTCCCGGTGGTCGTCGCCGGCCTCTGGACCCTGCGCGAGTTCGTCGCCGGCAACTGGCCCTACGGCGGGTTCGCCTGGGGCCGCGTGGCCCTCAGCCAGTCGCAGAGCCCCTTCGGCCCGCTCGTCGCGTGGGTCGGCATCTCCGGTCTCTCGTTCCTCATGGTGGCGCTCGTGGCGGCGGTCCTCGAGCTGGCGCTCCGGGCCGACGTGCGGGCGTCGACGCGGGTCCTCGCCGGCGCGGTCGCCGTCACGGCCGTCCTCGCCGTCCCCGCGTGGCCGACGACGTCGTCGGGCACGGCCACGATCGCCGGCGTCCAGGGCAACGGGCCCGCGGGCTACTTCGACGAGCGCGAGCCCGGCGACCTGCTCAACTCGCAGGTGCTCGCCATGTCGGGGCTGCCCGCCGGCTCCGACCTCGACCTCATCGTGTGGCCCGAGGGCGGCAGCGACCGCGACCCCACCCGCGACGCCTACGGCCGCTACGTCTTCGACGCCGTCAGCGACGGGTACGACGCCCCGCTCCTCTCCGGCGTCATCACCCAGTCCGACGACGGCGAGGAGGCCTGGAACTCGTCGATCCTCTGGGAGGACGGCGCGGTCGCCGGCCAGTACGACAAGAAGCACCCCGTCCCCTTCGGCGAGTACGTGCCCGACCGCTCCTTCTGGCGGCCCTTCGCCCCCGACCTGATCGACCTCATCGCTCGCGACTACACGCCGGGCACCCGCCCGGAGGCGATGCCGATCGGCGACTTCGTCGCCGGCATCTCGATCTGCTTCGACATCGTCGACGACCAGCTCATCACGAACATGATGCGCGACGGCGCCCAGGTGATCGTCGCCCAGACCAACAACGCCGACTTCGGCGACACCGACGAGAACGCCCAGCAGCTGGCCATCACGCGACTACGGGCCCTCGAGACGGCCCGGCCCGTGGTCAGCGTCTCCACGGTGGCCTCCAGCCGGGTCATCGACGCCGACGGGCAGATCGTGGCCGGCGTCACCGACTTCACCGCCGGCACCATGGTCCACACCGTCGACCTGGGCACCGGCACGACGCCCGCCGTCGTGGCCAGCCGCGCCGTCGAGCTGTTCGTCTCGTTCCTCGGGCTGGCGGCCCTCGTGCTCGCCCGGGTCATGATCGGTGGTCGCCGGTCGCGCCGACGCCGCGCCCTCGAGACCGCGGCCTGGCCCGAGCTGGCCGACCCGCGCCTCCGCCCGGGCCGTCGGCCGCGCTCGCTCGACGAGGAGCTGGACGACCCGAGCCAGTTCGACCTTCCTGCCCGGCGCTGACCACCCGGCACCGACCGCCCCGGGCACCCCCGGGCACGACGACGCCCGGCCACCGTACGGTGACCGGGCGTCAGGGGGGAGCGGCGTCAGGCGCCGATCTTCAGGCACCGATCTTCAGGCACCGATCTTCTCCTGGCCGCGGCGGGCCCGGAGGAACGTCAGGCGCTCCTGCAGCAGCTCCTCGAGCTCGT
Organism: Frigoribacterium sp. PvP121; assembly: GCF_017833115.1. Classification (NCBI taxonomy): domain Bacteria; kingdom Bacillati; phylum Actinomycetota; class Actinomycetes; order Micrococcales; family Microbacteriaceae; genus Frigoribacterium; species Frigoribacterium sp. PvP121. The sequence goes on from NZ_JAFIBR010000001.1 coordinate 2,473,782, forward strand.
CGCGTGAGCGGCGCTCGAGCAGCATGTCCCAGTGGGTCCGGGGCACCTTGACGACGCCCTCCTCGATCTCGACGGGCTTGCCGTCGGCCGACAGCAGCCGGCCTTCCTGCCCGCTCTTCGGCGACTGCCAGATCTCGGGCACCTCTGCCTCAGCAGAGAACACCATGTCGAAGGTCTGACCGTCCTCCGTCTGGTAGACGGCTTTCTTCCGGGGGGAGAACTCGACTCCCTCTTCGCTCTGGAGGCTCTGACTACCGAGTCTCATCCCGCGCAAACTGCGATCTGCCATGCGTGTGGTCTCCTCTCGCGGTGCGATCTCCCGTTCTAACGTCAGAGCGTGCCGTGATGTTTCAGGTGAGAGACATTCACAGTCTGTTCACAGAGGATCGGCAGCACCCCGGCCGACCTCGACGAGGGCGAGATCGGCACGGTCGGTGACGATGCCGTGCACGCCGAGGGCGAGCAGGCGCCGCATCACGGCGGGGTCGTTGACCGTCCAGACGTGCGTCTCGACGCCCACGGCCGCCAGGTCGGCGACGCGTGCCGCCGTCACGACGCGCAGCGGCCCCCAGCTCTCCGGCACCTGGACGGCGCCGCAGCCGCGCAGGACTCGCCGGAGCAGGGCGTGCCGCACGACCGTGACCGGGACGAGGGAGGCGGCGATCACGCCGACGACGCCGGGGGAGGACGCCGAGGTGGCCACGCCGGGCAGCGCGTCGACCACCCGACGACGGATCCGCTGGTCGAAGGACGTGAGGAGCACGCGGTCGTGCGCACCGACGCGACGGATCGCGCGCACGGTCGGCTCCACCGCCTCCGCCACCTTGACGTCGATGTTGAAGCGCGTCTCCGGGAACGCGTCGAGCGCCTGCTCGAGCGTCGGCACCTCCTGGTCGTCGGGCAGGCGCACCAGGCTGAGCTCGGCGAGGGTGAGGTCCCGGACGCGCACGGGCCGCCCGGCCACGCGCCGGAGGTCGTCGTCGTGGCAGACCACGGCGATCTCGTCGCGCGAGGCGTGCACGTCGGTCTCGACGTAGCCGGCACCCGCCGCCACGGCCCGGGCGAACGCGAGCATGGTGTTCTCCGGCGCGTCGACCGCGAGGCCCCGGTGCGCGAGCACCCGGGGCCCCGCCGGGCCGAACCAGCCGGAGGCGCCGCCCGGCTCCACTACGGAGCGGCCGGGGCCGCCGGCGGCGTGGTGCCCTCGCCCGGCGTCACCGCATCGGCCGAGCCTGAGCCCGTGCCCGTGCCCGTGCCCGTGCCGGCGGCGTCGGTCGCCGTGCGGGTCGTGCTGCCCGGCGTGGTCGCGGTCGGGAACCCGAGGTCGGGCTCCGCCTCGAGGTCGACGGTCGTCGCGAGGTCGGGGGTGGTCGACATCTCCGAGACCTTCGTGGTCGGCTTCGGCGTCCAGCCGGGGGCGTCCGGGTTCTTCGGCGCGAAGAAGCCCTGGCCGATGCCCGACAGCGCCTCGGTCAGCTCGCTCGGGATGATCCAGAGCTTGTTGGCCGTCCCCTCGGCCAGCTTCGGCAGGGTCTGCAGGTACTGGTAGGCGAGCAGCTTGGGGTCGGGGTCGCCCTGGTGGATCGCGTTGAAGACGGTGTCGATGGCCTCCGCCTCGCCCTGGGCGCGGAGCACCTGGGCCTTCGCCTCGCCCTCGGCGCGGAGGATGGCCGACTGGCGCATGCCCTCGGCCTCGAGGATCTGCGACTGCTTCGTGCCCTCGGCGGTGAGGATCGCGGCCCGACGGCTCCGCTCGGCGCGCATCTGCTGCTCCATGGAGTCCTGGATCGAGGCGGGCGGGTCGATGGCCTTGAGCTCGACCCGGCCGACGCGGATGCCCCACTTGCCGGTCGCCTCGTCGAGGACGATGCGCAGCTGGCCGTTGATGTTGTCGCGGCTCGTCAGGGCCTCCTCGAGGTTCAGCCCGCCGACCACGTTGCGGAGCGTGGTCGTCGTGAGCTGCTCGACCGCCCCGAGGTAGTTGGCGATCTCGTAGGTCGCGGCCCGGGCGTCGGTGACCTGGAAGTAGACGACCGTGTCGATCGAGACGACGAGGTTGTCCTCCGTGATGACCGGCTGCGGCGGGAAGGAGACGACCTGCTCGCGCATGTCGATGAGGGGGCGGACCCGGTCGATGAAGGGCACGAGCAGGTTCAGCCCGGGGAGGAGGGTCTTGTGGTACTTGCCGAGCCTCTCCACCACGCCGGCGCTGGCCTGCGGGATGATGCGGACCGCGCGGAAGAGCACGACCAGGACGAGGATGACGACGATCGCGACGACCACGATCGTCGCGATGGTGCCGGCGCTGACGGAGGAGTCCATGCAGGGTCCCTTCTAGGCGGGGACGACCAGGGCGGTCGACCCCTCGATGGCGGTGACGACGACGGTGCTGCCGGTGTCGAGGACGGCCGGGTTGACGGCCCCGGCGGGCGCCTTCGCCGACCCGGTGGGCAGGAGGCGCGCCGTCCAGGTGTCGCCGTTGGTGAGCTTGACCTGCCCGGCGTCGGGGCCGAGCGCGACGACGACGGTGCCGCGCAGGCCGAGGAGGGCCTCGACGTTGCTCGGCGTCGGGTCGCCGCCCCGGCCGAGGGCCCGGAGCAGGGGAGGCCGGACGGTGAAGAGGAGGAGCACCGCGAGCACGGCGGCCACGACGATCTGCAGCCACCACGGTGCGCCGAAGAGGTCCGCGAGCAGGCCGCCCACGCTGCCGATCGCGAGCATGAGGAAGGTCAGCTCGAGGGTGGTGACCTCGACCACGACGAAGAGAAGGACCAGGGCGATCCAGATGATCCACGCGTACTGGGTGACGACGTCCACGTCGGCCTCCTTCGTTCCCTCGACGCTAGCGCACGTCGCCGACATCCGTCGGGCGGTACGCTCGGACGGGTCGTCCGACGACCCCGAGCCGCCACCCGGCGCCGCGACCGAGCCGGTGCCGCCCCACAGACTGGAGCCCCCGCCGTGTCCAACCCCCTCGCCGCAGAGTCCCTCACCGGCACGCGTGCCCTGGTCACCGGCTCGTCCCGGGGCATCGGGGCCGACACGGTCCGCTACTTCGCCGAGGCCGGCGCCTCCGTCGTCGTGAACTACCGCAACAAGGAGAAGCGCGCCCAGCAGCTCGTCGAGAAGATCGAGGCCGCGGGCGGCACGGCCTTCGCGGTGGGCGCCGACCTCACCGACCCGGAGAGCGTCGACGCGATGTTCGCGACCGTCTCCGAGCGCCTCGGCGGCCTCGACGTGCTCGTCATGAACGCCTCCGGCGGCATGGAGAGCGGCATGGCCGAGGACTACGCCCTGAAGCTCAACCGCGACGCGCAGGTCGCCCTCCTCACCGCGGCGCTGCCCCTGCTGCAGCCGGGCTCGCGGGTCGTCTTCGTGACGAGCCACCAGGCGCACTTCATCCGCACCACCGAGACGATGCCCGAGTACCTGCCCGTGGCGCTGAGCAAGCGCGCGGGGGAGGACGCGCTGCTCGAGATGGTGCCGCAGCTGGAGGCCGCCGGTGTCGAGTTCGTCGTGGTCTCCGGCGACATGATCGAGGGCACCATCACGGCCACGCTGCTCGAGCGCTCGAACCCCGGCGCCATCTCCTCGCGCAAGGAGAGCGCCGGCAAGCTCTACAACGTCGCCGAGTTCGCGGCCGAGGTCGCCTCGGCCGCGGTCGACCCGGTGCCCGCCGACCGCACGCGCCTCGTCGGCGACACCTCCGACTTCGTCCCCGTCGCGTAGGCGGCGCCTCGTGACCGAGCGGATCGTCCGGCCGACGTCGCGCCTCCTCGTCCTCGACGAGGACGACCGGCTGCTGCTGATGATGACGAAGGCGCCCGACACGAGCGGCGCGGCCCGGTGGATCACGCCGGGAGGCGGCGTCGACCCGGGGGAGTCGCACGAGGAGGCGGCGGTCCGGGAGCTGCACGAGGAGACCGGGCAGGTGGTCGCCGAGGTCGGCCCCGTGGTCAGGGTCGACGACTTCGAGGTGCCCTGGGACGCCGCCGACCACACGCACGGGCACGCCGAGTTCTTCGTCGTGAGACTGCCTCACTTCGAGGTCGTCGACGATGACTGGACCGACGACGAACGGGTCGACATCCTCGAGTCACGCTGGTTCAGCCTCGACGAGCTCGAGTCGACGATCGACCCCGTCGAGCCCGTCGACCTCGCCGCCACGGTGGCCGAGGTGCTGCGCACAGGTCGCTGACCGCCGACCGGGCGTCGGCGGCTGTCACCGGTCGTCGAGGCCTCGCCAGCCCCTTCCCGGCCGTGGTGAACATGACCGATAATGCACATTATGTCAGGTCGAATCTGACACGGAGGCGATCAGGCCCTCCCCGGGCCCCCTCAGGGCATCTCGCGAGCCGCCTCCTGAGCGACCACGGCCTCGAGGTCGTCGAGCCCGCGCATCTGCCGCAGCGGGTTCCGCATGCGGGCGTTGTCGCGGAGCGCCGGCTCGGCCCGGTGCAGGAACGCCCAGTAGCCCGCGGTGAACGGGCACGCGTCGTCGCCGACCCGGACGGTCGGCGAGAACCGGCACGAGCCGCAGTGGTCGCTCATCGTGTCGATGTAGCGGCCGCCGGCCGCGTAGGGCTTGGTCGCGACGACTCCGCCGTCGGCGTGCTGCGACATCCCGACGATGTTCGCGGGCATCACCCAGTCGGTGCCGTCGACGAAGACGTCGGTGAACCACTCGGTCAGCTGGTCGGGCCGGTAGCCGCGCTGCAGCGACCAGTTGCCGAGGATCATCAGGCGCTGGATGTGGTGCGTCCAGCCGTGCCGCGAGACGACGTCGAGCGCGTCCGACAGGCACGCCGCCTCGACCCCTGACGAGTCGAGACCGCGCCACCACGCCGGCAGCTCCACCCGGGCGCCCAGGGCGTCGTTCTCGTCGACGTACGACTCCCCCAGGTGCCAGTAGAGGTGCCACACCCAGTCGCGCCAGCCGACCACCTGCCGGACGAAGCCCTCGACGCTGGCGAGCGGCGCGCCTCCCTCGAAGGCCCGCAGCACCCGCTCGACCACGTGGCGCGGGTCGAGCACGCCGAGGTTCATCGGCACGCTCAGCAGCGAGTGCGCCATCGTCCAGTCGCCCGACAGCATGGCGTCCTCGAAGGGGCCGAAGTCGCCGAGCCGCGTCTCGACGAAGTCCTCGAGCGCCGCCTCCGCCTCCTCGGCCGTGACGGCGAACCGGCGACGGTCGTCCTCCCCCACGAACGTCACGAGGCCGGCGTCGCGCCAGGCGTCGAGCTGCTCGCGCACCTCGGCGTCGATCTCGTCCTCGACGGGCCAGACCGGGTCGGGCAGGCCCAGGCCGGCCGCGCCGCGGGGAGGCGCGTGGCGGTTCTCGTCGTCGTAGCTGAACCGGCCGCCCACCGGGGCGGGCCCCTCCATCAGGAAGCCCTCGCGCCTCCGGACGGCCTCGTAGAAGTCCTCCATGAGGAGCCGGCCCGGGCGGGCGGCGACCCAGTCGGCAAAGTCGGCCTCGCTGGTGACGAAGCCGCGGCTCGGCAGCACGACGACCGCCGGGGAGGCGGCGCGCACGACCGCGCGGAGGTGACGGCTGGGCGGGTCCACCACCTCGAGGTCGCCGCGCCCGGCGAGGGCGTCGGCGAGGCGGTCGACCCGGACGTGCTCCGCGCGGTCGCCGAGCTCGGCGACCCGGTGACGGAGCGCCGAGAGCCAGAGGTGCGCCTTGGCCCGGTGCAGCGGGCGGCGGGAGAACTCGTCGAGGGCCTCGACGACGAGCACCTCTCCCCCGTCGTCGAACGCGGGGCCCCACTGCCCGGGCAGCAGCAGCCGTCGTCGGGCGGGGCGGTCCGGGGTCGTCGTCACCCCGCGGACGCTACCCGCCGCCCCGGTGGTTGGGTCGGGTCATGGACGACGAGACCGCCCCCGTGACCCCCGGCTCCCCCGACGCGACGACCCGCGACTCCCCCGCGCCCGTGCCCGACGACGGACCGGACGACGCGCACGTCCGCCCCGCGGGCGTCGACGACGCCACCGTCGAGGCCCTCGGCAAGCTGTCGGAGGCCCTCGAGGCCGTCGAGCACGCCCGGGGCCTGCTCTACGGCTTCCACCGGCTGACCGGCACCGCCGACCTCGCCCTCGGGGAGGCCGTGGACCTCCTCCGCGAGGCGGGGCACGACGAGCACGCCGACCGCCTGGAGCGCGACGTCGTCGGCCGCAACGTGGTCGAGGGCCGCTGGACCTTCCAGCTCGTCGAGGACTACGACGCGGGGTACTGGAGCGCCCTCCGCGCGGGCGAGGCGGCCGTCCGCGACGACCTCGTCGGCGGGCGCCGCCACCTCTTCGAGTCGGAGATGAAGGAGGCGCGGCGCAGCCACGGTCGACGCCACCACGAGTCGCGCCCGGGCTCCGACGGCTGAGCGCCCCGCCGGTCGACCGCCCCGGCCGCCCCGTCGGTCGGGGCCGGGCATGCACGGCTGACGTCCGGGCGGGGGCCTGCGACACTGGCTCCATGAGCCACTCCCCCGTCGACCGGCCGCGCATCGAGGCCGCCGTGCTCGAGATCCTCGCGGCCGTGGGCGACGACCCGGGGCGCCCGGGCCTCCTCGACACGCCAAGGCGCGTGGCGGAGGCGTACGCCGAGTTCTTCTCGGGGACGGGGACGGACGCGACCGAGCTCGTCCGTGCCTCCTCGGTGCCGGCCGAGCCGGGCCAGCTCGGCGAGGTCGTCGTCGTGCGCGACGTGCAGTTCCGCTCGGTCTGCGAGCACCACCTGCTGCCGTTCCTCGGCGTGGCCCACGTCGCGTACGTCCCCGGCGCCTCGATCGTCGGCCTCGGCAGCGTGCCCCGGGTCGTCGACGCGCTCGCCTCGCGGCCGCAGCTGCAGGAGAAGCTCGGCGAGGAGATCGCCGACGCCTTCGACGAGGGGCTCTCCCCCGCGGGCGTGCTCGTCGTGCTCGAGGCGGTCCACGGCTGCGTGACGACGCGGGGGCCGCGCCAGACGCAGAGCTCGACCGTGACGCTGGCGAGCCGCGGCAGCCTCGGCGACGCGGCCGCCCGCACCGAGGCGATGGCGCTGATCGGGGCGCCCCGTGGCTGACCGCGGGCCGGCCCCGGCTGCGCTGGGAACCGTGCCGCTCCGCGTGCCCGTCCGTCGCATCGGGCTGCGCACGTTCGACTTCTCGCGACAGGTCGCCGTGATGGCGATCGTCAACCGCACGCCCGATTCGTTCTTCGACCAGGGGCGCACCTTCGCCCTCGACAGCGCGGTCGCGGCCGCCGTGGCCGCCGCGGGGCAGGGCGCCGACTGGGTCGACGTCGGGGGCGTGCCCTTCAAGCCGGGGCCCGAGCTCTCGGCGGCCGACGAGATAGACCGCGTCCTGCCGGTGGTGGAGGCGCTGGTCGCCGAGTCCGACGTGGTCGTGTCGGTCGACACCTTCCGCCCCGAGGTCGCGGCCGCGGCGATCCATGCCGGGGCGTCGGTGATCAACGACACGACGGCCCTGCACGACCCCCGCCTGGCCGACGTCGTCGCCGACAGCGAGGCGACCCTCGTGGTGACCCACAGCCTCGCCCCGCCGCGCACCGCGTGGCCGCACCCCCGCTACGACGACGTCGCGCGCGAGGTCGTCGACCTCCTGTCACGTCGCGTCGACCTCGCACTGGCCCGCGGGGTGCCTGAGGAGAGGATCGTCGTCGACCCCGGCCACGACCTCAACAAGGCCACCGTGCACACCCTCGAGCTGACCCGGCGCCTCGGCGAGGTCGCGGCCCTCGGCTTCCCCGTGCTGGCCGCCGTCTCGAACAAGGACTTCATCGGCGAGATGCTCGACCGCGAGAAGCCCGACCGCCTGGCCGGCACGCTGGCGGCGGCGACCGCGTGCGTGCTGCTCGGCGCGCGCGTCGTGCGGATGCACGACGTGCCCTCGGCGGTGGACGCCGTCCGCATGGTCGAGGGCATCCTGGGGTGGCGGGCCCCGCTGCTCGCCCGTCACGACGTCTAGGAGCACCGTGCCCGACCAGCCCGCCGCCGACCCGGCCGCCGCCGACCCGGCCGCCCTCCGTCGCCTCCTGCCGCCCGACCCGACCGGCGTCCCGCTCGACGACGACCAGCTGCTGGCGATGATCGACCCCGGCGACCGCGTCGAGCCGCGCCTCCGCGTGAACTTCGTCTCGACGCTCGACGGCTCGTCCACGGCGGACGGCCTCTCCGGGAGCCTCGGCGGGCCCGCCGACAAGCGGTTCTTCGACCTGCTGCGCCGGGTCTCGGACGTCGTCGTCGTCGGGGCCGGCACCGTCCGCGACGAGGGCTACGGCCCGATGCGACTCGACGACGCCTCCGTCTCCTGGCGCCGACGCCGCGCGCTGCCCGACCACCCGGTCTTCGCGCTCGTCTCGGCGACGCTCCGGCTCGACCCGGGCAGCGCCGTCTTCCGCGACGCGCCCGTGCGCCCGGTCGTGCTCACCACCGAGCGGGCGGACCCGGAGGCGCGGAGGGCCCTGGAAGGCGTCGCCGACGTCGTCGCGTGCGGCCGCGACCGCGTCGACCCGCGCCTCCTGCGCGAGGCCCTGGTCGCCCGGGGGCTGCGGCAGCTGCACTGCGAGGGCGGCCCGACCCTCTTCGGCGACCTCGTCGCCGCGGACGAGGTCGACGAGCTGTTCCTGACGCACTCCCCGACCCTGGAGGGCGGCGTCGGCCCGCGCATCGCCCGCTCGACGAGCGGAGACGCGCCGGGGCTGCGCGAGCTCGAGCTGGCGCACGTGCTCGTCGCGGGCGACCTGCTGCTGACCCGCCACGTGCGACGACGGGCGCCCCGGGCCTGAGCCCGCGGCGCCCGCCGTCGTCTTCGTCGTCGCCGTCCCGGCGACGGCGCGTCAGCCCTCGCCGAAGCCGCCCTCGACCAGGGCCACGAGGTCGTCGACGGCCTGGGCCGCGTCGGGGCCGGTGGCCATGATCGCCACCGTCGAGCCCTTGCCGAGCCCGAGGCCCATGATGCGCAGCAGGCTCTTCGCGTCGACGCCGTTCACCGTGACGTCGGCCTGGAAGCGCGAGGCGTGGGTCACGAGGTCGGCGGCCGGCCGGGCGTGCAGCCCTGACTCGTTGACGAGGACGACCGAGCGCTCGACCGCGTCGCGGCCGCGGAGCTCACGCTCGTCCCGGTGCGGGTCGGCGACCCCCGAGGCGGTTCGGGCGGCCGCGGCGACCTCCTGCAGCGTGCCGCCGGTCTCCGCCGAGACCGCGGCGGCGACGGTGCCCTCGACGACGGGCGCGTCTGCCAGCACGACCCGCGCGGCCTCGTCGTCGTCGAGGAAGTCGACGGCGGTCTCGGTGGTGAGGATCGCCGAGCCCAGGTCGCAGAGCACCACGACGCCCTGGCCCGTGTCGGCGGCCGAGAGCGCGGCGGAGATCTTGTCGAAGCTCGTGCCCAGACCACCGTCGTCGGTGCCGCCCGCGGCCACGAGGGTCGTGGTCGGCGCCATCTGACGAGCGAGCTCGACGGTGCCCTCGGCGATCGCCGCGCTGTGCGAGACGACGACGATGCCCACGCCGGCCACGGTCACGCCTCCCCGGCGGTCGTGGCGGCGGCGGGGGTCGCGGCGGCGTCGGCGGCCGCGGCGAGGATGAGCGACGACGACTGCGCACCCGGGTCGCGGTGCCCCACGGCCCGTTCGCCGAGGTAGCTGGCCCGGCCCTTGCGGGCGACGAGGGGCTCGGTCGACGCCGCGCCCTCGGCGGCGGCGTCGGCGGCCGCGCGGAGCACGGCGGCGGGGTCGGCTCCGTCGCCCGCGGCGCGGGCGGCCGCGTCGACGGCCGGCGACCACGCGTCGATCATCGTCTTGTCGCCCACCTCGGCCTTGCCGCGCAGCACGACGCCGTCCCGCGCCGCCGTGAGGAAGGCCAGGACCGCCGCCGGATCGAGCTCGGTCGCGTCGCCGAGGGCCGCGGCCCCCTTGAGGTAGGCGGTGCCGAGCAGCGGGCCGGAGGCTCCCCCGACGGTGGAGATGAGGGTCGTGGCCACCATCTTCAGCAGCTGGCCGGGCGTGGCGTCCTCCGGCTGCTGGCCGAGCTTGGCCCGCACGGCCGAGAAGCCGCGCTCCAGGTTCTCGCCGTGGTCGCCGTCGCCGATCTCGCGGTCCAGCTCGACCAGCGCGGCGCGCTGCTCGCGCACCACGTCGGCCGTCCGTTCGATGAAGGCGCGGGTCCAGGTCGCGTCGAGTGTCATCCGTCTTCTCCTCGTGGGGGTGTGGTGTGGGGGGCTGCGGGGCGGAGCAGGTCGCTCACCGGCCCCACCGGAGCGCGGCCGTCTCGACCGGGGCGTCCCAGAGCTCGGTCAGCTCGTCGTCGAGGCGCGTCACGGTGATCGACATGCCCTGCATCTCGAGCGAGGTGACGTAGTCGCCGACGAGCGTGCGGGCGACCTCGACGCCCCGCTCGGCGAGCAGCTCGGCGGCCCTTCGGAAGGCGACGTAGAGCTCGACGAGCGGCGTGCCGCCCATGCCGTTGACGAACAGCAGGACGCGGTCGCCGGAGGCGGTGCCCAGGTCGTCGAGGACAGCGCCGAGCAGGCGGTCGACGATGCGGTCGACGGGCTCGAGCGGCACGCGCTCGCGACCGGGCTCGCCGTGGATGCCGATGCCGATCTCGATCTCGTCGTCGGCGAGGGTGAAGCTCGGCTCCCCCGCGTGCGGCACGACGCCGGCGGTGAGCGCGACGCCCATCGTGCGGGTCGCGGCGTTCGCCCGGCGGGCGATCTCCGCGACCTGCTCGAGGCCGTCGCCGCGCTCGGCGGCGGCGCCCGCGACCTTCTCGACGACGACCGTGCCCGCGACTCCGCGACGCCCGGCCGTGTAGGTGGAGTCCTTGACCGCGACGTCGTCGTCGACGACGACCGTCGCCACCGTGACGCCCTCCGCCTCGGCGAGGTCGGCCGCGGTCTCGAAGTTGAGGACGTCGCCGGTGTAGTTCTTGACGATGTAGAGCACGCCCGCTCCCCCGTCGACGGCCTGCGTGGCCGCCACGACCGGGTCGGGCGTGGGCGACGTGAACACGGGGCCGGGCACCGCGGCGCTCAGCATGCCCGGGCCGACGAAGCCGGCGTGCAGGGGCTCGTGGCCGCTCCCTCCCCCGCTGACGATCGCGACCTTCCCGCTGACCGGGCCGGAGGCGCGGGTCACGAAGGTCGGGTCGTGCGACACCCGCAGGAGGCCCGGGTGGGCGAGGCCCATGCCGGCCACCGCCTCCTCGACGACGTCCTTCGGATCGTTGATGAGCTTCTTCATCGAAGTTCCTCCCTGGAACGGGCGGCGGTGCGCAGGCTCGCACCGTCCTGGCAAGAAGCTACCCCCCGAGCCGTGCGCACCTGCTCCGTGCACATATGTGCATCTGGGGTGATTCGGCTACCTTCCTGAGGGTTGCCCGGGTCTATGGTGAGGCCACACGCTCACCGCGGTGGTGCACAGTCGCACCCCGCCCGACGACTAAGGAAGGTCGACGTGGACCTGGGACTGATTTTTCTCTCTGAAGTGGTGGGCACGGCCATGCTCATCCTGCTCGGTGGCGGCGTCGTCGCCAACGTGGCCCTCACGAAGTCGAAGGGCTTCAACGGCGGGACGCTGATGGTCAACTTCGGCTGGGGGCTCGCGGTCTTCGCCGCTGTCACGGTGTCGTACTCGTCCGGCGCGGCCCTCAACCCGGCCGTCAGCCTCGCGCAGCTGATCCTCGGCAACATCGACTTCGTCGCGTTCCTCGTGTACCTGGCCGCCCAGATGATCGGAGCCGTCATCGGTGCCGTCCTCGTGTGGCTCGTGTACAAGAACCACTTCGACGAGGAGCCCGACCCCGCGGCCAAGCTCGGCGTCTTCTCCACCGGCCCGGCCATCCGCAACTACGGCTGGAACCTCGTCACCGAGATCATCGCGACGTTCGCCTTCGTGTTCGTGGTCATCGGCTTCACCAACGGCGGCACCCCGGCCGAGCTCGGCGCGATCCCCGTCGCCTTCCTCGTGATCGCGATCGGCGCCTCCCTCGGTGGCCCGACCGGCTACGCCATCAACCCGGCTCGTGACCTCGGCCCGCGCATCGCCCACGCCTTCCTGCCCATCAAGGGCAAGGGCTCGAGCGACTGGTCGTACGCCTGGGTCCCCGTGGTCGGCCCGCTGGTCGGCGGCGCCCTCGCCGCCGTGGTCTCGGGCGCGCTGCTGCCCCTGGCTGCCTGACCCCCCACCGACTCACCGCTGACCGCGGCACGGCCGTGCCCACCCGAGGCGCACCCGCCGTGCCGCGGTCGACACCATCAACGACGAAGGAGAACCACCCGTGAGCGACGACTACATCCTGGCGATCGACCAGGGCACCACCAGCACCCGCGCCATCATCTTCGACCACTCCGGCTCGATCGTGGCGACAGGCCAGAAGGAGCACGAGCAGATCTTCCCGCGCGCCGGGTGGGTCGAGCACGACCCCGCCGAGATCTGGGAGAACGTCCGCGAGGTCATCGGCCAGGCCCTGTCGCGCGCCGACATCACGCGCCACAACATCAAGGCCGTCGGCATCACCAACCAGCGCGAGACCGCCGTCGTGTGGGACAAGACCACCGGCAAGGCCGTCTACAACGCCATCGTCTGGCAGGACACCCGCACCCAGTCCATCGTCGACCGCCTCGCGGCCGACGGCGGCGTCGAGCGCTTCAAGCCGATCGTCGGCCTCCCGCTCGCGACCTACTTCTCCGGCACCAAGGTCGTCTGGATCCTCGAGAACGTCGAGGGCGCCCGTGAGAAGGCCGAGGCCGGCGACCTGCTGTTCGGCACGACCGACACCTGGGTCCTCTGGAACCTCACCGGCGGCACCGACGGCGGCGTGCACGTCACCGACGTCACCAACGCCTCGCGCACCCTGTTCATGGACCTCGAGACGCTCGAGTGGCGCGACGACATCCTCGAGGCCTTCGACGTGCCGCGCTCGATGCTGCCCGAGATCAAGAGCTCGTCGGAGGTCTACGGCACCGTCGAGGCCTCGAGCCTCCTCCGCGAGGTCCCGATCGCGGGCATCCTGGGCGACCAGCAGGCCGCGACCTTCGGCCAGGCGGCGTTCGACCAGGGCGAGTCCAAGAACACCTACGGCACCGGCAACTTCCTCATCTTCAACACGGGCGAGGAGATCGTGCACTCGAAGAACGGGCTGCTGACGACGCTGGGCTACAAGCTCGGCGACGCGGCTCCCCACTACGCGCTCGAGGGCTCCATCGCCGTCACCGGCTCGCTGATCCAGTGGCTGCGCGACAACCTCGGCATCATCGGCTCGGCCCCCGAGGTCGAGGAGCTCGCCAAGACGGTCGACGACAACGGCGGCGTGTACTTCGTGCCGGCGTTCTCGGGCCTGTTCGCCCCGTACTGGCGCTCCGACGCCCGTGGTGCCCTCGTCGGCCTCACGCGCTACGTCAACAAGGGCCACATCGCCCGTGCGGCGCTCGAGGCGACCGCCTTCCAGACCCGGGAGGTGCTCGACGCGGTCAACGCCGACTCGGGCGTCGACCTGACGGAGCTCAAGGTCGACGGCGGCATGACCGGCAACGACGCCCTGATGCAGTTCCAGGCCGACATCCTGAACGTGCCCGTGGTGCGTCCGGTCGTCGCCGAGACCACCGCCCTCGGCGCCGCGTACGCCGCGGGCCTGGCGGTCGGGTTCTGGGACACGCTCGACGACCTGCGCTCGAACTGGCAGGAGGACAAGCGCTGGACGCCCGCCATCGAGGCCGACGAGCGCGACCGCACGCTCCGCCTCTGGAAGAAGGCCGTCACGAAGACCTTCGACTGGGTCGACGAGGACGTCAACTGACGTCGGATCTGACGACACGGCGCTGACGCGCCGGTGACAGGGAGAAGGGCCCGTTCCTCGGAACGGGCCCTTCTCGCACGAGCTCGGGCGTCGACCGAGGAGACCGGCCTGCCCGGGGTCAGGCCCGACGGGTCGCCGCGACCCACTCGTCGAGCTTGGCGGCGGCGACGCCGCCGTCGATCGCCTCCCGGGCCACGGCGAGCTGCTCCCGGAAGCGCACGACGATCGGACGGTCGCGCTCCGACTGGTCGGCCGCGAGCCGGTAGCTGACGAGGCCCGCTGCCGCGTTCAGCAGGACGATGTCGCGGACGGGCCCGGTCTCCCCCGCCAGGACACGTCGGGCGATCGCCGCGTTGTGCTCGGCGTCGCCCCCGACGAGGTCGGCGATGCGGGCCCGCGGGATCCCGAGGTCGAGCGGGTCGAGGTCGTGCTCGGTGACGGAGCCCGTCGAGACCTCCCAGATGTGGCTGTGGCCGGTCGTGGTCAGTTCGTCCAGGCCGTCGTCGCCGCGGAACACGAGGGCGGTCGCGCCCCTCGTCTGGAACACGCCGACGATGAGCGGCACCTTGTCGAGCTGGGCGACCCCGACCGCGCTGGCCTCGGGCCGGGCGGGGTTGACGAGCGGGCCGAGGAAGTTGAAGACGGTCGGCACGCCGATCTCCCGTCGCACCGCCGCGGCGTTGCCGAAGCCGGGGTGGAAGGCCGCCGCGAAGGCGAAGGTCAGCCCCGCGTCGGCGAGCACCTCGGCGACGCGGTCGGCGCTCAGCGTGAGGTCGATGCCGAGCGCGGCCAGCACGTCCGACGAGCCCGACGACGAGCTGGCGGCGCGGTTTCCGTGCTTGATGACGGGGACGCCCGTGGCGGCGACGACGATCGACGCCATCGTCGAGACGTTGACCGTGCCGAAGCGGTCCCCGCCGGTGCCCACGATGTCGACGGCCATGGACGGCACGGGCAGCGGCACGGCGTGCGCGAGCACGGCGTCGCGGAACCCGACGATCTCGTCGACCGTCTCGCCCTTGGCCCGGAGTGCGACGAGGAAGGCCGCCAGCTGGGCCGGCGTCGCCTCGGCCGTCATGACCTGCTCCATCGCCCAGGTGGCCTCGGTGATCGAGAGGTCCCGACGCGCCAGGAGGGCGTCGATGAGGGCAGGCCAGGCGAGCTCGTGGGTCATGGGACCAGGCTAGCGTCGGGCTGCAGCACGCCAAGTAGCTCGGCGTCAACAGAAATTCCCGGCGCGGAGTTTCCTGCGCAAACCCAGGGCGACTTACCAGGCATAATGGACGGCGTGACAAGTACCTCTCTCTCCAGGCCTTCCAGCGCGCCGGTCGTCAACCGCCCGAGCACGGTCGCCGTGGGCACCATCGTGTGGCTCGGCAGCGAGGTCATGTTCTTCGCCGGCCTGTTCGCGATCTACTTCACGCTGCGCAGCACCTCTCCCGGTCTCTGGGCCGCCGAGACGGCCAAGCTCGACGTCCCGTTCGCGCTGACGAACACCATCACCCTGGTGCTCTCGTCGGTCACGTGCCAGTTCGGCGTGTTCGCCGCCGAGCGCATGCAGGCCCGTCGCACCGGCCGGCTCTTCCAGCTCGGCAGCTGGGGCATGGTCGAGTGGTTCTTCCTGACGTACTCCATGGGCGCCGTCTTCATCTGCCTCCAGGTCTTCGAGTACGCCCACCTCATCTCCGAGCACGTGACGCTCAGCTCGAGCGCCTACGGCTCCGCGTTCTACATGACGACCGGGTTCCACGGAGCCCACGTCATCGGCGGGCTCATCGCCTTCCTCCTGACCATCGGTCGCGCGTTCGCGGTCAAGAACTTCGGTCACAAGGAGGCCACGACCGCCATCGTGGTCTCGTACTACTGGCACTTCGTCGACGTGGTGTGGATCGGCCTCTTCATGGTCGTCTACGTCCTCAAATAGGCATCGGAAAGTTCGCACAGCATGTTCACCAGAAGCTCCTCCTCGCGACGCACCGCCAAGACCGGCCGCCGCAGCCCCGTCGCCACGGCGTCGCTCCTCCTCGTGGGCCTGCTCACGACCGGCGGCGCCTACGCCCTGTTCTCCTCCACCGCCACCGCTGAGGAGTCCGCGCCCGCCGCGGCCTCGCAGCAGAGCGTCGACGAGGGGCAGAAGCTCTTCGCGTCCAACTGCGCCACCTGCCACGGGCTGTCGGCCGACGGCACCGGCGACGGTCCCAGCCTGATCGGCGTCGGCGCCGCCTCCGTCGACTTCCAGGTCGGCACGGGCCGCATGCCGATGGCGGCCAACGGCCCCCAGGCCGAGGAGAAGCCCGTCCAGTTCACCGACGAGCAGGTCTCCGACCTCGCGGCCTACGTCGCGTCGCTCGCCCCCGGCCCCGCCATCCCCGACGAGGAGTACCTCGCCGCCGACGGCGACACGACCAACGGCGCCGAGCTCTTCCGCATCAACTGCGCCATGTGCCACAACGTCGCCGGCGCCGGCGGCGCCCTCACCGAGGGCAAGTACGCCCCCTCGCTCAAGGGCGTCAGCGAAGCCCACATCTACGAGGCCATGCTCACCGGCCCGCAGAACATGCCGGTCTTCAACGACCTCAACCTCTCCCCGCAGGACAAGGCTGACGTCATCACGTACCTCAAGTACCTGGAGAAGAACCCGTCGCCCGGTGGGTTCGAGCTCGGCAGCCTCGGCCCGGTGGCCGAGGGCCTCTTCATCTGGATCTTCGGCCTCGGAGCGATCGTCGCCGTGACCATCTGGCTCACGGCCCGCTCCAACTAGCGGCCCTCCTCGTACTTCACTGAAAGGCAGCACCCATGGCACAGCACGACGACGAGGCCCCGGAGACGGGCTCGGCTGTCGAGAAGCACGAGCCCCGTCGGGTCTCGGCCGGCACGGCCGTCCTGACGACGGACGTCTTCGAGAACCCGGGCGAGCCGCCGCACCGCGACCGTGTCACCGACATCGACCCGCGGGCCGAGAAGCGGGCGGAGCGCCAGGTCAGCACCTGGTTCTTCCTCTCGATCGTCGGCAGCATCGCCGCGATCGGCGCCTACGTGGCCTTCCCGATCACGTCGGGCGACTCCGGCTCCGTCCGCCTCAACAACCTCTTCCTCGGCCTCGGCATCGCCCTCGGGCTCCTGTCCGTCGGCATCGGTGCCGTGCACTGGTCGAAGACCCTCATGCCCGCCCGTGAGATCACGGAGATGCGCCACAGCACCCGTGGCACGGACGAGACGCGTGGCAAGGCCGTCGAGGTCTTCGCCCTGGGCAACCAGGAGTCCGGCTTCGGTCGGCGCGCGCTGATCCGCAACAGCCTCATCGGCGCGCTCGTCGCCACCCCGCTCCCCGCGGTCGTGCTCTTCCGCGACCTCGCTCCCGCCGAGGACCCGAACGAGGTCCTCCGTCACACGTTGTGGGAAGAGGGCATGCACCTCACCCGCGACCCGTCCGGTGCTCGCATCAAGGCCTCGGACGTCACCCTGGGCTCGGTCTTCCACGTGATCCCCGAGAGCCTGAACGAATCCGAGCACCTGCTCGAGGAGAAAGCCAAGGCTGCAGTCCTCCTCATGCGTCTCAAGCCCGAGGACCTCAACATCCCCGAGGGACGCGAGGACTGGCAGTACGACGGCATCGTCGCCTACTCCAAGATCTGCACGCACGTGGGGTGCCCCGTGGCCCTCTACGAGCAGCAGACACACCACCTGCTCTGCCCCTGCCACCAGTCGACGTTCGACGTGACCAACAACTGCGAAGTGATCTTCGGACCGGCCAAGCGCCCGCTCCCGCAGCTGCCGATCGCCGTGGACGCTGACGGGTACCTCGTCGCGCAGAGCGACTTCCACGAACCTGTGGGCCCGAGCTTCTGGGAGCGCGCCAAGTGACCACCACCACCCCTGCACCGGGTACCGACACGACGACCCCGTCGTCGCACGGCACCACAGTCTCCGCACCGGCCTTCGCGCCGACGCGGACCAACAAGATCTTCGGCGCCACGGCGAACTACATCGACGAGCGCACGAGCATGTCCGGCCTCGTCCGCGAGGTCGGCCGCAAGATCTTCCCCGACCACTGGTCGTTCATGCTCGGCGAGGTCGCTCTCTACTCGTTCGTCGTGATCCTCCTGTCGGGCACCTTCCTGACGTTCTTCTTCCAGCCGTCCATGGCTGAGGTCAACTACAACGGCTCGTACGTGCCGCTCAAGGGCCTCAACATGTCGGCCGCGATGGCGTCGACGCTCGACATCTCGTTCGACATCCGCGGTGGTCTGCTCTTCCGGCAGATCCACCACTGGGCGGCCCTGCTGTTCGTGGCGTCGATCATGCTGCACATGCTGCGCGTGTACTTCACGGGTGCGTTCCGCAAGCCCCGCGAGATCAACTGGGTCGTCGGCTTCACCCTCTGGGTGCTCGCCATGGCCGAGGGCTTCACGGGCTACTCGCTCCCTGACGACCTGCTCTCCGGCAACGGTGCGCGGATCATCGACGGCATGGTCAAGGGAATCCCCGTCATCGGCGTCTGGATCTCCTACCTCCTCTTCGGCGGAGAGTTCCCCGGCACCGACATGGTCGGCCGCTTCTACTCGCTGCACATCATGCTCCTCCCGGCACTGCTCATCGCGCTGCTCGGCGTCCACCTGCTGTTGCTCATCATCAACAAGCACACGCAGTTCGCGGGCCCCGGCAAGACGAACGAGAACGTCGTGGGCGTGCCCGTCATGCCGGTGTTCGCCGCCAAGGCCGGTGGCTTCTTCTTCATCGTCTTCGGCGTCCTGGTCCTCATCGCGTCGCTCTTCACGATCAACCCGATCTGGAACTACGGACCGTACGACCCCTCCCCCGTCTCCGCCGGCACCCAGCCGGACTGGTACATCGGCTTCGCGGACGGCGCCCTGCGCCTCGTGCCGCCGGGCTGGGAGTTCGTGGCGTTCGGCTACACCGTCTCGATGAACATCCTGGCTCCCATCGCGGTCCTGGTCGTCTTCATCCTGGCCGTGCTGCTCTACCCCTTCCTCGAGGCCTGGGTCACGGGCGACAAGCGTGAGCACCACATCTTGGACCGCCCCCGCAACGCCCCCACGCGCACCGCGATCGGCGCCGCCGGCATCGTCGTGTACGCGAGCCTCTGGGCCGCAGCCAGCTCCGACCTCATGGCGACGCACTTCCACCTCAGCCTCAACTACGTCATCCACACGGTGCAGGCCTGCCTCATCCTCGGCCCGTTCATCGCGTTCATGATCACGAAGCGGATCTGCCTCGCACTCCAGAAGAAGGACCGCGAGATCGCCCTGCACGGCTACGAGTCGGGTCGCATCGTGCGCCTCCCCGGAGGCGAGTACGTCGAGGTCCACGAACAGCTCGACGAGTACGAGCGGTGGAAGCTGCTCAACTTCAACGAGTACGAGCCGCTCATGGTCCGCCCGAACGCCAACGGCCAGATCACGCCGGTACAGCGTCTCCGTGCCTCGGTGTCGTCCTTCTTCTTCGAGGACCGCATCGCGCCCGTGAAGCGCTCGGAGATCGAGTCCTCGCACCACGAGGCCGTCCCCTCCGGAGACGAGCGCCGGTCGATCGACCAGCACTGATCCACCGCACCACCCAGAAGGGCCCGACTGCTCCGGCAGTCGGGCACTTCGTCGTTCGTGATCTGCGGGGCAGCGGTGCCGACACCGTGAGGCGTGCAACGCCATGGGTCTGCTGCAGCCGATGGCGAGCTCCCCGTGGCCCGTGACACGCGGCTCGGGCCCTCTGTGCGTCCTTGCGTCTGTGCGTCCGTGCGTCTGTGCTTCCGTGCCTCCGTGCCTCCGTGCCTCCGTGCCTCCGTGCCTGAGCCTCGATCAGTCGCGCCTAGCTCAGCTCAGTCTCGCCGACGCCTCCTTCAACCTGACCAGGCCTGCTCAGCACGGGCCTGGCCTGACCGGCCCTGCTCGGCTCTGGGCCGAACGGCAGACCGGCCGGCGGATCGTGCCCTCCTCTCGTCACCGCGGCGGGTCCGTGTCCCTCACGGCGGGTCGACGCTGACGCGCCCGCGATGACGGGAACCCACCCCACCCGTGACTCAGCGACGGTCGTGGTCCGCGTGAGCACCGGCCTGGCGGCTCGAGTGGTCCTGCAACGTGGGCCGTCCGGCGTTCATGACCAGGAGAGCAGCTATGAGGCCTACGGACCCGGGCCAGGTCGGGGCCGAGACCGGCCCGGGCCGGCCCGGTGCGATCACCCCGCTCGGCGCAGCGTCGGCGTCGGCGCACGGGGCGGGCCGGGGAGCCTTGTCTTGCCCCGTCGACGGGGCCGGACGACTTGCGTGAGGGTGGCCCTGTGGTGCTTCTCGGCCCCTTCGGCGGGTCCACGACCCTGCCGGCGGGTCAACGGTGACGCGCCCGCGATGACGGGAACCCGCCTCACCCCTGCAACAACGGCACCGCTGGGACCGCTCAGTCCTCGCACGCCCCCAGAAGCACGCCCAACTAGGGGCCCGAGGAGCGGGTCGGGATGGACGTGACGACAGGCAACGGGCCCGCACACGGCGTCAGCGGTCATCCTGAGCGCCCAGGGTGAACGTGCCCCGTGCACCATGGCAACGACGGGGCTCAGGCGGGTAGGCCATGGCGCTCCACCCATGGGCAGGGCCCAGAGCCTGTCCCACGCCCCCGCTGCCGACCCTGAGAGCGTCTGGGCACACGACGACGACGGCGCCCACCCGGAGAGGGTGAGCGCCGTCGATGCGGTCGTGCTGAGGGGCTAGTGGGCGAAGTTGCCGCGGTAGTACTCGTAGACCCATCCGACGAGGGAGACCGCGATGAGGGCTCCACCGATGTAGATGATCCACATGCCGACCGCCAGGGCCAGGAAGACCAGGCCACAGGAGAAGGCCAGCAGGATGGGCCACCACGACCAGGGGCTGAAGTGCCCGAGCTCGGGGTCACCGTCGTCGATGTTGGCGTCGAGACGGTCCTCGGGCAGCTCACCGCCCTGGGCGGCGTGCGAGCGGCCCATGTAGAAGGCGAGGAACACGCCCAGGGCGCCGGCGAGGCCGATGCCCATGGTGCCGGCCCACTCGACCCGGTTGACGTCGATGATGTTCCACACCGTGTACACGGCGCAGAGGGCGAAGAAGAAGATCGCGAGGATCCAGAACAGCGTGGCGTTGGTCTTCATGGGGGTCCTACTTCACCTTGTCGCTGGAAGCGTCGTACGTCGGGGCATCCGGGGCGTCCTTGGCCGGGCCGATGCCGACGGGCAGGCCGGCCTCGGGGTGGTTCAGGTCGAACGCCGGGGACTCCGAGCGGATGCGCGGGATCGACGTGAAGTTGTGGCGCGGCGGCGGGCACGACGTGGCCCACTCGAGCGAGCGCGAGTAGCCCCAGGGGTCGTTCACCTCGACCTTGGGAGCACGACGAGCCGTGATGTACACGTTGTAGAGGAACGGCAGGATCGAGACGCCCAGGAGCATGGAGCCGATCGTCGAGAGCTGGTTCATCCACGTGAAGTGGTCCTCAGGCTGGTACGTCGCGTAACGACGGGGCATGCCCATGACGCCGAGCCAGTGCTGGATGAGGAACGTGGTGTGGAAGCCGACGAACAGCATCCAGAAGTGGATCTTGCCGAGACGCTCGTTGAGCATCTTGCCCGTCCACTTCGGCCACCAGAAGTAGAACCCGGAGAACATCGCGAAGACGACGGTGCCGAACACCACGTAGTGGAAGTGAGCCACGACGAAGTACGTGTCGGACACGTGGAAGTCGAGCGGGGGCGAGGCGAGGATGACACCGGTCAGCCCACCGAAGGTGAACGTGATGAGGAAGCCGATCGCCCAGAGCATCGGGGTCTCGAACGTGACGGAGCCCCGCCACATGGTGCCGATCCAGTTGAAGATCTTCACGCCCGTGGGCACGGCGATGAGCATCGTCATCAGCGAGAAGAACGGGAGCAGGACGGATCCGGTCACGTACATGTGGTGAGCCCACACCGTGACGGAGAGAGCCGCGATCGAGATCGTCGCGTAGACGAGCGTCTTGTAGCCGAAGATCGGCTTGCGGCTGAAGACCGGCAGGACCTCGCTGATGATGCCGAAGAACGGCAGCGCGATGATGTACACCTCGGGGTGGCCGAAGAACCAGAAGAGGTGCTGCCACAGGATGGCGCCGCCGTTGGCCGGGTTGAACACCTGCGCGTCGAAGACGCGGTCGAAGCCGAGCCCGAAGAGGGCAGCTGCCAGGACGGGGAAGGCCATGATCACGAGGATCGAGGTGATCAGCGTGTTCCAGGTGAAGATCGGCATGCGCCACATCGTCATGCCCGGCGCACGCATGGTGACGATGGTGGTGATGAAGTTGACCGAGCCGAGGATGGTGCTGAAGCCGGTCATGCCCAACCCGAAGACCCACAGGTTCCCGCCGAGTCCTGGCGAGAACGTCGTGTCCGAGAGGGGCGCGTACGCGAACCAGCCGAACGACGCGGCACCCTGCGGCGTGAGGAAGCCGGCGACCGCGATGATCGAGCCGAAGAGGTAGAGCCAGAAGGCGAAGCCGTTGAGCCGCGGGAACGCGACGTCGGGGGCGCCGATCTGCAGCGGCATGAGCACGTTGGCGAAGCCCGAGAAGAGCGGCGTCGCGAACATGAGCAACATGATCGTGCCGTGCATCGTGAAGAGCTGGTTGTACTGCTCCTTCGTCGCGACGACCTCGAGGCCCGGGGCGAACAGCTGCGCACGGATGATCAGCGCCATCACGCCGCCGAGGCAGAAGAAGAGGAACGACGCGATCAGGTACATGTACCCGATCGTCTTGTGGTCGGTCGACGTGATCCAGCTCACGACGACGTTGCCCTTGCGGCCGACCTTGGAGGCCCCGAAGTCCTGGCCTGAGGACGTCCCACCGGTGGTGGGACGCGTGGCGGTGGCTGTCATCGAACCGTGCCCTTACTTCTCGTCGGAGCCGGCGGCGACGGGCGCCTCGTTGTTCGGCTCGTTGGTGTTGGTGTTGTACTGGTCGCCCAGCAGGCCGGTGTTGCCCTGCTGCGCGAGGGTCGCGAGGTAGTCGTCGTACTCGGACTGCGACACGACCTTGACGTTGAAGAGCATCAGCGAGTGGTACTCACCGCAGAGCTCCGCGCACTTGCCGGTGAAGGTGCCTTCCTTCTCCGGCGTGAAGTACATGTAGTTCGTCTTGCCGGGGATCGTGTCCTTCTTGTAGAGGAAGTCGACGACCCAGAAGGAGTGGGCCACGTCGCGCGAGTTGAGGTCGATCTCGACCGACTTGCCGACGGGGAGGTAGAGGACGGGCAGCTGGCTCTCGTCGATGTTGCCGTCGCCGAGCTCCTGGGCCTGGATGCCCTGGTAGTAGACGCTGTCCTCGTCGTTCTTCTGGTCGATGTAGTTGAAGTCCCAGGCCCAGCGCTTGGCGTAGACGTCGATCTTCACGTCAGGGCTCGCGGTCGGCGCCTCGATGGCGGCCTGGTCGCGGGCCGTGAAGGCGAAGAAGCCGAGCACGAGGATCAGGGGCACGACCGTGTAGAAGATCTCGATCGGCATGTTGTAGCGCAGCTGCACCGGGAGGCCGGTCTGGCCCTTGCGCCGGCGGTAGGCGATGCACGCCCAGATCACGAGGCCCCAGACGATGAGGCCGACGATGAGCAGCACGATCCACGACGTGACCCAGAGGCCGATGATGCTGTCGACGTGGTTGGTGGTGCCCGCGGTGGTGGGCAGCCACCCCTGGAGCTGGTCGGTCGTGCAGCCTGCCAAGACCAGGGCCATGACGGCGGCCACGGGGATGGCGGCCCAACGAAGACGGCGGTTAGAACGCACTGTTACCTCTCGGATGACACGACAGCAAGGGGGATCTCCCAGTCTAGGACGGGACTTCCCTAGCCTACTCGCAGGTTGCTCCGTCGATCGAACGCAGCACGCCGTTCGTTCGACATCGAGACGGGAGGCCTGCTCACGGACGACGACGGGGACCGCCCCGAGGGGCGATCCCCGGGGATCGTGGTGCTCATCGGCGTCCCCGACCGGACTCGCCGGTGGGGAGGCCCGTGACCTAGTGGAAGCTGTCGCCGCAGGCGCAGCTGCCCTGGGCGTTGGGGTTGTCGATGGTGAAGCCCTGCTTCTGGATGGTGTCCTCGAAGTCGATCGCGGCACCGTCGAGGTAGGGCACGCTCATCTTGTCGACGACGACCTCCACCCCGTCGTAGTCGACGGTGGCGTCGTTCTCGAGGAGGCGCTCGTCGAAGTAGAGCTGGTAGATGAGCCCCGAGCAGCCGCCGGGCTGGACGGCGACCCGGAGGCGCAGGTCGTCCCGCCCCTCCTGCATGAGGAGGCTGCGGACCTTCTCCGCGGCGGTGGACGTCAGCTGCACGCCGTGGGCGGCGGCCTCGGCGGTGCCTGCGGTCTCGACGGGGGCGGTGGTCGCGGTGTCGGTCATGGTGTCTCCGTTCGGGCGGTGGGAGTGTCGGACACTCGTCGTCGACCAGTGTAAGCAGCACTCCCCCGCTTTTGTTCCTCGTGCAGCGGACGGGCAGGGAGCGGGAGCTGGGCTCAGCCCCGCGCGTCGAGGCGTGCGAGCAGGATCGCCTCGCTGAGGACGGCGCGGTGCAGGACGCCGAGGTGCTGCGACTCGTTGGGGCTGTGGGCACGCGTGTCCGGGTCCTCCACGCCGGTGACGAGGATCTGCGCCGCGGGGAACGTCCGCACGAGGTCCGCGATGAACGGGATGGAGCCGCCGATGCCGGTCTGCAGCGGGGCCTCGCCCCAGCCCTCGGTCATCGCGACGGTCGCCTCGGCGATGGCCCAGCCACTGGTGTCGACCAGGAAGGGGTCGCCCTTGTCGACGTCGGTGATCTCGACGTGGGCCCCGAACGGCGCGTGCCCGAGGACGTGGGCCTCCAGCGCCTCGTAGGCCGAGTCCGCCGTCTGGCCGGGGGCGATCCGAGCGCTGACGCGGACGGAGACCTCGGGCAGGAGGGTGTTCGACGCGTTCGCCACCGACGGGGCGTCGATTCCCGTGACGGTGATCGAGGGCTGCGACCAGACGCGGCTGAGGATCGGTCCCCTCCCGACGGCGGCGACGCCGTCGAGGAGCCCGGACTCCTCGCGCAGGGTCGCCTCGGACTGCTCGGGGTGGTCGGCCTCCCGGCTCTCCAGCCCGGCCACCGCGACGCTGCCGACCTCGTCGTGCAGGGTGCCCAGGAGGCGGACCATGGCCAGCATGGCGTCCGGCACCGCGCCTCCCAGCATCCCCGAGTGGGACGCGTGCGCCAGCGTGCGCACGGTGAGGCGGAAGGTCACGTTGCCGCGGAGGCCGACCGTGATGGCCGGGACCGTCGTGCTCCAGTTGTCGGAGTCGGCCACGACGATGACGTCGGCCTCGAGGTCGTCGTGGTGCTGCCGGAGGAAGTCGGCGAACGAGCGGGAGCCGAACTCCTCCTCGCCCTCGATGAAGAGGGCGACGCCGACCCCGAGGTCGTCGCCGAGCACCTCGTGGACGGCCCGGAGCGCGGCGACGTGCGTCATGACCCCGGCCTTGTCGTCGGAGGCGCCCCGGCCGTACAGCCGGTCGCCCTTGAGGGTGGGCTCGAAGGGCGGGGTCTCCCAGTCGGCGTCGTCGCCCTGGGGCTGGACGTCGTGGTGCGCGTACAGCAGGACGGTCGGCGCGCCGTCGCGGGGGGCACGCCGGGCCAGGACGGCCGGCTGCCCCGTCGCGCCCGAGTCGCCGATCGGAGCGCTGCTGACGCGGACCTCGTCGAAGAGGCCGGTGCTCCGCACGAGCTCGGCGACGGCGTCGGCGCTGGCGGCGACGTACGACGGGTCGTAGGCGTCCCACGAGACCGAGGGGATCCGCACGAGGGAGCTCAGGTCGGCGATGGTCCGGGGCAGGCCGCCCTGCACGGCCTCCGCGAGTTCGCTGACAGTGCGGGGGTCGGTCGGGGAGACGGGATGCTGCGAGACGGTCATGCAGGTAATCTTAGGAACTCGACGAGACCCGAGGACACCGTGGCGAAGGCATCAGACAAGACCATCACGACGACGCAGGTCGCCGACCCCGAGCCGACGACGGCGGGCAAGGGCCGCCCCACCCCGTCGCGTCGCGAGCGGGAGCAGGCCAACGTCCGCCCCCTCGTGGCCAAGGGCAAGGAGGCGCAGAAGGCCCAGCGGGCCCGCCTGGCCGAGCAGCGTGACCGGGCCCGGGTCGGCCTCGCCAACGGCGAGGAGAAGTTCCTCCCCGTGCGCGACAAGGGGCCGCAGCGCCGCTTCATCCGCGACTACGTCGACGCCCGGTACAGCGTCGGCGAGGCGATGATCCCGCTCATGGTGCTCGTCATCGTGATGAGCCTGGTCAACGTCACCGCCGTCCAGGCGGCCACCCTGTTCGTCCTCTGGGGCTTCTTCATCGTCGCGATCATCGACTGCCTCGTCGCCGGGCACTTGGTCACGAAGAAGCTCACGGCGAAGTTCGGCGCCGACGCCGTCCAGAAGGGCAACCGCTGGTACGCCGCCATGCGCTGCATGCAGCTGAAGCCCATGCGCCTGCCGAAGCCCCAGGTGAAGCGCCGGGAGTTTCCGGTCCTCTGACACCCGCCCACGCCTCCTCGGAGGTGAGTCCAGCACGACGACGCCCCGCTCCTCCGGAGGAGCGGGGCGTCGTCGTGTCAGCAGGCCGACGGCGGAGGCGGCCTCAGCCGCGGCGCCGGAGCGCCCGGAGGCCCCGGTTGACCTGGCGGGCCCAGAGCGGACCGCGGTACAGGAACGCCGTGTAGCCCTGCACCAGGGTCGCGCCGGCCCGGAGGCGCTCGGCCACGTCGCGGGCCGTGCTGACGCCGCCGACCGAGATGACGCAGACCTCGGCGGGGAGCACCTCGCGGAGCAGGCGGAGGACCTCGAGGGACCGCGTCGCCAGGGGCGCCCCGGAGACTCCCCCGGCGCCCGCGGCCTCGACCACGGACGCCGGCGTCGTGAGCCCCTGGCGGGACAGGGTCGTGTTGGTGGCGATGACGCCGGCGAGCCCGAGCTCGGTGACCAGGCCGCCGATGCGACGGACGCCCTCGTCGTCGAGGTCGGGGGCGATCTTGACGAGGACGGGGGTCCGGCCCGCGGCGTCGCGCACGGCGCTGAGCAGCGGCGAGAGCCGGTCGAGCTCCTGCAGGCCACGGAGCCCGGGCGTGTTCGGCGAGCTCACGTTGACCGCGAGGTAGTCGGCCAGCGGCGCCAGCAGGCGGGTGCTCACGAGGTAGTCGTCGACGGCGTCGTCGACCTCGACCACCCGGCTCTTGCCGATGTTGACGCCGACCACGGGGCGGACGGCGGCACGGCGAGCCCGGGTGAGCTCCTCGGCTGCCTGCTCCGCGCCTCCGTTGTTGAACCCCATGCGGTTGACGACCGCCTCGTCGGGCACGAGCCGGAAGAGACGCGGGCGCTCGTTGCCGGGCTGTGCCTGCGCGGTGATCGTGCCGACCTCCACGTGGCCGAAGCCCAGGGCACCGAGGCCGGCGATGCCCCGCGCGTCCTTGTCGAAGCCGGCCGCCACGCCGAACGGCGACGCGAACCTAAGCCCGAGCGCCTCGACGGCGAGCGAGGGGTGGGGAGCCGTGAACCGCCGCACCACGGGCGCGAGGCCGAGGCGCGGCACGGCACGGATGACGCGGAAGGCGAGGTGGTGGGCGTCCTCCGGGTCCATGCGCGCGAACACCACGTCGAAGAGGACCCGGTACGGCGTCCTCATTCGTCCACCGACCGGGCCGGACGCGGACGCGAGGCGTGCTCGGACCGGAGCTGCGAGATCGACGCCTCGAAGTCGTCGAGGGAGTCGAACGCCTGGTAGACGCTCGCGAACCGGAGGTACGCGACCTCGTCGAGCTCGCGCAGCGGCGGCAAGATGGCGAGGCCGATGTCGTTCGCCTCGATCTGGGACGTGCCGGAGGCCCGTACGGCCTCCTCCACCTTCTGGGCCAGCAGGGCGAGGTCGCCGTCGGTCACCGGTCGCCCCTGACAGGCCTTCCGCACGCCCGAGATGATCTTCTCCCGGCTGAAGGACTCGAGCACGCCGTTGCGCTTGACGACGTTCAGGCTCGCCGTCTCGGTGGTGCTGAACCGTCGGCCGCAGTTCGGGCACTGGCGTCGGCGACGGATCGACGTGCCGTCGTCGCTCGTGCGGGAGTCGACGACGCGGGAATCGGGGTGGCGGCAGAAGGGGCAGAACATGGTGCCCTCAGCGTACTGGCAGCCGGGGCACCCGACGCCGGAGCGACGACCGGGCCGCCCTAGGGCCGGGAGAGGCGAGCCGCGACGGCCTCGCCGTGCGCGGGGAGGAGCTCCGCCCGGGACAGGGCGACGAGCCGGTCGGCGACCACGGCGAGGGCGTGCTGCTCGTAGCGGACGATCTGCTGGGGCCGGAGGAACGTGTAGGCCCCGAGGCCGGACGAGAAGCGGGACTGGCCGCTGGTGGGCAGGACGTGGTTCGAGCCCGCGAGGTAGTCGCCGAGGCTGACGGGCGTGCTCGCCCCGACGAAGACGGCCCCGGCGCTCGTGATGCGCGCCAGGACGGCGTCGTCGTCGGCGGTCTGGATCTCGAGGTGCTCGGGCCCGTACGCGTTGCTGAAGTCGGTCGCCGCCGTGAGGTCGTCGACGAGCACGATGGCCGACTGGCGACCGTCGAGGGCCGTCTGCACCCGGTCGGCGCTGAGGGTGCGCGGGACGAGGCGCTCGAGCTCCGCTCTCACCGCGTCGGCGAGCTCGGCGGAGTCGGTCACGAGGACGGCCGAGGCCACCTCGTCGTGCTCGGCCTGGCTGATGAGGTCGACCGCGACGAGCGTCGCGTCGGCGCTGGCGTCGGCGATCACGAGGATCTCGGTCGCACCGGCGACCGCGTCGATCCCGACCTGGCCGCGGACGTGCTGCTTGGCCGCGGCCACGAAGTTGTTGCCCGGCCCGGTGATGACCTGGACCGGCTCGAGACCGATCTCGGGCACGCCGTACGCGAGCGCGCCGACGGCGCCGGCGCCGCCCACCGCATAGACCTCGTCGATGCCCAGGAGCCCGGCGGCTCCGAGGATGACGGGGTGCACCCCTCCCCCGTGCTCGCGCTGCGCGGGCGAGACGAGGGCGATCGACCGGACGCCGGCGACCTGGGCGGGCACGACGTTCATCACGACGCTGGACGGGTAGACCGCCTTGCCGCCGGGCACGTAGACCCCGGCGCGGTCGACGGGCTGCCAGCGCTGCTCGATGACCGCGCCGTCGGCGGGGCGGGTGACGCTGCCGGCGGGCACCTGGGCCCGGCTGGCCTCGGTCACCCGGACGATGGACTCCTCGAGGGCGGCGCGGACGAGCGGGTCGAGCGCGTCGACCGCGGCGCGGACCACCTCGACGGGCACCCGCAGCTGCTCGGTGCGGACGCCGTCGAAGCGCTGGGCCTGGTCGCGGAGCGCGGCGGCCCCTCGCTCCCGGACGTCGAGCACGAGCTGGGCGGCCGACTCTGCGGCGGCGCTGACGTCGACGTGCGAGCGGGGCACGAGGGCGAGGAGGTCGGCGTGGGTAGGCTTGAGGCCCCGGAGGTCTGTGGTCTGGATCATGGCCCGGCCAGCCTAGTCACCCGCGCAGGGCGGTGGCCCGGCCCGGGCAGACCCGCAGGAGGCGCTCCCCCATGACCGACCAGCCCGTTCCCGAGCCCCCCGTCTCGCACGACCTCGACGCCTTCAAGCAGGCGTTCCGCCGACACGCGGCCGGGGTGGCCATCGTCACCGCCCGTGACGCGGGCGGATCGCCCGTGGGCTTCACCGCGACGTCCCTGGCCTCCCTCGCGGCCGTGCCGCCCCTGGCGACCTTCAACATGGCGCGCACCGCGAGCTCCTGGCCCGCGGTCGCGGAGACCGACCACGTCATCGTCCACCTGCTCGGGCTGCGCAACCGCGACCTGGCGGCGAAGATGGCCGGCCCCGCCGCCGAGCGGTTCGTCGGGGACCACTGGGAGGAGGGCCCGCACGGCCTCCCCCTGCTCCGCGGCGTCACGGCGTGGATGTCGGGGCGTGTCGTCGAGCGCTTCCCCGTGGCCGCCAACGCGGTCGTCGTGGTGCAGGTGGAGCAGGGCGACGTCGGGGTGGACGACGACGCCCTGCTCTACCACGACCGCCGGTACCTCCGGCCGCTGCACCTGGACGAGCAGCAGGGCTAGACGAGGCAGCCGGGGCCGAGGAGGCTCTTCAGCTCGCCGAACAGGTCGGCGGTGACGTCGACCGGCATCGGGATCTCGAACATCCGGGCGAGGTCGCCCTTCACCAGGCGGAGGCGGACCTCCGTCGAGCCGGAGTGCCGCCCGAGGACGGCCGCCAGCTCGGTCACGGTGTCGGTGGTCGCCCGGTGCTCCGGCATCTGCAGCACGAGCGGACCCTGGTTCACCCCGACTCCGAGATCCGGCGTGAACATGCTCGCGGCGTGCATGTTCATGCCGTCGTCACGCACGCTGACGCGCCCCTTGAGCACGATGATCGAGTCCCCGACCAGGGAGGGGCCGAACTCCTGGTAGGTCTTGCCGAGGAACATGGCGGAGATCTCGCCGCCGAAGTCCTCGACGGTGATGATGCCGTACGGGTTGCCGGAGTTGCGGGCGACGCGGTGCTGGACGCTCGTGATGAGGCCCGCGATGGTGACCGTCTCGCCGTCGATCGTGGCCGGGTCGCTCGCGAGCACGTCCGTGACGGTCGTGCTCGCGTGCTTGGCGAGCGGCAGCTCGAGGCCGGCGAGGGGGTGGTCCGACACGTAGAGGCCGAGCATGTCGCGCTCGAAGGCGAGCTTGTCGCGCTTCGTCCACTCCGGTCGCTCGGGCACGTGCTGGACGTCCTGGGGCTCGTCCCACAGGGAGTCGAAGTCGAAGCCGACCTGGCCGTTCGCCTCGGCCCTCTTCTCGCTGACGGCGGCCTCGACCGCGGACTCGTGGATCTCGACGAGGGCCCGACGGGTCGACCCCAGGCTGTCGAAGGCGCCCGCCTTCACCAGCGACTCGACCGTGCGCTTGTTCGCGACGGGCAGCGGGACCTTGCGCAGGAAGTCGTGGAAGGACGAGAAGGCGCCCTCCTTCTGCCGCGCGGCGATGACGTGGTCGACGACGTTGAAGCCGACGTTGCGGACGGCTCCCATGCCGAAGCGGATGTCGTCGCCGACGGCCGCGAAGAAGCCGATCGACTCGTTGACGTCGGGCGGCAGCACCTTGATGCCCATGCGTCGACACTCGTTCAGGTACAGGCCGAGCTTGTCGCGGGAGTCGCCGGTCGAGGTGAGGAGGGCGGCCATGTACTCGGCGGGGTAGTGCGCCTTGAGGTAGGCCGTCCAGTAGGAGACCACGCCGTACGCCGCCGAGTGCGCCTTGTTGAAGGCGTAGTCGGAGAACGGAAGCAGGATGTCCCAGAGCATCTTGACGGCGTCGGGCGAGAAGCCGTTGTCGAACATGCCCTGCTCGAACCCGGCGTACTGCTTGTCGAGCTCCGACTTCTTCTTCTTGCCCATCGCGCGGCGGAGGATGTCCGCCTGGCCGAGCGAGAAGCCGGCGACCTTCTGCGCGATCGCCATCACCTGCTCCTGGTAGATGATCAGGCCGTAGCTCGTCGACAGGATCTCCTTCAGGGGCTCCTCGAGCTCGGGGTGGATCGGCGTGATCTCCTGGGCGCCGTTCTTCCGCAGCGCGTAGTTGGTGTGCGAGTTGGCACCCATGGGCCCCGGGCGGTACAGGGCGATGACCGCCGAGATGTCCTCGAAGTTGTCGGGCTTCATCAGCCGGAGCAAGCCCCGCATGGGGCCGCCGTCGAGCTGGAAGACGCCGAGCGTGTCGCCGCGGCCGAGCAGGTCGTAGGCCGCGCGGTCGTCGAGCTCGAGGTCTTCCAGGACGAGGTCGAAGCCCCGGTTCGTCCTGATGTTGTCGAGGGCGTCGTTGATGATCGTGAGGTTGCGGAGCCCCAGGAAGTCCATCTTGATCAGCCCGAGCGACTCGCAGGCCGGGTAGTCGAACTGCGTGACGATCTGGCCGTCCTGCTCGCGCTTCATGATCGGGATGATGTCGATCAGCGGGTCGCTCGACATGATGACGCCCGCCGCGTGGACGCCCCACTGTCGCTTCAGCCCCTCGAGCCCGAGCGCGGTGTCGAAGACGGTGCGGGCCTCGGGGTCGGTCTCCACGACGGTGCGGATGTCACCCGCCTCCTTGTACCGGTCGTGCTGCTTGTCGAAGATCCCCGTGAGGGGGATGTCTTTGCCCATGACGGCGGGAGGCATCGCCTTCGTGAGCTTCTCGCCCATGCCGAAGGGGAAGCCGAGCACGCGACTGCTGTCTTTCAGGGCCTGCTTCGCCTTGATCGTGCCGTAGGTGACGATCTGCGCGACGCGCTCGTCGCCGTACTTCTCGGTCACGTACTGGATGACCTCGCCCCGGCGACGGTCGTCGAAGTCGACGTCGAAGTCGGGCATCGAGACACGGTCCGGGTTGAGGAAGCGCTCGAAGATGAGGCCGTGACGCAGCGGGTCGAGGTCGGTGATGCGCATGGCGTAGGCGGCCATCGAGCCGGCACCCGACCCGCGGCCGGGGCCGACCCGGATGCCGTTCTCCTTCGACCAGTTGATGAAGTCGGCGACCACGAGGAAGTACCCGGGGAAGCCCATGCCCGTGATGACGCCGATCTCGTACTCGGCCTGCTTGCGCACGTCGTCGGGGATCCCGGCGGGGTACCGGTACACGAGGCCCTTCTCGACCTCCTTGATGAACCAGGTCTCCTCCGTCTCGCCCTCGGGGACGGGGTACCGCGGCATGTAGTTCGCCGAGGTGTTGAACTGGACGTCGCACCGCTCGGCGATGAGCAGGGTGTTGTCGCAGGCCTCCGGGTGGTCGCGGAAGAGGTGTCGCATCTGCTTCGCGGACTTCAGGTAGAACTCGTCGGCGTCGAACTTGAAGCGGTTGGGGTCGTTCAGCGTCGAGCCGGACTGGACGCAGAGCAGCGCGGCGTGGCTGGTCGCGTCGTGCTCGTGCGTGTAGTGGAGGTCGTTCGTGGCGACGAGGGGCAGGCCCAGGTCTTTCGCGAGGCGCAGCAGGTCGCCCATGATCTGCCGTTCGATGCCGAGGCCGTGGTCCATGATCTCGGCGAAGTAGTTCTCGCGACCGAAGATGTCGCGGAAGTCGGCCGCGGCCTTCACCGCCTCGTCGTACTGGCCGAGGCGGAGGCGGGTCTGCACCTCGCCGCTCGGGCAGCCCGTGGTCGCGATGAGGCCCTCGGAGTACTGGGAGAGCAGCTCGCGGTCCATCCGCGGCTTGAAGTAGTAGCCCTCGAGCGACGCCCGGGACGACAGCCGGAAGAGGTTGTGCATGCCGGTCGTGTTCTCGGAGAGCAACGTCATGTGCGTGTACGCGCCGGCGCCGGAGACGTCGTCACGACCGCCGTCGCCCCAGCGCACGCGCGTCTTGTCGCCGCGGTGCGTGCCGGGCGTGATGTAGGCCTCCGTGCCGATGATCGGCTTCACGCCCGCGTCGGTCGCGGTCTTCCAGAAGTCGTACGCGCCGAAGACGTTGCCGTGGTCGGTGACCGCGACGGCCGGCATGCCCTGGGCCGCGGCCTCCGTGATGAGCGGCTTGACCCTCGCGGCCCCGTCGAGCATCGAGTACTCGCTGTGCACGTGCAGATGGACGAATGAGTCTTCGTTCGAGGCCACTCGGCTCCCCGTCTCCTGGTGTTCCTGACTACTGGAGGAACAGCCTAACCGGCACGGAGGACATCGAGCGCGTGCTGCAGGTCGGCCGGGTAGGTCGAGCGGTAGACCACGGGCTCACCGGTGCCGGGGTGCCGGAACCCGAGCTGGACGGCGTGCAGCCACTGCCGGGTGAGGCCGAGCTTGGCCGAGAGGGTCGGGTCGGCCCCGTAGGTGGCGTCGCCGACGCAGGGGTGCCGCTGGGCGGCCATGTGGACGCGGATCTGGTGCGTGCGACCGGTCTCGAGGTGGATCTCGAGGAGCGAGGCGGAGGGGAAGGCCTCGACCGTCTCGTAGTGGGTCACGGACGGCTTGCCGTCGACCACGACCGCGAACTTCCAGTCCGACGACGGGTGACGGCCGATGGGCGCGTCGACGGTGCCGGTCAGGGGGTCGGGGTGCCCCTGGACGACCGCGTTGTAGATCTTCTCCACGGTGCGCTCCCGGAACGCCTGCTTCAGCTCGGCGTAGGCGCGCTCGGTCTTCGCGACGACCATGAGCCCGCTCGTGCCGACGTCGAGGCGGTGGACGATGCCGGCGCGCTCGGCCGCGCCCGAGGTGGCCACGGAGAAGCCCGCCGCGGCGAGCCCGCCGAGCACGGTCGGCCCCGTCCAGCCGACGGAGGGGTGGGCCGCGACGCCCACCGGCTTGTCGACGACGACGATCTCGTCGTCGTCGTGCACGATGCCGAGGCCGGGCACGTCGACCGGGACGACGGACGGCGCCTCCTTCGGGGCCCACGAGACCTCGAGCCACGCGCCGGCCTCGAGGCGGTCGGACTTGCCGACGGTGCGGCCGTCCACCTCCACACCGCCGCTCGAGGCGACCTCGGCGGCGAAGGTCCGGCTGAAGCCGAGGAGCTTCGCGAGGGCGGCGTCGACGCGCTCACCCGCGAGGCCGTCGGGGACGGGCAGGGACCGCTGCTCGCTCATCGGGGCTCCGTCGTCGGGGTGGCCGCGACGTCGGCGTCGCCCGGGGAGGCGGTGGCCTCGCCCTCGACGATGCGGTCGTCGGTCTCGGTCTGGCCCCGACGCGGCGTCCGGCTGCCGTCGAGGCCGACGCCGAGCAGCGTCAGGAGGACGAGGAGGCCCATGCTGGAGACGATGAAGATGTCGGCGACGTTGAAGATCGCCGGCAGCAGCTTCGGGAAGTACAGGAAGTCGACGACGTGCCCCTGCCCGAACGACGGCTCCCGGAAGAGCCGGTCGGTGAGGTTGCCGAGGGTGCCGCCGAGCAGCATCCCGAGCATGATCGCCCAGGCCACCGACCGGATGCGCTTGGCGAAGACGACGATGGCGACCACGACGGCCGAGGCGGCGAGGGAGAACACCCACGTCGTGCCGCTGGCCAGGGAGAACGCCGCACCGGGGTTCTTGACGAAGAGGAGCTGGAAGAACGAGCCGAGCACGTCGACCGCCCTGCCCTCGACCAGGTCTCGCGTGACGAGGTGCTTCGTGCCCTGGTCGAGGGCGTAGGCCACGACAGCGACGAAGGCCAGCGCCGCGATGACGCGGACGCTGACCTTCGCAGCGGGATCTCGAGGTGCCAAGACCCTAGTTGGAGCCGAAGCCCTGCGCGCTGGCGGGCTGGGGCTCGGAGGCTCCCTCGCCGTCGAGCTCGTGCAGCTGGCCCTCGATGTAGCTCTTCAGCTTCTGGCGGTAGTCGCGCTCGAAGGTGCGGAGGTCGTCGATGCGACGCTCCAGGCCCGTGCGCTCGCCGTTCAGCTGCTCGAGCACCTCGCGGCGCTTGTTCTCGGCCTCGGCCACGACCTCGCGCGAGCGGGTCTCGGCGTCGGCGACGACCTCCCGCGAGCGGTTCTCGGCGTCGCCGACGAGCTCGGCGGAGCGCACCTCGGCCTCGGCCACGACACGAGCAGCGGTCGACTGCCCCTCGGAGATGAGCGCGTCGCGCTTCTCCGCGCCCTCGCGGACGTGCTCCTCGTGGAGACGACGTGCCAGCTGGAGCAGGCTGTTGGTGCTCTCGGTCTCGTCGGCCGACGGGCCGGCGAAGGCCGGGACGGGCGTGACGGCGGCCGGGGCGGCGGAGACCGGAGCGACGGGCTCCGGGGCTGCCACGGGCTCGGCCTTCTCGAGGACGGGCTCGGGAGCGGACTCCGGCTCGGGCACCGACGCCGGGGCCGGGGCGCTGGCGACCGGGGCCGCGACGGCTGCGTCGCGCTGAACGTCGCCGGCGGCGGACTCCGCCGAGGCGAGGCGCTGGCGCAGCTCGTCGTTCTCCGCGCCCAGGCGCCGGAGCTCGGCGACGACCTCGTCCAGGAAGTCGTCGACCTCGTCCTGGTCGTAGCCCTCGCGGAACTTGGTCGGCTGGAACCGCTTGTTGACTACGTCTTCCGGCGTCAAAGCCATTGCCGTCACCTCGTGAATCTGTTGGATCGTGTGATCGTGGTCTGGGTCGTGCACTACACCGTAGCGAACGATCGCCCGTCGGGACGGGGAGGGGCACCGAGGCCCCGCAGAGAGCCTACCCTCTCGGGCGGTGCCGACGGGCGTCGCACGCGGCGCCGTGTCAGATGCGGGCGAAGACGCCCATCAGGACGACGACCGCGAGCATGATGAGGCTCCAGCCGAAGTCGAGCGCCACCGAGCCGAGCCGGACCGGCGGGAGGACCTTGCGGACGGCCTTGATCGGCGGATCGGTGACCGTGTAGGTCACCTCGGCCAGCACGAGCACTGCGCCCCGGGGCCGCCAACCCCGGCTGAACGACTGGGCGAGGTCGAAGACGAACCTCGACCACATGAGCAGGAAGAAGACCAGGAGCGCGTAGTACACGATCGAGGAGATCAGGGAGACGATCATGGGGGTGTCATCAGCTCGCACGAGTCGGCGCGGCGGAGGGCCGCGGGAGGGGGGCGGACGGCGGCTCGGCCGAGCCCGGTCAGGACTGCGAGAAGAACGACGCCTCGATGTCGGACTCTACCTCAGCCTGCTCACCGCTCACGGCGATGTGGGCGGGCGACAGCAGGAAGACCTTGTTGGTGACGCGCTCGATCTTGCCGAAGAGCCCCTGCGACAGGCCGCTGGCGAAGTCGACGAGGCGACGAGCGTCGGCCTCCGTCATCTGGGAGAGGTTGATGATCACGGGGATGCCGTCGCGGAAGCTCTCGGCGATCGCCTGGGCGTCCTTGTACTCGCGGGGGTGGACGGTGAGGATCTCGTTCATGTCGTGGGGCACCGTGTTCTTCGTGGTCGGGGTCGTGGCGCGGCGGAGCGGCGTCACGGGGGCGCGAGTGGGGGTCGGGGCGGAGGCGGCCGCCGGCACGGCGACGGGGGCGACGGGCGACGGCGCGGCGGCGGGCGCGGCCGAGCGTGCGGCAGGCTGGGCAGCGGCCTGCTGGGCGGGCTGCTCGTCGTACTCGAGCTCTTCGTCGGCGAGGCCCAGGTAGACCATCGTCTTGCGCAGGGGGTTGGCCATGGGGGTGTCCTCCGGATCGTGGATCGTCTAGACCGACATTAACCAGCGTCGGGCCGAGAACCCGTGATTGCCGTGCCGATGCGCAGGTGTGTCGCGCCCTCGGCGATCGCGTCGGCGAAGTCCTGCGACATGCCCGCCGAGATCTGGTCGGCGTCGGGGGCGACGGACCGGACCCGCTCGGAGACGAGCCGGAGGCGCTCGAAGGCCGGGCGCGCCGGCTCGTCGAGGGGCGCGACCGCCATCACGCCGCGGAGGCGGAGGCCGGGGGTGCTGAGGACCCGCTCGACGAGCGCGTCGACGTCCGCCTCGGCCACGCCGCCGCGGCCGGGGTCGTCCGTCAGGTTCACCTGCACGAAGCCGTCGACCGACGTGCCGTCGTCCGCCCCGAGCGCGTCGACGACGCTGGCACGGTCGAGGGAGTGGACGGCCGCGGCGTAGCGCCGAGCCTGCCGGGCCTTCTTCGACTGCAGCTGGCCGACGAAGTGCCAGCGGAGGCCCTCGAGGTCGGCCGTCTCCGCGGACTTGACCTGCGCCTCCTGGTGTCGGTTCTCTCCGACGTCACGGACGCCGAGGGCGTGCAGCTCACGCACGAGCGACGCGGGGTGGAACTTCGTCACGACGATCGTCGTGACCGACGCCGGGTCGCGCCCGGCCGCCCGAGCCGCGTCGGAGACGCCGGAGGCGACGCGGGCGAGTCGTTCGCCCGTGTCGCCTCCCTCGAGGGGGGAGCGCGTCACTACTTCAGGAAGTCGGGGACGTCGAGGTCGTCGTCGCCGTCGTCGAAGGCCGGGTCGGAGGCGCGGGTCGCCGCGGGCTCCTCCGGTCGACGCCACGAGTGCGAGTCGGAGCCGGCGCCGCTGTCGGCGATGGCGGACACGCCGGGCACCGCGGCCGACGAGGAGCCCTCGGACTCGACGAAGCTCGAGCGACGCTCCTTCGACTTGGCCTGCGGCTCACCGCCGTCGAAGCCCGCCGCGATGACCGTCACGCGGACCTCGTCGCCGAGGGTGTCGTCGATGACGGCGCCGAAGATGATGTTGGCCTCGGAGTGCACGGCCTCCTGGACCAGGCGGGCCGCGTCGTTGATCTCGAAGATGCCGAGGTTCGAGCCGCCCTGGATCGAGAGCAGCACGCCGTGCGCGCCGTCGATGCTGGCCTCGAGCAGCGGCGAGGCGACGGCCAGCTCGGCCGCCTTGATCGCGCGGTCGGCACCGCGCGACGAGCCGATGCCCATGAGGGCCGAGCCCGCGCCCTGCATGACCGACTTGACGTCGGCGAAGTCGAGGTTGATCAGGCCGGGGGTGGTGATCAGGTCGGTGATGCCCTGGACGCCGGCGAGGAGGACCTGGTCGGCGGTGCCGAAGGCCTCCACCATCGAGATGCCGCGCTCGGAGATCTCGAGGAGGCGGTCGTTCGGGACGACGATGAGGGTGTCGACCTCGTCCTTCAGCGCGGCGACGCCGGCCTCGGCCTGCGCCTGACGGCGCTTGCCCTCGAAGCCGAAGGGCTTCGTGACGACGCCGATGGTGAGCGCGCCGATCGACTTGGCGATCCGGGCGACGACGGGTGCGCCGCCGGTGCCCGTGCCGCCGCCCTCGCCGGCCGTGACGAAGACCATGTCGGCCCCGGCCAGGGCCTCCTCGATCTCCTCCGCGTGGTCCTCCGCCGCGCGGCGGCCGACCTCGGGGTCGGCGCCGGCGCCGAGGCCGCGGGTCAGCTCGCGTCCGACGTCGAGCTTGACGTCGGCGTCGCTGAGCAGGAGCGCCTGGGCGTCGGTGTTGATGGCGATGAACTCGACTCCGCGGAGCCCGAGCTCGATCATGCGGTTGACGGCGTTGACGCCACCGCCGCCGACACCGACGACCTTGATCACGGCTAGGTAGTTGTGGTTCGTTGTCACGTCCGGGCCTCCGCTGGAACCTTAACTCTGTGATTGAAGGTCAAGGTTGTACATTGTATTCGAGTGGGTCAGTCACAAGGTATGGGTCGCGCCTCACCGCCGACCACTCCGAGACGGGCGTGTCGCGAAGGCCGGTCTCAGCGAGTGCGGATGATGCCGTTGTCGGGCGCCGAGACGTCGTACTCGACCGAGGCCGACGGGTCGCGCTTCGCCTGGTCGGCGACGAGGCCGGCGAGCACCTGGGCCTTCTTCTCCGAGTGCTCGGCGCTGCCCCAGACGACCTGCTCCCCCGAGGTGAGGGCGAGCGTGACGTCGTCGGCCGTCGACGCCGTCACCGTGTCGACGGTCGTCCGGAGCGTCAGCGGCAGCGCGAGGAGGACCTCGGCGGCCGACCGGAACGCCGTGCCGTCGAGCGGCGCCCCGCCGACGTCGACCTGGGGCACGCCGTCCTGGCGACCGTCGAGCCGCTGCACGACGATCCCGGCGGGGTCGACCAGGTCGACGCCGTCGGCCGTCGCGACCGTGGCGATCGGCTGGCGCTCCGTCACGCGGATGACGAGGGTGTGCGGCGGCGCGGTCTCCGTCACGTAGCTGGCGATGAGCGGGAACTGCTCCAGCTCACCGGTGATGCGGTCGAAGTCGACGAGGGCCAGCGGCGTGCCGAGCTGATCGTCCACGGCGGCCGTCACGGCGCTCGCGTCGACGCGGCTCGTGCCCTCGACGCGGATCTCCTGCAGGGAGAGCAACGGCGAGAAGACCGCCACGGTCACCGACGCCACGAGGACGACCACCACCGCCCCGACCGCGGTCCAGGTGGCACGGCGGTGGCGCGACCGGCGCGTGAACCGACGCACCTCGGACTTCTCGACGCGGCGACGCTGACGCGACGCTCGCCGGGCCGCACGGCGCGCCTCCACGGCTCTCTCCCGCGCGGCGGCCGCCGTCGTGTCGGCCGGGCCGATGCGCGGGGGGTCGGCGGGCCTGGCGGCCTCGGGCCGAGGGGCCTCGGGGCGCGCCGGTGCCGCACCGGAGGCCGCGCGGGTGCCGGTGCTCGCCGAGCGGGAGCCACGCGGCGGTCCGGCGACGACGGGCACGGGGCCCGTGTCGACGTCGTCCGACGACCCGGGGGCCGCAGCGGGCACCTCCGCCCCGCGACGGCGCCGGGCCAGCCGGTCGGCGATCGACGGGCGACCGGGGCCGCTCGCGGGCGGCTCGGACGCGGGCTCCGGGGGCGGCTCGAAGCCCTCGGGGCGCTTCACGCTCCGGTCTCCTCCGCGGTCGACGGGTCGGGCGTCGTGGCGGCGTCGAGCGCGCCGAGCAGCTGGGGCACGATGCGGTAGACGTCGCCGCAGCCGAGGGTGATGACGAAGTCGCCCTCCCGCGCGACCTCCGCGGTGCGGACGGCGGCCGACTGCCAGTCCGGCACGAAGTCGACCCGCTCGGGGTCGCGGAAGGCCCCCGAGACGAGCGCGCCGGTGACGCCGGGCTCCGGGTCCTCGCGGGCGCCGTAGACGTCGAGGACGATCGTGTGGTCGGCGAGGCGCTCGTAGGTCTCGGCGAACTCGCCCGCCATCATCCGCGTGCGGCTGTACAGGTGGGGCTGGTGCACGGCGATCAGTCGCCCCTCCCCCACGACCGAGCGGGCGGCCTGGAGCGCCGCCGCGACCTCGGTCGGGTGGTGGGCGTAGTCGTCGTAGACGCTGACGCCCCGCACGGTGCCGTGCAGCTCGAAGCGCCGCTCGGTGCCGCCGAAGGCCTCGAGGCCGCGCACGGCCGCCTCGGCGTCGACCCCCAGGCCCACGAGCACCGCGAAGGCGCCGGCGGCGTTGACCGCGTTGTGGTGGCCCGGCACGCGCAGCTGGACGGGCAGGGTGCGGCCGTCGTGGTGGAGCGTGAACGACACCGGTCCGCTCGACGCGACGTCGGTGATCCGGACGTCGGCCGACGCGTCGAGCCCGAAGGTCACGACGCGCGGGTGGTCGAGCGCCTCCGCGACCCGCCGCGCGCCGGCGTCGTCGCTCGAGATGACGACGAGCTCGGAGGCGGCGCCCGCGAACTCGACGAAGGCCCGGTCGAACGCCTCGTGCGACCCGTAGTGGTCAAGGTGGTCGGCGTCGACGTTGGTGACCAGCGCGATCGCCGTGTCGTAGAGCAGGAACGAGCCGTCGGACTCGTCGGCCTCGACGACGACGAGTTCGTCCGAGCCGCCGGCGGCGCTGACGCCGAGCGACTGGATCACGCCGCCGTTGACGAAGCTCGGGTCGCGCCCGGCGGAGAGGAGCGCCGTGACGATCATCCCGGTCGAGGTCGTCTTGCCGTGCGCGCCCGCGACCGAGACGAGCCGCTGGCCGCCGATCAGGGAGGCGAGGGCCTGCGACCGGTGGAGCACGGGGACGCCGTCGGCGAGGGCCCGCTGGTACTCCGGGTTGTCCTGCCAGAGGGCGCCGGTGACGACGAGGGTGTCGGCGTCGCCGACGTTGACGGCGTCGTGGCCGATCGCGATCTCGGCACCGAGCTCGCGCAGGGCCGAGACCGCGGCCGACTCACGGATGTCGGAGCCGGTGACGCGGTGGCCCGCGGCGAGGAAGACGCGGGCGATGCCGCTCATGCCCGACCCGCCGATGCCGACGAAGTGGACGGCCCCGAGGTCGGAGGGGATCTGCTGCTGGAGGTCTGGCTTAATCATGCGTTCTCGGCGTCCGTCTCGGAGGGGCTGGTCGGGGTCGCCGTCGAGCGGCCGCGCGCGTGGGCGGCGGGACGGGACGACGAGGAGGCGCGGTCGACGGCGTCGAGGACGAGGTCGACCGTGCGGTCCGTCCCGTCCAGCACCCCGACCGTGGCCGCGCGGACGGCCATGTCGGCGATCGCGGCGCGGTCGAGCAGCAGGCGCACGAGCTCCCGGTCGACCCACTCGGGAGTGAAGTCGGCGTCGGCGACCAGCAATGCACCGCCGGCCTCGACGACGTCGGTGGCGTTGAAGCGCTGCTCGCCGTTGCCGACCGGGTAGGGCACCAGGACGGAGGGCAGGCCGAGCGCGGTCAGCTCGCTGACGGTCGCCGACCCCGACCGGGACACCACGAAGTCCGCGGCCGAGAGGGCGAGGTCCATGCGGTCGCAGTAGCGGAGGAGGTGGTGCCCGGCGAGCCCGGTCGACCGCAGGTCGGACTTCTCGCCGGTGATGTGGAGGACCTGCCAGCCGGCGCCGACGATGCTGGCGGCGGACCGCGCGACCGTCTCGTTCAGGCGACGGGCCCCGGTGGAGCCGCCGGTGACCAGCACCGTGGGCAGCGCGGGGTCGAGGCCGAACTCGGCCAGCGCCTCCTGACGTCGTGCCCGGCGGTCGAGGGTCTCGATCTCGTCGCGGAGCGGCATGCCGACGCGACGTGCCCCGCGGAGCTTCGTCGACCGGAAGACGACGCCGACGTGGGGGGTGAGGAAGGAGCCCAGCACGTTCGCCATGCCGGGCTTCGCGTTCGCCTCGTGGACGACGAGCGGGACGTGCTCCCGACGAGCGGCGACGTAGGCGGGCGCCGAGGCGTAGCCGCCGAAGCCGACCACGACGTCGACCGCGTGCTCGCGGAGCAGGCGACGGACGCCGTCGATCGCCCCCTTCAGCGCCCCGGGGAAGCCGAGCGCCGCCCGGGAGGGGCGACGGGGGAAGGGGAGCCTCGGCACGGTCAGCAGTTTGTAGCCCCGCTGCGGGACGAGCCGGGCCTCGAGCCCCTCGGCGGTGCCGAGGACGAGGATCGTCGCGGTGGGCTCGCGTCGCCGCAGACGGTCGGCCACGGCCAGGAGCGGGTTGACGTGCCCGGCGGTGCCGCCGCCGGCGAGGAGGTACGTGGTCATCGGAGAGACCCTACCCGCTGCCCGACGGGCGGCATGGGCACGGTCGGGTCCTCCGGGCGACGCGCGAACGACAGCACGACGCCGATGGCGGCGAGGGTGACGATGAGCGCCGAGCCCCCGGCGGAGATCAGCGGCAGGGGGACGCCGAGCACGGGCAGCAGCCCGAGGACGACGGCGATGTTGATGAGGGCCTGGCCGATGATCCACGCCGTGACGGCACCGGTCACGACCCGCACGAACGGGTCGTTCGTGCGGCGGATGATCTTGACGAAGCCCACGGCCAGCACGACGAAGAGCGCGAGGACGACGATCGCCCCGATGAGACCGAGCTCCTCGCCGACGATCGCGAAGATGAAGTCGTTGTCGGCCTCCGGCAGCCACGACCACTTCGACTTCGAGTTGCCGAGGCCGACGCCGAACAGGCCGCCCGAGGCGAGGGCCCAGGTGCCGTGCAGCGACTGCCAGCACGCGGCCTGGTAGTCGCTCGAGTCGGTGCAGCCCGACATCCACGCGGCGATCCGTTCGTTGCGGGAGTCGGAGCCCGAGGCGATGATCGGCACCACGGCGAGGAGGAAGAGCACGGGCACCGCGAGGAAGCGGAGGCGCACCCCGGCGAACCACACGGCCGCGAAGACCAGGAGGAGCATGACCATCGTCGTGCCGAGGTCGCCGCCGAGGATGACGAGGCCCACCGACACCCCGACGACGGGCACGAGCGGGATCGCCAGGTGCTTCCAGTCGTCGAGGAGGTCGCGCTTGACGCTGAGGATCATGCCGAGCCAGACGGCCAGGGCGAGCTTCACCGCCTCGGAGGGCTGCGCGCTGAAGGAGGTGCCGAGCTGGATCCAGTTGCGGTTGCCGCCGACCTCGTAGCCGAGGGGGGTGAAGACGAGGAGCTGCAGGACGACGGCCGCGAGCAGGATGTGCCAGGCCCAGCGCTTCCAGAACCAGATCGGCACGCGGGAGGCGATCAGCATGAGCGGCACGCCGATCGCGGCGTACATGCCCTGGCGGATGAAGGCGCCGAAGAAGGAGGTGTGCTTCGACGAGATGTACTGCTCGACGCTCGACGAGGAGAGGACCATGACGAGGCCCAGCACGACCATGAAGAGGGTCGTGCCGAGGATGAGGAAGAACGAGCCGGTCTCGGCGGCGAAGAGCTTCTTCACCGCGACGACGGCGGCGGCCTGCCGCACGTCGTGCGGGTGCG
The DNA here is from genome assembly GCF_017833115.1 of Frigoribacterium sp. PvP121. NCBI lineage: Bacteria > Bacillati > Actinomycetota > Actinomycetes > Micrococcales > Microbacteriaceae > Frigoribacterium > Frigoribacterium sp. PvP121. The sequence goes on from NZ_JAFIBR010000001.1 coordinate 2,517,659, forward strand.
CGCCGTGCTCGCCCTCGCCGTGCCCCCGGCCCTCGCGCCCACCCGTGGGGCGGGCGGCAGGCGGGGCCGCTGCGGGGGCCGACGGGGCGGCGGTCCGGGTGCGCGGCGCCGCCGCGCGGGGACGCGACGCGTCAGTCGGTCGCCGGCGCGGGAGGCTGGACGGCAGGTCGGCCATCGGCGTCACCCCTCAGGTGCTCGTGGACGGCGGCGGCCCAGGCTCGGCCGCGTGCCGTGTAGTCGGTGAACTGGTCGAAGGACGCCGCGGCCGGTGCCAGCAGCACCGTGTCGCCCGGGAGCGAGGCCTCCGCCGCGAGGCGGACCGCCGTCGGCATCACCCGCTCAGTGTCGGCCTCGTCGACCTCGAACACGGGGACGTCCGGCGCGTGTCGCCGGAGAGCCTCGAGCACGACCTCGCGCTCGACGCCGATCACGACGACGGCGCGGAGGCGGTCGGCGACGTCGTCGACGAGCGGGGCCGGGTCGACGCCCTTGAAGGTGCCGCCGACGACCCACACGACCGAGGCCGCGGACGTCAGCGACGCCCGGGCCGCGTGCGGGTTGGTGGCCTTGGAGTCGTCGACGAAGCGGACTCCCCCGGCCTCGGCGACGAGCTCCGTGCGGTGGTGGTCGACGCGGAAGCCGAGCACGGCCTCGCGGACGGCCGCGGGGTCGACGTCGACGGCCCGCACGAGGGCGGCGGCGGCCAGGACGTCGGCGACGAGGTGGTCGGCGCCGAGGCCGGCCGCGTCGAGCTCGGTCGTGGTCGCGAGCTCCAGGGCCCGATGACGCCGGTCGTCGAGGAACGCCCGGTCGACGAGCACTCCGGCGTCGTCGTCGCCCGCGACGACCCCGAAGTCGCTCGGGCCCGGGGCGGAGAGGCCGAAGCCCACCGCGCGGCAGCCCTCCTCGACGTCGGCCTCCTCGACCATGCGGAGCGTCGCGTCGTCGGCCTTGTTGTAGACGCAGGCCACGACCGTGTTCTCGTAGACCTTGGCCTTGGCGTCGCGGTAGGCGCGGGCGCTGCCGTGCCACTCGAGGTGGTCGTCCTCGAGGTTGAGGCAGACGGAGGCGCGGGGCCGGAGGGCGCCCGGGCCGGCGGTCGGCAGCTGGTGCAGCTGGTGGCTCGACAGCTCGACGACGAGCACGTCGAAGCCGTCGGGGTCGCGGACGGCGTCGAGCACGGGCACGCCGATGTTGCCGCAGGCGGCGGCCCGGCGGCCGCCCTGGGTCGCCATCGCGGTGGCGAGCTGCGTCGTCGTCGTCTTGCCGTTCGTGCCGGTGACGAGCAGCCAGTCGGCCACGCGCTCCGTCTTGTCGCGCAGGCGCCAGGCGAGCTCGACGTCGCCCCAGACGGCCGCGCCGCTGGAGGCCGCCCAGCGGGCCAGGGGGTGGTGCGGGGCGAAGCCGGGCGAGATGACCACGAGCTCCGGGGCGAGCTCGACGACGGCGGCCGGCGGCTCCTCCATCGCGGGGTCGAGCACCAGCTCGGCGCCGATGAGCGACAGCAGCTCGGCCCGGTCGTCGTCGACGGTCGGGGCCAGGACGACGACGCGCGCGCCGAGCTCGGCGAGCGTGTCGGCCACGGAGAAGCCGGTCACGCCGAGGCCGAGGACGAGCACGCGGAGGCCCCGCCAGTCGGCGTGCCAGCTGCTCAGGCCGTCGAGGCGCGCGGCCAGGGCGGGGTCGAGGGTCGCGTCGCTCACGAGGTGCGCGAGATCCACTCGAGGTAGAACACGCCGACGCCGGCCGCGACGAACAGGCCCGCGATGATCCAGAACCGCACGACCACCGTGACCTCCGCCCACCCCTTGAGCTCGAAGTGGTGGTGCAAGGGGCTCATCAGGAAGATCCGTTTGCCCTTGGTGATCTTGAAGTAGGCGCGTTGCAGGATCACCGATCCCGTGACGACCAGGAAGAGGCCGCCGATCAGCACGAGGAGCAGCTCGGTGCGGCTGAGGATGGCGAGGGCGGCCAGCGCGCCGCCGAGGCCGAGCGAGCCGGTGTCGCCGAGGAAGATCTGCGCCGGCGAGGTGTTCCACCACAGGAACCCGATGAGACCGCCGCAGATCGCGGCCGCGACGACCGCGAGGTCGAGCGGGTTCGCCACCGTGTAGCAGGCAGAGCGGGTGGTCTCGTCGAGGCGCGTGCTGAAGCACGACTGGTTGAACTGCCAGAAGCCGATGAAGATGTACGACGCGATGGCGAGGATGGACGACCCCGTCGCGAGGCCGTCGAGGCCGTCGGCCACGTTGACGCCGTTCGAGGTGCTCACGGTGATGAGCACGACCCAGATGAGGAAGAGCCCTCCCCCGATCACGCTGCCGAACACCATGAAGTCGAGCCACGAGATGTCGCGGATGCCCGAGATCGCGGTGGAGGCGGGGGTCAGGCCGTTCGCGTTGGGGAACGACAGCGCGAGGACGGCGAAGACGGCCCCGACCACGACCTGGCCGGCGATCTTCGCCCAGCCGCCGAGCCCCAGGCTCCGCTGGTTGCGCACCTTGAGGAAGTCGTCGAGGAACCCGACCGTGCCGAGCCCCACCATCATGAAGAGCACCAGCAGCCCGCTGAGCGTGAGCTCGTCGCGCGCCACCAGGTGGCCCAGGAAGTAGCCGATGACGGTGCCGAGGATGAGGACGATGCCGCCCATGGTCGCCGTGCCGCGCTTGGTGTGGTGCGACTGCGGGCCGTCGTCGCGGATGAACTGGCCCCAGCCGAGGCGGTGGAAGAGCCGGATGAACAGCGGCGTCATGAGCAGCGTGAAGACCAGCGAGAACCCGCCGGCGATGAGCAGCGCGATCACTCGGTCACCCCCGCGAGGCGGTCGCCGAGGAAGCGGAGGCCCGCCGACTTCGACGACTTGACGAGCACGACGTCGCCGGGTCGCAGCTGCTCTCGGAGCAGCTCGTAGGCCGCGTCGACGTCGTCGACCAGGACGGACTCGCCGTCCCACGAGCCCTCGAGCCCGGCCGCGGTCGAGATGTGGCGCGCGGCGTGGCCGACCACCACGAGCTGGGAGACGTTGAGCCGCACGACGAGGCGACCGACACGGTCGTGCTCCTCGCGGGCGGCGTCGCCGAGCTCGGCCATCTCGCCGAGGACTGCGATCGAGCGGCCGCCCTCCGGCACGATCTGGACGAGTGTCTTGAGCGCTGCGGCCACGGAGTCGGGGCTCGCGTTGTAGGCGTCGTTGACGACGGTGACGCCGTCGCCGCCGTCGAGCACCTCCATGCGCCAGCGCTCGGCGCGGGCGACGCCCTCGAGCACCGTCGCGGCGCGGTCGAGGTCGAGGCCCCACTCCCCCGCGACCGCGAGGGCGGCGAGGGCGTTCATCACGTGGTGCTCGCCGAGGAGGCGCAGCGAGACCCGGCGGGTCAGGTCGCCGTGGGCGAAGGTGAAGGAGGTGCCCTCGGCCGTGACGTCCACGTCGGAGGCGCGGTAGTCGGCCGACGACGCGAGCCCGAAGGTGACCACGCGCGCGGCCGTGACCGCCGCCATGCCGGCGACGCGGTCGTCGTCGGCGTTGAGGATCGCCGTCCCGGTCTCGGGGAGGTCGGTCACCATCTCGGACTTCGCGGCCCGGGTGCCCTCGATGCCGCCGAAGCCGCCCGCGTGGGCGAGGCCGACCTTGAGCACGACGCCGGTGTCGGGGCGTGCGATCTCGACCAGACGGGCGATCTCGCCCGGCCCGGACGCGCCCATCTCGACGACGAGGTACTCGGTGTCGTCGTCGATGCGGAGCATCGAGATCGGGGCGCCGACGTGGTTGTTGAACGAGCCCTGCGGAGCGACCGTCGCGGCGACGTCGCCGAGGACGGCCCGGAGCATGTTCTTCGTGCTGGTCTTGCCGTTCGAGCCCGTGACGCCGACGACGCGCAGGGCGCCGCGGCGACGGACGCGCTCGACGACCGCGGCGGCCAGGCGGGAGAGGGCCGTGACGCCGTCGTCGACCACGACGACGGGCACGTCCACGTCGACGGCTGCCTCGGCCACGACCAGGGCGGCGCCGCGCTCGACGGCGGACTCGACGAACAGACGGCCGTCGGTGACCTCGCCGCGCAGCGCGACGAAGACGGAGCCGGGCTGGACCAGACGGGAGTCGGTCTCGACCGAGCCGGACACGACCTGCTCGACCCGCGACTCCTGCCCGGGGGCGAGGGAGCCGCCCGTGATCTCGACGATCTCGGCGACGGTGAGGGCGATCACTCGGCCCACCCGGCCTCTCGGAGCGCCGCTCGCGCCTCGTCGCGCGCCGAGTACGGCGTGCGCTCGCCGCGGATGTCGCGGTAGTCCTGGTGACCGGGCCCGGCCCAGAGGATCGAGTCGCCCTCGTCGGCCAGGCCGACGGCGGTGCGGATCGCGGCCTCGGGCGGGCTGACCTCGTGGATCTCGTGCTCGGGGAAGGCGGCCCGGGCGGCCTCGACGAGCGTCGTGCGGATCACTTGCGGATCCTCGAAGCGGGGGTGGTGGTCGGTGACGACGAGGACGTCGGAGCCGGCCGCGGCCACGCGGGCCATCTCGGCCCGCTTCGTCTTGTCGCGGTCGCCGTCGGCGCCGAAGAGCATGATCACCTTGCCGGGGGTGAACCGGCGCACCGCGGCCAGGGTGGTGAGGAAGGCGTCGGGGCTGTGCCCGAAGTCGACGTAGACGCTCGGGCCCCGGTCGCCGGAGACCCGCTCGGTGCGGCCGGGCAGGTAGGCCACGATGCCGCCGTCGGCCGCGAGTGCCTGCTCGATGGCGCCCAGCTCGAAGCCGGCCTCGACCAGCATGACGAGGGCGAGGGCCGCGTTCGCGACCATGTGCCAGCCGATCAGCGGCACCCGGGTCACGAGCTCGCGGGACTCGGGGCCGGTGAGGCGGAACTCCGTCCACGCGGCCTGCTCGTCGAGGATCTCGACGCGCCAGTCGGCCTCGACCTCGGGGAGGATCGTGATCGTCGTCAGCGGCACGCGGGCGCTGTCGACGACGCGCTGGCCCCACGGGGAGTCGAGCGAGATGACCGCGCGGCGCGAGCGGTCGGGCTGGAAGAGCGGCAGCTTCGCCTGGAAGTACTCCTCCATGTCGGCGTAGTCGTCGAGGTGGTCGTGGCTGAGGTTCGTAAACGCGGCCACGTCGAAGACGAGACCGTCGACCCGGTTGCGGCTGAGCGCCTGGGCGCTCACCTCGACGGCGACGGCGCGGACCTCGCTCTCGCGCATGCGGGCGAGCAGGGCGTGCATCTCGCTCGCCTCGGGCGTCGTGAGCCGGCTGACGACGGTGAGGTCGCCGATGTGGCGCTCGGCGGTGCTGCTCAGCCCCGTCACGAGGCCGAGCTGACGCAGCACGCCCTCGAGGAGGTAGGAGGTGCTGGTCTTGCCGTTGGTGCCGGTGACGGCGAACAGCAGGGGCGAGTCGGTGCCCTCGCCGGTGCGGTAGATCCAGGCGGACACGTCGCCGAGGGCGGCGCGCGGCGAGTCCACGAGCACGACCGGCAGCCCGACGTCGCGGGCGATCTCGAGGCCGCGGCGGTCGGTCATCAGGGCCACCGCGCCGCCGTCACGGGCCTGCGCAGCGAACTCGGCGCCGTGGCGGTGCTCGCCGGGCACGCCCACGTAGAGGTCGCCCGGGTGCAGGTCGCCGGTGCTCAGCGTCACGCCGGTCACCTCGACGCCGTCGAGGGAGCCGTCGTGCTCGAGTCCGAACTCGCTGACCAGCTGGCCGAGCGACCTCGCGGACGGATGTTCCGGTCGGAGGACCGGGGGGATCCGGGCGTTCAAAGAATCCTCTTCTCTCACCAGGTCTGGGGGATGACCGGTGCGGGCTCCGTCGACGGAGGGACGCGGTACATCTCGAGGACCTGGGACATGATCTTGTTGAAGGTCGGAGCCGCAGCCGCCGACGTCTTGATGGTACTGGGCTTGGTGAACGTCACGACGACGACGTACTGCGGGTCCTCCGCGGGCGCGAGGCCCGCGACGGAGACGATGCGGTCCGAGCCGTAGCCCGTGCCGTCCGACTTCGCGACCTCGGCCGTGCCGGTCTTGGCGCCGACGCGGTAGCCCGGGATGGTCAGGACGTCCTTGAGGTCGCCGTCGCTGACGACCTTCTCGATCATGTTCACGGTCGAGTCGGCCGCCGCGGGAGAGACCGCCTGGACGCCCTCGGTGCCGGGCGCCATGGTGACCGTGCCGTCGGGCGCGGTGCAGCTCTGCACGAGGGAGGTGGGGAGGCGCAGGCCGTGGTTGCCCAGGGTCTGGAAGATGCCCGCCACGTGCACGGCCGTCGTCTGGACGCCCTGGCCGAACATCGTGTTGATGCTCGTCTGCTGGTCCCAGTCGGAGGCGGGGCGGACGCCGGAGGTCGGCTCGCCGAGGAAGCCCACCGCCGTCGGCTCGTTCAGGCCGAACTTCACCATGTAGTCGCGGCGCTGCTCGGCCGAGAGGTTCTGCCCGAGCAGCGAGATGCCGACGTTCGAGGAGTCGCGGAGCACGCCCGTGAGGGTCAGCTGCTCGGTCGGGTGGAAGGTCGCGTCGTGGATCTCGCCGCCCCAGGGGAAGGTCCGCGAGTAGGGGACGGTCACCCTGCTGGTGGGCGTGGCCTTGCCCGAGTCGAGCAGCATGGACGCCGTCATCGCCTTGAAGGTCGAGCCGGGCTCGTAGGAGGAGGTGAACGCCTTGGACCCGAGGTCGGCGACGTCCTTCGTGAGGTTCACGTCGTTGGGGTCGACCGCGGGCCAGTCGGCCACGGCGAGGAGCTTGCCGGTCTTGACCTCCTGGACCACCGCCGTGGCCGACTCGGCCCCGATCGCCTGCGCCTGCTCGGCGACGGCCTGCTGCGCCATGTACTGGAGGTCGGAGTCGATCGTGAGCGCCAGGGTGCCGCCGGGCGCCGCCTCCTGGGTCGTCACCGTGCTGCCCGGCAGCTGCACGCCGTCGGCTCCGCGCTCGTAGGTCTGGAGCCCGTCGGTGCCCGCCAGGCACTGGTCGGCGCTGAGCTCGAGGCCCGCCTGCGGACCGTCCGTCCCGATGAAGCCGGTCAGGTTGCCGGCGACGGAGCCGTTCGGGTACGACCGTGCCGACTGGCGCTCGTAGTAGAGCCACGAGACGCCGCTGTTCTTGAGGTCGCGCACCGCGCGGAAGGCGTCGACGTCGACGCCCTTCACCAGGTAGGCGAAGTTCGCCTCGGGGTCGTCGGAGATGCTCTTCTCCATCGCGGCCTCGTCGCCGCCGGTGATGTCGGCGACGCGCGCCAGCACCTGCTCGACCGTGAGGGGCTGCTTCGACGTCGTGCCGTCGGCCGCGGTCTCGGTGACCGTGACGTCCTCCGCGAAGGCCGGCGCCGCCGTGATGTTGTACCGGGTGACGCTGCCGGCGAGGACGGTGCCGTCGGAGGAGACGATGTCGCCCCGGTCGCCGTAGGTCACCTGACGGATCTCGCGCTTGTTGAGCGACTGGGCGTTGAGCTCGGACGCCTGCACGATCTGGATGTCGGCCAGCCTGACCACGAAGACGCCGACCAGCGCGATGACCACCGCCATCGCCAGGGTCGCCCGCAGGCGTCGGCTGCGGAGCTCGCTGTGCGGTCGGCCTCGACGGCCGCCGGTGCGGGGAGCAGGGTTCACGAGAGGTTCCTCACCGCGGACGGGCCGTCGTGCACCCACCGCTGTCGTCGTCCGGCACGCCCTCGCGGGCGCGCCGCTAGCGGGTCTCGGGAGCCGCCAGCTGGTTCGGGGCCGAGGCTACCGAGGCATCGGCGTTCTGCGCGCCCGCCGCGCCCGGCGCGGCCGAGTCGGCGGCGGGGGCCGCCGCGGCCCCCGTGGCGGCGGCGGGGTCGACCGTGGACGAGCCTGCGACGGCGCCGTCGGCGGCCTCGGCGGAGGCACCCGCCGGCGGCTGCGTGACGAGCGGTACGCCGTCGAGCAGGGTGTTCGGGATCAGGTTGTCGGTGCCGTCCGCCGCGCCGTCGGCGGGGGCAGGGACGCCGTGCACCGCGCCCGTCGCCGGGTCGAGGTAGACCGGGTTCGAGTTGCGCACCATGCCGAGGCGCTCGGCGTTGTTGGCCACGTTCTGCGGCGACGACAGCACGTCGAGCTGCTCGGAGTACTTCTGCTGGTCGCGGGTGAGCTCGGCCTTCTCGGCCTGCAGGTCGGAGATCGTGTAGGCGCCGTCGCTGAGGGCGATGCTGATGGCGAGCTGCCCGAGCAGGAGGACGAAGAGCGCCGCCGTGGCCACGAGCGCGTAGGCGATGCGCGGGCGGGCCCGACGCTGGGCGCGGGTGGTGACGATCTCGACCGGAGCCCGGCGAGGGGCGCGGGCGGGCTGCGGGATCGGGCTGACGGCCGCGGTGCTCATGCTGCTCTCCGGATTCGTTCGGCGGCGCGCAGCCGCACGGGTCGTGCTCGGGGGTTCTCGTCGATCTCGGCGTCGGTGGCGAGCTCGGCGCCCCGGACGAGGAGCTTGAACTCGGGGCGGTGCTCGGGCAGCTCGACGGGGAGCCCCTGCGGGGCCGTCGACGTCGTGCGGGCCGCGAGCTCGCGCTTGACGAAGCGGTCCTCGAGGGACTGGTACGCGAGGACGACGATGCGCCCGGCCTCGGCCAGGCGGTCGAGGGCCGCGGGGACCGCCGCCTCCAGCGAGGCCAGCTCGCCGTTGACCTCGATGCGGAGCGCCTGGAAGACGCGCTTGGCCGGGTGACCGGCCCGCTGCAGCGCCATGGGCGTCGCCGCGATGAGGAGGTCGACGAGCTCGCCGCTGCGGACGAGCGGGCGCTCGACGCGCTGCTCGACGATGCGGCGGGCGTAGCGCGGGGCCAGCTTCTCTTCTCCGTACTGGTAGAAGATGCGTCGCAGCTCGGACTCCGGGTACTCCGCGAGGATCCGCTCGGCCGTGACCGGGGCGGTCGGGTCCATGCGCATGTCGAGCGGGGCGTCCTTCGAGTACGAGAAGCCGCGTTCGACCCGGTCGAGCTGGAGGGACGAGACGCCCAGGTCGAACAGGACGGCGTCGACGGTGTCGTAGCCGAGCCCGTCGAGGGCCTCCGCCACCCCGTCGTAGCGGGTGTGGACGAGGCGCGCCCGCTCGCCGAAGCCGGCGAGGCGCTCCCCCGCGATGGCCAGGGCCTCGGTGTCGCGGTCGAGGCCGACGACGGTCAGCTCGGGGAACCTCTGCAGCATCGCCTCGCTGTGCCCGCCCATGCCGAGGGTCGCGTCGACGACGACGGCGCCGGGGCGCGACAGGGCGGGAGCGAGGAGCTCCAGGGTGCGCTCGAGGAGCACGGGGGTGTGGATCTGTTCTGCCATGGCGACGACGGTCTCGGGCTCCCGGGGCCTGATCCCCATCCCTCACGACCTGGCACCGGGGAAGGTGCGCCAGGGCGGACGGCTGGGAGTCAGGCTCGAGGAACTAGAAGAGGCCGGGGATCACCTCCTCCGTGGTGTTGGCGAACGCGGCCTCCTGGGCCTCGTAGTAGGCGTCCCACGCGGCGGTGGCCCAGATCTCGGCGCGGTTGCCCGCGCCGATCACGGTGAGCTCACGGCCGAGGCCGGCGTAGTCGCGCAGCTGCGCGGGGACGGTGACGCGGCCCTGCTTGTCGGGGACCTCGTCGCTGGCGCCGGAGAGGAAGAGGCGCATGTAGTCGCGGCCCTCCTTGCTCGTGATCGGTGCCTGTCGGATGCGGTCGTGCATGCTCTCGAACTCGGCCTGGCTGAAGACGTAGACGCAGCGCTCCTGCCCACGGGTCATGACGAGGCCGGAGGCCAGCTCGTCACGGAACTTCGCGGGGAGGATGATGCGGCCCTTCTCGTCGAGCTTGGGCGAATAGGTGCCGAGGAACATGCCCTCTCCCCCTTCGCCCCCGCACCCGGTGGCACGTGCCTCCACTTTACTCCACAACGCACCACTCAGCAATGAGAAACGGGCGTCGAGAACCGATCGACCCCCTCCGATCCGCTCCAGTTCGGGGGTCACGGGAGTGGAGGACGTCGGTGGACACCAGGGTGTCGCGACGGGACGACGGCGCTCGGGAGGCCGGTGACCCGCTCGTGCGAGGAGCCGGTGGAGCGGAGTGGAGGCGCGGGAGCCGGGCGGGGCGGGACGGCGACGTGCCCCCGGACACGACGAAGGGGCCGGCCCGGAGGCCGACCCCTGAGGTCGTGGTGCCGCGTCGGCGGCGTCGTGTCGTTACCGGCGGTCGCCGTCCTGGCGGCGGTCCCAGCGGTCGGAGAAGCGGTCCATCATGCTGCCGCCGCCGCGCGGGGGGCGTGCCGCCGACGGGCGGGCCGACGTCGTGGGGGCGGAGACGGGAGCGCCCCTGCGGCGCGGGGGCGCGATCGCGAACAACGCCCCGGCGACGAGGATGACGAAGCCGAGCACCCCGACGAGGGGCCCGACGGGCGGCGTGCGGAGGATGACGCCGGTGACGATGACGGCGATGCCGACCAGAGCTGCGAGGACGCCCACGACGACCATCGTGTAGTTGGGACGGCCGCGGCCGCCGACGGTCGCCACGAAGTCGGAGTCGTTGCTGTAGAGGCTCCGCTCCATCTCTTCGAGGAGGCGCTGCTCCTGCTCGGAAAGCGGCATGGTGTTGTTCCCTTCGAACACGGGCCCCTCGGCCTCGGGATCGGCGCGATCGGTAGGTGCGAGTGTATGCCTGGGCCCTGTGGCTAGGCTAGGCGCGTGGCTGAGAGTACGCGGTTAGTGGACGTCGTCCAAGAGCGCATCGACGCGTTCCTCGAGGAGCAGCGTCCTGCGCTCCGGAGCATCGCTCCGGACCTCGACCCGTTCGCCCTCTTCTCGAGCGATCTGCTGCGGGGCGGCAAGCGCTTCCGGGCGCTGTTCTGCTACTGGGGGTGGCAGTCGGTCGCCGGCCTCGACGTGGGCTTCGACCCGCTGGCGCGCAGCGTCGACGAGCGCTCCCTCGACGCCGTGATGGCCGCCTCCGTCGGCCTGGAGTTCTTCCACGCCGCGGCGCTCGTCCACGACGACATCATGGACAACTCCGACACCCGGCGTGGCCTGCCCGCGGCCCACCGTCGCTTCGAGGCCCTGCACCGAGACGGCGCGTGGCTCGGGTCGCCCGGGGCGTTCGGCACGTCCGGCGCCCTGCTGATGGGCGACCTGCTGCTCGCCTGGAGCGACGAGCAGGTCAGCGCCGCCCTCGACTCCCTCGCCTCCCGCGACGCGGCCCGGTCGGCGCGGCGGGAGTTCAACCGCATGCGGACGGAGGTGACGGTGGGCCAGTACCTCGACATCCTCGAGGAAGGCGCCTGGCGGAGCGTGCCCGACGCGGAGCTCCTGCCGCGCGCCCAGCGCGTCATCGTCTACAAGTCCGCGAAGTACAGCGTGGAGGCGCCCCTCACCATCGGCGCCGCCATGGCCGGCGGGAGCGACGAGGCCCTGGCGGCCCTCCGCGCCTTCGGCCTGCCGCTCGGCATCGCGTACCAGCTGCGAGACGACATGCTCGGCGTGTTCGGCGACCCCGCCGTCACCGGGAAGCCCGCAGGGGACGACCTGCGGGAGGGCAAGCGCACCGTCCTCGTGGCGACCGCACGTCGCGAGCTGCCGTCGTCGGCGGTGCGGCTGCTCGACGAGCTGCTCGGGGACCCCGACCTCGACGACGACCAGATCGGCGTGCTGCAGGCCACCCTCCGCGAGAGCGGGGCGGTCGACGCCGTGGAGCGATCGATCTCCGACCAGGTGGAGCGCGCCGTGCAGGCCCTCGACCGCGCCGACCTCGCGCCCTCCGCCCGGTCGCAGCTGGCCCGGCTCGCGGAGACGGTCACCCGCCGCGACTACTGAGCGCCCGGCGCGGGGCGAGGGCGCCCCGCGGGCCGGGGCGGAGCCGCGCTAGAGCAGGCCCTGGGCGACGCGGCGGACCTCGGCCTTGCGGCCGGCGCGCAGCGCCGCGATCGGGCTCGTGCCGAGCGACTCCTCGTCGGAGAGCATCCAGTCGATCGCCTCGTCGTCGGTGAAGCCGTTGTCGGCGAGGACGGTGGCGGTGCCGCGCAGCTCGTGCATCGGCTCGCCGTCGACGACGAAGACCGCGGGCACCTTCGTGACGCCGCCGACCTTCGTGGCGAGCAGCACGTGCTCCTCGACCAGGCGGTGCACACGGCTGACGCTGACGCCGAGCATCTCGACGAGGTCGGGGACGGTCAGCCACTCGGCGTCGGCGAACCAGGGCTTCTGGGAGAGATCGGTCACGCCACAACCTTGCCACGACTGGGCCTCGACGGGGGAACGCCGTGCTGGCCGAGTCACATCCGTCACTCCCGCCACACTGATTGACTTGGTCCTCCTTCTGTGTCAGCTTGGTGCGATCGAGACATGTCGCCGAGGGCCAGGCCACGGCCGTGTCGGACTCCCCGAGCCGAGGACCACCTCATGAACGACAGCACCCCGACCGGCACGCCCGCCGCCGCCACGACCACGGCGGGCACGGCCTTCGCGCGGCCCGCGCTCGTGCCCGACGACGGCCGGGCCATGAGCCGGGTCGCCCGCTCGATGCTCAACACGGTCCCGATCGTGCTCGCCGGCTCCATGGCCCTCGGCCTGACCGGCCCCGTCGCCTCGGTCGACCACGCGCCGCGCCCGGTGAAGGAGCCGCACGCGACCCCCCGCCCCACGCTGCCGACGACTCCCCCGGTGGCCGAGGCCCCGCAGGAGGCGGTGGTCCAGACCGCGGCCGCGACCGCGCCGTCCAGCTACACCGTGAAGTCCGGCGACACCGTCGCGAGCATCGCGGGCTCGTTCGGCCTCAGCACGGCCAGCGTCCTCGCGCTCAACGGCCTGAGCTGGAAGTCCACCATCTTCCCCGGGCAGACCCTGAGCCTCGTGGCCGGCGCCGCGGCCGCCCCCAGCGTCCCCGTCAGCAGCAGCCGCGCCTCCTCGTCGCCGACCCGCTACACGATCGCCCGCGGCGACACGCTGAGCTCCATCGCCGGCGCCCACGGCGTCAGCACGAGCGCGCTGCTGCAGGCCAACGGTCTCTCCTGGTCGAGCATCATCTACCCCGGGCAGCAGCTCGCCCTGCCCGGTGCCGCCGCACCCGCGGCCAAGACGTCGGCCCCGACCGTCTCGGCGCCGCCTGCCGCGTCGACGGGCTCCTCGTCGTACATCATCCGGTCGGGCGACACCGTGGCGTCGATCGCCGCCCGCACGGGCGTCAGCACGAAGGCGCTCCTGGCCGCCAACGGCCTGAGCTTCACGAGCACGATCTACGCGGGGACGACGCTGACGATCCCCTCGACGAGCGGCACGGCCAACGGCACGACGTCGGCCCCCGCGACGACCGTCGTCGCCACGTCGGCCACGCCCCTCGCGGTCGGCACTGCCCTCACCGCCGAGCAGCAGGGCAACGCCCGCACGATCATCCGCGTCGGCCGGGAGCTGGGCGTCGGAGACCGCGCGATCATCGTCGCCCTGGCGGCGGCGGCGCAGGAGTCGAGCCTCCGGAACATCGACTGGGGCGACCGCGACTCGGTGGGCCTCTACCAGCAGCGCCCCAGCACGGGGTGGGGCACGGTCGCCCAGCTGACCGACCCCGTCCACGCGACCAAGCTCTTCTTCGGCGGCCGCACCAACCCCAACGTCGGCAAGACCCGGGGGCTCCTCGACGTGAAGGGCTGGTCGGGCATGTCGCTCACGGCGGCGGCCCAGGCCGTCCAGCTCTCGGCGCACCCGACCGCCTACGCCAAGTGGGAGGGGCCCGCCGCCTCCTGGCTCGCGACCCTCGGCTGAGCCCCGCCGGCGCGGGCGTTCTTGCGGCCCCGCCGGTGAGTCCGCGCTGCCGGGGCGGGGCGAGTCCGTAGGATCTGCGGGGTGAGCGTGAACCAGACTGACCCGATGATCGGCCGTCTCATCGACGATCGCTACCAGGTCCGCTCACGCATCGCCCGGGGCGGCATGGCCACCGTGTACCTCGCCACCGATCTGCGGCTCGAACGGCGCGTCGCGATCAAGATCATGCACGGTCACCTCGCTGACGACGCCTCCTTCAAGGAGCGCTTCATCCAGGAGGCACGGTCGGCGGCCCGCCTCGCCCACCCGAACGTGGTCAACGTCTTCGACCAGGGGCAGGACGACGACAGCGCGTACCTCGTGATGGAGTACCTGCCCGGCATCACGCTGCGCGAGCTCCTGCAGGACCACTCCGTCCTCACGAGCGAACAGGCGATGGACATCCTCGAGGCGGTCCTGGCCGGCCTCGCCGCGGCCCACCGTGCCGGCATCGTGCACCGCGACCTCAAGCCCGAGAACGTGCTGCTGGCCGACGACGGCCGCATCAAGATCGGCGACTTCGGACTCGCCCGCGCCGCCACCGCCAACACCGCCACCGGCGCGGCCCTCCTCGGGACGATCGCGTACCTCTCGCCCGAGCTGGTCACGCGCGGCATCGCCGACACCCGCAGCGACATCTACGCCCTCGGCATCATGCTCTACGAGATGCTCACCGGTGAGCAGCCGTACAAGGGCGAGCAGCCGATGCAGATCGCCTACCAGCACGCCAACGACACGGTCCCCGCGCCGAGCCTCGTCGCACCGGGCGTGCCGGTGGAGCTCGACGAGCTCGTGCTCTGGGCCACGGCCCGCGACCCCGAGCACCGCCCCCGCGACGCCCGCGCGCTGCTCGAGCAGCTCGTCGACGTGCAGCGGGCGCTGGCAGACCCGGCGGGCGCGCGACCTCCGCAGCGCACGATGGTGCTGCCCCCGGCCCCCGCGTCGTCGCCGACCTCGGCCACGACCGTCCTCCCCCGCGGCGCGACGGGCGAGACGCAGACCCTCCCGCGGGCGCGCCACCGGACCGGCCCCGTCCCGCCGCCGCAGGCGCCCAACGTCGAGAAGCTGGCCGCCGTGGCGGCGCGACGCCGTCGCCGGGGTGCCGTGTGGCTCGCCCTGGTGCTCGTGCTCGCCCTGCTCGGCGGCGGCGCCGGCTGGTGGTTCAGCGCGGGCCCCGGTGCGCAGATCGCCGTCCCGGACGTGGCCGGCCAGGACCCCGCCACGGCGACGAGCGCGCTCCAGGCCGCCGGGCTCACCGTCGCCCCCGAGCAGAGGACCGACTTCTCCCCCACCGTCCCGGCCGGGCAGGTCACCGGCACCGACCCCTCGGCGAGCTCCCGGGTGGCGCGCGACCGTCCGGTCACGCTGGTGGTGTCGCAGGGCCCGCAGCAGCTCGACCTCCCCACCGTCGTCGGTCTCTCGGAGGAGGACGCCCGGGCAGCCCTCGGCGACTTCACCGTGGAGGACTCCAGCACGCAGTTCGACCCCGCCGTCGCCGCGGGCGACGTCATCGCCGTCAGCGGCGTCGACGACTCCGGCTCACCCGTCGACCTCGGCTCGGCTGCCCAGTACGGCGAGCAGCGCCCCGTCACGCTCACCGTCTCGGCCGGGCCGGTGCCCGACGTCAGTGGCCGGTCGCTGGCGGAGGCCCAGGCGGCGCTGGCCGCGGTCTCCCTCTCCGGCCAGGAGGCGGGCACCGAGTTCAGCGACTCCGTCGCCTCGGGCTCGGTCATCCGCAGCGAGGCCCAGACCGACGGCGTGCTCGTGCCCGGAGCGACCCTCGACCTGATCGTCTCGAAGGGCCCGGCGCCGGTGACCGTCCCGGACGTCACGGGAAAGACCATCGACGACGCCGTCGCGGAGCTCCGCGCCCTCGGCCTCCGTGTGACGTACGACAAGTGCACGAACTTCACGTGCGCCTTCTACGACTGGGAGGCGCGCCTCCCCGTGACCGCCACGGACCCCGCCGCCGGGGGCACGGCGGCCCGGGGATCGACGATCGCGCTGAGCTACCGCGTCGAGTAGCTCCCGGGACGACCGACGCCCCGCCCTCTCGAGGAGGGCGGGGCGTCGGTCCGCGCGGCGGTGCGGGAGGCGCGGTTCAGACGGCTGCCAGCTCCTCCGCGACGAGGAAGGCGAGCTCGAGCGACTGCATGTGGTTGAGGCGCGGGTCGCAGAGCGATTCGTACCGCGTCGCCAGGGTGGCCTCGTCGATGTGCTCCGACCCGCCGAGGCACTCGGTGACGTCGTCGCCGGTGAGCTCGATGTGGATGCCGCCGGGGTGGGTGCCCGCGGCACGGTGCGACTCGAAGAAGCCCTTGACCTCGTCCATGATCTCCTCGAAGCGACGGGTCTTGTAGCCCGTCGGCGTCGTGAGGCCGTTGCCGTGCATCGGGTCGCTGACCCAGAGCGGCGTGGCGTCGGCCGCCGTGATGGCCTCGAGGAGGGGCGGCAGGGCGTCGCGGATCTTGCCCGCGCCCATGCGGGTGATGAAGGTCAGGCGGCCGGGCTCCCGGTCGGGGTCGAGCACGTCGATCAACCGCAGCATGTCGTCGGGGGTCGTGCTCGGGCCGAGCTTGACGCCGATCGGGTTGCGCACCCGGGAGAGGAAGTCGACGTGGGCACCATCGAGGTCGCGCGTGCGCTCTCCGATCCAGACGAAGTGCGACGAGAGCACGTAGGGCGTCCCGGTGCGGCTGTCGATGCGCGTCATGGGGCGCTCGTAGTCCATCAGCAGGCCCTCGTGGCTGGTGTAGAACTCGACGCGCTTGAGCTCGTCGAAGTCGGCCCCGGCGGCCTCCATGAAGCGGATGGCCTTGTCGATCTCGCGGGCGAGGTTCTCGTACTGGGCGTTGGCGGGGTTCCGGGCGAAGCCCTTGTTCCAGCTGTGCACCTGACGGAGGTCGGCGAAGCCGCCCTGGGTGAAGGCCCGGATCAGGTTGATGGTCGACGCGGAGGTGTGGTAACCCTTCACGAGGCGTGCCGGGTCGGCGCGGCGGGACTCGGGCGTGAAGTCGTAGCCGTTGACGATGTCTCCGCGGTACGCGGGCAGGGTCACGCCGTCGCGGGTCTCGTCGTCGCTCGAGCGCGGCTTCGCGAACTGGCCGGCCATGCGGCCCATCTTGATGACGGGCATCGAGGCGCCGTAGGTCAGCACGACCGCCATCTGGAGGATGGTCTTGACCCGGTCGCGGATCTGGTCGGCCGTGGCCCCGGCGAAGGTCTCGGCGCAGTCGCCGCCCTGGAGCAGGAACGCCCGCCCCTGGGCCGCGGCCGCGAGCCGCTCGCGGAGGGTGTCGACCTCGCCCGCGAAGACGAGGGGCGGCAACGTGGCCAGCTCGGCCGAGGCGGCCTCGACGGCCGCGCCGTCGGGCCAGCTGGGCTGCTGCTTGATCGGCAGCGTGCGCCACCGGTCGAGGCCCTCGAGCACGTCGGCGTCGGCGATGGCTGCGAACGGTTCAGGGGGCTGGACCACGGTCGTCCTTGCGTCTCGGAGGGGCGGAGCCGGTCGGTTCCGACGAGCGAGCTTATCGCGAAAGGGCGGCGCGCTTCTCCTTGACGGAGGAGGCGTAGACGTCGGCGTACTCCTGGCCGCTCAGGGCCGCCAGCTCGTACATGATCTCGTCCGTGATCGACCGGAGGATGAACCGGTCGCCCTCCATGCCCTCGAACCGGCTGAAGTCGAGCGGCTCGCCGAAGACGACCCCGACGCGGCGGATCTTCGGGATCTTGGTGCCCGTCTGCATGACCTTCTCGGTGTCGATCATGGCGACCGGCACGACCGGCACGTGCCCCTCGAGGATCATGCGCGCCACGCCCGTGCGACCCCGGTACAGGCGGCCGTCGGGGCTCCGCGTGCCCTCGGGGTAGATGCCCAGCTGCTCGCCCCGTGCCAGGACCGCCAGGCCCGTCGCGAGCGACGCCTCCGACGCCTTGCCCCCCGAGCGGTCGATGGAGAGCTGGCCGGTCGCGGTGAAGAAGAGCCGCATGGCCCAGCCCTTGACGCCGCGCCCCGTGAAGTAGTCGCTCTTGGCGAGGAAGGAGATGCGGCGCTCGAGGGCCAGGGGAAGGAAGATCGAGTCGACGAACGACAGGTGGTTGCTCGCGAAGATGACGGCACCGGTCGCGGGCACGTTCTCGAGGCCGCGCACCCACGGGCGGAAGACGGTCAGGACGAGCGGGCTCGCCACGAACGTCTTGAGGAACCAGTACAGCATCGGGCGGAGCCTCTCTTCTCTGAGCGGTCGGAGCTTAGCGGCTCGCGGCGTGCACCCGTGCGAGGTCGGCGGCCCCGACGACGCCCGCGTCGTTGACGAGCTCGGCGATGACGAACTCGGGCTCGGGGTGGTAGCCGCGCGCCGGGAGGTGCTCGAGGTACGCCGCCCGGACGGGGGCGAGCAGCAGCTCGCCGGCCTGGGCGACGCCGCCCCCGAAGACGAAGACCTGGGGGTCGAGGATGGCGCTCAGCGACGCCGCGGCCTGGCCCAGCCAGGTGCCGAGCTGGCGGAGGGCCTCGAGGGCGCCCGGGTCCCCCGCCGTGAGCAGGTCGCTCACGTCGTGGCCGGTGAGCTCGCCCTTGCGCGTGCGGACCTCGGCGAGGGCGGTGCCGACCCCGACCTGGTCGGCGACCTCGCCGGCCATGCGGAGGAGGGCCCGGCCCGAGCCGTACTGCTCGATGCAGCCGCGGGCCCCGCAGCCGCAGGGCAGCCCGTCGGGGACGATGCGCATGTGGCCGAGCTCGCCGCCCGTGCCGAAGCCGCCGCGCATGAGGCGGTCCTGGGCGACGACGGCCCCGCCGACGCCGGTGCCGATCGTGAGCATGGTCATGTCGCTGGCGAGGCGCCCGGCGCCGAACCGGAACTCGGCCCAGCCCGCGGCGTTGGCGTCGTTGTCGATCGTGATCGGGAGGTCGATGCGCTCGGCCAGGCGGGCGCGCAGGGGCTCGTTCCGCCACGCGATGTTCGGCGTGTAGTAGACGGTGGACTGCGAGGCGTCGATGAATCCGGGGGCGGCGACGCCCGCCGCGACGACGTCGGGGTGGGCCGAGCGGAGGGCGGTGATCATCTCGACCACGGCGTCCACGATGGCGGCGGAGTCGCCGGCCGGGGTCGGCACGCGACGCTCCTCGACGATCTCCCCGAGTTCGGTGACGACGCCACCCGCGATCTTCGTACCACCGATGTCGATTCCGATTGCCTGCACGAACAGGGAGTCTAGCCTCGCCCCGCCCCGGGGCTCGCCACCGGACGGGCCGGTCCGGCTAGGGTGGGCAGACCGTCGTTCGGTACCGAAGGAGCTGCCGTGAACGAGCACACCACCCCCCTGGCCGTCGAGCCGGACCCCGCCGCCAACGCCACCGACCTCCTGGTCGAGCGGGCGGCCCTCACCCCGGACGCCGCGCTGTTCGCCGTCCCCGACGGAGTCGGGGGCTGGCAGGACGTCACCGCGGCCGAGTTCCTGGCCCAGGTGCGGGCCCTCGCCAAGGGCCTGGTCGCCGCCGGCGTCGAGCCCGGCGAGAAGATCGGGCTGATGTGCCGCACGCGGTACGAGTGGACGCTGGTCGACTTCGCCACGTGGTTCGCCGGCGCGATGCTGGTGCCGGTCTACGAGACGAGCGCGCCGAGCCAGGTCCACTGGAACCTCAGCGACTCCGGGGCCACCGCGGTCATCGTCGAGACCGCCGACCACTTCGCCAAGTTCGACGAGGTCCACCCCGAGCTGCCCGACGTGCGGCACGTCTGGCAGATCGACCTCGGCGACCTCGAGAAGCTCGCGGCGGCGGGCACGGGCGTGCCCGACGCCGAGATCGACCGGCGGCGACGCCTGGCCACGGCGGCCGACGTCGCGACGATCATCTACACCTCGGGGACGACGGGCCGGCCCCGGGGGTGCGTGCTGACCCACGGCAACTTCGTCGAGACCAGCCGCAACGCGGCGGTGGCCATGGGCGACGTCGTCGCCCCCGGGTCGTCGACCCTGCTGTTCGTCACGACCGCGCACGTGTTCGCCCGCTTCATCGCCGTCCTCTCGGTGCACGCGGGCGTCAAGGTCGGCCACCAGGCCGACACGAAGCAGCTCCTCCCCTCGCTCGCGTCGTTCCGCCCGACCTTCCTCCTCGCCGTGCCGCGGGTCTTCGAGAAGGTCTACAACTCGGCGGAGCAGAAGGCGGAGGCGGGCGGCAAGGGCGGCGTCTTCCGGCGGGCCGCGGCCGTCGCGGTGGCCCACAGCAAGGCCCTCGACGCCGGCGAGGTGCCGCTCGGCCTGAAGCTCCGGTTCGCGCTCTTCGACCGGCTCGTCTACGGGAAGCTCAAGAAGGCCATGGGCGGCCGGATCCGCTACGCGGTCTCCGGCTCCGCCCCGCTCGGCACGCGCCTCGGCCACTTCTTCCGCAGCCTCGACATCCGGGTCCTCGAGGGCTACGGCCTCACCGAGACGACGGCCCCGGCGACGGTCAACCTCGTCTCGCACTTCAAGATCGGCACGGTGGGCCCGGCGCTGCCGGGCGTCTCCGTCCGCATCGACGACGACGGGGAAGTGCTCGTGCGCGGCGAGAACGTCTTCGCCGGCTACTGGCGCGACGAGGCGGGGACGGCCGAGGTGCTGCGTGACGGCTGGTTCCGCACCGGCGACCTCGGCAGCCTGGACGACGAGGGGTACCTCACCATCACGGGCCGGAAGAAGGAGATCATCGTCACCGCGGGCGGGAAGAACGTCGCGCCGGCGGCCCTCGAGGACCCCATCCGCGCGAACCCGCTCGTCGGCCAGGTCGTCGTCGTGGGCGACCAGAAGCCGTTCGTCAGCGCCCTGGTGACCCTCGACCCCGAGATGCTGCCGGTCTGGCTCAACAACGCGGGCGAGGCAGCGGACATGCCGCTGGCCGAGGCCGCTCGGCACCCGAAGGTGCTCGCCGAGGTGCAGCGAGCCGTCGACGTGGCCAACGACGCCGTCTCGCGGGCCGAGTCGATCCGCAAGTTCGTGGTGCTGCCGGTCGAGCTGACGGAGGCCGCGGGGCACCTGACGCCCAAGATGAGCGTCAAGCGCGCCGTTGTCGTGCGCGACTTCGCCCAGGAGATCACCGACCTCTACACGGTCTTCCCGACGACGGAGTCCGTGCGCACCGTCCCGGACGCCCCGACGGGGCGCCGGGCGCGCTGACCGCCCGGGCCGGCGACGCGGCGAGCTACACGCGCCACCAGTCGCTGGCCCGGATCTGGCGCATCGCGTCGCGCTTGGTCTCGGGCTCCAGGGTCATCACGTAGAGGGTCCCGGCCAGGTGGTCGGTCTCGTGCTGCAGCGCCTGGGCCATCAGGCCCGTGCCCTCCAGCACCACGCGCTCGCCGGCGAGGTCGACGCCCTCGACGCGGGCGTACGACCAGCGCGGGGTGGGGAACCAGAAGCCGGGCACGGACAGGCACCCCTCGTCGACGAGCTCCCGCTCGCCGGAGGCCTCGACCACGACGGGGTTGAGCACGTAGCCGACCTCGCCGTCGACGTTGTAGCTGAAGGCGCGGAGGTCGACCCCGATCTGGGGCGCCGCGACGCCCGCGCGCCCCGGCTCCCGCACGGTGTCGAGGAGGTCGGCGACGAGGGAGTCGAGCCGGGGGTCGCCGACGACGACGGGGTCGGCCGGGGAACGGAGGACGGGGTCGCCGAAGAGGCGGATGGTTCTGACGGTCACCCCCCTACTCCACCATGCCCGGAGCCGTCCGCGCGCCCACCCGCCGCGTGCCGCGCGGACGACGTGCAGGCGTCTCGACGCCGGGGACGGTATCGTCGTGGTCGTGCATGTACTCAGCGTCAGTTCTCTCAAGGGCGGCGTCGGCAAGACGACCGTGACGCTCGGGCTCACGTCGGCGGCCTTCGCCAAGGGCCTCCGGACCCTGGTGGTCGACCTCGACCCGCAGTCCGACGTCTCGACGGGCCTCGACATCACCGTCGCGGGCCACCTCAACGTGGCCGACGTCCTCGCCTCCCCCAAGGAGAAGACCGTCCGGGCCGCCATCGCGCCGAGCGGCTGGACGAAGGGTCGCCAGGGCAAGATCGACGTGATGATCGGCAGCCCGTCGGCGATCAACTTCGACGGCCCGCACCCGTCGATCCGCGACATCTGGAAGCTCGAGGAGGCCCTCGCGAACGTCGAGGCCGACTACGACCTCGTCCTGATCGACTGCGCTCCGTCGCTCAACGCGCTCACCCGTACGGCCTGGGCCGCGTCCGACCGGGTCACCGTCGTCACCGAGCCGGGCCTGTTCAGCGTCGCCGCGGCGGATCGCGCACTCCGGGCCATCGAGGAGATCCGCCGGGGCCTGTCACCGCGCCTCCAGCCCCTCGGCATCATCGTGAACCGCGCCCGGGTGCAGTCCATCGAGCACCAGTTCCGCATCAAGGAGCTCCGCGACATGTTCGGCCCGCTCGTGCTCAGCCCGCAGCTGCCGGAGCGCACCTCCCTGCAGCAGGCCCAGGGCGCCGCGAAGCCCCTGCACGCCTGGCCCGGCGAGAGCGCCCAGGAGATGGCCCGCAACTTCGACCAGCTGCTCGAGCGCATCATGCGCACGGCGAAGATCGGCGACTACGCGGAGCCCGCAGCCCGCTGACCGTCGTGGCCCCACCACAACGACGGCCCCCTCCCGCCTCACGGCGACGAGGGGGCCGTCTCGACGGGGAGGCCGGCGGGCCGGTCAGCTGGCGCGGCTGCCGCGACGAGCCGCGAGCTCGTCGGAGGGGTCGGCGGCGGGAGTGCTGTCGAGCTCGACGAGGCTGGTCTCCACCTCACGGAGGACCTTGCCCACGGCGATCCCGAAGACGCCCTGGCCGCGGCTGACGAGGTCGATGACCTCGTCGTCGGAGGTGCAGAGGTAGACGCTCGCACCGTCGCTCATCAGCGTGGTCTGCGCGAGGTCGCTGACCCCGGACTCGCGCAGCTGGTTCACGGCCGTCCGGATCTGCTGGAGCGAGATGCCGGTGTCGAGGAGGCGCTTCACGAGCTTGAGCACGAGGATGTCGCGGAAGCCGTAGAGGCGCTGCGAGCCGGAGCCGGCGGCGCCGCGGATGGTCGGCTCGACGAGGCCCGTGCGGGCCCAGTAGTCGAGCTGGCGGTAGCTGATGCCCGCGGCACGGGCGGCGACGGTGCCGCGGTAGCCGCTGTCGGTGTCGAGCTCGGGCAGGCCGTCCGTGAACAGGAGTCCCAGCTCGTAGCGGGAATCCTCGGGGGACCCTGACTCACTCATGCAGCTGCCTTCCACTGTTCTTCGTCCAGACCCGTAACGTTCAACATCGGGTTGATGGTTTGACCAAGACCCAAGGTACCCACACGAGGCGTCGGACGAGGCGACATCCGCCCGGAGCAGTCGGCGTGTCGAGGATATTCCTCCGCCGCCCCGGCGTCTACGTGTCGAGGCGCTCGAGGGCGGTGCGGAGCAGGGCGCCGCGGACGACGTCGAGCTGCTCGGTGATCTCCCGCGAGAGCTCGGCGACACGGGCACGGCCGGCGGCGTCACGGCGACGCGCGACGGACGAGAGGGCGTTCTCGACGAGCCCCAGGTCGCGCTCGACGGAGGAGCGGACGCCGCGGAGGTGCCGCGGCTCGATGCCCGACCGAGAGAGCTCGACGAGGGCCGCGAGCATGGTCACGGCGTCGTCGCCGTACACGTCGGACGGAGCCACCAGGGAGGCGCTGATCGCGTCGTCGAGGAGGCCCGCCGAGGCACCGGTGCGGTCGAGCAGCTCGTCACGCGTGACGCGGCGGGGGTGCGACACGATCGACACGGGGGCCGAGCCGGTCGGCAGCGAGGTGGGACGGCCCGCGTCGAGGTCGTCGAGGTGCTGACGGATGACCTTGAGGGGCAGGTAGTGGTCGCGCTGGAGGCCGAGGATGAAGCGGAGGCGCTCGACGTCGGCCGGGGAGAACTTGCGGTAGCCGGAGGGGGTGCGGACCGGCGTGACGAGCTGGCGCTCCTCCAGGAAGCGCAGCTTGCTGTTGCTGAGGTCGGGGAACTCCGACTTGAGCCGCGCGAGCACCTGGCCGATGGTGAGCAGGTCGACGGGACCCGACTCGGCGGAGCGAGCGGCGGAGGAGCGGGGCACTACCCGATCGCCAGCTTGGCGAGGTCGACGCGCGAGGCGTAGAAGGTGAGCCGGAACTTGCCGACCTGCACCTCGGCGCCGTCGCTGAGCAGGGCCTCGTCGATCCGGGTGCCGTCGAAGTACGTGCCGTTCAGCGAGCCGAGGTCACGGACGGTGAAGGTCGTGCCCGAGCGGCGGAACTCCGCGTGCTTGCGGCTGACCGTCACGTCGTCGAGGAAGATGCCCGCGTCGGGGTGGCGGCCGGCCACGGTGACGTCGGAGTCGAGGAGGAAGCGGGCGCCGATGTTGGGGCCGCGGCGGACCACGAGGAGGGCCGAGCCGGAGGGGAGGGCCGTGACGGCCTCGCGCTCGTCGGTGGAGACGCCGCCCTCGAGGGCGGCGAGCTGCGCCTGGAACTCCTCGTTGAAGCTGAGGGTCGTGTCGACCCCCGACGGTGCCGGGTCGGACGCGTGGCCCTGGTGAGCACGGGTGTGAACGTCGTCACCGTCGTGCGTGCCGGGGACGTTGTTGTCGGGCTCTGCCATCGTGGACCTCCTTCGGCGTCCCAGCGTATAGGAACTCGGACCGCCGACGGGAACCGGATCCGGGCCCGGACGCGGTCGGGCCGCGACGAGCAGCCCGACGCGGCCGCCGTTCACGGCTCCTCCTCATGCGACTCCCGCCGCGTTCATGGACTCGTCATCGGGAACGGACAGGGGGCCGACGTCTGATGGGGGCACGTCACCACGACAGCCACAGGAGGCACCCCATGGACCACCCCGAGCGCGACGAGAACGCCCGCACCGACGCCGGCACGGACGACGTCCGCCAGCCCGCCCCGACGGCGCAGCCCGCCCCGAGGCCGTCCGCCGCCGACGAGGGCTCACCGGTCGCTCACGCCCTCCCCCACGTCACCGGCACGTCGGACGCCCGGTACGTCTCCGCCGCCCGGCCCGTGGCCGACGACGGCCACCAGTCGTACGACGCGGCCCCCGGCCGGGCCGTGCCCCCGACCTTCGCCGGGCCGGCCACGACGCCCGCCGCCGCGTCGAGCCGTCGCCGCTCGCGGCGCTGGCTCGCGCTGACCGGGGCCGCCGCCGCGGTCGTGCTCGTGGCCGGCGGAGCCGGTGCGGGCGCCTGGGCGGTCGGCCGCACGGCCGGCGAGGCCGCCGCGGCCTCCGCGGCGGCCCAGCGACAGGCGCTCGAGCTCGCCCCCCAGCTGCTCGGCCCCCGCTCGGGCAGCACCGGCGGGTCGGGCAGCGCCCAGGGCGGCACCGGGAGCGCCCTGCCGGGCGACGGGACGCAGGGCGGCACGGGCACGACCGAGTCGTCGGCCGTGCCCGCGACGGACGCGGAGACCGCGGGCGTCGTCACCATCGTCTCGACGCTGAACTACGACGAGTCGTACAAGTCGGCCGGCACGGGCATGGTGCTCACGGCGGGCGGCCTCGTGCTGACCAACAACCACGTCGTGCAGGGCGCGACGAGCATCCTGGTGACCGACGAGGCCTCGGGCCGGACGTACACGGCCGACGTCGTCGGCACCGACGCGACGAACGACGTCGCCGTGCTCCAGCTGCGCGACGCGAGCGGGCTCACCCCCGTGACGTTCGACGACTCGAGCGACGTCGCGGTGGGCGACGCCGTGCACTCGACGGGCAACGCGGGCGGCACCGGAGACCTCGTGACGGCGACCGGCACCGTCCTGTCCACCGACGAGTCGATCCAGGTGCAGAGCGAGTCGGGCACGGGCACGGAGTCGTTGACCGGGCTGATCGAGCTCCGGTCGGACGTCGTCTCGGGCGACTCCGGCGGGCCCCTGCGCGACGCCTCCGGCGACGTCGTCGGAATCGTGACCGCCGCCTCCTCGGGCACCACCCCGATCACGGGCTACGCGATCCCGATCGACGACGCGCTCGACATCGCGCGCCAGATCGAGTCGGGCACGTCGAGCTCGACCGTCCAGATCGGGCTGCCCGCCTTCCTCGGGGCGGAGATCGCCAGCACCGCCACGGGCGGCGTCGCCGGCGTCCCGATCGCCGGCACGGTCGACGGGAGCGCGGCCGAGTCGGCCGGCCTCGTCGCCGGAGACGTGGTGACGGCCCTCGACGGCACGCCGGTGACCACGGCCGAGGCCCTGACCGCCGCGGTGAAGGCACACTCCTCGGGAGACCGCGTCACGGTCACCTGGACCGACGCGACGGGCACCTCGCAGACCGCCACGGTCACCCTCGGCGACGGCCCCGCCGCCTGAGCCGCGCGGCACCGCCGACCCGACGCCGTGGTCGCCCACCGGGGCGACCACGGCGTCGTCGTGCGCGGCCCGCGCGGCAGGGTGAGGCGCTGCCGGCGCTGACAGCGCCTAGCTCGCGGGGAGCGCGTCGAGGGCCGCGAGCAGGCGCCCCGGGCCGACGACGCCGGCCCCGAGGGCCCGCACGCGGTCGCCGAGCTCACGGTCGGCCGTCACGACGACGACCTCCCCGCCGGCGGCCCGCAGGCCGTCGACGACCTCGACGATCACCGAGTCGCCGTCGGCGGGCGCCCGGACGACCTCGACGGGGTGCGCCGCGGTGCCCGAGGCGCGCGCCCCGGGGCCGCCGGCGGTCTCGTCCGCGCCCCGCGCCTCCCCCTCGAGGACGACGGTGACGTGCGGCCACCACGAGGTCGCGGCGCCCGCCCCGGTCGCGGGCTCCGCCGTCACGAGGTCGGCCGGCAGTCCCGTGCGGGCCGCGGCCGAGAGCGCCCCGAGGAGTCGCGTGGCGGCTCCGGCACGGTCGCGCCACCAGCCGTCGGGTCGCGACCCGACGACGTTGGCCGCGTCGACGACGAGGTGCGGCGCGAGGTCGAGCTGGGCGTCGAGGCCGGGCCAGGACGCCGCGAAGCCGGGGTGCAGCGGCAGGGCCGCCACGTCGGCGCGGGGCACCCAGGCGAGCTCGATGCTCTCCGCGTCGGAGATGACGGCCTCGAACGGCCGCTCGACCCGGGCCACGACGGTCGTGTACGACCACGGCGCCACCTCGAGCACGGACTCGAACACGAGCCTGAGGGCGTCGCCCGGCACGGCCGCCTCCTCGCCGCTCTCGCGGAGGGCGCCCTCGACGGCGGTCTCGTCGAACTGGCGGGCGCCGCCCGGCAGGCCCCAGGTGCCGCCGTGGTGGCTCCACTCGACGCGGTGCTGGAGGAGGACGCGGTCGTCGGCGTCGACGACGAGCAGGCCGGCGGCGCCGGCCCGGCCCCAGAAGCGTCGGCCGTCGGGGGTCTCGACCCAGCCGTCGGCGGGTCCGTGGATGGTCACCCCGCGAGCTTGCCACACGCCGCCGGGAGCGGACCCGGCGAGGCGGCGGGCCCGACCCATCCGATCGGGCGGACGCTCCGAACGAGACCCCGGGGGCTGGTCCGGAACCCGATGTCGGACCATCCCCCACCCTCCCGCCCGGGGCGCCGACGACGAGGTCGTCGCCCGGGCCGGGCTCGGGCACGGTCGACGGGTCGAGCGCCGCCGGGGGTCGACCGCCCGCCGCCCGGACCGTCAGCCACCCGGACCGCCCGCCGCCCGGACCGCCCGGCGCCTAGACGAAGCGGATGGCCTGCTGCAGGCGCTCGCGCACCTCGAAGACGTCGCTGATCGAGGTCCGGTCGCCGAGCTCGGGCCCGTAGGTGAGGACGTGCGCCAGCAGCGAGCGGCGCAGCACCCAGGTGGAGCCCCGTCGACCGCGGCCGACCTGCTCGAGGGCGGGCGGGAAGTCGTCGTCGGGCACCACGATCAGCTGGTGGGTGAACGAGACGCGCGTCGCGCGGCGCACCGCGCGGGCCTGGCGGGTGAGGTCACGGACGGGCTGCTCGTGCTCGGGCACGCCGGTGCCGACGAGCTCGCCCCGCGAGACGACGAGCTCGCTCCCCCAGTCGGACGACTGGACGGCGAGCAGGCCGGACGGGCCGAGCACGACGTGGTCGAGCTTGCCCTCGTCGCCGGCGTCGACGTCGCTCCAGATCGTGTAGCCGATGCCGAGCCCGGTGACCACGGCCACGGTCGCCTCCTCGGCGAGCGCGTCGGCCAGGACGTGGCGGATCTCGGGCGGTGCGGTGCGGACGAGCTGTTCGTCGTAGGGGTCGTCGAGGGGCACGCCGCGGCCGACCCACTCGCGCATGAGGTCGAGGTACCGCTCCCGGTTGGCGCCTCCCGGGTGGCCGTGCACGCGGGCCCGGGGCTGGGAGCCCGTACGGGGAGCGTCGCGGGCCGGAGGGGCCCAGCTGAACGGGCCGGCGCCGGGCCCCGGGGTGCGGGACCCTGACGTGGCGGGGCCGCGGCGGCGGTCGTAGGCGGCCCGCGCCTCCGGAGTCCCGACCTGTTCCCAGGCGAGCTGGAGGGAGCGGAACGCGGCCGCGCTGCCGCCGAGGTCGGGGTGCGTCTCGCGCGCGAGGCGGCGGTAGGCACGACGGAGCTCGTCGTCGCTCACGCCGGCGGGCACGCCGAGGACCTCGTACGGGGTCGCGGAGGCGGGGCTGGGCGTCACCTGACGGACTTTACCGGGAGCGGCCTGGGCCACGGGTCCCGGCCCGCCGGGAGGCGGCTGGACGTGGCCAGGGGCCGCCCAGAGCCGCCGCGTAGCGTCGACCGCGACCCCGTCGAGAGAGGAAGACACGATGACCACACCGGTCCGCACCGTCATGAGCCCCGCCCGCTACGTCCAGGGGAAGGACGCGATCACCCGCCTCGGCGAGTTCGTCGCCGCGATCGGCTCGTCGCCCCTGATCGTCTCCGACGACGTCGTCTGGGCCCTCGTCGGCGACGCCGTCGAGACGAGCTTCGGCGGCTCGGAGCTGCGCGTCGAGAGGGTCGGCTTCGGCCGGTTCGCGACCCCCGCGGCCATCGACGAGCTCGCCGAGCAGATCCGGTCGACCGAGTCCGACGTCGTCGTCGGCATCGGGGGCGGCAGCGCCATCGACGCGGCGAAGGCGGCGGGCCACCTGGCCGGCGTCCGGTGGGTGAGCGTGCCCACCGTCGCCTCCACCGACGCCCCGACCTCCGCCCTCGCCGTCGTCTACACGGAGGAGGGCGAGTTCCTGGAGTACCGCTTCTTCCCGCGGAACCCCGACCTCGTGCTCGTCGACACCCAGCTCGTCGCGAACGCCCCGGAGAAGTTCCTGGTCGCCGGCATCGGCGACGCCCTGGCCACCTGGCTGGAGGCGCGGGCCTCGTCGCGGGCCCACGCCACGACCATGGCGGGCGGCCTGGCGACGAAGACGGGCGTGGCGCTGGCCCGGCTGTCGTGGGAGATCATCCACGAGAACGCGTTCTCGGCCCTCGAGGCGGTGCGCGACCACGTCGTCACCCCGGCCCTGGAGGACCTCGTGGAGGCGAACACGCTGCTCTCGGGCCTGGGCTTCGAGTCGGGGGGCCTCGCCGCCGCCCACGCGATCCACAACGGGCTGACCGCGGCTCCCCAGACGCACGGCCTCACCCACGGGCAGAAGGTCAACGTCGGCTCGATGACCCAGCTCGTGCTGGAGGGCGCGCCCCGTCAGGAGATCGAGGACTTCGTGGTCTTCACCACCCGCGTGGGCCTGCCCAACACCCTCACCGAGATCGGCCTCTCCGTCGACGACCACGACGAGCTGCGCGCCGTCGCGGAGGCCGCCACGGTCGAGTCGGAGACGATCCACTCGATGCCGTTCCCGGTGACGGCCGACGACGTCGTCGCGGCGCTCACGGCGATCGAGAGGCTCTCGCGCAGCATCCGCGCCGAGGCCGGCCTGCCCGAGCCCGTCGCGTACGTCGCCCCGCACTAGGCAGCACAGACGACGAGAGGAGCCCCCTGCCTGGGCGGGGGGCTCCTCTCGCCTGTCTGCCGGACGGCCGGTCGAGGCGGCGGCGCGGGGCCGCGGGGCTCAGGCGGCCCGGGCCGAGCGGGCGGCGCGCCAGGCCCGCCAGCGGAGGTGCAGGCCACGGCCGACCCGCCGCACGGCCTGCGTGACCCGGTGGGCCGCGGGGAACTCCGTGCCGAGCACGGCCACGCCGACGAAGACGATGAGCCACCCGGGCCCGGGCAGCGGCACGAGGACGAGCCCGAGGGCCACGACGAGCAGGCCGACGAGGGCGACCAGCACCTTGTACGCGACGCGGAGGCGCGGCCAGGCGTCGAGGCGGGCCCTGGCCGAGGCGTAGCGGGCGCGGGCCCGGGCACGTCGGGTGCCGGAGGCGGTGGTGCTGCGGGACGACATGCCCCGACGGTAGGGGGTCGGCCTGACAGGGCCCGCCGTGCCGCCTGCCAAGCGCCTGGGCACGCCGCGGATCGAGGGGCCGGCGGGCAGTCCCCCGCGGCGGCCCCGGTGGCGGCCCCGCACCAGCTGTGAGCGGTCACCGGTCGGAGGGCGTAGCCAGGAGCCATGGACTACACACATCTGGGACGCACGGGGCTGTCCGTCTCGAGGGCGGTGCTCGGCACGATGAACTTCGGGCCGCAGACCTCCGAGGCCGACTCCCACGCGATCATGGACCGCGCCCACGACCTGGGCGTCAACTTCTTCGACACGGCGAACGTCTACGGCTGGCAGAAGGGCGAGGGCGTCACCGAGCAGATCATCGGCCGCTGGTTCGCCGGCGGCGGCGGCCGCCGCGAGAAGACGGTGCTCGCCACCAAGCTCTACGGCGACATGAGCGACTGGCCGAACGGCGGCAAGCTCAGCGCGCTGAACATCCGACGTGCCCTCGACGAGAGCCTCACGCGGCTGCAGACCGACCACATCGACCTGTACCAGTTCCACCACGTGGACCGGGAGACGCCGTGGGAGGAGATCTGGCAGGCGATGGAGGTGGCCGTCCAGCAGGGCAAGGTGCTCTACGCCGGCAGCAGCAACTTCGCCGGCTGGCACATCGCCCAGGCGCAGGAGGCGGCGAGGGCCCGGCACTTCACCGGCCTCGTCAGCGAGCAGTCGATCTACAACCTCATCGTCCGTGACGTCGAGCGCGAGACGCTGCCGGCGGCCCGCGCCTACGGCCTGGGCATGATCCCGTGGTCGCCCCTGAACGGCGGCCTGCTGGGCGGCGTCGTCCGGAAGGCCGACCAGGGTGTCCGACGCCTCGAGGGCCGTGCGGCCGAGTACGTGGCCGAGCACCGTGAGCAGCTCGAGCGCTACGAGGCCCTGGCCGACGACCTCGGCCACGCCCCGGGCGAGCTCGCCCTGGCGTGGCTGCTGCACCAGCCGGGCGTGACCGGGCCCATCACGGGCCCGCGCACGATGGAGCAGCTCGAGTCGGCCGTCGCGGCCGTCGACATCCGACTCGACGACGACGCCCTCGGGCGTCTCGACGAGATCTTCCCCGGGCACCGCACGGCGCCCGAGGACTACGCGTGGTGAACAGGAGAACAGCATGAGGACACGGACCATCGGAGACGTCACCGTCAGCGCGATCGGCCTCGGGGCGATGCCCCTGTCGATCGAGGGCCGGCCGGAGGAGAAGCAGGCGGTGGCGACGATCCACGCCGCCCTCGAGCAGGGCATCACCCTGATCGACACGGCCGACGCCTACCACCAGCCCGGCGCGCACGAGGTCGGGCACAACGAGTCGCTCGTCGCCCGGGCCCTCGCGAGCTACCACGGCGACACGTCGGACGTGCTCGTCGCGACCAAGGGCGGCCACCTCCGCCCCGGCGCCGGCGACTGGTCACAGAACGGCGACCCGGCCTACCTGAAGGAGGCGGCACGCGCGTCCGCGCAGCGCCTCGGCGTCGAGACCATCGGCCTGTACCAGTTCCACCGCCCGGACCCGGCCGTGCCGTACGCGGACTCGATCGGGGCCCTGGCGGAGCTGCTCGACGAGGGCGTGATCCGCATGGCGGGCATCTCGAACGCCGACGTCGACCAGATCCGCCTCGCGAACGAGGTGCTCGACGGCCGTCTCGTGTCGGTGCAGAACCAGTACTCGCCGGCCTTCCGGTCGAGCGAGGTCGAGCTGGCCCTGTGCGACGAGATGGGCATCGCCTTCCTGCCGTGGAGCCCCCTCGGCGGCATCACCGACGCGGCCGAGCTCGGCTCGAAGCACGCCGTCTTCGCGGAGATCGCGAACGCGCGGCGCCTCAGCCCCCAGGTGCTCACCCTCGCCTGGGAGCTCTCGAAGAGCGAGCTCGTCGTGCCCATCCCCGGCTCGCGACGCCCGCAGACCATCATGGACTCGGCGACGGCGGCCACGGTCAAGCTGTCGGCCGACGAGATCCAGCGGCTCGACGCCGCGGCAGGAGGAGACGAATGAGCGACCCGCGCACGAACCCCTACGACAGCATCTCCGAGGTGCCGTCGTTCACCCTGACGAGCACCGACCTGGTCGACGGCGGGGTGCTGTCGATGCCCCAGGTGAGCGGCATCTTCGGCGCGGGCGGCGAGGACGTCAGCCCGCAGCTCTCGTGGTCGGGCGCCCCCGAGTGCACCAAGGGCTACGCGGTGACCGTGTACGACCCCGACGCCCCGACGGCGGCCGGTTTCTGGCACTGGGCGGTGGCCGACCTGCCGGCGACGACGACCTCGCTGCCCTCCGGGGCCGGTGACGACGACGGCTCGGGGCTGCCCGAGGGCGCCTACCAGCTGCCGAACGACGCGGGCCTCCGCCGCTTCCTCGGCGCGGCACCGCCGCAGGGCCACGGGCCGCACCGCTACTTCGTCGCCGTGCACGCGCTCGACGTCGAGACGACGGGCGTCGACGCCGGCGCCACGCCCACCCTGCTGGCCTTCACGATCCGCGACCACACGCTGGCGCGCGCAGTGGTGCACGCCACCTGGGAAGCGGCTTAGCCGCACACGGGCCCCGGCGGCCCGCTCGAGGAGGCGCGACCCGGCACCCAGCCGGGCCGCGCCTCCTCGCGTCCGCGGCCGGGCACCGGCGCGGCGGGGCCGCCGGTCAGTGGTGGGGGTTCCGCATCATCACCGGCCGCCGGTCGGGCAGCGGGCTGGCCGGGCCGTCGGGCAGCACGTGCTCGGCCAGCTCGCCGCTGAGCGGGCGCGCCGGGCGGAACCCCGACGGCGACCGGTGCACCTGGCCGTGGAGGCGCAGACCGCCCGAGGCCAGCCGGTCGGAGACCCCGCGGGCCCACGTCGAGACGGCGAGGTCGTCGAGCTCGGACTCGAGCGCCCGCTGCCAGACCAGCACCAGGCCGCGGGCGCGACAGGCCGACGCCTGGTCGCGGAGCAGCCGCTCGAGCACGTCGACGTCGCGGCCGTACGGGAGGCGGGGCTGGCCGCGGAGGCGCAGGACGCTCTGGCAGGGCTCGCGCGCCACGTCGACGAGGACGACGTAGAGCAGGTCCTCGTCGCAGGGCTCGTCGCAGACGACGGCCGCCCACTCCTCCAGGGTGGTGGCGGAGTCGCGGTCGGGCAGGCGGGGGACGGTTCTCTCGGTGGGGGTCATGCCGACCACCGTGGCGGCCCGGAGCCGCGGGGCGAGACGGCCCCCGCACGACCTGGGGACCCGGCGCGCGGCGTCCGTGTGTGGAGGGACGCCCCTCAGCCGCCCTGTGCAGAGACGGTGGGCCCCGCCTACGCCCGCCCGGCTCCGCGCCGCCGGTGCTCGGCGTCCACGGCGTCCGCCCGCAGCTCGGCGAGGCGCGCGCGACGGGCCACGCGCTGCAGCACCGCCGCCGCTACGGCGGCGAGGACGACGAAGGCCCCGTACGCGCTCAGCACGGCGGCGAGCCCGTCGACGGGGACGAAGACGCCGGCGAGCACGCTCGGCACGCCGAAGGCCAGGTAGCTCGCGACGTAGACGCTCGACAGCACGCCGGCCCTCGCGTCGACGGGCGCCTCCGCGAGCACGAGCCGCAGCGCCGCCTGGAACCCCGCGCCGAACCCGACGCCGCCGACCACGGCCGCCGCGACGAAGAGCGGCACGGAGGCCGTCCAGAGCGCGGCGACGATGCCGATCGGCCCGACGACGAGCGCCACGACCCCGACGCGCAGGGCCTTCGCGGCGTCGACGCGCTGGATGGCGAGCCCCGTCAGCGCCCCCGACCCGGTGAACAGGGCGATCGCGGCCCCGGTCAGCGCCGGGCTCGACACGTCGAAGGTCGTCCGCAGGACGGTGCCCGCGAAGGCGAGGAACATGCCGCCGAGGCCCCAGCTCGCGATCATGCAGCCGACGACGGCGACGAAGACGCGCCGCGCCTCCCCCGGCACCGTCACGGTGGGCACGAGCGACCGCAGGGCCCCGGAGGCGCGGGGCACGCGCTCGGGGACGAACGCCACCGCGACCCCGCAGGCGACCATCGCGGCCGCGAGCACGAGGAAGACGAGGCGCTCGGGCAGCGGCCCGAACTCGACGAGGAGCCCGCTGGTCAGCGCCCCGACGGTGAGCGCGACCGGCGGGGTCACGCCGTTGAGGAAGGCCGCGAGGGCGGGCCGGGAGGCCGGCTGGTGGTCGATCATGCCGGCGCCGAGGGCCCCGGTCGCGAGGCCGATGGCGAGGCCCTGGAGCACGCGCGCGACGACGAGCGCCAGGTCGCCCGTCGCGACGGAGAAGACGAGCATCGCCGACACGGAGACCGCGAGGCCGGCCAGCACGAGGGGCCGCCGCCCGACGTGGTCGGACAGCCGCCCCGCGGTGAGCAGGGTCGCCAGCAGGCCCGCGACGTAGACCGCGAAGACCACGGTCAACGCGAGCGGCGAGAGCGACCACTCCTCCTGGTAGATCGGGTAGAGGGGCGACGGGGCCGAGCCGCTCGCGACGAGCACGAGCAGCGTGAGGGCGTAGACGACCAGCCCCGCCGACCCTCCGCCGCCGCGGCCGCCGGGCCGCCGGGAGGCGCGGGGGCGGGGGACGCTGCCGGTGGCGGGCTGGGCTCGTTCTGTCGTCTGCACGGGGAGGGCCAACCGCCCGGCCCGCCCCCGTGTTCCCGGCGCAGACTGGTCGGGTGACCACGACCGCCCCGCCCACCGTGACCTTCCCCGACGGCCGCACCGCCCCCGCCCTCGGCCAGGGCACCTGGTACCTCGGCGACGACCCGCGCCGCCGCGCCGCCGAGCTGGAGGCCCTCCGCACCGGGCTCGACCTCGGCCTCACGCTCGTCGACACCGCCGAGATGTACGGCGACGGGGCCGCGGAGGCCCTCGTAGGCGAGGCGATCGCCGGCCGCCGCGACGAGGTCTTCCTGGTCAGCAAGGTGCTGCCGGGCAACGCCAGCCGCCGAGGCACCGTCGACGCCTGCCACGCCAGCCTCCGGCGCCTCGGCACCGACCGTCTCGACCTCTACCTGCTGCACTGGCGGGGCGGCCACCCCCTCTCCGACACGGTGGAGGCGATGGAGGCGCTGGTCGAGGAGGGCGCGATCGGCGCCTGGGGCGTCAGCAACTTCGACGTCGACGACCTGGACGACCTGGCCGTGGCGACCGGCGCCGGCGGCCCGGCCCGCGCCTCCGGCCCCCACACCGACCAGGTGCTCTACAACCTCGCCCGCCGCGGCCCCGAGTTCGACCTGCTGCCCCGGCTGCGCGCGGACGGCGTGCCGCTGATGGCGTACTCCCCCGTCGACCACGGCGAGCTGCTCGACCACCCGGTCGTCGTGTCGGTCGCCCACGACCTCGGCGTGACGCCGGCCCAGCTCGCGCTCGCCTGGGTGCTGCGCCTCGCCCCCGACGTCTGCGTCGCCGTGAAGGCCGGCAGCGCCGCCCACACGCGCGAGAACGCGGCGGCGCTCGGCGTCGACATCGACGACCAGGCGTTCGTGCAGCTCGAGCGGGCCTTCCCCGCCCCGACCGCGGCCGTGCCGCTCGAGGTGCTCTGACCCGCGGCCGGCCCCCGAGCGACCCGCGCAGCCCCGGCGACGCCCGGTACGCTCGCCCCATGTCGGTCGTGCGCGAGTTCGGGTCGGGCGCGGCCCTCCTCGGCCGCGGGCTCCGCCTCTGGGGCACGTCGCCGCGCCTCATGCTGCTCGGCGCCGTCCCCGCCGTGATCGTCGGCCTGGTCTTCGTCGGGCTGCTGGTGCTCGTCAACGGCTACGCCGACGACGTCGCGGTGGCGCTCACCCCTTTCGCCGACGGGTGGCCCGAGTGGGAGGCGCAGGTCGTGCGCCTCGTCATCGGCCTCGCCGTCGCGGCCCTCGCCGTGCTGCTCGCCGTGTTCACCTTCACCGCCGTGACCCTGCTGGTGGGCGACCCGTTCTACGAACGCATCTGGCGGCACGTCGAACGGCGCGAGGGCGACGCCCCGGCCGACCTCGGCACCGGGTTCTGGCGCGGTCTCGCGAAGAGCGTCGGCGACTCGCTGCGGCTGCTGCTCGCGACGGCCTCGATCGGTCTCCTCCTCTTCGTCGGGGGCTTCGTGCCCGTCGTCGGGCAGACGGTCGTGCCGGTGCTGGCCGCGGTGACCGGCGGGTGGTTCCTCACCGTCGAGCTCACCGGGTTCGCGTTCGACGCCCGGGGCCGGACCCTCCGCGAGCGGAGGCGCGCGCTCGGCCTCCGACGGGCGCACACGCTGGGCTTCGGCACCGTCACCTGGCTCTCGTTCCTCGTTCCGTTCGGGGCCGTGCTCGTGATGCCGGCCGCGGTGGCGGGGGCGACCCTGCTCGCGCGGGAGGCCGACGCCGCCGCCCGCGGTGCGACGCCCGGGGTGTCCGCGTCGCCCGCGCCGCCCTCTCCGCCCGTGCCGCCCGTGCCGCAGAAGGGCCGAGCGGGCTGACGCCCGGCCGGGCGGCCTGACAGACTCGGTGGCACCACGCCCGCCGACGAAGGAGTCGCCCCGCATGAAGATCGACAAGGCCGAGGTGATCGTCACCAGCCCCGACCGCAACTTCGTGACCCTCAAGCTCACGACCGACGACGGGGTCACCGGCCTCGGCGACGCCACCCTCAACGGCCGCGAGCTCGCGGTCGTCGCGTACCTCTCCGAGCACGTCGTGCCGCTCCTCCTCGGCCGGGACGCCGCCCGCATCGAGGACACCTGGCAGTTCCTGTACCGGAGCGCCTACTGGCGGCGCGGCCCCGTCACGATGGCCGCCATCGCCGCAGTCGACGTCGCCCTCTGGGACATCAAGGCGAAGGTCGCCGGCATGCCGCTCTACCAGCTGCTCGGGGGCGCCTCCCGCACCGGCCTGCTCGCGTACGGCCACGCCTCCGGCAAGGACCTCCCCGAGCTCTTCGACAGCGTGCGCGAGCACCAGGAGCAGGGCTACCGCGCGATCCGCGTGCAGACCGGCGTGCCCGGCCTGAGGTCGATCTACGGCATCGCCTCGAACGCGACCTTCGACGCCAACGCCGGGGTGCGCTACGACCACGAGCCGGCCCAGCGCGGCGCCCTGCCGAACGAGGAGGACTGGGACACCCGCTCGTACCTGCGGCACGTGCCCACCGTCTTCGAGGCCGTGCGCGCCGAGTTCGGGCCGGAGATCCCCCTCCTGCACGACGGGCACCACCGCATGACGCCGATCCAGGCCGCGTCGCTCGGCAAGAGCCTCGAGCCCTACGACCTCTTCTGGCTCGAGGACGTCACGCCCGCCGAGAACCCCGAGGCCCTCCGCCTCGTGCGGCAGCACACCACGACGCCGCTCGCGATCGGCGAGATCTTCAACACCGTCTGGGACTACCAGCAGATCATCCGCGAGCAGCTGATCGACTACGTGCGGAGCGCCGTCACCCACACCGGCGGCATCACGCACCTGAAGCGGGTGCTCGAGTACGCCGCGCAGTACCAGATCAGGTCGGGCATGCACGGTCCGACCGACATCTCGCCGGTGGGCATGGCGGCGGCGATGCACCTCGGGCTGTCGATCCACAACTTCGGGATCCAGGAGTACATGCAGCACGGCTCGCGGACGGACAGCGTCTTCCGGCAGTCGTTCACGTTCGAGGGCGGCATGCTGCACCCGGGCGAGCAGCCGGGGCTCGGCGTCGAGCTCGACGTCGACGAGGCCGGGAAGTACCCCTACGAGAAGGCGTACCTGCCCTACAACCGCCTCGCCGACGGCACCGTCCACGACTGGTAACGGATCGACCCCCGGGAGGCGCGGGTCGGGTCAGGTGCCCGCGTAGGCGGCCCGCAGGTCGTCGACCACGAGGCGGCCCATGCCCATCATCGCGGTCATGGCCCGGGCAGCCCCCTCCCTGTCCGGGCCGCCGAGGGTCTCGCCGAGCGCGCTCGGGACGATCTGCCAGGAGAAGCCCCAGCGGTCGGTGAGCCAGCCGCAGCGGCCCTCCTCGCCGCCGTCGGCGACGAGGGCGTCCCAGAGGCGGTCGAGCTCGGGCTGGTCGGAGACCGGCACCGAGAACGACACGGCGTCGGAGGGGGCGTGCCCCGGCCCGCCGTTCAGGCCCTGGAAGCCCTGGCCGTCGAGCTCGAACTCGACCACGAGCGCCTGGCCGGCGAGGGCCGGGTCGGGGAAGTCGTCCGGGTACCGGGAGACGTCGGTGACGCGCGACCCGGGGAACAGCGAGACGTAGAACGTCGCGGCGGCCTCGGCCTCGCCGTCGAACCAGAGCACGGGGGTGATGCGGGGCACGGTGCGCCTCCTCGGTCAGGGGCGGCCGCGTCGTCGCCGCCGCGTGCCGCCCACCGTACCGCCGACCCGCTCAGCCGACCAGGGCCTCGATCGGGCCGCGCACGAAGTAGACGAGGAAGCCCAGCGACACGATCCAGAGCAGCGGGCTGATCTCGCGGGCCTTGCCGGAGGCTGCCCGGACGATCACCCAGCTGATGAAGCCGACGCCGATGCCGTTGGCGATCGAGTAGGTCAGCGGCATCGTGATGATGGTGAGGAAGACCGGCAGGGCGACCGAGAAGTCGGTCCAGTCGACGTCCTTGATCTGCGAGACCATCAGCGCGCCCACGATGACGAGGGCGGAGGCCGCCACCTCGAGCGGCACGACCTGCGTGAGCGGCGTGAAGAACATGGCGAGCACGAAGAGCAGGCCGGTGACGACCGAGGCCGCGCCGGTGCGGGCGCCCTCGCCGATGCCCGAGGCCGACTCGACGAAGACCGTGTTCGACGACGAGCTGGTGGCCCCGCCGGCGATCGCGCCGACGCCCTCGATGACGAGCGCGCTCTTCAGGCGCGGGAAGGTGCCGTCGGGGCGGGCGACGTCGGAGGCCTTGGCCAGCCCGGTCATCGTGCCCATCGCGTCGAAGAAGTTCGTGAAGACGAGCGTGAACACCAGCATGACGGCCGAGAGGACGCCGATGCGGGCGAAGGCGCCGAAGCTGATGTCGCCGACGAGCGACAGGTCGGGCAGGGCCACGATCTGGGTCGGCATGACGGGGGCGTTGAGGTTCCAGTCGTCGAGGTTCTGGCCGTTCGACGTCGGCACCTGGAAGATCGCCTGCAGCACGATCGCGATGACCGTGGTCGCCACGATGCCGATGAAGATCGCCCCGCGCACGCGGCGGGCCATGAGCACGCCGATCACGACGAGCCCGATGACGAAGGTGATGGTCGGCAGCGTCGCGACCGAGCCGGCGGAGCCGAGCTGCAGGGGCGGCGACGCGGAGCCGCTGGTGCGGACGAAGCCGGAGTCGACGAGCCCGATGAACGCGATGAAGAGGCCGATCCCGACCGTGATCGCCGTCTTGAGCGCCGCGGGGACGGCGTTGAAGATCAGGCCGCGGAGGCCGGTGACGGCGAGGATCGTGATCACGAGGCCGTTGATGACGACGAGGCCCATCGCCTCGGGCCAGGTGACGTCCTGCACGACGGTGACCGCCAGGAACGAGTTGATGCCGAGGCCGGCCGCGAAGGCGAACGGGAGGCGCGCGACCGCCCCGAAGAGGATGGTCATGACGCCGGCGGTGAGGGCGGTGACCGCACCCACCTGGGCGTTCTGCAGCCAGCCGCCCGCGACGTCCTGCGCGGCCTGGTCGGCGCTGAAGCCGCCGAGGATGAGCGGGTTGAGGATGACGATGTACGCCATCGTCACGAAGGTGACGACGCCGCCGCGGATCTCGCGAGCCCAGCTGGAGCCGCGGGCCGTGACCTCGAACCAGGTGTCGAGGCGTCCGGCGACGCCGGAGCGGGGTGCCGGCGCGCCCGTGGGCGCGGACGACGACGAGACGGGAGAGGACATGGCGGCGGCTCCGGTGGTGCAGGGGGACGGTGCGGGCACGCGCTCGGCTCTGGGCGCTCTCCCAGCTTACGGGGCCGTGACGTGTCCCCCGTCGTCGG
The DNA here is from genome assembly GCF_017833115.1 of Frigoribacterium sp. PvP121. Classification (NCBI taxonomy): domain Bacteria; kingdom Bacillati; phylum Actinomycetota; class Actinomycetes; order Micrococcales; family Microbacteriaceae; genus Frigoribacterium; species Frigoribacterium sp. PvP121. The sequence continues at coordinate 2,557,611 of NZ_JAFIBR010000001.1, forward strand.
TGCGGTCGACGGGGTCGTCCTCGCCGACGACGGCGGCGACCATCGCGGCCACGACCTCGACGTCGCCCAGCTCGGCGGGCAGCACGACGGGGACGCGGCGGCCCGCCACCTCGACCCAGGTGCGCAGGACGACGGGCGTGGCCCGCGCCTCCGGCGTCCGGACCGCGAGGCCGTCGAGCCAGGGGCACTCGGTCTCGATCCAGCGGGTGTGCACGGTCGGGGCCTCGTCGCCGGGCGGGGCGAAGGCGGGGTCGTCGAGGAGGCGGCGGTGGAAGGGCGCGGAGGTCGCCGGGCCGTCGACCACGAGGTCGTCGAGGGCGCGCCGGGAACGGCGCAGCGCCTCGTCGCGGTCGCGGCCCCAGACCGAGAGGGTCATCAGCAGCGAGTCGCGGCCGGGCGGCACCTCGTCGCCGGGGGCCACGCCGGAGTCGACGCGCACGCCGGGCCCGCCGGGGAACTCTAGTCGGGCGACCGGCGCCGGGGCCGGCAGGAAGCCGCGGCCCGCGTCCTCGGCCGTGACGCGGAACGAGAGCGCGTGCCCGAGCACCGGCGGGGCGCCGGCGACCTCGAGGGGGCGCCCGTCGGCGAGCAGGAGCTGCTGCCGCACGAGGTCGACCCCGGTCGTCAGCTCGGTGACGGCGTGCTCGACGGAGAGCGCCGTGCCGACCTCGAGGAACGACACCTGCCCCGCCTGCGAGACGAGGAACTCGACGGTGCCGGCGCCGCGGTACGAGACGGCGCCGCAGACGGCCGTGCTGACGTCGACGACGACGGCCAGCTGCTCGTCGGTGAGGAAGGGCGCCGGGGCCTCGGCGAGGAGCTTCTGGTGGCGGCGCTGCACCGAGCACTCGCGCGTGCCGACGACGACGACCCCGCCCTCGCCGTCGCCGAGCACCTGGGCCTCGACGTGCCGCGGCCGGTCGAGGTACTGCTCGACGAAGCACTCGCCGCGGCCGAAGACGGCGACGGCCTCGCGCACCGCGCTGTCGTGCAGGTCGGCCACCTCGTCGAGGCGACGCGCGACGCGCAGCCCCAGCCCGCCTCCCCCGTTCGCCGCCTTGAGGGCGATCGGCAGCCCGTGGCGCTGCGCGAACGCGACGGCCTGGTCGGGCCGCCGCACCGGCCCGGAGGTGCCCACGACGAGCGGGGCGCCGACCGAGTCGGCGAGGGCGCGCGCGGCGATCTTGTCGCCGAGCACCTCCATCGTCGCGGGGTCGGGACCGACCCAGGTGAGCCCGGCCGCGACGACGCGGCGGGCGAACTCGGCGCTCTCGGAGAGCGGGCCGGCGCCCGGGTGCACCGCGTCGGCGCCGCTGCGCACGGCGGCGTCGAGCATGGCCTGCATGTCGCGGTAGGCGTCGGGGCGGCCGACCGGGGGCGTGCTGACGGCGGTGCCCCCGCCGGGCGAACCGGGGCCGGGCGAAGCGGTGCCGGGCGAAGCGGTGCCGGGCGAGCCGGGGCCGCGCGAGCCGGGGCCGAAGGCCGCATCGGCGCCGGGCGCGTCGACGGGCTCGAGCGCCCAGGCCTCGTCGGCCGCGCGCACGTGCAGGGCGGCCGCGTCGTCGGCCGTGTAGACCGCCACCGAGGGCAGCTGCAGGTCGGCGCAGGCGCGGGCGATGCGCACGGCGACCTCGCCGCGCTCGGCGATGAGGAGCTTGATCACGACTCCGTCCCCCGCTCGGCCGCGAGGCGTTCGTCGAGGTGGTCGTCCTGCCGGTCGCCGCGGCGGCCCCGCCCGAGGTCGGGCCCTGGCACCACCCGGAACCGCACGCGGGCGCCGATCGGCACCTGGGCGGCCCGGTCGAGCTGGTCGCCCACGACGCACGCGACGACCGGGTAGCCGCCCGTCACCGGGTGGTCGGCCATGAAGAGCACGGGGTGGCCGGAGGGCGGCACCTGCAGGGCCCCCGACACGGTCGCCTCGCTCGGCAGCTCGGCGGGCAGCCCGTCGGCGACGAGGCGCTCGAGGGGCCGCTCGCCCTCGAGCCGGAGGCCGATGCGGTTCGACTGCGCGGTGACGGTGAAGCGCTGCTCGGTCAGCAGCTCGACGGCCTCGGGCGTGAACCAGTCGTCCCGCGGCCCGAGCACGACGTCGAGGAAGGTCACCTCGTCGGGCGCCGAGACCGTGCGCTGCACGTCGGGCGCCGCGGCGGCGACGCTCTCGGCCCAGGCGCGGCCCACCGCGAGCTCGTCGCCGGCGCGCACCCGCTGCGGGCCGAGCCCGGCGAGCACATCACCGGAGACGCTGTCGAGAACGGGCTCGGCCTCCCAGCCCCCACGGACGGCGAGGTACGAGTAGACGCCCCGGGGAGGCGCCCCCACGGTGAGCACGTCGCCGTCGTCGAGCGCGAACGCGGCGCCCACCACGGCAGGGCGCGGGCCGGCGGGCCCGGTGACCGTGATCGGCACGGGAGCGCCCGCCACGGCGAGCACGAGGTCACCGCGCGCCGTCGCCTCGAAGCCGCCGTAGGCCAGCTCGAGCGCGGCCGAGCCGGTGGCGGCGCCGACGAGGCGGTTCGCCTCGCGGAGCGCCCGGTGGTCCATCGCCCCGGAGCGGGAGACCCCGAGGCCGGATCGGCCGGGGCGGCCGAGGTCCTCGAGGATCGTGTGCGGGCCGGGGCGGTCGACGAGCAGGGCCCGGTCGGGACGGGGCGGCGGCGCGACCGGCGACGACGCGGCCCGGACCGACGCGGAGCGCACCACGGCCCCGTCGGCCGGCGCCACGGCCGCGTCGGGGCGGTCGCCGGTGCCCGCCGTGACGTCGACGAAGCGCACCCGCATGCCCGGCTGCAGCAGCGCGGGCACCCGTTCGGCGAGGTCCCAGAGGGCGACCTCGGTGCGGCCGACGATCTGCCAGCCGCCCGGGCTCTCGCGGGGGTAGACGCCGCAGAACTCGCCCGCGAGGGCCACCGCGCCGGCCGGCACGTGGGTGCGGGGCACGGCCCGGCGCGGCACGGCGAGGGCGGGGTCGCCGCCGGAGAGGTAGGCGAAGCCCGGCGCGAAGCCGGTGAAGGCGACGGTGTGCACGGCACCGGTGTGCCGGCGGACGACCTCCTCGACCGTCAGGCCGCTCAGCTCGGCGACCTCGGCGAGGTCGTCGCCGTCGTAGTGGACGGGGATCTCGACGAGGCGCCCCTCGGTGGCGGCGTCGCGGGAGCTCGGCAGCGACCGGATCACCGAGAGGAGGGAGGTCACCGGCAGCAGCGCGGGCAGGAAGCGCACGGCGACGGTGCGCGGCGCCGGGACGACGTCGAGGATGCCCGCGACGGGCTGCGCGAGCAACGCGCCGAAGAGGGCCAGCGACTCGTCGAGGTCGGCGGTCTCGATCAGGACGCCGTCGGTGCCGAGGGGCAGGATGCGCGGCTCCCGCGGGAGGCCGCCGTGCCGGTCGGCGGAGCCGGAGCGGTCGTCGCCGCCGCTCACGCCGACGTCTCCGGGACGGTGACGAAGGAGCCCAGGGCGACCCCCGCCTCCTCGAGGCCGGTGCGGACGGCCCGCGCGACGGCGACCGCGTCGGGCGAGTCGCCGTGCACGCAGACCGTGCGCGCGTCGACCTCGACTTCGCGGCCGTCGACGGAGGTGACCCGCCCCGTCTCGACGAGCGAGAGGACGCGGTCGCGGATCTCTTCTGGGTCGTGCAGCACCGCCCCGGACTCGCGACGGGGCACGAGCTCGCCCGACGCCGTGTAGGCGCGGTCGGCGAAGGCCTCGGGCACGGTGACGAGTCCCGCGGCGGAGGCGCGGCGGAGGAAGGCCGACCCGGCCAGCCCCACGACGGCGAGCGCCGGGTCGACCCGCAGCACGGCCTCGACGACCGCGTCGGCGTGGGCGGCTCCGCGGTCGTCGTCACGGGCGATGGTCGTGTAGAGCGCCCCGTGCGGCTTGACGTACCGCACGGCCGTGCCGGCGGCCCGGGCGAGGCCGTCGAGGGCACCCACCTGGTAGGCGACGTCGCCCACGAGCTCGGCGGGCGAGGCGTCGAGGTACCGGCGCCCGAAGCCGGCGAGGTCGCGGTACGACACGTGCGCGCCGACGACGACGCCGCGACGGTGCGCCTGCCCCACCACCCGCAGGAGCGACTCGGGGTCGCCGGCGTGGAAGCCGCAGGCGACGTTCGCGCTCGTGACGACGTCGAGCAGGGCCTCGTCGTCGCCCAGGGTCCACCGGCCGAAGCCCTCGCCGAGGTCGGCGTTGAGGTCGATGGTCGTCATGGTGGGGCCTTCCGTGCGGCGGGGCCGTCGGTGGGGGGCGGGGTGGGCGGCGTGCGGTGCCGAGCGCCGGGAGGCCGGGCGGTGGTCAGCCCGGTCGGTCGGCGTCCACCGTACCGGCAGGCACGGCCGCGCCCGGTGGGAGCGCGTTCAGCCGGCTCTCCGCACGAGCAGGGCCCGCGTCACGAGCGGCACCTGGAGGGGCAGGCGCACGAGGGTCACGACGCGGCGCACGCGGGAGGCGCGGGCGCTGTGCAGGGACCGCGTCGCCATCGACACGTTGGCCGGGAAGACGGCGACGAACAGGGCCGCGGCGAGCGCGCCCCCCACGCGCCGGGTGGGGCGGGAGGCCAGCGCCGCCGCGACGACGAGCTCGGCGACGCCGGAGGAGACGGTCCAGAAGCGGGCGGGGCCGGGCATGCTGCGCGGCACGACGGCGTCGTAGGCGGCGGGTGCGACGAGGTGGAGGACGCCGCTGCCGCCGAGGGCCGCGGCGAGGAGGCGGGCCGTGCGGGCGGCGGCGGCGCGCTCGGTGCGGGCGGCGGCGGTGCGGGCGGGGCGGCCGGGGCGGGGGCGTCGGGGGCTCATGCGGTCCATCTTCCTCGCCCGCGACTCCTCGGTGCCTGCCGGGTGCGCGGCGGCGGCGCGCCTCAGACGGCGGGGGCGCGACCCGAGCCGCCGAAGCGGATCGAGACGTCGAGGCGCCACGCCTTCGGCTCGCCCGTGACGTGGGTCGTGCCGACGAAGCGCAGCCGGTCGCCCGCGCCGAGGCTCAGCACGCCGTGGACGTCCTCCCGGCCCTCGAGCCAGAAGGCGATGTCGTGCTCGTCGAGCAGGTCGTCGTCGACGGTCGCGCCGAAGGTGGCTCCGTCGAACTTGAGAGGCACGTCACGGAAGTGCAGGCGCGGCGGGGCGTCCGACCAGTCGACGTCGGCCGGCAGGCGCTCGGCGACCACGGTGGCGTCGACCACCCCGTCGCTCCCGAGCGTCACGGACGAGGCGCGCAGGTCGATGCCGAGGTCGTCGCCGTCGACACGGAATCGGTTCTCCACCCCTCCCACGCTAGCGGCGCGGCCCCCTCTCGTCACCTGCAGCTGCCGGAGGAATGGGAGCGAGTCCTGTGGGGTTGGCGGTGAGCATGGAGAAGAGCATCGGGTTCCTGTCGTTCGGGCACTACCAGGACGTGCCGGGGTCACGGACCCCGACCGCCCGGGAGGCGCTGGTCCAGTCGATCGAGCTGGCGGTCGCCGCCGAGGAGATCGGCATCGACCAGGCGTCGGTGCGCGTGCACCACTTCGCGAAGCAGCTGGCGAGCCCCTTCCCGCTGCTGGCCGCGATGGCCGCGCGGACGAGCCGCATCGAGCTCGGCACCGGGATCATCGACATGCGCTACGAGAACCCGCTCTCGATGGCCGAGCAGGCCGCCGCCGCGGACCTCATCAGCGCGGGTCGCCTCCAGCTCGGCGTGAGCCGGGGGTCGCCCGAGACCTCGCTGCGCGGCTACGAGGCGTTCGGCCACGTGCCCGCCGACGACGAGACCGACGCGGACATGGCGCGCCGCCACACCGCGCTGTTCCGCTCCGCGATCGCGGGCGACGCCGTCGCGACGAGCGACCCGCGCATGACGGGCTGGTCGAGCCCGCTCGCGATCGAGCCGCTCTCCCCCGGCCTCGGCGACCGCATCTGGTGGGGCTCCGGCACCCGCGCGACGGCGACGTGGACGGCCGAGCAGGGCATGAACCTGATGAGCAGCACCCTCCTGACGGAGGACACGGGCGTGCCGTTCGACGAGCTGCAGGCGGAGCAGATCGCGCTCTACCGCGAGGCGTGGGCCGCGGCCGGGCACGCCCGCGAGCCCCGCGTCTCCGTGAGCCGCAGCGTCATCCCGATCACCACCGACGAGGACGTCCGGTACTTCGGCGTCCGCGCCCAGCAGGACTCCCGCGACCAGGTCGGCCTGCTCGACGGGGTGCAGTCGCGGTTCGGCAAGAGCTACGTCGGCGAGCCCGACGTGATCGCCGCGCAACTGGCCGACGACGCGGCGGTGCGGGCCGCCGACACCGTGCTGCTCACCGTGCCGAACCAGCTCGGCGTCGACTACAACGCGCGGCTGCTGCGCACGATCGCCGAGCACGTCGCACCCGCGTTCGGCTGGGTGCCGGCGCACGCGGCGACGCGCCCGCGCTGACGGTCGGCGATCGCGGCTCGCGCCGTCGGGTCGAGCGACACGACGACGAGATGCCCCGCCCTGGGGCCCCCGGGGGTCGGAGGCCACAGGACGGGGCACCTCGGTGCACCAGCGTCAGCGCGTCAGCCGGCGATCGGGGTCGGGTCGACCGGGTTCGGCGGCACCGGCAGCGAGCCGCGGATCTGGTTCTGCGCCTGGCACTGGCTGGTGCAGTTCGTGGCCCCGGCGCTCAGCTCGATCGCGTCCTCGCCGAGCACGCCGCCGAGGCGACCGCCGGGCTGCACGAGCCACTTCGTGACGGTGCCGCTCTGGAACGTCTTCGTCGCCACCTGAGGGCTGTCCTTGCCGAGCAGCATCTGGTGGGCGCCGGCCCCCGACGTGACCGCGTCGACCCCGTCGCCGAAGTTGACCTTGCCCGTGTACTGGTTGACGAAGTAGAAGACGCCGGGCGCGAGGGTGTGCACGTACTCGACGGGGGCGGCGAACTCGGCCTCCATCTGGAAGATGCCGCCCTGCGCGCCGTCCTTCGCCTGGATCTTGAACTTCCCGGCCGACGTGCTGAACAGCAGCGTCAGGGTGTCGTCCTTGACCTCGAGGGACTTGATGGTCGCTCCCGCCCGCTGGGCCGGTGTCAGCGTCGGCACCTTGGAGGCGAAGACCACGGTGGGCCGCGTCACCATGCGCTGCGTGTCGGGGGCACCGGTGAGCGTGTAGTCGTAGACGCCGAGGGTCGCGACGTCGACGTCGAAGCCGTTGTTCACGCCCCGCACCGCGATGCGGTCCGAAGGCGCGAGGTCGGCGAGCTTGAGGCTGCGGCCCGGCGCGGGGTCGTAGGTGGTGCCGCCGATCGTGACGGCGTAGTCCCCGCCGGCGCTGGTCTTGCCGGAGGCGCTGGCCGGGGCGGCCGAGAGGGCGAGCGACCCGGCGACGACGGCGACGACGAGCACCGCGGCGCGGGCGGAGCGGAGGAGTGACGAGGGCATGGTGGGGGCCTTCCGAGGACGATGTGCGGCCGGCTCCGGCCGCACTCCGAGTCTCGGCGGGCGCCCGCCGCCGCACCATCGGACCTTGGTACTAGTACCCGTGGTCACGGGCCCAGAGCGCCGCGCTCGTGCGGTCGCCCACGCCCACGCGGCGGAAGATGCTGCCCACGTGGGCCTTGACCGTCCGCTCGGCGATGCCGAGCTCGTGACCGATCTGGCGGTTGGAGAGCCCCCGCCCCAGCAGGCGCAGCACGTCGGCCTCCCGACCGACGACGACCCGCGCCTCCGGCGGGCTCCCCTCGACCCGGTCGCCCGGGGGCTCCGAGGCGGCCCCCGGACGGGCAGGAGTCGCGGTGCGGGCCGGCAGGAGCGCCCGCGCCGCCCTCGGGTCGAGCGGTGCGTCGCCCCGAGCCGCCGCTCGGACGCCCGCCAGCACGGTCGCCGGGTCGGCGTCCTTGAGCAGGTAGCCCGTCGCGCCGGCGGCGAGGGCGTCGTGGACGGTGGCCGCGTCGGGGAAGGACGTCAGGACCACGACCCGCGCCGACGTGCCGCCCTCGACGAGGCGGCGCGTCGCCTCCACGCCCCCGATGCCGGGCATCGAGACGTCCATCAGCACGACGTCGGGCTCGAGCGCGGGGACGACCCGCAGGGCCGTCTCGCCGTCGGGGGCCTCGCCGACGACCTGGACGGCGTCGTCATCGGCCCCCGCCCCGTCGAGCAACGCCCGGAGCCCGGCACGGACGAGCGGGTGGTCGTCGACGACGACGACCCTGATCACGACCCCTCCGTCGTCAGCCGCCACCGCGTGCCGCGCCCCGCCGAGGTCGCGAGCTCGAGCGTCGCCCCCGCGCCGGCGGCCAGGTCTCGCAGCACGCGCAGCCCGAAGTGCGCCTGGTCGGGGCGGTCGAGCAGCCCGGGGTCGAGCCCGACCCCGTCGTCGGCGATCGTGGTGACGGCTCCCCGACCACCGGGCCGCGCCTCCACCGTGACCACGCACGACGACGCCCGGGCGTGGGCGACCACGTTCACCAGCGACTCCTGCACGACCCGGAACACCAGGCGCTGGTCGTCGGCCGAGAGGGCCTCCGCGGTCTCCGGGTCGACGTCGAGGCGCACCGGCACCCCGCGCGCGGTCGCCGCCTGGGCGAGGTCGACGAGCGCCGGCTCGAGGCCCGACGCCGCGAGGCTCGCCGGGTAGATGTCGACCAGGAGGCTGCGGAGGGCGCCCACGCTGCCTCGCACGGTCGCGGCGACGGCGTCGAGGCCGTCCGCGGTCGCCGCGTCGCCGCGGCGTCGCGACGCGGCCGACTCGGCCGAGACCGCGAGCGAGGTCGCGACGAGGTCCTGGACGACGCCGTCGTGCAGGGCGCCCGCGATGCGCCGCCGCTCGTCGCCGCTCGCCTCGAGGGCGTGCTCGAGCAGCGCCTCGCGATGACGGCGAGCGCCCTGCAGGGCACGGAGCAGACGCGCGAGCACGGGGAGCAGCAGCAGCACGACGAGCAGGATGCTGCCGATGGTGATGCCCGCGAAGCCGACCCAGAGCTGGCCGCTGCGCTGCACGACCTCGTCGTAGCGGAAGTACACCTCGGCGAGCAGCGGTCGGCCGCTGGGCGTGCGGACGGAGCGGTAGGCCTCGAGCAGGCGGCCCTCGTCGCGTTCGTAGACGTTCTCGGGCTCGGTGAGGTCGCTGACCTCCGACTCGACGCCCGAGCCGCGGAGGGCCTCGAGGTCGTCGTCGCCGAGCTCGAAGCGCTGGCCGATGAGCCGGTGCTCGTCGCTCCAGACGATGCGGCCGGTCTCGTCCCAGATCTTGACCCGGGCGATGCTCTCGCTCAGCACGTGGTCGCGGACGACGGCGTCCATGGCGGCGACGGCCGCGGGGTCGCCGTCGACCAGGGCGTCGGTGAGGTCGGGCTCGATCAGGGCGTCGCCGATGCGGTCCGCCCGGTCGGCCGCGTCGGCCACGGACTCCGCCTCGGCGAGGCGCCGGGCGGCGACCAGCGCGGCGACGGAGACCGCGACGATGACGAGCACGGCGACGACCGCGACCCAGACCACGACGCGCCCGGCGCTGGGGTCGTGCGGCGCCGACGACGTCGACCGGTCGGGCCGCGTGACGACCCGCCACGGCGGGGCGTCGGCGCCCGCCTCCCCCTGAGGACTGCTCATGCGACCATCCTGCCCCGGCGGAGGCGCACCTCCGAGCCGACTCGACGTCGGAGCCCCGCCCCGGAGCAGACTCGGGGCATGAAGTCGATCATCTACACCCAGACCGGTCCCGCCTCCGACGTGCTGCACCTCGTCGACCGCGAGGTGCCCGAGCCCGGCGCCGGCGAGGTGCGCGTGCGCGTCGTCGTGTCGGGCGTCAACCCCACCGACTGGAAGTCGCGCCAGGGCTCCGGCCCCGGCGAGGACACTCCGTACCCCGAGGTCACCCCGGACCAGGACGGCGCGGGCGTCGTCGACGCCGTGGGCGAGGGGGTCACCGACCTCGCCGTCGGCGACCGGGTCTGGTCGTTCATCTCCGCGAACGGCCACGCGACCGGCACCGCCCAGGAGTACACCGTCCTCCCCCGCGAGCGCGTCGTCCCCCTGCCCGACGGGGCCTCGTTCGACCTCGGCGCGAGCCTCGGCGTCCCCGCCATGACGGCGCACCGCGCGCTCACCGTCCACGAGGACGGCCCGTCGCGGCTCGCGCCCGGCGCGCTCGACGGCGTCACCGTCCTGGTCTCGGGAGGCGCGGGCGCGGTCGGCCACGCCGCGATCCAGCTGGCCGCCTGGGCCGGCGCCACGGTGATCACCACGATCTCGAGCGACGAGAAGGCGGACCTCGCCCGCGCCGCCGGCGCCCACCACGTCGTGAACTACCGGGAGCAGGACGCGGCCGCCGAGATCCGCCGCCTCGCCCGCGACGGCGTGCAGGTGGTCGTCGAGGTGTCGATCCGGCAGAACGCCGAGCTGGTGGCGGCGGTCGTCGCGCCCCGCGCCTCCGTCGCGATCTACGCGAACGACGGCGGCGACGAGGTCTCGCTGCCGCTCCGCGCCAACATGGGCACCAACACCCGCTACCAGTTCGTGCTGCTGTACACGGTCGGCGAGGAGGCGCTGCAGGCGGCCGCCGAGGACGTCACCGCGGCCGTCCGCGACGGTGCGCTGCCCGTCGGCGAGGAGGCCGGGCTGCCGCTGCACCGGTTCCCGCTCGAGCGGACCGCCGCCGCGCACGAGGCCGTCGAGGCCGGCGTGACCGGCAAGGTGCTGGTCGACGTCGCCCCCGAGTGAGCTGACGCGCACCGAGGTGACCCGTCCTGGGCCCGGGGCAGCCCCGGCGGCCCAGGACGGGTTACTTCGAGGGTGCGGCGCCCGGGCTAGGCTCGCCGGGTGCCCGCTCCCGCCCCGCTCAGCCCCGTGCAGGCCGAGGCCCTGCGCACCCGCACCCTCCCTCCGCTCGAGGAGGTGCGGCACGGCGTCTGGTCGCTGTCGTCGACCGTGGGCGACCGCGTCGACGGCCACTCGTTCAGCTACCTGATCGAGGGCTCCGACGGCTCCCTCGCGCTGATCGACCCGGGCTGGGCCGGCCCGGACGCCGTCCCCCGGCTCGAGGCGGCGCTGCGGTCGGTCGACCACGAGCTCTCCGACCTGACGCTCGTCGTGGTCACCCACCTGCACCTCGACCACCTGGGGGCCGCTGACGACGTGCGCCGCGCCTCCGGAGCACCCGTGGCGATGCACGCCCTCGAGGCCGCCGCCCTCGACCGGCGCGCCGCCGACGGGGCCGCCGCCGACGCCGACGTCGCCCGCTGGGGAGCACCCCGGGAGCTGACGGAGGCGCTGGTCGCCTCCTGGGGGTCCGGTCGCGCCCTGCCCGCGGTCACCCCCGACCTGCTGCTCGCCGACGGAGACGAGCTGCCGGTCGCGGGCCGCCGCCTGCGCACCGTGAACACGCCGGGCCACACCGCCGGCCACCTGTGCGTCGTCGAGCCCGAGCAGCGCCTGGTCTTCACCGGCGACCACGTGCTGCCGACCGTCAACCCGGGCATCGGCCTCGGCGGCCGCACCGCGTCGAACCCCCTCGACGACCACCTCGCCTCGCTCCGGGCGATGGTCGCTCTCGACCGGCCCGGGGCCGACGCGCTCGAGGTCTGCCCCGGCCACGAGTACCGGTTCGTCGGCCTGGCCGAGCGGGCGGAGGCGCTGGTCGCGCACCGTGCCGACCGCACCCTCGACGCGGTGGCCGCGCTCGACGCCCTGCGCGCCGAGGGCGCGGGCCGAGTCTCCCCCACGGTCTTCGAGGTCGCCGAGCGCATGACCGGCTGGCGCGGCGGCCTCCGGTCGATGACGGGCTTCGTGCTCGCCTCCGCGCTCGCGCAGACGGAGTGGCACCTCCGGTCGGCCGGACGCGGCGACGAGCTCGCGGCGGGCTGAGGACGCCACCCGGGCCCCGGTCGGAGAGCCGGGCCAGACTCGGCGCATGACCACCGACTCCCCCGCCCGCGACGCCGACGCCGACGCCGACTCTGATGCCCACGGCGCCGCCGCCGTCCCGTCGATCACCGACCCCGTCGCCCCGATGCTCGCGAAGGCCGTCGCGACCGTGCCCGACGCCGACAGCGTCGAGGGCGGCCTGTCGTACGAGCCGAAGTGGGACGGCTTCCGCGGCCTCGTCTACTTCGACGGCGAGACGGTCGAGCTCGGCAGCCGCGGCTCGAAGCCGCTCACCCGGTACTTCCCCGAGCTCGTGGCCGCGCTCGCCGAGGGCCTGCCCGGCCCGTGCGTGCTCGACGGAGAGATCGTGCTGCGGCAGGGCGAGCCCGGCGACGAGCGGCTCGACTGGGACGCCCTCTCGCAGCGCATCCACCCTGCGGCCTCGCGCATCGCGACGCTCTCGGTCTCGACGCCGACCTCGTTCGTCGCGTTCGACCTGCTCGCCGAGGGCGACGAGAGCCTGGTGGGGCGCCCCTTCGGCGAGCGCCGAGCCGCCCTGGAGCGCCTGCTCGCCGACGCGGCGGCCCCGCTGCACCTGAGCCGCACGACGACCGACGCCGAGGTCGCCCGCCGCTGGCTGGTGGAGTTCGAGGGCGCCGGCCTCGACGGCGTCGTCGCCAAGCCCCTGGCGAGCCCCTACCAGCCCGGCAAGCGCACCATGCTCAAGGTCAAGCACCACCGCACCGCCGACGTCGTCGCGCTCGGCTACCGGGTGCACAAGAGCGGGAAGGGCGTGGGGTCGCTGCTGCTCGGCCTGCACGACGCCGACGGCGAGCTCCGGAACGTGGGAGGCGCCTCCGCGTTCTCGGACGCCCGTCGCCTCGAGCTCGTCGACGAGCTGGCCGACCTCGTCGTGCACGACGACGACGGCGGGGTCGCCCATGCCGAGACCGACCGCAGCCGCTTCTCGTCGGGCAAGGACGTCTCGTACGTCCCGCTCCGCCCCGAGCGGGTCGTGGAGGTGCGCTACGACCAGATGGAGGGGCAGCGGTTCCGGCACACGGTGCAGGTGGCCCGGTGGCGGACCGACCGCGAGGCGCGCTCGTGCGGGTTCGACCAGCTGGAGGTGCCGGCGGCGTACGACCTGGGCGAGGTGCTCGTCCGGGCCTGACGGGGCCGCGGGTGACCTGCGCGGGTCGACCCGCGACTCCTGCCGTCCTGCTCTCGGGCCTACTCGACGGGCTCGACCGGGTCGCCCTGCGGCCCCGCCTTCGCGCGGCTGGGCTGCACGCGGGGCGGCTCGCCCGGCATCTTCGGGAAGTCGGGCGGGAAGGGCAGCTCGCCGAGGCCCGCCTCGACGTCGCGCTCCCACCAGCCGAGCAGCGCGTCGATCGTGCCGGGCTCGTCGTGCATGTGCTCCCACGGGTCGCCCGTCGCGGCGAGGCGGCCCGGCACGGTGAGCACGGTGTGCGCCGCCGGGTCGGTCGCGTCGAGCTCGCTCCACTCGAGCGGGGTCGAGACGGAGGCGCGGGCCAGCGCCCGGGGAGACCAGGCACCGGCCATGGTGCGGTCGCGGTTCGCCTGGTTGTAGTCGACGAAGACGCGGCGGCCGCGCTCCTCCTTCCACCAGTTCGTGGTCACGGCGTCGGGCATGCGGCGCTCGAGCTCGCGCGCTGCGGCGATCACCGCGTGCCGCACGTCGAGGAACTCCCGGGTCGGCTCGATCGGCGCGAAGACGTGCAGGCCGCGGTTGCCGCTCGTCTTGACGAAGGCCGTCAGCCCGGCGTCGGCCAGCACGCGCCGGAGCTCGTGCGCCGCGGGCACCGCGTCGGAGAAGTCGGTGCCGGGCTGCGGGTCGAGGTCGACCCGCAGCTGATCGGGCAGGTCGCTCGCCCCGGCCCGCGACGCCCAGGGGTGGAAGACGACCGTGTTCATCTGCGCCGCCCAGACGGCCCCGGCCGGCTCGTCGATGACGAGCTGGGGGTGCGAGCGGGCGCTCGGGTAGGTCACGACGACGCTGCGCACGTGGTCGGGGGCGCCGCGGGGCGGGTTCTTCGAGAAGTAGTCGTCGCCGTCGACCCCGCCGGGGAACCTCTGCAGCGAGATCGGGCGGTCGCCGTTCGCGCGGACGAACGCGTCGCCGACGTCGACCAGGTAGCGCGCGAGGTCGAGCTTCGTCACCCCGAGGTCGGGCCAGAGCACCCGGCCAGGGCTCGAGATCCGGACCTCGCGGTCGCCCACCTGCAGCATCGTCGCCTCGCTCGCCATGCCTCACCCTAGCTCCGGACCCCCCGGGCTCGGCCGGGCCGGGCGGGCACGGGGCGGGCGTCGGGCACGCAGGAGCGGGCGGGGGCCGGGCGGCGCGGGGGCGTCCGCCGCGGGGCGGGTACGCTCGGGCGGTGACCTCCCCCCTCCGCATCGCGCTCGTCTCGCTGCACACCTCCCCCGGTGCCGAGCCCGGCTCGGGCGACGTGGGCGGCATGAACGTCGTCGTGCGCAACCAGGCCGAGGCCCTCGGCGCAGCCGGGCACCGGGTCGAGATCCTCACCCGACGCTCGTCGCCCGACGGGCCCGACACCGTCGAGCTCGCGCCCGGGGTCACGCTGCGCGTCCTGACCGCCGGCCCGACCGAGCCCGTCACGAAGGGCCGCCACGAGGAGTTCGTCGACGAGTTCCGCGAGCGCCTGGCCGAGCAGGGCCCCTGGGACGTCATCCACTCGCACCACTGGTTCAGCGGCGTCGCCGCGCTGCCGGTCGCGCGCGAGCGCGGCGTGCCGCACGTGCAGAGCTTCCACTCGATCGCCGCGGGCGACGAGACGCCCCTCTCCGACGGCGAGCGTGCCGAGTCGCCCGGCCGCCTCGCGGGCGAGGCCCTGCTCGCGCGGGAGAGCGACGCGGTCGTCGCGATCAGCCGCGCAGAGGCCGAGACGGTCGCCACGCGGCTCGGTGGCGACCCGGCCCGGCTGTGGGTCGTGCTGCCCGGCGTCGACGCCGAGCTCTTCCGCCCGCAGACGCCGGGCGAGCCCGGCTCCGACCGGCCCTACGTCGTGGTCGCCGGCCGGCTCGAGCCACTCAAGGCCCCCGACCTCGCCGTGGCCGCGGTCGCCGCCGTCCCTGCCGACCTGCGCCCCGAGCTCGTGATCGCCGGCGGAGCCAGCACCGAGCACGCCGGCTACGAGCACGAGCTGGAGGACCTCGCCGCCCGCCTCGACCTCGACGTCCGCTTCCTGGGGCCGCGGACGCGAGCGGGCCTCGCTGCCCTGCTCCGCGACTCCCGCGTGGTGCTGGTGCCGTCGCACTCGGAGACGTACGGGCTGATCGCCCTCGAGGCCGCCGCGAGCGGGGTCCCGGTCGTCGCCGCGGCGTCGGGGGGCCTGCGCGAGTCGGTCGTCGACGGCGTCACCGGCGTCGTGCTCGACAGCCGTGACCCGGCCCGCTGGGGCGAGACGCTGACCCGCCTGCTCGGCGACGACGCGACCTGGCAGCGCCTCGCGACCGCCGCCCGGCAGCGTGCGCTCGAGCACCCCTGGTCGCTCTCCGCCGCCGAGCTGGCCGACGTGTACTGCCGCCTCACGGGCAGCGACGACTGCACCGAGCTCGCGGCCGCGGGCGGGCGGCGCTGACCTCGCCGCACCGGGCCGCGCCGACGCAGACCCGGACGGCGCTCAGGCCGCCCTCCGGCCCGCGGCCCTAGGCTCGGGGCGGGCGACGACGCCCGCACCGCCCGACTCCCCGGAGGCACCCATGACCGACGACACGCTGCTGCGCACCCTCGAGGAGCAGGAGGAGCGCCTGACGTTCCGCCGCTTCACGACCGAGACCGCCCTCGACCTCGGGGCACACGTGCTCGCCGAGGCGCGTCGCCGTCAGCTGCCCGTGGCGATCGCGGTGATGAAGGGCCGGCAGCGCGTCTTCCACGCGGCCCTGCCCGGCACATCGCGCGACAACGACGAGTGGCTCGACCGCAAGGCCCGTGTCGTCGAGCGCTGGGGCCAGAGCTCGTACCGCGTCGGCGAGACCTTCCGCGTCGCCGGCTCGACGTTCGACGAGAAGTCGCGGCTCGACCCGGGCGTCTACGCCGCGCACGGCGGGGTGTTCCCCGTCATCGTGCGCGGCGTCGGCCCGGTCGGCTCGGTCGGGGTCTCGGGCCTGCCCCAGGCCGACGACCACGCCCTCGTCGTCGAGCTCGTCGAGGACTTCCTCGCCCACGGCTACGACAGCTGACCGGCCCCACGACGGCACGACAGACCGCACGACACCGACCGAGGGAGGCGCGGTGAGCGACGACGAGGCCACGCGCGCGGCCGCGGCCCTGGCCGGCCTGCTCGGCCGCACGGTCGCCGAGCTGGCGGCCCGCGACGCCCGCCAGGAGTCGCTCGCGACCGTGAAGGCGTCACGGCGGCTGCTGCTCGTCCACACGTCGGCGTCGCTGCTGCCGGCGGGCCGGGCCTGGCGCCTCGGGGTGCTGCTGCTCGGCGCCGAGGGGCAGGTCTGGGCGACCGGCACCATCACCCGCGCCACCGAGCCGAAGCGGGAACAGCACCTGTCGGCCTCGGTCGAGGAGCGGCGCGACGCCCGACGGGCCGCGTCGCGGAGGTTCGCCGAGGGCGAGGTCGTCAACTACGGCCACGTGCCGGTGCGGACCGACGCCGAGGCCCTGCGCTCGGGCGCGGCCGAGCCCCTCGTGCTCGTCGGCGACGCCGTGCACGTGCGGTGGGGCCGCGGCCCGGGCGAGCTGCGCGAGCTCGGCGCCTACCTCGCCGACCGCGCCGACCTGCTCTGAGCAGCGGTCGCCCGCGCCTCCCCTCGCTCCCTGCCCGCGCCTCCCCGCCCTGCCCTGCCGCTCGGGCACCACTTCTTCGCAGGCGAACCACGCCGCGGCGTGGTTCCGGTGCGAGGACGTGGTGCGGCACGAGCGGGAGCGGGCCGGCGCTCGCCGCTCAGCCCCTGGGCTGACCCGCGCCCGGCGCCGGCACGGTCTGCCAGCTGTCTCGCCTAGCATCGGAGGCGACCCTGGCCCGACCCCCTGGAGGACGCACCGTGCGCCGTCTGCTCATCGCCGCCTCCGTCGTGTTCTGCCTCGGGGCCGTCGGGCTCGTCGTCGCGGTCGCGATGGTCGTGTCGTCGCTGAGCGCTCCCCGCGACGAGCCCACCGCCGCCGCGGTCACGAGCCAGCCGACCTGCCCCGACGTGCCGCCCGTGCAGATCGGCACGATCTCGGTGCCCGCCGGCCCCGTCGCCGGCTACTGCCAGGACCGCCTCGTCAACGCCGCCTGGATCATGGAGGCCGCCAAGGCGCAGGGCATCGGCACCCACACGCAGGCCATCGGCGTGATGACCGCGATGGGCGAGTCGAGCCTCCGCAACATCGACCACGGCGACGACGTCGGCCCCGACAGCCGCGGGCTCTTCCAGCAGCGCGACAACGGCCTGTGGGGCACCTACGAGCAGCGGATGGACCCGTACACGGCCGCCACGATGTTCTTCACGAAGCTCGTGCGCATCCCCGGCTGGAAGGAGCTCTCGCCCACCGAGGCCGCCCACGCCGTGCAGGTCAACGCCGACCCCGACCACTACACGCCGTGGTTCGCCGACGCCGAGGTCGTCGTGGCCGAGCTCACGGCGCGCACGACGCCCTAGCCGCCGGACGCGGCGACACCCACGACGACGCCGGGGCCGCTGGCTCCGCTACCAGCCCATCGTGCCGGGCGCGCCCTTGAACGGCCCCACCACCGACGACGTGATCCAGCCGCCGTAGAAGTCGCCCTCCTGCGCCTGGACGACCTCGCCGTCGATCTCGCACGAGTCCATCCGCCCCGGGTAGAGCGCGACGTGATCGACGAGCACCTCGTAGCCGGCCCACGGGCTCGGGTACGTCCAGCCCGCCGAGGAGGCGCGGGCCCCGCCGCCCACCACGTCGACGTACTTCGCACGGCCCTTGTACTCGCACATGCTCGTGCCGGAGGCCGGCTGCAGCGCCCCCTCCGCGAAGGCCGTGCGCGGCAGGTACCAGACCGGCGGGTGGCTCGTCTCGAGCACCCGGTACGCCGCGGTGGTGTCGGCGACGACCTGGCCGCCGAGGCGGACGACCACCCGCTCGGAGCGGGCCTCGACCCTGGGGGGCCGGGGGTAGTCCCAGACGGACTCCTGGCCCGGGCCGGGCTCCTGACGGCGGACGGGCTCGCGCTTCGCTCTCATGCGGCCATCATGCTCGCGGCGGCTCGGAGGCCGCTGCCCGCCCACCTGAGCCTGGGCTGCACGTGTCGCACATCGGGCGGACCACCTGGTTCGGTCGGGTCTACCGTGCACCCCATGAAGGCACTCCAGTACACCCAGGTCGGTCAGCACCCCGTCGTCGTCGAGGTCGAGAAGCCCTCGCCGGGGCCGGGCCAGGTCCTGCTCCGCGTCACCGCCGCCGGCGTCTGCCACAGCGACGAGTACGTCATGAGCCTCTCGGAGGAGGACTACACGGCGCAGGGCTACCCCCTGCCGCTCACGCTCGGGCACGAGGGCGTCGGCGTCGTCGAGGAGCTCGGCGAGGGCGTCGAGCACGTCTCGGTCGGCGACGCGGTCGCGGTCTACGGCCCGTGGGGCTGCGGGCGCTGCCACCAGTGCGCGCAGGGCAAGGAGAACTACTGCGTCAACGCCGCCGCCGAGGGCATCAAGCCCCCCGAGCTCGGCGCCCCCGGCTCGATGGCCGAGTACATGATCGTCGACGACCCGCGCCACCTCGTGCCGCTCGGCGACCTCGACCCCGTCGAGAACGTCTCGCTCACCGACGCCGGCCTGACGCCGTACCACGCGATCAAGGCGTCGCTGCCGAAGCTCGGGGCCGGCACCTTCGCCGTCGTCATCGGCACCGGCGGCCTCGGGCACGTCGGCATCCAGATCCTCAAGGCGCTCTCGGGAGCGCAGGTGATCGCCCTCGACGTGAACGACGAGAAGCTCGAGCTGGCGACGCACGTCGGCGCCGACCACGTCGTGATCAGCGACGAGCACGCCGCCGAGGCCGTCCGTGCCATCACCGGCGGCGTCGGCGCGAACGCGGTCTTCGACTTCGTCGGCGCGCGCCCCACGATGGCCACGGCGGTCGCGGTGGCGGCCACGGAGGCGGACGTCACGATCGTCGGCATCGGCGGCGGCACGGTCGAGCTCGGCTTCGGCTCGATCGCCTACGACGCGGCCGTGCGGGTGCCCTACTGGGGCAGCCGCAGCGAGCTGATCGAGGTGCTCGACCTCGCGCGCGCCGGGCGGGTGAGCGTCGAGACGCAGCGCTACTCGCTCGACGACGCCCCGTCGGCCTACGAGGCGCTCGCGGCCGGGACGGTGCGCGGCCGGGCCGTCATCGTCCCGTAGCGGCGGGGCGGGCCGGCCGGCCGGGGTCGACGATCCTGACCGGTCAGCCGGTCCGGCTCGGCCGCCCGAGCTGGTCGTCGAGCCACTCCGCGCAGTCGCGGGTCCACGCCGCGGCGGGGCCGGCGCCCTTCGCGAGCCCGAGGCCGTGCCGGCCCGAGGCGTAGACGTGCAGGGCGTGCGACACCCCGGCCGCGGCGAGGGCCGCGCCCATCAGGTAGGCGTGCTCGACGGGCACCGTCTCGTCGTCGGCGGTGTGCCAGACGAAGGTCGGCGGGGAGTCGCGGGTCACCAAGGCGTCGAGCGACGTCTCCGCCCGGAGGTCGTCGGGGGCGTCGAGGCCGATCAGCGCCGCGCGCGAGCCGCCGTGGGTGGGCGTGCGCATGGAGACGACCGGGTAGGCCAGCACGACCAGGTCGACCCGCGCCTCCCCCGTGGCCCCGGGAGCGAGGGCGGCGAGGCCCGCGGCGTGGCCGCCGGCGGAGAAGCCGAGCAGGCCGACGCGCTCGTGGCCCGCCGAGCGGGCGGCCCGGACGGCCTCGCGCACGTGCTCGAGGGGGCCGGGGTGCCGCGTGTCGAGCGGGTAGCCGACGACCTCCGCGCTGTGCCCGAGCGACCGCAGCCACTCGGCCACGGGCTCGCCCTCGTGGTCGGCGAGGTGCTGGTAGCCCCCGCCGGGCAGGACGAGGACGTGAAGCGGGCGGGCGGTGGGCTCGGGGCTCCGGGCGTCGGCCGGGCGGTGGTCGGTCACGGGCAGGACGCTACTCGAAGCGTCCGGGCGGCGCCGCCCGGACGTGCATGCGCTCGCCCTGCCGGCCGAACAGGCTGAGGAACTCGACGTCGCCGGGCCCCACCCGGCCGAACCAGTGCGGCGTGCGGGTGTCGAACTCGGCCGCCTCGCCCGCGGGCAGCACGAGGTCGTGCTCGCCGAGCACCACGCGCAGCCGGCCCTTCAGCACGTAGAGCCAGTCCCAGCCGTCGTGAGTCCGCAGCTCGGGCGTGCCCTCCGGCACCGACGCCGGGATGACGTGCTTGAACGCCTGCAGGCCGCTCCCCCCGCGCGACAGCGGCAGGATCGACCCGCCGCGCCAGGCGACGGCCTTGAGGTGCACCCGCGGGTCGCCCGTCTCGGGCGCGCCGACGAGCTCGTCGAGCGGCACCCCGTGCACCCGGGCGAGCGGCAGCAGCAGCTCGAGCGCCGGGCGACGCTGCCCCGACTCGAGGCGCGACAGGGTGCTGACCGAGATGCCCGTCTCGGCGGAGAGCTGGTCGAGGGTCGCGCGCCGGGCGGTGCGGAGCGCGCGGAGGCGCGGGCCGACCCCGGCGAGGACGGCGTCGGTGTCGTCGGCCGGGGCGGGGGCGGTCGGGTCGTGTCGGTGCGGGTCCATCCCCGCATCTTGCCACTTCGGCAAGAGAGCTTGTCACCGGAGGAGGCGCAGGCGACCATCGAGGCAGGAGGTCACCACCATGACGAACGACCACAGCACCCCCGCCCCGAGCGGCTCCCCGGACCCTGCCCGTGACGCCGGTGACGGCCCCGACACCGTCCGCGACGTCGTCCGCGACGTGCTCGTCGTCGGCGGCGGCGCCGCCGGGCTCAGCGCGGGCCTGACGCTCGCCCGCGCCCGCCGCGACGTCGTCGTCGTCGACGCGGGCGAGCCCCGCAACGCCCCCGCCGCCGGCGTGCACGGCTACCTCACGCGCGACGGGATCGCGCCCGCCGAGCTGACGAGCCTCGGCCGCACCGAGGTCGAGTCGTACGGCGGCGAGGTCCGCGCCGGGACGGTCACGGCTCTCGACCGCGTCGAGCCGGCCCCGGGAGTCGCGGCCCGCTTCCGGGCGACCGTCACGCTCGCGGGCGGCGGGGTCGAGACCGTCCTCGCCCGGCGGGTCGTCGTCACGACCGGCGTCAGCGACCAGCTGCCGCCCGTGGCCGGCCTCGCCGAGCGCTGGGGCCGGGACGCCGTGCACTGCCCGTACTGCCACGGCTGGGAGGTGCGCGACCGGCTGATCGGCGTGCTCGGCGGCGGGCCGCTGTCGGTGCACCAGGCGCTGCTCTTCCGGCAGTGGACCGACCGCGTGGTGTTGTTCCTCAACGACGCGGTGGAGCCCACGGAGGACGAGTGGGAGCAGCTCGCCGCACGCGGGGTCGGTGTCGTGACGGGAGCCGTCACCCGGGTGCTCGTCACCGACGACCGGATGAGCGGGGTCGAGCTCGCCTCGGGGCGCACCCGCCCGGTGGAGGCCCTGGCGCTCGGAGCTGCCCTGCGCGTCAACTCGGACCTGCTGACCGGGCTGGGCGTCGAGCAGGAGCCCCACCCGCTCGGCGTCGGGCTCGTCGTGCCGTCCGACCCGGCCACGGGCGCCACGAGCGTGCCGGGCCTCTGGCTGGCGGGCAACGTCGCCGACCCGATGATGCAGGTGGTCGCGGCGGCGGCGTCCGGCGTGAGGGCGGCCGCCCTCGCGAACGCCGACCTCGTGGCCGAGGACACCGCCCGCGCCGTCGCGGCCCGGCGGGCTCCGTTCAGCGCCGCCGCCGAGGCGGCGGGCACCGCCCGGCTCCTCGGCGACCGGCGGCACGGAATCGAGCCCCGCCCGGCCGACGCCGAGGCGCCCGCATCCGCGCACCCCGAGCAGGAGGTCTTCGACCGCGCGTACTGGGAGGACCGCTACGGCGCGGAGGGCTTCACCTGGAGCGGAGAGCCCAACGCCCAGCTCGTCGCCGAGACGGTCGACCTGACGCCCGGGCGGGCGCTCGACGTCGGCAGCGGCGAGGGCGGCGACGCGATCTGGCTGGCCCGACGGGGCTGGACGGTGACCGGCACCGACATCGCGGAGGCGGCGCTCGCCAAGGCCGCCCGTCGCGCCGAGGCCACCGACCCGGCCGCCGCCGCCCGGATCACCTGGGAGCAGCACGACGTCACGGCCTGGGCACCCGAGCCGGGCGCCTTCGACCTCGTCTCGGCCCAGTTCATGCACCTCGCCGACCCGGAGCGGGCCGTGCTCTTCCGGGCGCTCGCGGCGGCGGTGGCTCCCGGCGGGACGCTGCTCGTCGTCGGCCACGACCTCACCGACGACCCGGAGCGCACGGCGCACCGGCGTGACCTGATGTTCACGGTCGACGACGTCCTCGCCGCGATCGACGGCGAGGGGCTCGAGGTGGAGGTGGCCGGGTCGCGCGAGCGAGCCGCCACCTCGGCGCACCACGGAGGCGGCCCGATGCGCGACGTGGTCGTCCGCGCGCACCGCGCCTCCTGAGTCCGGCCGCCGAGTGGTCGCGATCTGCTGCTCCCTGCGGGGGGACGAGCCGTTCGTGACCACTCGGCGCGCAGGGTCCCGACCGACCGACCTCGCGTGACCCGGGGTGCCGGGCTAGCCCAGCGCGCTGAGGCGCAGGCGCAGCGCGTGCGCGCCGGGGCGCAGCACGTGCGGCGCCGACACGTCGGGCCCGCAGGCCCGGGAGCCGAGCCCGTGCTGCGCGGCGTCGAGCCACAGGTGCGTGGCCGTCGGCGCCGGCAGCTCGTGCGGGTGCGCCGCCGCGTCGACCTGCTGCGCGGTGTGGCGGCGCAGCGTGAACCCGGGGCGACGACCCGCCGTGTCGGGCAGGGCCTCGACGCGCAGCCACGCGCCCCCCTCGGCGGTGGCGAGGTCGAGCTGTCGGAGGTCGCTGCGGTGGCCGCTCTCCTGCGGGCGGGCGTAGTCGACGACGAGGTCGTCGACCGCCGACTCGAAGCGGCCGACGACGGCGGCGTGCCGCGAGTCGGGGTACGACTCGGCCGGGCCGGTGCCGAACCACGACGCCCGCTCGACGTCGACGGGCAGGTCGAGCCGCACGCCGACGCGGGGCCAGGTGACGTCCCAGCCCGCGGTCGGCACGAGGTCGAGGGCGAGCCAGACGTCGTCGCCGTCGAGCGTCCAGCGCTCGTCGACGGTGACGGCCTGACCGGCGTCGGCCGCCGCCCAGCGCGTGCGGACCTGCACCGAGGTCGGCGTCGTCGAGAGGGCGAGCACGCGGCCCGTGAGGCGGTCGAGGCCGGCGCGGCGCCAGACCGTCTCGGCGCTCGGCTCGAGGCTCTCGAGGTAGCGGTCGCTGCGGTGCCGGTCGCGCATGACGTCGGCGTCGCGGTCACGAGGGGCCCACCAGTGGCCGCGGTCGTTGTCGGTGGGGGCACGCCACAGCTCGAGGCGGGGCCCGTCGACCGGCCGGCCGGCCAGGGAGACCAGACGGCCGTCGACGAAGCTCGCGGGGCCGAGGTCGAGCCGACCGGAGGCGATGCCCGCCGCGGTGTCGTGGGCCGTGGCCACCGTGGGCCGCGGCGCCGCCGAGGCGACCGGGGCGGAGCCCGGCAGCGTGAGGTCGAGCTGCGCGGTCGAGACGACGTGGCCGGCCGGGGCCCAGGCCGCGTCGGCGACGGTGACGACCTCGACCGTCAGCCAGGTCT
This sequence comes from Frigoribacterium sp. PvP121, assembly GCF_017833115.1. Classification (NCBI taxonomy): domain Bacteria; kingdom Bacillati; phylum Actinomycetota; class Actinomycetes; order Micrococcales; family Microbacteriaceae; genus Frigoribacterium; species Frigoribacterium sp. PvP121. Next base: position 2,581,207 of record NZ_JAFIBR010000001.1, read on the forward strand.
CGCCGAGGGCCGCGACCGGCACCTCCGGCAGGGCGAGGCGCGCCACCTCGCCCGCGGCGAGGGCCCCGCCGCCGAGGCCGACGACGTCGAGCACGCCCGAGGCCGCCTCCACGCCGTCGTGGGCGACCGACCAGCGGAAGGCCACGTCGGAGGCGTCGGCCGAGTGCCGCCGGTTCGACACGACCACGACGGCCCCGCCGCCCTCGACGGCCTCGAACCTCACGCGCAGGGGCGAGACGACCTGGGCCCACTCGGCGAGCCCGGGCGACGCCGTGTCGTCGCTGAGCACCATGCCGTCCATCACGAAGTTGCCGTCGTGCACCACCTCGCCGAAGTCGCCGCCGTAGCCGAAGAACTCGGTGCCGTCGGCTGCCCGCGTGCGGATGCCGTGGTCGCGCCACTCCCAGACGAAGCCGCCGTGCAGGCGGGGGAACTCGTCGACGAGGTCCTCGTACTCGTCGATCGCGCCGGGGCCGTTGCCCATCGCGTGGACGTACTCGCAGAGGAGGAACGGCTTCGAGCGCTGGCGGGCCGCCTCCGCCGCCGTGGTGCCGAGCAGGGGCACGCTCTCGTCGCCGGCGCCGATCGCGCGCGTCTCGTCGACGAACGAGTACATGCGCGAGTAGACGTCGGTGTAGGCGCCCGTGTAGTCGCCCTCGTAGTGCACCGGGCGGCCGGCGTCGCGGGCGTGGGTCCAGGCGGCCATCGCCGCGAGGTTCTGCCCCGTGCCCGCCTCGTTGCCGAGCGACCACATCACGATCGACGGGTGGTTCTTGTCGCGCTCGACGGTGCGCACCATCCGGTCGACCAGGGCGTCGTGCCAGGCGGGGTCGTCGCTCGGGTTGCCGACCCACGCGCCGCGCTCGAACCCGTGCGTCTCGAGGTCGTTCTCGAGCACGACCCAGAAGCCGTACTCGTCGGCCAGGTCGAGGAGGCGCGGGTGCGGCGGGTAGTGCGACGTGCGGATGGCGTTCACGTTGTACCGCTTCATCTGCTCGAGGTCGCGGCGCGCCCACTCCTCGTCGAACACGCGGCCGCGGTCGGGGTGCGTCTCGTGCCGGTTCACGCCGTGGAACACGACGCGGCGCCCGTTGACGGTGAAGAGGTCGCCGTCGACTCGGACGGTGCGGAAGCCGAGGCGGAGCGAGATCGTCTCCGCTCCCCCGGCGCTCGTCACGGTCGCGTCGTACAGACGGGGCGTCTCGGCGCTCCACGGTGCGACGCCGTCGGCGATCTCGACCGGGGCGACGTCGGCGGGCGACGACCAGGTCACCTCGACGCCCAGCTCGGGCACCGAGAGCACCACCGGCCAGGCCGCGGGGCCGGCCGTGACCTCGGCGACGATCGACGCGCCTCCCTCGGGCTCGCCGGCGGCGCCGTGCCACGGCGTCTGCAGCCAGACGTCGTCGAGGCCGCCGACCGGTCGCGCCTGCAGCGTGACGCTGCGGAAGATGCCGGGCAGCCACCACTGGTCCTGGTCCTCGACGTAGCTCGACGCCGACCACTGGTGCACGCGCACCGCGACGACGTTCTCGCCGGGGCGGACGACGTCGGTGACGTCGAACTCCTGCGCGAGGCGGCTGCCGACGCCCATGCCGACCTCGACGCCGTTGACCCAGGCGACGTAGCGCGACTCGACGCCCTCGAAGCGCAGCAGCACGCGCTCGGCGCCGTCGAAGCTCGCGGGCAGCGTGAAGCGGCGGCGGTGGTCGCCGGTGGGGTTCGCGTCGGGCACGGCGGGCGGCTCGGTCGGGAAGGGGAACTGCACGTTGGTGTAGATCGGCAGACCGCGCTCGCCGTCACCGGTCAGCACCCAGTGCGACGGCACGGCGATGGTCTCCCAGCCGGAGTCGTCGTGGTCGACCGCGGCGAAGTCCGTCGGGCCCTCGCCCTCGGGCAGCACGCCACGGCCGCCGGGCGTGCCGGGCGCGCCGGCCAGCAGGCGGAAGGCCCAGTCGCCGTCGAGCGAGAGGGTCGGGGCGTCGCTGTGCAGCGCGGAGCGGGCGGGGCTGCGGAGGCCCGTGCCGGGGCCCGTGTCGGTGAGGTACGAGGCGGTGGTCGTCACGGGACGAGTCCTTCCGGGGCCGCCGCGGGAGGGCGTCGACCGTGCTGAGGGGGCGGGCGGGCGGCCGTCGACGACGGCGGGGCGCAGGCGCGGGCCCCCGGCGACGTGGACGGGACGCGTCGACGCTAACACAGTGTCGAGTGGTCGCTCGAAATTCGCGGGGCACGACGCCGGGCGTCGTAGGCTGCCCCCATGACCACCGAGCCCGCCGACCCCGCCGCCGCGCCGGGCAGCGCCGACGCCCCGCGGGCTCGGCGGGGCCCGTACGCCAAGTCGGCGGAGCGGCGGGCCGCGATCGTCGCGGCCGCGTTCGAGGTGTTCGCGGCCCACGGCTACGCGGGCGGCTCGCTGCAGAAGGTCGCCGACGTCGTCGGCATGAGCCAGACGAGCCTGCTGCACTACTTCCCCACCAAGAGCCACCTGCTGCTCGCCGTCCTCGCCCGCCGCGACGAGGTCTCCGCGGGCCCGATGCCGTCGACGCCGGCGGAGGGCTCGATGGTCGAGGCCGTCGTGCGCCAGGCCCGGGCGAACGAGGCCGTGCCCGGGGTCATCGAGCTCTACGCGGTGCTCTCGGGCGAGGCCGTCACGGCCGGCAACCCCGGGCGCGACTACGTCTCCGACCGCCTCGCCGGGCTCCGGCGCGAGTTCGGCGACGCCTTCCGCGGGCTCGGGGCCGCCGGGCTCCTGCGGCCCGGCGTCGACCCCGACCGGGCCGCCACCGCCCTCGTCGCCCTCTGGGACGGCCTGCAGCTGCAGTGGCTGCTCGCGCCCGACGAGGTCGACGTGCCGGGGCAGCTGCGCGACCACCTCGAGCTCGTCGTCGTGCCGGAGGCGCCCGCCGCCTCCTGAGGCCGGCGACGGCCGGGGCCGGGGCCGGGGCCAGGGTCGGACGGGCGGGAGTCGGCAGGGTCGGTGGTGCGTGGCACCATGGCCCGATGACCGACACCGCCGCCCCCGCCGTGACCGACGTCGACGCCGAGGCCCTCGAGCTGCTGCGCCGCCTGACCGGGCGTGACGACGCCGTCTTCCACGACGGCCAGCTCGAGGCGATCCGCGCCCTCGTCGCCGACCGCCGACGGGCGCTCGTCGTGCAGCGCACCGGCTGGGGCAAGTCGGCGGTCTACTTCATCGCCACCCTGCTGCTGCGCCGTCGCGGCACGGGGCCCGCCCTGCTCGTGTCGCCGCTGCTCGCGCTGATGCGCGACCAGGTGGCCGCGGCCGCCCGGGCCGGCGTCCGCGCCGTGGCCCTCAACTCGGCGAACGCGCACGAGTGGGCCGACGTGCAGCAGGCGCTGCTCGCCGACGAGGTCGACGTGCTGCTCGTGTCGCCCGAGCGCCTCAACAACCCGAGGTTCCGTGACGAGCAGCTGCCGCTGCTGGTCGACCGGCTCGGCATGCTCGTCGTCGACGAGGCGCACTGCATCAGCGACTGGGGGCACGACTTCCGCCCCGACTACCGGCGCCTGGCCGAGCTCATCCGTACGCTGCCGGCCGGCGTGCCCGTCCTCGCCACGACGGCCACCGCGAACGAGCGCGTCGTGGCCGACGTCGAGGAGCAGCTGACCGAGGGGCCGGAGACCTCGGTGCTGACCATCCGCGGCTCGCTGGCCCGCGCCTCCCTGCGGCTGGGGGTGCTCGACCTGCCCACCTCGCGCGACCGGCTCGGCTGGCTGCTCGCCCACCTCGGCGACCTCGCGGGCAGCGGCATCATCTACACGCTGACCATCTCGGCGGCCGACGACACCGCCCGGCTGCTGCGCGAGGCGGGCCACGACGTCCGCTCGTACACGGGCCGCACCGACCCCGAGGAGCGCGAGCAGCTCGAGCAGCGCCTCAAGACCAACGACCTGAAGGCGCTCGTCGCGACGAGCGCGCTCGGCATGGGCTTCGACAAGCCCGACCTCGGCTTCGTGGTGCACCTCGGCGCCCCGTCGTCGCCGGTCGCCTACTACCAGCAGATCGGCCGCGCCGGGCGCGCGACCGACAACGCCGACGTGCTGCTGCTGCCGGGGCGGGAGGACCGCGAGATCTGGCAGTACTTCGCGACGGCGTCGATGCCCTCCGAGGCCCGCGCGAGCGCCGTGCTCGCCGAGCTGGGCGAGACGCCGCTCTCGACGCCGGCGCTGGAGGCGCGGGTCGACATCAAGCGCACCCCCCTCGAGCTGCTGCTCAGGGTGCTCGACGTCGACGGCGCCGTGCACCGCGTGCAGGGCGGCTGGGTCTCGACCGGGCGGCCGTGGGTCTACGACCGCGAGCGGTACGACCGGATCGCCACCGCCCGGCTCGCCGAGCAGGAGTCGATGATCCGCTACGAGGAGGGTGCCACCTGCCGCATGCAGATGCTGCAGCTCGACCTCGACGACCCCGCCGCGGTGCCGTGCGGCCGGTGCGACGTCTGTGCGGGCCCCTGGTACCCGAGCGACGTGACGAGCGACGCGGCCGCGTCGGCCGCCAGCTCGCTCGACCGCGTGGGCGTCGAGGTCGAGCCGCGGGCGCAGTGGCCCGCCGGCGCCGACCGGGCCGGCGTGCCGGCCAAGGGCAAGATCGCGCCCGATGAGCGCGTCGAGCAGGGGCGGGCCCTCGCGCGCCTCACCGACCTGGGCTGGGGCACGACGCTCCGCGAGGTGTTCGCGCCCTCGACGCCCGACCAGCCCGTCACCCGGGCCCTCGTCGACGGCTGCGTGCGGGTGCTGGCCGACTGGGGCTGGACCGAGAGGCCCGTCGGCATCGTCGTGATGCCGTCGCAGGGCCACCCGCAGCTCGTGGCCTCGCTGGGCGAGGCCCTCGGCCACGTCGGGCGGCTGCCCGTGCTCGGCCAGCTGACGCCGACCCGCCAGCGCTCCTCCGACGCCCCGCGCGGCGGCGGCAACAGCGTCTACCGCCTCGCCGACGTGTGGGGGTCGGTGGAGGTGGGCCCCGAGCTGGCCGCGGCCCTGGCGGCGACGCCCGGGCCCGTGCTGCTCGTCGACGACCTCGTCGACAGCCGGTGGACGGTCACCGTCGCGGGGCGCGAGCTCCGTCGGGCGGGTGCCTCCGCGGTGCTGCCGTTCGCGCTCGGGGTCGTCGCGTAGCGCGGGGGCCGGGCGACCGGCCCGACGGGCGCCTGCGCGCGGCTCCGCGCGTGAGCGGTGGTCTCAGCGCACCGTGACCTGGTGCTCGTCCCAGCCCTCGGCACCGTTCGGGGCGGGGGCCATCCGTGCCTCGCGCTGCACCTCGCCGTCGGCGCCGGTCGCCCGGACCCTCACGGTGTGCCTCCCGCTCGTCGCTTCCCAGCGGTGCACCCACTGCACCCAGGTGTCGGCCGACACGGAGTCCGCGAGCTCGGCGTCGACCCAGGGCTCGTCGTCGATCTGCACCTCGACGCGCGAGACACCCGTGTGCGGGTGCCAGGCCACCCCCGCGATCGGCACGGTGCCCGCGTCGACCGACGTGCCGGGTGCCGGGACGTCGACCCGCGACTCCAGCTTGACCGGGCCGAGCGCGTCCCAGCCGCGGGGCGTCCAGTACCCCTCGGCGTCGGCGAAGCGGGTGACCTCGAGATCGACGACCCACTTCGTCGCCGAGACGTAGCCGAAGAGGCCGGGCACGACCATGCGCACGGGGAAGCCGTGCTCCTGCGGCAGGGGCTGGCCGTTCATGCCCACCGCCAGCAGGGCGTCGGTGCCCTCGTCGGTGAGCACGTCGAGCGGGGTGCCCGCGGTGAAGCCGTCCTCGCTGGTCGAGAGCACCATGTCGGCGCCCGCCGTCGGCACGGCCCGGGCGAGCAGGGTGCGGATCGGGTGCCCGAGCCAGAGGGCGGTGCCGATCAGGTCGCCGCCGACCTCGTTCGACACGCAGCTGAGGGTGGCCAGGTGCTCCTCGAGGGGCAGGGCGAGCAGTTCGTCGAACGAGACGACGATCTCGTTCTCGACCAGGCCGTGGATGCGCAGGCTCCACTCGGCGGGGTCGATCGAGGGCACGCGCAGCGCCGTGTCGATGCGGTAGAAGTCCTCGTTCGAGGTCACGTAGGGCGTGATGCCGGGCACGTCGAGGGAGGCGCCGGCCGGCACGGGCTCGGCGGTGACGGCCGCCTCCGGGAGGGCGATGCCGTCGCGCAGGGCCGCGACGTCGGCGCGGCCCGCGTTGATCACGCGGGCGCCGGCGCCCACGACGACCGCGACGGCGCTCGTGAGCCCGATCGCGGTGAGGAAGCTGCGGCGCTCGACCGGGGCTCCGCCGAGCGGCGGCGTGGGCTCGGTCGCGGCGGCCCAGCCGGGGGCCGTCGAGAGGCGCCAGCGCCCCAGCCGTCGCAGCAGGCCGGGCAGCACGACGACCGCGACGACCGTGCCGATCACGGCCGGGGCCGCGTCGAGGCTGCCGCTGCCGGCCCGGGTGAGCACCGCGGCGACCGCGAGGGCCCCGCCGACCCCGAAGACGACGCGGCCGAGCGGCGGGCGACGCTGCTCGGCGACGCCGGCCAGGCCGGTGACGACGACGAGCACCACGGCCATCAGCACGCCGAGGGCCACCTTGTCGCCGGTGCCGAACAGCCCCACCATGGTGTCCTTGGCTGCGGCCGGCGCGAGGTCGATCACGGCCGAGCCGACGGCGAGCAGCGGGCTGCCCCCGGGCCCGGTGACGACGGCGGCCGCCTCGGCGGCACCGGCCCAGGCCACGAACGAGACGACGCCGGCGAGGGCGGCCCACCCCGAGGAGGCGCGGGGCGGCATCCCCGCGGAGGCGGGCTCGACGGGGGTCTCTAGGCGCACGGACATGCCCCGAGGCTAGGCCCGGGGACGGGGAGCCAGCTGACGGCGCCGCGACCCGTCAGGGGTCGCGACGCCCTGGGGCTCAGTCCTCGTCGACCAGGCTCTCGGTGAGCTCGACGATGAACGCCGCCGACGACTCCGACCCGGCGGCCGGCTCGACGTCGTCGGGCGCGTCGACGACGAGCAGCGGGATGCCCGGGCCGAGCAGCAGCTGCGCCATGTGAGCGACGCCGTCGAGGCGGCAGGCGACCGGCACACGGAAGGTGCGGTCGTCGTCGCTGAACTCCATCGCCGCGGCCAGCAGCACCTCAGCCAGCTCGTCGGTCACGATCAGCTCCTGGCCCGAGTAGTACAGAGTCTTCATGCGCCCACCCTACGGGCGAGCCCCGCGCACCCGAGCACCCGAGCACCCGCCCGGGCCCTTGCGCTGGAGTGCACTCCAGCTCCTACGGTCGACCCATGAGGACCACGACCGCCCACGCCCTGCTGGCCCCCGGCGCACCGCTGCAGGAGGTCGCGCTCGACCGCCGCGACCTCCGCCCCGACGACCTCGCCGTGCGGATCGACTTCTGCGGCGTGTGCCACAGCGACCTGCACGCCCTCGAGCAGGCCCGGCCCGGCCAGCTGCCGCTCGTGCCGGGCCACGAGTTCGTCGGCGAGGTCGTCGCCGTCGGCCCCGCCGTCACCGGCTTCGCCGTCGGCGACCCGGTCGCCGTCGGCAACATCGTCGACTCCTGCGGCACCTGCGAGAACTGCCTCGCCGACGAGCAGTCGCTCTGCGTGGAGTTCCCGACCCTCACCTACGGCGGGCGCGACCGCCACGACGGCAGCCGCACCCAGGGCGCCTGGTCGGGCGAGTACGTCGTCCGCGAGGCGTTCGCCTACCACCTGCCCGCGGGCCTCGACCCGGCGGCCGTCGCGCCGCTGATGTGCGCGGGTGTGACGACCTGGGCTCCGCTCGCCCGGGCGGGCGTGGGGCCCGGCGACCGGGTCGGCGTCGTCGGGCTGGGCGGCCTGGGCCACCTCGCGGTGAAGTTCGCCGTCGCCCGGGGCGCCGAGGTCACCGTCTTCACGACGTCGCCGCGCAAGCGGGCCGACGCCCTCGCGCTCGGCGCCGTCGAGGTCGTCGTGTCGACCGACCCCGCGGCCATGGCGAGCGCGGCCCGGCGCCTCGACCTCGTCGTCGACACCGCGTCGGGCGACCACGACCCGTCGCCGTACCTCGAGACGCTGCGCCGCGGCGGCACCCTCTGCATGCTCGGCATCCCGCCGCGCTACAGCGTCTCGGCGATGAGCCTCCTGCCCCACCGGTCGCTGACCGCGTCGGGCAGCGCCGGCCGGGCCGACACCCAGGCGATGCTCGACTTCGCGGCCGAGCACGGCGTCGTCGCCGACGTCGAGGTGCTCCCGGCCGCCCGGCTCGGCGAGGCCCTCGACCGCCTCGCCCGCAACGACGTCCGCCACCGGTTCGTCCTCGACCTGCGACCCGGGGCCGACGCGCAGGCGGCCCCGGCGGCCTCGCCCGCCTCCGCCGCCGACGACGGCGGCGCACGGGCCCCGGGCGACCGGGAGGACGGACGTACCCTGTGACGATGACGCTCACGACGCCTCCCCCGCTCCGTCCCGTCGACGGCGACGCGGGTCGCGTCGACGACGCGGCCCACCTCGACGACGTCCTCGAGGAGGCGCGGGTCGCCCCGGTCGGCATCGGTCGCGTCGCCGAGGCGACCGGCCTGAGCGTCGACGCCCTGCGCTGGTACGAACGGGAGGGCCTGCTCCCCCTCGTCGGCCGGGGCGGCGACGGCCGACGCCGGTACGGCCCGGCCGCCGTGCGGTTCGTCCGGCTCGTCCAGGCGCTCCGGCGGACGGGCATGCCGGTGGCGGACGTGCGCGCCTTCGTGCAGGCGGGCCGGGGCGAGCTCGCGACGCACCCCGTGCGGCTGGCCCTGCTCGAGGCCCAGGTGACGACGATCGAGCAGCAGATGGCGCAGCTCCGGGCCGACCTCGGCGTGCTCACCGCGAAGTGCGACGACTACCGCGGCCTCATCGCGCGCGGGCTCGACTGCGAGGACGAGGTCGGGGACTGAGCGGCAGCGGGGCGGAGTGCGACGCTGCGGAGTGCGACGGTGCAGCCTCGGCCGCGCACGGCCTCGACGCCGTGCCGTAGCCTCGCCCAATGGCTGACGAACGCGCACCGCAGATCGTGACCGGCGACCCCGACGTGACCCGCGCCTCCCTGGAGCTGAAGCTCCCGGCCGCGCTGCTGCCGGGGCTCGTGCGCCGGGCCGTGCAGTCGACGCCGGGCTTCAGCGTCACCGCGGCCGACGAGGAGGGCGCCGAGCTGCTGCGCCGCAGCGCGACGGCGAGCGACCGCGACGTGGTGCGCCTGGTGTTCACGCCGACCGACCAGGGCATCCGCGTGACCGGCGAGGTGCACTCCCCCGCCGGCACGATCGGCGCGAGCGTCAAGAAGCGCGACGCCGACACGACGGCGCTCTTCCAGGCGATCGCCTCGGCGGCCGGGCCCTTCTAGGCCGGGCGACGCCTCGGCGGAGGCGTCGGCGCACGGGGCCGGGGTCGGCAGGGCCTGCTCGGCACCGCGGGTCGACCCCCGACGCGTCCGCAGGAAGACCCACCAGCCTTCGGCGGGTGCGTGTCCTCCCCGGCCGGCCAGCGCCGGCCCGCCGGGGAGGACCTGGACCCGCCGCTACGAAGCGGCCTCGTCGTCGTCGTACCGGTCGATGCTGATCGTCGGGATCGACGCCGTGATGACCGAGCCGTCGGCGCGCATCAGGCCGCGCAGGTCGCTCGTCGTCGGCACCTTCGTCGTGATGCGGGGTCCCTGGTCGTCGAGCGCCACGCGCACGGGCAGCTCGCCGACCTCCACCCGCTCGCCGCGGACGCCGACGCTGACGCCGGTGCCCTCCTCGACCGTGAAGACGATCTCGTGCTGCGCGAGGTCGACGCGCACCCGCGAGCCGTGGATCGTGAGCTTGAAGCTCAGCTCCTCCCAGTCGGCGGGCAGGCGCGGGTCGAAGGTGATGTCGCCGAGGTAGTCGCGCATGCCGCCGTAGCCGCTGACCAGCGCGCTCCAGATGCCGCCCGTCGAGGCGACGTGGACGCCGTCGGCCGTGTTGCGGTGCAGGTCGGCGAGGTCGACGTAGAGCGACGACAGGAAGTACTGCTGCGACAGCTGGTGGTGGCCCACCTCGGCCGCGATGATCGACTGCACGACGCCCGAGAGGGTCGAGTCGCCGGTCGTCAGCGCGTCGTAGTACTCGAAGTCGCGGAGCTTCTGCTCGGCGGTGAACTCGTCGCCCTGGAGGAAGAGCGCGAGCACGACGTCGGCCTGCTTCAGCACCTGGAAGCGGTAGATCACGAGCGGGTGGTAGTGCAGCAGCAGCGGGCGCTTGCTGGCCGGCGTCGACTCGAGGTCCCACAGCTCCTTGTCGAGGAACTGCGCGTCCTGCGGGTGGATGCCGCGGTGCTCGTCGTAGGGGATCTCCATGGCCTCGGCGGCGACCTGCCAGCCGGTGACCTCGTGGTCCTCCAGGTCGAGGCGGGTGACCATCCTCGAGTAGGCGGCGGGCGACTCCTCGGCCAGGCGGGTCACGTAGCGGACGGCGGCCCGGAGGTTCGCGCGCGCCATGACGTTCGTGTAGAGGTTGTCGTCGACGACGGTCGTGTACTCGTCGGGGCCGGTGACCCCGTCGATGTGGAACCGCTGGTCGCCGTTCGAGCGCCAGAAGCCCAGGTCGGCCCAGAGCCGCGCGGTCTCGACCAGGATGTCGACGGCGCCGCGCTCGATGAAGTCGAGGTCGCCGCTCGCCTGCACGTACTGGCTCAGGGCGTGGCTGATGTCGGCGTCGATGTGGTACTGCGCGGTGCCGGCGGCGTAGTACGCCGACGACTCGAGGCCGTTGATGGTGCGCCACGGGAAGAGCGCGCCGCGCTGGTTCAGCTCGACCGCCCGGTCGCGGGCCGCGTCGAGCATGCCGAGGCGGAAGCGCAGGGCGTTGCGGGCGACGTTCGGCGCCGTGTAGGTGAGGAAGGGCAGGACGTAGATCTCGGTGTCCCAGAAGTAGTGGCCGCCGTAGCCCGAGCCGGTGACGCCCTTGGCGGCGACGCCCTGGCCGTCGGTGCGTGCCGTGGCCTGCGCGAGCTGGAAGAGGTTCCAGCGTACGGCCTGCTGCACCTCGGGCTGGCCGCCGACGACGACGTCGGTGCGGGCCCAGTAGTCGTCGAGCCACGCGCGCTGCGCGTCGAACATCGCCGACGGCGGCTCCTCGGCGACGCGGTCGAGGGTGCGGTCGCAGCGGTCGGCGAGCTCGCGCGGGGGCACTCCGCGGCTGGTGTGGTACGTGATCGTCTTGACGATGCGCGTCGACACCCCGGCCTTGGCCCGCACCCGGTAGACGTGCTTGGCGAGGTCGTCGTCGATCGACGACGACTCGTCCCACTCGTTCTCGGTGTCCATCACGTGGTCGGCGCCGACCGCGATGGTCATGCCCGAGTTCGTCGTGCGGTAGCCGAGCACCGCCCGTGTGCCGCCGTTGCGCTTCAGCACCGGCTGGAGCACGCGCGAGTCGAAGGCCTCGGCACGGCGCGGGTCGAAGGCGCCGGCCGCGGCGCGCATGCCCGCGTGGTACTCGTCGCCCATGTCCTGCCGGTTGAGGATCTGGCTCGAGATGAGCAGCGACGCGTCGGCGTCGAGCACCGTCACCTCGTACTCGATGATCGCCAGGTGGCGGTCCTCGAAGCTGACCAGGCGCCGGCTGCGGACGAGCACGCGCTTGCCCGAGGGGGTGCGCCACTCGACGTCGCGCGTGAGCACGCCGTCGCGGAAGTCGAGGCGGCGCGTGTGGTCGAGGATGTCGGCCTCGAAGAGCACGAACGGCTCGTCGTCGACGTAGAGGCGGATCACCTTGGCGTCGGGCACGTTGACGATCGTCTGCCCGACGCGGGCGAAGCCGAAGGCCTCCTCCGCGTGGCGGATCGGCCAGGTCTCGTGGAAGCCGTTGACGTAGGTGCCGAACGAGTGGCCGCCGCGCCCCTCGTCGGGGTTGCCGCGGAGGCCCAGGTAGCCGTTGCCGACGGCGAAGATCGTCTCCGTCACGCCCTCGTCGCCCTGCACGTACTCGTCCTCGACGAGCGCCCACTCGTCGACCGGGAAGCGGTGCCGGTCGAGCGGGTCGGTGGTGATGGTGTTCACGCGGGGTCCTCTGCGTCGCTGCTGGTCGTGTCGCTGCTGGTCGTGTCGTCGGTGCTGCCGGAGCTGCCGGAGCCGGTGGAGTCGCGGGTCGCGCCGAGCGCGTCGACCACGTCGCCGAGGTCGTCGACGACCACGTCGGCGCCCGAGGCGAGCAGGGCGTCGTGGCCGGCCCCGCGGTCGACGCCCAGGACGAGGCCGAACGACCCGCGCCTCCCGGCCTCGACGCCGGAGGTGGCGTCCTCGACGACGACGCAGTCCTCCGCGGTGAGGCCGAGGCGGCGGGCGCCCTCGAGGTAGGTGTCGGGAGCGGGCTTGCCGGCGATGCCCTCGGCCGCGGCGACGGCGCCGTCGACGATGACCTCGAAGCGGTCGCGGAGGCCGGCGGCCTCGAGCACGGGCACGGCGTTGCGCGAGCTCGAGACGACGGCGACGTGCACGCCGAGCGCGATCGCCCGGTCGAGGAAGGCGACGCTGCCCGGGTAGGGCTCGACGCCGTTCTCGGCGAGCTCGGCGGCGAAGACGGCGTTCTTGCGGTTGCCGAGGCCGCGCACCGTCTCGGTGTCGGGGCTGTCGTCGTCGTGGCCCTCGGGCAGGGTGACGCCGCGGGCCGCGAGCATCGCGCGGACGCCGTCGAAGCGCGGTCGCCCGTCGACGTGCTCGAAGTAGTCGGCGTCGGTGTACGGGCCGAGGTCGTGGGCGGCGAACCACTCGGAGAAGAGGCGCGACCAGGCCCGCATGTGCACCTCGGCGGTCGGCGTGAGCACGCCGTCGAGGTCGAACAGGAGGGCCCGGAGCTCGCCCAGGCGCGAGGAGTCGCGGGGCAGGAGGGAGGACATGGCGCGGTTCCTTCGGTGGATCGATGTCGGTCGGGGCAGGTGCTCGGGAACGACGTCGGTCCGCGGCAGCTCTCGGTGCTCCGGCAGGGATCAGGCCGGGGTCGACGAGCACGGGGTCGGACTCGTCGCGACAAGTGTGGCACCCCGCGAGGGGCGCGCGCGCCCACCCGGCCGAGGGTCGTCCGCCCTCGGGACGACGACAGGGCACGACCGCGCCGGCGGTCGTGCCCTGTCTGGCGCTGGCGTCGCCCTGCGACTGAGCTTCACGGGCAGGGGTGCAGTTGCGACACCGGCCGGTGGGAGCGCTGAACGCTTCCAGCCCGTGGAACGGTACGCCCTCACCCGCGGTGTCACCCAGGTCGCGGTCAGCGGGGTACGCGGCGCGCCCCGGACCGCCCCGAGCTGTCCCCCGTCGCGCCCTCGGGGCGTCACGCGGGCGGCGCCCTCAGCGGAGGGCGCGGACCACCTTCGCGACGCCCCGCACCGCGACCACCCCGGTGACGACCCACGGCCCGGCGACGATCAGCGGGTCGAGCCAGCGGTGGTGGCGGTCGACGCGGGTGCGGTCCCGCGACGTGGCCCGCGCCTCCTTCCGGGCCTCGGCCGTGACGCCGGTCTCGCGCAGCAGGTCGTCGGGGCGGCCGCTGACCAGCGACCGCAGGTGGGCGCCGGTCGAGTCGACCCGGTCGCCGACGACGAGCAGGAGCCAGTGGGCGAGCCGGCCCTCGCTGTAGCGGTCGTACGCGACACGCCGGATCGCCCCCGAGAGCCCGTGCAAGGGCTGCGCCGTGCCGAAGACCGGCGTCACGAAGGCGTGCTCGATCGAGCGCTCCCGCCCTTCGCCGCCCGGCTGCCGCTCGGGGAACTCCCAGTGGGCTCCGGAGGCGCCCGGCGCGTACTGCAGCTTCGGGTGCGACGGGCGGTCGGCCGGGTCGAGGTCAGCGCCCCAGCCGGGCACGCGGGCCCGGAGCTGCTCCTGCGTGGGGACGGCGCGGGGCTTCGAGGGGAGGTAGGCGAGGGGGACGTCGTCGTGGTCGCTCATGGGGGGCCTCCGGATGCGGGGATGTCGGTGGGTCGTGAGGGTCGGGGGGCGGGGTCAGGCGCCGGGGACGACGAGGGTCTTGATGTTCCCGTCGAGCTTCGCGGAGAAGAGGTGGTACCCCTCGGCGATGTGCTCGAGCGGCACCCGGTGGGTGACGACGTCGCTCGGCCGGAAGTGCCCGGCGCGGATGTGCTCGAAGAGGCGCGGCCACTGGCGCTTGACCGGTGCCTGGTTCATGCGCAGCGTGAGGCCCTTGTTGAGGGCGTCGCCGAACTTGACGGCGCTCGGGAGGGGGCCGTAGGCGCCCAGGACGGAGACGGTGCCGCCCTTGCGGACGCCGTCGATGGCCCAGTTCAGGGCGACGGGAGACCCACCCTGCAGCTTGGCCTTGGCGCTGGTCAGGTGCTGCACGAGGTCGCCGTCGGCCTCGGCGCCCACCGCGTCGATGACGACGTCGGCTCCCAGGTAGTCGGTCTGCTTCTTCAGCTCGACGACCACGTCGTCGTGCTCGGCGAAGTTGATCGTCTCCGCGTGGGCGAAGGTGCGGGCCTTCTCCAGCCGGTACTCGAGGTGGTCGACGACGATCACCCGCGCGGCGCCCATGAACCACGCCGAGCGCGCCGCGAAGAGGCCCACCGGCCCGGCGCCGAGCACGACGACCGTGTCGCCCTGGCCGATCTCGCCGAGCTGCGCGCCGAAGTAGCCGGTGCTGAGCGCGTCGGTCATCAGCAGGGCGTCCTCGTCGGCGATGTCGTCGGGGATGATGCTCGGCCCGACGTCGGCGAACGGCACGCGGACGAACTCGGCCTGGCCGCCGTCGTAGCCGCCCGTGGTGTGCGAGTAGCCGTAGATGCCGCCGACCGCCGTGGCGTTCGCGTTGACGTTGTGGCAGTTGGACCACAGCCCGCGCGCGCAGAACCAGCACGAGCCGCAGTAGATGTTGAAGGGCACCATCACGCGGTCGCCCTTCTTCAGCGTCTCGACGGACGACCCCACCTCCTCGACGACGCCGATGAACTCGTGGCCGAAGGTGTGCCCGATCCGGGTGTCGGGCATGAGCCCGTGGTAGAGGTGCAGGTCGGAGCCGCAGATCGCCGCCAGGGTCACCCGCACGATCGCGTCGTTCGGGTGCTCGATGCGGGGCACGTCCTTCTCCTCGACGCGGATCTTGTACGGCCCCCGGTAGGTCATCGCTCGCACGGCTCGTCCTCCCTCGTCGTCGGGCCCCGGCCCCTCGGCGCGGCGACCCCTGGTCGACGTCAGTGAACGACGGGAGTCGCGGTGAGGGCCGACCGTGCCGGGGGCCTTGCCTGCGCGGCACGTCCCCGGTTACCATCCGCGGCGGCCTCGCCGGGGCCGGTGCGCGGCGGCGACGGGTGTCGGCGGTCGCTGCGAAGATGGACGTCATGCCCCTCCTCGACGTCGCGCCGCTCGTCGACGCCGTCGACGTCATCCGCTTCGTCGGCCCGCGCCCGTTCGCCAAGGGGCGGCAGTACTCGCGCGAAGACCGGGTCAGCGACATCACGTACGACCCCGTCGACCAGGTCGTCACCGGCACCGTGCGCGGCAGCACCGCCGAGCCCTACCGGTGCGAGATCGTCCTCCAGCCGACGCGCGGCGAGCAGAGCCGCCCCTCGCGCAGCACCTGCACCTGCCCGCTCGGCGGCGACTGCAAGCACGTGGCCGCCGTGCTGCTCGCCAACAACGCGGCCGCGCTCGCACCGCCCGCGGCCGCGCCGGCCGGCGACGCCGACCGCGCCTCGACCCGGGCCGGCGGACCAGGAGCCGGTGACGCGGCCCCCTCCCCCGACGACTGGCGCGCCCGGCTCGGCGGCCTCACCGGCCGGCCGGCGCCCCGCGACGCCCGCACCACCTCCATGGGCCTGCTCTTCGAGCTGCGGCCGCGCGTCGCCCCGCCCCGCAGCGCGCGGTGGGACGCCCCGCGCGTCGACCGGCACGAGCGCTCGACGGGCGGGCTCGGCGGCGGCCTCGTGAGCGGCAGCTCCCTCGCGGGCGCGGGGGGCGCCTCCCCGGTTCCGGCCCGGCCGTCGGGGGCGGCGAGCTGGCGACTGGGCGTCCGGCCGGTCAGCCTCAGCCCCACCGGCAACTGGGTGCGGGGCGACCTGACCTGGACGTCGCTGCCCTACCAGATGAACCGTCTCGCGATCGGGGCGGAGCAGCACGCCTGGTTCGGGCAGTTCGCCGCCCTGCACCGGTCCGTGCACGCCTCGTACGTGCCGGGCGAGGCCGACTGGCTGATGCTCGACGACTTCACGAGCCCGCTGCTCTGGCCCCTGCTCGCCGAGGCCCGCCGGCTCGGCGTCGCCCTCGTCACCGGCAAGCGCGCCACCGACGTGACGGTCGCCGCCGAGGCCCGCGTCACCGTCGACGCGCGCACCGAGCCGGGCCGGGGCCTCGTGCTCAGCGCCGGGGTCACGGTCGACGGCGAGCCGCACGCCGCCGCCGACACCGGCACGATCGGCGACCACGGCGTCTACGTGGCGACGCCCCAGCCGCACCTCGGCGTCGTGCTCGCCCCGACGGTCGCCCCGCTGGCCCCCGAGCAGAAGCAGCTGCTGACGAGCACGGCCGAGATCACGGTGCCCGAGGCCGACGCGGAGGAGTTCCTCCGCGACTGGTACCCGGGCCTGCAGCAGGCGGTCGCCGTGACCAGCCGTGACGAGTCGGTCGCGCTGCCCGAGGTGCTGCCTCCCGAGCTCGTGCTCACGGCGTCGTTCGGCGCCGGTGACACGCTCGCGCTGACCTGGCGCTGGGTGATCGCCGGCCGCACCGAGCCGTTCTCCGCGCACGAGACGCCGCTCGATCTGGAGGCGCTCGGCGTGCCCGCGCGCGGGGCCACCCTCAAGGGCGTCGCCGCCGCCGAGTTCGTGGCCACCCGCCTGCCCGGGCTGGAGGGGCGCGACGACCTCCGCGTCGTCGTCGACGGTGAGCGCCCCGACTACCGCGAGCTCACCGAGGCGCCGCACCTGACGGTCACCACGGTCGAGACCGACAAGAGGGACTGGTTCGACCTGGGGGTGCTCGTCACCGTCGAGGGGCGGACGGTGCCGCTCGTGCCGCTGCTCACGGCCCTGGCGAAGCGACGCGACAAGATGCTGCTCGTCGACAAGTCGTACCTGTCGCTCGCCCACCCGGCATTCGACGAGCTGAAGCGCCTGATCGACGAGGCGACCGGTCTCGACGAGTGGGAGGCCGGGCCGCGCATCAACCGGTACCAGGCCTCGCTCTGGTCGGAGTTCGACGACCTCGCCGATGCGACCGTGCAGGCCGACGCCTGGCGGAGCGCCGTGGGCGGCCTGCTCGAGCTCGCGGCCGGCGACCAGCTGCCGGGCGTGGCCGAGACCCCCGTGCCGGCCGGCCTCGACGCCGAGCTGCGGCCGTACCAGCTCGACGGCTTCCGTTGGCTGGCCTTCCTGCACCAGCACGGGCTCGGCGGGGTCCTCGCCGACGACATGGGCCTCGGCAAGACGGTGCAGACGCTGGCGCTCGTCGCGCACGTGCGCGAGCGGGAGGCACCGGCGCACGGGCGCGAGCGAGAGGCACCGGCCGGGTCGGCGGGGCGCCCGCCGTTCCTCGTGGTCGCGCCCACCTCGGTCGTGCCGAACTGGGCATCGGAGGCGGCGCGCTTCACCCCCGGCCTCCGTGTGCACGTCGTGACCGAGACCGAGGCGAAGAGCCGCCGACGCCTCGCCGCGGCCCTCGCCGACGGCGACGTCGACCTGGTCGTCACGTCGTACGCGCTGTTCCGGCTCGACTCGGCCAGCTACTCCCGGCACGCCTGGGCGGGGCTGGTGCTCGACGAGGCGCAGTTCGTCAAGAACCCCGCCTCGCAGGCGCACCGCTGCGCCGTCGAGCTCGACGCGCCGTTCAAGCTCGCCATCACGGGCACGCCGCTCGAGAACTCGCTGACCGACCTGTGGGCGCTCTTCCACGTCGTGGCCCCGGGGCTGCTCTCGACGCACGTCCGCTTCTCCGACGACTACGTCAAGCCGATCGCGACCGGTGAACGACCGGAGCTGCTCGCGCGGCTGCGGGCGCGCATCCGGCCCCTCATGCTCCGCCGCACGAAGGAGCTCGTCGCCGCCGACCTGCCCGCCAAGCAGGAGCAGCTGCTGCGCGTCGACCTCGCGCCGGCGCACCGCGAGCTGTACGACGCGTTCCTCCAGCGCGAGCGCCTCAAGCTGCTCGACCTCATCGACGACCTCGACCGCAACCGGTTCATCGTCTTCCGGTCGCTGACGCTGCTGCGCATGCTCGCGCTCGACGCGGCGCTGATCGACCCCGAGTACTCCGACGTGCCGTCGGCGAAGCTCGACCAGCTGCTCGACGAGCTCGACGACGTCGTGGCCGAGGGGCACCGGGCCCTCGTCTTCAGCCAGTTCACCTCCTTCCTGGGGCGCGTGGCCGAGCGCCTCGAGCAGCGGGGCACGGCGCACGAGTACCTCGACGGCTCGACGCGGCGACGGGGCGAGGTGATCGAGAGGTTCAAGGGGGGCGCCTCCCCCGTGTTCCTGATCAGCCTCAAGGCGGGCGGCTTCGGGCTCAACCTCACCGAGGCCGACTACGTGTTCATGCTCGACCCGTGGTGGAACCCCGCGTCGGAGTCGCAGGCCGTCGACCGCACGCACCGCATCGGCCAGACGAAGAACGTCATGGTGTACCGGATGATCGCGAACGACACCGTCGAGGAGAAGGTCCTCGCGCTGCAGCAGAAGAAGGCCGCGCTCTTCGACGCCGTCGTCGACGACGACGCCGTCTTCAGCTCGGCGCTGACGGCCGACGACATCCGCGGGCTGCTCGACTAGGCGGTCGCGCCCCGCCGTGTCAAGGCGTCACCGGCCGACGAGCCCCGGTGCTTGCGTGGGAGCCATGTCTCCCCTGCGCCCCCGTGCCGTGCTCGACCGCGACGTCGCCCCCGGGGTGCACCGGCTCGAGCACGCCGACACGAACCTCTACCTCGTCGAGCACGGCGACCGCGTGCTCATCGTCGACGCGGGCCTGCCGGGGGTGTGGCCCCACCTCGTCGAGTCGCTCTTCGAGCTGGGCCACGGCCTCCGCGACGTCGACGGCGTGCTGCTCACGCACGCGCACTTCGACCACGTCGGCACGGCCCGGCGCCTGCGTCAGCAGTGGGGGCTGCCCGTCTGGGTGCACCCGGACGACGCCCGGCTCGCGCGGCACCCGTACTCGTACCGGCACGAGCGGCCCCGGTGGCGCTACCCGGTCGAGCACCCCGCCGCGGTGCCCGCGCTGGCCCGCATGGCCCTGGCCGGTGCCCTCTCCGTGCCCGCCGTGCTCGACACGCGCCCGATCGCGGAGGCGGCCCTGCCCGAGGGCGCCGTGCTGCTCGAGACCCCGGGGCACACCGACGGCCACGTCGCGCTGCACCTGCCCGACCGCGACGCGGTCATCGTCGGAGACGCGGTGGTGACGCTCGACCCGTACACGGGCCGACGGGGCGCGCAGATCGTCGCGGGTGCGGCGACGGCCGACAGCGAGCTGGCCCTCTCGTCGCTCGACCGGATCGCGGCCACGGGGGCGCGGGTGCTGCTGCCCGGCCACGGAGCGCCGTTCCGGGGAGGCGCGGCACAGGCGGTCGCGGAGGCCCGGCGCCGCGGGGCGCACTGAGGGCTCGAGCGCACTGAGGACTCGAGCGCGCTGAGGACTCGAGCGCGCTGAGGACTCGGTGCGGTCTCGGACTCGCGGAGGCGCGTGCCGGGGCGACCGACCACGGGTCGCCGCTCCGCGCCTCCGAGGACGCCGACAATGCGAGGGACCCTCCGCGTAGCGTCACGCGCATGGACTCCGACGACTCGACCGCACCGCGCACGCCCGAGCAGGACGCCGCCGAGCTCGCGCTCGCGATCGTCTCGCACGCCACCGCCATCACGCAGGAGGACGACGCGGCCCTCGACGCGAGCGACGAGAACCTGCGCGAGGTCGTGGCGGGCCAGACCGACCAGCCCCTCACGGAGCGGCAGCAGGAGGTCGTCACGACCCTCGGCACGGCCGGCGGGGCCCTCGCGGCCGGCCTGAGCCACGCCCTGGCGGACGCCCGCGGCGTCGACGCCGCCGAGGTGCTCGGGGCGACGGCCCGCTCGGTGGTCGCCCACGCCCGTGACGGCGAGGCGCTCGACGACGCCGTGCGCGACGCGGCCGACGACGAGCTGGAGGCACCGCGCGGCGGCACCGCGTCCCCGTCGGACGACGACCTCGAGGCCGCTGACCCGCGCCGCGGCACGCTGCCCGAGGGCGAGGCCGACGGCCGCGACCTGCACGACGCCGGCGGCCAGGGCCAGGGCCAGCGCCCGTCGGGCGGCGACCCTCAGCGCGGCGAGGGCGACTCCCCCCGCTGACGCTCTCCCCTCCGGGCTCGCCGACCGGGCGCTACGCGGAGACGGGTGCCGGGGTGCGGGCCGCGTCGGCGACGACGGCCGACATGCGCCGCAGCAGCTCCTCGCCGGCCAGCACGCCGTCGGCGTCGGTCACCGTGAGGTGCCGCGCCGTCCAGCCGAGGTCGTGCAGCTCGCCGTGGGCAGGGCGGAAGGCGTGGTCGGCGACCTCCAGCATGCCCTGGTCGAGCAGCGAGTCCCCCGCGGCGAGCACGAGATCGGCGCCCGTGCGGGCCCGCACCTCCTCGAGGGCGGCCGCCTTGGTGACCGGGCTCGGCACGCAGTAGACCTTCCGGCCCTGCACCGAGACCGTCCAGCCGAGCTCGTCGCAGCGCGCGGCCAGGTCGGCCACCGCCGTCTCGGGCATCTCGGCGCGGTCGACGACCGCGTAGACGAAGAGCGACTCCGCGACCTTGACCGAGAGAGTCCACGTGCTCCAGTGCGCGTCGGTCAGGAGGGCCTCCACCTGGGCGAGGGGCGCGCACTCCTCCGCGACGCGGGCGTCGAGCCGTCGACGCCAGTCGAGGTCGGGCACGCCGTCGACGAGCAGCGCGCCGCCGTTGGTCGTCACCGCGTGCGTCGGCCGCACGCCCGGCAGCCGCACGCGCTGGTACTGCGCCACGGTGCGCGTCGTCACCGGCACGAGGTGCGCCGCGGCCGCGAGCGACACGAGCAGGCCCTCGGAGGCGCGGGTCGTGAACGAGATCGGCACGCCCCCGTAGACCTCCGCCACGAGCAGGTCGGGCGCGTCGCGGTCGTCGCCCTGCAGGCGCAGCGCGGCCGCGGAGTAGATGAGGGTGCGGTCGAGGTCGCAGGCGACGACCACGGGGGCGCGGCTCATCGGTCGCCTCCGTCGGTCGTGGCGGACGGCGCCGGGTCGGCGCGCACCGCCCGCCCGTCGGCACCGGTCGCCCCGGCGGTGTGCACGGGGTGGATCAGCCCGACGCAGCTGTACGGCAGCTCGTCGACGACCTCCACCGGCACGCCGCGCTGCTCGGCCAGCAGCAGCACGTGGCGCACCTCGTCGAGGGCGTCGGTGTGCACGAGCACCTTCCAGGGGACGCGCCGCAGCAGCACGCGGGTCGTCTCGCCCACGCCGGGCTTGACGAGGTTCACGTCGTGCACGCCCTGCTCGTCGCTGATGCGCTCGACGGCCTCCCAGCCGGCCCAGGTCGGGCCGGCGGACCGGTCGGCCTCCGTCGCCGCGGCCGCGACGCGGCGGTCGACCTCGTCGACGACGGCGTCGAAGCACGCCGAGACCGTGTCGACGAAGGCGCGCGAGACGTCGGCGTCGGCGAGCTCGGCGTAGAACTTGCCGCCGTGGAAGTCGTGGTCGCCGATCAGCCGGCGGTTGTAGACCGTGCGCGACACGAGGCCCGAGACGGTCGAGTTGAGGCAGGCGGACGGGATGAGGAAGTCGTCGCGGGTGCCCCAGGTCGACGCGCAGCGGCCCGGGTCGGCGAGCACGGCGAGGTCGTCGCCGAAGCGCACGCCGTCGGTCTCCTCGAAGCGCGCCAGCGCCTCGGTGAGCTCGCGGGTGATGGCGCCCTTGCCCGTCCAGCCGTCGACGAAGACGACGCGCGCCGGGTCGTGGTGGGCGACCAGCCAGCGCAGGGCGACCGGGTCGAGGCCCACGCCGCGCACGATGCTCATCGTGAGGTGCGGGGCGTCGACGCCGCGCACTCGGGCGGCCCAGCGGCGCATCAGCACGCCGACGGGGGTGCCGGCCCGCGCGAGCGAGACGAGCACCGGCGCCTGGTCACGGGCGGCGAGCACGAGGTCGGTGACGACGCCGACGGCCGTCGCGACGCGGTCGGCCGACCGGGCCAGCGCCTCCTCGTACAGGGCCTGGTACTCGGGGGTCGGCTGGTACTCGATCGGCAGCGACTCGGCGTAGTTGGCCGTCCCGCCCTGCAGCGTCGCCTCGCGCTCGTGCGCGGGCGCCTCGAGCTGCGCGTCGCCGAGGTCGGTGAGCAGCCACGACACGTCGTCGGCGTCGTACGAGCCGAACGCCGGGCCGACGAGGGGCTCGGGCAGGCTGGGCAGCTCTGCCTCGGCGGGCGACGCCCCGGTCGGGGCCGCGGCGGAGTCGGTGGAGGCGGAGTCGGTGGAGGTGGGGCTGGGCTGCACGGTGGATCTCTCGGTGAGGCGGTCGGCGGGGCCGGCGGGCGCGGGGGCGGGGGCGTCGTCGGCCGCCGCGAGCAGCACGACGAGCACGTGCTCGGCGACCGCGCGGAGCGCCTCGGTGACGCTCCCGGCGCCGACGAGCTCAGCGGGGTCGGTGCCGGGCTCGGGCATCAGCACGACCACGCGCGGCCGGGCTCCGGCCCGGGACAGGTTGTAGGCGTGCCGCGGCCCGGGGCCGTCGAGGGTCACGTCGTGGCTGCGGAAGGTGACGCCCGAGGCGACCGCGTATTCGGGGCGGTCGAGCACGGCGATGGGCGACCGCGTGGTCGACGAGGCCCGTGTGGGCAGGTGGGCGTCGAGCTCGTGCGCGACGGCGAGGGGCACGGAGAGGAACTCCTCGGTGCCGAGCACGACGACGGGGTCGTCGCCGCCGGCGCCCTCGCGCAGGTCGGCCGGCAGGCCCTCGAGCACGGCCGCCACGATGCCCGCGACGTCGACGGCGGCCGTCGCGGCCGGGGCGTCGACCCCGAACCGTTCGCTGCGCACCGGCGCGACCACGTCGCGGAGGTCGAGCAGCGCGACGGCGTCGACCGCCGAGGCCCGGTGGAGGGTCGGCTCGGCCTCGCCGAGCCCGGCCGCCACGTGGGCTCCGACCGTCAGCACGTCGGCGGGCAGCTCGACGCGCCCCTGCCCGAGCGCCACGACGTCGACGCGGGTGCCGAGCTCGCGCGCCACGGCGTCGAGCGCGGCCCGGTCGTCGTCGCCGCGGAGGTCGACGAGGGCCGCCACGACGAAGCGCTCCTGCGGCACCCGCGCGTGCAGGTCGCGCACGGTGTCGACCACCGTCGCGCCGGTGCTCAGCTCGTCGTCGACGAGCACCACGGTGCCGCCGACGCGGAGGCGCGACGGGTCGGTCGGCAGCAGCCGGTGGCTGGTGGCGTGCGAGTGGGCCTCCTCGAAGGCGCCGAAGGCGACGGCGCCCGCGGGGTCGTGACGGGTCGAGTGCAGGTACCACGAGCCGAGCGCGTCGGCGACGAGGCGCCCGAGCCCGGTCGCCGTCTCGGCGTAGCCGAGCGTCGCGACGCCGGGGTGCCCGGTGCGGAGGGCTGCCAGCTCGCGGCGCAGGGCGGCGAGGTCGCCCCGGAGTCGCGTCCGCGCCTCCCCCACGGCCTCGCGCTCGGCCAGCAGCCTCGTGAACTCGGCCGCCAGTCGCCGGAGGTCGGCACCGCGGGCGCCCGCGTCGCCCTCGGCCAGCGCGAGGTCCGCCGCCGTGCCGAGCAGCTCGCCCGCCACCACGGCGAGGCCGGGGACGGTCGGCACGTGCTTGGCGAGCACGGTGGAGACGAGGAGGTGCGCCCGGCGGGGGTTCCGCCGGAGCGCGAGGCCGACGAGGAGCTCGACGGGCACGAGGCCGTCGCCCTCGGAGCGCACGACGATGCCGACCCGGTCGTGCACGAAGCCGCTCTCGGGCGACATCGGCACGGCGGGCGCGGCGGACCGCACCGCCTCGGAGACCGGGCGGGGGCTCGCGCTCACGCCGCGCCTCCGGCCAGGCTCAGCGAGGTCGCCCGCATGCTGAGCTCGAGCAGGTCGACGTACGTGGTCTCCTCCGCGGCGACCCCGAACGCCGCGGCGCGCAGCAGCGTGCGCTCGGCCCAGGCACGGTGCGGCTTCATCTCGTTCATCTTGTTGCGGTACGGCGAGGCGACCGCGCCGCCGCCCTGGCGACCCGTGATCGCGAGGGCGTCGTGGTACTCCTCGTGGCTGACGACGCTCATCGCGTGCACGAGCGCGACGTGCGACGGGTGGATGACGGTCTTGCCCGTGATGCCGTTCGCCTGGTCGAGCGCGATCTCGCGCAGCAGGCCGTCGAAGTTCTCGAGCAGCAGGCGGCGGCGCAGGTCGACGTCGTCGGCCTCGACGAACGGCGTCATGCGCAGCTGGGGGCGCAGCAGGCGCTCGGTGTCGGCGTAGTGCTCCCACACCGGGCCGCTGATGACGAAGCCGCGCTCGTGGCGCCCGAGCCGGTTGACGATGTCGGCCATCATCGACGCGACGACGCCCACGTCGTAGATCGTGAGGTCGCGCGACCGGCGGAGGCCGAAGGCGCTCGAGAGGTCGGTCGCGCCGATCCGGACGGCGAGCACGTCGTCGCGGTGGCGCTGCAGCACCTCGGTGATGCCCTCGAGCGCCGCGGTGCGGGTCTCGGCGTGGATCATCACGGGCGACTCGAGGATGGGCATGACCCGGAGGCGACGGCGAGCCGCGTCGCCGCCCTGGTCGAAGCGCTCGTGGATCTCGTGCAGCACGGCGAAGAAGCGGTCGGCGTAGCCGTCCTGGTTCTCGAACTTCGGCAGCACGAAGCCGCTGAGCACGTCGAGGGCCGACCCCGTCCGCTCGGCCACGCGGAGCATCTGCTCGGGCGTGCGCACCCGCACGAAGAGCAGGGGCACGGGCAGCGGCGCCGCGTCGGGCGCGAGGTGGCCGGCCTGCTCACGGTGCAGCTCGGCCAGGGCCGCCACGACGGCGCCCTCGGCCTGGTCGACCTCGTCGTCGGCGACGCTGTCCTCCAGGCAGAGCACCATGCTCATCACGCCGCGGGCCGCCTGCTTGTGCACCGCACCGACGAGGTCGGGGCGCGTGCCGGGACAGTAGAGAGTGGCCCCGAGGGCGACCGCGAGGAGCGGGGCGGGCGACGAGAGGTCGAGCCTCTGCGGGATCGTGTGGAAGACGAGCGACAGCTGCTCGTCGCTGAGGAAGCCGAAATGGCGCATGGGCGATCATCTCCCGTTCGGGGCGCTGTCGCCGGGACGTTCGGGGATCGAGTACCCGAATCTCTGGTGGACGAGAGGTGGCGTGAGGGTGTCCGGCAGGGTCACCCGGCGCAGCTCGAGGAGGCCGTCGACGACGAGCATCGCCAGCGCGACCCGCTCGCCGGGCTCGGCCGGGTCGACCGAGAGCCGGCGGTCGCCGGGCAGCTCGACCTGCAGCCACGCGCCGTCGCCGGCGACGACCAGGGCACGCCGCAGCTCGCGCACGTGCCGCAGGGCCACGAGCACCTCGTCGCCGTCGAAGGCCACGAGCGGGCGGTTGCCGCTGGTCGTGACGACGTCGCCCATGCGCTGGCCGGTCGAGAAGGCGGCCCCGTCGACGAGCTCCGTGCTCTCCCACACGGCGTGCACGCCGCCGGTGACGACGAGGGTGCCGATCGCCGACCGCCGCGGCGAGAGCCGCACGACGGGCTGGTCGCGGCTCAGCTCGCGGACGTCGGTGACGTCGGGCGCGGGGAACGGCGCGGGGCGCGACGGGCGGGCGGGGCGGGTCGGGCCGGTCGCACCGGACGGGCCCGACGTGCCCGACGTGCCCGACGCGCCCGACTGCGTCGAGCTGCGGGGGCCACCGAGCGACAGGCCCGAGGAGGCGCGCCCCGGGTCGCTGGCCCGCGCCTCCGGAGCCGGGGCGGGACGAGCCACGGAGACCGGAGTCGAGACCGGCGCCGGTGCCGGCGTGGCGGGGACGTCGGGCACCGCGACCTGCGGCTTGACCCGCCGTCGCAGGAAGACGAGGTCGGTGCGCGTCGGACGCTCGGCCACGGCTAGAGCGTCACCTTGTAGTCGCGGGCCACCCCGGCGAGGCCGGTGGTGTAGCCCTGGCCGAGGGCGCGGAACTTCCAGTCGTCACGGTGCCGGTAGAGCTCGCCGAAGAGCATCGCGTCGATCGCGTGGTTCTCGTCGCTCGGCACGACGAAGCGGACGAGGTCGCGGCCGTCCTTCGTGGCGACGCGCATGCTCGCCTGGCGGACGGCCCCGAAGGTGCCGAGGCCGCGGCGGTCGGGGTCGACGTAGACGACGAAGACGATCTTGGCCACGTCGTCGGGCACGAGGGCGAGGTCGACGTCGATCTGCTCCTGGTCGGCGTCGCCGTCGAACGCGACGGCGCCGTCGGCCGAGACCAGCTGGTTGAAGAACACCACGTCGTCGCCGGTGCGGGCGGTGCCGTCCGCGCCGCAGAGCACCGCGAGGGGCACCAGCTCGGGCTGCGGGCCGCGGCTCGGCGTGGTCTGCCACGAGAAGCCGACGAGCAGCTCGTGCACGTCGGGGTTCTCGGCGGTCAGCGCGGCGTTGCTGCCGGGCACCATCTCGCCCATCAGGGTCCTTCCAGTCGGAGGGTCGGCTCGTCGAACTTCGAACGGAGGAAGCGGCCGTGGGTCGACAGCTCCTCGATCGCCCCGAGCCTGACCTGGTTCGTGAAGTCGAGCACGGTCTCGTGGACGATGCCGAGCTGCTCGACGAAGAGGGCGGTGGGGCGGGAGTCGTCGGTGCGGTCGGCCGCGGGCAGCGAGAGGTAGCGGCCGAGCGGCGTGGGCACGTGGTCCTCGACGAGCTGCTCCATGAGCACCCGCTGCTCGGTCGAGGCGCCCTGCGACTCGATCAGGGCCGCGGACTCGCGGAGCACGTCGACGATCTGGAGCAGGCGCGAGGTGACGAGGGTGGGCAGACGGCCGCCGCCCGCGTCGATCGAGCGCGCCAGCTCCTCGAGCCGACGGGCCTCCGGCGACGTGGAGCCCTGCCCGAGGGCCGACGCGACGGCCTCGCCGGCCGCGGCCACCGCCTCCCCCGGGGTCGACGACGGACGCGCCGGGACGGAGTCGTCCCGGTCGCGCCCGAAGATCCTGCCGAAGACCATCGGCTAGGCCGAGGGGCCGCCCAGCGCCGGGCGGGCGGCCGCGCCGCCGACCTCGGCGGCCTCGCCCTGGCGGCTGCGCTCGAGGTACGGCTTCGCCCGGGTGATGCCGGCCTCGAGGGCCGCCACCGTGCCGGACATGTTCTGCGCGGCCTGCGAGCGGAAGGAGTCGATGGAGTCCATCGTCGCGAAGACGTTGTCGAACGCCTTCTGCAGCGTGTCGACGCTGACGCCCGACGACGACGCCTGCTCGTGGATGCGGGCGGTCTGGTCCTTCAGCATCTCGCTGGTCTGCAGGATCATGTTGTTCGTCGTCGTGTTGATGGCGTCGATCTGGTCGAGCACCATCTTCTGGTTGGCGAGGGCCGCCGCGACCGTGACGGCCGTGCGGAGGGCCGCGATGGTCGTCGTGCGGGCCCGGTCGACGCCCTTCACGAGCTCGACGTTGTTCTTGCGGATGAGGTCCATGGCGAGGTAGCCCTGCACCGACACCGCGAGCTGCGTGAGGATGTCCTGACGACGCTGGCGGATCGGGAAGAGCACGTCGGCCTCGAGCTTCTGCGCCTGCTCCAGCTGACCGGAGGCGCGGGCGGAGTCGATCTTGGCGGTCGCGGCCTGGTCGAGGGCGTCGGCGAAGACGGCGTACTCGCTGAGCTGCCCCATCGTCTCCCAGAGCTGCTGCTTCTCGCCGGCCAGGGCCGCGTTGTCCTTCAGCAGCTCGTCCTTGCCCGACATGAGCGACTTGATGATCGCGTCGAGCTGGGTCTGGGCCGACTCGTACTTCTGGAAGTACTTCGCGAGCTTGTTCCCGCCCGGGATGAACCCGAGGATCTTCCGGCCCACGCCGAGGTCGGCCTGGTTCGGCGTGAGGTCCTCCACCGTCGACCGCAGGTCGCCCAGGGTGTTCGCGACCTTGATCTGGGCGCTGTCGCCGCCGCGCTTCGCCCCGGCGACCGACGAGGTCGACCGCTCGAGCATGCGCGTCGAGTAGCCGCTCGACGAGGTCATCTCGGCGCTGGCGAGGCTCGAGATGCCCTCGACCTTCTCGGTGAACTCGGGTGCCCGGGGGTCGAGCGTCGACACGTCGCGGATGAACTCCTGCGCCTGGCGCCGGATCTCGACCTGGCGGTCCTCCGGCACGGGGATCATGCCGGGCGCGGTCTCGGGCTCGACGATCGCCGGCGCCTCGGGCGCGCGCAGGACGAGCTCGCCGCTCTCGTCGGGGTCGGGAGGGGTGAGGGTCATGCTCATGGGTGATCCGATCCTGAGGTGTCGACGGGGTGGGGAACCGGGTGGTGGGGGCGGCTCAGCCGAAGGTGACGCCGAAGTCGCCGGCGATGCCCGCGAGGCCGGTGGTGTAGCCCTGGCCGACGGCCTTGAACTTCCACTCCGAGCCGCTCCGGTAGACCTCCGCGAAGACCATGGCGGTCTCGGGCGCGGCGTCCTCGCTGAGGTCGAAGCGCACGATCTCCTTGTCGTCCTGGTCGAGCACGCGGCAGTAGGCGCCGCGGACCTGGCCGAAGTTCTGGCGGCGCTCGTCGGCCTGGTCGATCGAGACGGCGATGACGACGCGGTCGACGTCGGCCGAGACGCTCTGCAGGTCGATCGAGATCTGCTCGTCGTCGCCGTCGCCGGCGCCGGAGCGGTTGTCGCCGAGGTGCTTCACCGAGCCGTCGGCGGCCTCGGTCTGGTTGTAGAAGATGAAGTCGGCCGACGAGCGGACCTTGCCGGCCGGGCCGACGAGGAGGGCCGAGGCGTCGAGGTCGAAGGCCTCGCCGCTGGTCGTGCGCGGGTCCCAGCCGAGGCCGACGGTGGCGACGGTCAGCCCGGGGCTGGTCTTGGTGAGCGAGAGGTTGTTGCCCTTGGCGAGCGAGAGTCCGGCCATGGTGTCGTCCTTCTGTCGTGGTGGTGCGCGTACGGGGTGCGGTGGTGCGGGGTGCTGCAGGCGGTGCGGGCCCGGGCTCAGTCGAGCACGATGCCGAAGTCGGTGGCGATGCCGTAGAGCCCGGTCGAGTAGCCCTGGCCGACGGCCCGGAACTTCCACTCGGAGCCGTGCCGGTAGATCTCGGAGAAGATCATGGCCGTCTCGGAGGCGGCGTCCTCGCTGAGGTCGTAGCGCACGACCTCCTGCCCGTTGTCCTCGTTGACGACGCGGCAGAACGCGTCGCGCACCTGCCCGAAGTTCTGCCGACGCACGTCGCCCTGGTCGATGGTGACGCAGATCACGATGCGGTCGACGTCGGCGGGCAGCAGCGACAGGTCGATGCGGATCTGCTCGTCGTCGCCGTCGCCCTCGCCGGTGCGGTTGTCGCCGAGGTGGGCGACGGAGCCGTCGGGGGTGGCCAGCTGGTTGTAGAAGATGAAGTCGTCCTGCGACCGGACCTTGCCGTCCGCCCCGAGCAGCAGCGCCGAGGCGTCGAGGTCGAAGGCCTGGCCGGCGGTGGTGCGAGGGTCCCAGCCGAGGCCGACGACGGCACGGCTCAGGGTCGGGTCGGCCTTGGAGAGGGAGAGGTTGTGGCCCTTGGAGAGGGTGAGGCTCGCCATCGATGTGTTCCTTCCGTGCGGGGTGCCGTGGTGCCGGGTGCCGTCGAGTCGGTGGCCCGGCCTAGAGCGCGGCGGCGGCGGGGCCGACGAGCTCGGGCACGGCCCGGCCGTTCGCCCGCTCGCCGATCGCGGTGAAGGTCCAGCCCTCGGGGGTGCGCGCGACCTTGGCCATGATCATGGCGGTGTGCGTGCCCGAGTCGGTCAGCTGGTAGCGCGCGACCTCGGGGCTGCCCGCGGTCGAGTCGTCGACGACGCGGCAGAACGCGTTCTTGACGAGGTCGAAGGTCTGGCGGCTGTAGCTGCTGATGACGAAGACGATCTGGCTGACGCTCGGCGAGACGCGGGTCAGGTCGATCATGATCGTCTCGTCGTCGCCGTCGCCCTCGCCGGTGAGGTTGTCGCCGGTGTGCCGGGCCGAGCCGTCCTTGCTCGCGAGCTGCTGGAACCAGACGAGGTCGAGCACCGCGCCGTTCGCGTCGAAGAAGATCGCCGAGGCGTCGAGGTCGACGTCGGCCTCCTTCTTGAGGCCGCCGAAGAAGCCCTTCTTGGCGGGCGTCGCGCTGTCCCAGCCGAGGCCGAGACGCACCTTCGACAGCTGGCCCCCGTCGGCCTTCTTGAGGCTCAGCGACTGGCCCTTCTGCAAGCTCAGACCCATGATGTTCTCCTTCGATGATCGTGGTGGAGAGCTGCCGGGAGGCCCGCTCCTCCTGTTCGTTGCCTGTGTGACTGGTGACATCCTGTCCGAACGACCTGGGCTGGTGCTGACCGCGGGCGATGGAGCAACTGTCGGAGCCCTGTGCCCGAGGAGGCGCGGAACGGCACCCGGAGCCCGCTAGCGGGAGGCGGTGACCGGCGCCTTCGCCGCCTCCTCGCGCGCCACGCGCCGGTTGCGCACGAGCGACGACGCGAACGCGGCGAGGATGAACACGACGCCGATCAGGCCCGTGACGACCTCGTTGACGTGGACGCTGATCGACACGAGCAGGATCGTGGCCAACGCGCCGATCGCCCAGTGGGCGCCGTGGTCGAGGTAGACGTAGTCGTCGAGCGTGCCGGCCCTGACGAGGAAGACCGTGAGCGACCGGACGAAGATCGCGCCGATCAGGCCGAGGCCGAGCGCGATGAGGATGGGGTCGCTCGTGATGGCGAACGCGCCGATGACCCCGTCGAACGAGAACGACGCGTCGATGACCTCGAGGTAGAGGAAGAGCAGGAAGGCCGCGCGGCCCACGACCTTGCCGCCGGTGTTGCGGGGCCCGCCGGCGCTGATGCGCTCGGCGCGGGCGGCGACCTCCTCCGGGTCGATGTCCTGGTCGTCGTCGTCGTCCGACACGTCGAACAGCGCGCCGAGGCCCGTGACGAGGAAGTACGCGACCATGCCGAGCGCCCCGGCGACGAGCACGACCGCCTGCTTCTCGCCCGCCGCGAGCGAGGCCACGACGAGGGCCACGAGACCGATCACGACGGAGGCGCTGCTGAGCTTGCCGACCCAGGCGAACGCGAGCTCGGGGATCCCCAGCCAGCGGATGTCGCGGTCCTCGAACATGAAGTCGAGGAAGAGCATGAGCAGGAAGATCCCGCCGAAGGCCGCGATCTGCGGGTGCGCGTCGTTGAGGATGTACGCGTAGGTGCCGGGCTCCTCGATGCTGCCCTGCTCGAGAGCGAGGCGGATGGCCTCGACCGGGTTCAGCTGGGCCGTGACGGCCACGATCAGCAGCGGGAAGAGGATCCGCATGCCGAGCACGGCGATGAGGATGCCCACGGTGAGGAACATCTTCTGCCAGAAGGCGCTCATGCGCTCGAGGATGCGGGCGTTGACCACTGCGTTGTCGAAGCTGAGGCTGATCTCGAGGATGCCGAGCACCGCGACCAGGATCAGCGCCTCGACGCCGCCGTACACGAAGCCCACCGCGAGGGCCAGCACCGTGACGACCAGCGACCCCGCGAACGTCTTGAAGAACACCTGGCGACTCCCCCTCGGCCGGTCGTGCCGGCCTGCTCGTGACCGTGCGGGAACGAGCCCCCACGGGGTGCCCCGGCGGTCGGCCCGGGCACCCGCCGAGTATATGGGCGTGCCGCGGGCTCGGCACGGCGGTCGTGCACATCGTGCAGCCGGTCGGGGCCGGGCTGGGCCGGCCGGTCGTCCGCCGAGCCCGGAGGCGCTCGGGGCTACGGGATGAGGCGCGCCTCGCGGTAGCGGGTGAAGAGCCGGGCGAACGCGGTCTCGGTGCGGACGAAGCCGAGGAAGCCCGCCTCCCGGCTCTTGCCCATGTCGGTCACGACCTCCATCTCACGGCCGAGGTCGGCGTCGGTGTGCCACCACGACGCGACCCTCGACAGGTCGGCCTCGGCCAGGCCCAGCCGGCCGGCGACCTCGGCCCAGTCGGCCTCCCGCCCCGCGAACTGCTGCTCGAACGGGCGCGGCGCCCCCTCGTAGCCCTGCACCAGGGCCGGGTCGACGCCGAGGTGCTCGGCGAGGCGCGGCCACATCCAGCGCCACCGGAACACGTCGCCGTTCACGACGTTGAACGGCTCGTCGGCCCCGGCCGGGTCGGTGGCGGCCCAGACCATGTGGTCGGCGAGCAGGCCCGCGTCGGTCATGTCGGTGAGCGAGTTCCACTGCGTCTCGCTGCCGGGGAAGGTGAAGGGCAGGCCGAGCTCACGGCTGAGCGTGGCGGCGGCCGCGACGGTCAGGCCCATGTTCATGGCGTTGCCGACGGCGTAGCCGATGACCGTGTGCGAGCGGTGCACCGACCAGGTGAAGCCCTGTCGCTCGGCGGCCGCGAACAGCTCGTCCTCCTGCGCGTAGTAGAAGTTCGGGGTGTCGAGGCGCGGCTCCTCCTCGTGGAAGGGCGTGTCGGGCATCTCGCCGGCCGCGTACGCCTCGAACGGCCCGAGGTAGTGCTTGAGGCCGGTGACGAGGGCGACGTGCTGCAGCGGCGCGTGCGCCAGGGCCGCGAGCAGGTCGCGCACCATCCCCGCGTTGACGGCGATGTTCTCGGCCTCGGTCTCCTGCCGCGACCACGCCGTGAAGAAGACGTGCGTCGGTCGCTCGTCGCGGAGCGCCTCGGCCAGGCTCTCCGCGCTGCGGAGGTCGGCGGCGACGCCGCGCACGCCGGGGGTCGAGGACGCACGGCGCGAGAGCGCGAGGACCTCCCACCCGTCGCGCGTGAGCGCCTCGAGGAGCGCGGTGCCGGTGATGCCGCTGGCGCCGACGACGAGCGCGGTGCGGGGAGCCTCGCCGGAGGCGCGGGTCGGGCGGGGCCCCGCCTCGCCCTCGGTCGACGGGCCGGTGGTCGTGGGGGTGGTCGTGTTGTCGGTCACGTGTCGTGAAAGTACGCGGCGCCGCTCCGTGTTCCCCCACAGCCCCGCCCGGGCGCGTCGCCCGACCGGCCGCGCCACGGTCACCGGGCCGTCCCCCGGCCGCGCTTACAGTGGAGGGACGCCCCCGGGCCGACCCGCCAGACCGATCCGCTCGGTCGCCCGACCGAACGGAGCGCTGATCGCGCTGAGCACCACCTCGACGACCCTCGCCGGCCTCGGCGGCCCGACCCGCGCCTCCTCGGGGGCCCGGCCGTGAGCGACGGCCCCCGCGCGTACGACCCGCCGCCCCGGCCGGTCGCGCCCGAGACGTCCGCTCCCTCGCCCGCGACCGCGGTGACCCCGGCCGCGGGCGCGCCGCTCCGCGACCCGTCGGCGCCGCCGCCCCCGCGCCGCCCGGACGCGGCCGCAGCCGTGGGCAAGCCCGCCGCCCGCCCGGCCCGCCAGCGCCGCCGCCGGGTGAACCCGCAGGAGATGCGCGACGTCCGTGCCCGCCTGCGCGGCACCATCTACGAGGGCACGACCCCCCAGCACGGCCGGCTCGGAGACCTCTACTCGCCCCGCCAGATCGTCGACTTCTGCCTCGACCTCGGCGAGGTGATGCTCGCCTCCGGCGCCGACGTCCGCACGGTCGAGGTGGCCATCGTCGCCGTCAGCACGAAGTGGAACCTCGCCCCGCTCGAGCTCGACATCACGGGCACCGCGATCACGCTGCAGTACGCCCCGGCCGAGGGCCCGCCGCTCGTCAAGATGCGCGTGGTGAGCGCGGAGGGCAGCGACCTGCACCGGCTGTCGCTCGTCTACCAGATCGTCGACGAGCTGCTGCACGACGACCGCGACATGACGAGCGCCGTCGAGGGCCTGGTCGAGGTGCTGCAGTCGCCACCGCGGTGGCCGTCGTGGATCACCGACGGGGCCATGGGCCTGTTCGGCGTCTCGGTCTCGCTGCAGGCCGGCGGCTCGATCGTCGGCGCCGTCGGGGCCTTCGTGCTGATGATCGGCGTCATGACGCTGGGGCGCTGGCTCGCCCGCAAGGGCATCCCGCAGTTCTTCGCGGTGGTGCTGCAGTCGGCCTGCGTCGCCGCGCTCGGCACCCTCGCGATCTGGGCGGGGGCGATGCCCGCGGGCAGCGCCGCGGCGATGGTGGCCGCGGTGGTCGTGCTCATCCTGCCCCACGTGACGATCGTCACCTGGGCGCAGGACGCCATCTCGGGGTTCCGGGCCATGGCCGTGTCGCGCGCCCTCGTGATCGTGCTGATCGTGGCGGGCATCGTCGTGGGGATCCCCGGCGGCCTCGCGCTGACCTCGGGCGTCGCGCTCGAGGTCGACCCGACCGACATCACCCTGCGGTCGCTGCCGATCTGGCTGCTGCTCATCACCACCTTCTTCGCGGCGGCGGCCACGGCCGTGACGCAGGGCGCCAACGCGCGCGTGATGCCGGTGGCGATCGGGGTGGCGATCGTCGGCACCGTGTCGCTCTGGGGGCTGAAGCAGCTCGGGCTGCCGCTGCTCGGCGCCACCTTCCTCGTCGCGGTGCTGCTCGGGGCGCTCAGCACCGTGGTCGCGGCGCGGCTGCGCGTCTCGGCGACGGCGATCGCGGTGCCGGCGTTCTGCGGCTCGCTGCTGCCCTCGCTGGCGGTGGCGTCGGCGCTGCTCAACTTCATGGCGGGCACCAACGGCGCCGCGGTCGACTTCGTCGCCTCGATGTCGACGACGCTCGCGATCGGCGCCGGGCTCGTGCTCGGCAGCCTCCTCGCGACGCCCGGGGCGCGGCGCTACCTGCGCCGCCGCACGAAGCGCGTCGTCGTGCAGTCGCAGCGGCTCGACACGTCGCCGATCGCGATCGTGCCGCCGGCACCGGCCGTGCCGCCCGTCCCGCCGACCTGAGCGGGCGCGGCGCGCGCCCGGCGCGGGGCGCGGCCCGGCCGGTGATGAGGCACCACGTCCTCGCACACGAACCACGCCGCGGCGTGGTTCCGCTGCGACGACGTGGTTCCTCCCGCGCGGGCCGGGTCGGCGGGCACGGCGGGGCCGGGCCGGGCATCGGGGTCGCTAGCCTGGCGACGGTCGCGCACCGGGGCGCGGCCGGACCCCCAGGAGGCGCCCGTGACCACCCAGCTCCGTGCCGCCACGGCCGACGACGCCGAGTTCCTGGCCGAGGTGCTGTTCCAGGCCTTCACCTGGCGGGGCCAGCCTGACGGCCTCGACCGTGCCGCCCTGCGCGAGGCGCCCGAGATATGGCACTACGTCGCGGGCTGGCCGCGGGCCGGTGACGGCGGGCGCGTGGCGGTCGTGGACGGCCGCCCTGCCGGCGCCGCCTGGTGGCGGACCTTCGCCGAGCACGACCGCGGCTACGGCTGGGTCGCCGACGACGTGCCCGAGCTCAGCATGGGCGTGGCGCCCGCGCACCGTGGTCGCGGTCTCGGCGGCCAGCTGCTCGACGCCCTCGTCGCCGACGCGCGCGAGGCCGGCCTGCCCGGCCTGAGCCTCTCGGTCGAGGACGGCAACGACCGGGCCCGTGCCCTCTACGAGCACCGCGGGTTCGTGCTCGCCGGCCGCGACGGCGACTCCGACACCCTGCTGCTGCGCCTGCGGTGATCGCGGAGGCCCGCCGAGCGGGCCTCCCGTGCTCCCGCCCGGGCCGGCCGGGCCCGCCCGGGCCGCGGATCGGGGCGCTGGAGTACAGTCCGCCCGGATCTCCCGGCACGCCCCGGTGTCGATCAGGACGTCGACCCTCTACCCTTGCAGGATGAGCCCCACCGATACGCGCGACGAGATCGACGCCGACACCCCCGACTCTGCGCCGACCTTCTCCGACCTGGGGCTCAGCGATGCCGTCCTCAAGGCCGTGAAGGAGATCGGCTACGAGACCCCCTCCGCCATCCAGGCGGCCACCATCCCCACCCTCCTGTCGGGTCGCGACGTCGTCGGGCTCGCCCAGACGGGCACCGGCAAGACGGCCGCCTTCGCGCTGCCGATCCTCAGCCGCCTCGACGTCTCGGCCAAGAAGCCGCAGGCGCTCGTGCTCTCCCCCACCCGTGAGCTCGCGCTCCAGGTGTGCGAGGCGTTCGAGCAGTTCGCCTCCGGCATGCGCGGCGTCCACGTGCTCCCCGTCTACGGCGGCCAGGCCTACGGCGTCCAGCTGAGCGCGCTCCGTCGCGGCGTCCACGTCGTCGTCGGCACGCCCGGCCGCATCATGGACCACCTCGCGAAGGGCACGCTCGACCTCTCCGAGCTCAAGTACCTCGTGCTCGACGAGGCCGACGAGATGCTCAAGATGGGCTTCGCGGAGGACGTCGAGACGATCCTCGCCGACACCCCCGACGACAAGCAGGTCGCCCTCTTCTCCGCGACGATGCCGCCCCAGATCCGTCGCATCTCGAAGCAGTACCTCAACGACGCCGAAGAGATCACGGTCAAGCAGAAGACCACGACCTCGGCGAACACGACCCAGCGCTACCTGATGGTGTCGTACCCGCAGAAGGTCGACGCCCTCACGCGCATCCTCGAGGTCGAGAACTTCGAGGGCATGATCATCTTCGTCCGCACGAAGAACGAGACCGAGACCCTCGCCGAGAAGCTGCGGGCCCGCGGCTACTCCGCCGCCGCCATCAGCGGCGACGTCGCGCAGGCCCAGCGCGAGCGCACGGTCAACCAGCTCAAGAGCGGCAAGCTCGACATCCTCGTCGCGACCGACGTCGCGGCCCGTGGTCTCGACGTCGACCGCATCAGCCACGTCGTCAACTACGACCTGCCGATCGACACCGAGTCGTACGTGCACCGCATCGGCCGCACCGGCCGCGCCGGGCGCAGCGGCGCGGCGATCAGCTTCGTCACGCCCCGCGAGCGTCGCCTGCTCGGCGCGATCGAGAAGGCCACGCGTCAGCCGCTGACGCAGATGCAGCTGCCCACGCTCGAAGACGTGAACGTCACGCGTCTCGCGCGCTTCGACGACCAGATCACGGAGGCGCTGGCCCAGGAGAGCCGGATCGCCGCCTTCCGCGACATCATCGGCCACTACGTCGAGCACCACGACGTGCCGGAGGCCGACGTGGCCGCCGCCCTCGCCGTGGTCGCCCAGGGCGAGACGCCGCTGCTGCTCGACCCGAAAGACGAGCGACCGGCCCGGCGCGAGCGTGACGACCGTCCCGCCCGTGACGACCGCGGCGGCGACGACCGAGGCGGCCGCTTCGACCGCGACGACCGCGGCTCGCGCCCCGAGCGCGACCGCGGCCCCCGCACGTCGAAGCCGATGACGGCCTACCGCATCGAGGTCGGTCGTCGTCAGCGCGTCGAGCCCCGCCAGATCGTCGGCGCCCTCGCCAACGAGGGCGGCCTCAGCCGTGACGACTTCGGCGCGATCCAGATCCGCCCCGACTTCTCCGTCGTCGAGCTCGCCTCCGACGTCAGCAAGGAGATGCTCGACCGTCTCGTCGACACCCGCATCAGCGGCGTGCTCATCGAGATCAAGCCCGACCGCCGTGGCGGCGGCTCCGGTGCGCCCCGTCGCGACGACCGCGACGAGCGCCCCCGCAAGCCGCGCCACTCGTAGGCCCGGCTCCGCCTCCCCGGACGGCGCCCGCTCGCAGGTGACTGCGACGGGCGCCGTCCGTCGTCCCGGCCCCGATCATCCGTCCGTCACGTCGCCCTGGAGCACCCGTGGTCCCCCTCCTCACTGCTGCACCGTCCGGCCCCACCGGCACCGGCGCCCTGTTCGGCGTCGTGCAGACGACGCTCACCATCGGCAGCGTCGTGCCGCTGCTGCTCGCGGTGGTGGCCCTCGTGCTGTGGGCCAGGATGCGCCTCCGTCGCCCCGACCTGGCCGGTGACGACGACGGCGGGCAGCGACGTCACGACCTGGGGCGGGTGAGCCTGCTCGGCGCAGCCTTCGCACTCGTGCTGCTCGCGATCGGCGAGGTCGTCGTCGGCTACGGCCGACCGGGCGGCGTCGTCGGGGCGTTCAGCGACGGCGTCTCGCCGCTCGTGCCGGTCGCGGCGGCCCTCACGGTCGTCGCGGCGATCGTCTTCGCGCTCTCCCCGGCGCCGCGGCGCTGACGAGCACCGTCGGGCGGCTCGACTCGGGCAGTCAGCCCTGTCGGCGCCCGGTCAGCCGTCGCACGCTCTGCACGACGCCGAGCACGCACATGGCGGGTGCGAGCCAGATCAGCACGCCGCCGAGCCCGCTCTCGGTCGACCCGAGGCCGGCCGGGTCCTGCGTGAGGAGGCGCGACACGACGAGCAGGACGACCCCCGCGATCGCGGTGAGCAGCGTGCCGACGGCGGCGAGCCCGAAGACGCGCAGCCCGCGGCCGCGGATCATCGCGACGACGCCGTCGATGAGGAACGACGCGACGAGCGGCACGCCGACCGCGAGGGCGACCAGGCCGGCGATCATGAGGAGGACGGCGACGAAGCTCTCGGGGTCGAGCACGGCACACCTCCTTCGTCTGCGTCGACGTTAGCGAGGGCGTGCTGGGGGAACGCCCTCGACGAGGCGACGGGTGTCGGCGAGGCGACCCGCGACTCCGCCCGTCCGGCCGCGCCGGCCACGGCGCCGGGCACGGCCCGGAGGCGAGGTCAGCGGTCGGCGAGGGCGCGGAGCTCGTCGGGCGTGACGGCGACGGAGCGCTCCCCCGGCTCGACGACGACGCCGGCGTGCCCCTCGGCGAGCGCCACGCCGGCCAGCTCGGCGAACGAGACCGCCCGGGCCGTGGAGCCGGGCGCCCAGGCCCAGGCGGCCGCCGGGGTGGCGTGGACGA
Organism: Frigoribacterium sp. PvP121; assembly: GCF_017833115.1. Classification (NCBI taxonomy): domain Bacteria; kingdom Bacillati; phylum Actinomycetota; class Actinomycetes; order Micrococcales; family Microbacteriaceae; genus Frigoribacterium; species Frigoribacterium sp. PvP121. The sequence continues at coordinate 2,619,957 of NZ_JAFIBR010000001.1, forward strand.
CCGACCAGGTCTCGCCCTCCTCGCCGGTGGCCGTGGCGACGACGGTCGAGGTGGCCTCGCCCTCCGCGTCGCGCTGGTCGACCTCGGCGACGTACAGCGACGGCGAGGTGCGGAGCAGCTCGAGCATGTCGGGCCAGGCGATGGTGCGCTCGGCGAGCGCCCGCGCGACGGGGACGGAGGCGGTGACGTCGTCGCCGAGGCCGCGTCGGAGCTCGTCCGAGTACGCGATGAACTGCGTCTCGGGGGTGCCGGGGTCGAGGGCGAGCCCCTCGTACTCGCGCACGGCCTGGTCGACGACGACGGCCGCGGGCTGGGCGAACGGCACGGGGGTCTCCCCGTCGCGGTAGCGAGCGAGGCGGTCGGCGCTGGTGAAGGCGAGCAGGAGGCGCTTGCCGGCGTTGTCGGTCTGGTGCGCGATGGCGACGACGTCGCCGTGCTGGGGCCCGGCGGCGGGGTCGGCGAGGGTCGAGCGGGTGAGGTCGACCAGCAGCTGGCCGGCGGTCAGCTCGGCCATGACGGCGCCCAGCGTGACGGAGTTCTTCTCCCGCCCCCACCCGGTCAGGGCCTGCTGCAGGGCGGTGTGGACGACGGGCCCCGAGGAGTCGCGGGTCGGCTGCCCAGCCTCGGTCACCTCGGTCTCGGCGCGGCTGGCCTGCGCGGGGCCGACCTCGTCGACCTGCGACTCCGTGCTCGGGGGCGCCTCCGCCGGTCGGACTGACGTGCGGCGCGAGAAGAGACCCATGGAGACGAGCCTACGACGGGTGGGCGGCGGCCTCGGTCAGTAGGTGTCGAACGAGGTCTCGTCGTCGCGGAGGAGGAAGCACCGTGAGGCCGACGCCACCGTGAGGACGCCGTCGTCGTCGACGTCGGCGACGAACGACAGCCCCTCGGGCCCCGACACGACCATGAGGGGCGTCGTCGAGCCCTCTCGGAGCTCGGCGGAGAAGCCGTCGTCGTCACGGAACCCGGCCCCGACGTCCTCGAGCACGTCACGCCGGTCGCGGCCTCCCTCGAGCTGGAACGTCGTGCGTCCTGTCCACTGGTACGCCGTCTCCGAGCAGGAGAGGAGCACGCCGTCCGGCTTCTGTTCGGACGACACGACCTCGCCGTCGGGCAGGCTCTCCGCGACTCCGCTCTCAAGAGCCTGCGTCTCCGCCTTGGCCTCGACGACGGTGAGGGCAGGGTCGGTCTGACCGGCCCCGCCGCCCGAGCACCCACCGAGGACGACGCAGCAAACGAGAGCGACACCGGCCCCGATCCGCCGGGGAGGCCTCGTCGTCGTGCGTGCGACAGTAGGCAGGATCAGTACCTGTCGTGGACGGATTCGCCGTCACGGAGCACGAAGCACCGGGACGCCGAGGCGACGGACAGCACGTCGGAGTCGTCGACCCTGGCGACGAAGGCGAGCCCGTCCGGGCCCGAGACGAGGATGCGTTCACGTTCACCGTTGTCCTCGGACGTCGAGCGGAAACCGTCCTGCGACGTGAACCCGGTCGCGACGGCCTCCAGGACGTCGTGCTCGGAGCGACTGCCGTCGAGCTGGAAAGTGATGCGCCCCGCCCACTGGTGGGTGTCGTCACTGCAGGAGAGCAACGTCCCCTCGTCGCGCTGCTCGGACGAGAGGACTTCACCGTCGCCGAGGAACGAGGCGACGCCCTTCTCGAACTCCATCGTCTCTGCCTTGGCCTCGGTCACCGTCAGGCCTTCATCCACGTCCACGTCTCCTCCTCCGGTCTGTCCAGCCGCACACCCTGTCGAGACGGAGAGGAGAGCCATCACGACCGCAGTCGCGGCGATCCTGGTCGCCGGTCGTCGCCATCTCATCATTTGTCCCTGCCCACGCGGATGCGCTCGTAGATCGAGTCCAGCACACCCAGGTTCTCCGCTTCCTGTGATGCGATCAGCTCGTGGTTCCTCTGCGGATGGACCGTGACGTCGAAGCCGGGAGGCGGCTGCAGCGACATCCCCTGCGGGTCACCGCCGGACACGTACCAGGTGAAGTCACCTTCCCGGGTCAAGATCTCGGAATGGAAGTCGGGGCTCCCACTGGGGTTGTTCCCCCCACCGACCATCCCCGAGTACTGAGCTATCGACAGGAAGTCTCGGTAGCTCTGGTGGCTGTACTGGGTGTCAGGGCGTGCTTCCCAACCCGGTGGCATGTAGGCGCCGGCCAGCGACTCCACCTGGTCGTAGTGCGCGTTCGCCACTTCCGAGCCCGTCACGGCTGCGAGACCCCAGGAATGGCCGATGCCGACGTCGTACGTGGTGCCGAGCCACGGGTCGGTGTGCACGACGTCCTGGAAGGACGCGAGGTCGCGGCCCTTGCGCAACGCGAAGTCGGTCTCATTGGCCTCAGAGAGGCCGTGGGCGATGTTCTCGCCCTCGCTCCCACCCGGGAACTCCCCGTCCATCCAGACGAAAGCGACCGTCTCGTCGTCCTGACCACTCAAGTAGTCCGACACCTGCTGCACACCGCCATGGTAGAACGACTGGATGGTCGTGGCCGTGCCGGGGCTGTACGTGATGGTCGTCGTCGTGTCGCGGCTAGGCGTGCCGAACATCTGCACGATGCGCGCGTGGTCAGGGTCGTAGAGCACGAGCTGCACGGCGTAGGTCCCGTCCTCCGTCGGGGTCGTCGCCCTCTTCAGGTAATCCACGTCGTCATCGAAGGCCGAGACGGCGGCGCGGAGACGCTCTTCCTCAGGGTCGTCCACACCATCCCGGGAGTAGATCTCGTGCCGGTCCTCCAGGTATTCGTCCAGAGACTCCTGAGCTCGCTCTTGCCGATCGCGGACACGCGCCAGCTCGTCCTCTGCGTTGTGGCGGTTGGCTTCCAGACGCACCGGCAGCGGGACTCCCCCCAGCGCACCGATGATCGCGGGCGCCCCGAGCACGAGCGCCGACTGCACCGGAGACGTCGCGCCGTCTTCGGCGAGCCCGTTCCACCAAGCGAGCGCCTCCCCCGGCTCGGGCGGGTGCTCGCGCAGGTGGTCGACCCACTCCGGGTGTTCCTCGACCAGGCGTTCCACGGCCTCGGGGTCAGAGAGCGCGAGACGGTCGAGCACCGCGCGGCCCAGGTCGGCGTCGAACGAGGTCTGGGCCGCCGCCCACGAGGTGCCGAGGGCGGCCTGGTCCGCGGCTCCCGACAGGGCGGTCAGCCCGGCCGGGTCGGCGACGGCGGACAGGTCGGCCGTCGCCTCGTCGACGGCGGTCTCGATGAGCGTGCGGATCGCCTCCCGCTCGTTGACGAGGTCGAGGTGCCGCTCGTACTGCCCGGGGCCCCAGACGTCGCCGGCGTCGGACTCGTCCACCTCCATCAGCTCGGCCTGGTCGGAGCGGTACGACGCGACGGAGGCGCGGAACGGCGGGATCTCCGCCGCGAGCGTCTCGAGGCGCTGCTTCGCCCCGGCGAGCGCCTCGGCGCAGGTCGACAACGTCGACGCGACGGACGACAGGGACTCGGTGAAGTCGTCACCTGCGGTCCCGACCACCCCCATCTTGCTGATCAGGGCTTCGGTCTCGGGCGCGTCGTAGTGGGAGCCGAGTCGCCCCCAGCGGGCGACGACGTCCTCCGTGGCCGGGGACACGAGGCCGGCCTGCTGAGACAGGGTCGTCGCGGCGGCGTCGAGCCCGTCGATGTCGACCGTGATCTCGGGCAGCGAGGCCACGGTGATCAGCCCGCTCATCGCGGCACCGATCCGAAGCGGCCCGCGTAGGGGTTGGTCGCGGGCGACGCCTCCTGGGCGGCGGCCGTCGACGCGGCCATGCTCTCGTCGGCCTGCACGTAGAGCACGGCGTTGGCCTGGACCGTCCCCACGAGCTCCCCGGCACGAGCCACGAGGTTCGGACCCGTCGTCCGTCGGCCCTCTACCGCTCCGCGCAGGGCTGCGGCGAGCCCGCCCTCGGCGCTCACCGCCCCCAGGGCGTCGTCGACCGCCGTCAGCGCCCCGTCGATCGCCCCCGAGGCCTCGTCCAGCTCTCCCGTGACGTCGGCGGTGACGTCCGAGATGCCCCCCACGTCCATCGAGTACTTCACGGGCCCCACGCTAACGGCATCTCGGCCCCAGCGGAACGATCGGTCCGTTTCTCCACCTCCAGGCGTACGCGCGGGTCACCCGCCCCTCCCCCGAGAGGAGTCGCGGGCCTGCACCCACAAGCCGTCCCCGACGCCCCCGGCTCGGCCTCGCTCCCGCCCTACCGTCGCCGCATGATCATCGAAGCCGGGTACGACCTCCACCAGATCCTCATGCCGACCGTCCACGAGAGCCGGGCACGGGCCGAGCACGGCCCCCACGACAGCCCGCTGTGGCTGCTCACCCTCGACCGGGACCTCCGGGTGCAGTACCTGGTGCAGGTGACGCCCGACATGCGCGGCCGCCCCGCCGACGAGAGGGAGGCCATCGTCGCGGCGCTCGACTGCAGCGACCTCTTCGAGGTGAGGTGGCTCGTCTTCGCGTGGTGGTCGCCGACGGCCGCTCCGGTCGACTCGGGCTGGCAGCGCCACCTCGACGACGAGGCACTGAGGGCCGCGCCCGAGCTGGCCGACTACGAGCTGCTCGGCACCGTCGTGTACGACGACGAGGGCTTCGCGTGCACCTTCCCACGGTTCAGCTTCTGCGACTACGACGAGGGGCTGCCCGTCGCGGCGGTCATCCACGGCCGGCACCCGCGCGGCTGCGACTGCCTCGCCTGCGAGCAGGCGCGAGTGCGGCGCGCCGAGCGGGAGGAGCGGCGAGAAGCGGCACGTGGGGGCTCGGCCTGACCAGCCTGCCGCGTCCGGACACGGGCGACTTCGAGTCTGACGACGACACCAGGCGCCGCATGAGCCGGATCCGCCGTCGTGACACGCGCCCCGAGCTCGCTCTGCGACGCGGGCTGCACGCGAGGGGCTGGCGGTACTTCGTGGACCGCCCCGTGGCGGGGGTCTCACGGTGTCGCCCCGACCTGCTCATCCCGCGCCTCCGCGTGGCCGTCTTCGTGGACGGCTGCTTCTGGCACTTCTGCGTCGAGCACACGCACCTTCCGACGGCGAACGCGGCCTACTGGCAGGCCAAGCTGCTCGCCAACCGGCGGCACGACGTCGCCCATGACCACGAGCTGAAGTCAGCGGGGTGGGCGGTCGTCCGGGTGTGGGAGCACACGCCCCCGGCCGAGGCGATCGACGCCGTGGAGGCGGTGCTGCGGCGAGCGGCCGCGGACGGGTGACGCGAGTTCGAGGGCGCGGCGACGAACCACTTCTTCGCAGGGGAACCATGCCGCGGCGTGGTTCGTGTGCGAGAACGTGGTGCCGCTCGGGCAGGTAGGACGGCCGCTCGCCGAGATGAACCCCGTTCTCGCAGGGGAACCCTGCCGCGGCGGGGTTCACGGGCGAGAACGGGGTGTCCCGCGGGCCGGGGCGGCGCGCGCCGCCCGCGAGACACGCGCGGGCCTGCGCGGCGCGTGCCGCCCGGCCCCCCACCCGCGCGCGTCAGCGCTGCTCGACCAGCTCGATGAACCGCGACAGCGTGCCGAGCCCGGCGATCGACGTGGGCATCGAGCTGGCGAGCGCGGGCGAGTGCACGAGGTACGCCGCCCACTGCGCCCGGCTGATGCCGACGTTGAGCCGGTTGGGCATGAGCAGGAAGTCCAGGCCGCGCGGGATGTCGGCGGCGCTCGACGCGGCCAGGGAGACGATCGCGACCACCGCCTCCCGCCCCTGGAAGAGGTCGACGGTGCCGACCGTCGTGCCGGTCAGACCGGCGGCGTCGAGTGCTTCGCGGATGACGGCTCCCTGAGCGTTGTACGGCGCGACGACGATCACGTCGTCGTCCGTCAGCCGCCGCGTGCCGTGCTCGTCCGACCAGGCCCGACCGACGACCGACCGCGCGAGGTCGACCACGCGCTCGGCCTCCTCGACCGACGACGTCGTGTTGCCCGCGTGCTCGACCGGCACGGCGTGCAGCCCGGGCTCGACGCCCTCGAGGTGCCGCTCGGGGGCTCGCGACTCGAGCGCGCCCTCGTACGAGAGGCGAGAGACGGGCGCCGTCACGGCCGGGTGCATCCGGTACGTCCGCGACAGGAAGTAGCCGAGCTCCGGCGGCAGCACGTCGTGCCCGTCGGCGAGCCAGCCGAGCGACGACGTGTCGACGGGCTCGGGGTGCGAGCCCTGGCTGACCTGCGGCAGCTGCTGCGGGTCGCCGAGCAGCAGCAGGCGCTGCGCGGCGACGGCCGACGCGATCGTCGGCGCCAGCGAGAACTGACCAGCCTCGTCGACGACGAGCAGGTCGAGCGAGTGCCGCGCGACGTAGTCCGGGTTGGCGAAGGTCCAGGCGGTGCCCCCGACGACTCCCCCGGCCTCGCCCGGGCCGGTGAGGAACTCGGCCAGGCCGGCCCCGTTCTTGACGGGCGTCCACGCGGCGGCCTCGACCGCCTCCGCGCTCGCTCCGCTCTTCGGCACCTTGACGACGAGCGCGGGGTCGACGCCCTTGCCGACCACCGCCTCCAGGAAGTTCTCGACCACCGCGTGCGACTGGCCGACGACGCCCACGCGCCAGCCGTGCTCCCGCACGAGCCGCGCCACGACCGTCGACCCGACGTACGTCTTGCCCGTGCCGGGAGGGCCCTGCACCGCCAGGTACGACCGGTCGAGGCCGAGCAGCGTCGCCGTGACGGCGCCGACGGTGTCGTCGCCGACGACGGGCACGACCCCGCCCCGCGGAGGGACGCGACGCAGCAGGTCGAGCACCGCGTCGTCGACGAACGCGGGCAGGCCGTCGAGCACCGAGCGACCCCACTCGGAGATCGCCGCGGGCTGCGGGGCCGCGCGCGGCGGCGCCGCTGGCGTGATCGCGAGCGGGAACGCCTCGTGCGGGTCGGCGCCCCCGGGCAGCGACTCCTTCACGAGCATCACGACGCCGTCGTGGTCGGCGTCGACGTCGAGCACCGCGACCCGCGACGTCGCGCCGCGCAGGCCCGGCCCCGACGCGACGATCGAAGGAGGCAGCGGGGCGTCGTAGACGAGGTGCGGCGTTCCCCCGGGCGTCAGCCGGCTGCCGGGCGCGAGCGAGCCCCTCAGCCGCAGGTCGCGCGACAGGGTGCGCGCTCGCGGCAGCTTCTCCCAGTCGCGGACCACCTCGGCCTGCTCGACGACGAAGACGTCCCGCGTGTCGGCCCACTCGTCGAGCGGGTCACGGAGGCGCCCGAAGTGCTCCTGCCAGAACGTCTTCGCCTCGCGCCGGTGGTAGTCGATCGCGGCCGCGGCGAGCGCGAGGGCCGTCTGGTCGGGCGTGCGGTCGAGCGGGTCGACGTCGGCGAGCAGGGCCGACAGCTCGACGAAGACCGGGTCGGGCTCGGCGCGCACGCGCTCGTCGTCGACGAGGGCGACCGCGTCGTCGCTCGTCGACCCGGGCGGCACGAACGTCAGCAGCCAGTCGCGCAGCCGGAGCGTCGACCGGCAGTCGTACTCGTTGTAGTCGGCGACCTGGTCGAGCCGCGCCTGGCCGGCCGGGTCGCCGGCCCGCACCGCCGCGATCGCCTCGACGTAGGCGGTGATGCTGTCGGCGCCGTTGAGGACCCCGTCGCCGTCGCGGAGGTCGCCGCCCATGTACAGCGGCTCGAGCTTCTTGATCGAGTAGCTGCGCGAGCCGACGACGAGAGCCTTGCGCACCACCGGGTAGAGGTCGACGAGCACGCCGTCGCGCAGCAGGTCGTCGACCTCCTCCTCGCCGACGCCGTGCCGGGCGGCGAGCGAGAGGAGGTGGGTCCGCTCGTAGGAGGCGTAGTGGTAGACGTGCATGCCCGGGTGCGCCGCCCGTCGCTCCCGCACGAAGGCCAGGAAGTCGACGAGCGCCTGCCGCTCGGCCCGGAGGTCGTGCGCCCAGAAGGCGGTCGGGCGAGCCTCGACGTCGACCAGCCCGAAGAGGTAGTCGAGGCCCCAGGTGCCGCCGTCGCCCTCCGTGTACAGCGGGTCGCCCTCGAAGTCGAAGAACACGTCGCCGTCGTCGGGGGCGGGGATCGCCGCGAGCGCCCCGGGGTCGACGAGGCGCACCTCGGGCACGCCGCCCTCGCTGGCGACCTGCAGCTGCGCCTGGGCGCGCAGCCGCGACAGGGCGGCCCCGCCCACGCCCGGCACGCCGCCCGTGCTCCGGGCGAGTGCGTCGATGCTGTCGACGCCCGCGGCGATCAGCGCGGCACGCTGCCCGAGGCTCAGCCCGGCGACGAGCACGAGGTCGCGGTGCGCCTCCACCTGCGCCGCGCACTGCGAGCACCGGCCGCAGGCCGTCACCCCGGGTGCGCCCCAGGGCAGGGCGGAGGAGGCGCGCTGCCGTCGCTCGACCGCGTCGCGCAGCCGAGACCGCTGGGCCCGGTGCACGGGGGCGATGTCGGCGAGCTGGTGCGTCGACCGCGACCCGTCGCCGAGCACGAGGTGCACCTGCGCACCGACCGGCACCCCGAGCGCCGTGATCTGCTCGGCGTAGGCCGCGAGCTGGAGGAGGGCGGGGATCTTCGCGTGCCGGGCGAGCTTGGTGTCGTAGACCTCGTACTCGCCGGCGTCGTTGCGCACGAGGAAGTCGGAGAAGCCGATGAAGGTCGGGTCGTGGAACGTGGCCTGGTAGAGCACCGGCACGCCGTCGCGCATCGCCTGCTCGGCGGCCGCGGCCGCCGCCGGGTACCCCTCGCGCGACGGGCGCTCGAACTCGACCACCTCGTGGCTCGCGCGCAGCTGCTCGAGGAAGCGCACCTCGTGGTCGTCGCCCATCCGCGCCGTCCGGTCGAGCATGGCGTCCGACACGGCGTCGATCCGGTCGATGCGCCCCAGGGCGGCGTCGAGCCGCCGGAGGAAGGCCCACTCGCACGCCGCCCAGGTGGTGAGGTCGGACGGGCTGGTGACGACGAGGTCGGTGTCGGGGTCGATGTAGATGGCGGCCTCCTCGGCGGGCGGTGCGGGCAGTACGGGCAGTGCGGTGCAGGCGGTGCAGGCGGTGCGGCGCTGCGCTGTGCTGTGCTGACGCCCAGGTCGGGCCCGGGCAGCGACCCGGCCGTGCTCGAACGCTAGCGGGCGCGACCGACAGCGGGGGGCGACTCCCCCGGGCTCCCGGAGCCGCGGTCAGCGGGTCGAGCGTCCGTGCAGCAGCCGGGGCGCGAGCGTGACGCGGCGGGCGCCGCCGGAGTCGTCGCGGTCGCCGCTCGCCAGGGCGTCGAGCAGCAGCCGCACGGCCTCCCGGCCCATGGCGGGCCACGGGTGGCGGAGGGTCGTGATCTCGCGCTCGTCGTCGCCCTCGACCGACGACACGTCGAGCAGGCTCGCGACCTGCACGGCCCCCGGCACGTCGACGCCGTTGAGGCGGAGCACCGTGACCAGGCCGTGCGCCACGTCGTCGTTCGCGCAGACCACCGCGTCGAGCCGTGCGAGGTCGCCGCTCGCGACGAGCTCGTTCGCGGCGGAGACGCCGCCGGCGAGCTCGGCCCCGGCCGGTCGCGCGCCGTCGAACCGGACGCCGCGCAGCTCGCACGAGGCCCGCACGGCGGCGATGCGGCGGGCGTCGGCGGGGTCGGCCGGCGACAGGCCGACGGTCACGAGCTCCGTCGCCCCGCCCTCCGCGAGGGCGCCGACGAGCAGGTCGGTGGCCCGGTTGTCGTCGAGGCCCACCGAGTCGGTGCCGTCGCCGAAGATGTGGCGGCCCACCTGCACGACGGGCACGCGGTCGGCGGCCGCGACGGCGTCACGGCTGACCTCCTCCGTCGGGGGGCAGATGACGAGGCCGTCGACTCGTCGGCTGAGGAGCGACTCCACCGTCCGGGCGTCGTGGTCGTCGCCCTCCGCGGAGTACCGCAGCACCAGCGAGAGCCCGGCGTCGTCGAGGGCCTCGCTGACCGACTCGATCAAGGCGGAGAGGAAGCCCGTCGTGTACCGGGGCAGGATGAGCCCGACGGTCTCGGTGCGCTGGCTCCGCAGGGCGCTGGCGACGGCGTTGTGCCGGTAGCCGAGCTCGGTGATGGCCTTCCGCACCGCGCGGGCCCGGGCCTCCGAGACGTGCTGGGCCCCCGAGAGCACGCGGGAGGCGGTCGCGATCGACACCCCGGCCTCCCGGGCCACGTCGACCAGGGTGGGGACGGACGTCGGGCTCACCGCGCCTCCGCCCGGCCCGCGAGCACGCCGGCGACGAAGTCGTCGAGCACGGCCAGGCACCCCTCCACCGTGGCGGCGAGCAGCCGCTCGCCCTTCTCCGCCGTGGCGAGGGCCGGGTCGCCGAACACGCCGCTGGGCGAGAACGGGTGCAGCGGCATCGGCGCGGTGCCGAAGTGCGACGGGAACACCGGGTAGCAGGCCTCGTACCGGTCGGGGTGGACGTCGTCGGGCGCCAGCCGCAGCATGATCGAGGTCTCCACCTCCTCCGCGTGGGCCAGCCCGGGCGCCGCCGGGGCGCTCTCGCGCACCTCGTCGATCGCCTCGGCCATGCCGGGGTGGTCGAGCGTGACGACGGGCAGCACGCCCTCCTCGGTGAGCTGCTGGGCCGCGACGAGCAGCGGCGCCCGGTTGCCCCAGTCGCCGTTCACGACGACGAGGCCGCCTGCGCCCGACGCGGCGAGCGCCCGCCCCAGGTCGACGACGATCGCGGTGACCGTCGCGGCCGAGAGCGAGAGCGTGCCCGGCCAGCCCGAGGTGCCCCAGGTCGCGCCGTAGTGCACCGGCGGCAGCAGCACGGCGTCGAGCCGCTCGGCCAGGCGGCGGGCGACCTCGACGGCCGTGGCCGTGTCGGTGCCCAGGGGCAGGTGCGGCCCGTGCTGCTCGTGCGCGCCGACGGGCAGCACGGCGAGGCCGGCTCCGCGGCGGTGGGCGGCGGCCACGTCGGGCCAGGGCGTGTGGTCGGCGTCGATCATCACTAGGGAGCGTACGTCTGCACGGTGCGGCCGTGCGACCGGTCGGTCAGCCCGGGCAGGCGCTCGTTCATCTCGGTCATCAGCGGCCCGAGGTCGACGTCGACCAGGCGGCCGTGCTCGACGACGACCCGGCCGGCGACGATCACCGTCTCGACGTCGCTCGCCCGCACGCTGAGCACGAGGGCGGCGGCGAGGTCGTTCATCGGCTGGAGGTGCGGCTTCCAGGGGTCGATGAGCACGACGTCGGCGGCGAAGCCGGGCGCGAGCGACCCGAGGTCGTGCTCGCGCCCGATGACGGCGGCGCCCTGGCGGGTCATGAGGTCGAGGGCGTGGGCGCTCGTCATCCAGGTGGCGTCGCCCGTGTGGGCCTTCTGCACGAGGGCCATGGTGCGGGTGCTCTCGAGCACGTCGAGGGTGTTGCCCGACGCGCAGCCGTCCGTGCCGATCCCCACCGGCACGCCCGCGTCGTGCAGCAGGCGGATCGGCGTGGGCCCGTGCGTGTGCTTCTGGTAGACCTTCGCGCAGCACGCGACGCCGACCCGGTCGGCGACGGGCGTCAGCCGCTCCAGGTCGCTCTCGACGATGCCCGTCCCGTGCGCGATCAGGGCCCCCGCGTCGAGCACGCCGGTGTCGTGCAGCACCTGGATCGGGGTCGCCCCGCGCCGGGCGAGCGACGACTCCGTCTGGTGCATCGTCTCCGACGCGTGGATGTGCGTCCGCACCCCGATCGCCCGGGCGGCCTCGGCCGTGCGGGCCAGGTCGGCGTCGTCGACGGTGTAGACGGCGTGCGGCCCGAGCATCGTGGTGATGCGCCCGCCGGCCGCGCCGTCCCACTCGGCCGCGAAGGAGGCGCTCCGGTCGAGGCCCTCCGCGCCCTGCGACGAGAAGAAGGTGCGGGCGAGCACGGCCCGCATGCCGCCCTCGTCGACCGCCGTGGCGATCTGCTCGGTCGAGAAGTAGTGGTCGGCGACCGTGGTCACGCCCGCGAGCAGCATCTCGGCGACCGCGAGGCGCGCGCCGAGCAGCACGTCGCGGTCGGTGAGGTTGACCTCCATCGGCCAGATGTGGTCGTTGAACCAGGAGGCGGTGGGCACGTCCTCCGCGGAGCCCCGGAAGAAGGTCATCGACGAGTGGCTGTGGGCGTTGACCAGGCCGGGGATCGCGACGCGGCCCGGCGCGTCGACCACCCGGGCGCCGGCGATGTCCGCCGGGCCGAGGTCGGCGTCGGGCACGATCCAGGCGATGACGCCGCCCGCGACGCCGATCGCCTGGTCGGCGACGAACACGGCCGGGGCCGGTCGCCCGGGGTCGCCGGGGTCGAGGTCGGGGTACCCGACCGGCGGCCGGACGGTCGGCGCGAGCACGGTCACGCGACGGACGACGAGGTCGACGGGCACCGGAGCGGCGCCGGGGGCTGCGGAGGTCATGTCGCCAGCGTGCCACGGACGCGGGAGTCGCTGAGAACGTTTACCCGACTCCTTACGTCCCCGAAACACGTCGGTAACACGAGCCGGTCTACGGTTGTGGCACCCCTGCACCCCCTCGGAGCCGATCCTGCGAGCGTCCGAGGCCACCTGCCGTGAAAACGTTCACAGAACCGGAGCACCCCATGCCCCTGCGTCGCCCCCGTCGCCTCCTGATCGTCTCGGGAGCCGCGCTCAGCGCCACGCTCCTCCTCGCCTCCTGCTCGGGCCAGACGGCCGCGACGGCCCCCTCGGCCGACCCCGACGCCGCGACGGTCGCGCTGCTCTACGGCACGACGGGCGACTACTCGATCATGGACGGCGGCTACGCCGGCTTCACCGCGGCGCAGGAGGACCTCGGCTTCAACCCCCTCGAGCTGTCGAGCCCGAACACCGACGACTACCAGGACCGCCTCGACCTCGCCGTCTCGCAGGGCGCCGACCTCGCCGTCGGCATCGGCTTCCAGTTCGCCCAGCCGATGGGCGACACCGAGCACCCCGACACCGCGTTCGTCGACGTCGACACCGACATCGGCACCGAGATCGACGGCGTGACGACCATCTCGTTCGCGGCGAACGAGTCGTCGTACCTCGTCGGGGTGGCCGCCGCGCTGACCTCGACCACCGGCCACATCGGCTTCGTGGGCGGCGTCGACCAGCCGTCGATCCAGAACTTCTTCGTCGGCTACGAGGCCGGGGCGAAGAGCGTCGACCCCGACGTCGTGGTCGACTCCACCTACCTCTCGCCGCTCGGCGACTTCACCGGGTTCTCCGACCCGACCAAGGGCAAGGAGGCCGCCGCCTCGATGTACGCGGGCGGCGCCGACGTCGTCTACGCGGCCGCCGGCGGCTCGGGCCAGGGCGTCTACGAGCAGGCCGCGGCCGCGAGCACCGACTCCGCCAAGGTCTGGGCGATCGGCGTCGACGGCGACGCGTACGCGCAGGTCGACGACGACATCAAGCCGTTCATCCTCACCTCGGCGCTCAAGAACGTCGACGTCGCCGTCCAGGACGTCATCACCTCCTTCGACGAGGGCAGCCTCGAGCCCGGTGAGCAGGTCTTCGACCTGGAGACCGGCGGCGTGGGCTACTCGACGAGCGGCGGCTTCGTCGACGGCATCGCCGACCAGCTCGAGGCGGCGAAGACGGCCGTCGTCGACGGCGACGTCACCGTCCCGACGGCGCTCTGAGACCGTGGGGGCGCAGGAGGCGGCGGTCCGGCTGACCGGGATCGTCAAGCGCTTCGGGACGTTCACCGCGAACGACCGGATCGACGTCCTCGTGCGCCCCGGCACGGTGCACGCCGTCGTCGGCGAGAACGGGGCCGGCAAGTCGACCCTGATGAAGGTGCTCGCCGGCGAGGAGCGCCCCGACGAGGGCACGGTCGAGGTCGAGGGAGTCGCGCACGACTTCCGCTCGCCGCGCCAGGCCCAGCAGGCCGGCGTGGGCATCGTCCACCAGCACTTCCTGCTCGCGGGCGCGCTCCGCGTCTGGGAGAACGTCGTCCTCGCCGACGAGCCCGGCTCGGCCTGGCGCATCGACGCCGCCGCTGCTCGCCGGCGCGTCGGCGAGCTGGCGTCGGCCAACGGCTTCGACGTCGACCCTGAGGCGTTCGTCGCCGACCTCGGCGTCGGCGACCGGCAGCGGGTCGAGATCCTCAAGGTGCTCTGGCGCGAAGCCCGCGTCATCATCCTCGACGAGCCCACGGCGGTGCTCGTGCCGTCGGAGGCGACCGCCCTCTTCGCGTCGATCCGCGCGCTCACCGCGAGGGGCGCCTCCGTCGTCTTCATCTCGCACAAGCTCGACGAGGTGCTCGCCTTCGCCGACGACATCACCGTCATCCGGGCGGGGCGCGTGGTGGGGCGCACGACCGCGGCCGAGACCACGCCGCGCGAGCTGGCCGGGCTGATGGTCGAGGTCGCGATGCCGACCGTGGAGCCGCGCAGCACACCGCCGGGCGACGACGTCGTGCTCGCCGTCGAGGGGCTCACCGTCGGCCGCCCCGGCGAGCGCCCCGTGGTCGACGACCTGTCGCTCACCGTGCGCCGGGGCGAGGTCGTCGGCGTCGCGGGCGTCGAGGGCAACGGCCAGTCGGAGCTGCTGGCCGCGCTGCTCGGCCGGGTCGAGCACACGGGCAGCGTCTCGCTCGGCGGGCGCGTCATCGACGACCTGCCCACCCGCGAGCGCCGCGCGCTCGGGCTCGCGTACATCCCGGAGGACCGCCACCGCGACGGCGTCGTGCTCGACCTGAGCCTCGCCGAGAACGCCGCGCTCGGCTACCAGGGCCGCGCTCCGATCCGTCGGGGCTGGTGGTTCAGCCGCTCGGCCGCCACGGCGGCGGCCGCCGAGATCATCCGCCGCTTCGACGTGCGCGGCGGCACCCCGTCGACCCGGGCGCGCGCGCTCTCGGGCGGCAACCAGCAGAAGTTCATCATCGGCCGCGAGCTCGGCTCCGACCCGACCGTGCTCGTGGCGGCGCACCCGACCCGCGGCGTCGACGTCGGTGCTCAGAGCGCCGTCTGGCGCGAGCTCGTCGAGGCCCGCGACGCCGGTCTCGGCACGTTGCTCGTCTCGGCCGACCTCGACGAGCTGCTCGCGCTCAGCGACCGGCTGCTCGTCATGTACGGCGGCCGCGTCGTCGCCGAGCTCGACCCCCGACACGTCACCGCCCTCGATCTGGGAGAACACATGACCGGCGCCCACGCCCCCGCGACGGGAGGGGCCAGCTGATGCGCCGCGTCGTCGTCACCGCGGCCGGGCCCGTCGTCTCGGTGCTGCTGGCCCTCGCGGTCACCGCCCTCTTCCTCACCGTCGGCGGCTACAGCGCGTCGAGCGCCTTCTCGGTGATGTGGTCGTACGGCACGCAGCCCGCGTCGCTCGTCGCGAGCCTCGACTCGGCCGTGCCGCTCTACCTCGCCGCGGTCGCGGGTGCCTTCGCGGTGCGGATGGGCCTCTTCAACATCGGCGTCGACGGGCAGTACCGCATGGCGGCCCTGGCCGGCGCGGTGGCCGCCGCGTCGCTGCCCTTCCCGCTGGCGGTGCGCCTGCCCCTGACCCTGCTGATCTCGTGCGCCGTGGGCGCCGGCTGGGCCCTCATCCCCGCCCTGCTCAAGATCCACCGTGGGGTCAACGAGGTCATCACCTCCATCCTCCTCAACGCGGTCGCGACCACCGTCGTCGCCGTGCTGCTCAGCGGCGTCTTCCGGTCGGGCGGCGGGCAGAACACCGGCACGGCCATGATCGACGCCGGCGGCCTGATGCCCGCCCTGCCCGGCACGGGCAGCGGGCAGGGAGCGGTCTCGAGCTTCGTCGTCGTCGCCGTGCTGGTCGGCGTCGTGTACCACCTCGTCGTCGACCGCAGCCTCTTCGGCTACGGCCTCCGGGTCGCGGCCCGGTCGCCCGAGGCGGCGGAGTCGGCCGGCATCCGGGTCGACCGCAAGATCGTCCAGGCGATGCTCGTCAGCGGCGCCGTCGCCGGGCTCGTCGGGCTGCCCCACGTGCTCTCGGTCGCCGGCCGCTTCGACGGCACGCTGCCGACCGACCTCATGTTCACCGGGCTGGCCGCGACCCTCCTCGGCCGTCAGCACCCGATCGGCATGGCGCTCGGCGCGTTCGTGCTCGCCTTCGTCGAGCGCAGCAGCCAGGTGCTCGGCCTCGTGCAGCTGCCGACCGAGGTGGGCCAGGTCTTCCTCGCGGTCGTCCTGCTCTCGTCGGCCGTCGGGTACTGGCTCACCGAGCGCGTCGACCAGCGCGTCGCCCTCGCCGCCGCCGTGCGCCGCCGCCTCCGGGCCGCCCGCACCCCCGACGCCGCCCCGACCGGAGGAGCCTCCTGATGAGCACCGGCACCGATCCCCTCGCCGCGGTGACCCCCTCGGGGGCCGGGCCCGCCCGCGCCTCCGTCGATCGCCTCCGCCCGTCCGCGCGCCACGTGCGCGCCGCTCTCCGCTGGACCCTGCTCGGCCTCGGCCTGCTCATCCTCGCCCGTTACCTGGCCGACGCCCCCGGCATCACGGCGTCGGCGACCTGGGGCTCGGCCCTGCGGCTGACCGTGCCGATCGCCGTCGTCGCGATGGGCGGCCTCCTCTCCGAGCGCTCGGGCGTCATCAACGTCGGCCTCGAGGGCATGATGATCGGCGGCACCTGGACGGCCGGCCTGCTCGGTGCCGTCGCCGGCCCCTGGGCCGCCCTGGTCGGCGGCGTCGCCGGCGGGCTGGTCTTCGGGGTGCTGATGGCGGTGCTCTGCATCGAGATGGGCATCAACCAGCTGATCGTCGGCGTCTCGATCAACGTCATCGCGGCGGCCGTCGCGCGCTTCGCCTCCGACATCGTCTTCAGCGGGATGGACGGCGGCACCATCGCGCGCTCGCCCCGCATCGGCGCGGACGTGCCGCACCTGTCGCTGCCGTTCGTGAGCGGCGGCCTCGGCACGCCCGACCTGAGCCGCACGATGGAGGCCTCGGAGCTGCCCGTCGTCGCCCAGGTCGGCGGCCTCGTCGGGGGCCTCACCCGCGACGTCTCGCTCGCCGCGGTGATCGGCCTGCTGATCATCCCCGTCGTGGCCTGGGTGCTCTGGAAGACGCCGTTCGGCCTCCGCTGGCGCGCCGCCGGCGAGGAGCCCGCCGCCCTGCAGGCGCTCGGCGGCAGCGTGCACCGCACGCGCTGGATCGCGGTGCTCGTCGGCTCGGGGCTCGCGGGCTTCGCGGGGGGCTACCTCACCCTCATCTCGCAGGGCTACATCGAGAACCAGACCGCCGGCCGCGGCTTCATCGGCCTCGCCACGCTGATCTTCGGCAACTGGACGCCGTCGGGCGTGTTCTTCGGCGCCGCCCTCTTCGGCGTCAGCGACGCCGTCGGCATCGGCCGGCCGGAGACGCTGCGGGCGCTCGTGCTCGTGCTCGCCGTCGTCTTCACGGCCCTCGGCCTGCTGCGGCTGCGCCGCACCGTGCCCGGCCGCAAGCTGCGCGAGGGCCTGCCGCCCCTGGTCGTGGGCGTCGTGCTGCTCGTCGTGTTCGTCGCCGTGCCGCTGCCCGCCGCGGTCTCCAGCGCCACCCCGTACGTCGTGACACTGGCGGTGCTGGTCGTCGCCGGCACCCGCATGCGGCCCCCGGCGGCGCTCGGGCGGCTGGTGCCGCGGCGCACGCGCCGCAGCTGACGCCGCCCGACCCGTCCTGCCACTGCCCCTGCTCCTGTTCCTGCTCCCCCGACCTCTCGAGGACCCACCGTGCTCCACCATGCCTCCCCCACCTCCCTCGCCGGCGTCGACGTCTGGGACGGCCACGGCGCGCTCGGCCCGAGCACCGTCAGCTGGGGCCCCGCGCGGCCCGGCGTCGCGACGGACGCCGTGGTCACCGCGGTGCAGCCGGCCGAGCCGTCGGCCCGCTTCGAGGGGCTGTCGCTCGTGCCCGGCCTCGTCGACACCCACGTCCACCTCATCGGGAACGCGGGAGGCGCCTCCTCGGGGTTCCTGACCTGGCCGCTCGTCACGCCCCCCACCGAGCAGGTGCTGCACGGCCTGGCCCACGCCCGGCGCGCCCTGGCCGGCGGGGTCACCACCCTGCGCGACCTGTCGGCCGACGAGGTGCAGTTCTCGCTGGCGCGCGCCGTGGAGGCGGGGCTCGTCGAGGCGCCGCGGATCCTCGCGCACGGGATGGTCAGCATGACGGGAGGGCACGGCGACATGTTCGTGCCCCCGGGCGTCGACCCGCGCCTCCGGAAGCCCACCGCCGACGGCGTCGACGCCTGCCGCGCCCTCGTGCGGACGCACGCGCGCGCGGGAGCGACGGGCATCAAGATCGCGACGAGCGGCGGGCTGCTCTCCGAGGGCGACGCCCCCTCCTGGCGCAACCACACGAGCGCCGAGATCGACGCGATCGTCGACGAGGCGCACGCGCTCGGCCTGCTCGTCGCGGCCCACGCCCACACCGCCGAGGGCATCCGCGTGGCCCTCCGCGCGGGCGTCGACTCGATCGAGCACGCCACGCAGCTCGACGGCGACCTCGCCCGGCAGGTCGTGGCGGCCGGGCTGCCCGTCGCTCCCACGCTGCTGATCAACGACGCCATCGCCGAGGGCTCGGTGCCCGTCTCGGCCGAGCAGCGCGAGACGGCGGCCGCGCTCGTCGCGACCCGCGACTCCGCCTTCCGCGCCGCCGCCGAGGCCGGCGTCGACTTCGTGCTCGGCACCGACGCCAACGGGTTCCACGTCGCGTTCGGCGACCAGATGCGCGAGCTGCGGCGGATGGGCGACGTCTTCGGCTGGTCGCCCGAGCGGGTGCTCCGGGCGGGCACGTCGCGCGCGGCGGCGGCGATCGGCCGGTCGACGCAGCTCGGCCGCGTGGCCGTCGGGGCCGCCGCCGACTTCGTGCT
Source organism: Frigoribacterium sp. PvP121 (assembly GCF_017833115.1). Classification (NCBI taxonomy): domain Bacteria; kingdom Bacillati; phylum Actinomycetota; class Actinomycetes; order Micrococcales; family Microbacteriaceae; genus Frigoribacterium; species Frigoribacterium sp. PvP121. The sequence continues at coordinate 2,638,643 of NZ_JAFIBR010000001.1, forward strand.
GCTGCGCGGGCGCCCGTGGGAGGACGCGGCGGCGCTCGACCCTGACGCGATCGTCGCGGTCGTGGCCCGCGGGCGGGTGGTCGCGGGGGCGCTGCCCGCGGCCTGAGGACGGCGCTGCCCACCCCGTGCGGGCCCGCCCCGCCCTGACCTCAGCCCTTCCGCTGCGCCCGGTACCCCACCGGCGTCGACCCGTGCACCGCCTTGAACTGGCGCGAGAAGTAGAAGGGGTCGACGTAGCCCACCCGCTCCGCCACCAGCCCGACCGGCAGGTCGGTGGTGTCGAGCAGCTCCCGGGCCCGCGCCATGCGCAGCTGCGTCTGGTACCGCAGCGGCGTCGACCCGGTCTCGGCCTTGAAGCGCGCCGCGAAGTGCGACGGGCTGAGCCGGGCGAGGGCCGCGAGCTCCTCGACCGAGACGCGCTCGGTGACGTGCTTGCGCAGGTAGTCCTGCGCCTGCTCGACCGCCGACTCCCGCGGGCTGCCGACCCGCCGCTCCGAGCAGAGCAGGGCCATGAGGTGCCACGCGGCGCCCGACGCGGCGAGCACGCTGGCGAAGGTCTGGTCGCGCTCCATCGCCTGCACGACCTCCTCGATCAGCGCGACGACGCGGTAGACGTCGGTGAGCTGCCGCACCGGCGCCGACGCGGTCAGGCCGGCGACGCGGAGGAACTCGGCGAGGTCGCGCCCGTCGAGGTGCAGCCACCAGAGCGTCCAGGGCGCCGCGTCGTCCGAGCCGTACTCGTGCGCCGTCTCGGGCGGCACGACGACGACCTGCCCGGCGCTGACGACGTGCCGCACGCCGCCGACCTCGCACCAGCCGCCGCCGCGCACGCAGACGAGCACGACGCTCTGCGGCACCCCGGCGGGGCGGGCCATGCCGTGCGCGCGAGCCTCGGGGAAGTACCCCGCGTCGGTCACGACCAGGTGCGACGTGCCCGGCTGCGTGAGGGCGGTGCGCACCGCCTGGCGGGGCATGACGAGCAGCCGCTGCCCGGGGAAGCCGTCCTCGATGGTCATGGGTCGATGATGACGCACCGATCGTCGTTTCGTCCAGGGACGTCGGTGGATCGGGCGTTCCGGAGGCGCGGGTCGGCTCCGTACGCTGGCCCCATGCTCACCGCCGAGTCGAGGTTGACTCTTCCCCCCGTGCCCGCTGACCAGGCCTCGGCAGGCGTCGCCGCCTGGTCGGAGCCCCTCGTCGTCGACACCTACCTGCCGGGCGAGCCCGACAGGTACCCGGCCTTCCTCGACTCCCGGGTCTACCAAGGATCGTCCGGGCGGGTCTTCCCGCTGCCGTTCCACGAGCGCATCGAGGCCGAGAAGCGGCCCCACGCGTGGGACGCCGTGCACCTCGAGAACGAGTGGCTGCGCCTCGTCGTCCTGCCGCAGCTCGGCGGCCGCATCCACGTGGCCTACGACAAGTCGGCCGACTACGACATCTTCTACCGCAACAACGTCGTCAAGCCCGCGCTCGTCGGCCTGGCCGGGCCCTGGATCTCCGGCGGCGTCGAGTTCAACTGGCCCCAGCACCACCGCCCCGCGACGTTCCTCCCCACCGACGTGTCGATCGAGCGCGAGGCCGACGGGGCCGTCACCGTGTGGTGCTCCGACCACGACCCCTTCGCGCGGATGAAGGGCATGCACGGCATCCGCCTGCGGCCCGGCTCCTCGCTGATCGAGGCCCGCGTGCGGCTGTTCAACCGCAGCGACGAGACGCAGACCTTCCTCTGGTGGGCGAACGTCGCCGCCGCGGTCAACGACGACTACCAGTCGTTCTTCCCGACCGACGTCCGCCACGTGGCCGACCACGCGAAGCGCGCCGTCGTCGACTTCCCCCGCGTCGCCGGCGAGTACTACGGCGTCGACTACCCCGCGCGCGTCGACGCCGACCACCCCGACGGCGACCGGCTCGACTGGTACCGCAACATCCCGGTGCCGACCTCGTACATGGTCACGCACACCGACGACGACTTCTTCGGCGGCTACGACCACGGCCGACGGGCGGGCTTCGTCCACTGGGCCGACCGCGCGATCTCCCCCGGCAAGAAGCAGTGGACGTGGGGCGACGCCCCCTTCGGCTGGGCCTGGGACGACAACCTCACCGACGGCGACGGCCCCTACGTCGAGCTCATGGCCGGCGTCTACACCGACAACCAGCCCGACTTCTCCTTCCTCACCCCCGGCGAGACGAAGACCTTCAGCCAGTTCTGGTACCCGATCACCGAGATCGGCCCGGCCCACCAGGCGACGCGCGACGCCGCGCTCCGCGTCGACCTGCCCGAGGAGGGGCCCGCGGTGCTCCGCGTCGGCCTCGCCGTGACGCACGCCCACCCCGCGGTCGACGTCGTCGTCCGGGGCCGCGACGGCCGGGTGCTCGACCAGCACCGCGTCGCCGTCGCGCCCGGCTCGCCCGCGGTGCTCGACCGCCCGCTGCCCGAGGGCACGGTGCTCGACGACGTCGTGGTGGAGGCGCGGGCCGAGGGGCGCGTGCTCGTCGCGGTCGACGGCCGCAGCGTGGCCGCCCAGCTCGACGCCGAGGCCGGCGCGGACGGCACCGACGGCACCGACGACACCGGCACGGTCGACGCCCCGGTCGCCGCAGTCGCCCCGCCGGCCCCCGCCGACGTCGCCACCGTCGACGAGCTCTTCCTCGTCGGCCAGTACCTGCAGCAGTACCGCCACGCGACCCGGTCGCCCGAGCCGTACTGGCGGGAGGCGCTCCGTCGCGACCCCGGAGACGTGCGGGTCAACGTCGCGCTGGCGACGCTCCTGCACGACTCCGCCCGCTGGGGCGAGGCGCTCGACCTGCTGCGCACGGCCGTGAGGCGTCAGCTGGCCTGGGCGCCGAACCCCGCCGACGGCGAGCCGCTCTACCGGCTCGGCCTCGCCCTGACCCGTCTCGGCCGCGTGACGGAGGCGCAGGAGGCGCTGGCGAAGTCCGCCTGGAACGCCGCCTGGGCCGGGCCCGCCTCGCTGGCCCGCGCGCGCCTCCTCGGCCGCTCCGACCCCGCCGCCGCGGAGCAGCTGCTCCGCGCCGTGCTGCGCCGCGACGCCGACAACCTGCAGGCCCGCGACCTCCTCGTCCTGACCCTCCGCGACCTCGACCGGCGCGAGGAGGCCGACGACCTGCTGAACGAGACGCTGGCCCTCGACCCGCTCGACCAGTGGGCCCGCCACCTCGCCGGCCGGGTCCTCTCCGACGACTCCCCCACCCTGCTCGACGTCGCCCTCGAGTACGGCTCGGCCGGGTACCTCGACGAGGCCCTCTCGGTGCTCGACCTCGCCCAGGCGCAGCTCCCCCGCGCCGCGCAGGGCCAGGTGAACGTGGGCCCCCTGCTCGGCTACCACCGCGCCTCCCTGCTGGCCCGGGCCGGCCGCACGGCCGAGGCCCGCCGCGCCCTCGTGTCGCTGCACGCCGTCGACGCCACCCGCTGCCTGCCGTCGCGGCTCGACGACGTCACCGTGCTGCTCGAGGCCGTGCAGGTGGTGCCGGCCGACGGCCTCGCCTGGTCGCTGCTCGGCAGCTGGTACTACGCCCACGGCCGCGGCGCCGACGCCGCGGACGCGTGGCGTCGGGCCCTCCAGGGCGACCTCGACGACGCGCAGGCCGCGGTCGTCGAGCGCAACCTCGGCGTGGCCGCCTACAACGTCGCCCACGACCCCGAGGCGGCGGCGGAGCACTACGCCGCGGCCCGCCAGCTCCGGCCCGACGACTCACGCCTGCTCTTCGAGAGCGACCAGCTCGCCGAGCGCCGCGGCGTGCCCGCGGCCGAGCGACTCGACGCCCTCGAACGGCAGTCGGCCCTCGTGCTCGAGCGTGACGACCTCAGCGTCGTCCGGGCCCGGCTGCTCACCTCCGTCGGCCGTCACGACGAGGCTCTCGCCGCCGTGCGCGCTCGTCGGTTCCAGCCCTGGGAGGGCGGCGAGGGCCAGGTGCTCGGCGCCTGGGAGGCCGCGTCGCTGGCCGCCGCCCGCGAGGCTCTCGCGGCGGGCGACGCCGACACGGCGCACGACCACGTCGTCGCCGCGCTCGAGCCCCCGACGACCCTGGGCGAGGCCCGCCACCCCCTGCAGACGACCGCGGAGCTCCACCTCGCCCTCGGCGACGCCCTCGCCGCCCGTGGCGACGACGCCGGCGCGCGGTGGGCCTGGCGGCAGGCGGCCGACGCCACGGGCGACTTCGCGGGGATGGCCACCCAGGCCTTCACCGAGCGGAGCGCCGCGTCGGTCCGCGCCCTGACCAGGCTCGACGCCGACGACGAGGCGCGGGCCCTGCTCCGCCGGTTCGACGCGTTCGTCGACGAGCTCGCCGCCACCCCGGCCGAGGTCGACTACTTCGCCACCTCGCTGCCCACGATGCTGCTCTTCCAGGACGACCCGCAGCAGGGGCGCGACGCCGAGGTCACCCGGCTGCGACACGTGGTCGCCGAGCTGTGGACGGGGCTGGGCCACGAGCCCTCCCCCGTCGACCCCACCACCCCCGACCCGACCGCCCCCGCGGTCACGTCCGGCGACGACGCCGGGCGCCCCTAGGAAGGAACCATGACCACCATGTCGACACCGATCAGGCCGAGGGCGCGACGCCGCGTCCTCTCCGCCGCCGCGCTCCTCGCGGCGGCCGCCGCCCTCGCGGGCTGCTCCATCCCCAGCGCCGACGGCGGCGAGGGCGGCGCCGAGCGCATCGGCGCCCTCTACCTCGACTCGCAGGGCTTCTACGGCGGCGTCAAGAAGGGCGTCCAGGACGCCGCCGACGCCGACTCGAAGAAGGTCGACTTCCTCGAGTCGACCTCGGCGGGCGACGTCTCGAAGGAGAGCTCGTTCATGAACACGCTCACCTCCTCCGGCGTCAGCGCGATCATCATGTCGGCGGTCTCGACCGACGGCAGCGTGCCCGCGGTGCGCCAGGCCAGCGAGGCCGGCATCCCGGTCATCTGCTACAACACCTGCGTCAGCGACGACGCCGTCGACCAGTACGTCACGGCCTGGGTGCTGGGCGACCCGCTGAAGTTCGGCGGCGACCTCGGCACGCAGGCGGCGGCGTACTTCACCGAGGCCGGCATCACGGCCCCGAAGATGGGCGTCATCAACTGCGAGCAGTACGAGGTCTGCCAGCAGCGCTTCAAGGGCTTCTCCGAGGCCCTGACCGCAGCGCTGCCCGGCACGGTCTTCGTCGCGAACCAGGAGGGCGCCGAGGTCGACCAGGCGGTCTCGACCGCCGAGCAGATGCTCAGCGCGAACCCCGACCTCGACGGGCTCTACGGCGAGGCCGGCGGCGCGACCGTCGGGGCCTACAAGGCCGTCCAGACCCGCGGCCTCACCGGCCAGGTCGCCGTCTTCGGCTCCGACATGACGTCCGACATCGCGGCCGAGCTCGCCGACGGCTCCGTCCTCAAGGCCGTCGTCGACATCAGCGGAATCGAGGCGGGCAAGCTCGCCTTCGCCGCCGCGCAGGACGCCATCGACGGGAAGACCCCCGACGAGAAGGTCGTCGCGGCGCCGATCGACCTCTACCTGCCCGCCGACGCGGCCGGGTGGACCGAGACCCACCCCGACGGTCTCCCGTGATCGGCACGGTGAGCCCGGCCCCCGCCGGGCTCACCGTCGCCCCTCTCCCCCACCACCACCCGATCCCCGGAGGATCCCCTTGTCAGAGTCGACAGCCGACACCCCGATCGCGCCGCTCGATCCCGCCCGCGACCGCGGCGCCCCCATCGCCGAGGCCCGCGGCGTCAGCCAGGTCTACCCCGGCGTCACCGCCCTCGACGGGGTCGACTTCGCCGTCCACGCCGGCGAGGTCCGCGCCCTGCTCGGCCAGAACGGCGCCGGCAAGTCGACGCTGATCCGCCTGCTCAGCGGCGTCGAGACCCCCAGCGCCGGTGAGGTCCTGCTGGGCGGGCAGCCGCTCGGCGACGGCGGCGTCACCGCCGCCTCCGCCGCGGGCGTCGCCACCTGCTACCAGGAGCTCAGCCTCGTGCCCGGCGTCACCGTCGCCGAGAACCTCGCCCTGGGCCGCTGGCCCCGCGGCCGCTTCGGCATCGACACCCGTGCGATGGTCGAGCGGGCACGTGCGACCTTCGCGCGCCTCGGCGCCGACATCGACGTGCACGCCGAGGTCGCCGGGCTCACGCTCGCCCAGCAGCAGATCGTCGAGATCGGGCGTGCCCTGCAGGACGACCCGCGCCTGCTCATCCTCGACGAGCCGACGAGCGCGCTCGCGGCGGCGGAGGTCGACCTCGTGCTCGACACCGTCAAGCGGCTCGCCGCCCAGGGCGTCGCGGTGCTCTACGTCAGCCACCGGATGGACGAGATCCGTCAGATCGCCGACACCGCGACCGTGATGCGCAACGGGAAGGTCGTCGAGACCGTCTCCATCGCCGGCAGCGACACCGCGCACATCATCGAGCTGATGATCGGCGCCGACCCCGAGCAGCGCGCCGTCGCCACGCGACCGGTCACCTCGGGCGAGGTGCTCCTCCGCGTCGACGACCTCGACGTGGCCCCGAAGCTCCGGGGCGTCAGCTTCGAGGGCCGGGCCGGCGAGGTGCTCGGCATCGCGGGGCTCCTGGGCTCCGGGCGCACCGAGCTGCTCCAGGCGATCGCGGGCTTCCGGCCGGCGACGGGCGGCACCGTCTCGATCGCGGGCTCCGTCGTCGACCGGCCCACCGCCTCCCGCATGCTGGCCCTCGGGGTCGGCATGACCCCGGAGGACCGCAAGGGCCGCGGCGTCGTGCCCGGCCTCGGCATCGACGAGAACATCGTCATGAGCGACTTCGGCCGGGTCACCCGGGGAGGCGCGCTGTCGGCCGGGGCGATCGCCACCGCCACGAAGGCGCTCGCCGACCGGCTCAGCATCAAGGCGCACGACCTCTCGCGCCCGATCAGCACCCTCAGCGGCGGCAATCAGCAGAAGGCGGTCATCGCCCGCTGGCTGCACGCCGACAGCCGGGTGCTCCTCCTCGACGAGCCCACCCGCGGCGTCGACGTCGAGGCGAAGGCGCAGATCTACGAGATCATGCGCGCCGTCGCCGACACCGGAAAGCTCGTCGTCTTCGTCTCGAGCGAGATCGAGGAGCTTCCCCTGGCCTGCGACCGCGTGCTCGTGCTCCGCGACGGCGGCCTCCGCGAGGAGTACCGCGCCCCCGACATCTCCCTGCCCGTGCTGCTCCAGGCCTCCATGGTCTCGAGCTGAAGAAGGACGACCCGATGACCTCCACGCTCGACCCCACCACCACCTCGGCCACGCCCGGCGGTCGCCCCCGCGGCGGCGCCGTCGGCCGCGTCCGCGACGCGTTCCGTCGCAACACGACCCTCGTCAACATCGTCGGACTGCTGGTCGCGATCGTCGTGCTGTACCTCTACCTGATGTTCAACGCCGTGGGCTTCTTCACCGTCGCCAACCAGAGCGGGCTGCTCCGCGACGCCGCGCTCATCGGCATCGCCGCGACGGGCATGACCCTCGTGATCATCGCCGGCGAGATCGACGTGAGCACCGGCCCGGCCGTCGCCCTGTCGTCGGTCATCGTCGCCGTGGCGATGACGCAGTGGGGGCTGCCCGCGCTGCTCGCCATCCTGATCACGCTCGTGGTCGGGGCGGGCTGGGGCGCCCTCGCCGGCGTGCTCCGGGCCCGCTTCCTGGTGCCGTCGTTCATCGCGACGCTCGGGCTCTGGAGCGTGCTGCGCGGCCTCGGCCAGTTCAGCACCGACGCGCTGCCCGTGCCGCTGCCCCTCGACGAGCCGGTCATGCCCTTCCTCACCGGCACCGTGCTCGGCGTGCCGACCCCGGCCGTCATCATGATCGTCGCCTTCCTGGTCTTCGCCTTCGTCGCCCGCAAGACGGCCTTCGGCCGCTCGGTCTTCGCCATCGGCGGCAACGCCGCGGCGGCCCGGCTCGCCGGCATCAAGGTCGCCCGGGTGCGCGTGCTGCTCTTCGCGATCATGGGCATGCTCGGCGCCCTGAGCGGCGTGCTGCTCGCCGCCCGCCTCGGCTCGGGCAACGCCGGTGCGGCCAACGGCCTCGAGTTCGACGTCATCGCCGCGGTCGTGATCGGCGGCACCGCGATGTCGGGCGGGCGCGGCAGCCTCGTCGGCACCTTCCTCGGCGTGATCTTCATCACGCTGATCGGCAACGGGCTCGTGCTGCTCGGCGTCGACTCCTTCCTCCAGAGCGTCGTGCGCGGTGTGATCATCGTGCTCGCCGTCCTGCTCAACGTCACCCTCTCCCGCAAGCGCGGGTCGATCGAAGAGAGCTAGGCCATGACCACCACCGTCCCCTCCCCCGAGGCCGCGACCCGCGCCTCCTCGCCCACCGGCACCATGCAGGGCGTGTTCCTGCCCGGCGACGGCACCGCCCGGCTGCGCACGCACGACGTGCCGACGCCCGGCCCCGGTCAGGTGCTCGTGCAGGTCGGCGCGAGCGGCATCTGCGGCAGCGACATCGGCTTCATCTACAACGGCTACAAGACGCACAAGGGCCTCGACGGGGCACCCGCCTACAAGGGCGTCGTCGCGGGCCACGAGCCGTGCGGGCGCATCGTGTCGTCGGGGCCCGGGGTCACCCGCTTCGGCGTCGGCGACGACGTCATCGTCTACCACATCCAGGGCTGCGGCCGGTGCCGCAACTGCCGCGCGGGCTACTTCATCAGCTGCACCGACCAGCCGCACAAGGCGTCGTACGGCTGGCAGCGCGACGGCGGCCACGCGGAGTACGTGCTGGTCGACGAGTCGACCTGCGTGCCCCTGCCCGACGGACTGTCGTACGTCGACGGCGCGCTGATCGCCTGCGGCTTCGGCACGGCCTACGAGGGCCTCCGCCGCACGGGCGTCCACGGCGGAGATGACCTGCTCGTCGTCGGCCTGGGCCCGGTCGGCCTGGCCGCCGCCATGCTCGGCCGGATGCTCGGCGCCCGCCGCGTCATCGGGGTCGAGCGGTCGGCGGAGCGCATCGAGTTCGTCCGCGCGACCGGCCTCGTCGACGACGTCGTGCTGGCCGACGGCGACGCCGTCGAGAACGTGCTCGCGCTCACCGACGGCGTGGGCTGCCAGGTCACGGTCGACTGCTCGGGCAGCACGCCGGGCCGCCTCACCGCGGTCGAGGCCGCGGCGGAGTGGGGCCGGGTGGGGCTGCTCGGCGAGGGCGGCCGGCTCGAGACCGAGGTCTCCGACACGCTCCTGCACAAGCAGCTCACGATCACCGCGTCGTGGGTGACGTCGCTCCAGGGCATGGAGGACGTCGCGCGCATGATCGCCGAGGGCGGCCTCAGCCCCGAGATCGTCGTCTCGCACACGCTGCCGCTCACCGACGCCGACGAGGCGTACCGGATCGCGGCGGCCGGCGCGACCGGCAAGGTCGTCCTCGTGCCGGCCGGCGCCCCGGTGCGCGAGGAGCCCGCCGCCCGGGCCACGACGATCGGGCACCCGGCCTCGTGACGGTGCGGGTCGAGTCGGTCGGGGCTGGCGAGGCCGACGGCCTCCCTCTGATCAGGGTCGTGACCGGCGAGCTGGCGCTCGCGTTCGCGCCGACCCGCGGGGGGCGCCTCCTCTCGCTCGTGCACGCGGGCCGAGAGCTGCTCTGGCGCGATCCCGCTCTGCTCGACGACGCGCTGCGGCCGGTCGTGCCGGTGTCGACCTGGCCGACCGGCGACGGAGGCATGTCGACCTGGGCGAACGTGGGCGGGTCGAAGACCTGGCCCGCCCCCCAGGGCTGGTCGGGGCCCGACGAGTGGGCCGGGCCGCCCGACGCCGTGCTCGACTCGGGCACCTGGTCGGCGTCGTGGACGGTCGACGAGTCCGTCGCCGTGGTGACGCTCACCAGCCCCGACGACCCACGCTCGGGCCTGCGGGTCACGCGCCGGTTCACCGTGCATGACGGGTCGACGCGCTTCGACCAGCACGTCACCTTCGAGAACGTGTCGTCGACGACCCGGCGGTGGGCGATCTGGGAGGTCTGCCAGGCCGACACGGCCGGCGGCGCCGCCTCCCCCTCCGCCGGGTCCTCGGTGGTCGTGCCCCACGACCGGGTCGCCGACGAGCTCGACCTCGGCACGTACGAGGGCGAGCTGCCCAGCGGCCGGCGCGGCCACGACGTCGTCCTGCCGCTCGGCACCGGCGTCGCCAAGCGGGGCTACCCCGGAGCCTCGGGGTCGGTCGCCCTGCACGACGAGGGCGGCACCGTGCTCGCGCTGTCGACGACGCCCGCGCCGACGGGCACCTGGCCCGACGGGGGCGCGAAGGTCGAGGTCTGGCTGCAGCGCCCGACGGCCGAGCCGATCGCGTCGCTGGAGGGGCTCCACCCCTCGGCGCACCTCGTCGAGCTGGAGGTGCTCGGGCCGCTCGAGACCCTGCGGCCGGGCGACGCGTCGACGCTCGAGATCGAGTGGCGGGTCGGGCCGGCGTAGCTCGAGCGAGCCAGGCCGGGCCGGGCCGGGCCGGGCTGATGCGCGACGTCGAGCGGTGCGGCGGGTCCCCGTCCCTCTGGGCGGGTCGGCGCCGACCCGCCCACGAGGACACCGACCCGCCGCACCCCACCACGTGCCACCCGACGGCCCGGTGAACGCCCCGTCCGGGGCCGCCCGCGTCCGGCGCTCCGCCGCCCCCGCGGTATCGTCGTCCGTCGACGATCAGGGAGGCTGGGCAGTGGAAGAACCGTCGGGGCACGACGCCCTCAGCCGCGACGGCGTGCGTGAGGTGTTCGGCAGCGACCCCACCTGGGCCCTGCTGCGCAGCTCGAACAGCCGCTGGATCCTCCCCCTCTTCTCCCGCCACCTCGAGCGGGCCGAGGGCCCCGTCTCGGCCGACTGGTTCCACCAGGCCGTCGCGGAGGCGCTGGCCGAGAACGCCGCGGAGGCCGCAGCCGGCGAGTCGGCGAGCGCCGACGCCACCGCCACCGCCACCGCCACGAGCGTCACCACCGTTCCAGGGACCACCCCTGGGGAGGCGCCCGCCGGCCCCGCAGAGACCGCCGACCTCCCCGAGGCCAAGAACCCGGCGGACTACTGCCGCGGCTGGGTCGACAGCCGGTGGCTGATCCGCACCCGCGCCTCCGGCGAGGAGGACGGCCAGGCCGCCCGGGCCCGCTACCGCCTCTCGCCGCACGCCCTCAAGGCGCTGCGCATCGTCCGCGAGCTGGCCGAGGCCGACAACGCCGTCTCCGAGGCCCGCTTCGGCAGCATCGCGCACGCCGTCCGCCAGCTCGCCGGCCTCGCCGACCCCGATCCGGCGTCGCAGGTCGCCCGGCTCGACGAGCAGATCGCCGAGCTGCAGCGCCGCCGCGACGAGGTCGAGCGGCACGGCCCCGTCCCGGCGACGGCCGACGTCGTGTCGCGCCAGGTGCGCGAGGTCGTGCGGCTGACCGCGTCGCTGCCCGAGGACTTCCGCCAGCTCAGCGCCATGGTCGAGCAGCGCCACCGCGAGGTCGCTCGCCGTGCGACCCACGAGCACGTCGGCAAGGGCGCGCTCGTCGAGCAGTACCTCCGTGAGAACGACCTGCTCGAGCAGACCCCCGAGGGCCGCGCCTACCGCGGCTTCGCCCAGATGCTCTCGTCGCGCGAGATCGACGTGATGCGCGCCGACATCGACAAGGTGCTCTCGCAGCCCGGCGCCGCCGAGCACCTCACCGAGCGGCAGCGCGAGCAGCTCGAGCAGCTGATCTCGTCGCTGCTCGCCGAGGAGCAGTCCGTGCAGGAGACGTACGGGCGTTGGACGTCGTCGCTCCGCCGCTTCCTCAGCCGGTCGGGCGCCGAGAAGCACCAGCGCCTGCTGACCCTCGCCGAGCGCGCCCTGCACGCCGGCGCCGCCTGGGCCGAGCGTCGCCCCGGCGCCGCGGTGCTGCCCGAGGACGTGCTCGGCCTCGGTCCCGTCGACGTCGTCGACGTCAGCCAGGTGCAGCTCTGGAGCGAGCGCGGCCGCCCCACCGTCGAGGTGCGCGTGGCCGAGGGCGACGCCGCCCTGCCCGCCGCCGACCGCGCCGCGCTCCGCCTCACCGCGGGCACCAGCCCCGCCGCCGTCGCCGCGACGATCGACCGCCTGCTCGACGAGGGCGACGGCCGCGCCGAGGTCACGAGCGCCGACGTCTACCGCGCCACCGAGCCCGAGTTCCGTCGCCTCGCGCTCGTGCTGAGCATGCTCGACCTCGCCGTCGAGCGCGGCGTCGTCACCGACGAGACCGAGTCCGTCGTCCTCACCCCCGACGACCCGTCCGGCACCGGGGCCGGAGCACCCCGGGGAGGCGCCCCCCGCGAGGTCACGCTGCCCCGGTTGGTCTTCACCCGGGACGCACCCCCGCCCGGCTCCGACCCCACCGCCGCCGCCGCCGACGCCTCCGCCCGCACCCTCCAGGGAGACCCCGCATGACCGCCGCCCCGACCGACGACCTCCGCCCGGCCGACGCAGCGGCCGACGCGACGCCCGATACGACGGCCGACGTGGCGCTCGACGCCGGCGAGGCCCCCGCCCGCCCCGTCTCCGACGAGCTCCCCCTCGCCGGCCGCAAGGCCCTGGTCACGCTGATGACGCACCGCTTCATCAGCCGGGCCAAGCAGAAGGAGGCGTGGGCCGGCCTCCTGGCGCACGAGCCGGAGATCCGCGCCCGCCTCGCCGAGATGTTCCTCGAGCTCGAGGTCGACCGCGGGTACGAGGTCGCCTTCAAGCGACAGGCCGGCGGCGACGACGCCCCCGTGCTGCTGCGGCGCGAGAAGCCGCTGTCGCGCGACGCGTCGTTCCTGCTGATCTTCCTGCGCCGCGAGCACGCCTACGCCGACGGAGACGACGACGCGGTCGTGGTGTCGCGCGACCAGGTCGCCGAGTTCCTCGGCCGGTTCCACGACGACACCGCCCACGACGAGGTGCGGGCCCTGCGGCGCGTCGACGCCGCGATCGCTGCGATGGTCGCCCGCGACCTGCTCGAGCCCGAGCCCGACGACCCGTCGCTCTTCGTCGTCGCCCCCGCGATCGTGCCGCTCGTCCGCCCCGAGCAGCTGCGGCACTTCGAGCGCCTGTACCTCGAGGCCGCGGGCGACGAGCCGGAGGTCGGCGCGTCCGCGGCGAGCGCCGCCGCCCAGGGCGAGCTCGACGAGCTGACCGACTTCGACCCCGAGCTCGACGCGGGTGACGAGCTGACCGAGCTCGATCCCGACGCCGAGCCCGACGACAGCGCCCCCGCCCCCGCCGACGCGTTCCGCGCCTCCGACCCGGCCCTCGACCTGCCGCTCGACCTCCCCCTCGACCCGGAAGCAGACCAGGCATGACCCCCGCCTCCCCCGCCGACGCGCCCCGCGCCTCCCGCATGCCCGTCGAGGCCGGCACCGCCCCTGCCGTCCCCGCCGATGCGACGGCCGCCACCACGCCCGCGCCCCCCGTCACCCCCGCGCTCGACGTCGACGTCGAGCCCGACGCCGCGCCCGACCTCGGCATGTTCCACTCGGGCCAGTACCGCATCGAGCTCGTGCAGCTGCTCAACTGGGGCAGCTACGCGGGCCTGCACCGCATGCCCGTCGGGCGGGGCGGCATCGCCATCCTCGGCCCGACCGGTCGGGGCAAGTCGACGGTGCTCGACGCGATGGCCGCGGTCATCATGCCGAACCCGCAGGAGTTCAACCGGGCCGCCCGCGACGACTCGCGCCAGCGCTCCGAGCGCACCGTCTACAGCTACGCGCGGGGCAAGACCGACGAGGTGCGGGACGCCGACTCCGACCGCACGACGACGCGGTTCCTCCGCCCGCTGGGCGAGTCGTTCGCGAGCGGCGCCGCGATCACCTGGAGCACCGAGCTCGGCGAGACCTTCACCGCCGTGCGCCTCGCCTGGATCGGCCCCGACACCGCCAGCCAGGACGACGTCACGCAGGCGAGCGTCTACCTGCTCGTGCGGGGGCGCTTCGACCTCAGCCGCCTGACCGACGTCCGCCGCGACGAGACGAGCACGTCGCCGCTGACGAAGAGCTCGCTGACGCGGCTCGTCGACCCGGCCCACGACCTCGTCACCTACTCGCAGCCCGAGCTCCGCGTGCAGCTCTGCGCGCGGCTCGGCATCGGCGGCAGCGACGAGTCGCAGCTGAAGGCGCTGACGCTGCTGCGGCGGGCGCAGGCGTCGAAGGGCGTCTTCTCGATCGACGAGCTGTTCAAGCAGTTCGTGCTGACGCAGCCGAAGGCGCTCTCGCGGTGGGAGACCACGCTCGCGACCTATCGCGAGGCGTCGCAGCTCTACGACGTGTTCGAGACGACGCGGCGGAAGCTCGACGTGCTCGAGCCGGTGCCGGGCCTCGCCGAGCGCTGGCGCAGCGCGGGCGACGACGCGACCGCGAAGCGCCGCCTGCTGGCCGGCGGCGACGACGAGCCGCGTCGGATCGACGTCTGGCTGGCCGAGGCGGTCGGCAGCTGGGTCGGCGGCGAGGTCGACCGGGTGCAGACCGAGAAGCGCGGCCACGTCGAGACGAGGAGGCGCGCCGCCGAGGCCGCGGAGGCCGCCCTCCGTGCCCGCGAGCAGGCCCTGGCGCAGATCGCCGACCTCGGCGGCGACCCCTCGCACTCGCTCCGCGAGCAGGTGCGCTGGGCCGAGGAGGCGCTCGGCCGCGTCGAGAAGGAGCACCGCCGGTTCGCGGCCCCGCTCGAGGGCGTCGGCGAGCCGGTGCCCACGACCGGGGACGAGCTGGAGTCGCTGCGCGCGCGGGCGACGGAGCTCGCGGCCGAGGAGGCGGCGGCCCGCCGCGAGCACGACGAGCTGCGCGGCGACCTCGCGGCCCGGATCGCCGAGACGCGGCGGTCGGTCGGCGAGCGCCAGCGCGAGAAGGAGTCGTTCGAGCGGCGCCGCAGCAACGTGCCCGACGACGCGGTCGAGCGACGTCGGCGCATCGCCGACGGCACGGGCGTGCCGGTCGCCCGGCTGCCCTACGCGGGCGAGCTGTTCGAGGTCGCCACGGAGCACCGCGACTGGACGACCGCGATCGAGAGGGTGCTCGGCGACCTGGCCACGCACCTCCTCGTCGATCCCGACGACTTCGACGCCGTGCGCCGCTTCGTCGACCGGGAGGACATGCGCGGCCGCGTCACCCTCGTGCCCGCGATGCCGGGCCTGACGCCGACGCGCACGCCGCTCGCCCGCACCGTGCCGTCGATGCTCGTGTTCGACGAGGAGAGCCCGTTCGTGGGCTGGCTGCGCGACGAGGTCGTCGACGACCGCAGCGTGCTCTGCGTCGACGACGCGTCGGCGCTCGACGACCCGCTGCCCGTCGGGGCGAAGGGCGCCGTGACGCGCTCGGGGCTCCGCACCGGCTCGCGTCGTCGGGTGACCAAGGACGACCGGCGGGTCCGCTCCTGGATCGGCCTCGACAACACCGGCCGGGTCGCCGAGCTGACGGCCGAGATCACCGCCCTGACGGAGTCGCTCGACGCGGCGCGCGCGGAGTGGGACGCCGCCGAGACGGTCGCCACCGCCCGCCGCACGGTCGTCGAGACCGTGGCGCGCGCCGCCGCGGTGGAGTGGTCGGACGTCGACCCCGCTCCGGCGCGGGCCCGCCTCGCCGACCTGCAGGCGCAGCTCGAGCGGGTCGCCGTCGAGCGCCCCGAGGTGACGGCGCTGCAGGCCGAGGCCGCGGCGCAGGACGACGCGCGGCTCGAGGCCGTGCGTCGCGGGGCCGAGGTGCAGCAGGTGCTCGACCAGCTCGAGGCGACGCACGCGACGCTGGTCGACATCGAGGACGCGTTCAGCGACGCCTCGGGCGCCGACCCGCTGACCGACGACGAGCGCGTGCTGCTCGCGCCGCTGCCGTTCGCGGCGCCGCGCGAAGTGGCCGACGTCGAGCGGACGCGCCGTGAGGCGGCGGCGCAGCTGAGGGCGCAGGTCGACGCCCACGACCGCGAGCGGACGCAGCACGAGCTCACGCTCGAGCTCGTCTTCACGCGCTACCTCGAGCTCGACCCGAACGCCGGCTTCGACGCGTCGATCGAGAGCCTGCCGGCCGTGCTGGCGATCCACCGGACGCTCGTCGACGACGACCTCCCGAACGCGAAGCAGCGCTGGCTGGCGAAGGCCGGGGCGAGCGTGGGCGACAGCCTGCGGGCGCTGCTGGTGCAGATCGAGGAGGACGGGCACGTCATCCGTCGCGGCGTCCGGCCCATCTCGCAGGCGCTGGCCGCGATCGAGTTCCGGCAGGGGTCGACGCTCGACATCGAGCCGCGGCCGATGTCGAACAGCGACCTGGCGGAGTTCAAGCGGACGCTGCGCGAGCACACGGGCGACGGTGGCGCCGGTTCTGCTGCGGGCGCCGGCGGCTCAGCGGCCTCGGCCGTCGACCCGCGTGACCCCGCCGAGATCGAGCGCCGCTTCCTGCGTCTGCGTCGCGACCTGGCGAGCCTCGAAGAGCGCTCGAAGTCGGGCGAGGCCTGGCGCCGCCGGGTGCTCGACGCGCGTGAGCACTACCAGTTCCGGGCGATCGAGACGAGGCGTGACGGCACGCAGATCGTGCACGAGGGAGTCGCGGGCAAGTCGGGCGGAGAGGGCCAGGAGCTGATCGCGTTCGTGCTCGGGGCCGCGCTGCGCTTCCGGCTCGGCGACGGCACCGACCGGGTGCCGACCTATGCGCCCATCGTGCTCGACGAGGGCTTCGTGAAGGCCGACACGGAGTACACCGGTCGGGCGCTCTCGGCGCTGCGGTCGCTGGGCTTCCAGCTGGTCGTCGGGGCTCCGCGAGACAAGGTCAACGCGTTCGAGCAGCACGTCGAGAGCGTCGCCTACATCTCGAGCGACCCCGTGAACCCCGAGCTGTCGCGCATCTACCCCCTCACGATCCGCGAGGCGATGGAGGTCGAACGCCACGGCCTCGACCCCGCCGCCCTGGCCTAGCCCGCCGAGTGGTCGCGATCTGCGCCTCCCGCCCCTCGGGAGCAGCAGTTCGCGCCCACTCGCCCCGCGCCTCCCCCTCTCCCCTCTCGTAATTTGAGAGGGATCAGCGCCTGAGGCACCGGTGAGCCTGAAGGAGTCGCGGGTCGGCGCCAGGATCCCTCTCGCTTTCCCGAGACCCTAGGCTCGGCCCGTGCTCTTCTCCCCGCCGCCGGAACCGCCGCCGTCCGACCCGGCACTGGTGGCGCCCACCCTGTACCGAGTGTCGCTGCCGGGCAGGCCTGGGGTCGTGCGTGGCTGGTTGTCCGTCACGAGCCACTGGACGTGGGACGTCGAGGGACCGTGGTGGCGGAGACGGCGAGTGCGGCCCTCCATCTACCGGGAGTGGGCTGTCGACTGGTCTCAGGACGAGGGCACGGCCGACCTGTTCCCGGACGAGTCGATGGACCGCGAGCACGATTGCGGTGTCTCTTTCTACGGCCCGGACCTCGTCGAGGTCGACCAGGGTCAGTTCTTCTTCGGCGATGTGTCGTTCACGCTGGACCCCGTCGACCCCCACGACGAGCCCGACGTCTGGCGGGCCCGCTGGGACTCCTGCGCGGGCTGACCCGAGTGCGGCCCGGCTGGCGGACAGGGCCGCCCGTCACCTCACCGCCCGGCGACCTCGGCGTCCCGCTCGACGCGACCCGCCGCCCGGTGCGCGGCGACCCCGCCCACGGCCGTCCCGACGAGCAGCGCTCCGCACCCGGCGAGGATGCTCGCCGCCGCCTCCCCGTCGGTCCACCCCGTGACGAGCGGGAGCACCGAGGCGACCGTCGCGACGGCGCACCCGACGACGACCGCCGGCAGGGCGGCGCGGTGCCCGACCTGCCAGGTGGTCGCGGACTCCATGACGGAGGGGATGCGCAGCCCGGCCAGGGCGTTCGGGGCGAGGCGTCCGCGGGCCGCGGCGGTGACGACCGCCACGACGACGACGTTGCTGAGGACGAGGATGACGACGGCGACCAGCATCGCTCCAGGCTAAGTCCGGCCGCCTCGGCGGCGCCTCCCCCGTGCGATCGACCGGCGGGCCGGTGGCAGCCAAGGGGCGGGAGTCAGCAGGTCGGCATCGGGGCGGCCGCGGCGGACGCGATGCGCTCCTCGGTCCAGTAGGTCGGGCCGTTGACCGGGGCGGCCGTGGCGACGACGGGCCCGGCCTCGCCGTCGCTGCCGGAGCCCGTCGAGCCGCCGCACGACGACCCGCCGAAGACGACGACCAGCACGACGAGGACGACGGCGACGACGAGCACGCCCGCACCCACCCCGGTGACCACGCGCTGCAGCTGCATGACGCTGAGCCTAGGCGGCGGGAGCGGCGCCGTCGCCTGTCGTGCTGGTCTGTGGTGTCGTCGCGGGCTTCCCCTGTGACATCCACACCGCCCAGCACGCGGCGGCTGCTCCTCCGACGACGCCGACGACCGTGCACGCGACCGCCGCACCCAGAGGAGGCGCCAGCTGCAAGGACCAGCCCAACCAACCGCTCAAGGCGCCTCCGAGCACGCTGGCGACCGTGACCGTCACGACCGCCCGGCCCCGCGACTCCGGCCGGCCGGGCGTCACGAGGCACGCCGCACCCCACGAGAGCAGAGCGGACGCAGCGCCCACGATGATGCCCGCCATCATGAAGCACCCGAAGAAGAACGCGGCGGAGCTCACGGCGTAGGAACGGTCGGCGGGGTCCCCGGCGAAGTACGTCACCAGGGCGCCGGGTCCGCCCATGGCGATCAGGGCGACGACGAGGGCAGAGGCACCGCCCCCGAGCACCCCGCCCCACACGACGTGGCGCATCCGCAGCGGTCTCAGTCTCGTGCTCATGTCTCCCCCGACCCCGCGCGTCGATCACATCTGAGGTCGCGGGCAGCGCTGCTTGGTGGCCGCCGGCGCAGAGCCACTGGACTCATCGCGAAGGATCGGCCACGTCGAACACCCGCGCATAGTCCGCTTGCACGAGTGGCCACACAGCATCTCGACCCGCGCTCGCGCTCACCGCGGCGTCTGCGAGAGGCGCGAATAGCACGAACTCGTGCGGGATCAGCCGACCAGCCCTGTCGCACCTTCCTTCAGGGTCGGAGAACCGCAGGGCTACCACACCGCCGTCGCGCTCACACACCTCCGGCGCATCCCCAACAGCACCGAAGGCGCGGTCATAGGCGATGAGAGGATCGTCGAGATCAGCCGATCTGAGGAAGCGGAAACCCCAGCGGGCGCCGCGCGTGGCCCAGATGAACCTGTCTTCAGCCGTTGCAGTGCGACTCACTTGAGACTCCTGGAGAGAACGCCCTTGTCCTCCGCCGCGTCGAGGTCGAGCTGGAAGCCAGAGAGCACGGCGGTCAAAAAGTCGTGACGACTCTTGGCTTGCTCGTGCATGGAGCGGACCTTTCCCTGCGACATGTCGGCGAGCTTGTCGAGAGCACTGGCTCCGGCCACCCTCTGCAGGAGTCCGAGAGGCCCCGGCAGTGTGATCTTGCCCAAGAATGTCACCGCGAGCGGTGCAGCGACGTGGGTCAACCGCTCGGCGACCTTGCTGCCCTTCGCGAAGCGCGCAGCCCACCGGATGTGCCGCGAGAAGGGGAGCATCGCCGCCAGCGGCAGGATCAGATCGACACCCACCCTCTTCTCGACGTCGATCGAGCCCGCATCGAAGGCAGCGGACGACAGGACGACGAAGTCCTCACCGATCGACATCGCCTCCGGAGCCTCGGCGAATTCCGAGATCGTCTTCCCGAGCTCGACGAGGTCCTCGCCGCCCTTCTCGATGACGAGATCGCGGAAGTCGGTCACAGTCATGCCCGGGAGAAGATCGGCCTTCGAGAGCGCCACGACCCATATCCGGGGAAAAGTGACGAGTTGGCCCTTGTCGCCGACGACGTCGTCCCGCAGCTTGATGAGACCGTTGCGCAGGTTGGAGAAGAGCGACTTGAGATACCTCTCTTCGTGACCGTCGTTCTCGATGAGCTGTTGACCGTCGACCAGGACGAGCGCCACATCCGACCCGAGGAGCGACTTGAAGGTCTCAACCCGCCTCTGCGCTTCCGTGTCGCCGCTGGGCTCCTGTTCGAACCACTCTCCGGGGTAGTCGTGCCAGATCAGGCGGAGATCTTCGGCGACGCCCGCCTTCTTGGCCTTCGAAGCTCCGGATTTCTTGCGCTTGATGGAGAACGAGTACGACTCGCCCTTGAAGCGGTTAGCCGGCGGGACTGCGCCCGCCCTCTTCATTCCGAGGTAGTTCTGGTGCAGACGCAAGCCCTGCGCTGAGTCATCCGCAACGACGTTGAAGAGGCTCTTGCTGATGAACCGTGGTTCCTGACTCGTGCCGTAGAACGACGAGAGCAGGACTGTCTTGCCGCTCCCGCTGCCCCCGAAGACGGCGATCTGCTGCTCACGAGCCACTTTGTTGAGTTCCATGACCTGAACCTATGTCAGGAAGACGACCGGGCAACGCATCCAGCCAGGGCCCGTCGTCGTCCACGCCGCAGTTGGTCTCGCCGACGCAACGTCAACCCTGGGCGCGCGGCGCTACGTCATGCTGTCGGGTCGCACGCCCGTCAATGCGGCAGAGTACTGACGTGTCCACTTCTGACGATGCTGTCTCTACGGTTCCCATCTGGCCCGAATTCGTCGTGCCTGTGCTCCGAGTGTTGGAGTCTGGTCGCACCTTGCATCGAAAGGACGTCGTCGAGGCTGCGGCCGACCTGGCTGGCCTCAGCAGCGCTGGACGAGCCGAGATGCTCAACTCTGGGGGAACCCGCTACGAGCAGCGAGTGGGTTGGGCGATCAGTCACCTGACGAAGGCGGGGTGGATAAGTCGTCCCGAGCGCGCGCACTACGCCATCACGGAGGAGGGTCACCGCGGACTCGCCAAGTACCCCGGCGGCTTCGACTACGCGCTCGGCAAGGCGGTCTTCGCGCCGTTCTGGCCTGAGCGCAGAAACTCTGCGACGGCGCCGGAGTTGCAACCCGATGTGCAGGACGCCGTAGACATCCTGGATCCCATCGAGCAGATCGCCGACGGCATCAGCCGCATCGAGGAAGAGGTCGGGATAGATCTGCTCGATCGGCTCCGTGAAAGCCACCCCGATTTCTTCGAACAAGCGGTCGTCGATCTGCTCCTCGCCATGGGCTACGGCGGCGCTGAACAGCGTGGCACGCGCATCGGCGGCTCCGGCGACGCCGGCATTGACGGCATCATCGATCAAGACGCCCTAGGCCTTGACCGCATCTATGTCCAAGCGAAGCGGTACAAGGAGGGCAACAACATCGGCCGGGAGACCATCCAGGCCTTCGTGGGTGCACTACAGGGCTTCGGGGCAACACGAGGCATCTTCCTGACGACGAGCGCTTTCACGCCGCTGGCGCAGACATACGTCGAGAACGTGCAGTCACGGGTCATCTTGATCGACGGGAAGAGGCTCGTCGCCCTGATGATCAAGTACCGCGTCGGCGTGCAGGTCAAGAAGACCTTCACTGCCGTCGAGATCGACGCGGACTTCTTCGACTGACTCGGCGTGGACGAGAGGCGGCGAGACCGGCCCTCAGCGTCCGCCGACGCTGACCTCCTGGGCGACGGGCGCGACGACGGTCAGCTCGCTGCGGAGCACGCGGCGCAGCTCGACCCCGTCGGCGGTGACGACGTCGTAGCTGCGGACGACGCTGCCCATGTGGCCTTCGTGGGTGACGACGGAGGTGCCCGAGTCGAGCTCCGGGTCGGTGTAGGTCGTGGTGGTGAAGGCGACGGGCTCGGTGACGTCGACGCGGGTCGTGCTGATGACGGCCCCGGGAGGCGCGGTGGGCGCGGCCGTGGAGGTCGCCTCCGGTGCCGTGGGGGCCGTCTCGGCCTCAGCGCTGGTCTGCGCTCCCATCGTCTCCGCGGTCGCGCTGACCCCGCCGCCGATGACGATGCACGCCGCCAGCACGCCGGCGCTGCGCAGCACACGGCTCTTGGTCGTCATGTCGTTCCACCACTGCATCACTGTCGTTCTCCGAGTATCTGACGACTGTCGGGTAGCCGTCCTCTCGATGCTGGCCGGTATGCGCGGCGGGCGGCACACCCCGTTCGGGTCGGGAGGCCGCGGGGCTGGCCCCAGTCCGGGGCAGCCGCGCTCGAGCCCTCGGCCGCACTGCGGTTCGGGCTCACGACCAGACGGCGCTCACCGCCGGAACCGCGCCCCCGTCTCCTGCTCCAGGAACACCCACATCCACTCCAGTGCCCGCCTCGGCGTCAGCCCCGGCGCCTTCTGGGCCAGCTGCGTCGCGACGCCGTCGCTGTAGGCGGCGAGCTTCAGCGCCAGCTCGGACGCGTCGTCGACGGCGAACGTGCCCGCCTCGGCACCGCGCCGGAGCGTCCGCGTGAGGCACGCCTCCCACACCCGGATGCGGTCGACGTACTCGGCCGCGACGGCGGGCTTCCGCGCGACGGCCGTCCAGTAGTCCGACCACAGCCGCCAGTGCTCGTCGGTCGCGTCGGTGTCCTGGAAGAGCGGCTCGACGAGCATCCGCACCCCGTGGACCGCATCGGGCTCCGCGTCGACCGCCTCGATCACTGCGGCGTAGAAACGAGCGGTCTCGAGCACGACCACCTCGTTGAGGATCTCCGCGACGCTCTCGAAGTGGTACGTCACCGTGCCCACCGAGACGCCCGCCTCCGCCGCGATGTCGCGCAGCCGGGTCGCCCCGAGGCCCTCGCGCACGATCACCGCGCGCGCCGCCTCGACGATCAGCGCCCGCCGCTCGGCCGGCTTCCTCCGCGTCGCCGCCCCGGTCACTGAAACAGCACCCGCACCCGCACCTGCGCCTGCACCCGCCCCGCTCACGCCGATGTCCTCGGCACGCGGTCCTCGAACCACCGCTCGGCCACGAGCACGACCTCCGCGTCGGGCCCGCCGTCGCGGGCCCACGCCCGCACGTCGTTCTCGACGACGAACTCCGTCGCCGTCGCGGTCAGCCGCGACGACGTCTCGAGCCACGCCTTCCACTCCGGCTTCTCGAGTCCGATCCGCCACTGTGACTCGGCGGTGGCCGACAGCGGGTCGCCGTCGACGATCCGGTACGTCTCGCGGCTGTCCTCGGTGAAGACGAGCCCGTCGGGGTACTCGCGCCCGCCGCCGTAGCCGGGGTCGACGTCGAGCGTCCACTCCCCCGTCTCGACGTCGTGCGTCACGCTCCGCTGCGGCAGCGACGACGCGGCGGGCAGCCTCCGCACGGCGAGCGGCTCCGCGTGCGACGGCGGCGCGAACCGCACGCCGTCGTCGCCGGTCCGCGTCCACACCGGCAGCGTCACGGTGCTCCGCGCGGGGTCGACGACGAGCGTCGCCTCCTCGGCGCGCGGCCAGACCCAGGGCCAGTAGGTCGACGACAGGGCGATCCGGAGGCGGTGGCCGGCCGGGAAGGAGTGCCCGGTCGAGACCAGGGCGACGCTCACCACCTGCTCGACCCCCGCCTCCATCGGGACGGCCCGGTCGCGCCCGTGGCGCGCGTCGAGGTTGAGCACACCGCGGGTGACCAACGTCGAGCTGCCGTCGGGAGCGACGTCGCAGAGGCGCACGATCACGTGCGCGTGCGGCACGTCGCTCGTGACGGCGAGCTCGACGACGGCGTTCCCGAGCACGTCGAGCGGCGCCCCACCCGCCCCGACCGGCAGGTCGAAGCACACCGACCGACCGTCCTCCGCCCGCTGGTCGGGCGGCAGGTCCGTCGCGTTGCCGAACGGGAAGAAGCGCCCGGCGTCCATGCCGGTGCTCTGCGGCGAGCGCACGACCACGGTGCCGTCGGCGCCCACGGCGGACGGCGCCGCGAACGCCCCCAGCGGCACCGCCCGCGCCTCCGTCGCCGCCGACGGCCACGCCTCCGCGGCGACCCACCGCCCGGTCCGCGACGCGTAGTACGTGGCGGGAGGCTCCGAGTCGGTGATCCAGGCCCGCAGCACCGGCTCGTCCTCGACGCCGTTCTGCTCGTCGAGCAGCCAGCGGTCCCACCAGCGCAGCGTCTCCTCCAAGAACCCGATCCCCGGCCCCGGAGCCAGCCCGCGGTCCGGGTACTGGTGCGACCACGGCCCGACGATCCCCTTCACCGGCGCGTCGAGATGCGACACGAGCCGCAGCACGGCGTCGCGGTACGGGTCGGCCCAGCCGCCGACCGCGAGCACCGCGGCCGTGATCGACGAGTAGTCCTCGCAGACGCTGCCGTGCCGCCAGTAGTCGTCGCGCTCCTGGTGGGCCAGCCAGGTCGGCGTCATCGGCACGTTGTGCTCGAGCCGTTCGCGCCAGCGGGCGATCCAGTCGGCGCCGACCACCTCCGGTCGGGGAGGCCGCGAGCCGAACGCGAACATCGTGCCGCCCCACGACGCCATGTCGATGCCGAGCACGGCGCCGCCGATGTAGTGCACGTCGTTGTCGTAGCGGTCGTCGGTCGAGCACACCGTCACGATCGCCTTGAGCGCGGTGGGAGCCCGCCCCGCGAGCTGCAGGGCGTTGAACCCGCCCCACGAGATGCCGAACGCGCCGACCGCGCCCGTCGACCAGGGCTGCGCGGCGAGCCACTCGATCAGGGCGACGCCGTCGTCGAGCTCCTGCACCGAGTACTCGTCGTCGAACAGGCCGTCCGACGAGCCCGTGCCGCGGATGTCGACCCGCACCGACGCGTACCCCCGCGCTGCGTACCAGGGGTGCCGCTCGCTGTCGCGCGGAGCCGTCCAGTCGTCCAGCCGGTACGGCAGGTACTCGAGCAGCACCGGCACCGGGTGCTCGACCACCGGCGCCCAGATGCGCGCGTGCAGCCGCGTCCCGTCCGGCAGCGGCACCCACTCGTCCCGCACGGCGACGTCGTACGAGGGGCGTGGGTCCTGTGGGAGGCGTGGGTCCTGTGGGAGGCGCCCGTCCGGTCCCGTGCCGACCCCCACCTCCTCGCCGGCCGCCGTCCCCGGCAGCCCCGACCCGCTCACAGCGACTCCCAGCGCGCGACGCGGTGGCCGTCGCCGTGGTCGTCCCACCCGCCGGTGTCGCGCCAACGCGGCCGGGCGTCGCCGACGGAGGGCAGCTCGGTGGTGCCCGGGTCGAGCGTCGCCTCGAGCAGCGTGCGCGTGTAGGGGTGGTTCGGGCCGCGGAAGACGTCCTCGGTCGAGCCGATCTCGACGATGCGGCCGCCGGTCATCACGGCGACGCGGTCGGCGACGCCGCGCACGACGGCGAGGTCGTGGCTGATGAAGAGGCAGCTCAGCCCCTTCTCGTCGCGGAGCGTCGTCAGCAGGTCGAGCACGCCCGCCTGCACCCGCACGTCGAGCGCGGTCGTGATCTCGTCGGCGATGATCAGGTCGGGCCCCGCGGCGAGCGCCCGGGCGATGCCGACGCGCTGGCGCTGGCCGCCCGAGAGCTGGGCCGGCAGCCGCGCCGCGAAGTCGGGCGTGAGGCCGACCTCGACGAGCAGCTCGGCGACCCGCTCGGTCGTCGCGCTGCCGGTGAACAGCTTCAACGGGCGGGCGATCGCCGCGCCCACCGTGCGCCGAGGGTTGAGCGAGGTGTCGGCGTTCTGGAAGACGAGCTGCACCGACCGCCGCAGGGCGAGCGTGCGCCGAGCGACGGGCTGGGTGAGGTCGCTCTCGACCCCGTCCGAGCCGTGGAAGGCGAAGCTGCCCGACTCGGCGGGGATCAGCCCGGCGAGGGCGGTGGCGAGCGTCGACTTGCCGCTGCCCGACTCCCCCACGACGGCGAGGGTCTCGCGCCGGCCGATGTCGAACGAGACGCCGTCGACGGCCGCGGGCATCGAGCGCCCGTACCGCACGACGAGGTCGCGCGCGGCGACGACCGGCGGTGCCGCCGGAGCGAGGTGCGACCCGCCTCCCCTCGGCTCCTCCGCGTGCCTCCCCAACCACCGACTGATCAACGAACCACCCTTTGACGTGGTTCTTTGATCAGTCGGTGGTTCGACGCCGGCGGAACCCGCACCGGCGGCGCCCGACGCGCTCGGGATGCTGGCGAGCAGCTCCCGCGTGTACTCGTGCCGCGGGTCGGCGAACAGCTCGGCGGTCGGCCGGTGCTCGACGATCTCGCCGTCGCGCATCACGGCGATCTCGTCGGCCATGGTCGACACCACGCCCATGTCGTGGCTGACGAGCACGATCGCCATGCCGAGCTCGACGGCGAGGTCGCGGATCAGCGCGAGCACCGCCGACTGCGTCACGACGTCGAGCGCGGTGGTCGGTTCGTCGAGCACGAGCAGGCGGGGCCGGGCGGCGACGGCCATGGCGATGGCGATGCGCTGCTGCTGCCCTCCCGAGAGCTGGTGCGGGTAGCGGCGCACGATGGTCTCGGGGTCGGGCAGGCGCACGTGGCGCACGAGCTCGAGCACGCGGTCGTGGCCGCCGGGCAGGCCGTGGCTCTCGAGCGCCTCGCGCAGCTGCTGGCCGACGCGCATCGAGGGGGTGAGCGCCTGGCCGGCGTTCTGGGCGACGAGAGCCGCGGTGCCGCCGCGCAGGGCGCGCGTCGCCGCGTCGTCGAGGGCGAACACGTCCTGACCGTCGACGGTGACGCTGCCGCCGACGATGCGCGAGCCGCGCCGCAGGTGGGCGAGCAGCGTGCGGGCGACGGTCGACTTGCCGCTGCCGCTCTCGCCGACGAGGCCGAGCGCGCGGCCCGGCTCGACGGTGAAGCTGACGCCGCGCACGACGGGCACCTCGCGGCGCCCCGCGGCGTACGAGATCGAGAGGTCGTCGACGCTGACGACCGGGTGGGAGGCGGCGCCGGCCACCCGGCCCGCGCCTCCGACGGTCTGGGGTGCGGTGGTCACGAGACGGCTCCCTTCTGGGCCCGGTCGATGCCGAGCGACTTGCTGAGGCCGTCGGCGCTGAGGTTCAGGCCGATGACGAGGGTGGCGAGCGCCACCACGGGGGCGAGCGTGCCGAGGGGCACGACGGTGAGGGCGGTGCGGTTCTCCTGCACCATGAGCCCCCAGTCGGGCGTCGGCGGGTTCGCGCCGAAGCCGAGGAACGACAGCGTCGAGATGAGCAGCACGATCCACGAGGCGCGCATCGCGTACTCGACGAGCACGACGTCGGTGACGTTGGGCAGGATCTCGCGGAACACGATGCTCAGCGGCTTCTCGCCGCGGGCGCGGGCGGCGGTGACGTAGTCCTGCGTGATGACGGTGCGGGCGGCGCCGCGCACGACGCGGGTGACGGCGGGCGCGTAGACGACGGTGACGGCGAGCACGATCACCCAGAGCCCCGAGTCGAACACGGTCACGACGACGAGCAGCGCGAGGATCGACGGCACGCTGAGCAGCGCGTCGACGATGCGCATGACGACCTCGTCGAACCAGTTGTCGGCGTAGGCCGTGACGCAGCCGAGCACCGTGCCGATGCCGACCGCGATGGTCGTGGCGAGGAACGTCACGAGCAGGGCGTAGCGACCGCCGTTCAGCGTGCGAGACAGGATGTCGCGCCCGTACTGGTCGGTGCCGAGCCAGTGCGACCAGCTCGTGCCCGTGAGGGCGGCGGTCGAGTCGGTGGCGACGGGGTCGTGGCCGGCGATCCAGGGCGCGAGCACCGCGAGCACGATGTGCAGCGCGATGAGGCCGAGCCCCAGGCTGAGGGCCGAGGAGGCGCGGAGGCTGCCGGTCAGGCCGGTCGCGGCACTGCGCAGTCGCGTGCCGACCGTGCGCGGGGCGGCGGGCTGTGCGGACGACGCGACGCGCGCCTCCTCGGGGCTCGTTCGGGTGCCGGTGCTACTGCCGGGGCTGGTGCGCGGGCTCATGAGCGGCCCTTCCGTCGGGTGCGGAGCCTCGGGTCGAGTGCGAGGGCGATGAGGTCGGCCGCGAGGTTGCAGACGACGTAGACGAGGGCGCTGACGACGGCGATGGCCTGGATGGTGGGCAGGTCGCGGGTGAAGACGGACTCGAGCATGAGCTTGCCCATGCCGGGGTAGTTGAAGACGTTCTCGACGACGACCACTCCCCCGAGCAGCCAGGCGACGTTGAGCGCGACGACGTTGAGGGTGGGCAGCATCGCGCTCGGCACCGCGTGGCGCCAGACGACCTGGCGGGTGGAGAGGCCCTTGAGCTCGGCGGTGGTGACGAACTCGGAGGCCATCACGTCGATGGTCGACGACCGCGCGGTGCGCACGATGTAGGCGGCCATGGCGAGCGTCAGCACGATGACGGGCAGCCACACGGCGGGCAGCAGCTCGGCGATCGTGGCGCTGTCGCCGCGCAGCACGACGGCCGGGAAGACCGGGATCGCGACGGCGAAGAGCAGCACCAGGATGGTCGCGACCATGAACTCGGGCACGCTCATCACGATCAGGCTGATCAGCGAGATGGCGTGGTCGCTCGGGCGTCCGCGGCGCACGCCGGCGACGACGCCGAGGGTGAGCGACAGCGTGACGCCGACGAGCATCGCCGGCACCGCGATCAGCATGCTGTTGCGGAACGCGATGAGCAGGTCGGGGCCGACGGGGGCGCCGCTGACGAGCGAGACGCCGAAGTCGCCGTGGCTCGCGCCGAGCAGCCACTGGCCGTAGCGGGCCCAGACGTTCTGGTCGAGGCCGAGCGTCTCGCGGAGGGCGGCGACGGCGTCGGGGGTGGCGTCCTGGCCGAGCAGCTGCTGCGCGACGTCGCCGGGCAGGGCCTGCACGGCGAAGAAGACCAGGAAGGAGGCGAGCAGCACGGTGAGCAGGGCGGTGCCGACCCGGCGGGCGACGAGGGCGAGCGTGGCGAGGCCGGCCCCGCTGGGTCGGGCGGGCGTGCGGGAGGCGGGGGCGCCTCCTCGGCTCCCAGCGGGCGTGGCGCCGGTGCCGGTCGTGCCGGCACCGGTCGTGTCGGTGCGGGTGTCGGAGGTGCTCATGCGCGGAGTCCGATCTGCAGGTAGTCGAACTCGAAGCCGTACTCGCGGTAGTTGACGACGTCGCGGCCGAGGCCGACGAGGCGGTCGCCGAACATGGGCGTCATGTCGGCGGAGTCGTCGACGATGACGCGTTGGGCGTCCTGGTAGAGCATGCGTCGACGGTCGTCGTTCATCTCGGCACGGGCGGAGTCGAGCAACCCGTCGAAGGTGGGGTTTGACCAGGCGCTCTCGTTGTACGACGAGCCGGTGCGGAAGATCTGGTTGAGCAGCTGGTCGATGGGGCGTCCGGTGAACCAGTAGCTGACCATGAGCGGCTTCTGCATCCAGATCTGCGTGTAGTAGGAGTCGGAGGAGGCGTTGCGCACGACGAGGTCGATGCCCGCCTGCTTGACCTGGTCGCGGTAGGCGACGGCCATCGGGGTGAAGACCGACTCGTAGCTCGAGGTGTAGATCTCGGTGCGGAGCCCCTCGCGGCCGGCCTGCTTGAGCAGCGCCTTGGCCTTCTCGGGGTCGTAGGCGCGCTGGTCGTCAAGCCAGATGGCCTGGGTGGGAGGCACGGGGTTGTCCCAGCCGGGGCTGCCGGTCCCCTGCAGGGCCGTGTCGACGATGGCCTGGGGGTCGTAGGCGAGCTTCATGGCCTGGCGCACGAGGGGGTCGCTGAACTCGGCGGAGGTGTGGAGCATCGGGATCGTGTACCACTGCGCGTTCGCGGAGCGGGCGACGGTGGCGGTGCTGGAGGCGCTGACGACCTGGGCGGTGGCGAAGTCGAGGTTGGTCTGCGAGATGAGGTCGATCTGGCCGGCGAGGAGGGCGTTGACGCGGGCGGTGGTGTCCTGGATCGAGTAGAAGTCGATGCCGTCGAGCACGGGGCGCCCGGCGAAGTGGTCGTCGAAGGCCTCGACGCTGCCGGTGCCGGCGGGCTCGAAGCTGCTGAGCGTGAAGGGACCGGTGCCGATGCCGGTGGTGCCGATCTCGCCGGCGCTGCCGTCGGGGATGACGTAGCACTGGTACGCGGTGAGCAGCGAGGGGAACTCGGCGTTGGCGGTGAGCAGCTCGAAGCGGAGGGTGAGCGGGTCGGGGGCGCTCATGCTGCCCGGGCCGATCATGGCGGCGAGCACCTCGCCCTGGGGCGAGGCGGTCGCGGGGTCGAGGATGTGCTCGATCGAGTAGATGGCGTCGGCGGCGGTGAAGCGGCGGCCGTCGTGGAAGGTGACGCCGCGGCGGAGGCGGAAGGTCCAGGTGACGCCGTCGGGGGTGGCGGACCACTCCTCGGCGAGGTCGGGGACGGTGACTCCCTGCTCGTCGAGCTTGACGAGGCGGTTGTAGAGGGCGCCGAGGTACTCGTAGGCCGAGAGGGAGCTGGCAGAGTCGAGCGTCTCGGCGGCGCTCGCGGCAGGGCGGGCGATGCGGAGGCGTCCGCCGCGGGCGGCCGTGCCGGTGGCGGCGGCCTCGGGGATGGTCGGGGTGCTGCGGGCGGGGGTGCACCCGGCGAGGGTGAGCAGGCCGAGCCCGGCGAGGCCGGCGAGGCCGGCGGCGCCGGCGAGGACGGAGCGCCGGCTCGGGCCGCGGGCGTCTCTGCTCTCGGGTCGGTGTTCGGGGACGATCGGTGTCATTCGGGATGGCCTTCCGTTTATCGTTCGGGTGAACGATAGGGGAAGGTCGCGCCGGCGGCGAGGCCGCAGGAGCCCCGGAGGCGCGGGTCGGCTGCGCACTCTGCACCCCGCGATCCCCGCAGCCACGGGCCTCCCGCGTGCCCCGCCCCCTCCCCCTCCCGCCCTCGAACCTTCACGCAGTCGTTACACGACCTCGCTGGCAGACCGCCCTCTGCGCTTTGAATCTCCGTGGGGATCGGGACGGTCGAGCTCAGCCGCGACGGCGCTGGCCTGCCTCATGATGGCGTCCACGGCGTTGACGACGTAGCAGCTCCCCTGGGCCAGGGCCCCGACCGCGAACAGCTGCCGAGACGGACCCGCCGCGACGAGTCGGTTCGTTCGGGGCGACACGGTCACCCCGCCGAACGGATTGCGGGCCGCAAGCCCCTGGTGGACCAAGCTCCGCACGATCGGTGCGTCCACGTCGGCCAAGTCGCGGTGGCCGTCTCGGCGACAGTCGACCGTCGTCGCGGCTCCACGAGCACGACGCCGCCCCCGGCGCCCCGCTCGCTCGACCGACAACCGGCCGTCATCCATGGCCTGGGCGAGTTCTTCCGCCACGGTTCCGGGCATGGGATTGCACACCGCCTGGGTGACCACGTGGAAGCGCGTCAGGAAGAGGCGCTTCTCACGACTCGAGATGCGCGCCCAGGCCGGCCTCATCACCTCTTCGGACAGCAGGACCACGAGCCCCCTCCACGTCGGACTTCGCTGAGCGTCGAGACCGTCTTGGATCCATCGCCGAGGATCCGTGCCGAGAGCAGACGCCGTGAGCGGCTCGACATCGATCCCTGACGCGACCCCTTCACGCACCAGCCCAGAGAAGAGCTCGCGCAGACCGAAAGTCGGAACCGATTCGACCGCGTCGGCGGTGAAAGCTCGGAGTTCGGTCGGTGCCGCGAGTTGTCGAACAGTCGGCAGCAAGCCCCTGCGGGACATCATGGTCACGGCCGCGTCCGACTCGCGGAGGATGACACGCACAGCGTCGAGAGCCGTCAGCCCACAGCCGAGGACGTCGACCTCGTCGAGACCAGCCACGGTCTCGGCGAGTTGCTCCAACGGGGTCGCAGCTCCGCCCGAGGCGTTCGTAGCCCAGCCGGTGCAGAGCACCACGGCGTCGAACGTGCCGAGTTCACTGTGCGAGCTCGCGAGCCGGAACCCGCGTGAGTCCTCGTAGACAGCGTGGACGCGGCTCTGCCGCGGGGTCACCGCGCCGGTCGCGATCAGCTCGTCGAGCGCGTCCCGGAGGTAGACCCCGTACGCAGGACGTGACACCGGTAGCTCCGGTGCCGCGCCTCGACGACTCCGGAACCACCGTTCGCAGTGGCCGTCATCTCCAGGCACGACCGACATGTACCGGAGGGGCGCGTTGAGGAGCGGCTGCATGGGGTCTGGCCCGTAGGGAAGACCCATCCCGCGCCGTGAGGTGCCGATCTCGGGGTCGAAGACGTGGATCGCGACAGGGGCTCGCTGCCGGATGGCCCAGGCCGTGGCGATCCCGGCCGCACCGCATCCGACGACGGCCACTGACCTGACGACAGGAGATCGACACTGATTCTCATTCACCATGAGACGTAGGTTAGGCGACATGTCACGGGTAGTGTTTCGTCGGTGGGGAAATTGACTCAGCGAACAGCACTGACCTGCGTCGCGACGGGCACGCTCGGACAGGCAGCGGGGAGCGTCGTCCTCGGCCACGGCGTCGAGCCGGGCGGAGCCGTCGCGAACACGCTGATCGCGTTCGTGGCGGCAGCGACGATCTCCGTCGCCGTGCTCGGACCTCGAGGCGCGCGCCGGTTGGCCGCGCTGCTGACGTCGGTCACGGCCGCCCGGAGGTGGAGCCTCCTCCTCCTCGCCGCGACGAGCGCGGTCTTCGGAGGCTTCTACCTCGCGATCACGATGATCGACGCTGTCGCCGTGAGCTCGCTCGAGGCAGGGATCGGCCCCTTCCTCGCCCTCTTCCTCTTCCCGGTGCGAGGAGGGTCGCTCCGACGAGCTGCGGCGCCCAGCATCGTGCTGCTGCTGTCCGTGGTGGTGGTCCTGCTGGTGCTGGGACGCGCTGGAGCCCAGTCGAGCTCGGCGGCGGCGATCGGCCTCGCCGTGACGGTGGTCGTCGGGGTGGCCGGCGTCGTCATCGTGCTCGCGTCCCAGCGCCTGCGGGCACACGGTCTCACGGCCACGGACATCAACGTCGTCCGCTTCGTGGGATCGAGCGTCCTCTTCGCGTTGATCGCCGGTCCGGTCCTCCTCGTCGGGGGGCCTCCGGTCGGGGTTCGACCGATCGTCGCCGTCCTCCTGATCGCCCTCCCCTTCCTCGTGCTGCAGATCGGCATCGTCCACGGCGATCCCCTCCGGAACGAACTCGTCATGTCGTCCCTGCCTGCCCTCGTCTACGTCGGCTCCTCGCTCCGAGAGTCGACGTGGTCACTCGCGCTCGGCGGCGTGATGCTCGCCGTGCTCGCCGTCGCGACCATCGGAGCCCTCGTCGACGCCTCACACCGCACCACCCCCTCCCACGAAAGGTGACCCCGTGTCCCAGCCCCGCCTCCGAGTGCTCGTGATAGACCCCGAATCGAGCGGAGCAGACCTCCTGTCGGCCCTGAACGAGAGAGGTGCCGAGTGCACCACCTACTGGCAGGACGACGTGTTCGTCAGGAAGACGTCGGCGGAGGCGACGCGGCCCGAAGACCGCTTGCTTGCGATGGCCCGTGCCACCGACTTCGACGCCGTCGTCGCCGCGTCCGAGAGCGCGGTCTCGGCAGCGGAGGTGGTGGCCGAGATGCTCGACCTGCCCACGAACGATCCCGCCTTGACGTTCGCCCGACGCGACAAGGCGGGGATGATGGACGCCGTCGAGCGTGCGGGGCTCCCGGTGCCGACGAGCCACCGAGTGTCTGGCCCTGAGGAGGTAGCTGCACTCGCCGAGGTCATTCAGCTCCCGGTGGTCGTCAAGCCCACGGCGAGCGCCGGGAGCGATGCGTGCCTCATCGCGCAGTCGTGGCAGGAGGTCAGCGACCACGTCGCACGGACGCTCTCGGGTGTCTCCATCCTGGGTGTCGAGCACGCCGCACTGGCGGTGCAGGAATACATCGATGGGCCGCAGTACTTCGTGAACACGGTCAGCGTGAGCGGCCAACATCTGGTCACGGAGGTCTACTCCTGCAGCTTCCGAGAGGTGGCCGGGGCTCCCCACCTCGTGTCCGGCCGCTCCTTCGAGCGTGAAGACGACCGGGTGAGGGACGTCGCCCACTACACGCTCCGCTGCCTCAACGCACTGGGGGTGCGTGACGGAGCAGGACACACGGAGGTGCGGGTGAGGGCCTCCGGCCCGGTCCTCATCGAGTTCAACGGCCGGTTGATGGGCCCGACTCAGCCCGTCCATTTCTTCCAAGAGGCTCAGGGCTACAGCCAGGCGACGGTCTACGCGACAGCGCTCACGGAGGGCCATGAAGCAGCTGAGCGCCTCGTCGAGCAGGGCCGTACTCCAGTGACGCTGGCCTACCACCTGCTGACCGCCCCGCGAGAAGGACGCTTCCTCCGCTACGAGATGGACGCGCTGGCGGGCTTGCCCTCGTTCCGGCGCCTCCACAACAGAGCGGCGCCGGGCTCGCTGGTCACGCTGGCGAACCGGGTGACGACGGCCGACCTCGGCATCGTGTTCCTGGCACACCCCGACGAGGACGTCGTGGAGGCCGATCTGTCGAGCCTGGCTGCCGCAGAGCTGGACGGGCGCATCGTCACGATGGAGTGAGAGCAGACACGGCGGTCCCCCCGCGTGCGACCGCGGACCCGCCTTGCCGGCCACCACTCGCCAAATTCATCCGGGGACCGGCAAAGTCGGGTGACTTTCTTCGTTTCCCATTCCGCATCTCGGGCGGCGCTGGCACCTTGTGGGGTCCGCTCGAGCGGTGGGCGAGGCCTCGGAGGCGCTGCACGCGGTCACGTGCTGAGCACACCGCGGCGGGACTGTCGTTGCGAATGGACATGGGCGGCGTCTCGAGCTCGGGCGGGGCGTCGGCCCTCTCATCTGTGACGTGGACGGACACCCCTGACCTATAGCCTGACCATCGATCACGTTCAAGAACAAGGCACTTCAACCGGGGGCATCATCCATGAGCAGTCGACCGCACCTCCTCTTCCTGCACGGAGTCGGGACAGGAGATCCGGACGATCGGTGGATGGTGGCTCTCTCGGGCTCACTGGTCAGTCTGGGCTACCCCTCGTTGAACGCTGACCACCTCATTGCACCGAAGTACGCACATGCCCTGAAGGGGTGGGACACCAAGCAGAAGATGCCCTCCGCCGGGGTCAAGTCACCTGCTCGGGAGGACGCCCGACGCAACCGGCGCGAGTTCGAGCTCCGCACCGGCGCCCTCGAGTATCGGCTCGGGCGCACCGCGGCGGGTCGCGTCGTGCCGGGCTCGGACACCGTGGTCGATGTCGCGTTCACCATGCCGCCCTTCAGGCAGGCGCACAACTACCTCCACGATCCAGCCGTCCGGGCCCAGGTCCTCAACCTCGTCCTGGCAGCGCTCCCGTCCGAGGGCGAGATCGTCATCGTCGGCCACAGCCTCGGATCCGTCATCGCTGCCGACCTCCTGCGTCGACTTCCCGAGCGTATCCGCGTGGTCGGCATGGTCACGATCGGAAGTCCCCTCGCCAACGGAGGCGTCGACGTCGACGATCTCCGGTCGATGCTGGCCGAGCCCCCGATCAACCTCGACTGGTGGGTGAACTTCTGGAACGGGTGGGATCCTGTCGCTGCGCACCGCGGTCTCTCCTCGGTGTTCCCATGGATGCTCGACTTCCGCGTCCCGTCCATCCCCAACGTCCATGTTCACGACGCTGTGCAGTACCTCGCCGATCCGATCGTGGCGAAGGCCGTCGGCTTCGCGATGTTCGGTTCGCTGTCACGCGAAGTCGTCCTCACCCACAACGACGTCGACGTCCCGCTGGATGAGACCGAGAAGATCGTGTTGCTCGCCCTGCGGTACTCGCACCTGGTCCTCGGCCAGCTCAAGGGCGATGTCCGCTCGCGCTACGCGGGCGCTCTCCGGCAGGTCCAAGCAAAGGTGGTCGATGACCTGATCGAGCAGAGGCAGGTCGTCGGGGCATTGCTGCCGAGCCGACTCGTCGAGCTGACCTTCGACCCTGCTGACGCCGATGCCGCAGTTCCTCTGCCGTCCCCCGTCGGCCACCTCGACAAGGAGCATGCTGTGGTCTCGATGACCGTGCTTGCGTCGGAGAACGTGATCAGGCCGTTCGAGATCACCGTTCCTCGAGAAGCGTCGAGGGCGGCCCTCATGGAGTTGAGCGCGGAGTCGGGCCTCACGAGCGCCTTCGGCGGGGATGTCTTCCGAGCCACCCAGGAGGCACAGAACGCCCTCAGCGCGAGCAAGGGCGCCAACTGGCTGAAGATCGGTGCTCTCGGTGCCGGTGCTGCAGCCATCGTCGTGGCCACGGGCGGCCTCGCACTCGCGGCTGGGGCGGGGCTCGCCGGCGCCGCCGCCGTGACGAGCGCGCTCGCCGCCTTCGGCCCTGGCGGAATGATCGGCGGACTCATCACTGCCGGCAGCCTCGTCGGTGCAGGCGGTGGTGGGATCGCCTTCGGACTCGCAGGCTCCGGGACCGCTTCAGAAATCGTGGAGGCCGTCGTGATGCGACAGCTCGCAGCCGCGAAGCTACGTCAGTTGCATGGGCTGGACCAGGATCCGGGGGTGTGGCGCGGCCTCGTCGAGATGGAGCGACTCGTCCGCCGGGAGCACGAACGGCTCGACGAGTTCTCGGACCTGACTACCCCGAGCCTGAAGAACCTCAACGAGAAGATCAAGATCCTCGCGGGGGCCCTCGACTACTTGCGCGATCAGGGGCTGGAGCCGGGTGCTGACGTGTTGCCCGGAACCGGGGCCTCATCCAAAGGCTAGGTCTCGGACGTCTGAGCGGCTGCTCTACGGCCCGCCCGCGGGCCTACCCCGGTCAAGCACCCCGTACTCGAGGTGCGCCGGCGGCACCGCTCCTGATCACGAGAAGAAAAGGATCGTGAAGCTCTGCGAAGGTGACCATCAACGGTTCGGCATTCGACATCACACGCGAGGCTGTCGAGGCCGCCGTCGAAGGCCCCTCCCCTGGCCCCGTCTCCACGTATTCGACGATGATCCGCCGCCGCCGCTTTCGCGTTAAGCAAGTCCCGTCAGCCGTTACGGGGCTCTCCAAGTCGCAGTTCCATTCAGGAAGCGCACAAGACGTCCCGCGACGAATCGGCTTTGAAGTGCTCGTCGGCGGGATCGACGACTACGTACCGCCGGCGAAGACCGGACGAGTCGAGCGAACGGCGATCGCGCATGCCGCCCAGGTCGCTTTGGGGCCTGCCTCCGGCGGCACACCTACTCGCTCGACGGCAGGAGTGTCATCTGGATCACAGCCACTTCCGCGCAACCACGTCTCTCACTGGGCCCCCGCGCCTCGCCTCCCCAGGCAACAATCTTCCGCGCGAGTGTTCTCTCAGGAGGCGATGGCCAAGCCAAAATAGTCGATGTTCACCACGCTCGGCACCGTTTCCATATTTCGACTCTCGCTAAACGCTCTATTCCTAACGCTTCATCATGGTCTTCTACTAGACGGTGCGGCTGGGCCCTGCAAACCAAAAGCGCAGGCTAGCTCCGGACCGGCAAGAAAGCACCTTTACTGCCCGTTCACCCGCTTGATAACGAACTGTTCTCTCCGACCTCAGCGCAATCAGCTTTAAGGCGGTCTGGCGTAATCCAAGGTGTCTGATGAACCATCTGATGGCAGTTGCTACAAAGGAGCACCAAGTCATCTGACATCGTTATCACGGACCCAGAGACGTGCAGCGGAAGAATGTGATGCACCGCGATGTAGCCCTGCCCCCGGAGCCCATAAGCCTCCCCAAAATTAATCCCACAGACTTCACAGTCGAGCTGTTTGCCATCCGAGCGCACGCGCTGACTTTTCTTTTCTCTCAGGCCTCTGTCGCGTTCACTTTTGCGAACAACAACTGTGACGAGACCACCCTCCGCTACCTCAAACTGATTCAGATCGCCGCTCGGCAGAGGCTCAATGCCCTCGATGATGAGACGTCGGATCAGCAGGGCCATTGAGTGCATTGACTCGGGTTCCCGCTCGAAATCAACGCGTACACCTGCATCGAGTGAGTTGCCCTTTGTGGGCCGCCCCCTATAACTCGGGTCGGACGCCGCGATGTCAGCCATCTTTCGTCGCACGGATGCGGGGCTCCGAAAGGTCACATCACGCCTGTCCAACGCATGAAATTTGACCCTGTGCAAAAGAGCGGATAGCTCAACGACCTGCGGATCTTTCGTACAGAGCTGCGGGCTTGTAGGTCGAAGGAGGTCGGCGGCAAGAATGATTTCTTCTCTTACCCATAGTATCTGCATGGATCGAGCTTGCGCGAGAAGGTCGACTCGATCCACAGCTGAGCGCATAGCCTTACGTTGAGCTACCAATATATCAATTTGACAGGCAGGCCATCCACCTTGGCGTTGAAGAGAATTAATCCGCCCAGTCGACGGAAGTAGCCAGAATGGGCTTCAGGTAGTTATTTGCGAGCCAAGTTACAGCAGGCACGGCAACGGCGTCGCCAAAACCGAAAAGGGCCTGATTATTGCGGACGCCATCAAGAGAAAAGTCCGCTGCGCCCATGAGCCGGGCATACTCGAGGGGCGTCATCCAACGCACTTGCATGCTCGGCCCTTCAAATCGAACTACTGCTTGCTTGGACGATCCGCCACGTGCCGTTCTGAGACAACCAGATATGTCGTCAGGACGAATCTCCCAACGCGCAACGCCCTGCCGCGTTCGTCGATAAGCCGATCGGTAGACAACATGTCCTTGCTCGCCAAAGACGGAAACACGGTCCCGCTGAACTGGCGATAGGGAATCGCGGAAAGCCAGTACACGGGAACTATCCCACCATCTGCCGTCGCCCTCCGGAACGTCCTCTACGAGGCCTCCGAGCCCGTCCATCAACGGAAGGGGCAGGGAAGGCAGGTCCGCCTGGTGAGTCTTTAGAGTTGGGTCGGAAAAGACCCATTGAAGCCAGCTCGGACGCGCATCCGACACCGCGACGCTAGGTGCCGGCGGCTCGATGCAAGCGATCAAGAAAAGGCGCGGTCGTGACTGAGGAACGAAACGACGAGCGTCGATAGCTAGAACATCTACGGAATAACCGAGCTCGTTGAAAGCCTGAATAGCAGCCGTTAAGTCGTCGCCCCCGTGTGACGTGGCGAGACCCGTGACATTCTCGAGAACAGCGATGGGGGGCAAAGCGCCTCGTTCGCCGAGGTCGCCTAACACGTCGATAAATTTCCAAAAAGTCCCGGACGCCTTCCCCCGAAGGCCTGCCCTCGACCCAGCAAGTGAAAGATCTGTGCAGGGCGATGACGCCCACGCGACCTTTGCGTCCTGCGGTAACGTGACCGCCGAAACGGCACCGACGTCACCTAACTCGAAAACGTGCCCCTCGCTCGTACCGAAGTGGCCCTCGTACATGGCTTTTTTAGCGGGCTCGAAATCGTTTGACCAGGCCACGTCAAAGCCGGCGGCCTCCAGCCCCAGACGCGCGAGCCCGATGCCTGCAAAGAACTCCAGGACCTTGGGGCCGGCGGGAACCGTATCTGCGACTTTCTTCACGAGCTCAGCTTACGGACCTTGATCAACCCCGTTCTATTCCCGAGGGCCGCAACTGCCACTGATCTTCGCCAATGGGCACAGGATCAGCGTGCACGTAAACGGCTCGAATGCAACAGCCGAGCATCGGCTGCAAGCTCAGCCAAGCTCGGTAGCTCGATGCTTGGTGGAACGGAAAGAGAGCTCGCGTTCCACGCGTCTCCCGCGGGTCGCATTCTGCAGCTCTCCTCCCACCTAAACCCAGCAGGTTCTAGTGGAGCCATACGAAGGACCTCTTCGCTCAATAGCTCCCGAATACCCGCCACATGTTCGTACCGGATCGAACCGGCGGTAATTGCAGAGTTAGAAAACTCGACTTGTATTATTCTCCACGATGAACCAATACTTTGCATTTTTTCAAATTCATTTCGGGAGAGATGAAAATGCCCCTTTGTTGACTCTAGGCAACCCTTGACTTCGTAACACATTAGGCCTTGAGCGCCAGAGACCTCAATATCATACCCGTACCGGTCTGAGACATCCGCAACATGTGTAACATGGCGACCGTCACTTACCAGGGCACTCAAGGCGACTAGCTCAGCCGCCCGACCAATTCCTAAAGCGACTTCATCTGGGTGGCTGTTAACGGCAGCGGAGGCCTCTTTGAGCACCTCCTCGAGGTCGGCGCCGAGCCACTCCAGCGCTTGAGCATCAGCAGAGGGGATAAATTCCAAGCGAACCTCATCTGATACGACGGCAATATTTAGCCACGAAGGAGGTGCAACTTCGAAAATTAACATAGCAATTCTAATAAGAGTCTTTCGATCGGCCTGAAAGGAAAGCGGACGCAGACGAACATCGAGAACGTAGGTTGGCCCCCTACTAACCAAGTTATTCAGAAGAAGCCAAGCCGCAACGGGGCTATGGTCCATGGCACCGGCAAGAAATGACGCACGTCCGGCAGCGGCCGAAATCCATGCATTAGTGGAGGCAATCCTGCCAAGACGAACAGCATGGCTGAGAAGGAAGACACTATGGACGCCCCCATGCGAGGCCAACACGGCCCTAACGACCGCTCACGTGGCGATACACCTGACTGGCGTCACTAACTTCGGCCGGCAAAACGACGACGTCCTCGTCCTCACTCGGAAGGGCGATTTGAACAAGTCCTGGATCATCCATCAACTCGCCCAGAGCTCGAACCTTGTCCTCGAGACGAGCGTCCACCACATCGTCGATGGTGCCCTCACTTAGCAGGAGCGTGAAGCGCGTTTCGACCTTCTTGTCCAGCCCCAGTCGATGAATGCGATCCTGACTCTGAAGAAAGTTTCCCGCGCTGAAAGTTCGATCAAGGTAAATGGCGTGATGGCACCAATGATGCAAGCTAATCCCCTCCCCAGCTGCGGCAGGGTTCGCGATTAAGACTGAGCATGCGTCGTCATTTCTGAACCGATCGAGCTCCATCTCTCTTGTAACTCGCCCGGGGAGCGCCGACGTCTCACTCGGCACACCACCGTGGATAACTGCTGGGTTAAAGGCTGCTAGCTCCCTTTCCAAGACTCGGATGTTCTTGACGAAGGTGGTCCAGACTAGGACTTTGTTGTTGTCACGTTTAGCCTTTGTGACCTCATCAACAACGAAGTCATACTTCCAGGGGCGTTCATACTTCTGATACTTACCAAGAAGAGTCGCGAGAGCTTCACCGGGCCTAATATCAAGAGGAGGATGCAGGAA
Organism: Frigoribacterium sp. PvP121; assembly: GCF_017833115.1. Classification (NCBI taxonomy): domain Bacteria; kingdom Bacillati; phylum Actinomycetota; class Actinomycetes; order Micrococcales; family Microbacteriaceae; genus Frigoribacterium; species Frigoribacterium sp. PvP121. Next base: position 2,679,371 of record NZ_JAFIBR010000001.1, read on the forward strand.
TCCATGCTGATCCGACGCGTCAGACCCAGAGACTAGGAGAGCGGGATTACTAGCGGCCTCGAGAAGATACATCACAATCCGGCCCAGGCGATCAAATTCCCGGCGTGAATCCGCTGGCAGACTCAGTTCGCCCCGGTATCGTCCGAGAAGCGCGTTGTAGATTGCCTGTTGGACGGGCCGCATCGGACGTTTGACCACGGACCAAACTGGTTTGGGAATGTCGAGTTCCGACTTCCGCGTACGTACGAAGTAGGGGCGAATTGCCTCGCCGGTTCTTTCCACAACATCCGGGTCTCGGGTCGAGGATTCGTCGTAGGTGTTCGCGGGCAATATCATACGGTCTTGGCCCGGATAGAGAAACTGAATGATAGCTACGGCGTCGCTAGCTCCTTGCGGAGTGGGTGTTCCGGTAAGTACATCTCTTCGCCGCGCCACGTAGGCCAAGTCAAGGACCGCGCGGCCGTGCACGCCTGCTACTCCCCGCTTGATGCGGTGCGCTTCATCAAGCACGACCTGGGTAGGCGATCCAGCTACGTAATTGCGAATACGTTCGTAGTCACCGGCCACTCTGTTGTAGTTCGTCAGAAGTATGCCCCTCGGGGTGAAGTCTGACGCGCCGGGTCCGGTATGGACATTAATCCGAGGCGCCATTTCAAAGGAATCCGCGGAATCGACACGCCAGGCTTCAAAGGCAGCAATTGGACCAATGACGAGCAGTTTGTCGACGATGCCTCGATGGCGCTGAAGAGCAAAGTTCGCGAGCGCTACGGTCGTCTTGCCTGCTCCAGGTACGGAGAAGTCAGCTCCATGCGGCAACGCAAGAAGGCGCGCCAAATTGACTAGCTGAAAGGACTTCAGAGGACGAAGAAAGCCCGCCTCGATGAGTTCCTCCGTGAGATAGGACAAATCCGTACTTGCGCGCTCGGAGAGGGCCGCCTCGCGACGGCGGCGGTCCTCTCCAACGACCTGCAATTGGCTCTTAAGTCGGGTACCAAGTTGCAGCTCGGCACCATAGAGACCACGAACCTCGCGGACCCGAACTAGCTCAGCTAAGAACACCTCAAGCCGTACTCTCAAGGTCAGAGAGTTGCCTCCGATGACACCCCGGCCAAGCACAGCGTGAAAGTGCGCCCAGGCACCGCCGTCACCGTAGTCGCTTCGAACTATCTGTACGGTGGGACGTTCGCTCTGCTCGAGCTCCAGACGTATCAAGACTATCTGCCCGTGTATTGCTCAAGCAGCGCACTCAACTCCGTGACCTTTAGAGCAAAAGCTTCTTCGTCGAAGGTCTCGAAGCTGCGAGCCTTAGGAAGGGCATCGAGAGCCCTCCTCGCCTCGCCGAGCGCCTTTTCCATGCGCTTGATGGGAGTTAATTGGGCTTGATTATCACGTTGGTCTTCTTCGGCCTCTTCAGCGACGGCAGTAATTGCGCTTTGCAGATTCTGCAGCAAGGATTTTATTTCGAATACATCGCCGGTTGAAAGCTCCACGATGCCATGGTCTGACTGTTTTGCGACGTAGGAGAGCAGGGGTGACAGGCTGCCCAATGTCTCCTCATTGCCGAGTACATCGTCGAAGGGGTCATCAGGCTTCGAGCTGGAATCAAGATTGGCTGCTTTCAACAATTTAGAAAGAGCGGGATCCTGCTGTATCTCTTCTTGCACAAGGTTTGATGCATCAGGTCGTCGCAGATGCCGCAACTTACGGTAGTTAACCCCTGCCATCGTACCAAGGAAGTACACGCTGCGAACAGAATCGGCTTCGCTGGCGGACTTGTTCTTGATGTGCTTAGCAAGCTCATCAAAAGCGGACTCGTTAGCCTCAAAGTCGATATACTGACGCGCGCCTGATGACAGTGCAACGAGTTGGTGCACCTGCTGCAGCTTTTCATGCAAAGAACGGACGACCTGAACCTCTCGATGCATACGGTTAGCTACTCTTGCGTAGTCAAGGTTCTCCCGTTCGAAGAGCTCCTCGACGAGTAGCGCTTCGTTGACCCAGCCGTACTCCTCCTTGAAATCGCGGGCGATCTGCAGTTCCGTCTCAAGATCGATGAGCTCAGCGCCCGAGGCGTCTGACGGCAAGACTAGACATTGCACGTATTTCGCCGTGATCTCGTCATCATCCTCGTACATACTTCGGAGTGCGGCTGCTCGCCGGTTGCCGTTGATAAGGACACCTTCCGCGGTCACAACGGCTGGCTCCTGCTGCCCTCTCGAGATCAGGTCGTTCTTTAGGTCCTGGAATCCAGCCTGACCCCGAAGGATTGAGTACTGAACACTTTGAGCGAGCGATCCCAACGGATCCGCAGAGAATAGATTGGCGTTTGCGCGTTTGGCAATCTCGGCCTCCTGCTCGGCCCTGGTGCGGTGATTCTGCGTCGAAAACCTTACCCAGTCGATTGGAAGCTCAACGAGGTCGAGTTCTTTATTAGCCCGTTGCCACGCGGGTAGTACGGCCTTTCGCAGGCGGCTACGAGCTACAAGGAATTCAGCTCGTTCCTGGTCCAAGACGGGATTAGTCACATCAGCTCCGATACGTCGACGAGAGTCCTAGGCCAAAGCGAGCCGTGACGCGAGTACGTACGTCCCCACTGGCCTTGCTTTGAAAGCCAACGTAGCCCGTAAACGAGTCAACCTCGACCTTAGGAATCTGAAAGGACCGGGCTAGCACAGCTGGAAATTTCGGGTTTCTGCGGCCATTCCAGTTCCAATCGCCTTCAACAGGTTTTCGCTCTGGCATAACGTACACACACGGTGGTGGCACCGGAACGCCATCAATGATAACGGCTGAACCAAATTTTGGACAAGGACGTTGCGGGGAACCACAAAGTTCGTTGTGGAAAATTACACCGGCAAGCTGTCCTTCACGGTCGCTAAGAAGTCGGCGCCTAACTCGGTTTATGCCTTTAACGATGTGCTCACCCGGGTGCGCACTCGTACTGGAACATAACCACCAAAGGTAAGTCTCATCAGCCCAGGGAGGTTCTTCCCAACTTACGCTGCTGTGAGCTCCGTCAGGACAGCCCTTCTGGATGATCGCGACGCTACCGAGGTCGTCGACTTCAAGGCGGTAGATCGTGTCCTGGCCGTAAGTTGGCCACACACTGACGCTCGCCAAACCCGTGTCTACTACGTGTTCGAGCACCTTTCGAAGGAAATCGCGCCGCTGAGACGTGCTGGCACTCATCTGTCCTCGAACGGCCTCGATAGCGCTCGGAAAGGCCGAGTGAAATTCCTCCACAGTCAGGCCGTAGCCCGCCAATATTTCAGGGTGCTGACTCAAGCTCTTCAGCATGTCGCCTGTTCTGGCAACGAGATAAGGCGCGGGGGCCCCCTCGTGCCTGCATGGTGCCGCATCGATGGGACCGCTCACTGTCATTAACCCCCGTACCGCTACGACCGCGTAGTGGCAAATCTAGGTCTGCTAACTGTCACAAGTGAGCAGGAGGCCGAACGAACAACGCCGGACCTTCGCGAAAAGAACGTCTTTCGAATCCATCCAGGGCCTAGGTCGACTATAAAGATTTGCCTGCCGCCTCGTCCCTGCTGAATAACCTACCTATGGTCGGGCTGACAGGATTTGAACCTGCGACCCCTTGACCCCCAGTCAAGTGCGCTACCAAGCTGCGCCACAGCCCGAGATCTAGGTCCGAAGAGAACCTAGGTCTTGGTGTTGCCCCGACCGAGGCAACCCCTCAACTATAGCCGATGAAAAGGTGTGCTCGAGACCGGCTTAAGCCACGGGCCACGACGCGCACGACCAATCGTGTCCGAGTGCGGCGGCCCCAAGGGGGCCGTCAAGCGGCTCATTAGGACGCACCACCGCGGAGCGAGAAAAGCGGAGTGTGTCGCCCCGTTACACCCCACGGGACGGCAGGCACCCCCCCGCACCTACCGTCGTGACATGCCCACCTCGACGACCCGCGCCTCCTCGGCCCTGCCGATCCGTCTGCGCGGCGTCGGGAGGCGCTTCGGCGAGCGCCCCGTGCTCGACGATCTCGACCTCGACATGACCGCCGGCGAGATCATTGCCGTCGTCGGCCCCTCCGGCTGCGGCAAGTCGACGCTGCTGCGCCAGATCGGCGGGCTCGACCAGCCCGACGTCGGCACCGTGCAGATCGCCGACGAGACTGCCCGACCCACCGACCAGCGGTGCGCGGTCGCGTTCCAGGAGCCGCGCCTCCTGCCCTGGCGCACCCTCCGCGGCAACGTCGCCCTCGGCCTGCCGCGTCGACGACCCGACGGGTCGTCGCTCACCAAGGCAGCGAAGGAGGCGCGCCTCACCGAGCTCCTCGACCTCGTCCAGCTCGGAGCAGCAGGCGACCTCCGCCCCCGCGAGGTCAGCGGCGGCATGGCCCAGCGCGCCAGCCTCGCCCGGGCCCTCGCCCGCGAGCCCGCCGTGCTGCTGCTCGACGAGCCGTTCGGTGCCCTCGACGCCCTCACCCGGCTGCGCATGCAGGACCTGCTGCTCGACGTCCACGCGTCCCTGCCGACGACCGTCGTGCTCGTGACGCACGACGTCGACGAGGCGCTCTACCTCGCCGACCGCGTCGTGCTGCTCGCCGATCTCGCCGCGAGCGCCGGAGGCGCGACCAGCGTCCAGCGCATCGTGACCGTCCCGGGTGCCCGCCCCCGCGACCGCGACGCCCCCGAGCTCGCCGCCCTCCGGCAGGAGCTCCTCGAGGGCCTCGGCGTCCACCGCACCCACGCCCGGACCGCCTGACCGGCCACCGCCCCGGCCGGCCACCCACGCCCACATCACCCCCACCAGACCACCCCACCAGCCCCGCCCCCGACAGCACGGAGACGACCATGACCCGCCACCGCACCTCCCCCTCGCGCCGCACCCGCGCCTCCTTCGCGGCCCTCGGCATGACGGCCGTCGCGGCGCTGGCCCTCACGGGCTGCGTCGCCGGTGAGGACTCCGACGGCGACGCAGCGGCCGCGGCCGGCGGCGACGCCAGAGCGAGCACCGCCGAGTGGAGCGCCGACACCCTCGACGTCGACTTCGCCACCTACAACCCGCTGAGCCTGATCGTGAAGGACCAGGGCTTCATCGAGGACGCCCTCGGCGACGACGTCACCGTCACCTGGACCCAGTCGGCCGGCTCGAACAAGGCCAACGAGCTGCTCCGCGCCGGGGCCGTCGACGTCGGCTCGACCGCCGGCTCGGCCGCCCTGCTCGCCCGCTCGAACGGCTCCCCCATCAAGACGATCGACATCTACTCGCAGCCCGAGTGGTCGGCCCTCGTCGTGCCCGGCGACAGCGCGATCACCGACGTCGCCGACCTCAAGGGGAAGACCGTCGCCGCGACGAAGGGCACCGACCCCTACTTCTTCCTGCTGCAGGCGCTCGAGGCCAACGGCCTCAGCCCGCAGGACGTCACGGTGCAGAACCTCCAGCACGCCGACGGCCGCGCCGCCCTCGAGAACGGCAGCGTCGACGCCTGGTCCGGGCTCGACCCGATCATGGCCGCCAGCGAGGCCGAGTCGGGCACGAAGCTGCTCTACCGCAACGTCGACTTCAACACCTACGGGTTCCTGAACGCGACGGAGTCGTTCCTCGACGAGTCGCCCGACCTCGCGCAGGTCGTCGTCGACGCCTACGAGGAGGCCCGCACCTGGGCCGAGGAGAACCCCGAGCAGACCGCCGAGATCCTCGCCGGGGTCGCCAGCATCGACCCCGCCGTCGCGACGAGCGTGCTCGAGCGCACCCACTTCGACGTCGACCCGGTGCCCGGCGACGACCAGCGCGCCGTGCTCGAGAAGGTCGCGCCCATCCTCGTCGAGTCGGGCGACGTCGCCTCCGAGGGAGCCGTCGACGACGCCCTCGACTCCCTCTTCGACGACACCTACGCGAAGGCCGCGACGGCGTCGTGACCGACCAGTCGCTCCCGATCGACGGCCGTCGGGCCGAGTCGCTCGCCGTCGTCGATTCCGCGGCCGCGGACGCGCGCGCCGGCGCTGCTGCCGGGTCCGGTGCCGGGGCCCGGTCGGGCTCGCCGGAGTCGCGGGCCGGCACCCCCGCACCGGCCCGCTCCCGGCGCCGCGGCCTGGCACTGCTCGGGGCGATCCTCCCCGTCGCCCTCGTGCTCGCGTGGGTGCTCGCCACCACGGTCGGCGACGTCCCGGCCTACAAGGTCCCCTCGCCGCTCGACGTCTGGACGGCGGGCGTGCAGCTCGCCGGCACCGGGCAGCTCGGACAGTACGTCGCGATCTCGGTGCAGCGGGTGCTGATCGGCTTCGCGGTCGGCTCGGTCGTGGGGCTCGTGCTCGGCGCGGTGGTCGGGCTGTCGCGGGTCGGCGAGGCGCTGCTGGCGCCGTCGATCGCCGCGGTGCGCGCGGTGCCGTCGCTGGCCTGGGTGCCGCTGCTCATCCTCTACCTCGGCATCGGCGAGGACTCGAAGATCACCCTGATCGCGATCGGTGCGGCCTTCCCCGTGTTCACCACGGTCGCCGGCTCGCTCCGGCACGTCGACCCCCACCTCGTGGAGGCGGGCCGCGCCTACGGCCTCGGCCCCGTCTCGCTCTTCGCCCGGGTGCAGCTGCCCGCCGTGCTGCCGTCGCTCGTGTCGGGGCTGCGGCTGGCCCTGGCGCAGTCGTGGCTGTTCCTCGTCGCGGCCGAGCTGATCGCCTCGTCGATGGGCCTCGGCTTCCTGCTCAGCGACTCGCAGGCGAACGGCCGCGTCGACCGGATGTTCCTCGCGATCATCCTGCTCGCCGTGCTCGGCACCCTCACCGACGCGGTGCTGAACCCCCTGCAGAAGGTCCTGCTCCGCCGCTGGCGCTAGCCCCGACGGCAGCAGCAGCGACGGCCGTCAGCGCCGGTCGTGCCCGCCCTTGGCCGGCCGCGGGAAGGCCTCGCGCATGTGGTCGCTGGTCAGCAGGTCGCCGATCCCGATCATGATCAGCGAGAAGACGATCTGCTCGACGACCATCCAGAACGGGTAGAGCCCGGGGATGGTCGCGACGACGAGGGTGACGATCGGGAAGATGCGGCTGAACAGCCTTAGCCGGGCGTACGCCCACCACCAGCCGAGCTGCGCCCGCCAGGCGAAGACGTAGAGCGTCGCGGTGAGGAAGAGCACGACGGTCGACCGGAACCAGACTGCCCACGGCACGTGCTCCCCGCGGGCCGTCAGCACGGCCGCGATGAAGATCGCGGTGAGGCCGACGACGGTCTCGGCTAGCAGCAGCCAGCGGATGCCCATGAACGCCCGCACCGTGCGCGGGTGCTCCCGCATGTCCTCGTGGATGACGTAGCTCGCCTGCCGCCCGCCCGCGAGGCGGTCCAGCCGGAGGCGCCGCCACAGCTCGTCGGCCGCGTCGCTCAGCCGGGTGGTCGCCTCGGCACCCTCCCGGGGTCGCACCACGCCGTCTCGCACAAGTCGCACGCCCCCATCGTGCACCATCCCGGGAGCTACTCCGCGCTGATGTCCCAGGCGTACCCGTCCCGGTCAGCGTCGTAGAGGAAGCACCCGGAGAACGAATAGACCTTGAGTCTCGCGTTCACCACCTCCATCAGGTGCCCCTCCGCGTACGGACCCCTCAGGCTGACCCGCGGCTCCCCGGTCGAGGTCTCCCCGACCTTCACCCGCCAGTCGGGCTCGTCGGCCCACTCTTCCTCGACGGCCTGGGCGAGATCGTCCATGTCGAGCGGTCCCGGCACGTCGATCCACGATGTCCGTGCGAACGACACGGCCCCGGGTGCGCAGTCCATGATCACGCCGCTCTTGCCCGGCTTGACGGGCTGGAGCTCAGCACCCGGTACGAGCGTGGCGAGGCGCTCCACCACCGCGGCCACACCCCCTCGGGCCTCCTCGAGCGTCATCGTCGACGGGGTCCGACTCGGTGCCGGGCCGCGGTGATCAGAGGACATCGAGCAACCTCCCAGGAGGATCGAGCTGAGCAGGAGCGGAGCGGCCAGTCCAGCCTCGCGCCGCCTCACCGGTCGTCCCAGGTGTCGATGCTCCTGAGCTCGCCGAGCAGGTCGCCCAGCGTGTCCTGGTTCTCCTCGGCGGTCGACGCGATCAACCCGTGGTTCGCCGACATCACGTCGAGACGCGCCGACACCGACGAGTCCCACCCGAGCGCCCGGTCGCCGTCGCTCTCGTAGATGTGGTCCTCGAAGGCGACCATGGACTGCGGGTTCCGCCCTGCGTAGACGGTCCCGGTCGCCTGGGCGAGCCCCAGCGTGTCCCAGTACCGCAGCGAGTCGTACTCCGTCTCCGGGTCAGGCTGCCAGTCGTCGACGGCACCCGCCCCCGCCAGCGACACCACGTGGTCGTACTGCGCCCCCGCGACCTCGGACGCCAGCACGTCGGCGAGGCCCCAGCTGTGACCGATGGCGACCTCCGTCGGCGGCGCCGACGAGAACAACGGATCGGCGTGCAGCCCTCGCTGGAACGAGGCCAGCCGATCCCCCGACTCGTGGGCGAGGTCGGGGTCGTTCGCCTCGAGGATGCCCCGCGCGAAGCCCATGGTCTCCGTCGGCGCGACCACCCCTCCCCCTCCGGGGAACCGGCCGTCCTTGTAGACGAACACGACACTGTCGACCTCGTCGCCGTGCTCCAGCCACCTGCCCACCTCCTGGACCCCGCCCTCGACCGCCCAGAAGTCCTCCATCTCCGAGAACGTCCCCGGCACGTACGTGTAGACGCGCTCCGGCGGCGCTTCCCAGTCGCCGATCATCTCGACGATGCGGTCGCCGACCCGGTCGTACGTGTAGAGCTGCACGGCCGGCGGCAGGGCGGCCGCGCGGGCCAGGTACTCGTTCTCGCGCCTCAGCGCCTCGACCAGGCCGTCCATCGCGACCTCGCGCACCGGGTCGGCCAGCACCCCGGCGATCGTCCGCTCATTCTCGGCGATCTGGCGCCGGGCCGCGAGGCCGTTCGCCCGCACGCGGGCACCCGGCGGCAGGCCGTCGAGGGTGCCGAGCAGCCCCGGAGCACCCGCCAGGAGCGCCAGCTGCGCGGCGGAGAAGCCGTCGGCGTCGACGGCCGCCCCGACGGCCAACGACTCCCACCATTCCTGGACCGCCTCCGGCGACACCCGACCGATCAGGACCGCGAGCACGGGGACCTCCTCGAGGAGGGCCACGAGCTCGAACGGCGTCGTCCCCGAGACCACGCGCAGCGCGTCCTCCGGCGACCGGACGTGACGCGCGGCCTCGGCTCTGTCCTCCAGAGCTCCGACCGCGCCCCCGCCGTGCAGCGCCGAGATCAGGCGGTGGTCGGCGGCGTGCCGCCGGTCGACCAGCTCGGCCCACCGACGTCCGACGGCCCCGAGCTCCGCCACAGCGTCGTCGATCTCACGGGCGAGCCGGGAGCGCTCGGAGCGTCGGTGGTCGGCCGGCGTCGAGACGCCCGGCAGGTCGATCTGCAGCTCGGCCTCGGCCTCGAGGACGACCAGCGTGGCGGACGACTGGTCACGCGCCTCCTCGGCCCTCGACCGGGCCCGTTCCAGGACGGCCTGCGCCGCCCGGATGTCGTCGAGCTCGCGGGCGTAGCCCTCGAGGGCGGCACCGTGCTCGTCGACGGTGGAGAGCAGCACGTCGAGCTCGCGGACGATCGCCTCCGCCTCGGCGACGAACGCCCGGCCGCTCTCGGCCTGCCACGACGTCGCCGCCCACTCGCCGCACCGCACGGCGTGGTGCCGCCCGAGGTCGAGGTCGTCGACCTTCTCGCGCCGCCGGCGGGCGAGCCGCTCGATCTCGCCCACGTCGCCCCGCCCGGGGTCGCCGTCGTGCGCGCTCACCGTCGACCGCCCGCCGACGCACCCGCGACCGCCGCCAGCGCCTCGTCGGCCGACCGCAGCTCGTCGACGAACAGGCGGGGCAGCCGCGCCGCCTCCGTGATCGCCGCGACCAGGCGGTCGACCCGCCGGGCGAGGTGCCGGCTCACCTCCGACAACGCCGCCGCGACCTCGCCCGAGCCGAGCGCCGCCGTGCAGTCGCCCGTCAGCTGGTGGGAGAAGGGCAGGTCGTCGCGCGCATGCGCCATCACCTCGGCCATCTCGCCCAGCGCGTCGAGATCGACGCTCACCCCTGTCGTCATGCCGCAGCCCTCCGCATCGTCATCGATATACGTCATGTGACGTACGGATGACACTAGCAACAGGAACGCCCGGCGTGGACGGGGTCCACACCGGGCGTCGTGCTCCAGCGGCTGTGAGGGGAACGGCCCGGAGGCCGCCCGTCAGGGGCGCTTGCGCTTCTCGCGCACCCGCATGTTCACCGTGATGGGCGTGCCCTCGAAGCCGAAGATCTCGCGCAGGCGGCGCGTGATGAAGCGGCGGTACTGCGGGTCGAGGAAGCCCGTCGTGAAGAGCACGAAGGTCGGCGGCCGGTTGGCCGCCTGCGTGCCGAACAGGATGCGCGGCTGCTTGCCCGAGCGCAGCGGGTGCGGGTGCTCCGCGACCAGCTCGGCGAGCAGGGCGTTGAACTTGCCGGTGGGGATGCGGGTGTCCCACGAGTCGAGCGCGAGCTCGAGGGCGGGCACGAGCTTCTCGAGGTGGCGACCGGTGCGGGCCGAGATGTTGACGCGGGGCGCCCACGACACGTGGTCCAGGTCTTGCTCGATCTCGCGCTCGAGGTAGCGGCGGCGGTCGTCGTCGAGGAGGTCCCACTTGTTGAAGGCGAGCACGAGCGCGCGGCCCGACTCGAGCACCAGGTCGATGATGCGGAGGTCCTGGGTCGAGATCTGCTCGGTGACGTCGATGACGACGACGGCGACCTCGGCCTTCTCCAGCGCGGCCGACGTGCGGAGCGACGCGTAGAAGTCGGCGCCCTGCTGCAGGTGGACGCGCTTGCGGATGCCGGCGGTGTCGACGAAGGTCCACACGCGGCCGGCGATCTCGACCTGCTCGTCGACGGGGTCACGGGTGGTGCCGGCCAGCTCGTTGACGACGACCCGCTCCTCCCCCGCGGCCTTGTTCAGCAGCGAGCTCTTGCCGACGTTCGGGCGCCCGAGGATGGCGACGCGGCGGGGGCCGCCGATCTCCTCCTTCGCGACGGTCGAGACGGCGGGCAGCTTGGTCATGACCAGGTCGAGCAGGTCGGCCACGTTGCGGCCGTGCAGCGCCGACGCGGGGAAGGGCTCGCCGAGGCCGAGAGACCAGAGCGCGGCGGCCTCGAGGTCCTTCCGGGCGTCGTCGCTCTTGTTGGCGACGAGGATGACGGGCTTGTGCGAGGCGCGGAGCATGCGCACGACGGCCTCGTCGGTGGCGGTCGCCCCGACGTTGACGTCGACGACGAAGAGCACGGCGTCGGCGAGGTCGACGGCGATCTCGGCCTGGAGGGCCACCGATCGGTCGATGCCGATCGCGCCGGGCTCCCACCCGCCGGTGTCGACGAGGGTGAAGCGGCGCCCGCCCCACTCGGCCTTGTACGAGACGCGGTCGCGGGTCACGCCGGGCTTGTCCTCCACGACGGCCTCGCGGCGGCCGAGGATGCGGTTGACCATCTGGCTCTTGCCGACGTTGGGGCGGCCGACGATCGCCAGCACCGGCAGGGCCGGCGCGTAGGTGAGCGCGTTCGGGTCCCACTCGCCGCCGTCGAGCACGTCGAGGTCGGTGTCGTCGAGCTCGTAGTCGGCGAGGCCGGCGCGGAGGGCGCGGGCGCGCTGCTCGGCGTCCTCGTCGGGGATCGTCTGGATCCGCTCGACCATCGAGTCGTCGAGCGCGGGGTACTTGTCGTCGTCTGCCATGGAGGCTCCTAGGAAGTGGGGGTGCTCGTCTGCACGAGCTCGACCACGGCCTGCACGGTCTGGTCGAAGTCGAGGTGGGTGGAGTCGACCGTCGAGACGCCGGGGGCGGCGGTCATGAAGTCGACGACCTTGCTGTCGAGCCGGTCGCGGGTCGAGAGCTGCCGAGCGGTCTCCTCGGCGCTCTGCCCGGTGACCTCGGCTGAACGCCTGGCCATCCTAGCTTCTTCGCTCGCCGTCAGCAGGATCCGCACCTGGGCGTCCGGCGCCACCACGGTCGTGATGTCCCGGCCCTCGGTGACGATGCCGGCCTTGTCGGTCGAGGCGATCACGCGACGGAACAGGTCGACCATGTAGCGCCGCACCTCCGGCACCTTGGCGACGTGGCTGACGGCACCGGTGACGCGGGGCGTGCGGATCTCGTCGGTCACGTCGACGCCGTCGACGGTCACCGAGGAGGCGCGGTGCGGGTCGATCTCGATCGCGTACCGGAACGAGGGCAGCGCGCCCACGATCGCGTCCGCGTCGTCGAGGTCGACGGCCGTCTGCAGGGCGTGCAGGGCGAAGGCCCGGTAGGCGGCCCCGGTGTCCTGGTAGTCGTAGCCGAGGGCGATCGCCGAGGCGCGGCTGACGCTCGACTTGCCGCTGCCGGCGGGGCCGTCGACGGCGACGACGACGTGGCGGTGCACGGCCTCGGCGGTCTCGTCGCGCAGCTCGGCGGTGTGCGCCTCGCCGGCGGGGCCGCCGACGCCGTGCTCACCCGGCGAGCGCTCCACCCCGAGGTCGGCACCGGTGAGGTCGGCACCGGTGGGGTCCGCGGCGGCGGCGCCGTCCGCGGCGCTCACGCGACACCTCCGACGACGGTCCAGCCGCGCTGCTGCAGCTCAGCGACGAGCCGGTCTTCTTGTTCGGGCACGATGGACACCTCCGCGAGTCCGACCAGCGCGCCGGGCGAGTGCTCCAGGCGCAGGTCTTCCAGGTTGACGCCGATCTCACCGATCTCGGTGAGCAGGCGGGCGAGCTGGCCCGGCGTGTCGTCGACCATGACGACCACCGAGCGGAACTGGGTCGACTGGCCGTGCTTGCCGGGCAGCCGTGAGACGCCGGCGTTGCCGGCTCCGATGAGGTCGGCCACGGCGCGACGCGCACCGGGGGCCGAGGGGGCGTCGAGCGCCGCGACGACGCCGTCGAGGTCCTCGCGCAGCTCGCGGAGCACCGCGGCGACGCGCGGCGCGTTCGCCCCGAGGATCTGCACCCACAGGGCCGGGTCGCTGCTCGCGATGCGCGTGACGTCGCGCACCCCGCCGCCGGCCAGGGCGAGGGAGGCGTCGGGCGCGTCGCGCAGACGGGCCGCCGTGAGGCTCGCCACGACCTGCGGCACGTGGCTGACGAGGGCGACGCCGGCGTCGTGCTCCTCCGGGGTCATCTCGATCGGGGTCGCCCCGAGGTCGAGCGCGAGGTCCTCGACGAGGGCCGCGCGCCGGTAGCTGATGTCGTCGTGCCCGGCGATGACCCACGGGCGGCCGACGAAGAGGTCGGCGCGGGCCGAGACGGCCCCGCCGCGCTCGCGCCCGGCCATGGGGTGCGAGCCGATGTAGCGCGAGACGTCGGCGCCGAGCGCGACGAGCTCGTCGAGGGGCAGGGCCTTGACCGACGCGACGTCGGTGACCAGCGCCTCCGGGTGGGCCCGCAGCTCGCGGTGCACGATCTCGGCTGTGACGTCGGGCGGCACCGCGACGACGACGAGCACGGGGGCGTCGTCGTCGGAGGGCACGCGGCCGGCGCCGTAGTCGACGGCGAGCGCGCGTGCCGACGGCGAGACGTCGTCGAGCACGACGTCCACCCCGTGCTGGCGCAGGCGCAGGCCGATGCTGGTGCCGAGCAGGCCCGCGCCCACGACGCGCACCTGGCCGGCGAGGCGGCGGCTGCCGTCGACGAGGTCGCCGACGGTCACCGCCGTCGCCGGCTCAGGCAGCGTCGAGGAGTCGCGGGTCGGGTCGGTCACGGCCGGCCGCCTCCCCGGGGCCCACGGCCGTCGCCGTCGGGGCGGCCGCGGTACGGACGGTCGCCGCCGCGGTCGTCGCGCCGGTCGTCACGGCCGCCACGGTCGTCGCGGCCCTGGTAGCCACCACGCGAGGGGCCACCACGGTCGTCACGACCCTGGTACCCACCACGCGACGGTCCCCCACGGTCGTCACGACCCTGGTACCCACCACGCGACGGTCCCCCACGGTCGTCACGACCCTGGTACCCACCACGCGACGGTCCGCCACGGTCGTCACGACCCTGGTAGCCACCGCGCTCGCCCGAGCGGTCGTCGCGGCCCTGGTAGCCACCGCGCGACGGCGCACCACGGTCACCCGACCGGTCGTCACGGCCCTGGTAGCCACCACGCGAGGGCCCGCCACGGTCGTCACGGCCCTGGTACCCACCACGCGACGGCGCACCACGGTCACCCGAGCGGTCGTCACGACCCTGGTAGCCACCGCGCGACGGCGCACCACGGTCGCCGGAACGGTCGTCACGACCCTGGTACCCGCCGCGGTCGCCCGTGCGGTCGTCGCGGACGGGGTAGTCGCGGCCGCCGCGGCCGGCACCGGGCCCACCGGCGCGGACGCCGGACGGACGGCCCGTGCGCGGGTCGCGGTTCGCGTCGCGGTTCGGGTAGCCCGCCGCGCGCTCCTCACCGGCGCTCAGCGGGCGGTCGCCGCCACCGCGCGACGCTCCCCCACGGTCGTCGCGCGAGACGAAGCCGCCGCGCTCAGGACGCGAGCCGCGGTCGTCGCGCGACACGAAGCCGCCGCGGTCGGGGCGTCCGCCCCGCTCGGGGCGCCCGCCACGGTCGTCGCGACCCTGGTAGCCACCACGGTCGCCGGAACGGTCGTCACGGCCTTGGTACCCACCGCGCTCGTCGCGAGCGGGACGTGCGCCACGGTCGTCACGACCCTGGTACCCGCCGCGCGCCGGTCCGCCACGGTCGTCACGGCCCTGGTACCCGCCGCGCTCGTCGCGCTGCGCCGGACGGCCCGACCGGTCGTCACGGCCCTGATACCCGCCGCGGTCGTCGCGGGGGGCCGGACGGCTCCCGCGGTCGTCGCGCCCCTGGTACCCGCCCCGCTCGTCGCGCGCCGGGCGTGCACCCCGCTCGTCGCGGGGCTCGCGGCGGCCGGCCTGCTGGCGGCGCACCTCGGCCCGGCGAGAGGGAGCGGCCGAGGCGTCGCCCTTGAAGCCGGACGGCCCGCGGCGGCGCTTCGCGTCGCGGGCGTCGGTCTCGGGGTCGAACTCCTCGTCGTCCTCGTCGTAGTACTCCTTCTCGACCTCGGCCTCGTCGAGGGGCACCTCGACGACGTCGGCCTCGTCGACCGGCGCGTCGGCGCTCTCGGTGACGGGCATCGCGTCGACGCGGGGCGACGGGGAGGCGTCGCGCGAGATGGTGAGGATGGCCCCGAGCTCCGCCTTGTTCAGCGAGCGCATGTGGCCGACCTTGAGGGTGCCGAGGTGCAGGGGCCCGAACGAGCGGCGCACGAGGTCGATGACCGGGTGCCCGACCGCCTCGAGCATGCGGCGCACGACGCGGTTGCGCCCCGAGTGCAGGGTGATCTCGATGAGCGACGAGTCGGCGGAGCGCGACAGCCCCGCGCCTCCCCCGACCACCGCGGCCTTGTCGGCCGCGATCGGGCCGTCGTCGAGCTCGACGCCCGAGAGCAGCTCGGCGATGACGGCCGGGGTCACGAGGCCCTTGACCTTCGCGATGTAGGTCTTGGTCACGCCGAACGACGGGTGGGCCAGCACGTGGGCGAGCTCGCCGTCGTTCGTCAGCAGCAGCAGGCCGCTGGTCTCGACGTCGAGGCGGCCGACGTTGAACAGGCGCTCCTCGTAGTCGCTGGTGAACTGCGTCAGGTCGGGGCGGCCGTTCTCGTCGCTCAGGGTGCTGACGACGCCGACCGGCTTGTTCAGCATCACGTAGCGGCGCGTCGAATCGAGCTGCACGGCCGTGCCGTCGACGACGACCTTGTCGGTCGCGGGGTCGATGCGGCGACCGGCCTCGGTCACGACCTTGCCGTTGACCGTGACGCGGCCGGCGGCGATCAGGTCTTCGGAGACGCGGCGCGAGGCGACGCCGGCGGCGGCCATGACCTTCTGGAGGCGCTCGCCCGAGGGCAGGTCGTCAGAGGTGGGGGTGGTGTCAGTGGGCATCGTCGAATCCTCCGGATCCGTCGGAGAGGAGCGGGGAGATCAGCGGGAGCTCGTCGAGCGAGCTGATGCCGAGGTGGGTCAACAGGAGTTCCGTCGTTTCGTAGGTGGTGGCGCCCGTCTCGGGATCGGCGGACGATTCCGTGACCAGGCCTCGACCCAGCAGCGTGCGGACGACCGAGTCGACGTTCACCGCGCGGATCTGCGCGATGCTGCTGCGGGTGATGGGTTGCTTGTAGGCGATGACCGCCAGCGTCTCGAGAGCCGCCTGCGACAGTCTGGACGGGTTCTGCGTCATCACGAAATCCCTGACGACGGGGTCGTGCTCCTCGCGGACGTAGAACCGCCAGCCGACGCCGACCTCGCGCAGCTCGAAACCGCGCCGCACGCCGCCGTCAACGCCGTCGAAGTCGGCGACCAGCGCCTCCACCGCCCGGCGCACGACAGAGACGGGCTCGCCGACCGCGGTGGCGAGGTCGACGAGCGACTGCGGCTCGTCGGCGACCATCAGCAGCGCCTCCAGGCGTCGCTCGACGGCGACGTCGACTGCGACGGTCGCCACGGGGTCAGCCGTCATAGTCGGCCCCCAGCGCGGCGAGGCTCTCGTCCGTCCAGGTCTCGGCGACCCAGCGCACGCTGAGCTCCCCCAGCGGCTCGATCTGCTCGAACGAGACCGAGCCGTGCCGGTAGAGCTCGAGCAGCGCGAGGAAGCGGGCGACGACGACGCCCTTGACGTCGACCCCTGAGACGAGCTCGCGGAAGGTCAGCAGCCCGCGCCCGCGCAGCAGCGCGACGACGACGGCGGCCTGCTCGCGGATGCTGACGAGCGGCGCGTGCAGGTGGTCGAGGCCGATGGTCGGCACCTCGGCGGGCGTCAGCGCGAGCGTGGCGAGGGCGGCGAAGTCGTCGGGGCTGAGGGTCCAGACGAGCTCCGGCGTCGTGACCCGGTACTTCTCCTCGAGGCGCACCGACCGCGCGTGCCGCGCGGCCTCGGCGACCGAGCGCTCGGCGAACCACTCGGCGGCGAGCTTGAACGCGCGGTACTGCAGCAGGCGGGCGAAGAGCAGGTCGCGGGCCTCGAGCAGGGCGACGTCCTCCGCGTCGACGAGCTCGCCCTGGGGCAGCAGCCCGGCGACCTTGAGGTCGAGCAGGGTCGCGGCGACGACGATGAAGCCGCTGGCCTGGTCGAGGTCGGCGTCGGTGTCGAGCCGGCGGAGGTGCGCGAGGAACTCGTCGGTGACGGCGCTCAGCGCGACCTCGGTGACGTCCATCTCGCGCTTGCTGATCAGCGTCAGCAACAGGTCGAACGGGCCGGTGAAGTTGTCGAGGACCACGGCGAAGCCGGGCACCTCCTGCGGCGCGGGGGCCTCGCCCCGGGTCGAGGCCGCGCCGTCCACCACGCCGCCCCGCTCGGGAGCGACGTCGACCGTCACCGTCGTGGCCGGCTCAGGCTGCGGCACCACGCGCGATCAGCTCTCGGGCCAGCTGGCGGTACGCCTGGGCCGCGGGGTGCTCGGGCGCGAACTTCGTGATCGGGGTCCCGGCGACGGAGGCGTCGGGGAACTTGACGGTGCGGCCGATGACGGTCTCGAGCACCTCGTCGCCGAACGCCTCGACGACGCGCTCGAGCACCTCGCGGCTGTGCAGCGTGCGCGAGTCGAACATCGTCGGCAGGATGCCGTCGAGCTCGATGGCGGGGTTGAGCCGGTCGCGCACCTTCTCGATCGTCTCGACGAGCAGGGCGACGCCGCGGAGGGCGAAGAACTCGCACTCGAGCGGGATGAGCACGCCGTGCGCCGCCGTGAGGGCGTTGACGGTCAGCAGCCCCAGCGAGGGCTGGCAGTCGATCAGGATGACGTCGTACTCGGCGCTGACCTGGCGGAGGATGCGTGCGAGGATCTGCTCGCGGGCGACCTCGTTGACGAGGTGCACCTCGGCGGCGGAGAGGTCGATGTTGGCCGGCATGACGTCGAGGCCCTCGACGCGGGTCGGCACGATGACGTCGTGCGCGTCGCGGACGGCGCCGATCATGAGGTCGTAGATCGTCGACTGGTCGTGCGACTGCACGCCGAGGCCGGCGGTGAGGGCGCCCTGCGGGTCGAAGTCGATGGCGAGCACGCGGCGGCCGTACTCGGCGAACGCGGCGCCCAGGTTGATGGTCGTCGTGGTCTTGCCCACGCCGCCCTTCTGGTTGCAGAGCGTGATGATGCGCGCGGGGCCGTGGCTCGCCAGCACGTCGGGCGTCGGGAACTCGGTGCGGGGGCGCCCCGTCGGGCCGTTCGCGGGGACGGCCGCCGGAGCGCTCTCGAAGAGGGCGGGTGTGCTCGGGGTCGGCTTGGTGCTCACGGGCTCCATAGTACGAGCGCCCCCCGGCGGGGCGCGGCTGCCGCGCCCGGCCCGGGCACAGGAAGCCTCATGCGGCAGGTGAAGGTCTGACGGCCTTCCGGGCCCGGGGGTGGGCGGTCGAGTACATGTCGCGGAGGGCGTCCGCCGTGACCAGCGTGTAGATCTGCGTCGTGGCGACCGACGAGTGCCCGAGCAGCTCCTGCACGACGCGCACGTCGGCCCCGCCCTCGAGCAGGTGGGTGGCGAACGAGTGGCGCAGCGTGTGCGGCGAGACGTCGAGGCCGAGCTCGGCCCGGTCGGCCGCGCCGCTGATCACCAGCCAGGCGTTCTGCCGTGAGAGCCGGGCTCCGCGCGCGCCGAGGAAGAGCGCGGGGGTCGCCTCGCCCCGGGCCGAGAACTCCGGCCGGCCGCGCACCAGCCAGGCGTCGAGCGCCCGACGGGCGTAGCTGCCGAGCGGCACGAGCCGCTGCTTGCCGCCCTTGCCGAACAGCCGCACGACGTCGCCCTCCACCACGTCGTCGACGTTCAGCGACACCGCCTCGCTGACCCGGGCGCCCGTCGCGTAGAGCAGCTCGAGCAGCGCCTTGTCGCGCACCCGGGCGGGCTCGTCGCCGTCCGTCGCGGCGAGCAGCGCCTCGACCTGCGCGACCGAGATCGCCTTGGGCAGCCGCGACGGCAGCTTGGGCGGCCGGGTCGTGGCGGCCGGGTCGACCTCGAGCAGCCCCTCCTCGACCAGGAACCTGTGCAGGCCCCTGACCGACGACAGCACCCGGGCCACGCTGGAGGCGCCGAGCGGCTTCTCCGGCCGGGTCGCCAGCGCGACGGGGAACGACGCCACGTCGCCCGGCTCGACCTCGTCGACCGAGGCCCGCCCGAGCGCCGCCAGGTGCGCCTGCCAGAGCACGAGGTCGCGGCGGTAGGCCGCGGTCGTGTTCGGGGAGAGGCCGCGCTCGACGGTGACGTGGCGCAGGTACCGGGCCACCGCCTCCTCGACGGTCGTCACGGCCTGCCGCCCCGTCGGGCCGTCAGCGGGCCGCGACCGCGGCGAGCGCCGCGATGCTGAGGATGGAGTTGTGCAGCCGGCCGGCGAGCACGCCCTCCACGACCTCGTCGAGGCTGACCCACCGCGTCACGATGTCGGCCTCCTCGTCGGAGCGGTCGAACGCCCCCTCGGTCGCGCTGACGCCCGTGGCCCGGTAGACCGTGACCATCTCGTCGTTGCCGCCGGGCGAGGTGTGGAACGACACCAGCTCGTGCCACGTGGTCGCCTGGAGGTCCGCCTCCTCCATCAGCTCGCGCTTCGCGGCGTCGAGCTTGCTCTCGCCCTCGGCGTCGAGCAGCCCCGCGGGCAGCTCCCAGTCGCGCGAGCGGATGGGGTGGCGGTACTGCTGGATGACGAGCACGCGGTCCTGGTCGTCGACCGCCAGGACGGCGACGGCGCCCGTGTGCGCGACGTACTCGCGCACCATGGGCGAGCCGTTGTAGTCGACGGTGTCGCGGACGACGTTCCAGACCGCGCCCTCGAACACCGTCTCCGAGCTCGTCACCTCGGGGGCGGCGGACTCGTCGCGCAGCAGCTCTCCCTCGGCGCCCATCAGGCCACGACCTCGGCGGCGTCCGTCACGCCGGGCGTGGCGCCGTCCGCGTCGTCGGCGAAGAGCTTGCTCGAGTTCTGACGCTCGAGCGACGCCTCGACCAGGCCGCTGAAGAGCGGGTGGGCGTGGTTCGGGCGCGAGCGCAGCTCGGGGTGCGCCTGCGTGCCGATGTAGAACGGGTGCACGGCGCGGTCGAGCTCGACGTACTCGACGAGGGTGCCGTCGGGCGACGTGCCGGAGAAGACCAGGCCGGCGTCGGCGATCTGCTGGCGGTACTGGTTGCTGACCTCGTAGCGGTGGCGGTGGCGCTCCTCCACCAGCTCCGAGCCGTAGAGCTCGGCGGCGAGCGAGCCCGTCTGCAGCGCGGCCGGGTAGAGGCCGAGGCGCATCGTGCCGCCGAGGTCGCCGTCCGCGATGATGTCGACCTGCTCGGCCATCGTCGCGACGACGGGGAACTCGGTCTCGGGGTCGAACTCGGACGAGGAGGCGCCGGTCAGGCCCGCCTCGTTGCGCGCGTACTCGATGACCATGCACTGCAGCCCGAGGCAGAGGCCGAGCGCGGGCACGCCGTTCTCGCGGGCGAACTTCAGCGCGCCGAGCTTGCCCTCGATGCCGCGGATGCCGAAGCCGCCCGGCACGCAGATGCCGTCGACCTGGCTGAGCGCCTTCGCGGCGCCCTCCGGTGTCTCGCAGTCGTCGGAGGGGATCCACACGAGCTTGGCCTTGGCCTGGTGCGCGAAGGCGCCGGCACGGAGCGCCTCGGTGACGGAGAGGTAGGCGTCGGGCAGGTCGATGTACTTGCCGACGAGGCCGATGGTGACCTCGTGCTTCGGCTGGTGCACCGCGTCGAGCACGGTCTGCCAGCCCGACCAGTCGACCTCGCCGGCCTTCTCGGCGAGGCCGAGGTGGCGGATGATGTAGCTGTCGAGGCCCTGGTCGTTGAGCATCGACGGGATGTCGTAGATGCTCGCGACGTCCTTCGCGTTGACCACCGCGTCCTCGTCGACGTCGCACATGAGCGCGATCTTGCGCTTGTTGGCGTCGCTGACGGGACGGTCGCTGCGGAGCACCAGCGCGTCGGGCTGGATGCCGATCGAGCGGAGCGCGGCGACGGAGTGCTGCGTGGGCTTGGTCTTCTGCTCGCCCGAGGCGCCCATGTAGGGCACCAGCGAGACGTGGACGAAGAAGACGTTCGACCGGCCGAGCTCGTGGCGCACCTGGCGGGCCGACTCGATGAACGGCTGGCTCTCGATGTCGCCGACGGTGCCGCCGACCTCGGTGATGATCACGTCGGGCTTCAGCTCGCCCTCGGCCTGCTGGCGCATGCGGCGCTTGATCTCGTCGGTGATGTGCGGGATCACCTGGACGGTGTCGCCCAGGTACTCGCCGCGGCGCTCCTTGGCGATGACGGTCGAGTAGATCTGGCCGGTGGTGACGTTGGCGGCCTGGTCGAGGTTGATGTCGAGGAACCGCTCGTAGTGGCCGATGTCGAGGTCGGTCTCGGCGCCGTCGTCGGTCACGAAGACCTCGCCGTGCTGGAAGGGGTTCATCGTGCCCGGGTCGACGTTGAGGTACGGGTCGAGCTTCTGCATCACGACGCGGAGGCCGCGGGCGGTCAGCAGGTTGCCGAGGCTGGCGGCCGTGAGGCCCTTGCCGAGCGACGAGACCACGCCACCGGTGACGAAGATGTGCTTCGTGACGGCCGCCGGAGCGGCTGCCGTGGACGAGGGGACCTCAGAAGGGCCACCCCCGTCGATCGAGGAGGAATCAAGGCCCGAGTTCTGTTCGTTCACCACGGGGTTCCATCCTATGTCACGCGGGGGCCCGTCGGCACCCCGCTGTCGGGTCACGGGCGCCGGTCGGCGCCGGCGGAGGCCAGCTGGAGGAGCTCGCGGGCGTGGTCGAGCCCGCTCGCGCTGTCGGGCAGGCCCGAGAGCAGACGTGCCATCTCGGCCACGCGCTCGTCGCCGTCGAGCTGCTGGACGCTGCTCGCGGTGACCTCGCCCGAGGCGTCCTTGACGACGCGGAGGTGGTTCGTGGCGAAGGCGGCGACCTGCGCGAGGTGCGTCACGACGATCACCTGGGCCCGTTCGGCGAGAGCTGCGAGGCGGCGGCCGATCTCGATGGCCGCGGCGCCGCCGACGCCGGCGTCGACCTCGTCGAAGACGAACGTCGGCACCTCGCTCGACCCGGCCATGACGACCTCGAGCGCGAGCATGACGCGCGAGAGCTCGCCGCCGGAGGCGCCCTTGCCGAGCGGGCGCGGCTCGCTGCCCGGGTGCGGGCGCAGCAGGAGCGCCACGGCGTCGGCCCCGGACGCGCCCAGCTCGCCGCGGGGCGAGACCTCGACGACGATCTCGGCGCCGGCCATCGCGAGCGCGCGGAGCTCCGCGCTGACCCGGCTCGACAGGTCGGCTCCGGAGGCGCGGCGCAGGTCGGTGAGGACGCTCGCCCTGGCCTCCGCCTCCGCCCGGAACTGCTCGACCTCGTCGTCGAGCTGCGCGAGGCGGTCGTCGTCGCTGTCGAGCTCGACGAGACGGCGGCTGCCCTCGTCGAGCAGGCGCAGCGCGTCGTCGACGGTCGGGCCGTGCTTGCGGAGCAGCGAGCCGATCTCGGCCCGCCGCGTCTGGACGACCTCCAGGTCGCCGGCCGCGTCGGCGTCGAGGCTGCCGAGGTAGCTGGAGAGCCGCGACGACGACTCGCTGACCTGGACGCTGACCTCGGCCAGCAGGTCGGCGATCGGCTGGAGCGCGGCGTCGTGCGGGGCCACGCGCTCGACCTGGCGCCGTGCCTCCTCGACGAGCGAGAGGACGTCGCGGGTGCCGTCGACGGCGTCGGTGGACAGGATCTCGTGGGCCAGCCCGGCGGCGAGCCGGAGATCTTCGGAGTTGCTCAGGCGCTCGGCCGTGGCGTCGAGCTCGTCGAGCTCACCTGCGACGGGCGAGACGGCCTCGATCTCGTCGATGGCCTCGCGGAGCGACTCGGCCTCGGCCCGACGAGCCTCTCGGTCGCGGGTGATCTCGTCGAGCTCGGCCCGCGCCGCCTGCCAGGCGTCGTAGGCCGACCGGTACGACGTGGCGGCCTCGGCGAGGGCGGCACCGCCGTGGGCGTCGACGGCGGCGCGCTGCGCCTGCGCCGACTTCAGCCGGATCTGCTCGCTCTGACCGTGCACCACGACGAGGTGGTCGGCGAGGTCGCCCAGGACGCCGATCGGGGCGGTGCGCCCGCCCACGACGGCCCGGCTGCGGCCCTCCGCCGAGACGACGCGGCTGAGGAACAGCTCGCCGTCGTCGACGTCTCCCCCGGCGTCGCGCACGCGCGAGACCACCGAGCCCTCCTCGGGCACGACCCAGCGGCCGTCGACGACCGCCTGGGCGCTGCCGGAGCGGACGATGCCGCTCTCGGCCCGCTGGCCGAGCAGGAGGCCGAGGGCGGTCACGACCATGGTCTTGCCCGCGCCGGTCTCGCCGGTGACGGCCGTGAACCCGGGGCCGAGGGGCAGGGTCGCCCGCCCGATGACGCCGAGGTCGCGGATCGCGATCTCCTCGATCACTCGGCGGCCGCCTGGTCGGGCCCGCGCCAGCCGGTGACCGGGAGGTGGAACTTCGCCACGAGGCGGTCGGTGAACGGCCCCTGGCGGAGGCGCGCCAGCAGCACCGGCTGCGTCGAGCGGGTGCACTCCACCCGGGCCCCGGGCGGCAGGTCGTGCTCGCGTCGGCCGTCGCACCACAGGATGCCCTTGGCGTCGGTGCGGTTCATCACCTCGACGGCGAGGGTGGAGTCGGGGCCCACCACGAGCGGACGGGCGAAGAGCGCGTGGGCGCTCAGCGGCACGAGGAGCAGGGCCTGCACCTCGGGCCAGACCACCGGGCCGCCGGCCGAGAACGAGTACGCGGTCGAGCCGGTCGGGGTCGACATGACGACGCCGTCGCAGCCGAAGGAGGAGAGCGGGCGACCGTCGACCTCGATGACGACCTCGAGCATCCGCTCGCGGGACGCCTTCTCGACCGTCGCCTCGTTCATCGCCCAGGTGCGGTAGACGACCTCGCAGTCGGTGGTGACCGTCACGTCGAGGGCGAACCGCTCCTCCACGTCGTAGTCGGCGGCGAGCACGCGCTGCACCGTCTCGGTCATCTCGTCGCGCTCGCTCTCGGCGAGGAACCCGACGTGGCCGAGGTTGACGCCGATGATGGGCGACCGGGTGCCGCGCACGAGCTCGGCCGCGCGGAGGATGGTGCCGTCGCCCCCGAGCACGATGACGCACTCGAGCTGGTCGGCCACGACGTCGTCGCCGAGGATGTGGACCTCGCCGACCTCCGGGGCCGCGACGCGGATGTCGTTCCACTCGTCGAGGGGCAGCACGGGCACGACACCGGCCGCGCGCAGGAGTCCGCAGACCTCCAGCGCCGCCCCGATGGAGTCCGGTCGCCCCGTGTGCGAGACGACGAGGATGTGTCGTGTCGAAGTGATCTCTCTCACGCTCCCGTCGTGGTGTCTGCCGTGCTGAGCCATTCTGTCGGATTCGTCCCGGTCGAGGCCGAGAAGTGCACCACGTACTCCTTGTTGCCCGCCGTGCCGACGATCGGTGAGGGGATGAGCCCCGCCGTGCCGAGGCCGAGGTCGTGGGCAGCCCAGAGCACGGTCGTCACGGCCTCGGCGCGCAGCGCCGGGTCGTGCACGATGCCCTCGCGGACGCCCTGACGGCCGACCTCGAACTGCGGCTTGACGAGGAGCACGAAGTCGGCGCCGATGCCGAGCGACGCGGTGAGCGCGGGGAGGACCATCGTCAGCGAGATGAACGAGAGGTCGGCCACGACGAGGTCGACGTCGTCGGCCCGGTCGGTGAGGCCGCGCAGCTGCTCGGCCGTGAGGTAGCGGGCGTTGACGCCCTCGATGACGGAGACGCGGCGGTCGGAGCGCACCGACGGCGACAGCTGGCCGTGGCCCACGTCGAGGGCGACGACGTGCTCCGCGCCGCGCTCGAGCAGCACCTGGGTGAAGCCGCCGGTCGAGGCGCCGACGTCGAGGGCGGTGCGACCGGCGGGGTCGACGCCGAACGCGTCGAGGGCGCCGACGAGCTTGTGGGCGGCGCGGCTGACGTAGTGGTCGAGGCCGGCGACCTCGACGCGGTCGGTCGGTGCGACACGGGCGGAAGCCTTGACGGCGCCCGTGCCGTTGACGGTCACGAGGCCGTCGGCGAGCAGCCGGGCGGCGTGGGTGCGGGACCGCGCGAGGCCCCGGCGGGCGAGCGCGGCGTCGAGGCGCTCGTCGACGGCCTCGGCCGCGACCGGCTCGTCGGCCACGGGCTCGGGCGCCGAGGTGCCGCGTCCGGAGCGGAGGGGCTTCCCCGAGGCGTCGACCGTCACCGGGGGCCTGCCGCGCCGTCGGCCGTCGTGCCCTCGAGCACGCCACGCAGCTCGTCGTGCAGGGCGGCGAACGAGCCGGCCCGCGACTCCAGCGGGGACTTCTCCACCTGGCGGAGGCGCGCTTCGAGACCCGGCACCGCCGGCGGCCGGTCGTCGGAGCCGTCGTGCTCGGAGCGCGCGTGCCCGGAGTCGTCGATCTGCTGCATGGTGGCGTCCACCCTAACCGTCGGGGTGGAGGGCCGGGTCGATGTCGAGGCCGTAGATCGCGCGCCCCGTGCCCCACACGGCGGCGGCGCCGGCACGGAGGAGGTCGACCGGGTCGGCGCCGGGCGTCATGACCCGGACGGTGCCGCCGCGCACGGCCACGCTCGCGCCGCGGACGGTGACGACGTGCACGTCGCCCTCGTCGTGCTCGACGACCTGCGGGTAGGGCTGCGACAGCTCGCGGAGGTCGCCCAGCACGAAGTCGGGCCGCGACCGCGCGTCGGCGGCGAGCAGCTGCTTCGCCCCGTCGATGCCGGTGAGCACCAGCACCGAGACGAGGCCGGCCTCGTTCGCGCCGACGACGTCGGTGTCGAGGCGGTCGCCGATGAACAGCGCCTTCGTGGCGCCGAAGCGCTCCACGGCGGCGTGGTAGATCGGGGTCTCGGGCTTGCCCGCGGTGACGGGCAGGCGGCCGACGGCCGTGTGCACGGCAGACACGAGGGTGCCGTTGCCGGGGGCGGTGCCGCGCTCCTGCGGGATGGTCCAGTCGGTGTTCGTCGCGATCCACGGGATGTCGGCGGCCAGGGCGTACGACGCCTCTGCGAGGTCGGCCCAGCCCACGTCGGGGCTGAAGCCCTGCACGACGGCCGCGGGGTGGTCGTCGGCCGAGCGCGTGACGACGAACCCCTCCTGCTCGAGCACGGAGGTCAGGCCGACCCCGCCCACGACGAGGACGGTCGAGCCGGCCGGCACGGCGTCCGCGAGGAGGCGCACGGCCGCCTGCGGGGAGGTCACCACGTCGTCCTCCCCCACCGTCAGCCCGTAGCCGGAGAGCTGCTCGGCCACCGTGGCCGCGGTGCGCGACGCGTTGTTGGTGATGTACCCGACACGGTGGGTGCGGGAGGCGGCGGTCAGGCTCTCGACGGCGTGCGGCACGGCAGCGCGGCCCCGGTACACGACGCCGTCGAGGTCGGCGAGGACGGTGTCGACGCCGTCCAGCGGGGACGGACCGTCAGCCACGGTCGTCAGCCCGCTCGTCGTCGGCCTGCTCGTCGAGGCGCTGGTCGTCGTGGGCCTGCTCGTCACGGACCTGCTCGTCGTCGCCGTGCTCGTCGCCGCCGTGCTCGTCGCCGCCCTGCTCGTCGCCGCCCTGGTCTCCTGCAGGATCTTCGTCGGCAGCGTCCTCGTCGTCCGCACCCGACTCGACGGTGTCGTCCGTCAGCTGCTCGTCCTCGGCAGGAGCGACCTCGGCCTCGGACGCCTCGTCGCCGGTGGCAACGTCGGCGGTCACGCCCTCGACGTCGATCCACTCCTCGTCGAGGTCGACCTCGAGCTCCTCCTCCACGATCTCGATCGTCTCGAGGTCGTCGCCGCCCGCCAGGGCGTCGAGGGCAGCGGACGCACGCTCGGAGAGGGCACGCCACTCGTCGCTCTCGGACTCGCGCCCGAGGTCGTCGAGCACGGTCGCGTAGGCGTCGAACAGCTCGGGGCTGTACGAGAAGGCCTTCCTGCGGTCCAGCTGGGGGATCTCGAGCTCACGCAGGGCGGCGTCGGGCTGACCGAGGTCGAGGCGTGCGCCGGACATCGCGATGGCGAGCTGCACGCGGACCGGCACGTCGAGGGTGGCGACGTCGACGGAACGGCCGAGCTCGAGGGCGCGCTCCGGGCGCTCGAGGCCGCGCTCGCTGTCGACCATCAGGGGCAGGTGGTCGTCACGACCCGAGATGCGACGGTACGTGCGCAGCTCGCGGAGGGCCATGGCGTAGTCGCCCACGGTGTACGCCGTGATGGCGATCGTCTCGCGGACGACACCGATGCGGCCGGCACGACGACCCGCCGAGAGGGCGTGCTTGTGCGCCCCCTCGGGATCCTCCTCGATGAGGCGGCCCGCCATCACCAGGTGCTTGGCGACCCAGTCGGCGTTCTCCTTGCTCAGCGTCTTGAGCTCACCACGCGCGACCTTGTCGAGGTCGCGGGGCTCGACGTCGTCGGGTACGTGGGCGACCTCCTGGGCCGGCCGAACGGACTTCAGGCCGTACGGGTCGCGCTCTTCAGGGGTCTGACGATCACGGGAGTTGAAGGAGTCGCGGCCACCGCCACGACCACCGGCTGCGGCCCCGCGGCCGGGCGCACCCCGGCGGTCTCCCCCACCCGGACGGTCGGACCGCTGGGGGCGGTCGCCGTAGGACGGACGGTCCGAGCGCTGCGGTCGATCACCCGAGGGGCGGTCGGAGCGCTGCGGACGGTCACCGTACGACGGACGATCTGACCGCTGCGGGCGATCACCGGACGGACGGTCGGAGCGCTGCGGACGGTCACCGTACGAGGGACGATCAGAACGCTGCGGTCGGTCGCTGGACGGGCGGTCCGACCTCTGAGGTCGATCTCCCTGACGGGGGCCAGAACCCGACCGGCGGTCGGCCGAGCCGCGCTGCCCGTCGGGGCTGCCCTGTGCCGGGCCTCGCGCGTCACGGCGTCCGCCGTCACGACCGCTGCCGGAGCCTGTGGAGCCGCCAGAGGAAGGGGAACGTCGGGGCCGGTCGTCTCGGTCGTCGTCGCGGTCGCTCACAGAGGTTCTCCTCGGGTCTTCTGGCTGCTGTTGTGTTGTGGCGCCCCGACTCTATCTCAGGGCCTTCGCCCGGGAAGGGCGGACAAACACGAAAGGCCCCTCCTGTGGAGGGGCCTTTCGGTGTGCCAGTCATGCTGGGCACTAAAGGAAGTCCGGCGGTGTCCTACTCTCCCACAAGGTCCCCCTTGCAGTACCATCGGCGCTGAGAGTCTTAGCTTCCGGGTTCGGAATGGGACCGGGCGTTTCCCTCTCGCTATGGCCGCCGAAACATTTACCACACACACACCCACCCGGGGTGGCGGTGAAGTCTGTTTCAGACCATGCCCACCACTAGGTGATGGGACTTGTCTGTTCTGTTGTCCCGCACCAGGGAACGGTGCCTGGTGGCGGGGTGTTTCCGTAAAGAACGGGTCGTTACCGACCGTCTTCCGGGAACCACATAGTGGACGCGAAGCAATCTTTCTTCCCCTCTACAGGGGAAGAGTGTTGTCAAGTTATCGGCTTATTAGTACCGGTCAGCTCCATGGGTCGTTAGTCCCCACTTCCACATCCGGCCTATCAACCCAGTAGTCTAGCTGGGAGCCTCTCACCCCGAAGGGTATGGAAATCTCATCTCGAAGCCGGCTTCCCGCTTAGATGCTTTCAGCGGTTATCCGTTCCGAACGTAGCTAATCAGCGGTGCCCTTGGCAGGACAACTGACACACCAGAGGTTCGTCCATCCCGGTCCTCTCGTACTAGGGATAGATCTTCTCAAATTTCCTACGCGCGCAGCGGATAGGGACCGAACTGTCTCACGACGTTCTAAACCCAGCTCGCGTACCGCTTTAATGGGCGAACAGCCCAACCCTTGGGACCTACTCCAGCCCCAGGATGCGACGAGCCGACATCGAGGTGCCAAACCATGCCGTCGATATGGACTCTTGGGCAAGATCAGCCTGTTATCCCCGAGGTACCTTTTATCCGTTGAGCGACAGCGCTTCCACAAGCCACTGCCGGATCACTAGTCCCGACTTTCGTCCCTGCTCGACTTGTCAGTCTCACAGTCAAGCTCCCTTGTGCACTTACACTCGACACCTGATTGCCAACCAGGTTGAGGGAACCTTTGGGCGCCTCCGTTACTCTTTAGGAGGCAACCGCCCCAGTTAAACTACCCACCAGGCACTGTCCCAGAACCGGATCACGGTTCGTAGTTAGATATCCAAAGTGACCAGAGTGGTATTTCAACAATGACTCCACCTGAACTAGCGTCCAAGCTTCACAGTCTCCCACCTATCCTACACAAGCCACTCCGAACACCAATACCAAGCTGTAGTAAAGGTCACGGGGTCTTTCCGTCCTGCTGCGCGTAACGAGCATCTTTACTCGTAGTGCAATTTCGCCGAGTTCGCGGTTGAGACAGCTGGGAAGTCGTTACGCCATTCGTGCAGGTCGGAACTTACCCGACAAGGAATTTCGCTACCTTAGGATGGTTATAGTTACCACCGCCGTTTACTGGGGCTTAAATTCTGAGCTTCGCTTGCGCTAACCCTTCCTCTTAACCTTCCAGCACCGGGCAGGCGTCAGTCCGTATACATCGTCTTGCGACTTGGCACGGACCTGTGTTTTTAGTAAACAGTCGCTTCCCACTGGTCTCTGCGGCCTTTCCCGCTCCGGGAGTAAATCCCATCACGGTTCCGGCCCCCCTTCTCCCGAAGTTACGGGGGCATTTTGCCGAGTTCCTTAACCACGATTCTCTCGATCTCCTTGGTATTCTCTACCTGACCACCTGAGTCGGTTTGGGGTACGGGCGGCTTGAACCTCGCGTCGATGCTTTTCTCGGCAGCATAGGATCACTGATTTCCCCCAATCGGGGTACGCATCGGGTCTCAGGCGCATTGACGACGGATTTGCCTATCGTCAGCCCTACATCCTTACACCAGGTTCACCTTACGGATACCATCGCCTGGCTCAGCTACCTTCCTGCGTCACACCTGTTAATACGCTAACCGCACCAGCATGGGGTCGAGCGTTAGACCGGCCGGCATCACCCCGAAGGGATCCGCTCAGCCGGGTTAGGACTCTTAGCACCACTGGATTAGCTTGGGCGGTTCTTCGCCGGTACGGGAATATCAACCCGTTGTCCATCGACTACGCCTGTCGGCCTCGCCTTAGGTCCCGACTTACCCAGGGCGGATTAACCTGGCCCTGGAACCCTTGGTCTTTCGGAGGACGGGTTTCTCACCCGTCTTTCGCTACTCATGCCTGCATTCTCACTCGTGTGGCCTCCACGGCTGGTTTACACCGCCGCTTCACTGGCCACACGACGCTCTCCTACCACTCCGTACGACTGAACCACGAAGGCTTGTCTATAATACGAAATCTACAACTTCGGTGGTGTGCTTGAGCCCCGTTACATTGTCGGCGCGGAATCACTTGACCAGTGAGCTATTACGCACTCTTTCAAGGGTGGCTGCTTCTAAGCCAACCTCCTGGTTGTCTATGCAACTCCACATCCTTTCCCACTTAGCACACGCTTAGGGACCTTAGTTGGTAGTCTGGGTTGTTTCCCTCTCGACAATGAAGCTTATCCCCCACTGTCTCACTGCTGCGCTCTCACTTACCGGCATTCGGAGTTTGGCTGACGTCAGTAAGCTTTTGGGCCCCATCGGCCATCCAGTAGCTCTACCTCCGGCAAGAAACACGCAACGCTGCACCTAAATGCATTTCGGAGAGAACCAGCTATCACGAAGTTTGATTGGCCTTTCACCCCTATCCACAGCTCATCCCCTCCATTTTCAACTGAAGTGGGTTCGGTCCTCCACGACGTCTTACCGTCGCTTCAACCTGGCCATGGATAGATCACTTCGCTTCGGGTCTAGGACATGCGACTGGATCGCCCTCTTAAGACTCGCTTTCGCTACGGCTACCCCACACGGGTTAACCTCGCCACATATCGCTAACTCGCAGGCTCATTCTTCAAAAGGCACGCTGTCACCCCTACAAGGAGGCTCCAACGGTTTGTAAGCAAACGGTTTCAGGTACTATTTCACTCCCCTCCCGGGGTACTTTTCACCTTTCCCTCACGGTACTTGTCCGCTATCGGTCATCTGGGAGTATTTAGGCTTATCAGGTGGTCCTGACAGATTCACACGGGATTTCTCGGGCCCCGAGCTACTTGGGATCCCCATTCAGCCAGCGCCAGCATTTCGGCTACGGGGTTCGCACCCTCTATGACCAGCCATTCAAAGCTGTTCGCCTATACTGCGCTGTAACTGCTCCTGTCCGGCAGAACAGGACAACGGGTCCCACAACCCCGACCATGCAACGACCGCCGTCTATCACACATGACCGGTTTAGCCTCTTCCGATTTCGCTCGCCACTACTCACGGAATCACTGTTGTTTTCTCTTCCTGTGGGTACTGAGATGTTTCACTTCCCCACGTTCCCTCTACCCGCCCTATATATTCAGGCGGGAGTCACCAGGTCAAAACGCCTGGCGGGGTTTCCCCATTCGGAAATCCTCGGATCAGGGCTCGATTATCAGCTCCCCGAGGCTTATCGCAGATTTCTACGTCCTTCTTCGGCTCCAGATGCCAAGGCATCCACCGTTTGCTCTTAGAAACTTGACCACAAAGTTGCCACCAGCCAAAGCTGGCAGCTCAGTGTTATCTCATTCGCCAACCCAACCCGAAGGCTGAGTTGGTCTAAGAAATTGCACTTAGTATCACAAACCTCGGTCACCAACCCCCGAAAGGGCCGGCTCTTGATTTGCGACTAAGATGCTCGCGTCCACTGTGTAGTTCTCAAAATACGGGCGGCACCAGAATCACCCTGCGATACATGCAGGACTTTCCTGGCCCAGAGGTAAAACCCCACACCATAAAGGCGTGGAAGCTTGGTCCCTCAGGACCCAACAGCGTGCATACCGTTCCGCTTGTGCGCCACACCGTTCCAAACCTCCGAAGAGATCGTACTAAGCACTGCGCCGTCACAAAACGACCATTGTCAATGTTCCACCCATGAGCGCCAGCCAGAGACATTCGCTCTAGTACTGACTTGACCAGATGATCCCTGTGTAAACAGCAGGGCTGGTACATGCTCCTTAGAAAGGAGGTGATCCAGCCGCACCTTCCGGTACGGCTACCTTGTTACGACTTAGTCCTAATCACCGATCCCACCTTCGACAGCTCCATCCCACAAGGGGTTAGGCCACTGGCTTCGGGTGTTACCGACTTTCATGACTTGACGGGCGGTGTGTACAAGGCCCGGGAACGTATTCACCGCAGCGTTGCTGATCTGCGATTACTAGCGACTCCGACTTCATGGGGTCGAGTTGCAGACCCCAATCCGAACTGAGACCGGCTTTTTGGGATTCGCTCCACCTTACGGTATCGCAGCCCTTTGTACCGGCCATTGTAGCATGCGTGAAGCCCAAGACATAAGGGGCATGATGATTTGACGTCATCCCCACCTTCCTCCGAGTTGACCCCGGCAGTCTCCTATGAGTTCCCACCATAACGTGCTGGCAACATAGAACGAGGGTTGCGCTCGTTGCGGGACTTAACCCAACATCTCACGACACGAGCTGACGACAACCATGCACCACCTGTATACCGACCTTGCGGGGCGACCATCTCTGGCCGTTTCCGGTATATGTCAAGCCTTGGTAAGGTTCTTCGCGTTGCATCGAATTAATCCGCATGCTCCGCCGCTTGTGCGGGCCCCCGTCAATTCCTTTGAGTTTTAGCCTTGCGGCCGTACTCCCCAGGCGGGGAACTTAATGCGTTAGCTGCGACACGGAGACCGTGGAATGGTCCCCACATCTAGTTCCCAACGTTTACGGCGTGGACTACCAGGGTATCTAATCCTGTTCGCTCCCCACGCTTTCGCTCCTCAGCGTCAGTTACGGCCCAGAGATCTGCCTTCGCCATCGGTGTTCCTCCTGATATCTGCGCATTCCACCGCTACACCAGGAATTCCAATCTCCCCTACCGCACTCTAGTCTGCCCGTACCCACTGCAGGCTGGGGGTTGAGCCCCCAGATTTCACAGCAGACGCGACAAACCGCCTACGAGCTCTTTACGCCCAATAATTCCGGACAACGCTTGCACCCTACGTATTACCGCGGCTGCTGGCACGTAGTTAGCCGGTGCTTTTTCTGCAGGTACCGTCACTTTCGCTTCTTCCCTACTAAAAGAGGTTTACAACCCGAAGGCCGTCATCCCTCACGCGGCGTTGCTGCATCAGGCTTTCGCCCATTGTGCAATATTCCCCACTGCTGCCTCCCGTAGGAGTCTGGGCCGTGTCTCAGTCCCAGTGTGGCCGGTCACCCTCTCAGGCCGGCTACCCGTCGTCGCCTTGGTGAGCCATTACCTCACCAACTAGCTGATAGGCCGCGAGTCCATCCTTGACCGAAATTCTTTCCAACTCCTAGCCATGCGGCTGAAGCTCGTATCCGGTATTAGACGCCGTTTCCAGCGCTTATCCCAGAGTCAAGGGCAGGTTACTCACGTGTTACTCACCCGTTCGCCACTAATCCCCCCAGCAAGCTGGAGTTCATCGTTCGACTTGCATGTGTTAAGCACGCCGCCAGCGTTCGTCCTGAGCCAGGATCAAACTCTCCGTAAAAGAAAAAACAGACCAACCGGAAAAAGGCCGGATCTGCTGAATTTGATGCTGACCAAAGAACAAAACAATCTGACGATTGTTGTTGTCCATCAATCTCAAAGAAACCTAAACACCACTCAGAACCGAAGTTCATCACGATGCCAGGGTATAATTTGGCATTTGACAATGTGCACGCTGTTGAGTTCTCAAGGACCAAACGCACCCGGAACCCGACCTATATAAAGGCCCTCGTCCGAGGCAGCTGTGAAACCTTAGCACCGATCTTCACCATGTAAGACCACCGCTCTACGACCCCCGTAAGGAGCCGGTGTCGCTTTCGCAACGAGCCATGACGCTACACCATGTCGATCAGTGTTCGCAACCCACTTGGTCCGAGGCCGTGAAGGCAACTCGAGGACTTGGAGGCTGGTCAGCTTGAGGCCGGTGAAGCTTCGCTCCGCCGCACCGTTGTGGTGACAAGAAAGAACATTACAGGCACCACCCGCCCAACGTCCAAACCCCCACACATCCCGGGCGTGTCGCAACCATCACCCCCGGAAAATCAAGGGTCCAGGACGTGAACGTGCGGCAGACAGCCGCACACGGCCGTACGGGGGCAAGCCTGCCGACGGGTGCACCCCTGCCGGACAGCCCCCGGCCGGCATGGTCGTCGACTCCCCGGAACGACGAGACCCGCCCACCGGCGTCTGCCGGGGGCGGGTCTGCGAGAGGGTGCGACGCTCAGGCGCTGACGTGCACACCGGCGAGGGTCTTCTTGCCCCGGCGGAGCACGGCGACCCCACCGGGCAGGAGCGACTCCCCCACCAGAGCGTCGGCATCCGCGACCCGCGCGTTGTTGACGTAGACCCCGCCCTCGGTCGCTGCGCGACGAGCGGCGCCCAACGACGCGACGAGCCCGGTGTCGACGAGCGCCTGCGCGACCGTCGCGTCCGCGCCGACCTGTGCGGTGGGCAGCTCGGCGATCGCACTGGCGAGGGTCTGCTCGTCGAGGGCGTCGAGATCGCCCTGCCCGAAGAGCGCCGCGGCGGCGTCGATGGCGGCCTGGGTCGCGGCTTCGCCGTGGACCAGGCGGGTGACCTCCCAGGCCAAGGTGCGCTGCGCCTCCCGCCGGAACGGCTCCGTCGCGACGGCCTGCTCGAGACGCTCGATCTCGACTCGGTCGAGGAAGGTGAACACGCGCAGCCGCGACACGACATCGCCGTCGTCGGTGTTGAGCCAGAACTGGTACATCGCGTAGGGGCTCGTCAGCTCGGCGTCGAGCCACACGGCGTTGCCCTCGCTCTTGCCGAACTTGGTGCCGTCGGTGTTGGTGATGAGGGGCGTCCCGATGGCGTGCACCGCGACTCCCTCGGAGCGGCGGATCAGCTCCGTGCCGCTGGTGAGGTTGCCCCACTGGTCGCTGCCGCCGGTCTGCAGGACGCAGTCGTACGCGCGGTACAGCTCCCGGAAGTCGAGGCCCTGCAGGATCTGGTAGCTGAACTCCGTGTAGCTGATGCCGGCGTCGGAGTTGAGGCGCGCGCTGACGGCGTCCTTCTTGAGCATCGTCCCGACCCGGAAGTTCTTGCCGATGTCGCGGAGGAACTCGATCGCCGAGAGCGGCGCCGTCCAGTCGAGGTTGTTGACGACCCGCAGGCCGTTCTCCCCCTCCGGTGACAGGAACTTCTCGACGTGCACCCGGATGCGCTCGACCCACTCGGCCGTCTGCTCGGGCGTCTTCAACGTGCGCTCGGCCGTGGGGCGCGGGTCGCCGATCAGGCCCGTCGAGCCGCCGACGAGACCGAGGGGCCGGTGGCCGGCCAGCTGGAGGCGACGCATGAGCAGCAGCTGCACCAGGTTGCCGAGGTGCAGGCTCGGCGCGGTCGGGTCGAAGCCGCAGTAGTACGTGATCGGGGGCCCGGCGAGGAGGGCCTTGAGGGCCTCGGCGTCCGTCGAGACGTGGACGAGGCCGCGCCACTGCAGCTCCTCCCACACGTCGTCGAACGTCGGGTCGTTGCTCTGCCCGGCCAGGACGTCCGCGGTGGTTCCAGTGCTCACCCGAGAACGGTACCAGCGTCAGCGCGCGGGCCGGGCGCGCCGGACCGCGGGCCGCCAGGCCGACACCGTCGGGTCGCCCTCGAGGCTGAACCGCCACGGCCAGGCGTCCGTGCCCGCCGGGCCGGACACTCCCACCCGGGGCCCGACGACGACCGAGCCGACGGGCCCGGTCGGCAGCTCGAGCGAGAAGCGGCCCGTGCCCAGGCGGGACCCGTCGTCCGTCAGCTCGACGGCGAGGGCCGACCCGAGCCTCCCCGGGCCCTGGGCCAGCTCGACGTCCCGCCGCGCCGCCGTGCGTCGGCGCCGGGCGACCTCGAGGCCGTCGACGACCTCCCCGGCACGGAGCAGCAGCCCGGACCCGTACCCCTGCGGCCCGCACACGATGTTGACGCACCGGTGGATCCCGTACGACAGGTACACGTAGAGCGTGCCCGCCTCGGCGAACATGCTCGCGTTCCGCTCGGTCGGGCCGCGGTGGGCGTGCGACCCGGGGTCGTCGCCCTGCCCGTGGTAGGCCTCCACCTCGGTGAGGCGGACCGCCACCTCGCCGACCCGGAAGACAGAGCCGAGGAGTCGCGGTCCGACCTCGCGGGCCGGCCCGGAGAGCAGGCGGGTCACCTCGTCACCCGGCCCCGCGCCTCCCCCGGGGCCCTGCTGCCTGCTCAGAAGAAGCTCTGCCCGCTCGCCACGACGATGACGACGACGGCCACGAGGACGACGACGCAGACGGCCACGACCGTGGGGAGCACCCACGGCCGCGGCCCGGTCGGACGACCTCGGGTCACGCCGACACCGGGTCGAGCTCGCGCACCAGGCGCGCGACCTGCTCGGTGAGGGCCGCCGTCTGCTCCGCGACCCGCTCGGGAGCCGTGCCCCCGGCGCCGCGGCGGCTCGCGACGGAGCCCTCCACGGTCAGGACGGAGCGGATCTCCGGGGTGAGGTGCGGAGAGACCGCGGCGTACTGCTCGTCGGTCGGCTGGTCGAGGTCGAGCCCCGACTGCTCGCAGAACCGGACGAGCTCACCGCTGATCTCGTGGGCGTCGCGGAAGCTGACGCCCTGCCGCACGAGCCACTCCGCGACGTCCGTCGCGAGGGAGAAGCCCTGCGGGGCGAGCTCGGCCATGCGCTCGACGTCGAACTCGAGGGTGGCGATCATGCCCGTGAAGGCGGGCAGCAGGACCTCGAGCTGGGTGACGGAGTCGAAGACCGGCTCCTTGTCCTCCTGCAGGTCGCGGTTGTACGCGAGCGGCAGGCCCTTGAGCGTCGCCAGCAGACCCGTGAGGTTGCCGATCAGCCGACCCGACTTGCCGCGCGCCAGCTCGGCGACGTCGGGGTTCTTCTTCTGCGGCATGATCGACGACCCGGTGGAGAAGGCGTCGTGCAGCTTCACGAAGCCGAACTCCCGCGTCGACCAGAGGATGACCTCCTCGGCGAGCCGGGAGACGTCGATGCCGATCGAGGCCGCCACGAAGGCGAACTCGGCGACGACGTCGCGGCTCGCCGTGGCGTCGATCGAGTTCTCCGTCGTGCGGTCGAACCCGAGCTCGGTCGCCACGAGCAGCGGGTCGAGGCCCAGCGAGCTGCCCGCAAGGGCCCCCGCGCCGTAGGGGGACGCCGCTGCCCGCCGCGACCAGTCGCGGAGGCGCTCGAGGTCGCGCACCAGCGGCCAGGCGTGCGCCAGCAGGTGGTGGGCGAGGAGCACGGGCTGGGCGTGCTGCAGGTGGGTCCGACCGGGCATGACCGCCGTCGGGTGCGCCGCCGCCTGCGCGGCGATCGCGTCGACGAGCCCGACGACGAGACGAGCCACGGACGCGCCGTGGTCACGGAGGTACAGGCGCACCAGCGTGGCGATCTGGTCGTTCCGGCTGCGGCCGGCGCGCAGCTTGCCGCCGAGCTCGACGCCGGCGATGCCGATGAGGCCGCGCTCCAGGGCCGAGTGGACGTCCTCGTCGGTCTCCTGCGCCGCGAAGGCACCGGTCGCGACGTCGTCCTCGAGGCGGTCGAGGGCCGCGATCATGCCCGCCAGCTCGGCATCGTCGAGGTACCCGGCCGCCGCCAGGGCCCGGGCGTGCGCCCGGGACCCCGCGATGTCGTACGGCGCCAGCTGCCAGTCGAAATGCGTCGACCGGCTCAGGGCCGTCAGCTCGGGGGACGGACCGGAGGCGAACCGGCCTCCCCACAGTGCCCCCGCCTCCCCCGCCCTCTGGTTCGGGGCTGGCGTCGCGTCGGCCACTACTGCTGGGCCAGGTCGCGGCGCGCCGAGATCTTGCTCGGCAGCGACCAGATCTCGATGAAGCCCTTCGACAGCGACTGGTCGAACGTGTCGCCGGTGTCGTAGGTGGCGAGGTCGAAGTCGTACAGGCTCTGCTCGCTCTTCTGCCCGGTGACGACCGCGCGGCCGCCCTGCAGCTTGAGGCGGATCTCGCCCGAGACGTACTTCTGCGTGTCGTCGATGAAGACGTCGAGCGACCGCTTGAGGCCCGAGAACCAGAGGCCGTCGTAGACCAGGTTGGACCACTCGGCCTCGACGCCGCGCTTGTAGCGGCCCAGGTCGCGCTCGATCGTGAGGGCCTCGAGGGCCTCGTGGGCCTGGATGAGGGCGACGGCGCCGGGGGCCTCGTAGACCTCACGGCTCTTGATGCCGACGAGGCGGTCCTCGACGACGTCGATGCGGCCCACGCCGTGCGCCCCGGCCAGCTCGTTCATCTTCTGCACGATGCCGAGCGGGGTGTACGAGACGCCGTCGATCGCGACCGGCACGCCGGCCTGGAAGGTGATGACGACCTCGTCGGCGGGCTTGATGACCGAAGGGTCCTGCGTGTACTCGTACAGATCCTCGATCGGCGGGTTCCACGGGTCCTCGAGGAAGCCCGTCTCGACCGCACGGCCCCAGACGTTCTTGTCGATCGAGTAGGGGTTCGCCGCGCTCTGGCGGATCGGCAGGCTGTGCTGCTCGGCGTAGACGATCGCCTTGTCACGCGTGAGGGCGAGGTCGCGGACGGGCGCGATGCTCGTCAGGTCGGGAGCGAGGGCCGCGACGGCCGCCTCGAAGCGGACCTGGTCGTTGCCCTTGCCGGTGCAGCCGTGCGCGACGCTGTCGGCGCCGAGCTCCTTGGCGACACGGGCCAGGTGGCGCGCGATCAGGGGGCGGCTGAGGGCCGACACCAGGGGGTAGGTCTTCTGGTACATCGCGTTGGCCTTGAGGGCCGGCATCAGGTAGTCGGTGCCGAACTCCTCCTTGGCGTCGACGACGACCGACTCGACGGCGCCGCAGTCGAGGGCACGCTGACGGATGTCGTCCATGTCCTCCCCGCCCTGCCCGACGTCGACGGCGAGGGCGACGACCTCCTTGCCGGTCGCGTCGGCGAGCCAGCCGATGCCGACGGAGGTGTCAAGGCCTCCCGAGTATGCGAGGACGACGCGATCCGCCATGGTTCTCCTTGGGTGTGATGTGGGGTGAGAGTGTATCGGCGGCCGACCGGGCGGGGGGCCCGGTCGACCGGTGGGTCAGGTGACCCGGTGGTGCGGGAGGTGCTCCGGCGTCAGTGCGCGAGGAGCCAGGTGAGCAGGGCCTTCTGGGCGTGGACGCGGTTCTCCGCCTCGTCCCAGATGACGCTGGTGGGGCCGTCGATGACGTCGGCGTCGACCTCGTAGCCGCGGTCGGCGGGCAGGCAGTGCAGGAAGATCGCGTCGTCGGCGGCGTGCGCCATGAGCGCCTGGTCGACCTTGAAGCCGCCGAAGACGGCCACGCGCTCCTCCTTCTCGTCTTCCTTGCCCATGGAGACCCACGTGTCGGTGACCACCACGTCGGCCCCCGCGACGGCCTCGCGGGCGTCGGTCGTGACCTGCACCGCGCCTCCTGTGGTCGCGGCGATCGCCTCGGCGTCGGCGACGACGGCGGGCTCGGGCTGAAAGCCCTCGGGCGCGCCGACGCGCACCGTCATGCCCGCGGTGGCGCCGGCCAGCAGGTACGACTGGCCCATGTTGCTCCGCCCGTCGCCGACGAAGGCGACGGTGAGGCCGGCCAGGCGGCCCTTGGCCTCACGGATGGTCTGCAGGTCGGCGAGGAGCTGGCACGGGTGGAAGTCGTCGCTCAGGGCGTTGACGACAGGGACGGTCGTGCCCGCCGCCATCTCCTCCAGGCCGGCCTGGCCGTAGGTGCGCCAGACGATGGCCGAGACCATGCGCTCGAGCACGCGCGCGGTGTCGGAGGGTGTCTCCTTGCCGCCGAGCTGGCTGTTCGCGGTGGCGATGATCAGCGGGCTGCCCCCGAGGTCGGCGATGCCGACCGCGAACGAGACCCGCGTGCGCGTCGACGACTTGTCGAAGATGACCGCCACGGTCTGCGGCCCCTCGAGGGGCCGCTGCGACCAGCGGTCGCGCTTCAGGGCGTCGGCGAGGTCGAGGACCTCGAGCTGCTCGGCGGGGCTGAGGTCGTCGTCGCGGAGGAAGTGGCGGGTCATGAGAGACCTTTCAGGACGGTGCCGAAGATGGTGGTGAACTCGTCGATCTCGGCGTCGCCGACGATCAGCGGCGGCGCGAGACGGATGCTCGAGTCGTTCGGGGCGTTGACGATGAGCCCGGCCTCGAGGCACCGCGCCGCGATCTCGGCGGCGACGGGCTGGGTCAGGCCCAGGCCGATGAGCAGCCCGCGGCCGCGGATCTCGTCGACGAGCGGCGAGTCCATCGCCTCGATCGCCGCGCGCAGCTGGTCGCCGCGCACGAGGGCGTTGAGGACGAGCCCCGACCTCTCGATCTCGGCGAGGACGGCGTCGGCCGCGGCGGTCGCCAACGGGTTGCCGCCGAACGTGCTGCCGTGCTGGCCCGCCTCGAACAGGTCGGACGCGTCGCCGAAGGTGACGAGGGCGCCGATGGGCACTCCCCCGGCGATGCCCTTGGCGACCGTGACGGCGTCGGGCACGACGTCGAACTGCTGGAAGGTGAACCACGACCCCGTCCGGCCGACGCCCGTCTGGATCTCGTCGAGGATGAGCAGGGCGCCGTGCTCGGTCGCCAGCTCGCGGGCGAGCTCGAGGTAGCCGTGGGGCAGGTCGAGCACGCCGGCCTCGCCCTTGATCGGCTCGACGAAGATCGCGGCCACGTCATCGCCCATCGCGTCCTCCAGGGCCTCGATCGACGTGTCGATGTGCTCGACGCCGGGCGCCATGGGCAGGAAGGGCTCGCGCAGCGCGGGCTTCCCGGTGAGCGCCAGGGAGCCCATGGTGCGGCCGTGGAACGAGTTGGTGAGCGCGAGGATGCGGGTGCGGCGGCCCCCGTCGCTGTTCAGCCGCGCGAGCTTGAAGGCCGCCTCGTTCGCCTCGGCGCCGCTGTTGCCGAAGTACACGCGGCCCCGCTCACCGGCGCCGGTGATCCGCTTGAGGCGCTCGGCGAGGGCGAGCTGGGGCTCGGTGGCGAAGTAGTTCGACACGTGCACGAGCTTGGCCGCCTGGTCGGCGATCGCCGAGACCAGCGCGGGGTGCGCGTGGCCCAGGGCGTTGACGGCGATGCCGGCGAGGAAGTCGAGGTAGCGCTTGCCCTCGACGTCCCAGACCTGGCAGCCCTCCCCGCGCTCGAGCATCACCTTCGGGGTGGACAGGGAGCCCATGAGCGCGTCGCCGAAGCGGCGCTGCCAGGTACCGCCCGGGGTCTGGATGATGGTCATGACTGTCCTTCCTTCTCGGTGCCGGCGTCGACGGGCGCGGCGGCCTCGTCGACGAGGGGGTAGCTGGTGACGACGGGTGCGCCGTGGTCGGCGGCCCGGTCGTCGGGGACGACCTCGGTGCCCGACCCGCGCTGGGTGAAGACCTCGAGGAGGATCGAGTGCGGGATGCGGCCGTCGATGATGGTCGCTCCCCCGACGCCGCCGACGACCGAGTCGAGGCAGGCCGTCATCTTGGGGATCATGCCCGACTCGAGGGTCGGCAGCATGTCGCGGAGCGCCGACACGGTGATCGCCTCGACCAAGGAGTCCCGGTCGGGCCAGTCGCTGTAGAGGCCGGCCACGTCGGTGAGCACGACGAGCTTCGTCGCACGGAGGGCGATGGCGAGCGCGCCGGCGGCCGCGTCGGCGTTCACGTTGAGGGCCAGCGCGGGGTCGGCCTCGTTCGTGGCGATCGACGACACCACGGGGATGCGACCGGCGGCGATCTCGGCGAGCACGGACGACGGGTCGACCTCGGTGACGTCGCCCACGTGGCCGAGGTCGAACGTCTCGCCGTCGACGACCACGCCGCGTCGTCGGCCCTCGAAGAGCGTGGAGCCCTCACCGGAGACTCCGCGGGCCAGGTCGCCGTGCTCGTTGATCAGGTCGACGATCTCCCGGTTCACCTCGCCGGCGAGCACGTCGCGGACGACCGAGATCGCCTCGGTGCTCGTGTAGCGGTAGCCGCCGCGGAAGTCGCTGGGGATGCCGGCGGCCTGGAGGGCCGCAGAGATCTGGGGGCCGCCGCCGTGCACGACGACGGGGTGCAGGCCGGCGTAGCGGAGGTACACCATGTCTTCCGCGAAGGCGCGCTTGAGCGCGTCGTCGACCATGGCGTTGCCGCCGAACTTGACGACGACGACCTTCCCGCTGAATCGCTTGAGCCACGGGAGGGACTCGATGAGCGTGGCGGCCTTGACGGCGGCGAGCTCCTGTTCGTCGCCGAGGACGATCGCGGTGGACGCCATCAGCTGGAGTACGCGCTGTTCTCGTGCACGTAGTCGTGCGTGAGGTCGTTCGTCAGGATCGTCGCCTCGGCGTCGCCGACCTGGAGGTCGACGAGCACGTGGACCGCGCGCGGGGT
The DNA here is from genome assembly GCF_017833115.1 of Frigoribacterium sp. PvP121. Lineage (NCBI taxonomy): Bacteria > Bacillati > Actinomycetota > Actinomycetes > Micrococcales > Microbacteriaceae > Frigoribacterium > Frigoribacterium sp. PvP121. The sequence continues at coordinate 2,721,776 of NZ_JAFIBR010000001.1, forward strand.
CAGGTCGACGCCGTCGCTCGGCTGGTCGGGGGCCCCCGCGTGGCAGACCCGGACGCCGTTGATGCTGACGTCGACGGCGTAGGGGTCGAACTCGGCGCTCGTGGTGCCGATGGCGGCGAGCACGCGGCCCCAGTTGGGGTCGTTGCCGAAGACGGCGGCCTTGAACAGGGCGTTGCGGGCGATCGACCGGCCGACCTCGACCGCGTCGTCGTCGTCGAGGGCCCCGACCACCTCGATGCGGATGTCGTGCGAGGCCCCCTCGGCGTCGGCCTGGAGCTGCTCGGCCAGGTCGGCGCAGAGAGCGGTCACGGCGGCGGTGAACTCGTCGTCGTCGGGAGTCGCTCCCGACTCGCCGCTGGCGAGGAGGACGACCGTGTCGTTGGTCGACATGCAGCCGTCGGAGTCGAGCCGGTCGAAGGTCACGCGGGTGGCGGCGCGGAGCGCCGCGTCGAGGCGGTCGGCCTCGACGTCGGCGTCGGTCGTCAGCACGACGAGCATCGTGGCGAGGCCCGGCGCGAGCATGCCCGCTCCCTTGGCCATGCCGCCGACGACCCAGCCGTCGCCCCGGACGACGCCCTGCTTGGGCACCGTGTCGGTCGTCATGATCGCGGTCGCCGCGTCGAGCCCGCCGTCGGCGTGCAGCGCGGCGGCCGCGTCGCGGGACCCGGACAGGACCTTGTCACGGAAGACCTGGTCTCCGACGCCGATGAGGCCGGTGGAGCAGACGACGACGTCGGTCGCGGAGACCTCGAGGGCCTCGGCCACGGCCTCGGCGGTGGCGTGGGTCGTCTGGAAGCCGAACGACCCGGTGAAGCAGTTGGCGCCTCCCGAGTTCAGGACGACCGCCTCGGCCAGGCCGTCGGCCATTACCTGCTGCGACCAGAGGACGGGGTTCGCCTTGGCACGGTTGCTCGTGAACACGGCGGCGGCCGACTTGCGGCGGCCCTGGTTGACGACCAGCGCGACGTCGGGCGCCCCGGTGCTCTTGAGGTGCGCGACGACGCCGGACGCGACGAATCCCTGGGCTGCGGTGACGCTCACGGTGCCACTCCGTTCACGGTGAGGCCGGTCGTCTCGGGGATGCCGAGAGCGATGTTGGCGGACTGGACGGCAGCTCCGGCGGTGCCCTTGGCGAGGTTGTCGATGGCGCTGACCACGACGAGGCGGTCGGCGTCGACGTCGACGGCGAGCCCGATCAGGGCGGTGTTCGCCCCGACGGTGTCGGCCGTGCGCGGGAACTGCCCGGCGGGCAGCACGTGGACGAACGGCTCGGCCGCGTAGGCCTGCTCGTAGGCCGTGCGCACGTCGTGCTCGGAGACGCCGGGCGACAGCGTGGCCGTCGACGTCGCGAGGATGCCGCGCGACATCGGCACGAGCACCGGCGTGAACGAGATGCTGACGCGCTCGGCACCGGCGACCACGAGGTTCTGCTGGATCTCGGGCACGTGGCGGTGCGTGCCGCCGACCCCGTACGCCGAGGCCGAGCCCATCAGCTCGCTGGCGAGCAGGTGCGGCGCCAGCGCCTTGCCGGCGCCCGAGGGGCCGACGGCCAGCACCGACACCAGGTCGGTCGCGTCGACCAGGCCGGCCCGGATCGCGGGGGCCAGGGCCAGGGTCACGGCCGTGACGTTGCACCCGGGGGCGGCGATGCGGCGGGCGCCGACGAGACGGTCGCGCTGACGGCCGCCGGTCTCGGCGAGGAGGAGCTCGGGCAGCCCGTAGGCCCAGGCACCGTAGAACTCGGAGCCGTAGAAGCGCTCCCACGCCGCCTCGTCGGTGAGGCGGTGGTCGGCGCCGCAGTCGACGACGAGGACGTCGTCGGGCAGCTGCGCGGTGAGCGCGCCGGACTTGCCGTGCGGGAGGGCCGTGAAGACGACGTCGTGGCCCGCGAGGGCCTCGGGGGTCGTCTCGACGAGCGTGAGGTGCGCGAGGGAGCGCAGCTGCGGCTGGAGGGCGATGAGGGGCTGCCCGGCGTTCTGGTTCGCGGTGACGGTGGTCACCTCGAACTCGGGATGGGCGGCGAGGAGCCTCAGCAGCTCGCCCCCGGCGTAGCCGCTCGCTCCGGCGACGGCAACGGTGTGTGGCATGGATGAACCCTACTGTTCGAGTCGGTCGAGGATCGAGGGCGGCGACGCCGGGCGAGTGTCAGTCGCGGAGCGCCGCCCCCGATCGCTCGGACGCGAGCCGGACGGCGCCCTGCTTGGCCTCGGTGGCCTCGGCCGCCGTCAGGGTGCGGTCGTCGGCGCGGAAGCGCAGGGCGAAGGTCAGCGACTTGGTGCCCTCGGGGAGCCCGGCGCCGCGGTAGTCGTCGACGAGGCGCGCCGACTCCAGGAGCGAGCCCGCGCCCTCGCGGACGGCCGCGAGCAGGTCACCGGCGGAGACGTCGAGGTCGACGACGAGCGAGACGTCCTGCGTGGCCGCGGGGTAGGCCGAGATCGGGCGAGGGGCGACGTCGACGCCCAGGGCGAGCACGCGGTCGAGGTCGACCTCGCCGACCGCCACGACGCGCGGGAGGTCGAGCTCGGCGGCGACGGTGGGCAGGAGCTCGCCCGCCACGCCGACCCGCTCGTCGCCGACGAGGAGCTCGGCGGTGCGGCCGGGGTGGAGCGACGGGTGGCTGCCCTGCCGCACGGTCAACTCGACGCCCGCGGCGCGGACGGCGACCCGGAGCGCGTCGAGGACGTCGGCGAGGGAGGCCGCGACGGCGGGCTGGCCCGGCTGACGGTCGACGGCCGTGCCGAGCGCGAGGACGCCGAGGTGCCGGGGCTGGGGAGGCAGGCTCGCGGCCAGCTCGGCCAGGACGTCGTCGGTCGGACGTGCCGCACCGGCCGGCACCTCCGCCGTGCCGTAGCGGACCCCGGTCTCGGGCAGGAAGACGGTGCCGGTCTCGAAGAGCGCGAGGTCGACGAGGCCGCGCGACGCGTTGCGGCGCGCCACGTCGAGCAGGCCCGGCAGCAGCGAGCGGCGCAGCTGGGGCGCCGCGGTGTCGAGGGGGTTGGCGAGCGTCACGGCGGGCACGGCCTGCCCGTCGGCGGAGCCGAACGCGAAGTTCTGCGCCGGGGTGACGAACGGGTAGGCGGCGACCTCCACGAGCCCGGCCGCGGCCAGGGAGGACGAGACCTGACGGCGCAGCCGCTGCTCACGGGTGAGCCCGCGGCCGGGAGGCGCGACGGGCAGCACCGACGGGATGCGGTCGTAGCCCGTGATGCGCGCGACCTCCTCGACGAGCGACGCCGGGTCGACGAGGTCGGGACGCCACGTGGGCGGGGTCACGACGAGCACGTCGCCCTGGTCGACCACCGAGGCGCCGACGGCCGTCAGGGAGTCGACCACCTCGGCGCGGTCGTAGGCGACGCCCATCAGGCGGGCCGGCCGGTCGACGGCGAGCTCGACCGCGGCGGGCGCGACGGACTCGTCGAGGGCGGAGCCCAGCTCGTCGGCGGTGCCGCCCGCGAGCTCGACGAGGAGGTCGACGACGCGCTGGGCCGCCGGTGCGGAGACCGCCGGGTCGACCCCGCGCTCGAAGCGACGGGACGCCTCGCTGGGCAGCTTGTGGCGGCGGGCCGTGCGGGCGATCGACACCGGGTCGAAGGTCGCGGCCTCGACGAGGACGTCGGTCGTCGACGCGCCCATCTCGGTGCGCGCCCCGCCCATGACGCCGGCGAGGCCGACGGGCCCCGCCTCGTCGGCGATCACCAGGTCTTCGCGGTGCAGCGTGCGCACCTGGCCGTCGAGGGTCTCGAGCGTCTCGCCCGGGGCCGCGCGGCGGACGGTCAGGCCGCCGGTGACCGCGGAGAGGTCGTAGCCGTGGATCGGCTGGCCGAGCTCGAGCATGACGTAGTTCGTGACGTCGACCAGCAGCGAGATCGACCGGACGCCGGCCAGCCGCAGCCGGGACGACATCCAGGTCGGCGTCGGGCGCGCGGCGTCGACGCCGCGCACGACGCGGGTGACGAAGGTGGCGACCGCGGCGCGGTCGCGCACCGGCGCCTCGTCGACGACGGAGACGCGGAAGCCGCTCGCCTCGACGGGCGACACGGTCGTCGCGGGGTCGGTGAAGGTGGCGCCGGTGGCGTGCGAGTACTCGCGGGCCACGCCCCGGATGCTGAACGCGTAGCCGCGGTCGGGCGTCACGTTGATCTCGACCGCGGCGTCGTCGAGGCCGAGGAGGGGGATCGCGTCGGTGCCGACGACCGGGTCGAGCCCCAGCGAGCTGAGGAGGAGGATGCCGTCGTGCTCGTCGCCGAGCCCGAGCTCGCGGCTCGAGGCGATCATGCCGTCGGACACGTGGCCGTAGGTCTTGCGGGCGGCGATCGGGAACGGCCCGGGCAGGACGGCCCCGGGCAGCGACACGACGACCTTGTCGCCCACGACGAAGTTGTGGGCGCCGCAGACGATGCCGCGGACGTCGTCGTCGTCCGTCGCGTGGTCGGGTCCTACCGCGACCCGGCACCAGTTGATGGTCTTGCCGTTCTTCTGGGGCTCGGGCGTGACCTCGAGCACCTGGCCGACGACGAGGGGGCCGGTCACGTCGCCGACGTGGACGGCCTCCTCCTCGAAGCCGACGGAGACGAGCGCCGCGTGGACGCTCTCGAGCGTGACGTCGCTCGGCAGCTCGACGTGCTCACCGAGCCAGCTCAGCGGAACCCGCATCAGACCACCATCCCGAACTGCTCGCTGAACCTGACGTCGCCCTCGACCATGTCGCGCATGTCGTTGAGGTCGTTGCGGAACTGGAGGGTGCGCTCGATGCCCATGCCGAACGCGAAGCCCTGGTAGTCGTCCGGGTCGATGCCCGCGGCCCGCAGCACGTTCGGGTTGACCATGCCGCAGCCGCCCCACTCGACCCACCGTGCGCCGCCCTTGGCGTGCGGCTGCCAGACGTCCATCTCGGCGCTCGGCTCGGTGAAGGGGAAGTAGTTGGGGCGCAGGCGGATCTGCGCCTCGGCGCCGAACATCGAGCGCGCGAGGTGCTCGAGGGTGCCCCGCAGGTGCGCCATCGTGAGCCCGCGGTCGATCGCGATGCCCTCGATCTGCGTGAAGACCGGGGTGTGGGTCGCGTCGAGCTCGTCGGTGCGGAAGACCCGACCGGTCGCGACGTTGTAGACCGGCAGCTGCTTCGAGAGCAGCGTGCGGATCTGCACCGGCGAGGTGTGCGTGCGCAGCACGAGGTGCTCGTCGACCGGGTCGACGAAGAAGGTGTCTTGCATGGCCCGCGCCGGGTGGTCGGCGTCGAAGGCCAGGGCGTCGAAGTTGAACCACTCGTGCTCGAGCTCGGGGCCCTCGCTGACCTCCCAGCCCATGCCGACGAAGAGGTCGACCATCTGCTCCTGCAGCAGGGCGAGCGGGTGACGGGCGCCGGCCCGACGGCGGGTCGGCAGGGCCGTGACGTCGACGGACTCGTCGGCGAGGCGGCGGGCCTCCTCCTCCTCCGCGAGGCCGGCCTCGCGGGCGGCGACGGCCTGCGCCACGCGACCGCGGGCACCGCCGACGAGCTTGCCGGCGGCCGCCCTCTGGTCGGCGGGCAGGTCACGGAGACCGGCGTTCATGCGCGCCAGCACGGAGGCCTCGCCCACGTGCTGGGAGCGAGCGGTCTTCAGCTCGGCGACCGACGCGGCGGTGGCGACGGCGGCGAGGGCCGCGTCGACCGCGGACGCGACGGCGTCTTCGGAGATGGGGACGGTGTCTGACACGAGAACCAAGCTTAGCGATCGTCGGGGAGCCGGACCGCGCCTCCTCGTGCCGTGGGGGCGAGGAGGCGCGGGTCGACGGGCTGGGGAGGGGCCGGTGGCCGGGTCAGACGGAGGCGCCCGTGGTGGCGGCTGTCTCGACGCGACCGGGTCGGGCCAGGATCCCCGGCCCCCCGAGCCCGCCGCCCCGGCCGGCCCGACCGGCGCGGCGGAGCACGCCGTCGCGGCCCGTGCGGCGGTCGACGATGCGGACGACCCACGAGAACAGGAGGTTCGTGGCCAGGTAGACCACGAGCACCACCGCGAAGAGCGTGAACGTGTAGGTACTGCCGTAGTAGGTGCCGAGACGGGTGAGGCCCCCACGGGTCAGCTCGACGTACCCGACGATGTAGCCGAGCGAGGTGTCCTTCAGCAGCACGACGAGCTGGGCCAGGATGATCGGCAGCATCTGGCGGAACGCCTGCGGGAACTCGATCAGGAACCTCGTGGCGGTGGGCGTCAGGCCCAGGGCGAGCCCCGCCTCCTTCTGGCCCTTCGGCAGCGACGCGATGCCGGCCCGGAGGGCCTCGCCGATGAGGGCGCCGTTGTAGACGGCCAGTGCCGCCACCACGGCCCAGAAGGCGCCGGTCGAGAAGACCAGCAGGATGAACAGCATCATCAGCAGCACGGGCATGCCGCGGAAGAACTCGAGCACGACCGTCGTCGGCACGCGCACGACCGCCGACCGGGCGGTGCGGAGGAACGAGAACACCACGCCCACGATCACCGCGAGCACCGAGGCGACCGCCGCCGCCTGGATCGTGGCGAGCCAGCCGCGGCCGATCGCCCGCCAGAGGGCCAGGTCGGAGAGGATGTCCCACCGCGAGGGGTCGAGCACACCGGGCGTGACCGCCCCGTTCGCGCTGACGCGAGGGCGGCCGAGCAGGTACGCGAGCCACGCGACGAGTGCGAGCACGAGCACCACGCCGACGACGGAGATGATGCGCGAGGTGCGGCGGGCCTTCGGGCCGGGCGCGTCGTAGAGGACGGTGGTGCTCATCGGAGGACTGCGACCTTCTGCTCGACGACGGCGGCGACGCGGCCGAGCGTGACGGTGATGACGAGGTAGAACACGGCGACGGCCAACAGCACGGTGACGACGGCGTCACCGCGGTCGTTGGCGATGTAGCGGCCGGCGGCGAAGAGGTCGCTGACGAAGAAGGCCCCGGCGACGGAGGTGTTCTTCGTGAGGGCGATGAAGACGTTGATCAGCGGCGGCAGCACCATGCGGACCGCCTGCGGCAGGATGACGTGGCCGAGCGTCTGGCCGAACCCCAGGCCGATGCTGCGGGCCGCCTCCGCCTGGCCGACCGGGACGCCGTTGACGCCGGAGCGGATCGCCTCGGCCACGAACGGCGAGGTGTAGGCCGTGAGGCCGATGACGGCGAGCGGGAAGTACGTGCCGAAGTCGACGCCGAGGTACGGCAGCACGAACGCGCAGAAGAAGAGCACCAGCGTCAGCGGCGTGTTGCGGAGGGCCTCGGTGTAGGCCGTGGCGAAGACGCGGAACGACGAGACCGGCGAGATGCGCATGGCGGCGACGACGAAGCCGATCACCAGCGCCCCCACCCCGGAGAGCACGAGCAGCTGCAGCGTCGTGACGAAGCCGCCCCAGAAGCGGGGCCAGTTGTCGGTCACGGCGTCGAGGCCGGGGATGACGTCCAAGGGGTTCACGGGGGTGTCTCCAGGTCAGGGGCGACCGCGCGGGTCGAGCGGTCGTGCAGGGGCGCCGGGGAGGCGCGGGCGGGCACCGCGGGCGACGAGCGTCGCGGTGCCCGCCGGGGGCGTCAGTAGCGGTCGATCGACGGCGGGGTCGGCGTGGGCAGGACCTTGCCGGCCGTCTTCTCCCACAGCTCGTCCCAGGTGCCGTCGTCCTCGGCGTCCTGGAGCGTGTCGTTGACGAACTCGCGGAAGTCGGTGTCGTCGAGCGCGAGGCCGATGCCGTAGGGCTCCTCGGTGAAGGGCTCGTTGACGACCTCGAACTCGCCCTCGTTCTGGTCGGCGAGGCCGGCCAGGATGACGTTGTCGGTGGTCACGGCGGCGACCGCGCCCGAGCGCAGCGGCTCGAGGCAGTTCGAGTAGGTGTCGGTCGCGATGACGTCGGTCGCGGCCGCGACGTAGGGCGCGATGTTCTTCTCGCTGGTCGAGCCGCTCACGGTGCAGACCTTCTTGCCCATGAGGTCGTCGACCGAGCTGATGCCCTCGGGGTTGCCCTCGAGCACGAGGAGGTCCTGGCCGGCCTGGTAGTACGGCCCGGCGAACGAGACGACCTCCTTGCGGGCGTCGTTGATCGTGTACGTCGCGATGACGAGGTCGACCTGGCCGTTCTGGATGAACGGCTCGCGGTTCGCGGAGACCGTCTCGACCCAGTTGATCTTCTCGGGCTGGATGCCGAGCTTCGCGGCGATGAGCTTGCCCATCTCCGCGTCGAAGCCCTGGGGCACGCCGTCGGGGTCGGCGAGGCCGAAGAGGGGCTGGTCGAACTTCGTGCCGATGGTGATCTCGCCGGCGTCGGCCAGCTTCGCCATCGTGCTGCCCTCCGCGAAGTCGGCGGGCGTCTCGACGTCGACGGCCGGGGCCGACGAGTCGGTGCAGGCCGTCAGGCCGAGCACCATCGCGGCGGCTGCGGCAGCGGTGACGATTCCCTTGCTGAGTCGCATTCTGTTCTCCTTGCTGGGGGACCCGGTCGACGGTCGTCGCCCGGAAGTCTCGAGGGGGTGCTCCCCCGCGGTGCGGGGGGCGGGCCGGAGTCGCGGTGCCGGTCGGCCTCGTGGGCCCCGGCTCCGCGAGCGGGCCGTCAGTGCGTGAGGATCTTCGAGAGGAAGTCGCGGGCGCGCTCGGACTTCGGCGCGGTGAAGAACTCCTCGGGCGTCGCCTCCTCCACGATCTGGCCCTCGGCCATGAACACGACGCGGTCGGCGGCCTTGCGGGCGAAGCCCATCTCGTGGGTGACGACGATCATCGTCATGCCGTCGGCCGCGAGCTGCACCATGACGTCGAGCACCTCGGTGATCATCTCGGGGTCGAGGGCGCTCGTCGGCTCGTCGAGCAGCATCACCTTCGGGTCCATGGCGAGGGCGCGGGCGATGGCCACGCGCTGCTGCTGGCCGCCGGAGAGCTGTGACGGCATCTTCTCGGCCTGGTCGGCCACGCCGACCCGGTCGAGGAGCTCCATCGCGCGCTTCCGCGCCTCGGCCTTCGACCGACGGCGGACCTTGACCTGGCCGAGCATGACGTTCTCGACGACGGTCTTGTGCGCGAAGAGGTTGAAGCTCTGGAACACCATGCCCACGTCGGCCCGCAGCTTCGCCAGCGCGGCGCCCTCCTCGGGCAGCCGCGTGCCGTCGATGCTGATGACGCCGTCGTCGATCGTCTCGAGGCGGTTGATCGCCCGGCAGAGCGTCGACTTGCCCGAGCCGCTCGGCCCGATGACGACGACGACCTCGCCGCGGCCCACCGTCGTCGTGACGTCCTTCAGGACGTGAAGCTCTCCGAAGTGCTTGTTGACGTGGTCGACCACGACGAGGGGATCCATGGAGCCACACAAACAGACACCCGGAGGGGGGTCAAATTCACGGCGGATTCGTAACAGAACCGAAATGCGTCGTGCGACGGCTCAGCTGCGCTGGGCGAAGGCGCTCTCGTACAGGCAGACGGAGGCGGCGGTGCTGAGGTTCATGGACTCCGCCTGCCCGTAGATGGGCACCACCACGGCCCGGTCGGCGAGGGCGAGGTCGGCGTCGGTGAGGCCCCGGGCCTCGTTGCCGAAGAGCCAGGCCGTGGGCGCACCGAGCAGGCCCTCCTGCCGGGCCTCGAGCAGGTCGTCGCCCTTGACGTCGGCGGCGAGCACCTGGACGCCGGCCTCGGCGCAGCGCGAGACGACGCTCGCGAGGTCGCCGCCCAGCGCCACGGGCACGTGGAAGAGCGACCCGGTCGTCGCGCGGACGACCTTGGGGTTGTAGAGGTCGACGCTGCGGCCGGTCATGACGACGGCGTCGGCGCCCGCCGAGTCGGCGGCCCGGATGATCGTGCCGGCGTTGCCGGGGTCGCGCACCTCCTCGAGGATGGCGATCAGGCGGGGGCCGCCCTCCCCCGTGTCGGCGAAGACGTCCTTGACGCTGACCGGGAACTGCTTGCAGACCGCGACCACGCCCTGCGGCGTGACGGTGTCGGCCATGACGTCGAGGACGGCCTCCGTGACGAACTCGGCCTCGAGGCCCGCCGCCTCCGCGGCCTCGCCCAGGGCGGGGTGGCGCTCGAGGGCGGTGGGAGTGACGAAGAGCTCGACGAGCAGCTCGGGTCGCCACGCCAGGGCCTCGGAGACCGCCTGGGGACCCTCCAGCAGGAAGAGGCCGGTGTCGGTGCGGGCGTCGCGCTTCGCGAGCTTGGCCACCGCTCGGACTCGGGGCGAACGGGGGTTGTCGAGGAGGGGGCTGCGCACGCCACCACTGTGCCACACGGCCCGGCCGGTGACGGCGGCGGCGCCGTCGCGCCGTGGACGCGGGAGAGGCCCCGACAGCGGTGCTGTCGGGGCCTCTCGGGCGGTGCAGGTGACGCGGTGGATCAGGCGGCGGCCTTGGGGGCCGACGTGTCGGCGGGCAGCGCGGCCTTGGCCGTGGCGACGATCGACGCGAAGGTGGCGGGCTCGTTGACGGCCAGCTCGGCGAGGATGCGGCGGTCGACCTCGATGCCGGCCAGGGCGAGGCCCTGGATGAGGCGGTTGTAGGTCAGGCCGTTCGCACGCGACGCAGCGTTGATGCGCTGGATCCACAGGCGGCGGAACTCGCCCTTGCGAGCACGGCGGTCACGGTACGAGTAGACGAGCGAGTGGGTGACCTGCTCCTTGGCCTTGCGGTACAGGCGCGAACGCTGACCGCGGTAGCCCTCGGCGCGTTCGAGGACGACGCGACGCTTCTTGGCGGCGTTGACCGCTCTCTTGACTCTTGCCATTTTCTTGTTCCTCTACGTTCGTGTCAGCGGTCAGTGACCGAGAAGCTTCTTGGCGACCTTGGCGTCGGCGGGGGCGAGCACCTGGTCCTTGTTCAGGCGAGCCTTGCGCTTGGCGCTCTTCACCTCGAGGTTGTGGCGCATGCCGGCCTGCTGCTTCATGATCTTGCCGGAACCGGTGACCTTGAAGCGCTTCTTGGCGCCGGAGTGGGTCTTCTGCTTGGGCATCTCTACTTGCTCTCTTCTGTGGGCGCGGCCGGTGCGTCGGCCGGCGCCTCGTCGGACGTCGGGTGCTTCGGGCCCTTGGCGGCGACCTTGCGGGCCTCCGCCTCGGCCTTGGCCTCGGACTTGTTCTTGTGCGGACCGATCACCATCACCATGTTGCGGCCGTCGATGGTGGGCGTCGACTCGACGCTGCCGAGCTCGGCGACGTCCTCCGCGAAGCGCTGCAGGAGACGGACGCCCTGGTCGGGACGCGACTGCTCGCGACCGCGGAACAGGATCATGGCCTTGACCTTGTCGCCGCCCTGGAGGAAGCCCTCGGCGCGCTTGCGCTTGGTCTCGTAGTCGTGCTTGTCGATCTTCAGGCGGAAACGGACCTCTTTGAGGATCGTGTTCGCCTGGTTGCGACGCGCCTCCTTCGCCTTCTGCGCAGCCTCGTACTTGAACTTCCCGTGATCCATGATCTTGGCCACGGGAGGCTTCGAGTTGGGGGCCACCTCGACCAGGTCGAGCTCGGCCTCGGCGGCGAGCCGCAGGGCCATGGCGATGGGGACGACACCGATCTGTTCTCCGGCGGGGCCGACGAGGCGGACCTCCGGGACGCGGATGCGGTCGTTCGTACGGGGATCGCTGATGCGGAACTCCTCTGTTGATGCTTCCGACACCACCGCGTCGGTGACACGGCGGGGAAAGAGGAGGTTCGTGGCCCCCACGCCTCACGGCGCGACAGGACCACTGCACCCTGGCTGCCTGTCTCCGACCTGAGCCACCTGCAGGGCAGGTGAGCTTCGGACGGACACCGACGGGGTGCCAACAACCCGGTAACCTCGTGTAACGGTCGAGCGCGGGTGGGAGAATCTCCACTTTCGCACGGAGCAGACGCTCCGAGCCTTGACGACTTTAGCAGAGGATCAGTTCGTGAGCCACTCCCCCCGAGACACCCCCGCCGCTGCCCCGAGCGACGCGCACACCCACCGCTTCGCCGACGACACGGCCCCGCCGGCGTCGGGCGGCGCCGACGACGCCGTCCGCGACATCGCCGAGGTCAACGCCGTCGAGGTCATCAACACCGTCGCCGTCCACCTGATGAGCGCCGCCGCCGTCAAGGTCGGCCTGGCCGACGACCCCCAGGCGCAGACCGACCTCGACGAGGCCCGCAAGCTGATCACCTCGCTCGCGGGGCTGGTCACGGCCAGTGCGCCGGAGATCGGCGACCAGCACGCCCGGGCCCTCCGGGACGGCCTCCGCTCGCTGCAGCTCGCGTTCCGCGAGGCGAGCGCCATCCCCGACGCGGTGGGCGCCGGCCCCGGCGAGAAGCTCACCGGCCCGGTCAACTAGGGCCGGGGCGGCCCGCCGGCGGGGACGACCTTCACGGCCATGCCGTCGACCCGCTCCGCGATGACGGGGTCGGCCGACCAGGCGGCCTGCAGGCGCCCGAGCACGGCGCTGAGCTGCTCCTGGTCGAGACCCGGCCGGACGCCCAGCTGCACGACGAGCTCGGGCGGGCCGAGCCGCGCCGACCGGTAGCCGGGCGCGACCGCCACCGTGACCAGCGCCTCCTCGGTGGCCGACGCCGTGAGGAACGCCTGCAGCACGTCCGGGTCCTGGTGGCTGGGCAGCCAGCGCTCGTCCTGCGCGACGGCCCACAGGGCCGGGCGCCGCAGGCCGAACTCGGTCGACGAGCCGGGGTCGAGCACGAGCCGGTCGGTGGCCTCGGCTGCGGCCGCCAGGGCGATGCGCCGGGCGTCGGCGGGGACGGGGCGTGCCTTCGCGTCCCAGGCCCGGAGCGTCTCCACCGACGTGAACGCCGGCAGCACGTCACGGCCGTCGGGGCCCGCGACCGTGACGATCGACAGCTCCTGCGTCTTGTCGACGACGACGCCGTGCTCGTTGAGCCCCTCCTCGCCGGCCACCGCGACGAGCGGGATCAGCAGTCGGGCGGGGCGGAGGGCGTCCACGACCGCCACCTCGTCGGCCTCCCCCGCGTGGAACCGCGTGAGGGCCTCGAGGAGGCGCGGGTCGGCCGAGCCGTCGTCACCCGCGTAGGCCGTGTCGTGGTGCTGGAAGGTGCGGCCCGCCCACGGGCGGCCGGCGCTGTCGACCGGGGGCACGGGACGCCCGTCGTGGGCGCTGCGCCCCGCGTGCGCCGCGCCGTGGCCAGGACCCTCCGACGTCACGCCGAGGCGACGTCGAGTGCGGCGCCGAGCGTGAACGCGCCCGAGTACAGGGCCTTGCCGACGATGGCGCCCTCGACCCCCCGGGGCACGAGCTCGCGGAGGGCCGCGATGTCGTCGAGGCTCGAGATGCCGCCGCTGGCGATGACGGGCTTCTCCGTTCGCTCCGTCACCTGCTTCAGCAGCTCGACGTTCGGGCCCTGGAGCGTGCCGTCCTTCGTGACGTCGGTGACGACGTAGCGCGCACAGCCGGCGTCCTCGAGGCGGGCGAGGACGGTCCAGAGGTCGCCGCCCTCCTGCGTCCAGCCCCGCGCGGCCAGCGTCGTGCCTCGCACGTCGAGGCCCACGGCGACGGCCTCGCCGTACTCCGCGATGACGTGCGCGGCCCACTCGGGGTTCTCGAGCGCCGCGGTGCCGAGGTTGATGCGCTTGACGCCGGTGCTCAGCGCGTCGTCGAGCGAGCGGTCGTCACGGATGCCGCCGCTGAGCTCGACGTTGATGCCCTTCACCTGGCGGATGACCTTCTTGATGATCGACCGGTTGTCGCCGCGCCCGAACGCCGCGTCGAGGTCGACGAGGTGCAGCCACTCGGCGCCCTGCTCCTTCCAGTCGTCCGCCGCGGCCACCGGGTCGCCGTAGCCGGTCTCGGTGCCGGCCTCGCCCTGGGTCAGGCGGACGGCCTGGCCACCGGCGACGTCGACGGCCGGGAAGAGGGTCAGGCCGGGGGTGGTGCAGAACTCGCTCATGCTGTCTCCCTCGCGGCGTGGCCGCGGGATCGTGCCCCCGTCGCGTCGGGACGACGCGCCTCTCGGGGCGGGGTCGGGGTGGAGGCGGCGGCCGGCCGGGCGGTCGGGCCCGGCCGGCCGTCGCGCCGGGTCACAGGGTGCCGAGCCAGTTCGACAGGAGCCGGATGCCCGGCTGCCCCGACTTCTCGGGGTGGAACTGCGTCGCCCAGAGCGGGCCGTTCTCGACGGCCGCGACGAACCGGCCGCCGTGGTCGGCCCACGTGACGTGCGGCTCGGGGAACGGGCGGATCACGTCGAGGGTCCACTCCTGCGCGGCGAACGAGTGCACGAAGTAGAAGCGCTCGTCACGGACACCGTCGAAGAGGACGCTGCCCTCGGGGGCGTCGACGGTGTTCCAGCCCATGTGCGGGAGCACGTCGGCCTTGAGCTCGTCGACGACGCCCGGCCACTCGCCGAGCCCGCCCGTGGTCGCGCCGCGCTCGACGCCGCCCTCGAAGAAGACCTGCATGCCGACGCAGATGCCCATCACGGGACGACCGCCGGCGAGGCGCCGGTCGATCAGCTCGCCGCCGCCCACCGACTCGAGCTGGCTCATCACGGCCCCGAAGGCCCCGACGCCGGGCACGAAGAGGCCGTCGGCCGACTGCACGCGACCGCGGTCGCGGGTCAGCTCGACGTCGGCGCCCGCGAGCTCGAGCGCCTTGACGGCCGAGTGCACGTTGCCGCTGCCGTAGTCGAGCACGGCGACGGTCGGCCGCGCGGTCACAGCGAGCCCTTCGTCGAGGGCACGCCCGAGACCCGGGGGTCGGGCTCGACGGCCTGGCGGAGCGCCCGCGCGAAGGCCTTGAACTCGGCCTCGGCGATGTGGTGCGGGTCGCGCCCGCCCAGCACGCGGACGTGCACGGTGATGCCGGCATGCACCGTGATGGCCTCGAAGACGTGGCGCACGAGCGAGCCGGTGAAGTGCCCGCCGATGAGGTGGTGCTCGAAGCCCGCGGGCTCGCCGGTGTGGACGAGGTAGGGGCGACCCGACACGTCGACGACCGCCTGCACGAGGGCCTCGTCGAGCGGCACGAGCGCGTCGCCGTAGCGCGAGATGCCCGACTTGTCGCCGAGGGCCTCCCTCAGCGCCGTGCCGAACGTGATGCCGATGTCCTCCACGGTGTGGTGCGCGTCGATGTGCGTGTCGCCGGTGGCGGTCACGTCGAGGTCGATCAGCGAGTGCTTCGAGAGCGCGGTCAGCATGTGGTCGAAGAACGGCACCGACGACGAGACGGTCGACCGCCCCGTGCCGTCGAGGTCGAGCGAGAGGGCGACGCTCGACTCGCTCGTCGATCGGGTCAGGGAGGCGGTGCGGGAGGCGCGCTGATCGGTCACGAGGAGAGCCTAATGTCGCGGAGGGCGTCGAGGAACGCGGTGGTCTCGGCCTCGGTGCCGGCGCTCACCCGGAGGTGGCCGGGGATGCCCAGGTCGCGCACGATGATGCCGCGCTCGAGGAGCCGTTCGAAGACGTCGGACGGGTCGTCGACGCCGCCGAACAGGACGAAGTTCGACCAGGTCGGCCACGGCTCGTAGCCCATCGCGGCCAGCTCGCGCACGATGCGGTCGCGCTGGCCCCGGATGTCGTCGACCATGGCGAGCATCTCGTCGGCGTGACGGAGGGCCGCGACGGCGGCCGCCTGCGTCAACGAGGAGAGGTGGTACGGGAGGCGGACGAGACGGAGCGCGTCGGCCACGGCCGGGTGCGCGGCCAGGTACCCGACGCGGGCCCCGGCGAAGGCGAACGCCTTGCTCATCGTGCGCGAGACGACGAGGCGCGGACGCCCCTCGAGGAGGGTCAACGCCGTCTGCTGCCCGGGCGGCATGAACTCGGCGTAGGCCTCGTCGACGAAGACTATGCCGTCGGTCGCGTCGTAGGCCGCCTCGACCGTGGCGAGGTCGAGCGGCGTGCCGGTGGGGTTGTTGGGGCCGCAGAAGAAGACGATGTCGGGGCGGACGCGCTCGATCTCGGCGACGGCGGTCTCGGGCGAGATGCCGAAGCCCTCGTCGCGGCGACCCTCGACCCAGGTGCTGCCGGTGCCGACGGTGATGATCGAGTGCATCGAGTACGTGGGCGGGAACCCGAGGACGGAACGACCGGGGCCGCCGAACGCCTGGAGCAGCTGCTGGATGACCTCGTTCGAGCCGTTCGCCGCCCAGATCTGCTCAGGCGTGACGCCGTGCCCGAGATAGGCCGCCAGCGCCTCGCGCAGGGCCGTGAACTCACGGTCGGGGTAGCGGTTGACCTCGTGCAGCGCCTCGGCGATCGACGCGACGATGTCGCGGGCCACGTCGGCGGGCACGGGATGCGTGTTCTCGTTGACGTTGAGGGCGACGGGCACCTTCTTCTGGGGGGCGCCGTACGGGGTCAGGCCGCGGAGGTCGTCGCGGAGGGGCAGGTCGTCGAGACTGAAGGACACCCCTCCATGGTAGGCGCGAGGCGCGCCCCGACCGTCACCGGGACGACGGCCGCTGCCGACGGGTCAGTCGGAGTACTTCGTCGGGACGGCGAGGGTCTGCCCCGCGCTGACCTCGGCGCTGCCGAGGGCGTTCAGCCGGACGATGTCGCTGACGACGTCACGGGGGTCTTTCGTGGGGGCGATCTCGTGGGCGACCTGCCAGAGCGTCTCGCCGCCCTCGACCGTGACGTGCTCGAACGCCACGGCGGCCGAGCTGTCGGAGGCCTGCGCCCCGGGGCCGGCGAGCAGGACGCCCCCGACGATGCCCGCCACGCCCAGCGCGACGGTGGCCGCGACGACGCGACGACCGCGGCGCGTGATGCGGAGACGGGTGCGGACGGGGGTGCCGTCGATGCTGGGGGCGATGCTGATGCTGCTGACGATGGCGCTCATGGGGTGGGTCCTTTCACCGCGAGAGAAGACTGCGAATTCGTGCCCGGCACTCGGCCGGGAATGCCGGACACGAAGACGTGTTCCGAACATACATTCGATCCGTGGTCGATTCAACCCCTCATCCCCCTCCGACGCCCTCCGGATCTGCGACACACTCGAACAGGTGTGTGGCTGGGGCGTCGTCATCGGATACGGTTTCGATCGATGGTGGGAGTCAAACAGCGACCACCGACATCCGACGTCAGGAGACAGATGAGCGACCCGCAGCGCGCGAGCGCGGCCGTGACGGCCCCCTCCCGCAAGGCCCTGACGGCGAAGCAGGAGTCGATCCTGGCGGCTATCCAGGCGAGCATCGCCCAGAGCGGCTACCCGCCGAGCATGCGCGAGATCGGCGACGCGGTCGGCCTCCGCTCGCTGTCGAGCGTCACGCACCAGCTCAACCAGCTCGAGCTCGCCGGCCGCATCCGCCGCGACCCGAACCGGCCTCGCGCCCTCGAGGTGCTCGCCGACGAGTCGGCCCCCTCCGCTCCGGTCACCACCATCCTCACCAGCAGCGACGACGGCGACACCGCCCACGTGCCCATGGTCGGCCGGATCGCCGCCGGCGTGCCCATCACCGCCGAGCAGCAGGTGGAGGACGTCATGCCCCTGCCCCGCCAGCTCGTGGGCAAGGGCGATCTCTTCATGCTGCGCGTCGTCGGCGACTCCATGGTCGACGCCGCCATCTGCGACGGCGACTGGGTCGTCGTCCGCCAGCAGCAGAGCGCGGAGAACGGCGACATCGTCGCGGCGATGCTCGACGACGAGGCGACCGTCAAGGTCTTCCGCCAGCGCGACGGCCACACCTGGCTGCTCCCCCGCAACAGCGCCTTCGAGCCGATCCTGGGCGACCACGCCCAGATCGTCGGCAAGGTCGTGGCGGTGCTGCGCTCGGTGTAGCGGGCTGGGTCGCGGCGGCCTCGACGGCACGACCCGCGACTCCTGCACCACCGTCGACCGTGACGACGAAGGCCCCCTGCCGAGACGGCAGGGGGCCTTCGTGCTGTGGCGGAGGGCCGGCGCTCAGCGCCGGGCGACCGCCGGCTGCACGAACGGTGCCAGGGCGGCCACGTCGCTCGGGTACACCCGGGCGTGGAGGCGCGTGCCGGCCTCCTCGTAGTCGGTCGAGACGACGCGGCCCGCGTCGTGCAGGTGCGCCACGACCTCTCCGCGGTCGTACGGCACGAGCAGGTCGACCTCGACCTCGGGCTCCGGCAGGAGGCCGGCGACGCGGTCGAGCAGCTCGTCGACGCCCTCGCCCGTCCGGGCGGAGACGAAGACCGCCGAGGGCTCGAGGCCCTGCAGCACGAGCCGCTGGTCGGCGTCGACGAGGTCGGCCTTGTTGAAGACGACGACCTCGGCGATGTCGTGGCCGTCGACCTCGGAGATCACCTGGCGCACGGTCGCCAGCTGCGCGGCCGGGTCGGGGTGCGAGCCGTCGACCACGTGCACGATGACGTCGCTCGCGGCGACCTCCTCGAGGGTCGACCGGAACGCCTCGACGAGCTGGTGCGGCAGGTTGCGCACGAAGCCGACCGTGTCGACGTACGTGAACGGGCGGCCGTCGGGCGTCGAGCTCTTGCGCACCGTGGCGTCGAGGGTCGCGAACAGGGCGTTCTCGACGAGGACGCCCGCGCTCGTCAGGCGGTTCAGCAGGCTGCTCTTGCCGGCGTTCGTGTAGCCCGCGATCGCGACGGAGGGCACCTCGTTGCGGTCGCGGTTCGCGCGCTTGGCGTCGCGCGCCGGCTTCATCTCCTTGATCTGGCGACGGAGGCGCGCCATGCGGGTGTGGATGCGGCGACGGTCGAGCTCGATCTTCGTCTCACCGGGGCCACGGCTTCCCATTCCGGCGCCGGCGCCGCCGACCTGGCCACCGGCCTGGCGCGACATCGACTCGCCCCAGCCGCGCAGGCGGGGCAGCAGGTACTCGAGCTGCGCGAGCTCGACCTGCGCCTTGCCCTCCCGGCTCTTGGCGTGCTGGCTGAAGATGTCGAGGATCACCGCGGTCCGGTCGATCACCTTGACCTTCACGACGTCCTCGAGGGCGCGTCGCTGGCTGGGCGCGAGCTCGGTGTCGGCGATGACCGTGTCGGCGCCGAGGGCGGCGACGGTCTGCCGGAGCTCCTCCGCCTTGCCCTTGCCGAGGTAGGTGCTCGGGTCGGGGTTCGGGCGGCGCTGCAGCAGCCCGTCGAGCACGACGGCGCCGGCGGTCTCGGCCAGGGCGGCGAGCTCGCGCAGGGAGTTCTCGGCGTCGCCGAGCGACCCCTGCGACCAGACGCCGATCAGCACGACGTTCTCGAGCCGCAGCTGGCGGTACTCGACCTCGGTGACGTCCTCGAGCTCGGTCGACAGGCCGCCCACGCGCCGGAGCGCGGCACGGTCGTCACGGTCGAGCTGCTCGCCGTCGGAGCCGACGTCGGTGAGCGAACGGGTCTGGATCGCCTGCGCGGGCGAGAAGACGGTGTACGCGGAGGAGCGGGCCGCCGCGCGCTCCAGCACCCGGGCGACGACGTCGTCGGGCAGCTGGTCGCCCTGCTCGGCGTCGAGCGGGGTGGAGGGAGTGTCTGTCATCGGTGTGATCGTAGCCCTTTCGTCAGGCAGGTCGCAGGGCGCCCGGACGGGCGGGCCCTGCATCTTCGGTAGGTTGTGGGTCATGTCGAGCGAGCACTACTTCTCCCGGGAGCCGGAGAGCGAGCTGCGTCCTCGCACGATCACGGCGACCCTCGCGGGCCGTGAGCTCTCGATCACGACGGCCGCGGGCGTCTTCAGCCCCGGCCGGGTCGACCCCGGCACGTCGGTGCTGCTGGCCGGCACCCCGGCGCCGCCCCCGGTGGGCGACCTCCTCGACGTCGGGTGCGGATGGGGGCCCGTCACCCTGAGCCTCGCGCTGATGTCACCCGACGCGACGGTGTGGGCCGTCGACGTGAACGAGAGGGTCCTGCAGCTCGTGCGCGAGAACGCCCGGGCCGCCGGCCTCCACAACGTCAACGCCGTCACCCCGGACGATGTTCCCGACGACGTGCGCTTCGCGACCATCTGGTCGAACCCGCCCATCCGCGTCGGCAAGGCCGAGCTGCACGGCATCCTCGAGCGCTGGCTCCCCCGGCTCGAGGAGGGGGCCGACGCCTGGCTCGTCGTGCAGAAGAACCTCGGCGCGGACTCCCTGCAGCGCTGGATCGGCGAGACGATGGGCGACGTCGTCGACGTGCGCCGCGCCTCCACCAGCAAGGGGTACCGCATCCTCCGCGCCACCCGCAGCTGACCCCGGGGAGGCGCGGGTCGGCCCCGCGAGGGAGCTGCGTGCGTCAGATGGTCAGGGCGCCGCTGTAGACCAGCTCGGCCGGCCCGCTGAGCGAGACGTGCTCGCCGTCGGGGTGAGCGGTGACACGGACGCCGACCACGCCGCCCGGCACCGTGACGAGCCAGGACGCCGGGGCGCCCGTGCCCGCCCAGTGGCGGGTCGCGAGGGCCGCGGCCGCCGCCCCGGTGCCGCAGGAGAGCGTCTCGCCGCTGCCGCGCTCGTGGACGCGCATGCGGATGCGGCCCACGCCGTCGACGACGAGGGGGTCGGAGGGGACGACGAACTCGACGTTGGCGCCGTCGCTCGGCACGGGGTCGAGCATCGGCGCGTAGGCGAGGTCGACCGCGTCGAGCTCGGCGTCGCCGGCCAGCGCGACGACGACGTGGGGGTTGCCCACGGAGAGCGAGAGGCCGGGGCGCGCGGCGTGCAGCTCACGGGCGCGCACGGTCGGCTCGGCGTCGTCGAGGCGCCAGGCCCCGAGGTCGACGCGGAAGCCGTCGACGGATCGCTCGACCCAGCGGACCCCGGCGCGGGTGCCGATCGCCAGGCGCTCGCCCTCGGCCAGCTCGACGAGGCCGCGCTCGAGCAGGTAGCGCACGTAGACGCGGATGCCGTTGCCGCACATCTCGGCGACGCTGCCGTCGGCGTTGTGGTAGTCCATGAACCACTCGGGGCGGCCGACCTCGTCGCCGACGAACCCGGAGGCGCCGCCGGGCAGCGAGGCGGTCTTCACGGCCCGGATGACGCCGTCGCCCCCCACGCCGAAGTGGCGGTCCGTGAGCGCCCGGATGGTCACGGGGTCTAGGTCGACCTCGGCGTCGGCATCGGTGAACAACACGAAGTCGTTGCCGGTGCCCTGGCCCTTGGTGAACTGCAGGGTGGTGGTCACCCGAGGAGTCTAGCGACGGCCCGCTCGACGGCCCCCGCCTCCCCCGTCGACGACCAGTCGACGTCGGGCAGGCGGCGGAACCAGCTGACCTGGCGGCGGGCGTAGCGACGCGTGAGGGCCTGCGTCGTCTCGACCGCCTCCCGCTGGTCGACCTCGCCCCGCAGCTGCGCCGCCGCCTGCGCGTAGCCGATGGCCCGCCGGGCGGTGACTCCCCGGTCGAGGCCGAGGGTCGCGAGGTGCGCGACCTCGTCGAGCAGGCCGCCCGCCCACATCCCCTCCACGCGCTCGTCGAGCCGCGGCACGAGCACGGAGCGCTCCTCGCGGAGGCCGACCACGAGGGAGTCGCGCCACCGGGGCGCCTCGTCGGGCAGGGAGGCGGAGAACGGCTCCCCCGTGATCTCCCCCACCTCGAGCGCCCGCACGAGCCGTCGGGCGTTGTGCGGGCCGATGGACTCGGCGGCGCGGGGGTCGGTCTCGCGGAGCAGCGCGTGGAGCGCGCGCGGACCGCCGCTCTCGCCCAGCGCCTCGAACCGTGCCCGCACGACGGGGTCGGTGCCGGGGAAGCGGTAGTCGTAGAGCACGCTCGAGACGTACAGCCCGGAGCCGCCGACGAGGAGGGGGACGGCACCGCGGGCCAGGACGGCGTCGACGGCCGCGCGCGCCTCCTTCTGGTACCACTCGACGCTGGCCTCGTCGGTGACGCTCAGGACGTCGAGGAGGTGGTGCGGCACTCCCCGGCGCTCGGCGGGCGGCAGCTTCGCCGTGCCGACGTCCATGCCGCGGTACAGCTGCATAGCGTCGGCGTTGACGACCTCGGCCGCCACCCCGCGGGCGACGAGGGCCTCCGCGAGGTCGAGGGAGAACGCGGACTTGCCCGTGCCGGTCGAGCCGACGATCGCGACCAGCACGTCAGCGGAGGTCGTCGGTCGTGCTGTAGATCGGCGTCGTCGCGACCCGGAGGGCCGGCAGGCCGAGCGACACGCGCGGCGCCGCGGTCGTGCCGGAGGCGCCCCCCGCGGTCGTGGGGACGCCGCAGGACGCCGCCTGGGCGCGGTCCCACGCATCGCCCGCCCGCGTGCGGCGGAGGCTCCAGGGCCGGCCGGGGCCCGCGTCGGCGATCAGGTAGAACGGGGCGGCGTCGGTGACCTGGACCGAGACGACGTCGCCGGGCCGCGGGGCCTCGGCACCGCCCGGCACCTCGACGTGCACCAGACGGCTGTCCTCCGCGCGGCCGGAGAGGCGCAGCGTCGCCGCGTCCTTGCGCCCCTCGCCGGCGGCGATCATGACCTGCACGACCCTGCCGACCTGGGCGCGGTTCTCGGCGGCGGAGATCGAGTCCTGCAGGGCGACGAGGCGCTCGTAGCGCTCCTGCACGACGGCCTTCGGCAGCTGGTCGGGCATCTCGCCGGCCGGGGTGCCGGGCCGCACCGAGTACTGGAAGGTGAAGGCGGACGCGAACCGCGCCTCCTCGACGACACGGAGGGTCTCGGCGAAGTCGGCTTCGGTCTCGCCGGGGAAGCCCACGATGATGTCGGTGCTGATCGCCGCGTGCGGCATCGCGGCCCGCACACGGTCGAGGATGCCCAGGAAACGCTCGCTGCGGTAGCTCCGCCGCATGGCGCGCAGCACCCGGTCGGAGCCGGACTGCAGGGGCATGTGGAGCTGCGGCATGACCGTCGGCGTCTCGGCCATCGCCTCGATGACGTCGTCGGTGAACGAGGCCGGGTGCGGGCTCGTGAAGCGCACGCGCTCGAGGCCCTCGACCTGGCCCACCGCACGCAGCAGCTTCGAGAACGCGAGCCGGTCGCCGAACTCGACGCCGTAGCTGTTGACGTTCTGGCCGAGCAGGGTGACCTCGATCGCGCCGTCCTCGACGAGCGACCGCACCTCGGCGAGGACGTCGCCCGGGCGCCGGTCGCGCTCCTTGCCCCGGAGGGACGGCACGATGCAGAAGGTGCAGGTGTTGTTGCAGCCGACCGAGATGCTGACCCAGCCGCTGTGCGTCGATTCGCGCTTGGTCGGCAGCGTCGACGGGAAGACCTCGAGGGACTCGAGGATCTCGACCTGCGCCTCGTCGTTGTGCCGCGCACGCTCGAGCAGGGCCGGGAGGGAGCCGGTGTTGTGGGTGCCGAAGACCACGTCGACCCAGGGCGCCGTCTCGAGGATGGCCGCGCGGTCCTTCTGGGCGAGGCAGCCGCCGACGGCGATCTGCATGCCGGCGTGCTTCCGCTTGACCCCGGCCAGCTGGCCGAGCGTGCCGTAGAGCTTCTTGTCGGCGTTCTCGCGAACCGCACAGGTGTTGATGACGACGACGTCGGCCTCCGCCCCCTCCGGGGCGGCGACGAGGCCGGACGCCTCGAGCGAGCCGCTCAGCCGCTCGGAGTCGTGGACGTTCATCTGGCAGCCGTAGGTGCGCACCTCGTAGGTGCGCGGACGGACCTCCGCCGGAGCGGCCGGGAGCGGGGCGGAGGTGACCGTCGTCATGGTGACCCAGTCTAGATCGGTGCCCACGCCCCGGAGCCCGTCGGTCACTCGAAGCGGACGCCGCCTCCCCGCGGGCTGCCGCCGCGGGGCAGCACCTTCTCGATGGCACGACGGACGACGTCGGACCGGTAGCCGCGCCTCATCAGGTAGCCGTTCAGGCGCCGCTCGGCGGTGGCGTGGTCGAGCCCACGGAGGGACCCGACGCGCTTGCGGGCCCACTCGTCGGCCCGGGACTGCTCGTCGTCGTCGTCGATGTCGGCCAGGGCCTCCTCGACGACCGAGGCGTCGAGCCCGCGCTGCCGGAGCTCCGACGTCACGGCTCCCCGACCGAGCCCCTTCCGCTCCTGCTTGGAGCGGACGAGGTTCTCCGCGAGCTCGCGGTCGTTGAGGAGCCCGACGCCCTCCAGGCGAGCCACCTCGCCCAGCACCACCTCCTCGTCGAGGTCACGGCTGCGGAGCAGCGTGGTCATCTCGGCGGAGGACACTCCGCGGCGCGACAGGGCGTGGAGGCTGACGTTCTCGGCACGTCGTCGCTGGGCGTCGAGGTCTTCGGGCTCGGGCTCGGTCGCCTCCACGTCAGGCTCGATCGTGGGCTCGACGGCCCGGAGTCGTGACCGGCTGCGGGGCGAGCTGGACGCCGGTGGCTCCTCCGCGGTCGGCTCCTCCGACGTCGGTGCCGACCAGTGGGCGCTGATCGCAGCCAGCCGCTCGGCGGTCTCCGCGACGGGATCGCCGGGAGTCGACGAGGTCTCGCCCTCCTCGTCGCTCGCCTCGTCGACGGCGGGAGCGCCGTCCACGGCGTCGGGCCGCCCGGCTGCCGAGCCCAGCGGGCCGGAGACCGCCCAGCCTGTCACGGGGTCGAGCTGCACGTCGCCGTCAGGGTCGAGGACTTCGGCGTCACCAGACGCGTCGACCGGCTCGGCGGCGACCGGCTCGGCGGAGGGAACGACCTCGAGACGGCGAGGCGGGGCCGCGGTGTCGTCGGCGACCGGCGCGGGCGCGTCGTCGGGCGCGGGCCGACGGCCCGACCCCGCACCCCGGACACCGAAGAGCGGTGTCACGGGGGCGAGGGCCGAGCCGTCGCTCTGCTCGTCGTCGTGCGTCATGCGCCCTTGCGAGCGGCGATCTTCGCCTCGATCGACTCGACCGGAGCCGCCGGGGCCGCTGCGGCGCCGACGCCGAGCTTGGCGAGGATCTTCTGCTCGATCTCGTCGGCGACGGGCGCGTTCTTGATGAGGAAGTTGCGCGAGTTCTCCTTGCCCTGGCCGAGCTGGTCACCCTCGTAGGTGTACCAGGCACCGGACTTGCGGACGATGCCGTGCTCGACACCGAAGTCGATCAGGCTGCCCTCGCGAGAGATGCCGACGCCGTAGAGGATGTCGAACTCGGCCTGCTTGAAGGGCGGCGCCATCTTGTTCTTGACGACCTTGACGCGGGTGCGGTTGCCCACCGCGTCGGTGCCGTCTTTCAGGGTCTCGATGCGACGGATGTCGAGACGGACCGACGCGTAGAACTTCAGCGCCTTGCCGCCGGCGGTCGTCTCGGGGCTGCCGAAGAACACGCCGATCTTCTCGCGCAGCTGGTTGATGAAGATCATGGTCGTGCCGGTCTGGCTCAGGCCACCGGTCAGCTTGCGGAGGGCCTGCGACATCAGGCGGGCCTGCAGGCCGACGTGCGAGTCGCCCATCTCGCCCTCGATCTCTGCACGGGGCACGAGCGCGGCGACGGAGTCGATGACGATGAGGTCGATGGAGCCCGACCGCACGAGCATGTCGGCGATCTCGAGGGCCTGCTCGCCGGTGTCGGGCTGCGACACGAGGAGGGCGTCGATGTCGACGCCGAGCTTCTTGGCGTACTCCGGGTCGAGCGCGTGCTCGGCGTCGATGAAGGCCGCGATGCCGCCGTTGCGCTGGGCGTTGGCGATGGCGTGGAGGGTCAACGTCGTCTTCCCGGACGACTCGGGACCGTAGATCTCGACGATGCGGCCGCGGGGGATGCCCCCGATGCCGAGTGCGACGTCGAGCGCGATCGAGCCGGTGGGGATGACGGCGACGGGCGCGCGCTCGTCGCTGCCGAGGCGCATGACAGCACCCTTGCCGAACTGACGGTCGATCTGCGCGAGAGCGGTCTCGAGGGCCTTCTCGCGGTTCTCTGCTGAGGGCATGCTGTTCTCCTTCGGGATGATGTCCGTGCGCCTGTAGGCTGTCGCGTCGCTGGTCACCGGTGGGGCAAGGAGCTCAGCGTGACGACAAGGCTGGTGGCCCCGACGAGGGTCGGGACCGGTGGAACGTCGATGCAGTGAACGCTACGAGCCACCACCGACATCCGGGATGCCGGCACGGTGGCCCGTGGAGAGCCCGGGGCTTCGACGCCCTGGGGAGGACGCTACACCGATCCGAACGGATGTTCGACAGGCGTCCGCGGCGTGTCGAACGCTCCGACGAGCGGCAGCGCGGGCTCAGCGCCGCGGCTCGGGCAGTCCGACGCCGTGCCGCCGGGCGACGGGGACGCCCTCGGCGGCGCAGAGCGCCAGCCAGACGTCGCGCGGCGGGACGCCCTGCGCCACGGCCTCGTCGGCGGTGCGGTCGCCGAGCTCGGCGATGACCAGGTCACGGGTCACGACGCGGCCGTAGGCCTCCCCGAACTCGTCGACGACGGCACGACGGAACTCGCTCTTGCGCATCGTTCGAGGCTACCCGCGACTGCCCGCGAACCGCACACGACGAACGCCCCCGGCGAGGGCCGGGGGCGTTCGGGGCGACGTGGTGAGCGGGAGCTCAGCGCACCGCGAGGTCGGTGTCGAACTCGGCGACGAGGTCGTCGGGCAGCGTGTCGGGGATCGGGTTGAGGCCCTCGATGACCGCCATGCGGTCACCCACCTCGCGCATGATCACCGAGATGGGAGTCTCGAGCGCGTCGGCCACCGACGCGAGGATCTCCGAGCTGGCCTCTTTCTGACCACGCTCGACCTCGCTGAGGTACCCGAGCGCGACGCTCGCCTTGCTGGCGACCTGTCGGAGCGTCCGGCCCTTCTGCAGGCGGAAGTCGCGAAGGACGTCACCGATTTCTTGACGAACCAGAACCATGGGACCCTCCTCCGGATGGACGCCCCACCAGACGGACGTCAGTGGTGGGTGGGTAACTCTGCGCGACGATCGTTGTCACTGTAACCACCACGATCTGTACGACGCTTGTGAACCCGGCAGTTGTAACGAGACCGAAACGCGGATCATTCCCGCGTCTCGTCGAGCCACTCGGCCAGCAGTGACAGGAGTTCGGAGACGGTGCCCGATCGGATGGCTCCGCGGTCGCCGCGGAGGTCGAGAC
The DNA here is from genome assembly GCF_017833115.1 of Frigoribacterium sp. PvP121. Taxonomy (NCBI): domain Bacteria; kingdom Bacillati; phylum Actinomycetota; class Actinomycetes; order Micrococcales; family Microbacteriaceae; genus Frigoribacterium; species Frigoribacterium sp. PvP121. The sequence continues at coordinate 2,748,525 of NZ_JAFIBR010000001.1, forward strand.
GCCGTACGCGGCTGTCGTCGGCGGTGGCCAGCGCGATGTAGACCGTGCCCGCGGGCAGGTCGCCCTGGGGCCCCGGGCCGGCGACGCCGGTCGTCGCCAGGCCGAGAGTCGCCGGCGCCCCGGCGACGGTGAGGCGCTCGCGCACGCCCGCGGCCATGGCCGCCGCGACGTCGGGGTCGACGGGCCCCGTCGCGGCGAGCTGCGCCGCGTCCACGCCGAGGACGGTGTGCTTGAGCTCGGTCGCGTAGGCCACCACTCCGCCGTGCACGACGGCGGACGCTCCGGGCACCGACACGAGCTCCGCCACGACCAGGCCGCCGGTCAGCGACTCCGCGACGGCGACGGTCTGGCCGCGACGCGCCAGCTCGGAGACGAGCGACGACGCGTCGGCCGTCACGCTCCCCGCCCGTGCTTCGCGGCGACGCGCAGGTAGTCGGCGCCGGAGACGAGGGTCGCCACGAGCGCGGCCGTCATGAGGACGCCGTTCACCCAGTGCATCGCCTCGCCGAACACGTTCCAGAGCGGGAAGAGCGCGAGCGTGACGGCGACGGCCTGGAGCACCGTCTTGAGCTTGCCGCCGCGGGACGCCGGCACGACGCGGTCACGGATGACGATGAACCGGTAGACGGTGATCCCGACCTCGCGGAGCAGGATCAGGGCCGTCACCCACCAGGGCAGCTCGCCGAGGACCGTCAGGGAGACGAGCGCCCCGCCGATGAGGACCTTGTCGGCGATCGGGTCGACGATCTTGCCGAAGTCGGTGACGAGGTCGAGCCCGCGGGCCAGGGCACCGTCGAGGCTGTCCGTGAGGATCGCCACGACGAAGAGCACCGCCGCCGCGATGCGCAGCGGCCCGTCGGCGCCGTCGTCGACGAGCAGCCACGCGATGAACAGCGGGGCCATGAGGATCCGCACCACCGTGACCACGTTCGCGATGTTCGCCGTGCTCGCGGGGCCGGGCCCCTTGCTCGCGAACCGCCCTCGGAAGGGGAAGGTCGCCGGGGCGGAGGACGCGCCTCCGCTGCGGTCGTCGGTCATGGGTCAGTCCCTCCCGGTCAGGCCCCAGGCGTCTTCCGACCCCTCGTCACCGTCGACCTCGTCGTAGCCCCGCGTCATCTCGGCGACGGGGTCGTCGCCGTAGCCCGGTCGCGGGCCCGACCCGGAGGGCAGGCCGGCGGGCGCGCCCGCCCCGTGCTCGTCGTCGCCGCCGCGCAGCTTCGCCAGCACCCCCGGCAGCTGCTCCGGAGTCACGAGCACGTCGCGCGCCTTCGAGCCCTCGGAGGGGCCGACGATGTCGCGCGACTCCATCAGGTCCATCAGGCGACCCGCCTTGGCGAAGCCGACCCGCAGCTTGCGCTGCAGCATCGACGTCGAGCCGAACTGCGTGCTGACGACGAGCTCCGCGGCCGCCAGCAGCAGCTCGAGGTCGTCGCCGATGTCGCCGTCGATCTCCTTCTTCTCGACCACCGCGGCCACGTCGGGCCGGTAGTCGGGGCGCGCCTGACGGGTGACGTGCGCCACGACCTGCGCGATCTCGTCTTCTTGGACCCAGGCGCCCTGCACGCGCATCGCCTTCGAGGCGCCCATCGGCAGGAAGAGCCCGTCGCCCTGGCCGATGAGCTTGTCGGCGCCGGGCTGGTCGAGGATGACGCGCGAGTCGGTGACGCTCGACACCGCGAAGGCGAAGCGCGACGGCACGTTGGCCTTGATGAGGCCGGTGACGACGTCGACCGAGGGGCGCTGCGTCGCCAGGACGAGGTGGATGCCGGAGGCGCGGGCCAGCTGCGTGATGCGCACGATGCTGTCCTCCACGTCGCGGGGGGCCACCATCATGAGGTCGGCGAGCTCGTCGACGACCACGAGCAGGTACGGGTAGGGCTTGAGCGTGCGCGCGCTGCCCGCGGGCAGCACGAGCTCGCCCGCCACCACGGCGCGGTTGAAGTCGTCGATGTGCCGGAAGCCGAAGCTGGCGAGGTCGTCGTACCTCATGTCCATCTCCTTCACGACCCACTGGAGCGCCTCGGCGGCCTTCTTGGGGTTCGTGATGATGGGGGTGATGAGGTGGGGAACGCCCGCGTAGATCGAGAGCTCGACGCGCTTCGGGTCGATCAGGACCATCCGCACGTCGGTCGGCTTCGCCCGCATCAGCAGCGACGTGATCATCGAGTTGACGAAGCTCGACTTGCCCGAGCCCGTGGCGCCCGCCACGAGCAGGTGCGGCATCTTGGCGAGGTTGGCGACGACGTAGCCGCCCTCGACGTCCTTGCCGACGCCGATCGTCATCGGGTGCACGCTCTTCGCGGCGGCTCCGGAGCGCAGCACGTCGCCCAGCGACACCGTCTCGCGGTCGGTGTTGGGGATCTCGACGCCGATCGCGCTCTTGCCGGGGATGGGCGAGAGGATCCGCACCTCGTTCGACGCGACCGCGTACGAGAGGTTCTTGCTGAGCGCGGTGACCTTCTCCACCTTCACGCCCGGGCCGAGCTCGATCTCGTAGCGGGTGACCGTCGGGCCACGGCTGAAGCCGACGACCTTCGCGTCGACCGAGAACTGCCGGAGCACCTCGGTGATCGAGCGCACGATCTCGTCGTTCGCCTCGCTGCGGGCCTTGGCGGGCGGGCCCACGGCCAGGGTGGAGGCGGCGGGCAGCCGGTAGGGAGCCTGCGGCGAGTCGTCGTCGACGTCGAGCGAGGCGGGCGGCAGCTCGTCGTCGTCGGGGGCGAGCACCGCTGCAGCGACGTCGCTCTCGGCGAGGTCGGCGGGCGGCAGCGACGCGGGCACGCTCGGCAGCACGGTCGTCGCCGCGGTCGCGGAGTCGTCACGGACCGCGGCCGGAGCCGGGGCGGCAGCCGGGGCCGGGGGCACCTCGACGCCCCGGGCGCGGACGGCCTCCTCGGCCCGGTCGAGCTCGTCGAGCAGGCTGATGTCGAAGACGTCGGTGGCGCCCTCGTCGACGAAGCGGGGGCTCCTCGGCGCGGCCTCGACCGCGGCGGGGCCGGAGGCCCGGCGGTCGCGCCGGGACGGGCGGGCCGGCCGTTCGGGCGGCGCCTCGGTGAGGACCGGGGTGTCGTAGGCGGGGTCGTCTTCTCGACCGCTCTTGGTGCGTCGCCACCACGGGAGGCTCTCGGCGTCGTCGGTCGACCCGTCGGCGGCCTCGGCGGTGCCGGGCTCGGCCGCGGTCGCGCCGAACAGCCAGGCGTAGAGCTCGCCGAGGCGTCGACCGATGTGGTTCGGCGGGGTCTTGGTCGTGATGAGGACGGAGAAGACGAGGAGCACGACGACCACCGGGACGGCCACCCACTCGGTGGCCAGGGCGACCATCCAGGAGGCGACGAGCCAGCCGAGCACGCCGCCGCCGCCGGCGAGGGCGGGCAGGCCCTCCGCGGCCTGTGGCTGCCCGCCGAAGATGTGGCAGAGCGCGCTGATCGACACGATCATCAGGCCGAGGCCGATGCCCATCCGCGTGTTGTCGTGCACGGAGGCCGGGTGCCGGAAGAGCCAGCCCGCGAAGAGGACCATGATCACCGGCAGGGCGTAGGCGACCCGGCCGACCAGCGCCCCGAACGTGTAGGCGTCGAGCGCCTGCGCGACGGGGCTCGTCGGGTTCAGCCACTCGACCGCGGCGCCCGCGACGGCGAGCAGGACGAGCAGGAACGGCACCCCGTCGCGGCGTTCGCTGGCGTCGAGCGCCTCGCGGCCCAGCAGGCGGAAGGCGCCGCCGGTGGCGTGCGCCAGGCCCATCCAGGCACGCGTGACGACGCCGGGGCCCGGGTCGACCGCGGCGGGAGGGGGCGTCGGGAGCTTCTTGGTGGCAGCCGTCGCGCCGCGGGCGCCGGACGCGCGGGAGCCGGAGCGCGATCGCGGGGTCTGCTTGGTGGGCGTGGCCATGGGCTCGAGGGTACCGCCCGCCCCCGACGCGGGTCGGAGGCGGGCGGCGCGTCAGCGGCGGGCGGCGTCAGTAGCGGATGGCGTCGATGACCTTGACGCGCACCGCGACGAGGGCCGGCAGGAGCCCGGCGACCGCGCCGATCACCGTCGCCGAGCCGAGGCCGATCAGGGCCGCCGTGATCGGGAAGGCCGGCAGGTCGTCGACCGCCCCCTGCGCGATGAACCCCTGCACGGTGCCGTTCTGCACGACCAGGACGGCCACCATCACGCCCACCACGCCGGCCACGACGGTGCCCGCGACGCTCTCCAGCATCACCGAGAAGAAGACCCGCGGGGCCGTGGCCCCGAACGACCTCCGCACCCCGATCTCACGGATGCGCTGGCGGACCGTCACCAGGGCGATGTTGACGAGCCCGAGACCGCCGAGCAGCAGCACGAGCACCCCGACGCCCGTGATCGTCAGCTTGATCGGCAGGAAGGGATCGGTGTCGCCCGCGTACGCGGCGTAGTCCGTCCGGCTCACGTCCACCTGGACGTCGTCGCCGAGGGCGGCGGCCAGGTTGCCCTGCACCATCGCGCTGAGCTCGTCGCCCGCCCCCGGCGGCAGCCACATCTCGTACTGCGGCGACTCCGGGTAGCCCCCCTGCGAGGTCGGCACGAGGTCGAGCTCGTCGGAGGGGAGGAGGAAGATCGCGGGCGACTCCCCCTCGTAGAGCGCGGCGGTCACGCCGACGACCACCCCCGTCGCCGAGTCGGCGCCGCGGAGCTGCAGGGTCGGGTGCGACGAGACGGGCGGACTGCCGAGCTGCTCCCACAGGGCCTCGTTCACGACGACCGCGGGCGCCATGCGACGCTCGTCGCCGTCGACGAACCACGACCCCTCGGCCAGGGCGACGCGGTGCATCTCGCCGTACTCGGGGTCGACGATCTGCGCCGACACGTCGGTGAGTCCGCCCGGCAGCTGCACGGAGCGCGTCGTGTAGAGGGCCTCCGAGGCCCAGGTGACGTCGTACCGCGACATCGTCGAGCGGAACTCCCGGTCGACGAGCGCGGGGTCGAGCACGCCGCTGCCCGTCGTGTAGGCCGAGACCGTGTAGGTGGCCGGCCTCCCCCCGGACTTCTCCGACGACTCCCGCGTCGACTGCTCGGCGAGGCTGCCGAGGCCGACCACGGCCGTCAGCGCCGCCACGGCGACCGCGACCCCGACGAGGCTGAGCAGCACGCGCAGCTTGTTGACGCGCAGCTCCGACCAGGCCTCGACGAACGCCCCCACGACGCTCGACAGCAGCCCGGTCACGCCGCGGGCTCCGCGGTCGCGGTCGCGGGCACGAGCGCCGACGGGCCGGCGAGGTCGCCGCCCAGCCGTGCCGCCGACAGGACGCCGGCGTCGAGCGCGTAGTGCCGGGCCGCGAGGCCCGCCACCGCGAGGTCGTGGGTGATGGTCACGAGGGCCGCGCCGGTGTCGGACGAGATGTCGTCGAGGAGGCGCATGACCGTCGCGCCCGTCTCGATGTCGAGCGCCCCCGTCGGCTCGTCGGCGAGGATGACGCGGGGGTCGCGCACCAGCGAGCGAGCGATGGCCACGCGCTGCTGCTCGCCGCCGGAGAGACGGTGCGGCATCGAGTCGACCCGGTCGCCGAGCCCGACCTTCTCGAGCATCTCCGCGGCGATCGACCGTCGCCGCCAGAACCGCCGGCCGCGCGCGTAGAGCAGCGGCGTCATGACGTTCTCGAGCGCCGTCCGCCCCTGGAGCAGGTTGAACTGCTGGAAGATGAAGCCGACCTGCTCGCCCCGCAGGCAGTCGCGCGCCCCCGACCGGAGCCCGCTCACGTCGACGTCGTCGAACGAGTGCGTGCCCGTGGTCGGCGCGTCGATGAGGCCGAGGATGTTGAGCAGGGTCGACTTGCCCGAGCCGGAGCGGCCCACGATGCTCACGTGCTCCCCGGCGTCGACGACGAGGTCGACGCCGCGGAGTATGTCGAGGGCCGCCCCGTCGGCCAGGGGAACCGTCTTGGTCACGCCCTCGAGCCGGATCAGCGGCATCAGCAGAGGACCTCTCCGGTCGTCGGGTCGACGCAGCCCTCCTGCGGAGCGACGGCGCCCGGCACGAACTCGAGCACCGTGTCGCCCTCGACGAGGCCGCCCGTCACCTCGACGGCCGTGCCGTCGTTGATGCCGAGCGTGATCTCGCGCTCCTCCTGCGTGCCGTCGGCGCCGACCACGGTCACGACGCCCTTGCCGGCCGCGCCCTCGACGGCGGTGAGCGGGACGGTCAGCACGTCGGTCGCCACGCCCGCGGGGATGGTCAGCGTCGTCGCGAGCCCGGCGAACACCGTGACGTCGGCCGGCACGGCGCAGCTCACCGACTGACCGGAGGTGCCGGTCGCGGCGGGGTCGCCCCCGTCGCCCGACGTCGACGGCGCCGCGACGCCGACGCCGCCCACGACGAGCGCCGTGCACGCGAACGGCGCCGGCCCGCCCGGGATGGACGCCGTGCCCTCCGTGGGACGGCTGACGAGGCGGTACAGCTGGTCGGCGGCCAGCGACCCCGTGACGTGGAAGGTGGGAGGCGCCACCTTCGCCACCGGGTCGCCCACGGCCACGATCTGGTCCTTGATCACGGGGAGCTCCGTGACGGTGCCGGCCACCGGGGCCGTCACCACGGCGGTCTTGACGACGGGGGCACGCTCGGTGACCGTCCCGTCCGCCGCGACGAGCGCCTCCTGCGGGGTCTCCGAGCGGAGCGTGGCGATCTTGTCGCCCGCCGCGACGACCTGGCCCTTCTCGACGACGACCGTCACGACGGTGCCGGCGAGGGTGGCCGGAGCGACGGACGCGGCGTCGGCCTCGACCGTGGCGTCGACGGTGACGTCGTTCGTGACGGTGCCGACCGCCACGGCGACCTGGGGCTCGACCGCCTCGCCGGTCGGGACGGCGACCGAGCCGGACGCGGCGTCCGGCGCGGCGAAGAACGCGAGCTTGACGAGGGCGACGGCGATCGCGGTGAAGATCAGGATGCGGAGGATCGGGAAGATCCAGGTCTTGGCCACGCGCACGGGCGACTCCCCCTTCGGAGCAACGGACGGAACGTGCTCACCCTAGGAGCGGGGGGACGACGGAGGCCTCCGTCGCCGGGATGACTTCCCGGCGACGGAGGCCCCTCGCCCGTGGCGGCCCCGAGGCCCTAGGCGCTGATGACGACCGGCACGATCATCGGGCGCCGGCGGTGCTGCGTGGCGACCCAGCGACCGACCGTGCGGCGGACGACCTGGCTGAACTGGTGCGTGTCTCGCGTGCCGCCCTCGGCGGCCTCGGCCAGGGCCGCGATGATCTTCGGCAGCACCGCGTCGAACACCGAGTCGTCCTCCGCGAAGCCGCGCGACTGGATCTCGGGCCCGACGACGACGCGGCCGGTCTGCGCGTCGAGGGCGACGAAGATCGAGATGAAGCCCTCCTCGCTGAGGATCCGCCGGTCTTTCAGGTCGGCGTCGGTGATCTCGCCGACGGTCGAGCCGTCGACGTAGACGTAGCCGAGGTCGAGCTGGCCGACGACGGTGGCCACGCCGTCCTTGAGGTCGACGACGACGCCGTCCTCACCGAGCACGGTGTTCTGCTCGGGGACGCCGGTGCGGACCGCCAGGGCGGCGTTGGCGTACAGGTGCCGGTGCTCGCCGTGGACGGGCATGACGTTGCGGGGCCGGAGCACGTTGTAGCAGTACAGCAGCTCGCCGGCGGAGGCGTGGCCGGAGACGTGGACCTTGGCGTTGCCCTTGTGCACGACCTTCGCCCCGAGCTTGGTGAGGCCGTCGATCACCCGGTAGACGGCGTTCTCGTTGCCGGGGATCAGGCTCGAGGCGAGGATCACCGTGTCGTCGCGGCCGATCTCGATCTGGTGCTCCCTGTTGGCCATGCGCGCCAGGACGGCCATGGGCTCGCCCTGCGAGCCCGTGCTCATGTAGACGATGCGGTCGTCGGGGAGGTCCTTCGCCTTCTTGGCGTCGATCAGCACCCCGTCGGGCACCCGCAGGTAGCCGAGGTCGGCGGCGATGCCCATGTTGCGGATCATCGAGCGCCCCATGAAGGCGACGCGGCGGCCGTTCGCGTGCGCGGCGTCGAGCACCTGCTGGACGCGGTGGACGTGGCTCGAGAAGCTCGCGACGACGACCCGGCGCGGCGCGCGGCGGATGACGTCGTCGAGGACGGGGCCGATGTCGCGCTCGAGCGCCGTGAAGCCGGGGACGTCGGCGTTGGTCGAGTCGGGCAGGAAGAGGTCGACGCCCTCCTCGCCCAGCCGGGCGAACGCCCGGAGGTCGGTGATGCGGTCGTCGAGCGGCAGCTGGTCCATCTTGAAGTCGCCCGTGTGGAGCACGAGTCCCGCCGAGGTGCGGATGGCCACGGCGAGGGCGTCGGGGATGGAGTGGTTCACCGCGAGGAACTCGAGCTCGAACGGCCCGAGGGTCTCGCGGCCGCCCTCGCGCACGGTCAGCGACCACGGCGTGATCCGGTGCTCCTTGAGCTTCGCCTCGATCAGCGCGAGGGTCAGCTGCGACCCGATCAGCGGGATGTCGGCGCGGAGGCGGAGCAGGTACGGCACGGCGCCGATGTGGTCCTCGTGGCCGTGCGTCAGCACGATGGCGAGGACGTCGTCGAGGCGGTCGCGCAGCGGCGAGAAGTCGGGAAGGATCAGGTCGACGCCGGGCTGGTGCTCCTCCGGGAAGAGCACGCCGCAGTCGACCACGAGCAGCTTGCCGTCGATCTCGTAGATCGTCATGTTGCGGCCGATCTCACCGAGTCCGCCCACCGGCACGACGCGCAGCGTGCCGGGCTCGAGCGCAGGCGGCTCCTGGATCGTCGGGCTCATCGTGTGGTGCCGTGCACCTTGGGCAGGGCGCCGCCGGCCGCCGCGTTGCGGTCGGGGCGGAAGCGGCTGAGGTCGAGGCCGGGGATCTCGCCGACGTGCGACAGCTCGTCCTCGATCAGGGCGGCCTCGCTGTCCTCCGGGCCGACGAGCGGCAGGCGCACGCGCGGGCTGGAGATGCGGCCGAGGCCGTGCAGGATGTACTTCGCCGCGACCGTGCCGGGCACGTGAGTCATGACGGCGCGCACGAGCGGCTCGAGCATCTGGTGCGCCGCGGTGGCGGTGTGCAGGTCGCCCGCGTTCACGGCGTCGACGATCGTGCGGTACGGCGCGGCGGCGATGTTCGCCGTCACCCCGATCAGGCCGGAGGCGCCGATCGAGAGGTGCGGCAGGACGTTGGCGTCGTCGCCCGAGAAGTACAGGAGGTCGGTCTGGTTGATGACCCGGCTCACCTCGGCGAAGTCGCCCTTGGCGTCCTTCACGGCGACGATGTTCGGGTGCTTCGCGGCCCGCAGCAGCGTCTCGTACTTGATCGGGATGCCCGTGCGGCCGGGGATGTCGTACAGGATGACCGGCAGGTCGGTCGCGTCGGCGATCATGCGGAAGTGCGTGAGGACGCCCGCCTGCGTGGGCTTGTTGTAGTACGGCGTGACGATCATGACGCCGTCGGCGCCCGCCGCCTCGCTCGCCTTGTAGAGCTGGATGGCGTGCGCGGTCTCGTTCGAGCCGCCGCCCGTGATGATCTTCGCCCGGCCGGCCGACACCGACTTGCCGACCTCGACGAGCCGCAGCTTCTCGGGGTCGGTCAGCGTGCTCGTCTCGCCGGTGGTGCCGGTGACGACGATGCCGTCGGCACCCGCGGTGATGCAGTCGTCGATGTGCTTCTCGGTCGCGGCCCAGTCGACCTCGCCGTCAGCGGTGAACGGGGTGACGAGAGCGACGAGGACCTGCCCGAAGGGGTTGCTGATGTCAGACACGTCGACCAGCGTACTGGCTCGCTCCGTCGGGGCGGGCGTGCAGGAGGCGCGACCGGCGTCGACGGCGTCGACGCGCCTCCCCGAGGTGGCCGGCCCTACGGCGCGACGCGACCGTTCTTGCCGAACGCCGCGTAGGTGAGGGGCATCAGCTCGGCCCAGAGGTCCTCCATCTTCTCCGCGCACATCTCGATCTCGCGCTGCGGGAACGACGGGAAGTGCGTGCCCTCGCGCTTGGTGCGGAGGCTGAGGAAGTTCATCAGCGAGCGGGCGTTCACCGTGACGTACATCGACGAGTAGATGTTGAGCGGCAGGACGATGCGGGCGACCTCGCGGGCGATGCCCTGGTCGAGCATGCGCTTGTAGGCGGCGTAGGCCTCGCGCGAGGTGCGCTCGGTCTCCGACCGCACCAGGGCCGACTGCTCGGGCGTGCCGGGCAGGAAGTCGTAGGCGCCGGGCTTGCCGACCTGCTGCAGGTTGCGCGTCTCGGCGGGCACGTAGAACACCGGGTTGAGCTCGCGGTAGCGACCGCTCTCCTCGTTGTAGCTCGCCATGCGGTGCCGCATGAACTCGCGGAAGACGAAGATCGGCGCCTGGACGTAGAAGGTCATCGAGTTGTGCTCGAACGGCGAGCCGTGGCGGTCGCGCATCAGGTAGTTGATGAGGCCGGCGCCCTTGGTCGCCTGCTCGCCCTCGGCGGAGGCCTGCGCGCCCTCGAGGGTGAGCTCGCCCATCGTCGACACGCGCGCGGCGAACAGCACGTCGCTGTCGTGGGCGCTGGAGCGGACGAGCTCGACGGTCACGTCGGAGCGGAACTCGACGTCGTGCTCGACGGGGTGGTTCTCGGCGGACTGGATCACGGGGTCAACGGCAGCGGCATCAGACACGGCGACGACTCTACCTCCGCAGCCCCTTCCGCCGAGCGCCTCCCCGGGCGCCCTCCCGGTCGCCTCGCCCGTGCGCCTCGGGACGACCACCAGGAGGCGCGCCTACGCTCTCGAGGAGCACCTCCCTCCCCGCTCCCGTCGCACCGTGAAAGCCAGGGCCCCATGACCGACGCACCCCTCACCGTCCTCGTCTCCGGCGCCTCCGGCCTGGTCGGCACCGAGCTCACCCGGCAGCTGCGGGAGGCCGGGCACCGCGTCGTGGCGCTCGTCCGCGGCGAGGCTCGCGGCGACGACCAGGTGACCTGGGTGCCCGCCGCCGGGATCGTCGACTACACCGTGCTCGACCGCGCCGACGCCGTCGTCAACCTCAGCGGCGCGAACCTCGGCCGCCTGCCCTGGACCCCGGGCTACAAGAAGGAGATCGTGGAGTCGCGCGTGTCGGCGACCCAGACCCTCGCGCGGGGCATGGCCCGGGCCGAGACCCCGCCGACGGTCTTCCTGAGCGGGTCGGCCGTGGGCATCTACGGCGACCGCCCCGGGGAGCGCCTCACCGAGGAGAGCCCCCGCGGCACCGGCTTCCTCAGCGACGTCGTCGCCGAGTGGGAGGGCGCGACCGCCGAGGCGCCCGCGGGCACGCGCGTGGCGCACCTCCGCACCGGCGTGGTGGTGGGCCCCGGCGGCGCCCTGAAGCCCCTCCTCCCCCTCACCCGCCTCGGACTCGGTTCGCGCCTCGGCACCGGCGACCAGTTCTGGCCGTGGATCAGCCTGCACGACGAGGCCGCCGCGATCGTGCACCTGCTCACGTCGACCCTCGAGGGGCCCGTGAACCTCGCCGGCCCGACGCCGGCCACGAGCGACGAGCTGACCCGCCGGCTGGCCGGTGACCTCGGGAAGCCCTACGCCCTCACCGTGCCCGAGTTCGTCATCTCCGGCGCGATGCAGGAGGCGGGGCGCGAGATGCTGCTGCCGAGCCAGCAGGTCGTGCCCGCCAAGCTCCTCGCCGACGGCTTCGCCTTCCGTCACCGCACCGTCGACGAGGCCGTCGACGCCCTGGTCTCGACCTCTGAGGGGTCGGGCGGTCAGCGCGAGGCGGCCGCCGCCTCCCCGCGGAGCTTGATCGACCAGCGCAGGGCCTTCCGGGCCCGCCGTCGGTCGCCGCACGCGTCGTAGGCCAGCCCGAGCCGGAACCAGGACCGCCAGTCGTCGGGCGACTCCGCCGCCTCCGCCGCCCACCGCGGGAAGGCGGCGTCGGCGGCCTCGCGGTCGTACCGGCCGGAGGCGCGGCGCGGCACGTCGTCGACGGGGAGCTCTCCCGAGGCGGCCAGTTCACGGACCATCTGCTGGGTCCGGGCGCCGAAGCGGAGCTCGACGACGAGCGCCCAGGCGCCGAGCAGCGGCAGCACCACGAGGGCGGCGCCGAGGACGACCGCGATCGGCTCGCCCGTCCGCAGGAAGAGGTACGCGCGCTGCGCGACGAGCACGACGTAGAGCAGCAGCAGCAGCGCCATGACGAGCGCGGCGACGCGGCCCTTCATCAGTCGAGGGGCAGCACGCGGTCGAGGCCGACCACGACGCCGCTGACGGTGGGAGCCGCCTCGATCGCGACCAGGAGGCCCTTCTCGTACGCGCTCTGCGACAGCGTGTCGTGGGTCAGCGTCAGGGTCTCGCCCGCGCCTCCCAGGATCACCGACTGCTGGGCGACCACGCCGCGCATCCGCAGGCTGTGCACCGGCACGCTGGCGACCTGCTGGCCGCGGGCGCGCTGGTCGGAGAACGGGGCGGCCACGGGCCCGAGGTCTCGCCGCGCCTCCGCGATGAGCTCCGCGGTGCGGACGGCCGTGCCGGAGGGCGAGTCGACCTTGCCGTCGTGGTGCGACTCGACGATCTCGATCGAGTCGTAGAACCGGGCCGCCATGGTCGCGAACCGCGTGGCCAGCACCGACCCCAGGCTGAAGTTCGGCACGACGAGGACGCCGGGGCCCGCGACGTCGGCGACGATCGTCGACAGCTTCGCGATGCGCTCGGCGCTCCAGCCCGAGGTGCCGACGAGCACGGGGAGGCCGGCCCGCACGACGTGCTCGACGATGGCGGGGCTCACGGCGGGGTGCGTCACGTCGACCACGAGGTCGGCGCCGAGGACGCCGTCGAGGTCGTCGCTCGACGACAGGCCGGCGTGCAGCTCGAGGCCGTCGGTGCGCTCGACGAGGTCGACGATGAACGAGCCGAGCGTGCCCGTGGCCCCGACCACGGCGATGCGGGAAGTCATGGGGACCAACCTACCGGCCGGGGCCGCCGGGGCGACCTAGCATGGTGCCCATGAGCAGGTTCCGCCCCGTCGACGTCACGGCGCCCGTCGCCGCCGAGCTGCTGACCGCCTACTTCGCCGAGCGGGCCCGCACCTTCCCCGGCGGGCCGGCTGCCTACGTGACCATGCTCCCCGACCCGGCCGCGTTCACGCCGCCCGCCGGCGTCTTCGTCGTCGCCGAGGAGGAGGCCGGCGCGGCGCCCGGCCCCGACGAGTCGGCCTCGCTCGGCTGCGGCGGGGTGCGGGCCGTGGCTGCCGGGCCCGCGGGCGAGGTGCGCTTCGAGGTCAAGCACCTCTTCGTCGCCCCCGGCGGGCGGGGCCGGGGGCTCGGCCGGGCGCTGCTCGACGAGCTCGAGCGCCGGGCGCGCGACCTCGGGGCGGACGAGCTCGTGCTCGACACCAACGACAGCCTCGCGGCCGCCGGCGGCCTCTACCGCTCGTCGGGCTACGAGCGGATCGAGCCCTACAACGCCAACCCGAACGCGACGGCCTGGTACCGCAAGGCCCTGGGCCGCACGGCGCCCCCCGCCTAGATCGGCTGCTCGACCGGGAGGCCGGTGCGGAGCTCGACCGGGAGGTGGCCGAGGTCGTTGTGGGTGACGAGCTCCGGCGGCTTCGCCGAGCGGACGCGGATGATCGTCAGGCCGGCGTTGGCCTGGTTGACGCCCATCCAGCGCCAGTCGGGAGCCCCGAAGACCTCGCGGACGAACCACCCGATGACGAAGTTGTGCGTGATGAGGAGGTCGTGGCGGTCCTCGCGGGCCGGGGTCAGCCACTCGGAGACGGCGTCGGCCATCTGCGCCTGCCCCGCCTCGACCTCCTCGTCGGTCACCCCGCCGAAGAACGGCTTGTAGGCCGCGGGCATGTCGGGCGTCGGGCCGGACGGCACGCAGTCGAAGAGCAGCGTCGAGGGCTGCGACTCGAGGGCCGGGAGCCGCTCGGTCATGATGCGGGCCGTCTCGGCGGCCCGCTCGAGCGGCGAGTGCCACGCGGCGTCGAACGGGACGCCGCCGAGCCGCTCGGCGATGAGGCGCGCCTGGCGCTTGCCCCGCTCCGAGAGCGGGCCGTCGGGCAGCCCGTGCTCGGCGTCCTGCTGTTCGCCGTGCCGGACGAGGTAGAGGTAGTGGGACACCGTCGTCTCCTGGTTCATGGGGTGGTGGCGGCCGGGCCGGCCGCGTCGGGCGGGCTCGGCACGGCGAGGTCGGCGGCGTCGAGGTCGCCGACGACGACCGTCGAGAGGGCTCCGCCGCGCAGGGCCCCGGCGAGCTCGCGGACGTCGTCGGTGGTGACGCGGGCGATGCGGTCGAGCGAGGCGTCGAGGTCGACGAACTCGCCGAGCGAGAGCTCTGCCCGGCCGAGCCGGTTCATGCGGGTGTCGCTGTCCTCCAGTGCCAGGGCCGCAGCGCCGCCGAGCTGGCCGAGCGCCCGGCGGTGCTCGTCGTCGGTGATGCCGTCGTCGGCGAGGCGATCGAGCTCGTCGAGCATCAGACGGGACACCCGGCCGGCGTTGGACGGCGTGCAGCCGGCGTAGAGGCCGAAGACGCCGGCGTCGGAGTAGCTCGACGCGAACGAGTACACCGAGTACGCGAGGCCGCGACGCTCTCGGACCTCCTGGAAGAGGCGCGACGACATGCCCCCGCCGAGCACGGAGTTGAGCACGGCCAGGGAGGAGCGCCGCTCGTCGGCCGCCGAGATGCCCGGCAGGCCGAGCAGCACGGTGGCCTGCTCGAGGGGGCGCCGCACGATCGTGACGGGCTCGGCCGGCGTCGGCACGACCGCGACGGTCGACCGCCGCGCCACGGGCGACGCCGCGTCGGTCGACCAGTCGGACCGGCCGAGGGCAGCCGTCAGGCCCTCGACGAGGTGGTCGTGCTCGACGGCTCCGGCGACGGTGACGACGAGGTCGCGGGGCCGGTAGTTCTCGCGCCAGTGCCGGTGCACGTCGTCGCGCGACGCGGCACGGATGCTCTCGGGGGTGCCGCCGATGGGGCGGCCCAGGGGGTGGTCGCCGAAGACCGACTCGAAGAGGCGCTCGCCCGCGACGTCGGCCGGGTCGTCGTCGGCCATCGCCAGCTCTTCGAGGATGACGCCGCGCTCGGTCTCGAACTCGACGGGGTCGAGCGAGGCGGACGTCAGCATGTCGGCCAGCACGTCGACGGCGTCGTCGAGGTCGACGTCGCGGACGCGGGCGTAGTAGCAGGTGTACTCCTTGGCGGTCGCGGCGTTGTGCTCGCCGCCCACCGACTCGAAGGCCACGGCGATGTCGAGGGCGGACCTGGTCGTCGTGCCCTTGAAGAGCAGGTGCTCGAGGAAGTGGGTCGAGCCGCGCTCGCCCTCCTGCTCGTCACGCGATCCCACGGCGACCCAGAAGCCCACCGTGGCGCTGCGCGCCCCCGGCATGCGCTCGCTGAGGATGCGCACCCCCGTCGGCAGGACGCTGCGGCGGACGAGGGCGTCGCCCGTCGCGACGAAGGAGAGCTCGACCGCGTCGAGGGGCAGGGAGACAGGACCGGTCATCAGAGCGAGCCTACGGGATGCCCTCCGGCGCCGTCACCCGAACTGGGGGACGTGCAGGTGGACAAACAGACGAGTCCGTCTGTCCTCATCGGTGCTACAGTGAACTCACCGACGGCGGCACCACCCCCCTGATCAGTCGTCGTCGGCGGCTGTGGACGTCCTGGAGGTCCCGAGCACGCGTTCCCCCGACGCGGCTCGAGCCACCGAGTCCCAAGGAGCCACGCTGTGACGGTCGATTCCCCCCAACCGGCCGTCCAGCGTCTCCCTGGGCGTCCCCGCGCCGACCAGACCACACCCGGTGCCCGCGCCCGCGTGCTGACGACGGCCGACCGCCTCTTCTCCGACGAGGGCATCCGCGTCGTCGGCGTCGACCGGCTCATCGCGGAGTCGAGCGTCACCAAGGCCACGTTCTACAAGCACTTCGGCGCGAAGGACACCCTCGTGCTCGAGTACCTCGCCGGTCGCCACGAGCGCGACGTCGAGGCCCTCGCCGCCCTCGTCGAGGAGCACCCGGACGGCGCGGAGCGCATCCGGGCCCTGCTGGAGTCGGTGGTCGCGCAGCTGCAGGCCCCCGGCTACCGGGGCTCCCCCTGGGCCAACGCCGCGTCCGAGTTCAGCGACCCGACCCACGCCGTCCGCGCCAGCATCGCCGAGCACCGCGAGTGGCAGACGGACGCCCTCGTCGACCTCTTCAAGGACGCCGCTCACCCGATGCCCGGCGACGCCGCGGACGACCTCCTGCTCGCCTGGGACGGCGCGCAGATCGGTGCCTACGCCGGCGACGCCATCGCGGCCGCGGCCTCCCTGCGCCGCACCGTCGAGCGCCTCCTCAACGCCTGACACGAGACGCCTGATCCGCTCCGCCCCGAGCGGACGCCTCAGGCCGAGGCTCGGTCGAGCTCCAGCACCTGGGTCCGCGTGAGGCGGACCTGCGCCGCCTGAGCGAGCTCGGCGACCTGGCCGGCGCTCGTGGCGCTCGCCACCGGCGCCACCACGTTCGGCTTCGCCAGCAGCCACGCCAGGGAGATCGCGGCCGGCGACACGTCGTGGACCGCCGCGACGCGGTCGAGCTCGGCGAGCACCCGCAGGCCCTTCTTCGTCAGGTGACGCGAGACGTCCTTGCCGCGACGGGTGCGCGACACGTCGGCCCGCGTGCGGTACTTGCCGGTCAGGAACCCGCTCGCCAACGCGAAGCGCGGCATGACGGCCAGCCCGAGCTGTGCGGCGACCTTCGAGAGGCCGCCCTCGTACTCGGTGCGGTTCATGAGGTTGTACTGGTTCTGCAGGGCCACCATCGGCGCCACCCCGAGCATGCCCGCGGCGATGCGCGCCTCGTAGAGCCGGTTGCCCGAGTGGTGGGCGCCCCCGAACCAGCGGACCTTGCCGGCCCGGATGAGGTGGTCGACGGCGAGGAGCGTGCGCTCGAACGCCACCTCCGTGTCGTCGACGTGCAGGTAGAGCAGGTCGACGTGGTCCGTCCCGAGACGCTCGAGGGACGCCTCGACGGCGCGCTCGACCGCGCGCGGGGTCAGCCCCGGGTGGTCGGCGCTCTTGCCGATCTTGGTCGACAGCACGACGTCGTCGCGGGAGCGGCGGCGCTTCATCCACGAGCCGATCATGATCTCGCTGCGACCGCCGGCGTAGGAGTCGGCCGTGTCGACGAAGTTGCCGCCCAGGTCGTAGTACGCGTCGAGCACGGCCTCGGTCTCGGTCTGGTCGGCCGTCCAGCCGAAGACGTTGCCGCCGATCGCCATCGGGAAGACGCGCAGGTCGGACGTGCCGAGGCGACGTCGCGGCTGGATGACGCCGAGGTCGACGGGGACGGTCGCGTCCGTGACGGACGAGCGCCGCGGCGGGCGGGCGGGGGCGGCGCGGGGAGCCTCGGCACCGGTGGCGCGCGCCGTGGTCTCGCTCACTCGCGTCACCCCTCCGAGGCTGGTCTGGCGGCTCTCGTCGGGCACCGACGACAGGACCCCGCCGACCGTGGCGACCATCGGTCACGGCGAGCTGGATCGGGCCCTCAGGACGAGACTACGGGCCGGAGCGGCGCTCGGCACGCCGCCGCACCCGATCGTTACGAGAACATCCCTCAGATTCTGTGGGGGCGCCTCCTCGGTGCCTCAGGAGGCACGGCAGCACCGCCTGTCACACCCCTCGGAGGCCGTCGAGACGCCCCCGGAACGACGGAGCCCGCCCCCGACCGAGGTCGGGGGCGGGCAGCGTCTGACGGTCAGCGACTAGCCGAGGTCGACCGACGCGTCGTCGCTCTCGCCGGCGGCGCCGCTCGAGTCGGTGTCGGCCTCGTCGGCCACGACCGGAGCGAGCGACAGCTTGCCGCGGTCGTCGATCTTCGTGATCTCGACGAGGATCTTCTGGCCGACCCCGAGCACGTCCTCGACGTTCTCGACGCGCTTGCCGCCGGCCAGCTTGCGGACCTCGCTGATGTGCAGCAGGCCGTCCTTGCCGGGGAGGAGCGAGACGAAGGCGCCGAACGACGCGATCTTGACGACCGTGCCGAGGAACTGCTCGCCCACCTCGGGGTTGGTCGGGTTCGCGATGGCGTTGACCTGGGCACGGGCGGCCTCGGCCGAGGGGCCGTCGACGGCGCCGATGTAGACGGTGCCGTCCTCCTCGATGGAGATGTCGGCGCCGGTCTCGTCCTGGATCGCGTTGATCGTCTTGCCCTTCGGGCCGATCAGCTCGCCGATCTTGTCCTGCGGGATCTGGACCGAGATCACGCGGGGCGCGGTCGGGGCCATCTCGTCGGGCGCGTCGATGGCCGAGGTGAGCACGCTGAGGATGGCGGTGCGCGCCTCCTTGGCCTGCTTCAGCGCGGCGTCCAGCACGGCGGTCGGCAGACCGTCGAGCTTCGTGTCGAGCTGGATCGCCGTGACGAACTCGCTCGTGCCGGCGACCTTGAAGTCCATGTCGCCGAGGGCGTCCTCCGCACCGAGGATGTCGGTGAGGGCCGCGTAGCGGGTCTGGCCGTCGACCTCGTCGGAGACGAGGCCCATGGCGATGCCCGCGACGGGCGCGCGCAGCGGGACACCGGCGTTGAGGAGCGACAGGGTCGAGGCGCAGACGGAGCCCATCGACGTCGAGCCGTTGGAGCCGAGGGCCTCGGACACCTGACGGATCGCGTAGGGGAACTCCTCGCGGCTGGGCAGCACCGGCACGAGGGCGCGCTCGGCGAGGAAGCCGTGCCCGATCTCGCGACGCTTCGGCGACCCGACGCGGCCGGTCTCACCGGTCGAGTAGGGCGGGAAGTTGTAGTGGTGCAGGTAGCGCTTCTTCGTGACCGGGCTCAGCGAGTCGATCTGCTGCTCCATCTTGAGCATGTTCAGCGTGGTGACGCCCAGGATCTGGGTCTCGCCGCGCTGGAAGATGGCGGAGCCGTGCACGCGCGGGATGACCTGGACCTCGGCGTCGAGCGGACGGATGTCGGCCAGGCCGCGGCCGTCCATGCGGACCTGCTCGGTGAGGATGCGGTCGCGGACGACCTTCTTGGTGGCCGTCTTGTAGGCGGCGGAGACCTGGCCGAGGGCGGACTCGGGCAGCGCGCCCGACTCGACCTTCGCCGCGACGGCGTCCTTGACCTTGCCCTTGAGCACGTCGTCGGCGTCCTGGCGCTCGATCTTGCCGGCGATCTTGTAGACCTCGGACAGCTCGGAGCCGGCTGCCTCGGTGACCGCGGCGAGGACCTCGTCGGTGTAGGGCAGGAAGACCGGGTAGTCGGCGATCTCCTTGAAGGCCTGCGCGGCCATCGCGGACTGCGCGTCGACCAGCTGCTTCAGGAAGGGCTTGGCGGCCTCGAGGCCCTGGGCCACGACGGCCTCGTCGGGCTTGGTGGCGCCGCCCTGGATGAGGCCCCAGGCGTGCTCGGTGGCCTCGGCCTCGACCATCATGATCGCGACGTCCTCGTTGCCGGCGGCGTCGGTGACGACACGGCCCGCGACGGTCAGGTCGAAGACGGCCTCGGCCAGCTGCGACGCCTTGGGGAAGGCCACCCACTGGTCGCCGATGAGGGCGAGGCGGACACCGGCGATCGGGCCGGAGAAGGGCAGGCCCGAGATCTGGGTGGAGGCGCTGGCCGCGTTGATGGCCAGGGCGTCGTAGAACTCGTCCGGCGCGATGCTCAGGACGGTGATGACGACCTGGACCTCGTTGCGCAGGCCCTCGACGAAGGAGGGGCGCAGGGGCCGGTCGATGAGACGGCAGACGAGGATGGCCTCGGTGGAGGGGCGGCCCTCGCGACGGAAGAACGAACCGGGGATCTTGCCCGCGGCGTACGAGCGCTCCTCGACGTCGATGGTGAGGGGGAAGAAGTCGAAGTTGTCCTTCGGCTTCTTGCTGGCGCTCGTGGCGGACAGCAGCATGGTGTCGTCGTCGAGGTAGGCGGCGACGGCTCCCTGGGCCTGCTGGGCGAGACGGCCGGTCTCGAATCGGATGGTGCGCTTGCCGAACTTGCCGTTGTCGAGGACGGCTTCGCCGAACTTGATCTCTGGACCCTCCATGTGGGGGCTACTCCTCTTTGTTTTGCATCGACGCCCCGTGTGGGCATCGATGTGCATCCGGAGCGGGCGGGGCGGCGGGCACGAAGGACGTGCACGGACGACGGCGCGAGGCACCGGTCGCTCGTCTGGCCAACAGTGGGAACGGTCGGAGACCGTTGCCCGACCGACGCTGACGAGCGCCGGGACCGGGGCGGGATCCGCCTGTCACCACCGGTGACCAGCAGCCGAGACCGGCCTGCTCCGTGCGCGATCCTAGCACCGGGGCCTCCGCGGGCCGGGAGGCGGGCGGGCTCCGCGGCTAAGGTCGACGCGTGACCCCGACCGCCCCCTCCCGCCGACCCGGCCGCGCCGCCCGCCGGGCGAGCCTCGTGGTCGCGACCACCGCCTCCCTCGCCCTCGTGCTGTCGACCCTGGCGGGGGCGACCCCCGCGTCGGCGGCCGACGCCCCGAGCTGGGCCGACGTCGAGGCCGCGCGGGGCGACGCCGCGGCGACCCAGGCGCAGGTCGAGGCCGTCACGGCGGCGCTCGACGGGCTCGAGCGGACCGCCGCCGCACGGGGCGACGCCGCGGTCGCGGCGAACGCCACGAGCGCGGAGGCCGCCGCGCAGGAGGCCGCCGCCGGAACCCGGGCCGACCGACTGCAGGCCGACGCCGACGCGGCGGTGGCCGCCGAGCAGGCGGCCCACGAGCAGGCGGGCCAGCTCGCCGCTCGGCTCTCCCGGGTCGGCGGGCCCCAGGCGCCCTCGACGGAGCTGCTCGTCGCCACCGACCCGGACCAGGTGCTGTACCAGCTGGGGGCGCTGACCCAGCTGGGCGACCGGTGGCGCGGGGTCCTCGCCGAGGCGACGACGACGAGCGGCACGGTCGCCTCGCTGACCGCGCAGGCCCAGGTCGCCCGGGCCGAGGAGTCGCGGCTCGCCGGCGAGGCCGCGGACAGGGCCGCCGACGCGACGGCCGCGCAGGCCGCCGCCGACGCCGAGGTCGCCTCGGCCACCACGCAGTCCGACCAGCTCTACGCGCAGCTCGCGACGCTCAACGACACCTCGGCCGAGGTCGAGCGGCAGTACCGGCAGGGCGAGGCCGAGAAGGCCGCGATCGCGGAGCAGGCCCGAGCGGCGGAGGCCGCCGCGGCCGCCGCTGCCGCCGCCCGGGCCGCCGCGCCGGCGCCGGCCTCGGGCTCCGCGTCGTCCGGGTCGCGCCCGGCTCCGGCCCCGGCCCCGGCTCCCGCTCCCGCACCGGCACCGGCGCCCGCCCCCGCGCCCGGGGGCTCCGCCGCTCCCCCGGCGGGCGCCGTGAACGACCCGGCGGGCGCGAAGGCCTACGCCGCGAGCCAGGTCGGCACCGGTGCCGAGTACACCTGCCTCGTGCAGCTCTGGAACAAGGAATCGGGGTGGCGGACCACCGCGACGAACCCCTCGGGAGGCGCCTACGGGATCCCGCAGGCCCTGCCGGGTTCCAAGATGGCCAGCGCCGGCCTCGACTGGCAGACGAACTACCGCACCCAGGTCGACTGGGGCCTGGGCTACATCCACGGCCGCTACGGCACCATGTGCGCCGCCTGGGCGCACTCCGTCCCGAACAACTGGTACTGACGGGCACCCCGGCGGCCCCGGAACGAGGACGGCCCCCCTCCTGCGTGCAGGAGGGGGGCCGTCGTCGAGACGTGCGGTCGATTAGCGACGGAGACCGAGGCGACCGATCAGCGTGCGGTAGCGCTCGATGTCGACCTTGGACAGGTAGCCCAGGAGGCGACGGCGCTGGCCGACGAGGAGGAGGAGGCCACGACGCGAGTGGTGGTCGTGCTTGTGCTCCTTGAGGTGCTCGGTCAGGTCGAGGATGCGCTGCGTCATCACGGCGACCTGGACCTCGGGGGATCCGGTGTCGCCGGGGTGCGTCGCGTACTCTTCGATGATCGCAGTCTTGACTTCGGGTGCAAGGGCCATGTCTGGGATCCCCTTCCTCTTCGTTGCGCGGCGCCCGTCACAGGATGTGCAGGCTCTCTTGATCCGCGGCCGTTCTGACGGCAACCTGAGGAGCTTACCAGGCCGGGCTCTGCCGCGGCGACCGGCCCCGGCGACGCGACCGGCGACTCCTCGGCAGGACGAGGCCGACGAAGGCCGCGCCGATCGCGGCTCCGAGGGTGTTCATCACGAGGTCCTGCGGGTCGGCGAAGCGCGTCGCCGACAGCACCGTCGCCTGGTACGACTCGATGGCCACGGTCGCGACGAGGCCGACCACGACGCCGACCCACCACGCCCGCTTCGGCAGCAGCAACGCCGGGAACATGCCCATCGGCACGAACATCGCGACGTTCGCGGCCGCCTCGACCCGGGCGAAGGTGATCCAGTCGGTCTCCTCGTGCCGGGCGGCGAGGTCGAGCACCCGCCAGAGCAGCTCGGAGGTGCCGTCGCCGTAGACGGTGGGTCGGAGGGTCATCCAGGCGACCCCGGCGAGGTACGCGAGGGTGGCGAGGAGGAGGACGGCGCGGCGCATCCCTCCATGGTGGGGCACGGCCGGCCGCGACAGCTGCCAGGCGGCCCAGGTTCATCCCTCGGACGGAGCCCGGGAGGCGCCTCCTAGGCTGGCCGGATGACCACCGCACCCGAGACCGTCGCCGACCTCTGGGCCCGGGTCGCCGAGCGCGCCGCGCCCCTGCCGCCGGAGTGGACGGCCGCGGCGGTCGCGGTCGGGGCCCTGCTCGTGCTCGTCCCGACGACCTGGCGCCTCGTGCGCCACGCGGTCACCGTCGTGCACGAGGGCGGGCACGGCCTGGCCGCGGTGCTCAGCGGGCGACGCCTCTCGGGCATCCGCCTGCACGGCGACACCTCGGGCCTGACGGTGTCGAGCGGCCCGCCGACCGGCCTCGGCATGGTCGTCACGCTGCTGGCCGGCTACCCGGCGCCGGCGCTGGCCGCGCTCGGGGCCTCGTGGCTGCTCGCCGCGGGGTTCGCGGCGGGGCTGCTCTGGGCGCTGGTGCTGCTGCTGGCGCTGATGCTCGTGCAGATCCGCAACTGGTTCGGGCTCTGGGTCGTGCTGGTCGGGGCCGCCGTCGTCGGCGGCGTGACGTGGCTCGCCCCCGTGGTGTGGCAGCAGTCGTTCGGCCTGGCGCTCGTCAGCGTGCTCGGCCTCGGAGCCGTCCGCGCATCGCTCGAGCTGCAGTCCAGCCGCCGCCGCAGCGCCCGGCGCGGCGGATCGACGGAGTCGGACGCCGACCAGCTCGCCCGCCTGACGCACGTGCCGGGAGTGCTCTGGGTCGGCGTCTTCGTCGCGGTGACGGCGGCCTGCGTCGTGGGCTGCGGCCTGCTGCTCTTCCCCGGCTGGCCCGCGCCGTAGGGGCCCGCCCTACGCCGGCGCGCTCGAGAGGGCGTGGACGGGCAGGCGGGAGGCGAGGCGGTCGCGCCCGGGCAGGCCGTCGAGCTCGAGCAGCACGGCGATGCCGACGACCTCGTAGCCCGCGCGCTCGAGGAGGGTGACGGTCGCCTCGGCGGTGCCGCCGGTGGCGAGCACGTCGTCGACGACCAGCACCCGCGTGCCCGCGGGCAGCTGGCTCGGGCGCAGCTCGAGGGTCGCCTCGCCGTACTCGAGCGCGTAGCTCTCGCTGAGCACCTCGCCGGGGAGCTTGCCCGCCTTGCGGACGGTGAGCACGCCGACGCCCTGCTCGATCGCGATGCCGCCGGCCAGCGCGAAGCCCCGGGCCTCGATGCCGGCCACGGCCTGGAAGGCGCCGTCGAAGGGCTCGCTCAGCGCGGCCGTCACCGTCGCGAAGGCGTCCGCGTCGGAGAACAGCGGCGTCACGTCGCGGAAGAGGATGCCCGGCACGGGGAAGTCGGGGACGACGGCGATCATGCGGTCGACCAGGGCGGAGGCGTCGGAGGCGGTCATCCGGTCAACGCTACCGGGGCGGCGGGGCGGCGGGGCGGCCCCGTGCGCCGGGTCGC
This sequence comes from Frigoribacterium sp. PvP121, assembly GCF_017833115.1. Taxonomy (NCBI): domain Bacteria; kingdom Bacillati; phylum Actinomycetota; class Actinomycetes; order Micrococcales; family Microbacteriaceae; genus Frigoribacterium; species Frigoribacterium sp. PvP121. Next base: position 2,772,406 of record NZ_JAFIBR010000001.1, read on the forward strand.
CGAGCGAGTGTGGGGGCCGGCCGGTCGGAGGCGCGGTGCAGGCCTGCGGGAGGCGCGGTGCGGGGCCCCGGAGCGCCTCCCGTGACGATCGTGTGAACTGTCGGGCCGATGTCGGGGGCCGGTGCGAGAGTGCAGCCATGACCCGCTTCATCGTGCCGCCCTACCTGCTCGACCACCTCGCCCGGGCCGACTCGCCGCGCCTCTCACGGGCCCCCGAGGCCGCCCGCCAGGGCCTGCGGCAGATGGAGGAGGTGCGGGCGCTCCGCGCGGCCGCGCCGCCGGCCCGGCAGGGCGCCGTGGCCGTCGACGGTCCGCTCGAGCGCACGATCTCGGACGCCGGGGGCACCGAGGAGCTGCCCGGCCGCGTGGTGCGCCGCGAGGGCGAGCCGCCGACGGACGACGTCGCCGTCACCGAGGCCTACGACGCCCTCGGGGCCACGCACGCGCTCTTCCTCGAGGCGTACGGCCGGTCGTCGATCGACGGCTCGGGCCTGCCGCTCGACGCGACCGTGCACTACGGCCTCGACTACGACAACGCCTTCTGGGACGGCCGACGGATGGTGTTCGGCGACGGCGACGGCGAGGTCTTCCGCCGCTTCACGGCGTCGGTGAGCGTCGTCGGCCACGAGCTCGCGCACGGCGTGACGCAGTACACGACGGCGCTCGAGTACCAGGGGCAGTCCGGCGCGCTGAACGAGTCGGTCAGCGACGTCTTCGGCGCGCTCGTCGAGCAGCACCTGCTCGGGCAGGCGGCCGACGAGGCCAGCTGGCTGATCGGCGAGGGACTGTTCACCGACGAGGTGCAGGGGCGGGCGCTGCGCTCGATGGCCGCGCCGGGCACCGCCTACGACGACGACGTGCTCGGGAAGGACCCCCAGCCGGCCCACATGGACGACTACGTCGAGACGACGGAGGACGCCGGGGGCGTCCACCTCAACTCGGGGATCCCCAACAAGGCCTTCCACCTCGTCGCCACGACCGTCGGCGGCCCCGCGTGGGAGGGCGCCGGGCAGATCTGGTACGACGCGATCACGAGCGGCGACGTGTCGCCGACCTCGACGTTCGCCGAGTTCGCCGCCGTGACGATCGCCGCCGCGGAGGCGCGGTGGGGCGCCGGGTCGCGCGAGGCCCGCGCGACGACCGAGGGGTGGCGCGGGGTCGGGGTGCTGCCCGCGGCCTGAGGCGGGGCGGCGGGCACGCTCCCGGCGCCCGGCGGGCGCCCTGCCGTCGCCCTGCCCTCGCCCTGCTGGCCCCGGGGCACCCGGGGTAGCATCGCGGCCATGATCGTCACCGTGCAGCGCACCGGCGGCTTCGCGGGCCTCACGCGGTCGTGGCAGGTCGACGTCGAGGCCGAGCCCGACACCGAGTCGTGGCTCGTGCTCATCGACGGCCTCCCCTGGTCGTCGACGCCGTCGACCGCCGACGGCGCGCAGCCCGACCGCTTCGTCTGGGTGATCGTCGTCGAGGCCCAGCCCGTGCGCGAGGCGACGCTGCCCGAGCAGCAGCTCACCGGACCGTGGCGCGAGCTCGTCGACCGGGTGCGCACGGTCGGGTCGGCCGTCGCACCTCACGCCGACGCCGGTGCCGCCTCCGGCACGGGCGGCGGGGACCGATGAGCCCCTCCCGGCGGGCCCTCCTCCCCCTCGTCGCCAGCGCGCTCGTCGTCGTCGGCGGCGGGGTCGGCGTCGCGGTGGCCCAGTCGTCGAACCCGACCCGCGTCGTCGGGGCCGAGACCGCCCCGCCGTGGCCGGTGCCCGAGGTCGGCGACCGGCCTGAGCGGGCGGAGCTCGCGGGCCTCGAGAACGTCTGGGGCCAGGACCTCGCCATGCACGTGCACAGCCACCTGTCGATCACGGTCGACGGCCAGCCGGTGACCGTGCCCGGCGACATCGGGCACGACTCGGGCACCAAGTTCGCGGCGCCGATCCACACGCACGACACGTCGGGCATCGTCCACGTCGAGTCGCCCCGCCGCGAGTCGTTCGTGCTGGGCCAGCTCTTCACGGAGTGGGGCGTGCACCTCGACCAGTCCGGCGTCGGCGACCTCGGGGGCGGCGACGGGCGGGCGCTCACCGTGTTCGTCGACGGCAGCCGGTACGGCGGCGACCCCGCCGGCATCCGGCTCAGCGACTTCGAGGACGTGGCGCTGGTGCTGGCGCCGGTGGGCGAGACCGTCACCGCGCCTCCGGCGTTCACCTGGCCCGCCGACTACAACTGAGCCGGGCCGACCCCCTGCCCGACACGACGCGGGCGAGGTGACGGGGCTGGCGCCGGGAGCCGCGACGCGGCACCCTGGGGCCATGGACCAGAAGGAGACGCTGCAGCGGTACCTCTCACGCCAGCGGGGCGACCTGCTCGGCAAGCTCGAGGGCCTCGACGAGCACGACGCCCGTCGACCGCTCGTGCCGAGCGGGACGAACCTGCTCGGCCTCGTCAAGCACACGGCCCTCGTGCAGCTCGGCTACCTCGGCGACGTCTTCGGCCGGCCGTCGCCGCTCTCGCCGGCCTGGTCGGACGACGAGGTCGACCCCGACGCCGACCTGTGGGCGACCGCCGACGAGAGCCGCGCCTCGATCGTCGACCTGGCCCGGCACTCCGCCGAGCACGCCGACGCGACGGTGCGCGAGCTCGACCTCGACTCCCCCGGCCTCGTGCCGTGGTGGTCGGCGGGCCGGCAGGAGGTCACGCTGCACACGGTGCTCGTGCACCTCTGCGTCGAGACCGCCCGGCACGCGGGGCACGCCGACCTCGCCCGCGAGCTCGTCGACGGCCGCCTCGGCTCCGGGCCGGGCGACCCGAACGTGCCCGACCGCGACGCGGCGGGCTGGCGCACCCACCACGACCGGGTCGCCGAGGCCGCCCGCCGGGCGGCCGGTCTCGCGCAGCCCCCGCGCTAGCCGACGACGGTGAGGCGCTGCGTCGGGCGGGTCATCGCGACGTAGAGGCTGGCGGCGCCGCGGGCCGACGAGGCCCGCACGCCCTCGGGGTCGACGATCACGACGGCGTCGAACTCGAGCCCCTTCGACGTCGCGGGGCTGAGCACCGAGATCGGCTTGGTCAGCGACGCCGTGCCGGGGGCGACCTGCCCCGGGAAGAGCTCGACGAGCCTGTCCACGAGCGGGCCCACGAGGCCCTGCGGGGCGATGACGGCCAGCGTCCCGGAGTCGTCGACGGCCCGGTCGGCGGCGACCGCCTCGACGCCGGCGGCGACGAGGGCGTCACGACCCGCGACTCCCCCTGCTCCCCCGGCCCCGACGGCGACCTCGCGCACGGGCCACTCGCTCGACCGGACGGAGCGGCTGGGCGTGATGCGCAGCCCCGCCTCGATCGCCAGCCGCTCGGCGTGGTCGACGATCTGGCTCGGCGTGCGGTAGTTGACGGTGAGCTCCTCCAGGCGCCAGGGCGCCGAGGTGCCGGCGACCGACGAGCCCCGACGGCGGCCGAGCAGGCTCTGCAGCGCGACGTCCCACGAGGAGGCCGCGGCGGGGCTCGACGCCTGGGCGATGTCGCCCACGACGGTGAAGGAGCGCAGCGGGCAGCGCCGCGAGAGCAGGCGCCACTGCATCGGCGAGAGCTCCTGCGCCTCGTCGACGACGACGTGGCCGAAGGCCCAGGTGCGGTCGCCGGCGGCGCGCTCGGCGGTGGTCATCGACGCGGCGCGCTCGGCGAAGCCGCCCGCGATCTGCTCGGCCGAGACCATCCCCTCGACGCCCATGTTCTCGATCGCGCGCTCCGCGTTCTCGATGTCTCGCTTGCGCTGCTGCTTCCGGGCGAGCCTCTCGGGGTCGACGCCGGCCTGGAACTCGCCCAGCAGCTCGGCCGCCTCGTCGAGCAGCGGCACGTCGGAGATCGTGAACTCCGAGCCGCGGGGCCGCTGCAGCAGGGCGCGCTGGCGCGGGCTCCAGCGCTGGGTGATCGTCGCGAGCCACTGCGGGCGCGCGTACAGGTCTTCGATCAGCTTCTCGGCCGAGAGGGGCAGCCACGCGGTGTTCAGCAGCACCTTGACGTCGTGGGTCTGGCGGATGTCCTCGCGCAGCACGGCCTCGTCGGACTCGTCGACGGTGGTGCCGTGGTCGCGCATCTGCGCCACGAGCTGCCGGGTCAGCGCCGAGAGGGCCGCCTTGTTGAACGTGACGCGGCCGACGTTGTGCTGCTTGCCGCGCTCCTGCGCCTTGCGCATCGCCTCGGCGACGAGCTCGGGCTGCACGACGAGCCGCTCGCCGTTGACGTCGATCGTCGTCGGCTGCGTCGGGCGCACCTGCCGCGACCGCACCGCCCGGCGGACCAGGTCGGCCATCTCGGCCGAGCCCTTCAGCGCCGCGACCTCGGGCGCGTCGTCGGTCTGCGCCTCGACGCCCGGGTAGAGCCCGCCGAGGCTCGAGAGCACGACGCCGGTCTCGCCGAGCGACGGCAGCACCTGCTCGATGTAGCGGAGGAACGACCGCGACGGGCCGACGACGAGCACGCCCGAGCCGCGCAGGCGGTCGCGGTGCGAGTAGAGCAGGTAGGCGGCGCGGTGGAGGGCGACCGCCGTCTTGCCGGTGCCGGGCCCGCCCTGGACCACGAGCACGCCGTCGAGGGGCGAGCGGATGATGACGTCCTGCTCGGCCTGGATCGTCGCGACGATGTCGGTCATGCGGCCGGTGCGCTGCGCGGTGAGCGCCGCCATCAGGGCGCCCTCGCCCTGCAGCTGCACGTCGTCGCGGTCGAGCAGCTCGGGGTCGAAGACCTCGTCCTCCAGGCGCGTGACGCGACGACCGTCGAGGGTCAGGTGGCGACGGGCCCTGGCGCCCATCGGCGTCGCCGCCGTGGCCTGGTAGAACGCGCTGGCGCCGGGCACGCGCCAGTCGAGCAGGATCGGGTGGTGCTGCTCGTCGCGGAGGCCGATTCGGCCGATGTAGCGGTAGCGGCCCCCCGTGCCGGGCATCGCCACGGCGTCGCCCTGGCCCAGCTCGTCCGGCTGCTCGAGCTCCAGGCGGCCGAAGGCGAGGCGCTCGTCGACGGCGCCGAGCTGCGCGATCGTGTCTTCGTAGAGGCGCGCGTAGGCGTCGCGCTCGCTGCGGCTCTGGTGGTTGCCGCCCACGGACTCGGCACGGACGCGCTCGAGGCGCACGCGGGCGTCCTCCTTCAGCTCGTCGAGACGGGCGTAGAGCGTGCCCACGTAGGAGCGTTCGCGGTCGAGCTCGGATGATGTCACTGGCGGTCGCACCCCTCGGGAAAGTCGGCGCGTCAGTCTACCGTCCACGCGACTCCCCCCGGCTCCACCCCCGGTGCACCCGGGGCCGCGGCCGGCACGACGAGACCGCACCGGCCCGGTGCGGGTCGGTGCGGTCACGGGGTCGTGCCGGAGGCGCGGCGGAGGCCTAGAACTCCTCGTGCGTCTCCGGGTCGCCGTCCCACAGGCGGCCGCGCTCGAGGCCGCTGATGGCGACCACCTCGGCCTCCGTGAGCTCGAAGTCGAAGACGTCGAGGTTCTCGCGCTGCCGGCCGGGGTCGGCCGACTTCGGCACCGGCACGGCGCCCAGCTGGACGTGCCAGCGGAGGACGACCTGCGTGGGCGTCTTCCCGTGGGCACGGGCGATCTCGGTGACCACCGACTCCGTCAGGAGCTCGCTCTGCTTCGCGAGCGGGCTCCAGCTCTCGGTGACGATGCCCATCCGCTCGTGCACCGCGCGGAGCTCGGCCTGCGGGAAGTACGGGTGCAGCTCGACCTGGTTGACGACGGGCACGACGCCCGTCTCGTCGGCGAGGCGCTGCAGGTGGGCCTCGGTGAAGTTCGAGACGCCGACGGACCGGACGAGGCCGTCCTCCTGCAGCTTCACGAAGGCGCGGAACGCGTCGACGTACTTGTCGACCCGGGGCAGCGGCCAGTGGATCAGGTAGAGGTCGACGACGTCGACGCCGAGCGTCGCCCGGCTCTCCTCGAAGCTGGCCAGGGCCTCCTCGTAGCCGTGGTGGCGGCCGGGCAGCTTGGTCGTCACGACGAGCTCGTCGCGGGGCACGTCGACGCGACGGATCGCCTCGCCGACGGCGCCCTCGTTGCCGTAGTTGAGGGCGGTGTCGAGCAGGCGGTAGCCCGACTCGATCGCGCCGGCGACCTGCGCCGCGCCCTCGTCGCCGTCCATGCCGTAGGTGCCGAGCCCCAGCGCGGGGATCGTGTGCCCGTCGGCCAGGCCGACCGACGGGGCGGGACGCAGGGCCATCAGCTGACGCCGAGGAGGTCGATGACGAAGATCAGGGTCTTGCCCGAGAGCGGGTGGCCGCTGCCGGCGGGGCCGTAGGCGAGCTGCGGCGGGACGACGAGCTGGCGGCGACCGCCGACCTTCATGCCGGGGATGCCCTCCTGCCAGCCCTGCACGAGCGCGGCGAGGGGGAAGTTGACGGACTCGCCGCGGCTCCACGAGGAGTCGAACTCCTCGCCGGAGTCGAACTCGACGCCGAGGTAGTGGACGTCGACGGTCGAGCCGCGCTGGGCCTCGGCGCCGTCGCCGACGGTGATGTCGCTGATCTCGAGGTCGGCGGGGGCCGGGCCGGTGGGGGCGTCGATCTCGGGCTTGGTCTGGGGGTCGTGTGTCATGCCTCCCATCCAAGCACCCGACCCCGGCACCACGGTGCGCGCGGGTGGACGATGATGGAGGCTTGTCCACTCCAGACCCCGCCCCCGAGACCGCGCCGACCGAGGGCGCCCCGAAGGCCGCCGAGGCGCGCCGGCCGCTCTTCGTCGACACGACCCCGCTCCGGGCGAGCCCGGCCTTCGCCCGGCTGTTCGTCGGCAACACCATCAGCGGCATCGGCACGCAGCTCACCCTCGTGGCCGTCGGGCTCGAGGTCTACGAGATCACGCGGTCGACGTTCTCCGTCGCCCTCGTGGGCGTCGTCTCGCTCGTGCCGATGATCCTCGCCGGCCTCTACGGCGGCATGCTCGCCGACGCCTTCGACCGACGGAAGGTCGCGCTCGTCGCGGCCGTGTTCGCGTGGCTCTCGACCGGGGCGATCGCGCTGCACGCCTGGTTCGGCCTCCGCGAGGTGGTGCTGCTCTACGCGCTGACCTGCGTCAACGCGGTCGCGGGCACCATGATCGCGACCTCCCGAGCCTCGATCATCCCGCGCCTCCTGCCGGCCTCGCTGCTGCCCGCCGCCTCCGCCCTCAGCGGGATCGGCACGGGCCTCATGCTGACGGTGGGCCCGGCGCTGGCGGGCATCCTCGTCGCCGGCGTCGGCTTCCCGCTGACGTACACGGTCGACGTCGTCCTGTTCAGCACCGCCTTCCTCGGCATCGTCACCCTGCCGCCGATCCGGCCCGAGGGCGAGACGCAGCGGCCGGGGCTCTCCTCGCTGATGGTGGGCATGCGCTTCCTCCGCCGCTCCCCCAACATCCGCACCACGTTCGTGCTCGACATCGTCGCGATGACCTTCGGCCAGCCCCGCGTGCTCTTCCCCGTCGTCGGGGCCGTGGTGATCGGAGGAGGCGCGGTGACGGTCGGCGTCCTCACCGCCTCGTACGCCGTCGGGGCGCTGCTCAGCAGCGTGTTCAGCGGCCGCCTCGGCCACGTGCGCCTCCAGGGGCGCGCCGTGCAGCGGGCCATCGCGGTCTACGGCGGGTTCGTGCTCGCCTTCGGTCTCGTGCTGCTGCTCGCCCCCGGCCACGGGTCGGGCGGCCTGACCGAGGGCCTGGCCGAGGCCGACCTCCTGCCGCTCGCGGCGGCGGCCCTGGCGCTGGCCGGCGCGGGGGCGGCCGACAACGTCAGCTCGATCTTCCGCTCGACCATCCTGCAGGCCGCGGCGCCCGACTCCATGCGGGGGCGCCTCCAGGGCATCTTCATCGTCGTGGTGACGGGCGGGCCCCGGGTCGGCGACCTCTTCGTCGGGCTCGTCGCCGTGGCCGGCGTCGCCTGGCCGCCGCTGCTCGGCGGGGCGCTGATCGTGGTGCTGATGGTCGTCGCGGCCCGGCTCACGCCCTCGTTCGGCCGCTACGACGCCGCGCACCCGACGCCGTAGCACCCGACGCCGTGGCGGCCACCACCGTGACCGCCCCGCCCCTCACCAGTGCGGCGGCGGGACCGGCCGACCCCACGGGTCGGTCTGCGGCGCCGGGCCGCCGGGCTGACCGCCCTGCCAGTACGAGCCCTGCCCGCCGCCGGCGGGCGGAGCGCCCCAGCTGGCCTGCGTCGGGGGCAGCTCGGGCCGCGGGGCGTGGCCCACGAAGGCCGTGGTCGGCGCCTGCAGGGCCGCCCGGCTGCGGGCGAGCGCCGTCAGCAGCTCGCCCTCGTCGCGCTGGGCCGACGGGTCGCCGCCGCGGCTGCCCTTGACCATCCGCTGGCGGGTGAACGCCAGGCGGGTGGCGTCGGAGACGAAGCGCTTCATGGCCGGCCCCACCCCCGCCGCCGCCGCCCAGCGGCGGGCCCGGCGACGACCGGCCGAGGTCGAGAGCATCGCGACCTCGTCGGCGCTGAACCAGCCCACGGCCGCGTACTCCGCGAGACGGGCGTGCGTCACGCGCCGCTCGTTGCGGCGCAGGAAGACCACGAGACCGATCATCGCCAGGAAGATCGGCACCTGCACCAGCAGGTAGTAGACGAAGAAGGAGTCGCCCACCACGACGAGGGCGCCGTTCCAGAGCGCGTGCAGCAGCACCGCGGGCACGAGCCCGAGGAAGTAGAACCCGATCGCGCCGTAGGGGCCGGTGCGCCGGGCCGCGTAGCCGAGCGCGATGCCCGTGCACGCCGTGTACATGACGTGGGCGAACGGCGACATCAGGGCCCGCACGACGAAGACGAAGACCAGCCCCTGGCTGCCGCTGAACAGGTCGTCGGTCACCTGGACCGCGAAGTACTGGATGTTCTCGACGAAGGCGAAGCCGGCCGCGACGGTCGCCGCGTAGACGATGCCGTCGACCGGCCCGTCGAAGTGGCGACGGAAGATCCAGAGCACGAGCAGCACGCCGAAGCCCTTGGCGGCCTCCTCGACGATCGGCGCCTGGACGACCGCGCCGAGCACGTCCGACCCGCTCGACGCGCCGATGCCGACGAGCGACTGGACGGAGCCGACCACGAGGTCGACGATCAGGGCCGTGCCCACCGACACAGCGCCTCCCCACAGGAAGGCGAAGAGGAGGGCCACGCGGGGCTCGGGCTCCCAGCGGTCGACGAGCCAGATGCCGGTCAGCACGATGGCGAGCGGCACGAAGGCTAGGACGCTCGCTGCGACGATGACGGCGGGCTGCAGGAAGAGCAGGAAGTAGACGACCACGGCGAGCGCGAACACGCCGATCACGGTGAAGCCGACCGCCAGCGAGACGGCGCTCGCCACGCGGCGTCGCGGGGGCGCCTGGGTGAAGACGGGCTGCACGGGGTACCAGACCGGGTCGGGGTTCGAGACCACGGGGCGCTGGGGGTCGTGGGGCCAGGGCTGCTGCCCGCGAGGGTCGGTCCAGGTCATGGCACGACCCTACGCACCCGGCACGGGGAGGGCGCGCCGCGGCGGTACCCTCGGGGGATGCCGTCGACGAGGTCCCTGCCGGAGAACCCGTCGCTCACCCGCTACGTCGTCATGCGGGTGTGGCACGACTTCCTGCGGCACCGCACCATCGACGCCGCCGCGGCCCTCACCTTCTTCTCGACGCTGTCGATCCTGCCGACCGCCCTGGCGCTCGTCTCCGGCGTCGCGCTCTTCCAGGAGGGCGAGGAGGCGGTGGACGAGATCCTGGGGGTCGCCCGCTACGTGCTCACCCCGTCGGCCGTCGACACCCTCCGCGGCCCGCTGGAGCAGATGCTCAGCCTCTCGAACCCCGGCGTCGCGTTCGGCATCGGGCTGTGGCTGACCCTGTGGTCGCTCTCGTCGTACACGACGGCCTTCGGCCGCGCGATGAACACGGCCTACGACGTCGAGGAGGGGCGCCGGATCTGGAAGTTCCGGGGCCACATGATGATCGTCACGCTCGTGCTGATGGTGTCGTTCGCCGTCATCGCGACGATCCTCCTCGTCACGCCGACCCTGGCCCGCGGCATCGGCGACGCCGTCGGGTTCGGCGAGCCCTTCCTCACCCTCTGGAACGTGCTCAAGTGGCCGGTGCTCGTCGCGCTGGCGGTCTTCGCGGTCGCGATGCTCTACTACTTCACGCCCAACGTGCGGCCTCCCCGCCTGCGGTGGGTGTCGTACGGGGCCATGTTCGCCCTCGGGATCTGGGCGATCTGCACCGTCGGGTTCGCCCTCTACGTGACCACCTTCTCGAACTACGACCGCTTCTACGGCTGGCTCGGCATGGTCATCGTCGTGCTGCTCTACTCGTACATCAGCAACTTCGTGCTCGTCATCGGCGGCGAGCTCGACAGCGAGGTGCTGCGGATGCGGCAGCTGCGCCGGGGCCTGCAGGCCGAGGAGGTCATCCCCCTGCCGATGCGCGACACCGCCCGCAACCACATCCTCGCCCGCAACTCGGCGTGGGACGTCCGGGTCGGGCGCGCCATCCGCGAGCGGTCGCTCCGCGAGAACGGCGGCGTGCTCGACGCGGACGAGCTGCGGCACCTCCAGCTGCGCGGTGGACGCCTGATCGGCGAGGGCACCCTCCGGCGCGCCTTCGGGCACGAGGACGAGCCCGAGGTCGAGACGGACTGAGGCCGGCCGCCCCCGCGTCAGCCCGCGGTCTCGTCGCCCGGGTCGCGGGCGCCCGACTCGGCGGCGAGGCGCGTGACGGCCTCGACCGGGTCGGCGTCGACGTCGATCACCGGGATGGCGCTCGTGACCGCCTCGAGGCCCGAGAGCCGCGCCGGCGAGAGCACCTTGCGGACCTGCTCCTCGCTCATCAGCCCCGCCGCGACGACGAGCGTCGAGATCGAGGCGTTCGTCGTGAGGGCCGTGTGCGCGATGGAGGCGGCGGCCGAGTAGCCGATGTAGGGCGTCAGCGCCGTCACGCTGCCCACGTTGGTGTCGACCTGCTGGCTGAGCCGGGCGCGGTTCGCCTCGATGCCGTCGACGCAGTTGACCCGGAGGGTGCGGCAGGCCGCCGTCATCCACTGCAGGCTCTGCATCACGGAGTGCGCGATGACCGGCTCGAAGGCGTTGAGCTGGAGCTGCCCCGCCTCGGCGGCCATCGTCACGGTGACGTCGGCGCCGGCCACGGAGAAGGCCACCTGGTTGACGACCTCGGGGATGACCGGGTTGACCTTGCCCGGCATGATCGACGACCCGGCCTGGCGCGGCGGCAGCGTGATCTCGCCGATGCCGGCCTGCGGGCCCGACGACAGCAGCCGGAGGTCGTTGCAGATCTTCGAGAGCTTGATCGCGCTGCGCTTCAGCGCCCCGCTGAGGGTCATGAACACGCCCGTGTCGCTCGTCGCCTCGATGAGGTCGGGCGCCGTGACGAGCTCCATGCCGCTGAGCTCGCCGAGGTGGCGGCGCACGGCCTCGGCGTAGAGCGGGTCGGCGGTGATGCCCGTGCCGATCGCGGTCGCGCCGAGGTTGATCTCGCCGAGCAGCGGCACGACGTCGCGCAGCCGCTGCACGTCCTCGCCGAGGGTGTGCGCGAAGCCGACGAACTCCTGCCCGAGGGTCATCGGCACGGCGTCCTGCAGCTGGGTGCGGCCCACCTTGAGCACGTCGTGGAACTCGGCGCCCTTCGTGGCGAAGGCCGTCGCGAGCAGGTCGAGCTCGTCGAGCAGGCGGCGCAGCGTGAGCACCATGCCGATCTTGACCGACGTCGGGTACGTGTCGTTCGTGCTCTGGCTGCGGTTCACGTCGTCGATCGGGTGCAGGTGCTCGTACTGGCCCTTGCCGTGGCCGAGCAGCTCGAGGGCGCGGTTCGCGATCACCTCGTTGCTGTTCATGTTCGTGCTCGTGCCCGCGCCTCCCTGGATGACGCCGACCGCGAACTGGTCGTGCAGCGCCCCGCCGCGGATCTCGACGCAGGCCTGATCGATCGCCGCGGCCTTGCGCTCGTCGAGCACGCCGATCTCGACGTTCGCCCGGGCGGCCGCCTGCTTGACGAGCGCGAGGGCGACGACGAGGTCGGGGTAGACCGAGATCGGCCGCATGCTGATCGGGAAGTTCTCGAGCGCCCGGGCGGTGTGGATGCCCCAGTAGGCGTCGGCGGGGACCTCGCGGCTGCCGAGCGAGTCGCTCTCGACCCGGGTGGCGGCCCGGGCGGCACGGCGGGTGCGCCCGGCCGAGGCGGCGGCCGCGGGCCCGGCCTCGTGCTCGGGCCCGGGCTGGGGAGCGCCCTCGAGCAGCGGCGGGGCCGCGTCGGGTGCGTCGAGGGGGGATCGGTCGTCAGTCGTCACGGTCGTCGTGCCTCCGTCGTCGTGCGCCCCGCGGCCTCGTGAGCTGCGGTGGTCGGCCCTGCCGAGCCTAGCGAGGCGAGGAGGCGCGGGTCGGGACTCCGGGCGATGATCGACAGCTGTCGGTCACCACCCGAACTCGTGGGAAGCTTCTCTCGCCGGCGAACGTTGCAGTGCCTGCACCTCGACCCGCTCCACCGCCGCCTCCGGGCCCCTGCCGAGAAGACAGATGACGCTGACCCACGACGACGCCCAGCCGGGCGACCCCACCCCCACGGCCCCCTCCCGCTCGGCCTCGCAGGCCGACGCGACCGGCGCCTCCCCCGGGCCCTCCGCGGAGCCGGGCGACCGGCGCCGCGCCCGGGAGCGCGCCCGGCTGACGCGCACCCGCGACCCCCGCGTCGTGATCGCCGTGCTCGCCTTCTCGGGCATGGTGGCGGCGCTCATGCAGATGCTCGTCATCCCGATCGTGCCGTCGTTCCCGGAGCTGCTCGACGCCGACCCGGCCGACACCACCTGGATCATCACGGCCACCCTGCTCGCCGGCGCCGTCGTGACCCCGATCGCCGGCCGCCTCGGCGACCTCTACGGCAAGCGCCGCATCGTGCTCGTGCTCGTCGTCGTCATGGTGCTCGGCTCGGTCGTGGCCGCCACGACCTCCGAGCTGGTGCCGCTGATCGTCGGCCGCGCCCTGCAGGGAACGGCGCTCGGCATCATCCCGCTCGCCATCAGCATCCTCCGCGACACCCTGCCCGCCGAGCGCCTCGGCGGCGCCGTGGCGCTCGTCAGCGCCACCCTCGGCTTCGGCGGCGCGATCGGCCTGCCGCTCAGCGCGTACATCTCGGTCACCTTCGACTGGCACGTGCTGTTCTGGACGGCCGCCGCCCTCGGCGTCGTCGTCTTCGCCCTCGTGGCGACGCTCGTGCCCGTCAGCACCCTCAAGACCCCCGGGCGGTTCGACCTCCCCGGCGCCGTCGGCCTCGCCGTCGGCCTCACCGGCCTGCTGCTCGCCGTCTCGAAGGGCAACGACTGGGGCTGGGCGAGCACCTCGACGCTCGTCTCCGGCCTCGCGGGCCTCGTCGTGCTCGTCGCGTGGGGCGCCTACCAGCTGCGCGTCGCGAGCCCCCTCGTCGACCTCCGCGTCGCCGTCCGGCCCGCGGTGCTGCTCACCAACCTGGCGTCGGTCGCCCTCGGCTTCGCGCTCTTCGGCAGCAACGTCTCGCTGCCGCAGCTGCTCGAGCTGCCCGCCGAGACCGGGGTCGGCCTCGGCCAGACCGTCATGGTCGCCTCGCTCTGCCTCGCGCCCTCCGGCGTCGTGATGATGTTCATGGCCCCGGTCGCCGCCCGGGCCACCGCCCGGTTCGGCGCCCGGCTGTGCCTCGTGGTCGGCGGCGCCATCATCGTCGTCAGCTACGCGGTCGCGGCCCTCGCCTTCCGCGAGGTGTGGCAGATCGTGCTCGTCTCGGTGCTGATCGGCTTCGGCATCGGGCTCGCCTACGCGGCCATGCCGACGCTCATCATGCACGCGGTGCCCGCGACCGAGACCGCCGCCGCGAACGGCCTCAACACCCTCATGCGGTCGCTCGGCACCACGAGCGCCTCGGCCGTCGTCGGCCTGCTGCTCACCGCGAACTCCGTGCCGTTCGGCGACGCGTCCGTGCCGACCGAGGCGGGCTTCCGCCTCACCTTCGTGCTCGGCGGGGCGGTCGCCCTGGTCAGCGTGCTGCTCGCCCTCGCCATCCCGCGGCGCGAGCCGGAGTACGAGCGCGTGGCGCTGCCGACCGGGCCGGTGCGCACGAGCTGACCCGCGCCTCCGGCACGACCGAGAGGGCCCCGACGTCGTCGACGTCGGGGCCCTCTCGCCGTGCAGGCCGTCGGCGGGGCGACCTCAGCCGTGCAGTCCGGGCACGATGAGGTAGATGCCGTAGAGCACGCCGAGGGCGCAGACCACGAAGCAGGCGTACCCGGCCGCGGCGCGGGCCGTGCTGCGGCCCTCGAGCGTCACGAGCCGCAGGCCCAGCGAGTACAGGCTGACGAGCGCGGCCGCCGAGAACAGCGAGACGAGCGCGACGACGACGAACGCGGACCAGTCGATCATCGGTCCTCCTCCTTGTCGGGGCGGGGGCCGCCCGAGAGCGTGCCGCGCGGGGCGACGGTCGGGGCCGCCTCGTCGAGGCGCACGAACGGGGCCTCGACGCCGGAGGCCGGCGTGTCGACGCGGCCCTTCTTCTCGAGCCGTCGGGCCCGGCGGCGGGAGAGCACGCTGGTCGCGGCGACGTCGACCTCCATCGCCGCGCCCTGCTCGTGCGGACGGCGCCGCGACAGCAGGAAGATGCCGCCGATCACGACGACGCCCACCACCGCGTCGACGACCAGGCCGGGCGTGCCGAGGGTCGCGATCAAGGCAGCGACGGCCCCGACGGCGGCCGAGGCGGGGAGCGTGATGAACCAGGCGGCGACGATCTTGCCGGCCGTGCTCCACTGGATCTTCGAGCCGCGGCGCCCGAGGCCCGCGCCGATGATCGAGCCGCTGGCGACCTGCGTCGTCGACAGCGCGAAGCCGAGGTGGCTCGAGGCGAGCACCGTGGCCGTCGTCGACGCCTCGGCCGCGAAGCCCTGCGTCGGCTTGACCTCGGTGAGCCCGCCGCCCATGGTCTGGATGATGCGCCAGCCGCCGGTGTAGGTGCCGAGGGCGATCGCGAAGGCGCAGACCACGACGACCCAGAGCGGCGGGCCGCTGCCGGCGCCGAGGGCGCCCGAGGCGATGAGGGTGAGCGTGATGACGCCCATCGTCTTCTGCGCGTCGTTGGTGCCGTGGGCGAGGGCGACGAGCGACGACGTGAAGATCTGGCCGTAGCGGAAGCCCCCGCGCTCGCTCTTGTCGTCGCGGCGGCGCGTGATCGTGTAGGCCAGACGGGTGGCGGTGTAGCCGACGAGGCCGGCGATCAGCGGCGCGAGGAGAGCCGGCAGCACGACCTTCGAGAGCACGACCGAGAAGTCGACCGAGCTGACCCCCGCCCCGACGACCGCGGCGCCGATGAGCCCGCCGAAGAGCGCGTGCGACGAGCTGGAGGGCAGGCCGCGCAGCCAGGTGATCATGTTCCAGACGACGGCGCCGATCAGCCCCGCGAAGATCATCTCGGGCGAGATCTGCACGCCGCCGTCGCCCTCGCGGATGATGCCGCCCGACACGGTCTTGGCGACCTCGGTGCTGAGGAAGGCGCCGACGAGGTTGAGGACCGCCGCCACCGTGACCGCGACCTTGGGCTTCATCGCCCCCGTCGCGATCGGGGTCGCCATGGCGTTCGCCGTGTCGTGGAAGCCGTTGGTGAAGTCGAAGAACAGGGCCAGGGCGATGACCAGGACGACGATGAGCGTGAGATCCACCGGGGAACTCTCGCAGCATGGTGAACGCCGGTCAACTCGGAGGTGGACGGCGGGGTACAGGCAGGTGGACGACAGGTGTCCGCCCGTCGGCCGCCGGGGGCGGCCACGGCCGCCCGCTCGCTCAGATGTGCGGCACGAACGCCTGCCAGGCCCGACGGCGCTCGCCCCGGGGGTCGTGCTCGACGCGGTCGCGCGCGTCGATGATCAGGGTGCGCCGTCGGAAGGGGTCGTACGGGGGCCAGCCGTCGACCTCGCCCGTCCGCACGAACTCGATCCAACGGGCGCGCATCCGCGCCGCCGTCCGCAGGAAGGCCCGGCGCCCGCCGAGGGCGCTCATCGCCCAGCCGAACGCCGAGCCCATCCGGTCGTGCAGGGCCATCAGCTCGAGCCCGTGGAAGGCGTCGACGCCCGCGACGGCGAGCATGCGCGGGGCGGCGTCGAACCGGTAGAAGTACACGGGCTGGTGCACGGCGTGCCGCTCGGCGACCTTGACGGTCGGGAACCAGAAGGCGAAGTCGCCCCCGAAGTCGAGGGCGGCCCGGCGGTCGGCGGGCAGGCCGGGGTACTGCCGCTTGATCGCCTTCCGGCTCTTCTTCTCGGTGGCGGCGAAGATCGCGCGGATGCGCGGCTTGGTGGTCGCGAGGATGTCGCGACGCCCCGTGAAGACCGAGCCCTCGCGGTCGTTGGTACCGATGATCAGCGGGACGGGGTGCGCGCGGCCCGCCTTGAAGGCGTCGAGCGGGCGCTCGGGCAGGAAGTCGCCGTCGATGACGGGGCTGAGGCTGATGGTGCCGGGCTGCTCGTCGGGAGTCCGCAGCTGCAGCTCGGCCGAGGCCCGCACGACCGCCGCGACGGGCGCCTCCGCCAGCATCCGCCCGGCGTCCTCGACGGAGGTCGACTCGAGGTCGTCGTCGCTGACCTGGTGGGTCAGCAGCTCGAGGAACTCCCCCGCCCAGCGGCGCGTGACGTCGGGCGGGTAGAGCGCGTTCGTCGGCGAGCTCTGGGCGATGGCGCGGTGGAACAGCCCCCGCGCGGCCGGGACGGTCATCAGGGTGGTCACCGCGTTGCCGCCCGAGCTCTCGCCGGAGAGCGTCACGGCGCCCGGGTCGCCGCCGAACGCGCGGACCTCGTCGCGGACCCACTCGAGCGCGGCCACCTGGTCGCGGAGGCCGAGGTTCGACTCCAGCGGCCGCTCGGGCGTCGACCAGGCCGTGAAGTCGAGGTAGCCGAAGGCGCCCAGCCGGTAGTTGAAGCTCACGTAGACGATGCCGCCCTCGCGGACGAGCGCCTCCCCGTGCCGCGGGTGCTCCCGCGAGGAGCCGACGCTGTAGGCGCCTCCGTGCACGTAGACGAGCACCGGCAGGTCGTCGCCCGGGCGGGAGCCCTCGGGGGCGACGACGTTGATCGTCAGGCAGTCCTCGTCGGTCGGCGTCGTGGCGTCGACGCCGACGAACTGGCCGCGGTCCTGCGGGGCGGCCGGCCCGAAGTGCGCGGCGTCGCGGACGCCCCGCCAGGGCTGCGCGGGCGCGGGCGCCCGGAAGCGCCGCGGGCCGGTGGGAGGCGCGGCGAAGGGCATCCCCCGCCACGCGACGACGCCGCGCTCGTGCACGCCGCGCACCCGGCCGTGCGTCGTGTCGCGCAGCAGGTCGGCGGCCTCGACGGCGGGGGCGGGTCGGGCGGCACGGGTCATCCCCCGACCCTACGACCCGCGGGCGCGGACGCCGGGGCGCTGCCGCCCGGGCGACGCCCGTCGTTCATCCGGCCGCCTCCCGCCGGTCGCCTGCGAGACTGGGTGCAGACCCTGCACCGAGCCGCGACGAGCCGCGTCGAGCCGACCGGCTGGCGCCGCCGCCGCACGCACCACCGCACCACACCGCACCGCACCGCACCGCACCGCACCGACCCACGACCCCGGAGGACCCGCGCCGCATGGAGCTCGCCGAACTGCTGATCATCCTGAGCGGCTCGCTCCTCGTCACGGCGTTCGCGCGCTGGCGGGGCCTGCCCGCGCCCCTGCTCACGGTCGGCGTCGCGCTGCTGGTCTCGTTCGTGCCCGGGGTGCCCGACATCGAGATCGACTCCGAGGTGATCCTCACCGTCGTGCTGCCGCCCCTGCTCTACTCGGCGTCGCTCGACGTGTCGCTGCTGAACTTCCGCGAGAGCCGCGTGCAGATCCAGCGGCTGGGCATCGGCGCCGTCGTCGTGACGGCGTTCGTCGTCGGCGGGGTCGCGTACCTGCTCATCCCCGACATGACCCTGCCGGCCGCGATCCTCGTCGGCGCCGTGGTCGCCCCGCCCGACGCGGTGTCGGCGGCGGCGATCGGCCGCAAGCTCGGGCTGCCCCGCAAGGTGATGACCGTGCTCTCGGGCGAGAGCCTGATCAACGACGCGGCCTCGCTGACGCTGGTGAAGGTGTTCCTCGCGATCGTGGGGGGCGCCTCCCTCACCCTCTGGCAGGACCTCGGCATCTTCGGCCTCGCGATCGGCGTGGGGGTCGCGGTCGGCCTCGTGCTCGGCGTCGTGGCCCACCGGGTGCGGATGCGGATCGACGACCCGGTCATCGAGAACGTCATCGGGCTGCTGCTGCCGTTCGTCGCGTACATCCTCGCCGAGGAGCTCAGCGGCTCGGGCGTGCTCGCGGTCGTCGCCGCCGGCCTCTACGTCGGCTTCAACTCGCCCCGAACGGGCTACGCGACGCGGCTGCAGGAGCGGCCGTTCTGGGCCGCCGCCGACGTGCTGCTCGAGGGCTTCGTCTTCGCGCTGATCGGGCTGCAGCTGAAGACCGTCGTGCTCGACGTCGCCGCGAGCGACCGGGGGCTCGGGCAGAGCGTCGGGGTGGCGTTCGTCGTGCTCGCCGTCGTGGTGCTCGTGCGGCCGGCGTTCGTCTTCGCGACCTACTACGCGGCCCGCGTGCTGCGGTACCTGTTGCTCGGCCGCCTGCTCCGTGGCCTGCGACGGGTGCCGGCACTGCGCCGCCTGCGGTACCGCCCCCAGCCTCGCCTCGACCGGCGGCAGCTCACCGTGATCTCGTGGACGGGCATGCGCGGCGTGGTGACGCTCGCGGCGGTCGTGTCGATCCCAGCCGTGACCGACAGCGGCGTGCCCGTGCCCGCCCGCGACACGATGTTCCTCATCGCGTTCGTCGTCACGGTGGGGACGCTGCTGCTGCAGGGGCTGACGCTGCCGGCCGTGATCCGCTGGCTCGGGGTGCAGGACACCACGCAGCGTGACCGCGACCTCGCGGCGCAGCTGGCGCTCCTCACGACGAGCACCGACGAGACCCTCGCGTACGTCCAGAGCCGCCGCCCCGCGTGGGAGGAGCTCTACGGGCCCGAGCTCACCGAGCGCGCGGTGCAGGCGACGACCGTGCGGCTCGTGCGCCAGTCGGAGGCGCTGCGGCGCGGAGCCCTCGAGGACGCCGAGGACCGCGAGCCGTCGAGCGCCGAGCGCGACCGACGGCGTGCGGTGCCCCGGGCGATCGGCCAGATCCGGCGCGAGCTGCTCGCGAAGCGCCGGGAGGTCGTGCTGCGCGAGCGCGACGCCGGGAAGCTCGACGAGGAGGTCATGCGGCAGGTGCTGCTCGGCCTCGACGCCGAGGAGCTCGCGATGGACACCAACGCGGTGTCGAGCACGCGCTCGTGAGGCGTAGCGTGGCGGCGTGATCGTCGGCCGCGGGGTCGGCGGCGCCGGAGGAGGACGAGGACACGTGACGCGAGGCCGGGCAGACGACGGGGCCACGACCACGGGGGCGGGCGACACCGCCGGGGCCGCAGCGACCGGAGGGACGCCCAAGCCGCCGGTCAGCGCGTTCCGCCGCTGGTACTCCACCCTCCACCCGTCGCTCCAGCTGATCGGCCTGCAGCTCTGGCTGCCGCTCTTCTTCATCGTGGGGTTCTGCCTCTGCTACATCGCGGCCTTCCACGCCCCGCACCCGCACGACGTGCCGATCGCCGTGGTGGGCTCGTCGTCGGCCGCGTCGACCCTGCAGGCGGACCTGGACGACACGCAGCCCGGCGTCTTCGACGTGCGCTCGTACGACGACCTCGACACGGCGCAGGAGGCGGTGCTCCGCGGGCAGGTGGCGGTCGCGGTCGACCCCGGCGACGCGCAGCTCTACAAGGCGAGCGCCCACCAGTACCAGGTCTCCGCCCTGATCCCCGCGATGCTCACGCCGGTGCTCACCGCCGAGGGCGACGCCCCGACCGTCGTCGACCTCGCCCCGCTGCCGGCGTACGACGAGTACGGCACGGTCTCGCTCTACCTGATGCTCGCCTGGTGCATCGGCGGCTACATGGTCGCCATGTTCATCGGGCTCATGGGCGCGCCCCTGCGGCACCGGACCCGCGTCACCGTGATCCTCGTCGGGGCCGCGGTCATCTCGCTCGTGACGAACCTGCTCGCGGGGCCCGTGGTGGGCGCCGTGCAGGGCCACTTCGCCGAGCTCGCCCTGCTCGGCTGGGCCTGGATCGTCGCCATCGGGCTCGCGGTCAACGGCATCAGCTACTTCGTCGGCCGCTTCGTCGCGCTGCCCGCGATGATCGTCTTCGTCTTCCTGTCGATGCCCGCGTCGGGCGGCGCGTACCCGGCGTGGTTCATGCCCCAGCCGTTCGCCGCCCTGAACGCCGTCGTCGTGGGCAGCGGGATCACCGAGATGCTCAAGCGCGTGCTCTACGACGTGGGGCCGGGGTACTCGCGCGGCCTCACGATGATGGCCTCGTACGCGGTGGCCGGCGTCGTGCTCATGCTCGTGGGCAAGCGGTGGTGGGAGGCCCGGCGCGTGCGGCGGATCGTCGAGGGGCGGACGACCATGTTCGCGGACGCCCAGACCGCGAACCGCGAGTTCCTCACCGCGGAGCGGGACGAGGTGCTCGCCCGCCACGGGCTCGTCGCGACCGACACGGGCACGATCCGCACCGTGCCCGACGACGAGCGCGCGCAGCTCGACGAGGGCGGCGACATGATGTTCGGCGCCGCGGGCGGCCTCGAGGCCGAGGAGCTGCCGACCCGCCCCGTCCGCGTGGTCGACGAGCGGGACGCCCGCCAGGGCTGAGCGGGCCTGCTAGAGGTCGACGCCGCCGCGGTGGGCGCCGTCGAGGTGGACGCCCTGCCACGACGCGCCGTCGAGCTGCTCGGCGAGCGTGCGGGCGGCGGTGCGGTCGGCGCTCGCCGAGGCGAGGGCGGTGACCCCGAACCCGACCAGCAGGGCGAGGAGGCCGAGCGTCGAGACGAGCATGCCCGGTCCCCCGACGACGGCTCCGACGACGAACAGGCCGGCGGCGGCGGTCCAGGCGACCACGACGGCGGCGGTGCGGACGGCCGAGAGGAGACGCGAGGAGGCGGTGGCCCGGCGGCGGATCCGGGGGGCGTCGAGGGCCAGGCCGTCGTAGCTGCTCACAGGGGTCCTCCGCAGGGGGTCGTGGGGGCGTTCTGTCACCCGGTGTGACGTCTCCCCTCGACACTACGGAGGGCCGCGGGGGCCGTCTGCCCCCTCTCCCGGTGACACCCGAGAGGGGGAGGGACAGGCCCGTGTCCCCCTTGTGGCCGACGGGTCAGCGGGGGTCGGACGAGCCTGCGGCGGCCTCCGAGACGACCGTCGCGAGGTCGGCCCCGAAGGTGTACGTCGCCGCGACGTGTCCCCCGGCGAGCACGCCGGGCAGCCAGCGCCGGGCGTCGTCCCACATGGCGTCGAGCGGCAGGGCGTCGACGTCGTGCCACGCGGGGTCGAGCTCGTCGGTCTCGACGGGCTCGCCGCGCCAGCGGCGCGCGACGAAGACGGACGACCGCTGGCTCCAGGCCGGCCGGTGCGGGAAGAGGTAGAGCAGCTCGCCCCGCGCCTCGAGGTCGGCCGGGTGCATCTCGACCCGCGCCTCCTCGGCGATCTCGCGGACGGCCGCCTCGACGGGCGTCTCGGAGCCCTCGAGCTTGCCGCCGAGGCCGACGTGGTAGCCGACGCCGAGCCCGGTCTTCTTGCGGCCGAGCAGCACCTGCGGGCGCCCGTCGACCTCGCGCAGGAGGTAGGTGACGCACACGTCGTAGGCCATGTCGGCAGGCTAGCGGTCGACCGGGTCGTCAGCCTGCCCGGCGTAGGCTCGACGGCATGCCCGAGACGCCCGACGCCCTCCGCGGCGGCGTGCCCGAGTTCCGCGGGGCGGGTCGCAGCCTCGAGGTGCTGCGCGCCGAGGCCCACGACGAGCTGGCGGCCCTGATCGAGCTCCGCTGCCGGGGCGGCGAGGACCCGTGGGACGTCATCCCGGGCCTCCCCACCGTCGACGAGCAGGTGGTCATCTCGCTGCGGGCCGACGCCCGCGGGGTCGACGGCGTGCCCTACGGGGGCGGCGGGGGCGCGGACGACGAGCTGCGGTTCCTCCGCGGCGTGGCCCTCTGGCACCCGGAGCTCTCCCGCGCGGTGTGGTCGCTGATGGGCCGCATCGACGCCGCCTCGCGCTGACGGCCCCTGTCGGTGGGCGGCCGTAGCCTGGCCGCATGCTCTGGACCGACGTCGTCACCGTCACGCTGGGCGCCTTCGTGGGCGCCGGCGCCGCCTTCGGCGCCAACCTGCTCGTGCGTTGGCTCGAGTCGCGGCGGGCCGAGGCCTCCGCGCTGAACGAGCTCGTCACCGAGATCCACTTCCGCCGCGTGCTGCACCGCATCGTGCCGACGCGCAGCCCCGACGCCGAGACCGCCGACCCCGACTGGGCGACCGCGCGGCGCTCGATCGGCGGCCTGCGCGGCGTCGTCCGCTCGGCCCGGCGGCAGACCCGCCCGCGGTCGTCGGCGCTGCCCGTGCTCAACGAGATGACCCTCGCCTGCAACACCTTCCTCGACGACAGCGAGGACGCGCCCGACCTCTACCGCCTGCACCTCATGCAGCTGCACGCCCGGCTCAACGCCGGCGTGCGGCGGCTGCGCTCGCAGCGCCGCGCGATCGCCGACCTCGAGCCGGGCCAGGCGCGGCTCGGCCCGACCGTCGCGGGGCTCCGGGCGCCGACCGCCGTCGCCGACGGGCCGGCCGACACCGAGGCGGGGAGGCGCGGGTAGCGTCGGCCGCATGAGCGACGCACCCGAGACCCCCGCCCCCGCCGACGCCACCACGACCGACCCCGTCGAGGCGGCCGACGAGCAGTCCCAGTTCGACGCCGCCCGCCTCGCCGCCGGAGAGGACGTCGACGGCACGGCCACGCTCCCCACCGCCTCCTCGGCCGCCGCGCCGGAGAAGGCCGGCACGCAGGACGCCCTCGACGACGCGGCCCGCGAGGCGGCCGCGCCCGACCCCGCCGACGTGCACGTCGCCTCCGACGAGTACCCGGAGCGCCCGCGCCTGGGCGGGATCACCGCGAGCGACACGCAGATCTGAGCCGCGCCTCCCGGGCTCCGCCGCCCGCGCCCGGTCGGGTCGCTCCGACGGGAGCGCTGGCTAGGCTGGGCGGATGGCCTCGTCCCCCGCGCCCCGCGCCCCCCGGAAGCCCGTCACCCGCCGCCACCACGGTCACGAGTTCGTCGACGACTACGAGTGGCTGCGCGCCAAGGAGGACCCGGAGGTCATCGCCCACCTCGAGGCCGAGAACGCCCACACCGAGGCCGAGACGGCGCACCTCGCCGCCCTGCGCGAGACGATCTTCGAGGAGATCAAGGGCCGCGTGCAGGAGACCGACCTCGGCGTGCCCGTGCGGGAGGGCGAGTGGTGGTACTACTCGCGCACCGCCGAGGGGGCCCAGTACGGCATCCACTGCCGGGTGCCCGTCGCCGACGCCGACGACTGGACCCCGCCGACGATCAGCCCCGACTCCGCCCCGGCGGGCGAGCAGGTGCTGCTCGACGGCAACGTCGAGGCCGACGGCCACGACTTCTTCTTGCTCGGCAGCTTCGACGTCTCGGCCGACGGCAGCCTGCTCGCCTGGGCGATCGACACCACCGGCGACGAGCGCTACGAGCTGCGCGTCCGCGACCTGACGACGGGCGTCGACCTGCCCGACCGGGTCGCCGACACCGCCCCCGGCGCCGTCTTCGACGCCACCGGACGGTTCGTCTTCTACCCGACGGTCGACGAGTCGTGGCGCCCCGACACCATCTGGCGCCACGAGGTCGGCGGGGCGGGCGACGACGTCACCGTCTTCACCGAGCCCGACGACCGCTACTGGATCGGCGTGGGCCTCACGCGGAGCCGCCAGTACCTCGTCGTCGACGTGGGGTCGAAGATCACCAGCGAGACCTGGCTGCTCGACTCGGCCGACCCGACCGGGGAGTTCCGCGTGGTGTGGCCGCGGCGCGAGGGCGTCGAGTACGACGTCGAGCACGCCGTCGTCGCCGGCAGCGACCGCCTGCTCGTCGTGCACAACGACGGCGCCGAGAACTTCGAGCTCGTCGACGTGCCCGCCGACGACCCGACCTCGGCCACCGACCGCCGCGTCGTCGTCGCCCACCGCGACGACGTGCGTCTCGAGTCCGTCGACGCCTTCGCCGGCCACCTCGTCGTCGAGCACCGCCGCGAGGCGCTGCCCCGGCTCTCCGTGCTGCCGCTCGGCCCCGACGGCTACGGCGACCTCGTCGAGGTCGAGTTCGACGAGCCCCTCTTCGCGGCGGGCGCGGGCGGCAACCCCGAGTTCGCGCAGCCCACCGTGCGCTTCGGCTACGCCTCGTTCGTCACGCCGTCGACGGTCTATGACCTCGACGTGCGCACGGGCGAGCGCCGGCTGCTGAAGCGCCAGGTCGTGCTCGGCGGGTACGACCCCGCCGACTACGAGCAGGCCCGCGAGTGGGCGACGGCGGCCGACGGCACGCGCGTGCCGATCTCGCTCGTCTGGCGGCGCGACGCCGTGACGCCCGGCGAGCCCGCGCCGCTGCACCTCTACGGCTACGGCTCGTACGAGCACAGCATCGACCCCGGCTTCAGCGTCGCGCGCCTCTCGCTGCTCGACCGCGGCGTCGTGTTCGCGGTCGCCCACGTGCGGGGCGGCGGCGAGATGGGCCGCGCCTGGTACGAGCAGGGCAAGACCCTGACGAAGACGAACACGTTCACCGACTTCGTCGACGTCGCCCGCCACCTCGTCGCCGAGGGGCGCACCACGCCCGAGCAGCTCGTCGCCGAGGGCGGCAGCGCCGGCGGCCTGCTCATGGGCGCGGTCGCCAACATCGCGCCCGAGCTGTTCGCCGGCATCGTCGCGGCCGTGCCGTTCGTCGACGCCCTGACGAGCATCCTCGACCCCGACCTGCCGCTGACCGTCATCGAGTGGGACGAGTGGGGCGACCCCCTGCACGACGCCGAGGTCTACGAGTACATGCGCGGCTACTCGCCCTACGAGAACGTGCGGGAGGGCGTGCGCTACCCGCGCATCCTCGCGGTCACGTCGCTCAACGACACCCGCGTGCTCTACGTCGAGCCCGCCAAGTGGACGGCCCGGCTGCGCGACGTGGGCGCACCGGTGCTGCTCAAGACGGAGATGTCGGCCGGCCACGGCGGCGTCAGCGGCCGGTACGAGTCGTGGCGCGAGCGGGCCTTCGAGCTCGCCTGGCTGCTCGACGTGCTCGGGCGGGCCTGAGGCGCGGAGGAGACGGAGGCGCGGGGGCTCGGTCGTGGGCGAGGGCACGGGCGACGGCCGGCTGACGGCCGGGCAGCAGGCTGACGCGCCCGCCCCGGCGGCGGGCGCCGTCGACCACGTCGCCCTCTGGCGGGGCATCAACGTCGGCACGGCGAAGCGGGTCGGCATGGCCGACCTGCGGGCCGTCGCTGCGGGCCTCGGCCTCGTGGCCCCGGCCACCGTGCTCGCCAGCGGGAACCTCGTCGCCGGCGTGCCGACCGACCGGGCCGGCGACGTCGCCGCCGAGCTCCGGGCCGCCGTCGCGGCGGCCACCGGGGTCGACGCGGCCGTGCTCGTGCTCACGGGCGACGCCTTCCGCGCCCTCGCCGCCGCGAACCCGCTCCGGCGCGACGACCGCCCGCCCGCGCGGGTCTCGGTGGCGGTCGCGGAGGTGCCCGGCGCGCTCGCCGGCACCGCGCCTCCCGCCGTCGACCTCGGCGACGAGGAGATGGTCGTCGCTCCGGACGCCGTCTACCAGTGGCTGCCCGCCGGGGTGACGGGGTCGCCCGTGCCTGCCGCGTGGTGGCGGGGGCTGCCCACGACGGTCACGGCCCGGAACGACGCGACGGTGCAGAAGATCGTCGCCCTGCTCGACGCCCGGGCTGCGTCGAGGGGCTGAGCGGGCCTGCCGCAGGACCGTCGCCGGGTCAGTCGCCGAGCCCGAGGGCGAGCTTGGAGCGGTGCGCCGAGGGCCGGGCCCCGGCGGCGCGCAGCCGCGGCGCGAGCGCGTCGAGCAGGGCGTCGCCCTCGGGGCCGTCGACGCCTCGGCCGAGCTCGGCCTCCCACTCGCGCCAGGCGCGGACCCGCCCGTCGGCCGCGCGCGTCGCGCTCACCACGTCGTCGGCGACCTCGACCAGCTCGCGCCCGTCGTGGTCGAGCAGGTGGTGGGCCGCACGTCGGGTCTCGAGCAGGAGGACGGGCTGCAGCGGGGGCGCCCCGCCGCAGCCGCCCCCGGTCCCGAGCAGCGCCGCGACCCGGTCGAGCAGCTCGGCGGGCACCGGCTCGTCGTCCGCGCCCAGCGGGTGGTGCACCTCGCGTCGCCCGCGGCCGGCGACCTCCGGCGGAAGCTTGAGGTGCCAGCCCGCGTCGTGCCCCCCGGTGCGACGTCGGAGCGTCACCCGGGCCCCGAGGAGGCGGTGGTCGGGCGTGTCGTGGTAGGTCGCCGAGAGCGAGGCGGCCGGGTCGAGCACGACGCGCGCGACCTCGAGGGCGCGACCCGCGCCTCCCCCGGCCCCGACACCGACGAGGTCGGGCACCACGGCCCCGTCGTCGACGTCGTACTTGCGCTCGATCTCGATCTGCTCCGTGCCGGTCATCACCCCGTTGTAGTCGATCGGCCGGGCCCGCGCCGACGCGGAGCGGGCCCGCGCCGACGCGGAACGGGCCCGCGCCGACGCCGAGCGGGCCGCCGCCCCGCCGCTCGGCGTACTGTCGGGGTCATGAGCGATGTCGCCCCGAGTCTGGCTGGTTGGATGGCGCGACAGCGCTGGTACGCGACGAAGGGGCGCACGCCCGCGATCCGGGTGATCGGGTCGTTCGAGGCCGACCTCGACGGCGTGCTCGCGATCACGCTCCTCGTCATCGACGAGGCCCCCGACGTGCCCGTGCTCTACCAGGTGCCCGTCGTGGCCCGGCGCAGCCCCCTCCCCGGCGGCGACGCGGCCTTCATCGGCTCGGCCGACGACCTCTACCTCTACGACGCCCCCCACGACCCGGCGTACGCGCGGCACCTCTTCGAGCTGCTGTCGTCGACGAGCCACGTCGACGGCTCGGACGTCGCGGTCGACGGCACGCTCCACGTCGCCGCCGGCACCGTCACCCGCTCGCGCGTGCTCTCGGGCGAGCAGTCGAACACGTCGATCATCTACGACGTCGCCGGCGGCCCCGTCGAGCACGCCATCGCCAAGGTGTTCCGCGTGCTGCACCACGGCGACAACCCCGACGTGACGACGCAGGCGGCGCTCACCGAGGGCGGCAGCACCCGGGTGCCGACGACCTTCGGCTCGCTGCACGCCACCTGGCCCGACCCGGGCCGCGACGGCGGCGTCGCGAGCGGCCACCTCGCCTTCTCGCAGGAGTTCCTGGCCGGCTCGGAGGACGCCTGGCGCGTCGCCCTCGACGCGGCCTCCGCCGGGCGCGGCTTCACGACCGAGGCCCACGACCTCGGCGTCGCCGTGGCCGAGGTCCACGCCACGCTGGCCCGCCAGCTCGGCACCGTCGAGGCCGACCAGGACGCCGTCGACGGCGCCCTCGTCAGCATGCGGCGCCGCATCACGACGGCCGCCCGCGAGGTGCCCGAGATCGCGCCGCACGCCGACGCCATCCTGCGGGTCTACGACGCGGCCGGTGCGCTCACGTGGCCGCGACTCCAGCGCATCCACGGCGACCTGCACCTCGGCCAGGCGCTCCAGTCGCCGACGCGCGGCTGGACGCTGCTCGACTTCGAGGGCGAGCCCCTGCGGCCGATGCCCGAGCGCTCGCGCCCGGACCTCGCCCTGCGCGACGTCGCCGGCATGCTGCGGTCGTTCGACTACGTCGCGGGGTCGCTCGCGCAGCAGACGCCGCCCGTCGACGTCGGCACCTGGGCGCACGACGCCCGGGCCGCGTTCGTCGACGGCTACGTCGCCTCGTCGGGGGTCGACGTGCGGGCCCAGCGGGCGCTGCTCGACGCGTTCGAGATCGACAAGGCCGTCTACGAGGCGATCTACGAGAGCCGCAACCGGCCCGACTGGATCGGCATCCCGATCGCCGCGGTCGAGCGCCTCGTCGCGCGCTCCGCCCCCGCCGCCGGCCAGTAGGCCGCCGGAGGCCGCGCACGACCTCGCTCGGCCGCGCTCGGCCACCCGAGTGGTCACGATTCGCTGCTCCCGTCACCGGGAGGAGCAGATCGTGACCACTCGGCACGCACCGCGGGAGGCGCGGGTCAGGGGCGCGGGACGTTGCGGAGGTTCGAGCGCGCCATCTTGACGACCTCGCCCGCGCCTCCGTTCATGACGATCTTCGACATCGCCAGCGAGAAGCCCTTCACCTGCGAGCCCGTGATCGCCGGCGGCAGCGAGAGCGCCTGCGGGTCGGTGGCGATGTCGATCAGCGCCGGGCCGTCGTGCTCGAAGACCGCCTCGAAGCCGTCACGGAGGTCGCCCGGCTGGTCGACGTGCACGGCGTGGACGCCGATCGACCGGGCCACGGCCGCGTAGTCGACGTAGGGCACGTCCACGCCGAAGTCGGGGTAGCCGTCGACGAGCATCTCGAGCTTGACGAGGCCGAGCGTCGAGTTGTTGAACACGACGATCTTCACCGGCAGCTCGTACATCTTCGCCGTGATCAGCTCGCCCATGAGCATCGAGAGCCCGCCGTCGCCCGACATCGACACGACCTGGCGGCCCGGGTGGGCGAACTGCGCGCCGAGCGCGTGCGGCAGGGCGTTCGCCATCGAGCCGTGCAGGTACGAGCCGAAGATGCGGCGGCCGGCCGTCGGGGTGACGTAGCGCGCCGCCCAGACGTTCGACATGCCCGTGTCGGCGGTGAAGATCGCGTCGTCGGCCGCGACCTCGTCGAGGATCGACGCCGCGTACTCGGGGTGGATCGGCACGAGGGCCTCGGCCTTCTTCGTGTACGCCCCGACGACGCCGTTCATCAGCTTGTCGTGCTTCTTCAGCGTCTTGTCGAGGAACCTGCGGCTCTTCTTGTCGCGCACGAGCGGGGCGAGCGCCCGCAGGGTCGGGAGCACGGCCCCGTGCACCGGCACGTGGACCGTCGCGCGCCGCCCGATCACGGCGGCCTCGACGTCGACCTGCGCGATGCGCACCTGGTCGCCGTCGGGGAGGAACTGGGGGTACGGGAAGTCCGTGCCGAGCAGCACGAGCAGGTCGGCGTCGTGGATGCCCGCGTGCGCGGCGCCGTAGCCGAGCAGGCCGGTCATGCCGACGTCGTAGGGGTTGTCGTGCTGGATGACGTCCTTGCCCCGCAGGCTGTGCCCGATCGGCGCGCCGACGCGCCCGGCGAGCTCGATGATCTCGTCGTGCGCGCCGCGGCCGCCCTCCCCCACGAAGAACGCCACGGTGCCGGCCTCGTTGATCGCGTCGGCGAGGGCCTGGACGTCCTCCTGCGCGGGCACCAGCTCGGGCGCGCGGGTCGTGAGGTGCGGCGGCGTCGCGCCCTCGGCGTCGAGCTCGGCGACGTCGCCCGGCAGCGTGACGACGCTGACGCCGTGCCCGGCGAGCGTGTGGCGGATCGCCGCGGCGACCACCGACGGCGACTGCACCGACGTCGAGACCATCTCGCTGTAGCCCGAGCACTCGACGAACAGCCGGTCGGGGTGCGTCTCCTGGA
This sequence comes from Frigoribacterium sp. PvP121, assembly GCF_017833115.1. Classification (NCBI taxonomy): domain Bacteria; kingdom Bacillati; phylum Actinomycetota; class Actinomycetes; order Micrococcales; family Microbacteriaceae; genus Frigoribacterium; species Frigoribacterium sp. PvP121. The sequence goes on from NZ_JAFIBR010000001.1 coordinate 2,801,972, forward strand.
AGTAGTCCGAGCCGATCATGGCGCTCGGGATGTGGCTGGCGATCGCGAGCACCTTCGCGCGGCTGCGGTGCGCGTCGTAGAGGCCGTTGATGAGGTGCAGGTTGCCGGGGCCGCACGAGCCCGCGCAGACGGCGAGCTCGCCGCTCATCTGGGCGTCGCCCGACGCCATGAACGCCGCCGCCTCCTCGTTGCGGACGTGGATCCAGTCGATGCCGCCCGCCTCCGACCCGCCCGTGCGGCGCACCGCGTCGACGATCGGGTTGAGGCTGTCGCCGACGATGCCGTAGATGCGGCGGACCCCCGCCTGGACGAGCTGCGCGATGATCTGGTCGGCGACCGTGTCTGCCATGGGTGTCTCCTTCGTCGAGGTCGTGGGGCGATCGACGGCGGGCCCGCGGGGGCGCTCGTCGCGACCTGCTCCCAGCCAACTCCCCCGCGCCTCCCCGGCTCCTGGGCTTAGCCTTGGACGATGACCGACACCGCCACCTCCTACGTGCCCGACGCGGGCACCATCACCATGTTCAGCACCTCGTGGTGCGGCTACTGCGCGCGCCTCAAGCAGCAGCTCGGCAAGCAGGGCATCGGCTTCACCGAGGTCAACATCGAGGAGGTGCCGGGCACCGCCGAGATCGTCGAGAGCGTCAACGGCGGCAACCAGACGGTGCCGACCGTCATCTTCCCCGACGGCTCCACCGCCACGAACCCCTCGCTCGCCGACGTGCAGGCCAAGCTCGGCCTCTAGCGGGCCGAGCGCGTCGCGCCCGCGCGGGCGGGCGCCGAGACGACACGACGCCCCGTGCCTCCCGAGGGAGGCGCGGGGCGTCGTCGCGTGCGGGTCGCGTCAGCCCTGCGGCGCGGCCGCGAAGAACTCGATCTGGTTGCCGTCCGGGTCCTTGACCATCAGCGTGGTGCCGAACTCCGGGTCCTCCAGGTGGGAGTCGATGCCGACCGAGCGGGCGTGCTCCTGCCAGGCGACGACGCCGTCGCGGTCGGCGACGGCGAGGCCGATGTGGTCGAGCCCCGGCACGGTCGGGTCGAACGGGACGGCCTTGCCCTCGGTGTAGGCGGTGACACCGAGGATCTGCCCGCCGCCGACGGAGAACAGCCGTCGGTCGAGGCCGTCGAGCTCGATGCGGCCGACCGGCGGGGCGCCGAGCAGCGACTCGTAGAACGCGAGGCTGCGGTCGAGGTCGGACACGGTGATGGCGACGTGGGCGTAGCCCTGGACTTCCGGCACGGGGTGCTCCTTCATTCGGGGTGGTCACCCCACCGAACGCGCCGCCGCTGGGAGCCGCACGGGCACCGGGCCCGCAGGAGGCCAGCGGCGCGCCGGGCGGACGGCCCGGCGCGCTGCGCGGCTAGCCGCCGAGCGCCTCGGTGAGCAGCGCGACGAGGGCGCTGTGCTGGATGTCGGCGGAGTCCACGACCTCGCTGTCGTCGCCGTCGAGTGCACGGGCGGCGAGACCGGCCTTGCTGTCGATGAGCTCGGCGATCTTCGTGTCGATCGTCTGGGCCGCGATGACGCGCCACGCGGTGACGGGCTCCTCCTGGCCGATGCGGTGCACGCGGTCGATCGCCTGCGTCTGCTCGGCGTCCGTCCACGAGAGCTCGGCGAGCACGACGTTGGAGGCGACCTGCAGGTTGAGGCCGACGCCCGCCGCGGTGAGCGAGCAGACGACGATCTCGACCTCGGGGTCGTCGACGAACGCGTCGATCTGGCGCTGGCGCACCGCCGGGGTCTGGTCGCCGCGGATCGAGGCGTACTTGATGCCCCGCTTCGCGAACGTCTGCTCGGCGGTGTCCATCACGTCGATGTGCTTCGCGAAGAAGACGACCTTGCCGACGTTGCGGGCCAGCTGCGCGGTGTAGTCGGCAGCGAGGCCGGCCTTCGCCTGGCCGATGCGGCGCACCATGCTGAAGACGTTCTCGCCGCTGCTCGAGCTGCTGGCGTCCTCCAGCTCCCACTTCGCCACCTGGCGCACGAGGTCGTGGTCGATGCCCTCGACCCGGACGCCGGAGGTGCGGGCCGCGAGGGCGGAGCGGTAGCGGCTGACGAGACGGCGGGCCAGCTCCCGCTCGGCCTCGCGGATCGACCGACCGGCCTCGTCGTCGAGCTCGACCGGCAGGTCGGCGACGCGACGGGCGGGGATGTCGGCGGCCACGTCGACCTTGCGGCGACGGACGATGCCGAGGTCGATGACGATCTCGCGGGCGGACGGGAAGAAGCCCGGGTCTGCGGGGGTGAGCCCCGCCTCCTCCAGCTGCTCCATGAGCTCGGCGGCCGGCTTCTTGTCGCCGATCCAGCCGAGGAACTGCCAGATCGCCCGGAAGTCCTCGATGTCGTTGATCAGCGGCGTGCCGGTCAGGGCCATCAGGAGGGGGTGCGCGGTGCGGGCGCGGATGCGCTCGGAGAGCTGCAGCACGTGCCGCGACCGCTGCGACTCCTTGTTCTTGATGAAGTGGGCCTCGTCGACGATCATGCCCTTGAAGCCGAGGTCGCCGAGCCAGCCGACGTGGCGGTCGAGCACCTCGTAGTTGACGATGACGACGTCGGCGAACGCGTCGAGGGTGTCGCCGTCGCCGTGGATGACCGTCGCGCTGCGCGTCGGGGTCCAGAGCTGGACCTCGCGGGCCCAGTTGGTCTTGACGACGTTCGGCACGACGACGAGCAGGGGGTAGGCCCCGGCGGCCTGCGCGGCGAGGAGCGACTGGGCCGTCTTGCCGAGGCCCGGCTCGTCGGCGAGCAGGTAGGTGCGGTGGCCCTGACGGGCGGACTCGACGAGCTGCGCCTGGTGGTGCATCAGCGTCGCGCCGGCCGGGGCGTCGACCGTGCTGGGCTCGGGCAGCGGCATGCACGCCGAACCGCCGCCGGCGCCGTACTCGAACGCCTTGAACAGGGGCCCGAAGAGCTCCCAGTTGGCGAGGCGCACGGGGTGCACCTCGCGCGAGACCTCGGCGAGCGAGAAGTCGGGGGGCAGGAACGGGTTCGCCAGCTGACGGGAGACGACCGACTGCGGCACGACCTGGCGCTCGGAGACGGGGGCGACGGGAGCGGCCTCGCGCACGACGACCTGCTCCTCCGGGGCGAGCTCCATGCCCGCGGAGAGCTGCATGTCGCGCTTGAGCGCCTTGGCGCTCTCGGAGACGACGGCGTCCTCGCCGAGGAGCGCGATCAGCGACGTGTCGCGAGCAGCCGTCTTCGCGAGGATCTGCGCGACGCCGTCGAGGCGCTTCATCTGCTCGGCGCGCTCGCCGTCGGTGATCGCCTTGTCGACCTTCACCCGGGCGCGCTCCTCGCGCATCAGCAGGGCGATGACCTGGAACTTCGTGCGGCTGGAGGGCTTGACCTGCCCCCGCTGGGCCGCGGCCTCGACCTCGCGCACGGCGCGGGCGAGCACGGGGATCAGCCCGTCGTTGTCGACCTCGCGGCGACGGTGCGGACGCTGGGCGGTGCGGGTGCCGCCGGATCGGTTCTGGCCTGGTCGAGCCAAGGCTCCTCCTCGTGGTCGACGGTCACGTCGACGGTGCTGTGTCGTCGATGCGACGACGGGTGCTGCACCGGCGGACCCGCGGTGTGCGGGGGCCGGGACCGCGCACCGCGGCGATCGGGGCTGATCGCGGTCGATCTGGTGCGGCACGGGCGTACGACTGGGACGTGCGGGAGCGGACGGCCCGGAGGCCAGGCCCTCGCCCGGGGCACCGTCGCGCGAGGCGGGCCTCGAGGGCCGACGCGACGCTCAGATCTGCGCCTGTCGATCGGTCGGGGCACCGTGTCGGAGCCGACACGGACGGTGCTGCGCGCCACTTTACGCGGTCGACGGGCCCGGGCGCCACCTGCCCCGGGGCGTGTCCGCCGGTCAGACGGCGGCGACGGGCCGCGGCCAGAGCGTGCCCGAGGCGGCGCCGAGCAGCTGCACGGCCTTGCGGCGGCCGCTGTCGGTGCCGAGCGTCGCCTGCCCGCCCGCGTGCGCGAGCAGCTGCGACGCGACGGCGGGGGCGAGGCGGTCGGCGATCGCGGGCGCCTCGGCGACCCAGGTGCGGCTCACCTCGTCGGCGAGGCGCTCGCACGCGCGCGCCTCGGCCTCGTCGCCGTTGCCGCGGTGCCACTGGCCGGTGACGACGAGGTGGGCGACGAGCGCGCCCGCGTCGCGCGCCGGGTGCCCCTGCCCGGCGGTGTCGATGTCGAGCAGGCCCGTGACGCGCCACGGCTCGGCCGGGTGCACGAAGAGCTGCTCGAGGTGCAGGTCACCGTGGATCACGCGGCGGGGATCGCCGGCCCAGGAGGCGCGGCGCCGGTCGATCTCGTCGTAGAGGCCGTCGATCTCGGCGGCGCGCTCGGGGAGGGCGCTGCGGAGCGTCGCGCGGTGCCACGCGCCGTGGTCGAGGGCGTCGGACTGCGCGCTCGACGTCACGTCGACCCGGGCGGTGCGGACGCCGAGCTCGACCACCTGCGCGACGAACCGCGGGTCGTCGGCCAGCTCGAGGACCTTCTGCCCGGCCGGCACGCCCGGCACGCGCTCGAGCACGAGGAGGCCGTCGGCCCGGGAGGCGAGCACCCGGGGCACCGGCAGCCCCTGTGCCCGGAAGGCGCCGTGCAGCGCGACGATCGGCGCGACCCGGTCGGGGCGGATCACCTTGAGGAAGAGAGTGGTCTCGGCGCTGTCGAGGCGGATGACGGCGCGCTTGCCGGGCCGGTACGCGGCGACGGCGAGCGTCGGCGCGGTGACCTCGATGCCGAGGGCGGCGAGCGACTCCTCGACGCGGTCGGGGTAGGTCACCCCGGCGAGCGCCGGCAGCAGCGGATCGGCCGGGTAGGCCCACACGGCGAGGGGCTGGCCCGTGCCGGGGTCGGTGGTCAGCACGCTCGACGCGTCGGCGCCCGTGACGTCGGTGTCGATGAAGGTCAGGACGGTCGCGGTGACGCCCGCCGCGTCGACGGTGTCGACCTCGTAGCCGTAGAGGAACCCGTGGCCCGACGGCTCGACCGAGTGGGGGCGGAAGGCCACGACGGTGACCCCGGAGCCCTCGAAGGCCGCGGGGAGCACCTCAGCGGAGTTCGGCCACACGCGTCCATCAAAGCGCGTCGGAGGCGCGGTGGGCGCCAGGCGGGCCCGTCACGTCGCCACGGTGACCTGATCGTGATGTGCCGGGGCCTGGCTACGCTGGCCGCATGGAGATCGTCTCGCGGGTGCGCCAGACGAAGCGCACTCCCCTGCTGCAGGTGGTGAAGACCAGCGTCGCCGTCGTCGTGGCCTGGTTCGCCTCGATCGCGCTGGTGCAGCAGCCCCTGCCGATCTTCGCGGCCATCGCGGCCCTGCTCGTCGTGCTGCCGAGCGTCAACCAGTCGTTCGTGCGCGGGCTGGAGCGCAGCGTCGGCGTGATCGCCGGTGTCGTGATCGCCTACGGCGCGGGCCAGCTGCTCGGTGACGGCAGCGGCGTGGTGCTCGGCATCGTCGTGGTCAGCCTGCTCGTCTCGTGGGCGCTCCGCCTGACCCCGAGCTCGGCGAACCAGGTGCCCATCTCGGCGATGCTCGTGCTCGCCATCGGGGCGCAGACCCCGGACTACGCGCTCGACCGCATCGTCGAGACGATCATCGGGGCCGTCGTCGCGCTCGCCGTCAACGCGCTGATCGTGCCGCCGGTGCTGCTCGCGCCGGCGCACCTGGCCGTGGGCCGCCTGGCGCGCGGCCTCGCCGGCGTGCTCGACGACCTCGCCGGCGTGCTCGAGGCGCCGACCGCGCCCGACGGCGTGTCGGCGGTGCTCGCCCGGGCGCGCGACCTGCGCGACCTCCAGGCGCGGGCCGTCGCGGCCGTCGCCGCGGGCGAGGAGAGCCTCATGCTCAACCCGCGGGCCAGCCGGCAGCGCACGGTGCTGCAGGCCGACGCCGCCCTGCTCGTGCGGCTCACCGTGCTCGTCAACCGCGTCGTGGGCATGACCCGGTCGGTGCGCGACAACTACGAGCCCGAGCTGGCCGACGACCCGGTGGTCGAGGAGATCTCGGTCGAGCTGCGACGCGCCGCGCACGACGTGCGGCTGCTCGCCCGCGACGTCGAGGGCGCTCGGGGGGCCCCGGTGGCGGGCACGGCTCCCGCCGCACCCGGGGGCCCCGACGACGCGCCCGCCCTCACCGCCCCGGTGCAGGTGCTGCGCCCCGACCCCGTGCACTGGGTGCTCGTGGGCTCCCTGCTCGAGGACATCCGCCGGGTGCGCGAGGAGATCATGGGTGCCTGACACCGGCAGTGGGCCCTCCTCGTACGCGCCCTTCGGTCTCGTCGACGACCCCGCGGCGCTCGGGCTCGCCCGGCTGGTCGTCCCCACCCCCGACGGCGAGGTGCTCGTGCACCACCGGCGAGCAGACCCCGCCGACCCGGCCGACCCGGCAGACCCGGCCGCCCCGGCCTCCCCGGCAGACCCGGTGACGATCCTGCTGCACGGCGCGGCGGGCTCGTGGACGACCTGGACCCCGTACCTCCGCGCCGCCGCCGAGGCCGGCCGCCCCGTCACGGCCCCCGTGCTCGTCGACCTGCCGGGCTGGGGCGGGTCGCCCGCGCCGACGCCCGCCCTCGACGTCGACGCCGCCGCCCGGGTCGTCCTCGCGGTGGCCGACGCCGTCGGAGCCGAGCGGTTCGAGCTCGTCGGGCACTCCCTCGGCGCGCTCGTCGCCCTGCACGTCGCGGCGACGAGCCCGGGCCGCGTCACGCGCCTCGGGCTCGTCTCGCCGACGACCTTCTCGGCGCTCGAGGCCGCCGCCCGCCCGTGGAGCGGGGTGCGGCGGCTGCCGGCCCTGGTGCTGCTGCGGGGCGTGTTCACGGTGCTGCCCCGCGCCTCCTCGGTGCTCCTCCGGGCCGCGGCCCGCATCGGGTTGCTCACGGCGCTGGCGTCGCCGGTGTTCCGGCACGCGCGACGGGTGCCGCGGTCGGTGCGGGAGGCGTTCGTCGCCGAGGTGCGGCCGGTCGCCTTCGTCGTCGCCACGCGGTCCGCCCCGGGGTACGACACGGGCGCCTGGTCGGCCTACCGCGGCCCGGCCTCGGCCGTGGCGGGCGCCGAGGACGCGTTCGCGGAGCTCGACGACCTCGTGCGCCTGCGGGCGGTGCTGCCGCAGTGCCGCACGACGCTGCTGCCCGAGTGCGGGCACTTCGCGCACGTCGAGTGGCCCGCCGCGACGGTCGACGCGCTCGCCTGACCGCGGGGCGGACCGGACGGCGCCCGCCCCGGTGCCCCGGTCAGCCCGCGTCGCGGGCCGCGGCGTCGGGCCCGTGCTCGACCTCGGCGACCACCATGTCGATGCACTCGGGGTCGCCGAGCGGTCGGAAGTGGCCGTCGACGGGGAAGGTCACGTTCGTCGCCCCGGGCAGGACGCTGCCCTCCGTCACGTGCGCGTCGAAGCCGGACGCCATCGAGGTGATGCGCGAGTTGGCCTCGAGCTGGTCGGCCAGCCGCAGCAGGTCGGCGTCGCGGGGCGAGAACGCCTTGAGCGTCCGGTTCGGCAGGTACAGCGACCAGCGCGTGCCCGAGAACGGGCTGTTGACCGTGACCATGCGCGCGAGGCGGCCGTCGCGGTCGGTCGACACCATCATCGTCTTGCCGATCAGGCCGCCCTTGCTGTGCGCGAGCACGAGCACGTCGCGCAGGTCGTGCGCGTCGACGATGCGCTGGGCGACGGTCGCCGTGGCGGCGATGGGCCGCCGGTTGTGGCCCATGCCCGGCACGACGACGATCGGGTGCCCGAGCTCGTGGAGGCGCTCGGCGATCGGGCGGAGGAACCGCCAGGTCTCGTAGACGCCCGGCAGGAGCAGCACGGGGGCGCGGTCGCCGCGGCGCCAGTCGGCCGGGACGCGTCGGGCGGACCGGGGCACGAGGTGCACGCGCACGACGTAGGGGTAGTCGAACAGCAGCGTGCGGGCGAAGCGCCAGAGGCCGACCCGACGGTGCCCCTCGCCGCGGGTGGGAGTGGAGCTCATGGGGTCGACGGTAGGCGCAGGGAGTCGCCCCCGCCCGGCGCGCCGCCCCCTAGGCCACGCGAGAGGTCAGGCCCTGGTCGCCCGCCGCCCCGGAGGCCCCGACCAGCGGCCAGCCCTCGGGCCAGGCCACGCACTCCACCGCCTCGATCGAGACGCGGAGCGCGTGCTCCCACTTGGTGCAGATGCCGGCCCACGGCGGCGGGAAGGCGAGGGCGTCGTGCAGGAGCGACAGGGCGGCCTCGCCCCAGCCGGCCCGAGCCGCCGCGTTGGCCGCGTCGGGCAGGGCGCCGACGACGTAGCGGACGACGAGCACGCGGTGCTCCCACGTCATCTCGTCGATGGCGTCGAACGCGCCCCACGCGCTGTCGATCTCGCGTCGCAGGCGTGTGATCTCGTCGGAGTCGAACCCCGGTGTGCCGCTGATCATGCTGAGCCCCCCTCAGAGCAGATCGTCCGCCCCTCCGGAGCGGCCGAGCGACGTCACGGTCGCTCCCCGGAACATACCACCCGGACGGTACCCACCGGTATCCTGACGCGCCCCCGCGCACGCCCGGTCTGTCCCCCGCTGCCTGGACCCGCCCCGAGGGCGACGGTCTACCGTGCACGACGCACCCACCGGTGCGACGACTCCGCACTGACCCACGACGAACGGGAGAACCATGTTCCAGGGATCCGACACTCTCCGCGAGAACCTCCAGAAGGTCCTCGTCGACCTCATCGAGCTGCACATCCAGGGCAAGCAGGCCCACTGGAACCTCCTCGGCTCGAACTTCCGCGACCTGCACCTGCAGCTCGACGAGATCGTCGACGCGGCCCGCGAGTTCTCCGACGAGGTCGCCGAGCGCATGCGCGCCGTCTACCTCATCCCGGACGGCCGGTCGAACGTGGTCTCCGGCGGCACGAGCCTCCCGCAGTTCCCGGAGGGGCCGGTCGAGACGACCGCCGTCGTGGACCTGATCGTCGACCGCATGTACGCCGCGACCGACACCATCCGCACCGTGCACGACGACATCGACGACGAGGACCCGACGACGGCCGACGTGCTGCACGGGATCCTCGAGCGCCTCGAGCAGCTGGCCTGGATGACCGGCGCCGAGAACCGCCACCCCCAGCGCGACGCCGCCGACGCCGGCACCCGTCAGCGCGACGAGGAGGCGGCCGAGGAGGGCCTCGACCGCGTCGGCGCCATCGCCAACTAGCACCGCCTCCGCCCGTGGCACCACGGGCGCACACCGACTGGGCACCGCCCCGGAGATCCCCTGCGCGACCTCCGGTGCGGTGCCCTCGCCACGACCAGGAGACGACCTTGACCGACACCACCACCCCCGACGGCGACGTCACCGCAGCCGCGCCCGTCACCGAGGCGTTCGACCACGTCGTCGTCGGCGGGGGCATGACCGCCGACGCCGCCGCGACGGCGATCCACGAGGCCGACCCCGAGGCGACCGTCCTCGTCGTCAGCGACGACGTCGACGAGCCCTACACCCGCCCCGCGCTGTCGAAGAAGCTCTGGATCGACCCCGACTACACCGAGGCCGACAACGACCTGGGCACCCGCGAGGCGTCGGGGGCCGAGATCCGCCTCCGCACCTCGGTGACCGCCGTCGACCGCGAGCGCCGCACCGTGACGACCAGCGACGGGCGGACGGTGTCGTGGGGGCGACTCCTCCTGGCCACGGGCGGCTCGCCGACGCGTCTGGACCTGCCCGACGACGACCGCGTGGTCCACTTCCGCACGGCCGCCGACTACCGCCGCCTGCGGGCGCTCTCCGGCGACGGTCGCCGGGTCGTCGTCGTCGGCGGCAGCTACATCGGCACCGAGCTCGCCTCGGCGCTCGTGCAGAACGACACGCGCGTGACCCTCGTCACGCCGGACGACGTGCTCGGCGGCTCGGTGTTCCCCGCCGCCGTCGCCGCGCGCTTCCAGGCCGCCTTCGAGGAGGCGGGCGTCACCCTGGTGACGGGGCGTCGCGTCGAGGGCGGCACGGTCTCCGAGGCCGGGCTCGCGGTCAGGCTCGACGACGGCTCGACGCTCGACGCGGACGCCGTCGCGGTGGGCCTCGGCATCACGCCGTCGACGGAGCTGGCCGAGGCCGCCGGCCTGGAGGTCGAGGACGGCGTCGTCGTCGACGGCTCGCTGCGCACCTCCGACCCGGACGTCTTCGCCGCCGGCGACGTCGCCTCCTACCCCGACCGCATCCTGGGCCGCCGCCGCGTCGAGCACGTCGACAACGCCAAGGAGCAGGGCGCGCTCGTCGGCCGCGTCATGGCGGGCTCAGCCGAGGAGTACGACCACACGCCGTACTACTACTCGAAGGTCCTCGACATCTCGTACGAGGCCGTCGGCACGCTCGACGCGTCGCTCGAGACCGTCGTCGACGACAAGGGCGACGGGTCGACCGTCGTGTACTACCTCACGGAGGGCGCAGTGGCCGGCGTGCTGCTCTGGAACGTCGAGGACGCCCGCGACGCCGCCCGGGCCGTGCTCGCCGAGGGCACGGCCGTCGACCGTGACGGGCTCGTGGGCCGGATCTGAGCCGGAGCGGCCTCAGCCGCGCGGGCCGAAGAGGAACGGCGCCCGCCCGGCCCGGTCGAGGTCGAGGGCGAACACCCCGCCGCTCAGGGGGTGCTCGGCGAGCTGCGCCTCGTCGAGCCCCTCGCGGGCGGAGAGCACGAAGAGGGTCCGCAGGTCGGCGCCGCCGAAGCCGATGCCCGTGAGCAGCGGCACGGGGAACTCGACGCGCTCGAGCACCTCCCCGTCGCGGTCGAGGTGGACGACGACGCTCTCGCCGTGCACGGCGCCCCAGAACTCGCCCCGCTCGTCACGGGCGAGCCCGTCGTGCGAGCCGCCCGTCGAGAACGGCTGCAGCTCGCCGAGGGCGCCGTCGGCGCCCCACGAGGCGCGGTAGATGGTCTCGCGGTCGGTGTCGGTGAGGAAGATCTCGGAGCCGTCGTCGTTCCACTCGAAGCCGTTCGTGGTCGTGAAGTCGTCGCGCAGCGTCGTGACGACGCCGTCGGGGCCGACGCGCCAGAGGCCCGCCACGGGCTCGCCGTCCGGGTCCATGGCGCCGACCACGAAGGCGCCGAAGGGGTCGCACTTGCCCTCGTTGAGCCGCATGCCGTCCTTGGCGAGGTCGATCGTCGCGAGCACCTGGAGGGAGCCGCCGTCGTCGTCGGTGAGGACGACCTGGTCCTCGAGGGCCGCGACGAGCCCGCCGCCGCGTCGCCGCTGGAAGCTCGGGAGGGGCGGGTCGACCGGCAGGGAGCGGTCTCGGAGGCCGTCGGCGGAGGTGCGGTGCAGCAGCCCGGGGGTGATGTCGGTCCAGACGAGCTCCTGCGCGTCGACGTCCCACACGGGGCTCTCGCCGAGCGTCGCCCGGGCGTCGAGGAAGAGTCGGGGGCGAGGCGTGGCGCTGTCGGTCATCCCTCCCGTGTACGCGCCCGACCTGGTCACCCGCTCCTCCCCAGGGGTACGCGCGGGCCCCCAGCACACAGCCTCCTGCGAGCGCCGAGCGCGCGGAGGCGCGGGAGAGCACCGTAGGAGGGGTGACCGACACCCTCGAGAGCGTCCACGAGACGACCGACTCCTTCCGCGACGAGCCCGACGCCTGGCAGGCGCCCGACCCCCGGGAGGACGGCTACGTCGCCCTGCGCTCCTACGGCGCGATCGGCGACGGCCGCACCGTCGCCCTCGTCGCCCGCGACGGGCAGATCGACTGGCTGCCGATGCCGTCCCTCTTCACCGACCCCGTCTTCAGCGGCATCGTCGACTCCCGCACCGGCGGCCGCGTCGAGCTGCGCCCGGTCGACGACGACTTCACCGTGCAGCGGGCCTACGTGCCCGGCACCAACGTGCTGCGCACGCGCTTCCGCACCTCCACCGGCATCGTCGAGGTGACCGACGCCCTGATCACGGGCGTGGCCGGCCGCCTGCCCTGGAGCGAGCTGGCCCGTCGCGTCGACGGCCTGCGGGGCCGTGTCGAGATGCGCTGGGCCGTCGTGCCGGGCAACTCGTTCGGCACGCACCCGATCCGCCGCGTCGACACCCCGCACGGGCCGGTGCTGCGCGCCGCCGACATCAACCTCGCCCTGGTCGGCTTCGAGCACGGCCGCACCGACCCGACCGAGCCCGGCCACGGCGACGAGGCCGACGGCCCGCTCGAGTTCCGCGGGTCGTTCACCACCTCGCCCGGCTCGCGCTCGCTGCTCTGCCTCTGCGGCGTCGACGACGAGCCCCTGCACCTGCCTGACCCGCGGGTGGTCGACCAGGGCATCGACCGCACGATCGAGAACTGGGAGGCCTGGTCGACCGAGTTCAGCTGGGACGGCCCGTGGGCGAAGGCCGTGCACCGCAGCGCCCTCGCGCTCAAGCTGCTGACCTTCAGCCCGACCGGCGCCATCGCCGCCGCGGCGACGACGGCCCTGCCCGAGAACTTCACCGGCGACAAGAACTGGGACTACCGCTTCGCGTGGGTGCGCGACCTCGCCTACACGGTCAACGCGCTGCTGCGGTTCGGCCTCCGCGAGGAGACCCACGGCGCCGTGTCGTGGATGCTCAAGGCGCTCAAGGCGAACGGTCGCGAGATGCACATCTTCCTGCGCCTCGACGGCTCGGTGCCCGACGGCACCCACGAGACCGGCTCCGAGGGCTGGCGCGGCATCGGCCCCGTCTACAAGGGCAACCCGGCCGGCGAGCAGCTGCAGCTCGGCGTCTTCGCCGACATCCTGGCCGTGATGAGCCAGTACGCGGAGGGCGGCAACATCCTCGACGAGTCGACCGCCGACCTGCTGGCCGGCTTCGCCGACGACGCGTGCCGTCGCTGGCAGGAGAAGGACAGCGGCATGTGGGAGCTGCCGGAGGAGCAGCACTACGTGAGCAGCAAGATGGGCTGCTGGCAGGCCATCACCGCGGCCCTCGAGCTCGCGGAGCAGGGGCAGATGCACCCCGACCCCGACGACCTCGAGCACTGGAAGGCGAACCGCGACCTCATCGTCGAGTGGATCGACGAGCACGGCTGGTCGGAGGAGCGCGGCGCGTACCTGATGTACCCGGGCAGCGACGCGATCGACGCCTCGGTGCTGCTGCACGCGCCCAGCGGCTTCGACCGCGGCGAGCGCATGTCGCGCACCATCGACGCCCTGCGCGACGAGCTCGGCGCCGGCCCGCTGCTCTTCCGCTACAGCGACGTCGCGGAGGAGGAGGGCACGTTCGTGGCCTGCGCCTTCTGGCTCGCGGGCGCCCTCGCCTGCGTCGGCCGCGTCGACGAGGCCGTCGAGCTCATGGACCAGCTCGTCGAGCAGTCGAACGACCTCGGGCTCTTCACCGAGATGATCAGCGCCGACGACGGGCAGTTCCTCGGCAACATGCCGCAGGGCCTCAGCCACCTCGCCCTGGTCAACGCCGCCATCACCATCGACGAGATGCGCCGTGCGCGCGGCGAGGACGTCGACGACGCCTCCGACGACCGGGCCGACGAGGCCAGCCGCGAGCAGTAGCGGCACCGACACCGGCAGCACCGCCACCAGCAGCACCGACCCACCGCCAGGAGGAGAACCGATGAGCGACCACAGCGCGTCCCCCGCCGCCCCCGCGAGCCCCGCCACGCCCGACGAGCTCGAGCTCGTCGACGCGTGGTGGCGGGCGGCCAACTACCTGACGGTGGGTCAGATCTACCTCCGGGAGAACGCGCTGCTGACGCGCCCGATCGCGCGCGACGACATCAAGCCGCGCCTGCTCGGGCACTGGGGCACCTCCCCCGCGCTGAGCCTCGTGTACGCGCACCTCAACCGGGTCATCCGCCGCGACGACCGCGACCTGCTCTACGTCTGCGGCCCCGGCCACGGCGGGCCCGCGATGGTCGCGAACACCTGGCTCGAGGGCACCTACAGCGAGCTCTTCCCGGACGTGAGCCTCGACGCGACCGGCATGCAGCGGCTCTTCCGGCAGTTCAGCTCCCCCGGCGGCATCCCCTCCCACGCCGCGCCCGAGACGCCCGGCTCGATCAACGAGGGCGGCGAGCTCGGCTACTCGCTGAGCCACGCCTACGGCGCCGTGCTCGACGACCCCGATCTCGTCGCGGTGTGCGTGATCGGCGACGGCGAGGCCGAGACGGGCCCGCTCGCGACCAGCTGGCACGCGAACAAGCTGCTCGACGCCGTCCACGACGGCGCCGTGCTGCCGATCCTCAACCTCAACGGCTACAAGATCGCCAACCCGACGATCCTCGCGCGCATCCCCGAGGGCGAGCTGCTCGAGCTGTTCCGCGGCTACGGCTACCAGCCGATCGTCGTCTCGGGCGGCTTCGACGGCGAGGACCCGATGGTGGTGCACCGCCAGATGGCGGCGGCGCTCGACGAGTCCTTCCGGCGCATCGACGAGATCCAGCGGGAGGCGCGCTCCGGCGACGGCGTCGAGCGCCCGCGCTGGCCCATGATCGTCCTGCGCAGCCCCAAGGGCTGGACGGGCCCGAGGGAGGTCGACGGGAAGAAGGTCGAGGGCACCTGGCGTGCCCACCAGGTGCCGCTGAGCGGGGTCCGCGAGGACGACGAGCACCGGGCGCAGCTCGACGCCTGGATGCGCTCGTACGGCGCGGAGGGGCTCTTCGACGAGTCGGGGGCGCCGGCCGCGTTCCTCGACGCGCTGCGACCCCGGGGCGAGAAGCGGATGAGCGCGATCCCGGTCTCGAACGGCGGCCTCGTGCGCCGTGACCTGTCGCTCACCGACTACCGCGCGCACGCCGTGGAGACGAGCGACGACCGCCGCACCACCGCCGAGGCGACCCGCGTGCTCGGCCGCTGGCTGGCCGACGTCGTCCGTGACAACCCCGAGACCTTCCGGCTCTTCGGGCCCGACGAGACGGTGTCGAACCGCCTCGACCCGGTGTTCGACGTCACCGACCGGGTCTGGGCCGCCGACATCGAGGCGGACGACGAGCACGTCGCGCGGAGCGGCCGCGTGATGGAGGTGCTCAGCGAGCACCTCCTGCACGGCCTGATGGAGGGCTACCTGCTCACGGGGCGCCACGGCCTGCTCAACACCTACGAGGCCTTCGTGCACATCGTCGACTCGATGTTCAACCAGCACGCCAAGTGGCTCGAGAGCGCCGCCGAGATCGAGTGGCGCGCCCCGATCTCGGGCTTCACCTACCTGCTGTCGTCGCACGTCTGGCGGCAGGACCACAACGGCTTCTCGCACCAGGACCCCGGCTTCCTCGACGTGGTCGTCAACAAGCAGGCGCACCTCGTGCGGATCTACCTCGCGCCCGACGCGAACACGCTGCTGGCCGTCGCCGACCACGCCCTCCGCACCACCGACGTCGTGAACGTCATCGTCGCGGGCAAGCAGGAGGCGCCCGCGTGGCTCTCCCTGGAGGAGGCGGAGGCACACGTCGCCGCCGGGGCCGGCATCTGGGAGTGGGCGGGCACCGAGGGCACGCCGGTCGAGGGGGTCGACCCCGACGTCGTGCTCGCGTGCGCCGGCGACGTCCCCACGCTGGAGACCGTCGCCGCCGCCGACATCCTCAAGAAGCGACTCCCCCAGCTCGTCACGCGGGTCGTGAACGTCGTCGACCTCATGCGCCTGCAGGACGTGCGGGAGCACTCTCACGGGCTCACGAGCGACGACTTCGACGCGCTGTTCACGACCTCGGCGCCGGTCGTCTTCGACTTCCACGGCTACCCGTCGCTCGTGCACCAGCTGACCTACCGGCGCACGAACCACGACTCGATGCACGTGCGGGGGTTCCAGGAGAAGGGCACGACGACGACGCCGTTCGACATGGCGATGCTCAACGACATCGACAGGTTCCGGCTCGTGCTCGACGTGCTGCACCGCGTGCCGGGCCTCGCCGACGAGCACCCCGAGCTCGTCGCCGAGTTCGAGGCCAAGCGCGAGGAGGCGCGGGCGTACGCCTACGAGCACGGCGAGGACCTGCCCGAGGTCGTCGAGTGGGAGTTCGGCCGCTAGCGGCCCGAGGCGCCCGGGCCGCGGGCGCCCCTGACCGAGGCCCCGCTCAGAGCTGACGCACCAGTGCCGGGATCCGCTCGCGGAACGGGAAGAAGCCGCGGGAGGCGTGGGGCCAGGCGGTGCCGTCCCACCGGCGGCGGACCGTCACGAGGGCGATGCCCTCGGCGGCGAGCACGGGGCGCAGCGCCTCCAGCCGCTCGGCGACGGGCCCCACCGGGGCGAACGGCACGACGACCGTGTCGAGGCCCTCGGCCGTCGCCCAGCTCAGCACCGTCGCGGGCGCCGCGTCGGCGAGGGTCCGGGCCGGGCGCCCGCCCGCGTCCGGCGTGCGCGCCGCGGCGTCGGCCACGGCCCCGGCCGTGAAGGCGGCGACGACGGGCGAGACCCCTGAGGGGGACCGCGCACCGGCGTCGGCGCACACGGCCGTGGCCAGCACCGTGCCGACGAGGCCGGGCCGCTCGGCGAGCAGGCGGCCGGCCTCGAGGTCCTCCTCGTGCAGCAGCAGTCCGACCCGGTCGCCGACCTGCCCCACGACGTCGTCGGGGTCGACGGGGGTCCGCGCGGGCAGGGGCTCCTCGTCGAGGGCGCGGGCCGAGGTGGCCAGGCCGGTCGGCGAGAAACGGCCGTCGGTGAACCGCGAGATGTTCGAAACCGTCGCGAGGTAGGTCTTGCCCCGTGTCTGCAGCCCGGCGACCCAGCGCCACGAGAGCGTGTTCGAGGCGGCGTCGCCGTCGAGCAGGTGCCGGTGGAAGAAGTCGGCGCCGAACTGCCACGGCAGGCCGAGCGTGAACACCCAGATGCTCGCGAACCACATGCGCGTGTGGTTGTGCAGGTAGCCGGTGTCGACCAGCTCACGGACCCAGGCGTCCATCGCGTCGATGCCCGACCGCCCCTCGACGGCGTCGTGGCAGCCCGGGGGGAGGTCGCCCGCCGTGAGCTCGGCGACGTCGTGACGGTACCGCCGCCAGACCTCGGGGTTCTGCTCCAGCCACCCCTTCCAGTACGTGCGCCAGAAGACCTCCTGGACGAACTTCTCGGCGGCCCCGAGGCTCGTGTGGGCGAGCACGGCCTCGACGACCTCCTGCTCGGTCACGAGGCGGTGGCGCAGGTACGGCGACAGCCCCGAGACGTTGCTGCGGGAGGGCCCGTCGTCGTGGTCGCGGTCTCGGGCGTAGGCGGCGCCGGCGCGGGGGACGAAGTCCTCCAGCGCGTCGAGGCCGGCGGCTCTGGTGGGGGTGGGCACGGGCCCATCATGCGCCCCACGGGGTGGGCGACGCCGGGGCGGCGGGACAGCGCGGCCGACGCGGCGTACGGTCACGGGCATGCCGAAGGACGAGACACCCCCGCAGCTGAAGAACCCGGACATGTACGAGGCCCTGCGCGAGGAGGGGAACTCGAAGGAGAAGTCGGCGCGCATCTCCAACGCCGCTGCTCAGAAGGGCAACAGCGAGGAGGAGGTCGCGGCGAAGGGCGGGCGGTCGGGGTCGTACGACGACTGGACCGTCGACGACCTCCGCGGCCGCGCGAAGGAGCTGGGCCTCAGCGGGTACAGCGACCGGAGGAAGGACGAGCTGATCGAGATGCTGCGCGACCACTGAGGTCGGGGCGACGGCCTCGGCGGGTCAGCTCGCCTTCTTCGTCGCCGCGGTCTTCTTCGCGGGCTCCTTCTTCGCCTGCTCCTTCTTCGCGGAAGCCTTCTTCGCCGGCTCCTTCTTCGCGGAAGCCTTCTTCGCGGGCGCCTTCTTCGCCGCCGCCTTCTCGGCCGGGGCCTTCCCGCTCGCTGACCCCGCGCCTCCGGTGCGCTTCTTCGCGGGGGCGCGTGACGACCCTGCCGACCGGCTGCGCTCGACCGACTGGCGCAGCGCCTCCATCAGGTCGATGACCTCGCCGTCCGACCCGCCGTCGCCCTCGTCGTCGTCGTCGTCGCTGCGGCCGAAGGTCGCGTCGGTGTCGAGCGACTCGCCCTCCTCGAGCTTGGCGTCGATGAGCTTGCGCAGCTCCTCCTGGTAGTCGTCCTCGAACTGCGACGGGTCGAAGTCGTCGCCGAGCGACTCGACGAGCGAGCCCGACATGTCGAGCTCCTTCGAGCTGATCCGCACCGTCTGGTCGAGCACCGGGAAGCGCGCCTCGCGCACCTCGTCGTCCCAGAGCAGCGTCTGCAGCATCAGCACGTCGCCGCGCACCCGCAGGGCGGCGAGGCGGGTCTTCTGGCGCAGCGAGAAGTGCACGATCGCGGTGCGCTCGGTCTCCTCCAGCGTGCGCCGCAGCAGCACGTAGGCCTTGGGCGACGACGAGTCCGGCTCGAGGAAGTAGCTGCGGTCGAACATGATCGGGTCGAGCTGGTCGCTCGGCACGAACTCGAGCACGTCGATCTCGCGCGAGCGCTCCTCGGGCAGCGACTTCAGGTCGTCCTCCGTCAGCACCACCGTGCGGTCGCCGTCGTCGAACGCCTTGTCGATGTGCTCGTAGTCGACGACCCTGCCGCAGATCTCGCAGCGTCTCTGGTAGCGGATCCGCCCGCCGTCGGCGTCGTGCACCTGGTGCAGCGAGACGTCGTGGTCCTCCGTGGCGCTGTAGAGCTTCACGGGCACGTTGACGAGCCCGAACGTGATCGCGCCCTTCCAGATCGATCGCATGGGGTCATCATGCCTCCGAACGCACCCCGAACGACCGGGTTCGGGGTACAACGGCCGAGCACGGGGAGGCGCGCGGGAGCACGGTGGACCGCATGAGCCAGTACGACAAGAAGAACCCCGTCGACCTCTACCCCGTCCCGCCCTTCCCCGAGCAGGAGCAGTCGCTGCCGGGCGAGGCGCGGCAGATGGACCCGAAGCCCGACCACGGCGAGACCAGCTACGTCGGCAAGGAGCGCCTCACCGGCTACCGCGGCGTCGTCACCGGCGCCGACTCGGGCATCGGCCGCGCGGCCGCGATCGCGCTCAGCCGCGAGGGCGCCGACCTCGTGCTCAGCTACCTGCCCGACGAGCAGGCCGACGCCGAGGAGGTGCGCGACCTGCTCGAGGGCGAGGGCCGGAGGGCCGTGCTCTTCCCCGGCGACATCAGCGACGAGCAGTACTGCCACGACCTCGTGTCGAAGGCCGTCGAGGAGCTCGGCGGCCTCGACACGCTCGTCATGGTGGCCGGCCACCAGGAGAGCCACGAGGACATCCTCGAGATGACCACCGAGGGCATCGACCAGACGATCAAGACCAACGTCTACTCGCTCTTCTGGCTGACGCAGGCGGCGCTGCCGCACCTCGAGCCCGGCTCGGCGATCGTCACGACCGGGTCGATCCAGGGCACGCAGCCCTCCCCCGACAAGCTCGACTACGCCCTGACGAAGGGCGCCATCGGCGTGTTCACGGCGGGCCTCGCCCAGCAGCTCGCCCCGAAGGGCATCCGCGTCAACCAGGTCTCGCCCGGCCCGATCTGGACCCCGCTGCAGCCCGCCTCGCAGGACGGCGAGACCGTCTCCGAGTTCGGCATGCAGGCCCCCTACGGCCGCCCCGGCCAGCCCGCCGAGCTCGGTGCGGCGTACGTGCACCTCGTCAGCCCCGAGTCGAGCTACACGAGCGGCGCCACCATCACGATCGCGGGCGGCACCCCGGCCGTCTGACCGGCACCGCGCCTCCTGTCGGCCCGCCGTCCGCCCGTCGGACGGCGGGCCGCTCCGTGCCCGGCGCCGCCGGGAGCGGGTAGAACGAGACCACCAGCCACGGACGACACGAGGAGGCGCGCCATGGGCCCGAAGGGACGCGGCGAGCGCGTGCAGGTCGGCGGCCACACGCTGCAGCTCACCAACCTCGACAAGGTGCTGTACCCCGCCACGGGCACGACCAAGGGCGACGTGCTCGGCTACTACGCCGCCGTCGCCGAGTGGATGCTGCCGCACGTCGAGGGCCGCCCGGCGACCCGGAAGCGCTGGGTCAACGGCGTCGACGGCCCGGTGTTCTTCGAGAAGAACCTGCCCGACTCGGCGCCGGAGTGGGTGGCGCGCCACGAGATCCAGCACAGCGACCACGCCAACACGTACCCGCTCGTCAACGACCTCGCGACGCTGACCTGGCTCGGCCAGGTCGCCGCGCTCGAGGTGCACGTGCCGCAGTGGCGGTTCGGCCCGCGCGGCGCACCGCGGAACCCCGACCGGCTCGTGCTCGACCTCGACCCCGGCGAGGGCGTCGGCCTGGCCGAGTGCGTCGAGGTGGCGCAGTTGCTGCGCCCCCTCCTCGAGGGCATGGGCCTCGAGCTCGTGCCGGTCACGAGCGGCAGCAAGGGCGTCCACCTCTACGCGCGGCTCGACGGCGGGCAGACGAGCGCCCAGGTCAGCGACGTCGCCCACGAGCTCGCCCTGGCCGTCGAGGCCGACCACCCCGACCTCGTGATCAGCACGATGGGCAAGGCCGACCGCCGCGGCAAGGTGCTGCTCGACTGGTCGCAGAACAACGGGAACAAGACCACCGTCGCGCCGTACTCGCTGCGCGGGCGCGAGCGGCCGACGGTCGCGACGCCGCGCACCTGGCGCGAGCTGGCGTCGAGGCAGCTGAGGCAGCTGGAGTACCCCGAGGTGCTGGCGCGCCTGCGGCGACGGGGCGACCCGCTGGCCGACGTGTCGAGCGGGACGCCGGTGCCGCCGGGTGAGCTCGGCGACGACATGCGCAACACGGAGTCGCCCGAGCACGATCCGGCGGGCGACGGCGAGACCCGCCAGCGCCACGACCGGCTCGCGACGTACCGCTCGATGCGCGACCCCGCCAAGACGCGCGAGCCCGTGCCCGCCGAGGCGCCGCCGACGAGCGACGGCCGCAGCTTCGTCATCCAGGAGCACCACGCGAGCCGCCTGCACTGGGACTTCCGCCTCGAGCACGACGGCGTGCTCGTCAGCTGGGCGCTGCCGAAGGGCGAGCCCGACGACCCGGGCCAGAACCACCTCGCCGTGCAGACCGAGGACCACCCGCTCGAGTACGGCACCTTCGAGGGCACGATCGCGAAGGGCGAGTACGGCGCGGGCGAGGTCACCATCTGGGACTCCGGCACGTACGAGCTCGAGAAGTGGCGGGAGGGCAAGGAGGTCATCGCGGTGCTGCACGGCGAGCAGCGGGGAAGCCGGCGGGTCGCCCTCATCCACACCGGACACGGCGGAGGGTCGGCCGAGAAGAACTGGCTGATCCACCGCATGGCCGACGACGCGGGAGGCGCGGGTGCCGACGGGCACGGCGGTCACGGCGCGCACGGCGGGCACGGTTCGACGGGGGCCCCCGCGGGCAGGAAGAAGAAGGGCCGGACGGTGATCGGCTCGGGGACCGGCGGCGGCGCTGCCCGCTCGACCCGCGACTCCCCGGGGTCGTCGCCGTCGTCGAGCGGCCGCGACGCGGGCGACCTCGAGCCCGTCTCCCCCATGCTCGCCGTCGCCGGCACCGCGGCCGACGTCGACGACGACTGGGCCTACGAGATGAAGTGGGACGGCATCCGCGCGGTCGCCGTCGTCCAGGGCGACCGCGTCACCCTGACCAGCCGCAACGGCCACGACCTCACCCCCTCCTACCCCGAGCTGCAGGCGCTCGCCGGCCTCGTCGACAGCGAGGGAGGCGCGGTGCTCGACGGCGAGGTCGTGGCCGTCGACGAGACCGGTCGCCCCGACTTCGGCCTGCTGCAGACGCGGATGGGCCTGACGAAGCCCCGCGAGGTGGAGGCCGCGGCGAAGGGAGCGCCCGTGCGGTACCTGCTCTTCGACGTGCTGCACGCCGAGGGCCGGTCGCTCGTGCGGCGGACGTACGACGAGCGTCGCGAGGTGCTGGAGCGCGTGGTCCGGCCGGAGGGCGCGATCGACGTGCCGGTCGTCTTCGACGGCGACCTGGAGGCGGCGATGCGCACGTCGCAGCGCCTCCGGCTGGAGGGGGTCGTGGCGAAGCGCCGCGACGCGGCCTACAGCCCCGGCCGGCGCTCGCGGGCCTGGATCAAGATGAAGCACCACGCGACCCAGGAGGTGGTGATCGCCGGGTGGCGGCCCGGCAACGGTCGCCGCGCCTCCGGGGTGGGCTCGCTGCTGATGGGCGTGCCGGGCGACGACGGGCTGACGTACGTCGGGCGCGTCGGCACCGGGTTCCGCGACCGCGACCTCGACGAGCTGCTCACGGAGTTCCGCCGCGTCGAGAGGAAGACCAGCCCGCTCGTCGGCGTGCCGGCCGCCGACGCCCGCGACGCGCACTGGATCACGCCGTCGCGCGTCGGCGAGGTGTCGTTCGCCGAGTGGACCGCGACCGGACGGCTCCGGCAGCCGTCGTGGCGCGGCTGGCGACCCGACAAGTCGCCGGGCGACGTGGTGCGCGAGAGCTGACGCGGTCGAACCCGGCATCGGACATCGCACCCCGGCGTGCCCGGGTTCGATGTCCGATCGCGGGTTCGACCCTGCGGCTCAGACCCCGACGGAGGAGACTCGGGGCATGACAGACGCCCGCGGCCAGCGCATCGTCCTCGTGGTCGCGGTGCTCGCGTCGTTCGTGGCCTTCCTCGACGGATCGATCGTGACGGTCGCCCTGCCGGCCATCGCCGGCGAGCTCGGCGGCGACCTCACGCTGCAGCAGTGGGTCGTCGACGCGTACCTGCTGACGCTCGGCTCGCTGATGCTCGTGGCCGGCTCGCTCAGCGACACCTTCGGGCGCGTCCGGGTGCTGCGCGCCGGGCTCGTCGCCTTCGCCGCCACGAGCGTGCTCGCGGCCCTCGCCCCCGACCCCGGCCTGCTCATCACCGCCAGGGCCCTGCAGGGCGTGGCCGCGGCCCTCCTCGTGCCGAGCAGCCTGGCCCTCATCACCTCGACCTACAGCGGCCCCGAGCAGGGCCGCGCCATTGGCCGCTGGACGGCGTGGACCGGCGTCGCCTTCCTCGTCGGCCCGCTGACCGGCGGCGCTCTCGTCGACACGATCGGCTGGCGCTGGGTCTTCGGGGTGGTGGTGCTGCCGGTGGCGGTGACGCTGGTGCTGATGACGCGCCTCCCCGGCGACGCCCACCGCGGCACCCCCGACGCCCCCGCCCGCGTCGACGTGGTGGGCGCCGTGCTCGCGGCGGTCGGCCTCGCCGGGCCGGTGTTCGCGCTGATCGAGGGGCAGCGCATCGGCTTCGGCACCTGGTTCGTGCTCGTGCCGCTCGTCGTCGGCCTCGTGGCCCTCGTGGCCTTCGTCGCCTGGGAGCGGCGCACGCCGCACCCGATGATGCCGCTCGACCTCTTCCGCACCCGCGAGTTCACCGTCGGCAACCTCGCCACGGTCGGGCTCTACGCGGCCCTCAACCTCGGCACGCTGACCATCCCGCTCGTCGTGCAGGAGCTCGCCGGCCTGTCGGCCACGGTCGCCGGGCTCGTCACGCTGCCGACGACGATCGTGTCGCTGCTCTTCTCCACCCTGTTCGGCACGCTCGCCGCGACGCACGGGCCCCGCCTCTTCATGACGGTCGGGCCGCTGATCACGGCGAGCGGGTTCCTCTGGATGCTGCTCGTCCGCGACCCGATCGACGTCTGGTGGCAGGTCGTGCCCGGCGTCGTGCTCTTCGGGTTCGGCCTCGCGGTGACGGTGGCGCCGCTGACCTCGGCGGTGCTGTCGCAGGTCTCGCCGGCCCGGTCGGGCATCGCCTCGGCGGTCAACAACGCGATCTCGCGCGTCGCCGGGCTCGTCGCCGTCGCCTTCCTCGGCGTGATCGCGGGAGGCGCGCTGACGGTCGACGGGTTCCACCGCGTCGTCGTCGTGGTCGCGGTGCTGCTCGGGGGGAGCGCCGCCGTGTCGTTCGTCGGTCTCCGGGGCTCGCGCCGCGCCTCCTCGTGACCACTCGCGGCGGCGCGCTAGCGTCGTCGGGTGCTCACCACCGACCGCCTCCTGCTGCGCCGCTGGTGCGACGCCGACCGCGCTGCGTTCGCGGCGATGAACGCCGACCCCGTCGTGATGGAGTTCTTCCCCTCGACGCGCACCCCCGCCGAGTCCGACGCGATGGTCGACCGCATCGAGGCCGGCTTCGAGCGCGACGGTTTCGGCCTCTGGGCGGCAGAGCAGCGGGCCGACGGCGAGTTCGTCGGCTTCGTCGGCCTGTCGCGGCCGTCGTTCGAGGTCGTCGCCGGCGGCCGGGCGCTCGTCGACCCGGTCGAGATCGGCTGGCGCCTCCGTCGCGACTCGTGGGGCCGGGGGCTCGCGACCGAGGCCGCGCGCGAGGTGCTGCGGCACGCGCTCGACCCGGCCGGCGCCGACCTGCCCGGCGTCGTGAGCTTCACGGCGGCGCTCAACCTGCGATCGCGGGCGCTGATGGAGCGGATCGGCCTGCGGCGCGACCCGGCCGACGACTTCGCGCACCCGGCCCTGCCGCCCGGCCACCGCCTCCGGCCCCACGTCCTCTACCGGGCGGCTCGCGTCTCGTCGGCGTAGCCCAGCGTCGCCCGGGTCGCGGTCGAGTGGTCACGAACTGCGCCTCGACCGGGGTCGGAGCGACAGTTCGCGACCACTCGAGCCGGAGGGGTAGGTGAGGGTCAGGCGGCGGGGCCGTGGCCGGCGGCGGCACGCTCGAGCACGAACGGGTCGGAGCAGCCGCGGGCGTACCCGTCGATGCGGCGGTCGATGTCGCGCTGCAGCACGAGTGCGCCGATGCGCTCGGCGACCGGGGCGAGCCACCGCGGCCGGCAGGTGAAGTTGTAGCGCCACACCGCGAGCGTGCTGCCCGGCTGGCCCTCCGCCGGCGTGAAGCGCCAGCCGCCGCCGAGCTTCTCGAAGAACCACGACCCCTTCGTCATCTTCATGCCGACGGTGGTCGGGGGCTGGTACGAGACGTACTCGCTCTCCATCCGGAAGCCGAGGCGGTGGATCGTCATGGTCCGCACGCCCTTGCCGGGGCGGGTCACGCCGTCGACGAAGTACTGCCGACGGATGAAGGGATCCCACCGGAGCCGCGCCTCCCCCGTGGTCTGCGAGACCGCGAAGGCGGTCTCGACGTCGACGGGGACGACACGGCGGGACTCGACGACGGGCACGGGCCCATGCTGCCACGGCGGGGGCCCGGGCGACAGACCTGTCCGGCCGGCCCGGCAGCCGCGCCCGTGCCCGGGCCCGGGCCCGCGCCCGCGCCCGCGCCCGCTGGTCGTCAGGCCCGGTCGTGCAGGGTCACGTGGTACCCGTCGGGGTCGGCGAGGGTGAACGTCCGGCCGAACGGCCCGTCGACGGGCGCCGAGACGATGCGGTGGCCGTCGGCGACCAGGGCGTCGTGGATCTGCTGCACGTCGGTGGCGTGCAGCCACAGCGCGGCGCCGAGCCCCGGCTGCTCGACGGCGTCGAGATCGGTGCCGGGCACGAGGTCGCGCAGCGCGAAGGCGATCGGCGTGGTCGTGAAGACCACGGCGTGGGGCGGGCCGGCCGGCGAGCGCACGAGGCCGAGGTACTGCTCGTAGAAGGCCTGGGAGACGTCGAGGTCGCGGGTCTGCAGTGAGATGAAGTCGGGGCCGGTGACGGGCACGGGGGGTCTCCTCGGAGGTGGTGGCTGAATGTCAGGATCCTGACATGAGACAGCCTATGTCAGAATGCTGACATGAGTCCAGACCGAGACGGGATCGACCTCGAGACCTCCCTCGGCTACCTCCTGAAGGAGGCGGCCAGCGCCCTCCGCACCGCCATGGACGACGCCCTCCGCCCCCTCGGCATGACGATCACGCACTACTCGTGCCTCGAGCTGCTGGCGCAGCGACCGGGCCTGTCGAACTCCGACCTGGCGCGCGGGGCGTTCGTCACCCGGCAGTCGATGAACGTGCTGCTGCAGTCGCTGGAGGCGGCCGGGTCGGTCGAGCGGCCGCCGGAGGCGCGGGTCGGCCGAGCGCTGCCGGCCCTGCTGACCGAGGAGGGCCGTCGCGACCTCGCCCGGGCCACGGCCGCCGTGCGGGCGGTGGAGCGTCGGATGCTCGACGACCTCACCGTCGCCGAGGAGGACGCCGCCCGTCGCGCGCTGCGCGCCATGGTCGGGTCGCTGCGCGGCGACGCCGCCTGACCCGGCACGCGGTCACCGCGCGCCGGCTCCCCCCGGCCGCACCCCGACCCGCACCGGCGCCCCCGGCGCGCTCGCGAGCCGCAGCGCGTCGTCGAGCTGCTCGAGCGGCACGACGTGCTCGACGAGCTCGGCGAACGGGTAGCGGTGCCGCTGCTCGGAGACGAACGCGACCGCGGCGACGAGGCTCGCGGGCGCGTAGTCGTGCACCCCGGTGAGGGTGAGCAGCCCCCGCTCCACCCTCTCCGGCAGCACCGGCACGGCCGCTCCCGGCGCGACCGGCCCGGCGAGCACGACCACCCCGCCCACGCCGACCGTGTCGACGAGCAGCGCCACGGCGGCGGAGCTGCCCGAGGTCTCGAGGGCGACGGTGCGGTGGCGGCCCGAGCGGTCCACCTGCCCGAGCGCCCGGGCGAGGCTCAGCGGGCCCCGCGACTCCCCCGGGTCCGCGACCGCGGCCGCTCCGAAGCGGCAGGCGAGCAGCCGTCGGCACTCGGAGGCCTCGACGACCACGACCCGGGCCCCCGCCTGCGTCGCCATCGCGGTCGCCGCGAGCCCGCGCGCCCCGGCCCCCGAGACGACGACCACCTGGCCGCGGAGCGCCTCCGCCGCCGGCCCGCCGGCCGCCA
Organism: Frigoribacterium sp. PvP121; assembly: GCF_017833115.1. Lineage (NCBI taxonomy): Bacteria > Bacillati > Actinomycetota > Actinomycetes > Micrococcales > Microbacteriaceae > Frigoribacterium > Frigoribacterium sp. PvP121. Next base: position 2,828,531 of record NZ_JAFIBR010000001.1, read on the forward strand.
GGGCCAGCAGCGAGGAGGCGCGGTGCACGGCCTCGGCGGCGGTCGCGACCGCGCACGACGCGGGGGCGAGCACCTCGTCGGGGACCGCGTCGTCGTCGACGACGACGACCGCCGCCCCCCGACGCACGTGGACGTGGCTGGCGAACCCGCCGCCGAGCTCCCACGAGCGACGGACGGCCGCGTGCCCGTGCCGTTCGAGGCTCGCGCAGGCCTGCGGCAGCCCGCGGTGGCACTCCACGCACCGGCCGCACGCCACGACCACCGACCAGACGACGCGCATGCCCGGCAGCAGCCGGCGCCCGTCGACCGACCGGGCGTGCGGGTCGGCGTCGACGACGCGCCCCACCTGCTCGTGGCCGAGCACGCACGGGGTCGCTCCCGGCCGCCGCCCGGTGACGGTGTGCACGTCCGAGTCGCAGATCGTGGCGAGGTCGACCCGCACGAGCGCGTCGCCGCGCTGCAGCCGCACCCCGGGCACGGCGACGGCCTGCAGCGGACGGCCCGGGCCCTGCCAGGTCATCGCGACCGCCGCCTCCGGCAGCACCAGGTCGCGCCCCGGGGGCAGCGTCACGGGCCCCGTCGCGGTGCCGCTCGCGCCCCGCGCCCCCGCGCGGGTCGTCGCCCTGTTCGTCATGCCGTGTCGCCCCCGTCGCGCACCGCGGCTCCGGTGCCCGCGTCGTGCCCCCGACGCTACGGAGCGCCGGTGATCGGACGGCGTCCGGCAGGTGAACGAGAGGAGGCGCGGTGCCGGTCAGCGGGTGGGCGAGAGCCCCAACAGCCGGATGACGTCGTCGGCCTCCTGCTCGGGCGTCTGCGTCGCGTCGACGACGATGTGGCGCTCGTCGGCCTGCGGGGGCTCGAGGGTCGCGAGCTGCGAGTCGAGCAGCGAGGCCGGCATGAAGTGGCCGGGGCGCGCGGCCATCCGGCCGCCGATGAGGTCGTTGCTGCCCCGGAGGTAGACGAAGACGACGTCGAGCTCGCGCAGCACGTCGCGGTAGCTGCGCTTGAGCGCCGAGCAGGTGATGACGCCGGGCACGCCCTGCATCGCGTGCTCGATGATCCACGACGAGACCGTGTCGAGCCACGGCGCCCGGTCGTCGTCGTCGAGCGGCACGCCGGCCGCCATCTTCGCGACGTTCTCGTCGGGGTGCAGGTCGTCGCCCTCGGCGTGGTCCCAGCCCAGGCGCTCGGCGACCAGCGCCGCCACGGTCGACTTGCCGGAGCCCGAGACGCCCATCACGACGAGCACGGGGGCACCCGACCAACGACGGGCGGTCTCGGGGACCTGCGCCTCGCCTCCGGCCGGGACGTCACGGGAGGCGTCGTGGAGCGAGGAGCCGGAGGCGGGGGCCGGGGAAAGAGAGGTCATGGTGTCGCGTCCTTCCGAGGGCGCTTCTCCGCGACCTCGTCGTCTGGGGGCCGCGCGCACCGCCCGGGGGCGGCGTCGATCGGCCCGTCGTGGAGGCCGGGCCTGCCGGTCTGCCATCCTGGGAGGACGCGCGGATCTGAATAATCAGATTAATCAGATCCCAGGAGTGTGCCACACGGCGACTCCCCCGGCAAGACGCCCGCGAGGGCTCAGGAAGACCACGATGACGACCGGACTCCCCTCCGCCTCCCGCGACCGCGGGCTCCACGCCCGCGTCGTCGACGCACTCGGCCAGGACATCGTCGACGGGCGTCTCGCCCCCGGAACGATCCTCAACGTCGAGGCGATGAGCGAGCGGTTCTCGGTGTCGCGGTCGGTGCTGCGCGAGGTGCTCCGGGTGCTGCAGTCGCTCGGGATGGTGGAGCCCCGGCAGCGCACCGGGACCCAGGTGCTGCCCCGCGCCTCCTGGGACCTGATGAGCCCGCAGGTGATCCTCTGGCGCGGCCGCGGCCCCGAGTACTTCACGCAGATGCGCGAGCTGCTCGAGCTGCGGCTCGGGCTCGAGCCGATGGCCGCCCGCCTCGGCGCGCTCACGCCCGACCCGCTGCAGGCCGCCGTCGTGCTGGAGGCCGCCCGCACGATGGTCGAGGCCGACGCCGCGGGCGACGGGCCCCGCTACCTCGAGGCCGACGTCGCCTTCCACACCGCGCTGCTGCGCGGCTCGGGCAACCAGGTGATCGGGCACTTCGCCACCCAGGTCGAGGCCCTGCTGCGGACCCGCGTCGAGGAGGCCCGCGCGACGATCACCGACTGGACGCCCGCCGCCGCCGCCGCGCACCTCGCCCTCGCGGAGGCGCTCGTGGCCGGCGACGCCGACGTGGCCTTCCGCGCCGCGTGGGAGCTGATCTCGGGCACGGTCGACGAGTTCGTCCGTGAGTCGGACGAGGAACTGCACTGACCGCAAGCGTTCACGCGCCGTTCATCGCGGGCGGCCCGGCCCCGGCCTAGCGTCGGCCGGGCAGGGGGCGCGGCGCCGCCGTCGCGACGCACCGGCCGCCCCTCGGAGGGACGACGACGATGGACGTGCTCGTCACGGTCATGCTGGTGATCGTCGTGGCGCTCGTGTTCGACTTCACGAACGGGTTCCACGACACCGCGAACGCCATGGCGACCTCGGTCGCCACCGGGGCGCTGCGACCCAAGGTCGCGGTGCTCATCTCCGCCGTGCTGAACCTCGTCGGGGCGTTCCTCTCGACCGAGGTCGCGAGCACGGTCTCGAACGGGCTGATCCGTGAGGGCGAGGGCGGGGTGCAGGTCACGCCCGTCATGATCTTCGCCGGGCTGGTCGGCGCCGTGCTCTGGAACCTCGCCACCTGGTACCTCGGCCTGCCCTCGAGCTCGTCGCACGCGCTCTTCGGCGGCCTGATCGGCGCGGCGGTGATCGGCGCCGGCATCGGCTCGGTCGACTTCGCGGTCGTGCTGTCGAAGGTCGTGCTGCCCGCGATCATCTCGCCCGTCGTCGCCGGGGTGGTGGCGCTCGTCGCGACCTACGCCGCCTACCGGATCACGCGGCAGGCGACCCTCCGCGGGTCGACCGCGGCCTTCCGTCACGGCCAGACCGTGAGCGCCTCGCTGGTGTCGCTCGCGCACGGCACGAACGACGCCCAGAAGACGATGGGCGTCATCACGCTCACCCTCATCGCGGCGGGCTACCAGGGCGCGGGCACCGGCCCGCAGCTCTGGGTGATCGTCGCCTGCGGGCTCGCGATCGCGCTCGGCACCTACCTCGGCGGCTGGCGGATCATGCGGACGGTCGGCAAGCGCATCACCGACGTCAAGGCCCCGCAGGGCTTCGCCGCCGAGACCAGCTCGGCGGCCACCATCCTCATCTCGTCGCACCTCGGCTTCGCCCTGTCGACGACGCAGGTGACCTCGGGCTCGATCGTCGGGGCCGGCCTCGGGGCGAAGCTCGCGACGGTGCACTGGGGCGTCGTCGGCAAGATCGCCTCGGCCTGGGTCTTCACGCTGCCCGCCGCCGCCCTGGTCGGCGGAGTCTCGGCGTGGCTGGCCAGCACGAGCACGGCGGGCCTCGTCGTCGTCGCCCTGCTCGCCCTCGGCGGGGGCCTGGCCTTCGCCTTCCTCGCGCGGCGGCACCCCGTCACGCACGAGACCGTCAACGACGGCGACGAGGCTCCCGCGGCTGCCCAGCCGGCCGGCGCCTCCCGCCAGCAGGGAGAGTGACCGTGTTCCTCGGAGTGGACTGGGGCGCCTTCGTGGTCGTCTTCCTCGTCGCCCTCGCGGCGACGGCCGTGATCGTCACGTCGTTCGCGCTGGGCATCCGCGCGTTCGCGGCCGGGGCGGAGGAGCCCGCGGGTGCGGGTGCGGGTGCCGATGGGGCGACGGCGGCCGTCGCCTCGGGGCCGGTCAGCCGCCCGGCGGGGGCCACCGCCGCGGGGCTCGCGTGCTTCGCCGTGGGCGTGGCCGCGGTGCTCTACGGGCTGTGGATGATCGTGCCGCAGTTCCACTGACGACGTCGAGGTGCCCCGCCCTGGGCCCTGCCCACGCGGCGGGGGCCCAGTGCGGGGCATCTCCCTGCCCGGGCGGCGCCGAGGAGTCGCGGGTCGGGTCGACGACGAGTCGTCACGTCGCGTTCACGCGCGCGTCGCATCGGCGGCGCACCATCGACGCATGATCGCCATGAGCGCCCTCGTCCGGCCCACCGCCGGCATCCGCCCCGTCCGCCAGCTCGAGCAGAGCCTGCGACGGGACTACGAGAGCGTCCCGGTCACGCCCCACCGCTTCCTGGTGCGGTTCGCGGACGGGCCCGTGCTGATCACCGACGAGCTCGGCTCGCTGCGCGTCGACGTGGTCGTCTCGGACGAGCGGGCGGCGCGGCACTTCGAGGACTCCTTCCGCACCGAGATCGCGGTGCGGCTCGAGGAGGGCTCGCTCGACGTGAGCTGGTCGCGCCCCGCGAGCGTGCCCCAGCCGCTGCGCTGAGGGCCGGCGCCGAGGCGCGCGCCGATGCGTGCTCGACCCGTGCGATGATCTGGGCGACATGACAGCGACAGGCACGCCGGCACCGGGATCGGCAGCGGCACACCGCGACTCGACGACCGACGCGGCTCCGCGGGAGGTGACCCGCGCCTCCCTGGTGGCCGTGTGGGCGGGGCGGGTGCTGGTGCCGCTCACGGCGGCTCTGGTGGTCGCCACCCGGCTGACCCGGCCGTGGTGGGAGCGACAGGGCCTGGACGAGACCGGGTACCCCGCGCACTGGCTGCCGAACGTCACGTTCGCCCTCCTCCTCGCGGTGGGGATCCTGGCCCCGTGGCTCTGCGGCCTGGTGGCGTCGCCCTGGGCTGCTCGGCGGGACGGAGCGGAGATGGTCGTCACGTCGGTGACGGGTCGCCGCCGCTTCACCGTCGCGTCGTGCCGCGTCGTCGACTTCCGCATCCTCAGCACCCCCTCGACCTCGCACGGCGCCGTCGTCGTGGGGCCGCGCGGCGGGGTCGTCGTCCTGCTGGCCGGGCTCCCCCACGGGGGCCGGCGACGCATCACCGCACTGCTCGGCGATCAGCCGCGCGACGGCCTCGGCCGCGCCGTCCGCGAGCACCTGCTCGGCCTGGCCCTGCTCCTCCTCACCGTCGCGGTGGTGTTCGGGGTCCTCGGCCTCGGCTCCTGGGCCGTCGGCGGCGTCCTCTGAGGCGCGGTCACCGCCGCTGCCCCGCGACCGGCGTCGCGCATCGTGCGGAGCGGCGAGGTGGACCGCGACCGGCTGCTGCGGTTGCTCTTCGTCCCGAGGACGTTCTCGGCCGCCGAGGTCGACCCCGCCGACGTGCTCCCCCGGGTTCGTGGACCAGCTGCGCCGTGACGCGTCGACATACGCCCGGGCGTCGTCGACGAGCATCCGGGGGGTGGCTCGCCGACACGGCCGTCGGCGTCGGGGCCGTCGTCGTGTTCGGCGCCCTCGTCGGAGGCGCCGCCTCGGCCGCGCACGCCGTCGCGCTGGCCACGGGGTCGGCCGTGCTGGAGTGGGGCATCTGGCCCGACAGCTGGGCGGGGCTGTGGACCGCCACGGGCGTGCTCACCCTGGGCCTGGCGGCGATCGTCGCCCTGTGGTCCGCGGCGGCCCTGGCCACCCGGCTGCCCGAGGTGATCACGGACCGGCGCCGGCGAGCGCGCCGCTCGCCCCGCCGCAACGGCAGCCGCAGCGCCGGCGGCCGCGGCCGCGGCTAGGGTCGGCAGGGTGACCGAGCACACGCAGGACGGTGCGATCATCGTCCGCCTCTTCCCTGACCACGCCGGCACCGTGATCTGGTCCGGCGGTCCCGCGCCGTACGACGAGGCCGGTCTGTCATCGCTGCTGGAGGCCGACCTCCGAGCCTGGGAGGCGTTCCACCGCGCACGGCCCGACCCTGACCTGGCCCCGCACGCCCCGGACGACGAGGACCAGTTCGCCACCACCGGCGTGGCCCTGGCCACGGGGCTGGCGAACGAGCTCGGGAACCGGTTCGAGGTGCACCTCATCCACCGCGGCCGCGAGGTGCTCAGGTCGACCGAGCCGCCGACGAACCCGGGCGCAGCCCGAGCCCTGCGCACGCGCGCCCGACGCCAGGCGGCGGAGGCACGGGCGGTCGTCGAGAAGCTGGGCGGCGGCGCGTGGTTGGCGTACTCGCCGGCCTCGGGCAACCGCTTCTACCCCGGGCGCGGGGCGGTGGACGCGGCAGACGTCGGCCCTGACGACGTCGAGGTGCGCGACGCCGTCCTGCGCGACGCCGTCCTGCGCGATCCCGACCGCGGCCACCACGACGACGACGCCGCCGCCGGGTGACACCGTGACTCGCCCACGCTAGACGACCTCCCCCGCCCACTGCGTCGCGAGGTCCGGGTAGACGCGGAGCGCCGCGGCCGGCACGACCTCCCAGGTGCGACGGTCCTCCTCCGAGAACCGCATCTCGGCCATGGCGGGGTACTCGCCGGCCAGCCCCCGGGGCCACTGGTCGAACGGGTGGTCGTGGTCGCGCTGAGCCGTCCCCGACGCGCACAGGGCGTCGCGTTGCTCCGGCGACAGGGGCCGGAGGACGCCCGCGCTCTCGAGCCACTCGACGACGAGCGCGAGGCTCTCCCCGGCCCGGGCCTCGTCGGCGCCGGTGACCGCCCGCCAGCGGAGCTCGGCCCGGAGGGCCGTCTCCGCCGCGCCGACCGACGCCAACCACGGCATGGCGAGGGCTGGGGCGAACGGGCCCCGGCCGTTGACGGTCGCGGCCGTGAGCGGGGCGTCGGCGATCTCGACCAGCAGCCGGGCCTCGGCCGTCGCGAACCACTCCGCGACGTCGTCGGCGAGCGACGGGTACGCGATGGTCGCCCTCCCCGCGGCCACGCTCGCCCGCTGCCGGGGGATCGTGCGGTCGCGGAGCGCGAGCGACGGCCGGTCGAGCCCCAGGTCGGCGGCGAGCTGCTCGACGCGCCCCTTCAGGTCGTCCCGGATCGTCAGGACGGCGAGCAGGTCGGCCCCGATCGGGTCGGGCACGTCCCAGTCGAGCACCGGGGTGCCACGGGGCACGGGGAACGAGTCGGGGCAGCCGATCCGTACGACGAGGTCGGCCGCCCGCACCGGTGCCGCCATCACCTTCGCCGGCACCTGCTCCGTCTCGACGGGAGCCTTGTCCATCCCCATCGCGACGACCACGTCCCGCTGCACGAGCGGGCTCACGCGCCCCTCCTGCGGCGAGACGCCCCGGGCCTCGACGATGAACACGGCCCCGTCGAGCGCCCGCAGGTACGCGGCCGCCATGACGCTCCGCCCGATGCCCCGAGGGCTCACGACCATCACGCGGGGGATGCGGTCGCCGTCGAGGAGGGCCGCGAAGGAGGCGCGGTGCGCGGCGCTGAGACGAGGTCGCCCCGGTGCGGCGGCGCCCCGGGCGGCGGCGGCGGCGGCGCGCCGACGAACGGCCCGGATGAAGCGGATCTCACGGCCGTACAGCACCCCGAACGCCACGGAGAACCCGAGGCCCCCGAGGGCGCCGACGTACCCGAGGACGACGCGAGACCAGAGCGCCCCCGCGACCGGCCAGCCCGCCGCGAGCTGCGCCCGCTGCTCGACGTCGGGGAGGAGCCAGGCGTCGGTGCTGATCACGGCCACGACGACGGCCATGACGGGGAAGACGGGAAGGCACCACAGCATGGCGCGCTGCGCCTCGGTCACGACGACTGCCCTGGTGACGTCACGACGACCTGGCCTCCCCTGCGGCAGGACCCGCGCCTCCCCCCGGACGATCCTGGCGGAGGCGCCCGCCCCGGTCGATCCCGCGTCAGGGGGCCATCCACCGGCGTCACCGGGACGACGCCCTCCGACGAGACCGCCGGAGCGGAGGGTCAGCCCCAGATGCGGTCGACGATCGCGCCGAGCAGGTCGTCCGTCGGGTAGTTCGACTGGCGCACCGTGACGACGACGCCGTCGCGCACGAGGACGGTCTCGGCGAAGTCCGTGTCGTACTGCTGGTCCTTCGTCGTGTACTGGCACACGGTGCCGCCGAGGCGCTCCGAGCAGTCGTAGACGACGTCGGCGCCCCGCCGCTCGGTGTCGACCGTGGGGTCGGCGAGCCAGTCCAGGTAGGAGGCGGCGGCCGCGTCGTCCACCGTGGCCACGTCGACGAACAGGCCGGTGACGTCCGACCGCGGGTCGCGCCAGCCGCAGGTCAGCTGCGTGGCGGCCACGACCGTCTCGTAGGGGTCGGCGCCCGCGGGTGCCGGGCTCGGCTGGAGCTGGCCCGTCGGGCCCGTGAAGAAGTCGGGGTCGTTGAGCGGCGTCTCGCCCATCGTCGCGGCGTAGGTGGCCGGGTCGACGATGTCGGTGCAGTCCGTCGGGATCGACGCGACGGCGGGCTCCGCGGGCGTGGCCGACGGCGTGGGGGCGGGGGTCGCCGAGGCCGTGCTCGCCACGTCGGTCGCGGTCGGCGTCTCGTCCGGCGAGCCGTCCGCCCCCGTGCCGCACCCGGTCAGGGTGAGCGTGAGCGCCACGAGGGCGCCCGTCGTCGTGGCGGTCCAGGTCGCGCGTGCGTGCCTCATGGTGTCCCCCTCCGGACCGACCGCGCCGGGCGTGCCCCGTCGGCGGTCGTGCGTCGACCCTACCGACGCTCGGTCACTGCGGCCTCGTCGGCGGCGACGTCGTCCTGCACGGCGAACTGCGTCCGGTGCAGCTCCTCGTAGCGCCCGGCGGCGGCCAGCAGCTCCTCGTGCGTCCCGCGCTCGACGATGGAGCCGTCCTCGACCACGAGGATGAGGTCGGCGCTGCGGATCGTGGAGAGGCGGTGGGCGATGACCATCGCCGTCCGCCCCTCGAGTGCCTCGCTGAGCGCGGCCTGCACCGCCGCCTCCGACGTGGAGTCCAGCGCCGCCGTCGCCTCGTCGAGGATGACGACCTGCGGCCGGGCGAGCAGCAGCCTCGCGATGGTCATGCGCTGGCGCTCGCCGCCGGAGAGCCGGTAGCCCCGCTCCCCCACCATCGTGTCGAGCTGGTCGGGCAGCGAGCGGACGAGCGGCTCGAGCCGCGCCCGGCGGACGGCGTCCCACACCTCGTCCTCGGTCGCCTCCGGCCTCGCGAGCCGCAGGTTCGAGAGGATCGTCTCGTGGAACAGGTGGCCGTCCTGGGTCACCATCCCCAGGGTGTGCCTCAGGGAGGCGAAGGTCACGTCGCGGACGTCGGCCCCGGCCAGGCGCACGGCACCGCCGTCGACGTCGTAGAGGCGCGAGAGCAGCTGGGCGATCGTCGACTTGCCCGCCCCGGAGGTGCCGACGAGGGCGACGGTCTGGCCCGGCTCGATGCGGAACGACACCCCGTGCAGCACCTCGTCGCCGCCCCGGGTGTCGAGCGTGGAGACCTCCTCGAGGGAGGCGAGCGACACCTTGTCGGCGGACGGGTACGCGAAGCGGACGTCGTCGAACTCGACGCTCACCGGGCCCTCGGGCACGGTGGCGGCGTCGGCCTTCTCCCGGATGAGCGGTTCGAGGTCGAGCACCTCGAAGACGCGCTCGAAGCTGACCACCGCGCTCATGATCTCCACCCGAGCGTTCGCGAGGCCGGTCAGCGGCACGTAGAGGCGGGTGAGGAGGAGCGCCAGGGTGACGACCTCGCCGGTGTCGAGCTGGCCGGCGAGCGCGAGGGCGCCGCCGAGCCCGTAGACGAGCGCGAGGGCCAGGGCGGAGACGAGGGTCAGCGCGGTGACGAAGACGAACTGCAGCAGCGCCGTCCGGACCCCGATGTCACGGACGCGGGCGGCGCGGACGCGGAACTCCGCCGACTCCTCGTCGGGGCGGCCGAAGAGCTTGACGAGGGTGGCGCCCGGCGCGGAGAAGCGCTCGGTCATCTGCGTGCTCATCGCGGAGTTGTGGTCGGCGGCCTCGCGACGGAGCGCGGCGAGGCGGCTGCCCATGCGTCGCGCGGGGACCAGGAAGATCGGCAGCATGACCACCGCGAGGACGGTCACGAGCCACGACGTGCTGAGCATCACGATCAGGGTCAACGCGAGTGCCACGACGTTCGTGACGACACCGGACAGCGTGCCGCTGAAGGCCTGCTGGGCGCCGATCACGTCGTTGTTGAGGCGGCTGACGAGAGCGCCGGTCCGCGTGCGGGTGAAGAACGCGATCGGCATCTTCTGCACGTGGTCGAAGACGGCGGTGCGCAGGTCGAGGATGACGCCCTCGCCGATCCGGGCCGAGTACCACCGTGTGACGAGGGAGACGCCGGCGTCGGCCACGGCGACGACCCCGATGAGGACGGCGAGCCGCACGATCGTGGAGACGTCGCCCCGGGCGACGATGACGTCGACCACCCGGCCGGCCAGCACCGGCGTCGCGACCGCGAGGAAGGCCCCGACCACCGAGAGGCTGATGAAGAGCACGAGCTTCGCCCGATAGGGCACCGCGAACGTCATGATGCGCCGGACGGACGCCCGCGAGATGCCGTGCGCGCCGTCCCGCGCGGACGAGATCTTGTAGAGCGAGCTCCAGGCCGCGCCTTCCATGCTCATGGCTGTTCCTTCCGTCGGTACCAGGCTCAACCTAGACGGCGGGCGACGCTCGGCTCGCAGCCGACGGAGCCGGGTGGAGCCGCAGCCCGCCCGAGGCGGGGTTGCACCTGCCGCAGCGTCATGTGGTCTGCTCGGAGCACGTCCCGTTCCGCCCCCCTCCGAGAGGTCCACCGTGCACTCCCTCCCGACTCCGCCCCGTCAGGTCATGATCGGCGACGCCGCGGCGTTCGTCGGCACCACTCCCCGGGCCATCCGCCACTGGCACGAGGTCGGCCTGCTCCCGGAGCGCGAGCGGGGCAGCGACGGTCGGCGCCGGTACGGCTACGCGGAGATCATCCGGCTGCTCTGGATCCGACGGATGGCCGACGCCGGGATCGCCCTCGACGACGTCCGCGACGCGTTCACCGAGGCTGGACCGGCCGGTGTCGGGGGCGAGGGCGAGGTCGCGAGCGTCCTCGCCCGGCTGGAGGACAGCCTGGCGGCGCAGGAGGCCGAGCTGCGGCGGAAGCGGGCCGCGGTGCAGCGCATGCGCGCCCGCGGCGATCGCCTGGGGCTGCTCGACGACATCGTCTCCGACCGCCTCCAGGCCGCGCCCGAGGGCTCGCTGCGCCAGGACGACCTCGACACGCTGCTGGTCACCGAGCGCATCTTCGGTCCGCTCGGAGCGGTCGCGCAGGCCGGCCGCTTCCTCACGCTGGCTCTCCACCCCGAGCTGCGCGCCGAGTCCGACCGCGTCGACGCCGCGGAGGAGGCCCTCGACGACACGGTCGCCGTCGACGATCCGCGGGTGGCCCGGGTCGCGGCCGAGCGTCACGCCTTCGAGACCACGCTCATGCGGGTCATCGAGGAGTCCGGTCAGCTGGAGGAGGACGACGCGATCTTCGACGCCTGGGAGGAGCTGCACCCGCGGGGGGACGCGGACGTGGTGCTCGACCGGGTCGGGAGCTCGCGGGGCAGGAGCGCGGCGGAGATCATCCGGAGCCTGCCCTCCGACTTCTCGCCGGCCCGCCTGCGCTGCAGCGAGCTGGCGCTGCAGCTGGGGGCGTCCGCGGCGTCGTCGGCGCCCTGAGCGAGGCCGTCGTCGGCCGCGGCGTCGGGGCCGGCTGAGGCCAGACCGGCCGTGTCGACCCGTCTGGGGGACCACGCCAGGGCCTCCCTCCTGCGTCCCGCCCGGTGTTCCGTGGACGAAGAGGCCGCGACGAGCGGCCCTCCACGACACGACGGACAGGAGCACCACCATGGCCGACCAGCCGACGCAGATCGGGGGCGGGCGCCGCACGTTCGGGGACTTCGCCCCCAAGCTCGCCGCCCTCACCGACGACGTCCTCTTCGCGGACGTCTGGAATCGCCCCGAGCTCTCCGCCCGCGACCGGAGCCTCGTCACCGTCGCCGTCCTCGCCGCCGGCGGGCACACGGGGCAGCTCGACTTCCACCTGGGCCGCGCCGTCGAGAACGGCGTCACCCGGGAGGAGCTGATCGAGGCGATCACCCACGTGACCCTCTACGCCGGCTGGCCGAACGGCATGGCCGCGATGGGCGTCGCGAAGGAGCACTTCACCACCGACGACCAGGAGTCAGCATGAACATCGAACCCGCCGCCCCCACCACCAAGAACCCTCCCGAGCAGTTCGCCGGCGACGTCTGGCTCGACCCGATCGCGATGCCGCACGAGGACGGCCAGCACATGGTCGTCGCCACCGTGAGGTTCGCACCAGGCGCCCGCACCGCCTGGCACTCGCACGAGAAGGGCCAGTACCTCCGCGTCACCGCCGGCGTCGGCCGCTTCGGCACCCGCGACGGGCAGGTCGTCGACGTCCACCCCGGGCAGACGATCTACACCCCGCCCGGCCAGGAGCACTTCCACGCCGCCGCCCCCGGGGTGTTCATGGAGCACCTCGCGATGCTCGAGAACGGCGACGACCCCTCCGCCACCACCACGTGGCTCGAGCACGTCACCGACGACCAGTTCGCCGGTTCGCCGGGCGAGGGCGGCTCGGACTAGCCCCGGAGCCCCGCGTCGGGGAGCACCCGGGTGCGGTCGTGCGGCACCTCTCGATCGTCGAGTGGCGTAGCGCACCAGCTACGGTGGCGGTCATCACGAGAGGACGACCATGAGCTGGACCATCACGCGGACGCCCTTCGACCACCCGGACGCCGACGGCCTCCGTCGAGCCCAGCGGGTCGAGCTCGACGCCCGCTACGGCAGCGACGACCACGAGCCCGGCACGCCGCCGTCGGCGACCGACGTCCCGGTGTTCCTCGTCGGGCGGGCGGACGACGGTCGCCCGATCGCGTGCGGAGGGCTGCGACCCCTGGCCGACTCGGTGGTCGGCCCGGCCACCGTCGAGGTGAAGCGCATGTACGTCGTGCCCGACGCCCGGGGGTCGGGCGTGGCGTCCGGGCTCCTGCGGGCCCTCGAGGACGCCGCTCGCGAGCTGGGCACGCGACAGGTCGCACTCGAGACGGGCACGCTCCAGCCGGACGCGATCCGTTTCTACGAGCGAGAGGGCTACTCGCGCATCCCCCTGTTCGGCCCCTACGTCGGGTCACCCGAGTCGGTCTGCTTGGCGCGAGCCCTCTGAGCCGCCCACCGGGCCGGGCAGACCGAGCCAGGTCAGGCCGGTGTCGACTTCAGCAGCCGGGTCACCGCGATCATCGCTCCGCCCACCACGGCGGGGATGCCGCCGCCGGGGTGCACCGACGCGCCGACCCGCCACAGCCAGGGCCGCCACGGGTCGTTGTACGACGGGCGGTGGAACGGACCGCTCAGCCACGGCGGGCGCGCGGCTCCGTAGAGCGCGCCGTGCGGCTCGCCGCCCGTGCCGTAGTACTGCGGGTCGAGCACCAGCTGCTCGTCGAGGAGGTCGGTGAGGGGCCCGTCGAGCCCCATCGCCGCGGAGACCCGGTCGACCTCGCGTCGCACGAAGGGGTGCTCGGCCGTGTAGCGACCGCCGTCGGCGGGCGCGGTGAGCAGGACGCCGACGGTGCTGCGCTGGTTGGGGTAGACCTCACCGGCGCGGTACTGGTTGACGAAGACCATGGTGTCGGCGGGCTCGTCGCCCGCCTCGAGGCTGCGGTGGAGCGCGGCGGGCTTCGTGGGCAGCACCACGCCGTGCGTCGGGAAGTCCGCTGGCAGCTCCTCCCGCAGCACGCCGTAGACGGCGATGGCCGAGCAGGAGAGGGCACGGGGTCGCAGACGGGGAAGCGTGGGCAGGCGGGACGGGGCCGTGAGCGCCGCGAGCCGGTCGGCGTCGAGGGCGCTGACGACGACGTCGGCGGAGTGGTGCCCGAGGTCGGTGGTGACTGACCCGCGCTCGATGCGGGTGACGGCCTCGCCGGTGCGCACCTCGACCCCGGCCGCCTCCGCCAGCCGACCCAGCGCGAGCACGACCTCGTAGACGCCCCCGCGGGGCACCCACGCCCCGGTCTCGGCCATGATCGCCGGCATGCTCGCGTACAGGGCGGGGGTGCGGGAGGGCGAGACGCCGGCGTTGAGGGTGTGGATCGCGATGATCTCGCGCAGCCCGTCCGGCAGCCACGACAGACCGTCGAGGTAGGCGCGGGTGGTGAGGCGCGAGCCGTAGACGGCCAGCAGCCGGCGCAGGGCCGGGAGGGCGGCTCGGTCGAGCGGGTCGGAGAGCAGCAGCTCGGTCACGTCGTCGGCGAGCGGCGCGTGCAGGTCGGAGAAGCGTCGCCAGGCGGGGTACCAGGGGTGCCCGGGCGCGACCGGCAGCGAGGTCTCCTCCCCGTCGTAGTAGTAGCGCCCCACCTCGGGCATGCGCACGAGGTCGAGGTGGCCGACGTCGCGGGCGCGGTCGGGGGCACGCCCGCCGTCGCCGAGCCGCCGCAGCAGCTCGTCCCACACCGCGGGGAAGGTCACCAGCGACGGACCGGTGTCGATGCGGTCCTCCCCCAGCTGGATGCGACGGCTCTTGCCGCCGAGCTCGGCCGAGGCCTCGAGCAGGGTGACGCGGTGCCCCGCGTGGGCGAGCAGCGCGGCGGCGGTGAGCCCACCGATCCCGCCGCCGACCACGACCACGCGACTCACGGCCAGTCCGCCAGCACGATGGAGACCAGCAGCAGGACGCCGGCGAACGACCCCGCGATGTACGGGAAGGCGACCGAGAGCCGGTAGAGCCGGTGGCCGGTCTCCGGCGACGGGTCGCGCAGCAGGCGCCCGACGAGGATCCCGGCGATCGCGAGGTTCACGGCGGCCACGGGCACGCTCACCACGGCGAAGAGCACCGTGGAGACGACCCACCACGCTCCGCTCCACAGAGCCGTCCCGCGGGCGCCGAGCCGCACGGCGGTCGTGGTGATGCCGGCGTCGCGGTCCTCCACGATGTCCTGGACGGCGTCGAAGGCGTGCTTGGCGACGCTCCAGGCCATCAGGCCGAGGGCGGCGGGCCAGACCGGCGTCACCGAGAGGGCCGCGGGCACGATGACGAGCGGCAGCGCGTAGGCCGCGTTGCTCAGCGAGTCGAGGAAGGGCCGCGCCTTGAAGCGCAGCGGCGGTGCGGAGTAGAAGACGAACACGCCGACGTAGAGCAGGATCGCGGCGATCGCGAGCGGCGGCAGCGTGACGGCGAACCAGACGAGGAAGGGCACGTTCGTGACCGCGACGGCCCAGGCGATGAGCCGCACCTCGGACTGCTCGATCCTGGCGCCCTCGATCGAGCCCTTGCGGGGGTTGGCCGCGTCGGTGTCCTGGTCGTAGATGTCGTTGACGCCGTAGATGAGCAGGTTGAACGGCAGGGTGAGCCACAGGATGACGGGCAGTGCTCGCAGGTCGAACACCGTGCCGGTCAGCCACACGGCGACGAGACCCGACCCGATGGTGTTGATCCACAGCACCGGGCGTGAGATCAGCACGAGGCGGCGCACGGTCGCACCCCTCTCGGACGGCGCGACGCGCGACATCCGCTCAGCACCGTCCGTCACGAGATCGACCGTACGCTGCCCGCCGCGATGGTGGCCCACGGCTCGCGGGCCCAGACTGGGCGGATGCGCATCATGCTGCTCACCGCCGGCACCCGGGGCGACGTCGAGCCGTTCGTCGCGGTGGCGCGACACGCCGCGAGCCGGGGCCACGAGGTCCGGCTGGCCATGCCCGACGACGCAGTCGCGCCCGACGGGGTGGACACCGTTCCCCTCGGCCTGGACGCGCGGCGGGTGCTCTCCCCCGCCGGTCGCGCCCCGTGGTCCCTCGCGCGGCACGCCCTCACGGAGGTGCGGCCCGCGATGCGCCGCATGCTCGCCGCCGCGGTGCGCGAGACGGTCGCGTTCGACCCCGACGTCGTGGTGCACCACCCGTTGATCCTGACCGCCCCGATGGTCGCCGACTCGCTCGGCGTGCCGCGCGTGCTGGTGGAGTTCGCGCCGGTGGCCACCCCCAGCGCGCGCCTCCCCGCCGCCGGCGGCCCCACGGCCACCCGCGACCTCGGGGCCCACAACCGGTCCACCTACGCCGTGCCGCGCGCCGCCGCGCGCCTCTTCGACGGCGACGTGGCGCGCGCCGCCGCCGAGCTGCCCGGCGGGATTCGACCCGCCGGCCGGTCACCGTCGCGAGCGACGCTCATGGCGGTGAGCCCGGTGCTGCTGCCGAGGCCGGACGACTGGCCGGAGCAGGTGCACCAGACGGGGGCCTGGCACGAGGAGGCGCCCTCAGCGTCGTGCGCACCGGTCGTCACGGACTTCCTGGCCGCTGGCCCCGTCGTCGTCGCCTCGTTCGGCTCCATGGCGACGGGCGACGCCTCGGCCCGCGGCGCCGCGGTCGTGACGGCCGCCCGCTCGCACGGCCTGCGGGTGCTGCTCGTCACCGGCTGGGGCGGGCTCGCGCTGCCGGCCGAGCACCGCGGCCCCGACGTGCTGGCGGTGCGGTCGGTGCCCTTCGACGCCGTGCTGCCGCACGCGACGCTCGCCGTCCACCACGGCGGGGCCGGCACCTCCCACGCCGTGGCCCGGGCCGGCGTGCCCGCCGTGGTCGTGCCGGTCACGGCCGACCAGCCGTTCTGGGCGGCCCAGCTGCACCGTCAGGGGGTGGCTGCCGCGGCCGTCCCGCTTCGCCGGCTGACGGCCGGTGCCCTCGTGCCCGCGATGGGCGACGCCCTGTCCCGTCGGGGGCGAGCCGCCGAGGTGGGCCGCCTCATGCGTCGGGAGCACGGCGTGCAGCGGGCGCTCGACGTGCTCGAGTCCCTCTGACGCGAAGATCATCCGCCAGGAGGAATCGCCGTCCCCTCGTCGCTGGGAGAGTTCAGGCGGACTCCAGGGTCCGCTGCCGAGAGGAGGCGTCGTCGTGACGACACTGAGACGAACGCCGATCCCACGGTCGTGGGCACTGCCGCTCGGCGGGCTGAGCGTCTCCGGCCCGCTCGTGGTGGCCGCCGGCAACGCCCCGGCCTTGATCGGCGCACCGCTGCTGCCCTGGGTGAGCATCCTCCTGGACCTCTGGGCCGTCGCGTCGGTCGCTCTCGGCGTCGCCGCGATCGTCGTCGCGCGCGACGACCTGGCGTCGCCCCGCGACCTCCGGCCGCGCTCCGCCGCTGTCGGCCTCACGCTCGGCGTCCTCGGACTCGTCCTCAGCGGGTGCCTGTTCGTCCTCTGGCTGCTGACTCCCCTGCCCTTCTGACACCGCGCCTCCCTGGACAGCGTCGCGGGACGCTCTCGCTGCGACCTCTGCGACCTCTGCGACCATGACGGTGTGAAGATCGCTGCTCCGATGACCGTCCGCGTCGCGTCACTGGGGGTGGTCGTCGTCGGGCTGACGAGCCTCTCCGGGTGCTCGACGAACGACACCGACACGCAGCGGACGACTCAGGGCATGGTGGCGACCGCCGAGGTGCTGGACCGCTTCGACGGCTACCTCAGCGTCGGGCTCAGGGTCGAGAACACGAGCGACGAGCCGCTGCTGTTCGACGCGGACGACGACCTGGTGATCGGTGGTGCTGGCGGGCCCGACTGGTCGCTCCCCTTCGGCCCGCGACCCGAGAGCGGCATGGTGGACGGCTACGCGCTCGAGGCGGACTGGCCGCCGGAACTCTCTCCTGGTGCTGTCGCGACGACAGCGTTCCTCATGGACGAGAACAGCGACGATGCCGTCCTCACGGTCACCTCGATCAACGGCGGCTCGGTCACCTTCTCGACGAGGTGAGGCCCGTCACGTCGGTCAGCCGACCCGCCGCCGTGCGGTCGTGCGCGGAGGCTCAGAGACCTCGCCTGCACTCGCTCGGCCGAGCACGGCTGGCCGTGATGGCGGGCCCCGCGGCGGCGATCGCTGCCGCCATCGCGAGCAGACTCGTCAGGTACAGCGGGCGAGCCCACGGTGAGTGGTCGTAGCCGCTGATGCCGAAGCCGTCGGCGAGCTGCATGCCCGGCGCGAAGGAGACGAGCAGCAGCGACGGCGCTCCCCCGACCAGGACGAGCGCGTGCGCCAGGACGACCTGACTGAGGGTGAGGCGCGAGCGGCGGATCGTCGACACCGCCACGACGACCGCGGCGCCCACGCCGAGCACAGCCCAGGCGATCACCGGTGCGGGTGAGAACGACTGGCCCACGCGGTCGAGCTCGCTGTGGATCTCCGGCAGCGACAGGCGCGGGACCGCGGCGAGCGGGTTCCAGACGAGGACCTGGAGGGCACCCACCACGGCGTACGCCACGACGAGACCTGTTCCGACCGAGGCGGCGACGGCAGGAGGATCCGGACGGCTCATGCCGTCACCGTAGGAGAGGCCCGCCCGCGGGTCGTCCGCCCCGAGGAGGATCTCCAGCCGTCCAGGACCCCCCTGCCGGGCGAACGGTGGTGCAGGACGCCGGTGAGCCGTGCCACGCTGCTCCCGTGGACGTGATCGATGACGTGGAGCGTGGCGACTGGCTCGCCGGACGAGTGCACGGCCGGACGAGCGTGGGCTCCGTCGCGGGGCACGGTGCCGACGCCTACGTCCGGATCCTGCACCCGCGGGAGAGCGGGCACGTCGACGACCGTCGGGCGTGGGGCGTGCCGCCGTCCGACGACTGGACGGCTCGGCGCTGGTCCGACGTCGCAGCCGCCTCCGGGCGGACCATGCACTCCCTCGTCCAGTGGGGCCGCCTCCTCGACGACCAGGACCCGAACGCACCGGGGACGTCCCTCGGTTCCCTGGACCCCGTCGTCCTCGCGGCGCTCGTCCCCCTCCTCGCCCGTGCGACGAGCACGCCGGACGACGTCGTCGCCGGCTTCTGGACCGGGCACGGAGGGATCGAGCTCACCAGCCGGAGACAGCTGGTCATGCCGGGACGCGAGTACGTCCTGACCAGCACGACCCTCGACGAGCTCGCCGACCCCGACTGGGGGTTCTCCCTCGAAGTCGGGTGGTTCTCCCCCGTCAGGTCTCCGTCCCTCCAGCTGCTGTGGCCCGACGACCACGCCTGGGTCCTGGCGACCGAGATCGACTGCGACTCGACGATCGTCGCCGGCGCTCGGGCCCTCGTCGACAGCATCGTCCTCGACGGCCGCTTCGAGGCGTTCGACGTCGGCCCCGACGACGACCTCTCCTGGGACGGGGACACCATCAACGGCCCGGGCGGCGAGGCGACCGCGTGACGGCGTTCTGGCTGCTGCTCGGCGTGTGGCCCGTCGTGTCCGTCGTGGCGCTCTGTGTCGCTCCACGGGCGCGCACCTGGAGACGACTCGGGGGGCTGCTCGCGGCCTCCGTCGTCCTGCTCGCCGCAGGCGTCGCGACGCTCATCCACGGCGACACGGGCGTGGGCATCATCCTCTGCGGCAACGCCCTGGCCGGGGCCCTCGTCGCCGCGGTCACCGAGATCGTGGTCGAACTGGGCTCAGCCGCGGGTGACGGGCGGGACTCGAGACCCACCTCGCGACAGCCGACGGAGGACACTCGGCGCGCACGCCGCCGCGACGAGAGCCCCTCCGGCAGCTGAGACCGAGCCCGGTGTCGACGCGTGCACCACCACCGCGCCCACGCTTCCGAGCGCGACGGAGGCAGCTGTGCCCACGAGGGCACGCCACCACCACCCGCGTTCCGCTCTCGCGACGAGGACGTCGACGACCGCCGAGGACGCCCAGACGGCGATGCACCACCCGACCGCGATCACCACGAGGCCGGGCCTGCCCTGGATCGCTCCGGCCATCTCGGAGACGATCCGGACGGCGAGGAGATCTGCTCCTCGCGGGGGAACGACACCGCCGGGATCACCAGGGTCCTGGAACCAGGGCGCCGACCCTCCGGGCGGCAGGAGGGTCACCGCCAGCCCCGTCAGGCACACACCGACGAGCGCCGAGAGGGCCATAGCCGCGGTGACGGACAACGCGCCCAGCCCGACGACGCACTGCAGCCAGTAGCGACCCTCACGAGACGGGTGACGAGGGGGCAGACGGGAGGGCACGTCCGATCATCTCGCCGCTGGTCAGGAGGCACATCAGCCCTGAGCAGCACGTCGCGGGCACTAGAGGACCACGAGAGATCCTCCTGCCGTCCGCCCACCGTCGCCTCCGGACGCTCGCCCGACCGACGATCAGCGAGCGCGACCAGCTCGACGACTCACCAGGACCAGGACGAGAGCGCCGAGGCCCAGGACGACGGTGCCCGCTGCGGCGATCCTGCCGACCAGCTGGGTGACGAGCACCGACTCGTACTGCTCCTTCGTCGTGACGATCTCCGTGCCCTCCGGCACGGACCAGAAGAAGACCGGGGCGAGCGCACCGGCACTGACCGTGCTGACCACGCAGACGACGAGGGCCACGACGCCCAGGCCGCAGAGGACGAGCGTCCATCGGTCCATGAGCGATCGATCGGTCATGGGGTAACGGTAACGGTGCCGGCGGGCCTCGCCCGTCGTCAGCGCGTCTCGACCGAGCGATTCCTGAAGCTCGGCGCCCAGAGCCTGCGACGTGGCTACGAGACGAGGGACATCCAGGACCGGAGCAACGAGCCCCCATCGTGCAGCTCCTGGGTCACTACGGTGAGGCAGTGCTCTCAACTCTCCTGGTGCAGGTGTCGTGGCTCCCCGCCGCCGTCCTGCTCCTCGCAGTCCTGACCGGCCCGTTCATCGCGGCCGCGCTCGTGCCGCGGCCGCGACTGCTCCGGGCTCTCTTCATCGCCTCCCTCGTGATCCTCGCCGGCCTGACCCTCTACCCGGAGGGCGGGGCCGATCGAGACGTGACCTGCACCGTCGGGCTTCCCTACTTCGGGCTCCGAGCCGCCGAGACGGTGGCGAACGTGCTGCTGTTCATCCCCCCGGTCCTGCTCGCGGGCCTGCTCGTCCGGCGCCCCGTCCTGGCCGTCATGGGCGGCACTGCCACGTCAGCACTCATCGAGCTCGTCCAGGGGATCGTCCCGGCCATAGGACGCGCCTGCGACACCGGCGACTGGATCACGAACACCATCGGCGCTGTCGTCGGCGGACTCATCGCCCTCGCCGCGCTGAGCCTCGACCGTCGAGTCACAGCAGCACCGTAGGCCGATCGTCTAGCGGGCGGAGCTCGAGGCGATGGCCCGCAGGAAGTAGGCGTCGGTCGTGGCTCGGACCTCATCGGGGTGCTTCACGGCGGGATCCGTCTCGAAGTGGCCGGCACGCTGCAGCTCCACCTCGACGAACCGCGCGAGCTGCGGTGGCGGAGCCTGCGTGCCCATCTCCCGTGTCCGAGCCTTCGTGGCGATCAGCGTGTCAGCCGCGAGACGGACGTCGTTCGCCACCTCGGCCTCGGCGAGCAGCGTCGGCAGGTCCATCGGGGGAACGGTCTCGTTCGGGTGGACGTGCAGCCACCGCAAGGCAGTCGTCGTCCGGAGGACGTAGAAGAAGCGCTTGAGGGTGGGCTTGCCCGCCTGCTGCTTGTGAGCGACGTGGAGGTAGTGCCGCCCGACGGCTGCTCGCTCGACGACGTCGTCGGCGAGGGCGAGGAGCTCGTCCCGGAAGGACTCGTCGCCCGTGTAGACGATGGGCGAGCGCAGCCACTCGATCACGACGGCGTTGCCCTTGACGAGGAGGCGAACGGCCTTGGCGAGGTCCCACCCGTTCACGTCGAGGACGCTGTCGAGGGGAGTCTCGATGACGTCGCGCCCCGGCCACAGCGACAGGTAGGCCTCCGGCGCACGCACGTAGATGAAGCGGCAGTCGTAGTCGCTGTCCGGCGACGGGAAACCCCACGCTCGGCTGCCGCTCTCGATCGCCCAGGGCACACGCACGTCGTGGTCAGCCGCGACGCCCGCCAGACGACTGACGATCTGTGTCACGACCGACGGATCGAGGCCCTCCGGGACTGCGCGCATGTCCAGACCCTACCCAGCCACTCGATGCGCCGAGACGAGACACCGGGTGAGTCCCGTCGTCGATCCTTCAGCGGGACGACTGTGCCCCTCTTCCCTCGCAGCGACTCAGTGCAAACCTCCTCTTCCTCCTCGTCACGGCCTCCCCGGCATGACAGGGTCACGATCATGGAGATCACCGACGATGTGGAACGCGCGTCCTGGCTGGGGCGACGGATGTACCGGCAGGGCGGCTGGGCACGGGTCGGCTCGATCGCCGGGTACGACTTCGAGGCCTACGCGCGCATCCTCCACCCGCGCCCCACCGCTAGCGGCGCCTGGGAGCACCGCCGCTGGGCCGACGTCGCGGCCACCGCGGGGAAGGTCATGCACCCCCTCGTGCAGTGGGAGCGACTCCTCGACCACGAGGAGCCACGCGGAGGAACGAGCGACGTCGGGCACCTCGACCCGCAGGTGCTCGCTGCCCTCGCACCGCTGCTCGGCGACGCGACCACGACACCCGACGACGCCCTCGCGGCGTACTGGGTCGGCGGCAGCGGCCAGGACCTCGTCGGTCGCTCTGCGACGATCGATCGATACGACTACGTGCTCGCCCGGACCAGCACCACGGAGCTCGCCGAGCCAGGCTGGGGCCTCGACATCGACTTCCGGACCGACGAGTCACCCCAGCTGCTCTGGCCGGAGGACCACGCCTGGGTGCTCGCCAGCGAGATCGACTGGGACTCCACGATCGTCGCCGGCAGCCGGGCGCTCGTCGACGCGATCCTCACCGACGGCCGCTTCGAGGCCTTCGTCGTCGACGAGGACTCTGACCTCTCCTGGGACGGCGACACCGTCAACCGACGCAGCGCCTGACGACCTGACGGCAGGAAGGGCGACCGTCGGTCGAGACGCGATGCGCATCCGCGCTCACGGCGACGGCGCGCGCCCTCGGCTCGAGTGGGTCAGCGCTCGGAGAGCACCCGGCAGACATGCCGAGGCGACGGTGACGACACCTGAGGCTGTGATCGTGACGATCATCGAGGCGTGCACGGTCGCGACGACGGATCCGAGCAGAGCGAGAGCACCTGCCCCCGCGAGAGCGCGCCACCACCACCCCCGTTCACCTCTCGAGCTGAGGACATCGACGGCAGCGAACGATGCCCAGACGAGGAGACAACAACCCAGTGCGATCCACCGGATGACGGAGAGGTCCTGAAGGGTGTCGACCGTCGCGGAGATGATCCGGCCAGCCAGGACGTCCGCTTCCCCTCTCTCCCCGACGGTCCCAGGATCACCCGGGTCCTGGAGCCAGGGCACTCCCCCGTGGGGAGGCACGAGAGTCCAGGCCAGCACTGCAAGGCACACGCCACAGACCGCGAAGAGAGCCACCGTCGCCATGACCATCAAGACACCCGAACCGACGATGCCCTGGAGCCAGCAGCGCCCGGGCTCAGGGCGAGCAGGAGTCACACGTGGATGCACACCTGATCATCCCGCCGCTGCCCCACCGACACATCAGCCCGGAGTCCCATCGCGAGGGCGACAGGGTCACCGCAGAGGACCATCCGCCATCATGACCGAGATCCGAGACGTGCACGCATCGGCGGAGACGGAATGATGGGAGCACGGCGGCGACGTCGAGACTGCACGCAAGTAGAGGAGATGTCCACGTGATCACAGGCGCCTACGTGCTGGACTTCATCGATCTCGGCAACGACGCCATGGACGCGGGCGACCTCGCTACTGCCGAGAAGTATCTCCGAACCGCCGCAGCGGAGGGGAACGCCGACGCCCAGTTCAACCTCGGGAACCTCCTCACGCAACAGGGCCAGCTCGAGAGCGCCGCAGACCACCTCGGTCGAGCCTGGGCCATGGGGGTGGTCGACGCAGCGCTGAACCTCGGACTCGTCCTCCAGACGCTCCGCCGCAACGACGAAGCGGAGGTCGCCTTCAGGGACGGCTGGGAAGCCGGCGATGAAGGTGCCGGCCACGAACTCGCGTGGTCTCTGCACGAGAGGGGTGACACGCACGCCGCCCGGCAGGTGTTCCGGACGATGTCACGCGAGGAGAGCTACCTCGATCGGCGCGCAGCCGGCGTCCTCGGCACATGGGCTGAGATGACCGGGAAACGGAACACGAAGACCATCGAGCGGCTCGAACGTGGGTTGTGGGCCTACCAGGACGCCGCCCCGGCGCTCGCGGCCATCCTCGTGGAACGGGGCGACTTCGAGGAGGCGCGTGATCTGCTCGAAGAACACATCGCCTACTCCCCGCGGGCCTCGGTGCGCTTGGGCAACCTGTTGATGGATCACTTCGGCGATCGCCCAGGCGCAGAGGCAGCTTTCCTGATCGGCGTCGCCGCCGGCGATGCCCACGCCGAGGACCACCTGGAGCAGCTCCGAGCCTCGCCTGACGGCGGAGGCTAGCCGCTCCCCCGCAGCTCCGGGGGCCCCGGCTGTCTCCGTAGGTCAGTCCGAAGGTGATCTCGGTGAACGATCGGCTGAAGAGACGCCCCTAGGGTGTGGCCACCACTCAGAACTGCGCGGAGAAACCGCCGTCGGCACGCAGGAGCTGCCCGCTGATCCAGCGTCCTTCGTCCGACAGCAGGAACGCGGTGATGCCGGCGATGTCACGGGGTGTCCCTGACCGTCCCGATGGGTTGGACGTCGTCATCGCGTCCCGTGTTTCGTCATCCATCCATCCCGTGTCGATCGGTCCTGGGTTCACGACGTTCGCGGAGATGCCCTTCGGGCCGAGCTCGCGGGCGGCAGAGATGACGATGCGGTCGAGAGCGCCCTTGGAGGCGCCGTAGGCCAGGTTGCCGGTGGTGTGGTCGCTCGTGAACGCGACGACAGCTCCACCGTCGGTGTCGACGTGACGGGCGAACGCGGCGATCAGGAGGAGCGATGCGCGGGCGTTGACCGCGACGTGCTGGTCGAAGGCCTCCGCGGTGGTGTCCAGCACGCCGGACTCGACGCCGTGCGCATGGCTGAGAACGAGCCCGCGGATCGTTCCGCGCTCGCTCGTGACCTGCTCGATCAGAGCGGTCGGGGCGGTCGGGCTCGAGAGGTCGCAGGGGTAATCACCCGTGTCGAGGTCGCTGGTGACGACCTCCCACCCATCGGCTTCGAGCCGAGGGACGATGCCCGCGGCGATGCTGTTCGAACGCGCGGCTCCGGTGACGAGAGCAAGAGGCATGACCCGACCCTAGGGCAGCGGTCGATTCGTCGAGCCGAGGCCAATCTGGGTAGCACCCTCGACACTCGCGGGCGTGTCCGACAGATGATCGGTCCCCGGCCAACGGCGGAGGCCAGCCACTCTCCCGCAGCTACGGGGCGCCGGTGGTCTCGATCGGTCAGTCCGAAACCGGTCTCGGTGACCGATCCTCTGGCGGGACGCTCCAGCTCCGCTAGTCAGACAAGAGGTGCAACGTCGTGTGACAACACGCCAGGCGCAGCCCCGCGACGAGCAGGCCGCACGATGCGGCCCCCGCACGAACGGTCGAGCCGGAGTTCAGACGCGGGCGCGGTGCAACGGGTCGAGCGCCGAGTCCAGCGCCGCCTCGAGCGGCCACGCCGAACGCAGCGGCTGGCTCATCACGAGTCCGCCCTGCACCGCCGTGAGGATCACCATCGCGATGCGGTCCGGGTCGGCAGCAGGGTCGACGTCGCCCGACGCCTGCATCTTGCGCACGCCCGCGGCGAGCAGGTCGCGCCACGCACCCATGCTCTCAGCGATGACCCGTTCGAGCTCGGGATCAGTCATGGCCGACTGTGTCGCGAGCGAGCCGATCGGGCAGGCCCACCGGCCGAGGCCCAGGTAGTAATCGACGAGGGCCTCCCGCCAGGCGCTCCACGACTTCCACGAGCCGAGGTCGTCGATGTGCGGCTGCTGAGCCTCGAGCAGCTGGGCGCCCTCCCACACGGCGACCTCACGCACGAGCTCCGCCTTGCCGCCAGGAAAGTAGTGGAACAGCTGGCTCTTGCTGGTCAGCGTCGCCGCCCGGACGGTGTCGAGGGTCGTTCCTCCGATGCCCGACGCGAGGATCTGCTCGCCCGTCGCCTCGATGATCCGTTGCCGGGTCGCCCTGCCGCGCTCGGTGAGCTTCGTCTCGTCCACCCTGCGATCTTACTCGCCTGGACCGCACGGTCCATTCCTGTGCTAAGAATGGACCATGAAGTCCAATGAAGAAGAACTCCAGACCCTCGCCGTGGACACCCGCCTGGCGGGCAAGACCGTTCTCGTCACCGGCTCGACCAGCGGCATCGGCGAGGCCATCGTCCGCGTCCTCGCCGCCTCCGGCGCCGAGGTCGTCGTTAACGGGCGCGACGCCGGACGCGCCGAAGCCGTCGTGCGCAGCATCACCGCGGCCGGCGGTCACGCCCACGCCGTGGTCGGCGACCTCGGCGGGACCGCGTCAGAGGTGCGCCGCATCGCCGCGGCAGCTGAGGACGCGCTCGGCGGCCACGTCGATGTCGTCGTCAACAACGCCGGCATCTACCCCGTTGGCCCTACCGCCGACCTCGCCGACGCTGACCTCGACGCCGTCCTCGCGGTCAATGTCCGCGCGCCCCACGTGCTCGTTGGAGCACTCGCCCCCGCGATGGTCGAGCGCGGAGGCGGCTCGATCGTCAACATCGGCTCGTGGATGGCTCGTGTCGGAGTCCCCTTCGGCGCCGCCTACACCGCCTCGAAGGCCGCCCTCGAGCAGATGACCCGCACCTGGTCGGCCGAGTTCGGACCCTCCGGCGTGCGAGTCACGACCGTGTCGCCCGGCGCGACGAGCACGCCCGGCAACGCGGAGAGCGCCGACGTCCTGTCCGCGATGACGGCGGGCACCGTCGCGGGCCGACCGGTCCGACCGGTCGACATCGCCTTCGCGGTCCGCTGGCTCGTCTCGGACGAGGCGGCGTTCGTGCACGGCAGCACCGTCGACGTCGACGGCGGGATCGCTGCGGTCCGACTCGGATGAACGCCGACCGGACACTCGAGGACGCCCGACGGTTCGGTGCGTCCTCGACCGCCCTGGATGTGGTCGAGGGCGTAGACCTGCACGGCCAGACTGCCCTGGTCACGGGTGCCAGCTCAGGGATCGGCGTCGAGACGGCACGGGCTCTCGCCCGGGCCGGCGCGACGGTGGTCCTGGCGGTCCGCAACGTCGACGCCGGCGAGAGGACGGCCGAGGAGATCAGGGCCCGGGACCCGGCCGCGACCCTCCGGGTGACGGAGCTCGATCTCGCCGACCTCAACTCCGTACGTCGACTGACCGCCGAGTGGTCGGGACCCCTGCACCTGCTGCTCGCCAACGCCGGCGTCATGCACGTCCCGGAACGACGTACACCCGAGGGTCAGGAGTGGCACTTCGGCGTCAACCACCTCGGGCACTTCGCCCTGGCCAACGGCCTCCACCAGCCGCTGGCCAAGGCTCAGGGAGCACGCGTCATCTCCCTGTCATCGAGCGGCCACGGTGGGAGCGGAATTCGCTTCGATGACCTCGACTTCCGTCGGACGCCCTACGACGCCGGGATCGCGTACGGGCAATCGAAGACCGCGAACGTGCTGTTCGGCATCGAGGCCACGCACAGATGGCACGGCGAGGGCATCACGGCCGCTGCCGTGATGCCCGGGGGCATCTGGACCGGACTGCAACGCCACTGGGACCCCGCTGTGCTGGCCGAGATGAAGCGCCGCAACTCCCACCGCGTCAAGACGGTCGAGCAGGGCGCCGCGACATCGGTGTTCGTCGCCACACGGGCGGAGCTCGGCGTCGGCGCCCCGGCGTACTGGGAAGACTGCGGCCCGGCCGACGTCGTGGACCACATCATCGACGGGACCCACGGCGTCATGCGCCATGCCCTCGACCCCGACGTGGCTCAGCGCCTCTGGTCAGAGTCCGAAGCCCTGACCCGATGATCTATCCGCCCCAATGGATGGCAGCCCGGTAGCCGATCCCCTATCGGGACGCTGTGCCTACCTGCTCGTCGCCTCGTCCGTGGTGGCACGGGAGAGGGGATAGGCGCGGTCCAGGCGCGGGCTGAGGACGACGAGGAACAGGAACATCGACAGCAGCCACCCGGCGACCCAGTAGGCGGGAATCGAGAAGATCGCGACATTCGGCACGACGTCAGCGGCGACTGCGACGACCACGGCGATCGTGAAGAGCACGCCCACCCCGTAGTACAGGGCTCGGAAGCCCTCCTCGACACGGCCCCGCCGTTCCTGCTGGCGACTCGTCCGGTCATCGAGGGCGGTGACCGAGCGGCCGTAGTCGTCCGAAGCGACGGTGACGAAAAGCTCGCGGACCGGAACACCGAACGCCTTCGCCACCCGCGACAACGTGTCGAGGCTCCCGTCGTTGCCCGCCTCGAGCCTCTGGACGGTACGGACGGTCACGCCGCTCTCGTCTGCGAGGCGTTCCTGGGTCCAACCCATCTGGGTCCGGAGATCGACGATCCGTGTCTCGTTCATGAACCTCACACTAAGAACGACCGGCGCCGAGGTCCACGACACCGACCCGACAGGCACCCGACACCTTCGCGACAGAGCACCTCGGGGCACCCGGCCCCATCAAGGCCGCAGCCGCAGCCAGCGGTCTCAGATTGGGTCTATCAGCGATCGGCTATCGCCTATCGGGCGTCCGGATCGCGCTTGAGGATCCGGGCATCGAGGTAGATCGTGATGAGCGCGCCGCCCAGCGTGGAGTACATGCCGGTGTGGGAGCGATCAACCACCAGCAATGTCACTGCCGCGATAACCACGAGTGACGCGGCAACAAGAAGAACAACGCTACGGATCTCTTCGAGCTTCGACCGCCGTCGGTATCCATGCTTCTACGCTCTCTCGCCAGAGGGCGAGCGCCAAGAAACCGCCCGCGTTGTCGCGGCCTCCTGATGGCTATCGCCCCCGTTGTCGAGGCGGATTCCGCTCGGTGTCACACGGAATCAACTGCCCTCGGGCTAGCTGCCGGTAGGGACGCAGGGCCTGCTGCCTGGCCGCGGATGAAGAAGAAGGCAACGATGCCGACCACGATGATCGAGATGTTCCCCGCATCTGCCACAGCCGAGACGGGGCTGCTGGCTGGCCACGACGCTTGGAGGAACACCCCGAGGTCGAACGTTGTGTGCAGGAGGATCGGCCAGATCACGTTGCCGGTGACTTGGAGCGCCAGGTAGAAGCAGATCCCCGTCCCGAACGCCAACACGATCTGGAGCCCGGTCGCAAGGGGCGCTTGACCGACGACGAGATTGCCTGCGTGCAGCAGCGCGAAGATCCCCGCCGAGAGCGCCGCCACTGCACCCTCCGGGTAGCTCGCGCGCCTGAGGAGATCGACGATGAGGCCACGGCAGAGCACCTCCTCCGCGAAGCCGACGAGAACACAGGTGAGCACCCACACAGACAGGACGTCCGTCCCGATCGCCGCGTAGTCGACGCTCAAGAGGTGCAGAACGTTGAACCCCGCCACGACCACGACCACGCCCCACATCCATCTCCGTCCGCGGAGAGGCTGCCCTCGGAACAGGGCTCCAGCAAGGCCGGCCGACCTCGCGAAGATGACCAGAACGGCAGCACCGGCAGCCAGGGGCAGGACTGAACCGACGAGCATCGCGTTAGCGGCCGTCACCGACCATGTCGACGTCAACGACCGGGCGATCGCGACGCATGCAGCGAGGAACGCGAAGTAGACGCCTCCCGCCAGCACCGACGGCAAGAGACCCCCTCGAGCCCAGAACGCCTTCCAGCTCGAACGCAGATCAGCGAGCATCATCAGCGATCCACTGCCTTGAACACGAGGTGCGAGCCGACGGTGATCACGCCTGCTCCCTCCGTTGGATGGCGCGATAGACGGTCGAGCGGGCCACGCCGAAGAGCTCGGCGATCTCGCTGGTGGTGTGGGCGCCGGTGCGGTGCAGCTGCACCAGGTGCTTCTCCTGCGACGGGGTGAGCTTCGGCGTGCGACCGCGGAGCTTGCCGGCGGCCTTGGCGATCGCCATGCCCTCCCGGGTGCGGGCCCGGATCAGGTCGGCCTCGAACTCGGCCACCATTCCGAGAACGTTGAACAACAGCCGGCCAACGGGGTCGGTGGGGTCGTAGACCGCTCCCCCGAGGTTCAGAGCAACGCCCTTCTTCGTCAGCTCGTCCGCGATGTCGGTCGCATCGCGCAGCGAGCGGGCGAGGCGGTCGGGCTTGGTGACGACCAAGACGTCGCCGGAACGGCACGCGGCTAGGGCCTCGCGGAGGCCCGGCCGTGCTCGAGTCGTCCCCGAGAGGCCGTGGTCGACATGCACGTGTTGATCGTCAACACCCAGTGCTGCGAGACCATCACGTTGTGCTGCGAGATCTTGACCCGAGGTCGAGACGCGGGCGTATCCGATGAGCACCTGATGACTGTAGCGTTTAGACCCCCATCACCGGGCATTTTTGCGGGACAGGCATACGCGAATTCGCAGGCTAGGCGCCACTTGACCTCGGCCGGCCGAAGCAGGTCCGCCGAGGTGTCCCGATGAACGACCCCTCACCGCACACCCCGGCACGCCCCGCCAGCCTGCGATCATGACGACGTGCCCCCCTCCGTCCCCGCCGCCCACGACGGCGTCGACGTCTGGCTGCTGCGCCTCGACGACACGGCGGCGGGGCTCGCCCGGGCGCACGGGCTGACGCTGCCCGCCGGCTCGTCCGCGGCCGCGTGGCTCGACGCCGACGAGCGGGCCCGGGCGGCCCGGCTGCTCGACGCGACCGACCGGCACCGCTGGCTGCTCTCGCACGTCGCCACGCGCCTCCTCGTGGGCCTCGCGCTCGACCGACATCCGGCCGACGTCGCCTGGCGCCGCGAGCCCTGCCGGCGCTGCGGCGGGCCGCACGGGCGCCCCGTCGTCGTCGACGGCGACGACCTGCACGTCAGCCTCAGCCGCTCCGGCGACACCGCCCTGCTGGCGCTGCGCCGGGGCCTCCCCGTCGGCGTCGACGTCGAACAGGTGACGACCGGCCCCACGGCCACCCCGCACGACGACCTGCACCGCTGGGTCCGGGCGGAGGCGGTGCTCAAGTCCACCGGGGAGGGCCTGACCCGAGACCCCGCCGCGGTCGACGTGGGCGACCCGGCACGGGCGCGGTGGTCCGGCGAGGTCGAGGGGCTCGACCTCGACCTCGCCGCAGCCGCCGGCACGGCCCCCGGCACCGGGGCCGACCCGCGCCTCCTCGCGGCCCTCGCCGGCCCCGCCCTGCACGGCTCGTCGCTCGGCGTTCACCTGCCGGTCACCGCGTCGACCTAGGTTCCGACCGACCCTGCGAGACCCTCGACGCCGAGGCCTCCCCCGCGCGCCCGCCGCGCGCCCGACCCGCGGAGACCCCATGCCCGACGCCGGCACGCCCCTCGACCCCTTCCTCCGCTCCGGCCGCGCCGCCGCCCCGCGCACCCTCGTCGACGTGCTCGAGGCGACCACCGCCGCCCACCCCGAGGCCTCCGCCCTCGAGGACGAGCGCGGCGCCCTCAGCTACCGCGAGCTGTCGGCCCAGGTCGCCGTCGCCGCGAGCGCCCTCGCCGCCGCCGGCGTCGGCCGCGGCGACCGGGTCGGCGTGCGCATGCCCTCGGGCGACCGGCGGCTCTACGTCGCGATCCTCGCCGTGCTGACCGCGGGCGCGGCCTACGTGCCGGTCGACGCCGACGACCCGGAGGAGCGCGCCGACCTCGTCTTCGGCGAGGCGCAGGTCGCGGGCGTCGTCGGCGCCGGAGGGGTGTTCCGCACCGCGGGGCAGGACGAGACCCAGGGCGTGCCGCTCTTCGGCGCCCGGGCCCCGCACGCCAGCACCGCCGACCGCCGCGGGCCCGGTGCCCCGGCCCGGCCGCCGCGCCCCGAGCCCGCCGACGACGCCTGGGTCATCTTCACCTCGGGGTCGACCGGCACCCCCAAGGGAGTCGCGGCGAGCCACCGTGCAGCCGCCGCGTTCGCCGACGCCGAGGCCGAGCTCTTCCTCGCCGACGACCCGCTGGGCCCGCTCGGGCCCGGTGACCGCGTGCTCGCGGGCCTCTCGGTCGCCTTCGACGCCTCCTGCGAGGAGATGTGGCTGGCCTGGCGCAGCGGCGCCTGCCTCGTGCCCGCCCCGCGCAGCCTCGTGCGCACCGGCGCCGACCTCGGCCCCTGGCTCGTCACCCACGGCATCACCGTCGTCTCGACCGTGCCGACGCTCGCCGCGCTCTGGCCGGCCGAGGCGCTCGAGTCGGTGCGCCTGCTCATCTTCGGCGGCGAGGCCTTCCCGCCCGAGCTCGTCGACCGCGTCTGCGGCGACGGCCGCGAGGTCTGGAACACCTACGGCCCGACCGAGTCGACGGTCGTCGCGACCGGCGCCCTCGTCGTGCCCGGCGCGACCGTCCGCATCGGCCTGCCCCTGCTCGGCTGGGACGTCGCCGTCGTCGACCCCGCGGGCGACCCGGTCGCGGAGGGCGAGGTCGGCGAGCTCATCATCGGCGGCGTCGGCCTCGCCCGGTACCTCGACCCCGCCAAGGACGCCGAGAAGTACGCCCCGCACCCGCAGCTCGGCTGGTCGCGGGCGTACCGCAGCGGCGACCTCGTCGTGCTCGACCGGGAAGGCCTCGTCTTCCGCGGCCGGGCCGACGACCAGGTCAAGGTCGGCGGGCGCCGCATCGAGCTCGGCGAGATCGAGTCGGCGCTCCAGGCGCTGCCCGGCGTCGCGGGCGCCGCCGCCGCCGTCCGCGAGACGTCAGCCGGCAACCGGGTCATCGTCGGCTACCTCGCCCTGCACGGCGGCGGCGCGGGTGCGGGCCCCGGCGCAGGCACAGCCACCGCACCCGCCCCGACGCTCGACCGCGCCGCCGCCCTCGCCCGCCTCCGCGAGGCGCTGCCCGCCGCCCTCGTCCCCCTCCTCACCGTCGTCGACGGCGACCTGCCCACCAAGACCTCCGGCAAGATCGACCGCGACGCCCTGCCCTGGCCCCTCGCCGACCAGGCCCCCGACGACGGCCCGGCGGGCACGGGCAGCGGCACGGGGCCGGGCGCCCTCGGGCCCGACGAGGCCGTGCTGGCGGCCGACTGGCAGGCCGTCCTGGGCCTCCCCGTCGGCGACGCCTCCGCCGAGTTCTTCGACCTCGGCGGCGGCTCGCTCGCCGCGGCCCAGCTGGTGGCGCGCATCCGCGAGCGCGACCCCGAGTACACCGTCGCCGACGTCTACTCGCACCCGCGCCTCGGCGCGATGGCCGACGACCTCGCCCAGCGACGGGCCGGAGTCGCGGGAGACCCGGCAGGCCCCTCCCGCACCGAGCACCACCGGTCGCTGCCCGTCCCCGCCCGCACCCAGTGGGTGCAGACGCTGCTCGGCCTGCCGCTGCACCTCCTCGCCGGCCTCCGCTGGCTGACGATCGCGCTCACCGCGTCCACCGTGCTGCGCGCGGCGGGCGGCTTCGACGTGCTGCCGCGGGTCGACGTGTGGCTGCTGGTCGTCGGGATCGTCGTGTTCGTGACGCCGCCGGGGCGGATGGCGATCTCGGTGGCCGCGGCGCGACTCCTGCTGTCCGGGGTCGCCGCGGGCGACCACCCGCGCGGCGGCGGCGTCCACCTGCGGCTGTGGCTCGCCGAGCAGGTGCAGCTGCAGACCGCGGCGACCGGCCTCGCCGGGGCCCCGTGGATCAGCTACTACGCCCGCGCCCTCGGCGCGCGCATCGCCCCCGACGTCGACCTGCACACCCTGCCGCCCGTGACGGGCATGCTGCGCGTCGGCCGGGGCGCGTCGATCGAGCCCGAGGTCGACCTGTCGGGCTGGTGGGTCGACGGCGACGTGCTGCGCCTCGGCGCCGTGCGGATCGGGGCGGGCAGCACCGTCGGCATGCGCAGCACCCTGCTGCCGGGCACCCGCATCGGCAAGCACGCGACCGTCGCGCCGGGCTCCGCCGTCTTCGGGCGGGTGCCGGCGGGCCAGGCCTGGTCGGGCTCCCCCGCCGCCCGCGTCGGCAAGGCCCGCACCTGGTGGCCGGCCGAGCGGCCCGACCGCGCGCGGCCCTGGCTGTGGGCCTACGGCGTCTCGTCACTGCTGATCAGCCTGCTGCCGGTCGCCTCGCTCTCCGCCGGCGGCGCCGTCGTCGCCGCGAGCGTGCGGGGCTCGGCCACCCTCGGCGAGGCCTGGTGGCGGGCCGTCGCGGGGGCGGTGCCGGGCACCCTGCTGGCCGGCGTCGTCGCGGCGCTCGTCGTCGTCGGGGCCGTCCGCCTGCTCGCCCTCGGCGTCCGCGAGGGCACCTGGGCCGTGCGCAGCCGCGTCGGCTGGCAGATCTGGAGCACCGAGCGCCTGCTCGACCTCGCCCGCACGTACCTCTTCCCGCTGTACTCGAGCCTCGCGACCCCGGTCTGGCTGCGCCTCCTCGGGGCCCGCGTCGGCCGCGACGTCGAGGCCTCGACCGTGCTGCTGCTGCCGTGCATGACGACGATCCGCGACGGGGCCTTCCTCGCCGACGACACCCTCGTCGCCTCGTACGAGCTCGGCGGCGGCTGGCTGCGCGTCGCCCGGGCCGAGATCGGCCGCCGCGCCTTCCTCGGCAACTCGGGCATGGCCGGGCCCGGGCACACGGTGCCGAAGGACGGCCTCGTCGCCGTGCTCTCGGCGGCCCCGCGCTCGTCCAAGGCCGGTTCGTCGTGGCTCGGCTCGCCGCCCGTCCGGCTGCGCCGCACGGTCGCGGTCGCCGACGAGTCACGCACCTTCCGTCCGCCAGCCCGGCTGCGCGCCGCCCGCGTCGCCTGGGAGCTCAGCCGGGTCGTGCCCGTCGTCGTCACCGTGCTGATCGGCCTCGGCCTCGTCTTCGGCCTCTGGGCCGTGACCTCCGCGCTCGGCCTGCTCGCCGCCTCCCTGCTCAGCGCCGTCCTGCTGCTCGCCGCCGGGGCCGTCGCCGCGGCCGTCAGCACCGCCGCGAAGTGGCTGCTGATCGGCCGGGTGCGCGCCTCCGAGCAGCCGCTCTGGTCGTCGTTCGTCTGGCGCAGCGAGACCGCCGACGTGTTCGTCGAGATGTGCGCCGCACCGTGGTTCGCCCGCGCGGCCAGCGGCACGCCCGCCCTTGTCTGGTGGCTGCGCAGCCTGGGCGCCCGGATCGGCCGCGGCGTCTGGACCGAGAGCTACTGGCTGCCCGAGGCCGACCTCGTCACGCTGGGCGACGGCAGCACCGTCAACCGGGGCTGCGTCGTGCAGACGCACCTGTTCCATGATCGAATCATGTCCATGGACTCCGTCACGCTCCGCGCCGGGGCGACCCTCGGGCCGCACGGCGTCGTGCTGCCCGCCGCCGTGCTCGGCGAGCACGCGACCGTCGGCCCCGCCTCGCTCGTGATGCGCGGCGAGGGCGTGCCCGCCGGCAGCCGCTGGAGCGGCAACCCGATCGGCCCGTGGCGCGAGGTCACGTTCGCCGACTACCACGCCGTCACCTCGTGACCTCGTACGCCCCCGGCAGCGGTGACGAGACCTGGTCGGCCGAGTCGTACGACCTCGAGCTGGCCTACCGCGTGGCCACCAACCGGCTCGACGGGACGGCGACCGTGACCGCGGTGGCGGCCACGCGCCTCCGGAGCCTGCAGCTCGACCTCGTCGGCCTCCGCGTCGAGAAGGTCAGGGTCGACGGGGCCCGCGCGCGCTCGCGCCACACGGCCGGCAAGCTCACGGTCACCCTGCCCGAGCCGGTGGAGGCGGGGGCCCGGCTGGTCGTCCGGGTCGACTACTCGGGCACGCCGGCCCCCCGGCAGAGCCCCTGGGGCGAGCTCGGCTGGGAGGAGCTCGACGACGGCGTCATCGTGGCCGCGCAGCCGACGGGCGCGCCGACCTGGTTCCCGTGCAACGACCGCCCCGCCGACAAGGCGAGCTACCGCATCAGCGTCTCGGCCGAGCACGGCTACACGGTCGTCTGCAACGGCGAGCTGACCGACCGCCGCACCACCGCCGGCAAGGTCACCTGGACGTACGTGCAGCCCGAGCCGACCTCGACCTACCTCGCGACCGTGCAGATCGGCCGCTACGAGACCGTGCCCGTCGCCCTCGGCACCGAGGCCGCCCCCGTCGCCGGCCTGGTCGTCGCCCCGCCCGAGCTGCACGACCGCGCCGCGCACGACTTCGCGCCCCTCGACCGCATGGTGGCCTGCTTCGTCGGCGCCTTCGGCCCCTACCCCTTCCCCGGGTACACCGTCGTCGTCACGGCCGACGAGCTGGAGATCCCGTTGGAGGCGCAGGGGGCCGCGGTCTTCGGCGCCAACCACGTCGACGGGAGGTCGGGCACCGAGCGGCTCATCGCGCACGAGCTCGCGCACCAGTGGTTCGGCAACAGCGTCGGCCTCGCCGACTGGCGCGACATCTGGCTCAACGAGGGCTTCGCCTGCTACGCCGAGTGGCTCTGGTCGGAGCACGACGGCGGCACCACCGCCCACGCGCACGCCCAGCGCACGCGGCTGCGGCTCGCCCTGCCGCCGCACGACATCGTCGTCGGCGACCCGGGGCCCGACGCGATGTTCGACGACCGCGTCTACAAGCGCGGGGCGCTCACGCTGCACGCGCTGCGCCTCACGATCGGCGACGACGCCTTCTTCACCGTGCTTCGCGAGTGGA
Organism: Frigoribacterium sp. PvP121; assembly: GCF_017833115.1. Classification (NCBI taxonomy): domain Bacteria; kingdom Bacillati; phylum Actinomycetota; class Actinomycetes; order Micrococcales; family Microbacteriaceae; genus Frigoribacterium; species Frigoribacterium sp. PvP121. The sequence continues at coordinate 2,864,764 of NZ_JAFIBR010000001.1, forward strand.
CGGCCCGCCACCGCCACGGCGTCGTCAGCACCGACGACTTCGTCGAGCTCTGCGACGAGGTCACCGACACGACCGACGACTCGCTGGCGCTGCTGTTCGCGGCCTGGCTCGACCAGACGGCGCTGCCGTCGCTGCCGCGGCGGGGCGCGGGGGGCTGACCCTCCCGGGGCTCGGCCTCCCGGGGCTCGGCCTCCGGGCCTGGCCGCCGGGGCTCCGGCCGACAGGGCGACGCCCGCGGGAGGCGCGGGTCGGCTCAGCCCGCGGAGGCCGCGTCGTCGAGGGCCTCGCCCTCGGCCGCGGCGATCAGCCTCGTCATCGTGCGGTGCAGCACGACCAGCTCGTCGCGCGTCACGCCGAGGCGACGCATCATGCGGCCGGGGATCGCCTCGGCCTCGCCCCGGAGCGCCTGCCCCACCCCGGTCAGCTCGATGGCCAGGGTGCGCTCGTCGTCGACGTGACGGCGCCTCGTGAGCAGGCCCTGCGCCTCCAGCCGCTTCACGAGCGGAGAGAGGGTGCCGGGGTCGAGCCGGAGGAGGCGCGCGAGGTCGCGGATCGACAGCGGGCGGTCGTCGGGGCCGGGCTCGCCCGTGGGGCCCTCACCGCGCCTCCCCCGGTGCTCCCAGAGGGCGAGCATGACGAGGTACTGCGGGTGCGTGAGGCCGAAGGGCTCGAGCACGGGCCGGTAGGCGGCGACGATGCTCCGCGACGCGACCGAGAGCGCGAAGCAGATCTGGCTCTCGAGGGCGAGCGGGTCGACGGCGGCGCTGTCGACGGCCGTGGTGCCGGGGGCGCTCACGAGCCCGCGCCGGCCTGGGCGGCGCGGGGGGTGCCCGGGCAGTGCACCATCGTGCGGGGGCCGGTGCGGTCGACCACGTGCTCGTCCATGGGCGCGCCGCAGAGCGGGCAGGCTCCGCCGTGCGCCGGCGCCACCGGGGGCGCCTCGTTCTTGAGGCCGAGCTGCGCGCCGCCGATGTAGGGGCGCAGGCGGGCGTTCATCGCCTCGACGAGGTCGCCGAAGCGGCTGCCGTGGGCGTGGGGGTCGCGGTCGCGGGGTGCTCGGTCTCGGGGTGCTCGGGCCATGACGACGAGTGTACAGATCGTTGGGACACCAACGGAATCCCCTCAGCCGAGAGGCGGGCGTCGGTCACGGGTCGTCGAGCTCGACGTCGACCAGCGTCACGAGGTAGCCGCAGAACCACGCGGCGCGCCCCCGGTCGTCCCAGTCGAGGGTGCCGAGCACCGAGACGACGTTCCACGCCGCCGGCGCCGGCTGCCGTCGCCCCGGGCGCCGGAGCACGACGGCGACGGGCGCCGACGCCCGCTCGATCGCTGCGACGGTGCCGGTCACGGTGCTCACCCGGTGCGTCGACGCGTAGTGCTCGACGAGCAGGTCGGGGTCGGCGGGGGCGTGCAGCCCGGCCAGCCGGTCGGCGCCGGGCGCGGGCACCGTGACGGGCCAGCTCACGACGTCGGCGACCCGGAAGACGTCGTGCCCCTGCACCAGCTGCCACGCGTCGACCCACACCGTCACGCTCGTCGCCACCCGCGCCTCCTCGCCGTCGCCCCGGGCCTGCCTCGTCGTGCCCGCCCCGTCGCCTCCACCCTCACCGCCATCGACGCCCCGTGGTGCCCCCTTGACAGCCCCGTCGAGCACGTGGTGCGGAGGGGTACGGCACGGCGTCCCGGGAGGTGCGGGGCGTACGACGGAGGCATGACCAGCGACCAGTACACGTTCGACGACCCCCGCCACCGCTACCCCGTGATCAGCCCCGAGGTGCAGCAGCAGCCGGAACCCGGCCTGCAGTCGGCGATGACCCCGGTGCCCGACCTCGGCGAGGCGACCTACCGCGGCACCGGCCGCCTCACGGGCCGGAAGGCCCTGATCACCGGGGCCGACTCCGGCATCGGCGCCGCGGTCGCGATCGCCTTCGCCCGGGAGGGCGCCGACGTCACCCTCTCGTACCTGCCCGAGGAGGAGGAGGACGCCCGCCACGTGATGGAGCAGGTGGAGGCGGCGGGCCGGAAGGCCGTGGCCGTCCCCGGTGACCTGACCAGCGCCTCCTTCTGCCGGGAGCTCGTGGCGCGCGCCGTCGAGGGCATGGGCGGGCTCGACGCGATCGTCAACGTCGCCGGCAAGCAGGTCTGGCAGCCGACGATCGAGGAGATCAGCGACGAGCAGTTCGAGGAGACCTTCCGCACGAACGTCTTCGCGCCGTTCTTCATCGTCAAGGCCGCGCTGCCGCACCTCGCGCCCGGCTCGACCATCGTCAACACGGCGTCGCTCGAGGCGTACGTGCCCGCGCCCGACCGCCTCGACTACGCGACCACGAAGGGCGCGATCAACAACTTCTCGAAGGGGCTCGCGCAGCAGCTCATCACGCGCGGCATCCGCGTCAACGTCGTCGCGCCCGGCCCCACCTGGTCGGCTCTGCAGGTCACCCGCGGCGTCGACCCCGAGACGCTGCCCGAGTTCGGCTCGAGCGAGTCGCCGATGGGGCGGGCGGCGCAGCCGGCCGAGCAGGCTCCGGCGTACGTCTTCCTCACCAGCGCCGAGTCGAGCTTCGTCGCCGGCGAGACGCTGAACGTCAACGGTGGGATGGTCACGCCGTAGTGGCGTCCCGCGCAGACGACGGCGCCCGGCCCCTCGCGGGGTCGGGCGCCGTCGTGCGCAGTGCCGGGGCCGGTGCGTGGTGCCGGTGCCGGGCTCGCTACGCGACCTTGCGGCCGGTCGCGAGCACCTGGTGCGCGCGGGCGGCGAGCTCACCGCGGACGAGCACCTCGTACCGCCCCGCCTCCATCGTCTTGACGGAGGAGAAGTCGCGGCGGCCGCGCGTCGCCGCGTGGCCGATGGCGCCCCACAGGGCGCCCCAGAGGGCTCCGGCGCCGACGGCGACGAGCAGGACGCCGATCAGGGCCACGTTGCTGGCGAAGATGCCGAAGAGCAGGCCGAGCAGGAGGCCGAACCACGCGCCGCCGCCGGCTCCGCGGACGGCCGCCTTGCCGGTCGTGAGGCGACCCGCGACGTTCTCGACGGTGCGGATGTCGTGGCCGACGATCGAGACGCTCTCGACGGGGAAGCCCTCGTCGCTGAGCAGGTCGACGGCGGCCTGCGCGTCTTCGTACTTCGTGAAGGTGGCGAGGGTCTGCGGGTGCCCGCCGCCGGCGAACGCACCGATGCCGGGCAGGCCGGGGGTCGCCTGGGGCGTGCTGCCCCCGGGGGCCTGGTAGCCCGGCTGCGGGGGCACGACGCCCTGGTGGGCGGGGGCGGGAGCGGGGGCGCCCTGGGGGGCCTGGCCCTGGCCCGCGTCGGGGGCGGCGCCTCCCGCGGGGGTGGGGGCGTACTCGCCGTAGGCGGGGCGCGGTCGCGACTCGGGGGCGGGACCGCCGGAGGCGCGGGTCGCGTCGTCGTCGGGGGTCGGGCTCGGGACGGGCTGCTGGTCGGTCATGCCTGATGTCTACCCCGTCGCGTCGCCGCGTGGAGCCGATGCACAGCCCTCCCCCAGCGTCCCTGCGGCGCACGCACGGAGTCGCCCGCCCCGTGGCGAGAGGTCGGCGCGCGGCGCCGGGCGCGGCGCGCGCACGGCGTCGCCCGCCCCGTGGCGAGAGGTCGGCGCGCGGCGCCGGGCCGCCCTCGGCCGCGCCACCCGGAGGCGCCCCGTCCTGGGCCCACACCCCCGCGCCGCCCCGGGACGCGACAGCGCGACGAGCGCAGCACCCGCGCCGCGCGCGCCCCCACCACCCGCACCACGCCGAGACGACGCATCCTGGGCCCCCACCCCCGCACAGCCCCCACAACGCGACACCTCGACGAGCGCAGCACCCGCGCCGCGCGCGCCCCCACACCCCCACCACGCCGAGACGCCCCTTCCTGGGCGCCCACCCCCGCGCCGCCCCCACAACGCGTCACCTCGATGAGCGGCACGCCGCGCTCATCGCGCTGACCTACGAACCACGCACGCACCCCACGTCGCGAGCGGGGTCACCATGAGGTTCCGAGGTGGAGAAAGGGCGGCGCGCAGCGCCGGGCCGCTCATGGCCAGCACCTCGTCGAGACGACGCCTTCCGGGCCCCCACCCCCGCGCAGCACCCAGAACACGCCACATCGATGAGCGCGGCACCCGCGTCTCGCGCGCACCCACACCCGCACCACGTCCAGACGACGCGTCCTGGGCCCCCACCCCCGCGCAGCCCCCAGAACGCGCCACCTCGGTGAGCGCAGCACCCACGACTCGCGCGCAACCACGCCCACACCCACGCCCCCACCACGCCGAGACGACGCGTCCTGGGCCCCCACCCCCGCGCAGCGCCCAGAATGCGGCACCTCGATGAGCGCAGCGCACTGGCGACCCGCCGACGCGAGCGCACAGAGGCAGAAACGAGAAGAGGCTCTCCCAGCGGGAGAGCCTCTTCGTTCGGGTGGATCTGAGGGGACTCGAACCCCTGACCCCCTGCATGCCATGCAGGTGCGCTACCAGCTGCGCCACAGACCCATGTTCTGTTGATGTTCCGTTGCCCCTTCCGAAGCAACTCGTCAACCTTACTACAGATTTCGAGGGCTCGAGTACACCCTGCCCCGACGGCATCCCGGACGCACGAAGACCCGGCCGTAGCCGGGTCTCCGTCAGGTCGAACACCCCGGAGGGCGAGCCGGGCTAGGCCTCGGCAGGAGCCTCAGCCGACTCAGCGGCCGCAGCCTCGGTCACGACGTCGAGCGGGATGGTCGGGCAGTCGCTCCACAGTCGCTCGAGCGAGTAGTACTGGCGGTCTTCGTCGTGGAAGACGTGGACGACGAGGTCGCCGAAGTCGAGCAGGACCCAACGGCCCTCGGCCCGGCCCTCGCGGCGCAGCGTCTTGACGCCGTGCTCGAGCAGCTTGTCTTCGATCTCGCCGGCGATGGCGACGACGTTGCGCTCGCTGCGCCCGGAGGCGAGGAGGAACACGTCGGTGAGGGGCAGCGGCTCGGTGACGTCGAGCGCGACGAGGTCGTCGGCCTGCTTGTCGTCTGCGGCGCGGGCGGCGATCTGCAGGAGCTCGATGGCGCGAGGGGTGGCTGTCAAGGGATCCTCTGGGTAGGGACGGATGTGGTGGAGGCGGCCGTCAGGGACGGCCAGTGTGTTCAGGAGGCGGTGGTCGGGTCGAGCCCGCCACCACGCCGACCCGGTGGGGGTCGGAGGTCAGCCGCCCAGGACTCCGGTCGAGAAGCCGTAGACGATGACACCGATGATACCAAGGCCCACGCCACCGCCGACGATCCCGAGCACGAGCGGCAGCCGGTTGGCCGCCGGCTGGGCCGCGGCGAGTACGACCGAGCGGGTGGAGGTGTGCGTGCTGATGGCCCTGCTGGCCCGGACGGGCGCGGCGTCGGTGTCGGCGGACTCCGCGTCGCCGGCCTCCATGAGGCGGTCGATCTCGGAGTTGTCGATGCGGGCCTGCGACCCGGTCGCGCCGAGGCTGCGAGGGAGGTCGATGGAGCCGGTGATGATGATCTCGCCCGTGGCGTTGAGCGCCCCGGTGACGTCGGCGACCTGCTGGTCGGTGAGGATCAACGCGTTCGTCTGGCCCGTGTGGGTCCCGAGCGCGCGACCCGGGGCGCTCTCGTCGTCGGGCGCGTCGACCTGCGTCGTCCAGTGCCCGACAGGCGGCACGAAGCCGGTCGGCTCGGGCACCGACGCCGGGGCGGCCTCCGCCACCGGGGCGGGGGCGACGGGGTCGAGCCCGGCCGGCCGCAGGGACGCGACGGGCTCCGACGGCGCCGACGAGGGCCGCTCCCCCGCGAGGTCGAGCGGGAAGACGGTCGGGGTCGACGTGGGCGCGGGCGCGGAGGCCGGGCGCACCTCTCCGGTGCGACGCGGCCCGGGGGCGGCGCCGTCGTCGGCCGTCGAGTCGTCCGGGGTCGGCAGCACCGACGGGGCCGACGACACCGGCGGTCGCACCGACGCCGGCAGGCCCTCGCCGGCGGGCGGGGCCGAGGCGGGCGGAGCCGAGGCCGGCGCCGTCGAGGCCGATCGAGACGCCGTGGGCGCGCTGGCGACGACGAGGGAGCCCTCGCCGCCCTCGATCGGGGAGACGATCTGGTCGACCGTGTCGAGCGCCTCAGAGAGCGTGCGCCGCGGCTCGGGGCCGGGGGCCTGCAGCGGCACGGGGCCGCGGGCGGCCTCGGCGTCGCGCAGGGCGCGCAGCTGCCGACGGGTGAGCTGACCCGGCTCGGCGACGGAGGCGGGCGGGCCCGAGACCGACGACGGCGCAGACGCCGACGTCGGCGCCGGTGCGGAGGCGGGAGACGGAGCGGAGGAGGCGACGGCCGGGCTCGACACCGGAGCCACCAGCGACGACGGAACGGGCCGCACGACCTCCTCGGTCACGGGCGCGGCCGAGACGGGCGAGGGGGCGGAGCTGGCCGGGGCCTCGGCGGCGGGCTGCTCGCCGGTGAGGGCGGCGGACCCCTGTCGGGCTCGCTCGAGGTCGCGGACCTGACGCCTGGTGAGCGGCGGCTGGCCGTCGGTCGAACTCATGAGTGGCTCCTGTACAGGTGGTGCTTGGAGATGTACTGGACGACTCCGTCGGGGACCAGGTACCACACCGGGTGATCGCGACCGACCCGGGCGCGGCAATCGGTCGACGAGATCGCCAAGGCGGGGACTTCGAGCAAGCTTACGTCGCTCTCCGGCAATCCACCAACGCTCAGGTCGTGCCCGGGGCGCGTGACGGCGACGAAGTGGGCCAGGGCCCAGAGCTCCTCGACGTCCTTCCAGTCGATGATCTGGGCGACGGCGTCGGCGCCCGTGATGAAGAAGAGCTCGGCGTCGGGGTGCTGCGAGCGGATGTCGCGGAGGGTGTCGATCGTGTAGGTGGGGCCGCCGCGGTCGATGTCGACGCGGCTGACCGTGAACATCGGGTTCGACGCGGTCGCGATGACCGTCATCAGGTAGCGGTGCTCGCTGTCGCTGGGCGCCGCCTTCATGTAGGGCTGGCCGGTCGGCACGAACACGACCTCGTCGAGGGCGAACGACTGGGCGACCTCGCTGGCCGCGACCAGGTGACCGTGGTGGATCGGGTCGAACGTGCCGCCCATGATCCCGATGCGGGGTCGACGGTGCTGCTCGTCGACGCCCTCGAGGGTCGCCGCCGGGGCGACCGCCACCACGCTCTCAGCCCGCCCGGTCAGTGCTGCTCGGGGTGGCCGAACTCGTCGACGGGGCCCTCGTGGTGCGCCTGCGTGGACGCCTTGCGCGGCGAGCGGTTGGAGACGTCGCGGTAGCTCCACACGACGTAGCCGAGGAACAGGAAGAACACGCCGAACACCGCGGAGATGGCAGCCGGCGGCGCGATGAGCGGGGCCAGGTCTTCGTGGGCAGCGGCGAAGAGGGCGACGTCGAGCATGGGTTCTCCGTTCCGAGGGGTGATCCGGGCCAGTCTAGCCGCGCACCTGGCCGGTGCCGCGCACGAGCCACTTCGTGCTGGTCAGCTCGGGCAGCCCCATCGGCCCCCTCGCGTGCAGCTTCTGGGTCGAGATGCCCACCTCGGCCCCGAAGCCGAACTCGCCCCCGTCGGTGAACCGGGTCGACGCGTTGACCATGACGACGGCGCTGTCGACCTCGGCGAGGAACCTCTCCGCCGTCGCGTGGTCGGCCGTGACGATGGACTCGGTGTGCCGCGTCGACCAGCGCTCGATGTGCTGCATCGCCGCGTCGACGTCGGCCACGACGCGCACCGCGAGGTCGAGGCTCATGTACTCCGTCGCCCAGTCGTCGTCGGTGGCCGGCACGACGTCGGCGTCGACGGCGCGCACGCGCTCGTCGCCGTGGACGGTCACGCCGGAGGCGCGGAGGGCCCCCAGCACCGCCGGCAGCAGGCGGTCGGCGGCCCGCTCGTGCACCAGGAGCGTCTCGAGGGCGTTGCAGACGCTCGGCCGCTGCACCTTGCTGTTGACGACCACGTCGACGGCGGTCGCCTCGTCCGCGCTCTCGTCGAGGAAGACGTGGACGACGCCCGCGCCCGTCTCGATCACCGGCACGGTCGACTCGCGCACGACGGTCTCGATGAAGGCCGCGCTCCCCCGCGGCACGAGCACGTCGACGAGGCCGCGCGCGCGCATCAGCTCGGCGGCGCCCTCGCGGCCGTGCTGGTCGATGGTCACGACGGCGTCGGCGGGCAGGCCGGAGGCGACCAGCGCCTCCCTGATGACCTCCACCAGGGCCGTGTTCGACCGACGGGCCGCGCTGCCCCCGCGGAGCACGGCCGCGTTGCCGCTCTTGAGCGCGAGGGCCGCGATGTCGACGGTGACGTTGGGCCGCGCCTCGTAGATCGCGCCGACCACGCCGAAGGGCACGCGCACCTGGTCGAGGCGCAGCCCGTTCGGCAGGACCCGACCGCGCACGCTCTCGCCGACCGGGTCGACGAGGCCGGCGACGAGCCGGGTGGCGGCCGCGAGGCCCTCGAGGCGCGGAAGGTCGAGGCGCAGCCGGTCGCGGAGGCCCGGGGCCACCCCGTCGCGGTCGGCCTGCTCGAGGTCGAGCGCGTTGGCGGCGAGCACGCGGTCGGCCTGGGCCACGACCGCGTCGGCGATCGCGTGCAGCGCGGCGTCCTTCCGGTCGCTGGTGAGCTGTGCCAGCACGCGCGACGCCGCACGGGCCGCGACGAGCGAGTCGTGCACCGACGGCGTCGCAGGGTCCGTCGGCACGGGGGCGCCGGCCGACGAGGAGGCGGGGTCGACGGGCGTGGGCACGAGGGTCGTCATGCCGAGATCTTAAGCCCGCGGGCAGCCCTCAGGAGGCGCGGGGCGCGGCCTCGAAGAAGGTCCCGACCGCGGCCCCCGCCAGCGCGAGCGCCACGTTCGCCGTCGACGTGACGAGCACCGGCGTGCCCGCCGCGGCGGCGTGGCGGGCCGCGGCCACCTTGGTGCCGGCGCCGCCCGTGCCGACCCCGGCGGCGCCCGCGTCGCCGAACGTGACGCCGGCGAGGTCGTCGCCGACCGGGACGTCGACGAGCGCGACCGCCCCGGGCTCGTGCGGCGGCCGGGTGTAGAGCGCGTCGACGTCGCTGAGCAGCACGAGGGCGTCGGCGCCGATCAGCTCGGCGACCAGGGCGGCGAGCCTGTCGTTGTCGCCGAAGCGGATCTCGTGGGTCGCGACGGTGTCGTTCTCGTTGACGATCGGCAGGATCCGCAGCTCGAGCAGGCGGTCCATCGCGCGCTGAGCGTTGCTGCGCGGCGTCGGGTCGCGCATGTCGCCCGCCGTGAGCAGCACCTGGCCGGCGACGATGCCGTGCCGGCGGAGGCTCTGCTGGTAGCGGTAGATCAGGACGTTCTGGCCCACCGCGGCCGCCGCCTGCTGGGTCGCGAGGTCGGTCGGTCGCGAGTCGAGCCGCAGGTGCGGCAGGCCCGTCGCGATGGCGCCGGACGAGACGAGCACGACCTCGGCGCCGCGCGCGTAGGCGTCGGCGAGCGCGTCGACGAGGGGCTCGATCTGGCCGACGTTCTCGCCGCTGATCGACGACGAGCCGACCTTGACCACGATGCGGCGGGCCCGGGCGATGCCGGCCCGGTCGACCACCGGGCCGCCGTCGGGGCGCGCCGGGGTCACGAGGGGGCCCTCGGTGCTCATTCCCGCTCGTCGCCCTCCGTGACGAGGAAGCCCTCGTCGTCGGTCCAGAGACCGGCCGCGCGCTCGCGCTGGAGCTCGGCCCGCGCCTCCGCCTTCGCGTCCATGCGCTCGAAGTAGTCCTCGCGGCGCTGGTTGCGGGTGGGGCGGTCGTTCTTGATCAGGCGCGGGTCGGTGCCACGGGCCGAGGTCATCAGCTCGGCGGTCGAGGTGAGCGTGGGCTCCCAGTCGAAGACGATGCCGCCCTCGGGGCCGATCAGCACGGTGGAGCCGGCCTGGGCGCCCGCCTTGAACAGGGCGTCCTCGATGCCGATCGCGTTGAGGCGGTCGGCCAGGTAGCCCACGGCCTCCTCGTTGTTGAAGTCGGTCTGCACGACCCAGCGCTCGGGCTTCTGGCCGAGGATGCGGTAGACGTTGCCGTACGTGCCGCCCTCGACCCTGATGACGAACGGCTTCTCGTTGACGGCGCGGGGGCGCATGACGAGGCGGGGAGGCGCGGGTCGGCTGGCGATCTCGGCGCGGCTGGCCTCGACGACCTCGGCCAGGGCGAACGACAGGTTGCGCAGGCCCTCGTGGCTGACGGCCGAGATCTCGAAGACGCGGTAGCCGCGGGCCTCGAGCTCGGGGGTGACGAAGTCGGCGAGCTCGCGGCCGTCGGGCACGTCGACCTTGTTGAGGGCGATCATCTGCGGGCGCTCGAGCAGCGGCAGCTGCCCCTCGGGAACCGGGTAGGCCTCGAGCTCGCGGAGGATGACGTCGAGGTCGGTCAGCGGGTCGCGGCCGGGCTCGAGCGTGGCGCAGTCGAGCACGTGCAGCAGGGCCGAGCAGCGCTCGACGTGGCGGAGGAACTCGAGCCCGAGGCCCTTGCCCTCGCTGGCGCCCTCGATCAGGCCGGGCACGTCGGCGACCGTGTAGCGGGTGTCGCCCGACTCGACGACGCCGAGGTTCGGGTGCAGGGTGGTGAAGGGGTAGTCGGCGATCTTCGGCTTGGCCGCCGAGAGCGCGGCGACGAGGCTCGACTTGCCGGCCGACGGGTAGCCGACGAGCGCGACGTCGGCCACGACCTTCAGCTCGAGCAGGACGTCGCCCTGCCAGCCCGGGGTGCCGAGCAGCGCGAAGCCGGGCGCCTTGCGCTTGGTCGACGACAGGGCGGCGTTGCCCAGGCCGCCGATGCCGGCCTCGGCCACGACGTAGCGCGTGCCGTGCTCGGTCATGTCGATCAGCTCGGTGCCGTCGGTGGACTTCACGACGGTGCCGAGCGGCACGGCGAGCTCGAGCTCGGTGCCCTGCGTGCCGCTGCGGTGGTCTCCCATGCCGGGGCCGCCGTTCTCGCTCGAGCGATGGGGGGCGCGGTGGAACCCGAGCAGCGTGGTGACGCCGGCGTCGGCGACGAGCACGATGTCTCCGCCGTTGCCGCCGTTGCCGCCGTCGGGGCCGGCGAGGGGCTTGAACTTCTCGCGCTTGACGGAGACGCAGCCGTTGCCCCCGTTGCCTGCTCGGAGGTGGAGGGTCACGTGGTCGACGAAGGTGGCCATGGGTGTTCAGTCTCTTCTGGATCTGTGTGCCGGGGAAAGGTGCCCCGGGTCGAGCACGAGGGAGCGGGCTGTGCCCGCCGCTCGGTCGCGTCGCCGGACCGTCTGGACGGGCGACGCTGGTGCGGTGCGAGAGGACGTCGTTGGGGCGGACGAGATCACGCCCGGGGATGCCGACACGACCGTGGGCCTGCGCGCACCGACTCTCCACGATACAGGGGGCCCTCGGCGGGCGTCAACGCGCGGGTAGCATCGGCGGCGTGACCATCCTGATCGACGAGGCCATCTGGCCCGCCCACGACACCCTCTGGGCGCACCTGGTCAGCGACGAGTCGTACGACGAGCTGCACGCCTTCGCGGCGGCCCACGACGTGCCCCGCCGGGGCTTCGACCACGACCACTACGACGTGCCCGAGTCCCGTCTCGCCGACCTCGTCGCGGCCGGCGCCGTGCCCGTCTCCGGCCTCGAGCTCGCCCGCCGCCTCGAGCGCAGCGGCCTGCGCGTCTCGCAGCGGGTCAAGCGCGGACTGCCGGGCCGTCCGCGCCCCTAGGAGCCCGGGGGCCCGACGTCGCCCCTCACCAGGAGGCGGCGTGCCCGAGGAAGCTCGCCACGACCGCGCCCGAGGCCAGGTCGACGACCGTGGTCGTCACCTCGGCCGGCGTCGGGTCGATCGTGTAGGTGTAGTCGGTCGGGCTCGTCGCCGTGGCGGTCTCGACCGCGAGGAACTGCCCGTTCGGCGACACGGAGAAGCCCTCGATCTCGCTGGAGCCGCTCGGCGGACGGAAGACGACCCACGCCTCCTGCTCGTCGTCGAGCACGATCAGGCTGCTGAAGCTCGTGCCGCCGTCGGTCGGCAGGGCCACCTGCTGCACGTACTCCGTCGCGCCGACGGCGACGAGCTCGCCGCGGAAGGGCGTCTGCCCCTCCACCGCCGAGAACGGGATCGGGGTCTGCTCCCCCGTCGTCAGGTCGACCCGGAAGGCCTGCAGCGCCGTCGCGGCGACGATGCCCCGCCCGTCGAGCGAGACCCCCTGCAGCGCGACGAAGGTGCCGAGGGGCCGGGGAGGCGCGGCGCCGCTCAGGTCGAAGAGGGTCACCTGCTCGTCGGTCGCCTGGGCCACCACGCTGTCGAGCCCGGGGACGAACTGCCAGTCGAGCACCGTGAGGGGCTGCCCCGCGATCGACGTGACGGGCGCGACGGCCCGCTGGCCCTGCAGCGGCAGCGTGTAGAGGGTCGCCTGCTCGGAGCCCTCGGGCTGCCACGAGAACGCGAGGGTGGTGGTCGCGCGGTCGGCTCCGAGCTGCGTGACCAGCCCGGGCCCCTCGGGCAGGGGCAGGGTCTCGGCGGCGACCCCGTCGAGCGAGACGAGGCTGAGGGTCGACTGCTCGCCGTCGTCGGTGAGCACGGCCACCGCGCTGTCGAAGACCTCGTACGCCTGGATCCGGGGCGCGCTCCAGACCGTGCGGCGGTCGGCGCCGCCCTTCAGGTCGGCCTGCTCGAGGGAGTCCTCCGCGCCGTCACGACCGTGCACGATGCGCCAGGTGACGGCCTGCTCGGTGCTGAACCGCGCCTCCAGGTCGGAGGTCTGCCGCTGGTAGATGCTCGACACCCCCGACACGCTGACGCGGTAGTCGGTGTCGTAGCGCAGCCGGTCGGTGAACTGCACCGAGACCACGTCGCCCGACGTCTCGACCGTGAAGGGCGCCGCCGGGCTGACGACGACCTGGTCGGGGTCGACGTGCGCGAGGGCCTGGTTCGAGAACAGCCGCAGCTGCTGGCCCGACCGCTCGACGACGGCGCTCGCGTCGACCTGCACGTCGGTGAGCTTCGGCCCCTGCAGGTGGGTGAGCACGCCGAAGAGCCCGCAGACGACCGCGAGCACGGCGACGACCGCGACGAAGCGACGACGCTGACGGAGGCGCAGGTCGGCGTCGTCGAGAGGCTCGCCGCCGAGCCCGCCCTCCGCCGACCAGCGGTCAGTAGAGGTAGGGGTCACTCGGCTGGCCGACCTTCTCGAGGCTGTCGGGGACGAGCGCGACCGGGTCGGTCGACGCGCTGCTCTGGTTGGCCCGGAAGCCGCCCGAGACGTCGACCCACTCGTCGGGCTGGAGCTGGCTCTGCCAGTCGTCGAGCTGCACCGGCACGCCGACGGGCTGGGCGTCGACGGCGCAGCAGGTCACGACGAAGCGCGACACGTAGAACGTGTCGGGGTCGTCGCCGGCCGGCACGACGAAGCCGACGACGTCGGCGGTCTTGCCCTCGAAGAACGCGAGGTCGCTCGTCTGGCGCAGCAGCCCGGCCCAGTCGAGCACGCTGAACGACTTGTACGCGTCGGCGTCGCCCGCCTCCGCGTCGGCCACCGTGGTGCCGTTCAGCGAGGCCGTCGACGAGTTCACGTCGCGCTGCCCGGCCGTCGCGCTGGTCAGCGTCGCGGGCGGGAGCACGACGAGCGCGACGGCGATGCCGACCGTGACGAGGGCGCCGACGGTGACGGCGGCGCCGCGGAGGCCGGCCCGGCCCCGTCGGCGACGACGCGGCCTGCGGGGGCCGGCCGGCGCCTCCTCGGGGGCCTCGTGCTCGTGGTCGTCGCGGGCGGGCACGAGGGCGAGCACGCCGAGCGAGAGCACCATGCCGATCGCGATCATGATGACCGTGAACACGACGTAGCGCGGGTGGATGTAGAGGATCAGCTGTCCGGTCGCGGCGAGCCAGAGGGTCGAGACGCCCACGACGAGCGTGAGCAGCACCCCCTGCCACCGGTCTGCGAGCGTGCTAAGCAAAGAAGTTCACCACCAGTCCGATCGCGGCGCTGGTCAGCGCCACCACGAGGGTCAGCTGCGCGAGCACCTTCGGCCGGTACGTCGTGCGCAGCAGGGCGAGCATCTTGACGTCGATGATCGGCCCGAAGACGAGGAAGGCGGCGATGCCGCCGGGCATGAAGGTCGTCGCGAACGGCAGCACGAAGAACGCGTCGACGTTCGAGCAGAGCGAGATGACGAACGCGAGCACCATCATCGCGAGCACCGACCAGACCGGGTTGCTGCCGAGCGTCACGAGCACCGAGCGCGGCACGGCCGTCTGGATGCCGCCGGCGATCGCGGCGCCGATGAACAGCGCGGGCATCATGGTCGACATCTCGCGGCGGAACAGCTCGACACTCTCGCGGACGCGCCCGCCGCCGTGGGCGTGGTCGGTCGGCAGCGCGCACTCCGCGGCGAACGACTTCGTCAGCAGGCTCTCGGGGTCGGGGTGGCGGCTGTAGAGCCAGCCGATCAGGTTCGCGATCAGGAACCCGCCGAGGAGGCGCGCGACCAGGATCCCGTCGCTCCAGCCGAACGCCTGGTGCGTCGTGATGATCGTGATCGGGTTGAGGATCGGCGCGGCGAGGAGGAACGTCATCGACTCGGAGACCGTGAAGCCCTTGAGCACCAGGCCGCGGGCCAGCGGCACGTTGCCGCACTCGCAGACCGGCAGGAACATGCCGAGGAAGGAGATGACCGCGCGGCGCAGCAGCGGCTGGCGCGGCAGCCACGACGTGAAGAAGGCCTGCGGCAGCCACACCTGCACGATGATCGACAGCACGATGCCGAGGAGCACGAAGGGCATCGACTCGACGATGACGCTGATCGTCAGGGTGACGAAGTCCTGGGCCACGTCGGGCAGCAGGCCGGGGCCGAGGGCGGGCGACGCCAGGCGCACGACGAGCAGCAGGAGCGCCACCGCGCCGCCGACGACGAGCAGGGGCGTGCGGGAGGCGCGGCGCGGGCCTCGCCCGGGGCCCCGACCGGGCGCGACGACGCCGTGGTCGTGGTGGTCGTGCGACGGGTCGCGGTGCAGCAGGGGCGCGCTCACCGCTCGCCCTCGCCGCGGTCGGCGGGCGGCGCGAAGCGCGACCAGTCGTCGCGCGCGGGGTCGGCGGCGCGACGGGAGCGTCGGGCGGCGTCGGGTGCGTTCGTCGCCTCGGGCTCGACGGCGGACCGTGCGGGGGCGGCGTCGGCGTCGACGGGCGCGACGGCGGCCGGCCGGAAGGACGCGTGGTCGACGGGGCCGGAGCGGGGCGCGCGCGACGGTCCGGAGACCCGCGCCGGCGCAGCGGTCGCGTCGGCGTCGGCCTCGGCGTCGGACGACGTCGACGCGTCGGGCTCGACGACCGCCTGCGGGCGGGCGTCGGCCTCGGGCTGGGCCCCCGCCGGGTCGTCGCCCTCGCGACGCGCCCAGAGCCACGCCACGACGGCGCCCACCACGAGCAGGGCCGTGTCGACGACGCCCGCCGCCAGCGGGATCGTCGTGACGTAGAGGACGAGGTTGGCCCAGGTGCCGCCGCTCTGCGAGAGCAGCACGCCCGGCACGACGCCGACGACGGCGAGGGCCAGGGTGCCCGCGGCGCCGGCCACGAGGGCCCGGCGCAGCACGGTGGCGAGGGGGGCGGCCGTCTCGAGCGGCCGCACCACCAGCAGCACGACGAAGGCCACGACGTAGAACGGGAACGGGTAGAAGACGAAGCTGCCGAGGAACTGGCCGACCGGCGTCGCCGCGAACCCGCTCGGGAAGGCGGTGACGCTGAACCCGACGGCGGCCCCGACCATGGCGAGCAGGCCCAGCGCGAAGCGGGCCAGGAGCACGACGCCGACGGCCGTGGCGGCGGCGACCAGGCGGTCGCGCCCCGAGGTGCCGCGCAGCGAGACGACGGCAGCCCGGACGGTCGACCCTGGGGTCGGCTGTCCGGGCTGCGTCGAGGTCACGCAGTCACCCTAGACGAGTCACAGTTCGTCGGAGCTGACGCCCACGCCGAGGATGAACGGACCGGCGTCGCCCTCGGCGGGGCGGCCCTCGGCCGGCTCCGCGGCGGCCGGGGCGGCCGGCGCGGAGGTCGTTCCCGAGCTCGAGGCACGGCGCGAGCGGCTGCGGCCCTGGCCGGGCTGCTTGGGCTCGGGCAGCGCCCCCAGGACGGAGTCGAGCAGCTGCTCGGCGTCGTCGCGGCTGATCTTGCGGGGCTCGGGACGGGTCGCGGCGATCGGGATGTCGAGGATCGCCACGCTGGCCTCGGGGGTCGTCACGGTGACTCGCGACCGGCGGGACTCGGTGCTGCGCTCCGCCCGGGCGGGCGCACGCTCGGTCTCGACGGCGGGCGCCGTCCGGGCCTGGACGGGCTCGGCCACGGCCGCCTCCGACGCCGCGGGGGCGGTCGTCGGAACGGTCACGACCGCGGCCTCCGCCGCCGGCGCGTCTGCCCCGTCGCCCTCGGCGCGGCCCTGGCCGGTCTCGGACGAGGTGCCGTCGGTCGACGCGCCGTCGGCCGAGTCGGCGTCGCGGCCGCCGCGCGAGCGACGGCTCTTGCGGGCGCCACGGCCCCGGCGGGGCTCGTCGCCCTGCTGCTCGCCCGACGCGTCGGCCGAGCTGCCGACCGACGCCGCGGCGGCGTCGATGGCCGCCTCGACGGCGGCGGCGGCCTCGACCGCGGAGTCGGTGCTCCGGTCGCCGTCCTCGGCGTGCGCGATCGTCGACGCCGCGATGCGCGACAGGGCGTTCTTGACGTCCTCGGTGATGGCGTGCGTGCCCGTGGTGGGGTGCGCGGCCGACGCGGGCTGCTGGCCCCCGCGACCGGCACCGGCGGCGACGGACTGGCCCGCGCCTCCGGACTTGGCGGCGGCGCCGCCGCGGCGACGCTGCTCCTGGCCCTGGGCGCCCTGCCCACGACGCGGCTGCTGCTCCTGCACGCGGGCGGCGCTGCCGGCCTCGGCGAAGGACTCGGCGAGGCCGAGGCCCAGCTTCTTGCGGGTCATCTGCACGAGGCCGAGCGAGGTGACCTCGGCGACCTGGTGCTTCGTGCGGTCGCGGCTGAGGCACTCGACGAGGCGACGCAGCACGAGGTCGCGGTTCGACTCGAGCACCATGTCGATGAAGTCGACGACGATGATGCCGCCGATGTCGCGGAGGCGCAGCTGACGGACGATCTCCTCCGCGGCCTCGAGGTTGTTCTTCGTCACGGTCTCCTCGAGGTTGCCGCCGGAGCCGACGAACTTGCCCGTGTTGACGTCGACGACCGTCATGGCCTCGGTGCGGTCGATGACGAGCGAGCCGCCGGAGGGCAGCCAGACCTTGCGGTCGAGGGCCTTCTCGATCTGCTCGTTGAGGCGGTACTCGTCGAACGCGTCGCGCTCGCCCTCGTAGCGCACGATGCGGTCGATGAGGTCGGGGGCGACGGCCGAGAGGTACGACTGCAGGGTCTCGTAGGCGTCCTCGCCGTCGACGACCATCTCGTGGAAGTCCTCGTTGAAGACGTCGCGCACGATCTTGATCAGCAGGTCGGGCTCGGAGTGCAGCTGGGCCGGGGCGGCGCCCGTCTCGACCTTGGCGCTGATGTCGGCCCACTGGTTCGTCAGGCGCTTGATGTCGAGGGTCAGCTGCTCCTCCGTCGCGCCCTCGGCCGCGGTGCGGACGATGACTCCCGCGTTCTCGGGCAGCGCCTCCTTCAGGATCTTCTTCAGGCGGGCGCGCTCGGTGTCGGGCAGCTTGCGGCTGATGCCGTTCATCGAGCCGTTGGGCACGTAGACGAGGTAGCGGCCGGGCAGCGAGATCTGGCTCGTCAGGCGGGCGCCCTTGTGGCCCACGGGGTCTTTCGTGACCTGCACGAGGACGCGGTCGCCGGGCTTGAGGGCCAGCTCGATGCGACGGGGCTGGTTGCCGTTCGACAGGCTGTCCCAGTCGACCTCGCCGGAGTAGAGCACGGCGTTGCGGCCGCGCCCGATGTCGACGAAGGCGGCCTCCATGCTCGGCAGCACGTTCTGCACGCGGCCGAGGTAGACGTTGCCGATCAACGAGACGTTCTGCGCCTTGGCGACGTAGTGCTCGGCGAGCGTGCCGTCCTCCATGACGCCGATCTCGATGCGGTCGCCCGACGAGCGGACGACCATCTTGCGGTCGACGCTCTCGCGGCGCGCGAGGAACTCGGCCTCGGTGATGACGGTGCGGCGGCGGCCGGCGTCACGGCCGTCGCGGCGGCGCTGCTTCTTGGCCTCGAGACGGGTCGAGCCCTTGATGCGCTGCGGCTCGGTGATCAGCTCGACCGGGCGCTGCGGGCGCTCGCGCGGGCCGCGGTCGCCCTGGCGGGCCTCGGAGTCGCGCTCCTCGCGGTCCTGGGAGCGACCGCGCGAGCGGCGGCGCGAGGCGGGGCGCTGGGGCTCGTCGTCCCAGCCGCCGTCGTCGTAGCCCTCGTCGTCGCGCTCGTCGAGGTCGTCGCGCTGGTCGCGGTGGTCGTCGCGGTCGTCACGGCGACGGCCGGGGCGGGCCGGGAGCGGCGTGATGACCGGGGCGTGGAAGATCAGGCTCGTCGTCGTCAGGTGCGCCGGGATGGGCGACGCGGACGGGTCGGCGGCCTGCTCGGAGCCGGTGGCGGTGGCGGTCGCCTCGGCGGCGGGCTCGCCGTCGGCGAGGTCGGCCTGCACGGCCTCGACGTCGACCGCGGGGGCGCCGGCGGTCGCGGGGGCCTGACCGGCCTCGGGCGCGGCCTGGGCCGGGGTGGCGGTCTCGTCGGCGGGGGTGCTCGGGGCCTGGCCCGCGGAGTCGGTGTCGTGGGTCACGGTCTGTGCCTCCTGGGCGTCGTCGATGGGGTCGGTCGGAGAAGAGGGGCGCTGGGCCCCGGTGGTGCGCGCCGCGAGCGGTGCCGCCTGGCGGGCGAGCAGGGCCCCGAACAGGCCCCGCTTCTTCTTCGGTCGACCGTCGGTCGTGTCGTCGTTGTTGTCCAGCACTGCTGGTGTGCTCCTCGCCCTGCCGAGGACGTGCCGTCGGCAGGTGGTCTCGTGTCGTGGCCGGGCGGTGCCGTGCACCTGCCCCCGGACCACCGTGCCCTCTCACGGCACGCCATGTCGGTCACGCGGCGTTCGGTCACGCGGTGCGCCGGACCGTCTCTGCGGTCGTCGTCACCACCGTGTCGTTCGTCGACGTGCGGTTCTTCGTTGCTGTCGGAACTGGCCATCCGACCTGGAGCGCCTGCGCCCCGTGCCCGGCTTCACCTGCACCCGCGCGACGCCCCTCGGGGCCGGTGCCACGCGGGCCAGCACGGCCCGGAAAGTCATGATCTCGGGGCTCTCACCCCTCGACTGGGTCGATTATCGCACGCATCGCAGCCGACCACGATCCGACGGGTGCGATGATCGAGGGGTGACGCTCACCGACACCGCCCCGAGCACGACGCCCGCCGGCCCCTCCGCGGGCCTGCCCCGCGGCCGCACCCCGGTGGTCGCCGCCGTGCTGCTGATCGTGGTCGGGCTCGTGGGCCTGCTGGGGTCGTTCGCCCTCACCGTCGACAAGTTCCGCCTGCTCGAGAACCCGACGGAGTCGCTCGGCTGCGACGTCAACCCGTTCGTCGGCTGCTCCCCCGTCATCAACAGCTGGCAGGCGTCGCTCTTCGGGTTCCCGAACCCGATCATCGGCCTGGTCGGCTTCGCGGCCCCGGTCGCCGTGGGCCTCGGGCTCCTCGCCGGCGCCCGCTTCGCCCGGTGGTTCTGGATCGCGTTCGCCTCGGGCGTGTCGCTGGCCTGGGTCTTCATCACATGGCTCTTCACCCAGACGGTCTTCGTCATCGGCGCCCTCTGCCCCTGGTGCATGCTCGTGTGGTCGGTCACCATCCCGCTCTTCTGGGTCTTCCTGACCTGGGGCACGGCGCGCGGCGTCCTCGTGCGGCCCGGCCGCCTGCAGCGGGCCGCGGCGGCCTTCCTGCCGTACTCGTGGGTGCTGCCCGTCCTCAACTACATCGTCGTCGCCACCGTCATCGTGGTGCAGTTCCCGCTGCTGCTGCCGACGCTCCTCGGCTGACCGCGGCGCGCCTCCGCCACCTACACCGCGCCTCCCCCGCGGCGTCCCGGTCCCAGGTTCTTCTTGGCCGGCGACGCGACGCTGGCCGGGAGCGCCCGTCGGCGCCCCCGACCCAGCGAGGACCGATGACACCACCAGCCGTGCCCGGAGACACCAAGCGAGAGCGCCGAGAGGCCGCCCGCGAGAAGGCCCGCGTCGCCCGCGAGGCCGCCGCCAAGCGTCGTCGTCGCAAGAAGTGGGCGCTGCAGGGCGGCCTCGTGCTCGGAGTCCTGGCCGTCGCCGCGGTCGTCGTGCTCGTCGTCACCCGGTCGATGGCCCCGGGCGGCCCCGGCCCGCTGAACATGGCGAGCGACGGCGTCGTGCTCTCGGGCGACGGCACCACGGTCTCGGCGACGACGACCGACGCGGTGCCCGCCGACGGCGAGCCGACGGCCTCGGCGGCCGGCACGGCCGAGAAGCCGAGCATCGTCGTCTACCTCGACTACATGTGCCCGTACTGCGGCCAGTTCGACACGGCCAACGCGGAGCAGCTGCAGACGTGGGTCAGCCAGGGCTCCGTCGACCTCGAGATCCACCCCCTGGGTTTCCTCGACAGCGCCTCGCTCGGCACGAAGTACTCGACCCGCTCGGCGAACGCGCTGGCGTGCGTCGCGAACTACCAGCCCGACGCGGCGCTCGACGTCAACACGGCCCTGTTCGCCCAGCAGCCGGAGGAGAACACCAGCGGGCTGACGAACGACGAGCTGGTCAGCCTGGTGCAGGGCGCGGGCGCCGACGACGAGCAGATCCCCGGGTGCGTCACGGGGGGCGAGTTCGACGACTGGGTGGCCTCGGCCACGGAGCGGGCCCTGAACGACCCGCTGCCGAACAGCGACCTCGAGAAGGTCACGGGAACCCCGACGGTGCTGGTCAACGGCCAGCAGTACCAGGGCTCGCTGACGGACCCGACGGTCTTCGCCCAGTTCGTCGCGGAGGTCGCGGGCGGCGCCCCCACCTCCGACACGAGCACCGGCACAGCCCCCGAGTCGTCGGCCACCCCCGCCCCCTAGGGCCGACGCTGAGCGCACCCCGGGGCCAGGTCACGACCCCGGGGTGCCCCCGGCCAGTCAGCCGCAGAGGCGGCGGCTGGCCGAACGGTTCAGAACCAGAGAGCGAGCTCCCGCGCGGCGGACTCGGGGCTGTCGCTGCCGTGGACGAGGTTCTGCTGCACCTTCAGGCCCCAGTCGCGGCCGAGGTCGCCGCGGATGGTGCCGGGGGCGGCGGTCGTCGGGTCGGTGGTGCCGGCCAGCGAGCGGAAGCCCGCGACGACGCCGTTGCCGGCGACGCGGAGGGCGACGGTCGGGCCGCTCTCCATGAACTCGACGAGGGGCTCGTAGAACGGCTTGCCCACGTGCTCCTCGTAGTGCTTCGACAGGAGGTCGCGGTCGGCCTGCAGCATGCGCAGGTCGACGAGCTCGTAGCCCTTGGCCTCGATGCGGCGCAGGATCTCGCCGGTGAGGCCGCGGGCGACGCCGTCGGGCTTGACGAGGACGAGGGTCTCTTGGAGGTCGGTCACTGTGGTGCTCCTTCTGGTGGGGTGACGGGAGGGTCGGTGTGGTCGCGTCGGCCGGGCCGGCTCACGCCGCGTCGCCGGGCCCACCGTAGCGGGCGGCGTTGAGGCGGTCGAGCTGGGTGCCCTTGATGAGGCAGTAGGTCCAGATCGCGACGAACAGCGCCGCGACGACGTACATGACGGGGTCGAGCAGACCGCAGGCCACCAGGCCCGCCTGCACGACCCAGCCGAGGGCGATGCCCCAGGGCCAGCGCGTCGTGCGGGAGATGAGCATGACGACGACGATGGCGGCGAACCCTCCGCCGAAGGCCGCGGCGGGCGGCAGCAGGTCGCGACCGTTCACGACGAGCATCACGAAGAACAGCGAGAGCGCCTCGAGCACGAGCACGATCGAGAGCAGGCTCTCGGCCGCGCCCCGTCGGCGCCCGGGGCGTCGACCGCCCGGGCGGGTGCCCGCCGGGGGGCCCTCGGGAGGCGGCGCCGCGGTCACGAGAGACCTCCCGGAGCCTGCGCCAGCGCGAGCACGTCGCCGACCAGCGTGATCGACCCCGTGACGACGACGCCGCCGGGCTCGTCGCCCTCGGTCTCCTCCGCGAGGTCGCGGGCGGTGCGGAGCGCGGCGACGAGGTCCGTCTCGACCACGACCCGGTCGGCGCCGACGACGCCCACCGCGATCGCGGCGAGGTCGTCGGCGTCGACGGCGCGCTCGGAGTCGCTGCTCGTCACGACGAACTGCTGCACCGTGCCGGAGAGCGCCCGGACGATGCCCGCGGCGTCCTTGTCGGCGAGCACCCCGAGCACGGCCACCACGCGGCCGAACTGGAAGTAGTCGTCGAGCGCCTTCGCGAGCGCCCGTGCCCCGTGGGGGTTGTGGGCCGCGTCGACGAGGATGGTCGGCTCGTTCGCCACGATCTGGAGGCGCCCGGGCGACGTCACCGCGGCCAGCCCCTCGGCCAGCACGTCGTGGTCGAGCGCCTGGGAGCCGCTGCCGAGGAACGACTCGACGGCCGCGATCGCGACCGCCGCGTTCTGCGCCTGGTGGTCGCCGAAGAGCGGCAGCAGCAGGTCGTCGTAGCGGCCGGCGAGGCCGCGGACGGTGATCAGCTGGCCGCCGACCGCGACCGTGGTCGACTCGACGCCGAACGCGGTGCCCTCGACCGCGAGCGTGGACTCGGTGAGGTCGGCCGCCCTCTGCAGCTCGGCCAGCGCCTCCGGCTGCTGGGAGGCGCTGACGACCGAGGCCGACGGCTTGACGATGCCGGCCTTCGTGCGGGCGATCGCGTCGACCGTCGAGCCGAGGCGCTGGGTGTGGTCGAGGGCGATCGGCGTGAAGACGGCCACCTGGCCGTCGGCGACGTTCGTGCTGTCCCACTCGCCGCCCATGCCGACCTCGAGCACGACGACGTCGGCGGGGGCGTCGGCGAAGCAGGCGAAGGCCAGCACGGTGAGCGCCTCGAAGAACGTCAGGGGCTGCTCCCCCGCCGCCGTGAGCTCGCCGTCGGTCATCTGCAGGTAGGGCTGGATGTCGTCCCAGTTGGCCACGAGCAGCTCGTCGCTGATCGGCTCGCCGTCGACGACGATCCGCTCGTTGACTCGCGTCAGGTGGGGGCTCGTCATCAGGCCGGTGCGCAGGCCGTACGAGCGCAGCACGCTCTCGATCATGCGGCTCGTCGACGTCTTGCCGTTCGTGCCGGTGACGTGGATCACGGGGTAGGCGCGCTGCGGGTCGCCGAGCAGCTCGGCGGCGCGGCGCGTCGCCCCCAGCCGCGGCTGCGGGGCCTGCTCGCCGACGCGCGCGAGCAGCTCGTCGTAGACGCGGCGGGCGCCCTCGGCGAACTCGCCGCGGTCGGCCGCGCCCTCGCCCTCGGCGTCGCTCTTCTTCTTCTTCGGGCTCATGCTCGTCGGACCTCCACCGTCACGGCCGCGCCGGAACCGACGGCGACCCTCTCGTCGCGCGCGGCGACGTCGTCCTGCACGTCGACGACCAGCTCGGTCGTCAGGGTCTCGCCGGCGATCAGGTCGCGGTGCACCTCGATCGCGGCGGCCGAGCCGGGCTCGACGACGAGGGTCGTGACGACCCGGTCGCCGACGTCGAGGCCGGCCGCCTTGCGAGCCTGCTGCACGGCCCGCACGACGTCGCGCGCGAGGCCCTCGGCCTCGAGCTCGGGCGTGGTCGCGGTGTCGAGCAGCACGAAGCCGCCGTCGCCGACGAACGCGATCGCCGCCGTCGGGTCGGCGACGGCGAGCTCGAGGGTGAACTCGCCGGGCAGCAGCTCGAAGCCGCCCACCACGACCGTCTCGCCCCGCGCCTCCCAGTCGCCCTTCTTCGCGGCGGGGATGACCTGCTGCACCTGCTTGCCGATGCGGGGGCCGGCCGCGCGGGCGTTGACCGTCAGCTTGCGGGTGACGCCCCACTCGCCGAGGCTCTCCTCCGTGAGCGCGGTGAGGACGACGTCCTTGACGTTGAGCTCGTCGCGGAGGATGGCGCGGAACGGCTCGAGGCCCGCGGTGTCGGGCGCGACCACCGTGAGGCGGGCGAGCGGCAGGCGGACGCGCAGGCCGGTCGCCTTGCGCAGCGCGAGGCCGGACGACGCGATGGCGCGCACCGCGTCCATCGCGTCGACGAGCGCGTCGTCGGCCGGGAAGGCGGAGGCGTCGGGCCAGTCGGCGAGGTGCACGCTGCGGCCACCGGTGAGGCCCTTCCAGATCTCCTCCGTGACGAGCGGGGCGAGGGGCGCCGCGACGCGGGTGAGCGTCTCGAGCACCGTGTAGAGGGTGTCGAACGCGTCGTGGTCGGTGCCGGCCCAGAAGCGGTCGCGCGACCGGCGCACGTACCAGTTCGTCAGCACGTCGGCGAAGTCGCGGAGGGCCGCGGCGGCCAGGGGCGAGTCGAGCGCGTCGAGGTGGCCCTCGACCTCCGTGACGAGGCGGCGGGTCTTCGCGAGCAGGTAGCGGTCGAGCACGTCGGTCGAGTCGGTGCGCCACTGCGCGACGTAGCCGTCCGCGACGTGCCGGCCCGCGCCTCCCGACCCGTCGGCCTCGGCCGCGTTCGCGTAGAGGGTGAAGAAGTAGTACGTGCTCCAGAGCGGCAGCAGGAACTGCCGGACGCCCTCGCGGATGCCCTCCTCGGTCACGACGAGGTTGCCGCCGCGGATGACCGAGCTCGACATCAGGAACCAGCGCATGGCGTCGGCCCCGTCGCGGTCGAAGACCTCGCTCACGTCGGGGTAGTTGCGGAGGCTCTTCGACATCTTCTGGCCGTCGGAGCCGAGCACGATGCCGTGGCTGATGACGTTCGAGAACGCCGGGCGGTCGAACAGCGCCGTCGAGAGCGCGTGCATGACGTAGAACCAGCCGCGCGTCTGCCCGATGTACTCGACGATGAAGTCGGCGGGCGCGTGCGTCTCGAACCAGTCGCGGTTCTCGAACGGGAAGTGCACCTGGGCGAAGGGCATCGAGCCCGAGTCGAACCAGACGTCGAAGACGTCCTCGATGCGGCGCATCGTGCTCTGGCCGGTCGGGTCGTCGGGGTTCGGCCGCGTGAGGTCGTCGATGTAGGGGCGGTGCAGGTCGGGCTCGCCCTGCTCGTTGAGCGGCAGCCGCCCGAAGTCGGCCTCGAGCTCGGCGAGCGAGCCGTAGACGTCGGTGCGCGGGTACGCGGGGTCGTCGCTGCGCCACACGGGGATGGGCGAGCCCCAGTAGCGGTTGCGCGAGATCGACCAGTCGCGGGCCCCGGCGACCCACTTGCCGAACTGCCCCTCCTTGACGTTCTCGGGCACCCAGGTGATCTCCTGGTTCAGCTCGCCCATGCGGTCGCGGAACTCCGTGACGCGGACGAACCAGCTCGAGACGGCCTTGTAGATGAGCGGGTTGCGGCAGCGCCAGCAGTGCGGGTAGCTGTGCTCGTAGCTCGCCAGGCGCACCAGGCGCCCGTCGGCGCGGAGGCGCTGCACGAGCGTCTTGTTGGCCTCGAACACCTGGAGGCCTGCGACGCCCAGCTCGTCGAACATCGGCAGGAAGCGCCCGGCCTCGTCGACCGAGACGATGACGGGGATTCCCGCGGCGGCGCAGACCAGCTGGTCGTCCTCGCCGTAGGCGGGGGCCTGGTGCACGATGCCGGTGCCCTCGCCGGTGGCGACGTAGTCGGCGACGAGGAGGCGCCAGGCGTTCTCGGTGCCCCACGTCTCGGTGTCGGCGTAGACGTCCCAGATGCGGTCGTACTCGACGTCGGCGAGCTCGGCGCCGGCGAAGTGCGCCGTGACGGCGGCCTCCGCCGCCTCGGCGGACTCGTAGCCGAGGTCGCGGGCGTAGGCGGCGAGGGTGTCGGCGGCGAGGAGGAAGACGCTGCCGGTCAGCAGCTCCTGGTCGCCGGTGCGCTCGCCCGGCAGCAGGGCGTGGGGCACGGTGACGTAGTCGATGGCCGGCCCGACGGCGAGCGCCATGTTCGTCGGGAGGGTCCACGGCGTGGTCGTCCAGGCGAGGGCCTCGACGCCGGTGAGGCCGAGCGACTCGGCCTTGGCGCCGACGAGCGGGAAGGCGACCGTCACGGTCTGGTCCTGGCGCATCTTGTAGACGTCGTCGTCCATGCGCAGCTCGTGGTTCGACAGGGGGGTCTGGTCGTGCCAGCAGTAGGGCAGCACCCGGAAGCCCTCGTAGGCGAGCGACTTCTCGTGCAGCTGCTTGAAGGCCCAGAGCACGCTCTCCATGTAGCTGACGTCGAGGGTCTTGTAGTCGTCCTCGAAGTCGACCCAGCGCGCCTGACGGGTGACGTACTGCTGCCACTCGTCGGTGTAGCGCAGCACCGAGCCCCGGGCCGCGGCGTTGAACTCGCCGATGCCCATCTCGTCGATCTGGTGCTTCTCGGTGATGCCGAGCTGGCGCATCGCCTCGAGCTCGGCCGGCAGCCCGTGGGTGTCCCAGCCGAAGCGGCGGTGCACCTGCTTGCCGCGCATCGTCTGGTACCGCGGGAAGACGTCCTTCGCGTAGCCCGTCAGCAGGTGGCCGTAGTGCGGGAGGCCGTTGGCGAACGGCGGGCCGTCGTAGAAGACCCACTCGTCGCGGCCCTCCCGGGCACGGATCGACTCGCGGAAGGTGTCGTCGCCCGCCCAGAAGGCGAGGACGCCCTGCTCGACGTCGGGGAACCGGGGTGACGCGGGTACCGGCTGGTAGGCCATGGGAACTCCAGGTGGTGCGGATGTCCGTCCACGGGGACGACCGCCGAGGGGCCTCGGAGGTCGCGGTACCACCCCGCTTGCCGGCCCTCACGGGCCGACCACTCGCTCTGCGGCTGTGACGGGCCTGCCCCGCTCGGTTCTACCGGCGGCTGCCGGCCCCGAGGGGCAGGTCTCCGCGTTCTTCCGAGTGCTCCCCGGTGATGGCCGGATCGATGCACGTCACATGGTACGCGTCGAGGAGGCGCGGCGCGATCGGTGCAGGGCGTGCATCATCGAGACCATGACGACAGCATCCCCGACCACCGACCCGTCGCCGGGCGCCGGCGCCGCCCCGAAGCCGGAGAGCTCGCTCACGGTGGTCGTCGCGTTCCTCGCGAACCTGCTCGTGGCCGTCGCGAAGACGGTCGCGGCGTTCCTGACCGGGTCGGCCTCGATGGTGGCGGAGTCGGCGCACTCCTGGGCCGACACGGGCAACGAGGTCTTCCTCTTCGTCGCCGACAAGCGCGGCGTGAAGCAGCGGGACGCCGACCACCCCCTCGGCTACGGCAAGGAGACCTACGTCTGGTCGATGTTCGCCGCGTTCGGCCTCTTCACCGTCGGCGCGGTGGTCTCGATCCAGCACGGCATCTCGCAGCTCGGCGCGGCGGAGGAGGCCGAGGACTACCTCGTCAACTACGTCGTGCTGGCGGTCGCGTTCGTGCTCGAGGGCGTCTCGTTCACCCAGGCCCTCCGCCAGGCCAGGGGCAGCGCCCGCGAGCGGCAGCTGCCGACCCTGCGCTTCGTGCTGCGCAGCTCGAACTCGACCCTGCGCGCGGTCTTCGCGGAGGACGCCGCGGCCCTGGTCGGCCTCGTCATCGCCTTCCTCGGCATCCTGCTGCACCAGCTGACCGGCTCGGCCGTCTACGACGCCGTCGGCTCCGTCCTCGTCGGCGTGCTGCTCGGCGTCGTGGCCCTCGTGCTCGTCGACCGCAACCGGCGCTTCCTGGTGGGCGAGAGCCCGAGCGACGAGCTGGAGTCGACGGTGCTCGCCCGGCTGCTGGCCCGGCCCGAGATCGACCGCGTGACCTACCTGCACACGGAGTTCGTCGGGCCGGGTCGGCTCTACCTCGTCGCCGCCGTCGACATGCGCGGCGACGACACCGAGGAGCACGTCGCCGTCGCCCTCCGCCGCGTCGAGCGCGAGCTCGAGCAGCACGACGCGGTGGAGGAGGCGGTGCTGACGCTGGCTACGCCCGACGAGCCGAGCCTGCAGCCGCGTCGCTGACCCGCCGAGCGCGACGCCGGACGACCGTGAGCGCGGCCGCGCCGAGGCCGATCGCGAGGACGCCGCCGGCGAGCGCGGAGCCCACGCCGTCGTCGCCGGTGAAGGCGAGGGAGGCGGTGGTCGCGGTGGCCGTGCCCGCCGCCGGTGCGGCGAGGGTGAAGGTCACCACCTCGCTGGGCGCCGACATCGTCGGGAAGTACCGGTCGCCCGTCAGGGCGAACGCCGCGAAGGAGTACGTCCCCGGCCTGGCCAGGGTCTGCGTGAACGACCACGTCCCGTCCGCGGCGACGACGACGGGGTCGGTGCCGGCGACGAGCGGCTCGAAGTCGCCCTCGCCGTCGCCCTCCCCGCGCGCGGCGGCGGCGTAGCGGTCGATGGGCGCCCGCCCCTCCTCGAAGTACCCGTAGATCGCGATGGCGCTGCCGGGCGTGCCGGTGCCGGTGATCGTGAACTCGAGAGAGGACGCGCCCGCGCCCTGGCTGCGGTCGGGACGACCGACGACCGTGCTGCCCTGGCCGGGCGACGTGACGACGGGAGCAGCCGCGGCAGCGGCCCGGGGGCGGAGGACGTCGACGACGACCGACACCGCCCGCGACGAGAGCGCCGTGGCGAAGCCGTCGGCGTCCTGCGCGGACTGGCTGACGGAGATGCGCCAGGTGCCGTAGGGCATGAACACCCAGTCGGCCCAGGTGCCGTCGGCGCCGACCACGACCGGGTCGTAGCCGTAGCCCCACGCCACGACCGGGTCGACGGCGTCGAGGCCGACCTCGACGGAGGCCCCGGGCGTGCCCGTGCCCGCGAGGTCGAGGACGCCCGTCTCTAAGTCGCCCGACTCGAAGGGGACGCCCTCGACGGCGCTGCCGTCGACGGGGGTCGAGATGACGGGGGCGGCGCTGGTCGGCAGCCCGGCCACGACCACGGTGCGCTGGACGGTGCCCAGGTCGGCACCGTCGGCACCGACGACCCGGACGGTGATGACGTTCGACGCGGCCGTCGCCTGCGCGGGCAGCGAGACGGGCTCGTCGAAGGCCCCGTCGACGACCGGCACGACCACGCCCGTGTCGCCGGTGCTGGAGATCTCCACCTGGCTCCCGGCCGGGGCCGTGCCCACGACACGGACGCCGGCCGACGACAGCACCTGCCCCTCCACCGGGCTCGCGACCTCGAACGCGGCCTGGGCCTCGACCGCGTCAGCCGACGTCTCGTCGACAGCCGGTGCCGGTGCCGCGGCGTCCTCCGGTGCCGCCGGGGCCTCGGCCTCGTCGACCACGGCCTCCGGCTGGTCGGCGGCGGGCTCCGGCTCGGGGGCCGGGGTCGGGGTCGGGCTGGTGACCGGAGCGGTCTCCTCGACCGGCACCGCGCCTCCCTCGCTCTGCTCGACCGGAGCCGGCGCGGCCGACGCGGCCGGTGCGGCCATCAGGAGTCCCCCCAGGGCGATGGCGATGACGGTCGGCAACGCCACGGCGGCCGACAGGGTGTTCTTCATGGTCTTCTCTCTCGCGTGGGCCGACCTCGTCACGGAGCACTCGACCCACCCCCGGGCCCCGCGAGGCGGCCACGAGAGGGCCACCTGGGCCCCACCGTACGCAGCGGTCCGGTCGCCCGGGCCCCCCGTGACCGTTTCGTTGCGCGATGTCATCCGCTGGAGTGAGGCTCCCTCGTCACGGCGGCGGAGAGCAGCTCGTGGAGGCCTCGGCGAGCGCGGGCACCACGGCGAAGGAGGCGGCGGTCGCCCGGGCAGGACGGGCACGCGCCCGTCCGGCCCGGAGGCGACCACCGCCTCCCGGATGCTGCTCTCGCTACGACAGGGTCGTCACGTCGGACTCCTGGACGGCACGACGACGCAGACGAGCCACGACGAGGCCGAGGGCCCCGAGGACGACCGCCAAGCCACCGCCGACGAGAGCCCGTGAGGTCTCGTCCGAGCCCGTGTAGGCCAGCGAGCCGCCGGCGACCGGGCGCACGGGGGTGCCGGCGTCGGTGCCGGTGCCGGCGGGGGCCACGACCGTCGCCGCGCGGACCTCGAAGGTCAGGGTCGTCGGCTCGGACGTCGTGGGGTTCTGCAGGCTCGAGTCGTACTGGTACACCGTGGCCTCGTAGACGCCGACGGGCAGCTCCACCTCGGCGGCCGACCAGCGGCCGTCGGCACCGGCGAGGAGCCGGCCGCCGTCCGCGGCGCCGAAGGAGGCCCAGGCGCCGTCCTCGTCGCGCGACCTCGCGTAGCCGTAGACCTCGTAGCCCGGCTCCGCCGTGCCCTGCAGGGTGACGGGCGCCTCGTCGCGACCGGCCGGCACCACGACGGACGAACCGTCGGCCGGGGACGTCACGACCGGCGCGGTCGTCACCACGGAGCTGGACGGGACCACCGTGATCACCGGCGAGTAGTTCAGACCGGAGTTGTACCGGGGGAACGGACCAGGGGTCTCGGCGTCGATGTGCCGCGCAGCGATCCGGTACTGCCCGGGCGCGAGGGCGAACACGTGCGACCACTTGCCGTCGGCGTACTCCTCGGGGCGCACGACCTCGTAGGTGGTCGACCGGTCGGGGCTGACGACGCTGAGCTCGGCGAGGTACATCGTCCCGGTCCAGCCCTGGATGTACACCTCGGCGATCTCGGCACCGCCCTCGGCCACGGTGTCGGCGACCCACTTGCGGTCGCCCTCCATGTCGACGACGGCCCACTGCGGGAGGACCTGCGCGATGACGACGATGCGCCGCTCGGCGGAGGGCGCCGACTCCTCGCTCGTGGCGGCACCGTCGGCGTCGACCGTGTGCTGGGTGGCGGTGTAGGTCGAGGTGCCCGGCGAGACGCGGACGGAGGCCGACCAGCGGCCGTCGGCCCCGACGGGGACGGTGACGTCCGGGTCGACCACGCCGGTGATGCCGTCGGCGCGGGCGAAGTCGAGGCTCACGACGGCGCCGGCGAGCCCGGTGCCCGTGAAGGTGAGCGGCACGTCGGTCTCGGTGGCCCCCTGGTCGCGGGTCACCTCGTAGAGGCCGATCGCCCCTCCGTCGAGGGCAGGCGCCGCGGGGGCGGGCTCCAGCGCCGCCACGGCCGCGTCGGCGTCGGCGGAGGCGGCGGGCTCGTCCGCGACGGGCGCGGCGACCGGGGCTGCCTCGGCGGCGGGCGTCTCGGCGGCGGCGTCGGCCGTCGCGTCGGCGGACCCGGCCGGCGCCGTCTCCTCGAGGGGAGCCTCGGCATCGACGGGCGCGGCCTCGTCGACGACGGGTGCGGCCTCCGGCACGGCGGTCGGGGTCGGGGCGGGGCTGACGACGGGGCCGGTCTCCTCGACCGGCACCGCGCCTCCCTCGCTCTGCTCGACGGGCGCCGGTGCGGCGGACGCCGGTGCTGCCATCAGGAGTCCCCCCAGGGCGATGGCGACGACAGTCGGCAGCGCCACGGCGGCCGACACGTTCTTCTTCATGGTCTTCTCTCTCGTGTGGGCCGGCGTTGGCGCGGAGCTCTCGACCCACCCCCGGGCCCCGCGAGGCAGCCGCTCAGAGGACCGCCTGGGGCCCACCGTACGCACCGGTCCGGTCGCCCGGGCGGCGCTGTCCGCAGATCCGCGATCATGACGCGACCTGGAGATGATCTCTCCTCAGCCTCGAGGATGAGGCCGTGGCGGAGAGGGGCGATCCGCCGCCCGGCGGTCGCCCCCGGGCACGACGACGGAGGCGGTGGTCGCCCGGGCAGGAGGGGCACGTGCCCGTCCGGCCCGGAGGCGACCACCGCCTCCCGGATGCTGCTGCTGTCGCTACGACCGCGTCGTCACGTCGGACTCCGCGACGGCACGACGACGCACGCGAGCCACGACGAGGCCGAGGGCGCCCAGGACGACGGCCAGGCCGCCGCCGACGAGCGCCTGCGAGGCGTCGTCGGAGCCGGTGTAGGCGAGCGAGCCGCCGGCCGTCGGCCGCACGGTCGTGCCCGCGGGGGTGACGGCGGCCGCGGCACGGACCTCGACGGTCAGCGTGGTGAACTCGGACGCTCTGGGGTTCTGCAGGCTCGGGTCGTACTGGTACACGGTCACGTCGTAGACCCCGGCCGGCAGCTCCTGCTCCGCGGCCGACCAGCGGCCGTCGGCTCCGACGAGGAGCGGACCGTCGCCCGCTCCGTCGAAGTAGGCGTAGGTCCCGTCCTCGTCGCGGGGCTCGGCGTACGCGACGACCTCGTACCCTGGCTGCCCCGTCCCCGCCAGCGTGACGGGCGCGCCGTCACGGCCGGCGGGCACGACGAGGGCCGCACCGGCGCCCGGGCTCGTGACGACCGGAGCGGTCCTGACGACGGCGCTCGACGGCAGCACGGTGGTGACGGGCGAGTAGTTCAGGCCCGAGTTGTAGCGCGGGAACGTGCCGGGCTCGTCGCTGACCTGGCGCACGCCGATGCGGTACTGGCCGGGCCTGACGGCGAACGTGTGCGACCACTTCCCGTCGGCGTACTCGTCAGGGCGCACGACCTCGTAGGTCGTCGAGCGGTCGGCGCTGACGAGCCTGATCTCGGCACGGTAGAGGGTGCCCGTGGTGCCGGAGACGGTGACCTGGGCGTACTCGACGCCCCGGTCGGACACGAGGTCGGCGACCCACGTCTCGTCGGCCTCCTGGTCGACGACGCCCCACTGTGGGAGGACCTGGGCGATGACGACGATCGTCCTCTCGGCGGAGGGCGCGGACTCCTCGCTCGTCGCGACCCCGTCGGCGTCGATCGTGTGCTGGGTCGCGGTGTAGATCGACGTGCCCGGCGCCAGTCGGACGGACACCGACCAACGACCGTCCGCGCCCACGACCACCGACGTGTCCGGGTCGACGGCGCCCTGGACGTCCTCGGTCAGCTCGAAGTCGACGCTGACGAGGGCACCCGGCAGGCCCGTCCCGGTGAAGGTGAGGGGAACGTCGGTCTCCGTGGCCCCCTGGGCGGCGGTGACCTCGGCGAGGCCGATGACGCCGCCGTCGAGGGCCGGCGCGGCCGGGGCCGGCGCGAGGGCCGCGGCGACGACGTCGTCTGCGGCCGCCTCGGGCTCGACGGCGTCGGCGGTCGGGGCGTCGTCGCCGGCGTCGGGCGCGGGCGCCACCGCGGGCTCGTCGACCGGCGCGGCGGGCGCGGCCGGCTCAGGCACGACCGCGGGGTCGTCGGTCGGCACGGCGGGCTCGGCCGGCACGGCGGGTTCGACCGGCACGTCGCCGACGGGCGCGGTGGCCTCCCCGGGCGCGGTCAGGTCGACCGGCGCCTCCGTGGCGCTGCTGACCGGCAGGTCCGCCGCCGAGGCGGAGGCCGAGGCGACGACGACGCCCCCGAGGGCGAGGGAGACGACGGCGGAGGTCGCGAGGAGCGCCTCCCAGGGCTTGTTCATGGTGGTCCTGTCCTGTGAGCCGGGCGTGACGGCACCGCCCCCCGACTCACCCCCGGACGCTGCCTCCGCAGCTCCCCGAGCGGCGGTCCCCCGAACCTATCCGTTCGCTCGCCGCTCGGCTGAGCAGAACTCACCAGTTCATCCGTCCGTCCGCCCGGGCCCATCCTCCCGAGGTGCCCTCCTCGTCCTGGAGGATGACGCGCCCGGGTCCACGGTCAGCGGCAAGGTAGCGGAGGTAACGTCTCAGCGTGCGCTCGTTGATCCGGCTCGTGAAGGCCAACCCCTCCGTCCTCCGCTTCCTGGTGGTCGGCGGCGTCGGCTTCGTGATCACGATGGTGATCAACTACGGCCTCAAGCTCTTCGTGATCCCCCAGCACCCGGTCACCGCGCTCGCGGTGGGCACGATCGTCGCGACGATCGTCTCGTACGTGCTGAACAAGAAGTGGTCGTTCGACGACCGCGGCGACCGTCACACGGCGTACGAGCTGCTGCTGTTCGTGATCGTCAGCGTCATCGGCATCGGCCTCAACTCCGCCCCCCTGTACCTGTCGCGCTACGGCTTCGACCTCGAGGTGCCGAACGTCACGCGCGCCCACCAGGAGATCGCCGACTTCGTCAGCGGGCCCGTGATCGGCACGATGATCGCGATGGTCTTCCGCTACTGGGCCATGAACAAGTTCGTCTTCCCGAAGCGCGCCGAGCTCGACGACGTCCTGTCGCCGACATCGCCCTCCACGGCGTCCACCCCGACCCCCGCCCGCTAGGTCGCTCGACCGGCAGCCGGTCAGGCACCGCCGGTCGGCGGCAGACGGTCGTCCAGGCCGTCCGCGACGGGGCCGAGCGCCCGCTCCACGACCTCGCCGAGGGCCGGCCGCCCGACGCCGGAGCCCGCCCACGTCACGACCGAGGTGGCCGCCGCCGCGAGCAGCGCCGACGCGGCCACCTCGACGTCGAGGTCGCCCCGCGGCCGCCCCGCCGCCTCCGCCAGGTACGCCGCCACGACCGCCCGCAGCCGGACGCCCCGGACCGCCGCCGACGCCACCACCTCGTCGCCGAGTCCCATCGCGTCGGCCTGGGTCAGCGCCCACGGCACCCGGTCGGCCGGGTGCTCCCGCGCCACGGCCACCAGCGCGGCCGTCACGGCCCGCACCGGAGAGAGCCCCGAGGAGGCGCGGAGCAGGTCTCCGAGACCGGCCGTGCTCGCGTCGAGGTCGACCCAGAAGAGGTCGGACTTCGCGTCGAACCAGTTGAAGAACGTGCCCCGGCTGACCCCGGCCCGCCGCGCGATCTGGTCGACGGTCGTGCCCGACCAGCCGGCCTCGAGGAAGAGCTCGGCCGCGGCGTCGGCGAGCATCTCGGCCGACGAGCGACGAGGCCTCCCGAGGGGCCGCGCGGGGGCGCCGTCGGGGCGGCGGAGGGCGTCGTCGGACATGGCCCCATCATGCCGGTACACTCGATGACGGCGAGTTTGTACTGAGTACAACAATGACGCCCCTCCCCCGGCCACCTCGTGATCCACCGGAGCACCATGCGCACGCGCCCCCTCCCCCTGCTCGCCCTCGCGACCGTCGGCGCCCTCGCGCTGGCCGGGTGCACCGCCGGGGCCGACGACGCCGGCGACTCCGCGACGCCGGTCGAGGGCGGCACGCTCACCTACGCCACCGGCGACGCCGAGCCCACCTGCCTCGACCCGCACGTCGGGGGCAACTACCCGCAGGCCCTCATCTCGACCCAGTACGCCGAGTCGCTCGTGTCGAAGGACGCCGACGGCGAGATCGTGCCCTGGCTCGCCGAGTCGTGGACGGAGGCGAGCGACGGCCTGAGCTGGACCTTCACGCTGAAGCCCGACGTGACGTTCACCGACGGCACCCCCTTCGACGCCGCCGCGGTCGCCGCGAACGTCGCCCACGTGCAGGACCCGTCGACGCTGTCGTCGACGGGATACCTCGCCCTCGCGAAGGTGACCGGCGTCGAGGCCGTCGACGACCTCACGGCCCGCATCGACCTGAGCACGCCCGACAGCGCCCTGCTCGAGTCGCTCACGCAGCCGTGGCTCGCGATGGAGTCGCCCGAGGCGCTCCAGCGCCCCCAGGAGGTCAACTGCGAGTCGCCCGTCGGCACCGGCCCCTTCGTGGTCGACTCGTGGACGAAGCAGGAGCAGGTCGAGCTGTCGCGCAACGACGACTACTCGTCGCCGCCCGCCGACGCCGACCACACCGGCCCCGCCCACCTCGAGAGCGTCGTCTGGCGCTTCATCCCCGACTCCGCGGCGCGCTACGCGGCCCTCCAGGCCGGCCAGGTCGACGTGATCGACAACGCCCAGCCCGACACCCTCGTCGCGGCGGAGAAGGACGAGGCGATCAGCGAGATCGACGCCCCGCGGCCCGGCGCCTCCAACCGTCTCGAGCTGAACTCGGGCAAGGCCCCCTTCGACGACGAGCGGGTGCGCGAGGCGTTCATCACGGGCGTCGACGTCGACGACGCGATCGACTCGCTCTTCTTCGGCACCGCCGAGCGCTCGTACAGCCCGCTGTCGAGCGTCGAGCCGCTCGCCTTCTCCGACCCGTCGCTGTTCGAGGTCGACGCCGACGCCGCCGGCGACCTGCTCGACGACGCCGGCTGGTCGGCCCGTGACAGCGAGGGCTACCGCACCAAGGACGGCACGCGCCTGTCGCTGACCTTCCCCGTCAGCACCAACCAGTCGATCCCGGCCGAGCAGTCGCTCTTCGAGCAGATCCAGGCCGGGGCCAAGTCGCTCGGGTTCGAGGTCGTGCTGCAGCCCCTCGACCTCTCCAGCTGGTACGGCGCCCTCGCGACCGACGACTACGACCTCGTCAGCGCGCCCTACACGAAGGTCGGCCCCGACGTGCTGCGCATCCTGTTCGACACGTCGGGCATCACCCCGGCGCCGAGCGGCTACTTCGCCAACCACGCCCAGCTCTCCGACCCGGCCCTCGACGACCTGCTGACCCGCGCCTCCCAGACGTCCGACGCCGACGAGCGCGCCGACCTCTACCAGCAGGCCCAGCAGATCGTGCTCGAGAGCCGCACCGTGCTGCCCCTCTACGACCAGCAGAACCACTACCTCGTCGGCTCGTCGGTCACCGGCGTCCGCGCCCTGCCCCCGGTGCAGGCGGTCACCCTGTATGACGCCTCCGTCACCGACTGAGGCCGGCTCGCTGCTCGCCCCGGCGGCGCCCCGACGCGGCCGACCCGACCGCCGGGCAGGCAGGAGTCGCGGGTCGGCCGAGCGGGCCCTGCGGTGGGTCGTCGGCCGGGTGGCCGGCGCGGTGCTGGTGCTCTGGGCCGTGGCGACCCTCATCTTCTTCGCGGTGCGGCTCGTGCCGGGCGACCCGGCCGAGGCGATCCTCGGCGGGCCGGGCTCGCAGGCGTCGGCCGAGGCCCTCGCCCTGGTGCGGGAGCAGTACGGGCTCGACCAGCCCCTCGTCGTGCAGTACCTCCAGCAGCTGGGGCGCCTCGTCGCCGGCGACCTCGGCACGTCGTGGTCGCTCCGGGCCGACGTGGCCGGGCTGCTGCTCGACCAGCTGCCCGGCACGCTCGCCCTCGCGCTCGCGTCGCTCGTCGTCGCCTGGCTGATCGCCCTCGGCACGGCCTGGTGGGCGACCCTCGGCGGGCGGGCGGCCTCCGCCGTCTCGTCGGCGCTCGAGGTCGTCGCGGCCGCGGTGCCGCACTTCTGGCTGGCGAGCGTGCTCGTCCTCGTCTTCAGCACGCAGCTCGGCCTGCTGCCGCCGGTCAGCACGGGCACGCCCGTCGGCCTCGTGCTGCCGGTGGTGACCCTGGCGATCCCGGTGGCGGGGTTCCTCGGGCAGGTGACCCGCGACTCCCTGCTCGACGCGGCCTCCGCGCCCTTCGCGGTCACGGCGCGGGCCCGGGGCGAGTCGACCTCGGGGCTCTTCCGCCGGCACCTGCTGCGGCACGCCGCGCTGCCGGGGCTCGCCCTGTCGGGCTGGGCCTTCGGCTCGCTGCTCAGCGGGGCCGTCGTCGTCGAGTCGGTCTTCGCCCGGCCGGGCCTCGGGCGCACCCTGCTCGGGGCGGTGACGCTCCGCGACGTGCCGCTCGTGACCGGCGTCGCCCTCGCCTCCGCGCTCGCGTACGTCGTGGTCGTCGCGCTCGGCGACCTCGCCGAGCGCGTGGTCGACCCGCGGGAGCGGGCCTCGTGACGGCGCTGCCCGTGCTGCCGGGGGCGTCGGGGTCGTCGGGGCCGTCTGCTCCGCCTGCGCCGCCGCGGTCGGGCCCTGGCCGCCGGAGCCCCCGGAGGCGCGTGCGGCCGGTCGAGGCCGTGGCCGCCCTCGTCCTCGCGGTGCTCGTCGTCGCCGCGGTCGCGCCCGGGGTCCTCGCCCCCGGCGACCCCCTCGCGGTCTCCCCGGCGGACGCCTTCGGCGCGCCGTCGCTGGCGCACCCCCTCGGCACCGACGAGTCGGGCCGGGGCATCTGGACGCGCATCGTCCACGGCGCCGGGGCGTCGCTCACGATCGGCGCCGTGGCGACCCTGATCGGCACCGGCCTCGGCGTGCTGCTGGGCGTCGCCGCCGGCTTCGGCGACGGGCGCTGGCCCGGGCGCGCGGCCGACGCGGGCGTCAGCCGCCTGCTCGAGGTGCTCTTCGCCCTCCCGGGCCTCCTGCTCGCGCTGGTCGTGATCGCCTTCACCGGCCCCGGCGCCGTGCCGGCGACCCTCGCCGTCGGCCTCGCCACGGCGCCCGGCTACGCGCGCATCGTGCGCACCCAGGTGCGCCGCGTGCGGCGGTCGGCCATGGTCGAGGCCGCCGTGGTGCTCGGTCGCCGGCCGTCGACGGTGCTGCTGCGGCACGTGCTGCCGAACGCCCTGGCGCCCGTGGTCGTGCTGGCGACGCTCGGCCTCGGCCAGGCCGTGGTCTGGGCCTCGTCGCTGAGCTACCTCGGCCTGGGCTCGCCCCCGCCCGCGCCCGAGTGGGGCGCGATGCTCTCGGCCGGCCGCACCTACGTGCAGGTCGCCTGGTGGATGACGGTCTTCCCCGGCCTCGCGGTCGTCGTCACGGCGGCGGCGTCGACCATCGTCGGCCGCGGTCTCGCTCGACGCGGGGGCACCTCGTGAGCGGCCCGGCGCTGCTCGAGGTCGACGGGCTCTCCGTCGCCTTCGGCGGGCGGCCGGTCGTCGACGACGTCTCGTTCTCGGTGTCGACCGGCGAGTGCGTCGCGATCGTGGGCGAGTCGGGGTCAGGCAAGAGCGTCACCGCACGGTCGCTGCTCGGCCTGAGCGGCGGCCGGGTCTCGGCCCGCGGCCTCCGCCTCGGCGACACCGACCTCGCGGCCCTCGGCGAGCGCGGTTGGCGCGCCGTCCGGGGGCCCCGCATCGGGCTCGTGCTGCAGGACGCGCTCGTGTCGCTCGACCCGCTGAGACCGATCGGCCGCGAGATCGACGACGCCCTGCGCCTCCACACGGACCTCAGCCCCCGCCGACGCCGGGAGAGGGCCCTGGAGGCCCTGGTCGAGGTGGGCATGCCGGAGCCGGAGGCGCGGCTCGGCCAGCGATCGGGAGAACTGTCGGGCGGGCTGCGTCAGCGGGCCCTGATCGCCGCGGCCCTCGTGCTGCGCCCCGAGCTCGTCGTCGCCGACGAGCCGACCACCGCCCTGGACGCCGAGGTGCAGAAACTGGTCGTCGACCGCCTGGCGGCGCTCCGCGACGCGGGCACCGCGGTGCTCGCGATCAGCCACGACCTCGGCGTCGTGCGTCGGCTCGCCGACCGGGTCGTGGTGATGCGCGCCGGCGTCGTCGTCGAGACGGGGCCGACCGAGCAGGTTCTCGGCGACCCGCGGCACGACTACACCCGGCTGCTGATCGCGGCGCTGCCGCGCGGCGTGGCCCGCGGTGCCCGGCTGTCGCCCGCGCCCTCCGCGCCTGACCGCTCGGCGCCTCCCGCGCCTGTGCCCTCCGCCGAG
The DNA here is from genome assembly GCF_017833115.1 of Frigoribacterium sp. PvP121. NCBI lineage: Bacteria > Bacillati > Actinomycetota > Actinomycetes > Micrococcales > Microbacteriaceae > Frigoribacterium > Frigoribacterium sp. PvP121. Next base: position 2,903,986 of record NZ_JAFIBR010000001.1, read on the forward strand.
AACCGCGTTCCGAACGATGAACCGCGTTCCAGCGCGGTTCATGGATCGGAACGCGGTTCATCGAGGCGCAGTGCCGGGCCGACGCCGGAGGTGGTGCTCGCCGCGAACGGGCTGCGCCGGGCGTTCCCGGTGCGGGGCAGCGCGCCCCGCGTCGCCGTGGACGACGTCTCGTTCGAGCTGCGCGCCGGCGAGACGCTCGGCCTGGTGGGCGCGTCCGGCAGCGGCAAGACCACGACCGCGCGCCTCCTGCTGGGCCTCGACGACCCCGATGACGGCGCGGTGACGCTGCTCGGCGAGCCGTGGGCACCGCTGCGCGAGCGGGAGCGCCGGGGGCGGCGGGCCCTGCTCGGCGCCGTCTACCAGGACCCGTCGAGCTCGTTCGACCCCCGGTGGACGGTCGGTCAGCTGCTCGCCGACGCCGTCACGAGCGGGCGCGTCACGCGGCCGGCGCGGGTGTCGACCGAGGTCGAGGGGCTGCTCGACCGCGTGGGCCTCGCCGTCGACGTCGCCGAGCGGCGCCCCGGCACGCTCTCCGGCGGCCAGCGCCAGCGGGTCGCCGTCGCCCGTGCCCTGGCCCCCCGGCCCCGCGTCGTCGTCTGCGACGAACCGGTGTCGGCCCTCGACGTCTCGGTGCAGGCGCAGGTGCTCGACCTGCTCGACGAGCTCCAGCGCGAGGAGGGGCTCGCGTACCTGTTCATCTCGCACGACCTCGACGTGGTCGCCCACATGAGCGACCACGTCGCGGTGATGCAGCACGGCCGGGTCGTCGAGCACGGCCCCACGGCCCCGCTGTTCGCCGCGCCGCAGCACCCGTACACGCGGGCGCTGCTGGCCGCGCGGCCCTGAGCCGCGCGGCCGCGATCGCGGCCCTGAGCCCCGCGGCCGCGATCGCGGCCGCGCGGTCGCCCGGAGCCCGTCGCCTACGAGCGCGTCGGCTCCGCGGCGGCGGGCCGCCCGCCGAGCTCGCCCTCGCCCGTGCCGTCGCCCTCGCCGCGCTGGCCCTCCGGGCGGATCACCGCGATGGGCCCGGAGTCCGCGAACGCGAGGCCCCAGTCCGACTGCGCCACGTCGCTGGTCTCGTCGCGGTACGCCTCGATCAGCTCGTGGGCCTCGGCCTCGGTCGCCACGGTCGGCCCCGAGCCGAGCAGCGGCTCGTTCGCGGTCTCCTTGGTGAACCACACGGCGACGAGGCCGATCACGGCGGCCGCCATCAGGTAGAAGGCGGGGATGTCGTGGGCCCAGCCGAAGCCGCGGCCCTCGGCCCAGACGACGAGCGCCTCGGTCGCGAGCGGCGTCGTGCCGCCGAACAGCGACACCGACACGTTGAAGGCGATCGCGAGGGCGCCGTAGCGGATGATCGTCGGGAAGAGCGCGGGCAGCGTCGACGGCATGGTCGACGTGAACGTGACGAGCACGAGGCCCAGCACGAGCAGGCCTGCGAACGACAGCACGCCGTTGTCGCTCTGCACCATGCGGAGCGCCGGGAACGACAGCACCAGGAAGCCGATGCAGCCCGCGAAGAGCACGGGGCGCCGGCCGAAGCGGTCGCTGAGCCGCCCGCCGAAGGTGATGACGAGCATCATCAGCACCATCACCACGATGATGAACAGCAGCCCGCTGGTCGCGTCGCGCCCGAGGGTGTTCGACAGGTAGGTCGGCATGTACGACAGCAGCATGTAGTCGGTGACGTTGAAGACGAGCACGAGGCCGACGCAGACGAGCAGGGCGCGCCAGTTCTCGCGGAACAGTGCCAGGAGCGGCGTCTTCTGGTGCTCGCGCTCGGACGCCTCGGCCTGCTGCTTCTGGAAGGCCGGGGTCTCCTCCAGCTTGAGCCGCAGGTACAGGCCGATCAGGCCGAGCGGGCCCGCGACGATGAACGGGATCCGCCAGCCCCAGCCGAGCAGCGCCTCCTCGCTCAGGCCGAGCTGCAGGGCGGTCACGAGGGAGGCGCCCAGCACGTAGCCGCCCAGGGTGCCGAACTCGAGCCACGAGCCCATGAAGCCGCGTCGCTTGTCGGGCGAGTACTCGGCGATGAAGGTCGCGGCGCCGCCGTACTCGCCTCCGGTCGAGAAGCCCTGCAGGAGTCGCGCCAGCAGCAGCAGGACCGGGGCCCACACGCCGATGGTCGCGTACGAGGGGATCAGGCCGATCGCGAGCGTGCCCGCGGCCATGAGGATCATCGTCATGGCGAGCACCTTCTGCCGACCGATGCGGTCGCCGAGCGGGCCGAAGAAGGCGCCGCCGATGGGCCGGACGACGAAGGCGGCCGTGAAGGTGCCGAAGGTGAACAGGATGTTGAGGGCGTCGTTCCCGGGCGGGAAGAAGACCTGGGCGATCGTGGTGGTGATGTACGCGTAGACGCCGAAGTCGAACCACTCCATGGCGTTGCCGAGCGCGGCCGCGCTGACGGCGCGCTTGAGCATCGACTCCTCGACGACGGTGACGTCGTCGGTGGTGAGTTCTCGACGACGGGGCGTCGGGGCGTTCTTCCTGGCTGACATGCTGCGAGTACCTCCGGATCGGGGGACGGAGCGCGACCGCGGTGTCGGGCAAAAACCCAGGAAACCTAGCAGCGCTGCGCCGGGTCCGCCAGTGCGCTGTCTGCAACCCTGCGCTGACCGCACGTTTCCCTGGCCGTCGTGTCGGCCCGCGTACACTGGCGGGGTCCACATCCAGGCGTCTCTCCACCGACACGGCGCCGCCCACAGAACCGGAGTCAGCCCATGACGTCACCGATGCCCGACAAGCCCGCCCTCGAGGGCCTCGAGTCCCGCTGGGGCCAGGTCTGGGAGACCGACGGCACGTACCGGTTCTCACGCACCGAGGCGACCCGCGACTCCGTGTTCTCGATCGACACGCCCCCGCCGACCGCGTCGGGCAGCCTGCACATCGGCCACGTCTTCAGCTACACCCACACCGACGTCAAGGCGCGCTTCGAGCGCATGCGCGGCAAGAGCGTCTTCTACCCCATGGGCTGGGACGACAACGGTCTGCCGACCGAGCGCCGCGTGCAGAACTTCTACGGCGTGCGCTGCGACCCGTCGCTGCCCTACGACGCCGACTTCACGCCGCCCTTCGAGGGCGGCGACGGCAAGTCGTCGAAGGCCGCCGACCAGGTGCCGATCTCGCGCCGCAACTTCGTCGAGCTCTGCGAGCGCCTCACGGTCGAGGACGAGAAGCAGTTCGAGGACGTCTGGCGCACGCTCGGCCTCTCGGTCGACTGGACCCAGAGCTACCGCACCATCGACGACCGCTCGCAGGCCATGGCGCAGAAGGCGTTCCTGCGCAACCTCGCCCGGGGCGAGGCCTACCAGGCCGACGCGCCCACCCTGTGGGACGTCACCTTCCGCACCGCCGTCGCCCAGGCCGAGCTGGAGGACAAGGAGATGCCGGGCGCGTACCACAAGCTCGCCTTCCACCGCACCGACGGCGAGGGCGACGTGCTCATCGACACGACGCGCCCCGAGCTGCTGCCCGCCTGCGTCGCCCTCGTGGCGCACCCCGACGACGAGCGCTACCAGGCCCTCTTCGGCACGACCGTGCGCTCCCCCCTCTTCGACGTCGAGGTGCCCGTGGTGGCGCACCACCTCGCGCAGCCCGACAAGGGCTCGGGCATCGCGATGGTCTGCACCTTCGGCGACACGAACGACGTCGTGTGGTGGCGTGAGCTGCAGCTGCCGAACCGCGCGGTGATCGGCTTCGACGGCCGCTTCGTCAGCGAGGCGCCGGCCGCGATCGAGTCGGAGGCGGGCCGGGCGGCCTACGCCGAGCTGGCCGGCAAGACGGTGTTCAGCGCCAAGCAGTCGGTGGTCGAGCAGCTGACGGCCTCGGGCGAGCTCGTCGGCGAGATCCGGAAGATCACGCACCCCGTCAAGTTCTTCGAGAAGGGCGACAAGCCCCTCGAGATCGTCTCGACCCGCCAGTGGTACATCGTCAACGGCGCCCGTGACGAGCAGCTGCAGCAGTCGCTGCTCGAGCGGGGCCGCGAGGTCTCGTTCCACCCCGACTTCATGCGCGTGCGGTACGACAACTGGGTCAACGGCCTCAACGGCGACTGGCTCATCTCGCGTCAGCGCTTCTTCGGCGTGCCCCTGCCCGTCTGGTACCCGCTCGACGCCGACGGCAACCCCGTCTTCGACGACGTGATCGTGCCCGACGAGTCGTCGCTGCCGGTCGACCCGTCGAGCGACGCCGCCCCCGGCTACGACGAGTCGCAGCGCGGCGTGCCCGGCGGGTTCCAGGGCGAGCTCGACGTGATGGACACCTGGGCCACCTCGTCGCTCACCCCGCAGCTCGCCGGCGGCTGGGAGACCGACCCGGAGCTCTTCGACCTCGTCTTCCCGTACTCGCTCCGCCCCCAGGGCCAGGACATCATCCGCACCTGGCTGTTCTCCACCGCCCTCCGCTCACAGCTCGAGCACGGCACGGTGCCGTGGACGAACGCCTCCATCTCGGGCTTCATCGTCGACCCCGACCGCAAGAAGATGTCGAAGTCGAAGGGCAACGTCGTCACCCCGGCGGCCATGCTCGACGACCACGGCTCCGACGCGGTCCGCTACTGGGCGGCCTCCAGCCGCCTCGGCACCGACGCCGCCTTCGACCCGCAGAACCCGAAGCAGATCAAGATCGGTCGTCGCCTGGCCATCAAGGTGCTCAACGCGGCGAAGTTCGTCTACTCGTTCGAGCTGCCCTCGGGTGAGCACCGCGTCACGGAGCCGCTCGACCGCGACCTGCTCGCCGAGTTCGCCACGGTGATCGGCGCCGCGACGGACGCGCTGGAGGGCTACGACCACGCCCGCGCGCTCGAGATCACGGAGAAGTTCTTCTGGACCTTCTGCGACGACTACCTCGAGCTCGTCAAGGAGCGCGCGTACGGCGCGACGACGCCGGCCGAGCAGGCCTCGGCCGTGCTCGCCCTGCAGACCACGATCGACGGCCTGCTGCGCCTGCTCGCCCCGTACCTCCCGTTCGCCACCGAGGAGGTCTGGTCGTGGACCCACGACGGCTCGGTGCACCGCGCCTCGTGGCCCACGGCGGCCGAGCTCGGCGAGGTCGGGCAGCCTTCGGGCCTGCTCGCGCTCGTCGGCGAGGCCCTGATCGGCGTGCGCCGTGCCAAGTCGGACGCGAAGGCCTCGCAGAAGACCCCCGTGGTCTCGGCGACGATCGCGGCCCCGGCCGCCCAGCTCGCCGTGCTCCGCGGGGCGGCCTCCGACCTCGCGGCGGTCGGCAAGATCCAGTCGCTCGAGTTCGTCGAGGGCGAGGCGCTGTCCGTCGCCGCGATCGAGCTCGGCGAGCTGCCCGAGGCCCCGGCCCCGGCGGCGGGCGCCTGATGCAGCTCGGCACGCGGTGGAGCGTGGGAGGCGCGGCGCCGGCCGCCCTCCCCGCCCCGGTCGTCGGGGCGGTCGCGCAGATCGAGCGTGAGCTCGCCGAGCAGGGCGTGGACGCCTCGACCTGGCGCTGGACCCTGACCTACCTCGAGCACCGCCCGGTGGTCGAGCTCGACGACGGCACGACCATCCGCGTCGACGCCGTCACGGGAGAGGCCCGCATCCACGAGGCCGACGCCGAGGGCGACGACCCCGAGGCCTGAGCCACGACCGGCCGAGGGCCGGGGCGCGCGTCAGGCGCGAGCGACCATCTCGCCGTGCGGCATCATGAGCACGCCGTCCGGGGCGTCCCGCCAGGCCCGCCAGGCGTCGGCGATCGCCTCGAGCTCGGCGGCGGTCGCGACGCCCCGCGCGACGGCGTCGGCCGCGAAGGCCGACTCCGTCGCCCGCGCCGCCCAGCTGTCGCCCCACCAGGTGCGCTCGTCGTCGGTCGAGAAGCACCACGAGGAGGCGGTGCACGCGACGTCCGTGAAGCCCGCCTCGAGCGCCCAGCCGCGCAGCGCCCGCCCCGCGTCGGGCTCGCCGCCGTTGCCGCGGTGCACCTGCTGGTAGACGTCCATCCAGCGGTCGAGGCCCTCCGACGCCGGCGCCCAGACCGTGCCGTGGTAGTCGACCTCGCGGGCCGCGACCACTCCCCCGGGCACGGTCACCCGGCGCATCTCGCGGAGGGCCGCGACGGGGTCGCCGACGTGCTGCAGCACCTGGTGCGCGTGCACGACGTCGAACGAGTCGTCGTCGAAGGGCAGCGCGAAGAGGTCGGCGACGACGAACTCGACGGTGGTGAGGCCCCGCTCCGCGGCGAGCGCCCTGGCCTGCTCGACGACGACCTCGGCCGCGTCGACGCCGACCACGCGGCCCGGCGCGACGCGCTCCGCGATGTCGACCGTGATCGTCCCGGGGCCCGACCCCACGTCGAGCACCCGGCGGCCCGGCACGAGCTCGGCCTCGAGGTAGGCGGCGCTGTTGGCCACGGTGCGCCACGCGTGGCTCCGCAGCACGCTCTCGTGGTGGCCGTGGGTGTACGTGGCGGGGGCACCGGGGCGTGAGCTCATGCGGGGACTGTAGCGCGCCTCCTCGGGGCTGCTCTCCCCCGTGACGCCCCGCGGCCCGCCCGCCCCGGCGGGCGGCGCGCTCGTAGGGTGGGCGCATGACGAACCCGTTCCTCGAGCCGAGCCCGTTGCCGTACTCGCTGCCGCCCTACGCCGTCATCACCGACGACGACTTCGCGCCCGCCTTCGAGGCGGGCCTCGCCGAGCACCGCGCCGAGGTCGAGGCGATCGCCGCCGACCCGGCCCCCGCGACCTTCGAGAACACGATCGAGGCGCTGGAGCGCGGCGGGGCCGTGCTGACCCGCGTGGGGCACGTCTTCTTCGACCGGGCCTCGAGCGACTCGAACGCCACCACCGACGCCCTCGAGCTCGAGCTCGCGCCGCAGCTGGCGGCCCACGACGACGCGATCCGTCTCGACCCGCGCCTGTACGCCCGCGTTCGGGCCGTGGCCGACGCGGTCGAGCGCGGCGACGGTGACGTGGCCGGCCTCGACGACGAGCAGCGGTACCTCGTGCGCCGCACGCTGCGGTCGTTCGAGCGGGCGGGAGCGGGCCTCGGCGACGACGAGAAAGCGCGCCTGCGCGACCTCAACGGCCGCCTGTCGACCCTCACCACGCAGTTCGAGAAGCACCTCCTCGCCGACACGAACGACCTCGCCGTGGTCGTCGACGACGTCCGCGAGCTCGACGGGCTCAGCGACGGCCAGGTCTCCGCCGCCGCCGGGGCCGCCCGCGACCGCGGCCTCGACGGGCGCTGGGTGATCACCCTCGTGCTGCCGACCGGGCACCCGTGGCTGGCCGACCTCACCGACCGCGACCTCCGCGACCGGGTGATGCGCGCCTCCCTGGCCCGGGGCCGACGCGGCGGCGAGCACGACACCCGCGCCCTCCTGCTCGAGATCGTGCAGCTCCGGGCCGAGAGGGCCGAGCTGCTGGGCCACCGCGACCACGCGTCGTGGGTCACCGCCGGCGAGACGGCCGGCAGCCCGTCGGCGGTCGCCGACCTGCTGGGCCGGCTCGCGCCGCCCGCGGCCGCGAACGCCCGGGCTGAGTTCGTCGAGCTGCGGGCCGCCGCGGGCGACCAGGAGGTCGCCGCGGCCGACTGGCCCTTCTGGTCCGACCGTCTGCGGGCCGAGCGCTACGACGTCGACACCACCGCGATGCGCGACTACTTCGAGGCCGAGCGCGTGCTGCACGACGGCGTCTTCTTCGCGGCGTCGCAGCTCTACGGCCTCGAGTTCGCGGAGCGCCCCGAGCTGGTCGGCCCGCACCCCGACGCGCGGGTCTTCGAGGTCACCGAGGGCGGCGGCCGGCCCGTGGGCCTGTACGTCCTCGACCTGTACACCCGCGACTCCAAGCGGGGCGGGGCGTGGATGAACCCGCTCGTCTCGCAGTCGGCGCTGCTCGGGCTGCCGCCGGTCGTCGTGAACAACCTCAACGTGCCGAAGCCGGCGGCGGGCTCGCCGACGCTGCTCACCCTCGACGAGGTCACCACGCTCTTCCACGAGTTCGGGCACGCCCTGCACGGCCTGCTCGCCCGCGTGACGTACCCGACGTTCTCGGGCACGAACGTCTTCCGCGACTTCGTCGAGTTCCCGAGCCAGGTCAACGAGATGTGGATGCTCTGGCCCGAGGTGCTCGAGAACTACGCCGTGCACCACGTCACGGGCGAGCGCATGCCGCAGGAGCTCGTCGACCGGCTCGTCGCGTCGCGGGCCTTCAACGAGGGCTTCGCGACGAGCGAGTACCTCGCGAGTGCCCTGCTCGACCAGGCCTGGCACAGGCTCACCGCCGAGGAGGCCGCCGCCGTCTCCGACGTCGAGGCCTTCGAGCGGGAGGCGCTGGCCGCGGCGGGCCTGGACCTCGCGCCGGTGCCCCCGCGCTACTCGAGCACGTACTTCGCCCACACCTTCTCGGGCGGCTACGACGCCGGCTACTACTCGTACATCTGGAGCGAGGTGCTCGACGCCGACACGGTGGAGTGGTTCGAGGAGAACGGCGGGCTGAGCCGGGCCTGCGGCGACCGGTTCCGGGCGCGGCTGCTCGGGGTCGGCGGCTCGCGCGACCCGCTCGAGGCCTACCGCGACTTCCGCGGCCGCGACGCGCGGGTCGAGCCCCTGCTGCAGCGCCGCGGCCTGGCCTGACGCCCGGCTGCCTGCTCGCCGGCCTGCCCGCCCGCCCGGGCAGGAGCCCACCCGGAGCACGCACCTCAGCGCATCAGGCCCCGTCGTGCAGTCGCGCCAGCGTGTTCTCGACGCTGCAGTAGACGGCACGCGCCGTCGCCGACCAGTCGTTGTCGACGAGGTCGAGCGTGCTCCCGCCGACCGCGGCGTACAGCCCCACGGCGTCGGCACGGCTGCCGGGCGTCGACACGTACCGGGTGCGGACGATGAGCGCGGAGTTGTCGTGGTGGCGGACGTCGATCACGCTCGGCCGCTGCGTGGTGCGGCTCGTCAGCCCCGTGACGAGGGTGTCGACGACGGTCAGGTCGTGGTTGGCCGTGTAGACGTTGACCGCGCGGGCGATCGAGCCGTTCAGCACCGAGCGGGCGACGACGAGCCCCGACGTGAAGTAGACGCAGATCGCCGCGTCGAGCGTGTCGCCGCCGTAGCCCGTGACCGTGTTGTCGAGGATCGCCCCCGTGCCCTCCTCGACGGCGGCGCCCGAGCCGAACCCGGCGCCCTTGAAGACGATGCCGTTGCGCGGCACGGCGAGGGCGCCCGCGTCGACGGTGTTCGACGCGACCACGCAGTCGAGCGGGGCGTAGGTGGTGGCGCCGTCGGGGCTCTTGCAGGGCACGATCGCGATCCCGACCGCGCAGCCGGTCAGGCGGTTGCCGACCACCGTGATCTCGCGCCCGCCGTGCGTGTCGATGCCCTCCCAGAGGGGCACGTCGGAGACGACGTTGTCGGCCACCGTGATCCGCTCGGAGCGCGGTGCGACGTCGATCGACTGGTTCCAGTACCGGTTCACGGCGATGCCGTACGAGTTCGGGAACGACCCCGACTGGTGCACCCCCGTGACCTCGTTGCCCCGCACCGTGCCGTCGAGGCAGGAGAACAGCATCACGCCCGCGTACGCGAGGTCGGTGAGCACGTTGCCGTCGACCGAGAAGTCGCGCACGTGCTCGAGGTACACGGCGCCGTACGAGAAGCGCGAGATCGAGCAGCCCGACACGCGCAGCCGTCGCACGGGAGCCCCGACCGTCGCGACGACCTCGACCCCCCGGGCCTTGCCGCTCGTCGCGGAGCCGGACCCGACGACGGTGGCCCCCCGCAGCGTGACGTCGTCGGCCCGCACGACGAGGGCGCTGACGTCCCGCGTGGTGCGCAGCTCCACGCCGGCCTCGAAGAGCAGGGTCATCGGGCGGTCCACGACGACGGGCACGGCCGTCGTCTCGGACCGGTCGACGACGAGGGTGCCGTGGGCCTCGGTGCCCGCGATCGCGGCCGCGAGCGTCGCCGACGCTGACGACCGACGCACCCCCGACGAGGCCCCGGGAGTCGCGGTGCCGGTCGCCCCGGCAGCCCCGGTCGCCGGAGCGGTCGGCTCCCCCGCCGCGTGGGCCGCGTCGCCGCGACCGAGCGCGCTGCCCGCCAGCACCCCGGCTCCGAGCGTGCCGAGCGCGGCGGCGAGCATCGCCCGCCGGCCGAGCCGGCCTGCGGGGTCGGCACCGTTCAGTTCTTCCCCCGGCTCGCCGCCCGGCTCGGCCGACGGCCCCGACATGTCGTCGGCTGCCGTGTCGGGGGTGACCACATGACCACGCCGCACATCGTCGACTCTTACATCACTCACGCTTTCATGCACGATCCACGCTAACACTCACCGTCGCCGCGGCGGAAGTGCCCCGAAGGGGGCAACACGACGCAGAGCCCGACCTGATCGGTCGGGCTCTGCGGGTGCCGCCGCCGCGCGGGGCGGTCGGCGTCGAGGGCTGGGCCCTAGGCGGACTTCTCCGTGCGCTGCTCGACGAGACGCGGAACGATGGTCGGCGCCGCGTTCTCCATGACGGAGGCGCGGGTGACGACGACCTTGCCGACCGTGTCGTCGGAGGGCACGTCGAACATGATCGGCCCGAGCACTTCCTCCAGGATGGCACGGAGCCCGCGGGCTCCGGTCTGGCGGAGGACGGCCAGATCGGCGATCGCCTCGAGGGCCGCGGTGTCGAACTCCAGCTCGACGCCGTCGATCTCGAACATGCGCTGGTACTGGCGCACGAGGGCGTTCTTCGGCTCGGTGAGGATCTGCATCAGGGCGGCCTGGTCGAGCTGCGTGACCGTCGTCACCACCGGGAGGCGGCCGATGAACTCGGGGATCAGGCCGAACTTGTGCAGGTCTTCAGGGAGGACCTCGCTGAACAGGGCCGCCTCGTCTTCCTTGCTGTGGAGGGGCGCCCCGAAGCCGATGCCGCGCTTGCCGGCCCGGTTGCTGATGATGTCCTCCAGGCCGGCGAACGCACCGGCGACGATGAAGAGGACGTTGGTCGTGTCGACCTGGATGAACTCCTGGTGCGGGTGCTTGCGGCCGCCCTGCGGCGGGACGGACGCGACGGTGCCCTCGAGGATCTTCAGCAGGGCCTGCTGGACGCCCTCGCCCGACACGTCGCGGGTGATCGACGGGTTCTCGGCCTTGCGGGCGATCTTGTCGATCTCGTCGATGTAGATGATGCCGGTCTCGGCACGCTTGACGTCGTAGTCCGCCGCCTGGATGAGCTTGAGGAGGATGTTCTCGACGTCCTCGCCGACGTAGCCCGCCTCGGTCAGGGCCGTCGCGTCGGCGACGGCGAACGGGACGTTGAGGCGCTTGGCGAGGGTCTGGGCGAGGTACGTCTTGCCGCAGCCGGTCGGGCCGATCAGCAGGATGTTCGACTTCGAGATCTCGACCTCGTCGGCCAGCGACTCGGCCGCCGTCAGCGTCGACGCGGCACGGATGCGCTTGTAGTGGTTGTAGACGGCCACCGAGAGGGCACGCTTCGCGGCGTCCTGCCCGATGACGTACTCCTCGAGGAACGAGTAGATCTCTCGGGGCTTGGGCAGGTCGAACTCGCTCGTGGGCTCTTCACCGGCCTCGGCCAGGCGCTCCTCGATGATCTCGTTGCACAGCTCGACGCACTCGTCGCAGATGTAGACCCCGGGGCCCGCGATGAGCTGCTGCACCTGCTTCTGGCTCTTGCCGCAGAAGGAGCACTTGAGCAGATCTGCGCTCTCACCGATCCGTGCCATGCCCGGCCTCCCTGTCAGCTGGTCGTCGACCCCTGTCGGCCGTCGTCCCCCGAGCCTAACCCGATCGTCCGACACTCCCGCACCCGCACCGCCCTCCGCGCCGGATCGACCCGCGCCGGGCGCCCCGGGGAGGACGACGAAGGACCCCGGGCGCGTGCCCGGGGTCCTCCGTCGTCGTGCCGACCCGGCCGAGGCCGGTCAGCGCAGGGGTCAGCGCGTGAGCGCCGGCTGGTTCTTGCGCGAGGTGAGCACCTGGTCGACGAGGCCGTAGGCCAGCGCCTCCTCGGCCCCCAGGATGTTGTCGCGCTCGATGTCGCGGTTGACCTCTTCCGGCGACTTGTTCGAGTGCTTCGAGAGGGTCTCCTCCAGCCAGGTGCGCATGCGGAGCACTTCCTTCGCCTGGATCTCGATGTCGGACGCCTGGCCGCCGCTGCTGCCGCCGGTCGCGGGCTGGTGGATCAGCACGCGGGCGTTGGGCAGGGCGAGGCGCTTGCCGGGCTGGCCGGCCGCGAGCAGCACGGCCGCGGCGGACGCCGCCTGGCCGAGGCACACCGTCTGGATCTCGGGGCGGATGTACTGCATCGTGTCGTAGATGGCCGTCATGGCCGTGAACGAGCCGCCGGGCGAGTTGATGTAGAGGGTGATGTCGCGGTCAGGGTCCATGCTCTCGAGCACGAGCAGCTGAGCCATGATGTCGTCGGCCGAGGCGTCGTCGACCTGCACGCCGAGGAAGACGATGCGGTCCTCGAAGAGCTTCGCGTACGGGTCCTGGCGCTTGTAGCCGTAGGCCGTGCGCTCCTCGAAGCTCGGCAGGATGTACCGGGAGCTGGGGGCCTGCAGTCGACCCGCGCCACCCATCATCGGGAGTTCCATGAGTTCTTCTCTTTCTGTGCTGATGATCGGGTGGGGGCTAGTCCTGGTCGGTGCCGGCGCCGCCGATGACGTCGGTGGCCGAACCGCGGATGTGGTCGACGAAGCCGTACTCGAGGGCCTCCTCGGCGGTGAACCAGCGGTCGCGGTCGCCGTCCTCGTTGATCTGCTCGACGGTCTTGCCCGTCTGCGCCGCCGTGATCTCGGCCAGGCGCTGCTTCATCGAGAGGATGAGCTGGGCCTGGGTCTGGATGTCGGAGCTGGTGCCGCCGAAGCCGCCGTGCGGCTGGTGCAGCAGGACGCGGGCGTTCGGCGTGATGTAGCGCTTGCCCTTGGTGCCCGCGGTGAGCAGCAGCTGGCCCATCGAGGCGGCCATGCCGATGCCGACCGTCACGATGTCGTTCGGCACGAACTCCATGGCGTCGTAGATGGCCATGCCCGCCGTGATCGACCCGCCGGGCGAGTTGATGTAGAGGTAGATGTCCTTCTCGCTGTCCTCCGCGGCGAGGAGGAGGAGTTTCGCGGCGATCTCGTTGGCGTTCTCGTCGCGCACCTCGGACCCGAGCCAGATGATGCGGTCTTTGAGCAGTCGGTCAAAAACACTGTTGGGCAGTGTCACGTCGGCCATGGTGGAGCTCCCATTCGTTGTCGCTTGCTGTTGAACCTATCGGGTGCAACGCGGCACTTCCGGGCTGTTCGCCCACGGCAATAACTGACTGCCGGCCGCGCCCCGGAGACGACGGAGGGCCGGGTGCACATGCACCCGGCCCTCCGGTCGTCACGCCCGATCAGGCGTGGTCGTGACCCTCGTGGTCGTCGTCGCCGCCGACGCCCGCCGTGGCGGTGAAGGCGGACAGGTCGACCTCGGCGCCCTCGCCGTCGACGACCTTCGCCTTCGACAGCACGACCGCCAGGGCCTTGCTGCGGGCGACCTCGCCGACCATGGCCGGGATCTGGCCGTTCTGGTCGAGCACCTTGATGAACTCGCCGGGCTCCATGCCGTACTGCGCGGCGCCCTGGATCAGGTACTGGGTGAGCTCGTCCTGCTCGACCTTGACCTCTTCCTTCTCGGCGATCGCGTCGAGGAGGATCTGGTTGCGGAAGGCCTTCTCGCTGCTCTCCTTCACCTCGGCACGGTGCTCCTCGTCCTCCAGGCGGTTCTCCTGCTCGAGGTGACGGTGCACCTCGTCCTCGACGAGCTTCTCCGGGACGGGGATCTCGACGGCCTCGAGAAGCTTCTCGACGACCTGGTCGCGCGCCTGGGCGCCCTGACCGAAGGTCTTCGACTTGGCCAGCTGCTCCTTGAGGTCGCCCTTGAGCTCGTCGATCGTGTCGAACTGGCTGGCGATCTGCGCGAAGTCGTCGTCGGCCTCGGGCAGCTCGCGCTCCTTGACGGCGGTGACGGTGACGGCGATCTGGGCCGTCTCGCCCTCACGGTCGCCACCGAGCAGCTTCGACTCGAAGGTCGTGCTCTCACCGGCGGTCAGCGACTCGAGGGCCTCGTCGATGCCCTCGATGAGCTCGCCGGAGCCGATCTCGTACGAGATGCCCTTGGCCGAGTCGACCTCGTCGTCGCCGATGGTCGCGGTGAGGTCGATCTGGGCGAAGTCGCCCGTCGTCGCGGGACGGTCGACCGTGACGAGCGTGCCGAAGCGCGTGCGCAGGTTCGACAGCTCTTCGTCGACCTCCTCGTCGGAGATCTCGACGCTGTCGACCGTGAGCTCGAGGCCCTCGTAGTCGGGCAGGTCGAAGTCGGGGCGCACGTCGACCTCGACGGCGATCGTCAGGTCGCCCGAGAAGTCCTTCACGTCGGGCCAGGCCACGACGTCGGCCTCGGGGCGGCCGAGGACGCGGATCTCGGTCTCGGCGACGGCCTCGCGGTAGAACTTGTCGAGGCTCTCGCTGACCGCGTGGTTCAGGACCTCTTCGCGACCGACGCGCTGGTCGATGATGGGCGGCGGCACCTTGCCCTTGCGGAAGCCGGGGATGTTGATCGACTCGGCGATGTGACCGTAGGCGTGCGTGACGCTGGGCTTCAGCTCGTCGGGGGTGACGACGATGTTGAGCTTGACGCGCGTGGGGCTGAGCTTCTCAACCGTGGTCTGGACCAATGTAGGGCTTCTCCTGTGTTGGTGGCGCTGAACTCACGACCGAGACAGCGGGGGTAGACGACTGTCGGGGCGACAGGACTCGAACCTGCGATCTTCCGCCCCCAAAACGGACGCGCTAGCCACTACGCTACGCCCCGTGCATCACCTGACTCGGCCCGCCCCCGGTCACCCCGTTGAGGTCGGGTGGGAACAGGCCTCGGTGAGTCTAGCCGACCCACGGCCGCCCGTGACTGAGCGGGCCGAGCCCATGGTTTATAGTTGGTGCCACCGCTGCGGCACGGCCGCTCCGGGGATGTAGCTCAATGGTAGAGCCTCAGTCTTCCAAACTGATGGCGCGGGTTCGATTCCCGTCATCCCCTCGTGCTTGTTCGACGCCTCCGGCGTCCGTCGCCTTCGGCGACGTGAATGAATCTTCCTCTGGGCGTCTTTCTGCCTCGTCCGTCGCCGTAGGCGAGGCGGATGTCGTGCTCGGTCGGCGCCTCCGGTGCAGGTCGCGTTCGCGCGACCCTGCGGGGCCGCGGTCAGTGGTCGAGGGGGGCGAAGTAGGCGTCGAGGGGGGAGGCGCGGAGGGCGTCGCCGAAGAGGGTCGCGCCGGCGCGGGTGAAGTGCACGCGGTCGGGTGACAGCAGGGCGCCCGCGTCGTCCGTGATCGGCACGCGCCCGTCTCGCCAGAGGGGGCTCCACGAGACGTAGTGCTCGGCGGGCACGAGGGCCGACGAGCTCGCCTCGCGCTCGGCCACCCACCCCGGCAGCCGGTTCGACAGGCCGGCGCGGTCGTCGCCGTGTCGCTGCACCACCCAGTTGAGGTTGTCGCCGAAGTTCTTCGGGCCGCCGTAGAAGACCGCCTTGCCCTCCGCCGTCATGCTCGCGAGCTCGCCCCGCAGGCAGGGCTCGTACTCGTCGCCGATCGACACCAGCACCACGTCGGCGCCCGCCCAGAGCGCCGACCCCTGGAGCTCGGGGTTCGCGGCGAGGAAGCAGACCCCCGCGTCGAAGGACGGGCCGTGCAGGTGCCGCAGCTCGAGGTCGGCCCGCGGGTACGTCTCGAGCACGCTGTTCGCCAGGTCGCGCGACCAGCTGTCGCCCACCACGAGCACGTTCGTCGCGTCGGGCCGGTCGAAGGGCTCGCGGCCCGTCTCGCTGATCCTCCGGTTGTAGTCGATCGAGGCCTCGGCCGGGTCCTCGCCGAGCCGTGCGGGCAGGCCGCCCGACCCGGCGAGCACGGCTCCGGCGACGACGACCACCGCGACTCCCCCGCCCACGACCGGAACGAACCGACGGAGCGACATCCGTGCGGGGCGGCGGAAGGGCTCCTCCACGAACCGCCACGACAGCCAGCCCACGCCGAGCGCGACGGCCATCAGCACGACGAAGAGCCAGGCCGGCGGGGCCTCGGGCGTCAGCACGCGGGCGAAGACGAAGAGGGGCTGGTGCCACAGGTAGACGCTGAAGGTGACCACCCCGACCGCGACGAGCGGCCGGGCCGAGAGGAGGCGCGTCACCGGTGACCCGGAGCGCGCGAAGGCGATGACGAGCCCCACCCCCGCCACGGCCGCCGCCACGACCGGCAGTCGGAACCCCTCCTCGGCCGGGGCCCCGAGCAGCGAGGCCACGACGAGACCGAGGCCGAGCAGCGCGAGCCCGCGCGCCCGGGCGTCGGGCACGGCGACGAGCCACCGCCAGCCGCGACGGGCCCCCACCGCGAGCAGGCAGCCGACGAGGATCTCCCACGCCCGCGCGGGCAGGAGGTAGTAGGCCGAGTCGACGTCGACGAGGCCCTGGTGGACGGCCAGGCCGAGGCTCGCGAGGGTCGCCGCGACCAGCGCGGCCGTGCGCACCCGGGCGGGCACCCGCGGCGCGACGACGAGCACGAGCGGGAAGAGGAGGTAGAACTGCTCCTCCACGCCGAGGCTCCAGGTGTGCAGGAAGGGCTTGAACTCCGAGGCGAGGTCCCAGTAGCCCGACGTCAGCCAGAGCAGGACGTTGTTGCCCGAGGCCAGCGTCGCCACGAGCGACTGCCCGTAGTTCTCCAGCTCGTCGGGCAGCATGACCAGCACGGCGACGGGCAGGGTCGCCAGCATGACGACGACCAGGGCCGGGAGGATGCGCCGCGCCCGGCGGACGAGGTAGCGCACGACGCCGAAGCGCCCGAGGTCGCGGTCGCGCAGGGCGATGCTGGTCGCGAGGTAGCCGCTGATGACGAAGAAGAAGTCGATGCCCGAGCCGCTCAGCCCCCGGAACCCCGCGTGCGACCACATCGTCGTGAGGATGGCGACGGCACGGAGCCCGTCGAGCTCGGCGCGGTAGCGGAAGGGGACCATGGCGGGCTCTCCGTTCGTCGAGGAGCCCGGCCCGGGCCCACAGACCGGACAGTCTAATATGTCTCATGACGGCCGTGATGACCACGACCCCCGGGGAGTCATCCCTGCGGTGTACGTGGAGCACGCCGCGATGCGGCACGATCGACCCATGGACCGCGCGACCCCCGCCCGCGTCGCGCTCGTGGGCGCGGCGCTGGCACTGCTGACGACCGGCTGCTCCGCGGGGGCCGTGACCACCGCCTCCCCCGCCCGGGTCTCCGCGGCCGCGCCGGGCGCGGCCAGCACGCTCGTGCCCGTCGCGGCGGGCGACGGCCACGGCGTCAGGGTCGCGATCGTGGGCGACTCGCTCACGGCCGGCGGCGGTCGCCTGCTCAGCGACGGGCTCGACGCCGACACGTGGATGACGTACGCGCAGGGCGACGGCGTCGAGTACGTCGGCGGCTGGGCGCGGGGCGGCAGCACGGTCGAGCAGCAGGCCGCGGCCGTGCAGCCCGTCGCCGACGTCGACGTCCTCGTGCTGATGTCCGGCACGAACGACGTGCGCACGGGCGTCCCGTTCTCCGCGGCCCGGGCGTCGTACGAGTCGATCGTCGACACCGTCAGCGCGCGCGAGGTCGTCGTCGCCGCCATCCCCCCGTACGCCCGCGACCCCTCCGCCGCCGCCCGCTACGAGCGCGACCTCGAGCGCTGGGTCGCGACGACCGACCACGTCTTCGTCGACCCGTGGCGCACGGTGCGCGCGGGCGAGGCCTGGGCGCCCGGTGCCAGCGTCGACGGCATCCACCCGACCACGGCCGGCTACGAGAGGCTCGGCCGGTCGCTCCGCGAGACGATCCTCGACGTCGGCGCCGACCCCGAGGTCCTCCGGGCCGACGAGGGGCCCCTCGAGGGCACGCCCGACGGCGCGGCGCCGGGGAGCGTCGACGGCGGCAGCTGACCCCGGGAGGCGCGGTGGGGTCGTGCCCCGCCCGTCCCTAGTGCTGCAGGTAGGCGAGCACCGCCAGCACGCGGCGGTGGTCCGTGCCGCTGTCCTCCAGCAGGAGCTTCTGGAAGATCGACGTGACGTTCTTCTCGACGGCGCCCGTGCCGATCACGAGCTGTGCGGCGATCGCCGCGTTCGTGCGGCCCTCGGCCATGAGGGTCAGCACCTCGCGCTCGCGGGGCGTGAGGGCCGAGAGCGGGTCGCTCCGGCGGCCGAGCAGCTGCGAGACGACCTGCGGGTCGAGCACGGTGCCGCCGGCGGCGACGCGCTCGAGGGCGTCGCGGAACTCGTCGATCGACGCGATGCGGTCCTTCAGCAGGTAGCCGACGCCGCCCGAGCCCGACTCGAGGAGGTCGCGGGCGTAGGCGACCTCGACGTACTGCGAGAGCAGCAGGATGCAGGTCTGCGGGCGCCGGCGACGGATCTCGATCGCCGCCCGCACCCCCTCGTCGGTGTGGGTCGGCGGCATGCGGACGTCGAGCACGGCGACGTCCGGAGCCACCGCGTCGAGGTCGGCGAGCAGCGAGTCGGCGTCGCCGAAGGCCCCCACGACCGCCACCCCCAGCTCGTCGAGCAGCCGCACCAGACCCTCGCGCAGCAGCACGGAGTCGTCGGCGACCGCGACGCGGAGGGCGGGGTCGAGGGGGCCGTCGGTCATCCCGGCAGTCTAGGGAGCCGTCGGCCCGCCCGTCGCGCCGCGGCCGCGCCCCCGGCCGGCGCCGCGGGGCAGCGGCTCGGTGACGGCCGTCGGCGACACGTCGGGCAGCGGCTCGGTCACGGCGGCGTACGGGGGCAGCGGCAGGGTGGGCGACGTGCCGGGCGTCGCCGCGGTCGGCGTCGGCTCTCCTGAGGTCGGGTCGTCCGCCGAGGGAGGCGCCACCGAGCTGCCGAGGTCGGTCACCAGCGGGATGCTCACGGTCACGATGGTCGGGCCGCCCTGCGGGCTGGAGATGTCGAGGAAGCCGCCGAGCCCCACGAGGCGCTCCTGGACCCCGGCGAGGCCGTGCCCGTCTCGGAGGCCCGCGCCGCCGCGGCCGTCGTCGGTGACGACGAGCTCGAGCAGGGTGCCGACGCCGTCGGGGGCGGTGCGGGTGCGGAGCGCGAGGTCGGCCGAGCTGGCCTCGGAGTGCTTGCCGATGTTCGTCACCAGCTCGGAGGCGATGAAGTAGGCGTTGCGCTCGATGTCGGCGGGCACCACCACGTGGGCGGGCACCCGGTTCACCAGCGTCGTCGAGATCACGGCGCGGTCGACGAGCGACTCGAGGGCGGCGACGAGCCCGCGGTCGAGCAGGAGCGGCGGGGCGAACCCGCGGGAGAGCGCGCGCAGCTCCTCGAGGGCCTCTCGGGACTGCACCCGCGCCTCCTCGATCAGGGCCTTGCTCTTCTCCGGGTCGGCGTCGACGGCACGGGCCGCGGCGGCGAGGTCCATCTGGAGCCGCACCAGCCGCTGCTGCGGGCCGTCGTGGATGTCGCGCTCGAGACGACGGAGCGCCGTCCCCTCGGCGGAGAGCGCGGCGGTGCGCGAGATCTCGCGGTCGGCCAGCTCGACCTCGAGCTGCTCGGAGCGGAAGCCCCCGAGCACGGCCGCCGCGATCGCCTGGTGCACGACGACGACGGCGTGCACCACGTACGGGTAGACGAGCACGACGCCGGCGAAGAGGGCGAGGGCCACGATCACCAGCGCGGCGGCCCCTCCGGTGCCGATCGCCGAGGGCCAGTCCGTGAGCTGGAACGGGGTGACGGCGCCGAAGAACACGACGATGCCGAGCACGAACAGGAGGGGGCCGCCGAGCAGCAGGGCGAGCACGAACGTCGTCACGCCCGCGACGGTCGGGAAGATGATCAGCGCGTAGAGCAGGTACAGCCAGTAGTGCGGGTTCGCGAAGACCGACACGGCACGGACGAAGCGCGAGCTCGACCGGCCCCACGCCGTGTTCGGGGTCCAGTCGACGGGGCGGATCGGGCGGTCGCTGGCCCAGCGCAGCCGGAGCACCTCGAAGGTGCCGAACCAGCGGGCCAGCCAGAGGGCGCCGAAGACGACCACGGCCAGGAAGACGAGGGTGACGAGCGAGTCGCTCGAGCCGCTCAGCACGTGGAAGAACAGCGCGGCGCCGAGCGACACGATCACGACCAGCACCGCCGAGAGGGCCACGTAGCCGAGCTCACGGGGCAGCTCGCGCCAGCGGCGACGGTAGCCGCCCGGGCGGGCGGGCGGCGACAGGTAGGGGTTCTGGACGGTGATGGGGCGCTCCTGGGTCATGGGTCGAGCCTCGCGGGTCTGGGCCGCGCTCCCCATGGTGCCAGCGCCCGGACGCCCGGTGGGGTTATCCCCCGGTGCGGGGCCGCCCGGGCGACCCCGACGGGGGCGTCACGGGCCCTCGGCCCACCCCGGTGAGGGCAGGCGACCCTCACGAAGTGCAGCCTCAGCTTGCTTGCGGAATCCCCTCAGCCGAATAGCGTTGCACCCATCGTCTAGGAAAGGACTCGTCATGACCGATCTCCGCATCACCGTTCCCCAGGGCTCCGTCGACCCGGACGTCGCCGCCGGCGTCGCCCAGTTCCTCAGCCCGATCGTCACCGACCTGACCGCCCTCTCCGTCAACGGCAAGCAGGCGCACTGGCACGTCCGGGGCATCGCCTTCGTCGCCGTGCACGAGCTCATCGACGTGGTCGTCGACCACGCCCGCGAGTGGGCCGACCTGGCCGCCGAGCGCGTCGTCGCCCTCGGCCTCCCCGTCGACGCTCGCGTCGAGACCGTCGCCGCGAAGACCTCGATCCCCCCGACGTCGCCCGGCTTCAGCCAGATCGACCGCACGATCGCTGAGCTGGTCGCCCAGATCGACGCCGCCCTGGTCGGCGTCCGCACCGCCATCGACGAGCTCGGCGAGCTCGACGCCTCCAGCCAGGACGTCGCGATCGAGATCTCGCGCGGCCTCGAGAAGGACCGCTGGTTCCTCGCGGCGCACGTCGCCGGCTGAGCCGACGCCGACCGACCCCGGCTCCTGCCTGACGAGAGGCCGCCGCCCCCACCGGGGCGGCGGCCTTCGTCGTCAGGGGGCGCGGTGCGTGAACCGGCCGCCGACGAGGGTCGCCGCGACCGGGAACCCGCGGAGGTCGTCGGCCGCGAGCGGGTCGGCCTCCGTGACGACGAGGTCGGCGACGCGGCCCGCACGGACGAGCCCCTGCCCGTCGACCGAGGCCAGCAGCGCCGCCCGCGCCCCGATCCGCTGCTCGGGGTGCCAGGCGGCACGGCCGTCGCGCGACCGCGAGACGGCGGCCGCCATCGTGACCCACGGGTCGAGGGGCGCCACCGGGGCGTCCGACCCGAGGCGCAGCTCGACCCCGGCCGCGACGAGCGACGCCAGCGCGAAGGCACGGTCGGTGCGGCCGGCCCAGAGGGCGTCGGCGACGTCGCGGTCGTCCATCGCGTGCTCGGGCTGCACGCTGGCGACGACGCCGAGGCGGGCGAACCGCGCGACGTCGGCGTCGTCGAGCAGCTGCGCGTGCTCGACGCTGCCGCGGCAGCCCACGGCCTCGAACGCGTCGAGGGCGCGCTCGGCCGCCCGGTCGCCGATCGCGTGGACCGCCGGCACGAGGCCCGCCGAGGAGGCGCGGCGCATCCACGCGACGAGGTCGCCCTGGTCGTAGCTCGCGACCCCGGTCGCGCCCGGACCGCTCAGCCCCGGGTACGGGTCGTGGCACCACGCGGTGCGCGTGTTGAGCGACCCGTCGGTGATGATCTTCGCCGGCCCCACCGAGACGAGCCCGCGGGTGCCCGGCACCACGTCGCCCGTGCGGAGCCCCCGCTCGACGGCCGCCTCGAGGTCGTGGGGGTAGACGCCGCAGCGCACCCGCAGCTGGTCGACGCCGCCTCGGACGCGACGGGCCCAGCGGTCGAGCGAGAACGACATCTCGAGGTCGACGACGCCGACCACGCCCCGCGCGGCGGCGGCGACGACGGCGTCGCCCACCCAGCCGTCGAGGACGGCGTCGCTGACCGCGCTGACGGCGGTCGACACGGCGAAGGCGTCCTGCTCGCGCAGCAGGCCCGTCACGTGGCCGCCGTGCCCGTGCACGGCCAGCGCGGCGCTGTCGAGCCAGGCCGAGTGCAGGTCGGCGCTGACCAGCACGACCGGCACGTCGCCGCTGACGGCGTCGAGGAGCGCCCGGTGCGGCTCGTCGGGCCAGAGCGCGTCGCGGAAGCCGTAGCCGACGAGGGGCTCCCCGGCCGCGGGCGGCGCCTCGCGGAGGCGGGCCCCGACGAGGGCAGCGGCCTCCGCCGCGCTGGCCGCCCCGCCGACGTCGAGGCGGCGGCGCACGAGCGCCCACTGGTCGAGGTGCGCGTGGGAGTCCCAGAGGCCGGGGCCGAGCCACCGGCCCTCGAGGTCGACGACCTCGGCGCCGGCGGGCGACGCGAGCTCGCCCCGGGGCGCGAGCCGGGCGACGACCCCGCCGTCGAGGAGGGCGTCGACGGGAGCGGAGCCGTCGGCGCCGACGAGGCGGGCGTCCGTCAGGAAGACGGCCCGCGCCTCCTCGGACTGGGCGCTCATCGGGGGTGCACCCGGCGCATCTCGGCCGCCAGGGCAGGCTGCGCGTAGTGCTCTCCGTGGTCGAGCTCGGCGACGATGCGGTCGACGACCTCCGGCGGCTTGTTCTGGCTGAGCTTGAGGCGAGCGTCGAACCGGGTCACGCGGAGGCGGACGCCCACCGTGCCGCGGGCGACGCGGCGTGCCCCCTCCTCGTCGAGCTGCAGCGAGCTCGGCTCGGGCATCACGCGCTCGAAGTGGTCGACGAGCTCGCCGAGCACCCGGAAGTTCTCCTCGTCGGAGAGGATCTCGGGGGTGGCCCACAGGTGGGCGGTGACGTGGTTCCAGGTCGGGATGATCTGCTCCGCCGGGTACCAGCCGGGCGAGACGTAGCCGTGCGGCCCCTGGACGATGACCATCACCTCGCCCTGGCCCAGCTCGAGGCTGCGCTCGTCGGGGCGGCCGACGTGGCTGACCAGCGACAGCGAGCCGTCGTCGGTCTCCTCCAGCACGACCGGGTAGTGCGACGCGACCAGGCCATCCGCGGTGTGGGCCACGATCGTGGCCCAGGGGTTCTCGCGCACGAGGCGCGCGACCTCGGCGACGTCGGACAGCACGAAGTGCGGGGTGTGCCTCATGCGACCGAGCCTGTCAGACCTGGTCGACCGGGCACCAGTAGAGCTTCCGCCCCGCCGCCATCTCCATCACGACGTTCGTGCCGCAGACCCGGCAGGGCAGCCCCTCGCGGTGGTAGACCCAGTGGCGGTCAGCCCGGCTGCGCAGCGCCTTCGCGTGCTGCGCCTTCGTCAGGCCGTCCATCGTCATCATCTGGCCCAGCTCGACGCCGCTCTTCAGGAGCTTCGTCCAGTCCTTGTAGAGCGCCCTCAGGACGTCCTCCGGCACCTGGTTGCCGGGGGTGTGCGGGTCGAGACGGGCGCGGAAGAGCAGCTCGGCCCGGTAGATGTTGCCGATGCCGCTCACGACGCTCTGGTCCATCAGCAGCAGGCCGATCGGCGTGCGCTTCTTCCGCACCGTCGTGACGAACCGGTCGCTGCCCTTCTTCGGGGAGTCGACCAGCGGGTCGGGGCCGAGCTTCGCGACGGCCGCGTCGACGCCCTCGTCGTCGAGCACCTCGCACTTGGTCGGGCCCCGCAGGTCGCCGACCGCGGTCTCGCTGAGCAGACGCACCCGCACCTGGCCGACGGGCTCGGGCGGGAACGACTCGATGTCGTCCTCCGCCTTCTCCTGCTCGGCCATGCGCACGCGGCTGCGGCGCGGCGCCCCGATGCTCGCCATCGAGTGCTCGCCGTCGTCGTCGTCGGGGGCGTTCTCGGCCTTGCGGGTGGCGGAACGCCGCGTGCGCGACTCCGCCATGGAGGCGCCGGTCGCGATGTCGCCCGCGAAGTCCCAGGCACCGTAGAGCCCGAGGTGCACGTGCAGCCAGAGCCCGTTGTCGAACTCGAGGAACATCTGCTTGCCGACCGCCTTCGCGTCGACCATGGTCGCGCCGTCGAGCTTCTCCGCGCCGGCGGCGAACCGGCCCTGGGGGGAGCTCACCGCGACGCGGTGGCCGACGAAGGTCTGGGCGAACTGGTTGGCGATGCGGTGGACGGAGTGGCCCTCGGGCACGCGTCGCCCCTAGTCGACCGGGTGGCCGGCGATGGCCCCGGTCGTCTCGTACTCCGCGAGCTGCGCGATGCGGCGGACGTGGCGCTCGTCGTGCGTGAACGGCTCGGCCACGAAGGCGTCGATGAAGGCCAGGGCCTCCTCCTCGGTGTGCTGGCGCGCACCGATGGCGATGACGTTCGCGTCGTTGTGCTGACGCGCCAGCTTCGCCGTGGAGTCGTTCCAGACCAGCGCGGCCCGGACGCCCTCGACCTTGTTCGCGGCGATCTGCTCGCCGTTGCCCGACCCGCCGAAGACGACGCCGAGGGCCTCGTGCCCCGCCCGCTGGTCGCGCACGACGGCGCGGGCCGCGGCGATGCAGAAGGAGGGGTAGTCGTCGAGGGGCTCGTAGCTCGTCGGCCCGTGGTCGGTGACGTCGTGGCCGGCCCGGCTCAGGTGCTCGATGACGGTGGTGCTGAACTCGAGACCGGCGTGATCGGTCGCGACGTGGATGCGCATGACCTCGATCCTAGGACGGCGTCAGTCGAAGATCGGACCGACGGTGCGGGTCCGCTTGATCTCGAAGAAGCCGGGGTACGAGGCCGCCGCGACGACGCCGTCCCACAGGGTCAGAGCGACCTCGCCCTTCGGGGCGGGCGAGATGACCGGGCCGAAGAACGCCGTGCCGTTCACCGCGATGACGGGCGTGCCGACGTCCTGCCCGACGCGGCCGATGCCGTCGAAGTGGCTGGCGCGCATCTGCTCGTCGAACTCGTCGGTGTCGGCGTGCCGGGCGAGGTCGGCGGGGAGGCCCACCTCGGCGAGCGCCGCGGGGATGACGACGTCGGCGTCGGTCTCGCCGCCCGGGTGGATGCGCGTGCCGAGCGCGTCGTAGAGGGGCTTGACCACCTGCTGGCCGTGGAGCTCGCCGGCCGCCGTCACGAGGCGCGTGTAGCGGAGCATCCGGGCGAACATCGAGCGGTACTCGTCGCTCACATCGTTGTCCTCGTTCAGCACCGCGAGGCTCATGACGTGGAAGGTGACGTCGAGGTCGCGGTGCGCGGCGACCTCGTCGACCCAGCGGCTCGTCATCCAGGCCCACGGGCAGGAGGGGTCGAACCAGAAGTCGACGGTGGTGTGGGGGGCGGGGGCGACGGTGTCGGTCATGCGCCCAGTCAACACCTGCACCCCGGGGGCGCACCTCCGAGGGCAGGTGGCGCCCGCCGGGCCGCGGGCCCCAGGTCTAGGCTCGTCGGCGGACCACGAGTCCGCCATGGACACCTGAAGACGGATGGAGCAAGCGTGCCCGGAGAGAACCTGACCCGAGTTGAGGCGCAGGAGCGCAGGAGCGTCGTCGACGTCCGGTCGTACGAGATCGAGCTCGACCTCACGCGGGGTGCCGAGGTCTTCGGCAGCTCGACAACGGTGCGATTCACCGCGACGCCCGGTGCCTCGACCTTCATCGACGCGCTGACGCGGACCGTCCACTCGGTCACGCTGAACGGCGAGGCGCTCGACGTCGCCGCGGTGAACGACGGCGTGCGGATCCAGCTCGCCGACCTCGCGGCCGAGAACGAGCTCGTCGTCGTCGCCGACGCCGAGTACACGAACACGGGCGAGGGCCTGCACCGCTTCGTCGACCCCGTCGACGGCGAGGTCTACCTGTACTCGCAGTTCGAGGTGCCCGACAGCCGCCGCGTCTTCGCGGTGTTCGAGCAGCCCGACCTCAAGGCGACGTTCCAGTTCACCGTCACCGCGCCGGCCCGCTGGGAGGTCGTGAGCAACCAGCCGACCCCCGAGCCCGCCGTCGACGGCGACGTCGCCACCTGGGCCTTCTCCCCGACCCCGGTGCTCTCGAGCTACATCACCGCCGTCATCGCGGGCCCCTACGACGTCGTGCGCAGCGAGCTCACCAGCTCCGACGGCCGGACCATCCCGCTCGGCATCTTCACGCGTCGCTCGCTGACCGAGCACCTCGACGCGGACTACATCTTCGAGAAGACGCGACAGGGCTTCGCCTACTACGAGGAGAAGTTCCGGTACGCCTACCCGTTCGAGAAGTACGACCAGCTCTTCGTGCCGGAGTTCAACGCAGGCGCCATGGAGAACGCGGGCGCCGTGACCTTCGTCGAGACCTACGTGTTCCGCAGCAAGGTGACCGACGCCATCAAGGAGCGCCGGGTCGTCACGATCCTGCACGAGCTCGCCCACATGTGGTTCGGCGACCTCGTCACGATGAAGTGGTGGAACGACCTCTGGCTGAACGAGTCGTTCGCCGAGTGGGCCTCCACGATCTCGACGGCCGAGGCCACCGAGTGGACCGAGGCCTGGACGACCTTCCAGGCGATGGAGAAGAGCTGGGCCTACCGCCAGGACCAGCTCCCGTCCACGCACCCCGTCGTCGCGACCATCAACGACCTCGAGGACGTCCAGGTCAACTTCGACGGCATCACCTACGCCAAGGGCGGCTCGGTGCTGAAGCAGCTCGTCGCCTGGGTCGGCATCGACGCGTTCTACGCCGGCGTCGCCGCGTACTTCCAGAAGCACCACCACTCGAACACCGAGCTGAGCGACCTGCTCGTCGAGCTCGAGGCCACCTCGGGCCGCGAGCTCACGAGCTGGAGCGAGAAGTGGCTCGAGACGGCGGGCGTCAACACCCTCCGCCCCGAGGTCGAGACCGACGCCGACGGCGTCGTCACGGCGTTCGCCGTCCTGCAGGAGGCGCCCGCCGACTACCCGACGATCCGCCCGCACCGTCTCGCGATCGGCCTCTACGACCTCGACGGCGACGCCCTCGTGCGTCGGCACCGGGTCGAGATCGACGTCGACGGCACCCGCACCGAGGTCCCCGAGCTCGTCGGCCAGCACCGCGGGGCGCTCGTGCTCGTGAACGACGACGACCTCGCCTACGCCAAGATCCGCCTCGACGAGGCCTCGCTGGCCACCGCCCTGGAGCACCTGGCGCAGATCAGCGACCCTCTGGCCCGTGCCCTCGTCTGGGGCTCGGTCTGGGACGCCACGCGCGACGCCGAGACCGCACCGCGGGACTACGTGCGCCTCGTGCTCGACAACATCGCGACCGAGACCGAGTCGACGACCATCCGCACGACGCTGGCCCAGCTGGCGCAGACGGCGCGGGCGTACGTCGACCCCTCGACCCGCGCCTCCACCGTCACGGAGGTCGGCGACGGCCTCTGGGCCCTGGCACAGCAGGCCGAGGCCGGGTCGGACGCGCAGTTCCAGTTCGTCAAGGCCTTCGCCGGCATCGCGTCGACCCCCGAGCACGCGGCGACGCTGCAGGGCCTGACGGACGGCTCCGTGGCGCTCGACGGCCTGACCGTCGACACGGACCTCCGCTGGGAGCTGCTCGAGGGCCTCGTGCTCGTCGGCGCCGCGGGCACGGCCGAGATCGACGCCGCGCTCGAGGCCGACAACACGGCCAACGGTGCGCAGGCAGCGGCCCGTGCCCGGGCGACCATCCCCACCACCGAGGGCAAGCTGGCCGCCTTCCGGTCGATCGTCGAGAGCTCGGAGCAGCCGAACGCCATCGTGCGCGCGACCGCCCAGGGCTTCGTGCACACGAACGACCCCGCGATCCTGCAGCCGCTCGTCGAGCCCTACTTCGCGGCGCTGACGACGATCTGGGAGTCGCGGAGCTACCACATCGCCGACACGCTGGTCTCGGGGCTCTACCCGTCGCCGCTGGCCGACCAGGCGCTGGTCGACAGCAGCCGTGCGTGGCTCGAGGCGAACCCGGGCGTGCCGGCCCTGCGCCGCATCGTGAGCGAGAGCGTCTCCGGCGTCGAGCGTGCCCTGCGCGCCCAGGCGGCCGACGCCTCCTAGCCGCATCGGTCGCTCGCGGCCACCCGTCGGACGGCGGACCCTGCTCACAGGGTCCGCCGTCCGTGCGTCCAGGCCGCACACGGCCGACGTCGGACGGGCGTGCTTAGATCGTCGGCGATGATGCAGACTCTCCTCCTCGCCGCGGCCACCACCCCCGACGCCCCCGTCGACTTCGACTGGGACGCCTTCTGGGCGATGTGGGGCGTGCCGATCCGCATCGCCGCCATCCTGCTCATCGCGGTGCTGCTGCGGATCGTGCTGCACTTCGCGATCCGACGCGTGGTCGACCAGGTCGTCTCGGGCATCAAGCGCAAGCAGAACGTCGACGACACACAGGCGCTCGTCGCCTCGCCCCTCGCGGCGGTGCGGGTGGTGCAGCGCACGCGCACCCTCGGCAGCGTCCTGAACAACGTCGTGACCGTCGTCATCTCGGCGGTCGCCCTGGTGCTCGTGCTCGGCGAGCTCGACTTCGACGTCGTGGCGATCGTCGGCGCGGCGAGCGTCGTCGGCGCCGGCCTCGCCTTCGGCGCCCAGAACATCGTGAAGGACCTCCTGAACGGCATCTTCATGGTCGCGGAGGACCAGCTCGGCGTCGGCGACGTCGTCGACGTCGGCCCGGCCGTGGGCGTGGTCGAGGCCGTGGGCATCCGCGTCACCCAGGTGCGCGACGTGAACGGCGTGCTCTGGTTCGTCCGCAACGGCGAGATCCTGCGCGTGGGCAACATGTCGCAGGGGTGGAGCCGCGTCGTCATCGACCTCGCCGTCCCCTACGACGCCGACGTCGACGCCGTGCAGGACGCCATGCTCGCGAGCGCGAACGAGCTCGCGGCGACCCCGAAGTGGAACCGCTCGGTGATCGACGTGCCCGAGGTGTGGGGCATCCAGTCGATCTCCGACGAGCACGTGGTCATCCGGGTCGTCGTGAAGACGCGCTCGGCCGACCGCGACACCGTCGACCGCGAGCTGCGGGCACGGCTCAAGAGGGCCACCGACGCCATGGGCATCACGCTGCCGTCGCTGACGAGCGTCGTCCTCACGGGCTTCGACAGCGCCTCCTCGGTGCAGGGCTCCAAGCCGCCGCACACCGTGCCGACCCCGCACCAGCCCGCTCCCCGGGGGCGTCGGCGATGAGCGGCGGCATCCCCCTCACCCCGCGCCCTGCCGGTGACGGTGACGGTGTGGTGCCGGGGGCCGGCAGCCCGGCTCAGCCCGCCGACTCGGCACAGCCGGTCACGCTGCGCCGGGGGCTCGGCGACGACGCCGCTCAGGGCGTCTTCTGGGAGCAGATCGGCGGCCGGGCCGCCTTCGAGCGGCTCGTGCGCCACTTCTACGAGGGCGTCCGCACCGACGAGCTGCTCTGGCCGATGTACCCGGAGCACGACCTCGAGGGCGCGATCCAGCGCCTCACCGGCTTCCTCGAGCAGTACTGGGGCGGCCCGACGACGTACAGCGACGAGCGCGGCCACCCCCGGCTGCGGATGCGGCACATGCCGTTCACGATCACGCCGGAGGCGCGTGACCGGTGGCTGCACCACATGCGGGCCGCGGTCGACGAGCTCCAGCTCTCGCCCCTCCACGACGCGACCCTGTGGGCGTACCTCGACCGCGCCGCCCACGCCATGGTGAACGCCATGCCGGCGCCGGGCGACCGCTGACGACCGACGCCGGACCGACCGGACCTGCGCCGGCCCCGGCGCCGATGCCGTGCTCTGCCCGCGGCTGCGGGTGAGGGTGCGGCTAGAGCAGGCCGCCGCGGCGCTTGACGAGCACGTGGCCCCGGCTCGTCGTGACGCGGGTCCACGGTCCGGTCTCGAGCACGGAGACGGGCTCGTCGTCGCCGAGGAAGCCCAGGCTGAGCGCGGCGAAGGCCGCGGCGGCGGGCAGGTGCTCCGCGCCGGGGACGGGGCGCGACCACACCTCGGAGCGCACGCGGGTGACGATCTGCTCGCCCGTCTCCGACCCGAGGGCCGTCGCGACCTCGTCGATGCCGGCCGTCGCGGTCTCGCGCAGCTGCGTCTCGTCGGCGGGCGCCAGCCGGCTCCAGCCGCCGCGCGGCGGTGAGATGGCAGCCCAGGTCACCGTGTTCACCTCGACGGGGAGCGTCGCCGTCACCGCGGCGGTGGGGTCGACGACGTCGTTCTGGAGTCGCACGAGGCGCTCGGTCAGCGACCGCACCGGCACCACGGCGTCGAAGCTCGGCCGGTCGACGAGCTGGAAGGTGCGCAGGCCCAGCACGGTCGGGCTCTGGTCGAGCAGCCCCGAGGGGTAGAAGACCGCGACGTACACGGCGAGCACGCCGTCGCCGGCGATGAGCCGGACCGAGCCGTCCTCGACGCGGGCGGCGCGCCCCAGGAAGGTCGCGAGGTCGCTCAGGGACAGGGAGTCTGGGAGGGTGAATGTACGGCTCATCGGCCCCCTAAACTACATCGGATGACCGCCTCTCCCCTGCAGAGCCTCCTCTCGACCCTCGACCTCGCGCCGGCCGGCTCGGTCGACGGGCAGGACGTCTTCACGGGCACGTCGCAGCCCGAGCCCCTGGGCCGCGTCTTCGGCGGTCAGGTCATGGCCCAGTCGCTCGTGGCGGCCCAGCGCACCATCGGGCCGGAGCGCCCCGTGCACTCGCTGCACGCGTACTTCCTGCGCCCGGGCGACCTCACGATCCCCATCACGTTCTCGGTCGACCGCATCCACGACGGTCGGTCGTTCGCGACCCGGCGCACCCAGGCGAGCCAGGACGGCGTGCCCATCCTGTCGATGATCGCGTCGTTCCAGACCCCCGACGACGGTCTCGACCACCAGGTCGACATGCCCGAGGGGCTGCCGGGCCCCGACGACGTGCCCAGCGACTCCGAGCTGCTCTCCGTCGTCGACCACCCGATCGCCCGGGCCTGGGCCAACGACCGTCCCTTCGACATGCGCCACGTGCCCTCGCCCGTGTACTTCCGGGTCGACGGTGCCCGGGTGGCGCACCAGGCCGTGTGGCTGCGCGCCACGGCGCCGATGCCCGACGACGCCGACCTGCACCGCGCGGCCCTGCTCTACGCGAGCGACTACTCCATCCTCGAGTCGATCTACCGGCGCCACGGCGTCGCCATGGTCACGCCGGGCCTCAAGGCCGCCAGCCTCGACCACGCGATGTGGTGGCACCGCGAGGCGCGCGTCGACGAGTGGCTGCTCTACGTGCAGGAGTCGCCCAACGCGATCGGCGGCCGGGGCCTGGCCCTGGGTCGCATCTACGACCGTGCCGGGCGGCTCGTCGCGAGCGTCGCCCAGGAGGGCATGGTCAGGGTGCCCCGACGTCAGGCGGCTCCGGAGGCCTGACCCGCCGGGGTCAGCGCCGCCGGAAGCTCAGGGGCTCTTCGAGGTACGGCGACCAGGCCTCCCGCTCGACGTCGGAGATGCGCCGCGGCCGGTTCGTCGCCGAGTCGACGAGCACGATGGTGGTCGCCGCGCGCGTGAAGAGCTGAGCCGGCTCGACGCCGACGGGCGACCAGACCTCGTAGCAGACCTCGAGGCTGGCGCCCCCGAGCCGGCCGACCCAGAGCTGGACGTCGAGCGGCGGCCGCAGGTACGGGATCGGCACGAGGTACTCGAGCTCCTGGCGGGCGATGAGCGTCATCGTCGCCGCGTCGGGCCGGCCGTCGAGCACGGCGGCGCTCGACAGCTCGTCGATGGTGCCGTCGGGAGACCAGAACGCGTCGATGCGCGCCTCCTCCAGGAGGCGCAGCATCGACGCGTTGTTCACGTGCCGGTACCCGTCGAGGTCGCTCCACCGGACCCGGGTCGGCACGTGCAGGCGGGTCATCTCAGTCGCGCGTCAGCTTGCGGTACGTGGCGGAGCTGGGCTTCGCCGCGTCGGCGCCGAGACGCTCGATCTTGTTCTCCTCGTACGACTCGAAGTTGCCCTCGAACCAGTACCAGTTGGGAGTGCCGTCGTCGTTCAGGCCCTCCCACGCGAGGATGTGCGTGGCGATCCGGTCGAGGAACCACCGGTCGTGGGTGATGACCACGGCGCAGCCGGGGAACTCGAGCAGGGCGTTCTCGAGGCTGCCGAGCGTCTCGACGTCGAGGTCGTTGGTGGGCTCGTCGAGCAGCAGCAGGTTGCCGCCCTGCTTCAGGGTGAGGGCCAGGTTCAGCCGGTTGCGCTCACCGCCGGAGAGGACGCCGGCCTTCTTCTGCTGGTCGGGGCCCTTGAAGCCGAACTGCGAGACGTAGGCCCGCGAGGGGATCTCCGTCTTGCCGACCTGGATGTAGTCGTGCCCCTCGGAGACGACCTCCCAGAGGTTCTTGTTCGGGTCGATGCCGCCGCGGCTCTGGTCGACGTACGAGATGTCGACCGTCTCGCCGACGCGCAGGTCGCCGCCGTCGAGCGGCTCGAGGCCGACGATCGTCTTGAACAGGGTCGTCTTGCCGACGCCGTTCGGGCCGATGACGCCGACGATGCCGTTGCGGGGCAGCGTGAAGGTGAGGTCGTCGATCAGCACGCGCTCGCCGAACTGCTTGTGCAGCTTCTTCGCGTCGATGACCTGCGAGCCGAGGCGCGGCCCGACGGGGATCACGATCTCCTCGAAGTCGAGGACCCTCGTGCGCTCGGCCTCGCTCGCCATCTCCTCGTAGCGGGCGAGACGGGCCTTGGACTTCGCCTGGCGGCCCTTGGCGTTGCTGCGCACCCACTCGAGCTCCGACGCGAGGCGCTTGGCCAGCTTGGCGTCCTTCTTGCCCTGGACCTGGAGGCGCTCGCCCTTCTTCTCGAGGTACGTCGAGTAGTTGCCCTCGTAGGGGTAGAGGCGACCGCGGTCGACCTCGGCGATCCACTCGGCGACGTGGTCGAGGAAGTACCGGTCGTGGGTCACGGCGAGCACGGCGCCGGGGTACTTGCTGAGGTGCTGCTCGAGCCAGAGCACGCTCTCGGCGTCGAGGTGGTTGGTGGGCTCGTCGAGGAGGAGGAGGTCGGGCTTCTGCAGCAGGAGCTTGCAGAGGGCGACGCGGCGCTTCTCACCGCCGGAGAGGTTCGCGACCTCGGCGTCGCCCGGGGGCGTGCGGAGGGCCGACATGGCCTGCTCGAGCTGGGAGTCGAGATCCCACGCGTCGGCGGCGTCGATGTCCTCCTGGAGGGAGCCCATCTCGGCGAGCAGGGCGTCGAAGTCGGCGTCGGGCTCCGCCATGGCGGCCGAGACCTCGTTGAACCGGTCGAGCTTCTGCTTGATCGGGCCGACGCCCTCCTGCACGTTCTCGAGCACGGTCTTCGTCTCGTCGAGCTCGGGCTCCTGCATGAGGATGCCGACGGTGTAGCCGGGCGAGAGCTTGGCCTCGCCGTTGCTGGGGGTGTCGAGCCCCGCCATGATCTTGAGGATCGTCGACTTGCCGGCTCCGTTGGGGCCGACGACGCCGATCTTGGCGCCCGGGATGAAGGACATCGTGACGTCGTCGAGGATCAGCTTGTCGCCGACCGCCTTGCGGGCACGGACCATCGAGTAAATGTATTCGGCCATGGTGTCCAGTCTATGGGTCGAGCGGTGAGGCGCCGGGGGCGGGATGGGAGGAGTTCGAGGGTCGGCCCCGTGGGGGCCAGGGGACGGAGGCGCGGGTCGTCACCAGTCGATGGCGCGGGTGGTGCCGACGAGGCAGCTGCCGTTGCCGAGCACCGGGGCGAGCTGGCTGCTGTAGCCCGCGCCGCTCGTCTGGCCGATGAGGCAGTCGCTGCCCCAGAGCACGGAGAACTGCACCGAGTCGGCGGCCCGGCCGATGGAGGTGGAGTCGGAGGTGACCTCCATCGCCGCCTTGTCGAAGCCTGCCGCCACGAGGGTGTCGACCATCGCGCGGCCGTCCTTCGGGCCACCGGCGTCGACGTGCCCGCGAGCGACGAGGTCGAAGTACGCGTAGGCCTCGTCGCTCGTCGAGTCGGGGGTGATCGTCGGGTCGGCGGAGGGCTCGGCGGACGCGGCGGCCGACGCCGTCGGCGCGGGGGCCGGCGCCTCCATGGTGCAGCCGGTGAGGGCCGCCGCCAGGAGGGTCACGGCAGCCAGTCGGAGGGCGACGGATCGCGATCGGCTCACGGGGCACCTTTCTGGCCGGTGACCCTGGCCGGGTCGGGCTCGACCGATCGTAGCGGTCGCCGGTGGCTCGGGCCGGAGGCGGCCCCGTGCGGGGTCGCCCTCGGCCGGCGCTAGAAGGGCGGCTCGTCGCCGCCCTCGGCGGGGCCCGACGTGCTCGCACCTGCTCCGATCCCGGCCGGGACGAGGGGCCCGACCTCGCCGTCGGCGCCCCCGCCGGCCGACGACTCGTCGGGGCGCGCGGCGGCGGCGGACGCCCAGCCCGGGGCCGCGGCGGCGTCGGTGACCGCCTCGGGGTCGGCGGGCGTGGGCGCGTCGCCCACCGCGCCTCCCGCGGGCGTCGCGGCGGCGACGACCCTGCTCCAGGCGGACCGTCCCCACCGCAGGTCGTGGCCGACCGCGTCGGCGTCGACCTCAACGGTGGTGCCCGACTTGTCGCTCGTCTCCCAGGCGCGGATGCGGAGGCGGCCCGTGACGACGAGCCGCTCGCCCTTGTGGACGGAGGCGCCCACGTTGGCGGCGAGCGCCCGGAAGGCCGTGACGGTGTACCAGTTCGTGTCGCCGTCGACCCAGGCGTCGCGGGCCCGGTCGAAACGGCGCTGCGTGCACGCGAGGCGGAAGCTCGTGATGTCGAGCCCGGCCTCGGTCGTGACGAGGCGGGGGTCGGTGGCGACGATGCCGGTGAGGGTGATGGTGTCTGTCATGCCGGGAGTCTCGCCAGCGCGCGCGTGCCCCGCGGCCGGGCCCGCGCCTCCCTGGGGACGACGCGGGCCCGGGCCGCCCCGGGGAGGGACGGCCGGACGGGGCTCCCCGCTGGCTAGTGCTCGCGGAAGTCCGGGTACTCCGCGCCCGGCCCGAGCGACGCGAACAGCGCGCTCTTGGCGACGGCGAGCGTCGGGTACTCCCCGCTGAACTCGTCGCGGCCCGCGAGGCGCACGGTGAAGCCGTGGCTCGTGCGGTGGACGGAGCCGACGGCTCCGGCGGGCCCGAGGGCCAGCCAGGACTGCCCGGTCAGCTCGACACGGTCGGTGGTCATGTGGTCGCTCATCGTCGAGCACCCTTCTCTCGGTGGCGCCCCGCACGGCGTGCGGGGCGGGTCAGGTCGCCAGGGCGTACCGGGCGTAGGCGCGACGGACGGCGATGACCTTCGGCCGCGCGACCGCCACGCAGTACCCCTGGCCGGGGTTCTTCTCCGCGAAGTCCTGGTGCTCCTCCTCGGCGGGCCAGAAGCGGCCGAGGGGCTCGATCGTCGTGACGACCCCGCCGCCCCAGGTCTCGTCGGCCCGCTCTCGGGCACGCTCGAACAGCTCGCGCTGGGCGTCGTCGGCCGCGAACGTCGCCGACCGGTACTGCGAGCCGACGTCGGCCCCCTGGCGGTCGAGCTGCCGGGGGTCGTGCACCGTGGAGAACACGTCGAGCACCACGTCGGCCGGCAGCACGGCGGGGTCGAAGCTGACGCGGACGGCCTCCGCGTGCCCCGTCGAGCCCGTCACGACCTCGTCGTACGTGGGGTCGGGCGACGAGCCGCCCGTGTAGCCGGAGACGACCTCCGTGACCCCGTCCAGCGCGCGGTACACCGCGTCGAGGCACCAGAAGCAGCCACCGGCCAGGACGAACGTCGTCATGGGGCGCACCGTACTCCGCCGACCCGCGATCGACCAGGGGGCGTCGTCCCCCGATCGCTCGGGCCCGGCGGCGGGGCCCGGCCCTAGGGTGAGGTCATGAGATCTCCCTTCACCCCCTACGTCGCCGACGACGAGCGGTACTCGAAGCTGGACTACGTCCGCACCGGTCGCAGCGGGCTCAAGCTGCCCCGCATCTCGCTCGGGCTCTGGAACAACTTCGGCACCGACCGTGCCCTCGAGACGCAGCGCGACATCGTCCTCCGCGCGTTCGACCGCGGCGTCACCCACTTCGACCTGGCCAACAACTACGGCCCGCCCTACGGGTCGGCCGAGGAGCAGTTCGGCCGCATCGTGGCGGCGAACCTCGTGCCCTACCGCGACGAGCTCGTCGTCTCGTCGAAGGCCGGCTACGACATGCGCCCCGGCCCCTACGGCGACGGCGGCTCGCGCAAGTACCTGCTGAACTCGCTCGAGGCCAGCCTGGAGCGCACGGGCCTCGACTACGTCGACGTCTTCTACTCGCACCGCCCCGACCCCGAGACGCCGATCGAGGAGACGATGGGGGCCCTCGCGACCGCCGTGCACCAGGGCAAGGCGCTCTACGCCGGCATCTCGAACTACGGCCCCGAGCAGACGCAGGCGGCGATCGACGCCCTCGCCGACGAGGGCGTGCCCCTGCTGATCCACCAGCCGCGCTACAACATGTTCGACCGGAAGCCCGAGCAGGGGCTCTTCGAGACGCTGCTCGACAACGGCGTGGGCTCGATCGTGTTCTCGCCGCTCGCCGGCGGCCTCCTCACCAACCGCTACCTCTCGGGCAAGGCCCCGGCGGGGTCGCGGGCGGCCGAGGGCCGCTGGTTCACCGAGGACGACCTGAGCGAGACCTACCTCGAGCGAGTCCGGGGCCTGAACGACATCGCGGAGGCGCGGGGCCAGTCGCTCGCCCAGCTCGCGCTGACCTGGGTGCTCCGTCAGCCCGCGGTCACGAGCGCCCTGATCGGTGCGTCGTCGGTCGCCCAGCTCGACGACAGCCTCGACGCCCTGCACGGGGCCGAGCTGACCGACGACGAGGTCGCGGCCATCGAGCCGTTCGCCGTCGACGGCACGGGTCGCTGACGGAGCGGACGGCGGCCTGACGGGCTCGTCGTCCGCGCTCGTCGTCGGAGGAGGGGCGGGCCCGATCGGGTCCGCCCCTCCTCCCGTCTCGGGCGCCGTCGTCGGGCTCCCACCTCCGGGTCGAGTCGATGTCGGTGGCAGCTCGTAGCGTCAGCCGTGTTCTCGACAGCATCGGCCGGATGACCTCAGGAGCACCTCATGACCAGCACCTCCGCGACCACCCTCCTCACGCCCCCGGCGACGCGTCCTGCGACGCAGCACCTCCCGCTCGCCGAGTCGCGGGGCGGCCTGCGCCTCGTCCAGGTGCGAGACGACCTCTCCCGGGTCACGACGGCCTCGGGCGAGGTGCTCGGCTACGTCGAGAGGCACGACGACCCGCAGGGCGACCGGTGGCGGGCGAAGAGGTTCCTGGCCCGGCAGCGGCGCTTCGTCGAGATCGGCGACTTCTGGAGCCGCAGCGACGCGACCGACTGCTTCCGGTTCGCCTGAGCCGCGGCTCGCCCGTGACGGGGCCCCGGCAACCTTCGACCTCGGCTGTAGAGTTCGCGCATGCAGTGGTGGAACAGTCTCGTCCGGTGGGTCCAGAGCGACGACGGGTGGCGCGTCGTCTCCGAGGCGGTGGTGCCGTTCGTGGCGATCCTCGTCGCCGGTGTCGTCGCCGCCCTGATCGGGAGGGCCGCCCTGCGGCGCGTCGTCCGCCTGCACGACGACGAGGCGAAGGCCTCGGCGATCGCCGGCATCGTCGCGGCGTCGCGCAAGGCGGCGACCTGGAGCTCGCTCGGGGCCGAGGAGCGCACCTTCACGGACCACCTCGCCCAGGAGGCGGAGGTCCGTCTGCGCCTCCTCCCCGTGACCGGCTCGGGCCTCGCCGCCTCGTGGGCCGAGCACCAGCTCGGCGAGATCAAGCGCGACTCGGCCAGCTACAGCCACCAGCCCGAGCAGTCGCTGGCGGAGTTCCGCGACCGCCTGCTCGACTGGCAGAGCCGCCCCTCACGGGCGAAGAAGCTCTTCCGGGCCGATCTGGAGCGGTGGCGCTACGAGGACGCCGAGCAGGCGACCGAGGCCGAACAGCGTCAGCGAGACTGGAAGGCGGAGCGCGACGCTCAGAAGGCGGCACCGGCCTCGAACGCGGGCTCCTCCGGCCCCGCACGTCGGGCCGGCGAGCCCGTCGAGGTCACGCCGTTCGTGCCGGAGCGACGGACGCCGACGGCGCCCACGCCGCTGACCGACGAGCACGCGGCCTTCCGCCCGACGTCGCCGGCCCGTCACGAGCCCGTGCGGCCGCGCGAGCCGGCCTCCACGGAGGCGATGCCCGCTCAACGTGACTCGTCCGACGACGGAGACGACGACACCGACCGCTACGGCGACCCGGTTAGCGCCACGCAGGTCCGCGACCGGACGACGCCCGACGCGTAGGGGGCGCCCTCGGCAGGGCAACTGTTCACGGTGCCCTCGGCAGGGCAACCGTTCACGGTGCCCTCGGCAGGGATCGAACCTGCGACCAAGAGATTAGAAGGCTCCTGCTCTATCCGCTGAGCTACGAGGGCGTGGGCCCCACGATACCGTGCCCGCTCAGACGGCCAGGGCGAGCGCGCCGAGCAGCTGGTCGAGCCGCGGCACCCCGGCGGCCCGGAACACCTCGCTGCCGGCCTGGTCGAGCACGATGATCGTCGGCGTGCTCCGGACGTCGCGGGCCTCCGCCTCGTCAGGACGGGCGACGACGTCGGCCTCGTCCACCTCGAGCAGCGGCACCAGGGCCGAGGCCTCGGCCACGACGGCGCGGGCCGCGTGGCAGGGGCCGCAGAACGCGGACGTGTACAGCTCGACCTTCATGCCCCCGTACAACGAGGAGGCGCGGGGAGATGTTCCCCGCGCCTCCTCGTCCACCTGCCGTGGCGTCAGAACGTGCCGAACTCGTCGGTGCGGTCGCCGCGGTTCTCGAGGGCGTCGACCGGGTCGCTGTCGGCCTCGTCGAGCGTGTAGTGCACCTGCAGCTGCTCGCCGTTCATCTTCGCCTCGCGCACCTTGTACACGAAGCCGGTCTCGATGCCCTCGACGAGCACGTAGTCGACGATCTCGTCCTCGTACGAACCGTTGAAGCTGGTGCGGGTGTCGGTCCGGCCGTCGCTCGGTCCGCCCTCGAAGAAGACGACGTACTCGGATCCCTCAGCCACGGTGGGCTTGCTGTCTGTCATGCCCCCGTTCTACCAGGAGGCGCGGACCGCGCGCCCAGGTAGGTCGCGTCTCCGAGGCGGCCGCGAGCCCGAGCGTGTCGGCCCCCGACGCTAGAGTGACGGCATGGCTTCCACGAACGACCGGCTGGTCTGGATCGACTGCGAGATGACCGGGCTCGACATCGCGGTCGACGAGCTGGTCGAGGTGGCCGTCGTCGTCACCGACTTCGACCTCACGCCCGTGCACCCCGGCTTCACGATCGTGATCAAGCCCGACCAGTCGGCGCTCGACAACATGAACGAGTTCGTCACCGACATGCACACCTCCTCCGGCCTGCTGGAGGAGATCCCCGGCGGCGTCAGCCTCGCCGAGGCCGAGTACGAGGTGCTCGAGTACATCCTCAAGTACGTCCCCACCGAGCAGCATGCCCCCCTCGCCGGCAACACCATCGGCACCGACCGCGCCTTCCTCGCCAAGTACATGCCGCGGGTCGACGGTCACCTGCACTACCGCAGCGTCGACGTCTCCTCCATCAAGGAGCTCGCCCGCCGCTGGTTCCCCCGCGTCTACTTCAACGCCCCGCAGAAGCACGGCGGCCACCGCGCCCTCGCCGACATCCTCGAGTCCATCCGCGAGCTCGAGTACTACCGCCGTGCCGGCTTCGTCGCCGACCCCGGGCCCACCACCGAAGACGTCCAGGCGATCTCCAAGGCCGTCGTGGACGAATGGGCCTCCCGGCTGTAGTAGAGTCTTCTCGTTGCGATCGCTCCGGCGGCCGCACATGGTGGGTATAGCTCAGCTGGTAGAGCGCCTGGTTGTGGTCTAGGAGGCCGCGGGTTCAAGCCCCGTTACTCACCCCAAAGGAAAGGCCCTGCCCTACTCGGCAGGGCCTTTTTTGGGTTCCGTGCTTGTTCGGTCTCAGATGCGCGAGCGCATCTGAGACGTCGTCGATGGCTGGGTGAGCGGGTCGGTCACGATGGGTCGCTGGGTCCGCGGGTCGGTGAACGTCGGTGTCGGATGGGCGCGGACGGGGCGGGGGCGGTACAACTACGGGGTGAAAGTCGCACAGGGCGTTGGGCGCGAGGCGCCGGCGTCATGGTGGGGGCTCGTCATCGCCGGGGTGGCGCTCATCGCGCTCGGGGTCGGGGCCTTCCTGGCGTACAGCCACTGGGGGTGGGACGGCCGGAGCACGAGCATGACCGTCATCTCCCCTCCCGCAGGTGTCGTCCTCATCGTGTGGGGCATCGGCAAGGGGGCCCGGCAGGTCGTCCACCGCATGCGGGTACAGCGCGCCGCGAGTCGCCCTGCCGACCCGATGGCGGTCGACTGAGGGCTCAGGCGGGGTGTGGGAGCCTGAGCGGGTGAGCGACGACCGAGCAGCCGGCATCGACCCGTCCGAGGTGAGCGCCGAGCAGTTCGACGACATGGTCGTCGCCGAGCTCGACCTCCTGCCCGACGACATGGTCGACGGCCTCGACAACGTCGTCTTCGTCACCGAGGACCGCCCGGAGGACGGCTCCCTCGACCTCCTCGGCCTCTACGACGGCGTCGCGCTCACCGAGCGCGGCAGCTACGGCTTCGGCGAGCTGCCCGACCGCATCGTTCTCTACCGCGAGCCCCACCTCGCCGCCGTCGACCACGTCGACGAGCTGCGCGACGAGATCCACGTCACGCTCGTGCACGAGATCGCCCACTTCTACGGCATCGACGACGACCAGCTGCACCAGCTCGGCTGGGCCTAGCGGCACCTCCGCGTGCCTCGATCTGGGCCCTGACGCGCTGCGAGGGCCCAGGACGGGTCACCTCGACGGAGACGGCGACGACGGCACCGACGCCACGGGCACCCGGACGACCAGGTCGGCGAGCGAGCGAGGCCCCTCGGCCGCGAGGTGCGCCTCCTCCTGCTCCGCCCAGACCTCCCACCACGGCTCGTACGCGGCACCGTCGCGGGCCAGCGCCCGGCGTCGCCGCTCCCCCGCGTCGAGCTCCAGCCACACCGACAGGGTCGCGAGCCCCGAGGAGGCGCGGGTCAGCGACCCGGCGCCCTCCACCACCACCGAGACGGCCGGGTCGAGCGTCCGCCGCTCCCCCGGCACGTCGGCGTCCCAGTCCCACCTGGTCCAGCCCGGCTCGCGCCCGACGAGCAGCGACTGCTCCACGACCCGGGAGGCCGCCGCGAGGCCGTGCCAGCCGGGGTAGACGTCGTCGAGGTGCACCAGCTGGACCGGCCCGAGGGCACCGGGCCACGCCGCGACCAGGCGACGCGCGAGCGTCGTCTTGCCCGAGCCCGAGCGGCCGTCGACGAGCAGCACCACGCGGTCGGCGCCCACCCGCGACTCCTCGGCCCTCCGCAGCAAGGCGCCCACCAGGGCGTCGTCGACGACCGCCGACCACTCCTCAGGCAAGGACGAACTCCCACGTGCCGGCCACGACGGCCGCGGCGACCGCCGCCGCCGCGATGAGCACGCCGATCGCGACGAGCACGAGGTCGCGCCCCGCGACGCGCGACGGGCGGGCCCAGGTGCGCTCGGCGTCGGAGCCGAAGCCCTTGGCCTCCATCGCCGTCGCCAGCTTGCTGCCGCGACGCACCGACAGCACCAGCAGCGAGAAGGCCTGCCCGCCGAAGCGACGCGCCGCCGCGACGGGGCCCCGGCCGTCCGCGACGCCGCGCGCCCGCCGCGCGAGGGCCAGCTGCCGCCAGTCGTCGGCGAACAGCCCGGCGAGCCGGAGGCCGGCGAGGCCGCCGAGCACGAACCGCGCGGGCAGGTGCAGCACCTGCGCGAGGCCGTCGGCGAGGTCGGTGGGGTCGGTGGTCGCGAGCAGGACGATGCCCGGCACCCCCACCGCGAGGAT
This sequence comes from Frigoribacterium sp. PvP121, assembly GCF_017833115.1. NCBI lineage: Bacteria > Bacillati > Actinomycetota > Actinomycetes > Micrococcales > Microbacteriaceae > Frigoribacterium > Frigoribacterium sp. PvP121. Next base: position 2,945,724 of record NZ_JAFIBR010000001.1, read on the forward strand.
GCGCAGGCCGATGGCGAGGGCCAGCGAGAGCGACCCGTCGGTCACGCTGACCCACCAGACCTGCAGCAGCACGGCCCCCTCGTCGCGGCCGTAGAGGGCGGTGACGAGCACCGACGTCGGCGCGGCGATCCACAGCGGGGCGGTGCGACGCAGCAGCTGCCGCGCCGAGAGCCCCGCCCACGGCAGCAGCAGCAGCTCGAGCGCGAGGGCGACCCCGGCCGAGACCGCGTCGATCGAGAGCAGCAGCACGAGCGACACGACGAGAGCGGCGAGCAGCTTGGCCACCGGGTTCAGCCGGCCGACGAGCCGGTCGGTCTCGACGGCCGCGAGCAGGCTCACGCGACGGCCTCGCGCCCGACGGGCCGCTCGAGGGCGACGACGTCGTCGGCGAGGGCGGCGACGAACTCCGCGTCGTGCGTCACGGCCACCAGCGAGCGCCCCTCGTCGACGAGCTCGGCGAGCAGCGCGACGAGCTCACGCCAGGTGCGGGCGTCCTGCCCGAAGGTCGGCTCGTCGAGCACGAGGAGGCGCGGCCGCGACGCGAGGACGGTCGCGACCGAGAGCCGCCGCTTCTCGCCGCCCGAGAGCGTGAACGGGTTGGCGCCGGCGAGGTGGTCGAGGCGCAGGCGGGCCAGGAGCTCGTCGACCCGGGAGGCGACCTCCGCGGCCGACTCGCCCAGCGCCTCCGGCCCCACCGCCAGCTCACGGCGGACGGTCGCGGTGAGGAACTGGTGCTCAGGGTCCTGGAAGACCGTGCCGACCCGCGACAGCAGCTGCCGCGAGCGCCACCGGGCGGGCGACGGCCCGGCGCCGGCGGCGAGCAGCTCGGTCGCCCGGAGCGACCCGCCCGCCGGGGCCAGCAGCCCCGCGAGGGTCAGCGCGAGGGTCGACTTGCCCGCGCCGTTCGGCCCGGTCAGCACCAGGGCGCGCGCGTCGTCGACGACGAGGTCGACGCCGGTGCCCACGGCGGGCCCGCGGGCCCCCCGTCGCCCCACGGCGAGGCCCGAGGCCTCGAGCAGGGGCCCGGACGAGGAGGCGCGGTGCCGGTCGGGCAGGGCGGGCGCGCCCCCCGGCACCCACACCCCCGCCTCCGTCAGCCGGACGCGCTCGCGCCCGAGCACGTCGTCGGGCCGTCCGTCGGCCAGCACGCCGCCCCCCGCGGCGAGCACGACGACCCGGTCGACGACCGGCAGCCAGACCGAGACGCGGTGCTCGACGACGACGAGGGTCGCGCCCGTCGCCTCGACGACGCGGGCCACGGCGTCGCGCACCTCGACCACCCCCTCGGGGTCGAGGTTCGCCGTCGGCTCGTCGAGCAGCACGAGGCCGGGCTGCATCGCGAGGGCCCCGGCGAGCGCGAGGCGCTGCTTCTGGCCGCCGCTCAGCTGGGCGGTCGGCCACGACCGCGGCAGGTCGAGCCCGACCGCGTCGAGGGCCTCGTCGACGCGACGCCAGGTCTCGTCGCGGGGCACGCCGACGTTCTCGCAGCCGAAGGCGACGTCGTCGCCGACGCGGGCGAGCACGACCTGCGAGTCGGGGTCCTGCAGCACGAGGCCCACCCGCCCGCGCTGCTCGGCCGGCGGGCGGCCGTCGACCAGCAGCTCGCCGGTCGCGTCGCCCTCCTCGTCGCCGCCGAGCACGCCGGCGAGGCCCGCGAGCAGCGTCGACTTGCCGGCGCCGGAGGCCCCGAGCAGCAGCACGCGCTCCCCGGGCTCGACGACGAGGTCGAGCCCGGCGACGGCCGGGCGCAGCCGACCGGCGTGGCGCCACCCCCAGCCGCGGGCGTCGACCCGGGCCCCGGAGGCGGTCGTCACGTCGTCGGGAGCGGCCGGCTCAGACGCGGGCCTCGGCCGAGCGGCCCGAGGCGAAGCGGCTGAGGGCGCCGGTGCGAGCGAGGCCCCGCGCCGCGAGCCACGAGAGCAGGCCGGCGAGCAGCACGCCCGAGACGACGGCGCTGACGCCGTAGACGACCTTGTACTCGATCGCGGTGGCGGCGATCGACGAGAACGAGGTGTCGAGCAGCGCGACGACGACGCCCGCGCCGGCTCCGGCGAGCAGGGCCACGTGGAGGCGCCAGGTCGTGTACAGGAAGGCCGCGAGCACCAGCTCGGCCCCGAGGCCCTGCAGCACGCCCCAGATCAGCGTCGAGAAGCCCCACTGCGTGCCGATCAGCATCGAGACGACGGCGGCCATGACCTCGGTGTAGATCGCGGCGCCGGGCTTGCGGATGACGAGCCCGCCGAGCACGCCGGCGAACAACCAGCCGCCGGCGAGGAGGCCCGAGAGCCCGGGCAGGAACGACAGGGCACTGTCGAGCGGGGTCCAGGCGAGGCCCCAGGCCCAGAAGACGACGCCGCAGGCGACGCCGATGACGCTCGCGACGACGATGTCGACGACGCGCCAGCGGCGCGACGGCTTCCTCGGCGAGGTGGCGGCAGGACGTTCGTCGCGACTCGAGGACGACTCGTTCGCGGACACGGAAACAGACATGTTCTCTCCTCCCTGCGCTGGCATGATCCAGATCAGGTTCGACGGTCGAAGCGTGGATCGCTTCCTCTCAGCCCGGATCACCGGACTCCCGTGTGTGTGCCGCCGAGCATAGCCCAGGCGAGGGCGTCTGCTCGTTGCCATCTGGTATCACAGCAGATACCGTCGACTGCATGCCCATGACCCTCCGACTCGACGACCACGAGGCCGACGCGCTCCGCCGACGCGCGGCACTGGAGTCCCGGTCCATGCAGGACGTCGCACGCCAGGCCGTGAGGGAGTACGTCGACTCCCACAGCCGCGCCGACCTCCTGGACGACGTCCTCGACGACGAGCTCCCTCGCTACGCCGAGGCTCTCCGCCGACTCGGCGAGTGATCCACCTGACCTACGGCGAGCTGCTGCACGTCGCACGGCGCGCTGTCGCTCCCGACGTCGTCGTGCGCGACGCCGGCCTGCTCGAGTCGGCCCTCGCGAGGCCGCGGGCCTCCGTGCTCGGCGCGGACGCCTACCCGACCCTGGAGGAGAAGGCCGCGGCTCTCGTGCACTCGCTCGTCAACAACCACGGATTGGTGGACGGGAACAAGAGGCTGGGGCTCGCCGGCCTGATCGCCTTCCTCGGCCTCAACGGTCGTCGACTGACGATGACCGAGGACGGCGCCTACGACTTCATCGTGCAGATCGCCGAGGGCGTGCTCGACGACGTCGAGACGATCGCCGAGTGCCTCGTCCAGCACACTGCACCGCGCCGGGTCAGGCGAGGGTGAGCTGCCCGTCGGCCCGCAGCCACTCGAGCCCCTCGAGCACCGCCTCGACGGTCGTCCAGCGCGGCGCGTAGCCGAGCAGGCGCCGCGCCTTGTCGATGCTCATCGAGTGGCTGCGCGAGAGGTGCTCCCACGAGGCGTCGGCCGAGGCCGGGTCGCGCTGTGCGCGGAACTCGTCGAACGTCGCGAACTCGAGCCGCGCCTCCTGCCCGAAGGCCCTGGCGACCTGCTGGGCGAGGCCGCGCAGCGTGACCGCCCGCTCGCTGACGACGTGGAACGACTCGCCGACCGCCTGGGCCGGGCGCTCGACGGCCCGCTGGAACGCCTGGGCCACGTCGTCGGCGTGCACGTGGTGCACGGTCTCGAGGCCGAGGCCCGGCATGACGACCTCGCGGCCCGTCGCGAGCGCCTCCCACACGTCGAGGTCGAGGTTGCCCACCGGGTTGATCATCGGCCAGCCCGGCCCGGTGATGTGGCCGGGGTGCAGCACCGTGCTGGGCACGCCGCCGGGGCGTCGCGACTCGGCGAGCAGCAGGCGCTCGATCTCGGCCTTCTGCGTGCCGTACTCGCCGAACGGCGTGCGCCGCGCCTCCTCGGTGACGGGCACCTCCTCCGACGGTCCGTGCACCCAGATGGTGCCGCAGTGCACGAGCACCGCGCCCGTGCCCCGCAGGGCCTCGACGAGGGAGAGGGCCGAGGCGGGGGTGAAGCAGATCATGTCGACGACGACGTCGGCCCGGAGCTCGGCGACGCGACGGCCGAACGACCCGTCGGCGTCGCCCGCGTCGCGGTCGAGCTGCACGCGCTCGACCTGTCGCCAGGCCGGGTGCTCGCGGTAGGGGGCGGACTCCCCGCGGCTCACCGCGACGACGTCGTGGCCGGCGAGCACGAGGCGCGGCACGAGGAACCCGCCCACGTGGCCGGTCGCCCCGATCACCACGACCCTCACGAGCGAGCCGCCCCGGAGGGGGCACCGAGGAGGCGCGGTGCGGGCGTGCGGGAGGCGGTGGCTGCCGACGTCGGCAGCGGTGCGGGCGTCATGCCCCGACGCTACCCGCCGGGCGGCGCCGCCGGGCCTGGCCCCCGACCGGGGGTCAGCGGCGGTCCCCCCAAGTGCCCACTATCCGGTCACCCGCCGTTCTCCCTATGTTCAGCCTGAGCCGTCAGCGACGCCCGTCGTCCGCACCGACGTCGCCCGGCCCCACCCGACGAGGAGAACGATGTCCTTCAGCCCGATCACCGCCCGCACGCGCCGCCGCGTGCTCTCCACCTGTCTGGCCGTCTCACTGGCGACGGGCCTCGGCCTCGCCGGCGCCGGCGCCGCGGTCGCCGCCCCCGGCGACGGCTCGGTCGTCGCCGCCCAGCCGGCCCCGGCCCTGCCCGTCGTCACCGGTCAGGTCATGAACTACGCCGTCAACGTCACCAAGGCCAACAACGGCCAGACCCGGAAGGCCGAGCGGGCCGTCACCGCCGCCTCCGGCACCGTCGTGGCGTCGTGGCCCGAGATCGGCGTGGTCATCGCGCAGTCCGACAACGTCAACTTCGCGGCCTCCGTCCGGGCCGACAAGTCGGTCGCCTCGGTCGGGGCCACCCGCACGGCGCCCGTCGCCGCCTCCGACCCGACCTGGAAGGGCGCGCCCGACACGGCCGCCCTGCAGCGCACGGGCGGCTCCGCCTCGCAGCAGTCCGTCGTCGAGCAGGAGGGCCTGGAGGCGGCGACCGCCGTCACGGCCGACCCGCTCGAGGCCCGCCAGTGGGACATGACCGCCATCAAGGCGGACCAGGCGCACCAGGTCACCGACGGCTCGAAGAAGGTGCTCGTCGCCGTGCTCGACTCGGGCATCCAGGGCGACCACCCCGACCTCGCCGCGAACATCGACCAGGGCCGCTCGGCCGGCTGCCTCAGCGGCACGCCCGACACCTCGTACGCCGCCTGGCAGCCCACGACGAGCGACCACGGCACCCACGTCGCGGGCACCATCGCGGCCGGGCGCAACGGCGTCGGCATCGTCGGGGTCGCCCCCGCGTCGAAGCTGAGCGCCGTCAAGGTCGTCAACGACGACGGGTTCATCTACGCCGAGGCCGCCATCTGCGGCTTCATGTACGCCGAGGCCACCGGTGCCGACGTCACGAACAACAGCTACTTCATCGACCCGTGGGAGTTCTGGTGCGGCTCCGACGTCGACCAGGCCGCCGTCAAGACGGCCGTCGACCGGGCCGTCCAGTTCACGCAGCGCAAGGGCGTCGTCAACGTGGCGGCCGCCGGCAACAGCGCCGTCGACCTCGCGAACAAGACCGTCGACACCGGCAGCCCGAACGACACCGTGCCGGTGACCCGGCAGCTCGACGCGACCTGCACCGACATCCCCGCCGAGCTCGACGGCGTCGTGACGGTCTCCTCGACCACATCGACCGGCACCAAGTCGTCGTTCTCGAACTACGGCGACGGCGTCATCGACGTCGCGGCCCCCGGGTCGAGCATCCTGTCGACCGTGACCGGCAGCGGCTACGGCACCAAGTCGGGCACCTCGATGGCCAGCCCGCACGTGGCCGGCGTGCTCGCGCTGCTCAAGGCGACGCACCCGCGCGCCGAGGGCACGCAGCTGACCGACCTGCTCTACGCGCAGGCCGACGACGTCGCCTGCCCCGCCACCGCCGCGACCTGCGTCGGCACCCCGGCCGACAACGGCTGGTTCGGCGAGGGCCTCGTCGACGCGCTCGACGCCGTGACGGCGCCGTGACCCGTCGCTGAGCCGACACCCGCACCGCCAGAGGGCGCTCCGTCGACGACGGGGCGCCCTCTCCCGTGCCCGGGCCGCCCCGCCGCCCGGGCCACCGGCCCGGGCCGCCCCGGCGCGGCCTCGGAGGCGCCCCGGCGGCCCTCGGACGGCCGCGGCCCCTAGGCTGAGCCGAGTTCTAGACGGAGGATCGATTGCACACCTGGCCAGGCAACCCCTACCCCCTCGGCGCCACCTACGACGGCAGCGGCACGAACTTCGCGATCTTCAGCGAGGCCGCCACGAAGGTCGAGCTCTGCCTCTTCGACGCGCAGGGAGTCGAGACCCGCGTGCCCCTCACGGAGGTCGACGCGTACGTCTGGCACGCCTACCTGCCGACGGTGCAGCCCGGCCAGAAGTACGGCTACCGCGTGCACGGCGAGTACGACCCGGCGGCAGGCTGCCGGGCGAACCCCGCCAAGCTGCTGCTCGACCCCTACGCCAAGGCCACGAGCGGCGACATCGACTGGGACGAGGCGCTCTTCGCCTACGACTTCGGCGACCCCGACTCGCGCAACGACCGCGACAGCGCGCCGCACATGATGCTCGGCGTCGTCATCAACCCGTTCTTCGACTGGCAGGGCGACCGCCCGCCGAAGTACAGCTACGACGAGACCGTCGTCTACGAGGCCCACGTGAAGGGCCTGACCCAGACGCACCCCGAGATCCCCGACGAGCAGCGCGGCACCTACGCCGGCGTCGCGCACCCGGCGATCATCGAGCACCTGCAGAAGCTAGGCGTGACGACGCTCGAGCTGATGCCCGTGCACCAGTTCGTGCAGGACAACACCCTCCTCGAGAAGGGCCTCAGCAACTACTGGGGCTACAACACCATCGGCTTCTTCGCGCCGCACGCCGCCTACTCGGCGACGGGCGACACCGGCCAGCAGGTGCAGGAGTTCAAGACGATGGTGCGGGTGCTCCACGAGGCCGGCATCGAGGTCATCATCGACGTCGTCTACAACCACACGGCCGAGGGCAACCACCTCGGGCCGACCCTCTCGTTCAAGGGCATCGACAACGCGGCCTACTACCGCCTGATGGACGACGACAAGACCTACTACATGGACTACACGGGCACCGGCAACAGCCTGAACGTCCGTCACCCGCACTCGCTGCAGCTGATCATGGACAGCCTGCGGTACTGGGTGACCGAGATGCACGTCGACGGGTTCCGCTTCGACCTCGCCGCCTCCCTCGCCCGCGAGTTCTACGAGGTCGACCGCCTGTCGACCTTCTTCGAGCTCGTGCAGCAGGACCCGATCGTGTCGCAGGTCAAGCTCATCGCCGAGCCCTGGGACGTCGGCCCCGGCGGGTACCAGGTCGGCAACTTCCCGCCGCAGTGGACGGAGTGGAACGGCAAGTACCGCGACACCGTCCGCGACTTCTGGCGGGGCGAGCCCTCCACCCTCGGCGAGTTCGCCAGCCGCATCACCGGGTCGGCCGACCTCTACGAGCGCGACGGGCGACGCCCGGTCGCGAGCATCAACTTCGTCACCGCGCACGACGGCTTCACCATGCGCGACCTCGTCAGCTACGACGAGAAGCACAACGACGCCAACGGCGAGGGAGGCGCGGACGGCGAGAGCCACAACCGCTCCTGGAACTCGGGCGTCGAGGGCGAGACCGACGACCAGGCCGTGCTGGCCCTCCGCGAGCAGCGCCAGCGGAGCTTCCTGGCGACGCTGCTGCTCAGCCAGGGCGTGCCCATGCTGCTGCACGGCGACGAGCTGGGCCGCACGCAGCGGGGCAACAACAACACCTACGCCCAGGACAGCGAGATCAGCTGGATCGACTGGGCGAGCGCCGACCGCGAGCTGATCGAGTTCGTCGCCGAGGTCATCAAGCTCCGCCACGACCACCCCACGTTCCGTCGGCAGCGGTACTTCAACGGCCGCCCGGTCACGCGCGGCGAGGGCGAGCCCCTGCCCGACATCGTCTGGCTGACGCCCGAGGGCGACGCCATGCAGGAGGGCGAGTGGAACGAGTCGTACGCCAAGTCGGTGGGCATGTTCCTCAACGGCGACGGCATCCGAGGCCGTGACCACCGCGGCGGCCGCATCACCGACGTCAACTTCGTCCTGTACTTCAACGCCAGCGAGGAGACCGTCACGTTCGTGCTGCCTCCCGACGAGTACGCCGAGGGCTGGGAGGTCGTGGTCGACAGCACCGTCGCGCCTCCGGTCGCCCCCGCCACCGCGCCTCCCCGGTCGCTGCAGGCAGCCCGTGCCGCGACCACTCCCCAGCCCCCCTCCTCCCCTCAGGTCGTCCCGGCCCTGAGGGCCGGCGACCAGCTGCCCGTGGCCAGCCGGTCCCTGGTCGTCCTGCGCGCCACGGCTGAGGACCCTTCGTGACCCGACGCGACCACCCCCGCTCCACCTACCGCCTGCAGATCCGCGAGGCCTTCGACCTCGACGCCGCCGCCGCGGTCGTGCCCTACCTGCGCGACCTCGGGGCCGACTGGGTCTACCTGTCGCCCGTGCTCGAGGCCGAGCCCGGCAGCGACCACGGCTACGACGTCGTCGACCACAGCCGGGTCGACCCGGCCCGGGGCGGCGCCGCCGGGCTCGACGCCCTGTCGACGGCGGCACACGACGCCGACCTCGGCGTGCTCGTCGACATCGTGCCGAACCACGTCGGCGTCGCGACGCCGAAGGCCAGCGTCTGGTGGTGGGACGTCCTGACCCACGGCCGAGAGAGCCGGTGGGCCGAGGCGTTCGACGTCGACTGGGCGGCCGGCGGCGGCAAGCTGCTGCTGCCCGTGCTCGGCGAGCCGGCCGCGGCCGACGGGACGATCGAGGGCCTCGAGGTCGTCGGCGACGAGCTGCACTACTACGAGAACGTGTACCCGATCGCTCCCGGCACGGCCGCCGCGGGCGACGACGCGGCCGCCGTGCACGCCCGTCAGGCGTACGAGCTCGTGCACTGGAAGCGCGCCGACACCGACCTCAACTACCGCCGCTTCTTCGCGGTGAACACGCTCGCGGGCATCCGGGTCGAGATCCCCCGCGTGTTCGACGAGTCGCACGCCGAGATCGGCCGCTGGTTCCGCGAGGGGCTCGTCGACGGCCTCCGCGTCGACCACCCGGACGGCCTCGCCGACCCGGGCGGGTACCTCGACCGCCTCGCCGAGCTGACCGGCGGCGCCCACGTGCTCGTCGAGAAGATCCTCGAGGGCGACGAGCGCCTGGCCGAGGACTGGGCCACCGACGGCACCACCGGCTACGACGCCCTCGCCGACCTCGACCGCGTCTTCGTCGACCGCTCGGGAGCCGAGGCCCTCGGCGCGCTCGACAGCCGCCTCCGCGACGGCGACGGCCCCGACGACTGGCACGAGATGATCCTCGGCACCAAGCGCGGCATCGCCGACGGCATCCTCGGCAGCGAGATCCGACGCCTCGCCCGGCTGCTGTCCGACGACGGCCGCGCCGACGACCGCGTGGTCGACGCCCTGGCCGAGCTCGCCGCCGCCTTCCCCGTCTACCGGAGCTACCTGCCGCAGGGCGCCGAGCACCTCGACGAGGCCGCCGAGGTCGCGACCGCGCACCGCCCCGACCTCGCCGCCACGATCGCCGAGGTCGTCGCCGTGCTGCACGACGCCGAGCACCCGGCCGCCGTCCGGTTCCAGCAGACGAGCGGCATGGTCATGGCCAAGGGCGTCGAGGACACCGCGTTCTACCGCTACAGCCGTCTCGCGACGCTGACCGAGGTCGGGGCCGACCCCGCCGAGTTCTCGCTCACCCCCGCCGAGTTCCACGACCGGCAGCAGCTGCGCCTCGCCGAGCGGCCGTTCGGCATGACGACCCTCTCGACCCACGACACGAAGCGCAGCGCCGACGTGCGCGCGCGCGTCTCGGTGCTCGCCGAGGTCGCCGAGGAGTGGGCCGCCACCCTCGAGCGGCTGCGGAGCCTCGCGCCGGTCGGCGACGGCCCGTTCGAGAACATCCTCTGGCAGACGATCGTCGGCGCCTGGCCGGCGTCGCGCGAGCGCCTGCACGACTACGCCGAGAAGGCCTCCCGCGAGGCCAGCAGCTCCACCACCTGGACCGACCGCACCCCCGAGGCCGAGGCCTTCGAGGAGCGCATGCACGCGGCGGTCGACGCCGCGTTCGACGACGACCAGGTGCGCCACGAGGTCGAGCGCATCGTCGACGTGCTGCGCCCCGCGGGCTGGAGCAACTCGCTCGGCGTCGCGCTGCTGCAGCTCACCGGGCCGGGCAGCCCCGACGTCTACCAGGGCGGCGAGCTGTGGGACTTCTCGCTCGTCGACCCCGACAACCGACGCGAGGTGGACTTCGAGGCGCGTCGCCGCCTCCTCGCCGACGTGGTCGCGGGCACCGTGCCGCCCGTCGACGAGACGGGGGCGGCCAAGCTGCTCGTCACGCACCGCGCCCTGACGCTGCGCCGTGACCGGCCCGAGCTGTTCACCCGCTACGCCCCGCTGCCCGTCTTCGGTGAGCGCCGCGACCACGTGGTCGCCGCCGACCGCGGCGGCGCGCTCGTCGTCGCCACGCGCCTGCCCGTGTCGCTCGAGCAGGCCGGCGGCTGGGACGACACCGTCGTGCTGACCCGCGGCGCCGCCTGGGTCGACGTGCTCACGGGCCGTCGCCACGAGGGCGGCCACGTGCGCCTCGCCGAGCTGCTCGCGACGTACCCCGTCGCGCTGCTCGTCCCGGCGGACAGCCAGGTCTAGCCGGGCGCCGCACGACTACCGTCGACCCCTGCGGGTCGGCGGTCGTCGTCGTGCCCGCAGCCTGCACCGCCCTGCACCGCCCCGCACCGCCCCGCACCGCCCCGCACCCCTGACCACCCGACACCTCCGAGGAGACCGATGAGCGTCTACGACGTCTGGGCCCCGACCGCCACCACCGTGCGACTGCACCTCGACGGCGAGGTCCTGCCGCTCACGGCGGAGCCCGCCACCGGCTGGTGGCGCGCGCCCGCCGACCTCGACCGCGGGCCGGGCCACCGCTACGGCTTCCTGCTCGACGACGGCGACACGCCCCTGCCCGACCCGCGCTCGCGGCGCCAGCCCGACGGCGTGCACGGCCTCAGCGAGACCTTCGACCCGGCGGCCTTCGCCTGGACCGACGAGGCCTGGACGGGCCGCCAGCTCGGCGGCGCGGTCATCTACGAGCTGCACCTCGGCACCTTCACCCCCGAGGGCACGCTCGACTCGGCGATCGAGAAGCTGCCGCACCTCGTCGAGCTCGGCGTCGACCTCGTCGAGCTGCTGCCCGTGAACGGCGTCAACGGGCGCTGGAACTGGGGCTACGACGGCGTGGACTGGTTCACCGTCACCGACAACTACGGCGGGCCGGAGGCCTACCAGCGCTTCGTCGACGCCGCGCACGCCGCGGGCCTCGGCGTGGTGCAGGACGTCGTCTACAACCACCTCGGCCCCTCGGGCAACTACCTGCCGGTCTTCGGCCCCTACCTCTCGAGCAAGCACGCCAACACCTGGGGCGACAACGTCAACCTCGACGACGACGGGGCGCACGAGGTGCGCGAGTTCATCCTCGACAACACGGCGATGTGGTTCACCGACTACCACGTCGACGCGCTGCGTCTCGACGCCGTGCACGCCCTGCGCGACGACTCGCCCGTGCACCTGCTGCAGGAGATGGCCGAGCGCACCGCGGCGCTGAGCGCCCACCAGCGGCGCCCGCTGACGCTGATCGCCGAGAGCGACATGAACGACCCGCGCCTCATCACCCCCCGCGACGGCGGCGGCTCCGGCCCCGACCACCGCCAGGGCTACGGCCTCGACGGCCAGTGGAGCGACGACTTCCACCACGCGCTGCACGTCGCGCTGACCGGCGAGACCACCGGCTGGTACGCCGACTTCGCCTCGCTCGACTCGCTCGCCAAGGTGCTCACGAAGGGCTTCTTCCACGACGGCACCTGGTCGTCGTTCCGCGAGACCGACCACGGCTTCCCGATCGACGTCGAGCACATGCCCGGCTGGCGCCTCGTCGTGGCGAACCAGAACCACGACCAGATCGGCAACCGCGCGATCGGCGACCGCCTCGCGGCCTCGCTCGACGACGGCCAGCTCGTCATCGCCGCCGCCCTCACCCTCGCGTCGCCGTTCACGCCGATGCTCTTCCAGGGCGAGGAGTGGGCCGCGTCGACCCCGTGGCAGTTCTTCACCTCGCACCCCGAGGCCGACCTCGGCGAGGCCACCGCGAAGGGCCGCATCGCCGAGTTCGCCAAGCTCGGCTGGGACGAGTCGACCGTGCCCGACCCGCAGGACCCGGAGACCTACCGGCGCTCGAAGCTCGACTGGTCGGAGGTCGAGCAGGGGCGGCACGCCCTCGTGCTGAGCGCGTACCGCCGCCTGGCCGCCCTGCGACGCGCCGAGCCCGACCTGACCGACCCGCGCCTCCCCCGCGTCTCGGTCGAGCACGACGCCGACGCCCGCTGGCTCGTGCTGACGCGCGGCTCGCTGCGGGTCGCCGTGAACTTCGCGGAGCAGGAGGCGCGGCTCGCCGTGCCCTGCACCGAGGTCCTGTTCACGAGCGACGACGCCGTCACCGCCGGTGAGTCGCTGCTGCTGCCGCCGCACTCGGTGGCGATCGTCCGCTGAGGCAGCCGGCCCGCGGGCCGGAGGAGACGAGAGGAGGGGCGGGTCGTGTCGCGACCGGCCCCTCCTCTCGTCCTCCGGCGACGGCTACCGCGCCCGCAGGCCCGCCAGCTCGCCGGGCCGCACGCGGTGCGAGGTGGCCCGGACGCTCGGCAGGCGACGGTGCCGCAGCACGAGCTCGACGACCGCGCGGCTGCGCCGGGTCAGGCCCCACCTCGTCACCTTGACCAGCGACTCCCGCACGATCGACCCGCTCATCTTGGACGCGCCGTGCACGCGCTCGGTGAACGTGATCGGCATCTCGACGACGCGGAGACCGGCCTGCAGCGACCGCCAGAGCAGGTCGACCTGGAAGCAGTAGCCGCGCGACTCGACCTGGTCGAGGTCGATGCGGCGCAGGGCCTCGGCCCGGAAGGCCCGGAAGCCCCCGGTCGTGTCGGCGACCCGGATGCCGAGGGCGCCGCGGGTGTACCAGCTGCCGCCGCGGCTCAGCAGCCGTCGGCGCAGCGGCCAGTTCTCGACACGGCCGCCGGGCACCCAGCGCGAGCCGAGCACGAGGTCGTCGTCGGCGAGCAGGGCGATCAGGGCCGGGAGGTCCTCCGGGTGGTGCGACCCGTCGGCGTCCATCTCGACGAGGGCCGCGTAGCCGCGCTCGAGCCCCCAGGCGAAGCCCGCCAGGTACGCGGCGCCGAGGCCGGCCTTGCCGGTGCGGTGCAGCACGTGCACCCGGGGGTCGCGGGCGGCCCACGCGTCGGCGAGGTCGCCGGTGCCGTCGGGCGACCCGTCGTCGACGACCAGCACGTCGACGGAGGCGCCGCTGTCGAGGGTGCGGCCGACGATCCAGTCGAGGTTCTCTCGTTCGTCGTAGGTCGGGATGATGACGAGTGCGTCGTTCACGGGGTGGTCCTTCCAGGTCGGGTGGGAGGGAGCGGGTCGGGTCGGGTCGGGTCGGGTCGGGTCGGGTCGGGTCGGGTCGTGTCGGGTCTGGTCTGGTCGGGGGCGGTGCGGGTGGTCCGCGCCGGTCAGGTGGCCGACACGAGGTCGGCGAACACGATGAGGTTGTCGACGTAGTGGCCGGTCGAGCGGTCGAACGTGCCGTCGCAGGTGATGAGGCGGAGGCTCGCCGTCGGGGTCGCCCCGTAGACATCGCTGGTCGGGAAGGTCGCCTTGGGGGTCCGCTCGCTGCCCGTCACGCGGAAGGTCTCGACGCTGCCGGTCGAGAGCGTCACCTGCACCTCCGCGCCCACGGCGAGGTCGGCCAGGTCGACGAACACGGCGGGGCCGCTGCCGGAGTCGACGTGCCCGGCGATGACCGCCGGACCGACGCCGCCCGGCACGACGCCGTCGCGGTACCAGCCCGCCGACATCCACTCGCGGGGCGGCTCGAGTTCGCCCTGCGCGCCGAGGCCGAGCGACTCAAGACCGGAGTCCACGCCGATCGAGGGGATCTGGACGCGCACGGGGGTCGAGCCTGCGGGAGGCGCGGTGACGTACGGTGCGGCCGGGTCCTGGAACGAGCCCGCGGCCCCGCTGCCGGGGTCGAGCGCCGGGTCGGTGGCGGCCCCGCCCGGGGCGGCCTGCGAGGCGCCGGCGCCGGCCTCGGCGCCCGTGCCGGTCGAGCTGCCCCGGCCGGGCTGCGCCGCGACGGCGCCGACGGTCACACCGGCTGCGACGAGGAGGACGACCGCGACGCCGACGGCGACGGCGGCCCGCCGGTGGGCGGAGATGCGCTGCACGAGGCTCATCGGGCCACCTCCAGCGGCGAGCACGCGCCGAGCGCGGACGCCTCGACCTGGAGCGCCGCGAGGGCGGCCCACGCGGTGCCGTAGTAGGTCGGGGTCGACTGGGCGAGGGCGTCGGCGCGTCGCAGGTCGGCGGAGGCCTCGTCGTGCTGACCCGCGCTCGCCTCGGCCGCGGCGCGGGCCGCGTAGGCGAGCGGGCTCTGGTCGGCACCGATCGACTGCCCGCCGAGGTCGAGCTGCATCGGCAGGTCGTCGTAGCGCTGCAGCACCGGCGCGAGCCGGGCGGCGAGGGCGACGTCGGCGGGGGTGCACGACTCGGCGTAGCGGAGCGCGAGGCGGGCCGCGTCGTAGCTGTACTGCACGGTGCCCGACGTGCCGTCGGCGCCCGGCAGGGGCACGACGCTGCCGTCGCGGCGCACCTGGGCCCAGTCGCTCGGCAGGGCCGTCGCGTCGAGCACGGATGTCGTCACGGCGCGCGAGCCGGCCTCGAGCTCCGACCACCGCGGGTCGCCGCTGGCCTCGGCCAGCTGGGCGAAGCTCGCGGGCGACGCGTACGAGGGGTTGTACGACCACGGGCCGTCGCCGGCCGCCCACGGGCCGGGCAGCAGGATGCGCCCCACGTCGGTGACGGCGGTCATCTCGTCGAGCACGGCGCCGCCGAGGTCGACGCCCTGCTCGGTGAGCGACGGGTCGCCGAAGGCCTCGCCGGCGAGCACGAGGGCCCGCGCGGCGTCGACGTCGGCGTCGCTGGCCGGCATGTCGTCGACGACGGCGCCGTCGGCCCAGCGCCAGGCCAGCAGGCCGTCCTCGCGCACGAGGTTCTCGCGGGTCCAGCGCCAGATCGCGTCGAAGCGCTGCTCGTCGCCGACGCCGACGGCGACGAGCATGCCGTAGGCCTGCCCCTCGCTGACGGTGTCGTCGCCCTGGTCGCGGCGCACGACGCGGCCGTCGTCGTCGACCCAGTCGTCGAGGAACCCCTCGCCGATCTCGGTCGCCGTGCGGGCCTGCGGGGTCGGGGTGCCGGCGCCGGGCGTGCCGGTCGCGTCGGCGGCGGGCTCGTCGGACGACGGGCCCGAGGGGCCGCCGACGACGAGCCAGGCGACGCCGGCCGTGAGGGCGACGGCCACCACGACGACGACGGCCAGGAGGGCCTTCGTTCTGCGGGTCATGCTGCTCTGCTCTCTGCTGGTGGAGCGGTGCGGTGCGGGAGCGGTGCCGGGAGGCGCGGCGCGCCTCCCCAGGTCACGCCCCGAACCAGCCGAGGACGGTCGCCCAGAGGCCGCGGGGCTGGTCGCCGTCGGCGCCGGCCGTCGCGTCCGCCGAGCGGTGCTCGGCGAGCCAGCCGCCGCCCGTCTGGACGCCGCCGACCGGAGCCTGCGCCGTCGCGGCGCTGTCGACGACCGGGACGACCGCGAGGCCGCCGTCGGAGTCGTCGAGCACGAAGAGCGTGCTGACGCTGCCCGCGGCGAGGTCGACCGAGCCGGAGCCGGTCACGTCGTCACCGGTGAGCGAGAGCTGCCACGGGCCGGCCGCGACCTGCGCGTACTGGCTGGCGCTGCCGAAGGGCGCATCGGCGGCGATGGTCGTGCCCGTCGTCGTCGCGACCGAGACCTCGTCGCTGACCGTGGCGGCCTGCACGAGGCGCACCTTCGCCTGGCCGTCGGAGGGCGCGGTCAGGTCGTCCTTGAACACCTGGGTGCGCAGGTCGTCGTTCGGGCCGTACGCCACGGTCGTGATCGGCTGGCCGCTGTCGACCGTCACGTTCGTCGTGATGACCGGCTTCGTGCGGGCCGGTGAGTCGGCGGCCGTCATCGAGACCACGTAGGTGCCCGCCGGCAGCGCCTGGTAGGCGCTGACCTGGCCGTAGGTCACGTCGTCGAGGTCCATCACGACCTGCCCGCCCGAGAGCGAGGTGAGGGTGACGTCGACGGCCTTCGTGTCGGGCGACAGGTGGCCGACGCGCACCCAGCCGTCGCCGTCGGCGGCCTGGGCGGGCGAGGCGGCGACGAGCGACCCGGCGAGGGCGACGGCCGCCGCGGCGGCGAGGGCGAGCGGTGCCGCGAGGCGGCGCCGCGACGGGGTCGCCGCGGTGCCGACGGGGGTGCCGGGCGTGCCCGGGGCGGTGCGGGAGGCGGTGGTGCGGAGGGAGCGGATCGTGCGGATCACGGTGGTTCCTTTCCGGTCGGGGTGCCCCGCCCTGGCGGGCGGAGCCGGTCTGGAAGGTCGAGGCCCGCGGGGTGCGGGCCTCGACCGGGCGGTCACGGGGCGAGGAGCCCCTCGGGCGGCACGGCGGAGAAGGTCACGCGGAGGGCGTCGCCCTCCTGCTCGACCGACTGCGGCGCGTACACGTCGCCGAGGCCCTCGAGGGTGGCTCGGAGGTCGGCGAGGGACTCGCCGCCGCCGGGCGTCACGACGAACTGGCGGAAGAGCGACTCCTGCTCGCCGGGCAGCCCCTCGGGGTCCGCGACGGAGACCGGGGCGATGGCGGCCAGCTGCCCGAGCACGATCACGGCGCGCGGGTCGAGGCGGCCGTCGGTCAGGGCCTGGTCGAAGGTCGACGACACCTGGAGGCCGGGGTTCTGCGCGAGCTCGGAGCCCGCCCGCGACCGGGCCGCGGCGGCCTCGTCGGCCGTGCGCTGGGCCTCCGCGGCCCCGTCGCGGTCGATGCGGCGGACGGCGACCTGCTGGTCGCCCTCGCCGAACGAGGCCACGACGGTCGAGCTCTCGAGCGCCTGCCGGACGTCGGCCGAGGCCAGCCCCGAGGTGCGGACCGACTCCGTCTCGAACAGGTAGTCGCTGTCGCGCCAGCCGTTCGGCGACTGCGCCTGGACGGCGCCGTCGGTGTCGATCTTGTAGAACCAGATGACGTTCTCCCGGGCGAACCCGGCGTTCACCAGGTCGACCCAGACCGCGTCGTCGACGAGCAGCCGGCTGTCGGTCGGCACGTTCTGCTCGACCCAGGTCTCGGCGTTCCGCATCGGGGCGTCGAGGTCGGCGTCGACGAAGCCGCGCAGCTGCACGGCCCAGAGCGGCACGACGGCGACGACGGCGACCGCCGTGACGGCCAGCCACGCGACGGCGCCCGTGCGGGCGGCCACGGTGGACGCGCGCCCGGCGCGGCGGGCCCGGACGGCCCGGACGGCGGCGTCGGTGGCAGCCGCGACGAGCAGGGCCGCGAACGGCAGCAGCATGATGACGTAGGGCACGGGCAGGTACCCGCCGGGGCGGAACATGAACGCGACCAGGAAGACGAGCATCACGGCGATCGGGCGGACGCGACGGAGGAAGAGCCCCACGACCGCGGCCACGACACCCAGCACGATCAGCACCGGGTCGAGCTGCCACCACTGCGAGACGGTCGCGAAGAAGAGGCTGCCGGTGTCGAAGACGGAGCCGCTGGCCTCGCGGGTCGCGAGCTGGAACTGCACGCCCTCGAGCAGGCTCACCCGCCCGGCGCCGGGCAGCAGCTCGCCCTTGACGGCGGCGAGGGCGACGTACCCGAGGCCGACCAGCACGAGCAGGCTCGCGGCGATCGAGAGGGTGTAGCGGCGCGTCGACCGGTCGGCCCCGCGCCACATCGTCCACGCCAGGAAGGGCAGGGCGAGGAGGTACGTCTCCTTGCTCAGCACGGCGATGCCGAAGGTGAGCGAGGCGGCGGCGTACCCGGCCAGCTGGTAGCGCCGGCTCAGGGCGAAGACGAAGGCGGCGAGCAGCCACGGCGTCGCGACGTTGTCGAGGTAGACGGTGCGGTGGAACTGCAGCGCCAGGGGCGAGACCGCGAACACCAGGGCGGCGACGGCCGCCGCCGGCCGGCTCAGGCCGAGCTTGCGACCGAGCAGCCAGACGAGCACGACGGCCACGAGGGTGAACGCGAGCACCGCCTCCCGCGCGGCCAGCACCGCGATGTCGTAGCGCGAGAAGGCGCCGGTCAGCGAGGTGTAGGCCGCGATCTGCAGCCAGCCCACCGGCGGGTGGTCGTACCAGTAGGTGTAGTGGGTCAGCTCGCCGAGGTGCTGCACGGCCCAGGCCTGGGCCGTGTAGGTGCCCTCGTCGTCGATGCGCTGCGGCGACCCGGCCATGTTCCAGGCCTGCACGGTCGCGGCGATCGCCAGCACCGGCAGCAGCCAGGCGAGGCTCCGGCCGTGGCGACGGAACCACTCGCCGACGGGGGTCCGCCCGCGGCCCGGAGCGGGCTCGTGGACGCGCGGCACGGCGGGGCGGACGGGGGCGGCGGGCCGCTCGATCGTGGCGGTCATCGGTCGCTCCCCACGGTCGCGAGGGCGTCGACGGGCTGGCCGACGACGACGGGCGGCGAGCTCGGGGCACCGCTGACGGAGGCGCCGGGCGCGACCGCGGGACGGTGCGTGCCCGAGTGCTCCGTCTTCTCCCACGCGTTCATCCCGCGCAGCTGGCGCCAGACGGCCCGCACGGCGGCGAGGGCGAGGAAGATCTGGTAGGGCAGGAGGCCCCACACGAGGCGGGCGTAGTCGCGCACGCGGACCTTCTGGCCGTACGTCTTGCCGAACTCGTGCAGCCCCGTGAACTCGACGGCCAGCAGCACCAGCGTGGGCGCGAGGGGCACGAACGAGACGAGCGCGATGGCCGTCGGCACCTTGACGGTGAGGATGAGCACGACGCTGATCGGGATGAGCAGGCCGGTGGCCGCCTGGATGAACGGCATGGTGAGCAGGTAGCGGGCCATCAGGCGCTGACGCAGGGTCGGCAGCTGGCGCCACTCCCCCTTGCCGTAGACCTGCATGAAGCCCTGGTTCCAGCGGGTCCGCTGCTTGAGCAGCGAGACGAAGGTGCCGGGCGTCTCCTCACGGGTGACGACCTCGGGGCTGTAGGCCACGACGACCTTGGCCCCCGCGCTCGACAGGCGCACGCCGAGCTCGCAGTCCTCGGCGAGGCAGGAGGCGTCCCAGCCCTCCGACCAGTCGAGCCACTCCTTGCGGACGAAGACCGTGTTGCCGCCGAGCGGGATGAACTTCTCCTTGGCGTGGAAGTGCAGCCGCGAGCGGAACCAGAAGTAGTACTCGAGCACGTTGCGGAGGCTCCACCAGCTGGACTGGAAGTTCATCAGCTGCACGCCGCCCTGGACGACGTCGGCGTCGGTCTCGGTGAAGCGCGAGTCGACGAGGGTCAGCAGGCGCGGGTGCACGTCGTCCTCGGCGTCGAAGACCCCGACGATCTCGCCCCGCGAGGTCTGCAGCGCGAGGTTGAGCGCCTTCGGCTTGTTCTTCGGAACGCTCGAGTCGACGATGACGCGGATGAGCTCGGGGTGCCGGGCGGCGGCCTCCCGGGCGACGCGCTCGGTGCCGGGGTCGTCGTGGCCGACGATGGCGATGATCTCGAAGTCGGGGTGGTCCTGCTGGGCGAGGCGGTCGAGCGTCTGGCCCATCACCTCCTCCTCGTGGCGCCCCGGGACGAGGAGCGTGAACGAGTGCGCCGCGTCGAGCGGCGAGTCGCTGAAGCGGCTGCCCTCGAGGGTGTCCTTGGAGCGCCAGGCGTGGAGCATCCACCACAGCGTCGAGACGGCGACCGCGGTGAGGAGGACGGTCACCAGGACGAGGCCCGAGTAGCCGATCCACTCGAGCGGGCTCCAGTCGGGCAGCGAGAAGCCGGGTACGCCGTCGCCGAGCCCGGAGGTGCTGCCGCGGTTGGGCAGCACCTGCGAGGGGTCGGCGGGCGCCTGAGGCGTCAGCAGCGGTTCCGGCTCGCCGGCGGCGAGGACGGAGGTCGCGAGGTGGGTCAGGGGGGACGGCACGGGTCGGTCTCCTGTCGGGTGTCAGGGTCGGGGGGAGTCGCGTCCACGTCGTCGGGGACCGGGTCGGGCGCGCTCGGGTCGGGTCGAGCGGTCGGGTGGGTCAGGTCGGGTTCGGCGGCCCCCGGTCGGGGGGTTGGGTGCGGGGTACGGGATCCCGGCGAACTGCCAGGTGCCCGACACACGGCGTTCACACGACCCCCGGCCGGGGGCCGGGGGCCGGGCGTCGACACGCCGCCTTCACGGAGCGACGGGTGACGCGTACGGTGACGACATGGAATTCCGACACCTCGGCCGCAGCGGCCTCAAGATCTCCGAGATCACCTACGGCAACTGGCTCACCCACGCCTCGCAGGTCGAGAACGACGTCGCGACGCAGTGCGTCCGCGCCGCCCTCGACGCGGGCATCACGACGTTCGACACCGCCGACGCCTACGCGAACACCGCGGCGGAGCAGGTGCTCGGCGACGCCCTGGCCGGCGAGAGGCGCGAGAGCCTCGAGATCTTCACGAAGGTCTA
Source organism: Frigoribacterium sp. PvP121 (assembly GCF_017833115.1). Lineage (NCBI taxonomy): Bacteria > Bacillati > Actinomycetota > Actinomycetes > Micrococcales > Microbacteriaceae > Frigoribacterium > Frigoribacterium sp. PvP121. The sequence continues at coordinate 2,966,362 of NZ_JAFIBR010000001.1, forward strand.
CTGGCCCACCGGCCCGCGCGGCCACAACGACGTCGGGCTGAGCCGCAAGCACGTGCTCGAGTCGATCGACGGGTCGCTCCGCCGCCTGGGCACCGACTACGTCGACCTCTACCAGGCGCACCGCTACGACAGCGCGACCCCCCTGGAGGAGACCATGCAGGCCTTCGCCGACGTGGTGCGGCAGGGCAAGGCGCTCTACATCGGCGTGAGCGAGTGGACGGCCGAGCAGATCCGCGCCGGCCACGAGCTCGCCCAGCAGCTCGGCGTGCAGCTGATCTCGAACCAGCCCCAGTACTCGATGCTGTGGCGCGTCATCGAGCAGGAGGTCGTGCCCGCCAGCGTGCAGCACGGCGTCAGCCAGATCGTCTGGTCGCCGGTCGCGCAGGGCGTCCTGAGCGGCAAGTACGCGCCGGGCGCCGAGCTGCCCGCGGGCAGCCGGGCGACCGACGCCAAGGGCGGCGCCGACACCATCAAGCGCTTCATGACCGACGAGGTGCTCACCGGCGTCGCTGCCCTGAAGCCCGTCGCCGACGACCTCGGCCTCACGATGGCCCAGCTCGCCGTCGCGTGGGTGCTGCAGAACGACAACGTCGCCTCGGCGATCATCGGGGCCTCCCGCCCCGAGCAGGTGGCCGACAACGCCGCCGCCGCGGGCGTCCGCCTGCCGGTCGAGGCCATGACCGCGATCGACGCGGCCGTGGGCCACCTCGCCGAGACCGACCCGGCGAAGACGGTCTCCCCCGCCGAGCGCCCCGCCTGACCCTCGGCCCGATCTCCCGGTCGGCCGCCGCCCCGGCGACGGCCGACCGGGTCTCAGCACCTGCATCGACGCTGTTCACCGATCAGCCACGCGGATCGGGAATGCTCGACCTGTCGATGCTCTTGCATATACTCGTACCACCTTCGGTGACACGTCACCGATCCACGACCACCTCACACGTCACCACCTCAAGGAGAACACCATGGCCATCACCGCAGAGAAGATCCCCGCCGGCACCTGGACCCTCGACCCCACCCACAGCGAGGTCTCGTTCAGCGTCCGCCACCTCGCGATCAGCAAGGTCAAGGGCTCGTTCGAGCGCTTCGACGCGAGCCTGGTCACCGACGACGACCACACCGCGAGCAAGGTCACGGCCTCGATCGACGTGGCCTCGATCAACACGAACCAGAAGGACCGCGACGGCCACCTGCAGACCGGCGACTTCTTCCTCGCCGAGGAGCACCCGCAGATGACGTTCACCTCGACGAGCATCGAGGAGAAGGGCGACGACGCCTTCCTCGTGCACGGCGACCTGACCCTCCGCGGCGTCACCAAGCCCGTCACCCTGAAGAGCGAGTTCGGCGGCCTCGTCGTCGACGGCTACGGCCAGACCAAGCTCGGCTTCTCCGCCACGACGAAGATCGACCGCACCGAGTTCGGCGTCAGCTGGAACGCGGCGCTCGAGGCCGGCGGCTTCACGCTCGGCAACGACGTCACCGTGACGCTCGAGATCCAGTTCGTGCTCTCGGCGTAGTCACCGCGCTCCACCCGGAGGGCCCGCACCTGCTCAGGCAGGGGCGGGCCCTCCGTCGTGCGGCGAGACGCGAGGCCGGCGCACGGGCGCAGCGGCGGCGGAGGCGGGGCCCGACCGGTCACCGGTACGTAGTATGTTGGCCGTCGCATCCGCTCTCCCGTGAGGACCCCCCATGACCCACCTGATCGACCTCCCCTCGTGGGCGCCCATCGCGGCCGCCCCCCTGATCGTGGTCGGGGCCGCCGTCCTGCTCCGCCTCCCCCGACGCCGTCGCCACCGACGGGTGCGTCGATGAGGCCGGGCGCGTCGACGGGGCCCGTCGACGCCGGGGAGTCGTCGGAGCCCCCGCTCCCCCACGTCGTCTCGTGGTCGAGGTACCCCCGCCGCACCGCCGTCGCCCTGACGGTCCTGATCACGGCCAGCCTGGGCGTCCAGGTCTGGACGGGCCTCGACACGGCCCCCGCCGTCGTCTTCCTCCTGCTCGTGGTCGTGGTCGGGGCGCAGATCGTCCTGGGCCTGCTCGACCGCCCGCGGGGCGCCGACCGAGCGTCGGCCGAGACGTCGGCCCCCGGCGAGCCCGACAGCGTCGCCCGTCGCCCGGGCGACCTCGACGTCGTCGCCCTCGTGCCCTGCTACAACGAGGACCCTGCGGCCCTCCGGGCCTGCCTCCGCGGCTTCCTCGCCCAGACCCGTCGCCCCGACGGCGTGGTCGTCGTCGACGACGGCTCGACGACCGGCGGCTACGACGAGGTCGAGGCGTGGTTCCGCGGCGCCGCGTCGGCGGCCGGGGTCCGAGCGACCTGGCTCCGGCAGCCGAACGGCGGCAAACGCCGTGCGCAGGTGACCGGGGTCGAGGCCGAGCCCCGTGCCGACGTGTACGTGACCGTCGACAGCGACAGCATCCTCGACGGGCGGGCCCTCGAGAACGGGCTCGTCGCCTTCGACGACCCGCAGGTGCAGTCGGTCGCCGCCGTCATACTCACGACGAACGTGGCGGCGAACCTCCTCACGCGCGTGGTCGACGTCTTCTGCGTCTCGCTGCACCTCTTCGAGCGCGCCGCCTTCTCGCGCCTCGACTCCGTCATGGTCAACTCCGGCGGCTGCGCCCTCTACCGCGCCGACGTGCTCCGCGAGAACGTCGCCACCTACCTCGGCGAGACCGTCCTCGGCCGCCCCGTCCACTTCTCCGACGACAGCATGCTCACGCTCTTCGCGCTCCGGCGGGGCGCCGCGGTGCAGCAGGCGAACTGCGTCGCGTTCACGTTGATGCCCGACCGGCTCAGCCACCACCTCCGGCAGCAGCTGCGCTGGATGCGCGGCTCGTTCATCCGCTCCGGCTGGCGCCTGCGCCACCTGCCGATGCACCGGGCGGCGTACTGGCTGCACCTGGCGAAGTGGCTGATGTACACGACGGTGACGGCGACCTTCTTCGTCGTGGTGCTCTCCGGCGGCCTGTCGACGCCGACGGCGGCCGTGTCGGCCGCCGTCGGCGCCGTCTCGCTCTACACGCTGACCACGCTCCGCTACGCGACCATCGCGCGCAGCGACCGCACGCGGGCGCAGACGCTGCGCACGCTCTGCACTGCGCCCCTGGCCGGCGTCTGGAGCCTCACCGTGTTCCGAGTGCTGCGCTGGTACGCGATGGCCACCTTCGCGAACGTCGGCTGGGGCACGCGCCGTGAGGTCGAGGTGCGCCAGTCGTGACGGCGGGCCGCCGCGGCCTCAGGCGGTGACGGCCCGCCCACCGGCACCCGGGGCCAGCAGCCGCCGGAGCACCGCCCGTTCGAGCAGGGTCCAGGAGGCGCTGGTCACGAGGTAGAGCGCGGCGGCCAGCGGGGCGAACGCCGCGAAGACGACGCTGACGAACGGCAGCACCCGCAGCATGCCCGTCATGCCCGGCACGGTGGCGGGGCCGGCGCTGCCCGGGGCACCGGGCACCGGTGCCCCGGCCGCAGCCGGTCCCGCCGCGCGCAGCGAGGCGCGCCGGGTCAGCTCGACGACGACCGCGAGCACGGCGAGCAGCACGAGGTACGGCCACACCGTCGCCAGGCCCGCGCCGAGGGCCACGGGCAGGTTCGCCCCCAGCACGGCCCCGCCCAGGGTGTGGCCCAGCAGCTCGTTCGCGTGGCCGGCGATCGTCGGGTGGGCGAAGAGCGAGTAGACGGCCATCAGCACCGGGGCCTGGGCGAGGGTCGGGAGGCAGCCCGCGAGCGGCGAGACCTTCTCCGACGAGTACAGCTCCATGAGGCGGCGGCTGCGCTCCTGGGGGTCGGTGACGCGGCGGGTCAGCTCGGCGACGCGGGGCGCGAGACGGCGGCGGCCGATCTCGGCGCGCACCTGCGAGACCCCGACGGGCACCAGCACGAGCCGGACGACGACGGTGAGCAGGACGACGGCGAGCGCCGACGAGAGGTCGCCCACGGCGGGCTCGACCAGGGCGGCGAGCAGGGCGACGAACGAGTGGAGGCCGTCGAGGACGACGGCGACGGGCGGGAAGGCGGACAGGTCCACGGAGGGGCTCCTCGGTCAGAGAGACGGGTGACGTCGTCTGGCCGCCGCGACGGGTCGCGGGTGAGCGTCGCGTCAGGCGGCCGGGAGCGCCCGGCCCGGAGCGCGGGCCCGCACGTGACCGTCCGCGTCGGGGTCGCGCTGGAACACGAGGAGGCGCACGTCGGCCCCCTCGCTCAGCACCCGTCGGGCGGGTGCGGGCGTGAGGCCGCACAGCGCCAGCAGGGCCCGGCCCAGCCCGGTCGCCACGAGCACCGTGGCGGCGCCGAGCAGCGAGACGACGACCGCGGCGGAGGCCGGGCCGCCGCCCTGGGCGGCGAGCGCCTGCGCCACGTGCTCGAGCGGCGCGAGCACGCGCGCCAGGAGCTCGAGCAGGGTCGTCATGCGAGCGACCCTAGCCGGTGAGGCGCTACCGTGGCGACTGTTCCGCTGAGGGCCGACCTCGGGAAGCCCGCCGCGCCTCCGGCGGTTGGGCCTCAGCAGACCGCGACACCGCTCCGCCGCCGGCGCCGTCGGTGGTCGTGACGCCCCTGCCTCGAGAGGACGCCCCATGACCGTCGACTGGATCACCCTGCAGCAGCGCGCACACGACGAGTTCGCCCGACGGGTGGAGGCGGTGGCCGACTGGGACGCCCCCACGCCCGACACCGAGTGGCGCGTCCGTGACCTCGTCCGGCACGTGACCCGCGAGCAGCAGTGGGTGCCGCTGCTGCTCGACGGCGGCGACCCGTCGGCCTCCGAGCGCTCGATCGAGCCGCTCGGCGACGACCTCGTCACCGCGTGGCACCGCTGGTCGTCCGCCGCGACTCTCGCCTGGGCCGAGGCCGACCCGGAGGCGCCCGTCCGGCTGAGCGCCGACGTCGTGCCGGCCCGGGAGTACCTCGCCGAGCAGGTCGCCGACGTCACCATCCACACCTGGGACCTCGCCCGGGCGATCGGCGCCGACGAGAGCCTCGACGACGAGCTGGTCGCGGCCGTGTGGACGGTCTTCGAGCCGCAGGCCGACGCCCTCGAGGCCTCCGGGCTGTTCGCGAGCCCCGTGCCCGTCGACGACGACGCCCCGCTGCACGTGCGGCTGCTGGCGCTGACGGGGCGCGACGCCCGCTGACCGAGGGGGCAGGCCCGGTCTGCCCTCGGCGACCACGCAGCTTCCCCCGCCCCCGGGCTGGTTCGATGGCCGCATGAGCTCCGACACCGTGCCCGACCGCCCCTGGCTGCACAGCTACGCCCCGGGCGTCCCCGCCGACATCGAGCCCGTCACCGGCACCCTCGTCGACCTCATCGACGACGCTGTCGCCGCGCACCGCGGCCGCACGGCCCTCGAGTTCTTCGGGCGGGAGACGAGCTACCGCGACCTCGGCGACGAGATCGCCCGGGCTGCCGAGGGCCTCCGCAAGCTCGGGGTCGGGGCCGGCGACCGGGTCGCGCTCCTGCTGCCCAACTGCCCCCAGCACGTCGTCGCGTTCTACGCCGTGCTGCGCCTCGGCGCCGTCGTCGTCGAGCACAACCCGCTCTACACCGACCGCGAGCTGCGGCACCTCTTCGAGGACCACGGCGCGACCGTGGCGATCGCGTGGGACAAGCTGGTCGACCGCCTCCGGGCGCTGCCGAGCGACATCGGCTTCCGCTCGGTCGTCTCGGTCGACGTCACGCGGGCGATGCCGCTGGCGACCCGGCTGGCCCTGACCCTGCCGGTGCCGGCGGCCCGCAAGTCGCGCGAGGCGCTCACCTCCCGCACCCGCGGCGACCTCAGCTGGCCCGAGCTCGTCTCGTCGCGCCCGCTGCGCCGAAGGCACCCGCGCCCCGCCCTCGACGACGTCGCCCTGCTGCAGTACACGAGCGGCACCACCGGCTCGCCGAAGGGCGCCGTGCTGACGCACCGCAACCTGCACAGCAACGCCGTGCAGGGCCGCGCCTGGGTGCAGGGCGTCCGCGAGGGCGAAGAGACCGTCTACGGCGTGCTGCCCTTCTTCCACGCCTACGGCCTCACGCTCTGCCTCACCTTCGCGATGAGCATCGGCGCCCGCCTCGTGCTGTTCCCGAAGTTCGACGTCGACCTCGTGCTCAAGGCCGCCGCGAAGCACCCGCCGACCTTCCTGCCGGCCGTGCCGCCCATCTACCAGCGCCTGGCCGAGGCGGCCGCGGAGCGCGGCGTCGACCTGACCAGCGCCCGCTTCGCGATCTCGGGGGCGATGAACCTGCCCCTGTCGACCGTCACCGCGTGGGAGGGCGTCACGGGGGGCATGCTCGTCGAGGGCTTCGGGCTGACCGAGACGTCGCCCGTCGCGCTCGGCAACCCGATGGGCCCGACGCGACGCCCGGGCACGGTCGGCGTGCCGTTCCCGTCGACGGAGGCGCGGGTCGTCGACCGTGACGCCCCCGACCCCGAGCGCCCGGTGACGCCGGGCGCGGCCGGTGAGCTGATCCTCCGGGGCCCCCAGGTGTTCCAGGGGTACTGGAACCGCCCCGACGAGACCGCCGAGGCCTTCCTGCCCGGCGGCTGGTTCCGCACGGGCGACATCGTCAGCATGAGCGCCGACGGGTACGTCACGATCGTCGACCGCATCAAGGAGCTCATCGTCACGGGAGGGTTCAACGTCGCCCCCTCGGAGGTCGAGGAGGCCGTGCGCGGCGCCGCGGGCGTGGCCGAGGTCGCGGTCGTGGGCATCCCCCGCGCGGGCGGCGGCGAGGACGTCGTCGCGGCCGTCGTGGCGAGCCCGGGCGCGACCGTCGACCCCGAGGCCGTCCGGGAGCACGCGCGGGAGCAGCTCGCCGCGTACAAGGTGCCCCGGCGCGTCGTCGTGGTCGACGAGCTCCCGCGCTCGTTGATCGGCAAGGTGCTCCGTCGCGAGGTCCGCGACTCCCTCATCGCCCGGCGCTGAGGCGGGCCTCGCCTAGAGGCCGCCCCAGCGGGAGACCGGCCAGACGATCACGAACGCCCGCCCGACGACGTGGTCGAGCGGCACGAACCCGTCGTAGGGCCCGCTCTGGTGCAGCCGGGAGTCGGCGGAGTGCGCGCGGTTGTCGCCCATCACCCAGATCGCGCCCTCCGGCACGGTCACGTCGAACGGGATGGTCGACGCGGGCCCGTCGGGGTCGGCCAGGTACGGCTCGTCGACCGGCTCGCCGTTCACGAGCATCCGCCCCTCCGCGTCGCAGCACGACACCGTGTCGCCCGGCAGCCCGACCACGCGCTTGATCAGCTCGTCGTCGCCCCCGACCGCCCCGCCGGGCAGCCAACCGCCCGGGTCGTGGAAGACGACGACGTCGCCGCGGTCGAGGCCCACGAGGTCGGGCACGAGCTCGTTGACGATCACCCGGTCGTCGATCATCAGCGTGTCCTCCATCGACGCCGACGGGATGTAGAACGACCGCACCAGGAAGGTGCGGACGCCCCACGACACGAGCAGCGCCACCAGCACCACGACGACGAGGTCGCGCAGCCAGCGCCACGACGAGGAGGGTCGACCGGGAGGCGCGGTGTCGGCCCCGGGGGCCTGTGCGGCCTGCGGGCCTGCCGTCTCGCTCATGGCGTCATCCTGCCAGGGCTGAGCCGCCCGTCAGCTGCGCACCGGTCGAGGCGGCCGCACGGCACCGCGCACCGCGCCGCACCGCGCCGCACGGCACCGCTCAGGCGGCGGTCCAGCCGAGGCGCTCGAGACGCGCCAGCGCGTGCTCCTCCGCCACGGGGCGTGCGCCGAGCACGCCGCCGATCGCCCCGAGCATCGCCTGCGCCGGGCCGGCGGTCGGCAACGCGACCGGGCCCAGGTGGGGAGGCTGCAGGTCGAGCAGCTCGCGGAACCTCGGCTGCAGGGTGCCCACGGCTCCGTTGAAGAGCACGGGGTAGCCGAGCCGCAGCACGGGGAAGAGCGGCGGTCGCCGGATGAACCGGACCACCTCGTCGGTCCGAGCCGTCCGCTCGAGCACGCCACGGCGGTCGAACTCCATCAGCTGGTGCTGCATCTCGGCCACGGTGCGGGGCGGGTCGACGACTCCCATGAGCTCACCGGCCGTGGCCCACTCGCGCACGTAGGCGTCCGGGCCGCCCGGCACCTCGCCGTGCCCCCACTGCTGGAACGCCGCGAGGAAGGAGTCGGCGAAGGCCATGTGCACCCAGCTGAGCAGCTCAGGGTCGTTGGCCGCGTAGTCGTGGCTCACGCCGTGGCGGTCGTCGTACTGCCCGACGACCTTCGTGTGCAGCCGCGTGACCCAGCCCGACGCTCGCGTCGCCGCCTCGCGGCTGCCGTACGACACGGTGTAGATCCAGCGGATCGTGCCGGCCAGGCGCCCGAGCGGGTCGTCGCGGAACCGCGAGTGGTCGTGCACCCCCGCGAGGGCACCCGGGTGGAGGGCCTGCACGAGCAGCGCGCGGACGCCCGCGGCGATGGTCGACATCGAGCCGTGGACCGCCCAGACGGCCGACCCCGGCAGGAAGAACCCCTCGTCGTCGCCCTTCTCGAGGTCGGTGACCCACTCGGGCGTGCCCGTGTACTGGCCGTTGAAGGTGTACTGCAGGCGGGCGCGGAGCGGCTCGGTGAGGGCGGGCATGCACCGATCATGCGCCGCCCGTCTGGGCGCGGGGGCCACGCGGGCGCCTTCTGTCTCGACGTCGAACCGCCTGGCCGGCACCGCGACTCCTCGACGGGGGCCCTCCGCGGTCGTGCGGGAGCCCGCGAGGAGGCGCGGTGCAGCAGGGGCGGCCGACTCAGTTCCCGTGCGCCTCCTCCGCGACGGGCTGCCACTCACGCCAGGTCGCGAGGCGCTGCTCGTAGTCGGCCTCCGCGATGCCGAGGGGAGCCTTGCCGAAGAAGACGCGGAGGGGCGGCTGCTCGGCGTCGACGACCTTGAGGATGGCGCCGCGCGTGGCGTGCGGGTCGCCCGGGTCGGCCGCCGAGGGGCGCCCCGACGCGGCCTCGCGCACCTCGGCGTAGGCCTCGAGCTCGTCGCTGCGGGAGGCCGACGGGCCCGACCAGTCGGTCGAGAAGCCGCCGGGCTCCACGAGCGTGACGTGCACGCCGAAGCCGGCGACCTCCTGCGAGAGCGCCTGGCTCATGCCCTCGAGCGCCCACTTCGACGCGTGGTAGATGCCGACGGTCGGGAAGGCGCTGACGCCTCCGATGCTGGAGACCTGCACGACGTGGCCGCTGCCCTGGGCTCGTAGGATCGGCAGCGCGGCCTGCGTGACCCACAGCGCGCCGAAGAAGTTCGTCTCGAGCTGGGCCCTGGCCTCCTCCTCGGTGAGCTCCTCGACCATGCCGAAGTGGCCGTAGCCGGCGTTGTTGACGACGACGTCGAGCCGGCCGAAGTGCTCGGCGGCGCGCTGCACGGCGGCGACGTCGGCCTCGCGGTCGGTGACGTCGAGCTCGATCGGCAGGAAGGCGTCGGGGTACTGCTGCACGAGCGCGTCGACGGTCTCGAGCCGGCGGGCGGTGCCCGCGACGCGGTCGCCGCGCTCCAGCGCGGCCTCCGCCCACTCGCGGCCGAAGCCCTTCGACGCCCCGGTGATGAACCAGACCTTGCTCACGGTGTTCCTCTCGTCGTGGTGACCGCCTCGGGTGGGGGCGGCCCCGATCATCCAACGCCGTAGAGTGGCCGGGTGACCATCGAGACCCCGCGTCCCTGGCTGACCTCCTACGCTCCCGGCGTCCCCCACGACATCGAGCCCGTCTCGGGCTCGCTCCTCGACCTGGTGGAGGGCTCGGCGAAGAGCTACCCGCGGTCGGTGGCCCTCGAGTTCTTCGGGGCGACGACGACGTACTCCGAGCTCGTCGAGCAGATCAGCCGCGCCGCCGAGGGCCTCCGCGGCCTGGGCGTCCGCCACGGCGACACCGTCGCCCTCGTGATGCCCAACAGCCCCCAGCACGTCGTGGCGTTCTACGCGGTGCTGCGGCTCGGGGCCATCGTCGTCGAGCACAACCCGCTCTACACGCCGCGCGAGCTGCGCCACCAGTTCGAGGACCACGGCGCCAAGGTCGTCGTCGCGTGGGACAAGGTGGTCGAGACCCTCCAGGACTTCCCCGCCGACGTCGCCCCCGAGGCGATCGTGTCGGTCGACGTGACCCGCGGCATGCCCCTCGCCACCCGGGCGGCCCTCCGCCTGCCGATCTCGAAGGCCCGGGAGTCGCGCGCCAAGCTCACCACGAGCGTCCGGGGCACGACGCCGTGGGAGAAGATCGTGGGCTCGTCGCGCATCAAGGCGAAGCACCCGGCGCCCGCGACGGACGACCTGGCGGTCATCCAGTACACGAGCGGAACCACGGGCACCCCGAAGGGCGCCCAGCTGACCCACCGCAACCTGCTCGCCAACGCCGCACAGTCGCGCGCCTGGGTGCCGACGATCGAGCGTGGCCGCTGCACCGTCTACGCGGTGCTGCCCATGTTCCACGCGTACGGCCTCACGCTCTGCCTCACCTTCGCGATGAGCATGGGCGCCCGCCTCGTGCTCTTCCCGGCCTTCGACCCTGCCCTCGTGCTCAAGGTCATGAAGAAGCGGCCGCCGACCTTCCTGCCGGCCGTCCCGCCCATCTACACGCGCCTCCGGAAGGCCGCCGACGACGCCGGCGTCTCGCTGCAGGGCGTCGAGGTCGCGATCTCGGGCGCGATGCCCCTCTCGGCCGAGGTCGTCGAGCCGTGGGAGGCCGAGAGCGGCGGTTGGCTCGTCGAGGGCTACGGCCTGTCGGAGTGCTCGCCCGTGCTCATGGCCAACCCGGTCGGGCCCACCCGCCGCGCCGGCACGGTCGGCCTGCCGCTGCCCGGCACCGAGGTGCGCGTCGTCGACCCGGAGAACCCGACCGTCGACGTGCCCGCCGGCGAGAGCGGCGAGCTGATCGTGCGCGGCCCCCAGGTCTTCAGCGGCTACTACCGCAAGCCGCAGGAGTCGAACGAGGTCTTCGTCGACGGCGACTGGTTCCGCACGGGCGACATCGTCACGATCGACCCTGACGGGTTCGTGCGCATCGTCGACCGCATCAAGGAGCTCATCATCACCGGCGGGTTCAACGTCAGCCCCTCCGAGGTCGAGGAGGTGCTGGTGCGCTTCGACGGCGTCACCGAGGCCGCCGTCGTCGGGCTGCCGAGCCCCGGCGGCGAGCAGGTCGCCGCGGCGATCGTCGTCGAGCCGGGCGCGACCGTCGACGTGCAGGCGCTCCGCACCTTCGCGCGGTCGCACCTGACGCCGTACAAGGTGCCCCGCCGCATCGTCGTGGTCGACGAGCTGCCCAAGTCGCTGATCGGCAAGACGCTGCGCCGCAAGGTCCGCGACCAGCTCGCCGACCGCTAGCCGGGCAGCCTGGCCCTGCCCGGGCAGCCCGGCGCTACCCGGGCAGCCGGCCCGCGAGCAGGGCGTAGAGCAGCGGCACCGCCGACGCGGCCATGAGCACCGTTCCGAGGCCGTCGTCGCCGGTGCGCAGCACGGCACCGGCGATGAGCAGGCCCGCGAAGAGCACGGCCGCGAGCACCCGGCGGGCCGTCCGCTCGATCCGGCCGAGCTGGCGTTCGATGCGCGGGCTGCCGACCTCGAGCGTGCCGTCCTCGAGCCGGGTCACGAGGTGGTCGAGCCGACCGGGCAGGCGCACGGTGACGTCGGCCGCGGCGAGCGCCCGACGTGCGACGTCCTGCACGGCGTTCCCGCGCTCGTCGCGCACGAGCTGTGCCGCGTAGGGCTCGACGGAGTCCCAGAGGTTGAAGACCGGGTCGAGGGCGCTGGAGACGCCGGAGGTGAGGGTGACCGCGCGGAGCACCAGCAGGAAGTCCTCGGGCAGCTGGAACGGCAGGGCCCGGATCAGGTCGCCGAACTGGCCGGCGAACTCGCGGTACTCGCGCGGGTCGACCTCGCGCAGCTCGGCGAAGCCCATGCCGCCGAAGCGGGCGAAGGTCGCTGACACGGCCCGCTCCAGCTCGCGGGTGTCGGCGGTGGGCAAGAGCACCCCGAGGTCGCGCATGGCGTTCACCATGCCGCTGCCGTCGCGGGAGGCGGCTGCGATCAGCAGGCTCCGCAGGCCGTTCCGGGTGCCCGTGGGCACCTCCCCCATCATCCCGAAGTCGATGAAGGTCAGGCGCCACGGGCGCTCGCCCGCGGCCGGGGCCACCGGGGTCACGAAGATGTTGCCGGGGTGCGGGTCGGCGTGGAAGAAGCCGTTCGTGAAGAGCTGGTCGAACATGACGGCGGCGAAGACCGGGGCGACCTCGACCGGGTCGATGCCGGCGGCGCGCAGCCCGTCGACGTCGGTGATCTTGATGGCCGAGACGTCCTCGAGCACGAGCACCTTGCGGGTGCTGCGCTCCCACACCACGTCGGGCACGCCGACGCGGTCGTCGTCGGCGAAGTCGGCGGCGAAGCGCGCCGAGGCCGCCGCCTCGTGGAGGTAGTCGATCTCCTCCAGGCTGGTGCGCGCGAACTCCTCGACGAGGGCCGGGGCGTCGACGCGGTCGGAGACCAGGCGGACGTGGCTCAGCCAGCCGCCGACCCTGCGCAGGGCGGCGAGGTCGACGTCGACGATCCGGTCGATGCCGGGCCGCTGCACCTTGAGCACCACGTCGACGAGGCCGGTGTCGGCGGAGTCGGCCGGCCCGAGCACGGCGCGGTGGGCCTGCCCGAGCGAGGCGGCGGCGATCGGCTCGGGAGAGACGCTCGCGAAGACGCGGTCGAGGGGCATGCCCAGCTCGGCCTCGGCGAGCGCACGGATCTCGGGGAAGGGCACGGGCGTCACCTCGTCTTGCAGGCCCTCGAGCTCCCTCGTGATCTCGGGCGGGAGGACGTCCAGTCGCGACGAGAGGTACTGCCCGACCTTGATCATCAGGCCGCCCAGGTCGAGCGCGAGCGCGTGGAAGCCCCTCGCGAAGCGCTGCATGCGTCGGGCGCGGGTGCGCTCGGCGACCCAGCGCAGGCCGAACCGCGGCAGCACGAGCTCGAACCACCAGCTCACCGCGAGGTGACGAGAGGCGAACCGGAGGATGCGGCGGTACCGGGCCCGCCCCGCGCGGTCGCGCAGGACGTCGCCCGGCTCACCGGCTCGGGCTGAGGCTGTGGGGGTCGGGACGGGGGCGGTCGGTGCCACCCGCGTCAGTCTCGAGCGAGGATCGAGTAGATGCGGCGACGGGCCTCGTCGAGGGCCGCCACCGCCTCGTCGATCTGCGCGGCGGTGCCGGTGCGGCCCACCTGCGCCGTGGCTCGGGCGAGCTCGATCCCGGCCTTGGGCAGGGCGGTGCGGCGGTCGCCGGACGAGCGCGGGGCCGACCACGGGTCGGAGGGGTCGACGCCCGCGGCGGCGCGGCCGGTGTCGGTCAGCGAGTGGACCTTGCGACCGTCGGTCTCCTCCGCGACGACGAGGCCCTCGTCGGCGAGCAGCTGGAGGGTCGGGTAGACGGAGCCCGCGCTGGGTTTCCAGTCGCCGCCGCTGCGCTCCTCGATCTCGTGGATGACCTGGTAGCCGTGCATCGGCCGCTCGGCGAGCAGCGCGAGGATGGCCGCGCGGAGCTCGCCCCGCGGGGCGCGGGCGCCGTCGCGGCGGTCGAAGGTCGACCGGAGCTGGTCCATGGCCTGCCACATGCCGTCGATGTCGACGGGGAACGAACCGGGTGTGCGCGAGGTGCTCATGATGATCTCCAGTCGAGGGTCGAGCGATGCCCGAACGATATACCTGGCCCCCGACACGGAGCCGGGCGGGCGCTCAGGCTGGCACCGCGCCTCCCGCGCTCGGCCCCGCCGTCGCCCGAGTGGTCACGAACGGCGCCTCGCGCCCCCTCCGGGCAGCAGTTCGCGACCACTCGGTCGCCCTCAGTCGCTCGGGACGAGCTCCCGGTCGGCGTCGGGGTCGAAGCCGTCGTCGTAGCGGTCGACGTCGAGCTCGACGACCTCGATGCGGAACTGGTCCAGGAAGCGTCGGAAGCCAGGGTCGAAGCGGAGGCGACGGGCGGCTCTGCGGGCCTCGCCCTCCGAGCGGAAGAAGCCGATCTGCTTGACGTCGACGAGCGGCCACTCGGTGTGCGACCCCCGCGGGCGGAGGTGCGTCAGCGACCAGACCCTCGTCACTCCTCGCGCCCCTCGGCGTCGTACGAGAAGAAGCCCCCGACCCAGGCAGGGTCGTCGACCGGCCACCGCTCGACGCGGAGGGGCTCCGCCTCGTCGACGTCGCCGAGCCGCCCGTCGAAGCCCCGCTGGGCCCGGGCGCGGTCAGCGGCCGCCCGGGCGCGCGCTCTCGTCGAGTACACGCCGAAGAGGCGGGGGAAGGCGACCTCCTCGTAGTCGTGCACCGTGGCGGTCCAGTAGTGCACGACGGCCCACACGAGGCGCGGTCTCGCCACAGCGGGCTCTGCGGATCGGCTCATGCGCCCAAGGTAGGGCGACGGCGAGGCAGGTGACGACCGAGCCTGGGCTACGACGCGGGCAGCCCGGCGGCGAGCTCGTCGAAGAAGCCGGTCCAGCCCGCGGCGGTCGCCTCGCGCTGCTCGGGCGAGAAGCCCGGCGTCTGCTGCGTGAAGCGCATGCGGGTGCCGCCGTCGACCGCGGCCAGCTCGACCACCATCGTCGCGCGAGCGGGCGAGGCCGGGTCGTCGGTGAGCGTCAGGACGAGGCGCTGGTCGGGCACGACCTCGATGAACTCGCCGGCCCAGCTGAGGGCGTTCCCGTCGGGCAGCAGCATCGTCGCCGACCAGGCCCGCCCCGCGACGGCCTCGTAGTCGAGGGCGTCGAGCGGCACGTCGACGGCCGGGCCGCCGAACCACCGTGCGAAGTCGGCGGCGGTCGTCCAGGCCGAGAACACGGCGGCGGGAGGCGCGGTGAAGGTCCGGACGATCTCGATGCCGTCGGCAGCCTGGTCGCTCATCGGGGGTGCTCCTCGGTTCGGTGGCGGGGGCCCGGGCGGGCGACCGGCCGGAGTCGGTGGTGGGCCCTCGCGGGCCTGGTGGCAGTGTCCCAGGCCCCGGCCGGCCGCGCCAGGGCCGCGCGACGTCGCACGCCCGCGCGCTGCTCAGCCCCAGGGCGGACACGGTCCCGCCCTGGGGAGGACGACTCCGGGCCGCCCGGCCCGCGACGATGGCCCGTGCCCTCGTCTGTGCGGGGGTGGTCGTGGCCGCCACCGCTGCAGCCCTCTCGACCCGGAGCGAGCGGCAACTCACCCTCGACGGACGAGCCCGGCCGGGGCGGGCCGCTGGCAGCGCTGGCAGCTGACCAGAGCTGCAGAACCCGACCACGCGCCTCCTGATGACCGGAAAGTCAGGTACCAGGACGCCCGGAGCAGGCGAACGGTCGGCAATTGCGACAGAGAGCGGCTGGGCACGGCGGGCGCGGCGGGGCGGGGCGGGGCGGGGGGGCGATCCGCCGGCCGGCGGGGCAACGGACGCCCAGGCCGGGAGGCGCGTCGTAGGCTCGGCCCGTGACCTCGACGACGACCACGCTGCCCACCTGCTCCCCCTCCGACCTGGGCGTCGACGCCCGGGGGCTGCTCGCCCTCGTCGACGGCCTGGAGGCGACGCCCGGCGTCGAGCCGCACGGCCTCGTCGTCGTGCACCGCGGCGCCGTCGTCGCCCGGGGCTGGTGGGCGCCCTACTCGGCCGAGCGCCCGCACCTCGTGTACTCGGTGAGCAAGAGCTTCACGGCCACGGCGGTGGGCATCGCCGCCGACGAGGGGCTGCTGACGATCGACGACACGGTCGTCAGCTGGTTCCCCGAGCTCGACGCCGAGGTGACCGACGAGCGCACGCGCCGGATGCGCCTCCGCCACCTGCTCGCCATGGCCAGCGGTCACCTGACGGAGACGCTCGACCGCGCCGAGGCGACGGATCCGACGAACGTCGTCCGCGGCTTCCTGCTCATCCCGCCCGAGGCGGAGCCCGGCTCGGTGTTCGCGTACAACCAGCCCTGCACGTACACGCTGGGCGAGGTGGTGCGCCGCGCCTCGGGAGCGTCGCTGGTCGACTACCTGCGCCCGCGCCTCCTCGACCCGCTCGGCATCGACGTCGCGGCGTGGCAGCGCGACGCGACCGGCGCTGAGCTGGGCTTCAGCGGCCTGCACACGACCACCGACGCGGTGGCCGCCCTCGGCCAGCTGCACCTGCAGCAGGGCCGGTGGGGCGACGAGCAGCTCGTCTCTCCGGCCTGGGTCGCCGAGGCCTCGCGGTCGCACGCTTCGACGGCGCACGAGGGCTCGGCCGACTGGCAGCAGGGCTACGGCTTCCAGTTCTGGGTCTCGACGCACGGCTACCGCGCCGACGGCGCCTACGGCCAGTTCAGCCTGGTCGTGCCCGAGCACGACCTCGTCGTCGCGATCACGAGCCAGACCACCGACACGAGGGCGCTGCTCGACCTCGTCTGGGCCACCGTGCTGCCGTCCCTCGGGGCCGGCGGCAGCGCCGACGACGACGCCCGCCTCGCCGAGCGGCTGGGCGCGCTGACGCTGCCCGGCGTCGCGGCCCCCACCGGCCACGGCGATCCGCTCGACGGCGCGTCCGAGGGCACCGTGACGGCCGGCACCTGGACCGCCGCCGACGCCGATCGCGACCAGCCGAGCCTCAGCGCGATCGAGGTCACGACCGACGGCACTCCGACGCTCACCCTGGTCGAGGGCGAGCACCGGCTCGAGGCCGCCCTGGGCCTCGGCGAGTGGCGCACCACCGGGTCCCTCGCCACCTGGGCCGAGCAGCACGGCGACCGCCTGCTCGTCGACGTGGTCTTCGTGGAGACTCCCCACCGCCTCCACCTCGTCGCCGACTCCGGCACCGGCACCGTCAGCGCCCGGTGGGAGACCGCGCCCCTGCACGGCCCCGACCTGCGGACCCTGCGGGCACCCGGCCCCGACGACGTCGCAACGCTCTAGAGCCGGGCCGGGCCGGGCCGGCCGTCGGGAGTCGCGGGTCAGGTCGGGTGCACCGTGTCGCGCAGGCGCCCCTCGGCCAGCCAGGCGAGGCGCCGCAGCGCCTCGTGGTTGCGCCAGGTGAGCGGGACGTCGAGCACGGCGTCCGGCACGAGCGCACCCGGGCCGCTCACGGCCTCCTCCGTCATCGTCACGAAGCAGCCCCCGGCACGGTCCGCGACGTCGATGCCGACGCGGGCCTCCCCCGCCGGCCAGCCGCGGGCGAGGAAGACGGCCCGCCGCGGGGCGTCCCACTCGAGCAGCGTCGTCGAGTCGTCGATGACGAGCGGCCACACGCCGAACGAGTGGTGGATCTTCGCGCCGGCCCGGGGCCACTCGCGTTCGACGTCGCGGATGCGCGACGCCCCGACGACCCAGCTCGGGAAGAGCCAGCCGTCGCTGAGGACGTCGAAGACGTCCCGCGGCGACGCCTCCAGGAACCTGTGCACGACGCTCACCGGCCGCTCCCTCCGTCGGGCCCCAGGCGGGGCAGGTGGTCGATGCCGAACTCGTGGCGCAGGGCGCTCTGCGCGGCGTACGCGCCCCCCATGCCGTGAACGCTCGGGCCCGGGGGCACCGACGACGACGCCAGGTAGGTGCCGGGCACGGCCGTCCGCCACGGGTCGGTCGAGAGCACGGGGCGGACGATCAGCTGCTTGAGGCTCGGGGCGCCGGAGGCGATGTCGCCGCCGACGTAGTTCGGGTCGTAGGCCTCGAGCTCGTCCGCCGACCGGGCGCTGCTGGCGAGCACCAGGTCGCGGAACCCGGGCGCGAACCGCTCGATCTGACGGGTGATCGCCTCGGTCATGTCGACGGTGCTGCCGTTCGGCACGTGCGCGTACGTCCACAGCGAGTGCTGGCCGGCCGGGGCCCGGCTGTCGTCGACGACGCCCGGCTGCACGGCCAGGACGAACGGCTCGGCCGGGTGCACCCCGCGCGCGACGTCGTGCTCGGCCCGCGCGATGTCGGCCCGCGTGCCGCCGAGGTGCACGGTGGGCGTCCGCCGCAGCTCCTCCGCGGCCCAGGGCACCGGCCCGCTGAGGGCGAAGTCCACCTTGGAGGCGCCTCCCCCGTACCGGAACCGCTCGAGACGACGTCGGTAGCCGGCGGGCATCTCGTCGCCCGCGATGGCGATCAGCTGGCGCGGGGTCACGTCGAGCAGCTTCACGCGCGCGTCGAGCTGTCGCAGGCTGGTCACGTCGACGCCCGTCTCGATCACACCACCGTGGGCCCGCAGGTCGTCGGCGAGCGCGTCGGCGATCACCTGGCTGCCGCCCCGGGGCACCGCCCAGCCGTAGCCGTGGCCGTGGACGGCGAGCGCGAGGCCCGCGGCGCCCGCCGACAGGCTCGGCATGGGGCGGATGGCGTGGGCCATCACGCCCGCGAGCAGCGCCCGGGCCTCCTCCGTGCGGAGCCCGGCGTCCCACCAGGGGCCGCCCTGGTGGAGGATGCGCAGCCCGAACTCGACCACCGTCTGCGGGTGGCGGGGCAGCTGGAGGATCGGCGAGAGCGTGAACTGCGAGAGCTCGGCCTCGATCTCGACGAGGCGGGAGAACATGCGGCGCCAGGTCGCGCCGTCACGGCCGAGGCCCTCGACGGTGCGCTCGAGGTCGCGGTGCGCGACCCCCGCGCGGCCGCCGTCGAGCGGGTGGCCGTACGACACCTCGGGCACGATCATCTCGACGCGCTGCTCGAGGCCCCAGCGCCGGAAGAACCCCGACGCCATCGCCATCGGGTGCACGGCCGAGCAGACGTCGTGCCGGAAGCCCGGCAGGGTCAGCTCCTTCGTGCGGGTGCCGCCGCCGATCGTGTCGTCGCGCTCGAGCAGCTGCACGCGCAGCCCGGCCCGGGCGAGCACGACCGCCGCCGCCAGGCCGTTCGGCCCGGCGCCGACGACGACGGCGTCGAACGCGTGGCTCATGCGCCCTTGCGCCCTCCGACCAGGGCACGCACGACGGCGACGCCCGCGCCGACCGCCCCGGCGCCCGCCAGGGCGTAGCTGAGGCCGCGGTTGCGCGTGTACCAGACCTGGGGGCTGGTGCTGCGGGCCTGGTCGTCGAAGATGCCGTGGGCGCCGTGGTCGCCGCTGGTGGGCTGGTAGAGGTTGTCGGGCAGCATGGCCTCCGACTTCTCGGGGGCCTGCTGGCCCGAGTAGCCCGACTTCGCGAGGTAGACGTCGAGGAAGTTCGCCACGAAGCGGTTGCCGAGCACGGTCATCACCGTGGGCTCGCCGAGCCACGTCCGACGGCGCGGCTTGTCGGCGACGTCAGCGATCGCGGTCGCGCCCACCTCGGGCTGGTAGATCGGCGGCACCGGCTTGGGGTGGTGCGGCAGGCGCGAGCGCACCCAGTTGAACTGGATGGTGTTCAGCGCGGGCATGTCGACGGTCGAGATCGCGACGGCGCTCCCGTTGTGGATCAGCTCAGTGGTCACCGACTCGGTGAAGCCCTGCACCGCGTGCTTGGCCCCGCAGTACGACGCCTGCAGCGGGATGCCGCGGTGGGCCAGCGCGGAGCCGACCTGGATGACGTGGCCGCGGTCGCGCGGCACCATGCGTGAGAGGGCGGCGCGCGTGCCGTTGACGAAGCCGAAGTAGTTGACGGCCGTGGCGCGCTCGAAGTCGGCCGGGTCGGTCTCGAGGAACTCCCCGAAGACGCCCACCATGGCGTCGTTGACCCAGAGGTCGATCTCGCCGAGCTCCAGCTCGACACGGGTCGCGGCGGCCTCGACCTGCTCGCGGTCGGCCACGTCGGTCGGCACGGCGAGGCCACGACGACCGGCGGCCTCCACGTCGGCGACGGCGCCGTCGAGGCCGTCCTGGCCGCGGGCGAGCACGGCGACGTCCCAGCCGCGCTCGGCGAGCTCACGCACGACGGCCCGGCCGAGCCCGGCCGAGCCTCCGGTGACGACGGCGACGCGGGGCTTCGTGGGGGTGCTCTTCGACATGGTTCTCCTGGCTCGTCGGCGGCCCGCTGGCTCAGGCCGTGCCGGGTCGACGGTAGTCCGACCCCGCTGGGCGGCGTCCGCCCCGGGGGACGTCACGGGGACGACCGGGCGGGCGCCGCCCTGGGGAGGGACCGCAGGAGGCGCGGTGTCAGATGTCGAAGCCGCCCAGGTCGCCGCCCCCGAAGTCGCCACCGCCGAAGTCGCCGCCGCCACCGCCGAAGTCACCACCGCCGAAGTCGCCGCCGCCGTCGCCCGCGTCGCCGCCGCCGTCGCCCGCGGCGCCGCCGTCGCCCGTGTCCTGCCCGCCGTCGCCGCCGTCACCGCCGTCGCCGTCACCGCCGTCGCCCGCTCCGCCCGCGACGTCGCTGCTCGCGTCGGGCAGGAACGCGCCGACGAGCGCCGAGCCCACGACGTAGCCCGCGACGGTGCCGAGCAGCGACCCGCCGATGATCGAGCCCATGCCCATGCCCGGGCGACCGCCTGCCTGCTGGCCCGGGCCGCCGGCCGCGCCGCCGCCTCCCAGGGTCCGCTCGAGGGTGCCCGGCTTCCGCAGCTCCGAGCGCGTGGCCGCCTGGGCGAGCGACCCGGCGTCGTCGCCCCGGGGCTGCTCCCCCTGGCCGGCCTCACGGCTGAGCTCGTCGAAGACCATCCGGCGCTGCTCGGGGCTCAGCTTCTCGAAGGCCTCGGCGTGGACCTGCTCGATCGTCTCGGGCGGCGCCGTCCGCAGCAGGTACCGGTAGCGCTCGACGGCGATCTCGTCGTCGCTCCGCGCCGGTGCCCGCCCGCCCGGCGCCTGTGCCTGTGCCTGTGCCGGTGCCTGCTGGCCCGCGGCCTCGTCGTCTCGTCCGAGCAGCCTGTCGAGGAATCCCATGGTGCCGTCCTGTCTGTCGGGTCGGGGCGTGGGCCCCGACGGGTCTCCGACAGTACGGACGACCGGCCGACCGCGCCTGGGCGCGCGGTGCGGATCAGCTCCGAGCGGAGTCGCGGGCGGCGGCGCGACGACGGCGCACGGCCCGCAGCACGAGCCAGAGCACCACCCCGGCGATCGCCGCGTAGACCGCGTAGTCGAGGTACTTCGCGTAGCGGTCGATGAGCTCGTACTGGGTGCCGAGGGCGGCCCCGAGCAGGATGAGGAGGGCGTTCCAGAGCCCGCTGCCGACGACGGTGAAGAGCGTGAACGTCGCGAGCGGCATCTTCTCGGCGCCGGCCGGCAGCGAGATCAGGCTGCGGACGCCGGGCACGAGGCGACCGAAGAAGACCGCCGACCGCCCGTGCCGGTGGAACCAGTCGGCCGCCTTCCGGAAGTCGTCGCGGTCGACGAGGGGGAGCTTCGACAGCAGCGTGATGCTGCGCTCGAGGCCGATCACGGCGCCCAGCCAGTACAGGACGAGCGCGCCGACGTAGGCGCCGAGCGTGCTGACGACGATCAGCAGGACGATGTTCATGGTGCCCTGCCCGGCGAGGAACCCCGCGAGCGGCAGCACGATCTCGCTCGGGATCGGCGGGAAGACCGTCTCGACGAAGGTCAACAGCCCCACGCCCCACTCGCCGAGGGCGTCGATGACGCGCGCCGCGACGCCGACGAGCCCGTCGAGCTCCTGGACGGACGAGGTGGCGCCCTGCGCGACGACCGTGGACGACAGGCCCCCCGACGGGCCCGCGAGGGCGGAGGAGGCGGACGGGGAGAGCACGGCGGAGGAGGTCATGGGTCCCTGGGTCGGTTCGGTGCCCGCGGTCGCCACGGGCCGGATCGGCTCCGTCGAGCATGCCAGCGCGGGCTGGACGACCGCCCACAGGCCCGTGTCGCGCTCCGGCCCCGGCCCGCCCGGCACGGTAGATTGGCGGACGACCGCACCCCCGCCTCCTCGTCCCTCGGTGTGGACTCCACGACACGGCTGAACAGGACTTCCATGGGATCGCTGATCTACGGCACCTCCGGCATCGAGGTCGAGTTCGATGACCGCGTGCTCGAGCACCTCCAGATCGTCATCGCCACGAAGCTCCGACGGCGCGAGTCGTTCTTCTTCTCGTGGCGCGACACCCAGAAGGTCGGCGACGGGCGCAGCAGCATCTGGCTCGACCCCGGCATCCCCCTCTACTTCAAGTACTCCGGCGGCCGCGTGCCCGCCATCAACCGTGACTGGCTGACCGAGCTGACGGCCTCGTCGAACAGCTCGTCGGGCCTGGTGCTCACCGACGAGCCCAGCAGCGACAACAGCGTCAAGCGCAAGTAGCGAGGGCAGGCCACCAGGCCGACCGGCCGCCGGGCCCCGCGGAGTCGCGGAGCGGTCCTCGAGCCCTGCTCAGCCGCCGTCGTCAGCGCCGGGTGCGCCCGCCCCGCCGGGCCAGGGCCGCCGCCCCGCGCCACCCCAGCAGGAAGACGCCGAGCACGACGATCGTCACGACGACGAAGCTCAGCTGGACGCCCTGGCCGCTCGCGACCCGGAGCAGGACCCCGAGCACGACCGTCGACACCCAGACGACCGCGCCGGAGGCGAGGCGCGGCAGGGGCCAGCGCACGCCGACCACGCTCAGCCATCCCACGACGAGGCCGACCGCGAACGGCCACAGGGTGACGGCGAGGCCGGGCAGGTCGAGGCCCTCGGCGTGGCTGCGCCGGCCGATGACCACGAAGGCGACGACGAGCAGGGCGTCGAGGGCGAGGGCCCACCACGGCAGACGACGGGCGGGGGCGGCGGAGCGGGGCGTGGTCATGGTGTCCTCGGGGGGTGCGGGCGGGTGGGGCGCGCTCAGCGCGGCGGCTCGAGCGTGCGCGAGAGCTCGGCCAGCAGCTCCTCGACCTGGGGCTCGACGAGCCGGTCGACGGCGTCGGCGATCCGCTCCCGCTGGCCGACGACCGCGAAGCAGACGGCGGTGCCGACCGACTGGGCGTGCTCGTCGGCCAGCGCGAGCTCGCGGCGGAGGGCCGCCTTCGCCTCGTCCGAGAACTCCGGTTCGTCGTCGAAGCCGGCGGCGTGCCGGGCGGCCTCCTCGGCGGCGAGGCCCTCGAGGGTGAAGAGGAACGGCTGGCCGGGCTCGGGCTCGGGGTCGACGTCGAGGCCGTCGAACTCCAGGGCGAGGCCCTCGTCGGGTCGGTAGCCGTCGACGCCGACCTCGGCGGCCCGACGGAGCTCGCGGGTGACCAGGGGCAGGTTGCGGGTCGTGTACGAGTCGACCTCGTCGTCGACGATGTGCCGCAGCCGGTTCAGCAGCGCGTGCTGCACCGCGTGCGGCACGTCGCCGTCGAACCCGGCGGCGACCGCGACGGGCGAGCCGAAGCAGACCCGGCAGACCCGGGTGCGCGCCCGTGCGGTGCCGATCCGCCACCGGGGCAGCCAGCGCAGCCAGGCGTCGACCGCCGTGCGCACCTGCCCCTCGAGGGAATCGACCATGACGACGAATCTAGGGCCCGAGCCCGGGAGACGCCCGACACGCCCGGGCGAGCCGTCAGCCCTGGTCGACGGTGACGAAGTCGATCAGCTGCTCGACCCGGCCGAGCAGCGCGGGCTCGAGGTCGCCGAAGGCGCGCACGCGGCCGAGGATCCGCTGCCAGGCCGCGGCGATGTCGGCCTGGTCGTCGTGCGGCCAGCCGAGGGCCTCGCAGACGCCGTGCTTCCACTCGACCGAGCGGGGCACCTCGGGCCAGCGCGTGAGCCCGAGCCGTGCGGGCACGACGGCCTGCCAGACGTCGACGAACGGGTGCCCGACGACGAGCACGTGGCGACCGTGCGGGCCCCTCGCGACCGCCTCGGCGATGCGGCTCTCCTTCGACCCGGGCACGAGGTGGTCGACGAGCACGCCGACGCGGCGCTCGGCGGTCGGCCGGAACTCCGCGAGCACCTCGGCGAGGTGGTCGACGCCCTCGAGGTACTCGACGACGACGCCCTCGACGCGCAGGTCGGCGCCCCAGACCTTCTCGACGAGCTCGGCGTCGTGTCGGCCCTCGACGAAGATGCGGCTATGGCGGGCCACCCGGGCCCGGGCGTCGCCGACCGCGAACGAGCCGGAGGCCGTGCGGGCCCGGCCCTGCGGCGCCGCCCTCGGCACCCGGAGCGCCACGGGCGCACCGTCGATGAGGAACGAGCCGGAGAGCGGGAAGGCGCGGACGCGCCCCTTCCAGTCCTCCAGCTCGACGGTGCCCGCCTCGACGCGCACGACCGCTCCCGTGAAGCCGCTCCGCGCCTCCTCGACGACGAGGTCGCGCACCGCGTCGGTGGGGGTCGGCGCAGGGCGCGACGAGCGCTTCCAGTCGCCGCTGAGCACGTCTCGGCCGTACCGGTCGTCATCCACGGGTCGAGCCACCTCCCTGGTGGGGTCGTGAGCCCGGCGCGCGGGGCGCCCGGGGTCGGGGCTGGTAGGGCCGGGGCGGGCCCGGGCGGTCGGCGCCCGCGGCCGGGGCCGCGCCGGGGCGCGGCGGGGCGGACGAGGCCGGGCCCCCGGCCCGTGGCTGCGCGGCGCGCGTGCCCGGAGCGTCGCCGGGGCGGGAGGAGCGCGGGGAGGCGGTGGTCGAGTCCGCCGCGGAGCCGCGGCCCGCCTGCCGCCCGGGCCCCGCCGCCCCGGCGGGCAGAGCCGCTGCCGCCCGGGCCTCCCGACCGGGGCGGACCGGAGCGGGGCGGGCGTCGGGAGCGAAGCCGACCGTGAAGGCGACGACGAGGCCCCCGAGCAGCAGGAGCACGGTCAGCCCGGAGACCGCGGCGGGCAGCCACCACGTCGCGAGGGCTCCCCCGCGCTGGGCGAGCATCGTCACGACGAGCTCGACGGCGACGGACCACCACGCGACGGCGAAGCCCCGGGCCAGCCACACCGCGAGCCGGCGGCGCAGCTCGGGTCGGCGGCCGGGGGCCTTCCAGTGCTCGGCGTGCGGCACCAGGAGGTGCCGGGCGGGCGTCCACGCCAGGAAGGCCGCGCAGACCAGGTAGGCGACGAGCGTGCCGACGAGCAGCACGCCGACGACGAGCACGAGGTCGACCCGGCTCGCGGCGAACGCGACCGCCCCGGTCTCGGGCTCGTGCACGAGGGCGACCCGGTCGGGCAGGGCCGACCACGAGACGAGCAGGGCTACGCCGGCGACGGCCAGCGCGAGGCCGGCCGGCGCCGCGGCGCGGATCGTCGGCGGCACGGTCACGACGACCGGCCGCCGACGAGGGGAGCGGGCGGGACGATCAGGCCTGGGCCCTCTCGAGCACGAGCTCACGGACGCGAGCGGCGTCCGCCTGGCCCTTCATGGCCTTCATGACCGCGCCGATGACGGCGCCGGCGGCCTGGACCTTGCCGTCGCGGATCTTCGCGAGCACGTCGGGCTGGCTGGCCAGGGCCTCGTCGATGGCGGCGATCAGGGCGCCGTCGTCGGAGACGACGCGGAGCCCGCGGGCCTCGACGACCTCGGAGGGCGAGCCCTCGCCGGCGACGACGCCCTCGAGCACCTGGCGCGCCAGGCGGTCGGTCAGCTCGCCGGTCTCGACGAGAGCGATCAGCTCGCTGACGTGGCGGGGCGA
This sequence comes from Frigoribacterium sp. PvP121, assembly GCF_017833115.1. Classification (NCBI taxonomy): domain Bacteria; kingdom Bacillati; phylum Actinomycetota; class Actinomycetes; order Micrococcales; family Microbacteriaceae; genus Frigoribacterium; species Frigoribacterium sp. PvP121. The sequence continues at coordinate 2,991,673 of NZ_JAFIBR010000001.1, forward strand.
GACGAGGGTCGACGCGTCGACCCCGGCCGCGTTGGCGAGGCGGGCGATCTCGCCCGTCCACCACTTGCGGGCCGCCTGCGGCGAGGCCCCGGCGGCGACCGTCTCGACGAGCTCCTGGAGCAGGCCCGAGTTGACGACGTCCTGGAACTCGAGGTCGGCGAAGCCCCAGTCGGCCTTGAGGCGACGACGCATCGCGACGGGGGCCTCGGGCAGCGCGAGGCGCAGCTCCTCGACCAGCTCGCGCGACGGCACGACCGGCAGCAGGTCCGGCTCGGGGAAGTAGCGGTAGTCGTCGGCGTCGCTCTTCGGGCGGCCGGCGGAGGTGCGGCCGGTGTCCTCGTGCCAGTGCCGGGTCTCCTGCGTGATGGTGCCGCCCGCGGCGAGGATCGCGGCCTGGCGCTGGATCTCGTGGCGCACCGCGCGCTCGACCGAGCGGAACGAGTTGACGTTCTTGGTCTCGGTGCGGGTGCCGAGCTCCACCTGGCCGTGCGGCCGGAGCGACACGTTGGCGTCGCAGCGGAGGTTGCCGCGCTCCATGCGCGCCTCGCTGACGCCCAGGCCGCGCACGATGTCGCGGATGGTCGAGACGTAGGCGGCGCCCAGCTCGGGGCCGAGGGCCCCGGCCCCGATGATCGGCTTCGTGACGATCTCGACGAGCGGGATGCCCGCGCGGTTGTAGTCGACGAGCGAGTACTCGGCCCCCTGGATGCGACCCGTCGAGCCGCCGACGTGCGTCAGCTTGCCGGCGTCCTCCTCCATGTGGGCGCGCTCGATCGGCACGTGGAAGACGGTGCCGTCGGGCAGCTCGACCTCGACCTCGCCCTCGTACGCGATCGGCTCGTCGAACTGGCTGACCTGGTAGTTCTTGGGGTTGTCCGGGTAGAAGTAGTTCTTCCGGGCGAAGCGCGAGCTCTCGGCGATCGAGCAGCCGAGGGCGAGGCCGAGGCTGATCGAGTACGTCACGGCCTGCTCGTTGACGACGGGCAGCGAGCCCGGGAGGCCCAGGTCGACCGGGGTGACGTTCGTGTTCGGGGCGCCGCCGAAGAAGTTCGGCGCGTCGGAGAACATCTTGGTCTTCGTCGCGAGCTCGACGTGCACCTCGAAGCCGAGGACGACCTCGTACTTCTCGAGGGCCTCGTCGTAGTCCATCAGGTCTGCCTTGGCCATCAGATGACTCCCTCGGTGGCGGCGTTCTGTTCGGTGGCGCTGAGGTCGGGGGCACGGGAGATGAGCGTGTGGCCCCAGCCCTGCTCGAGCAGCTGCTCGAGCGCGGCGCCGTAGGTGTAGAGACGGGCGTCCTGGCGGGCGGGCGCCATGAACTGCAGGCCCGTGGGCAGGCCGTCCTCCTCGGCGAGGCCCATCGGCACCGTGATGCCGGGGATGCCCGCGAGGTTCGCCGGGATCGTCGTGATGTCGTTGAGGTACATCGACAGCGGGTCGTCGAGCTTCTCGCCGAGCGGGAACGCCGTCGTCGGGGCCGAGGGCGAGACGAGCACGTCGACCTTGTCGAAGGCCGCCGCGAAGTCGCGCTGCACCAGCGTGCGCACCTTCTGCGCGCTGCCGTAGTACGCGTCGTAGTAGCCCGCGCTGAGGGCGTAGGTGCCGAGGATGATGCGGCGCTTGACCTCGGGGCCGAAGCCGGCCTCGCGGGTGGCCGCCATGACGTCCTCCACCGTCCCCTTGCCCTCCGGCACGACGCGGAGGCCGAAGCGCACCGAGTCGAACTTCGCGAGGTTGGACGACGCCTCGGCGGGGAGGATCAGGTAGTACGCGCTGATGGCGTACTCGAAGCTCGGGGCCGAGACCTCGACGATCTCCGCGCCGGCGCCCGAGAGCAGCTCGAGCGCCTCGGCGAATCGCGCCTTGACGCCGGCCTGGAAGCCCTCGCCGTTCAGCTCGCGGACGACGCCGATGCGCACGCCCTGCAGCGCGCCTCCGGCCAGGCCCGCCCGGGCCGCCTCGGCGAACGAGGGCCACTCGTCGCGCAGCGAGGTGGAGTCGCGGGGGTCGTGGCCCTTGATGACGTCGTGCAGCAGGGCGGAGTCGAGCACCGTGCGGCTGACGGGCCCGACCTGGTCGAGCGAGCTCGCGAGGGCGATCGCCCCGTAGCGGCTGACCGACCCGTAGGTCGGCTTGACGCCGACGGTGCCCGTGACGGCGCCCGGCTGGCGGATCGAGCCGCCGGTGTCGCTGCCGAGCGCGAGCGGCGCCTCGAAGGCGGCGACGGCCGCGGCCGAGCCGCCGCCGGAGCCGCCCGGGATGCGGTCGAGCGACCACGGGTTGTGGGTCGGTCCGTAGGCCGAGAACTCGGTCGACGAGCCCATCGCGAACTCGTCCATGTTCGTCTTGCCGAGGGGCACCATGTCGGCGGCGCGCACCTTGCGGACGACGGTCGCGTCGTACGGCGGCACCCACCCCTCGAGGATCTTGCTGCCCGAGGTCGAGGGCATGTCGAGCGTGCAGAGGACGTCCTTGACGGCGATCGGCACGCCGGCCAGGGCCCCGAGCTGCTCGCCGGCGGAGCGGCGACGGTCGACGCCGGCGGCGGTGGCGAGGGCCGCGTCGCTGACGTGGAGGAAGGCGTGCACGTCGCCGTCGACGGCGGCGATGCGGTCGAGGTGCGCCTGGGCGACCTCGACGGCCGAGACGTCGCCGGCGGTCAGCGCCGCGGAGAGGTCGGCCGCGCTGAGGCGGACGATCGAGGAGGCGTCGGTCATGGCTACTGCTCTTCTCCGAGGATCGCGGTCACGCGGAAGCGCGAGCCGTCGTGGTCGGGGGCGCCCGAGAGGGCCTGCTCGACGGTGAGCGTCTCGCCCACGACGTCCGGGCGGAAGACGTTCTCGAGCGGGATGGGGTGGCTCGTGGCGGGGACGTCGTCGGTCGCGACCTCGGCGACCTTGGCGACGTTGTCGACGATGTGGCCGAGCTCCCGCGTCATGGTCTCGATCTCGTCGGGGGTCAGGGCGATGCGGGCGAGACCGGCGAGGTGCTGCACCTGCTCGCGCGTGATTTCAGACATGCTGCTCCGTCACATGGTGGCGTGGGGGCCCCGGTCGGGGCACCGGTCGATCTTACGGGGCTCAGTCGCGCAGGTAGACGTCCTGCGGGCGGACGAGCGCGAGCTCGGGCCCGTCGGGGCGCGGCTCGCCGGGGCTGCGCTCGTCGCCGTCGACCATGTCGCCGTGGCCGAGGGCGATGAGGGCCAGGCTCCTCATCGACTCCGTGCCGGGCAGGAGGTAGTCGTTGTGGCCGAGGGCGGCGCGGAGGACGCGGCCGGTCACGGAGTCGTCACCTCCGCCGGTGTGCAGCAGGACCGCGCCGAAGGCGCCCGTGCCCGGGTCGACCCCGAAGTACCCGCTGCCCGCCACCGGGTCGAAGCTGCCCGCGGCGGCGTAGACGTCGTCGTCGGCCACCGACAGCATCGCCGCCGTCGGCACCACGCTGCCCGGCGAGCCGAGCAGCGCGAGCGAGTCGACGCTCACCCGCCCCGACGACAGGGCCAACGTCGCGGTGGTCGAGCCGTACGAGTGCGCCACGACGGTCACCCGGGGGGCGTCGGAGGCGCGGGCCGCGTCGAGGCCGCTGAGTGCGTCCTCGAGGTGGCCGGCCCCCTGCCGGGCGAGGTCGAGCGTGTAGACGTTCGTGAGGTCGGGGGTGCGGTAGCCCATCCAGGCCACGACGGCGACGCTGTCGAGCGGCCGCGCGTCGGAGCGCGCCAGCAGGTACGTCCAGGCGCGCTGCTCGTCGTGCAGCTGCCCCGCGGTCTCGGCCCAGTCGACCATCTGCCCGTGCACCGTGAAGAACATGCCGGGCACGAGCACGCTGACGTCGTCGGCGGTGTCGAGGCTGCCGACCGAGACGGCGGCCCGGCCGGGCATGACTGTGTCGAGGGCGATGAGCTGGCGGTCCTCGTCGCCCGCGCTCCGGTCGGCGAGCGCGAGCTGGACCTGCCCGAGCATGGCGGAGCGGGCGTCGTCGCCGTCCTGCTCGGCGGCGGTCTCGTCGCGGTCGTGGAGGGCCAGCGTCGCGGCGCCGAGGAAGAGCCGGTTGGCCTGGTCGCGCACGTCGTACGGCACGCCCTCGAGCTGCCCGACCACGCCGGGCACGGCGGCGACCAGGCCGAGGCGGCGCGAGTCGTCGAGGCCGGCCCACCACGCCGCCGTGGTCGGCGCGTCGGCACCGGCCGTCAGCACCGCCGAGAGGCGCGACGCGTCGTCGCCCACCGGGTCGAACGAGCCGCCGAGGGCCGAGAGGGCCGGCGAGGAGGCGCCCGCCAGCTCGGCGAGGCAGGCCGGCACCGTGAGGTCGGGGGCCGCGGTCGACGGCCGCGCGCCGGTCGTCGACGACGGCTCGGCCGTGGCGAGTGCGCGGCAGACCGCGACCTGCTCGAGGCCGGGCGTCGTGTCGACGGTCGCCGGCTCGTCAGCGCGAGGCGGCGGGGCGGTCTCGGCGAGCGGAGGACCACCCGGCTCTCCGGGCGCGGTCACCGCGACCCCGGGCACGACGGGAGCATCGACCGCTCCGGCGAAGTGGATCGATGCAGAAAGGATGGCTGTGGCGAGGAACAGCACGTCGGGTGTTTCCCCCTCGATGGGTGCCAGTGCCTCTGCGCCCTACTGCAGAGGTCGACACGTGCTCACATCGTAGGAGGGGACCCGTTCGGGGGGCCAGTGATCTCAGGCCTCCGGGTCGTCGACGCCCCCCGAACTGGGGTCGCCGAGAGCCGCCGGGCCCTCCTTAATGAGGACTTGAAATTGTGCTGCGTCGATGATCCGTACCCCGAGCTGCTCGGCCTTCGTGAGCTTGGACCCGGCACCCGGGCCGGCGGCCACGAAGTCGGTCTTCTTGCTCACGCTGTTGCCGGCCTTGCCGCCCGCCGCCAGGATCGCCTCCTGCGCCCCCTCGCGGCTGAACCCCTCGAGGCTGCCCGTGGCGACGACCGTCAGGCCGGCGAGCACGCCCCCCGCCTCGACGGCGGCGCCGGGGCCGGGGTGGCCGGGGGTGTCGAACTGGACGCCCGCAGCGGCCCAGCGGTCGAGGATCTCGACGTGCCAGTCGACCTCGAACCACGCGAGCAGGGCGTCGGCGATGATGCCGCCGACGCCGTCGACCGCGGCGAGCTCGTCACGGCTGGCGGAGCGCATCGCGTCGAGCGAACCGAAGTGGTTCGCGAGCGCGCGTGCGGCCACGGGGCCGACGTGGCGGATGCTCAGCCCGACGAGGATCCGCCAGAGCGGGCTGGTCTTGGCCGCGTGGAGGTTGGCGAGCATCTCGATCGCCGTCTTCGACGGCACGCTGGTCTCGTCGCCGGCGAACTCGGCCGCCTCGGGGTCGAACGGGCCGTCGGCCTTGCCGCGGCGTCGACGGAAGGGCGTCACGAGCTTGGGCGCGCCGTCGTCGCCGAGCTTCTCCATGCCGGTCTCGGAGTCGCGGACGACGACCTTGACGGGGAAGACGTCGGCCATCGTCAGGTCGAAGAGCCCCGCCTCGGTGCGGAGCGGCGGCTCGGCGGGCTCGACGGGCTGGGTCAGCGCGGCCGCCGCGACCTCGCCGAGGCCCTCGACGTCGAGCGAGCCGCGGGAGGCGATGTGCTCGACGCGCCCGCGCACCTGCGCCGGGCAGCTCTCCGCGTTCGGGCAGCGCAGGTCGACGTCGCCCTCCTTCGCCGGGGCCAGCGGGGTGCCGCACTCGGGGCAGTCGACGGGCATGACGAACTCGCGCTCGCTGCCGTCGCGGAGCTCGACAACCGGGCCGAGCACCTCGGGGATCACGTCGCCGGCCTTGCGGAGCACGACGGTGTCGCCGATCAGCACGCCCTTGGCGCGGACGACGTGCTGGTTGTGGAGCGTCGCCTGGCGGACCTCGCTGCCGGCCACCTCGACCTTCCGCATCACGGCGAACGGCGTGGCGCGGCCGGTGCGGCCGACGCTCACGACGATGTCGAGCAGCTCGGTGTTGACCTCCTCCGGCGGGTACTTGAACGCCGTGGCCCACCGGGGCGCGCGGCTCGTCGCCCCGAGCTCGTCGTGGAGCGCGAGGTCGTCGACCTTGACGACGATGCCGTCGATCTGGTGCTCGACCGACGACCTCCTGACCCCGTAGTCGTGGATGAACCGGGCCACCTCGGGCACGGTGTCGTACACGCGGTAGTGCGTCGAGGTCGGCAGGCCCCACGACGCGAGCAGCTCGTAGACCTCGCTCTGCGCGCGGACCTCGGTGTCGCGCTCGAGCTCGCGGACGGGCCAGGCGCCGATGCCGTGCACGAGCATGCGCAGGCTGCGCAGCCGCGCGTCCATCAGCTCGCGCTTGGCCGGGCTCTTGCCCTCGATCTTCTGTCGGAGCGAGCCGGCCGCGGCGTTGCGCGGGTTCGCGAAGACGCGCTCGCCCGCCTCGCGCTGCCGCGCGTTCAGCTGGTCGAACTCGGCCACGGGGAAGAAGATCTCGCCCCGCACCTCGACGATCGCCGGGTGCCCGGTGCCGCTCAGCCGCTCGGGGATCGTGCCCATCGTGAGCACGTTCGCCGTGACGTCCTCCCCGACGACGCCGTCGCCGCGGGTGGCGGCCGTGACGAGCACGCCGTGCTCGTACCGCAGGTTGATCGCGAGCCCGTCGATCTTGAGCTCGCAGAGGAAGCGCACGCGCTCGGCGCCGGCGTCGCGCTCGACCTTGCCCGCCCACTCGGCGAGCTCGTCGTCGCTGAAGACGTTGTCGAGGCTGAGCATGCGCTCGGCGTGCTCGACCGGCGCGAACTGCGTCGTCTCGGCCCGGCCGCCCACGGTCTGGGTCGGGCTGTCGGGCTTCTGCAGCTCGGGGTGGGCGCGCTCGAGGGCGTCGAGGCGGCGCACGAGGGCGTCGTAGTCGGCGTCGCTCACCGTCGAGGCGTTGCCCTCGTAGTACTGGTCGCGCAGCTCGAGCACGCGCGAGGTCAGCGCCTCGACCTCGTCGCGGGCGGTCGCGAGGTCGTCGGGCACCTCGGCGTCGGCGGCGGCGTCGATGTCGGCCACCTCGTGCCCCTAGGCCGAGACCGGCACGGCGCTGACCGTGCGGTCGATCGTGCACTGGCCGAGCACCCGGGTGCCGACGTAGACGACGGCGGTCTGCCCGGGGGCGACGCCGCTGAGGGGCTCGTGGGGAGTGATCACGAGCTCCTTCTTACCCTCGACCTCCGTCACGCGCGCCGTCGCGGGCTCGGGGTCGGAGTGGGCCCTGATCTGGACGTCGCAGGCGAACGGCACGGTGGGGTCGGGCGGGGCGGCACCGGCCCACGTGTACGACCCGCCGGCGATCTCGGCGATCTCGAGCGCCTCCTTCGGGCCCACGACGACGGTGTTGTCGACCGGGCGCACCTCGAGCACGAAGCGCGGCTTGCCGTCGTCGGCGGGGAACCCGATGGCGAGCCCCTTGCGCTGACCGACCGTGAAGGCGTGCGCGCCCTCGTGCGTGCCGATGCGGGCCCCGCTCCGGTCGAGGATGTCGCCCGTCTCGGCGCCCACCCGCTCGGCCAGCCAGCCGCGGGTGTCGCCGTCGGGGATGAAGCAGATGTCGTGGCTGTCGGGCTTGGTCGCGACGCTGAAGCCGCGGGCGGCGGCCTCGGCCCGCACCTCGGCCTTCGACGGCGTCGCGCCGAGCGGGAACATCGAGTGGGCCAGCTGCTCGGCGGTGAGCACCCCGAGCACGTACGACTGGTCCTTCGCCCAGGCGGAGGCGCGGTGCAGCTCGCGCTGGCCCTGGTCGTCGGTGACGATGGTCGCGTAGTGGCCGGTGCAGACCGCGTCGAAGCCGAGCGCGAGGGCCTTCTCGAGCAGCGCCGCGAACTTGATCCGCTCGTTGCAGCGCATGCACGGGTTCGGCGTGCGGCCGGCGGAGTACTCGGCGACGAAGTCGTCGACCACGTCGAGCTTGAACCGCTCGGAGAAGTCCCACACGTAGTACGGGATGCCGATCAGGTCGGCCGCGCGCTGCGCGTCCATGCTGTCCTCGATGGTGCAGCAGCCCCGGCTGCCCGTGCGGAGCGTGCCCGGCATCCGGCTCAGCGCCAGGTGCACCCCCACGACGTCGTGCCCCGCCTCGACGGCCCGTGCCGCCGCCACCGCCGAGTCGACGCCGCCGCTCATCGCTGCCAGTACCTTCATCCCTCCAGTGTAGGCAGCGCCCCCGACGTCGCGCCTGCGGCGCCGACGAGCCCGGCCGCGGGGCCGGGCATAGTGTGGCGGGCGTCATGTCGTCCCCCTCCCCCGCCGCCTCCCTCCGGTCGGTCGCCCTCGCGGCGTTCCTGCCGGCCGCCCTCTTCGCGATCGGCGAGGGCGCCATCATCCCGATCATCCCGGTCGTCGCCAGCGACCTGGGGGCGAGCCTCCCGTTCGCCGCCTTCGTCGCGGCCCTCATCCTCGTCGGCGAGCTGATCGGCGACGTCCCGAGCGGCTGGCTGGTCTCCCGCATCGGCGAGCGCACCGCCATGATCTCGGCGGCGCTCGTGAGCACGGTCGGGCTGCTGACCTGCGTCGCGGCCCCGAACGAGTGGGTGCTGGCCCTCGGCGTCCTGCTCATCGGCCTCTCGACGGCGGTGTTCGCGCTGGCCCGGCACGCGTTCATGACGAGCTTCGTGCCGGTCGAGATCCGCGCGCGGGCCCTGTCGAGCCTCGGCGGCGTCTTCCGGTTCGGCTTCTTCGTCGGCCCCTTCCTGGCCGCCGGGGTCATCCACCTCACCGGCTCGACCCAGTCGGCGTTCTGGATCCACGTCGGGGGCTGCCTCGGCGCCGCGGCCGTCCTGCTCGTGCTGCGCGACCCCACGGCCGCCCTCGGCGAGCGCCGGGCCGCCGCGGCCGCCGCCGGGTCGCCGGTCGACCCCGCCGCCGGTGCGACGGCGGGCTCGACGCCCGGCGAGGTCGCGGTCGAGAAGGAGGCGCGGGGCCTGTTCGCGACGCTGGCCCGCCACCGTGGCGTCCTCCTCCGTCTCGGCAGCGGGGCAGCCCTGATCGGCGCCATGCGCGCGGGTCGCCAGGTGATCCTGCCGCTGTGGGCCGTCAGCATCGGCGTCGACGCCCCGCAGACCGCGCTCGTGATCGGCATCGCCGGCGCCGTCGACTTCGCGCTCTTCTACACGAGCGGCCAGATCATGGACCGCTGGGGACGACTCTGGAGCGCGGTGCCCTCGATGGTCGGGCTCAGCGTCTCGTACCTGGCGCTGTCGCTGACCCACGACCTCGACGCGCGGGTGGGCTGGTTCATCGCCGTGGCGATGTTCATGTCGCTGGCGAACGGCATCGGCAGCGGGATCCTCATGACGCTCGGCGCGGACCTCGCCGACCGGGCCGACCCCGCTCCCTTCCTCGGCGCCTGGCGCTTCACCGGCGACGCGGGCAGCGCGGCGGCGCCGCTGCTCATCTCGGGGCTGACCGCGCTCGTGTCGATCTCCGTGGCCAGCGGGGTCATGGGCCTGCTGGGCCTCGCGGGGGCCGCGATCCTGCTGCGCTACGTGCCGCGGTACTCGCCGCACGTGCCGCGCGACCGCCGCTGAGGGCAGGCCTCCTGCCCGGGCCGACCCGCGACTCCCCCACGGCCAGCCGGTAGACTCTGCCCGCTCCGGCGGGAGTGGTGAAACTGGCAGACACGCAGGATTTAGGTTCCTGTGCTTTCGAGCGTGAGGGTTCAAGTCCCTTCTCCCGCACCAGGCGCCCCGGGCAGCGCCGCTCTCGGCCACCTCCGAGCCGCGGGGCCCCGTGGGCCCACTACATTGTCCCCATCACCGGTCGGCGGCCCTCGCCGGCCGCACCCGGTCGGCCCGAGGGCCGACCGCACCCGAAGAGAGACCGATGCTGCCCCTGGCGACCATCTCGTGGCTCGACCCCGAGTACCTCCTGTCGGCCTTCGGCCCCTGGGCCGTGGTGGGCGTCTGCCTGCTGGTCTTCGCCGAGACCGGGCTGCTCGTCGGCTTCCTCTTCCCCGGCGACACCCTGCTGATCATCACGGGCATCCTCGCCGCGACCAACCCCGGCGCCCTCGGTCTGCCCATCTGGCTGATCGCGATCTTCATCGCGATCGCCGCGTTCGCAGGCGGCGAGCTCGGCTACCTGATCGGCCACAAGGTGGGGCCCCGCATCTTCGAGCGCAAGGAGAGCGGGCTCTTCAGCGTGGCGAACGTCAAGCGCACCAACGCCTTCTTCGAGCGGTTCGGGCCGATGGCCGTCATCATCGCCCGGTTCGTGCCGGTCGTGCGCACCTTCGCCCCGATCATGGCGGGCGTGGCCCACATGAGCTACCGGCGCTACTCGCTGTTCAACGCGATCGGTGCGGTGGTCTGGGGCCTCGGCGTGACCCTCGCCGGCTTCGGCATCGGCCACATCCCGCCGGTGGCCGACTTCGTCAGCCGGTACATCGACCTCATCCTGCTGGGCGCGGTGCTCGCGACGGTCATCCCCATCGCGATCCACTACCTCCACGGCGTCCACCAGGCGAAGAAGCACGAGGCCGACGGCACCTCGGGCGACGGCGCGGCCGGCGACGCCTCGGCCGTCGAGACGGCACCGACCCAGGTCTGAGCCCGAGCCGCGCCGCTCGGCACCACGTCTTCGCACACGAACCACGCCGCGGCGTGGTTCGTGTGCGAGAACGTGGTGCCGAGCCGGCCTGCCGTGGCGGTCGGCCGTGGCGGTCGGCCGTGGCGGCGGCTCGGGCAGCCAGGTCAGTCGGCGAGGGCCGCCACGTGCGGGGCGATCGCGCGGAACGCGCGCGAGCGGTGGCTGACGGCGTTCTTCTCGTCCGGGGTGAGCTCGGCCGAGCTGCGGGCCTCGCCCTCGGGGCGGAACACCGGGTCGTACCCGTGCCCGCCCGTGCCGACCCGCGCCTCCAGCACGGCCCCCGGCCACTCGCCGTACTCGACGTGCTCGAGCTCCGTCGTGCCGTCGGGGCCGGGCACCACCAGGGCCGCGGCGCACGAGAAGTGCGCCGAGCGGTCGGACGCCCCCACGAGGTTCGCCAGCAAGAGGTCGATGTTGTCGTCGTCGTCCCGCGTGCCGGCGTACCGCGCGGAGTGGATGCCCGGAGCGCCGCCGAGGGCGTCGACCGAGATGCCGCTGTCGTCGGCGAGCGACGGGAGGCCGGTGTGGGCCGCGGCCGCCCGCGCCTTGATGAGCGCGTTGGCGGCGAACGTGTCGCCGTCCTCGACGGGCTCGGGGCCGTCGTACGCCACGAGCTCGACGCCCGGCGCCGTCTCGGCGAGGATGCGCCGGAGCTCGGCGAGCTTGCCCTGGTTGTGCGTGGCGATGACGACCCGGGTCACGCGCTCAGCACCTGACGCTGGATCGCCGTGAGGTCGGCCCCGCCCGCGACGGCCAGGTCGAGCAGCAGGCCGAGCTCGCTGCGGTCGAAGGGCGCGCCCTCGGCGGTGCCCTGCACCTCGACGAAGAGCCCCGAGCCGGTGACGACGACGTTCATGTCGGTCTCGGCGCGGACGTCCTCGACGTAGGCGAGGTCGAGCATCGGGCGGCCGTCGACGATGCCGACGGAGACGGCGGCGACGCTGTCGGTGAGCGGCGTCGCCTTCTGGGCGATGAACTTCTTCTCGCGGCCCCACTCGATCGCCTGCGCGAGGGCGACGTAGGCCCCGGTGATCGCGGCGGTCCGGGTGCCGCCGTCGGCCTGCAGCACGTCGCAGTCGAGCACGATCGTGTTCTCGCCGAGGGCCTTCGTGTCGACGACGGCCCGGAGGCTGCGGCCGATCAGGCGCGAGATCTCGTGCGTGCGGCCGCCGATCTTGCCCTTCACGCTCTCGCGGTCGTTTCGCGAGTTCGTCGCCCGGGGCAGCATCGAGTACTCGGCCGTGACCCAGCCCTTGCCCTTGCCGGCCAGCCAGCGCGGCACGCCGTTCGTGAACGAGGCGGTGCAGAGCACCTTGGTGCCGCCGAACGACACGAGGGCGCTGCCCTCGGCCTGGGCGCTCCAGCCCTTCTCGATGGTGACGGGGCGGAGCTGGTCGAGGCGTCGACCGTCGACGCGGACGGTCTCGGTGGTGGTGGTGTCGCTCATGGGGGTCCCCTGTCGGGTCGGTGCTGCGGAGGTCGGTGCTGCGGAGGTCGATGCTGCGGAGGTCGATGCTGCGGTGGTCGGTGCGCCCGTGGTCGGTGCTGCCGTGGTCGGTGCGGAGGTCAGGAGGCGCGGCGGGCGCGGGCGGCGCCGGGCAGCTCGATGGCCCCGGTCTCGAGGTGGCCCACCCTCGAGATCTCGGGCCCGAGGAAGCGCTTGGCCAGCCGCAGGAACGACGACTTGTCGGGGCCGGTCGCGTCGAACTCGTACCGCGGCGGGGCGGAGCCGGTGGCCTCGAGGTCGTGGTCGACGAGCGTCCGGTACACGTCGGCGGCCGTCTCGTCCGCGCTCGAGACGAGCCGCACCTCCGGCCCCATCACGTACTGGATCGCCGCCGACATCAGCGGGTAGTGCGTGCAGCCGAGCACGAGGGTGTCGACCCGCTCGGCGCGGAGGGGCCCCAGGTACTCCTCGGCCACGGCCCGGAGCTCGGCGCTCGAGGTGTCGCCCGCCTCCACGAACTCGACGAAGCGCGGGCAGGCCCGCGTGAAGAGCTGCAGGTCGGCGGCGGCCGCGAAGGCGTCCTCGTAGGCCCGGCTGTTGACCGTGCCCTCGGTGCCGATGACGCCGATCCGCTTCGTGCGGGTCTGCTGCACGGCGGAGCGGACGGCCGGCTGGATGACCTCGACGACCGGGATCCCGCTGCCGATCGTGTAGCGCTCGCGGGCGTCGCGGAGCACGGCGGCGGAGGCGGTGTTGCAGGCGATCACGAGCAGCTTGACGCCCTGGGCCACGAGGTCGTCCATCACGGCGAGCGCGTATCGGCGCACGTCGGCGATCGGCTTGGGCCCGTAGGGCGAGTGCACCGTGTCGCCGACGTAGAGGACCGACTCGCGGGGCAGCTGGTCGATGATGGCCCGCGACACGGTCAGCCCGCCGACTCCGCTGTCGAAGACTCCGAGGGGTGCGTCCGTCACGCGTCGAGCCTACCGGGCCCTCCGCCCGTAGGCTGGGCCGTGTGACCAGTGCACTGCTGACCGACCGGTACGAGATCACCATGGTGGAGGCGGCCCTGCGGGCCGGCACCGCCCACCGCGAGAGCGTCTTCGAGCTCTTCGCGCGACGGCTGCCGGAGGGGCGGCGCTACGGCGTCGTGGCCGGCACGGGGCGCTTCCTCGCCGAGCTCGCGCGGTTCCGCTTCGGCGACGCCGAGCTCGAGTGGCTGCGCGAGGGCCGCATCGTCGACGGCCCGACGCTCGACTGGCTCGCCGACTACCGGTTCTCGGGCACGATCCGCGGCTACGCCGAGGGCGAGGTCTACCTCCCCGGCTCGCCCCTGCTCGTGGTCGAGTCGACCTTCGCCGAGGGCGTGCTGCTCGAGACCCTGGCCCTCAGCGTCTTCAACTACGACTCGGCCGTGGCCAGCGCGGCGGCCCGCATGGTCTCCGCCGCCGACGGCAGGCCCCTCGCCGAGATGGGCTCGCGCCGCACCGGCGAGCGGAGCGCCGTCGCCGCCGCGCGCGCGGCGTACATCGCGGGCTTCGGCGCGACGAGCAACCTGGAGGCCGGCCGGACCTGGGGCGTCCCGACGATGGGCACGGCCGCCCACGCCTTCACGCTGCTGCACGACTCCGAGGAGGACGCCTTCCGGGCGCAGGTCGCGACCCTCGGCCCGGGCACCACCCTGCTCGTCGACACCTACGACATCGAGGCCGCCGTCCGCACCGCGGTCGAGGTGGCCGGCACCGGCCTCGGGGCCGTCCGCATCGACAGCGGCGACCTGCCCTCGCTGGTGGCCCAGGTGCGCCGCCAGCTCGACGACCTCGGTGCCACCGGCACCCGCATCACGGTCACGAACGACCTCGACGAGTACACGATCGCCGCCCTCCGCGCCGCCCCGGTCGACAGCTACGGCGTCGGCACGTCGGTCGTCTCGGGCTCGGGCCACCCCGCGGCCGGGATGGTCTTCAAGCTCGTCGCCCGACAGGACGACGACGGCCGGTGGGTGTCGGTCGCCAAGAAGTCGGCCGACAAGGCCACGGTCGGCGGCCGCAAGTCGCCGGTGCGCACCCTGACGTCGGGAGTCGCGCAGCAGGAGGTCGTCCGTGTCGACGACGCCCGGCCCCGTGAGGGCGAGCGCGCGCTCCTGGTCGACCTCGTGGTCGACGGGGTGGTCGACGACCGGTGGCTGGGCGAGGCGGGCACCCGACGGGCGAGGGAGCACCGGGAGGCGGCGGTCGCGGAGCTGCCCGCGGGCGCCTTCCGGCTGGGTCGCGGCGAGCCCGTCCTGCCGACCGTCTACGAGTGATGCGGTGAGGGCTACTCGCCCTTCATCTTCTCGTAGATCTCCTTGCAGGTCGGGCAGACGGGGAACTTCTCGGGGTCGCGCCCCGGGGTCCACTTCTTGCCGCAGAGCGCCTTGACGGGCTTGCCGCTCAGCGCCGACTCCATGATCTTGTCCTTCTTCACGTAGTGCGAGAAGCGCTCGTGGTCGCCTGGGTCGATCGCCTCCTCGTTGAGGAGCTTCTCGAGCTCGCGATCGAGGACGTCGAGGCCACCGCCGGTTTCCGTGTTGCTCATGGCCACCATCGTACGTCGGGGCGCCTCAGCTGCGCAGCGTGAAGGCGAGCAGCTCCGGTGCGCGTCGGGCGAACACCCGGGCACCGACGAGGACGCCCACGAGCAGGGCGACGAGGCCCACGCCGAGGCCTGCCGCGAACGACCAGGCACCGGCCGGCTCGACACCGGCGAGCAGGTGGCGCCCGGCGAACCAGAAGGCGGGCCCGGTGAGCAGCAGGGCGCCGGCGATCATCGTGACCTGGGCGGTCACCGCGGCCCCGCCGTTCGCCTGCGGCTGCTGGAAGGGGTCGTCGTGCGGGCGCACCGCGGGGTACGGCATGGCGGCCGACACGACGCTCGAGAGGCCGAGGCCGCTCAGCAGCAGCCCGGCGCTCACGCCGAGCTCGGGCAGCAGGGCCGTCCAGTCGCCGAAGCCCCACACCGCGACGAGCGAGCCCACCACGACCAGGGGCACGCCGAGCATCAGCGGGGGCGCGAGCCTCCCCACCCGGTCGGCGAGGCCCCGGGTGTCGGCCGCGACGTGCAGCCACAGGGCGGTGCTGTCGTACGCGACGTCGTTGTGGGGCAGGAAGCCGAGGATGAGGCACATCAGCGGCACCGGCACCAGCGCGAGCCAGTGCCAGCTGACGCCCGCGATGCCGAGCGGCAGCACGAGCAGCGGCAGGATGGGCAGGATCACGAGCGACATGCGGTACCGGGCGTCACGCGCCCAGTAGGTGAGGCTGCGGGCCGCGACCGCCCCGGTGGGGCTCGCGACGACGAAGTCGAACCAGCCGAGCCCGGCCGCCTCGTCGGCCACGTCGGGCTCGGGCTGGTCGACGAAGGCGCGGGCCACGAGGAGGCGCCAGGCCAGCCACAGCAGCGCCAGCGTCAGCAGCGCGACGGCCAGGTCGGCGACGACCCGCCCCGTCTCGCCGGCGGCGGCGTGGCCCGGCAGCGCGAGCGCGGCGCCGAACGGCGTCCAGGCGAGCGAGTCGGCCACGACGCCCGTGCCCGACGACCCCGGGAGGGACGCGCGGACGAGGTCGACGACCAGCGGCACGAGCAGCAGCGCGAGGACCACGCCGCCAGCGGCGAGGAACTGCCGCGACCGCTTCGTGGTCAGCACCACGGTGTTCACCGTCGAGGCCACGAGCAGCAGGCCGCAGGCCGTGAGCCCGGCCAGGACGGCGGCGACCACGGCCAGGCCGGCGACGTCGGCCCCGGAGTCCCACGACCGCACGTAGCCGGTCGACAGCACGAGCAGCGCGAGGGTCGGCAGGCCGACCAGGGAGCCCAGGGCGAGCCCCGCGGCGGCCGGCCCCTCCGGGACGCCCAGGACGGCCAGGCGACGAGGGTCGCTCCAGGCCGGCCGGACGGTCGCGAACGGCACCACGGCGAACCCGAGCATCAGCAGGGACCCGCCGCCCACGACCAGCGCCCGCGTGTCGGAGAGGGGGGAGTCGCGGAGACTGCCGACGAGGCCGGCCAGCGCGAGCGAGACGAGGAGGACGAGGAGGACCGAGACCACGGAGACCGTCAGACGACGGGGGCCGAAGCGCACCGTGTTCGCGATCGTCTGCAGCCTCAGTCGGAGAAGCTCTGCAACCATTCCATGCCCTCCGTGACGGCGCGGCCGCCGGCGATCTCGACGAAGGCCTGCTCGAGCGACCGGCCCGCGCGGACCTCCTCGACGCTGCCGCTGGCCAGCACGTGGCCGTCGACGATGACCGCGACGCAGTCGCAGATGCGCTCGACGAGGTCCATGCTGTGGCTCGACAGCAGGACCGTCCCGCCGCCGGCGACGTAGCGCTGGAGCACGTCGGTGACGGTCGCCGCCGACACGGGGTCGACGGACTCGAAGGGCTCGTCGAGCACCAGCACCCGCGGCGAGTGGATGACGGCCGCCGCCAGCGCGATCTTCTTCGTCATGCCGACGGAGTAGTCGCTCACGAGACGGCCGAGGGCGTCCTGCAGGCCGAACGCCGTCGCGAGGTCGGCCGAGCGCTTGCGCGCCGTCGCGCCGTCGAGGCCGCGCAGGGTGGCGGAGTAGTAGAGCAGCTGCGCGCCGGTGAGCCGGTCGAACAGCCGGAGGCGGTCGGGCAGCACGCCGAGGGCGCGCTTCGCCGCGGCGGGGTCGCTCCACACGTCGGCGCCGAGGACGGTGACGCTGCCCTCGTCCGGGCGGAGGAGCCCCGTGACGATCGAGAGGGTCGTGGTCTTGCCGGCGCCGTTGGGGCCGACGATGCCGTAGAAGGAGCCGGCCCGCACCTCGAGGTCGACGCCCTCGACCGCGACGGTGCCGCCGTAGCGCTTGCCGACGCCCTTGATCGAGAGCACGACGGGACGCTCGTCGGGGTCCGCCGCGGGCGCGTCGTCGGCACGGGCGCCCGACTCGGCGTCGGCGTCGGCGTCGGCGTCGGGCACGGGAGAGGTGCCGTCGACGTCCGGCTCCGGATCGGTCGTGGGCTCCTGCTCGGGCTCGGGCTCGGGCTCGGGCTCGACGGCGGGCTCCGACTCCGGCTCGACCACGGGCTCGGGCTCCGCGGCGACCTCCGGCTCCGGCTCGACGGCGGGCTCGGGCTCGGCGGCGACCTCGGGCTCGGGCTCGACGGCGACCTCCGGCTCCGTCTCGACGACGGCCGCCTCCGCGGCTCGTGCCGCCACCGCGTCGTCCGCCCGGGCCGCGGCCTCGGCGTCGGCCTCCGCCTCCGCGGCCTCGGCAGCCGCGGAGGCGGCCGCTGCGGCGGCGCGGGCGCGGGCGTTCGCGGCCCGTGTCGCGGCGGCCTTCTTCGCGGCCGCCGACCGGTCGGCGGCCGTCCGCGTCGACGCCGGCTTGCGCTTCGCGGCGGGCCGGGCCGTCCGGGCAGCGGCGGCGGGGCGCTCGGCCGCGCCCGCCCCCGACGTCGCGGCCTCCCCCGAGGCCTCGACCCGCGCCTCCCCCGGCTCGTCGCCGGTCGTCACGTCGTCGCTCATGTCGTCCCCCCGGGGCAGCTCGGCGGCCCGTCCGCTCACGCTGGAGTCGGCATCGGCGACGTCGTCCTGATCGTCGCGCGCGAGGGCCATGTGCCCACCGTACCAACGCCCCGGTGCCCCGGCGGCCCGGCCGCGCGCATCACGGAACGGTCACGACTCGGGCCGCACCAGACGCCGGACGGGGTCTGCCGGTAGTCTGTGCCGAGCACGATGACGTGTCCAGATCGAAGCTCCGCGGTGAACACCGCTCGAACACGAGACGAGGATCGACGCCCGGGACGGGCCCGATCCCCACCGGCGGGGCACCGGGAGAACGGCGACCAGTCCGCTCTCGCCCCCCTCCGTCGCCAGACCACCGCCGACGGGGCAGACGCCAAGGAGACCCCGTGACCACGAACGCCTCGAGCAAGAACAGCAGCAGCGACCGCGCTGCCGAGCTCGCGACCCAGCAGGTCGTCATCCTCGCCGCGGGCCTCGGCAGCCGCCTCGGCCGCTCGCTGCCCAAGTCGCTCACCGAGCTGAGCGACGGCCGCACCATCATGCAGCAGCAGTTCGAGAACATCCACGCCGCCTTCGGCCCCCGCGCCCGCGTCACCGTGGTCGTCGGGTACAAGTTCGAGCACATCGTCGAGGCCTTCCCCCACGCCTCCTTCGTCTACAACGAGCAGTACGACCAGACCAACACGTCGAAGAGCCTGATGCGCGCGCTCCGCGCCAGCTCGGCCGGCGGCGTGCTGTGGATGAACGGCGACGTGGTCTTCGACCCCGAGGCGCTCCGTCGCGCCGCCCGCCTCGTCCGTGACGACCAGTCGTTCGTGACCGTCAACACCTCGAAGGTCTCCGACGAGGAGGTCAAGTACACGACCGACGCCGAGGGCTACATCGCCGAGCTCTCGAAGCAGGTCAAGCACGGCCTCGGCGAGGCCGTCGGCATCAACTACGTCTCCCGGGCCGACAAGCCCGCCCTGCTCCGCCAGCTCGGCAAGGTCGACGCCCAGGACTACTTTGAGCGCGGCATCGAACTGGCCATCGACCAGGACGGGCTACTCTTTGAGCCCGTGGACATCTCCGACCTCTACGCCGTCGAGGTCGACTTCGCGGAGGACCTCGAGCGCGCGAACCTGTTCGTCTGACGGTCAGCCCGTCTGACCAGCGGCCCGGGGCGACCGGGGCCGTCGAGGCTCGCCCCCGCCCCGAGGTGTCCCTGACCGCAGAGGACACCCGTGACCACAGCCCAGGCCGAGCGCCCTCGGCGATCGTCGTCGGCGCGCTACCGCCAGACCCTGTGGCTCCTGACGAGCCGTGACCTCAAGGTCCGGTACAGCACCTCGGCGCTGGGCTACGTGTGGTCGATCCTCGACCCGCTGGTCATGGCGGGGATCTACTTCTTCGTGTTCCAGGTGGTCTTCCGCCGCTCGGTGGGCGACGATCCGTACATCGTCTTCCTGCTCAGCGGCCTCCTGCCCTGGATGTGGTTCACCGGCGCCGTCTCCGACAGCACCCGGGCGTTCCTCCGCGAGGCCAAGCTCGTCCGGTCGACCAAGATCCCGCGGACGATCTGGGTGCTCCGCCTCGTCGCCTCCAAGGGCATCGAGTTCGCCCTCAGCCTGCCCGTCCTCGCTCTCTTCGCCGTCCTCGGAGGCGCCCAGCTGCACTGGCAGGTCGTGTTCTTCCCCGTCGCGATGGCCCTCCAGGCGGTCCTGGTCGCCGGCGTGGGCCTCCTCGTCGCCCCCCTCGTGGTGTTCTTCCGTGACCTGGAGCGCGCGACGAAGCTCGCCCTGCGCTTCCTCTTCTACGCGTCGCCGATCATCTACGGCACGCGCGACCTGCCCGAGAGCCTCCACCTCCTCGCGGCCTTCAACCCGCTGAGCGGGATATTCGGGCTGTACCGCTCGGCGTTCTTCCCCGAGCAGCTCGACCTGACGGAGGCCCTCGTCGGCGCCGGCATGTGCGTCCTGCTCCTCGCCGTCGGCCTCGCGGTCTTCCGCTCGAGCGAGCGCGCCGTCCTGAAGGAGATCTGATGAGCTCGGACATGCTGCCGGGGCGCTCCCCCGCCCCGGAGGGCGAGGCCCCCGTCATCCGGGTCGACGGCGTCGGCATCCGGTTCCGCCGCAACAAGCGCGGCCGTCGGTCGTTCAAGGACCTCTTCTCCGACAGCAGCCGTCGGTCGCGCCCCGGCGAGTTCTGGGCGCTCCGCGACGTCAGCTTCACGGTGCAGCCGGGCGAGGCCATCGGCGTCGTCGGTCGCAACGGGCAGGGCAAGTCCACGCTGCTCAAGCTCGTCGCCGAGGTGATCCTGCCCGACACGGGCACCGTCTCGGTCGTCGGCGGGGTGGCTCCGTTGATCGAGATCACGGGCGGCTTCGTCGCCGACCTGTCCGTCCGCGACAACGTCTACCTGACGGCCGGCCTGCACGGCATGAGCCGGGCCGAGATCGACGAGCGCTTCGACGAGATCATCGACTTCGCCGAGATCGCCGCCTTCGTCGACACCCCGTACAAGCACCTCTCGAGCGGCATGAAGGTCCGCATCGCCTTCTCGGTCATCTCCCGGCTCGACGAGCCGGTCATCCTGGTCGACGAGGTCCTGGCGGTGGGCGACAAGGCCTTCCGGGAGAAGTGCTACGCACGCATCGAGCAGATGCTCGCCGACGGCCGCACCCTCTTCCTCGTGTCGCACAACGAGCGCGACCTCCGGCGGTTCTGCTCACGGGGGCTGTACCTCGACGGCGGCCGCCTCGTCCTGGACGGCCCGCTCGACGAGGCGCTGGCGCGGTACTCCTCCGACCACCCTCCCCGCCCGGCGGCGTAGGCTCCAGCGATGCCCGACCAGACCGTGCCCGAGGCCCCGCAGCCGCTCCCGCCCGTCCCGTCCGACGTCGTCGCCGAGGCCGACGAGGGCGGTCCGTTCAGCGAGTCGCCGTGGCTCCGACGCCTCGACGCGGTCCTCGCGGTCCAGCGGCCGGTCGCCGTCGCGCACGTGCGGCGGCTGCGACGCCGTCACCCGAAGGCGACCCCCGAGAAGCTCGTGCGGATCCTCGAGCGCGAGTACCTCACCGCCGTCACGGCGGGCGGGGCCGCCGTCGGCGCCAGCGCCGTCGTCCCCGGCATCGGCTGGGGCATCTCCCTGGCTCTCTCCGGCGTCGAGACGGCGGGCTTCCTCGAGGCCAGCGCCCTGTTCTCCCAGTCCGTGACGGAGGTCCACGGCATCGCCCTCACCGACCCCGACCGCGCACGGGCCCTCGTCATGGCGATGCTGCTCGGTGCTCCGGGGGCGTCGCTCGTGCGCCAGTTCGCCGGGGAGGCCCTGGGCACCGCCCCGGCCCGCACGGCGTTCTGGGGCGAGCTCGTGACCCAGAAGCTGCCCAAGACCGCCATCGACGGCCTCATGGGCAAGGTCCGGAAGCAGTTCGTCCGACGCTTCGCCGCCTCCCAGGGCGCCAGCATCCTCGGCCGTGCCGCGCCGTTCGGCATCGGAGCCGTCGTGGGAGGCGCGGGCAACCACGCACTCGGACGCAAGGTCGTGCAGAGCGCCAGGACGGCCTTCGGCCCGGCACCCGCGGCCTTCCCCCTCGAGATCCACAGCTAGCCCGCCCGTCCGTCGCCGCCGTCCCTCCCCACGATCCCGGCGTCCACAGGGTCCTCGCACGAGTGTCGGCGGGACGACCTACGGTCACGCCATGGACACCACGACCGCCTACGCCGTCCCCCTCGCCGTCGACCGCTCCCGGGGCCCGCGGGTGCAGCGACTCCTCAACGTGGGCGACGAGCCCCTGCTCGACCTCCGCGTGACGCTGCTCGACACCGGCCTCCTCGTGCCCGTGGCGACGTCTCGGCTCGAGCCCGGCGGCTCGATGAGCGTCAGCGTCATCGGACCGGAGCTCGAGCGGCGGGGCATCGCCGTCGTCCGCTGGTTCCGCCCGGGCGGAGACGAGTACCTGTGGCGGTTCAGCTTCTAGCGGGCGTCGGGCTCAGCGGCCCGAGCGGGCGCGTCGCTCGGCGACGTACTCGGCCGCGGTGAAGGTCTCGATGACCGGCGGCAGGTGCTCCGCGGTCATGCCCGACACGAAGGTCGCGGGGTCGACGCCCAGCACGACGGCCAGGCGCACGATCGTGTGCAGCACGGGGTTGCCGACGCCTCGCTCGATCTTGCCGTAGTTCGACACGTTCATGCCGGCGAGGTGAGCCACCTCGTCCTGGCTGAGCCCGAGGCGCTGGCGCTCCTGGCGGACTCGATCACCGAAGAGGTGGGCGGCGGGCGACGAGGGCTCAGGCATGCACCATGAGTACGCGTCCTGCGCACTGAACTCCAGATGCCAGGCCGCCTGGGCGCACATCACCCGTGACTGGATGCCCTAGAGACCGTCGTCGCCGGTGTCCGTCGAGTCCGTCTCCCCGCCGCGACGCGAGGGGGCGGGGTCGTTCGCCGCGTACTCGTCGCGTCGGGCCACGAGCCGGGCGACCGCCTCCTCGAACCGCCGCGTCGCCGCCCCGGGGGCGGTGTCGCCGAAGTGGTGCCGCACCCAGTGCTGCAGGCGCCCCTGGGCCTCCGGGTCCGACTGGACCCTGTCCAGCACCTCGACCACCCGCGACGCGTCGTCCGCGGTCAGCCACTCCGCCGAGCCGAGGTAGCCCCGCTCGTCGACGTCGGCCAGGGGCGACGTCGGCCGGGTCACGACCAGGGGCCGGCCGGTGGCCAGGCGGTCGTAGACCATCGCGGAGATGTCGCTGACGGCGACGTCCGCCACCGCGAGCTGCCAGCCGAGCTCCCCCCCGGCGTCGTACACGTGCTGGGCGGTCGGGTCGGCGGCGTTGGCCGCGGCCACGGCCGCGACGATCTCCTCGTGGGCCCGCCGGTAGTCGCGGTCGACCACCCCGCTCCGAGGGTGGGGGCGGTAGATGAGGCGGTGGCGACCGCTGGCCAGCAACGCCGCCACGAGCCGGGTGCCGTGGCTGGCGATGGAGCCGTAGGCCGCCGCCGCGCGGTCGCCCTCCCAGGTCGGCGCGTACAGCACCACCGTGCGGTGGTCGGGCGTGAACGGCACGTCACCGGCCGTGTGGTCGGCCTGGGGCCGCCCGACCGGGACGGCCCTCGTGTCGAGGTCGTAGTCCCAGAGCGCCGCGGCGAGGCGCTCCCGGGCAGCGTCGCCGGCCACGAAGGCGTAGTCGTACGCCTTGAACTGGTTCGTGGTCATGTACATCTTGTCGCTCTCGCCGTGGTTGACGAAGACGTGCCACATGCGCCCGTAGCGCATCATCTGGAAGTTCTTGGCGTTCTGGTTCACGTAGAGCGTGACGGCCAGCGGGTGCGACTCCACGAAGGCCTCGAGGTCGGCCACCTGCCGGGCGTAGACCACCGGGACGGGCGACTCCTCCATGAGCGCGAGCATGGCCCCGGGCGACCGGGAGACGATGGCCACCGGGAAGGTCTCCGCGAGGTGCGCGAGCGGCGCGTACCACTGGCGGATCTGGTACATGTTCACCGACGTGTCGGCGAAGTAGACCGCGACCCTGACGGTGCCGGGCGCGGGAGCGCGACGGACGCGCTCGCGGTCGAGCCGCTCGAGACGACGCCGCTGCTGGCGGGACCGGAGGGCCCTGCGGGCGAGTCCGCGGGCGAGTGAGAGATCTCGTCTCAGGGGCACGAGTTCGTCCTCCGATCGGTGGCGGTCCGGTCGGGGTGCCGACCGGGCTGATCCAGGCTAGATCACCGGCGGCCGACCCGCCCTCGCCATGCGGGCCACGGCGGCCCACCCGATCGAGCGGCGCCCGCCCGGGCTCGTGCGCCAGCCCTCGGCCCAGCCGCCGAACCACTGGCCGAGACGGACGGGCGTCCGGGCCCAGCGCAGCACCTGCACGATCGTCCACGAGGTCACGTAGACGGGCACGAGCGGCCACGGGAGGTTGCGCTTGGCCAGCCACACCCGGTTGCGCGCGTTCAGGCGGTGGTACTCCGCGTGCCGAGCCGGGTCGATGGCCGGGTGGTGGGCGACGAGGTCGCCGTCGTAGCGCACGCGGAGGCCCTGTGCCCAGACGCGCCAGGCGAGCTCGATGCCCTCGTGGGCGTAGAAGTACGGCTCGCCCCAGCCGCCGCAGGCGTCGAAGACGTCACGGGGCAGGAGCGTCGCGCCCTCCCAGACCGAGAAGACGTCGCCGCTGTCGGTGGGCTCCCCCTTGCGGATGCGCGGGATCCACCGGCGAGGCGACGCCTGCCCGGCGGGGTCGACGACCCGGGGCTGCAGGAGCCCCACGTCGCCCTCGCGGCGCACGACCGCGATCGCGTCGGCGAGGAACGTCGACGACGGGAGCGAGGCGTCGTCGTCGAGGAAGAAGATCCACTCCCCCGAGACCCGTTCGGTGCCCCGGTTGCGACCGGCGGGGATGCCCACGTTGGCGGGCAGCTCGAGCACGGCGACCCCGTCGGGCACGGGCCCCGGCCCGCCGCCGTTGCCGACGCAGACGACGTCGAGCTCGACGCCCTCCTGCCGGAGGAGCGACGCGAGCCCCGCCGTCAGGTCGGCCGGCCGTCGGCCCTGCGTGAGGCTCACGACCCCGACCCGGGGCACGCCCGCCCCGCCCACGCTCAGGACCTGACCCGCTTCGAGGCCATGATCGCGACGAAGTGCCCCACGAGGGCGAGCACCGAGAGCGGCAGCAGCACGGCGAGGAGCACCCGGTCGGCGCCGAGCGGGTCACCCACGATCAGCCCGACGACGGCCGCCAGGACGGCGAGCATCGTCAGCTCGACCGAGTGGTAGAGCCGGTGGAACGGCACGAACCGGGCCGCCGACCGCAGCCTGGCGAGGAGGCGGCCGGAGGGCACCGTCACGCCGCCCCGCTTGTCGGCCAGGCGGTCGAGGCCCGCGGCCGCCCGGGCGACGTGGACCATGTCGTTCAGGGCCTTGTTGAGCACCACGACGAGGGCGAGCGCGCACCCGAGCGTGGTCCAGAGGTAGTCCGCGGGGGCGTCGAAGGGCCAGCCCGCGGCCCGCACGCCCAGCACGACCGGGATGAGGGCCTCCGTGGAGTAGTGGCCGACCTTGTCGAGGAACACGCCCGCCGGCGAGCTCGTGCCGCGCCAGCGCGCGACCTCGCCGTCGCAGCAGTCGACCAGCATCTGCAGCTGGCCGAGCACCAGGGCGAGCATCGCGCCCCCGATGCCGGGCACCAGGAGGGCCGCCGCCGTGGCCCAGCCGGTCAGGATCATGAGGCCGGTCACGCCGTTCGCCGTGACGCTCGTGCGGAGCAGCCACCACGTGAGGTACGGCGACACGTCACGCAGGTACAGCGAGGCCGTCCAGTGCTCGGCGTTCGCTCGGCTCCGCACCTCAGGGGGCTGGGCGACGCGTCGCAGCTCGTCGATGGAGGTCGGCCTCGTGGGCAGCGAGGTCATGGCGCGGCTACCTCCCGGTGTGAGCGGTGATGTTCTTCGTGAGCGACAGGAAGCCGAAGACGAAGCCGGATCCCCAGCCGAAGTGGATGGAGGGCAAGACTACGAGAAACCACAGCCGCGTGCGGAGGCTCTCGCCCCGTGCCGCGAGCACGGCCGCCGCGACCACGAAGAGCAGGTACGCCCCCGGCGCCACGAAGCCGAGCAGCGCCCAGGCCCACGGGCTGCCCACGACCGCGCCGACGACCCCGACGACCCCGACGAGGAGGCCGGCTCCCGCGCCGACGACCATCGCGGGCGGCACGAGGTAGCGCAGCGTGTTCGCCTTCGGGAACCGCCGGGCCAGCTCGCCGCGCCAGAGGCCGGTGGCGACGAACTGACGGACGAGCTTGCGGAGGCTGGGCCGCGGTCGGTAGGTGACCACGAGCTCCGGCGTGAACCAGACCGTGCCCCCGGTCGCCCGCAGCCGGCGGTTCAGCTCCCAGTCCTGGCCGCGCTTGACCCCCTCGTCGAAGAGGCCCACCTCGAGCAGGCGGGAGCGCACGAACACGCCGAGGTAGGCGGTCTCGGCGGGCCCCTCCGCGCCTCCGACGTGGTGCGGGGTGCCCCCGAGGCCCACCCGGCTGCCGTAGGCGCGCGCCACGGCCCGCTCGAAGGGGGTGCGCCCCTCGGCGAGCATGATGCCGCCCACGTTGTCGGCGCCGCTGCGCTGCAGGGCCGCGACGGCGAGCCGGGTGTACTCGGGGGGCAGGACGGAGTGCGCGTCGACACGGACGGTGACGGGGTGCACCGAGGCCCGGATGGCGACGTTGAGGCCGGCCGGCGTCGAGCCGACCGGGTTCGGGATGCTGCGGATGCGCGGGTCGGCCGCCGACATCTCGGCGACGACCTCGTCCGTCCTGTCCACGCTCGGGCCGAGGGCGAGCAGCACCTCGAACGGACCCTGGTAGTCCTGCGCGACGAGGCTCTCGACGGCGGCGCGGATCTCCGCCTCCTCGTTGAGCACGGGCATCACGTACGAGACACCGGGGAGGGGCGTGTCGGGCAGTGCCATGGTGTCGGGCCTCGGGCTCACGGCGCTGGGCGCACGGTCGGGGGTCGGGGAGATGCCGCCGGCA
This sequence comes from Frigoribacterium sp. PvP121, assembly GCF_017833115.1. Lineage (NCBI taxonomy): Bacteria > Bacillati > Actinomycetota > Actinomycetes > Micrococcales > Microbacteriaceae > Frigoribacterium > Frigoribacterium sp. PvP121. The sequence continues at coordinate 3,017,737 of NZ_JAFIBR010000001.1, forward strand.
TCCCCGCGAGCCTACCAACAGGCGAGGGCGGGCCCGGGAGTCCCGGGCCCGCCCTCGCGGTGGGTCGTCGCGGCGTGCGCCGCGCTCCGCCTCAGCTCGTGAGCGTGCCGAGCGTGACGGAGGCGGTGGCCGACTTCCCGTCACGGACGTACGTGAGGTCGGCCGTGCTGCCGCCGGCCAGGAAGCGCACCTGGGCGGTGATGTCGGTGCGGCTGGTCACCGGCACGCCGTTGAACTCGGTGACGACGTCGCCCTTCCGCAGGCCCGCGGCCTCGGCGGCTCCCCCGCTGCTGATCTCCACGATCACCGCGCCGACGCGGTCGGCGCCCTGCACGTTCGCGGCGTCGTCGACGCTCGCCCCGAGGAGGCCGTGCGAGGCGGAGCCGTTCGCGATGATCTCGTCGGAGACGCGCTTCACGAGGTTCGACGGCACGGAGAAGCCGACCCCGATGCTGCCGGACGACTCGCCCGAGCTCGCGATGGCGACGTTGAGGCCGATGAGCTCGCCCTGGGCGTCGAGCAGGGCCCCGCCCGAGTTGCCGGGGTTGATCGAGGCGTCGGTCTGGATGACGGGCAGCGAGATGACGCTGCTCGCCTGGTTCTGCGTGCTGCCGTCGCCGTTGTTGAACGAGAACGGGCCCTGGCCGTTGTTGTCGTTCTGCTGGCCCTCGTCGGAGCCGTCGGTCGGGGCGGCCGACGACTGCACCGTGATGCTGCGGTTCAGGGTCGACACGATGCCGTCGGTGACGGTGTTCGAGAGCCCGAGCGGGGCGCCGATGGCCACCGCGGTGTCGCCGACGTTGAGCTTCGACGAGTCGGCGAAGGTGATGGGCTTGAGGCCCGTCGCGTCGATCTTCAGGACGGCGAGGTCGACGGTGGGGTCGAGGCCGACGACCGTGGCCGGCAGGATGCTGCCGTCGCTCAGGGTGACCGAGATCGTGCCCGAGGCGCTGGCGCCGTCGAGCGTGACGACGTGCGTGTTCGTGACGAGGTAGCCGTCGTCGGAGACGATCACGCCGGAGCCGGTGCCGCCCGACTGCCCGGCGGTCACGTTGATGGTGACCACCGACTCCGTCGCCTTCGCGGCCACGGCGGTGATCGCCGTCGCGTCCGCGTAGTCGTTGACCGTGAGGTCGCGGGACTGGCCGACGACGGTCGAGCCGCCGCCCGCCACCGCGCCGCCGACGACGCCGCCCAGGGCCCCGCCGCCGATCAGGCCGACCGCGAGGGCCGCCGCCACGACGCCCCGGCCCCGACGGGGCTTCTTCTCCTTCGGCGCGGGCGCCGCCCATGTACCCTGCGGCTGCCCGTCGGCGGCGGGCCAGCCGGCCTGGGGGGCGGTCTGCTGGTCGTGCCAGCCACCGGCTCCCTGCGGGTGGTCGCCCGTCTGCGCGTAGCCGGACTGCGGGTACGACGCGGGCTGCTGGTAGCTGCCGGGCTGCTGGTACGAGGCCGGCTGCTGGTAGCTGCCGGGCTGCTGGTACGACGCGGGCTGCTGGTACGAGGCCGGCTGCTGGTACGAGGCCGGCTGCTGGTACGACGCGGGCTGCTGGTAGGAGGCCGGCTGCTGGTAGCCGCCGGGCTCCTGGTACGACGCGGGCTGCTGGTACGAGGCCGGCTGCTGATGGGCACCGGCCTGGTCGTGCCCGGCCTGCGGGTACGAGGGCTGCTGCCCGCCTGCCTGCTGCCGTGACGCCTCCTCCTCGGCCAGCGACCTCGGGGCGCTGCCCGGCAGGGGCGGGGCGCCGAAGCTGACGCGCGGCCCGTCGGCCTGCCCGTGCGGGGCCTCGGCCGGGTCGCGCTGCGTGACCGGCTCCGTCGGGCGGGTGGCGTCGTCGGCGTCGTCGGTGCCTCGGGGGGTGTCGTTCATGGTCGCGGTGCTCCTTCCAAGCTCCGTCAGCCTGGTCCCTCTGCCTGTGGGGAACATATGGCGAGCCTGAGCGGGCCCTGCGGCCACGGTATGCGCCTGCCGGGCGTCGGGCCCGCCCCCGTCACGGGACGACCCGGGGCTGGTCGGTCGGGCGGGCGGCGGCTACGGTGTCGGGACCATGACTGCACCAGCCCCCTGGCAGCGCGTCGCCCGCGGCGCCCGGCTGCTCGACGACGACGGCCGCCTCGCCACCACGATCTTCGCCGAGATGTCAGCCCTCGCCGCCGCCACGGGGTCGATCAACCTCGGGCAGGGCTTCCCCGACGAGGACGGCCCGCGCGAGGTGCTCGACGCTGCGCACGCGGCCCTCGACGGCGGCCTCAACCAGTACCCGCCCGGCCGCGGCGTGCCCGTGCTGCTCGAGGCGGTCGCGGCGCACCAGGCGCGGTTCTACGGGCTGCAGCTCGACCCCGCCCGCGAGGTCCTCGTGACGGCCGGTGCGACGGAGGCCCTGGCCGCGACGCTGCTCGCCCTCGTCGACGAGGGCGACGAGGTGCTCACCCTCGAGCCGTTCTACGACGCCTACGGCGCCGTCGTCGGCCTGACCCGGGCCACGCACCGGACGATCCCGCTCCGGGGCGCGGACTTCCGCGTCGACCACGACGAGCTGCGCGCCGCCTTCTCCGACGCCACGGCGGTCGTGCTCGTGAACGACCCGCACAACCCCACGGGCAGCGTGCTCGACGACGAGACCCGTCAGCTCCTGGTCGACCTCGCCGTCCGCCACGACGCGGTGATCGTCACCGACGAGGTCTACGAGCACATGCTCTTCGACGGCCGCCGTCACGTCCCGATCGCGACGCTGCCGGGGGCCGCCGACCGCACGGTGACCATCTCCAGCGCGGGCAAGACGTTCAGCGTCACGGGCTGGAAGATCGGCTGGGCGACCGGCCCCGCCGAGCTGCTGACGCGCATCCTCACCGTCAAGCAGTACCTCACCTACGTCAACGGCTCGGTGTTCCAGCCGGCCGTGGCCGTCGGCCTCGGCCTGCCCGACTCCTACTTCGCCGGCCTCGCCGACAGCCTGCAGCGACGCCGCGACCTCCTCACGGCGGGGCTGACGGCCGCGGGGTTCGGGGTGTCGCCGTCGAGCGGCTCGTACTTCGTCGTGGCCGACTCCCGCCCGCTGGGCTTCGACGACGCGGCGCAGCTCGCGCGTCGGCTGCCCGAGCTCGCCGGCGTCGTCGCCGTGCCCGTGAGCGCCTTCTGCGGCCCGGAGCTCGCCCGCGAGCACTCCTCCCTGTTGCGGTTCGCCTTCTGCAAGACGACCGCGGTGCTGGAGCGCGCCGGCGACCAGCTGGCGCGCCTGAGGACCTAGTCGACCGGAGAGCTCGCGTCTCCCTCCCGGAGGACGGTCTCCCGGCGCGCGAGCTCGCGGCCGGCCTCGCGCAGCCACGGCTCCGGCCGGGCGGACGGCTCGGCTGCTCCGCCGGCGAGCCCGGCGAGCTCCACGACGGCGTCGAACGAGCCGGTCTCCGCGGCCACGGAGCCCGCGACGAGGGCGGTGCGGACCCCGGCGCGTGCGGCCTCCGAGCAGACCCAGGCGACGACCTTGCCCTCGGCGGTCTGGGCGTCGTACCGGCCCTCCCCCGTGACCACGACGTCCGCCGTCTCGACGAAGGAGCGGGCGTCGACGGCCTCTGCGACGGCTTCGGCACCGGACTCGAGCACGGCTCCCCAGACCAGCAGGCCGAAGCCCGTGCCCCCGGCCGCCCCCGCGCCCGGGGCGGCGGGGTCGACGTCGACCAACGACGAGAACGAGGCCAACGCCGCCTCGAGCGCGAGCACGTCGTCGGGGCCGGCGCCCTTCTGCGGCCCGAAGACGGCGGCCGCGCCCCGCGGGCCGAGGAGCGGGCTGCGGACGTCGGTCAGGCCGACGACGCCGTCGACCGGCAGGGGGCGGAGCCCGCTGAGGTCGAGCCGAGACGCCGCGGCGAGGCCGTGGGCCCCGTCGACGACGGGCTCCCCCAGGGAGTCGAGGAGGCGCGCGCCGAGCTCGGTCAGCATCCCCACGCCGCCGTCGGTGGAGGCGCTGCCGCCGAGCGCGACGAGCACACGTCGCGCCCCGGCGTCGAGGGCGGCAGCGATCAGCCGGCCCAGCCCGCGGGTGTGGGCGTCGTATGGCTGCGGACGCGTCAGCAGGCCGAGCCCGCTCGCCGCGGCGAGCTCCACCACGGCCACGGCCCCCGGCAGGAGCAGCCAGGGCGCCGTGACGGGCCGCCCGTCAGGCCCGGGGACGGAGAGCTCGTGCCGCACCGCACCCGGCACGGCCGACTCGAACGCGTCGAGGGTGCCCTCGCCCCCGTCGGCGAGGGGCAGGAGGCGCACGACGTCGTCGGGGCGGACCTCCCGCCAGCCCTCCGCCAGGGCGGCGGCGGCGGGCGCCGCGGCGATCGTGCCCTTGAACGAGTCCGGGGCGACGACGACGGAGAGGGGCGACTGCATGTGGACACAGTGACACGTCGCGGCTTCCTCGGCGAGGGCGGCCCTCGTCCGGACCACGACGAAGGCGACGAAGGGGGGCCGAGATCTGCCCCACCGACCTCCGGCCCGTCGCGTGCCGCACGCCGGGAACGACGAAAGCCCTGGTCAGGAGACCAGGGCTTTCGTGTGTGTCGCGTTCTCTGTTGCGGGGGCAGGATTTGAACCTACGACCTCTGGGTTATGAGCCCAGCGAGCTACCGAACTGCTCCACCCCGCGGCACAAGAAGAAACACTACCAGGCGATCTGCGACCTGTCCAATCGGCACGGCCGTCGACCCCGAGCGGCCTCCCGGACGACCGCCCGCCCCTCGACCTGGGTCGAGGGGCGGGCGGGCGGTGCCGGTGACGCGGTCGGTGCTACTGGCCGGCGGTCGCGGCCTCGCTGGCGGCGACAGCGGCCTCGAGCGCGGTCTGGAGTCGCTCGTCGGCCTCCGCCGCGGCCACCAGGTCGTTCGACTGGTACGCCGCACTGCGGTCCTCGAGGGCCGACTGGGCGTCGGCCAGGGCCTGGTCGAGCTGCGAGTTGCCGGTCGCGCCGGTGCCGGTGCCGGCGTCGGGCGCGTCGCCCGAGCCCGCGTCGCCGGTGTCGCCCGTGCCCGTGTCGCCCTCCGGTACGCCCTCGTCGCCCGCCTGGGCACCCGAGTTGCCGCCGAAGAGCGAGTCGAGGGCTCCGTTCAGGGTGTCCTCGAAGGCGATCTTCTCGCCGAACGAGACGAGCACCTTCTGCAGCACGGGATACGACGTCTCGCTGTTCGACTTCACGTAGATCGGCTGCACGTACAGCAGGCCGCCTCCCACCGGCAGCGTGAGCAGGTTGCCCCGCACGACGCTGGTGTCGCCGCGGGTGAGCAGCGCCAGCTGGTTCGCCACGGCCGTGTCGGTGTTGAAGTTGTTCTGCACCTGGCCCGGGCCGGGCACGGTGTCCGTCTTGGGCAGGGTGAGCAGCGAGAGCTTGCCGTAGTCGGGCGAGATCTCGCCGGGCGTCGTGCCCGCGTCGGCGTTCGCGGCGAGGTACCCGGTCAGCACGTTCCGTGCGTTCTCCCCCGACTGCTGGGGGATGTACGTCGAGTAGATCGAGAACGCCGGGTCCTGGTCGGGCAGCTGCAGGGTCAGGTAGTACGGCGGCTGCAGCGGCGGGTTGGCCGTGTTGCTCGTCGGCTCGTTCGGGGTCACCCACGCGTCGTCGCTCGAGTAGAACGAGTCGGCGTCGGTCACGTGGTACGTCCCGAGGATGGCGCGCTGCACCTTGAACATGTCCTGCGGGTACCGGACGTGCTGCATGAGGTCGACGGACATGTCGCTCAGCGGCTTCGTCGTGGACGGGAAGATCTTCTGCCACGTCTTGAGGATCGGGTCCTCGGTGTCCCACGCGAAGAGGTCGACCGACCCGTCGTAGGCGTCGACGGTCGCCTTGACCGAGTTGCGGATGTAGTTGATCTCGTTCGACGCGTACACCGGTCGCTCGGTGTACGTGTCGGCGATGGCGTCCGACAGGGCCTGCGGCTTCGAGTAGGGGTACTCCGGGGTCGTCGTGTAGGCGTCGACGATCCACTTCACCCGCCCGTCGACGACGGCCGGGTACGGCGCGCTGTCGATCGTGAGGTACGGAGCGACCTTCTGCACACGCTCGGCCGGGTCGCGGTCGTAGAGGATCTGCGACTGGTCGTTGACCGCGTCGGAGAGGAACACCTGCTCCGACTGGAACTTGATCGCGTAGATGAGCTTCTTGAAGGCGCTGTCGAGCTTCGGCCCGCCGTCGCCCTCGAAGGTCGTGGTCTGGTTCGTGCCGTTGTCGTTCGCGCCCGAGGGGTAGTCGAGCTCGACGTCGTCGCCGCCGTCACCGCCGACGATCGAGTACGCGGGCGACTCCTGGCCGAAGTAGATGCGCGGCTCGTAGGTGTCGGAGTCGCCGAGGGCGCCCGTCACCGGGATGCCCGACTCGAGGAAGACGGGCTGGCCGTCGGCGGAGCGCTGGTTGCCGTAGGCCGCGACGACGCCGTAGCCGTGCGTGTAGACGAAGGTCGTGTTGTACGGGGTCGCCGAGTTGCCGAGCTGGTCCGTGTTGAGCTCACGGACCGCGATGACGGTGTCCTGCTGCTGGCCGTCGATCGTGTAGCGGTCGACGGAGAGCTGCTCGGGGAAGCTGTAGTACTGGCGGTACTGCTGCAGCTGCGCGAAGGCGTCGGTGACGAGCGCCGGGTCGATGATGCGGATGTTCGCGGTCGTGACCGCGTCGCCGGCGAGCGCCCCGGCCTCGGCGTCGCTCTGGGCGTCGTAGGACTGCTCCTCGACGTCGGCCACGCCGTACGCCTCCCGGGTCGCGTCGATGTTCCGCTCGATGTAGGTCGACTCGACCGTCCGCTCGCTCGGCTCGACCTGGAACCGCTGGACGATCCAGGGGTAGATGCCGCCGACGATGATGCTGATGATGATCAGCGCCGCGGTGCCGATGACGGAGAGGCGCCACTTGCCCACGACCGCCGTGACGATGAAGAGGATCGCCACGACCGCCGCGGCGAGCGCGAGGATCTGCTTGCCGGGGATGCCAGCGGCGACGTCGGTGTAGGTGGCGCCGGTGACGAGCTTGTTCGTGCCGTCGGTCAGGGTCGCGTACTGGTCGAGCCACAGGCTGAGGCCCTGGAGGGCGAGGTAGAGCGCGGCGGTGACGGCCAGCTGGATGCGCGCCACGCGCGAGATGCGCACGTCGCGGCCCGAGAAGCGCAGCGCCCCGTACAGGTAGCTCGTGGCGAGGGCCGCGAGGCCCGCGATGAGGACGACGGCCGACGCGAAGCCGACGGCGCCCTGGTAGAAGGGCAGCTCGAAGACGTAGAAGCCCACGTCGAGGCCGAACTGGGGGTCGGTCTCACCGAAGGAGGTGCGGTTCAGCCACTGCAGGGTGACCTGCCAGCGCGTCGAGGTCGCGATGCCCGCGAACAGCCCGAGCACGATCGGCACGCCGAGCACCACGACGCGGCGGAGGGGCTCGATGACCTGCTGGTAGCGGTCGAGCTGCGAGTTGAGCTTCGCGTAGACGGGGCGGAACCGGAACGCCACGTCGATGCTGACCCAGACAGGGACGGCCATGGCGACGAAGCCCACGAGGAACATCACCGCGCCCGCGATCCACTGCGTCGTCAGCACGTTCGCGAACCCGAGCTGGTCGTACCAGAGGTAGTCCGTCAGCAGCGACGAGAAGATGAAGAACGCGATGACGAGGGCGGCGAGGATCGCCACCGTCACGAGGACCGGCGCTCGGGGCGAACGTCGCGGGGTGCGCGACGATGCAGGTGACGTCAAGAGGGTGCTCCTGGCTCAGGGGACGTGGACGGCCATCCTACGTGTCGAGCCTGACCGTTCCACCGTGCCCGCGCCTCCTCGCAGGGAGCTGTGCAGGGGCCCTCAGCCGGCCGTGCAGGTGGGCAGCGACGCGGTGTCTCCGCCGTCGGCGACGGCCTCGAGCGCGGTCACCGCGTCGTCGAGGGTGGCGACCGCGTAGACGTCGAGGCCGGAGGGCACATGGCCGACGACCTCGTCGCAGTTGCTGGCCGGCGCGAGGAAGACGGACGCCCCGGCGTCTCGGGCGCCGTACAGCTTCTGGCGGATGCCCCCGATCGGCCCGACGGTGCCCGAGGCCGTGATGGTGCCCGTGCCCGCGACCGCCTCGCCGCCGTTGAGCTCGCCGGGCGTCGTCTTGTCGATGATCCCGAGGGCGAACATCATGCCCGCGCTCGGGCCGCCGACCTTGTCGAGGCGGAGGGTCACGTCGAACGGGAACTCGTAGTCGACGCTCACGCCGACGCCCAGGAGCGGCGTGCCCTGCACCTCCTTCGGGGTGACCTGCTCGGTCACCTGCTGCCCGTCGCGCTCGACGACGACGTCGGCGGGGCCGTCGGCCCCGTGGTCGGCGACCACGGCGCGCAGGGCATCGACGTCGCCGTTGGTGGTGAGGTCGACGCCGTCCACGCTGACGACGACGTCGCCCTCGCGGAGCACGCCCGCCGAGGGGCCGTCGTCGGAGACCTGGCTGACCGTGACGGTGCTGGGCACCTGGTACCCCTCGTGCACGAGGGCGGCCGCGACGGCGGACTTCTGGGAGTTCTGCATGTCGACGGCGTTCTGCTCGTCGACCTGCTCGTTCGAGACGCCGGAGGGGTAGATGGCCTCGACCGGCACGACGGCCCGGCTCGGCGAGAACCAGGCCTGGACGACGTCGAGCCAGCTGGGCCGGTTCGCGACGTCGCCGCGCACGCTGACGGTCAGCAGGTCGAGCGACCCGGCCGTGGGGTAGGTCTCCGCGCCCTCGACGGTGATGAGCGGCTCGCTCTCGCCCTCGTAGTCGGCGCTGCCGAGGGTGTCGAAGACGGGGCCCGGCTGCTCGATCAGGTAGGGCGACGGGAGGAAGGTGAGCGCGAGCCCGGCGACCAGGGCCACGACCAGCAGCCACCACCCGAGGGCGGCACGGCGACGGGGCTGCTCGACGGGTCGAGCCGGGGGCGTGAACATGGCCACGGACGGTCCTTTCGGTGTTCGCCACGGGCGCAGCGGCGGACCGGGAGGCGTCGGCCGGAACCCAGGCTGTTCCTGCGGCCAGCAGCTAGCGTAGTCAGCATGACTGATGAACCGCAGCGCGGCCCGGAGGACGAGTTCCGAGAGATGCTGCGCCAGTTCCTGGCGGGCGGCTCCGACATCGATCCGTCGAAGCTCGCGGGCGCCGCGGGGCTGCCGTCCGACCCGGCCTTCGTCGCCCGGCTGATGAGCCAGCTGCAGGACGCCGTTAGCCGCAGCGGCGACGGCATCGACTGGAGCGTCGCGACCCAGCAGGCGACCGCCGTCGGCACGGCGTCCGCCGTCGCCGCCGACCCGGCCGCCACCGCGGCCCTCGAGCAGGCCTTCACCCTCGCGGCGCTCTGGCTCGACGAGGTCACCTACGTCGCCGAGCTCACCGTCCCCCCGAGGCTCGTCAGCCGGGCCGAGTGGGCGCGCCTGACCATGCCGGTCTGGACGCAGCTGGCGGAGCCCGTCGCCGAGTCCATCGCCGACTCCCTCACCCGCGTGCTCTCCGAGCAGGCCCCCGACGAGATGCAGGCCCTCCTGGCCGGCGCCGGCCAGGTCATGCGCAGCGTGGGCGGCACCCTCTTCGCGCTCCAGCTCGGCCAGGTCGTCGGCCAGCTCTCGACCGAGGTCGTCTCCGGGGGCGACGTCGGCATCCCCCTCCTCGACGACCAGCAGGCCGCGATCGTGCCGCAGAACGTCGACGCCTTCGGCGAGGGCCTCGACATCGAGCGCGACCAGGTGCAGCTCTACCTCGCCGTCCGCGAGCTCGCCCACGCACGCTTGTTCCGGCACGCACGCTGGCTGCGCCTCCACCTCATCTCGTCCATCCGCGAGTTCGCCCAGGGCATCCGCATCGACACGAGCCGCCTCGAGGAGCTCGCGGTCGACTTCGACCCCGAGTCGCCCGAGCAGCTGCAGGACGCCCTCGCGAGCGGCGCGCTGATCCCGCCGAAGACCGACGAGCAGCTGGCCGCGCTGGCCCGCCTCGAGACGACGCTCGCCCTCATCGAGGGCTGGGTCGACGTCGTCACCGCCGAGGCGACCGCGCGCCTGCCGAAGGCCGGCGCGATCGCCGAGACCGTCCGCCGGCGCCGTGCGGCCGGCGGGCCCGCCGAGTCCGCGTTCTCGACGCTCGTCGGGCTCGAGCTCCGCCCGCGACGCCTCCGTGAGGCCGCGGCGATGTGGTCGGCCGTCAGCGCTGCCGTCGGGGCCGAGCAGCGCGACGCGCTGTGGGCGCACCCCGACATCGTCCCCACCGACGCCGACATCGACGACCCCCAGGCCCTCGTCGCCCGGCTGACCGCCTCGGAGCCCGCCTTCGACGACGTCGACCAGGCCATCGCTGACCTCCTCGCCGACACCGGCGACGACCGCCCCCGCGAGTCCACGGACGGCAGCGCGGTCGAGGCCGACGGCGACGACGGCGACGGTTCTCCCGACGCCGGTCCCTCCCCCGCTCGCTGACCTCGCGCCCGCCCGGGCGCTCCTGTGGACAACGCGGGGCGCACGTCCCCGCTGCAGCAAGCTCGGGGCGTGCCCGCTCCTCGCTCCCTCCGCCTGCCCGACCACGTGCCCGTCGTCTGGCGTGACCCCGACACCCTCCAGATCGGGGTCGAACGCGCGCTCGTCGTGCTCCGCGGGGTGAGCCGGGTCGAGGAGGCGGTGGTCGCCGCCCTCGTGGCCGGTCGCGGCGACGGCGGGGTCACCGCGCTCGCCGCTCAGCTCGGCGCCGACGCCGGGTCCGTCGCCGCCGCGGTGCAGCGGCTCGAGCCGGCCCTGCTCGACCGCGGGCCCCGGTCGGCGGCTCCTCTCCTGCGCCTCGCGGGGGCGGGGCCCCTCGCCGACGCCGTCGGGCGGCTCGCCCAGGCGGAGGGCCTCGGGGTGCTGCGGGTCGACGCCGAGAGCGTCGCGGGCTCCCCCGGCGACCCGCGGAGCGCCTCCTCGACGCCCGCCGGGCTCGGCCTGGTCGTCTCGGGGCTCGTGCCCGACCCGTGCGTGACGGCGGAGTGGGTGCGGCACGACGTCGTCCACCTCGTCGTCCGCTCGGGCGACCGCTCGGTGCGGGTGGGGCCGGTCGTCGTGCCGGGCGTGACGGCCTGCGTCCGGTGCCTGCACCTCCACGACGGAGAGACGGACCCGGCGTGGCCCGCCCTCGCGGGTCAGCTCGTGACGGCCTCGCCGGCGCCCCTCTCGTCGCTGGTGGTGCACGAGGCGGCCGCGGCGGCGGTGCGACGGCTGCTCCGCCTGGCCGACCACGGCCCCGGCGACGACGCCGCGGCCGTCGACCGGATCGACCGGGCGACCGGCGAGGTCACGCGGTCGTGGACGACGCCGCGTCGCGACTGCGGATGCGGAGCTCCTCCAGGAACCTGCTCGGTCGACGCTCGCCGCCCCGGCCCTGGCCCGCCGCGCCCCACGACAGCCGGAGGCGCTCCCGGGCCCGCGTGACGCCGACGTAGAGCAGTCGCCGTTCTTCGTCGATCGCCTCGAGGCCCTGCGCGTAGCTGATCGGCACGAGGCCCTCGCTCAGGCCGACCAGGTAGACGCTCCGCCACTCGAGGCCCTTGGCCGAGTGCAGGGTCGCGAGGGTGACGGCGGCCATCGTCGGCTCGTGCTGCCCCTGCTGCCGGGCGAAGAGCTCGTCGACGAACTGCCGCAGCGTGGTGTCCGGGGGCGAGGCCTCCGCGAGTCCCATCAGCGCGTTCAGCGACTCCCACCGGTCACGCACGGCGCCCCGCTGCTCAGGCGCCTCCTGCGTCCAGCCCAGGGAGCGCAGAACGTCGCTGACCGTCTTGAAGAGCGGCTCGCCCACGATGCTGACGGCTGCTCCCTTGAGCATCATCAGCGCCTCCTTGACCTCGCGCAGCTCGAAGAACCGCGTCGCGCCCTGCACCCGCGTCGAGACGCCGACGTCGGAGAGCGCGCGCTCGAGCGCCGCCGCCTGGACGTTGACGCGGTAGAGCACGGCGATCTCCTCCGGCGCGACCCCCGACGCGATCTCGTCGGCGATCGTCTGGGCCACGCCCCGCGCCTCCGCCATGTCGGTCGGGTACTGCGTCACCGGGGGCACCGGCCCGGTCGTCTCGACCGCGGGGTGCAGGTGCAGGGCGCCGGGCCGGCCCCGCATGAGCTGGTTGGCGGTGTCGACGATCTGCCGCGACGAGCGGTAGTTCTGCTCGAGGCGCACCACCGTCGCGTCGTCGTACCGGGAGCCGAACCCCAGCAGGTAGTCGGCGGAGGCCCCGGCGAACGAGTAGATCGTCTGGCTGGCGTCACCGACCACGCAGAGGTCGTTGCGGTCGCCGAGCCACAGCTCGAGGAGGTGCTGCTGCAGGGGCGAGACGTCCTGGTACTCGTCGACGACGAAGAAGCGGTACTGCTCACGGACCTGCTGCGCGACCCGGGGCTCGAGCTCGAGCATGCCCACCGTGGCCAGCAGGACGTCCTCGAAGTCGAGCTGGCGCCGCTCGTCCTTGATGTCCTCGTAGGCGGCGTGCAGGTCGAGCGCGGCCTCCACCGACACCGACTGCGGCAGCGAGCGCGACGGCACCTTCAGGGCGTACTCGTCCATCGTGAGCCGGGAGACCTTGCGCCACTCGATCTCGCCGGCCATGTCGCGCAGCGAGGCGGTGTCGAGCTTGAGCCGGAGCCGCTCGGCGGCGTGCGCCAGCAGCTTGCCCTTGCCGTCGAGGAGGCGCGGCATCTGCCCGCCCATGGTCTGCGGCCAGAAGTACGACAGCTGCGAGAGGGCGGAGGCGTGGAAGGTACGCGCCGAGACGCCCCCGGCCCCGAGGTGGCGGAGGCGCCCGCGGAGCTCCGCCGCCGCCCGGGAGGTGAAGGTGAGGGCCATCACGCGGTTCGGGGCGTACACGCCGGTCGCGACGCCGTAGGCGATCCGGTGCGTGATGGCCCGGGTCTTGCCGGTGCCCGCCCCGGCGAGCAGGCAGACGGGGCCGAGCAGCCGACGAGCCGCCTCGCGCTGCTGCTCGTCGAGCCCGGCGATGAGCTCAGCGGCCTCCGTCACTGGTCGAGCTCGCCGCCGAACCAGTCCTCGATGATGGCGCGGGCGATCGACGTGCGGCCGGGCAGGAGGACGTCGCCGAGGCTCGCCGCGAGCTCGTCGCGGCTGAACCAGCGCAGGTCGAGGATCTCGGCGCCGTCGGGCTCGAGCACCCCCGGGTCGGCGACGTCGACGACGGCCCGGAAGCCGAGCATGAGGCTCGCGGGGAAGGGCCAGGGCTGCGAACCGAGGTACTGCGGGTCGACGACCTTCACCCCGCTCTCCTCGAAGACCTCGCGCTGCACGGCCTGCTCGAGCGACTCGCCGGGCTCGACGAAGCCCGCGAGGAGCGACCACCGGTTGGACTCCCACAGGGCGTTCGAGCCGAGGAGCAGCCGGTCGTCGGCGTCGGTGACGCCGACGATGATCGCGGGGTCGGTGCGCGGGAACACCTCGTGGCCGTCGTCGGGGTCGCGCCGGACCCAGCCGGCCTTGTCGCTGACGAGCTCTCGGCCGGTGCGCGGGGCGAAGCGGTGCGAGTCGTGCCAGTTCGCGAGGGCGACGGCCTCGACGGCCAGGCCGACGTCGCGGGCGCTGAGCGTCGAGCCCGTGGCGCGGGGGCTGCTCCACGCGTCGTCGTCGGGCTCGAGGGCGGCCGCCTGGTCGTCGTCGAGCAGCGCTGCCACGACGGGGGTGCCGACGGGCTCGGCGGCGGCGGGGTCGAGCGAGCGGCCGAGGTAGAGGTGGTCGCGAGCCTCGCCGAGGGCGTCGGGCTCGAGCAGGGCCAGCGCCGACGGCGTCGCCATCAGGGTGCGGCCGCGCCAGACGGGCAGCACCCTCGTGTCGGCCGACGACAGCAGCTCGGCGACGACGCCCGGACGCTCGCGGGTGAGGTAGTCACGGTCGACCTGCTGTCGAGACAGCGGGAGGCGGGGCGTGAGCGGCGAGGGCATCGGACGACCAATCATCGCGAGTTGACAGCGTGGCGCGCGGAGTGGCACCGGGCGCGGCGGCCTACCCTGAGGGCATGGCCAGATCTCATCTCACTCTAGCCGCGTTGGCCACGGCCGCCGTCGCCGAGCTCGACGTCGTGACGGCGTCGCCGCACGGCTCCTCGCAGGGCGGCGACTACGACTCCGCGGTCGTCGGCAGCAGCGACGGCGAGCAGCTGATCGTGCGGGTGCCCCGCAGCCAGCGCGCCGAGGCCACCCAGTCCGCCGACCTCGTCGCGCTCCGCGCCCTGAGCGCCGGGGTCCGCGGCCGCCTCCCCTTCGCCGTGCCGCAGTACCGGGGCCAGGCCCCCATCGGCCGCACGCGCGGCATCGTCTACGACTTCGTGCCCGGGCGTCACCTCCGCAGCAGCGAGGTCACCTCCGGCTCCGGCCTGCCCACGGCCCTCGGCCGCGGCATCGCCGCGATCCACTCGCTCCCGACGAGCTTCGTCACCGACGCCGGGCTCACGAGCCACACCCCCTTCGAGGCGATGCGGTCGTCGGCGGCCCTCGTCGACCGGGCCGCGTCGACCAGGCTGCTCCCGGCCGCGCTGCTGGAGCGGTGGGAGGCGGCGATCCAGGACAGCGTGCTCTGGCAGTTCCAGCCCACGGTCGTCAACGCCTCGCTCGAGGCGTCGTCGGTGCTGGTCGTCGACGACGCCGTCAGCGGGGTGCTCGGCTGGCACGACCTCCAGGTCGGCGACCCGGCGCGCGACCTCGCCTGGCTGCTCGGCGCCCCCGGGCGCGAGGCGATCGACTCCGCCTTCGACGCCTACAACGCCGCCCGCGGCACGAGCGACCACCAGCTGCGCCACCGGGCCACGCTGTACCGCGAGCTCGACCTCGCCAAGTGGCTGCTGCACGGCACGAGCACGAAGAGCACCGCGGTCGTCGACGACGCCGTGGGCATGATGACCGACCTCGTCGACCGGCTGCAGGCCGGGTCGCAGGGCGGCATCGGCGCCGGCGGCACCGCCGCCCTCGACCTCGACGGCGTCGAGGAGCTGCTCGCCTCGACGGAGCGCCGACACTCCTAGGCCGACGCCGGCGCCCTACCGCGCGCTCGACGTCGGCCGCCCGGCCTCGACCGCCTCCCAGAGGGCGACGAGCTCGGCGCGGTCGGCCACGTGCCGCGGCTCGACGACCACGTCGTCGGCGACGAAGTAGAAGACGGCGTCGACGCTCTCGGCCGGCACGCCCCGGAAGCTCGCCCAGGCCTCGCGGTACAGGGCGAGCTGCAGCTGGCGGAGCTCGAGGTCGGCGGCGTCGACGGGCGCGGCGCCCGTCTTCCAGTCGACGACCTGCCAGCGCCCGTCGCGCTCGAAGACGGCGTCGATCTTGCAGATGACGGTGCGGCGCCCGAGCGGCAGGTGCACCTCGAGCTCGACCTCGGCCGGCTCGACGCCCGCCCACGGCGAGCGCTCGAAGGTGCGCTGCAGCTCCACGAGGCGCCGGGCGTCGTCGGGGTCGACCAGGCCCGCCGTGCCGCCGACGCGCTCGTCGTCGAGGTCGATCTCGGTGGCCCACGCGTCGAGGACCTCCGCGCGCCCCGTCGGCCGGTACCGCTCCTCCACCCACTCGTGGAAGAGCGTGCCGAGCCGGGTCGCCCGGTAGGGCCTCTCGGGCAGGGGGCGGCGCAGCGACGCCGCCACGGCGGCCGGGTCGCTGACGTAGTCCTTGAAGCGCGAGGCGGGGATGCGCTGTGGCAGGTCGATCGACCCCGCCCGCTCCCGGATGGCGTCGCGCTCGCGGAGCAGCAGGTCGATGTCGGCCGACCACGGCCTGTCGACGACGTCGGGTCGGTCGGGATCGGCGGCGCGGGCGGCGAGCTCGCGGCCGACCCGGGCCGCCGCTCCCTGGACCGCGGCCCGGCGCGGGCCGAGCGGGTCGATCGGCCAGGCGAGCTCCCGGGTCGTGTCGGCCAGGGGGTTCTCGTCGTCGTCGGGCAGCTCGGGCAGCGCGCCCGGCGGCAGGACCCCCGCGTCGACGAGCTCGCGGAGGTAGCGGCTGGCAGCCCGGGGCTTGACCGTGGTCGACCAGAACGACCCGCTGAGCAGCACGGCGTCGCGGGCCCGCGTGAGGGCCACGTAGGCGAGGCGCCTCTCCTCGGCGAGGTGCCGCTCGACGAGCTCGGCCCGGAACGCGGCGAGGCCCTGGTCGAACTCCTTCTGGTCGTCGACGCCCCGCCAGGCGAGCTGGGGCAGCTCGGCGGCGTCGCCGCGGAACTCGAACGGCAGCTCGCCGAAGCCGAGCCAGCCGACGCCCTCCCGGGAGGTGCCGGGCAGCTCCCCCTCGACGAGGCGGGGCACGGCCACGACGTCCCACTCGAGGCCCTTGGAGCCGTGGACGGTCAGCAGCTGCACCGTGCCGGGCTCGCCGTCCTCCGAGCGCGGGCCCATGTCGTCGCGTCGCTCGGCCGCGGCGAGCCAGGAGAGGAAGCCCCCGAGGGTCGCCGACTCGTCGGTGGCGACGTAGCCGGCCAGCTCGTCCTCCAGGGCCTGCAACCAGGCTCCGCCGTGCCCCTGGCCGGTCGCGGCGCCGACCTCGACGTCGAGGAGCATCTCCTGCTGCACGAGGGTCACGAGGTCGACGAGGTCGAGCCCGACGCGGCCGCGGAGGAAGGCGAGCTGCGAGCCGAGGCGCCGGAGACGCGCGAGCCCCTCGGGGCTGAAGTCGGCGAGCTGGCGGTGGCCGTCGGGAGCGGTCGTCACGAAGTCGAGGGCGTCGACGATCGAGCCGTGCTCGCCCGCGGCGACCGAGGCGCGGAAGCCCGCCGCGACCTCGTCGTCGAGCTGCTGCTGGGCGTGGTCGTGGGAGAAGAGCCACGACGAGACCGACCGCAGCACGGCGATGTCGTGCAGGCCGACTCGCCACCGCGCGCCCGCCATGAGGCGGATGAGCTCGGAGCCCGCCGCGGGGTCGTGCAGCACGCGCAGGCACGACACCAGGTCGACGACCTCGGGCCGCTGGAGCAGGCCCCCGACGCCGAGCACGTGGTACGGCACGCCGCGCGCGGCGAGCGCCTCGACGAACGCCGGCACGGTCTTCTTCGACCGGAAGAGGATCGCCGCCGTCCGCGGCTCGGCACCCCCGTGCCGTGCCGGGTCGAGCTCGCGCTGCAGCCAGGCGGCCACGCGCTCCGCCTCGGCGGGCAGGGTCTGCTCGAAGACGACCTCGACCCGGCCCTCGGGGGCAGCGGGGCGCGGGCTGAGCTCGGCGACCGCGCCCTCGGCCGCCGCGGCCAGCTCGGCGACGACGGCGTTGGCCGCGTCGAGCACCCGCGAGGCGTTCCGCCAGCTCGTCGACAGGCTGTACAGGGCGCCCGGCGCGGCCTCGAAGTCGACCGGGAACCGCCCCAGGTTGGCGGCGGAGGCGCCGCGGAAGCCGTAGATCGACTGGTGCGGGTCGCCCACCGCCATCACGCCCGTGCCAGCGAAGAGGCGCGACAGGAGGGTCGTCTGCACCACGCTGGTGTCCTGGTACTCGTCGAGCAGCACCACCCGGAAGCGTGCGCGCAGCTCGGTCACCACGTCGGGCGCCGTCTGGCAGACCTCGAGCGCGAGCGCGACCTGGTCGGAGTACTCCACGAAGCCGCGGCGCGCCTTCTCGTCCGAGAACGCCCTCGCCAGCTCGAGCAGCGGAGGGAGGGCGGCGACGGCCGCCACGGCGTCGACCACCGACTTGTACGGCGTGCCCTTCGTCGACGGCAGGCCGGCGAGGTCGAGGAACCGCTCGGCGAGGTCGGCCACGTCGGCCGCGTCGGCGACGTTCTCGCTCAGCGCGTGACTGAGGCGCAGCACGGCCTCGGTCAGCGAGTCGACGCTGCGGCCGAGCCCGGCGAGCCGGTCGTCGGTGCTGGCGACGACCAGCGAGCGCGCCAGCTGCCAGGACGACGCCTCGCCGAGCACCTGGGCCTCGCTCTCGCGCCCGACCCGGAGGGCGTTGTCGCGGAAGATGCCGTTGGCGAAGGCGTTGTAGGTCGACACGGTCGGGGCGTCGAACGGGTCGACGTCGTCGCCGAGCAGCCCCGCGGCCCCGAGCTGCTGCACGCGGCGCTCGATCCGTTCGCCGAGCTCGCCCGCGGCCTTCCGGGTGAAGGTGAGGCCGAGCACCTCGGAGACGCCGACCAGGCCGTTGGCCAGCAGCCAGACGACACGGTTCGCCATGGTCTCGGTCTTGCCGCTGCCGGCACCCGCCACCACGAGGGCCGGCTCGAGGGGGGCCTCGATGACGGCCTGCTGCTCAGCGGTCGGGCGGGGCAAGCCGAGCACCTCGGCGATCTCGACGGCCGAGCGGAGGCCTCGGGCGGGGGCGTCGGAGAGCCCCGTCGTCGGGCCTGGCGTCGCGACGCTCACGAGCTGACCTCCCCGACGACGTGGATGCGGCAGGTGCCGCCGTTGCGCCCCTCGCAGTGCTCGTCGAGCCGGGCCATGAACACGCGCCCGGCCATGCCCTCCGCGGCGTCGGTCACCCGGTCGCGGAAGCCCTGGAGGGTCTCGGCGTCGAACGGTGCCTGGGCGGGCTCGCGGTACAGCTTGCCGCGCACCCCCGACGAGACGATGACGAGCTTAGCGCCGCCGGGTGCCGTGCCCTCGGGCACCTCCTCGATCGCCCCGTCGGCGAGCGCGACCTGGTAGCTGCCGAGCTGCGGGTGCTCCGCCACGGCGCGCGGCGAGGTGGGCACGGCTCGACCGGTCTTGAGGTCGACGATGACGGCCGCGCCCTGTGCGGTGCGCTCGACGCGGTCGATCGCCCCGCGGAGCCGGGCCGGGCCGATGTCGAGGGTGAACGACGACTCGGCGGCGAGCAGCTCCGCCCCGGAGGCCTCGAAGTCGCGCAGGTACGACGAGAGGCTCTCGGTCATCTGCCGCGCTCGTCTCTTCTCGGCCTCGGCGATCCACGGCGACTCGAACTCGAGCTCGCCCCAGCGCTCCTCGACCGCGGCCCAGAGCGACTCGACGTCGGTCGCCGTGGCGTGCTCCATCACGTCGTGCAGCACCGTGCCGAGCCCCATCGCCGCGCTCGGGGCGGAGCCGCCGAAGCGGTCGACGAACCAGTGCAGGGGGCACTCCTCGAACGAGCCGAGCTGCGACGGCGAGACGGGCACGTGCGTCTCGGGCACCGCGAGGTCGACGAGCGGGGCCGTCGTCGTGGGCTCGGCCAGGCCGTACCACTGCCCCGGGTGGGCCCCCGCGACGCCGGCCTCGGCGAGCTGGGCCAAGCCCCGGGCCGCCGCGTCGCCGCGGACGCCCCTCGGCGTCGTCACGAGCGCGTGGCGCAGGTGGCCCACGAGCCCCCGCAGCGACAGCGGGTGACCGCCGGAGGCGCGGGGCACGTCGGCGGGCAGCAGGCGGGAGAAGACGGAGGGCCCCTCGGCGTCGTCGGCCGTCCACGACACGACGACCTGGCGGCGTGCCCGCGAGACCGTCAGGGCGAACATGCGGAGCTCGTCGCTGAGGACGCCGGCGCGCGCGTCGGTCGGCGCGGCCGGGGCGGGGCCGACCAGCTCGCCCGCGCGCAGCCGCTCGGCGGCGTCGACGAGCTCGTCGGGCCCGAGGAGGGCGCCCCGCACGCGGAGGTTCGGCCAGACGCCCTCCTGCACCCGGGCCGCGACGACCACGTCGACCTCGACGCCCACGGCGGAGGCGGGGGTGCAGACGAGGACGGAGTCGGCCGGGGCCTGGGGAGACAGGGTGTCCTCCGGCACCTCGGCGTCGAGCAGGGCGTCGAGGAACCCCACGGCGGGCGCCTCGGGCGTGCGCTCGACGTACCGCTTGGCGGCGGTGAAGAGGGCGACGACGCCGTCGAGGTGGCGATCGGCCTCGGCGGCGACGATCCCGCGCCCGGCCGACCGGGTCGACCACTCGGCCGCGAGACCGGAGCGCTCCCACAGCCCCCAGAGGACCTCCTCGATGCTCGCCCCCTCGTCGGCGGCCCGACGGGCGGCGTCGAGGCTGGCCGCGACCCGCCCGGCGCGGGCCGCCGGCCTCGAGTCGATCGTCACGAAGCGCCCGGGAGCGCCGAGGGCCTCCACCAGCAGGGCGTCGGCCGATCGCGTGCCGCCGCCCGCGAGCTCCTCGGCCCGGAGGGCGAGGCGGAGGCGCCGGAGCGAGAGCGGGTCGAACCCGCCGAGCGGGCCGAGCAGCAGGTCGGCGGCCACGTCGGCCGTGAGCGGGTCACGACCGACCGCCACCGAGGCGGCGAGGAGGAGATGCCGAGCCCCGTGCTCGTCGCGCACGGCCCGGCCCGCCACCGGGGTCCGCGTGGGCACCTCGGCGAGCTGGAGGCTGCGCGCGACCGTGGTCACCTGGCCGCCGCTGCGGACGACGACCATCATGCGCGCCCACGGGACGCCGCGCAGGAGGTGGTGCTCGCGGAGCAGCCGGGCCACGCCCGACACCTCGTGAGCGGGGCTGTCGGCCTGCACGGTGACCACCGGCGGCACGTCGCGCCAGGGCCCCTCCTCCGTCGTCGGACCGGCGGCGTCGGCCGCGTGCTGCCGCCCGGCGGCGGCCGTGCCGATGCGGGCCGTGACCCGGCCGACGAGCTCGCGCAGGGCGTCGTCGTGCCGGTGCACCCGGGTCAGCCAGAGGGTCTCGACCCGGTCGAGGCCGAGCCGCGGCGCGAGACGGCCGAGCACGTCGGGGCTGCCGCCGCGGAACGCCGTCGTCGCGAGGTCGGGGTCGCCGAGGGCGACGACCGCGACGCCGCGCCGCACCAGGGCGCGGAGGAGGGCGACCGTCGACCGGGTGGCCTCCTGGGCGTCGTCGACGAGCACGACGCGGAGGCCGTCGACGGCGGGGGCCGTCTCGCCGCGGTCGAGGGCCGCCACGGCGAAGTCGACGAGCTCGGCCGAGTCGAGGCGGCGGCCGGCCAGGCCGTCGACGACCGCGTGGTACTCGTCGGCGAAGTCGGCCACGGCCCGCCAGGCGGGCCGGTCGAACCGGTCGCCCAGCAGGCGGAGGTCGTCGCCCGACAGACCCTGCTCGGTGGTGCGCATCAGGACCTCGCGCAGCTCGGTGCGGAAGCCGCGGAGCGCCCGGACGCGCGGGCCGAGCTCGTCGGGCCAGGCCGGCCCGCCGCCGTCGGCGAGGTGCCCCTCCAGCACGGCACGCACGACGCTGTCCTGGTCGCCGCCGGTGAGCAGCGTCGGCGGCGCCTGCCCCGCGAGGCGCGCCGAGTGGCCGACGACGTCGAAGGCGAGCGAGGCGACGGTGCGCGCCAGCGGGCCCGGCGTCGGCACCTCGACGCGCGCGGCCAGGACGTCGCGGAGGCGCGTGGCGGTCGTGCGCGTCGGCGACAGCGCCAGCACGGAGCCGGGGGCCCAGCCCCGCCGCTGCAGGCGGTCGACGACGAACTCGACGAGGGTGGTGGTCTTGCCGCTGCCGGGGGCGCCGATGACCGCGGCGGACGCGCCGTCGGGCAGGTCGAGCACGGCGCGCTGGGACGCGTCGAGCTCGACGACGCGCGCCACGCGCTCATCGTCGGTCACCGGTCGGAACGCCGTCGCCACCATGGGGTCGACGCTACCGGCCGCCACCGACGGAGCGCGTCGGGCGGACTGCTTGCGCCCACAGTGAACGGGGCACGCCCGACCCGGCGTCGTCGGATATCGTGACGTCGTGGACATCAGAATCGGCATCGCCAACAGCCCCCGTGAGATCAGCTTCGAGACGTCGCAGAGCGCCTCCGACGTCGAGGCCGTGGTCGCCCAGGCCCTCGACGGCGGCAAGTCGTACGTCACCCTCTCCGACTCGAAGGGCAAGACCTACCTCGTCCCGACCGCGTCGCTCTCGTACGTCGAGGTCGGCACGGAGGAGAGCCGTCGGGTCGGCTTCGTCGGCTGACCCGTGGAGCTCCTCTTCGTCTGCCTCGGCGGCGCCCTGATCGGCTTCGTGCTGCACGCCGTCCTGCCCGCCCGCGAGACGCGCGGCGTGCTGCTCGTGCCCGGCGTCGCGACGATCGTCGCGGCGGTCGTGTGGGAGCTCCTGCTCCAGGTGGGCTGGCGGGCCGACGGCGGCTGGATCTGGGTCGTCTCCCTGGCCCTCCCGGCGGTCGCCGGGCTGCTCGTCGCCCGGGGCCTCGTGACCCGGCGACGCCGAGCCGACGCCGAGCTCTACGAGCGGGTGGCCGCGGGCGCCTGACCGGCGAGGGCGGCCGGGGCCGTCAGGCCGTCAGGCCGTCAGGCCGTCAGGCCGTCAGGCCGAGCGCGTCCATCCGGCGCGTGTGGGCGGCGATCAGCTCCGTGAAGACGGGCTCGAGGCGCTCGTCGTCGGCCGAGACGTGCGAGGCGGCGATCGCCGCGCGCGCCACGAGCAGGGTGTCGCCGACGAGCCGCCGGCCCCACAGCGCCAGCCGCGAGGCCAGGGCCGGGTCGTCGCCGATGGCCCGGGAGAGCTCGTCGACGATGACGGCCTGGTCGTCGCCGGCCTCGAGCACTCGCACGATGCGGTCGCGGGGGTCGCCGTCGAGGCCCGCCGCGAGCCGGACGAAGACGTCGTTGAGCAGGCCGGCTCCGACGTACGCGCCGAGCACGGCCTCCGACCAGTCGGTGCCCGCGATGCGTCGGCCGAAGTCGTCGACGGGCGCCACGTGCGGCTCCATCAGCTCGGTCGGGTCGTCGCCGCGTCGGCGGATCTCGGCCACGAGCCCGCGGTGACGGTCGAGGGTGCTGGCGGCCACGTGGCCGGTGACCTCCCGGGCGCGGACGCTCGGGGCGACGGCGGACGCCCGGGCCAGCGACTCGAAGAGCGCGAGCTGGAGGTACGCGGCCTGCCCCAGGTAGACGGCGAGGTCGGGCGTGAAGTCGCCGAGCTCGACCCGGTTGACGGCGACCGGACGCGACGCGGGTCGCGGCCACTGGAGGGTCGGGACGCCGCGCTGTGACCTACGGCCCATCCATGACACCACGCCGTCATCCTACGGGGTCCGGAGGGGCGCTCGCCCCGACCGGCTAAACTCCTCGCATCCCCCTATATGAGACAGGGCAACACTTTGACATTCACAGACCTCGCGATCGACCCCGACATGGTCGACGCTCTGGCGTCGAAGGGGATCCTCGAACCTTTCCCCATCCAGACCCAGACGATCCCCCTCGCCCTCAGCGGCCAGGACATCATCGGCCAGGCCAAGACCGGCACCGGCAAGACCTTCGGCTTCGGCCTCCCCATCATCCAGCGCATCGGGCTCGACCCGGCCCCGGGCGTCAAGGTCCTCGTGGTCGTCCCGACCCGTGAGCTCTGCGTCCAGGTGGCCGACGACCTCGAGGTCGCCACGGCCAACCGCGCCACCAAGGTCGTGAGCATCTACGGCGGCAAGGCCTACGAGGGCCAGGTCGAGCAGCTCAAGGCCGGCGCGCAGATCGTGGTGGGCACCCCCGGGCGCCTCCTCGACCTGGCCGGCCAGCGCCTCCTCGACCTCAAGAACGTGCAGGAGGTCGTCCTCGACGAGGCCGACAAGATGCTCGACCTGGGGTTCCTCAGCGACATCGAGAAGATCTTCCAGCAGGTCCCGGCGACGCGCCACACGATGCTGTTCTCGGCGACGATGCCCGGGCCGATCGTGGCGCTCGCCCGCCGCTTCATGACGAAGCCGATCCACATCCGGGCGACCGACCCCGACGAGGGCCTGACGCAGGCGAACATCAAGCACGTCGTCTACCGGGCGCACTCGCTCGACAAGGACGAGGTCATCGCGCGCATCCTCCAGGCCGAGGGCCGCGGCAAGACCGTCGTCTTCACCCGCACGAAGCGCGCCGCCGCCAAGCTCGTGGAGGAGCTCACCGACCGCGGCTTCAACGCCGCCGCCGTGCACGGCGACCTCAACCAGGAGCAGCGCGAGCGCGCCATGGCCGCGTTCAAGGCCGGCAAGAAGGACATCCTGATCGCCACCGACGTCGCCGCCCGCGGCATCGACGTCAACGACGTCACGCACGTCATCAACCACACCGTGCCCGACGACCACGACACCTACCTGCACCGCGCCGGCCGCACCGGCCGCGCGGGCAAGACCGGCATCGCGGTGACCTTCGTCGACTGGGCCGACATGCACAAGTGGGCGCTCATCAACCGTGCGCTCGACATGGGCCAGCCCGAGCCGGTCGAGACGTACTCGTCGAGCCCGCACCTGTTCACCGACCTCGACATCCCGGCCGGCACCAAGGGCCGGCTCGCGTCCGCCCCGAAGGCGGCCGTCGACGGCGGCTCCACCGCTCCTCGAGAGCGTGCCGCGGGTGCGTCGCGCTCGCGTGGTCGCGGCGGCGACCCGAGCCGTGCCTCCGACGGCCAGGGCCGTGACGGCCAGGGGCGCTCCGGCGGCCGGGGCGGCCAGGCCCGCGACGGCCAGGCCCGCGCCGAGGCCCCCCGCGAGCAGGCTCCCGTCGACGGCGGCCCGGCCTCCGCGACGGCCGAGGGCGACGCCCCTCGTCGTCGCAGCCGCGCCCGTCGTCGCCGCCCCGCGGGCGACGGCTCGGCGCCCGCCGCGCAGTAGCGCTCCGCTCGATCACCGAGAGCCCCCGTCGAGTTCGACGGGGGCTCTCGGTGCACCCGGGGGCCGTGCGGGAGTCGCGGGCCGGGTCAGCCGCGGACGGGCGCCCAGCCGGTGGCCGCCTCGACGATGCGCTCCAGCTGCTCGGGCGCCGTGCTGTTCTCGCCGAGCCGGTTCGGCTTGCCCTCGCCGTGGTAGTCGCTGGAGCCGGTGACGATGAGGTCGTGCCGGCGGGCCAGGGCGCGGAGGCGCTCCGCCCCCGCGTCGGTGTTCTCGCGGTGCGCGATCTCGACGCCCATCAGCCCGGCGTCGACGAGCTCGTCGAAGGCTCGCTCGGGGATGTTGGTACCGCGGCCGCGGGTGGCGGGGTGCGCGATGACGGGCACTCCCCCGGCCTCACGGACGAGGCGGACGCCGAGCAGGGGGCTCGGCGCCTCGTGCGGCTCGTAGTAGCCCGAGCGCCAGTGCAGGATCCCGGCGAAGGCGGCGCTGCGGTCGGGGGCGAACCCCTTCGCGACGAGGGCGTCCGCGATGTGGGGGCGCCCGAGCGTCGCGCCGCTCGTCGACTGGGCGAGCACGTCGCCCCAGGAGATGTCGTAGTCGGCCGCGATGCGCTCGACGATGCGCTCGGCCCGGTGGAGGCGGCTGTCGCGGAGCCTCGCCGTCTCGGCCACGAGGGCCGGGTCGGTGGGGTCGAAGAGGTAGGCGAGCATGTGCACGCTGTCGAGCCCCAGGCGGGTGCTGAGCTCCATGCCGGGGACGAGCGTGAGGCCGGTGCCCGCGACGGCCCGGGTCGCCTCCGACCAGCCGGCCGTGGAGTCGTGGTCGGTGAGGGCCACGGTGCCGAGCCCCGCCCGCACGGCGGCCGCGACGAGCTCGGCCGGGGTCTCGGTGCCGTCGGAGACGCTGCTGTGGGTGTGCAGGTCGATCGGGCGGGAGGGCATCCCCCCATCGTAGGCGTCGCCCCCGCGCGTCGCCGTGGAGGGCCCCGTCACCTATGCTCGGCAGGGCCATGATCCGTCGTCTCGTCGCCCTCCTCCTCGTCCTCGCGGTCGCCGCCGCCCTGCTCGTCGCGCTCTGGCCCCAGGTGCTCGACCTCCAGCGCACCTGGCCGGCGACGCAGCTCGTCTCCTTCCGCGGCGCCGCCGCGGTCGTGGCCGCCGGGGCCGCCGTCGTGCTCTTCGTCGTGGCCCTCGTCGCCCGGCCGGTGCGCTCGCTCGCGTCGTCGGTCGCGGTGCTGCTGCTGGTCTTCGGGGCCGTCTCCGCCGGGTTCGTCGGCGCCCGGGGCCTCGGGCGCGACGACTTCGTCGAGGCGCAGCCGACCGACGTCACCGTGCTCGCCTGGAACACCCTCGGCGGCGCCCCGGGCGCCGACCGGATCGCCGCCCTGGCGGTCGAGGAGGGCGCGGAGGTCGTGAGCCTGCCCGAGACCGACGCCGAGACCGCGGCCGCCGTCGCTGCGGCCATGGAGGCGGCGGGCCTCCCCATGAGCGTGCTGACCGTCGCGTACGACGACGTGGCGAGCGCGAAGCCCACCTCGCTCCTCATCTCCACCGCGCTCGGTCAGTACGCCGTCGCCGTCGACGAGGCGGGCGTCGCCGTCGAGACGACCCCGCAGATGCCGTCCGTGGTCGCGACGCCCGTGTCGGGCACCGGCCCCACGATCGTGGCCGCCCACCCACAGGCACCGACGCGCGACGACATGCCGGCCTGGCGCGACGGGCTCACCGCCCTCGCCGAGGCCTGCCGCACCGGCGACGTCATCATGGCCGGCGACTTCAACGCGACGGTCGACCACATGGCGGGCCTCGGCCGGGCCGGAGGTGCCCTGGGGCGCTGCCGCGACGCCGCCGTCTCGACCGCGAACGGCGGCCTCGGCACCTGGCCCGCCGACGTGGCCCCCCTGCTGGGCGCCCCGATCGACCACGTCATGGCCACGCGCCAGTGGTACACGACCGGCTTCAAGGTCGTCACCGACCTCGACGACGCCGGCAGCGACCACCGCCCGGTCGTCGCGCAGCTGAGCTCGACGGGCGCCTGAGGGGCTGACGGCGCCGGGCCCGATCGGGGAGAATGGCGGGCATGGCTGACGACACGGCGCCCCGCGCGACCACCAACCGATCCACCACCCCCGGGTCGGACCTCTTCCGCGACTACATCTCGTCGCAGTGGGCCGAGCACCCCGAGGTCCTCCCCGAGCCCCGCGAGGAGGCTCCCTGGGCCGCCGCCCGCCGGGCCCGGCTCTCGGCCCTGCACCGCGGGCAGCGCCTCGTCGTGCCAGCCGGGCAGGCGAAGGTCCGGTCGAACGACTGCGACTACCCCTTCCGCGCCCACTCGGGGTTCTCGCACCTGACCGGCTGGGGCGCCGACACCGTCCCCGGCTCGGTGCTCGTGCTCGAGCCCGCCGGCGACGGCCACGACGCGACCCTGTACTTCCGGGCCAGCGCCGGCCGCGACTCCGACGAGTTCTACGCGAACCCGGAGATCGGCGAGTTCTGGATCGGCCCGCGCCCGACGCTCGCCCAGGTCGGGGCCGACCTCGGCCTCGCCACCCGTGACCTGGCCGACTTCGAGGCCGTCGTCGGGCAGGTCGACGCCGACACCCTGCTCGTGCGCGAGGCCGACCCCGACCTCACGCGCCGTATCGACGCCGTCCGCGACGAGGCCGACCTGGAGGCCCCCGCCTCCGAGCTGGCAGACCGCGTCGAGCGCACCGACGACCTGGCCCGCGACCTCAGCGAGCTGCGGCTCGTCAAGGACGAGTGGGAGATCGCCCAGATGCGCCGGGCCGTCGCCGTGACCGGCGCCGGATTCACCGACGTGATCGCCGACCTCGACGAGATCGTCGCGCACCCCCGCGGCGAGCGCCTGGTCGAGGGCACCTTCAACCGCCGGGCCCGCGCCGACGGCAACACGGTCGGCTACGACACGATCGCCGCCTCGGGCGAGCACGCGTGCGTGCTGCACTGGACGCGCAACGACGGCGTCGTGCGCCCCGGCGACCTCATCCTGATCGACGCCGGCATCGAGCTCGAGAGCCTCTACACGGCCGACATCACCCGCACCCTGCCGGTCAGCGGCCGCTTCACCGACGTGCAGCGCCTGGTCTACGAGGCAGTGCTCGAGGCCGCCGACGCGGCGTTCGCGATCGTCCGCCCCGGCATCCGGTTCCGCGAGATCCACCAGGCCGCGATGCGGGTCATCGCCGAGCGCACGGCGGAGTGGGGCTTCCTGCCCGTCACCGCCGAGGAGGCGCTGCAGCCCGACGCCCAGCACCACCGTCGCTACATGGTGCACGGCACGAGCCACCACCTCGGCATCGACGTGCACGACTGCGCCGCCGCCCGCCGCGAGCTCTACCTCGACGGCGTGCTCGAGGCCGGCATGGTCTTCACGATCGAGCCGGGCCTGTACTTCCAGTCCGACGACCTGACCGTCCCGGCGGAGTTCCGCGGCGTCGGCGTCCGCATCGAGGACGACATCGTGGTCACGGCCGACGGCGCCGAGAACCTCTCCGTCGGCATCCCGCGCACGGTCGCCGAGGTCGAGGCCTGGGTCGCCCGCGACTGACGACGCCCTGACGCCCCGCTCCGCCCCGCGGGTCGGAGCACGACGGCCCCGGCCCCGAGAGGGACCGGGGCCGTCGTGCGTCGGGGCGCGGCGGAGGCTACTCCCCGCCGTCGCCGTCGTGGGCGGTGCCGGTTCCCGACACCGCGCCTCCGGCCGGTCGTCGGCGCGCGGTGAGCAGCACGACCGCGACGGCGACGAGCGCCAGCACGACGATGCCCACGGCGATGCCGATCACGACGCCGAGGTTCGCCCGGTCGTCGTCGGCCCCGTCGGAGGCACCGGCGTCGGCGGCCGCCGTCGACGCGCCCGCCTCGGGCTCGCCGGACGTCGTGGGCTGCTCCGCGGTCGGGGTCGCGGCCGCCTCGGGGGCGTCCGCCGACCCGGTCGCCTCGCCCGCGCCTCCCGACGTGTCGCAGGCGGGCCGCTCGGCGGCCCCCTGGGCGGCCGTCGACCCGGCGGCCGGCTCGTAGCGGAACGGCACGGTGTCGGAGACCGTGTGGCCGTCCGCCGACACGGCCTGGTACGTCAGCGTGTAGTCGCCGGCCCCGCCGAGGGCGACCCCGGTCGAGAGCACGGGGCCCGCCGACGTCGAGCAGCCGTCCTCGTAGTGCAGGCCGGAGGCGTCCGTCACCTCGAGGACGTTCGACGAGCCCGTGCCCGAGAGGTCGAGCACGACGTCGCTGAACGTGATCGACGCCGTCTCGATCGGCGTCGTCAAGGTCGACCCTGCGGCGGGGTCGCTGGTCAGGACGTAGTCGTGCGCCTGCGCCGCGGCCGGGGCCAGGGCCAGGGCCAGGGCGAGCGCGGCCACCGCGCCGACGGCGGCCAGGAGCGCACCACGGCGGGCGAGCCTCGAGGAGGCGCGGGGCGCGGTCGGCGCGGTGGCCCGGGTCATCGCCCGGTCACCGTGCCCTGGGCCGAGGTGCGCGGGCGGCGCGTCAGCGCGACCACGCTCAGCACCAGGGCGACCGCCCCGAGCGCGAGCCCCCCGATGCCGAGCGCCAGCGCGACGGTGCCGCTGTCGCCGTCGCCCGAGGAGGACGTCGTGGTCACGGCGGCCTCGTCGGAGGCCGTGTCGGTGCCGGCGCCGTGCGACGAGCCGTGCTCGTCGGCGGGCGGCGCGTCGTTGACGTAGAGGACGGGGGCCGGGTGCTCCGGCTCCTCGCCCGAGTCGGGCGTCTCGTCGGCCCAGTCGACGACCGTTCCGTCGGAGTAGTGCTGGTGCGCCGGCAGCAGCACCGAGCCGGTGTCGGGCACGGCGCCCGCCGAGATCACGAATCGCTCGAACTGGCCGGGCGCGACCTGCACGCCGGGTGCGGCCGTCCAGGTCACCGAGGTCGGCGCCTCGGTGACGGTCGCGTCGCCGACCTCGACCGGCGAGGGCAGCGTCGACGTGGTGACCTCGGTCGTCCAGCCGGGCAGCGGCTCGTACGAGACCGAGGTGAACGGCGTGTCGGTCGGGAGGTCGACCACGAGCTGGACGGTGCCGGCCGTCGCCGACTCGTTCGGCACCTTGAAGGTGAGCGTGGCGTACGAGCCGGCGTCGGCCTGGCCGGGGTCGACGCGGACGTGCGCGGAGGCCGACAGCGGGGCGGCGAGTGCCAGCAGCGCGGCCGCTCCGAGCGCGGCGGCCCCGCGGGCGGCGACGGCGCCGCGGCGCGACGTGCGGGTGGTGCGGGCGGTGGTGCGGTGGGTCACGAGGGTGTCCTGTCTCGGTGCGCGGTGCGCGACCGGGTCGTCGAGGTGCACGAGGGGCCCGCCGGGGGCAGGGCGTCGTGCGGCTCCGTCGACGGGCGTCGAGGGAGCGCGGGCTCAGGCGACGACGGGCGGACCGCGGCGGGGACGCGCGGTGAGGAAGACCAGGGGCGCGGGGCGCCGGGTGGCGACCTCCGTGATCGGCACGACCCGCGACTCCGGCACGGAGGCCGTGCCCGCGAGCAGCAGCCTCACGACCGTGAGACGGCGCGCGGCGAGCCGCACGAGGCGGTCGGCGCACCGGGCCCCGTGGCGGAGGCCGAGGACGGTGAGGAGGGCGGCGAGGCCGTGCGCGAGCCACATCGTCGACGACGACATCGCCATGACGTGGTCGGCGCCGGCCGAGGTCGCGACGCGGGAGGCGCCGTCGACGGCGGCCGTGAGCATGAGCGGGCCGTGGTGGCCCCCGGAGGCCGTCGGCCCCTGGCCCGCCGCCGGGGCCCCGACGGTGAAGAGCAGGTGGAAGGCGAGCTGGCTGAGGGCGACGGCCGGCAGGAGGCGCGTGGTCGACACCCGCCCGCGGGCCAGCGCGACGCAGAGGGGCACGCTGAAGGCCAGGGCGAGCACGACGCCGAGGAGCCCGGGTCGTTCGCCCCCGCCGGCGACGTGGGAGAAGGCGGCGACCACGACGGAGAAGCCGGCGGTGAGCCAGCCGCGGAGGAACCGCGTCCATCGGGTCGTCGTCACGTCGGTCTCTCGCTCGGGGGCGTGCGGGGCTGCGCCGGGGCGGGTGCCCGCGCGGCGCAGGGCCCAGGATACAGAGCCCCGCCGGGAGCGGCGCCGAGGGAGGCGGGAGGAGGATGCCTGCGCCGAGGGCGGGAGGCCGGAGGCCCGGCTCGCCTCAGCGCCCGGCGTCGGGCCGGGAGAGGATCTCGCGCGCGCGGTGGCTGACGCCCGGGTCGACGACGATCTGGTAGCTGCGGGCCAGCACCTGGTGGGTGGAGGTGAAGTCGCGGCGACGGCGGCTCACGGCGAAGCTGGCGAGGCCGTAGAGCATGCCGAAGCCGGCGCCGATCAGGGCGGCGGCCACGACGGTGGTCACGGTCGCGGTCTCGGGCGAGAAGAGCAGCATCACGAGGCCGAAGAACACCCCGAGCCAGAGCCCGGTCACCGCGCCGGCGAGCGCGGCGCGGCCGTAGCTCATGCGGCCCGTCACCCGCTCGACGGTCGTGAGCTCGTTGCCGATGATGGCGAGCTGCTTGATCGGGAACTCGGCGTGCGACAGCTTCTCGACGACCGCCTGGGCCTCGGGGTAGCTGTCGTAGGTGCCGAGCACGTCGCCCCGGGGGACGGTCGGCGGACCGGCCGAGCGGCGGGCCAGGGGGCTCTGGTTCGTCATGCCTGGATTACATCACGGGCCCGACCGGCGAGCGGCTAACGTGGACGGGTGAGCGCCACCAGAGTCTTCGTCGCCCGTCTCGCCGGGTGCTCCGTCTTCGACCCCGCCGGCGACAAGGTGGGCAAGGTCCGCGACGTGCTCGTCGTCTACCGCGGCTCGGGCGCGCCCCGCGTCGTCGGGCTGATCGTCGAGGTGCCCGGCAAGCGGCGCGTCTTCGTCAGCATCGGCCGGGTGACGAGCATCGGCTCGGGCCAGATCATCACGAACGGCGTGATCACGCTGCGCCGGTTCGAGCAGCGCGGCGGCGAGACGCGCGTCATCGCCGAGATGCTCGGCCGCAAGGTCACGCTGCTCCGCGACGGCGGCCACGCCACCGTCGAGGACGTCGCGATCGACGAGGTCTCCGAGGGCGACTGGGAGATCGGCCAGCTCTTCCTCCGCAAGCCCAAGGCGACGCCGTCGCCCTTCGGCAAGGGCCCCACCGTGTTCGCCGCCTGGGACGAGGTGTCGGAGGACGCCGAGACCGGCGAGGCCCAGAGCGCCGAGCACCTCATCGCCGCGTACTCCGACCTGCTGCCCGCCGACCTCGCCAACACCCTGCTCGACCTCACGGCCGAGCGCCGCCTCGAGGTGGCCTCCGAGCTCTCCGACGACCGCCTGGCCGACGTGCTGGAGGAGCTGCCCGAGAACGAGCAGGTCGAGATCTTCGCGCAGCTCGACGACCAGCGCGCGGCCGGCGTGCTCGACCACATGCAGCCCGACGACGCCGCCGACCTCATGTCGCAGCTCGGCGAGCAGCGCAAGGAGCACCTGCTCGGGCTGATGGAGCCCGACGAGGCCGACGACGTCCGCATGCTCCTGAGCTACGACGCCGACACGGCCGGCGGCCTGATGACCACCGAGCCCGTGATCGTGTCGGCCGACGCGACGGTCGCCGAGGGGCTCGCCCTCATCCGCCGCCACGAGCTCGCCCCCGCGCTCGGCGCGGCGGTCTGCGTCACGCTGCCGCCCTACGAGCCGCCCACCGGCCGGTTCCTCGGCATGGTGCACTTCCAGCGCATGCTCCGCTACCCGCCGAACGAACGGCTCGGCACGCTGCTCGACCAGCAGCTCGAGCCGGTCAGGGTCGACGCGACCGCCCTCGAGGTGACGCGCGTCATGGCGACGTACAACCTCGTCTCCGTGCCCGTCGTCGACGCCGCCCACCGTCTGGTCGGGGTGGTGACCATCGACGACGTCCTCGACCACGTGCTGCCCGACGACTGGCGCAGCCAGGATCCCGACCAGCCCCTCGGCAGGTCACGCCCCCGCGCCCGACGAGCACCGCTGACCACGACCACGAGGAGGACACCCGGTGGCACGCGATAACCGCAGCACGGTCCGCCTCGACTCCCCCAAGGGCCTCCGCACCCGGGTGCTGCCCGGTCGCCAGCGCGTCAGCCGCGACCGGTTCGGCCGCGCCACCGAGGCGATCGCCCGGGCGATGGGCACGCCCCAGTTCCTGATCGCGCTCACGCTCTTCTGCGTGGCGTGGATGGGCTACAACGTGCTGGCCCCCGAGAGCTGGCGCTTCGACAGCGCCGCCATCGGCTTCACGGCGCTCACCCTCATCCTGTCGCTGCAGGCCTCGTACGCGGCGCCGCTCATCCTGCTCGCGCAGAACCGGCAGGACGACCGCGACCGCGTGCAGTTCGAGCAGGACCGCCAGCGGGCCGAGCGCAACCTCGCCGACACGGAGTACCTCGCCCGCGAGGTGGTCGCGCTCCGCATCGCCATCCGCGACATGGCCAGCAAGGACTTCATCCGTGCCGAGCTGCGCTCGCTGCTCGAGGAGCTCGACCGGCGCGACGCCGACGAGCACGCGGCCGACCGCGCCGGCGACCGCCCGGCCGACGCCCGTGGCTGACGCCGCCGGCCTCGTCGAGCGCGTGCACGGCGCGCTCGGCCGCGTGCTCGACCCCGAGATCCGCCGGCCCGTGACGGAGCTCGACATGATCGGCGACGTCGTGGTCGACGAGGGAGGCGCGGCGAGGGTCTCCGTGAAGCTCACGATCGTGGGCTGCCCCGCCGCCGACACCATCGAGCGCGACGTCCGCGAGGCGACCGCCTCCGTCGAGGGCGTGACGGCGGTGACCGTCGACGTGACGGTGATGACCGCGACCGAGCGCCACGCCCTCACCGAGAAGCTCCGGGCGGGCCGCGCCGCCAGGGGCATGCAGTTCGGCCCCGAGACCCTCACGCGCGTCTACGCCGTCACGAGCGGCAAGGGCGGCGTCGGCAAGTCGACGCTCACCGCCAACCTCGCCGTCGCCCTCGCCGCCCGCGGCCTCGCCGTCGGCATCGTCGACGCCGACGTGTACGGCTTCAGCATCCCGGGCCTGCTCGGCCTCGTCGACGCCGACGGCGCCTCCGTGAAGCCCACCCGCGTCGACGACATGATCCTGCCGCCCGTGGCGCACGGGGTGAAGGTGATCTCGATCGGCATGTTCGTCGACGACACCTCGACGGCAGTCGCCTGGCGCGGGCCGATGCTGCACCGGACCATCCAGCAGTTCCTCACCGACGTCTTCTTCGGCGACCTCGACGTCCTGCTGCTCGACCTCCCGCCGGGCACCGGCGACGTCGCCATCTCGGTCGGCCAGCTGCTCCCGCACGCCGAGGTGCTCGTCGTGACGACGCCGCAGCCCGCGGCGGCCGACGTCGCCGAGCGCAGCGGCCTCGTGGCCCGGCAGACCGGCCAGCGCCTCCTCGGCGTCGTCGAGAACATGGCGGGCCTGCCCCAGCCCGACGGATCGGTGCTCGAGCTCTTCGGCTCCGGCGGCGGCGCGGAGACCGCCCGGCGCCTGTCGGCCGGCCAGGAGGCCGAGGTGCCGCTGCTCGTCAGCGTTCCCCTCAGCCTCGAGCTGCGGCAGGGCGGCGACGACGGACGGCCGGTGGTGCTGTCGAGCCCCGACGACCCCGCGGCACGGGCCGTCGATGCCCTCGCCGCTCAGCTGGCCGTGCGCGGCCGGGGGCTCGCGGGCCGCAAGCTCGGCCTCAGCGTCAGCTGACCGGGCTGAGCCCGTGTCAGCCGTCCGGGCGCGGCCGGCGCCGGCTGACCGGGCCCGGACGCACGACAGGGGCGCCCCGCTCGTGCGGGACGCCCCTGCGGGGCGGTGGGCGTCGACGCGCCCCTCGGGGCGGCGCCTCGGCGCCCGGCGCGGGCTAGGACCAGCGCTGGTAGGTCTTGGTGGGGATGGCGCGGAAGCCGTCGCGGGCGACCGAGACGACCGACCCGACGATGCCGACGAGGGCGGCGGCGGCGAGCACGATGATTCCGATGAACATGACTACTTCTTTCTCGGCGCGGTTCGTCGCGCGGTTCTGGGGAGGTGCGGGCCGACGACGGCAGGGCCGTCGTCGGGTGCTGACGCAGGCTGGACACCCACGGGCCCGGACCGTTCTTGCGCGGCTCGGGAGCGGGTGGCCCACCTGCGTCGATGCCGGCACTCGGGACCAGGTCGACCGAGTGGGGAGCGCATGGGGTCGCTCCGGACTCTTCTATGATGCGCCCGGAGATGCCTAAGCACAATCACTCTTTGCTACCGGAACAGCGTAGTCTCGCTACATGGACGTCAAGCGCCTCGAACTGCTCCGCGAGCTCGCCGAGCGCGGCAGCATCGCCGCCGTCGCCAAGGCGACCCACCGCACCCCGTCGGCCGTCTCGCAGCAGCTCAAGGTGCTCGAGAAGGAGGCCGGCGTCGCCCTGACCGAGCGCGTGGGCCGCGGCGTCGTGCTGACCGGCTCCGGCCGGGTGCTGGCGCAGACGGCCACCGACGTCGCCGTCGCCCTCGAGCGGGCCCAGGCCGTCTGGACGGACTTCGTCGCGACCCCGCAGGGCGAGGTCACGCTCGCGACCTTCCCCACCGGGGGGCAGATGCTGCTGCCCGGCCTGCTGCGCACGGTCGCCGAGACCCCCGGCCTCGTCGTCGTGGCGACCGACCACGACCCGTCCATCCTCGAGTTCGCCGACCTCGCGGCCGACCACGACGTGGTCGTCGCGCACTCCCCCGACGGGCGGGCCTGGCGGGGTCGTGGCCTCGTGACCGTGCCGCTGCTCACCGAGCCCCTCGACATCGCGCTGCCGGCCGACCACCGGCTCGCGCAGCGCGCCTCCCTCTCGCCCGGCGACCTCGAGGGCGAGGCCTGGATCGGCGTGCCCACCGACTTCCCGTTCGAGTGGGTCTACCGCGAGATCGAGCGGGTCACGGGCAGCCCCGTCCGCGTCACGCAGCGCTTCAGCGACACGAAGGTGACGGAGGCCCTGGTCGGCGCGGGCCTCGGCATCGCCGTCCTGCCCCGGTTCACCGCGAAGGAGGCGCGGGACGACATGGTCCTGCTGCCCCTGGAGAGCATCCGGGCCGTCCGCTACGTCTCGGTGCTGATGCGTCGCGACCGAGCCGAGCGGCCGTCCGTCCGTCGCGTCGTGGACGCGCTGCGGGCGGAGGCGTCCCGGGTCGCGGCGCTGCACGGCGGCGTCTGACGACGCCGGAGCGGGTCGGGCAGGGCCGGGGGCGGCGCCGAGCGGCTAGGTCGCCTCGGAGTCGTACGGCGGCGCCTCGCCCACGGCGAGCGGCACCACCGGCGTGCGCGTGCCGCCGGGCAGGCCCACCGACACCGCCGCCGCCGTCGCGCCGGCCATGGCCGCCGAGACGGGCTTGGTCGTGCTCCCGCCCGCCGGGGGGTCGAGGAGGGCGTCGCGGATGATGCGGCGCGGGTCGTACTGGCGCGGGTCGAGCTTCTGCCACTCGACGTCGTCGAACTCGGGGCCCATCTCGCTGCGCATCCGGTCCTTCGCGCCGTCGGCCATCGCGCGCACCGAGCGGACGAGCTGGGCCAGCTTCGAGGCGTAGTGCGGCAGCCGCTCCGGGCCCAGCAGGAAGACCGCGAGCACCCCGATGACGAGGAGCTTGTCGAAGGTCAGACCGAACATGGACATGCATGCACGATAACGTCATCGCCCCGAGGGCCAGCCCCTAGACTCGTCAGTCGAAGGAGGCGGTGTGTCGCAGATCGAGTCGAGCTGGAAGTTCGCGGAGGAGCTCGTCTCCGAGAGCGACCCCGTCGCCGCCGCACGACAGCACTCCCTCGAGCTCGGGGTCGAGCCGGTCTCCCCCGCCGTCGGCGCGCAGCTCGCCGTCGCCGCCGCCAGCTCGTCGGCGACGAGCATCATCGAGATCGGCACCGGCGTCGGCGTCAGCGGCCTCTGGCTGCTCGAGGGCGCCCCGCGCGCGACCCTGACGTCGATCGACCGCGAGGTCGACCACCAGCAGGCCGCCCGCGACGCCTACCTCTCCGCCGGCGTGCCCGCGGCCCGGTTCCGCCTGATCACGGGGCGCACGGCCGACGTGCTGCCGCGGATGAACGAGAACTCGTACGACATCGTCTTCGTCGACGCCGACCCCGCGGCCGTCATCGAGAACGTCGAGCACGGCCTCCGCCTCGCCCGGCCGGGCGGCCTCGTGCTGGTGGCGCACGCGCTCTGGCACGGCGCCGTGGCGAACCCGGCGCGACGCGACCCGGTGACCACCGGCTTCCGCACGCTGCTCACCGAGGTCTCCACCTCCCCCGCCGTGATCAGCTCGCTGTCGACGGCGGGCGACGGCCTCCTGCAGCTCGTCAAGCGCTGACGCGACCCGCTCCGTCGACCCGGCCGGCGCCTCCCGGGGTCGGCTGCACCGCCGACGGCTTCACCCTCCGCGTCGCCCGCCCGCCGAGAGCCGGGTCAGGGCCGGGACGGCTGCCGGGGCCCGGGCGCACGACGACGCCCCGGCGGTCGGGTGACCACCGGGGCGTCGTGCGCGGTGCAGCCCGCGGGCTGCAGGACGTCGCTGACTAGGCGTCCACGACGCTGGCGAGGGCGTCGTGCAGCTCTTTGGCTTCGTCGTCGTTGACCGACACCACGAGACGGCCGCCACCCTCGAGCGGAACCCGCACGATGATGAGGCGGCCCTCTTTCACAGCTTCCATAGGGCCGTCGCCGGTCCTCGGCTTCATGGCTGCCATCAGATAGTCCCCTTTCGCGAAGATGCAACTGCCATTATCCGTGCATTCGCGGCCCAGACCTAAACAGCCGTGCCGGAGGCGCGGATCACGGCGGCGTCCAGTCGTACCCGTCCACCCACCAGCAGAGGTCGAGCCACACCCACTGGCCCACCACGCAGGCCACCACGAGGCCCACCCGGTACGCCCGGGAGCGCGGGAGGGCGAGCACCCCGACGAGCGGGAAGAACGGCATGAGCAGGCGGAACGTGCTCGATTGGGGGAAGAACACGGCCAGCAGGTAGAGCGCGTACGCCACCGACCAGAGGCGCAGGTCGACCCCGAGCCGTCGACCGGCCGGGCTCAGCAGCAGCACGGCCAGGGCGACGACGGAGATCACCAGCACGACCACCCCCGCACCACCCGGCAGCCACCAGTTCGCGCCCTCGATCCACGGGGCGAACGGCACCAGCGGGCCGTAGCCGACGTAGGGCGCGCGCCAGGCGAGCTCCGTCTCGGCGTACGCGTTCGGCACGCCGGTGACGAGGCCGGCGACGACCGGCCACGCGACGCCGAGCAGCGCCGTGACGACGGCCGTGACCGAGGCCTCGACAGCCTCCCGGCGGGGGAACGGCTCGCGCCGGCGCACCCACCAGCGGTGCACGACGTGGAGGCCCACCGCGAAGGCCAGGGCGAGGGCGCCCGGCCGGGTGAACGACAGGACGGCGACGACCGGGAGCATCGCCAGGTAGCGCCGCTCGACGAGCAGCAGCAGCGACGCGCAGAGCAGCAGCAGGAAGAGGGGCTCGGCGTACGCGACCTGGAGCAGCGGCGACAGCGGCGCGACGCAGAAGACAACGACGCCGAAGAGCGCGGTGCCCTCGGGCAGGACCCGGCGCAGCAGCCGGTGCAGCAGGAGGGCGGTGCCCGCCGCGGCGAGCACCGAGACCGCGACGGCCGTCGGCGCGAAGCCCGCGCCGGTCAGCTCGGTGAGCCCCCGCACGAGCAGCGGGTACACGGGCATGAAGGCCCACGCGCTCTCACCCACGTGGCCGTCGGCCGTGACGGGCACCGTCGACGGGTAGCCGACGGCCGAGATGATGTAGTACCAGTGGCCGTCCCAGATGGAGGCGAAGCTCGCGTAGTCGGGGCTCGCCAGCGTCCACGCGTTGGCGCCCTGGCGGGCCGCGAACGAGAGCAGCAGCGCCGTGCTGACGACGCGGGAGAGCACGAAGACGACCAGCACCTTCGCCCACCACGGCAGCAGCCGCCAGCGCACGAGCACCTGCCGGGGCGTCGTCGGGAGGCGACCGCGGGGCGTGCGACGGGCCGCGGCGTCCACCGCGGCCGAGCCGTGGGCCCTGCCCGAGGTCGTCAGGCCGTCAGCCACGCCCGCAGTCCGCGCTCGTTGTCGAGGATCTGCTGCACGGGCACGCGCTCGTCGTCGTGGTGGGCGAGCAGGGGGTCGCCCGGGCCGTAGTTGACGGCGGGCACGCCGAGCGCCGAGAACCGCGCGACGTCGGTCCAGCCGAACTTCGGCGTCGCCTCGCCGCCGACCGCGGCGAGGAACTGCTGGGCGAGGGGCGCGTCGAGGCCGGGGCGCGCACCGGGGGCGAGGTCGACGATCGTCACGTCGAAGACGGCGAAGAGCTCCGTGACGTGGGCCACGGCCTCGTCGGCGCTGCGGCTCGGCGCGAAGCGGTAGTTGACGTGCACCATGCACTCGTCGGGGATGACGTTGCCGGCCACCCCGCCGGTGATGCCGACGGCGTTGAGGCCCTCGCGGTACACCAGCCCGTCGACCTCGACCTCGCGCGCCTCGTAGGCGGCGAGCACGTCGAGGATCGGCGCGGCGGCGTGGATGGCGTTCGAGCCGACCCACGAGCGGGCGCTGTGCGACCGCCGCCCGAAGGTGCGGACCTCCGCCCGGAGGTTGCCGTTGCAGCCACCCTCGACCTTGCTCGCGGTCGGCTCGCCGAGCACGGCGAAGTCGGCCTCGAGCAGCTCGGGGCGCCGGCGGGCCAGCCGGCCGAGGCCGTTCAGGGCGTCCGAGACCTCCTCGTGGTCGTACCAGACCCAGGTCACGTCGACCGAGGGCTCGGTGAGCTCGACCGCGAGCCGGAGGTGCACGGCGCTGCCGGCCTTCATGTCGACGGTGCCGCGGCCCCAGAGGTGCTCGACGCCGTCGTCGTCGGTCTCGTAGCGCGTGGGCAGGTTGTCGTTGAGGGGCACGGTGTCGATGTGGCCGGCGATCACGACGCGGTGCTCACGCCCGAGCTGCGTGCGGGCGACGATCGCGTCGCCGTCGCGGGTCAGCTCGAGGTGGTCGAGCCCCTCGAGGGTGGCCCAGATCGCGTCGACGACGGTCTTCTCGTCGCCCGAGACGGACTCGATGTCGCAGAGCTGACGGGTGACGTCCACGGGCGAGACGCTGAGGTCGATCTTCGGCATGACGCCGAGTGTACGGGGCCCGCCCTGCGGCTCGTCCTACGATCGGTGCATGACCAACGACGCCTCCGCGCCCACGCACGCCCACGGCTACGGGCTGGCCACCGTCTCGTCCGACGGCACCACCCTCGACACGTGGTTCCCCTCCCCCTCCCTCGGGCGCCTCCCCGCCGACCGCGACCCCGAGATCGTGCCCGCCGAGATCTCGGCCGCCGCGGGGCCGGACGCCCGGCGGGCCGTCGACCTCGTGCCGGCGACCGTCGAGATCGACCTGAGCGCGCCTCCCGCGTCCACCCCCGACGCGTACCTCCGCCTGCACCTGCTCAGCCACCTGCTCGTCGAGCCGAACACGATCTCGCTCGAGGGCCTCTTCGCGCACCTGCCGATCGTCGTCTGGACGAACGCCGGCCCCGTGCACCCCGACGACTTCTCGCGCCTGCGGCCCACGCTGCAGCGGGCCGGCATCGTCACGACGGGCATCGACAAGTTCCCGCGCATGCTCGACTACGTCATGCCCGACCGCGTGCGCATCGCCGACGCCTCGCGCGTGCGCCTCGGCGCGCACCTCGCCCCGGGCACCACCGTGATGCACGAGGGCTTCGTCAACTTCAACGCCGGCACCCTCGGCGCCTCGATGGTCGAGGGCCGCATCTCGCAGGGCGTCGTCGTCGGCGACGGGTCGGACATCGGAGGCGGCGCCTCCATCATGGGGACGCTCTCGGGCGGCGGCACCCAGCGCGTCACCATCGGCCAGCGCGCGCTGCTCGGCGCGAACGCCGGCATCGGCATCGCCATCGGCGACGACACCGTCGTCGAGGCCGGCCTCTACGTCACGGCCGGCACGAAGGTCGTCGTCGTCGGCGGCACCCCCACGTCGGACGGCCGCCCGCAGACGGTCAAGGCCGTCGAGCTCTCGGGCCGCCCCGGGCTGCTCTTCCGCCGCAACTCGGTCACGGGCGCGGTCGAGGTGCTGGCGCGCAAGGGCCACGGCGTGACCCTCAACTCGCAGTTGCACGCGTAGCGCCGGCCGGCGCCCCGGCACCGGGGCGTCGCCGGGCGACGCGACGACGGCCGGTCACCTCGAGGGGTGACCGGCCGTCGTCGTGCCGGGCGGGAGGCGCGGGCTAGCGGGCGGGCCAGTCGCGCTGGGTCTCGCCCAGGTACAGCTGCTGCGGGCGGCCGATCTTCGTGGTCGGGTCGCCGTTCATCTCGCGCCAGTGCGCGATCCAGCCCGGCAGGCGGCCGATGGCGAACAGCACCGTGAACATGCGGGGCGGGAAGCCCATCGCCTTGTAGATGACGCCGGTGTAGAAGTCGACGTTCGGGTAGAGCTTCCGCTCGACGAAGTAGTCGTCGGCGAGGGCGATCGCCTCGAGCTCCATCGCGATGTCGAGCAGGTCGTCCTTCACGCCGAGGGCCTCGAGCACCTCGGTGGCGCTCTCCTTCACGAGCTTGGCGCGCGGGTCGTAGTTCTTGTAGACCCGGTGGCCGAAGCCCATCAGCTTGACGCCCTCCTCCTTGTTCTTCACCCGCTCGACGAAGCGCTCGACGCCCTGGCCGCTGGCCTTGATCTCGGCGAGCATCGTCAGCACGGCCTCGTTGGCGCCGCCGTGCAGCGGCCCGTAGAGGGCGCTGATGCCGGCCGAGATCGACGAGAACATGTTCGCCTGCGTCGAGCCGACGAGGCGGACGGTCGACGTCGACGCGTTCTGCTCGTGGTCCTCGTGGAGGATGAGGAGGCGCTCCAGGGCCTTCGAGAGGACGGGGTTCACCTGGTACGGCTCGGCCATCGTGCCGAAGTTGAGCTTGAGGAAGTTGTCGACGAAGCTCAGCGAGTTGTCGGGGTAGAGGAACGCCTGGCCGAGGCTCTTCTTGTGCGCGTAGGCCGCGATGACGGGCAGCTTCGCGAGCAGGCGCACGGTCTGCAGCTCGATCTGCACCGGGTCGGTCACGCTCATCGACCCCTCGTAGAAGGTGCCGAGGGCACCCACGGCGCTCGAGAGCACCGACATGGGGTGCGCGTTGTGCGGCAGGGCGTCGAAGAAGCGCCGCAGGTCTTCGTGCAGCAGCGTGTGGCGGCGGATGCGGGCGTCGAAGTCGGCCAGCTCGTCGGGGGTGGGCAGCTCGCCGTAGATCAGCAGCCAGGCCGTCTCGAGGTAGGTCGAGTGCTCGGCGACCTGCTCGATCGGGTAGCCCCGGTAGCGCAGGATGCCCTGGTCACCGTCGATGTAGGTGATCTTCGAGCGGGCGTTGCTGGTGTTCACGAAGCCCGTGTCGAGCGTCGTGTAGCCGGTCTGCTTGGTGAACGTCGAGATGTCGATCGACGAGGCACCCTCGGTGCTCGGCACGATCGGGAACTCGGCTGTTCCCCCGGGGAACTGCAGCGTGGCCTTCTGGGCGTCGTTGGCAGTAGTCACCCTGTCACCCTAGCGGTCGGGCCGTCGGGCGTCAGGTCGTCGGCGTCAGGCGGTGAGGCGCTCGACCGCGGCGTCGATGCGCTCGTCGGTCGTCGTCAGGGCCACGCGCACGTGCCGCCCGCCGTCGACGCCGTAGAACGTGCCCGGCGCGACGAGCACGCCCCGCTCGGCCAGCCAGGCGACGCTGGCCTCCGCCGGCTCGTCGCGGGTGGCCCAGAGGTACAGGCCCGCCTCGCTGCGGTCGATGCGGAAGCCAGCCGCCCGCAGCGCGGGGGCGAGACGGTCGCGGCGAGAACGGTAGAGCTCCTTCTGCGCCGCGACGTGGGCCTCGTCGCCGAGCGCCGTGCGCATGGCCTCCTGCACGGGGGCCGGCGGCATCAGCCCGGCGTGCTTGCGCACGGAGAGCAGCTGCTGCACGACGGCGGCGTCGCCGGCCACGAACCCCGCGCGGTACCCCGCGAGGTTCGACTGCTTGCTGAGGCTGTAGACGCTGAGCACGCCCTCGCGGCTCTCGCCGACGACGCGGGGGTCGAGGATGCTCGGCGTGGGGCGGTCCGCCCACTCGCCCTCCCAGCCCAGCTCGGCGTAGCACTCGTCGCCGGCGATCACGGCGCCGAGCTCACGGGCGCGCTCGACCGCGGCGCGGAGCTGCTCGACGTCGAGCACGGCGCCGTCGGGGTTGCCGGGGCTGTTCAGCCAGACGAGCCGCGTCGACCCGGGCCACTCGGCCGGGTCGTCGGAGGCGAGCACGTCGGCGCCGACGAGCGCGGCGCCGAGGGCGTAGGTCGGGTAGGCGGCCCGCGGGTGCACGATCGTGTCGCCGCGGCCGAGGCCCAGCCACAGGGCGAGGCCCGCGATGAGCTCCTTCGAGCCGATGGTCGGCAGCACCTCGGCGTCGGTGAGGCCGGGCACGCCGCGGCGACGCTCGTACCACTCCGCGATGGCGGCGCGGAGGGCGGGGGTGCCGGCCACCTGCGGGTACGCGTGCGCGTCGGTGGCGGCGACCAGCGCCTCCCTCACGACCTCGGGGGTCGGGTCGACCGGCGAGCCGACGGAGAGGTCGACGATGCCGCCCTCGTGGGCCCTGGCCGTCGCGGCGTGCGCGGCGAGGGAGTCCCAGGGGAAGTCGGGCAGGTCGAGCGCCACGGCCGGGCGCCTACTCGGCGGAGCCCTGGGGCGGCAGCACGGCGATCACGGGGTGGTCCTTCGCGATGACGCCGACCTTGGCCGC
Source organism: Frigoribacterium sp. PvP121 (assembly GCF_017833115.1). NCBI lineage: Bacteria > Bacillati > Actinomycetota > Actinomycetes > Micrococcales > Microbacteriaceae > Frigoribacterium > Frigoribacterium sp. PvP121. The sequence goes on from NZ_JAFIBR010000001.1 coordinate 3,060,963, forward strand.
GCCGCCGGGCGAGCCGATCTCGTCGAAGAACTCGACGTTGGCCTTGTAGTAGTCGGCCCACTTGTCGGGCAGGTCGTCTTCGTAGTAGATGGCCTCGACGGGGCACACCGGCTCGCAGGCGCCGCAGTCGACGCACTCGTCGGGGTGGATGTAGAGCGAGCGTTCGCCCTCGTAGATGCAGTCGACGGGGCATTCGTCGATGCAGGCACGGTCCTTGACATCGACACAGGGGAGGGCGATCACGTACGTCACGTCTGGGGGGGTCCCTTCGCGTCGGGCAGAGGTTCCATCCTATCCCCGAGCGGGCTGGACGCCGGAGGCGCGGGGGGCGTCGGCGCGCGCGTCGCGTCGCGGGGCGGCAGGGTCGGCCACGCGATCACGACCATGGCGATCAGCAGGGGCCCGAACGACCAGACGAGGCCGGCGAGGTTCGCCGGCACGAGCGCGGAGCCGCCGGCCCCGGGCTGGGAGAAGACGCCCGCCGTCAGCAGCAGCCCGAGCGCCGTCATCGTCGTGACCAGTCGGGAGCGGAAGACGAGGCGGAAGCCCACCAGCAGGGCGGCGGCCATCACGAGCGACAGGACGAGGCCGACGGGCGCGTCGACCCCCGCGACCGAGGTCGTGCCCTGGTGGGCGACCGTGCCGATCGCGCCGAAGACGACGCCCGCCGCGAGGGCGAGGGCGAGGGTGCCGAGGCGGCCGCCGACGGTCATCTCGGCGAGCTCGGAGGTGGTGCCGGCCGCGTCGACCGTGCGCACCGGCTCGGGCACGGAGCGGAACGACTCGGTGTCGGGCAGCGGGTCGACGGCGCCGTGCGGGTACCGCACGCCCGCCCGGCCGCCGGGCAGGTCGACGACCTCGAGCTGCGTGCGGTAGTGGCGCAGCGCGGCCACGCGGCGCGGCGTCGTCGCCCGCACGTCGACCGTGGTCACCGTCGCGTCGGCCGCGAGCGCCTCGGCCTCGGCGCCCGTGGCCTGGTCGGCCCCGGCGACGACGGCGAAGAAGGGCACCTCGGCCAGGCGCGCGACGCGGACGGCGGCACGGTTGGCGCGCACGTGGTCGGGGTGGTGGTAGCCGCCGTCCTCGTCGTAGCTGATGATCGCGGTGGGCCGCACGCTGTCGACGACGGCCTGCAGGTCGGAGACGATCTCGCCGAACTCGGCGGCGCAGAACGCCTGCGGGTGCAGGTCGGGCGTCGGCCCCGCGACGCCGTCGGAGCGCCACACCATGCCGCTGTCGCGGTACGCCCGCGAGGGCAGGCCGGCGGTGCGGGCGGCGGGGTCGCCGAGGAACCGGTGGTCGCGCACGCCCAGCTCGCGGAGGGCCTCCGCGATCTCGCCCTCGCGGTGCACGGCCAGCCCGGCCTCGTCGCCGCGGAGGCGGGCGAGGTCGTCGGGCAGGACCTCGCCGAGCTCGCCGCGGGTGCAGGTCACGACCGTCACCTGGGCGCCGGAGTCGAGCAGGGAGGCGATGGTGCCGCCGGTCGTGATCGTCTCGTCGTCGGGGTGGGCGTGCACGAGCAGCACGCGCTCGCGGGCCGCGGCGCCGAGCGCGGCCGGGGAGGAGGCTCCGGGAGCCGGGCGGGGGTCGGCCGGGGCCGTGCCGGGAGAAGTCATCACTGGACAGGATAGGCCGAGCGACACTAGGGTCGGTTCGCGCTGAGGCTCACCTTAGTTAGGCAAGCCTCACCATACCGGTTCGTCCGGTCGGACCCGCATCGACGCGACGGCCCCCGTCGCCCCGACGGACCGGCCCGCCGTCCCCCACCCGAAAGCCGCACCCGTGCTCGCGAACTACCTCATCGGACTCCGTGAGGGCCTCGAGGCCGCCCTCGTCGTCGGCATCCTCGTCGCCTACCTCGTCAAGGTCGACCGTCGGGACGTCCTCCCCCGGCTCTGGGCCGGCGTCGCCGCCGCCGTCGTCCTCTCGCTCGGGTTCGGCGCCCTCCTCACCTTCGGCGCCTACGGGCTGACCTTCCAGGCCCAGGAGATCATCGGAGGCGGCCTGTCGGTCGTCGCCGTGGCCTTCGTCACCTGGATGGTGTTCTGGATGGCGCGCACCGCCCGCAGCATGCGCGGCGAGCTGGAGTCCGGCCTCGACCGCGCGCTCGCGGGCGGCGCCTGGGCCGTCGTCGTGCTCGGCGTCGTCTCGGTCGGCCGGGAGGGGCTCGAGACGGCCCTGTTCGTCTGGGCGACCGTCCAGTCGACCGGCGGCGGCGACGCCCCGGTGCTCGGCGCCCTCCTCGGCATCCTCACCGCCGTCGCGATCGAGGTGCTGATCTTCCGCGGCGTCGTCCGCGTCGACCTCCGCCGCTTCTTCGCCGTCACCGGCTACCTGCTCGTCGTCGTGGCCGCCGGGGTGCTCGCCTACGGCGTCGGCGACCTCCAGGAGGCCGGCGTGCTGCCCGGCCGCACGGCCCTGGCCTTCGACGTCAGCGCCGCCGTGCCGCCGACCAGCTGGTGGGGCACCCTGCTGCAGGGCCTCGTGAACTTCACCGCGACTCCCAGCTGGCTGCAGGTGGCCGCCTGGCTCGCCTACCTCACCGTGGTGCTGCCGCTCTTCACCGCCGCCACCCGCGGGCCCCGCCGCGCGCCCCGCGCCCCCGGCACCGCCGACGCCGCGGCCGGCGACGCCGCGGCCACCGACCCCTCGACCACCGCCCCCACCACCGCAGGAGCCCCCCGATGACCGCTCGCCCCCTCGCCCTCGGAGCCGGAGCGCTGCTCACCGCCCTCGCCCTCACCGGCTGCGTCGCCAACTCCCCCGGCGGGTCGGCCACGGCCGGGGCCACGACCGTCTCCGTCCAGGGCGACGGCGACCGCTGCGAGGTCTCGGCGACCTCGGTGCCGAGCGGCCCCGTGACCTTCACCATGACCAACGCGGGCAGCGACGAGACCGAGTTCGAGCTGCTCGGCGACGACGGCCTCCGCATCGTCAGCGAGAAGGAGAACATCGGCCCGGGCACGACGGCCTCGATCACCGTCGCCGTCCAGCCGGGCGACTACTACACCGCCTGCATCCCGGGCCTCGTCGGCGAGGGCGTCCGCGCGCCGTTCACCGTCACCGACTCGGGCACGGCCGTGACGCCGGTCGGCACCGAGAAGGAGCAGGTCGACGCGGCCGCCGCCGCCTACGTCGCGTACGTCGACGACCAGGTCGGCCAGCTCGTGCCGGCGACCCAGGCCTTCCTCGACGCTTACCGCGCCGGCGACGACGCGACGGCCCGGTCGCTCTACCCCTCGGCGCGCGCCCACTACGAGCGCATCGAGCCCGTGGCCGAGTCGTTCGGCGACCTCGACCCGAAGATCGACTTCCGCGAGGCGGACGTCGAGCCGGGCACCGAGTGGACGGGCTGGCACCGCATCGAGAAGGACCTCTGGCAGCCGACCCCCGACGAGGACGGCGGCGAGGCGTACGTGCCCCTGACGCCCGAGGAGCGAGGGCGCTTCGCCGACCTGCTCACCGCCGACACGGCCGACCTGCAGGCCGCCGTCACCGCCCCGGACTTCACCGTCGGCATCGACACGATCAGCAACGGCGCCGTCGGCCTGATGGACGAGGTGGCGACCGGGAAGATCACCGGCGAGGAGGAGATCTGGTCGCACACCGACCTCTACGACTTCCAGGCGAACCTCGAGGGGGCCCGCGTCGCCTACGAGGGCGTCCGCGACATCGTCGCCGAGAAGGACCCTCAGCTCACCGACCGCATCGACGGCAAGCTCGCCGCGCTCGAGGAGCTGCTCGCCTCGTACGGCAGCCTCGACGCCGGCTTCCCGAGCTACACGGAGCTCACCACGGCCGACACCAAGTCGCTCAGCGACGCCGTCAACGCGCTCAGCGAGCCCCTCAGCGAGCTCACCGCCGCGCTGGTGAACTGACGGGCGGCCGGGCGTGACGGACGACGAGCGGCGCGACGAGCAGCACGACGAGCAGCACGACGGCGCGGCCCCGGGCTCGGGCGAGGGCGAGGCACGCGCCCCAGGGGGCGGCATCTCGCGGCGGGGGCTGCTCGGCCTGCTGGGCACGGGAGTGGGCGCGGGGGTCCTCGGCGCGGGGGTCGGGGTCGGGGCCGACCGCGCCGTCCAGGCCCACGCGACGGGCGCCTCCGGCGCGTCCGCCCGCTACCCCTTCGCCGGCCGGCACCAGTCGGGCATCGTCACCGCCGCCCAGGACCGCCTGCACTTCGCCTCGTTCGACATGGCCGGGGGCACGACGCGCGACGACCTCGTCTCGCTGCTCCGCGACTGGAGCGCGGCGGCGGCCCGCCTGACCCAGGGCCTCGACGTCAGCGAGGCCGGCTCCGTCGGCGGGTCGCCGCTCGCTCCGCCGGACGACACCGGGGAGGCGCTGGGCCTGCCCGCGGCCGGGCTCACCGTAACCATCGGGTTCGGCCCGACCCTCTTCACCGATGCCACCGGCGTCGACCGCTACGGCATCGCCTCCCGGCGACCCGCCGCCCTCGTCGACCTGCCGCACTTCTCGGGCGACCAGCTCGTCGAGGCCCTGACCGGCGGCGACCTCTGCGTGCAGGCGTGCAGCGACGACCCGCAGGTGGCCGTGCACGCGATCCGCAACCTCTCGCGCATCGCCTTCGGCCGCGCCTCCCTCCGGTGGTCGCAGCTCGGCTTCGGCCGCACCTCCTCGACGACCCGCGGCCAGAGCACGCCCCGCAACCTGTTCGGCTTCAAGGACGGCACGGCGAACCTCAAGGCCGAGGACACCGCGGCGGTCGAGGAGGGCGTCTGGGCCGCCGGCTCGGACGGCAGCGCGTGGATGGACGGCGGCTCGTACCTCGTCGCCCGCAAGATCCGCATGACGATCGAGACGTGGGACCACGCCTCGCTGGCCGAGCAGCAGACCGTGGTCGGCCGCGACAAGCGCGACGGGGCGCCGCTCTCCGGCGGCGACGAGTTCACCGCGCCCGACTTCTCGGCCGCGGCGACGGACGGCTCGGGGCCCGCCATCGCTCGGGACTCGCACGTCGCCCTCGCCCACCCCGACCAGAACGGCGGCGCGACCCTGCTGCGCCGCGGCTACAACTTCGTCGACGGCAACGACCAGCTCGGGCGGCTCGACGCCGGGCTGTTCTTCCTGTGCTTCCAGCGCGACCCGCGGCGCCAGTTCGTGCCGATCCAGACGGCCCTCTCGCGGAACGACCGGATGAACGAGTACCTCAAGCACGTCGGCTCGGCGATCTTCGCGGTGCCGCCGGGCGCCTCGGAGGGCGGCTGGGTCGGCGAGACCCTGCTCGGCTGAGCGGGGCGGCCTCCGGCTGCGACTAGACGGGCGTGACGACGTAGGTCGCCAGCACCGCTCCGTCGGAGGCCTGGGTCGTGATCGTGAGCACCACGCGGTACGTCGGGCCGGTGAACGTGCCGAGCGCGGTGTCGGCGTCGACGTTCACCCCCGCGGCGGAGTACCCGGCCGCCTCGAGCGTCGCCTGGGCCGTCGCGAAGTCGTCGAGGCTCGTCACGGCGAGCTGCGCGACCCAGCCCGAGCCCTCCGGGCCCGCGCCTCCCCCGCGCACCGTGCCGTCGAGCAGCGGCACCTCGGCCGGGAACGACTCGGGCAGGGTGCCGTCGGTCGAGACGCTGGCGCCGCCGAGGGCCTCGCTGACGGCGTCGCCGACCGCGCCCTCGACCGTGCCGCGCACGCTCTCGACGCCCTGGTCGACGGCGCTGCCCACGACGTTGTCGAGCGAGCTGCAGGCGGTGAGCCCGCCGACGAGACCTGTGGCGAGCAGCAGGCCGGTGGCGGAGCGGACGAGGCGGGTGCGGGCGGGTGTCGGGGTCACGCGACGACCGTAGCGGCCGCGACTGGGCGACGTCGCAGAACGTGCGGCGGGTGCACCCACCGGGCCCCCGGACGACGGGAGGCGCCCCACCGGCCGGTGGGGCGCCTCCTGACGGCGTTCGGTGCGGAGCGCTACGCGTTCTGCTTCTTGAGGCGAGCGGTGCTGCGCTGGCGGGCGCTGGCGTCGAGCTCGACCTTGCGGATGCGGATCGCGTCGGGGGTGACCTCGACGCACTCGTCGTCACCGGCGAACTCGAGGGCCTCCTCGAGCGAGAGCACCTTGGAGGGCGTCATCGACTCGAAGTTGTCGGCCGTCGACTGACGCATGTTGGTCAGCTTCTTCTCCTTGGTGATGTTGACGTCCATGTCGTCGGCGCGCGAGTTCTCGCCCACGACCATGCCCTCGTAGACCTCTTCGGTCGGCTGCACGAAGAACGACATGCGCTCCTGCAGGTTGATGATCGCGAAGGGGGTGACGACGCCGGAGCGGTCGGCGATGATCGAGCCGTTGGTGCGGGTCGAGATCTCGCCGGCCCAGGGGCCGTAGCCGTGGCTGATGCCGTTGGCGATGCCGGTGCCGCGCGTGTCGGTGAGGAACTGCGTGCGGAAGCCGATCAGGCCGCGCGAGGGGACGATGAACTCCATGCGGACCCAGCCCGAGCCGTGGTTCGCCATGTTCTCCATGCGGCCCTTGCGGGCGGCCATCAGCTGCGTGACGGCGCCGAGGTACTCGTCGGGCACGTCGATGGTCATGTGCTCGAAGGGCTCCTGCAGCTTGCCGTTCTCGTCACGGCGGGTGACGACCTGCGGCTTGCCGACGGTGAGCTCGAAGCCCTCGCGGCGCATCTGCTCGACGAGGATGGCCAGCGCGAGCTCGCCGCGGCCCTGGACCTCCCACGCGTCGGGGCGTCCGATGTCGACGACCTTGAGCGAGACGTTGCCGACCAGCTCGCGGTCGAGGCGGTCCTTGACCATGCGGGCGGTCAGCTTGTGGCCCTTGACCTTGCCGATGATCGGCGAGGTGTTCGTGCCGATGGTCATCGAGATGGCCGGGTCGTCGACCGTGATGGTCGGCAGCGGGCGGACGTCTTCAGGGTCGGAGAGGGTCTCGCCGATGGTGATGGTGTCGAAGCCGGCGACGGCGACGATGTCGCCGGGGCCCGCGCTCTCGGCCGGGTAGCGGCTGAGGGCCTTCGTCACCAGGAGCTCGGTGATGCGCGCGTTCTGGACGGTGCCGTCGGACTTGACCCAGGCGACGGTCTGGCCCTTCTGCAGCGTGCCGTGGAACACGCGGAGGAGCGCGAGGCGGCCGAGGAACGGCGAGGCGTCGAGGTTGGTGACGTGCGCCTGCAGCGGGTGCTCGTCGTCGTAGCGCGGCGCCGGCACGTGGGTGAGGATCGCGTCGAAGAGCGGCTCGAGGTCGTCGTTGTCGGGCAGCGAGCCGTCGGCGGGCTTGTTCGTCGACGCGGCGCCGTTGCGGCCCGAGGCGTAGACGACGGGCACGTTGAGGATGGCGTCGAGGTCGAGGTCTTCGACCTCTTCGCTCAGGTCGCTGGCGAGGCCGAGGAGGAGGTCCTGGCTCTCGGCCACGACCTCGTCGATGCGCGCGTCGGGGCGGTCGGTCTTGTTGACCAGCAGGATGACGGGCAGCTTGGCCGCGAGGGCCTTGCGGAGCACGAAGCGCGTCTGGGGCAGCGGGCCCTCGGACGCGTCGACGAGCAGCACGACGCCGTCGACCATCGAGAGGCCGCGCTCGACCTCGCCGCCGAAGTCGGCGTGGCCGGGGGTGTCGATGACGTTGATCGTGATCGGGCCGTCGGTCGCGTGGGCACCGTTGTAGAGCACCGAGGTGTTCTTCGCGAGGATCGTGATGCCCTTCTCGCGCTCGAGCTCGTTGCCGTCCATCATGCGGTCTTCGGTGTCGAAGTGCGCGTCGAACGAGTTGGTCTGCTTGAGCATGGCGTCGACGAGGGTCGTCTTGCCGTGGTCGACGTGGGCCACGATCGCCACGTTGCGCAGGTCGCTGCGGATGGCAGTCGCCATGGATGTATTCCTTACGAAAGAGTGAGGGGGGAAGTGGTCGGGACGAAGCCCGGCCCGATCAGTCTACGGCACGTGGTAAAGGGCCCCTCCCGCCGTGCGCGAACACGGCGTGAGGGGCCCTCTCCCGGCGGGCGGGCTCGGCTCAGCGGCCGAACTCGAAGGCGGCGCCGGGGATCGCCTCGAGCAGCTCCCGCGTGTACTGCTGCGACGGGTCCGCGAAGATCTCGTCGGTCGTGCCGGACTCGACGATGCGGCCCTTCTGCATCACGCAGACGTTGTCGGCGATCAGCCGGACGACCGCGAGGTCGTGCGTGATGAACAGGTAGGTCAGGCCGAGCTCGGTCTGCAGGTCGGTGAGCAGGTCGAGCACCTGGCCCTGCACGAGCACGTCGAGGGCCGAGACGGCCTCGTCGAGCACGATCACGTCGGGCTTGAGCGCGAGCGCCCGCGCGACGGCGATGCGCTGGCGCTGGCCGCCGGAGAGCTCGCCCGGGTAGCGGTTGACCATGGAGACCGGCAGCGAGACCTGGTTCAGCAGCTCGTGCACGCGTGCCTGACGGCTCTTGCGGTCGCCGATCCCGTGCGTGACGAGGGGCTCGGCGATCGTGTTGCCGACGCTGTACATCGGGTCGAGGGAGCCGTACGGGTCCTGGAAGACCGGCTGCACCCGACGACGGAAGTCGAAGAGGTCCTTGCCGCGGAGGGCCCCGACGCTCTTGCCGTCGATCGAGACCGTGCCCGAGGTGATGCTCTCCAGCTGCAGGACGAGCTTGGCGACGGTGGACTTGCCCGACCCCGACTCGCCCACGAGGGCCGTCGTCGTGCCGCGCGGGATGCTGAACGACACGTCGTCCACCGCCCGCAGCTCGGTCGTCTTGAAGCCGCCCTGGCGGATCGAGTAGACCTTCGACAGGTTCTCGACACGGATGTAGTCCGCGTCGGCCTTGCCCGCCTCCTCGCGCTGCCGTGCCCGAGCCATCAGCTCGGCGTCGTCGGCGCCCTCGTCGGAGATCTCGAGGCCGTGGGAGTGGCTCGGTGCGATGCTCGACTGGATGCGCTGGCTCGCGAGGCTCGGCGCGGCCGCCACCAGGCGCTGCGTGTAGGGGTGCTGCGGGTTGGCCAGGATCTCCTTCGAGGGCCCGGACTCGACGACGCGGCCCTTGTACATGACGACCAGCTTCTCGGCACGCTCGGCGGCGAGGCCGAGGTCGTGCGTGATGAAGAGCACCGAGGTGCCGTAGTCGCGGGTCAGGCTCTCGAGGTGGTCGAGGATGCGTCGCTGCACGGTCACGTCGAGGGCCGAGGTCGGCTCGTCGGCGATGAGCAGCTTCGGGCGCGACGACAGGCCGATGCCGATCAGCACGCGCTGGCGCATGCCGCCGGAGAACTGGTGCGGGAACTGCTTGAGGCGCTGGTCGGCGTCGCCGAGCCCGGCCTCCTTCAGCACCTCGATCGCCCGCTCGCGGACGGCCTGCTTGCCCGTCGCGACGCCGTTGGCCCGGATGGCCTCCTCGACCTGGAAGCCGATGCTCCAGACCGGGTTGAGGTTCGACATCGGGTCTTGCGGGACGTAGCCGATGTCGCGACCGCGGATGGCCTGCATCTCGGCCGCACTGGCCTTCGTGAGGTCCTTGCCCTCGAACAGGATCTGCCCGCCGGTGACCTCGCCGGCGCCGGGGAGCAGGTCGATGATCGACGTCGCCGTGGTCGACTTGCCCGAGCCCGACTCGCCGACGATGGCCAGGCGCTCGCCCGGCATCATCGTGAAGTCGACGCCGCGCACGGCGTCGACGTAGCCCGACTGGGTCTTGAAGCCGATCTTGAGGCCCTTGATCTCGAGCAGGGGGGTCGTCGAGGAAGCGGCGCGGGCCGGCTCGGGACGGGTGGAGGTGTCGGTCATCGACGAGCCCTCGCCTTCGGGTCGAGGGCGTCGCGCACGACGTCGCCCATCATGAGGAACGACAGGACCGTCACCGACAGCGCGGCGGCGGGCCAGATCAGGGGCATCGGGGCGACGCGGAGCGACGAGCGGGCCGCGTCGATGTCGTTGCCCCACGACATGACGCCGCTGGGCAGGCCGATGCCGAGGAAGCTCAGCGTCGCCTCGGCCACGATGAACGTGCCGAGCGAGACGGTGGCGACGACGATCACCGGGGTGATGGCGTTCGGCACGACGTGGCGCAGCAGGATGCGGAAGCGCGAGACGCCGAGGGCCGTCGAGGCCATGACGTAGTCGCTGCTCTTCGCGCCGAGCACGGAACCGCGCATGATGCGCGCGATCTGCGGCCAGGCGAACAGCGACAGCACGAGGGCGACCGTCAACGGAGTGCGCGAGGGCAGCACCGACATGAGCACGATGGCGCCGAGCACGGTGGGGATGGCGAAGAAGATGTCGCCGATGCGCGACACGACGGCGTCGAGCCACCCGCCGTAGTAGCCGGCGAGCGAGCCGATGACGATGCCCACGACGGTGACGATCACCGTGGCCAGGAGACCCACGGTGAGGGAGGCGCGGGTGCCGTAGATGACGCGGGCGTAGACGTCGAGCCCCTGGAGCGTGAATCCCATGGGGTGCCCGGACTCCGGGCCCCCGTTGCTGTCGGGCAGGCTCGCCCCGCTGGTGGGCGAGGTCGACGTGAACAGCTGCGGGAACACGGCGACGACGATGACCAGGAGGATCAGCACCGCGGAGATCCAGAACAGGGGCCGGGTCTTCATCGCGTCCCACGCGTCGTCCCAGCTGGAGCGGGGCTTCTCCGACTCGTCGACGGCGTCGACGGCGCGGAGCGGCGTGTCCTCGAGCGGCGCGACGAAGTGGTCGGGCGAGAGGCCGGGGGTCGTGTTACTTGGCATAGCGGATCCTCGGGTCGAGAACGGCGTAGAGCAGGTCGACGAGCAGGTTGGCCAGCATGAAGATGATGACCATGACGGCCACGAACGACACGACGGTCGGGCCCTCGCCGAGCTGGATGGCCCGGTAGACCGTGCCTCCCACGCCCTGGATGTTGAAGATGCCCTCCGTCACGATCGCCCCGACCATCAGCGAGCCGATGTCGACGCCGAGGTACGTGACCACGGGCACGAGCGAGTTGCGGAGGATGTGCACGCCGACGACGCGACGACGCGTGAGGCCCTTGGCCGTCGCCGTGCGGACGAAGTCGGCGCTCATGTTCTCCGAGACGGAGGCACGGGTGAGCCGGACGATGTACGCGAACGACACCGAGGCCAGCACGATCGCCGGCAGGACGAGCTCGCTCCACGGGGCCTGCGAGCTGACGGTCGTCCGGAACAGGCCGAGCTGGATGCCGAAGACGTACTGCAGCACGAAGCCGATGACGAACGTGGGCACGGAGATCAGCAGCAGGGAGACCACGAGGGCACTGTTGTCGAACACCTTGCCCTTGCGCAGGCCCGCGACGAGGCCGACCAGGATGCCGGCGACGGCCTCGAAGAGGAGGGCGAGCATCGCGAGGCGGAACGTGATCGGGAAGGCGCGGATCAGCTCGGAGACGACGGGGCGCCCGGAGAAGGTCGTGCCGAGGTCTCCGGTGAACAGCCCGCCCACGTAGAGCAGGTACTGCACGATGAAGGGCTGGTCGAGGTTGTACTCGGCGCGGATCGCGGCGATCACCTGGGGCGACGGCTGCTTGTCGCCGAAGAGGGCCGCCACGGGGTCGCCGGGGAGGGCGAAGACCATGAAGTAGATGAGGAACGTCGCCCCGAAGAAGACGGGGATCAGCTGGAGGAGGCGCCGGCCGGTGTACCAGAGCATCAGGCCGCCTCGGATTTCTGCGCGTGCATTGATCGATGTCGCAATCGTGTGGAGGTGGGGGTGGACGCCCGCCGGGGGGCCCGAGGCAGGATCATCCTGCCCCGGACCCCCCGGGAGCGCTGTGGGGAGCGGGCTCCCCGGTGTGCGACCTAGCTCTTGGTGACCTCGTAGAAGAGGGGCACCGAGTTCCAGCCGAACTCCACGTTGTCGACGGTGTCGGCCCAGACGCCGGTCACGTTCGAGTACCAGAGCGGCACGACGGGCAGGTCCTGGAAGAGGACCTCCTGCGCCTTCTGGAAGTCGGCCGTGGCGTCGTCGGCGCTCGTCGCGGCGGCACCCTGCTCGAGCAGGCCGTCGAACTCGGTGCTGGTGTAGCGGCCGTAGTTCGAGCCGGCACCGGTCTGGTACAGCGGCGACAGGAAGTTGTACAGCGACGGGTAGTCGGCCTGCCAGCCGGAGCGGAAGGCACCGTCCATGGCGTCGTTGTCCTCGTCGTCGAGCAGCTCGGCGAAGGTGGCGTACGACTTGCCCTCGGCCTTGATGCCGAGCGTGTCGGCGATGCTGTTCGTCGCGGCGTCGACCCAGTTCTGGTGGCCGCCGTCGGCGTTGTAGGCGAGCGTGAAGGTGGTGTCGCCGTAGGGGGCGATCGCCTCGGCCTGGGCCCAGAGGTCCTTGGCCTCCTCAGCGTCGTAGGTCAGGACGTCGGAGCCCTCGAGGTCGTCCGAGTAGCCGTCGATGACCGGCGAGGTGAAGTCCTTCGCGGGGGTGCGGGTGTCCTGGAAGATCACCTTCGTGATGTCGTCGCGGTTGATCGCCTTGGAGATCGCCGCGCGACGCAGCTTGCCCTCCTCCGTCGTGCCGTCGAAGTGCTCGAGGTACTGGGGGATGGTGAACGACTGGAAGATCGCCGCGGGCTGGTTGGCGAAGCGGTCCGGGAAGTCGCTCTGGTAGGAGGCGAACTGCGAGTCCGGCACCTGGTCGAGGATGTCGAGGTTGCCCGAGAGCACGTCGGCGTACGCCGCGTCCTGCGTCGTGTAGAACGTGATCGTCAGGCCGCCGTTGACGGGCTTGCGCGGGCCGTCGTAGTCGGAGTTGGTGACGAGCTTGATGTCCTGGTTGTGCGTCCAGGCGTCGGCGCTGGCCAGCTTGTACGGGCCGTTGCCGATCGGGTTCTCGCCGAAGGCCTCGGTGTCGTCGTAGAACGACTCGGGGAGGGGCGAGAAGGCGCTGTAGCCGAGGCGCAGCGGCCAGTCGGCGGCGGGGGCGGCGAGCTCGGCCGTGAACTCGGTGTCGCTGACCACGGTCAGGGCGAGGTCGCTGTCGGCCTCGGCGCTGTAGCCCGCGATGTTGTCGAAGAAGTAGCTGGCGCTCTGCGCGTTCGAGAACTGGGCGGCCCAGTTCCAGGCCTTCGTGAACGACTCGGCCGTGACGGGGGTGCCGTCGGTGAACGTCTGGCCCTCCTTGAGCTTGATCGTCCAGAGCTTGTTGTCGTCCGACTCGATCGACTCGGCCGCGTCCATCTCGGTCGCGCCCTTCGCGTTGTACGACACGAGGCCGGCGAAGACGGAGTCGATGATCTTGCCGCCACCGGTCTCGGTGGTGTTCGACGGGATCAGCGGGTTCTGCGGCTCGCTGCCGTTGGTGGTGATGATGGCGCTGGAGTCGCCCGAGGCGGAGTCGCCCGAGTCCCCACCGCTGGCGCAGCCCGTGAGGACGAGTGCTGCCGTCCCCACGACGGCGATGGCCCCGAGGCCCATGCGCGTCTTCTTCAATGTTCCTCCTGATGCAAGAAAGGACGCAGCGCAGCCCCCATGAGCCGTGCCGCGTTGGATGCAAGTACCCTAAGCACCGCTCGGAGGCATCACCAAACCTCACGGAGAACGGTTACACGACGGAAACCAACTCGCCGATTCGTTGCGTCGACGCACAGTTCGTTGCGCGTGGGGCCTGCATCTCGCATGGATCTGCTGCGAGGAATCCCCGAGGCTGCCGCTATCATCCCCGCCCCCGCACGACAGGTGTGGCCGTCCCGTACGATCAGCGGCGTGAGCGACGTGACGAGGGCCCGGCCGGCGGACGACGGCGGGGTGCCCTCCCGAGGGCGGGTGCGGGCCGAGATCGCTATCGTCCTCGCCCTGTCGCTCGGCGCCTCCGCGGTGTACTCGCTCCTGTCGCTGGCGAACCGGCTGACGCGTGACGTCGCCCTCTCGCAGCAGACCGCGACGCTGAACTCGTCGCTCAGCGACCGGCCGGTCTTCGACCTGCTCTACCAGTTGATGAGCATCGCCGTCGACCTCGTGCCGGTGCTGCTGGTGGCCTTCCTGCTCTGGCGGGAGGCCCGGCCGCACCTCGGTCGCCTCGGGGTCGACTTCTCGCGCGCGGGCCGCGACGTCGCGGGCGGAGCCGGCATCGCCCTCGCGATCGGCGTGCCGGGCATCGGCCTCTACCTCGTCGGGAAGGCCCTCGACCTCACGGTGACCGTGGTGCCCACCGACCTCGCGCAGCAGTGGTGGACCGTGCCGGTGCTGCTGCTCTCGGCCCTGCGCGCCGGGGTGACGGAGGAGGTCATCGTCGTCGCCTACCTCTTCGCGCGACTCCGCGACCTCGGCTGGCGGACCTGGCCGATCATCGTCACGGCGGCCCTGCTCCGGGGCACGTACCACCTGTACCAGGGGTTCGGCGCGTTCGTCGGCAACCTCGTGATGGGGCTGGCCTTCGGCTGGCTGTACGCGCGCACCGGGCGCGTGCTGCCGCTCGTCGTCGCGCACGTGCTGATGGACGCGGCCGTCTTCGTGGGCTACCCGTGGGCCGCCGCGACCTTCCCCGCGTTCTTCGGCCTGCCGAGCTGACGACGGCGCCCCGGCCGCTCCGCTCTCGCGGGGCGGCCGGGGCGCCGTCGGCGGGGACGCACGCCGACTAGGCGAACGCCTCCACGGGCGGGCAGGCGCAGAACAGGTTGCGGTCGCCCCAGGCCTGGTCGATGCGGCGCACCGGCGGCCAGTACTTGCCGCGCACGAGCGACCGGACGGGGTAGACGGCCTCGTCGCGGGTGTAGTCGCGCGACCACTCCCCCGAGATGACCGACTCGGCCGTGTGCGGCGCGCCGCGCAGCGGGCTCTCCTCCACCGACCAGCGACCGGCGGCGACCTGGTCGGCCTCCGCCTTGATCGCGATCATCGCGTCGACGAAGCGGTCGATCTCGGCGAGGTCCTCGCTCTCGGTCGGCTCGACCATGAGGGTGCCGGCGACCGGGAACGACATCGTCGGCGAGTGGAAGCCGTAGTCGACCAGGCGCTTCGCGACGTCGTCGACCGTCACGCCGGTGGCGTCGCGGAGCGGGCGCAGGTCGAGGATGCACTCGTGCGCCACGAGGCCGTTCTCGCCCGAGTAGAGCACCGGGTAGTGCTCGCGCAGGCGGGCGGCGACGTAGTTCGCGGCGAGCACGGCGGCGCCCGTGGCGGCCGTGAGGCCCTCGGTGCCCATCATCCGGACGTAGGTCCAGCTGATCGGCAGGATGCTCGGCGACCCGTAGGGAGCGCTCGAGACGGGGACTCCCGCGTGCGCGAGACGCTCTCCCTCCCCGGCGGCGGAGGCGCCGGTGCGGCGGTCGGCGTGCTGCGCGAGCGGGTGGCCGGGCAGGAAGGGCGCGAGGTGCGCCTTCGCCGCGACCGGTCCGACCCCCGGGCCGCCGCCTCCGTGGGGGATGCAGAAGGTCTTGTGCAGGTTCAGGTGGGAGACGTCGCCGCCGAACTCGCCGAAGCGCGCCACGCCGAGCAGGGCGTTGAGGTTCGCCCCGTCGACGTAGACCTGGCCGCCGGCCGCGTGCACGGCGTCGGTGACCTCGCGGATGTCGTGCTCGTAGACGCCGTGCGTCGACGGGTACGTGATCATCAGCGCGGCGAGGTCGTCGGCGTGCTGCTCGACCTTGGCGCGCAGGTCGGCGAGGTCCACGTCGCCCTGCTCGTTGCAGGCGACGACGACGACGCGGAGGCCCGCGAGGACGGCGCTGGCGGCGTTCGTGCCGTGGGCGCTCTGCGGGATGAGGCACACGGTGCGGTCGACGTCGCCGTTCGCGCGGTGGTAGCCGCGGATCGCGAGGAGTCCCGCGAGCTCGCCCTGGCTGCCCGCGTTCGGCTGCAGCGAGACCGTGTCGTAGCCGGTGACCTCGGCGAGCCAGCCCTCGAGCTGACCGATCATCTCGAGGTAGCCCTCGACGTCGGAGGCCGGGGCGAAGGGGTGGACCCCGGCGAACTCGGGCCAGGTCACCGCCGCCATCTCGGTCGCCGCGTTGAGCTTCATCGTGCAGCTGCCGAGGGGGATCATGCCGCGGTCGAGCGCGTAGTCCTTGTCGGCGAGGTGCTTGAGGTAGCGCATCATGCTGGTCTCGCTGCGGTGGGTGCGGAAGACCGGGTGCGTCAGGTAGTCGGAGGTGCGGAGGGCCGACTCGGGCAGGACCTCGACCCGGGCCGCCGCGTCGACCGGGGGCAGCGCCACGCCGAGCACGTCGGCGACCACCGCGACGTCGTCGCGCGTGGTCGTCTCGTCGAACGAGAAGCGCACGCAGTCGTCGTCGACGGCCCAGAGCAGGTAGCCGCGCTCGTGGGCGCTCGCGACGACCTCGCGGGCCCGGCCGGGCACGAAGACCTGCAGGGTGTCGAAGAACGTGTCGCGCTCGAGCTCGAGGTCGCTGGCCGTGATCGCCGCGGCGAGGTCGACGGCGTGGTCGTGCACGCGCCCGGCGATGTGCCGGAGGCCCCACGGGCCGTGGTACACCGCGTACATCGAGGCCATCACGGCGAGCAGCACCTGGGCGGTGCAGATGTTCGAGGTCGCCTTCTCGCGGCGGATGTGCTGCTCGCGCGTCTGGAGGCTGAGCCGGTAGGCGGGGTGCCCCTCGGCGTCCTGCGAGACGCCGACGAGGCGCCCGGGCAGCTGGCGCTCGAGCCCGGTGCGCACGGCCATGTAGCCCGCGTGCGGCCCCCCGAAGCCCATCGGCACGCCGAAGCGCTGGCTCGTGCCGACGGCGACGTCGGCGCCGAACTCGCCGGGCGCCCGCAGCAGGGTCATCGCGAGCAGGTCGGCGGCGACGACCGCGAGGCCCCCGCCCGCGTGCACGGCCTCGACGACGGGCTCCGGGTCCCACACGGCGCCCGAGGCGCCCGGGTACTGCACGAAGACGCCGAAGGCGGCCGGCAGGTCGGCCGGTGCGGTCGTCGCGAGGTCGAGCTCGACGATCTCGACGCCGACGGCCTCGGCCCGGCCGGCCAGCAGGGCCTTGGTCTGCGGCAGCGCGTCGGCGTCGACGACGAAGACGTCGCTCGGCGCCTTCGACGCGCGGCGGGCGAGCAGCATGCCCTCGACGACGGCCGTGCCCTCGTCGAGCATCGACGCGTTGGCGGTCGTCAGCCCGGTCAGCTCGGAGACCATGGTCTGGAAGTTGATCAGGGCCTCGAGGCGGCCCTGCGAGATCTCCGGCTGGTACGGCGTGTAGGCCGTGTACCAGCTCGGGTTCTCGAGCACGTTGCGGCGGATCACGGCCGGGGTCACGGTGTCGTGGTACCCGAGGCCGATCATGCTGCGGGAGGCGCGGTTGCGGTCGGCGAGCCCGCGGAGCTCGGCCAGCGCCTCCTCCTCGCCGATCGGGGCGGGCAGCACCGAGCCCTCGACGGCGGACGCCTGGATGCTGTCGGGCACCGCGGCGCTCACGAGCGAGGCGACGCTGTCGTGCCCCAGCACGTCGAGCATCGTGCGTTGCTCGGCCGTCGTCGTGCCGACGTGGCGGTCGACGAAGCCCGTCGCGGCGCGGTCGGACCAGTCGCCGAACACGCTGCCCTCGGTCACGGTGCTCATTCGGCGGTCAGGGCGACGTACTCGTCGCGCGAGAGGAGGCCGACCTGGTCGCTCGACGACAGGGTGATCTTGATCAGCCAGCCCTCGCCGAACGGGTCGCTGTTGACGAGGTCGGGGCTGTCGACGACGGCCTGGTTCGCCTCGAGCACGGTGCCGAGCGCGGGAGCGAAGAGCTCGCCGACCGACTTGGTCGACTCGATCTCGCCGACGACCTTCCCGGTCTCGACCTCGGTGCCCTCGGCGGGCAGGTCGACGTAGACGACGTCGCCGAGCTTGTCGGCCGCGTAGTCGGTGATGCCGACGGTGGCGGTGTCGCCGTCGATGAGCAGCCACTCGTGCTCGGAGGTGTACTTCAGGGCGGTGAGGTCGGTCATGGCCGGGCCTTTCGTGGGGGCCGTCGTGCGACGGAGGCGGGGGCTGGGGTCGTGGGGGCGGTGCGGGAGGGCGGTGCGGGAGGCGCGGTGCCGGCCGGGCGGGCCGGCCGCGGCCGGGCTAGGAGCGCTTGTAGAACGGCAGCGGGACGACCGCCGCCGGGATCGCCGTGCCGCGCACGTCGACGGCGAGGCCGGGGCCCCGCTCGACGACCTCGGGGTCGACGAACGCCATGGCGACGGGGTGGCCGAGGGTCGGCGACAGCGCCCCCGAGGTGACCTCGCCGACGACCGTGCCGTCGTCGGTGACCACCGGGTAGCCGGCGCGAGCGGCACGACGGCCCTCGAGCGCGAGGCCGACGAGCACGCGGGCGTCGGGCGCGGGCTCGACGCCGGCCTTGCCGACGAACTCCTTCGAGGTGTCGACGACGCGGCCGAGCCCGGCCTGGGCCGGTCGCACGTCGAGGCCGAGCTCGTGCCCGTAGAGCGGCATGCCGGCCTCGAGGCGGAGGGTGTCGCGGCTGGCGAGGCCGGCGGGCACGACGCCGCGGGGCGCACCGGCCTCGGCGAGCGCCGCCCACAGCTCGGGCGCGGTCTCGGGGTCGAGGTAGAGCTCGAAGCCGTCCTCGCCGGTGTAGCCGGTGCGGGCGATCAGCACGGGCGCGTCGTCGAAGGTGCCCTGCAGCACGCGGTAGTACCGGAGCGTCGACAGCGGCGCGTCGGGCTGGAGGCGGTCGCTCGTGACCAGCTCGTCGAGCACGCCCTCGGCCTCGGGCCCCTGGATCGCGATCAGCGCGGTGTCGTCGCTCTCGTCGTCGACCGTGACGTCGAAGCCGGAGGCGCGGGTCGCGAGGGCGGAGAAGGCCGCGTCGCGGTTCGACGCGTTCGCCACGACGAGGAAGTCGTCGTCGTCGAGCCGGTACACGACCAGGTCGTCGACGATGCCGCCCTCGGCGCTGAGCAGGAGCGAGTACTTCGCGCGGCCGACCGCGATGGTCGAGAGGGTGCCGGCCAGCGCCCGGTCGAGGAAGGGCCCGGCCTCGGGGCCGGAGACGGCGATCTCGGCCATGTGCGAGAGGTCGAAGAGGCCGGCGGCGGTGCGCACGGCGTGGTGCTCGGCGAGGTCGGAGCTGTAGCGGACGGGCATCTGCCAGCCGGCGAAGTCGGTGAAGCTCGCGCCCGCCGCGACGTGGACGTCGTGGAGGGGGCTCAGGCGCTCGTCGGGCTCGTCGGCGGCGAGCGCCTCGGCCTCCGCGCCGTCGACGACCTCGAGGTCGCCGGCGCCGGGGCCGGTCGCGACCCCCTCGGTGCCGTCGTCGCCGGTGACGACGTCGCCGACGGCCTCGGCGCCGACGGGGGCCTCGGGCTCGAGCTCGTCGTCGACGAGGCCGGCGTCGGTGGGGCCGGGGGCGGCGGGCAGGTTCGAGGACGCGTCGGACATCGGACTCCTGGTGGGACGGCCCGGCCGCGGGTGTCGCCGGCCGGGAGCGATGCCGTGCAGCACCTGCACGACGGGGGTGGGCAGCGACCAGCGTCGCTGGTCGCGGCTCCCCCTCTGTCATGGGCCTGAGAGCTTCACCGACCGGGGTCGGCTTTCACCGTGGGCGAGGAGGACGTCGGCCGACCTGACGACGGCGCGGTGCCTCCTGCTTTTCAGAGTGGCCAGTCCGTCGCGGTACGCGTACCTGAGAGATTGGCGGGGAGCTTGCTCCTTCGGTGCCCGGTCGGCGCAGCATCTGCGCACCGGAGCTCTCCCGCGACGTGTTCGTGGCCCGATGTTCGGTTGTGGGTGGCAGCCTACAGGCGGCGTGTGACGAGCAGGTTTCGGAGCCCGTCCCGGCCCGCGCGGTCCCGGCGGGCGGGCCCGCTCAGCCGAGCCGGGCGGCCAGCCAGCGCACCGCGCCGGCCTCGTCGACGTACGCCTCGTCGTCCTCCGCCGCCGCCGCGGCCCGGAGGGTCTCGCGGAACACCGGCCCCGGCGTCAGCCCCGCGTCGATGAGGTGGCGCCCCGTGAGCAGGCCGCGCCCCGGCGTCCGCGGCGTCGCCGCGGAGACCTCGCGCCACGCGTCGGCGGCGCCGCGACGCGACGCCCCGGCCCGCCCGGCCGCGTCCGCGTCCACGACCCGTGCCCAGTCGTCGAGCCCGGCCGGCGCGAGCCGTCGGCGCAGCCGACGCACGGCGGGGCCCGACGGCCGCCCCGACACGGAGACGTGGGCCATGTGCTCGCGGACCACCGGCAGCACCCGCTCCACGACGGCGCGGGGCGCCCCCATCGCGGCGAGCGTGCGCCGGGCGGGGTCGACCCCGGCCTCGGCGTGCCCGAGCGACCGCACGCGCCCGTCGTCGCCGAGCTGCGTGTGCGTGGCCTTGCCGAGGTCGTGCAGCAGGGCCCCGAGCACGGCCACCTCCCGGTCGGCCGGGGCGGTGCCCTCCTCCTCCGCGGCCGTGGCCGCGGCGCGGGCCGCCAGCCCGAGGTGCGTCCACACGTCGCCCTCGGGGTGCCAGACCGCGTCCTGCGGGACGCCGCGCACGGCGGCGAGGTCGGGCCACCTCGTGAGCCAGCCGGTCTGCTCCAGGGCGACCAGCGCCTCCGGCCAGTGGACCGCCCGGCGGGCGAGCTTCCGCCACTCGGCCCAGATGCGCTCGACGGGCAGGTCGGCCGCGGCCGGCAGCAGCTCGCGGCAGAGGGCGGCGGTCTCGGGCGCGACCTCGAAGCCGAGCCGGCCGGCCAGCTGCACCACGCGGAGGCCGCGCAGCGGGTCGTCGCCGAAGTGCTCGGAGACGTGCCTCAGCACGCCGCGCGCGAGGTCGGCCTCGCCGCCGTGCGGGTCGACGAGCTCGTGCGAGACCGGGTCCCAGGCGATCGCCCCGACGGTCAGGTCGCGACGGGCGGCGGCTGCTCGGTCGGCCTCGGCGACGCTCCGGCCCGGCACGAGCGGCTCCGTCGACACCTCGACCTCCTCGCCGTCGACGACGACCGAGACGACGGGGAAGGCCGCGCCGCGGACGGTCACGGGGCCGAGCGGGGCGAGCGCGGCCCCGAGCACGTCGGTCGCGACGTCGCCGTGCGCCTCGAGGTCGAGGTCGCGGGGAGGCTCGGGCGGCAGTCCGCGCTGCGCGGCGAGCAGCGCGTCGCGCACCGTGCCGCCCACCACGAGGGGGCGGAGGCCCAGGGCCGTCAGCACGCCGACGACGGCCGAGGAGGCGCGGGTCGGCACGACGAGGCCCGGTGCGGCCCGGCGGCCGCCCGCGTCGGTCACGCCAGGGGGCCGGTGAACCGGCCGGGGAACGGCACCGGCACGTCGTCGCGCTCGTCGGCCGCGAGCACCGCGTCGCGCACGTGGGCCATGAGCACGGCGATGTCGGGCGGGAGGTGGGCCTGCGAGGCACCGCCGTCGTCGACGACCTCGTCGAGCACCAGCACGCGCACGCCGGCGAGCAGCTCGGGCGGCGAGGGCACGGCCACGTAGGTCGTGCCGGGCAGCAGCAGCCACTCGCGCTGCCAGGGCTGCGACGAGAGCGCCGACAGGTCGCGGCCTGTGCGCGTGACGACCGCGACGAGCGTCGGCCAGCCGAGGTTGTCGGAAGCCACGAGCGGGTCGAGGCTCGCGGGGGTCGGCACCGTGACGCGGAACGGCGTCGCGGGCAGCGCCTCCTCCGCGCTCGAGCGGAACACGACCGCCGGCGACGGCGGCATCGCGAGGGCGGCGGAGACGACGTCGGTGGGCTGCGGCGGGGCGGAGGTCATGGTGCGCCGATCCTGCCACGGACGACGCCCCGGCCGCGGGGTCGCGGTCGGGGCGTCGGGGAGGTGGGGCGGGCGGGGCGGCCTGGGCCGGGCGGGCCGGTGCCGGCGGGCCGGTGCGTCAGGCCTGGGCGGGCGTGCCGGGCTGCCCGGGCTCGGGCGAGCCGGCGGCCTGGTGGGCGGCGACCAGCGCGCGGACGTCGCCGGCGAGCTGGGCCACGCCCTCGGGCAGCATCTCGAAGCCCTCGGCGTTGCCGGGGTTCACGACGAGGCCGGTCTGGGCCGGGATGGCCTGCACGAGCTCGGCGGCGGGCAGCACGGCCGTGTACTGCGCCACGCCCTTCACCTGCTCGCCGACCATGTCGACGTGCGTGAAGGCGGCGAGCATCGGCGTGCCCTCGCGGTCGAACAGCACGGGCTGCAGGTCGTTGAGGGACTCCTGGGCGTCGGTCGCGGTGGGCACCACGACCTGCGAGTTGACGAACTCGGCGAGGACGGAGTTCATGTCTCCCTCCCCTGCCTGGCCCTTGCTGATGGCCTGCTCGAGGGCGGTCGGTTCGCGGTTCTCCGTAGCGGTCATCCGTCGATCCTGCCCGGTCGACCTCCGAGTCGGCTCCGTGGGGTCGGCGCGTCAGCCGACCCGCGCCTCCGCCCGGCCCGCGACGACCGTCGCGTCGCGGTCGTCGTCGCGGTCCACGCGGGTGGCGAGGCCGGCCGCGGCCAGCAGGGCCTCCGTGGCGTCGGCCTGCGCCTCGCTCGTCTCGACCAGGAGGCTGCCGCCGGGGGCGAGCCAGGCCCGCGCCTCCCCCGCGATCCTCCGGTGCAGGTCGAGGCCGTCGGCGCCGCCGTCGAGGGCGAGGGCGGACTCGTGGAGGCGCGCCTCGGGCGGCATCGTCGCGATGACGCCCGTCGGGACGTACGGCGCGTTGGCGACCAGCACGTCGACCCGGCCGAGGAGGCGCGGGGGCAGCGGCCGGAACAGGTCGCCCTCGAGCACGGAGGCGCGGTCGCCGAGGGTGAGCCGGGCACGGCCCACCGCCGCGGGGTCGAGGTCGGCCGCGACGAGGTCGAGGCCGGGGCGGCGGCGCAGCAGGGCCGCGGAGACGGCGGCGACGCCGCAGCAGAGCTCGACGACGACGGGGCGGGCGGGGGCGCCGCGGCGGACGGGGGCTCCGGCGCCCGTGCCGTCGAGGAGGGCGTCGGCGACGTCGACGAGCAGCTCGGTGCGGCGACGCGGGACGAACACCCCCGGCACGACGGGGACGCGCAGGCCGTCGAAGGACGCCCAGCCGAGCACCTGCTCGAGGGGCTCGCCGGCGACGCGCCGACGGACCATCGCCTCGCGCTCGCCGCCGGTCGCGGCCTCGACGAGCAGCCGGGCCTCGTCCTCCGCGAAGACGCAGCCGGCGGCGCGCAGGCGGTCGACGACGTGCTGCTCGTCGCCCCGCCCCGCCCGCTGCTCGACCACGCCGCCAGCGTAGGCCCCGGGGTGCGGCGGAGCCGGGCCGCGTAGGCTCGCAGCACCGACGGCCCGAGGGAGAACATGAAGCCGCTGACCGAGTCCGACATCCGCGAGTCGTTCGTCAACGCCCTGCCGGGCGACCTGGACCGCCTGCCCATCCCCGGCCTGCACGAGATGCTGTGGAGCGAGCGCGAGTTCCTCGGCTGGCGCGACCCGCAGGCCCACCAGCGCGGCTACATCGTGCACTGGGTCGACGACCGCCCGGTGGGCCTCGTCGTGCGCTCCTCCGGCGCCTCGCTCCGCCCCGGCATCGCCGCGATGTGCTCGCTCTGCCACTCCCCCCAGCCGGCCACGCAGGTGCGGCTCTTCACGGCGCCGAAGGCGGGCGAGGCGGGAGCCAACGGCGACACCGTCGGCACCTACATCTGCGAGGACCTCGCGTGCTCGCTGCTGATCCGGGTCGCGCCGCCGCACCTCAACCCGCCCGAGCAGATCGACCGGCGGGCCGCGGGCCTCACCGAGCGCGTCCGCGGATTCACGGCGAACGTCATGAAGACGGCCTGACCACCGCCCTATCGTCGAGGAGGCGCGGTGCCGGTCGGTGCCGCGCCCCACGAACCGCAGAGGGAGACCCCGTGTCCGTCGTCAAGATCAACGCCATCCACGTGCCCGAGGGGGCCGGCTCCGAGCTGGAGTCGCGCTTCGCCGCCCGCAAGCACTCGGTCGACGGGGCCCCCGGCTTCGAGGGCTTCCAGCTGCTGCGCCCCGTCGCGGGCGAGTCGCGGTACTTCGTCGTCACGACCTGGGCCGACGAGGAGTCGTTCCGGGCGTGGTCCGAGACGGGCGCGAAGGCCGCCCACGCCGGGCCTCCCGCGGGCGGCTCGCCGGAGGCGGCCGCGGGCGGTGCCGAGGCCCCGCGCCGGCCCGTCGCCTCGGGCGCCGACCTGCTCGAGTTCGAGGTCGTCGACCTCTAGCCCGCCTCGACCGACCCGCCGAGGCACCACGTCCTCGCACCGGAACCAGGCCGCGGCGTGGTTCGCGTGCGAGGACGTGGTTCGTCGGCATCGTTTGGCGGACGAGGGCTGACGGGCCGGGTGGCTCGACGTCGAACTGCCGTGCCCTGCGTCCCCAGTGGACTCCAGGGTTCACGCGTACCCTGCTGCCCAGTCGCCGACCCGTCCGGGTCGACCCGAGAGGTGCCGTCACCATGAAGAAGTCCGCCCGCTGGATCACCGCCGCGGCCGTCCCGGTCGCCGTCGTCGCCGCCGGGGTCGTCGTGCCCGCCGTCTCGGCGAACGCCGAGGTCTCGCTGCCCGACAAGTCGGCGTCGCAGATCCTCCAGATGGTCGCGGGCAGCTCCGACGCCGCGTTCTCCGGCACCGTCGAGCAGACCAGCGACCTGGGCCTGCCCGAGCTGCCGGCCTCCGCCTCGCGCGGCGGGTCGGGCGACTCCGTCTCGCAGGCCCTCGAGCTGCTGACCGGCAGCCACACCGCCCAGGTCTTCGTCGACGGGGCGTCGAAGCAGCGCGTCCAGGTCGTGGAGGACCTCGCCGAGCGCGACGTCGTGCGGAACGGCGACAGCGTCTGGGCCTGGGACAGCAGCACGAAGGAGGCGACGCACGCCACCCTGCCGGAGCACGAGGCCCGCGAGCTGCCGAGCACGCTGCCCGACGGCACCGCGGTGCCGCAGACGCCCGCCGAGCTCGCCGACGCCCTCGTGGCCGCCGTCGAGCCCAGCACGACCGTGACCACGAGCGACGACGTCTCCGTCGCCGGCCGCGACGCGTACCAGGTCGTCCTCACGCCCGACGACGCCTCGACGCTCGTCGGCAGCGCCACGCTCACCGTCGACGCCGCGACCGGCGTGCCCCTCAAGGTCGTGGTGGCCGCGAAGGGCCAGGCCGACCCGGCCTTCTCGGTGGGCTTCACCGACGTGGACTTCCGGGCCCCCGACTCCGACGTGTTCGACTTCACGGCGCCCGCGGGCGCCGACGTGACCGAGGTGACCCCGCCCGCCGAGGGCTCCGGCCACGACGGCCACGGCTCCGACGCGCAGGGCGAGCGCCCCACCGTCGTGGGCTCGGGCTGGAGCACCGTCGTCGGCCTACCGGCCTCGACGTCGACCTCCGTGGGGGTGGGCGGCCAGCCGGCTGACCAGGCCGAGGGAGACGCGGGCGACGCCGCCGCGCTGCTCGACCAGGTGACCACCGCCGTCGACGGCGGCCGCGTGCTGCAGACCTCGCTGGTGAGCGTCTTCCTGGCCGACGACGGCCGGGTGTGGGTGGGGTCCGTGGACGCCGACGCCCTCCGCACCGCCGCCGCCGGCCGGTGACCGACAGCCCGGCGACCGACGCCGCCGCCGAGGCCCCCGCCGACGACGCCCTCGCGATCGAGACGCGGGGGCTCAGCAAGGCCTTCGGCCGGCAGCGCGCCGTGGCCGACGTCGACCTCGCGGTGCCGCGCGGCAGCGTCTACGGGTTCCTCGGGCCGAACGGCTCGGGCAAGACGACGACGATCCGCATGCTGCTCGGCCTGACCTCCGCCAGCGACGGCGAGGCGCGCGTGCTCGGCGAGTCGATGCCCGAGCGGTCGCGCGACGTGCTGCCGCGCGTCGGCGCGCTCGTCGAGGGCCCGGCCTTCTACCCCTTCCTCTCCGGCCGGGCGAACCTCGCCCGCCTCGACTCGGGCGACCGGAGCGCGCCCTCGGCGACTCGCCGGGCCCGCGTCGGCGCCGCGCTCGACCGTGTCGGCCTCGGCCACGCCGCCGACAAGAAAGCCCACGCCTACTCGCTGGGCATGAAGCAGCGCCTCGGCCTCGCCGCCGCGCTGCTCATGCCGCGCGACCTGCTCGTGCTCGACGAGCCGAGCAACGGACTCGACCCGCAGGGCACGCGCGAGGTGCGCGGCCTCATCCGCTCCCTGGCCGACGAGGGCACGACGGTGTTCGTCTCGAGCCACCTCCTCGCCGAGGTCGAGCAGATGTGCACCCACATCGGCGTGATGAGCGCCGGTCGCCTGCTCACGCAGGGCACGCTCGACGACCTGCGCGCCCTCGGCGCCCACCGGGTGCGGCTGCTGACCCCCGACCCCGGGCGGGCGCGCGAGGTGCTCACCCGACTGGGCCTCGCGCCCGACGAGGTCGGCGCCGCACCGGGCACCGGGCCGACGCACGTCGAGGCCGAGCTGCCGCAGCCCGGGCCCTCGCCCGAGTCGATCGTCGCCGCCCTCGTGGCGGCCGACGTGCGCGTGCGCGGCTTCGAGGTCGCGGGCGCCAGCCTCGAGGACCGCTTCGTCGACCTGACCGGGGAGGGCTTCGATGTCGCCGGCTGACGCTCCCGCCCGCCCCGCCCGTCGGGGCAGCGGCCTCGCGCTGCTCGGCAGCGAGGTCGCCGTGCTCTTCCGGCGCGTGCGCACGATCGCGCTGCTCGCGGCGCTCGCGCTCATCCCCGTGCTGCTCGCCGTCGCCGTGCGCGTCACGACCGACGGACCGGGCGGCGGCGGCGGCGGGGGGCCAGCCTTCCTCGGCGACATCACGCAGAACGGCCTCTTCGTGTCGCTCACGGCGCTCACCGTGGCGATCCCGCTCTTCCTGCCGCTCACCGTCGGTGTCGTCGCGGGCGACACCGTCGCCGGCGAGGCGAGCCTCGGCACCCTCCGCTACCTGCTCGTGACGCCGGTGGGGCGGGTGCGCCTGGTGCTCGTGAAGTACGCGGGCGCGGCCCTCTTCTGTCTGGTGGCCACCCTCGTCGTGGTGGTGTTCGGCGCGATCGCCGGCGCCGCGCTCTTCCCGGTCGGGCCGGTCACCCTGCTCTCGGGGCAGACCATCGGGGTGGGCGACTACGTCGGCCGCCTGCTGCTGATGGCGCTCTACGTCACCATCTCGCTGCTCGGGCTCAGCGCGATCGGCCTGTTCGCGTCGACGCTGACCAGCGTGCCGGTGGGCGCCATGGCCGCGACCATCGTGCTCTCGACCGTGGCCCAGATCGTCGACGCCCTGCCGCAGCTCGACGCCCTCGACCCGTGGCTGTTCACCCACTACTGGCTCGGCTTCGCCGACCTGATGCGCGACCCCGTCTCGTGGGGGAACTTCGCCGACAACGCCCTGCTGCAGGCGGGCTACGTCGCCGTGTTCGGTGCGCTGGCGCTCGGCCGCTTCACCACGAAGGACGTGCTCAGCTGAGCTGAGCCGGTGGGGCCCCGCTCAGAGGCCGAGGGCCCCGGTCGGCAGCACGGCGTGGACGCCCCAGGTCTGGTTCGCGACCTGGGTGACCCGCAGGTCGACGACGGCGCTCGCGAAGGCCAGGGCCGTCGCCCGGTCGACGTCGAGCAGCACGGCGAGCCAGGTCACCATCGCGTCGAGCGCGTCGCCGGTCGCGACGTCGAGGTCGGCGTCGAACCCGAAGGTGACGCGCCCGGCCGGGGTCTCGGCGTGCACGCCGTCGAGCGGGCGGTCGTCGACCAGGTCGATGCGCACCTCCGTCGTCATGGGGCACTCGACCGCCGTGCCGCCGACCTCGCCGTCGCCCTGCGCCGCGTGGCCGTCGCCGAGGTAGAGCAGGGCGTCGTCGACCTGCACGGGCAGGTAGAGGATCGAGCCCGCGATCAGCTCGCGGCAGTCGATGTTGCCGCCGGCCGTGGTGCGCGGCGGCGTCGTCGCGTGCTCGCCCGGCTCGGCCGGCGCCACCCCGGTGACGCCGAGGAAGGGCGCCGTGGGCACGGTGAGGCCCCGGCTCTCGGTGGCCGTGCCGGCGTCGGCGTCGATCTCCCAGAGCAGCCAGGCGGGCTCGACGTCGGCGAGGCCGAGGCGGGTGGTCACGGGGGTCTCGCGGCCGCCGGCGACCGTCCAGCCCCACTCGCCGGGCCGGAGGTCGACGAAGGTGACGGCGAGCAGCTGGCCGGGGCGTGCCCCGCGGACGGCCACGGGCCCGGTGAGGGCGTGGCCGCGGGCGGGCTCGAACATCCGCGGGCGGAGCTCGCCCGGCGTCGTCTGGCGCTCGAGGTGGCCCGAGGCGTCGAGCGAGCCCACGACGACGGTGTCGCCGGGGTCGACCGTGAGCACGGGCCGGTGGTCGCGCGAGTAGACGTCGTTCGTCGTCTCGCGCGTGGGGTCGAGGCGGTGGGCGGTCACGCGATGCCCTCCCCCGCGCCGGGCGCGGGCGTGGCCCGGGCCGAGGCGGCGACCGCCGTCGCCCCGCCGACCGCGGTCGCGCGAACGGGGACGACCACCGGCGGCGTCGCGCGGAGCTCGTCGACGACCTCCGCCGGGGCCGTCCGGCTGAGGTAGCCGATGCGCGACTCGCGCACGTGCCAGCCCATCAGCTCGGCGGCCCGGTCGGGGTCGCCGGCGTCGATCGCCGAGAGGATGACCCGGTGGTCGGGCCAGAGCCGCTTGCCGCGCGAGAAGGTGTCGAGGGCGTAGAGCCACTCGATCTTGCGGGAGAGCTGCCGCAGGAGGGTCGCCAGCGTCATGCTGCCGCTGAGCTCGGCCACCCCGATGTGGAACCGCTCGTTGAGCTCGACGAGCCGGTCGAGGTCGCCGACCTCGATGGCGGCGTCGCCGTCGTCGAGCAGCTGCTCGAGGCCGCGGCGCACGCGCTGCCAGTCGTCGGCCGGCTCGTCGCGCGTGAAGAGCTGGCGCGCCCGGGCCGCGGCTCGCCGCGCGGTGGAGATCTCGAGGGCCTCCCGCACCGCGAAGAGGTCGTCGGCCTCGTCGACGGGGATCTCCGCGACCCGTGACCCGACGTTCGGCCGGGACTCGACGAACCCCTCCGCCTCGAGGCCGCGCAGGGCCTCGCGCACCGGCACGCGCGACACCCCGTAGCGCTCGGCGAGGGCCGCCTCGGTGATGCGCGTGCCGGGCTGGAGGGCCCCGGCGACGATGTCGGCGCGCACGGCGTCGACGATGCTCAGCACGGCGCCCCCGCTCGGGCGGGCGGCATGGGGTCAGACGGCCAGGCTGGCACCGGGGATCGCTCCTAGGAGGTGGTGGGTGTACTCGTCGGTCGGCGAGAGGAAGACGTCGTCGACGCTGCCCCGCTCGACGATGCGGCCGCGCCGCATCACGACCACACTATGGGCGATCTGCCGCACCACCGCGAGGTCGTGCGTGATGAAGAGGTAGCTGAGGCCGAGGCGCCCCTGCAGCTCGGCGAGCAGCTCGAGGATCTGCTCCTGCACGAGCACGTCGAGGGCCGAGACGGCCTCGTCGCAGATCAGCAGCTCGGGCTCGAGCGCCAGCGCCCGGGCGATCGCCACCCGCTGTCGCTGGCCGCCCGAGAGCTCGCCGGGGCGGCTCTGCGCCACCGAGCGGGGCAGGGCGACCTGGTCGAGCAGCTCGGCCACGCGCGCCCGGCGCGAGGCACGGTCGCCGACGCCGAAGACGCGCAGCGGCTCGTCGACCAGCCGCTCGACGCTGTAGGTCGGGTCGAGCGAGCCGTACGGGTCCTGGAAGACGGGCTGCACCCGTCGTCGCAAGGCCCGACGCGCGGCTCCCCGGCTGGCGGTGATGCCCTCGCCGTCGATCAGCGCGGTGCCCGAGGTGGCCGGCTCGATGCCGAGCACGATGCGCGAGAGCGTCGTCTTGCCCGAGCCCGACTCGCCCACCACCGCGGTCGTGGTGCCCCTCGGCACCTCGAACGAGATGCCGTCGACGGCGCGGACGGTCTCGCCGCGGCGACCCCGGAGCGCGTACTCCTTGACCAGGTCGCGGACCACGAGGATGGGGTCGACCCGCGCCTCCTGACCCTCCTGGCCCACCGGCTCCTCGGCCCGCAGCGCGGCGGCGGCCGCGACGGTGGGGGCCGCCGCCACGAGGCGCTTCGTGTACTCGTGCTGGGGGTCGAGCAGGATCTGCCGGGGCGTGCCCTGCTCGACGACGCGGCCGTCGAGCATGACGACGATGCGGTCGGTGCGGTCGGCGGCGACGCCGAGGTCGTGCGTGATGAAGAGCAGCGACGTGCCGTGGGCGTCGACGAGGGTCTGCAGGTGGTCGAGGATCTGCCGCTGCACGGTGACGTCGAGCGCGCTGGTCGGCTCGTCGGCGATCAGCAGCTCCGGGTCGCGGGCCAGGGCCACGGCGATCAGCACGCGCTGGCGCATGCCGCCCGAGAACTCGTGCGGGTACTGCCCCGACCGGCGCTCGGCGTCGGGGATGCCCGCCTCGGTCATCAGCTCGACGACGCGCCGCGCGACCGCGGCGCGGCCGCGCGCTCCCCCGGCGCGGAGGGCGTCGGCGACCTGCGCACCGACGGTCATCGAGGGGTTGAGGTTGGTCGACGGGTCCTGCGGCACGAGGCCGATGCGCGCCCCGCGCACGGAGCGCATGCGCGCCTCGCCCGCCCCGGTCAGCTCGTCGCCGCCGAGGTGCACGCTGCCGCCCGTGACGTGGCCGGCGCCCGGCAGCAGCTGCAGCACCGCGGCGACGACGGTCGACTTGCCCGAGCCGGACTGGCCGACGATGGCGACCCGCTCACCGCGGGCGACGTCGAGGTCGACGCCGTGCACGACGTCGCGGTCGCCGAACGCGACCCGCAGCCCGCGCACGGCGAGCAGGGGCTCGGCGGGCGCGGCGGGCGGGCCCGCGGCGCCGGTCGGGGTGGTCACGCGGTCAGCGTCCTGCGGCATAGGCCTGTGCTCCTCGGGGGTTGGCGGCGGCGCCCAGCACGCCGGTCGCGGGGTCTCGGGTGACGCTCGACAGCCGGCCGAGCGACCAGTCGCCGGCGCGGGTGACGACGTGCCCCCGGCGCTCGAGCTCGGCGATGACGTCGTCGCCGAGGCGGTCCTCGACGACGACGCCGCCGGGCGTCCAGGTGCGGGGCCAGAACGAGCCGGGGAAGGCGGTGGTGTGCAGCGCGGGCGCGTCGATCGCCTGCTGCGGGCTCCAGCCGCCGACGAGGGTGCGCAGCAGCCAGAGCAGCTGCCACTGGTCCTGCTGGTCGCCGCCGGGCGAGCCCAGCGCCGCGACCGGCTGGCCGTCGCGCAGCACGAGCGTGGGCGTCAGCGTGGTGCGGGGGCGGCGGCCGGGCTCGAGGGTCGAGGCCGTGCCCTCCTCCAGCCACGACATCTGCAGGCGGCTGCCGAGGCAGAAGCCGAGCTCGGGGATCGTCGGCGACGACTGCAGCCAGCCCCCCGACGGCGTCGCCGAGACGATGTTGCCCCAGCGGTCGACGACGTCGATGTGGCACGTGTCGCCGCGCGTCTCGCCGCTCGGCGCGACGTCGGGCTCCGCGCCCGGCTGGCGCGCGTCGTCGGCGGGCACCGCGGCGAACGAGCCGACGGTGGGCTCGCCGACTCCGCTGGCCGTGGTCTCGTGGTCGGTGCGCAGCGTCGGCAGCCGACCCGCGACTCCCGCCCCTCCGGGGTCGCCCGGCCGCAGCTCGAGCGAGGCGGCCGGCCCGATCAGGGCGCGGCGCTCGGCCGCGTAGCCGGGCGACAACAGCCGGTCGAGCGGCACGTCGCGGTCGCCGTACCAGGCCTCGCGGTCGGCCATCGCGAGCTTCTGCGCCTCGATGATCGTGTGCGCGCCGTCCGCGGTCGACGGGTCGAGCAGCTCGTCGGGCAGCGGGTCGAGCATCGCGAGCACCTGCAGCAGCGCCGGGCCCTGGCCCCACGCGCCGGTCTTGGCGACGACGTGCCCGCGGAACTCGACGGTCGCCGCCTCCTCCGTCGAGGCCCGGAAGGCCGCCAGGTCGGAGGCGCGGATCACGCCCGCGTGGTCGCCCCCGGTCGAGTGCCGGTGCGGGGCCCGCACGAACGCGTCGACCGAGCGCGCCACGAGGCCCTCGGCCCACTCGGTGCGGGCGGCGTCGACGCGGGCGCGACGGGCGGCCTCCCCGGCGGCGGGGCCTGCGCCCTCCTCGGCGACCGGCACCGCGCCTCCCGCGCTCACCAGCCCGTCGAGCACCCGGGCGTACGCCTCGTTGGTCACCAGCGAGCCCGGCTCGGGCGGGGCGCCGTCGACGAGCCAGCGGTCGGCCGACGTGGGCCAGTGCTCGGTGAAGAGGTCGGCGACGGCCGCGATGGTCTCGCTGACGCGGGCGGTGAGCGGGTGGCCGTCGCGGGCGTAGCCGACGGCGTAGGCGAGCACGTCGGCGAGCTCCCACGTGCCGTGGTCGCGGAGCAGCAGCAGCCACGCGTCGACGGCGCCGGGCACGGCCGCGGCGAGGGCGCCCGAGCCGGGCACGAGGTCGAGGCCCTCGGCGCGGTAGTGCTCGACCGTCGCGGCCGCGGGTGCGGGGCCCTGGCCCATCAGCACGACGGGGCGGCCGGGCTCGTCGGCGGTCGCGAAGACCGCCGTCATGTCGCCGCCGGGGCCGTTGAGGTGCGGCTCGACGACGTGCAGCACGAAGGCGCCCGCGACGGCGGCGTCGAAGGCGTTGCCGCCGCGCTCGAGCACCGACTGGGCCGAGGCCGTCGCGAGCCAGTGGGTCGAGGCCGTCATGCCGACGGTGCCCCGCAGGTCGGGCCGGGTGGTGAACGTCGGAGGCGCGGTGTAGGTCACGGGGTCAGTTCCGTTCACGGGAGGTCGGGTCGAGGGCGTCGCGGAGCGCGTCGCCGACGAGGTTGAAGCCGAGGCAGATGACGGCGATGGCGAGGCCCGGCACGACGGCGGCGAACGGGGCGTTCGCGAGGTACTGCTGCGCGTCGGAGAGCATGATGCCCAGACTGGCCGTCGGCGGCTGGATGCCGAGCCCCAGGAACGACAGCAGCGCCTCCCCGATCACCGCGACGGGCATGATCACGGTCGCCTGGACGATGATCGCCGAGACGCAGTTCGGCAGCACGTGCGTGAAGATCACGCGGAGCCCGGTGGCGTCCATGGTGCGGGCGCTCAGCACGAAGTCGCTCGAGCGGATGCGGAGCGTCTCGCCGCGCACGACGCGGATCATCGTCGGGATCTGCGCGATGCCGAGCGCGACCACGGCGTTGCCGAGGCTCGGCCCGCTGATGGCGGCGAGCGCCACCGCGATGATGAGGAAGGGGAAGGCGAGCATGACGTCGGTCAGCCGCGAGACGATCGCGTCGAGCCAGCGCCAGTACCCGGCGACGAGGCCGAGCGGGGTGCCGACGACGACCGCGAGCAGCACGCTGAGCACGCCGACGACGAGCGAGACGCGGATGCCGTAGACGGTGCGCGAGAGGATGTCGCGGCCGAGGTCGTCGGTGCCGAGCAGGAACCCGACGGTGCCGGGCAGCTGGAAGGGCGTGTCGAAGTGCACCTCGGCGGGGCCGTAGGGGGCGATCACCGGGGCGAGCACGCCGGCGACGACGACGACGAGCAGCATCACGGCGCCGGCGACGCCGAGCTTGTTGCGCCGGAGCTGGCCCCAGACCCGGCCGCGGGCCGAGCCGAGCTCGTGGGTGGGGGGCACGAGGACGGTCATCAGGAGGCTCCTCCGACTCGGATGCGCGGGTTCAGGACGCTGTAGAGCACGTCCACCACGAAGTTGATGAGGATGTAGCCGAGGGTGATGACGATCACGACGGCCTGCACCACCGGGTAGTCGCGGGTGAAGACCGCGTCGAGGGTGAGCTTGCCGAAGCCCGGCAGCGCGAAGATGCGCTCGGTGACGACGGCGCCCGAGATGAGCCCGCCGAGCTGCAGGCCGACGATCGTCACGACCACGATCATCGAGTTGCGGAGCCCGTAGCGGAGCAGCACGCGGCCGCGGCCGAGGCCCTTCGCCCGGGCGGTGCGGACGTAGTCGGTCGTCATCGTCTCGATCATCGACGCCCGCGTCTGCCGCATGATGACGGCGGCGAGCGACGTGCCGAGGATGAGCGCCGGCAGCGTCAGGTGCACGAGCGCCTGCCACGGGTCGTCGCTGACGGGCACGTAGCCGGAGGCGGGGAAGAGCCCCAGCCCGACGGCCAGCCACAGGATGGCCAGGATCCCGAGCCAGAAGTTCGGCACGCTGAGCCCGACGAGGGCGGCGGCGTTGGCCATCCACTCGGGCCAGCGGCCGCGCCAGCGCTCGGCGACGACGCCCAGGGCGACCCCGACGACGACGGCCACGACGATGGCGTAGAGCGCCAGCCACAGGGTCACCGGCAGGGTCGCCCCGATCAGCTCGGTGACCGGCGTGCCCGTGCGGGTGGACTGCCCGAGGTCGCCCCGGAGGAACGCGCCGGCGAAGCGCAGGTACTGCACGACGAGCGAGTCGTCGAGCCCGAGGTCGGCGCGGATGGCCGCGACCTGCTCGGGGCTCGCCTCCTCACCCGCGAGGGCGAGGGCCGGGTCGCCCGGCAGCTGCCGCACGCCGAGGAAGACGACGACCGAGGCGAGCACGAGCGTCACGGCCGACTGCCACAGGCGGGTGAGGAGGTAGCGCGTCATGGCTCAGTCGGCCTCGACGAACGCGGCGGTGCTGAGGCGGACGACGCCGTCGGCGTAGGTCGACACCCCGGCGATCTCGTTCGACAGCGCGGTGAGGCTGCGCACGCGGTACAGGTAGATGATCGGGTCGTCCTCCTGCACCTTCTCGACGACCTGGCCGTAGAGCTCGGCGCGCTCGTCGACGTCGGTCGTCGAGGCGGCGTCGCCGAGCAGCTCGTCCACCTCGTCGTCGCTGTAGCCGCTGTAGTTGTTGCCGGCGCCCGTCGACAGGAAGTTGAACATGTTGCCGTTCGGGTCGATGCGGCCCGACCAGCCGAGCTGCAGCGCCTCGAAGTCGCCCTGCGTCTGCACGTCGAGCAGCGTCGAGTACTCGACGGGCGTGATGGTCAGCTCGAAGCCGCCGTCGGCGACCTGCGCCTGCAGCGCCTGGGCGAAGCGGACGGTGTCGGGGTTGTTGCTGACCTGCATGTCGATGGCGAGGGGCGTGTCGACGCCCTCGTCCTCGAGCATCTGCTTCGCGGCCTCGGGGTCGTAGTCGGGGCAGGCGTCGCTCGCCTCGGTGGCGAAGGGGCTGCTCGGCGAGATCGGCGAGCAGGCCGGGTCGTAGAGGCCGCCGAAGACGGTCTTCACGAGCGCTTCGCGGTCGATGGACATCGAGAGGGCCTGGCGCACGACGGCGTTGCTCGCGAGCGGGGTGTCGATCTGGACGGGCTCGGTGCCGATGCCGTCCTGGTTGCCGATGTTGACGGTGAGGCCCTGGTAGCCGAGCGAGCCGACCTCGAGCACCGTCAGCGAGTCGTCCTCCTTGAGCGTGCCGACGTCCTGGGTCGACATCGAGTCGGCGACCTGCACGTCGCCCGACTGCAGGTTGGCGGCGCGGATGCTCGCGTCGGTGATGATGCGGTACGTGATGGTGTCGAAGTGGGCCGACTCGGCGTCGTAGTAGAGCGGGTCGCGCTCGACGGTGATCGAGGTCTGCGGCACGCGGTCGACGAACTTGTACGGGCCGACGCAGACGGGCGCGTCGCCGAAGGCGTCCCCGGCGGAGGCCAGCGCCGTGGGCGACATGACCATCCCGGCGCGGTCGGCGAGGGCCGCCGTCAGCGGCGCGAAGGGCTCGGAGTACGTGACCTCGACGGTGGAGTCGTCGGTCGCGGTGATGCCCGTGATCGGCCCGAGCTCGCTCCGGCGCGACGAGTCGTCCTTGTCGAGCCCGCGCTGCAGGGTCGTGACGACGGCGGCCGCGTCGAGGGGCGTGCCGTCGGCGAAGACCGCGTCGGTGCGCACCGGGAAGGTCACCGTCAGGCCGTCGTCGCTGACCTCGGGCAGCTCGGTCGCGAGCATCGGCACGATCTGGCCCTCGGCGTCGATGTCGTAGAGCTTCTGGCACATCGTCTCCATCACGTAGCGCGTGTAGAGCGACGAGGAGGTGGTGGGGTCGAGGCGGTCGGGCTCGGCCGACAGCGCCATGACGAGGTCGCCGCCCTCGACGATCGTCGAGTCGCCGATGGGCGCGGTCGACACGTCCTCACGGCTGCCGGCGGACGGGGTGTCGGTGGTCTGGACCTGCTGGCACCCGGTCACCGCGAGGGCGAGACCGAGGGCGGCGGCCGGCAGCGCGAGCGCGCGTCGCCGGGGGAACGAGGTGCGAGGCATGTGTGATCCGATGCTCGAGGGTGCGGGAGGGAGTGGATTGAATGCAATCAGCCGCACAGGCTCGATTTCGTATACAACGCGTTACGACCATGTAAAACGTGCCCCGGACGAGGGGGGCGGGAGGCGCGGGAGGCGCGGGAGGCGCGGGAGGCGCGGGAGGCGCGGGTCGGCCCGGGCGGACCAGGCGGGTCAGGCCGTCCCGCGCACCACCATCTCGGTCGGCAGGGTGATCGTCGCCGGCTTCTCGCCCGCGATGACCTGCAGCAGCAGCCGCACCATCTCGGCGCTGATCCGGTCGAACGGCTGCCGCATCGTCGTCAGCGGCGGCTCGGTCTGCGTCGCCACGCTCGAGTCGTCGAAGCCGCCGACGGCGACGTCGTCGGGCACGCGCCGCCCGAGGTCGCGGAGGGCGTCGAGGGCGCCCGCGGCCATCCGGTCGTTCGCGGCGAAGACGGCGTCGAGGTCGGGGTGCACCGCGAGCAGCTCGCGCATCGCGGCGTCGCCGCTGGCCCGGCTGTAGTCGCCGTGCGCGACGAGGGTCGGGTCGTACTCGTCACCGAGCTCGGCCCGGTAGCCGTCGAGGCGGATCAGCCCGCCCGGGGTGTCGGCCGGGCCGGTGATCGTCGCGACGCGGCGCCGCCCCCGCGAGCGCAGGTAGGCGACCATGTCGCGGGCGCCCTGCTCGTCGTCGGCTCCGACGTGCCCGAGCTTCTTCTCGTAGCCGAGCGGGATGCCGCAGGCGATCGCGGGCACGCCCGCCGCGAC
Source organism: Frigoribacterium sp. PvP121 (assembly GCF_017833115.1). Classification (NCBI taxonomy): domain Bacteria; kingdom Bacillati; phylum Actinomycetota; class Actinomycetes; order Micrococcales; family Microbacteriaceae; genus Frigoribacterium; species Frigoribacterium sp. PvP121. The sequence goes on from NZ_JAFIBR010000001.1 coordinate 3,097,755, forward strand.
GACGTCGGCGAGCAGCCGCTGGCCGCTGTGGGCCGAGACGAGCAGCACGCCGTCGACGTGCCCCGCCTGGATGTACGCCACCGCGCGCTCCTGCTCGGCGACCGTGCCGGCCATGATCAGCACGAGCGACTTCTCGGCCGCGGCGAGGGCCGCCGCGGTGCCCTTGAGCAGCGCGGAGAAGTTCGGGTCCTCGAAGAGCTGCTGGTGGTCCTCGGTGAGGAGGAAGGCGACCGAGTCGGTGCGGTTCGTCGCGAGGCTGCGGGCGTGGGGGTTGACGCGGTAGCCGGTCTGCTTGATGGCCCGGTCGACCGCCTCCTTGGCGTCGGGGCTGACCCAGCGGCCGCCGTTGAGCACCCGCGAGACGGTGCCGCGCGAGACGCCGGCGGCGGTCGCGACGTCGTCGATCGTCGGTCGCCGGCCCGTCGCGCTGCTCACGCGGGACAGCCTAGGGGCGACCGCCCCGCCCGCCACGCCCCGCCGCCTACTTGACGGCGCCGGCGGCGAGGTCCACGCGCCAGAAGCGCTGCAGCACCAGGAAGATCGCGATCAGCGGGATGACCGAGAGCAGGGCGCCGGTGATGACGAGCGTGTACAGCGCCGGTGCCGAGGCCCCCTGGTTGAGCAGGCCGTTGAGGCCGACCGTGAGGGGGAAGAGCGAGTCGTCGCCGAGCATGATGTACGGCAGCATGAAGTTGTTCCAGATGGCGACGAACTGGAACAGGAAGATCGTGACGAGCCCGGGCAGCAGCATCGGCACGGCGATCTTCGAGAAGATGCCCATCTCGGTCGCGCCCTCGGTGCGGGCGGCCTCGATGACGTCGGTCGGCACGGCCGCCGCGGCGTAGATGCGGGCCAGGTAGATGCCGTAGGGGCTGATGATCTGGGGCAGCAGCACGCCCCAGAACGTGTTGGTCAGGCCGACGTTCGCGAGCAGGAAGTACTGCGGGATGGCCAGGATCACGCCGGGCACGAGCACGCCCATGAGCAGCACGTTGAAGACGACCTTCTTGCCCGGGAACTCGAACTTCGCCAGCACGTAGCCCGAGAGCGCCGACACGTAGGTCGAGGCGATCGCCCCGATGCCGGCGTAGAGCGCGGTGTTGAGCATCCAGCGCCAGAACAGCCCGTCGCGGTACTGCGTGAGCGCGACGACGTTGTCGATCAGGTGGCCGCTCGGCGCCAGGGTGAAGGTCGAGAACAGCTCGCCGCCGTCCTTCGTCGAGGCCATCACGACCCACAGCACGGGGAAGAGGCAGTAGACGGCGCCCATCAGCAGCAGCACGGTCGAGACGACGCTCGGTCGCTCGGCGTGCAGGCGCGGCGCGGTGGGGTCGCGGCGCGGCCGCGCGGGGGCGAGGGGGCGGGGGCCGGAGGCGCGGGTCGGGTCGGCCGGGGAGGCCGCGGCCTCGGGGGCGGTGTCGAGGGTGGTCATGGTCAGTCCTCCTGGCCGAAGGCTCGCTTCTGCACGACCCGGAGGAAGAAGAAGGAGACGATGAAGGTGGCGAGGGCGATGACGACCGAGGTCGCCGCCGCGGAGTAGATGTCGTCGCGGGTGAACGCGTCGCGGTAGACGAGCATCAGCGGCGACCAGCTGGTCGAGAGGCTGTTCGTCAGCGGGCGGAGGGTGGTCGGCTCGGCGAAGACCTGCAGCGTCGCGACCATCGAGAACAGGCCCGTCATGACGAGCGCCGGGGCGACCATCGGGATCTTGATGCGCAGGGCGATCTGGACCTCGCTCGCGCCGTCGAGGCGGGCGGCCTCGTAGACGTCGCTCGGCACGGCCCGGAGCGACGTGTAGATGACGATCATGTTGAAGCCGACGCCGCCCCAGAGGGCGATGTTGGCGATCGCGAACAGGACGGTGCCGGAGCCGAGCACGCTGTCGACGTCCCAGCCGAGGCGGTCGAACACCCAGTAGAACGGGCTCACCGCGGGCAGGTACAGGAACCCCCAGAGCAGCGAGCTGATCACGGCGGGCACGGCGTAGGGCAGGAAGATCGAGACGCGCGAGAAGGTCACCGCACGGGTGCGGCGCGAGTCGAGCAGCAGGGCGAAGAGCAGCGCGAGGCCGAGCATGCACGGGATGAGCACGACGCCGTAGAGCAGCACGCGCCCGACGCTGGCGCCGAACTCGGGGTCGGTCAGCGTGCCGACGTAGTTCTCGAGGCCGGCGAAGGCGGTGGTCTGGCCGCCCGAGCCGAGGCCGAGCCCGATGACCTGCTTCTTCTGGAAGCTGAGGAAGACCGTGTAGACGATCGGCGCGGCCATGAAGAGGACGAACAGCACGATGCCGGGGGCGAGCATCGCGTAGGGCGTGATCACCCGGCTGCGGACGCTGCCGGGTCGTCGACCGGTCGCCGGTCGGGTGGGGGTGAGCGTGTCGGCCATGCCGGTCCTGGTTCCTCGTGGGGGCGGTGAAGGTGCGGGGCGGGGGCGGGAGGGGCGGCCGGGGCCGCCCCTCCCGGGTGACCGGCTACTTGACCGAGAAGCCGCTCTTGGTCAGGTCGTCGAGGGTGATCTCCTGCATGGCGTCGACGGCGTCCTCGAACGCGGACTGCGTCCGGGCGTCGGCGGCCTTCGCGAACTCGTCGTTGTAGGCGCTGAAGGCGACGTTGACGTTCGGCCCGTAGGTGAAGGGCTGCACGGCGTCGGAGGACGCCGCGGCGATGTCGTAGAAGTCGGCCTGCTGGCTGAAGAACTCCGGCGGGGTCGTCAGCGCGTCGGACGCCGCGTCGGTGGCGGCCGGGTAGACGCCGGAGATGTCGGCGAGCGCGGCGACGGCCTCGGGGTCGGTGTTCAGCCACGTCGCGAACTCGACCGCCGCCTCCTTCTTCGTCGACTGGGTCGTGACGGCCGTGGTCGAGCCGCCCCAGTTGCCGTCGGTCGGCTCCGAGGCGTCCCACTGCGGCACGGGCGCGGCGGTCCACTTGCCGGCCGTGTCGGGAGCGTTGCCGCTCAGCACGCCGGGGGCCCAGACCGAGCTGATCCAGCCGACCTGCGAGCCGTCGTTGAGGCCGGCGTTCCACTCGGGCGTGTACATCGGCGCGTTGTCGATCGCGCCGCTCTCGACGAGGCCGCCCCAGTACGACGCGACCTTCTCGGTCGGGTCCTCCGCGATGTCGACGCTCCAGCTCTCGCCGTCGTTGGACCACCAGGAGGCGCCCGCCTGCTGGGCGAGGCCGGCGAACCAGCCGGCGTCGTTCGCCGAGAAGGTGCCGAGGTACTTGGTCGGGTCGGCCGCGTGCAGCGCCTCGGCGACCTGCGCGTACTCGTCCCACGTGGTCGGCACGGAGAGGCCGTACTGGGCGAGGACGTCCTCGCGGTAGTACGCCATCATCGGGCCGGAGTCCTGCGGGATGGCGTAGACGCCGTCGCCGCCGAGGGTGACCGACGACCAGGTGCCGGCCGAGAAGTCGCCCTCGAGGTCGCCGGCGCCCTGCTCGCTGATGTCGGCGAGCGCGTCGGAGGCGACGAGCGTCGGGATCTTCTGGTACTCGGCCTGGATGAGGTCGGGCGCGCCGCTGCCGGCCTTGATGGCCGTGAGCAGCTTCGTGATGGCGGGGTCGCCGCCGTCCTGCTTGTTGACCGTGACCTGGATGTCGGGGTTCTGGTCGTTCCAGATGTCGACGACCTCGTCGAGGTTCGGGGCCCAGGCCCAGTAGGTGAGCTCGACGGGGCCGCCGTCGGCGGAGTCCCCGCCGGAGGCGGAGCAGCCGGCGGTGAGCAGAAGTGCGGCCGTGGCGAGGGTGGCGACGCCGAGACGGCGGGATGAGCTGCGCATTCGTCCTCCTTGAGGAAAGCAAGAGCTGGGGTGGGGCGGCGCAGCCGTGCTTCGGAGAACCACGTCGCTGTGCCTGTGAGCGGTTACAGTTACGCACAGCCGAAATAGCTTGTCAACTGCGCGTCAGAGGCGGATGACGCACTATTTCGACGGGGTGACCGTGTGCTAGAACTGGGAGCGCACACAGTCAAAGGAGATCACCGCATGTCACTCGAGCTCGAGACCCCGCCCGCCGCGCAGCCCGGCCAGCAGACCGGCGCCTCGCGCGTCCCCGGCCGTGCGGAGATCCGCTACGGCGGCGACTACAACCCCGAGCAGTGGCCCCGCGCGACCTGGCTCGAGGACATCGCGCTCATGGAGCAGTCGGGCGTCAACCTCGTCAGCGTCGGCATCTTCTCGTGGGCGCTGCTCGAGCCCCGCGAGGGCGAGTACGACTTCACCTTCCTCGACGACATCGTCGGCCTGCTGCACGAGGCCGGCATCGACGTCGACCTCGCCACGCCCACGACGGTGCCGCCAGCCTGGTTCTGGGCCGCCTACCCCGAGTCGCACCCCGTCACCCGCGAGGGCCTCACCCTCGGCCGCGGCTCGCGCGGCATGGTCAGCCCGAGCTCGCCCGAGTACCGCCGGGCCGCCACCGCGATCACCGAGCAGCTCGCGAAGCGCTACGGGCAGCACCCGGCCGTCGTCATGTGGCACGTCCACAACGAGTACGGCGCCCCGATCAGCGAGGACTACGGCCCGCACTCCGTCATCGCCTTCCGTCGCTGGCTGCAGGCGCGCTACGGCACCCTCGACGCCCTCAACGCAGCCTGGGGCACGCTCTTCTGGGGCCAGGTCTACGGCGAGTGGGAGCACATCGACGCCCCGCGCGTCTCGGCGACCGTCGTCAACCAGACGCAGCGCCTCGACTTCGCCCGCTTCACCTCCGACGCCCTGCTCTCGCTCTACGTCGCCGAGCGCGACGTGATCAAGGCGCACTCGCCGGGCCGCCCCGTCACGACGAACTTCATGTCGAGCAACTGCCCGTCGATCGACTACTGGGCCTGGGCCCGCGAGGTCGACGTCGTGGCGAACGACCACTACCTCGTCGCCGAGCGCCCCGACAACCACGTGCTGCTCGCGCTCGACGCCGACCTGACCCGCAGCTTCGCGCAGGGCCGGCCGTGGATGCTCATGGAGCACTCCACCTCCGCCGTCAACTGGCAGCCCCGCAACATCGCGAAGCGCCCGGGCGAGCTGGCCCGCAACAGCCTGTCGCACCTCGGCCGCGGGGCCGACGCGGTGATGTTCTTCCAGTTCCGCGCCTCCCGCTACGGCGCGGAGAAGTTCCACTCGGCGATGCTCCCCCACGCGGGCGCCTCGAGCCGTGTCTGGCAGGAGGTCGTGCGCCTCGGCGGCGACCTCGGCAAGCTGGCGAGCGTGCGCGACAGCCGGGTGGAGGCGCGGGTCGCGATCCTCTGGGACATCGAGTCGTTCTGGGCCCACGACCTCGAGTGGCGCCCCTCCGTCGAGCTCGACCACCGCGAGCGCGTCGTCGCGTACTACACGGCGCTCTGGCAGCTCGGCGTCACCGTCGACTTCCGCCACCCGCACGACGACCTGTCGGGCTACGACCTCGTGCTCGCCCCGTCGCTCTACCTGGTCGACAACCGCTCGACGGAGAACCTGACCGGCTTCGTCCGCGACGGCGGCACCTTCCTGGCGTCGTACTTCTCCGGCGTGGTCGACGAGAACGACGCGGTGCACGAGGGCGGCGCCCCCGGCGCGCTCCGTGAGGTGCTCGGCCTCTCGGTGCCCGAGTTCCTGCCCCTGCACGCCGACGAGCTCGTCTCGCTCGACGACGGCTCGACGGGCGCCGGCTGGTCGGACGACGTCGTGCTCGAGGGCGCGACCGCCGTCGCGAGCTACACGACCGGCCCCGCGGCCGGCGGCGCCGCCGTGACCCGCAACGCCCTCGGCGAGGGCTCGGCCTGGTACGTCTCGACCCGCGTCGAGGGCGGCGACCTCGAGCGTCTCGTGCAGCAGGTGCTGGCCGACGCCGGCGTCGCCGAGCGCGAGGGCCGCGTCGCGGGCGTCGAGGTCGTCGAGCGCCGCTCGGACGACGCGCTGTTCACCTTCTGGCTGAACCACACCGACGCCGAGGTCGCCGTCGTCGCCCCGACCGGCACCGAGCTGCTCACCGGCGAGGCCGTCGACGGCACGGTGACGATCGCCGCCGGCGGCGTCGCCGTGGTCCGCAGCGACCGCCGCTGACGCCCGGCCCGGGTCGCCGCCCACGGGGCGCGGCCCGGGCCCCCTGACCGCACCACCAGCACCGCCGCACCGCCGCACCACGAGCACCGCCGCACCGCCAGCACCGCCACCGCACCGCCCGCAGATCGTCAAGGAGGACGACCATGGCTCGACCCGCACCCCACCCCGCTCCCGGCGGCCGACGGAGGGCGCGGCTCGCCCTCACCGGCGGCGTCGCCGTCGCGGTCGTCGCCCTCGGCGGCGGCCTCCTGCCGACGAGCGGAGCCCTCGCCGCGTCGCCGACCGCGGTCGTGAGCGATCCCGGCTTCGAGCAGGGCGCCTCCGGCTGGGTCAGCAAGGGCTCGGGCACGACGTCCCTCGAGGCGGGCGGGCACGACTCCCCCACGCGCCTGACGCACTGGCTGCCCGCCGCCGGCGAGGCCGTCACCACGCAGAAGGTCAAGAAGGTGACGCCGGGCTGGTGGACGTTCAGCGCCTGGGTGAAGAGCGGCGGCGGGCTCGACGCGAGCGCGCTCGAGCTCGCCGGCTGCGGCCAGGGCTCGAGCCGGGCCGTCGCGGCGTCGACCGCGGTGCCCTCGACCGAGGCGGACGACGGCTGGGTGCGCCTCGCGGTCTCGGCCGAGGTCTCGCACAGCCAGTGCACCCTGACCTTCCGCACGACGGGCGCCGCCGGCGCCTGGGCGAGCATCGACGACGTGCAGTTCACGCCCGGCCGGGTCACCCGCGACGTGCGCGGGGCCGACGTGTCGGGCCTGCTGCGCAACGAGGACCGCGGCGCGGTCTACCTCGACGGCACCGGTCGACCCGCCGACGCGATCCAGCAGCTCGCCGACCACGGCGCGACGATGGGGCGCCTGAAGGTCTGGGTCGACCCGAGCGACGGCTACAACGACCTCGACGACGTCGTGGCGAGCGCGAAGCGGATCGACGCCGCCGGCCTGCAGCTGCTCGTCGACTTCCACTACTCCGACCGCTGGACGGACCCGGGCGCGCAGACGATGCCGCGGGCGTGGCAGGGCTTCACGGCCCCGCAGGTCGCCCAGGCGATCCACGACCACACCCGGGAGGTGCTCGACGCGCTGGCCGCCGAGGGCATCACCGCCGACGCCGTCCAGGTCGGCAACGAGATCAACCCCGGCATGGTCTGGCCGCTCGGCCAGACCTGGGACGTCGACCCGAGCGACGGCGTGACGGGCGCGCAGTGGGAGAACCTCGCGAGCTTCCTCACCGCGGGGGCCACGGCCGTCCGCGAGGTGTCGCCCGAGACGAAGGTCGTGCTGCACCTGACCAACATCAACGCCGGCGTCGACGGCCTCACCTGGTGGTTCGACGAGGTCAGCGCGCGCGGGGTGCCGTTCGACCTGATCGGCCTCTCGTACTACTCGTACTGGCACGGCAGCCTCGCCGACCTGCAGGGCGCCGTCAGCACCCTCTCGGAGCGCTACGACCGCGACGTGCTGATCGTCGAGACCTCCTACCCCTGGACCCTCGCCGACGACCCCGACCACGTGTGGGAGAACGTCGTCGCGCAGGCCTCGATGCTGACCCCCGGCTACCCGGCGACCCCCGAGGGGCAGGCCGCGAACTTCCGCGCCGTTCAGGACGTCGTGGCCGCCGCCCCGGGCGGCCGCGGCATCGGCGTCGTCGCGTGGGAGCCCACCTGGACGGCCGTCGACGGCGCCGGCTGGGACCCTGACGACCCGACCTCCGGCAACGCGTGGGAGAACCAGGCGATGTGGGACCACGACGGCCGCCCGCTGCCCGCGCTCGACGAGTACGCGGCCGACTAGGCCGCGGGGCCGGGCGGAGCCCCGGGGAGGCGCGGTGCCGGTCGGTCGGCATCGCGCCTCCTGCCTGTCCGGGGAGCGCGTGCTCGGCCCCGCCGGGGGCGTCGTGGAGGCGACCCGCACCTCCTGGGGGCATGATCGTGGGTGGACCCCGACCGGATTGGACACGCCTCCGTGAGCACCAGCGACGAAGTCGACCTGATCATCGACGCGTGGGCGCGCGTGCGCCCCGACATCGACTTCGCGGCGCTCGACGTCTTCTCTCGCCTGCGGCGCGTGTCGCGGCGCCTCGACCGCGTGCGCTCCGAGGCGTTCAGCCACTCCGGCCTCGAGATCTGGGAGTTCGACGTGCTGTCGACGCTCCGCCGCGCGGGCGAGCCGTTCGAGCTCAGCCCGAAGGAGCTGGTCGCCGCGACCATGGTCACGAGCGGCACGATGACGAACCGCCTCGACCGCCTGGTCGAGCGTCGGCTCGTCGAGCGCCGGGCCGACCCGCGCGACGGCCGCGCCGCCCGCATCTGCATCACCCCGGCCGGCATCGAGCGCGTCGACGCGGCCATGCTCGACCTGCTCGCCGCGGAGGAGTCGCCGCTCAGCTCGCTCGACCGCGCCCAGCAGGCGCAGCTCGCCGACCTGCTGCGGGTGCTCGGCGCCGAGTTCCCCAGCTAGCCCCCGCTCGCGGCGACCGGCCGGGCGGCGCTCAGAACGCCGTGCTCGGCAGGTCCTTCTCGCCGTCGACGATCGCCTGCACGATGCGGGCCGCGACCGCGTCGGGGTCGAGCGCGGCGCCGAACGCGGGCGCGCTGCCAGCGATCGGGTGCTCGGAGAGCGCCGTGCCGGTGTGGCCCGGTCGAGCGTCGACGAGGCGGACCCCGCGGCGCCGGAACTCCCGGGAGGCGGCGCTCACGTACGCGGCGAGGCCCGCCTTGGCCGCGGAGTACGCGGCCATGCCCGCGGTCGGCGACTCGGCCACGACGCCGCTGATCGTCACCACGAACGGCTCGCGGCCCTCCGCGGCCGACGCGGCCAGCGCCTCCGCGCCGTCGCGCAGCAGGCGGACCGGCGCGAGCAGGTTCGTGTCGACCAGCTCGGCCAGGGTCTCGTCGGCGACGGCGTCGGCCGGCCCGAAGGCGACGACGCCGGCCGCGACGACGATGCCGTCGAGGCGCCCGTGGGCCTGGAGGGCGGCGGCGACCAGCGAGGCCGCCCCGGTCGGCTCGCGGAGGTCGGCGAGGTAGGCGCCCGGGCCCTGCAGGCTGCCGCCGGCCCGCCCGGCGCGCACCACGACGGCCCCCCGCTCGGTGAGCTGGGCGGCGAGGCGCGAGCCCAGCCCGCCCGAGGCTCCGGTCACCAGGACGACGGCACCACGCAGTTCGGTCATGCGGCGGAGCGTACCCGCGGCGGCTGGGCCCGCCGCCGGGCCCGCCTCCGGGCCGCCGATGAACCGCGTTCCGGGCGATGAACCGCGCTGGAGGGCGGTTCATCGCACGGAACGCGGTTCATGCCGAGGGGCGCCGGCGGCGCGGGACGACGAGCGGCGTTCCGGTGACCGGGTCGGGCACGACGACGCACGGCAGGTCGAAGACCCGCTCGACGAGCTCGGCGGTGAGCACGTCGGCCGGGGCTCCCGTCGCGACCACGTCGCCGTCGCGCATCACGATCAGGTCGGTCGCGTACCGGGCCGCCTGGGCGAGGTCGTGCAGCACGGCGACCACGGTCGTGCCCCGCTCGTGCAGCCGCGCGAACAGGTCGAGCAGGTCGTACTGGTGGGCGACGTCGAGGTACGTCGTCGGCTCGTCGAGCAGCAGCACCGAGGTCTGCTGCGCCAGCGCCGTCGCGACCCAGACGCGCTGCCGCTGCCCGCCCGACAGCTCGTCGACCGGCACGTCGACGAGGTCGACGAGGTCGGTCTCGGCGAGCGCGCCGTCGACGGCCTCGCGGTCGGCCGCCGACCACTGGCGGAAGAGGCCCTGGTGCGGGTAGCGCCCGCGCGCGACGAGCTCGCCGACGGTGATGCCCTCGGGGGCCGTCGACGACTGGGGCAGCAGGCCCACGGTGCGCGCCGCCTCCTTCGCGGGCACGCCGGCCAGCTCGCGGCCGTCGAGCAGCACGCTGCCCGACCGGGGCTTCAGGAGGCGCGCGAAGGCCCGCAGGAGGGTCGACTTGCCGCAGGCGTTCGGCCCGACGATCACGGTGAACGAGCCGTCGCGGACGCTCGCGTCGATCGACCGCGACACGGTGCGCCGGTCGTAGGCGAGGTGCGCGGCGCGGGCGGCCAGCCGGGGCGTGCCGGCCTGGCCGGGCGAGGCGGCCAGCCGGGGCGTGGCGGGCGGCTGGGGCGTGGTCACGACGACCTCCGGGATTCTCCGACGAGCAGCGAGACGAGGTAGGCGCCGCCGATCACGAGGGTGACGAGGCCGACGGGCACGGGCGAGGTGGTGACGTGCTGGGCGACGACGTCGGCGACGAGCAGCAGCAGGGCCCCGGCGAGCGCCGCCGCGCCGAGCGGCACGCCCGCCGAGCGCACGAGGCGCCGGGCGAGCTGGGGCGCCGCGAGGGCGACGAACACGATCGGGCCCGTGCTCGCCGTGACGACCGCGGTCAGCGCGACCCCGACGACGACGAGCGCGAGGCGGGCCGGCTCGGTGCGCAGGCCGTGCGAGCGCGCGGCGTCGTCGCCGAGCTCGAGCTGGCGCAGCGGTCGCGAGAGCACGGCGACCGCGACGCCGAGCAGGGCGAGCAGCGCGGCCGCGGGCACGAGCTCCGACCAGCTGACGAGCGCGAGGGTGCCGGCGCCCCAGAACGACGCCGTCAGCGCGACCTCGGCCTGGGCCCGCAGCAGCAGCCAGCTGTTGACCGAGTGCAGCACGGCGGTGACGCCGATGCCGACGATGATGAGCCGCAGCCCCTGCACGCCGCCGCGCCAGGCCAGCAGGTAGACCACGAGGGCCGTGCCGAGCCCGCCGACGAGCGCCCCGGCGGCGGTGCCGACGGTCGAGGTCGCGCCCGAGACGATCACGACGATCGCGCCGGTGTAGGCACCGGTCGAGAAGCCGATGACGTCGGGCGAGCCGAGCGGGTTGCGCGTCAGCGACTGGAAGACCGCCCCGGAGGCGCCCAGCGCGGCCCCGAAGACGAGCGCGGCCAGCACGCGCGGCAGCCGCCAGCCGAGCACGATCGTCGAGGCGGGGCCGTCGCCGCCGCCGAGGGCGCGCAGCACCTCGAGCGGGCTGAGCGGGTAGTCGCCGAGGCCGAGCGCGACGACGCCGACGACGAGGGCGACGAGGGCGATCGCGGCGGTCGCCGTGACGCGACGTCGGCGGAGGGCCGAGCGCTGACGCGGGGCAGGGGCGGGCGACGCCCCCGGCTTCGTCGACCCCGTGCCCGTGCCCGCACCCGCGCCCGCGCCCGCGGTCACCGCGCCCCTCCCGCCGCGCGGCGACGGGCCACGAGCACGAGCACCGGCGCCCCGAGGGCGGCGGTGACGAGGCCCGCGGCGAGCTCACCGGGCGGGGCGGCGACGCGGCCGAGCACGTCGGCGAGCAGCAGCAGCACGGGGCCGAGCACGGCGCTGAGGCCGATCGTCCACGGCTGGCTCGCTCCGACGACGCCGCGGGCGGCGTGCGCGACCATGAGGCCCAGGAAAGCGACCGGGCCGACCACCGCGGTGGCGCCTCCGGCCAGCAGCGTGACGACGACGAGCGCGGCGACGCGCACCAGCGGCACCGAGACGCCGACCGACGAGGCGTGGTCGTCGCCGAGGGCGACCGCGTCGAGGGGCCGCGCGGCGACGAGCGCGACGACGACGCCCGCGACGACGAACGGCGCCACGGTCACGACCGGTGCCCAGCCGCGGTCGGCGAGGCTGCCGACCTCCCAGGCGCGCACCGCGTCGAAGCGCCGCGGGTCGGCGAGCACGATCGCCGAGGTCAGGCCGCTCAGCACGGCGCCGAACGCGATGCCCGCCAGCGTCAGGCGCGCGGGGCTGCCGCCCGAGCGGCCCGCGCCGCCGATCAGCGAGACGGCGACGGTCGCGACCGCGGCGCCCAGCAGGGAGGGCCACACCCACCCGCTCGCGGCGGTGACCCCGGCGAAACCCACGGCCAGGGCGACGGCGAAGGCGCTGCCGGAGGTGACCCCGAGGAGGCCCGGGTCGGCCAGCGGGTTCCGCGTCACGGCCTGCGCGACGGCGCCGGCGACCCCGAGCCCGGCGCCCGCGACGATCGCCGCGACCGTGCGGGGCAGCCGCAGGTCGACGACGGCGGTCGCGTCGCCCGCGTCGGGGGCGGCCGTCGAGCCGGTCGGGCTCCAGCCCGTGAGCAGCTGCACGACGACGTCGAGGGGCACCGGCCGAGCCCCGACGGCGAGGCTGAGCAGCACGGCCACGACGAGCAGGCCCAGGCCGACGAGCAGCCAGGCGAGCCGCGTGCGGGTGCGGCGCACCACCCGGGTCGCCCGGACGTCGCCGGGCCGGGTGCTGATGGCCATGCAGAGGAGCTTAGGCTAGCCTTCCCTGAGTTCGACCCCGAGCGTCGCGCCCCCACCGCAGCGGGCCCGCCGGAGCGACTCCCCCGCACCCTGCACCGCACCCCGTCTCCCCTGCCCCGCCCCCGACTCCGAGGACCCCATGCGCACCCCCCTGAAGCTCGCCGCCCTCCTGGCCGCCGCCGCCGTCGCCCTGACCGGCTGCGCGGCCGGCAGCGCCTCCGACGACGCGACCGCCACCTCCTCCGCCGCCCCGGCCGCCGACTCCTTCCCCGTCAGCGTCGACACGAAGTTCGGCGAGGTGACCGTCGACCAGCAGCCCGAGCGCGTCGTCGCGCTCGGCTGGGGCGACGCCGAGACGGCGCTCGCGCTCGGCGTACAGCCGGTCGGCGCCTCCGACTGGCTGGCGTTCGGTGACGACGTCGACGGCGTGGGCCCGTGGGCCCAGGGCCTCTACGACCAGTCGCCGGAGATCATCGGCACGCTCGACCCCTCGTACGAGGCGATCGCCGCGCTGCAGCCCGACCTCATCCTCGACACGAAGTCGTCGGGCGACCAGGACCGCTACGACCGCCTGTCGGGCATCGCGCCCACGATCGGCGTGCCCGAGGGGGGCGACAGCTACCTGACCACGTTCGAGCAGCAGATGGACCTCGTCTCGACGGCCCTCGGGCAGTCCGCGAAGGGCGACGAGCTCGTCGCGCAGAGCGAAGCCGAGGTCGAGGCCGCCGCCGAGGCGCACCCCGAGTGGAAGGGCCTCACCGTGACGGCCGCCACCAAGACCAGCGAGGGCTGGGGCGCGTACGTCGCCGGCTCGGAGCGCGTCAGCCTGCTCGAGTCGCTCGGCTTCGAGCAGAACCCGGAGGTCGCCGCCCTCGACGCGAACTCGGGCGGCTTCTCGGTGAGCATCTCGTCGGAGAACCTCGACGTGATCGACGCCGACGTGATCGTCGCCTTCCCGATCTACGTCGACACCGCGCAGATCACCGACGACCCGCAGTGGCAGGCCCTGCCGGCCGTCGAGGCCGGGCACGACGTCGTCATCGACGGCGACGTCTCGTCGGCGTACTCGCTCGGCACCTCGCTCTCGCGCAGCTACGCCCTCGACGCCCTCGTGCCGCTGCTCGAGACGGCGACGAAGAGCTGACCGGGAGCGACCCCGTGAGCCCGACCGACGCCTCCCCCGCCCGCTCCCCGCGCCCGGTGCGCGCGCAGCACGTCTTCGTCGTCGAGCGCACCGAGCGCCTGACGCCGCACCTCGTGCGCGTGCACCTCGGCGGCGACGCCTTCGACGGCTTCGTCGAGGCCGGCGCCGCGCAGCTCGCCGAGAGCGACCGCTACGTCAAGCTGCTGCTCGCCCGGCCCGGGCTCGGGCTGCAGCCGCCGTTCGACCTCGAGCGGCTGCGCGACGAGCTCGCCCCCGACGACCTGCCCGTGCGCCGCACGTACACGGTGCGCTCGGTCGACCACGAGGCCCGCACGATCGCCGTCGACTTCGTCGTGCACGGCGACGAGGGCGTGGCCGGCCCGTGGGCCCTCGCGGCCCGGCCGGGCGACCGGCTGCAGATGTCGAGCCCGGGCGGCGGCTGGTCGCCCTCCTCCGACCCCACGGTGGCGAACCTGCTGCTCGCCGACGACTCCGCCGTGCCCGCCGTCGCGTCGGCCCTCGAGGCGATGGGCCCCGACGCCCGGGGCCTCGCTCTGGTCGAGGTCGCGGGCCCGGACGACGAAGTCGCCCTGACCCCGCCCGCCGGGCTCGAGCTGCGCTGGCTGCACCGCGGCGAGGGCGCCCCTGGCAGCGCCCTCCTCGCCGCCCTCGGGGCCCTCGAGCCGCCGGTCGGCCCGGTCACCGTCTTCGCCCACGGCGAGCGCGGGGCCGTGAAGGAGGCGCGGGTCGTGCTCCACGACCGCTGGGGCCTCGATCGGGCGTCGCTGTCGATCAGCGCCTACTGGGCGCTCGGTCGCGTCGAGGACGCCTTCCAGGCCGAGAAGCGCGAGCCGGTCGGCGCGATCTTCGCCGACTGACGCCGTCCCGTCACCGAGGTGACGCTTCCTGGGGCCCCTCCGTCGGCGAGGGCCCGGGGCGGGTCACCTCGACGGCCCCGGTAGCCTGTCCCGGTGAGGTTCTGCAGCAGGTGGGTCGTGCGTGGCCAGTGGCACGAGGTCTGCCTCTACGAGGACTTCTTCCTGTACCGCACCCGTCCGGCCGACAGCACCGCGCCTCCGGAGGAGCACCGCGTCGAGAACGGCGACATCGCCGACATCGGGGTCGACCGCGAGGGGCCGCTCTGGGGCATCACGCTCACCGTGACGACCGGGGAGTCGCGGACGGTGCCGTGCCCGGCGACCATCGCCGCGCCCCTGCTGCTGCGCTGGCACACCCGCGACTGAGACCCCCCGGCGCTACGCGGCGCCCACCAGCAGCTCGCCGGGCTCGGCCCCCTCGGCGCCGAACTCGATGCGCCGGTTCGCGACCTTCTCGCTGAAGAACCGGTCGTGGCTGACGACGACGACCGCCCCGGGGAAGTGCACGAGGGCCCGCTCCATCACCTGCGTGCTGGCCATGTCGAGGTGGTTCGTCGGCTCGTCGAGCAGCAGTACGGAGGCGCCGGAGAGCAGGCACTGCGCCATCGCCACGCGGGCGCGCTGACCGCCGGAGAGCGCGCCGATGCGCTGCTGGAGGTCGGCCTCGGAGAACTGGAACATGGCCAGGAAGCGCGCGACGGACTTCCGGGTGGCCTTCAGGGCCAGGCTGTCGGGCATCGCGTTGACCGAGTGCGTCACCGTGTCGGCGTCGTCGAGCTCGGCGAGCACCTGGTTGTACGAGACGACCTTCGCGCCGCCGGCCCAGTCGACCCGGCCGCGGTCGGCCGCCTCGGTGCCCTCGAGCACCCGCAGCAGCGTGCTCTTGCCGCTGCCGTTCGAGCCCACGACGACGATGCGGTTGCCCCTGCGCACCTCGAAGCCGAGGTCGTCGAAGAGCGTCTTCTCGCCGTAGGCCTTGCCGAGCCCCTCGACGCGGCAGAGCACGTCCTTCACGTGCAGCCCGCCGTAGATCTCGGTGATGATCTGGTCGACGGGCCGAGGGGTGCGCTGCTTCTTGATCTTGGCGAGGTCCTTCGTGAGGCCCCCCGCGCCTCCCTGCTTCTGCGCCTTCGCGGCCTTGACGGCCTCGCGACGGTCGCTGATGCCCTCGGCCTCGAAGGCGAGCAGCTCGTTCTCGTGCGCGAACTGCTGCTCGAGGGTCTTCAGCCGGAACTGCTTCTGCACGACGTACTCGGCGAAGGCGCCGGGGTACTCGTGCAGGTGGAAGTTCTCGACCTCGACGATGCGGGTGACGACCGCGTCGAGGAACTGCCGGTCGTGCGAGACGACGATCGCGGCGCCGCGGAAGTCGCGGAACCACTGCTCGAGCCACTCGACGCCGGCCACGTCGAGGAAGTTCGTCGGCTCGTCGAGCAGCAGCACGTCGGGCGCCTCGAGGACGATCTTCGCGAGGGCCGCGCGGTTGCGCCAGCCGCCGCTCAGCGCGTCGATCGGGCTGGTGCGGTGCGCCGCGTCGAAGCCGAGCACGGTGAGGGCGGTGTCGACGTGACGGCGGTACTCCCAGCCGTCGAGCCGGTCCATCTCGGCGAAGAGCTCGGACTGCCGCTCGATCAGGCGCGTGAGCTCGTCGCCCTGGTCGGGGTCGACGGCGACCACCGCGATCGCGGCGTCGATCTCGGCGAGCTCGGCCTCCATGGCGCGGACGTCGTCGAAGAGGCCCTCGAGCACCTCGGTGACGGTGGCCGTGCCGTCGAGCTCGCTGAACTGCGAGAAGTAGCCGAGCCGCAGGCCGTCGTCGACGGTGACCGTGCCCTCGTCGGGCTGCACCTGGTCGAGGGCGAGCTTCAGCAGGGTCGACTTGCCGGAGCCGTTGCGCCCGATCAGGCCGACGCGGTCGCCGGGCTCGAGGCGGAAGAAGGCCTCGCGCAGCACCGGCCGCTGCTCGTAGCGCACGGTGACGTCGTTCAGGCGGATGAGGCTCATGCCCACCAGTCTCGCAGCCTGCGTCGGAACACTGGACCGGGCCGGGGCGTTGCACCCCCCGGAGCCGTGCGCACCACTCCGGGTGCGTCCCCGCTCCGAACTGGAGGCACCATGACCACCGAAGACCACGACCACGCACCCACCCCCGACGCCCTCGCCCGCCTGACGCCCGAGCAGCGCCGCGTCACCCAGGGCGGCGGCACGGAGCCCGCGTTCCGCAACGAGTTCTGGGACTCCCACGAGGCGGGCATCTACGTCGACGTGGTCAGCGGCCAGCCGCTCTTCGCCTCCGTCGACAAGTTCGACAGCCGCACCGGCTGGCCGAGCTTCACCCGGCCGATCGACGCCGAGAACGTCGTCGAGCGCCGCGAGGGCATGTTCTTCGCCCGCCGCACCGAGGTCAGCTCGGCGGGCGCCGGCAGCCACCTCGGCCACGTCTTCCCCGACGGCCCCACCGCGACGGGCGGCCTCCGCTACTGCATCAACTCGGCGGCCCTCCGCTTCGTCCCCCTCACCGCACTCGAGACCGAAGGATACGGTTCGTACATGACGCTCTTCTCCCCTGAGTCCACCCCCGCCCCCAGCGGAACGACCGAGACCGCGATCCTCGCGGGCGGCTGCTTCTGGGGCGCGCAGCAGCTGCTCCGCCGCCGGCCCGGCATCGTCTCGACCCGCGTCGGCTACTCCGGCGGCCACGTCGCGAACGCCACGTACCGCAACCACGGCGGCCACGCCGAGGCCGTCGAGATCGTCTTCGACCCGGGCATGACCTCGTACCGCGAGATCCTCGAGTTCTTCTTCCAGATCCACGACCCGTCGACGAAGGACCGCCAGGGCAACGACATCGGCGACTCGTACCGCTCGGCGATCTTCTACACCTCCGACGAGCAGCGCGAGACCGCCCTCGACACCATCGCCGACGTCGACGCGTCGGGCCTGTGGCCGGGCAAGGTCGTCACCGAGGTGACCGCCGCCGGCGACTTCTGGGAGGCCGAGGAGGAGCACCAGGACTACCTCGAGAAGCTCCCCAACGGCTACACCTGCCACTTCGTCCGGCCCGGCTGGGTGCTGCCGAAGCGCGAGCAGGCCGTCAGCGCGAGCTGAGCCCGGGCCCCGCGGTGCGGGGCCGCAGGTCTGCGGGAGGCGCGGTGCCGGTCATGCCGGCACCGCGCCTCCCGTGCGTGTGCGCGGCGACCGCCTCCGCACCTGGTAAGCAGGGGGCATGCCCCTCGATGTCGCCGCCCTCCGCTCCGCCTTCCCCTCGCTCGGCTCGGGCATCGCCCACTTCGACGGCCCGGGCGGCACCCAGACGCCGCTCGTCGTCGGCGAGGCCATCGCCCGAGCGATGACGCAGCCCACCTCCATCCGCGGCACGAGCACCCTCGGCGAGCGCAACAGCGAGGCCACGGTCCAGGCGTTCCGTGCCGCCTACGGCGACCTGCTCGGTGTGCCGGCCCGCGGGGTCGTCCACGGCCGGAGCGCGACGCAGCTGACCTACGACTTCTCGCGCCACCTGTCGGCTGGCTGGGGCCCGGGCGACGAGGTCGTCGTCTGCCGGCTCGACCACGACTCGAACGTGCGCCCCTGGGTGCAGGCCGCCGAGGCCGTCGGCGCGACCGTCCGCTGGATCGAGTTCGACCCCGCCACCGGCGAGCTCGACCACGCCTCGGCCGCCGTCGCCATCACCGACCGCACCCGCGTCGTGGCCCTGACCGCCGCCTCCAACCTGCTCGGCACGCAGCCCGCCGTCCGGGCGATCGCTGACCGCGCGCACGCCGCCGGCGCCCTGGTCTGGGTCGACGCCGTGCACTTCGCGGCGCACGAGGTCGTCGACCGCGAGGCCCTCGGCGCGGACTTCGTCGTCTGCTCCCCCTACAAGTTCTACGGCCCGCACTGCGGCGTGCTCGGCGCCGACCCCGAGCTGCTGGAGGGCCTCCGGCCCGCGAAGCTCCTGGCGTCGACCGACGTGGTGCCCGAGCGGTTCGAGTTCGGCACCCTGCCCTACGAACAGCTGGCCGGGGCCACGGCGGCCGTCGACTTCCTCGCCGCGATCGCCCCGGGCGACGCGACGACCCGCCGCGAGGCGATCGTGGCGTCGATGCGGGCCTGCCACGAGCACGAGGGCGGGCTGCGCGCCCGGCTGGAGGCGCGCCTCCTCGCCGTCCCCGGCCTGACGCTGCACTCGCGGGCGGCGCGGCGCACGCCGACCCTCTACGTCACGATCGCCGGGCGCCGCATGCGCGAGCTGTCGGCGCACCTCGCGACGCGCGACGTGCTGGCGCCGTCGGGGCACTTCTACGCGATCGAGGCCTGGCGCGCGATGGGCCTCGACGACGAGACCACCGGGCTGCGGATCGGGCTCGCGGCGTACACGGACGACTCCGACGTCGACCGGCTGCTGGCGGGCGTCGAGGAGTTCGTCGCGGCCTGACACCGCTCACGCCCGCCGCGCGCGTCCAGGCCGGACGGCGGGCGAGTTCGACCTGGACGGGCGGTCGTGCACGCCCGAGCGCGTCGAACTCGCCCGCTCAGCGGGAGGCGAGTCGCGCAACGGCCGTCAGCGCGAGGCGACTCCCCCGGGCGGGCGACGGGTCGGGGCCGCGGCGGCGCGGCGCTTGTCGACGACGGCGGTCACGGCCGAGCCGAGCAGCAGGACGAGGATGCCCAGGGTGACGACGGCGGCCCCCAGGACGATGAGCGCGATGATGAACGTTTCCACCCCCCGATCCTGACGGAGGCGCAGGCGCCGCGGCAAGGACCCGCGGCGGATGCCCAGGCCGGCGGGCCCCTCAGGCTCCGCAGGCCGAGGTGGCCGACAGGCTGAGCCCCTCCGCGGTCCCGCGGATGGTCGCGCCGGCGACGCCCGACGCCCCGCTCGCCTCCGGCGCCCAGATGTCGAGGCCGAGCGCCCGGTCGACTGGGCGCAGGCCCTGGTCGGTCCAGCTCGCCGTGACGGCGTCGAACGGCTCCTGGGCGTCGTCGACGCGGAGGAACACCGGCGCGACGACCCAGCCCCGCACGCGGACCCGCGACGTGCCCTCGCACTGCTCGCGGCCGTCGACGGCGACGACCGCCTCGACGCCGGTGAGCGCGACCGAGGCGTCCAGGAACGCCCGCACCGCCGCCTCCTCCTCCGTCAGGTCGGGGGTCGCGATCTCGGCCTCGGTCAGCGGCGCGGGAGGGGCGTCGGGCATGATCCGCGGGACGGAGGGAGGCGGCGGCGACCCGAGCGGGAGGCCCAGCCAGCCGTCCACGTCGCGGTCGACGCCGGCCACACCCGGCGGGGAGACGGTGAAACCGGTGCGGTCGCGGGTCCCGGCGTCGGCCTCCTCGTCGGTGGTCGCGGCGAGCTCCTCGGCGACCGACACGACCTCACGGGTCTCGACCCTGAGCGTCGGGCCGACGGGCCCGGCCACGGGGTCGGCGACGGAGAGGCTCACCGACATGAGACGACCCGCCGCGAGCTGGGCGTCGAGACGGTCGAGCAGAGCCGGCCCCGGGCTCGTCGGCCCCACCCCGAGGTAGGCGGAGTCTCGGGTCAGGCTGGTGCGCAGCCCGTCCGTCAGCGGCCTCACCGCGTCGACCGTGGCGCGGAGGCTCGCGGAGGCGGCGAGCTCGACCTGGGCGGAGTGCCGGTCGACGACGACCGACTCGACCTCCGGCACGCGTCGGAGCTCGTCGGCGAGGGTGACGGAGGCGGCGTCCAGGACGTCGAGGGTGGCGGCCGAGGTGCCCTCGCCCGCGGGCAGGTGCAGGTCGAGCACGACAGCCGCCCGCCTCACGCCCCCGAACGCGGCGCGGTCGAGGTCGTCGGCGAGGTCGATGTCCGGCCCGTCGGCCGTCACGGCGACCCGGGCGATCCAGTGGTGGGGGTCGTCCTTGGCGTCGACCTGCGAGAGGTCGGTCTCGACTCCGGCGACGCCGTCGACCGCGCGGAGACGGTCGGCGAGGGCCGCGAGCGACTCCTCCGAGCCCTCCGGCGGCGGCACGAGCAGCAGCGAGCAGGCGCTCAGCGAAGCTGCGACGAGGGCCACGCCGACGGCCCCGGCGAGGGTGCGACGGACACGACGGAGGCGGGGCAGCGGCATCACCTCAGCCTAGGAAGACGCGGGCCGCCGCTCGTCGCCCGGGAGGAGGACGGGCGTCCCCCTCCCGGTGGAGCGTCGGGCTCAGCCCCGCCAGAACTCCCGCACCGCGTCGAGCACCTCGTCGGCCTGGCGCCGCCCAGCCTCGGCCGCGGGGCCGCGGGTCGCACCCGAGAGGGAGTTCGCGCCGAACGCCGCGAGCGCCGCGTCGTCGGCCTGGATCACCATGACCTCGCGACCGGCCGCCTGCCGCGCCGCGACGACGCCCGGCAGGGTCGGCCCGAGCGGCGACTGCGCCAGCTCGGGGCCGCACGACAGCACGAGCACCCGCTCGGCGGCGTCGGCGACGTCGGCGTTGGTGCCGGAGCGCACGCCGCCGTCCATCGTCGGCCGGCCGTCGACCTCGACGGTCGGCCAGACGAGCGGCACCGAGCAGCTGGCCGCGACGGCCACGTGCAGGGGGACGCCGGAGTCGCGGGTCAGCACCCGGAACTCGCCGTCGGTCGCGTCGACGGTGCAGACCGCCAGGTCGCCCGCGGGCCACGGGGTGTCGGCACCGAGCCGCTCGCGCATGGTCGTCACCAGCTCGGGCTCGTCGCCGGTGACGGGCACCTGCCGGGCGAGCGCGCCCAGGCGGGCCCGCGCCTCCTCGGGGCTGGCGGCGCCGGCCACGGCCTGGCCGACGCGGTCCAGGAAGTCGCCGCCGTCGAGGGCGGCCTCGGGGGTCGCGCCGGCCGGCAGCAGCTGCTCGCGGTAGGCGTCGGCGACGCCGCCCAGGCGGAGCGTCGTGCCGACGACCGAGCCGGCGGACGTGCCGACGACGAGGTCGGCGTCGGCGAGGGGCACGCCGGCCTCGAGCAGGCGGGCGAGCACGCCGACCTCCCACGCGATGCCGGTGATGCCGCCGCCGCCGAGGACGAGGGCGGTGCGGGGGGACGAGGGTGCGGTGTCGGTCACGGGGCTCCTCCAGACGATGACGGGGTTACCGTCACGCTACGACCCCCGGCCGAGGAGCGCTCCCAGCGAGCGCGACCGGGCGACCCCGAGACGGCCCCGGGCGCACCGGAGGGGGCCGGGCCACCCAGGCCCGACCCCCTCCGGGCCTGTCAGCGCCCTGCGGGGCGCTGCTGACGAACCCCCCGAAGGGCCGTCAGACCGTCACCTCGTCCCGCAGGTCGGAGGCGAGGGCGACCGTGCGGGACTGCGCCGGGCGACCCAGCGCCCGGAACTCCCAGCCCTTCGCACGGTAGTCGTCGGCGTCGAGGGCGTGGCGCCCGTCGACGACGCGTCGGTGGCGCACGAGCTGCGCCAGGTCGTCGGGGTCGGCGTCGCGGAAGACCTGCCACTCGGTGAGGAGCGCCACGGCGTCGGCGTCGACGACGCAGGCCATCATGCTCGACGCGTAGGTGAGGTCCGGGTAGAGGCGGTGCGCGTTCTCGTTGGCCTCGGGGTCGTAGACCGTGACGGTCGCCCCCTCGAGGTAGAGCATGCGCGCCACGTCGAGCGCCGGGGCGTCGCGGACGTCGTCCGAGTTGGGCTTGAACGCGGCGCCGAGGCAGGCGATGCGCTTGCCGGCGAGGTCGCCGCCGACCATCTCGCGGATGAGGTCGACCGTGCGCACGCGGCGACGGTTGTTGATGCTGTCGACCTCCTTGAGGAAGGAGACCGCCTGGCCCACGCCGAGCTCGTCGGCGCGGTGCGCGAAGGCGCGGATGTCCTTCGGCAGGCAGCCGCCGCCGAAGCCGAGGCCCGGCTTGAGGAAGCGGCCGCCGATGCGGGAGTCGTACGAGAGCGACTGCGCGAGCAGGTTGACGTCGGCGCCCGTGGTCTCGCAGACCTCGGCCATCGCGTTGATGAACGAGATCTTCGTGGCGAGGAACGAGTTCGCGGCGACCTTGACGAGCTCGGAGGTCGCGAGGTCGGCGACGACCAGGGGCGTGCCCTCCTCGAGCACGGGCGCGAAGGCCGCGGAGAGCTGGCGCTCGGCCCACTCCGACTGCACACCGAAGACGAGGCGGTCGGGGTGCATGGTGTCCTGCACGGCGAAGCCCTCGCGGAGGAACTCGGGGTTCCAGGCGAGCTCGAGCTCGGCGCCGAGCGGCGAGAGCGACTGCACGAGCTCGGTGAGGCGGCTCGCGGTGCCGATCGGCACCGTCGACTTGCCGACGAGGAGCGCCTTGCGGGTGATGCGCTTGGCGAGCTCGCCGAAGGCCGAGTCGACGTAGCGCATGTCGGCGGCCATCGAGCCGGGCGTCTGCGGGGTGCCGACGCAGATGAAGTGCACGTCGCCGAACTCGGCGGCGGCGTCGAAGTCGGTCGTGAAGGTGAGGCGGCCGCTGTCGAGCGCCTCGCGGAGCTTCTCGGGCAGGCCGGGCTCGTAGAACGGCACGGTGCCGGCGGCCAGGGCCTCGACCTTGGCGACGTCGACGTCGACGCCCATGACCTCGTAGCCGAGGACGGCCATGCAGATGGCGTGGGTGGCGCCGAGGTAGCCGGTGCCGACGACGGTCAGGCGGGGCTTCTCGACGATGGGCAGCGGGGCGGAGCGGGTGATCGGGTCGGACAAGGGGTGCCTCCAGGCGGGTGTGGGTGAGCGGACCGTGCCGAGCGGTTCAGGTGCCCGGCAGGGTCACAGGAGGACGCCGTCGCCGGGCGTTCAGGGCGCCCGGCGGGGCGCGGTGCTGCGTTTCGGGCGCAGCGGGGGTGCATCGCAGGTGCGGTGCGGGTGGAGCACGGTGATCCGTGGTGCGGGTGATCGGGCGGTGCAGGTGATCTGGCGGTGCGGGTGGTCAGGCGGTGCGGGTGATCGGGTGGTGCGGTCGGTGGCCCGTGGGGGCGGGGAGGGGCCGGGGCCCCGGAGGCGCGGGCGGGGTCAGCGCGCGCACTCCACGTTCCAGTCGCCCTCGCCGGCGCCGGAGACGGTGTTGTCGCACATCACGCGGTTGCCGAGCTCGGGGGTGAGCGAGAAGCCGAAGCCGGGCCCGTCGACGTCGGCCGTGTTGCCGCTGAAGACGTTGTCGGTGCCCCAGCCCTCGAGGAGCTCGTGGGTCTGGAAGCCGTCCATCGACGACGCCGTGCCGGTGTTGCCCTCGATGGTCCAGCCGTTGCCCTTGACGTCGACCCAGGAGTCGCCCTCGGTCAGCGAGGCGCCGTCGAAGCTGTTGCCGCGCACGACACCGCCCGTGGTCCCCTCCTTGATGTCGATGTTCTCGGCCGTCGTGTCGGAGATGGTGTTGCCCTCGATGACGTTGCGGTCGGAGGTGTCGGGGTCGCCGCCGGTGATCTCGCCCCAGTTGTTCTTCGAGGTGCCGATGTAGATGCCCTCGCCGAACTTCTCCTTGCGGTTGCCGGTGTCGCTGATGGTGTTCGACGACACGACGTTGTCGGTGCTGCCGTCGCGGAGGTGGACGGCCTCGTCGCCGATGTGGTTCACGGTGAGCCCGGTGATCGTGCTGCCCACGGTGCCGTCGGCCATCAGGCCCTTCTGGCCGTTCGTGATCGTGAAGCCCTCGAGGTGCCAGTACTCGGCGCCGTCGAGGTGCATGACGTAGCCCTTCTCGACGTCGTCGCCGTCGAGGACGGCGTCGGCCGAGCCGCAGAGCGCGATCGGCTGGTCGGCCGTGCCCGACTCCGACGCGACGAAGTTGCCGACGTAGGTGCCCGGCTCCAGCTGGATGACGTCGCCGGCGGCGGCGTCGGTGAGCGCCGAGGTGAGCTCGTCCGCCGAGGCGACCGAGACGGTCGGGTCCTGGCAGACGTCGCTCGCCGTGGCGGGCGCGGCCGGGGCGGGCGCGGTGCTCGGGGTGGGCGACGCCTCCTCCAGGGGCGCGGAGGTGGCGCCGGCGGACGGAGCCCGTGACGCGCCTCCCTCGTCGTCCCGGCCGACGCCGATCGCCGTCACCGCGACTCCCCCCACGATCACGCCGGCCAGCACGAGGCCGGTCGCGGTCAGGGCGGGGTGCTTGCGGAACAGGTCGATCATGCGGTGCTTCCTCGAGGGGTGGAGGGCGGGCCGACCTCGTCACGCGAGGCCTCCCCCCGGGTGAAGGTCGACAGCGGGGCGAGGTTCGCGTAGGGGTGCACGAACCCGCGGCGGTTGCGGCCGACGCTGGTGATCGCGGTGACGAGCAGGATGAGGCCGAGGCTCAGCCACATGATGGTCAGCGGCTGGAAGATCGACCGCAGGATCACGCTGAGCGGCTTGGTGCTCCGCCAGTCGCTGTCGTCGTTGTCGGCACGGACGGCACCCTCGGTGCGGGCGGTGTCGATGGCGCTCGGGCCGCGGCCCGACACGACGTTGTCGCTGATGCTCGACCGGCCGGTGTCGCCGATCAGGGTGATGGCGTGGTTGCCGACGTCCTCGACGGTGTTGCGCGAGATCGTCGCGCCGGCGTCGCGGAGGTAGATGCCGATGTCGCCGCCGGAGATCGTGTTGCCCTTGATCGTGCCGCCGGTGCCGGCGTCGCGGAGCGCGATGCCCTGCAGCGCCGACTCCTCGATGGTGTTGTCGGTCAGGGCGACCTTCTCGGCGCCCTGGCCCACCACGATGCCGACCTCGTTGCCCGTCAGCGTGTTGCCGTCGACCTCGATGTCGGTGCCGCCGATGACCTCGACGCCGTAGCGGGCGTTGTCGCTCGACTTGCTGTTCGACAGCGAGTTGTTGCCGTAGACGCCGGTGGGCATGCCCGTCGCGCTCGGGCCCTCGGCGAGGGCGCGGCCGTTCATCGTGATGCCGTTGTGGCCGTTGCCGGTCGCCGTGAGGCGTTCGAGCACGATGCCCGAGGAGGCGCGGTTCACGTCGAACCCGTCGAGCGCGTTCCCGGTCGAGGTCGTGTTCTCGACCTCGCTGTTCGACACGTTGCGGTGGAAGACCATGCCGTCGACGAGGCTGTCCTTGATGGCGCTGTCGCGGACCACGACGCCGTCGGCGCTGGTGACGAAGAGCCCGAAGGCGTTGCCGTCGAAGGTGACGTCGCGCACCATCGCCGAGACGTAGCTGTAGCCGCTGAGGTCGGGGTCCATGTCGAGCACGCTGGCCTCGTCGGTCGGCAGCAACTCGGTGCCGAAGACCTCCGTGCTGGCGCCCTCCTCCGCGGCGGCCGCGGCCGCCGCCTCGTCGCTGGCGCTGGCGTTCGTGCCCTTGCGGGCCAGGGTGTCGGTGCCCTTGTCGGGGATGTCGGTGCCCGTCATCGAGACGCCGCCCGTCATGCCGCTCCAGAAGCCGAGGTCGGTGAAGAACGCCTTGCTCAGCTCGGCGCGGCCGCCGACGACGCGGATGTAGGCGCGGCCGTCGGAGGTGTCGGTGTCGACGGCCCCGGCGTCCGGGTCCCAGCTGCTGATGCGCGTCGGCTCGTCGTAGGTGCCGGCCACGACGAGCGAGCCGCCGAGGGTGACGATCGACGTGAACGCCTCCGAGTTCGACTGCAGGTGCAGCGTGAGGCCGTCCTTGTCGCTGAGGTCGAGCGTGGCGCCGTCCTCGACGACGATGTTCTCGCTGAGCAGCCAGCTGCCGTCGGGCTCGCGGCGGAAGGTGCGGGGCGCGAGCTCCTCCAGGTCGCTGAGCGTGTAGGGCGCGTCACGGGCGACGAGCACCAGCGTGTAGAGGTTTCCGGTGGCGAGGCGGTACGGCTTGTAGTGCGCGACGCCGCTCCAGTCGGCGGCGTTCGCGATGGCCCGCACCTCGATGAGGCGGCGGTCTTCGGTGGCCGAGACCTGCGCCTCCGCCTCCGGGTCTCCCTCGTACGACGCGACGCCGCTGGCGTCGAGGCGCTCGGAGGTCGGCTCGGACGAGCTCGACGAGCTGGACGAGCTCGGCTCGGGCGACGCGGCGGACGCGGTGCCCGCCCCGGTGAGGGCGATGCCGCCCGCCACGACGGCGGTGACGAGGACGGCGGAGGCGCAGCTCAGCGCGGTGCGGCGGCGGAGGGCGGTCATGCGGTCACCTCCTGGGCGACGGGAGCGGTCTGGGCGGAGACGGGCTGGGCGGGGGCGTGCTGAGCCGGGACGGGCTGGGCCGTGGCCGGCTGGGCGTCCGCGGTCGACGCGGCGACGGGCACGCCGACCGGCGGCGAGGCCGGGGCGGGCGGCAGGGCGCCGTGGCGGCCGGCCGGGGTGACGGCCTCGTCGGAGGGGACTCCCTCGTCGGCGGGGCCGGCGGCGTAGGCCGCCTCGCTGACGAGCGACGACGCGGTCTGGCCGTCGCCGCCGATGCGGTCGGCGTGGCGGGTCAGCCAGCCCTGCTTGTTCATCGTGATGAGCGCGAAGACCTTGATGGGCAGCGAGATGAAGATGACCACGAAGGCGACGACGGGGAGGATGAAGATGTCACCGGGGTTGCGCTTCAGGTGCGAGAACCCCCGCACGCCGCGGCTGAGCAGCACCCAGGCGAGCGTCGCGCCGATGCCGAGCGCCGTGCCGTCGATGCGGCTGAAGGCGAGGTAGCCGACCGTGAGGCCCATGGTGACCGGCGTCAGGATGATCTGCATGACCGTCACCTTGGTGACGAAGGGCACCTTCCAGAGCCAGCCCTTGGCGATCGCGGTGAAGTAGGTGCGGTACGAGTTGCGGCTCCAGCGGACGCGCTGCTTGACGAAGGCGCTGAACGTGTCGGGGAACATCGACAGGGCCTTGGCCGACGACTGGTGGACGGTCTTGTAGCCGCTGGCGAGGACGAGCCAGGTGAGGCGCCCGTCGTCGCCGGAGATGCAGCGGCGGCCGAGGAAGAACTCGTTCTCGAGGTTCTCGAGCACGGGCATCACGGCGGAGCGGCGGTAGACGGCGGTGCGGCCGGAGATGATCGCGACGGCGCCGGCGGCGCCCATGGCGGGCACGTAGTTGTAGTACCGCAGGTTGACCAGCCAGTCGGCCACGCGCCTCCACACGCTCGTGCGGCGCTGGTACACGTTCTGCTGCGTGCTGACGCCGCCCACGAGCGGGTCGGCGAACGGCTTCTGCGCGTTCTCGAGCAGGCCCGGCGTCCACGACGTGTCGGAGTCGGTCAGGAAGAGGATCTCGCCCTGGGCACGGCGGATGCCGGCGCCGAGCGCCGAGCGCTTGCCGACGTGGTGGAAGAGCACCGGGGTGACGCGCGGGTCGCCGAGGGCGATGATGCGGTCGTACGCCTCGGTGTCGATCAGGTCGAGGACGATGATGATCTCGTCCGGCCCCTGCTCGCGCCACGTCTGGAGGCAGCGCATCAGGATGTCGGGGTCCTCGTGGTACGACGGCACGACGAGCGAGGTCGTCGACCGGAAGTCGCTCTCGATCGGCTTCGCGCGGGCCGACAGGATGACCCGGTAGAGCCAGAGCAGCCAGACGATCGTGCCGGCGATGGCGATGGGGAAGTAGGGCTGGACGGTGGTGAAGACGTCGACGACGGACTGCCAGTTCAGGGCGATCTGGAAGTCGGTCGACAGAGCTGTGCCAAGGCGCATGGGTGGCGGGTCCTCGATCGGGGTTCGGGTAGGCGCACCGGTGGCCGACAGCCTCGATGAGGCGTGCCGCGGTCGGCGGCCCCCGCAGGGGCCGCCGACCGGTGAACGACCTCTCGCGAGGTGCGTGTGGTGACCGTGTCGGGATCGGAGGGAGTTCGGGCTCCCCCCGCACGGAGCGTCGAGGTTCGGGCCTCGACGCTGGGGTACCGGCGTCTGGTGCTCAAAGTAGGGACAGCGCTGTGACCACGTCAAGACTGTGCTGTGAGCCGGGCCGGGAACCATCCGCGGATGACCCGCGACCCCCGAACGGGTGATCCCTCCCCGTTCGGGGTACACGACCCTCACGTGAGGGGAGGATACCCACGAGTATCGGCCGGACGGGGGGCACGACGGGGTACGGATCCGGTCCCCCACGGGCCGTCGATCGCGAGCGGCGTGTACCCCGGCGGTCGTCCCCCGGTCCAGCTCCCGGATCGTCGCCCGTCGCCTCGTGTCGGCGCCTCAGAGGGGCTGGACGTCGGGCTCCGACCGAGGCAGGAGCTCGGCCGGGTCGACGTCGTCGCCGTCGGGGAAGCAGGCGCTGGTGGCGGCGAAGCTCGTCTTCGCGTCCGTGATGGTGACGAGCGTCAGGAAGCCGTCGTCGCGGGCGAGGAGCAGCTCGACGCTGCCGTCCGGCCGATCGGTGCGCACCACCTCGGCCCCGTACGGCTCCAGCGCTCCCCGGACCGCGGACTCCGAGGTGCCGGGGTCCCGCGCGGGCTGCTGCTCGAAGTACCCCGCGAACTGCTCGCCGCCGTCAGGGCACGAGCTGAGGTTGAGGTCCCAGCCGCCGAGCCACTCTCCGCCGACGGCCTCCCGCCCTGCGGCCACCGCGTCGACGATCTCGTTAGCCGACGACCGGGGCGTCGTCTCGAGCCGCTGACCGTCCACCGATCCGGCGCAGCCGCAGAACGCCGCGACGACCACCGCGGTGGCGATCCCCACCTGTGGTCGCAGCACGTGCACCCCTACTAGTCGTTGAAGCGGAACTCCACCACGTTCCGTCGCAGTTGAACCTATCGTCGACGACATGACCTCTCGCGCCTTGATCGGGCCCGCCCTCATAGCTCTCCTCATCCTCACCGGCTGCACCGCCGCAGACCAGACCCCGAGCGCGGGACGGTCTGCCACCGACGGACCGTCTGCGGACTGGACCGCGATGCCGAAGTCACCGCGCCCGACCGCTACGGAGGCCCGTAAGAGCGTGCCGGCACCAGCACCAGCACCAGTACCAGCACCTGCTCCGACGCCGACCCCCGAGACTTTCGTGACCAAGGTCGAGTTCCTGGGCTCCGGCTCGGCCACGGTCGTCTACAGCCGCGAAGGCACGACCAGCCAAGAGGACGTGACGCTCCCCTACGAGCACGTCTACCGCACTGGCGACTATGACCTGTCCGATCCCTACATGTCGGCGGGCACCGTCAGCTTGTCCGGCGGGAACGTTGGGTGCCGGATCACGGTCAACAATCGGGTCGTCCACGAGGTCCTGCCGAACCCGGCTCAGGTCTCAGCGTTGTGCGACACGAACCTATGAGCAAGCGCGTAGCCGTCTACCTCCGTCACCCCAAGGGAGATGACTACGGCATCCACCGCCAGCTAGAGCGCACCCGCTCGCGGGCCGAACTTCGAGGGTGGACGGTCGCAGGCGAGCACACCGACAATGACGCGTCCGTCACAGGGCGCGAGGTACGGGCACGGCCTGCGGCCGAATGCTGACCCACGCGGACGCCGGTCTCGTGAACGTCGTAGTCGCCGTGGACCTCGACCGCCTACTCCGCTCGACGCGCGACCTCAACACCCTCGTCGACCGGGGGCTCGCGGTCTCGATCGACATCGGAGTCTAGGAAAAGTCACTTATCATTCGTGCATGGCACAATGCACAGCCCCTCGTCAGGGTCACCGCACCGCTAGTGCACGGGCCGCTTGTCCTGCTTGTGGGGGCAGGGGGTCCTACCGCACGTCATACCCGTCATATCCGACGTACCCATCTTCGTCGCAGGGTCGGTCTTCCACGAGCAGCGGGGGCAGCCGAAGGACCTCGTCTGGCGGTGGCACTTCGCGCCGAACCAGGGCTGGCGGGACGGTTCCGTACACGCCCTCTGAGTGGCGAACGATTCAGCCTTACGCCGAGAAGGCTGTCGAGCAGGCCCGAGTCAATCCGGACCGACGGGACTTGTTCCTGTGCCACGCCTGGGACGACCGGCAAGGCAGCGCCGCCGAATTGAATACCCATCTCAAGACGAACGGTGCCACCGTGTGGTTCTCCGAGAATGACATCCCCCTCGGTTCCTTGATGCTTCGTGAGATCGATAAGGGCCTTCGCAACTCCCGTATCGGTATCGTGCTGGTGACTCCCGCGCTGCTCAAGAGCATCGAAAAGGAGGGCATCGCTGAGCGGGAACTGGCTGTCTTGCTGAACTCGAAGCGCGTCATCCCGGTGACTCACGGCGTCACGTATGAGCAGCTTCTCGACGTCAGCCCCATGCTGGCGTCCCACGCGGGTCTCGACACAGCGGAGTCGTCGCTTGATGGAGTGGCTGCGAAACTGGCCGCGGCTGCTGCCGCCCTCCCGGCCGTTTAGGACCGACGGAGTAAATCGACTGCGAGGAGTCAGGCCTCAATGGTTCAGTTGTTGAAGCGGAACTCCACCACGTCGCCGTCCTGCATGACGTACTCCTTGCCCTCGATGCGGGCCTTGCCGGCCGAGCGCGCCTCCGCGATGGAGCCGGTCTCGACGAGGTCCTCGAAGGAGATGACCTCCGCCTTGATGAAGCCCTTCTCGAAGTCGGTGTGGATCACGCCGGCCGCCTGTGGGGCCTTCCAGCCCTTGCCGATGGTCCAGGCGCGGGTCTCCTTCGGGCCTGCCGTGAGGTAGGTCTGCAAGCCGAGGGTCTCGAAGCCGATGCGGGCCAGCTGGTCGAGGCCCGACTCCTCCTGGCCGGTCGACGCGAGCAGCTCGGCCGCGTCGTCCGGGTCGAGGTCGATCAGCTCGGACTCGATCTTCGCGTCGAGGAAGACGGCCTCGGCCGGCGCCACGAGGGCGGCCAGCTCGGCCTTCTTCGTCTCGTCGGTGAGGATCGACTCGTCGACGTTGAAGACGTAG
Organism: Frigoribacterium sp. PvP121; assembly: GCF_017833115.1. NCBI lineage: Bacteria > Bacillati > Actinomycetota > Actinomycetes > Micrococcales > Microbacteriaceae > Frigoribacterium > Frigoribacterium sp. PvP121. The sequence continues at coordinate 3,128,753 of NZ_JAFIBR010000001.1, forward strand.
ATGAAGGGCTTGGCGGTGAGCAGCCCGAGCTCGCGGATCGGCTCGAGGTCGATGCCCGACGCCGACAGGGCCTCGCCGCGCTGAAGGGCGTCGCGGGCGGCGACGGCGGTCTCGTGCGTGAGCGGCTCGACGCGCTTGAGGCGGAGCTCCTTCTCGTAGCGCACGATCGCCTTCTCGACGGTCTCGAGGTCGGCGAGGATCAGCTCGGTGTTGATGGTGCCCATGTCGCCCTCGGGGTCGACCCGGCCGTCGACGTGCACGACGTCCTCGTCGACGAAGCCGCGCACGACCTCGGCGATGGCGTCGGCCTCGCGGATGTTGGCGAGGAACTTGTTGCCGAGCCCCTCGCCCTCGCTCGCGCCCTTGACGATGCCGGCGATGTCGACGAACGACACCGGCGCGGGCAGCGTCTTCTCGCTGCCGAAGATGCCGGCGAGCACCTGGAGGCGCGGGTCGGGCAGGTTGACGATGCCGACGTTCGGCTCGATGGTCGCGAACGGGTAGTTCGCCGCCAGCACCTGGTTCTTGGTCAGGGCGTTGAACAGGGTGGACTTGCCGACGTTGGGCAGTCCGACGATCGCGATAGTGAGAGCCACGGTCAGCCATCGTACCGGCGCGGGGCCCGACGCACCGCCCGGAGCCGGGGAGGCGCGGGCCGGGCCGGCGACGTCGGGGGTGCGTGAGAGCATGGCCCGGTGCCCATCGACTTCACCGCGATCGACTTCGAGACCGCCAACGCGAGCAGCGCGTCGGCCTGTTCCGTCGGCCTCGTCAAGGTGCGCGACGGCGTCGTCGTCGACAAGGTCGGCTGGCTGATCAAGCCGCCCGCCGGCCACGACGCCTTCCTGGAGTGGAACACCCGCATCCACGGGATCGTCGCCGACGACGTCATCGGCGCCTTCGAGTGGGAGGAGCAGTTCGACCTCATCGCCGACTTCGCCGGCATCGACGTCTTCGTCGCCCACAACGCCGGGTTCGACATGGGCGTCATCCGCGCCGCCTGCCACGCCACGGGCATCCACCCGCCCGACTGGGCCTACCTCTGCAGCCTCCAGGTGGCGCGCAAGACGTACGCCCTCGACTCCTACCGGCTCCCGATGGCGGCCGCCGCCGCGGGCTTCACGGGCTTCTCGCACCACGACGCCCTCGCCGACGCCGAGGCCTGCGCGGCCATCGTGACCCACGCGGCCGCGGTGCACGGCGCCGACGACCTCCGGCAGCTGGCGGAGGCCTCCCGCGTGACGATGAAGCGGCTCACACCGCTGTCGGGGGCTGCTGCGACACTGCGGGCATGACCTCACCGATCGCCGTCGTGGCCCTCGTCGTCCTCTCCCTCGCCGTCGGCGTCGTGCTGGGCGTGCTGGCGACACGGGCCCGGTCGGCCGAGTCGTCGGCCCGGCTCTCCGCCGACCTCGCCGGCGCCCGCGCCACCGTCGAGGGGCACCGCGAGCGCCTCGCCGACCTCGACGAGCTGCACCGCCGCCAGTCCGCCGACCAGGAGGCGCGCCTCCGCGAGTTCCAGGACCGCCTGCGAGACGTCCGCATCGCCGAGGCCGAGCGCACCCGTTCCGAGGGCCAGGTCATGACGGCGCTCAGCCCGGTCGCGCAGAGCCTCGCGGCCGTCCAGGCCAAGGTCGCCGAGCTCGAAGAGCAGCGGGCCCACCAGTACGGCACCCTGAGCGAGCAGCTGCGCAGCGCCGTCGAGTCGGAGGAGCGCCTCCGGAGCACCGCGGAGTCGCTGGCGAGCGCCCTGCGCTCCAACAGCACCCGGGGCGTCTGGGGCGAGACCCAGCTGCGCAACGTCGTGCAGGCCGCGGGGCTCATCGAACGGGTCGACTTCGACCTGCAGTCGAGCATCAGCTCCGACGCCGGCCAGGGCCGGCCCGACATGGTGGTGCACCTGCCCGGCGGCAAGTCCATCGCCGTCGACGCCAAGGTGCCCTTCTCCGCCTACCTCGAGGCGAGCACCATCCCGGCCACCGCCTCCGGCGAGGAGGCGGCCCGCCGCGACCTGCTCGTCAAGCAGCACGTCAAAGCCCTCCGGGCGCACGTCGACGCCCTCTCGGCGAAGACGTACTGGGCGGGCCTCGACTCCTCCCCCGAGCTGGTCATCGCCTTCATCCCCAGCGAGTCGCTCGTCTCCTCGGCCCTCGAGGCCGACCCCGCCCTGATGGACTACGCGTTCCAGAAGCGGGTCGCCCTCGCCTCCCCCGTCACGCTGTGGTCGGTGCTCAAGACCGTCGCCTTCAGCTGGCAGCAAGACGTCGTGACCACCGAGGCGAAGGCGCTCTTCGACCTCAGCCGAGAGCTGCACGGCCGCCTCGCCACCATGGCCGGCCACGTCGACAAGCTCGGCCGCTCGCTGCGCGGGTCGGTCGTCGACTACAACCGCTTCGTCGGGTCGCTCGAGCGCACCGTCCTGCCGTCGGCCCGACGCCTCAGCGTGCTCGACGAGGCGACGGTGCTGGCGACCCCCGCGGTCGTCGAGGAGGTGCCCCGCGACCTCACCGCCCCCGAGCTGACGGCGGCGCTCGACGATGCCGAGCAGCGCGCCGGCCAGCCGCAGGACGAGCACGAGCACGAGCACGACAGCGTCTGATCACCCCGCGACCGGCGGCGTGGGGCAGACGGAGGGGCCGGGGCGAACACGTCGCCCCGGCCCCTCCGTCACTCGGTGACTAGGCGTTCTCGCCGTACCACTTCGAGACGAGGTGGTCGGCCTCGACGCGACGGATCGTGCCGGAGTGCGAGCGGAGCACGATGCTCGAGGTGCGGATCATGCCCTGCTTGCGCTTGACGCCCGCGACGAGCGCGCCGTCGGTGACGCCCGTGGCGACGAAGTAGGCGTTGTCGCCCTTGACCAGGTCGTCCTGGTCGAGCACGCGGGTGAGGTCGTGACCGGCGTCGATGGCCTTCTGGCGCTCGGCGTCGTCCTTCGGGGCGAGGCGGGTGAGGATGAGGCCGCCGAGCGCCTTCACGGCGCACGCCGTGATGATGCCCTCGGGGGTGCCGCCGATGCCGACGCACATGTCGATGCGCGAGTCGGGGCGGGCGGCGTTGATGCCGCCGGCGACGTCGCCGTCGAGCAGCAGGCGGGTGCCGGCGCCGGCGGCGTGGATCTGCTGGATGAGGTCGGCGTGGCGCGGGCGGTCGAGGACGGCCACCTGGACGTCCTCCACGGCCAGGCCCTTGGCCTCGGCCAGGGCACGGATGTTGTCGCCGATCGGGCGGTCGAGGTCGATCACGCCGATGCCCTCGGGGCCGGTGACGATCTTGTCCATGTAGAAGACGGCGCTGGGGTCGAACATGCTGCCACGGTCGCTGACCGCGATCACCGAAAGGGCGTTCATGCGGCCGGCGGCGGTGAGGCTCGTGCCGTCGATCGGGTCGACGGCGATGTCGCAGGCGGGGCCGAAGCCGTTGCCGACGTGCTCGCCGTTGAAGAGCATCGGCGCCTCGTCTTTCTCGCCCTCGCCGATGACGACGACGCCGTCGAAGGCGACGGTGCCGAGGAACTTGCGCATCGCGTCGACCGCGGCGCCGTCGGCGGCGTTCTTGTCGCCCTTGCCGATGAAGGGGGCCGAGCGGATCGCCGCCGCCTCGGTGGCCCTCACCAGCTCCATGCCGAGGTTGCGGTCAGGGTGCGAGTAGAGGTTCCCGGAGGACGAATCAGCCATTCCTCGAGTGTACTCGCCACGCCTTCCCCTCACGGCTGTCATGCGATATGTTCTCACCCGGCATGAGGCATGCATGCCCGACCGGAAGGCCTCCCTTGACCCCTCTCTCCTCTCCCCTCACCCGCGGGGTGACGGCAGCCGCCGTCGCCGCTGCGCTGATCGCGGCGGCCACCGTCCCCGCAGTCCCCGCCCGCGCCTCCTCACCGCCTCCCCCCGAGCCCGGGGGGCCGTCCACGACGGCCATGCCGAGCGAGCGCTCCGAGGTCTCCGCCGACGGGCTCCGGCTCAGCGTGGCGGTCTCGTCGGACGGCCTCGGGCGCTTCAGCGACGACGACCGGCCCGGCGGCGACAGCGGTCCGCGCAACGGCGTGGTCCGCACGGCCGACGCCGTCGTCTACGCCGTCACCGTCGGCACCTCGGAGGGGTCGGCCACGGGCGGGGTGCGCCTCACGGCCGCCGAGGGCACCAGCTGGGCCGGGGTCCCCGACGAGTGCTCGGCCGGCTCGGCCGTCGTCGGCGACGTGCTGAGCTGCGAGCTCGGCACGCTGACCGGCGGTGCCCGGACGGTCAGCGCCGTCGCGTCGGTCTCGACGGCGCTGCCGCACGCGGCCGTGCTCGAGGCCGGGGTCGAGGCCCACGCCGTCGGGCTGGAGCCGGTCGAGGTCACGGCGCCCGCCGTCACCGTCTCCGCCGCCCCGCGCTTCGACGTGTCGATGTCGCGCACCGTGCCGGCGTTCTCGCCGTCGCTCGGCGCCGACGGCACGACGCCCGGCTTCTCGATCGTCTACCCGCTGCAGGTGCACTGGGAGTCGCTCGTCGAGGGCGGCGGGCTGCTGGGCTACGAGCAGCTCGCCGACGGCATCACGCTCGTCGACGACGTGTCGCGCATGTACGGCTCGGCGCCGAGCCCCGCCGTGCTCCACTCGGTCGACGGCGCCCCGGCCTGCGGTGTGAACACCGGCCAGATCGCCGCCGCGCCGGGCGGCGTCGGCGGCGGCGAACGGGCGGTCGTCGACTCGGGCACCGTGACCTGCGAGCAGTCCGCCCCGGGCGAGCCCGTCTCGATCACCGTCAGGGGCACCGACACGAGCCTCGCCTCGGTGCCGACCCGCAGCGTCTCGGGCGGGCAGATCGCCGGCGGCGTGGTGCCCTACGTCGTCTCGGCCTACGTCAGCCTCTGGGTCCCGGCCCCGCCGCTCGGCCAGTCGTTCACGGCACGCAACACCTACCGCGACGTCTCCGCCACCTCGATCAGCGGCCGCGCGAACTACGACGGCGAGCCCGAGCCCGACCACGACAACTCCGTCGACCGGAACGTCAGCCAGAACGCCGGGGTCGGGGGCGTGACCCGGTACTACGGCTGGGACTCCGTGCGCTCCGCGTCGTTCCCCCTGTCGGGCAAGAACGACCTGCCGTACGTCACCCCGGCCCAGTCGATCCTCAGCAGCACGAGCCTCAACAACCGCGGCGTGGGCCCCTGGGGCGACACGGTCGTCTGCTCCGTCTTCGACAACACCGTCCAGACGCTGCGCGAGAACGCGCCCGGGTCGTGGGCGGCCAGCAACAGCGTGGGCACCACCGGCCGGCCGGAGTTCGCGGCCTTCGCCGGCGGCGACCAGGAGGCGGCCCGCGCCGCCACCTGCGACGACGACGACCGGGAGTGGCACGCCGACCCGCGTGACGTCGAGGGCGGCCCGGCAGCCGTCGGCGCCGTGCGATGGTCGTACGACCACCCGGCCACGACGACCATCGGCTTCAACGTGCACCTGACGGTCGCCCCGCGCCTCGAGAACGACACCCGCGTGCGGACCTTCTCCAGCATGCGCACGTCGAGCGACGGCGAGTGGACCCACGACCGCGCCGACGCGGAGAGCGCGAACGGCCCCTGGTCGGACTTCCTCACGACGACCAGCAACACCGCCCGGCTCACGAGCGCGGTCGTCGACCCCGGCCACGACGCCGGCGACACCCCCGACCAGAGCGCCTTCGTGACGGCGGGGGGCACGGTCCGCTACGCCCTGTACCCGTCCGTGACGAACGCCAGCGACGACCGGGTGGCCGAGGTCGTCACCGTGCGCGACGTCCTGCCCGCGGGCGCCGAGTTCGTCGCGGGGTCGAGCTCGCCGGAGCCGGTCGTCGACGAGGTCGAGGTCGACGGCGAGGCCCGACAGCGGCTGACCTGGCGGTTCGACCCGGTCGAGGTCAACACCCCGATCGCGCCGCTCGTGTTCGACGCCCGCTTCACGAGCACCCGCGCCGGGGTCGAGGCCCTGAACCGCGCGACGATCGAGTCGAGCCGTGACGTGTCGGCGCCGTCGTTCCGCACCTCCGACCGGGCGCTCCAGGTGCTGGCGGGCAGCGGCTTCGACACGGAGGAGACCGTCGACCTCCCCGTGCACGTCGTCGGCGACGAGGTCGTGTTCACGCTCTCGTACCGCAACGTCGGCTCCGAGGCGCTGCCCTCGAGCTCGCTGATCAGCACCCTGCCCCACCCGGGCGACGGCAGCACCACCGCCGCGACGCGGCCCCGGCTCGCCGCCCCGGTGGCGCCGGACGGCGACACCGAGACCGTCAGCTACACGCGCACCCCCTCCGCCGACGTCGACACCGACCCCGCCCACGAGTCGAACCAGCTTGGAGGCGCCACCACCTGGTGCCTCGAGGCCGAGCTCGGCCGGGACGGCTGCCCGGCGGGGCTCGACGACGTCACCGCCGTGCGCGTGCACCGCGACGGCCCCGTCGAGCGCGGCGGCTCGGTCGAGCACGAGCTCGTGCTGACCGGAGCTGACGACTCGACCGACTCCGAGCTCTGGGCGTCGAGCTTCGCCCTCCGGGTCGCCGGCATCGACTGGGCCACGACCTCGAACCGCGCCGGCACGCGGGTCGCCGCGGGCACGCTCGGCCACCTGGTCTGGAGCGACCTCGACGCGGACGGCGTCCGCGGCGACGACGAACCGGGTCGCCCCGGCCACCCCGTCCGCGTCACCGGCACGGACGACCGCGGCACCACCGTGTCGCGGGCCCTCGAGACCGACGCGCTCGGCCGCTGGTCGGCCACCGGCCTGCGCCCCGGCGACTACCGCGTCGACCTGGGCGAGGTGCCCGGCGGATGGACGACGCCCCGAGCCGGCGACGACCCCGAGCGCGACTCCGACGTCGACGCCGACGGGCAGGCCGTCGTGACGGTCAGCCGCGTGCTCGACTCCGGCGGCGCGCTCGTGGGCGTCTCGCGACACGACCACGTCGACGCGGGGGCGCTGGCCGACCCGGTCGAGCCGCCCGTCGTGGAGCCCCCGGTGGTCGACCCCCCGGTCGTGGAGCCGCCCGTGGTCGACCCGCCGAGCGACGAGAGCGACCCGGTGACCTCTCCTGAGGCCCCGGCGCAGGAACGCGCGACGGCCGAGGCCTCGGGGCACCGCACTGCCGTCCTGGCGTTCACCGGAGCACCGCTCGTGCTGGGCCTGACCGCGCTGGCCGCCCTGCTCGCCCTCGCCGCCGGGGGCGTCGTCCTCCTCGCCCGCCGACGCTCCGCGGAGCACGACGACAGCGCGGCGCGCCCCGTCTAGGGCGACCCGGCGGCGGGTCGGCACGCACCCGTGCCGCCCCGCCGCCGACGCCTCCCGGGCCTGGGCCGAGGCCGGGCCCGCTGACTAGGCTGGGCCGAGCAGAGCCGCACCCGCACCACCGAAGGAGAAGCCATGCCCGTCGCCACCCCCGAGCAGTACGCCGAGATGCTCGACCGAGCGAAGAAGAAGGGGTTCGCCTACCCCGCCGTCAACGTGTCGTCGTCGCAGACGATCAACGCGGTGCTCCAGGGCCTCACCGAGGCGGGCAGCGACGGCATCATCCAGGTGACGACCGGCGGTGCCGACTACTTCGCCGGCCACACCGTCAAGAACCGCGCCGCCGGGGCGATCGCCTTCGCGAAGTTCGCGACCGAGGTCGCCAAGAACTACCCGATCACGGTCGCGCTGCACACCGACCACTGCCCGAAGGACGCCCTGGACGGCTTCGTCCTGCCGCTGATCGCCGCCTCCGAGGAGGAGGTCAAGGCCGGCCGCAACCCGCTCTTCCAGTCGCACATGTGGGACGGCTCGGCCGTCCCCCTCGACGAGAACATCTCCATCGCGGAGGAGATGCTGAAGCGCACGGCCGCCATCAACGCCATCCTCGAGGTCGAGATCGGCGTCGTCGGCGGCGAGGAGGACGGCGTGCAGCACGAGGGGACGAACGACGCCCTCTACACGACCGTGGGCGACGTGACCCGCGTCGTCGAGGCGCTCGGCCTGGGCGAGAAGGGCCGCTACATCGCCGCCCTCACCTTCGGCAACGTGCACGGGGTCTACAAGCCCGGCAACGTCAAGCTCCGCCCCGAGCTGCTCGGCGAGATCCAGCAGGGCATCCAGGAGCGCTTCGGCACCGCCGAGAAGCCCCTCGAGCTCGTCTTCCACGGCGGCTCGGGCTCGTCCGACGCCGAGATCTCCGAGGCCGTCTCGAACGGCGTCGTCAAGATGAACCTCGACACCGACACGCAGTACGCCTTCAGCCGGTCGATCGCCGACACCGTGCTCAAGAACTACGACGGGTTCATCAAGGCCGACGGCGAGGTCGGCAACAAGAAGCAGTACGACCCTCGCGCCTGGGGCAAGGTCGCCGAGTCGGCCATGGCGGCCCGGGTCGTCGAGGCCACGCGCCAGCTGGGGTCGTTCGGCCAGTCCGGGAGCTGACCCGCGACTCCCCCGTGACGTCACGACGCCCCGTCGGCTCAGGCCGGCGGGGCGTCGTCACGTCCGCGCCCCGGGTCGACCGGGGCGGAGCGGTCAGGGCCGGCTGCCCGCGTCCATGACCGACTGCACGAAGGCGGCGTCGCCGAGCACCACCGAGAAGACGGCGACGAGCTGCACGGCGGTCACGAACACGCCCGCGGCGAGCGGCACGAAGAACGAGAGACGGCCGGCGCGCAGTCGACGCAGGGACCACCAGAGCATCGCGACGAAGACGACCAGCGAGGTCACCGCGATCACGGCGCCCGCCGTCTGCAGCCCTGCCTGCGACGTGAACGTGTCGACGTCGTAGCCGCTGCGCCGGAGCAGGTCGAGCAGGGTCGCCGAGAAGTTCGGCACCAGCACGACGTTGCCCACCACGTTGTAGACGGCGAGGCCGATCAGCGCCAGCGTCGCGACTCGGTCGAAACGACGCCCCGTGCTCAGGGCCGCGGGAGTCGCGGAGCCGGCCGTCGGGGCGTCCTGCGTCGCCGGGGCTCCGCCCGGTCGTGCCTCCACGGCTCGGGCGTCAGCCGCCTTCGCGGCGAGCTCGGCCTCGCGCGCCGCGGCCGCGTCGGCGACGGGGCTGACCCAGCCCTCGGGCGCGTACTCGCCGTACCGCGGGCGGGGACGGGCGTCGCGGGGAGCCGACGACTCGTCGGTCATCGGGTCCGTCCGCCGAGGGCCCGGCTGTCGACGGCGCCGGTGGAGTCGGTGCGGAGCTCCTTGGGGAGCGAGAACATGAGGTCCTCGTGGGCCGTGACGACCTCGGAGACGTCGAGGTAGCCCGCGTCGGCCAGGTCGTCGAGGACCTCCTTGACGAGCACCTCGGGCACCGACGCGCCGGAGGTGACGCCGACGGTCTCGACGCCGTCGAGCCACTCCTGCTTGATCTCGCTCGAGTAGTCGACGCGGTACGCGGCCTTGGCCCCGTGCTCGAGGGCGACCTCGACGAGGCGCACGCTGTTCGAGCTGTTGGCCGAGCCCACGACGATGACGAGGTCGGCCTCGACCGAGACCTTCTTGATGGCGACCTGGCGGTTCTGCGTGGCGTAGCAGATGTCGTCGCTCGGGGGGTTCTGGATGGAGGGGAAGCGCTCACGCAGGCGGCGCACGGTCTCCATGGTCTCGTCGACGCTGAGGGTGGTCTGCGACAGCCAGACGAGGTTCTCGGGGTCGTCGACGACGAGGTCATCGACCTCGTCGGGGTTCTGCACGAGCGTCGTCCGGTCGGCGGCGTGGCCCATCGTGCCCTCGACCTCCTCGTGGCCGGCGTGGCCGATGAGGATGATGTGGCGGCCCTGCGACCCGAAGCGGACCGCCTCGCGGTGCACCTTCGTGACGAGGGGGCAGGTGGCGTCGATGGCCTGCAGGCCGCGGTCTGCCGCGCCCTGCACCACCGCCGGCGAGACGCCGTGGGCACTGAAGACGACGTGCGACCCCTCGGGGACCTCCTCGACCTCGTCGACGAAGATCGCGCCCTGGCTCTCGAGCGTCGAGACGACGTGGACGTTGTGGACGATCTGCTTGCGGACGTAGACCGGCGAGCCGTAGTGCTCGAGGGCCTTCTCGACGGCGATCACGGCGCGGTCCACGCCGGCGCAGTAGCCGCGGGGAGCGGCCAGCAGCACGCGCTTGCGTCCGGCGACGGGGGTGTCCCGTAGCCTGTTGCGCACGGCGGGCACGCGGGGGGTCGGGAGGTCGACGGCGAGCGCGCCGTTCGTGATGTGGGCCACCAGGAGAGTGTAAGGCGCTCGACTGCCGACCCACTGGGAGCGGGGCACGCCCCGCGCCGCCGACCGAGCACCGACCACCACCCACGACCACCGGGAGCAGCATGACCATCGTCACCCCGCCGCCGACCGCCGAGGCCCCCTGGCCCGTGGGGCTGCTCGCCGCCAAGGTGCGCGACTGGATCGACCGCCTCGGCACGGCGTGGGTCGAGGGCGAGATCACGCAGTGGAACGTCTCGGGGGGCAACGTCTACGGCAAGCTCAAGGACCTCGAGCAGGACGCCACGATCTCGTTCTCGATCTGGTCGAGCGTGAAGTCGCGGGTGCCGGCCGACCTCAAGCAGGGCGACCGCGTCATCGCCGCGGTGAAGCCGAACTACTGGGTCAAGGGCGGCTCGCTCACCATGCAGGTGTTCGACATGCGCCACGTCGGGCTCGGCGACCTGCTCGAACGACTCGAGCGGCTCCGGCGCCAGCTCACCTCGGAGGGGCTCTTCGGCGCCGACCGCAAGCGCCCCCTGCCCTTCCTGCCGCAGTGCATCGGCCTGGTGACCGGCCGCGACAGCGACGCCGAGAAGGACGTCCTCCGCAACGCGCAGCTGCGCTGGCCGTCGGTCGCCTTCCGGGTCGTGCACGCCGCGGTGCAGGGCGACCGGATGGTGGGCGAGGTGACCGCGGCCGTGCAGCAGCTCGACGCCGACCCCGAAGTCGACGTGATCATCGTCGCGCGCGGCGGCGGCGACTTCCAGAACCTCCTCGGCTTCAGCGACGAGGGCCTGGTGCGCGCCGTGGCGGCGTGCACGACGCCCGTGGTCAGCGCCATCGGGCACGAGGCCGACCGGCCGCTGCTCGACGACGTCGCCGACCTCCGCGCCTCGACGCCGACCGACGCCGCGAAGCGCGTCGTGCCCGACGTGTCGGAAGAGCTCCAGCGCGTGCAGCAGGCCCGCACCCGCATCGGCCAGCGGCTCACCTCGCTGGTCTCGACCGAGATCGACCGGCTCGAGCAGCTCCGCAGCCGCCCGGTGCTCGCCTCGCCCCAGACCCTGGTCGACGTCCGCGCCGACGAGGTCGTGCGGGCCGTGGCCCGCGGCGAGGAGCTGCTCGCCCGGGCGGTCGAGCGCGCCCACACGCGCGTCTCCGAGCTGACCGCGCAGCTGCGGGCGCTGTCGCCCCAGGGCACCCTGCGGCGCGGCTACTCGATCGTGCAGCTGCCGGGCGGCGGCGTGCTGCGGGAGCCCGACGACGCACCGGCCGGGGTCGAGCTCGTCGTCACCCTCGAGGGAGGCGCGGTGGGGGCCGTCAGCACCGGCGCCTCCTCCCCAGGCCGGTCGCCCTCCCCCGCCGGCGCGGGCCAGGGCCCCGTCGTCAGCTCTGCTCGGTAGCATGGTGCCCGTGACCACGACCCCCTCCGACTCCCCCGCGGCCAGCGCCGACTCCGCTCCCGACGTCTCGTCGCTGAGCTACGAGCAGGCCCGCGACGAGCTCGTGCGCGTCGTCGCCGAGCTGGAGCAGGGCGGGTCCACCCTCGAGCGGTCGCTGGCCCTGTGGGAGAGGGGCGAGGCCCTGGCCCGCCGCTGCGAGGAGTGGCTGATGGGCGCCCGAGAGCGCCTCGAGGCCGCTCGCCGCCAGGTGAGCGCCGAATGAGCGGCACCGGCCGGGGGCGTCGCCCGAAGGAGCCCCGTGTCGTCGCCGAGCTCGGCCGCCCCGAGACGCCCGACGAGACGGCCCGGCGCAAGGCCGAGAACACCCGCAAGCACTACGCCAACCAGACGGCGAAGAACCTCACGCTCTCCATCCTCGCGTCGCTCGGCATCGTGCTGTTCCTCGTGCTCGTGGTCGTCCGCCCCGGCGGCACCGTGAACCGCCAGGTGATCGACTACCGCAGCGTCGCCGAGCAGTCGGAGGCCAGCGTCGACGTGCCGCTCGCCGCCCCCGCGCTGCCCGACGGCTGGTCGTCGAACCGTGCCGAGATCGACACGGGCACGGCCGACGGCGTCTCGACCTGGTACGTCGGCCTGATCACCCCCGCCGACCAGTTCATCGCCCTCGAGCAGGGCATCGACGCCAACGACACCTGGGTGAGCGCCGCCGTGCAGACGGCCGTGCCGAACGGCACCACGACGATCGGCGGGCTCGACTGGCTCGTCTACGACCAGCGCGACGCCGACGACCCCGGCAACTACGCCTACAGCCTGACGACCACCGTCGACCGCAGCTCCTACGTGCTGCACGGCACGGCCGACGACACCGAGTTCGAGACGCTGGCGACCGCCCTCGCCGAGCAGATCGCCGACGAGACGAGCACCCGATCGTGACCTCCCCCGAGACCACCGCCGCCCCCTCGGCCCCCGAGCACCTGACCCCCGGCCAGGCCTGGCAGCGCATGGCCGACGGCAACGACCGCTTCGTCGCGAACAGCCCCGAGCACCCCCACCAAGACAGCGACCGGCGGTCGCTGCTCGCCGGCGGCCAGGAGCCCGTCGCCGCCCTCTTCGGCTGCGCCGACTCGCGCCTCGCGGCCGAGATCATCTTCGACGTCGGCCTCGGCGACCTCTTCGTCGTGCGGAACGCCGGCCAGGTCGTCGGCGACACCGTGATCGCCTCCCTCGAGTACGCGGTCTCGGTGCTCAACGTGCCGCTCATCGTCGTGCTGGGGCACGACAGCTGCGGCGCCGTCGCGACGGCCATCGAGTCGATGACCTCCACCGCGCCTCCCGGGTCGCGGTTCCTCGGCGACCTCGTCGACATGATCGTGCCGTCGGTGCGCCGCGCCACGATCGACCTCGAGCCCGGGGCCGTGCTCGACCCCCGCTCGGTCGGCAAGCTGCACATCGAGGCATCCGTCGAGACGCTGGTCGGCCGCTCGGCCCTGGTCGCGACGGCGATCGCGGAGGGGCGGCTGGCCGTCGTCGGGGCGAACTACGACCTCGCGAACGGCCGCGTCGACCGCTCGGTCGTCATCGGCCGACTCTGAGACCACCCCCGGCGAGCCGGGGTCGAGAGCGCCCCACGAGGGCCACAGGAAGGGACCACGACGTCGTGACCACATCCGAGTACCGCATCGAGCACGACACGATGGGAGAGGTGCGGGTGCCCGCATCGGCGCTCTACCGCGCCCAGACCCAGCGTGCCGTCGAGAACTTCCCGATCTCCGGGGCCGGCCTCGAGCCGGCGCAGATCGTCGCGCTGGCGCGCATCAAGCGCGCGGCCGCGATCGTGAACGGCGAGATGGGCATCGTCGCCCCCGCCGTCGCCGACGCGATCGTCGCCGCCGCCGACACCGTGATCGGCGGCGAGCACCACGACCAGTTCCCGGTCGACGTCTACCAGACGGGCAGCGGCACCTCGTCGAACATGAACATGAACGAGGTGCTGGCGACGCTGGCCGGCACCGTCGACGGCACCCCGGTGCACCCGAACGACCACGTCAACGCCTCGCAGTCGTCGAACGACGTCTTCCCGACGTCGGTGCACGTCGCCGTCACGGGCGCCCTGCTCGAGCAGCTCGTGCCCTCGCTCGATCACCTCGCCGAGGCGCTCGAGCGCAAGGCCGTCGAGTGGGCCGACGTCGTCAAGGCCGGCCGCACCCACCTGATGGACGCGACGCCGGTCACCCTCGGCCAGGAGTTCGGCGGCTACGCCCGCCAGATCCGGCTCGGGGTCGAGCGCGTGCGCGCCACCCTGCCCCGCGTCGCCGAGGTGCCGCTCGGCGGCACCGCGACCGGAACGGGCATCAACACGCCCGTCGGCTTCCCCCAGCGGGTCATCGCCGCCCTCGCAGCCGACAGCGGCCTGCCCGTCACCGAGGCCCTCGACCACTTCGAGGCCCAGGGCGCGCGCGACGCGCTCGTGGAGGCCTCGGGCGCCCTCCGCGTCGTCGCGGTCAGCCTGACCAAGATCAACAACGACATCCGCTGGATGGGCTCCGGGCCGAACGCCGGGCTCGGCGAGCTGCACGTCCCCGACCTGCAGCCCGGCTCGTCGATCATGCCGGGCAAGGTCAACCCGGTCATCCCGGAGGCCGTGCTCATGGTCTCGGCGCGCGTGATCGGCAACGACGCGACGATCGCCTGGGCCGGCGCCTCGGGGGCCTTCGAGCTCAACGTCGCCATCCCCGTGATGGGCACGGCGCTGCTCGAATCGATCCGCCTGCTGTCGAACGGCGTGCGCGCCCTCGCCGACAAGACCGTCGACGGGCTCGAGGCCAACGTCGAGCACGCCCGCGCCCTGGCGGAGTCGTCGCCCGCGATCGTCACGCCCCTCAACCGCGTCATCGGCTACGAGGCCGCCGCCAAGGTCGCGAAGCACGCCGTGGCGCAGAAGCTCACCGTGCGCGAGGCCGTCGTCGACCTCGGCTTCGTCGAGCGCGGCGAGGTGACGGAGGAGCAGCTCGACTCCGCCCTCGACGTGCTGAGCATGACCCACCCGGGCTAGCTCGCCCCGTGGCCGTCGACGGGCCCGGCTCGGGCGCCGTCGGCACCCCGGGCCGCGCTCCGAGGTGATCGGAGCCGTCACACGGTGGAGGCGCCGGTCGCCTCCACCGTGACGGTCGCCCACCACGCGGCGAGCAGCACGGGCCCGAGCGGGACGCCCCGCGCGAGGCTCGTGCCGCCCGTCGCACTGGCGGGCCGGGCCTCGCCCGGACCCCGGTCCCTGCGCGCCCGCCGGGCCGCGACGGCGACCGCGCAGGCTGCCGCGACGCTTCCCGTCGCGAGCACCGCTCCCCCGGCCAGCTCGGCCGCGGTGCCCGTGAGGGCCGTCGACGTCGCCAGGGCGGCGCCGAGCTTGACGTCGCCCATGCCGAGGCCGCCCCACCACGAGACCGCTTCCCCGGCGACGAGCACGGCGACGCCCACCGCCAGCCCCTGCAGCACCGACGGCCAGGAGCCCGCGCCCGTCGCGGCGTGGAGCGCCAGGCCCCCGAGCGTGGCCGCGGCGAGCGGGGCCACGAGCCGGTCGGGCAGCCGACGGGAGACCAGGTCGGTGACCACGAGCCCGGGCGTGACCAGCAGCGCGACGGCGACGACGACCGCGAGGGCCGGGGGCGGCGAGGACGTCAGCACCACGGCCGCCAGGAGCGCGGCAGGCGCGGCGGCGGCCACGACCAAGCTCCAGCGCCGGCGCACCGCACGAGGCCCGGCCACCGGTGGAGGGGCGAGAGCGGCGGGAGGGGGGTCCGGAGGCGTCGTCATGCGCCGAGGGTGCCGTGCGGCGGACTCCGTCGGGCGCGCCGGGGTCGCCGATCGGGGACCGCGGCCCCCGTGACCGGGCTGGGGAGGACCAGGCGGCCCGCGCCTCCCCCATGCCCTCCGGCCCCGGCGGGCGGGCGCCCACCCGCCGGGGAGGACACCGACCCGCCGCACCCCGCAGGAGGCGGTGCGGCGGCCCAGCTCAGCTCAGCTCAGCTCGTTCGACTCCAGCAGCTCGGTGACGAGCGCCGCGATGGCGCTCCGCTCCGACCGCGTCAGCGTGACGTGCCCGAACAGCGGGTGCCCCTTGAGCGTCTCGATCACGGAGGCGACGCCGTCGTGGCGGCCGACGCGCAGGTTGTCGCGCTGCGCGACGTCGTGGGTCAGCACGACCCGTGAGTTCTGCCCGATGCGGCTCAGCACCGTCAAGAGCACGTTCCGCTCGAGCGACTGGGCCTCGTCGACGATCACGAACGCGTCGTGCAGCGAGCGCCCGCGGATGTGCGTCAGGGGCAGCACCTCGAGCAGGCCGCGCTCGACGATCTCGTCGAGGACGTTCTGCGAGACGAGGGCGCCGAGCGTGTCGAAGACCGCCTGGCCCCAGGGGTTCATCTTCTCGCCGGCGTCGCCGGGCAGGAAGCCGAGGTCCTGCCCGCCGACCGCGTACAGCGGGCGGAACACCATGATCTTCTTGTGCTGCTGCTTCTCGAGCACCGCCTCCAGCCCGGCGCAGAGCGCGAGGGCCGACTTGCCGGTGCCCGCGCTGCCGCCGAGCGAGACGATGCCCACCTCGGGGTCGAGCAGCAGGTCGATCGCGAGCCGCTGCTCCGCCGAGCGGCCGTGCAGGCCGAACACGTCCCGGTCGCCGCGCACCAGCCGCGCCTCGCCCCGGGCCGTCACACGGCCGAGGGCCGAGCCGCGGTCGGAGTGCACGACGACGCCGGTGTTGACCGGCACGTCGCCGAGCGCGCGCGAGCTGAGCCGCTCCTTCTCCCAGAAGGTCGCCATCTGCTCGCTCGAGACGTCGAGCGCCATCTGGCCGGTGTACCCGCTGTCGACGACCTGCTCGGCGCGGTACTCCTCCGCCGCGAGGCCGATCGACGCCGCCTTGACGCGCAGGGGCAGGTCCTTCGAGACGACGGTGACGGCGAGGCCGTCGGCGGCGAGGTTGCTGGCCACGGCGAGGATGCGCGAGTCGTTGTCGCCGAGCTGGAGCCCCGAGGGCAGCACCGACATGTTCGAGTGGTTCAGCTCGACCCGGAACGACCCGCCGTCGCCGACCGCCACGGGGAAGTCGAGGCGGTCGTGCTGCACGCGCAGGTCGTCGAGCAGGCGCAGCGCCTGCCGGGCGAAGTAGCCGAGCTCGGGGTCGTGCCGCTTGCCCTCGAGCTCGCTGACCACGACGACGGGCAGCACGACGTCGTGCTCGGCGAAGCGGAAGACCGCCTGGGGGTCGGAGAGGAGCACGGAGGTGTCGAGCACGTACGTGCGCTGGGCGACCGACGTGCCGCGCGCCTCCCCGGCGCGGGTCTCGGCAGCGCGTCCGTGGCCGCTGCCCGGCCCGCAGTCGCTGCCGCGGTCGGTGCTCTGATCGGTCCGGGTCTCGGTGCGGGGCTCGTTCAGCGAGGTCACGACGACTCCATCTCCGGGTGCCTGGGCACCCGTTCCCTTGCGGCGGAGACGGCCGGAGTGCGACGCGAGGACGAACTTTCGTGGCCGCCTCGACCGGGCGACTTGCCCGGTGATGCGAACCTACGTCGAGCCCGGCGGCCGTGTCGACGGCGACGCGCCGCGTCGTGTGACGATCAGGTGAACGACCCTCACGCTGTGGTCGAGACCTGGACGACGGCTGCGAGGGCGGGCCCCGAGGAGTCGCGGTGCCGGTCGCCCGCGCCGGTCGCCGCTAGTAGGTGACGGCGCTGCCGAACGACGTCAGCGCCGCGCGCAGCATGTCGAACGACTCGTCGTCGTTCGACACGTGGGTGCTGAGCCGCACCGTCGTGTCGCGCACCGTCGCGGTGACGCCGTGGTTGATGAACGCGGCGGTGAGGGTCGTCAGCTGCGCCGGCTCGGGCTGGAGCACGACGATGCCGGCCCGCTCGGCCTCGTCGCGCGACGACATGACGGGCACGGCGGCCTCGTCGGCGAGGTCGATCAGCCGGGAGGCGCGCTCGGCGACCGCCGCCGCGATGGCCGGCACCCCGACCGCCGTGACGGCCTCGGCCGCCGTGGCGAGCCGGGCCTGCGCGATGGGGTCGGGGTTCGCGACCTGGAACGCGGCCGCGCCGTCCCGGACGGGCACCGGCTGGTCGTACCGGCCGCCGAGCACGAGCTCGGAGCCCGCCACGCCCGTGAAGACCGGGGTGAGCTCCGTCGTGGCGCGCTCGCTGAGCGCCAGGAAGCCCGTGCCCCAGCCGGCGCGGAGCCACTTCTGGCCGCCGGCCATGACGACGTCGGCGAGCGACCACGGCAGGTCGGCGACGCCGAGGCCCTGGATGGCGTCGACGATCAGCAGGCGGTCGCCGATGACCTGGCGGATGCCCTCGAGGTCGGCGAGGTACCCCGTGCGGTAGTCGACGGCGCTCACGGCGACGGCCGTGGTCGACGACGTGAGGTGCTCCTGCACGAGGGCGGGCGTCACGGCGCCGTAGGTCGGGTCCATCCAGACCGGGTCGAGCACCCGCAGGGCCGAGGAGGCGCGGGTCACCGCGAGCGGCAGGCTCGGGTACTCGCGGGCCGAGAGGACGATCTGCCCGGTGAGGCCGAACATCGTGTGCAGCAGGCCCTCGCTGGTGCTGGGCTGGAAGACGACCTGGTCGGCGGGGAACCCGACGAGCGCCGAGACCGCGCGGCGCACGCGGCCGGCCTGCTCGTCGAGGGCGATCTCCGAGCCGTGCCGCGAGCGGGCCTGCAGGTCGACGAGGCCGCGCTGCTCCTCCGCGACCGGGGTCGAGATGGGGCCGTACTTGGCGAAGTCGAAGTAGCCGGGCTCGTCGGCGAAGCCGGCGGCGAACTCGTCGATGGTGGTCACGGTCGGCTCCTCGGGTGGGGGTCAGCCTCCTACGGTAGTGCGCGACGCGTCGGCGCGTCGCCCTCGGGCCCCCGTGCTGTCCGGGAGGAGGCGCGGGTCAGCGCCGGGAGGACAGCCCGGTCGTCAGCTCCCGTACCGCCGGTGCCGGAGCGCGAAGTCGCGCACCGCCCGGAGGAAGTCGACCTCGCGGAGGTCGGGGTAGAAGGCCTCGACGAAGTAGAACTCGCTGTGGGCGCTCTGCCAGAGCATGAAGTCGCTGAGCCGCTGCTCGCCCGAAGTGCGGATGACGAGGTCGGGGTCGGGCTGCCCGCCGGTGTAGAGGTGCTGCGCGATGAGCTCGGGCGTGAGCACCTCGGCGAGCGCGTCGAGGGTGCCGCCCGCGGCGTCGTGCTCGCGGACGATGCTGCGCATGGCGTCGGCGATCTCGCGACGCCCGCCGTACCCGACGGCGAGGTTGACGTGCAGCCCGCCGCGGTCGGCGGTGCTCGCCTGGGCCCGCGAGAGCGACTCGCGGAGCGACGGCGGCAGGTCGTCGGTCGACCCCACGTGCTGCACCCGCCAGTCGCGCTGCCGCGACAGCTCGTCGGCGACGTCGCCGATGATGCCGAACAGCTCGGTGAGCTCGTCGGAGGCGCGGTTGCCGAGGTTGTCCGCCGACAGGAGGTAGAGGGTCACCACCCGGATGCCCAGGTCGTCGCACCAGGTGAGGAACTCGCTGATCTTGGCGGCGCCCGCCCGGTGGCCGTGAGCGGCCGTCTCGAGCATGCGGAGCTTGGCCCACCGCCGGTTGCCGTCGACGATCATGGCGACGTGGTGCGGCAGCTCCGCGCCCTCGAGCTCGCGGCGGAGCCGACGCTGGTAGAGGCCGTAGAGCACGCCGCCGGCCAGGGGGGTGCGCCGACGGTTCTTCACGTGCCTACGTTAACGCACGCTCGGCGTTAGATTCCCAGCGCCTCGTCCCCCGCCTCCCCGGCCCCTCGCCTACGCTCGGGGGCATGAGCACGACCCCCGCGCGCGACGGCGTGGCCGAGGACGGCGGCGCCGACCTCCCGAACCTGCCCCTCCTCGACGACGCCCTCGACTACGCGTCCATCGAACGCAAGCCGACCTGGCGCGGCTGGATCCACGCCGCGACCTTCCCGGTGGCGATCGCCACGGGCGTGGTGCTCGTCGTGCTCGCCGACGGCACCGCCGCGACGTGGGCCTCGGCCGTCTTCATGACGACCTCGCTGCTGCTCTTCGGCATCTCGGCGACGTACCACCGGTTCCCGTGGAGCCCCGGCGCCAAGATGTTCCTCAAGCGGCTCGACCACTCGAACATCTTCCTGCTCATCGCCGGCACCTACACGCCCATCGCGGCCATCGCGCTGCCGCCCGGCAAGTCGCAGCTGCTGCTCGTGCTCGTCTGGACGGCGGCGGCCTTCGGCATCGCCTTCCGGGTCTTCTTCATCCACGCGCCGCGCTGGCTGTACGTGCCGCTCTACGTGCTGATGGGCGTCGGCGCGCTGGGGTTCCTGCCCGACCTCGTCGCGGCCAGCGTGCCGATGACGGTGCTCGTGCTGGTCGGCGGGCTGCTCTACATCGTGGGCGCGACCTTCTACGGTCTGAAGCGCCCGAACCCGGCACCCGGCCACTTCGGCTTCCACGAGCTGTTCCACGCCTGCACGGTGGCGGCCTACCTCTGCCACTGGAGCGGGATCCTCGTGCTGGCGCTGAACGCGCCGTCGTTCGGCTAGGCCCTCGGCTCGCCCCCGCGGAACGGCTCGTCGTCGCCCTGGCCGGGCCGCGCCTCCTCGTCCAGGCCGGCCGCGGCCTGGCTCGCCTCGGCCCGCTCGGCCTCGATGCGCTCACGGACCTCGCCGCGGTAGCGCGTGCGGCGCACGCGACGGCTCATGTCGACGATGATCAGCACGGTCGCGATCGCGACGAACGCGATCGCGACGAAGCCCCAGACGCCGGGCGTGACGGCCTCGTCGGGCACGGTCGAGGCCGGCAGCGTCGGCGACGGGGTGGAGGGCTGCGCGAGGAGGCGCACGGTCGCCCCGAGGGCGAGGTCGCCGAGGGCGGTCACGAGCGCTCCGTCCCGACGAGGCCGGTGTCGGGGTCGACGACGCCGGCGAAGAGGTCGGTCTCGGGAAGCGTCGACTCGACGGTCGACTCGACCAGCTGGAAGTCCTCCGTCGGCCAGGCCCGCACCTGCAGGTCGTTCGGCCAGAAGAAGAAGGCGCTGTCGAGCGGCACCTGGCTCGCGTGGGCGCGCAGGGCGGCGTCGCGCACGGGGAAGAAGTCGGAGACCGGCACCTTCGTGGTGGCCAGGTCGGGCCGGTCGCTGAAGCGCTCGAGCATCTCGCCGAGGCGCTCGATCAGCGGCGACTCCGGATCGCTCTCGCGGAGGTGGCTGATCATCGCCTCGATGCGGCCCGTGCTGAACATCCGGTCGTAGTAGACCTTCTCGATCGACCACGGCTCGCCCGTCGCCGGGTAGCGCGCGGGGTCGGCGGCGGCACGGAAGGCCTCCATCGAGATCTCGTGGGTGCGGATGTGGTCGGGGTGCGGGTAGCCGCCGTTCTCGTCGTAGGTGATGAGCACCTGCGGGCGGAAGCGACGGATGACGGCGACGAGGGGCTCGGCGCTCGTCTCGAGCGGGATGGTCGCGAACGAGTTGACGGCGACGGGCTCGCCCTCGGCCGGCAGCCCGGAGTCGGCGTAGCCGAGCCAGACGTGGTCGACGCCCATCGCCTCCTGCGCGGCGCGCATCTCGTGGACGCGGAGGCCGGCGATGTCGCGCTCGGCGTGGTGCCGGGCCTCCAGCTGCTCGTTGAGGATGGAGCCCTGCTCACCTCCGGTGCAGCTGACGACGAGGACCTCGACGCCGAGGCTGCGGTAGTGGGCGTACGTCGCCGAGCCCTTGCTGGACTCGTCGTCGGGATGGGCGTGGACGGCCAAGAGGCGCAGGGTCACGGGTTCCTCGCAATTCGTGCAGGGCAGACGTTGCTACCCTGTGACCAGGATAATCGGACGGAGTCCCGAGTGGCGTCCACGCCCCCCGCAGCATCTCCGGCGCCCTCGACGCCGGCCCCCGACACGGCTCGCTCGTCGCACCTCGACGACCGCTACGGCCGGTCGCCGGGCACGCGCCGCCGGCGCACGGTGATCGCCGTCTCGGTCGCGGTCGCCTTCGTCGTGGTCTTCGCCGCCTGGGTCGTCTTCGCCGCCTTCGACGGCGACGGGTCGAAGCTCGAGAGCACCGACGTGGGCTACACGGTGCTCGACGACCGCTCCGTCGACGTGCAGTACACCGTCAGCGTGCAGCCGGGCACCGAGGTGAGCTGCGCCGTCCAGGCGCAGAACCAGAAGTTCGCGATCGTCGGCTGGAAGGTCGTCCACCTGCCCGCCGCGACGCAGCACTCGACCACGTACACCACCTCGCTGGCCACCAGCGAGCGGGCGGTGACGGGGTTGATCTACGAGTGCTGGCTTCCGTAGACTGCATCGGATCACCGGAGACCGGCCACTCGGCCGGTCTCCTTCTTTCGAGGGGCGTGCCTCGTCCGCCCCGCGGCTCCCCGCACGTGCGACCGGAGCGCCCGTGACCGGACCACCCGCGCGGGCGAGCGCGCGGCCGGGCCGCCACACGAACGGAGACACCATGAACGACGCCAACGACGCCACCACCTGGCTGACGCCCGACGCCCGCGACCGCCTCCAGGCCGAGCTCGCCACCCTGAGCGGCGAGGGCCGCAAGGAGATCACCGCCCGCATCGAGGCGGCGCGTGAAGAGGGCGACCTGAAGGAGAACGGCGGCTACCACGCCGCGAAGGACGAGCAGGGCAAGATGGAGGCGCGCATCCGGGTGCTCACCAACCTCCTGAAGAACGCCACGGTCGGCGAGTCCACCGCCGCCGCCGGCATCGTCGGCCCCGGCACCGTCGTCACCGCGACGATCGCCGGCGACCCCAGCACCTTCCTGCTCGGCAACCGCGAGATCATCGCCGCCGACAGCGACCTCTCGGTCTACAGCGAGACCAGCCCGCTCGGCCAGGCCATCAACGGGCTGAAGGTCGGCGACTCGACGAGCTACACGGCCCCCAACGGCAAGGAGATCGCGGTCTCCGTCACCGCGGTCGAGACCTACACGCCGTAGCCCCCGGCGCCGACGACGACGGCCCCTGCTCCTCGGAGCGGGGGCCGTCGTCGTGCTAGAAGTCCACGCGGGGCTCGTAGCCGGCGTCGCGGAGGCGCTGCAGCACGTGCTGGACGTGCTCGGGCCCGCGCGTCTCGACGCTGAGCTCGAGCTCCACCTCGCTGATCTGCAGCCCGCGGCCGTGCCGGGTGTGCAGCACCTCGACGACGTTCGCGTTCGCGTCGGAGAGGATCTCCGACACCCGGGTCAGCTGCCCGGGGCGGTCGGGCAGGCCGACCCGCAGCTTGAGGTAGCGCTCGGCGGCCGCGAGCCCGCGGCCGATCACGCGCTCCATCATCAGGGGGTCGATGTTGCCGCCGCTGAGGACGATGACGGTCGTGCCGAGGTCGCGCACCTGCTCGGTGAGCACGGCGGCCACGCCGACCGCGCCCGCCGCCTCGACGACGAGCTTCGCGCGCTCGAGCATGACGAGCATCGCCCGCGCCGTGTCGTCGTCGCTCACCGTGACGACCTCGTCGACGGTCTCGCGGACGATCTCGAAGTTGAGCACGCCCGGCTTCGCGACGGCGATGCCGTCGGCGATCGTCGGCAGGGCCTCGATGTCGGTGCGGACCCCGCGCTTCATCGACACGGCGTAGGGGGCCGCGTTGACCGCCTGCACGCCGATGATGCGCACGTCGCGGCCCGTGCGGGCGGCGTTCTGCTTCAGGGCGCTCGCGACGCCCGAGATGAGCCCGCCGCCGCCGATCGGCACGATGACCGTGTCGACGTCGGGCACCTGGTCGAGGATCTCGAGGCCGACGGTGCCCTGCCCGGCGACGACGTCGGGGTGGTCGAAGGGCGGGATGAAGACGGCGCCGGTGGTGGCCGCGAACTCCTTGGCGGCCATCAGCGACTGCTCGACGGCGTGGCCGCTGAGCACCACGTCGGCGCCGTAGTCGCGGGTGGCCTGCAGCTTGGGCAGGGCGACCCCGACCGGCATGAAGATGGTGGCCGCGATGCCGAGCTCCCGCGCGGCGAAGGCCACGCCCTGGGCGTGGTTGCCGGCCGAGGCGGCCACGACGCCCCGCGCCTTCTCGTCGTCGGAGAGCTGCGTGAGGCGGTTGTAGGCGCCCCGGATCTTGTACGAGCCCGTGCGCTGCAGGTTCTCGCACTTGAGGTACACCGGCGAGCCCAGCACGTCGGCCAGGAACCGCGAGCTCTCCATCGGCGTGACGCGGGCGACCGTCGAGACGCGGAACCGCGCCTCCTCGATCTCGGCCAGGGTGGGCCCGGCGATGGTGAGGTCAGGCATCAGCGGCCTTTCGGGACGGAACGGAGCGAGCGGAGGCGGCGGCCGGGTCGGCCGCGGAGGGGGAGGTGGCCGCGGGGGACGTGGCCGAGGGGCCGACCACGGGGCCGCCCCTCGTGTTCGGGGCGGAGGCGCCGGCCGACGGGCCCGGGGGCACGCGACCCGGCGGAGCGGGCACCGACCGGGGCCCGTCGCGCCAGCTGCCGCCCGCGACGTACGACACCATGACGTTCAGCACCGCGACGACGGGCACCGCGAAGAGCGCGCCGGGGATGCCCGCGAGGAGGGCACCCGCCGCGACCGCGAAGACCACGGCCAGCGGGTGCACCTTGACGGCGCCGCCCATGACGAACGGCTGCAGCACGTGGCCCTCGATCTGCTGCACGAGGATCACGACCGCGAGCATCGCCAGCGCCACCACCCAGCCGTTGTAGACCAGCGCGATGACGACGGCGACGGTGCCGGTGGCGACCGCGCCGACCACGGGGACGAACGAGCCGAGGAAGACCGCGATGGCGATCGGCGCGACGAGCGGCAGGCCCAGGAAGAACGCGCCCAGGCCGATGCCCACGGCGTCGACCGCGGCGACGAGGATCTGCACCTTGACGAAGTTCGTCAGCGTCGTCCAGCCCGCGCGGCCCGCTCCGTCGACGGCGGTGCGGGCCCGCCGCGGGAAGAGACGGACGAACCAGCGCCAGATGTCGCCGCCGCCGGCCAGGACGAAGATCGTCGAGAAGAGCACGAGCACGAGCCCGGCGCCGACGTGGCCGGCCGTCGTGCCGACGGAGAGGGCACCGCGCAGGAGCGGCTGGCTGTCCTGCTGCAGGGCGGTCACGGCGTCGGTCACGGAGGCGTTCAGCTGCGCCTCGGTGAGGTGCAGGGGCGAGTCGAGCAGCACGCCCTTCAGCTCGACGTACGAGGCCACCGACCGGTCGCGCAGCTGGGGCCAGCCGTCGATGATCTGCAGCACGACGAGGTAGAGCAGCCCGGCGACGACGACGACGAAGCCGACGAGGCTGACGACGACCGCGAGCCACTTCGGCCAGCCGTGCCGTTGCAGCCACGACGAGAGGGGCACGAGCAGCGCCGCGATGAGCAGGGCCACCATGAACGGCACGACGATGATGCGCAGCTGGATGACCAGCCAGACGAAGACCGCGATGACCCCGACGATCGCGAGGACGCGCCACGACCAGGCGCCGGCGACGACGACGCCGCGGGGCAGCGCGCCGTCGAGGTCGCCCGCCGTTCGGTGCTCGGGAGCGACCTCAGGGTTCGTGACGGGGGCCGACGGCAGCGCCGCGGCGCCGGCCACGGGCTCGACGGGCACGGGCGTCGCGACGTCGCTGCCCGGGGGGCGTCGGAGGAGCCGTCGGAGGCGGTTCATGCGCTCAGTGTAGGTGTCGCGGCCGACCGTGACGCCCGCACCGCATGCCCCTCCCGGCATGTGGACCGCACGAGCCCCGCGGCACCGGCGCCGGGACACGGGGAGTCGCGGGCCGGGTCGGCCGTGTCGGCGGCCGTCGGTAGGGTCGCCCCGTGACCCGCGACGCCCTCTCCCCCGCCCAGGCCCGCCGCACGGCCCTCGCCGCGCAGGGCCTCGGCCGGCCCGTCGCCGAGGCGGGGGGCCCCCGGGTCGTCGGTGCCCGGCAGCTCCACGGCGTCGTCGACCGCCTCGGCCTGCTGCAGATCGACTCGGTGAACGTCTTCGAGCGCAGCCACCACCTCCCCGTCTTCGCGCGCCTCGGCCACTACGACCGCGACCGGCTCGACGAGCTGCTGTTCGCCCCGCGCGGGCGGTACGTCGAGTACTGGGCGCACGAGGCCGCGCTGCTGCCCGTCGAGACCTGGCCGCTGATGCGCTGGCGCATGGACGACCACCGGGCCCGGGCGGAGGCCGACCCGGGGTCGTGGCTGTCGGCCAACGCCCGGACGGCCGCCTGGCTGCTCGACGAGCTGCGCGGCGAAGGGCCGCTGCCCGCGAGCCTCGTCGAGCACGACGCGGACCGGCGCACGGGGCCGTGGTGGGGCTGGAGCGACGTCAAGCGCGGGCTCGAGGCGCTCTTCCGCGTGGGGGCGCTGGTGAGCGCCGGGCGACGACGCTTCGAGCGGGTGTACGCGCTGCCCGAGCAGGTGCTGCCCGCCGAGCTCCTCGCCGTCGAGGTGGGGCGGGAGGAGGCCCACCGTGAGCTGCTCGCCCACGCGGCCCGCGCCTCCGGCGTGGCGACCACCGCCGACCTCGCCGACCACTGGCGCATGAAGACGGCCGACGTCGTGCCCGCCCTGAGCGACCTGGCCGACCAGGGCGTCGTGACGCCGGTGACGGTCCCGGGCTGGCCACGGGGCGGCTGGCTGCACCGCGACGCGGCCTTCCCCCGGCGGATCGCCGCCGACGCCCTGCTCTCGCCGTTCGACCCCGTGGTCTGGACGCGGCCCCGGGCGGAGCGCCTGTTCGGGTTCCGCTACCGGATCGAGATCTACACCCCGCAGGAGAAGAGGGTGCACGGCTACTACGTGCTGCCGGTGCTGCAGGGCGACCAGCTCGTCGCCCGCGTCGACCTGAAGAGCGACCGGCAGGCCCGGGTGCTGAGGGTCCAGGCCTCGTGGCGGGAGCGCGACCTGCCCGTCGACGTCGACCGGCTCGCGGCGCTGCTGGGCCGGGCGGCCCGCTGGCAGGGTCTCGAGCGGGTGGAGGTCGTCGACCGGGGCGACCTCGCGGCGGCGCTGCGGGGCGCCGTCGGGGCGGGCGCCGTCAGCTAGCGGTCAGAACTGGACGCGCGGCGGCTCGGCGATGGTCGACGGCTGCTCGACCTCGAAGAAGTCGCGCTTCGCGACGCCCAGGCGCGGGGCGAAGAGCCGGGCCGGGAAGCCGGCGGCCTTCGCGTTCAGCTCGCGGACGCCGCCGTTGTAGGAGCGACGGGCTGCCTGGAGGCCGTCCTCCGTCTCGACGAGCTCCGACTGGAGCTGGAGGAACGACTGGCTCGCCTGCAGCTGCGGGAAGGACTCGGAGACCGTGAAGGCCCCACGGAGGGCGGTCTGCAGGTGCCCCTCGGCGGTCGACGCGGCGGCCGGGGTGCTCGCCTCGAGGGTCTCGACCCGAGCCCGCTCGACGGTCTCGAGCGCCTTGGTCTCGTGGGAGGCGTAGCCCCTGACCTGCTCGACGATCGTCGGGACCAGCTCTGCCCGGCGGCGCATCTGGACGACGATGGCGTCCCACGCCTCGTCGACCCGGGTGCGCAGCGCCACGAGCGAGTGGTACGACGCCCAGGCCCAGATGCCCGCGAGGAGCAGGAGGAGGACGACGACGCCGACGGCGACGAGGATGCCGGTGAGGCCGGGTTGCATGACGGGTGACTCCTCCAGGTGCGTGGCGACCCGCGGCCGAGCGGGAGGCTCGGAGACGTCGTCGGGTCGGGCTCGGTCCGGAGAACACTATAAATGCGCCCGACGGGGCCTCCACGTCGACTGGGCGTTCTCGGAGCGAACTCACGACATGCGTCGCCGACCGACGAGGAGGAGCACGTGGTTCTCCTCCGCGCAGCGGATTGACTTGTCCCCCGGGGGCGTGCTGAATGGGTCTCAGTGATCGACCTCCCGCCCTCCGCCGCCCCGCGACGCCCGGTCCTGACCGGCCGCCCCGCGGGCCTCCGGCACGCCTCCGCGCGGGTGAGGGCCCGGGCGGCCGTCACGGTGCTCCTCGCGACGGCCCTGGGCCTCGCGCTGCTGCTCGCCGGGCCGTCCGCGCCCGGGTGGGCGGCGGCCAGCCCGACCCCGTCGCCGGCGCCGCCCTCCCTCGGCGCCCCGCCCACGACTCCCCCGCCCACGGCGGAGCCCGTCGCGCCGACCGTCGGCCCGGTGGGCGACAGCGCGACGGGCACGGTGCTCGTGACGGGCACTGCGACCCCCGGCGCCCGCGTCAAGGTGTCGGTCAGCGGCTCGGGCACCTTCCGCACCCTCTGCGACGCGGTCACGGCGGGCGCCGACGGCGCGTGGTCGTGCTCCGGGCCGGTGCCGACCGGCGCGGGCTGGACGGCGACGGCCCGCGACCTCGACCAGCCCGGCGCCCCCGACGTCGACTCGGCTCCCTTCTCCGTGCTGACCCCGCCGACGGTCCGCGGGGGCCTCCTCGTGGGCGGCAAGCTCTCCGGCACGGCCGCGCCGGGCGCCACGGTGGCCGTCACGGCCGGCGGCGGCGCCCGGGCCACGGCGACGGCCGGCGGCGACGGCTCGTGGACGACGACCCTGCCCGCCTCCGCCTTCCCCTCGGGGTCGTACACGGTGACCGCGACGCAGTCGTCGCCCTCCGTGCCCGACGTGCCCAGCTCCGCCGCCTCGAGCGCCGTCACGGTGCGGGTCGACCGCGACCCGCCGGCCGCCCCGCGCCTCACCTCGCCGACGGCCGGTCAGCGGATCGCCACGCAGCCCGTGACGGTCACCGGGAGCGGCGAGGCCGGAGCCCTCGCGACCGTCTACGTCGACAGCTCGCCCGTCTGCCAGGTCGTCGTCGGCGACGGCCCGTGGTCGTGCAGCACCGCCGGCTCCGACCTGCCCCTCGGCTCACACGTCGTCCAGGCCGCCCTCGTCGACCCGGCGGGCAACTACGGGCCTCCCTCAGCCGGGGTCACCGTGACCGTGGTCGCCCCGGGGTCGGCCGCCGCGCCTCCCGTCGCGAGCCCGACGCCGCGACCCGGCGCGACGCCCTCCCCCTCCCCCACCGCCGTCCCGTCGCCCGGGGCCCCGTCGGCGACGGCCGGGCCGGTCGCGCCCGCGTCGCCGGGCGGCGACGGCGGAGCCCCGCCCGACGACCCCTCGGGAGGCGCGGGGGGCGCCCCCGGCACCGGTGACGCCCCCCGGGGCACCTGGGCCACCGCCACCACGTTCGGCGAGCACCTGCCGACGCTCGGCCAGACCCTCGGCGGCCCGGCCTGGGCGCTCGCCGGCGGGCTGGCGCTGCTGTTCCTCCTGCTCGTGGCCGCGCCGGCCCGCCTCGCGGCCGCGTCGCTGCGCGGGCGACAGCGACGGCGCCGCGCCTCGCTGACCGGCCGCAACCGCGGCGTCGAGCTGCCCACGTCGTTCAGCGCGGCCACGGTCAGCCCGTGGCTGCCGGTCGCCCTGGCCCTCGTGGCGGGCGCCGCCGTCACGGCCGTCGCCGCCGGCGTCGACGACGAGCTGCAGTACGCCCGCCTGGCGCTGGGGATCGTGATCGGGCTCGTCGTGCTCAACGGGCTGGGCGTGGCGCTGCCCGCCCTGCTCGTCGCGCGGGCCCGGGGGCTGGCCCTCCGCGTGCGGATGTCACCGCGCCTCCTGCTGGCGGCCGTCGTGGCGTGCGCGGCCACGCGGGCCCTCTCGCTCGACCCGCCGCTCGTGCTGGGGGTGCTGCTCACGGGCGCCCTCGTCGCCGTGCCGTCGTCGTCCGGGCGACACCGCGGCGCGGAGGCCGCGCGCGAGCCCGACTCCCGTGACGTCGGCGTCGCGGCGGCCGCGCAGCTCGGGGCCCTCGTCGTGCTCGGCGGGGCGGCGTGGGTGCTCCACGGCGTCGTGCCCGGGGCCGCGGCCGGGGCCGGCGCGGGCGCTGAGCTCGCCCGCGAGACGCTGGCGACCGTGTGCCTGGCCGGGCTCGGCTCGCTCGTCGTCTCGCTCGTGCCGCTCGGCGGCCTGCCCGGGAGGCGCGTGTGGGCCTGGTCCCGCGGCGCCTACGTCGGGCTCGTCGTGGTCGGCGTGAGCGTCGCCGCGGTGGTCTTCGTCGGCGCGCCGACGGCGGTGTTCCCCCTCGTGCCGCTCGTGGCCGCCAGTGCCGTCGCGGCGCTCGGGGCCGTCGCGGCCTGGCTCTGGCTGCGCGTGGTCGAGCCCGCGGGCCGCGAGGCCTGAGCCGCCGAGCTCGACACCCGCTCGACGCCGGGGCACCGCAACAGCTCACCTCCGTGACCGTGCCCGCGCGCATGTCGATGCCCGCGCACGCGTCGGTGCTCGCGCCGTGATCGTCGCCGTGCCCCCGCAGGGATTCGAACCCTGACTTGGACGATTTTAAGTCGCCTGCCTCTGACCAGTTGGGCTACGAGGGCCTCCCCCGAGCCTACGAGACGGCGACGGCGCCCGTGGCGCGGACACGACGACGCCCGCCGCGCTGGCGTGCAGCAGGGCGGGCGTCGTGGCGGGGCCGCGCGGGGCGGCCTGTGCCGTGGCTACTCGGCGGCGGGGACCTTCTCGGTGCCGGAGACGTCGCTCGACGCACCGGTGCCGCGGGCCGTGCCGCCGGCCGTGGCCCCGACCTTCTCACCCTCGGCGGGGGCGCTGCCGTCGGCGTCGGCCGGGTTCGCGTAGGCGGGGCCGGGCTCGCCGGCGGCCTTGCCGATCTCGGGTGCGGGAGCCGCGGCGGCCTCGTCGGCGGCCGGCTTCGGGCGCGACGCGAACGCCTCGAACGCGGCGCGGGGGCGCTCACGGTCGTCGAGCGACACGATGTCGCGGCCGAGCCAGAAGTTGTTCCACCAGCCGGTGACGACGCGGAACTTGCGCTCGAACGACGGCATCGCCATGCCGTGGTAGCCGCGGTGCGCGACCCAGGCGGGGAAGCCCTTCATGGCGAACTTGCCGCTCTGGAAGACTCCCGTGCCGAGGCCGAGGCCCGCGACGGCGCCGAGGTTCTCGTGCACGTAGTCGACGGGCTCCTCGCCGCGGAGCACGGCGGTGATGTTCTTGGCGAGCTGCTTGCCCATGCGCACGGCGTGCTGGGCGTTCGGCACGCAGAAGCCGCCGACGCCCTTGCCCGTGAGGTCGGGCGTCGCCGCGACGTCGCCGCAGGCCCAGGCGCCGGGCACGACGGTCTCGCCGTCGACGACGCGGAGGTCGGCCCGGACCGTGATGCGGCCGCGCTGCTCGAGCGGGAAGTCGGTGGAGCGCACCATCGGGTTGGCCATGACGCCGGCCGTCCAGACGATGAGGTCGGACTCGAACGACTCACCGGTCGACAGCTCGATCTTGCCGCCGACGGCCGACTGCAGCTGCGTGTCGAGGTGGACCGTGGCGGCCCGCTCGGCGAGGTTCTTGAGCACCCAGTGGCTCGTCTCGAGCGACACCTCGGGCATGATGCGGCCCATCGCCTCGACGAGGTGGAAGTGCGTGTCGTCGATGGTGAGGGTCGGGTACTTCTTCAGCAGGTCGCTGGCGAAGCTGCGCAGCTCGGCGAAGATCTCGATGCCGGCGAAGCCGCCGCCGACGACCGTGACCGTCAGAAGGCGGTCGCGCAGCGGGCCGGCGGGCAGGTCGGCCGCCTTCGCGAAGTTGGTGAGGAGCTTGTCGCGGATCGCCGCGGCCTCCTCGATGGTCTTCAGGCCGATGGCCTCGTCGGCCACGCCCGGGATGGGGAAGGTGCGCGACACGGCGCCGGCCGTCATGACGATCTGGTCGTACTCCATCGTCCACGCGTCGCCGACGGACGGGGTGATCGTCGCGGTCTTCGTGGCGTGGTCGACCGCGGTCACCTTGGCGGTGACGACCCTCGTCTTCTTGAGGTGGCGGCGCAGCGAGACCACGGCGTGACGGGGCTCGATCGAGCCGGCCGCGACCTCGGGGAGGAAGGGCTGGTACGTCATGTAGGGCAGCGGGTCGACGACCGTCACCGACGCCTCCCCCTGACGGAGGTGCTTCTCGAGCTTCCAGGCGGTGTAGAAGCCGGCGTAGCCGCCGCCGACGATCAGGATTTCAGGCACGGTGAAGGCTCTCCTCGTTGTGGGGTGTCGGAGGAGACTTTACTCCTGCCGACGGCCCCGCCCGTACTGCCGGGCGGCGCCGACCCCGACGAGCACCAGGGCCCCGCCGAAGACCGCGAAGACGATGAGCGGGACGCCCGTCGACCGCATCGTCTCGACCGTGGGCAGCAGGGCCGACAGCCGCTCGCCGTCGGGGGTCTCGGGGGTGGGCACCGGCGCCGGCTCGACGGGCACGGCCGACGAGCTGCCGTCGGGCACGACCTCGTCGGCGCGGCGGTGCACGCGGATCCACTCCGAGAGGTCGCCCATCGGGTTCGCCTCGACGTGCGGCACGTCACGGGTGACGGCCGCCGCCGCGTCGACGAGCCCGTAGCCGTAGAGGGGGTCGGGCTGGCTCGCGCCGCGCGGCTCGGCCGTCGCGACCACGCGGTTGATGACGTCGTCGGCGTCGAGCTCGGGGTGGGCGGCCCTCACGAGGGCGACGATCCCCGCGACGAGGGGCGTGGCCCCGCTCGAGCCGTTCCAGCTGTAGTGGACGTCGTCGGGGCCGACCCCGACGAGCTTCTCGCTCGGCGCCGCGACCCCGATGGTGATGCCCTGGCTCGACGCGTCGAAGCTCGCGGTGCCCGAGCGGTCGACGCCCGCGACCGTCAGCACGCCGGGCATCGTCGCCGGGGCGCCCACCTCGGTCGTGCCGCTGCCGCGGTTGCCGGCGGCGGCCACCACGACCACGTCGTGCTCCATCGCGTAGAGGAACGCGTCGTCCCAGCTGGTCGGCCAGTCGAGCGTGTTGCGGGTCAGCGACATGTTGATGACGTCGGCCCCGTGGTCGACCGACCAGCGGACCGCGTCGGCGATCTGGGTGTCGGAGTCGACGGCGCCGCTGCCGAAGCCGACCGACACCGAGAGCAGGCTCGCCTCGGGCGCGACGCCGATGACGCCGTCGCCGCTGCCCGTGCCGCGGCCGGCGAGCATCGAGCCCACGAGGGTGCCGTGCGCCGGGTCGTCCGTGCCGACCGGGGTCTGCCCGTCGGGGCTCCCCTGGCCGCTGACGTCCGTGCCCCCGACCACGGCGCCCTGGAGCTCGCGCACCGACCCGTCGACGCCGGTGTCGATGACCGCCACCGTGACTCCGGCGCCCCGGGTGGTCTGCCAGGCCTGCTCGATGCCGTAGTCGGCGAGCCAGTACTGCTGGTCGCGGATGGTGTCGGCCCGGGCCGAGGCGGCGGGCAGCACGACGAGGGCGGCCGCGGCGACGACCGCCGCGACGCTGACGCCCCCTCGCCGCCCCACGGCGGTCAGGCTGCGCCGTCGGAGGCGGTGGTCGCCGGGGCGGACTCGTCGAGCCAGTCGGGGCAGCGGCAGACGTCGGGGCTCCACGACGCGCGCTCGAGCGCGAGGTCGCCGATCGGGTTGACCCCCGGGCCCGCCGCGAGGGCGTGGCCGACGAGGGCGTGCAGGCACTTGACCCGCTCGGGCATGCCCCCGGCCGTGACCTGCGCGATCTCGGCGACGTGCTCGATGCCCTCGCGGTCGGCGAGGTAGGCGTCGTGCGCGGCGTGGTACTGCTCGCGCACCTGCTCGTCGCCGGCCAGCAGCTCGGTCATCTCGGTCATGACGCCGGTCGCCTCGAGGGTCGACACCGCCGCCGTCGCCCCGGGGTGGCACAGGTAGTAGAGCGTCGGGAAGGGCGTGCCGTCGCCGAGGCGCGGCTTCGTCGCGACGACGGTGGGCGCCCCGCAGACGCAGCGCGCGGGGATGCCGACGACGTCGCGGGCGGGGCGGCCCAGCTGGGCCGTGACGATGCGCACGTCGTCGTCGGTGACCGGGTCGAAGGGAGGGGTCGTCACGGGGTGCCGCCTGTCGAGGTGGAGGACGGCACGGTCGCGCCGCCGAGGTCGGGCGCGACCAGCTCGGTCGCGGGGGCGTCGCTGAGCCCGGCGTCGAGCACGGACGACGTCATGGCCGCCACCCAGTCGACCTGGGGGGTCTGCAGCGAGTCGCTGATCGGGGCGGGCTGCGAGGGCTCGGCGTCGGCCGACTCGCCCATCACGAGGTAGCTGTACTCGCCCGGGTAGACGTAGAGCAGCCGATCGCGGGCCTGGGCCTCGATGTAGGCCGGGTCGCTCCAGCGCGCGACGTCGCCCTGCAGGTCGTCGACGTCGGCCTGCTGGTCGCGGACCTCCTGCTCGAGGGCGGCGATCTGCTGCTGCTGCTGGATGAGCGTGCGGAGCGACGGCGCGAGGATGACGACGAACAGCACGAGGATGACGAGCATCACGAGGCTGAAGCCCGATGAGCGGATGTTGCGGAGCCAGGCGCCCGCGGCCGAGTCGGCGGCCGGGAGGCTCACCGGCACGCGGCGGTTCGGGGTCTCACGAGGCATGTGTCGAGGGTAGACGACGCACCCGGGCGCCGGGTCACGGAACGCCGAGAGGCCCGCCCCCGGGCGGGGACGGGCCTCTCGGCGGGGCGCCGGCTAGGCCTGGAAGCGCGGGAACGCCGAGTAGCCGGCGTAGACCGCGGCGTCGCCGAGCTCCTCCTCGATGCGGAGCAGCTGGTTGTACTTGGCCACGCGCTCGCTGCGGGCCGGGGCGCCGGTCTTGATCTGGCCGGCGTCGGTCGCGACGGCGAGGTCGGCGATCGTGGTGTCTTCGGTCTCGCCGGAGCGGTGCGAGAGCACGGTCGTGTAGCCGCTGCGCTGGGCGAGCGAGACCGCGTCGAGCGACTCGGTCAGGGTGCCGATCTGGTTCACCTTGACGAGGATGGAGTTCGCGGCGCCCGTCTGGATGCCCTTGGCGAGACGCGTCGGGTTCGTGACGAAGAGGTCGTCGCCGACGATCTGGGTCTTGCTGCCGATCTCGCTCGTGAGGTGGGCCCAGCCCTCCCAGTCGTCCTCGTCGAGAGGATCCTCGATGGAGACGAGCGGGTACGAGGCGACGAGGTCGGCGTAGTACGAGGCGAGGAAGGCCGAGTCGCGCGACTGCCCCTCGAACGTGTACGAGCCGTCGGCGTAGAACTCGCTCGAGGCGACGTCGAGGCCGAGCGCGATGTCCTTCCCGGGGGTGAAGCCCGCCGTGGTGATGGCCTCGACCAGCAGGTCGAGCGCGGCACGGTTGCTCTCGAGGTTCGGCGCGAACCCGCCCTCGTCGCCGAGGCCGGTCGAGAGGCCGGCGGCCTTCAGCTGGCTCTTCAGCGCGTGGTAGGTCTCGGCGCCCCAGCGGACGGCCTCGCCGAAGGTCGACGCGCCGATCGGCAGGATCATGAACTCCTGGATGTCGACGTTGCTGTCGGCGTGCGAGCCGCCGTTGATGACGTTCATCATCGGCACGGGCAGCGTGTGGGCGTTCGGGCCGCCGAGGTAACGGAAGAGCGGCAGGTCGGCCGAGTCGGCGGCGGCGCGGGCCACGGCGAGCGAGACGCCGAGGATGGCGTTGGCGCCGAGGCGCGACTTGTTCTCGGTGCCGTCGAGCTCGATCATCGCCGCGTCGATCAGGCGCTGGTCGGTGGCGTCGAGGCCCTCGACCTCGGGGCCGATCTCGTCGATGACGGCGGCGACGGCCTTGAGCACGCCCTTGCCGAGGTAGCGGCTGTCGTCGCCGTCGCGGAGCTCGTAGGCCTCGAAGGCCCCGGTGGATGCGCCCGAGGGGACGGCCGCGCGCGACACGGTCCCGTCGTCGAGCAGGACCTCGACCTCGACGGTCGGGTTGCCCCGCGAGTCGAGGATTTCGCGGGCGCCTACGGCGTCGATTGCTGCCACGGAGAACTCCTTAGTGTGTCGTCAGGTCGTCGGGGCCTGGGCCCCGCCGCCTAGCCTAGCCGCGCCTCCGACCGGCGACGCGGGTGTTCAGCGGACGTTCGCCCGCCGTCGGTCAGCCGATCGGGCGGATCTGCAGCTCGTCGACGGACTCGCCCCCGCGCACGGAGGTGAACCGCCCGAAGCCGGCCGCCGCGAGCGCGGCGAGCTGGCCCCTGGCGTTCTTCGCCCGGCGCTCGAGCCGCACCCGGCCCTCGCCGCCGGCGAGCAGCGCCCGCTGCAGGGCGACCAGCTCGGCCGGCGGCACCGTCTTGTCGTGCAGCACGGCCAGGCCGTCGTCGTCGGCCCCGTCGAGCTCGACGAGGTCGACGATGCGCTCGAAGCCGAGCGAGAAGCCCGCGGCCGGCACGTCGGTGCCGAGGAACCGGCCGATCATCCCGTCGTAGCGACCGCCGCCGCCCAGCGAGTAGCTGAAGTCGGGGTGCGCCACCTCGAAGATGGTGCCCGTGTAGTAGCCCATGCCCCGCACCAGCGTCGGGTCGAGCACGAGGGTCGCGCCCGGCAGCGCGTCGCGGAGGGCCACGAGGTCGGCTCCGGCCTCGGCGTCGAGCCAGGCGGGAGGCGCGGAGCCGGTGATCGAGTCGAAGGTCGCCTCGCCGAGCTGGTGCAGCTGCGCCGCGAGGTCGTCGCCGCCGACGCCGAGCTCGCGCAGCTGGGTGACGACGCCGTCGACCCCGATCTTGTCGAGCTTGTCGATCTCGATCAGCGCACGGTCGGTCAGCTCGGCGGGGACGCCCCAGTGCGCCAGGACGCCGAGCAGCACGCGGCGGTCGTTGACCCGGATGGTGGTGCCCGTGAGCCCGAGGGCGTCGAGCACGTCGGTCGTGGCCGAGATCAGTTCGACCTCGGCCTGCTGCCCGGGCTCGCCCAGGATGTCGATGTCGCACTGCACGAACTGGCGGTAGCGGCCCTTCTGCGGCCGCTCGGCCCGCCAGACCGGAGCGATCTGCACGGAGCGGAAGACGGTGGGCAGCTCGGCCCGGTGCGACGCGTAGAACCGGGCCAGCGGCACCGTG
Source organism: Frigoribacterium sp. PvP121 (assembly GCF_017833115.1). Taxonomy (NCBI): domain Bacteria; kingdom Bacillati; phylum Actinomycetota; class Actinomycetes; order Micrococcales; family Microbacteriaceae; genus Frigoribacterium; species Frigoribacterium sp. PvP121. The sequence continues at coordinate 3,165,123 of NZ_JAFIBR010000001.1, forward strand.
AGGTCGAAGCGCAGTCCGAGGTCGGCCAGCTCGAGCGGCGACCCGACGGCGCGGACGGCGTCGAGGTCGAGCCCGCGGCGCAGCACCGCGAAGACCTGCTTCTCGTTGTCGCCGCCGAGGCCGGACCAGAGGAACTCGGCTCCCTCGACGACCGGCGTCTCGATCTCGTCGAAGCCGCGCGACCGGTAGACCTCGCGCACGGTCGCCAGGACCCGCTCGCGGCGGCGCTTCTCGGCGGGCAGGAAGTCTCGCATCCCGCGCGGCGGGGTCACGTGTGAGGGCATCGCACCATCATCCCAGAGCCGGACCCCCGGGAGGCGCCCCGAGAGCGGGGCCGCCTTGCGCGTAATGTGACATGTCGGCTATGGTCGACGCAGGTCGTCGGCGCGAATCGGGTTGCGCACCGGCGGCCGACCCCGGCGCCCTCCCTTCCCTGCGGTGAGGGCTCCACGACGGGCCAGGCGCATCGCGCCTGGCCCGTTCATCAGCGTGGGGCCGGGGTCGTTCCGCCCTGAGCCAGTCGTCGCGTGGCCGTCCGTCTCGCGACCGCTCCGGGCTCGACCTCGGCGTGCGGTCACGGCGTGGAGGCGAGCTGCGGCGCCCGGGCCACGAGGTCGTCGACGAGGCGGGTGGCCGCGGTCATGAGCGGGCGCACCTCCGCCGTGACGAGGGCGTCGTGCTGCAGGCCTCGGAGGGCATCGACGGTGATCCGCGCCTCCGGCACGGCCACCGCCTCCGGCACGCCCCGCGCCACCAGCCAGCGCGCGACGAAGTCGTGCCAGCGGACGACCTCGCCCCGGGCCGGGCCCTGCTCGCCGGCGACGACCTCGAGCAGGGCCGCCTCGGTCTCGAGCCGCAGCAGGTCGCGGCCGCGCTCGCTGGTCGCGTCGCCCCACGCGTCGAGCAGGTGCGACCGGAACGCCTCGTCGTCGAGGACCGCGGGGTCGACCGCCAGGGCGGCGTCGTGCCGCGCGACGACGCCGCGCACGATCTCGGCGACGAGCTCGGCGCGGTTGCCGAAGTGGTACACGAAGACGTAGGTGCTCACCCCGAGCGCGTCGGCCAGGGTGCGGAACGACACGGTGGCGATCGACCGGCCACGGAGGTGCTCGATGATCTGGGCGAGCAGCTCGGGCTTGCGGGTCGGGTCGGGTCTGCGAGGCACGGGAGCCCCTCCTCTGCGAGGGCGAGCGGCCCGGCCCTGCGCCGGGTCGTCGGCCCGGTCGCACGATAACAGACGGTCGCCGCGGCACCTCCGGCCCCGTCGTCGGCACCCCTGGGCGGAGCGGACGGGGGTCGGCGACCAGGGCCGACGACGCCCGTCCACACCCGACCGTCTGGAACATCAGGGTTCCGTCTTTGACATGTCAGCACTCCACCCGGTACATTCGACGCAGTGCCGCACGACGCGTCGCGGGTGATCCCCCTCGACGCAGTGCGGCGCCGACGCGCCCCTCGCCCGCACGGCTGGTCCTCGACCGCCGCGCGGCCGGGCGCGTGGGGGCGCCCGCCGTTCGGGTCGGTCGGGTGCCCTGTGCCGGGGTGTCCGCCGTTCGGGTCGGTCGGACCCCCGGCCCTCTCCCCTGCCTCCTCGCCCCGCGCCCGCGCCCGCGCCCGTCCTCGACGGCCACCTCGTGGCGGGGGCGCGTCAGCGCCCGGCCGGGTGCGCTACGGCCGCGGGGCCTCGCCCGCCCGCAGCTGCTGCTCGCGCTCGCGGACGGCTCGGCGGAGCGCCCGCTCCGCGTCCAGCCCCTCGGCGGTGGCCGCGTCGACGCGGGCGAGGAGCTCGCGGCCCCACGCGAGCTCGACGTCGAGCCCGTCGTCGCCGTCGACAGGGGCGCCGGGCGGCGTGACCTGACCGGTCGACCGGCGCCGCGACTCCACCTTCTGCGCCCTGGCGAGCGCGGGGAGGCCGAGGGGCACGCCGTCGTAGGCGCTGCGGCGGTCGGCCTTCTCCCGGGCCTTGGCGGCGGACCAGAGCCGGACGATGTCGTCGACGTCGGCGGCCTCGTCGCCGGCGAAGACGTGGGGGTGCCGACGGACGGTCTTCGCGGCGACGTCGCGGACGACGTCGGCCAGGTCGAAGCCCTCCGCCGGCGCCCGCGCGACGATCGCGGCGTGGAGCACCACCTGGTACAGCACGTCGCCGAGCTCCTCCCGGCGGTCCGCCGGGGCGCCCGACTCGATCGCCTCGACGAGCTCCGACGACTCCTCGACGAGGTAGGTCACGAGGCTCTCGGGGGTCTGGGCCCGGTTCCACTCGCAGCCGCCCTCGTCGGCCAGCAGCGCCTCGACCACACGGACGAGCGCCGCGAGCTCGACGCCCGCGCGGCCGTCGACGCCGTCCGTCACGGTCGGCTCAGCTCGCCGCGGCGGAGCTGTCGGCGGACGGGCGCGGCGCCTCGGCGCCGTAGATCGACGACATGAGCTGCTCCACCCAGGTGATGAGCTCGCCGTCGGGCAGGGCCTCGCCGTGCTTCCGCGGCAGGGGGACGCTCACGGAGCGCGTCTGGCCGAACCAGCGCGAGCCCGGGTACATGCGCTGCAGGCGCACCTGCATGCTGTCGGGCAGGTCGAGGCCGGCGACGCGGAGGTTGCTGCCCATGACGACGACCTCGCTGAGCCCCGCCTTCTGGGCGGCGCGGCGGAGGCGCGACACCTCGATGAGCGCCAGCACGGACGCCGGCGGGGCGCCGTAGCGGTCGGTGAGCTCCTCGAGCACGGCGTCGATCTGCTCGTCGGTCGACGTGGGCGAGCTCGCGGTCGACAGCTTCTGGTACGCCTCGAGGCGGAGTCGCTCGCTCTCGACGTACTCCTCGGGGATGTGGGCGTCGACGGGCAGCTCGAGCCGCAGCTCGGTCTGGCCCTCGGCGACCTCGCCGCGGAAGGCTCCGACGGCCTCGCCGATCATCCGCAGGTAGAGGTCGAAGCCGACGCCGGCGATGTGCCCGGACTGCTCGCCGCCGAGCAGGTTGCCCGCCCCGCGGATCTCGAGGTCCTTCAGGGCGACCTGCATGCCCGCGCCGAGCTCGTTGTTGGCCGCGATGGTCTCGAGGCGGTCCTGGGCGGTCTCGCTGAGCGGCTTCTCGGCGTCGTAGAGGAAGTACGCGTAGCCGCGCTCTCGGCCACGGCCGACGCGGCCGCGCAGCTGGTGCAGCTGGCTGAGGCCGTACTTGTCGGCCCGGTCGATGATGAGCGTGTTCGCGTTGGCGATGTCGAGCCCGGTCTCGATGATGGTGGTCGAGACGAGCACGTCGAACTTGCGCTCCCAGAAGTCGACCATGACCTGTTCGAGGGTCGACTCGGCCATCTGCCCGTGCGCGACGGCGACCCGGGCCTCCGGCACGAGCTCGGCGATCTGCGCGGCGACGCGGTTGATGCTCGAGACGCGGTTGTGGACGTAGAAGACCTGGCCCTCGCGCAGCAGCTCGCGGCGGATGGCGGCGGCCTTCTGGCGCTCGCTCTCGGGGCCGACGAAGGTGAGGATGGGGTGGCGGTCCTCCGGCGGGGTCGCCAGGGTCGACATCTCACGGATGCCGGTGACGGCCATCTCGAGCGACCGCGGGATCGGCGTCGCCGACATCGCGAGGATGTCGACGTTGGTCTTGAGCTTCTTCAGCGCGTCCTTGTGCTCGACGCCGAACCGCTGCTCCTCGTCGATGATGACGAGCCCCACGTCTTTGTAGACGATGCTCTCGCTGAGGAGGCGGTGGGTGCCGATGACCATGTCGACGGTGCCGTCGCCGAGGCCCGCGATCGTCTCGCGGCTCTCCTTCGCGGACTGGAAGCGGCTGAGGCTCCGCAGGTGCACGGGGAAGCCCGCGAACCGGTCGGCGAAGGTGTCGAAGTGCTGCTTGACGAGCAGCGTCGTCGGCACGAGCATGACGACCTGCTTGCCGTCCTGGATCGCCTTGAAGGCGGCCCGCACGGCGACCTCGGTCTTGCCGTAGCCGACGTCGCCGGAGAGCAGGCGGTCCATCGGGATGGGCCGCTCCATGTCGGCCTTGATCTCGTCGATGGTCGTCAGCTGGTCGGGCGTCTCGGCGAACGGGAAGGCCTCCTCCAGCTCGCGCTGCCACGGGGTGTCGGGCGGGAACGCGTGGCCCTTCGACGCCATGCGCGCCGAGTACAGCTTCACGAGCTCGACCGCGATGTCGCGGACGGCGCGACGGGCCTTGCTCTTGGCGCTGGCCCAGTCGCTGCCGCCCATCTTGCTGAGCGTGGGGGCCTCGCCGCCGACGTAGCGGCTGAGCAGGTCGAGCTGGTCGGTGGGCACGTAGAGCTTGTCGCCCGGGTAGCCGCGCTTCGAGGGCGCGTACTCGAGCACGAGGTACTCGCGGCTGTTCTTGACGGCGTTCTTGCCGCCGGTGCTGACCTCGCGGCTGGTGAGCTCGAGGAACTTGCCGATGCCATGCGTCTGGTGCACGACGACGTCGCCCGGCTTGAGCTGCAGCGGGTCGACGACGGCCTTGCGACGGCTCGCGAGCTTCTTCACCTGACGGGAGTCGTAGTTCGCCGAGCGGCCGTAGAAGTCGCTCTCGCCGAGCACTGCGACCTTGGCCTCGGCCAGCTCGAAGCCGGCCTCGACCCCGCCGGCGACGAGCAGGGCGACGCCCGGCTCGAGCTCGTCGGGCAGGTCGTCGAGCAGGCGCGCGGCCACGGCGCGCTCGCCGAGCACGTCGCGGGCGCGCTCGACGAGGCCGACGCCCCGCGACGTCACGACGACGCTCCACCCGTCGCGGAGGCGCTGCACGACGTGGTCGACGGCCCCCTCGGCGTGGCCGCTGAAGCTCGGCACGCTCTCGGCCTCGACGCGCACGTAGTCGCCCGCCGACGCGGCGGCGTCCTCGTCGCTGAGCACCTCGCCGGTGTCGAACGAGCTCATCGTGAACCAGGTGCGGTCGCCGGCCGACTCGCGGAGCTGGCGGAGGGTGATGAAGTCGCCCGCGTCGAGGTCGATGGGCGCCTCGGCGCCGGCGGTCGCGGCGTTCCACGCCGCGGAGAGGAACTCGCGGTTCGTCTCGGCGAGGCTCTGCGCCCGCGAGTTCACGCGCTCGGGCGAGAGGACGGCGACGGACGCGCCCGCCGGGAGGTAGTGCGTGAGCGGCACGAGACCGTGGACGAGGGCGGGCGCGAGGGACTCCATGCCCTCGACGGGGATGCCCTCGGAGATCTTGGCGAGCATCTGCGCGAGGCTCGGGAACTCGTGCTGCATCTCGCGCGCGCGCTGCCGCACGTCGTCGGTGAGCAGCATCTCGCGGCTCGGCGGCAGCTCGACCCCGGCCACGTCGCCGTCGAGGCTGCGCTGGTCGGCGACCGAGAAGCGGCGGATCTGGTCGACCTCGTCGCCGAAGAAGTCGACGCGCACGGGGTGCTCGGCGGTGGGCGGGAAGACGTCGAGGATGCCGCCGCGGACGGCGAACTCGCCCCGCCGGGTGACCATGTCGACGCGGGCGTAGGCGAGGCCGACGAGCGACTGCGAGATGGCGGTCAGGTCGTGCCCGCGGGAGCCCACGGTGAGCTCGACCTGGTCGATGTCGGCGAGGTTGTCGGCCAGGGGCTGCAGGGCGGCCCGCACGCCGGCGACGACGACGATCGGCCGCACGGCGTCGGGGGTCGCGGCGGCCTCGGCCGACCACGCGGCGAGGCGCCGGAGCGCGTGGATGCGCTTGCCGACGGTCTCCGCGCCGGGGCTGAGGCGCTCGTGCGGCAGGGTCTCCCACGCGGGGAACTCGATGACCTCGGCGTCGGGCAGGTAGCTCGCGAGGGAGCCGCGCACGGCCTCCGACTCGCGGCCGGTCGCCGTGACGACCAGCATCGCCTGAGGACCCTCGCGGCGGGCCAGCAGGCCGGCGACGAGGGGGACGCGCAGACCGTCGACCAGGCTGTAGTCGGTGCTGCGACCGGCCCGGTCGAGGGCAGCGGAGAACGTGGAGGCGCGCGACAGCGCCGAGATCAAGCCCGCGAGTATCACGCGGCAAGGCTACTCGGCACGACCGACAGACAGCCCGCGGGTTCGCTGAGGGCTCAGCCCCGGCAGACCACCCGTTGTCGTGGAGGGAGCTAACTCTTCGCGGTGTGGAGCTAGCTCTTCGCCGTGTGGAACTTGAGCTGTGCCGCCGTCAGCCCGTCGGCGGCGATCATCTCGACCGCGTCGGCCGCGTCGGCCACGAGGATCGGCAGGGTCTGCCGCTCGGTGGGCGTGAAGTCGCGCAGCACGAAGTCGGCGGCCGGCTGGCGGCCCGGGGGGCGGCCGATGCCGACCCTGACCCGGAGGAACTCGTTCGAGCCCGTCGCCGCGATGATGTCGCGCAGGCCGTTGTGGCCGCCGTGGCCGCCGCCCTGCTTGAGCTTGAGGGTGTCGAAGTCGATGTCGAGCTCGTCGTGCACGACGATCAGCCGCGACACGTCGAGGTCGTAGTACTTCAGCAGGGCCGCGACGGGGCCGCCCGAGAGGTTCATGAAGCTGCCGGGCGCCGCGAGCACGAAGCGGGGGCCGCCCGGTGCCGGGCGACCCTCCGCGACGAGCGAGTTCGTCTTGTGCTTCTTGAACCCCGCCGACAGGCGGTGGGCCAGCTCGGCCAGCACCATCTGCCCGACGTTGTGCCTGTTGCCGGCGTAGCCGGGCCCGGGGTTGCCGAGCCCGACCACGAGCCACTGGTCGCTCAGGGGGTCCTCCTCAGTGATGCAGCGGCGGGGCGTCAGACGGTGGTGCGGGTGTTACTCGGAGCGCTCTTCGTCCTCGATCGAGGGCACGTCGCCCTCGGCCTCGGCGGCCTCGCCCGACTCGTCGTCGACGGCGTCGGTGGTGAGGTCGAGCTGGGGCACGGACACGCTGGTGACGAGCACCTCGGGGTCGGTGACGAGCACGGCGCCCTGGGGCAGGGTGACGTCGGAGGCGTGGATCTGCGCGCCCTCCTCGAGGCCCTCGATCGAGACGACGACCGACTGCGGGATGTCGGTGGCCGACACCTCGAGCGAGACGACGTTGAGCTCGACGACGTGGATCGTGCCGGGAGCCGACTCGCCCTCGATGTGCACCGGCACGTCGACGTTGACCTTCTCGCCCTGGCGGACGACGATGAGGTCGATGTGCTCGATGATCTGCTTCACCGGGTCGCGCTGGATGTCCTTCACGAGGGCGAGCTGCTTCGTGCCCTCGATGTCGAGCGTGATGAGCGCGTTCGAGCGACGCGTGATGAGCATCGTCTCGTGGCCGGGGAGGGTGACGTGCTGGGGGTCGGTGCCGTGGCCGTAGATGACCGCGGGGATGGCGTCGGCGGCGCGGATCTTGCGGGCCGCTCCCTTGCCGAAGCTGGTGCGCAGGGTGGCGGACAGGGTGTTGTCGTCGGACATGGTGGTCTCCGTTTCTGCAGGCCCTCGGGCCTGGGGGTGTGTGGTCGGTGTCAACTCGAACGCGCGTCGCGTGAGGAGGGACCCACAGCCGTGGAGCGACCACCCAGAGGGCGGTCTCGGGACTGAGTGCCTGCCTACCTCGTCGATCACGGATGCCGGGGCATCCCTCGCCGAAGTTCAGCTGCCCAGGTTACACGCGGCCCGGGCGTGTCGCCAACCGGTCGAGGACCTCGGCCACGATCTCGTCGGGGCCGGCCTGCACGTCGACGCTCGTGCCGGGCTCGTCGTCGGCGAGCGGCTCGAGCGCCGCGAACTGCGACTCCATCAGCCCGGGCGGCATGAAGTGGCCCTTCCGGGCCTTCTGGCGCTCCGCGACGAGCTCGCGCACCCCGGTGAGGTGGACGAAGAGGAGGCGGTCGTCACCCGAGCGGAGGACGTCGCGGTACGAGCGCTTCAGCGCCGAGCACGCGACCACCACGCCGTCGTCGCTCGCCTCGTGGATGCGCCGGGCGACGATCTCGAGCCAGGGACGGCGGTCGTCGTCGTCGAGCGGGTGACCGGCCGACATCTTGTCGCGGTTGGCCTTGGGGTGCAGGTCGTCGGCGTCGACGAACGGCACGCCGGCGCGCTCGGCGAGCAGCTCGCCGACGGTCGACTTGCCCGACCCGCTCACGCCCATCACGACGACGGGGGGCAGGGTGGTGGTGGTCATGCGGGGTCCTCTCGAGGCGGGCGGGTCCCGACCAGCGTAGGCGCGCCTCCCCCCCCGTCCGCCGGGGGTGCCTGACGGTGCCTGTCAGTCGGTCGGCGGCGAGGCATAGTCTGCGGTCCACCGACCTTGAGGAGGCACCGTGACCGAACACGGAGACACGAGCGAGCAGACCGCGCAGGCGAACATCGGAGTGGTCGGCCTGGCCGTCATGGGCTCCAACCTGGCGCGCAACCTGGCCAGCCGCGAGGGCAACACCGTCGCGGTCTACAACCGCTCCCCCGAGCGCACCGACACCCTGATGAGCGAGCACGGCGACGCCGGCTTCGTCGCGTCGAGGTCGATCGAGGACTTCGCCGCGTCGCTGCGGAAGCCGCGGACCGCGATCATCATGGTGCAGGCCGGGAAGGGCACCGACGCCGTCATCGACCAGCTCGCCGACCTCTTCGAGGAGGGCGACATCATCGTCGACGGCGGCAACGCGAACTTCCAGGACACCCGGAGGCGCGAGGCCGCCCTCAAGGAGCGCGGCCTGAACTTCGTGGGCGCCGGCATCTCGGGCGGCGAGGAAGGCGCGCTGAAGGGCCCGTCGATCATGCCCGGCGGCTCGAAGGAGGCGTACGAGACCCTCGGGCCCATCCTCGCCTCGATCGCCGCGGTCGCCGAGGGCGAGCCCTGCGTCACCCACGTCGGCAGCGACGGCGCCGGCCACTTCGTCAAGATGATCCACAACGGCATCGAGTACGCCGACATGCAGCTCATCGCCGAGTCGTACGACCTGCTGCGCCGCGTCGGGGGCCACGAGCCGGCCGCCATCGCGGACGTCTTCGAGGAGTGGAACCGCGGCGAGCTCGAGTCGTACCTCATCGAGATCACCGCCGAGGTGCTGCGCCAGACCGACGCGAAGACCGACGCCCCGCTGGTCGACTCGATCGTCGACCAGGCCGGCTCGAAGGGCACCGGCGTCTGGACGGTGCAGAACTCGGTCGGGCTCGGCGTGCCCGTCGGCGGCATCGCCGAGGCCGTCTTCGCCCGGGCCGTCTCGTCGAAGCCCGACCAGCGAGCCGCCGTGCAGGCGACGCTGCAGGGCCGCCCCGAGGTGCAGGAGGCGGGCGACGGCTTCGAGGACGACGTGCAGAAGGCGCTCTACGCGTCGAAGATCGTCGCCTACGCCCAGGGCTTCGACGCGATCATCGCGGGCGCCCTGGAGTACGGCTGGGACATCGACAAGGGCGCGATCGCGAAGATCTGGCGCGGCGGCTGCATCATCCGCGCGCAGTTCCTCAACCGGATCGTCGACGCCTACGAGAAGGACGCGACCATCGCGACCCTGCTCGAGGACGACTACTTCGCCGCCGCCGTGCGCGACGGCGAGGACGCCTGGCGCCGCATCGTCGCGAAGGCGGCGCTGTCGGGGATCCCCGTGCCCGGGTTCGCGTCGGCGCTGTCGTACTACGACTCGCTCGCGTCGGAGCGCCTCCCCGCCGCCCTCATCCAGGGGCAGCGCGACTTCTTCGGTGCCCACACCTACGAGCGGGTCGGCGAGGAGGGCGTGTTCCACACCCTCTGGTCGGGCGACCGCTCGGAGATCGAGACGGAGCCGTCGACGCACTGAGTCGCGGCGGGCCGGAGACGCCGAACGGCCGTGGCTGGGTCCAACCCGGTCACGGCCGTTCTGTGGCGCAGGTCCCGGGGTGCCCGGGGGCGCCGTCGGCTGCGCCTCCTGGTTCGACGGAGCCGCTACGCGGCTCCGTCGAACATCGACGTGACCGACCCGTTGTCGAAGACCTCGTGGATGGCCCGGGCGATGAGGGGGGCGATCGGCAGGATCTCGAGCTTGTCGAACTTCTGGTGCTCGGTCAGCGGCAGCGTGTCGGTGACGACGACCGAGTCGATGAACTCGCTGGCGAGGATCTCGGGGGCCGGGTCGCTGAACACCGCGTGGGTCGCGGCGACCACGACACCGATGGCGCCGGCGGCCTTGAGGGCCTCGGCGGCCTTGACGATGGTGCGGCCCGTGTCGATCAGGTCGTCGACGAGCAAGCAGACACGGCCCTCGACCTCGCCGACGATCTCGTGCACCGTCACCTGGTTCGGCACCAGCGGGTCGCGGCGCTTGTGGATGATGGCGAGGGGCGCGTCGAGCTTCTCGCTCCAGATGTCGGCGACGCGCACGCGGCCCATGTCGGGCGACACGACGGTGAGGGTCGAGTTGTCGAGCTTCGCGCGGAAGTGCTCGAGCAGCACCGGCATCGCGAAGAGGTGGTCGACGGGGCCGTCGAAGAAGCCCTGGATCTGCGGGGCGTGCAGGTCGACGCTCATGATGCGGTGGGCGCCGGCGGCCTTGAACAGGTCCGCGACGAGGCGGGCCGAGATCGGCTCGCGGCCGCGGCCCTTCTTGTCTTGCCGGGCGTACGGGTAGAAGGGGGCGACGACGGTGATGCGCTTGGCCGAGGCGCGCTTGAGCGCGTCGACCATGATGAGCTGCTCCATGAGCCACTCGTTGATCGGGGCCGAGTGCGACTGGATGACGAAGGCGTCGGCGCCGCGGACGCTCTCGTCGAATCGCGCGTACAGCTCGCCGTTGGCGAAGGTGCGGGCGTCGGTCGGGATGAGCTCCGAGCCGAGCTCTGCAGCGATCTGGTTCGCCAGCTCGGGGTGCGCACGCCCCGAGACCAGAACGAGTCGGTTCTCCCCGGTGATCTTGATTCCGGACACGTCACTCGCTCTCCGGCCCCGAGGGGCCAACCCGACCGGCTCGCTAGTCGGTCGTTCGTTCGGCGCGGGCGGCGGCCTCGGCAGCCGCGGTGCCGGGGCGGTTCGCCTCGACCCATCCGCTCGCATTGCGCTGTGGAGCGATGCTCAAGGCCAGGGCACCTGCCGGCACGTCCTTCCGGACGACCGTTCCCGCACCTGAGTACGCTCCGTCGCCAATCCTAACGGGGGCGACGAAGACGTTGTGCGACCCCGTCCTCACGTTCGAGCCGACCTCGGTGCGGTGCTTCGAGACGCCGTCGTAGTTGGCGGTGATCGTGCCGGCGCCGATGTTCGAGTCGGTGCCGACCTCGGTGTCGCCGATGTAGCTGAGGTGCGGCACCTTCGAGCCCGCGCCGATCTCGGCGTTCTTCGTCTCGACGAAGGTGCCGATCTTGCCGCCCTCACCGAGCGTCGTGCCGGGCCGCAGGTACGAGAACGGGCCGACGGAGGCGCGGGCCCCGATCACGGCGAGGGTCGCGTCGGTGCGCTTCACGACCGCGCCCTCGCCCACCTCCGTGTCGACGAGGGTGGTGTCGGGCCCCACGACGGCGCCGGCGGCGACGTAGGTCGCGCCCTTCAGCTGGGTGCCGGGCAGCAGCTCGACGTCGGGGCTGAGGGCGACGTCGCGGTCGATCCAGGTGGTCTGCGGGTCGACGATGCTGACGCCCTCGCGCTGCCAGTGCTCGACGATGCGGTCGTTGAGGCGACGGGCGGCCACGGCGAGCTGCACGCGGTCGTTGATGCCCTCGAGGCGCCAGGTCTCGTCGACCGCCCGGGCGGCGACCTTCTCGCCGGCGCCGGTGAGCAGGCCGACGACGTCGGTGACGTACTTCTCGTTCTGCGCGTTGGCCGACCCGACGCGGGGCAGCTGGGCGCGGAGGGCCGCGACCGTGAAGGCGTAGGTGCCGGAGTTGATCTCGCGGAGGGCCCGCTCGGCCTCGGTGGCGTCCTTGTGCTCGACGATCCGCTCGACGTCGCCCGAGGCGAGGCGCACGACGCGGCCGTAGCCGGTGGCGTCGGGGAGGACGGCCGACAGCAGCGTGGCGGCCGCCGCCTCCTCACGGTGCTGCTCGAGGAGACCGCGCAGGGTGCCGTGGTCGAGGAAGGGAACGTCGGCGCTGACGACGACGACGTCGCCGTCGAAGTCGGCGGGCAGCGCCTCGACGGCCTGCTCGACGGCACGCCCGGTGCCGGGCACGTCGTCCTGGTCGACGATGAGGGCGGCCGGCGTCGTCTCGACGATGCTCGTGACGACGAGGTCGCGCTCGTGCCGCACGACGGCGACGAGGTGCTCTGGCTCGAGCGCGGCCGCCGACTCGAGCACGTGCTGGATCAGCGGGAGGCCGGCCAGGCGGTGCAGCACCTTCGGGGTCGCGGACTTCATGCGCGTGCCCTGCCCTGCGGCGAGGACGACGACGGCGAGGGTGCGTGCGGGCATGGTGCTCCTTGGTGAGGTGGGCGCGGCGTTCACCGGCGATCCTCCCACGCGGGGGCTGCGCTCAGCGGGAGCGGACGACGGCGACCGAGCCCGAGACCGCGACGGCGTCCTCGACGAGCGCGACGACGAGGTCGGGCAGGCCGGTCTTCTCGACGACCGCCTTGCGGGCGAGGTAGAAGAGCCAGCTGCCCGCGAGGGCGCCGAGGGCCCCCGCCACGGCCCCGGCCACTCGCCGGCCGTCCCCCGCCGTGGTGCTGATCGCGGCGCCGACGACGGCGCCGGAGGTGGCCCGGCCGAACAGCGGGCCCGCACCGACGCGGCTGGGCGTGGCGGGCAGCTTGTCGCCGACGAGCTCGCCGGCTCCGGCGGCGACGGCCACGCCGCGGCCGACGGGGCTGCGGAACAGGGCCCAGCGCTGCCAGCTGCCCCGCGCCTCCGCGCTGTCGTGGTGGAGGGCGAGCACGGCGAGGGGCGTGGCGGAGCGGGAGCCGCTGAGGGCGCCGAGCAGGGCGGCCTTCACGAGCGGGCGGAGGGTGGCGGACGTCGACATGGGCGGCTCCTCGTCGTCGGGGCGCGGCGCTCAGGCGGCCGGCCGGTGGACCTGGAGGCTACCGACGGAGCCGCACGGCGTCCGCCCCGCCCGGCCGACTCACGGCTCCGCCACCAGGATTCGAACCTGGACCTAACAGCTCCAAAGGCTGTCGTGCTGCCGTTACACCATGGCGGACCGCGCTCGCGCGCGAGGTCAAGTGTGACAGCGCGGTGCAGGCAGGGCAAAGCGGACCGGGTGCCATGATGAGGGGATGTCCGAGCCCGAGCGCACCGAGGGGCGCGACCAGCCCGCGGGGCCCGAGCCCCGCGACGAGGTCGACCGCATCGTCGACGCCTGGGGGCACGAGCGGCCCGACCTCGACTTCGCCCCGCTGCACGTGCTCTCGCGCGTCGACCGGCTCGCCAAGCACCTCGAGCGGGCCCGGCGCGACGCCTTCGTCGCCAGCGACCTCGAGCAGTGGGAGTTCGACGTGCTCTCCGCCCTGCGCCGCGCGGGCGCGCCGCACCAGCTCAGCCCGAAGACCCTCCTGCAGCAGACGCTCGTCTCGAGCGGCGCCATGACGAACCGCATCGACCGGCTCGTCGCCCGCGACCTCGTCGAGCGGCGCACCGACCCGCACGACGGGCGCGGGATCCTCGTCACGCTCACCCCGTCGGGCGGCCGCGCGGTCGACGACGCCATCGAGCGGCTCGTCGAGGCCGAGCGGGCCCTGCTCAGCGACCTCGACGACCACGACCGCCGCCGCCTCGCCGGGCTGCTGCGCACGCTGAGCCTCACGCTCGGCGGCTAGGCCGCCCGCGTGCGGCCCTGGTGGCTCGCTAGGCGAGGAGCTCGCTGAGCTCCAGCCAGCGGGCCTCGAGCTCGGCGGTCTTCGCGTCGAGCGCTGTGAGCTTCGCCTGCAGCGCCGCGAGGCCGTCGAAGTCGGACTGGTCGAACGTCGCGAACTGCTCGAGCAGGCCGGCGCGGTCGCCGCCCGCCTTCGCGAGCTTGCGGTCGATCGAGCCGAGCTCCTTCTCCGCGTTGCGCTTCTCGGCGCCCGAGAGGCCCGACGCCGCGGCGGCCGCCGCGACCGAGCCGTGCGCCCCCTGGACCGCCGTCGGCCGGTCGGTGGCGCCTCCCTGGGCGTCGGTCACCTGCTTGCGGAGGGCGAGGTACTGGTCGACGCCGCCCGGCAGGTGCCGGAAGGCCCCGTCGAGCACGGCGTACTGCTGGTCGGTGACGCGCTCGAGCAGGTACCGGTCGTGCGAGACGACGAGCAGGGTGCCGGGCCAGCCGTCGAGGAGGTCCTCCATCGCGGCGAGCATGTCGGTGTCGAGGTCGTTGGTGGGCTCGTCGAGGATGAGCACGTTCGGCTCGTTCAGCAGGATGAGCAAGAACTGGAGGCGGCGCTTCTGCCCGCCCGAGAGGTCCTTGATGGGCGTCTGCAGCTGCGCGCTCGTGAAGCCGAGGCGCTCGAGCAGCTGGCCCGGCGTCATCTCCTTGCCGGCCGTCACGTAGGAGGTGCGCTGCCGGCCGATCAGGTCGTTCACCTTCTCGTTCGCGACGGCGTGCAGGTCGGCGAGCTGCTGGTCGAGGATGGCGAACTTGACCGTCTTGCCCTGCTTGACCCGCCCCTCCGTCGGCGCCACGACTCCGGTGACGACCTTCAGCAGGGTGGACTTGCCGGCGCCGTTGACGCCGAGGATGCCGGTGCGCTCGCCGGGCGCGATGCGCCACTCGACGTCGTGCAGCACGCGCTTGTCGCCGAACGAGACGCCGACCTCGACGAGGTCGACGACGTCCTTGCCGAGCCGGGCGGTCGCCATCTGCGACAGCTCGACCGAGTTGCGGGCGGGCGGCTCGTCGGCGATCAGCTCGTTGGCGGCGTCGATGCGGAACTTCGGCTTCGTCGAGCGGGCCGGGGCGCCGCGGCGGAGCCACGCCAGCTCCTTCCGCATGAGGTTCTGACGCTTCGACTCGCTCGCCGCGGCCGAGCGGTCACGCTCGACGCGCTGCAGCACGTAGGCCGCGTAGCCGCCCTCGAAGGGCTCGACGACGCCGTCGTGCACCTCCCAGGTGTCGGTCGAGACCTCGTCGAGGAACCACCGGTCGTGCGTCACGACGACGAGCGCGCCCGACGAGGGCGACCAGCGACGACGGAGGTGCTCGGCCAGCCAGGCCACGCCCTCGACGTCGAGGTGGTTGGTGGGCTCGTCGAGGAAGAGGACGTCCCAGTCGCCGACGAGCAGGGTCGCGAGCGCGACGCGGCGACGCTGGCCTCCGGAGAGGTCGCCGAGGGTGGCCTCCCACGGGATGTCACTGGCGAGGCCGGAGATGACGTCGCGGATGCGGGCGTCGCCCGCCCACTCGTGCTCTTCCCGGTCGCCGACGATCATCGCGCCGACGGTCTCGTGCTCGGGCAGCACGTCGCGCTGGTCGAGCATGCCGATGGTGAGGCCGCGGCGGGTCGTCACGCGGCCGTCGTCGGGCTCGAGCCGGCCGGCGAGCACCGACATGAGCGTCGACTTGCCGTCGCCGTTGCGCCCGACGACGCCGATCCGGGAGCCCTCGTCGATGCCGAGGGTGACGCCGTCGAGGACGACCTTCGTCGGGAACTCGAGCCGGAGGTTCTCTGCTCCAAGTAGATGTGCCACCTCAGAAGCGTAGACGGCGCGGACTGCACGCCAGACCGCGGACGGGTCAGCCGAGCGAGGCGACCCACTCGTCGGTGCCGTCGGTGAACTCCTGGCGCTTCCAGATCGGCACGCGCTCCTTGACCAGGTCGACGAGGTCGGAGCACGCGACGAAGGCGGCGGCCCGGTGCGCCGACGCGACCGCACAGGCCAGCGCGAGGTCGCCGACGTCGAGGTCGCCCACCCGGTGCTGCACGGCGATCGTCACCTCGGGGTGCCGGGCGGCGATCTGCTCGGCGACCTCGGCCATGACGTCGCCCGCCGACGGGTGCGCCTCGTAGTGCAGGGCCGTCACTCCCCGGCCGTCGTCGTGGTCGCGCACCACCCCGGCGAAGGCCACGACCGCCCCGGAGGCGCGGCTCGAGACCATCACGGAGCACTCGGTGGCCGACAGCTCGGTCGACACCACCTCGGCGAGCACGACCCGCCCGCTCGGGCCGCCCGGCACGGGGACGTCGTCGTCGGGGCCGGCCGTCTCGGAGAGCGGGCCGTCGTCGTCAGTCATGTGCGCCTCCGGAGATCTGGTCGAGGGCGTGGTCGACGATCTCGTCGAGCACGGCGAGGCCGTCGCGCACTCCCCCGCGCGAGCCGGGGAGGTTGACGACGAAGGTGCGGCCCGCGACGCCCGCGAGACCGCGGGAGAGGACGGCCGTGGGCGTGGCGGCGAGGCCGCGGCGACGGAGCTCCTCCGCGACGCCCGGCACCTCGAGGTCGAGCAGGGGCCGGGTCTGCTCGGGCGTGCGGTCGGTCGGCGTCAGCCCGGTGCCGCCGGTCGTGACGACGAGGTCGGGGCCGTCGGCGAGCGCCGCGGCGAGCGCCTCGCCCACGGGCGGGCCGTCAGCCACGACGACGGGCTCGGCGACGTCCCAGCCGCGGGCCTCGGCCCAGGCTCGGATCACGGGCCCGGTCAGGTCGTCGGCCCGGCCGGCGGCGGCCCGGGTGGAGGCCACGACGACCGCGACGCGGCGCACCGGGAGGGTGGTCACCGCGACCAGCGCCCCGAGGTGCCGCCCGACTTCTCGAGCACCTTGACGTCGCCGATCACGGCGAGGTGGTCGACGGCCTTGATCATGTCGAAGAGGGTCAGGGCCGCGACGGTGGCCGCGGTCAGCGCCTCCATCTCGACCCCCGTCACGCCGCGGGTGGCCACGCGGGCGACGACCGTGACGCGGTCGCGGCCGACCTCGAAGTCGACCGAGATCGCGCCGAGCGGCAGCGGGTGGCAGAGCGGGATGAGCGCGGGCGTCTGCTTCGCGGCCATGATGCCGGCGATGCGGGCGGTGCCGAGGGCCTCGCCCTTCGGCAGGGTGCCGTCGCTGAGCTGGGCGACCACGTCGGGCCGCGTCGAGATCACGGCCTGGGCGGAGGCCTCGCGCGACGTCTCGGGCTTCTCGGTCACGTCGACCATGTGCGCGGTGCCGTCGGCCCGCACGTGGGTGAGGCCGCCGGGCGCCACGGGCGAGGAGGAGGCCGGGCGGAGGCGGTAGTGGTCGTCGGTCATCGCGGGCCCCTCAGTCGTCGAGGGCCCAGACTACGACCTCGTCGCCCGGCTGCACCCGGTCGAGCCCGACCGGCAGGTGGACCAGGAGCGAGGCGGCCGCGTGGGCCGAGAGCAGGTGCGAGCCCGGGCCGCCGACGAACCGGACCCGGCCGTCGTCGTCGAGCCGCCCCCGGCGCAGCTGGTGCTTGCCGACGGGCGACTCGGCCGCCTCGGCCATCGGGGCCGACCACGCCCGACGCGGGGTGCCCGCCGCCGTCTCGGCCTGCAGCACCGGGCGGAGGAACGCCTCGAACGACACCAGCGCGCTCACCGGGTTGCCGGGGAAGCAGACGATCGGCAGGGCGGCCGCCCGGCCGTCGAGCCGGAGGTGCCCGAGGCCCTGCGGCCCGCCCGGCTGCATCGCGACCGACGAGAAGACGACGCCGGCGGCCTCGAAGGCGTCGCGCACGACCTCGTACGCCCCGGCGCTCACCCCGCCGGTGGTGACCACGAGGTCGACGTCGTCGGCCGCGGCGGCGACCACGTCGAGCAGCGCGCGGGCGTCGTCGGAGACGCGGCGCACCCGCACGTCGACGCCGACGTCGCCGAGGGCCGCGGCGAGGCTCGCGCCGTTCGCGTCGTGGATCGTGCCCGGCGCGAGCACCGAGCCGGGCTCGGCGAGCTCTTCCCCCGTCGAGACGAGCAGCACCCGCGGGCGGCGAAGCACCTCGACCGTGGCGAGGCCCGCGGCGGCGACGACCCCCCAGCGGGCGGGCGTCAGCACCGTGCCCGCCTCGACCAGCACGGTGCCCGCGGCCACGTCGCTGCCCGCCGGCCGCACGAACGTGCCGGGGGCGACGTCTCCGGGCAGCACGACCCGGGCCGCCGTGCCGGGCTCGGGGAAGGCCGCGGGCAGGGCCCGCTCGACGGGCACCACCGCGACGGCGCCCTCGGGCACGGGAGCCCCCGTCATGATCGGCGCGGCCGTGCCGGGTAGGAGTCGCGGGCCCGTCCGCCCCGCGGGGATCGGCTCGACGACGACGAGGTCGACCGGACCCGCGCCCCCCAGGTCGGCGGCGCCCACGGCGAAGCCGTCCATCTGCGAGTTGGCGAACGGCGGGAGGTCGATCGGCGCGGCGAGGGGCGCGGCGAGCACCCGGCGGCGGTAGCGCTCGGGCTCCGCCGCGAGGAGGGCGGGATCGACGCGGAGGACCTCGGGGGAACGCTCGGCGAGGGCGTCCCTCACCAGGGCCTCGACGTCGTGACGGTGCTGCTCGACGGTGCGCACTCGGCTCCTCTCGCGGTGGTCGCCAGTAGCGTAGCGAGCGTGACCGACACGACCGACGCGCACCGCGACTCCTCGACCTCCCCCTCCCCCGCCGGCTCCGCCGCGCCCGACGCCGCGGGCCTGCCCCGCGTCGACGTCGCCGTGATCGGCGGCTCGGGCCTCTACTCGCTGTTCGCCCCCGGCACGGCCACGAGCCACGTCGTCGAGACGCCCTACGGGCCCACCTCGAGCGAGGTCACGGTCGGGCAGCTCGGCGGCAAGACCGTCGCCTTCCTCACGCGGCACGGCAAGGGGCACTCGGTGCCGCCGCACCGCATCGACTTCCGCGCGAACGTCTGGGCGCTCGCGTCGCTCGGCGCGAAGGCCGTCGTCTCGTCGTCGGCCGTGGGCGGGGTCAGCCCCGAGTACCCGCCGGGCACGATGGTCGTCACCGACCAGTTCATCGACCGCACCTGGGGCCGCCCCGACACGTTCTTCGACGTCGCGGGCTCGGTGCAGCACCTCGTCGCCGCCGACCCGTTCGACCCGGTGCTGCGCGCCGCCGCCGTCGCCGCCCTCGAGCAGCAGGGCGAGCCGTTCGCCGCGACCGGCACCTGCGTCGTCATCCAGGGCCCGCGCTTCTCGACGCGGGCGGAGTCGCTCTGGTTCCGCGCCGCGGGCGCCCACACGATCAACATGACGATGTACCCGGAGGTGCCGCTGACGATGGAGCTCGGCATGGGCGCCGTCAACCTCTCGTTCGTCACCGACAGCGACGCCGGCCTCGCGCCGGAGGAGGGCACCGACGACGACGCCGTCAGCCACGGCCTCGTGATGGAGCGCCTCGCCGCGGCCCAGCCCCGCATCGTCGCCGCCATCGAGTCGATCGTCGCGGCGCTGCCCGCCGACTACGAGCCGCGCGAGCTGATCCCGGCGGCGGCCGTGGCCGAGGTGCTCGCACGCCCCGTCGCGGCGGCGCGGTCGTGAGCGACGCGACCCGCGACGCGCCGGCGCCCGGCCGGCTGCTCGTCACGGGCGGGGCCGGCTTCATCGGCTCGGCGATCGTGGCGCAGGCGCTCGACCGGGGCTGGACGGTGCGCGTGCTCGACTCGCTGCGCCCCGACGTGCACGGCGGGCCCCCGTCGCTCGACCCGCGCGTCGAGTTCGTGCGCGCCGACGTGCGCGACGCCGCCGCCGTCGACGCCGCGCTCGTCGGGGTCGACGCCGTCTGCCACCAGGCCGCGAAGGTGGGGCTCGGCGTCGACTTCCAGGACGCCCCCGACTACGTCGACAGCAACGAGCACGGCACGGCCGTGCTGCTCGCGGCGATGGACAGGGCCGGCGTCGGCCGCCTCGTCGTCGCCTCGTCGATGGTCGTCTACGGCGAGGGCAGCTACCGCACGTCGACCGGCGAGACGGAGCGCCCGGCGCCCCGCCGCGTCGCCGACCTCGACGCGGGCGTCTTCGACCCGCGCGACGAGCACGGCGAGCTGCTGCAGCCGCAGCTCATCTCGGAGGAGGCGCCGCTCGACCCACGGAACGTCTACGCCATCACGAAGCTGACGCAGGAGCACCTCGCCACCTCGTGGGCCCGCAGCACCGGCGGGCGGGCGGCGGCCTTGCGCTACCACAACGTCTACGGGCCGGGCATGCCGCAGAACACGCCGTACGCGGGCGTCGCGTCGCTCTTCCGCTCGTCGCTCGAGCGGGGCGAGGCGCCGCGCGTCTACGAGGACGGCGCCCAGCGCCGCGACTTCGTGCACGTGCGCGACGTCGCCTCGGCGAACCTCGCGGCGCTCGACTGGACGGCCGAGCAGGAGGGCGAGACCTCCCGGGCCTTCAACGTCGGCAGCGGCACCGTGCACACCATCGGCGAGATGGCGGAGGCGCTGGCCCGCGAGGCCGGCGGCCCCGCCCCGGTCGTCACCGGGCAGTACCGCGCGGGCGACGTGCGCCACGTCACGGCGTCGTCCGAGCGGCTGCGCGCCGAGCTCGGCTGGAGCCCGAGCGTGTCGTTCGAGGAGGGGATGCGCGAGTTCGCGACCGCGCCCCTGCGGGCGGCCGTCGCGCGCTGACCCCGGCCGCGTCGCGCGGCGCCGGCGGGGCGGCGGGGCGCGAGCGCGGCGGCCCGGTGGCGCGGCGGCCCGCCGCAGTGGTTCGGCCGGGCGGCTCCACGGCCCGGGGCCGCGCTGTGCGGACAGCGCCGCCCCAGTCCGGGGCGGCACCGGTCGTTCCCAAGGCGGGCTCTCTACAGTCGGGAGGATGAGCTCTCCCCTGGTCGACGTCGTGCTGCCCTGCCTCGACGAGGAGGGAGCGCTGCCCTGGGTGCTCACGCGCATCCCCGAGGGCTGGCGCGCCATCGTCGTCGACAACGGCTCGACCGACCGCTCCGCCGCGGTCGCCCGCGAGCACGGCGCCCTCGTCGTCGAGGAGTCGCGGCGCGGCTTCGGCGCGGCCGCCCACGCCGGCCTCGAGGCCGCCACCGCCCCGTGGGTCGCCTTCTGCGACGCGGACGCCTCGATGGACCCGGGCGACCTGGTCGCCCTCGCCGCCCCCGTCCTCGCCGGCGACGCCGAGCTGGTGCTCGGTCGACGCCGCCCGACCACCCGCGGCGCCTGGCCGCTGCACGCCCGCATCGCGAACCTGGTGCTCGCCCGCCTGATGCGCCGCGCCTCCGGCGTCGCCCTGCACGACCTCGGGCCGATGCGCGTCGCCTCCCGCGAGGGCCTCCTCGGCCTCGGCCTCGTCGACCGCCGCAGCGGCTACCCGCTCGAGATGGTGCTGCGCGGCTCGCAGGCCGGCTGGCGCATCGTCGAGCTCGACGCCCCGTACGCCCCGCGGGTCGGCCGCAGCAAGGTCACGGGCACGATCCGCGGCACCTGGGTCGCCGTGAAGGACATGTCGCGACTGCTGCGGGAGGTGGGCCGGTGACCACCCTCGTGCTGATCTGCAAGGAGACCGTCCCCGGCCGGGTCAAGACGCGCCTCCACCCGCCCCTGAGCCTCGAGCAGGCCGCCGAGCTGGCCGCCGCCGCGATCCAGGACACCCTCGACGTGCTCCGCGCGCTGCCCGCCACGCGACGCGTCCTGCTCTTCGACGGCAACCGGACGCCGCCCGGCTCCGAAGACCTCGATGTGATCCCCCAGACCAGCGGCGACCTCGACGAACGACTCGGGGCGCTCTTCGACGCCGTCGACGGCCCGACCGTGCTCGTCGGCATGGACACGCCGCAGATGACCGCCGCCGACCTCGCGCCCGTGCTCGACTCGTGGCGCGACGGCCCCGGCGACGAGGTCGACGCCTGGTTCGGCCCCGCCAACGACGGCGGCTTCTGGGCCCTCGGCCTCGCCCGCCCGACCGGCGACCTGCTCCGCGGCGTCCCGATGTCGCGCGCCGACACCGGTGAGCACCAGCTGCGTCGCCTCGCCGAGGCCGGCCTGCGCGTGCGCACCCTGCCCGAGCTCGCCGACGTCGACACGATCGACGACGCGCGCCTGGCCGCCGCCGCCGGCCCCGAGACCCGCTTCGCCCGCCTGCTGCACCGCTTCGAGGAGCCCCGCTCGTGACCATCGCCTCCGACCCCCGCCCCACCTTCGGCTCAGGAGGCGCGGAGCCCTACGCCCGCGCCCTCCGCCGCGAGGGGCTGCTGCAGCTCGTCCGCTCCCCCGGCAGCACCCGCGAGCGAGGCGGTCGCCCCGGCGACGCCGCGCGGGGCACCGCCCAGGCCGCCTTCGACGTCGCCCGCTGGAGCGCCGACGCCGACGCGGCCGACCTCACCACGATCGACGACGCGCGCTCGGTGCTCGACATCGGCTGCGGCCCCGCCCGGATGGTGCGCGCCGCCGTCGACCGCGGCCTCGACGCCCTCGGGGTCGACGTCTCCGTCACCGCCGTCGCGATGGCCGTCGACGCGGGCCTGCCCGTCGTCGCCGGCTCCGTCTTCGACGCGGGCCTGCCCGGCGAGGGGTCGTGGCACGTCGCCCTGCTGCTCGACGGCAACATCGGCATCGGGGGCGACCCGACCGCGCTCGTGCGCCGCGCCTCCTCGGTGCTGTCGACCGACGGCTCGGTGGTCGTCGAGACCGCTCCCGACGCGCGCGCCGACGTCGTGTACGACGCCCAGGTCGTCGACGAGCAGGGCCGCGCGAGCGCGACCTTCCCGTGGGCCGAGGTCGGCCGTGAGGCCCTCGGGCGTCACGCCGCCGCCGCGGGCCTGCGGGTGGCTCAGACCTGGTCGGCCTCGGGCCGGACGTTCTGTCGCCTGGTCGCCGCGAGGTAGACGGCGATCGTCGCCGCGGCGAGCAGGGCGAGCACGAGCCAGAGCAGCCCCAGCCGCGCGCCGTAGTCGAACGGCAGCACCGTGTCGTTCTTGGTGCCCTTCGCCTTCGCGATGATCTCGGGCACGACGACGATCGACAGCACGGCCCCGACGATGACGGTCGTCTGGACGATCGCCAGCACGGCCGGGCGCACGCGGCGACCGGCACGGCGCACGACGAGCGAGACGCCGACGACGAGCGGCGCGAGCACGGCGTCGTGGACGATCACCGAGCCGATCAGCCACACGAGCAGCCCGCCGTAGCGGGTCGGGGCCACCGTGTCGGTGAGCACGTATCCGCCGAGGCCGATCAGGGCGACGCCGACGACGAGCAGCACGGCCCGCGCGACGCGGACGCCCCGCCCGGTCGAGGCAGGCACGCTCGGGGCCGCGCTCGAGGCGGTCATCGGACGACCTCGATCCGGCTGAGCCACTTGGTCTGCAGCACGCCGGGGCGACCGGGGGCGATCACGCGGGCCGGGTAGCCGTGCTCGATGTCGAGGCGGCTCCCGTTCAGCTCGAGGGCGACCAGCGTGGTCGGGTCGGTGGCGTACTCGGGGCCCATCAGCATGATGCGGTACCCGCCCTTCTCCTCGAGGCTCGTGAACTTCAGGCGGGCGTCGCCCGGGGCGCCGACGGCGCCCATCAGGTCGACGAGGCGCACGCCGCGCCAGGCCGCCGTCTGGCTCCAGCCCTCGACGCAGGCGATCGGCAGGCGCTCGTCGCCCTGCCGCATCGCCTCGAGGTCGGCGGCGCTGAACGACAGCTCGCGGTCGCCGTTCGCGACGGTGAGGCGCCAGGCCGGGTCCATCGCGGTCTCGAGCACCCGAGCCGCCGCGGCCGTGCGGTTGATCGGCAGGTCGTTCGGGCCGAGGCCCGCCTGCCGCGGCCCGAAGGCGTTGAGCGGAGCGAGCGCGGCGAACGACTGCCCGGCGGTCAGCACCACGGCCCCGCCGGTGGCGACGCCGACGCCGGTGAAGAAGGCCCGGCGGGAGACGACGGAGGCGCGGGGCACGTCGCGCTCGTCGCGCGCGCCGTCGATCCAGCGGGTCACGCGCCCGACCAGGCCGGTCGGCTGGGGGGCGGCTGCGGCCTGCCCGCGTCGCGGCTCCGGGGCCGCCTGCCGGGCGCGCAGCTCGCGGGCCGCGGTGAACTCGGCGCGGGCCGGGTCGAGCTCGCGCGACGGCTCGACGAACCGGCCCTCGGCGTCGTAGCTGTCGCGGGCCCGCCAGTAGCGCGTGATGAGCGGCAGCTTCACCGCGATGTGCACCGCGAGCGACCCGATGATCACGAACGACAGGGCGAAGTGCACCTGCTTGAACGGGAACGGCCACGGGTACCACTGGTACGTGTTGAGCAGCCCGGTGACGAGCTGGAGGATCGAGCTCGCGACGAAGAGGGCGATGGAGGCGCGCTCGAGCAGCTGCACCGGGTGCCGCACCAGCGGCGTCTGGAACAGCTGCGGGAAGACCGCGTACAGCTTGCCGAGCAGCAGCGGGACGCACGCGATGCCGGCCGTGATGTGCACGCCCTGGCTCACCTGGTAGAGCCACACGGGCGAGGTCGGGAAGCGCATCCAGGCGGCGGGCTCCTGGAGGAAGTGGCTGTAGAGGCCGGTCAGCAGGCAGACGACGAAGGCCAGCCCGAGCAGCCGCCCGAGCACCGTCGCGGTGCGGGCCGTGCGCGTCGGCGAGGAGGCCGCCGTGCGGAGCGTGTCGAGCAGTCGTCTCATGGGGGCCGTCTCTGCGAGGTGCGGGAACGACCTCCCAGGGCGGTGTCGTCCAGACTGGTCGCGTGCGTACTCTATTCGCGGCCGTGGCCGTCACCGGATTGGCGGCGACCGTGGCCTGGGGCGTGCTGGAGCTGGGGTTCCTCGAGAAGGACCTCCGCGACTCCTACGTGCTCTGGACGGCCGCGTGCTGGGCCCTCTTCGCGCTCGCCGTCGTGCTGCTGCGACGGGTGCCCCTGCGGGCCGTCACCGCCCTCGTGCTGGCCGGCACCGCGCTTCTCGGCGGCGCCGCCCTCGTGGGCCCGCCCAACACCAGCACCGACCCGGCCCGCTACGCCTGGGACGGCATCGTGCAGGGCGCCGGCACCTCGCCGTACACGTACACGCCCGACTCCGGCGAGCTGCGCGACCTGCGGCCCGACTGGATCTTCCCGCCCGCCGCCGACTTCACCCGCGACGACGGCACGATCGGCCAGCGCTGCAGCCAGCCCGACCGCCAGATCCACCGCGCCTACGACACCGAGACCGGCGACGTGGTCTGCACGGCGATCAACCGCCCCGAGGTGCCGACGATCTACCCGCCGACCGCCGAGCTGTGGTTCTGGGCGGTGCGCTCGGTGGTGCCCGCCGACGTGGAGTTCCTGCCCTTCCAGCTCGCCGGGGCGCTGCTCGTGCTCGGCACGACGGCCGCCCTGCTCGTCGCCCTGCGGCGCCGCGGGCTCGACCCGCGGTGGGCGGCGCTCTGGGGCTGGTGCCCGCTCGTGCTCGGCGAGGGCGTCACGAACTCGCACGTCGACCTGCTCGGCGCCGTGCTCGTCGTCGTCGCCTCGCTGTTCGTCGCCCGCGGCGCGGGCTGGCGCGGCGGCGTCGCGCTGGGCGCCGCGATCGCGACGAAGCTCATCCCGGTCATCGCCGCGCCCGCCCTGCTGCGCCGTCAGCCGGTGCGGGTGATCGTCGCCTCGATCGTCACCTTCGCCGTGCTCTACGTGCCCTACGTCGTGTCGACGGGCATCGGCGTGCTCGGCTACCTGCCCGGCTACCTCACCGAGGAGGGCTACGAGGACGGCTCGCGCTTCGTCTTCGCCTCGGCCTACCTGCCCGACTCCGTCGCGACGCCGGTGGTCGCGCTCGTGCTGCTCGTCACGGGCGTCGTCGTGTGGGTGAGGACCCCGCCCGGCGACCCGTGGCTCGGCCAGCTGGTGATGATCGGCGTGACCCTCGTCGCCGTCAGCCCCCGCTACCCCTGGTACGCGCTGCTGCTCGTGCCGTTCGTCGCCATGACCGGGCGGGGGGAGTGGCTGGCGATCCCGCTCGCGCTGCTCGTGCGGCAGCTCGAGCCGGGCCAGGCCCTCCAGCGGTCGTCGCTCGCGGCGGCGGTGCTGGTCATCCTCCTCGGCACGATCCTCCGGGCCGGGGCCGGGTGGCTCGACCGGCTGGCGGACCTGGCGGAGGCGGGGGGCCGGCGCCTGCGCCACCCGCGCTGGCCGCGGGGCCGGGGCGGGCGTGCGGCCCTCGCGGGCGGGAGCGCCGGCGGGGGCCCCGGGGGGAACGCCGGCGGCGGCGTCGCCGGGTCGGCGAGGTCGACCGGAGCGTCGGGGCCGCCGGGGGCCTCGGCCTAGGATCGTCGCATGCCGACACGGACACGCGCACCGCGCCTCCTCGTCACCGCCCTCGTCGGGCTGGGCGTGCTGGTCGCCGCGGCGGGCTGCTCCGCCGGCGACGCCGGTGCGGGCGACGACACGACCGCGGGCACGACCGCCCCGGGCCGGGCGACGCCCGCGCTGTCGGGCGAGGTGACCGTGCTCGCCGCGGCCTCGCTGACCGAGACCGTCGACCGCCTCGCCGCCGAGTTCGAGGCGGCGAACCCCGGCACGACCGTGACGGTGAGCTACGGCGGCAGCTCGGCGCTCGCGCAGCAGATCGTCTCCGGCTCGCCGGTCGACGCCTTCCTCAGCGCGAGCAGCGCCACGATGCAGACCGTCGTCGACGCCGGGCTGGTCGAGGGCGAGCCGACCACGTTCGCGCGGAACGCCCTCGAGATCGCCGTGCCGGTCGGCGACCCGGGCGACGTCGACTCCCTCGCCGACCTCGCCGACCCCGACGTCTCGGTCGCGCTCTGCGCCGTCGAGGTGCCGTGCGGCGCCCTCGCCCGCGAGCTGCTCGACGCCGAGGGCGTCGACGTCGAGCCCGCCACCCTCGAGCCCGACGTGAAGAGCGCGCTGACGAAGGTCGAGCTGGGCGAGGTCGACGCCGCGCTCGTCTACGAGACCGACGTCGCGGCCGCCGGCGACCGCGTGCAGGGCGTCGAGGTCGGCGGCGCCGACGCCCCGACGACCGCGTACCTCGGGGCGCGCCTCCGTGACGCCCCCGACCCGACCGTCGCCGACGCCTTCCTCGCGTACGTGCTCTCCGACCCCGGGCAGGACGCGCTCGCCGATGCCGGCTTCCGGGTCGGCTGAGGCCGGGGCGGCCCCAGGGGCCGGCGCCGGGGCAGGGCCGGCCGCCGGGGCGGGGCACGGCGGGGTCGCGACGCGGCGCGGGGCCCGTGACCGGCGCCTCCCGGTGCTCGTGCTCGTGCCCGCGCTCGTCGGCCTCGCACTGCTCGTGCTGCCCGCCGTCGCCCTGCTGGTGCGGGCGCCGTGGGCGACGCTGGCACCGCGCCTCCTCAGCGACGGCGTGCTCGACGCCCTGCGGGTCTCGCTGACCAGCGCCCTGCTGGCCACCGCCCTCAGCCTGGTGCTGGGCGTGCCGCTGGCCTGGCTGCTGACGACGAGCGACGGCTGGGCGGCGCCGTGGCGGCGCCTGCTGCGCGCCGTCGTGACCGTGCCGCTCGTGCTGCCGCCCGTGGTCGGCGGCGTCGCGCTGCTCTACCTGCTCGGGCGCCAGGGGCTGATCGGGCGCCCGCTCGACGCCGCCTTCGGCGTCACCGTGCCGTTCACCCTGGGCGCCGTCGTGATCGCGCAGACGTTCGTCGCGATGCCCTTCCTCGTGCTGAGCGTCGAGGGGGCCCTCCGCGGGGTCGACCGCGGGCTCGAGGCCGCCGCCGCGTCGCTCGGCGCGTCGCGCTGGTACGCCTTCCGGCGCGTGACGGTGCCGCTCGTGGCGCCGGGCGTCGCGGCGGGCGCCGTGCTCTGCTTCGCCCGCGCCCTCGGCGAGTTCGGCGCGACGATCACCTTCGCCGGCACCTTCCCCGGGCGCACCCAGACCCTCCCGACGAGCGTCTACCTCGCCCAGCAGAGCGACCCCGAGAGCGCCGTCGCGATCTCGCTGCTGCTGCTCGCGGTCGGCGTCGGGGTGCTGCTGCTGCTGCGTGACCGGTGGCTGACGACGGGGGCGCGGTGAGCGGGGGCGCGGCCGGGGCCGGGCTCTCGGCGCGGCTGCGCGTCGCGCGCGGGGCGTTCCGGCTCGCCCTCGACCTCGACGTCGCGCCCGGCGAGGTGGTCGCCCTGCTCGGGCCCAACGGCGCCGGCAAGTCGACCGTGCTCGCCGCGCTCGCGGGGCTGCTGCCGGCCGACGGGTCGGAGGTCGTGCTCGACGGGCGGGCGCTCGAGGGCGGTGCGTCGGCGGGCGGCCCGGCGGCGCAGCGCCCGGCGACGCAGGGCCCGGCGGCGCAGCGCCCGGCTCTGCGCACCGTCCCCGCCCGCGACCGCGACGTCGGCACCGTCTTCCAGGACTACCGCCTCTTCCCGCACCTCACCGCCCTCGAGAACGTCGCCTTCGGCCTCCGCGCCCGGGGCGTGCCGGCGACCGGGGCCCGGGCCCGCGCCCGCGACGAGCTCGCCCGCGTGGGGCTCGCCGACGAGGCCGGGCGTCGCCCCGGCGAGCTGTCGGGCGGCCAGTCCCAGCGCGTGGCGGTGGCGCGGGCGCTGGCGGCCGACCCGCGACTCCTGCTGCTCGACGAGCCGCTCGCCGCACTCGACGCCGGGGCGCGGGCCGAGCTCCGGGCGGCCCTCGCCGAGCTGCTGCACGGGGTCGCCGTGCCGACGGTGCTGGTGACCCACGACCCGGTCGACGCGGTGGCCCTGGCGCGCCGCGTGGTCGTTCTCGAGCGGGGAGCGGCCGTTCAGCACGGCCGCCCGACCGCCGCGCTGCTCGACCCGCACACTCCGTACGTCGCGTCGCTGACCGGGGCCACGGTGTGGGCGCCGGAGGCCGTGCACGAGGGGCCGGGCACGCTGACCGCCGAGCTGCCGGGCGGGCTCCGGCTGACCTCGACGCGCCCCCGAGCCTCGGCGGGGCCGCCTCGGGTCGCCTTCCCGGCCGAGGCGCTGACGCTCTCCGCCCCCGACCGCGGAGCGGCGGGCCGGGTGTCCGCCCTGAGCGACCTCCCTGCAGGAGGCGCGGTGCCCGCCGCCCTCGCCGCCCGCGTCGTCCGCACCGAGCAGCGTCTCTCGCGGCTGGCCGTGCTGGTGGCCACCGACCGGGGCGGTCACCTGGCCACCGCGGAGGTGCCCCTCGGCGACGCCGACCCCGCCGTCCTGCGCGCGGGCGCTCCGGTGACGGTGACGGTCGACCCGGGCCTCGTCACGATCCGCTGACCGGCGGCCGCTGCTCGCTGCGGCGGGTCGCCGTCCTCCCCGGCGGGCCGGCGCTCGCCCGTCGTCGAGGCCGGCGACCCGCCGCACCGCCGAGGCCCTGCACCACGCCCGCACCACGCCCGCACCCGCGACGACGGCGACCCGCCGACGCCCCCGCGCCGAGCCGGCGGGAGCGCGACCGGGCCCGTGCTCAGCGCCGTCACCGCGCCTCCGGCCTGCGGCGTCCGCGTGGTTCGCCTACAGTCGTCGCATGACGGTCTCGCTCGGGTTGCCCGCCCTCCCCCGGCGCACCGGCGAGGTCGGAGCCGGCAGCGCCGACGCCGGCCTCCCCGCGCGCCCCTCCGCCGACCGGGCCCCCGGCCTGCTCGACCGCTTCGGGCGCGTCGCCAGCGACCTCCGGGTGTCGCTGACCGACAAGTGCAACCTGCGCTGCACCTACTGCATGCCGGCCGAGGGGCTGCCCTGGCTGCCGAAGGACCAGGCGCTCAGCGCCGACGAGATCGTGCGCCTCGTCGCGATCGGCGTGCGCGACCTCGGCGTGCGGCAGGTGCGCTTCACCGGCGGCGAACCGCTGCTGCGGGCCGACCTCGTCGACATCGTCCGTCGCGTCGCGGCGCTCGAGCCCCGGCCCGACGTGTCGCTCACGACGAACGCGATCGGCCTGGCGCAGCGGGCCCAGGCGCTCCGCGACGCGGGCCTCGACCGGGTCAACGTCTCGCTCGACTCGCTGCACGCCCAGACCTTCACGCAGCTGACCCGACGCCCCTTCCTCGACAAGGTGCTCGCGGGCGTCGACGCCGCGGCCGCGGCGGGCCTCACCCCGGTCAAGATCAACGCGGTGCTGCTGCCGGGCGTCAACGACCACGAGGCCGCCGACCTGCTGGCGTGGGCGCTCGCCGGCGGCCACGAGCTGCGGTTCATCGAGCAGATGCCCCTCGACGCCGACCACACCTGGGACCGCGCCTCCTTCGTCACCTCCCTCGACATCCGCACGCGGCTCGCCGAGCGCTTCGTGCTGAGCCCCCACGCCGCGCCGCGCGACGGTGCACCGGCCGAGCGCTTCGACGTCGTGGGCCACGGCGCCGACGCCGGGCTCGCCGGCACCGTCGGCATCATCGCCTCCGTCAGCGACCCGTTCTGCGGCGACTGCCGTCGGACCCGGCTCACCGCGGAGGGCGGCGTGCGGAGCTGCCTCTTCGGCGACGCCGAGACCGGGCTCCGCGACCCGATGCGGGCGGGCGCCGACGACCGCGAGCTCGCCGACCTCTGGCGCGGGGCGATGTGGACCAAGCCCGCGTCGCACGGCATCGACCGACCCGACTTCGTGCAGCCCGCGCGGTCGATGAGCGCCATCGGAGGCTGACGTGACCCGAGCGACCCTGAGGTTCTTCGCGGCGGCCCGCGCGGCCGTCGGCCTCGACGAGCAAGTCGTCGAGCTGCCCGACGACGAGCGCGCCACGGTCGGGCGGCTGCTCGCCGAGGTGCGGCCCGTCGAGGGAACGTCGGCCGCCGACTGGCGCGACGTGCTGCTGCGCTGCTCGTTCCTCGTCGACGGGCTCACGACCCGCGACCGCGAGCAGCTCGTGGCGGACGGCGACGTGGTCGACGTCATGCCGCCGTTCGCCGGCGGCTGAGTCGAGCGCGCGGCTGCGCAGAACGAGAGCATCTCGGTCGCCGGCGCCGCAGGGCCGGGGTCCCGACCCTCGTTCTGACCAGATGACTCTCAAATGTGAGAAGCAGTGTCGCCCACCGGTCAGCGGGCGGGGACGTGGTGCGTCAGCTGCGGGCGAGGACGCGGTGCCTCGCCGACGGGCCGGGGACGGGCTGCGTCAGCGGCGCGCCCCGGCGTCGGCGCGCAGCTGCCAGCCGAGCATGCCGCCGTCGAGCACGGCGACGTCGAAGCCCTCCCCGGCGAGCAGGTCGGCGGCCGCCCGTGCCCGGGGCCCCCGCGCGCAGTAGACGATCACGGGCACGGCGGGGTCGAGCTCGGGCCGCTGCCGTGTCCGCACGCCGAGGCCGGGCGCCGTCACGTCGCCCGGCAGGTGCGCGAAGGCGTGCTCGTCGGGCTCCCGCACGTCGAGCAGGGTGAACTCGGCCACGCCCTCCTCCCGCGCGGTGAGCAGCTCGGCGAGGTCGTCGGCGCTCACGTCGGGCCCGACGGCCCGGGCCTCCGCGGGGGCGGCAGGAGCAGCCGGGGAGGCGGTGGTCACGACCGGGCCCGCCGACGCGCTCGGCTCGACCCGCGACTCCTCGGGCTCGGCCTGCCGCCGGGCCGCGGCCGCGCGCTCCCGCTCGGCCGCCCGGTGCGGAGCCCGCCGCAGCCGGCTCTCGCGCCACGAGCCGCCGAGGGCGTCGAGGGTGACCACGCGGCCGAGGAGGGGCTCGCCGACGCCCGTCAGCAGCTTGACCGCCTCGGAGGCCATGACGCCGCCCACGGTGCCGCAGAGCGGGCCGAGGACGCCGACGTCGGCGCAGGACTCGTCCCAGCCGGAGGCGGGCGGCGCCGGGTGCAGGTCGCGGTAGTCGACGGCCCGGCCGTCGGGGGCGGCGTCCCAGAAGACGGAGACCTGGCCGTCGAAGCGGGAGACGGAGCCCCAGACGACGGGCAGCCCGCGGGCCGCGGCCGCGTCGGCGACGAGGTAGCAGGTGTCGAACGAGTCGCTGCCGTCGACGACGAGGTCGTACCCGTCGAGGAGCGACGCGGTCTCGGCCGTGAGGCGCACGGGGTGCACGACGACCTCGACCTCGGGGGCCGCGGCACGCACGCGCTCGGCCGCCACGCGGGCCTTCGGCCGGCCGACGTCGCTCGGCGAGAAGAGCACCTGACGCTGTAGGTTCGAGCGGTCGACGACGTCGTCGTCGACCATTCCCAGCGTCCCCACACCGGAGGCTGCGAGATATTGGACGACCGGTGCGCCCAGCCCACCGGCACCCACGACCAGCACCCGCGCTGCCCGCAGCCGGCCCTGGGCGTCGAGACCGAAGCCCGGCAGGCGGACGCTGCGCGACCAGCGCACGTCGTCCTCCGGGGCGGTGGCCGACCCCTCGGGGCCGGCGGCGGCCCGCGCGGCGGACACCCTGACAGACGACACGAGAGGGGGCAGTGACGACATGGCGGACCTCCTGAGACCAGCCGCGGGCGACGCGGCCGCGCCCACTGTATCCCCGACCACCGGCACCCCCGGCGGCACGGCCCCGACCACCGCCGACGGCCGCGCCGACCGCCCGGTCGGGCGCCCCCGCGGGGCCGTCTCGCGCCTCCTGCACGCCCGTCACGCCGACGCCGTCCTGATCGGCCTGCTCGCGACCGTGGTGTCGGGTGCCTTCCTCTGGGTGCCCTCGGTCTGGTACGACGAGGCCGCGACGGTCGTCTCGGCCACCCGCACCTGGGGCCAGCTCTGGACGATGATCCACACGGTCGACCTCGTGCACGCCACGTACTACGCGTTCATGCACCTGTGGTTCGACGTCTTCCCGTACTCGCCGACGTCGCTGCGCGTGCCGAGCGCCCTCGCGACGGGCGCCGCGGCCGGCTTCACGGTGGCCCTCACGCGCATCCTCGTGGACCGCCGCACCGCCGTCGTGGCCGGCCTGCTGTTCTGCCTGCTGCCCCGCGTCACCTGGATGGGCGGCGAGGGCCGCTCGTACGCCCTGTCGGCCATGTTCGCCGTCGCCCTGACCCTCGTGCTCGTCGTGGCCGCCCGCCGCACCTCGGAGGACGGCGTGGCCCGCACCCGCCGCTCGGTGGCGCTCTGGTGGGTGGCCTACGGGGTGCTCGCGGTCGTCGCCGCCGCGTTCTTCCTCTACCTGGCGCTGCTCGTCGTCGGGCACGCCGTCACGATGATCGTCCGGGTCGTGCGCGACCACCGCGACCAGCGCGACCAGGTGGGGCGCGTCGACGAGTGGGCCCGCACGGGCTCGGTCGTCGTCGTGCCGGCCGGCGCCGCCGCGGGGTCGGCCACGGGGCCGCTCCGCACCGCGACCGCGCTCGGCGGGGTGGTGCGCGACTCGGTGCGCTCGTCGCGTCGCGCCTTCGTCGGCTGGTTCGGCGGCGCCGTCGTCGCCGGCCTCGCGTGCCTCCCGCTCGCCTGGTTCATCTCGGGGCAGAACGGGCAGGTCAGCTGGATCGAGCGGCCGAACTTCGACACCCTGCGCGGCGTCCTCGTGACCCAGTGGTTCATCGGCAACGAGAACTTCGCCGTGTTCGCCATCCTCGCGATGGCGTCGACCCTCATCGTGCTGGCGCTGCGCCTGGTGCCGGCCGCCCGGGGGTTCGCCGAGGTCGTGCTGCCCTGGCTCGTCGTGCCGACGGTCGGGCTCGTCGGCGTCTCGCTCCTCGTCGACCCGCTGTACTCGCCCCGGTACCTCACCTTCGGCACCCCGGCCGTCGCCATGACGATGGCGGTGGCCGTGGCCGCGATCCCCTGGCGACGCGTGATCGCCCTCGTGCTGCTCGTCGCCGTGGTGCTCACGACCCCCAGCTGGCTCGAGCAGCGCGAGCCCGAGGCCAAGGACTCCGCCGCCTGGGACCAGGTCGCGGCCCTCGTCGCCCGCGAGCGCGCGGAGGAGCCCGCCGGCACCGCGGAGGGCCTCGTCTTCGGGCCCGTGCGGCGTCACCCGCACGCCACGTCGCGCATCATCCAGGACACCTACCCGGCCGCGTTCGAGGGCATGTCCGACTTCACCCTCGAGACGCCCGGCGCCGAGACCGACGGCCTGTGGGAGACCCAGCACGACCTCGGCGACGTGCTCGACCGCACGGCCGACCTCGACGTCGTCTGGCTGATCACGAGCGACAAGCAGGACTGGCGCCCCCGCGTCACCGACGAGCTCGGCAGCGTCGGGTTCACCCTCGACGAGGAGTGGTCGCTGACCCGCACGAACGTGCTGCGCTACACGCGCTGAGCCGAGGCCGGCGCCGTGGGTGGCGGGCGCCCTCTTCCTCTCTCCCTCCGAATTCGAGAGTGATCAGCCCGCGAGGGACGAGGACGGCCCGGTCTCAGGGCCCGGGAGCAGGGATCTCTCTCGGATCGCGGTCGAGGGGTCGCGAGTGGAGGGGTGGCGGGGTCGAGGAGTCGCGGGTCGAGTCGCCCGGAGCGGTGCCAGTTCCGGCCCGGTCAGGCGAGGACGATCGGCACCGGCCCGCGTCGCTCTCGGACCCGCCTCAGTCGGCGACGACGCGGGCGCCGTGCACCGGCCCCGTGGCCCGCAGCACCGTGAGCCGTGCCGCGCTGAGCGCGATCTGCAGCTCGAGGGCGCTGTCGAGGTCGGCGGTGAGGAACGCCACGGTCGGCCCGGAGCCGGAGACGATGCCGGCCAGCGCTCCGTTGCTCTCGCCGAGCTCGAGCACCGCGGAGAGGCCCGGCTCGAGGTGCAGCGCGGGGGCCTGGAGGTCGTTGTGCATGCTGTCGGCGAGCATGCCGGCGTCACCGGCGCGCAGCGCCTGCAGCACCCCGGCGTCGACGACGGGCTGGCGCACCGGCGCGATGTCGCTCTGGTGCCGTCGGCGGTGCTCGTCGAGCTCGCGGTAGACGGTGGGGGTCGAGAGGCCGAAGGCGGCGAGGGCGAGCACCCACTGGAACTGCCCCTTGGCGAGGGCGGGGCTCAGCTCGTCGCCGCGGCCGGTGCCGACGGCGGTGCCGCCGGCGAAGGCGAACGGCACGTCGGCCCCGAGCTCGGCCGCGAGGCGCAGCAGCTCGTCACGGCCCACGCCGGTCTGCCACAGGGTGTCGCACGCGAGCAGCGTCGCCGCCGCGTCGGCGGAGCCTCCGCCCATGCCGCCGGCGACCGGCACGGCCTTGTCGATGGTGAGGTCGACCCCGCCGGCCCAGCCCGTCGTGGCCGCGAGCAGGCGGGCGGCCTTGATCGCGAGGTTGCTCTCGTCGGTCGGCACGCCCGAGACGTCGACGCCCGGGCCCGCCGAGACGCGCACGGTGAAGTCGTCGGAGTGGCGCGCCCGGACGTCCTCGTAGAGGGAGACGGCCTGGTAGGCGGTCGCGAGCTCGTGGTAGCCGTCGCTCTGCAGGTCGCCGACGGCCAGGAAGACGTTGATCTTGCCGGGGGCACGCGTGTGGACCACGGTCGGGGCGGCCACGGTCGTCATGACTCCCAACCTAGTCAGTTCTGCCGGTCGCTCACGACGCGGAAGGCCTTCGTGAGCTCCTGCTTGACGGGTTCGACCCGCTCGGGCAGGCGGAGCCGGCTGAGCGTCAGGCTGACGGAGCACTTGCCGCCCACCGGCGGCGCCACGGTGAGCAGCAGCGACTCGTCGCTCGGCAGCCGCCAGCGGGCCGTGGGGTGCTTCGCCGAGCGGCTCGTCGAGTCGGGCGCGCCCCCGGCGAACGCGGCGAAGCGCTCGACCGCGAGGTCGAGCAGCTCGAGCTGGCCGCCCCGCAGGCTGCGGCTGACCGAGACCGAGAACGTGCCGTCGGCCTGCTGACCCGGGAGGCGCATCCCCCTGGCCTGCTCGTACCGCACGGTGATGCTCTGGGCCCACCAGCCCGGCACCTCGTGCTCGTCGACCAGCCAGCGCGCGATCTGCGTGTGCGACCGCGTCGTCGAGCCCGCCGCGTCGAGGAGGGCGAACCACTGCTCGGCGCTGCGGCCGGTGCCCGCGCCGAGGCGGGCGTCGCTCATCGTCTGCTCGTGGCCGCTGACGCCGCGCGAGGGCGCGCCTCCGGCTCCGGCAGCGGCGGACGCGGCCGCGCCGTCGGCGGACCGGCTGCCCGACGACGCACGGCGACGGGGCGCCGGGGGGTCGTCGTGGGTGCTCACGGGGTCAGTCTGCCTCGGGAGCGCCCTCGGCGACCGGGGCGGCGCCTCCCCCACGTCCGCTCGCGCGCACGATGCGGAGGAAGTCGTCGACGGTCAGCTGCTCGCCGCGCTCGGTCGGCTCGAGGCCCGCGGCGACCAGCGCCTCGGAGGCGGCCGCCGACGACCCGAAGACGCCCGAGAGCGACTGGCGGAGCATCTTGCGGCGCTGCTGGAAGGCGCCGTCGACCAGCTCGAAGACGGCGAGGCGCTCCTGTTCGGTGCCGCGGGGCTCGCGCCGGTCGAACGCGACGAGGATGCTGTCGACGTTCGGCACCGGCCAGAACACCTGGCGGCTGACCTGGCCGGCCGTCGAGAACTCGCCGTACCAGGCCGCCTTGATGCTCGGGGCGCCGTAGATCTTCGAGCCGGGCTCGGCGGCGAGGCGCAGGCCGACCTCGGCCTGGACCATGACGAGCCCGCGCTCGAGCGACGGGAAGTGCTCGAGGAAGTGCAGCAGCACGGGCACGCTGATGTTGTAGGGCAGGTTCGCGACGAGGTGCGACGGCTCGGAGGGCAGTGCGACGACGCGCATGGCGTCGTCGACGATCACCCGCAGGTCGGCCGCCGGCTGCAGCAGCTGGACGGTCTTCGGCAGCTGCTCGGCGAGGCGCTTGTCGATCTCGACGGCGACGACGTCGGCCCCGGCCTCGAGCAGGCCGAGGGTGAGCGAGCCGAGGCCCGGGCCGATCTCGACGACCGACATGCCGGCCGAGACGCCGGAGGCCGCGACGATGCGCCGCACCGTGTTGGCGTCGTGGACGAAGTTCTGGCCGAGCTTCTTCGTCGGCTGGATGCCGAGCAGGTCGGCGAGGTCGCGGATCTCGGCGGGGCCCAGCAGGGTCGAGCGCGACATCAGCCCTCGACCGTCACGGGCTCGTCCGTCCACGAGCCGTAGACCAGCTCGGTGTTCGACGAGATCTGGGCGGCGAGCATCGAGACGTCGGTGCCGATCGTCTCGGCCATCGACCGCAGCGTGTGCGGGATGAGGTACGGAGCGTTCGGCCGACCGCGGAAGGGGGTCGGCGTGAGGTACGGGGCGTCGGTCTCGACCATGACGAGGCTGCGGGGCAGCTGCACGAGCGCGTCGCGGAGGGGCTGCGCGTTCTTGAACGTGACGGTGCCGGCGAAGGAGGCGTACCAGCCGTTCTCGGCGAGGATGCTCGCGAGCTCGGGGCCGCCGCTGAAGCAGTGGAAGACGGTCTTGTCGGGGGCGCCGACCTCGAGCAGCAGGTCGACGACCTCGTCGTGGGCGTCGCGGTCGTGGATCTGCAGGGCCAGGCCGTGCTTCTTCGCGATCTCGACGTGGGCGACGAACGACTCGATCTGGGCGTCGCGGCCCTCCTCGCCGGTGCGGAAGAAGTCGAGCCCGGTCTCGCCGATCGCCCGCACCCGGGGGCGCGAGGCGAGCTCGTCGATCTCGGCGAGGGCGTCGGCCAGCTCGCCGCGGGCGGCGAGGGCGGGCGCCTCGTTGGGGTGCAGCGCGACGGCGGCGAGCACGCGCGGCTCGCGGGCGGCGATCGCGGCCGACCAGCGCGACGTCTCGAGGTCGGTGCCGACCTGCACGACGCCGCGGACGCCGACGCTCGACGCCCGGTCGAGGTGCTCGCGGTAGTCGAGCGAGTTCTCGCCGTCGGCGATCTCGAGGTGCGTGTGGTTGTCGTACACGGGCACGACGAGGGCCTGCGGGCTCGGCGGGTACGTCAGGTCGCGCGTCTGCCCGCCGGACTCGGTGGAGGCGCGGTGGCGGACGTGCGCGGGAGCGTCGCCCTCGGGGGCGGCCGCGTCGCGGTCGGCGTCGCTCACGCCGCCGGCTCCGGCTGCTCGATGCGCGGGAAGAGCCCGGCGGCCAGCGGCACGACGGCCGGTGCGCTCGACCACTCGGCGGCCCGGTCGACGGGCTGGCTGGTCAGCGTGCCCTGGCCGATGGACTCCCACAGCGTGTGCGTCGCGGTCGGGATGAAGGGCGAGAGCAGCACGGTCAGGGTGCCGAGGCCGCGGAGGGCGGTGCTCAGCACCGTCGCGAGGCGCTCGCGCTGGTCGTCGTGCTTGGCGAGGGCCCAGGGCTCCTGCTCGGTGATGTAGCCGTTGAGCGCGTCGACGAGCTCCCAGATCGAGGCCAGCGCCTCGTTGATCGCGAAGCGCTCGATCGCGGCGTCGGCCGCGGCCGTCACGCGCAGCTCGGTCTCGCGGATCGCGAGGTCCGCGTCGGTCAGCTCGCCGGCGACGGGGACGACCCCGTCGAAGTAGCGGGTGATCATCGCGACGACGCGGGAGGCCAGGTTGCCGAAGCCGTTCGCGAGCTCGGCCTGGTAGCGGGCCGCGATGTCCTCCCAGCTGAAGTTGCCGTCCTGGCCGAACGTGATGGCGCGCATGAAGTAGTAGCGGAACGCGTCCGCGCCGAAGACGTCGGTGATCTGCTGCGGGGCGATGCCGGTCAGCTTGGACTTCGACATCTTCTCGCCGCCGACGAGCAGCCAGCCGTGGCCGAAGACCGCCTTCGGCACCGGGAGGCCCGCGGCCATGAGCATGGCGGGCCAGATGACGGCGTGGAAGCGGGCGATGTCCTTGCCGACGAGCTGCACGGCCGGCCAGCGTCGCCGGAACTGCTCGTCGTCGACGCCGTAGCCGATGGCCGTGACGTAGTTGAGGAGGGCGTCGAACCAGACGTAGACGACGTGCTCCTCGTCCCACGGGACCTTGACGCCCCAGTCGAAGCTCTGACGCGAGATGGAGAGGTCGCGGAGGCCCTGCCGCACGAACTGCACGATCTCGTTGCGCACGGTCTCGGGCTGCACGAAGTCGGGCTGCTGCTCGTAGAGGTCGAGCAGGCGCTGCTCGAAGTCGCTCATGCGGAAGAAGTAGTTGTTCTCCTTCAGCAGCTCGACGGGCTTCGAGTGGATGGCGCAGACCTGCTCGCCCTCGAACGGGCCGGTGCCCTCGACGAGGTCGCCGGGCTGCTTGTACTCCTCGCAGCCGACGCAGTAGGAGCCCTCGAACTCGCCCTGGTAGATGAAGCCGTCGTCGTAGAGCTTCTGCAGGAACTTCTGCACGCCCGCCTCGTGACGGGCGTCGGTGGTGCGGATGAAGTCGTCGTTGCTGATGTCGACGGTCTCGAGCAGCGGCTTCCAGGACTCGGTGACGAGCTTGTCGGCCCACTGCTGCGGGGTGACGTCGTGGCTGGTCGCGGTGCGCAGGATCTTCTGGCCGTGCTCGTCGGTGCCGGTCAGCAGCCACGTGTCGTCGCCGCGCTGGCGGTGCCAGCGGGCGAGCACGTCGGCCGCGACCTCGGTGTAGGCGTGGCCGATGTGCGGCACGTCGTTGACGTAGAAGATGGGCGTTGCGATGAAGAAGGAGTCGCCGGCGGGCATGGCCACCATCTTAGGTGCGGCCACCGCCCCCGTGACGCGGCCCGCGCCTCCCCCGGGGCTGCCTCAGGAGGGGCGGGGGGCCCGGGCGGCGAGGGCGGCCTGGTAGAGGTCGCGGCGGGAGAGGCCGGTGGCGGCGGCCACGTCGGCGGAGGCCTCCTTGAGGCGGGCGCCGTCGGCGACGAGCGCCTGCACCTGCGCGAGCCCGGCGGCGAGGTCGAACTCGCGCTCGGGGGCGCCCTCGACGACGACGCAGATCTCGCCGCGCACGCCGTCGGCCGCCCAGGCGGCGAGGTCGGCGGCCGACCCGCGCCGCACCTCCTCGTGCATCTTCGTCAGCTCGCGGCAGACGACGACGCGGCGGTCGCCGCCGAGGGCGGTCGCGACGTCGCCGAGCGAGTCGGCGAGGCGGTGGGGCGACTCGAAGAACACCATCGTGCGGCGCTCGTCGACGAGGGCGCCGAGCACCCGCAGCCGGTCGCCCTGCTTGCGCGGCAGGAAGCCCTCGAAGCTGAAGCGGTCGGTCGGCAGGCCCGAGACGGCCAGCGCTGTCAGCACCGCCGAGGGTCCGGGCAGCGCAGTGACCGTGACACCGGCCGCGGCGGCGGCCTCGACGAGGGGGAACCCGGGGTCGCTGATGGCGGGCATCCCGGCGTCGGTCAGGACGAGGACGTCGGAGGCGCGGGCCAGCTCCACGAGCTCGCCCGCCTTCTCGCGTTCGTTGTGCTCGTGCAGGGCGATGAGCCGCGGGCGGTTCTCGACGCCGAGGGCGCGCATGAGGTGGATGGCCGTGCGGGTGTCCTCCGCGGCGATCACCTCGGCGTTGCGGAGGGCCTCGACGAGACGCGTCGAGGCGTCGCCGAGGTTGCCGATGGGGGTCGCGGCGAGAACGATCACCCGGTCATTCTCCCCCGGTGCGGCGGAGCCGGGCGACGCGCCGAATACGATGGCCCGATGACGACCCCGGGCGAGCGCGAGTTCGACGCGCTCCTCGAGACCGAGGGCGCCCCTCCCCGCGGCCCCGACGACGTCGCGCCGGGCTCGACGCCGGGCCTGGGCGCGGCCGACGAGAACGCTACGCCGGGCCTGGGCGCGGCCGGCGAGGCCAGCGCGACCGCCCCGCCGCCGGCGCACGCCCCGCGCCTCACCCGCCTCGACGCCTGGTGGGGCCGACTGCTCTCGACCCCGGGCCGCCGCCGCGCCTGGCGCTGGGGCGGGCCGATCGGCGTCACCGTGCTCGCGGCGCTCCTGCGCCTGTGGCACCTCGGGGTGCCCGGCACGCTCGTCTTCGACGAGACCTACTACGTCAAGGACGCCTGGACCCTCCACGAGCTCGGCTACGAGGGCTCGTGGCCGACCGACTACGACGCCTCGTTCGCGGCGGGCGGCGCCGACGGGTTCCTCAGCAGCCCCTCCTTCGTCGCGCACCCCCCGCTCGGCAAGTGGCTCATCTCGCTCGGCATGGCCGCCCTCGGCCCCGGCGACCCGGCCGGCTGGCGGATCAGCACGGCGATCGCGGGCGTGCTCGCCGTCGCCCTCGTCGCCGTGATCGGCACGGTGCTGCTGCGCTCGACGCTCGTCGGCACGATCGCCGGCTTCCTGATGGCGATCGACGGCCACGCGATCGTGATGTCGCGGGTCTCGCTGCTCGACAACTTCGTCATGCTCTTCGGCCTGCTGGCCTTCGGGGCCGTCCTGCTCGACCGGCGGCAGAGCGCCGGTCGTCTCGAGGCCTGGCTGGCGAGGAGGCGCGGTGCCGGTCGGGACACCGCCTGGGGCCCTGCCCTGTGGTCGCGCCCCTGGCTCGTCACCGCCGGGCTGATGTGCGGCCTCGCGACGGCCGTCAAATGGAACGGCCTCTACTTCCTGGCCGTGTTCGCCGTCTACACCGTCGTCGTCGACGTGCTGGCCCGTCGCCGGGCAGGCGTCGAGTTCTGGCTGTCGGGCACCCTCTTCAAGCAGGCGCCGGTGAGCTTCCTGCTCACGGTGCCGATCGCCGTCGTGGCGTACCTGGTGAGCTGGACGGGCTGGTTCGTCACCGGCGGCGGGTACTACCGCGACTGGGTGCAGGAGACCGGCGAGCGCTGGACGGGCGCACTGGCCTGGGTGCCGGACGTCGTGCAGAACTTCTGGCACTACGAGGCCGGCGTCTACGCCTTCAACGTCGGGCTGCAGACGCCGCACGACTACCAGGCGAACCCGTTCACCTGGCTGCTGATGCTCCGGCCGACGAGCATGTACTACCAGGGCACCGACCTCGGGCAGGCCGGCTGCGACGTCGCCCGCTGCGGCGAGGCGATCACCTCGATCGCGAACCCGCTGATCTGGTACGCCGCGGTCGCGGCCTGCCTCTACCTGCTCTGGCGGGTGGTGCGGCACCGCGAGTGGCGGCACGGGGCCATCCTCGTCGGCATCGCCGCGGGCTACCTGCCGTGGCTGGCGTTCTCGGGCCGCACGGTGTTCCAGTTCTACACGATCGCCTTCGAGCCCTACCTCCTGCTCGGCCTCGCCGCAGTGATCGGGCTGCTGCTGGGGCGTCGCACCGACGACCTCGACCGACGCCGCCGGGGCCTCTCGATCACGGCGGGCTTCCTCGTGCTGGCCGTCGCCGTGTCGGTCTGGTGGTACCCGATGTGGACGGCCCAGCAGATGGACTGGGAGTGGATCCGCCTGCACTACTGGATCCCGTCGTGGAAGTAGGCGGCGCCTCCCCCGCCCCCGAGACCTGGTCGAAGTCCCCGGCCGGGCCGAGCCCCTCCGGCCGGGCCGCCCGCCGTCGCCTGGCCGCCGCCCGCTGCGACGCCTGCGGCCACGCCTGGACGGGACACCCCGGGTCGCACGAGCCGGGGATCACGCGCTGCCTCGAGTGCGCGGCAGAGGGCGCCGACGCCGACGCCGACGCCGAGCCGTGTCGCCGCAGGGTCCCGCGCCGCGTCCTCCGCCGCGCGTCGGCACGGAGCCTCGAGAGCTCGGCGCCCTGGCGGGTCAAGCTCGCCCACCGCGTCAGGCAGGTCGTGGGCGAGGTGATCGAGGCCGTGGTCGACGCGGTGACGAACCCGTTCTGACCCCGTCGCGGGCGAGCCCCGGGGCCGTGGAGGCGCCTCCTACAACCGCAGGGCGAGGGCGTTGGCCGTCAGGCCGGCGGCCGTGCCGCAGAGCAGCACCGTGTCGCCCCGGCCGAGGCGGCCGTCGTCGAGGCACCGCGCCAGCGTGTAGGGCACGGAGGCGCTGACCATGTTGCCGTACTCCGCGACCGCGTCGACGTAGGAGCCCGGCGGGAGGCCGAGCCGCCGCATCGCGAGGCCGAGGGCCCGGCTGGCCTGGTGGGGCACGACGAGGTCGACGTCGGCCGGGGTGAGCCCCGAGCGCTGCCAGAAGCGGTCGAAGAAGCCGGGCAGCACGTCGAGCATGCCGCGGAGGGCCCGACGACCGTCCATGTCGAAGAGGTGGTCGGCGGGGTCGCCGTCGGCGTAGCCGCGCGCCGGGTAGCGCGAGAGGCCGCCGCGCAGCTCGGTGTCGTGGGCGTGCTCGGGCCAGGTCTGCTGCAGGCTCGCGACCACCCCCTGGCCCGGGTCGTCGCCGCGGGTCAGCACCACCGCCGCGGCCGCGTCGGAGAAGAGCTCGTGGCTCTCGCGCTGGTCGGGGTCGAGGAACCTCGTCGCCACGTCGCCCGACACCACGAGCACCCGCTCGAGATCGCCGTCGGCCAGGTAGCGAGAGGCGACGTCGAGCGCCGTGATGAAGCTCGTGCAGGTGGAGCCGACGTCGAAGGCGGCGGCCCGGGCGCCCGGCGCGACGCGCTCCATGACGAGCGCGGCCGTGCACGGGATCGGCTGGACCCCGGCGGCGACCGCCGCGATGACGCCGTCGAGCTCGTCGGGCGCGACGCCGGCCCGGGCGAGCGCCCGCTCCGAGGCCGCGGCGAGCATGTCGAGCTGCGAGACGTCGTCGTCGACGCGGTGGCGCGTCTGGTCGCCGAACCGCACGACGCGCTCGGGCAGCCAGGTGCCCCAGCCGGCGATCTTCAGTGTCCTCATCGTGTCGTCCCGTCGTCGTCGCGGTCGTCGTCGTGCGCCGCGTCGGCGGGCGACGTGCCCGACGCGTCGGCCAGCAGGTCGACGCCGGTCGCGTGCACGTCGTGGCTGAAGAGGAGGCGCACCCCGGCGCGCTCCACGGCCAGCAGCTGCCCGGCCGTCTCTTCCTGCGCCTCGGCGTCGTGGCTGACGGCGCGGGGCAGGCGGCGCATCCGGCGCTCCTGGCCCAGCAGGTCGCGGCCCCAGGCGGCGTCGCCGGCCAGCAGCACCCGCCCCTCCACCAGGGCGCCGAGGTGCCCGCGGGCGTGCCCGGGCAGGTCGACCAGCCGGTAGGCGCCGTCGCCGAAGAGGTCGACGGTGCGCAGCCCGTGCGGGCCCGGCGAGAAGGACGCCGCGGCCGGCGAGCCCGGGGCGCCGACCACGAGGAGGCGGGCGTCCGGCCACCAGGGCGGCAGCAGCCCCCGGAGCACCCCGTCGCGCAGCCGCGGCCCCGCGAGCGTGCGCCGGAGCCCTTCGCTCAGCACGACGGTCGCGTGCGGGAAGGCGGCCAGCCCGCCGAGGTGGTCGGGGTGGAGGTGCGAGAGCACGATGTGCGTGACCGCGGCGGGGTCGACCTGCTCGCCGATGGTGGCCCCGGCGGGGACGCGGGGCGGGAGCAGGCGACGGTAGGCCCACGCGGCCGGGCCGGCTCGCCAGGGCAGCGGGGCGTAGCCGGTGTCGAAGAGGACCCGCCGGTCACCGGAGGCCCAGAGGAAGGCCCCGGACGGGAACACCCGCCGCTC
This sequence comes from Frigoribacterium sp. PvP121, assembly GCF_017833115.1. Lineage (NCBI taxonomy): Bacteria > Bacillati > Actinomycetota > Actinomycetes > Micrococcales > Microbacteriaceae > Frigoribacterium > Frigoribacterium sp. PvP121. The sequence continues at coordinate 3,208,934 of NZ_JAFIBR010000001.1, forward strand.
GCGCCGGTGCCCCCGCAGCAGCTGGGCCAGGTCGTGCGACGTGTCGCCGCAGCGGAAGCACTCGAGGCGCGACGGCACGGGCGACGGCACCGGCGGCACATGCTCCGGCCCCGTCACGGCGTCACGCACGCGCGTACCCCGCGAGGCTCTCGTCGAGCGAGGTGACCGGCTCGTAGCCGAGCAGCTCACGGGCCTTCGAGATGTCGAGGGTCTGCGAGTGCGCGATGGTCGTGATCGTGTAGCGGGTCATCGGGGGCTCGGGGCGGCCGGGGAGCACGCCGCAGACCGCCTCGAGCACGCCCGCGAGCGCGTAGGCCGCCCGGGCCGGCACGGGCCGTGGCCGGAGCGGCAGCCCCAGGCCGGTCAGCAGCTGCTCGAGCAGGTCGCCGAAGGGGCGGGGGTCGCCGTTGGTGACGTTGAAGGCCTCGCCGTCGACCGCCGAGGCGGGCGCCGTCGCCGCGAGCCGCACGGCGAGCGCGACGTTCTCGACCGAGGTGAGGTCGACGAGCCCGCGTCCGCCGCGCAGCAGCGGCACGCCGACGCGCGCGTGCACGCGGAGCAGGCGCGGCACGAGGCTCGGGTCGCCGGGGCCGACGATGCCCCGCGGGCGGAGGACGACGATCTCCGGCCCGCCCGCCGAGCCCACCGCCTCCTGCAGGAGGGCCTCGGCCTGCAGCTTCGACCGGATGTAGTGGTTCAGGGGGCGGCGCCCGTCGACCTCGTCCTCACGGATGCCGACGCGGTCACGGGGCGCCGCGTAGATGCCCGGCGACGACACGTGCACGAGCCGCCGCGCCCCGACGCGCCGGGCGTGCTCGAGCACCCGGGCGGTGCCCGTCACGTTGGCGTGCTCGAACTCGGACCAGCGGCCCCACGGCGACGAGAGGGCGGCGCAGTGGACGACGAGGTCGGCCGGCACGTCGGAGCGGCCGAGGTCGTCGAGGTCGCCGACGAAGGTCGGGCCGTCGGCCGGCAGGGCCTCGGCGCGGCGCCCCGCGGCGACGACCCGCCAGCCGTGGGCGCGGAGGTCGCGCACCACGTGCGCGCCCAGGAACCCGCTCGCGCCGGTCACCAGCGCCGTGCCCCCCGGCGTCGTCTCCCCCATGCCGCGATCCTAGGGGCGACGGTCGGCCCGCCCGGGGACGCCTGCGCCTCCCTAGGATCGTGCCGTGCACATCGCCCTCGTCACGGACTACTACGCCCCGACGCTCGGCGGGGTCCAGACCGCGGTGCGCGCGCTCGCGGAGTCGCTCCGGGCCGCCGGGCACGAGGCCACCGTCTTCTGCCCGCTGGCCGGCCCGTCGCCCGAGGAGGGCGTCGTGGCCCTGCCCGTCGCGGGGGCGTTCCGCCCCGACGGCTACCCGTTCGCCTGGCCGCCGCGCCGGGTCGCGGCGGCGCTCGCCGACGAGTTCGCGCGGCGCGGCGTCGACGTCGTGCACACGCACTCGGAGATGTTCGCCGCGCTCGGCGGCGTCCGCGCGGCCCACGAGCGGGGCCTGCCCGTCGTCCACACCATGCACGGCCGCGTCGACGTCTACACCGCCTCGGTGCTGCCGCTGCCCGCCGTGACGACGCTGCTCCTGGCGGGGCTGCACGCCCGCCAGGTGAGCCACGCCGGCCTCCGCGTCGCGGGCGGCACGCGCTACACGGCCACGGCGACGGCCCGGCGCATGTGGCGGCTGATGCTCGCGCAGTCGCGGGCGAGCGACCACGTCGTCGTGCCCTCGGCCCACTTCGCCCGGAAGCTCGCCGACCAGGGGGTCGTCACCCCGATGACGGTGCTCACGAACGGCCTCGAGGAGTCGGTGGCCGCGGCCGCCGGCACCGCGACTCCCCGGGTGCTCGGCGCCGACGAGCCGCTGCGCCTGGTCTGGGTGGGGCGGCTGTCGCCGGAGAAGCGGCCCGGCGTGCTCGTCGAGGCCGCGCGGTCGTTCGGCGACCGGGTGACGGTCGACGTCTACGGCGACGGGGGCGCGCGGCGGTCGCTCGAGCGACGGGCCGGGCGGGTGACGTTCCACGGGGCGGTGCCGCACGGCGAGGTGCTCACCGCGATGCGGTCGGCGCACGCCCTGGTCTCCAGCTCGTGGGACTTCGACAACCAGCCCATGGTCGTGCTCGAGGCGGCCGCGACCGGGCTGCCGGTCGTCCACTGCGACCCCGACCTCGCCGAGGTCGTGCCCGACGGCGGCGGCTTCCTCACGCCGACGCCCGACGCGGCGGGGCTCGTCGCCACCGTCGAGCGGCTGCGGCGGGAGCCGGCGCTCCTGACCGCGGCGAGCGAGGCGCTGCTGCGCTCGGGGTCGGTCGTCGGGCTGTCGGCCGAGCCGCTGCTCGAGGTCTACCGGTCGGTGACGCGCGGGCGCTGAGCACCGCTCCCTCCTCACCCGCCGGAGGCGCGGGTCGACTGTGAAGTTCTGTGACCTCCCCGCCGGGGCCGTCAGGGGCAGCGGCTAGCGTGGGCCCATGGCAGATCGTGAGTACGGCTTCCGCACGCGGGCTATCCACGCGGGCAACATCCCCGACGCGGCGACGGGAGCCCGCGCCCTCCCCATCTACCAGTCGAGCGCCTTCGTCTTCGACGACACCGACGACGCCGCGGCCCGGTTCGCCCTGCAGAAGTACGGCAACATCTACAGCCGCCTCGCGAACCCGACCACCGCCTCCTTCGAGGAGCGCATCGCCAGCCTGGAGGGCGGCCTCGGGGCCGTAGCCACCTCGAGCGGGCTGAGCGCGCAGTTCATCACCTTCGCGAGCCTGGCGGGTGCGGGCGACCACATCGTCGCGAGCGCGAACCTCTACGGCGGGTCGATCACGCAGCTCGACGTCACCCTGCGCCGGTTCGGCGTCGAGACGACGTTCGTGCAGTCGAGCGAGCCGGCCGACTACGCCGCCGCGATCACGCCGGCGACGAAGCTGCTCTTCGTCGAGACCGTCGCCAACCCGTCCGGCGAGATCGCCGACCTCGAGGGCCTCGCCGAGGTCGCGCACGCCGCGGGAATCCCCCTCATCGTCGACTCGACCATCGCGACCCCTTACCTGAACCGCCCGATCGAGTGGGGCGCCGACGTGGTGATCCACTCGGCCACGAAGTTCCTCGGCGGGCACGGCACCACCCTCGGCGGCGTCGTCGTCGAGTCGGGCCGCTTCGCGTGGGACAGTGAGAGGTTCCCGCTCTTCGACCAGCCGGTGGCGAGCTACGGTGGGCTGAACTGGTCGGGCAACTTCGGCGAGTACGCCTTCCTCACGCGCCTCCGTGCCGAGCAGCTCCGCGACATCGGCCCGGCCCTCGCACCGCACTCCGCGTTCCTGCTCGCGCAGGGCGTCGAGACCCTGCCGTACCGCATGCGCGCCCACGTCGACAACGCCCGCCAGGTCGCCGAGTGGCTCGACGCCGACCCCCGCATCGAGCGGGTGCGCTGGGCCGGCCTGCCCGAGCACCCGCACCACGAGCGGGCGGCGAAGTACCTGCCCGAGGGGCCGGGCTCGGTCTTCACCTTCGAGCTCGCGGGCGGCCGCGCCGCCGGCAAGACCTTCATCGAGTCGGTCGAGCTCGCCAGCCACCTCGCCAACATCGGCGACGCGAAGACGCTCGTCATCCACCCCGGGTCGACCACCCACGCGCAGCTCAGCGAGCAGCAGCTCGTCGACGCCGGCGTGCTGCCCGGCTCGGTGCGCATCAGCGTCGGCATCGAGGACCCCGCCGACATCATCGACGACCTCGACCAGGCGCTGACCGCAGGCAGCAAGGGAGACCGGTCATGACCGACACCGTCACCACGCAGCTGACCAACGGGCTCACCTGTGAGCTGCCGTCGAGCTCGCCGCTCGCCAAGCTGCTGACGTCGCAGCGCACCTGGGTCGGGCCGACCGCCAAGGAGCGCCAGGCGATCCTCCGCGAGGCGAAGTCCGTCGCCATCGTGGGCGCGTCGCCCAACGCCACCCGCTCCTCCTACTTCGTCGGCACGTACCTGCAGCAGTCCAGCGACCTGCGCGTGTACTTCGTCAACCCGAACGCCGACACGATCCTCGGCGAGAAGGCCTACCCCGACCTGGCGTCGCTGCCCGAGGTGCCCGACATCGTCGACGTCTTCCGCAAGGCGAGCGACATCCCGTCCGTCGTCGACGACGTCGTCGCGAGCGGCGCCCGCACGATCTGGGTGCAGCTGGGGATCTACGACGAGGAGGCCGCGCGGTACGGCGAGGAGAAGGGCCTCACCGTCGTCATGGACCGCTGCATCAAGGTCGAGCACGCCCGCTTCAACGGCGGGCTGAACCTGATGGGCTTCGACACGGGCGTCATCTCGTCGCGTCGGGCGCGCTGACCCTGGCGCCCCGCGGGGGGATCGAGGAGTTCGCCCCCCCGGCCTCGACGCCGACCTGCTCGGGCCGGCCTGCGGGAGTCGCGGGTCGGCCCGGGCGCTCGGCCGGCGGGAGTCGCGGGTGGGCCCGGGCGCTCTGCCGGCGGGAGTCGAGGGTCGGCCCGGGCGTGAGCGTGACGCCCCGTGAACGCAAGCCCTGGCCGATGACAGGGGTCGGCAGTACCGTGGCCCGCATGCCTCCCGTGCTGACCTCCCCCCTCGTCTCGAGCCAGTGGCTCGCCGACCACATCGGGGCCGACGAGATGGTGGTCGTCGACGCGTCGGTCGTCTCCGTCGCCGGCCCCGACGGGCGGCCCAGCGGTCGCTACGTCACCGGGCACGACCAGTACCTCGTCGACGGCCACGTTCCCGGGGCCGTCTTCGGCGACCTCGTCAGCGAGCTCAGCGACCACCGGGCCGACCTGCCCTTCACCCGGCCCGACGCCGAGCGCTTCGAGGCCGCGGTGGGCGCGCTCGGCATCACGAACGAGACCACCGTCGTGGTCTACGACTCGTCGGTCGGCCTCTGGGCCGCACGGCTCTGGTGGCTGTTCCGTGCCTTCGGCTACGACGACGTCGCCGTGCTCGACGGCGGCTTCACGACGTGGCAGCGCGAGGAGCGCCCGATCGACGTCGGCCACGTCGAGCCGGAGCCCGCGCTCTTCCTCGCCGACGAGCGCCCCGAGCTCTGGGTCGACAAGGCCTACGTCGAGGCCGTCGTGCGCGGCGACGAGCAGGCCGCCCTCGTCTGCGGCTCGCCCCGGGCCGAGTTCGCAGGGCACGAGGGCCGCCGGCCCCGGCTCGGCCACATCCCCGGCAGCGTGAACGCGCCCGCCGACGAGCTCGTCGCCGACGACCGGCGCTTCGCCAGCCCCGCCCAGCTCCGCGCCCTGCTCGCCCCCGCGCTCGGCGCCGGCCGCGTCGTCGTCTACTGCGGCCAGGGCATCGCGGCGAGCGCCGACGCGCTGGCGCTCACCCTCGTCGGCGAACGGAACGTCGCGCTGTACGACGGATCGCTCACCGAGTGGGCCGCCGACGGCGACGCCCCGCTCGCGACGCTCGCCGCCTGAGCCGAGGCCGCTCGACCCGACCTCCCCGGGCGGACCGCCGAGTGGTCACGAACCGTCGCTCCCGCCCGCAGGAGGAGCCGATCGTGACCACTCGGCGCCGCCGGCCTAGAGCTGCTCGGCGAGCTCGCGGTCGAGCTCCTCGATGCCCGTGACGGGCAGCCGGCAGACGAAGTCGTGGCAGAGGTACGCGGTCACGTGGCCGCGCACCGCCCGGCGGCCGGCGAACAGCTCGAATCCGGCGTCGGCGAGGGCCTCGGCGGCGTCCTCCCCGACGACGCCGACGAGCACGCCGGGGCCGAGCGTGCGCCGCGCCCGCTCCCCGAGGTCGAACGCCGGCACCAGCGTCGTCGGGCCCTCGACAGCCGCAGCGTCAGCTGCAGCGTCAGACGCCGCGTCCGCGCCCGCCACGACGGCGGGCTCGACGACGACCAGCTGCGTCGAGGGCGCTGCGAGCTCGGCGAGCAGGGCGAACGTCGTGCCGAACGCGACGGGAGCGTCGAGGGCCCGGGCCGCGCCGGGGGCGACGGCGCGCTCCGCAGCCGACCGCCACCGCGCCTCCCCCGTCATGCGGTGCAGGGTCAGGGCGGCGGTCGCCGTGGCGCTGAGCCCCGAGGGGTAGGCGCCCTCGGAGGGGTCGGCCGCCAGCGCCGTGCCGTGGCCGCGCAGCACGGGGTCGGCCCCCTCCGGCGCGGCGAAGGGCACCGCGGCGGCGGGGTCGTCGACGAGGGTGCGCTCGAGCAGCTCGCGGGCCGCCACCGCGTAGCGCGGCAGGCCGGTCGCGAGCGTCAGCTGCAGCAGCCCCTCGGCGAACATGCCGTGGTCCTCCAGGGTCGCGACGGCCGTCGAGACGCCGGACCCGGTGGAGGCGCGGAGCAGCCGCCCGTCGCGGGTCACGTGCTCGTCGAGCAGCAGGTCGGCCGCCGCCCGGGCCGCCGCGACCCACGCGGGCCGGTCGTGCCGCGCGCCGGCCTCGGCCAGGGCCGCGATGGCGAGCCCGTTCCACCCGGTCAGCACCTTCTCGTCGACGGGCGGTGGCTCGTGTCGGCTGCGCTCCTCGGCGTCGAGGGCGTACCAGCCGCCCTCCACGCGCCGGCCGTCGATCGTGCTCTCGGAGTCCTGGGCGGAGGCGAACGCCCCGCGCGGGGTGCGCAGCCGACCGAGCAGCACGTCGGCGATGCCCGAGGCGACCGACAGCGGGTCGGGAGCGGTGCGGGCGGCGGCGGCCGCGCCTCCCGCGGGCTGCTCCGGCGACGACGACGCGGGCTCCCCGCCCGGGCCCGGCTCGAGCAGGGCCAGGCGCGAGTAGGCCGTCAGCAGCAGCGCGTTGTCGTAGAGCATGCGCTCGTAGTGCGGCTCGTGCCAGTCGCGCCGGGTCGAGTACCGGAAGAACCCGCCCTCGACGGGGTCGCGCAGCGGCGACGCGGCCATCGCCCGCAGGGTGCGCGAGGCGAGCGCGAGGGCGGCCCGGTCTCCCCCGGCGCCGAGGCCGAGCAGGGCCAGCTGCGCCGGCGCGACCGGGAACTTCGGCGCGCCGCCGAAGCCGCCGTGCTCGACGTCCTCCGCCGCGCCGACGCGGGCGGCCGCGTGGCGCAGCGCCTCCGTCGAGGGCAGCGGCGCGTGCTCGGACGGAGGCGCGGGCTGGGCCGCGAGGGCCTCCGCGACGCCGCGGGCGGTCGCGTCCACCTCGCCGCGGCGCGTCGTCCAGGCCTCGGTGACGGCGGCGAGCACCTGCCGGAACGCCGGGTGCCCCTGCACCGGACGCGGTGGGAAGTAGGTGCCCGCGAAGAACGTGCGCCCCTCGGGGGTCGCGAAGACGGTGAGCGGCCAGCCGAGCTGCTCGGTGAAGGCCGAGGCGGCGGCGAGGTAGCTCGAGTCGACGTCGGGGTGCTCCTCGCGGTCGACCTTGACGGCGACGAAGCGCTCGTTCAGGTGGGCGGCGAGCTCGGGGTCGCTGAAGCTCTCGCGGGCCATCACGTGGCACCAGTGGCAGGTCGCGTAGCCGATCGAGACGAGCACGGGCACGTCGCGACGGGCGGCCTCGTCGAAGGCCTCCTGGCCCCAGGGCCACCAGTCGACGGGGTTGTCGGCGTGCGAGCGCAGGTACGGGCTGACGGCGTCGGCGAGTCGGTTCGTCATGCGCTCCACGCTAGGCGCGTGCGGGCGGGGCGTCCCGCCGCGGCCGCCCCGGAGAACCGCGTTCCGTGCGATGAACCGCGGTACATCGCGGTTCATCGCACGGAACGCGGTTCATCGCGAGACGTCAGCCGTCAGGCGAGCCGGCAGCGACGCGGACCGGCGGCGCCGTCAGGCGAGGCGGCCGGCGGGGCCGTCAGGCGCGGCGCTCCGGCACGGCGCGCTGCGCGGGCCCGTCGTAGTGCGACAGGGGCCGGATCAGCGAGTTCGCCTCCCGCTGCTCGATCACGTGGGCGCTCCAGCCGAGCACCCGGGCCGCGACGAACAGCGGCGTGAAGACCGGGGTCTCGAAGCCCATCAGGTGGTACGCGAAGCCCGACGGCCAGTCCACGTTCGGCTTCAGCCCCTTGCGGTCGAGCACGCCCGCGGCCAGCGCGTCGTACACGGCGGCGAGCTCGTCGACCCGGGTGTCGCCGGAGGCGCGGGCACGGTCGACGAGGCCGGCCAGCGCCTCCTCCATGGTCGGCACGCGGCTGTCGCCGTCCTTGTAGACGCGGTGCCCGAAGCCCATGATCTTCTCCCGGCGGGCGAGCGCGGCGTCGAGCCAGGCGAGGGCGCCGTCGGCCCCGCCGTCGTCGGCGACCCGCCGGAGCAGCTCGAGCGCGGCCTCGTTCGCCCCGCCGTGCAGGGGTCCCTTGAGTGCCCCGACCGCCGCGACGAGGGCGGAGTGCAGGTCGGAGAGCGTCGAGGCCACGACGCGGGCGGTGAAGGTCGAGGCGTTGAACGAGTGCTCGGCGTAGAGCACCATCGACGTGTCGAGGGCCCGCACGTCGAGCTCGTCGGCCTCGCGGCCGAAGACGCGGTGCAGGAGGTCCGCCGACCAGCCGAGGTCGTCGCGCGGGGGCACCGGCGGCAGGTCGTGGCGGCGGCGCTGGTCGTAGGCGATCACGCCGGGCAGCGCCGCGAAGACCCGCGTCGCGAGCCGGCGCGCGGCGGCGGGGTCGTGCACGCCGGGGGCGGTGCTCGGCTCGGGCTCGGCCGCGCCCAGGGCGCTGAGGGCGGTGCGGACGACGTCCATCGGGTGCGCCGAGGTGGGGATGAGGTCGATGACGTGCTGCAGCCCGGGCGCGAGCGGCCGTGCGGCCCGCAGCTCGGCGTCGAAGGCGACGCGCTGCTCGGGGGTCGGCAGCTCGCCGTGCAGCAGCAGGTGGGCGACGTCCTCGACGTCGCAGCGGGCGGCGAGCTCCTGCACGGGGTAGCCGCGGTAGAGCAGCGACCCGCTCGTCGGGTCGACGGACGACACGGCCGTGCGGTCGACCACCACCCCCGCGAGGCCCTTGTGCAGCTCGGGGGCGGGCGCCGCCGCGGGGGCGGTGAGGGTGTCGCTCATGGTCACTCCTTCGTGAGGTGAGGCGGTGCCGGCGACGGTGCCGGCGGGCGGTGCGGTGGTGCAGGCGGTGCGGCGGTGCAGGTGATGCGGCGGTGCGGGCGGCGCCGGGCGCTCAGCGCTCGACGGTGAAGTCGAACACGTCGCCGTCGAAGGCCGAGTAGCCCTCGTAGTCGATCAGGTCGTAGAGGTCGGCGCGGTGCTGCATCCGGTCGAGGAGGCGCGCCTGGGTGCCCGCCTCGGCCAGCTCGTCCAGGCCGCGGGAGGCCTCGCCCATCGCGAGGCGCAGCAGGCTCACCGGCCAGATGACGATCCGCACCCCGGCGTCGCGCAGCTCGTCGACGGTGTGCAGCCGCCCCTTGCCGAACTCGGTCATGTTGGCGAGCACCGGCACGTCGACGGCGGAGGCGACGGCCTCGAACTCGGCGAGCCCGGTGAGCGCCTCGGGGAACACCGCGTCGGCCCCCGCGTCGACGAGGGCGCGCACCCGGTCGACGGCGACGTCGAGCCCCTCGAGCGCCCGGACGTCGGTGCGCGCCATGACCAGGAAGTCGGGGTCGCGGCGCCCCTCCACCGCCGCCCGCACGCGCTTCACGGCCGTGTCGAGGTCGACGACCTGCTTGCCGTCGAGGTGGCCGCACCGTTTCGGGTTCACCTGGTCCTCGACGTGCAGGCCCGCGACTCCCGCGTCCTCCAGGGTCTGCACGGTGCGCGCCGCGTTCATCGGCTCCCCGAACCCCGTGTCGGCGTCGACGAGCGTCGGCAGGTCGGTCATGCGCGCGATCTGGCCGGCCCGCTGGGCGACCTCGGTGAGGGTGGTGAGGCCGATGTCGGGCAGGCCGAGGTCGGCGGCGACGACCGCGCCCGAGACGTAGACGCCCTCGAAGCCCTTCCGCTCGATCAGGCGCGCGCTGAGCGGATTGAACGCCCCCGGCAGCCGCAGCACGTCGTCGGTGCCGCGCAGCCGCTCGCGGAACAGCCGCCGCTTCTCGGCCGGGGCCAGCGTCGAGTAGAGCATCAGAACAGCCCCTCCGGCGACGCGTCGTCGACCTCGCGCAGGCTGCCCTCGGGCGGCGTGACGGTGAGGCCGCCGAGCTCGTCGGGCCGCAGGCTCCGGAGTCGCGGGGCCAGCTCGAGGAACCGCTCGACCTCCTCGTCGGCGAGCACCCCCTCGGCGAGCGTGCGGAACTTCCGCACGTAGTCGGCCCGCGCGAACGGCCGCGCGCCGAGCGGGTGCGCGTCGGCCACGGCGATCTCGTCGACGAGGCTCGACCCGTCGACGAACTCGACCTCGATGCGCCCGCCGAACGCCTTCTCGGCGGGGTCGACGGAGTGGTACCGCCTCGTCCACTCGGCGTCCTCGGCGGTGCTGATGCGACTCCACAGCTCCACGGTGTCGGGGCGCTGGGCCCGCTCGGGCGCGTAGCTGCGCTCGTGGTGCCATTCGCCGTCCTGAAGGGCGACGGCGACGATGTACGGGATGGAGTGGTCGAGCGTCTCGCGGCTGGCCCGCGGGTCGTACTTCTGCGGGTCGCCCGCGCCCGAGCCGATGACGACGTGCGTGTGGTGGCTCGTGTGCAGCACGATGCGCCGGACGGCCGCGGGGTCGCGCAGCTCGGGCCGCTCGCGGCCGAGACGGCGGGCGAGGTCGATCCACGCCTGCGCCTGGTACTCGGCGCTGTGCTCCTTCGTGTAGCTGTCGAGGATGGCCCGCTTCGACTCGCCCGGGCCCGGCAGCGGCACGCTGTACCGGGCGTCGGGGCCGTCGAGGAGGCGCGCGATCACGCCGTCCTCGCCCTCCCAGATCGGGCTGGGGCTCGTCTGGCCGCGGAGCGCGCGGTCGATCGCCTCGACCGCCTGCTTGCCCGCGAAGGCCGGGGCGTAGGCCTTCCAGGTCGAGATGAGGCCCTTCCGCGACTGCCGCGTCGCGGTCGTCGTGTGCAGCGCCTGGGCGATCGCCTGGGCGGTGGTCTCGACGTCGAGGCCGAGCAGGGCGCCGATGCCGCCGGCCGCGCTCGGGCCGAGGTGGGCGACGTGGTCGATCTTGTGGGCGTGCAGGCTGATCGCCCGCGTCAGGTCGATCTGCAGCTCGTAGCCGGCCACGAGGCCGCGGAGCAGCTGCTCGCCGGTCGCGCCCACGTGCTGGGCGACGGCGAGCACGGGCGGCACGTTGTCGCCGGGGTGCGAGTACTCGGCGGCGAGGAAGGTGTCGTGGAAGTCGAGCTCGCGCACGGCCACGCCGTTCGCCCACGCGGCCCACTCGGGCTGGACCCGCCGCTCGGGGTCGAGGCCGACGACGGTCGCGCCGTCGTGGCGGCCTGACCGGTGCTGGAGGCGCGCCGCCGCCTGGGCCCGGGCGGCGACGACGGGCGCGCGGTGCAGGCTCGCGGCGGCGACCGCCGCGTTGTCGATCACGCGGTTGACGACCATCTCGGCGACGTCGTCGTCGACCTCGACCGGGTCGACCGCGACCGCGGCGAGGCGGTGGGCCAGCTCGTCGCGCCGCGCGAGCGGGTCGTCGGACCGGTGGACGTGCACGTCGTTGAGCATCACGACGCTCACTCTAGGCGTCGGGCACCGGGGCCTGTCGAGGGGTCGCGGGAGGCGCGGGAGGGGCTCCGGGTGCGGCCCGCCCCGCCCGCGGCCCCGTGACGACCGCCACGACGCCGACGAGCACCAGCGCGAGGCCCAGCCAGCCGAGCGGCGTCAGGCGTTCGCCCACGACGATGACCGCGAGCAGGGTGGCGATGACGGGCTCCAGCAGCGTGACGGTGGTCGCGCGGGAGCTCGACACCCTACGGAGCCCGCGGCCGAAGAGCAGGTAGGCGACGAACATCGGGCCGAGGGCGAGGTACGCGTGCACGCCGACCGACGTCGCCGACTGCACGATCGGCGCCCCCGTGGCGAGCAGCACCGGCACGAGCAGCACGGCCCCCACGCCGAACTGGGCGGCCATGGCGCCCCGCGACGGGTGCCCCTGCTCGATGAGCCGGCCGGCGGTGTAGGTGTACGCCGCGTAGGCGAGGCCCGCGAGCAGGCCGAGTGCGACACCGCCCGCGAGGCCGGCGCCCGCGGCGAGGGCCTCGCGGGGGTCGGGCCCCGCCCCGGCGACGACGGCGACGTCGGTCGGCGGCTCGGCGTGGCCGACGGTGGCGAGGAGCGCGACGCCCACGACGGCGGCCCCGGCGGAGGCGAGCCAGCGCCGCTCGAGGGGGCGGCGCCGGGCGGGCGGGTCGAGCAGCCGCTCGAGCAGCGCGGCGAACAGGGGCGCCGTGCCGAGCGAGACGACGTTGCCGACGGCGACGCCGGCGAGCGACATCGAGCTGTAGAAGGCGAGGGGGTAGACGGCGACCCCGACGGCTCCGGGGGCGATCCAGCGCCAGCTGCCCGCGCCTCCCCGGAGCACCGCCGCGGCGAGGCGCGGGGCCGTGAGGGCCAGCAGGAGGCCGCCGACCGTCATGGTCGCGGCCCCCGTCGCCAGCGGGCTGACCGTGCCGCCGACGAGGCTCGCGGCCGTGCCGGTCGTGCCCCAGAGCAGGGCGGCGAGGACAATGGCGATCACCGTCGTCATCGTAGGGCGCGGGCCCCGAGCGGGTCGCTCCGTGACGCCGCGGCGCGGGAGCCGCCGGCGGGCACGCCCCGGGCGGTCGGAGGGCGGGCGTCAGGAGGCGCGGGTCGGCTCCTCCCCCGCGCTGAACCGGTCGACGAGGGCGCGCTTCAGCACCTTGCCGCTGGGGCCGATCGGCAGGGCGTCGAGCACGTGGACGACCCGCGGGAACTTGTACGCCGCGATCTCGTCGGAGACGTGGGCGATCAGCTGCTCGGGGGTGGCCGTGGCGCCCGGGCGGAGCACCACCGCCGCCTCGATCTCCTGCCCGTGCACCGCGTGGGGCACGCCGAAGACGGCCGCCATGGCGACGTCGGGGTGGGTGGCGAGCACCTCCTCGACCTGTCGTGGGTACACGTTGTAGCCGTTGCGGATGATCATGTCCTTCGTGCGGTCGACGATCGTGAGGTAGCCGTCGTCGTCCTTCGTGCCGAGGTCGCCGGTGCGGAACCAGCCGTCGACGATCGCCGCGGCCGTGTCGTCGGGGCGGTTCAGGTAGCCGTTCATGAGGTTGTGGCCGCGGATGACCAGCTCGCCGATCTCGCCGTGCGGCAGCAGGACGATCTCGTCGGCGGAGCCGGGGTCGGCGATCTCGACGTCGACGCCCCAGATCGGCGTGCCGATCGTGCCGGGCCGCGGCGGGCGACCGACGTGGTTGAAGGTCGCGACCGGGGAGGTCTCGGTGAGGCCGTAGCCCTCGTGGATCGGAGCGTCGAAGACCGCCTGGAACCGCTCGAGGACGGCGAGCGGCAGGGAGGCGCCGCCCGAGATCGCGTACCGGAGCGCCGGTCGTGCCTCGGTGCGCGTCGCGGCGTCGAGCAGCGCCATGTACATCGTCGGGACGCCCATGAAGATCTCGCAGCCGTGCTCGACCATGGCCGCGAGCGCGCCGTCGCCGTCGAACTTCGGCAGCATGACGATCGTGGCGCCGGCCCGGAACCCGGTGTTCATCGTGCAGGTCTGCCCGAAGGTGTGGAAGAGCGGCAGCGCCCCGAGCAGCACGTCGCCCCGGGTCATGTCGAAGGTCGTCATGAGGTTGGTGTTCACCTGCTCGAGCAGGGCGAAGTGCGAGCCCTCGGCCCCCTTGGGCTGGCCCGTCGTGCCGCTCGTGTAGAGGATCGTGGCGGTGTCGAAGGGGTCGCGGGGCACGTAGGTGTCGAGCGGCTCGCTCGCCTCGGCGAGCGCCTCGAGGCGGTCGTGCCCGGTGCCGTGCGGGTCGACGGACGTGGGAGGCGCCAGCACGGTCACGACGTCGACCCCGGCGAGCGCGGCGCCGGCGGCGCCCTCGGCGAGCAGCGGTGCGGCGCAGACGAGCATCGTCGCCCCGCTGTCGCGGAGCACGTACTCGATCTCGTGCTGCTTGAGCAGCGCGTGGACGGGCACGGCGACGGCGCCGAGGGCGAGGGTCGCGTAGTAGACGCGGGGGAAGTCCGCGACGTTGGGCACGAGCATCGCGACGCGGGCGCCCTCGGTGACGCCCTTGGCGCGGAGCGCGCCGGCGTAGGCGAGGGTCTGCGCCCACAGCTCGGCGTAGGTGGTCCGCTGGTCGCCGACGATGACGGCGACGTCGTCGGGGAACCGCCGCGCCGACTCAGCGAGGATCGCGGCGACGGAGGCGGTGGCGCGGGTGGGGGCGGCGCTCCGGTCGCCCGGAGCGTCGGGGCCGGGGCGGGTCCCGGTGCCGGAGCCGGGGCTCGGGCTCGGGCTGGTGCTGGTGCCGGTGCCGGTGCCGGTGCGGGTGCCGGTGCTGGCCGGGGTCTCCGTGGTGCTGGTCATGGGTGGTCTCCGTCTCCGTTGACGTGCGAGTTCCTCGGATCATACGTCTGCATCCGTCCATGGCAGGGGCGAGTGCCAGGTGGCCGGCGAGGTGCCCTCAGGTGAGGCTCGCCGGGCTCGTCAGGTGAGGCCGGCGCCGCCGTCCGTCTCCTCGGCCCACTCGCTCCGGCCGACGCCCCGCCGGGCGAGGTCGCGGGCGCCGCGGCCCAGGCGGAGGCGAGCGGGGCGGTGGTGGACCTCGTCGAGCGGGGGAGCTCCCCGACGGGCCCCCACGTCGGTGACGAACGCCGCCGGGGGGAGCGACGCGGTGAAGCCGAGCTCGCGGAGCGGCCGGTGCTCGTCCCACACGCCCCGCAGGCCGGAGAGCGCGGCGTCGACGCGGTCGAGCCAGTCGGGGCGCAGGGCGTGCCAGCGGGTCGGGCCGTCGACGACGACGTCGGTGAAGCCGGCGCGGCGCAGGGTGACCAGGTGCCGCGAGACGGCGGACCACCCGATGCCGAGGGCTTCGTGGGCGAGCGAGGCGAGGTCGCCGGAGCTGTGCTCACCGACGCAGAGCTGCTCGATGATCCACACCTCGACCGGGTCGGCCAGCACCTCGAACGGAGTCCGCGAGCGCCGCCAGCTCGGAGCCGGCTGCCCCTGCTCCCGCCCCCGGCCCCGGCTCAGCTCCTGCTCCCCACTCAGCTCCCCCGCCGCCGCCCCCGCCGGGAGCCCGTCGTGCCCGGAGGGGAGGTCGCCCGCCAGGAAAGCCGATCCACTCCAGAGTGGAGCAGCCCCCACCGGCGTGGTGGGCTCCGCGGGGGATGCTCCCGTCGCTCCTCCACTCCAAAGTGGATCGACGTTCTCGGCGACCGACTCCGCCGCGCTCCCCCGGCTCGCGCCGGTGCCCACCGCATCCGCCGCCGTGGCCACCGCACCCACGTCCTCGTGCACCGCACCCGCCGGCGCGACCCACCGCAGGCTCGCTCACCTCACGCCTCCTCGGGGCGTGGGCGACCGAAGGGCAGGCCCAGCGTCCCCTCCGCGACACGGCGGGCGTGCCGCTGCCCGGCGGGCGAGAGCCGGAAGGCCTCGGCCACGGCCCGACGCGCCTCCGCGGTGCTGCGCGTCGCCCAGGCCGCGTCGATCGCGGCGACCGCGTCGGTCGCCTGCTCCGAGTCGCCGGCCTCGTCGAGGGACCGCAGCACCTCGACCACGCTGTCGAAGGCCGCCGCCAGCTCGTCGGGTGTGCAGCCCCGCCAGGCCGGCTCGGCTCCGCCCTGCTCGACCCGCATCGCGAACCCCGCGTCGACCATCGAGGCCAGCCGCGCGGTCACCGCCTCCTCCGTCGTGTCGAGACGGTCCAGGGCCCCGGTGACCAGCGCCTCCCGCGAGACCGCCCCGCCACCGCCCGCGCCACCGCCACCGTCGGCGCCCCCGCCCCCGCCCCCGCCGCCGCCGCCCTCGGCGAGCAGGTCGAGCAGGTAGACGCCCACGGGGTCCGTGGCGATGACGAGGGGAGCAGAGGCGAGACCGGTGACGTTCATGGGGCGAGCGTGCCGCGGCGGCCGACCCGCGACTCCTGCCCGTCGACCGGCCCGGGGAGGACGCCCACGGCGAACGACCTGGGGAGGGCTGGCTGCGAGCCCCCGTCCACAGCCCCCGCGGCTTACCATGGAGGGCTCATGTCTGCCGCTCCCCTGCCTCCGCTCACGATCTCGTACCCCGCCGAGCTGCCCGTCAGCCAGCGGCGCGACGACATCGCCGCCGCCATCCGCGACCACCAGGTCGTGATCGTCGCCGGCTCGACCGGCTCCGGCAAGACC
Organism: Frigoribacterium sp. PvP121; assembly: GCF_017833115.1. Lineage (NCBI taxonomy): Bacteria > Bacillati > Actinomycetota > Actinomycetes > Micrococcales > Microbacteriaceae > Frigoribacterium > Frigoribacterium sp. PvP121. Next base: position 3,225,070 of record NZ_JAFIBR010000001.1, read on the forward strand.
ACGCAGCTGCCCAAGATCTGCCTCGAGCTCGGCCGCACCAGCATCGGCCACACGCAGCCCCGGCGCATCGCCGCCCGCACCATCAGCGAGCGCATCGCCGAGGAGCTCGGCCAGGAGGTCGGCGGGCTCGTCGGCTACCAGGTGCGCTTCACCGACAAGGTGTCGAGCGACACGAAGATCAAGCTGATGACGGACGGGATCCTGCTCAACGAGATCCACTTCGACCGCGACCTGAAGCGCTACGACACGATCATCATCGACGAGGCGCACGAACGCAGCCTCACCATCGACTTCCTGCTCGGCTACCTCAAGCAGCTGCTGCCCCGCCGCCCCGACCTCAAGCTGATCATCACCAGCGCCACCATCGACCCCGAGTCGTTCTCCGCGCACTTCGACGGCGCCCCCATCGTCGAGGTCTCCGGCCGCACCTACCCCGTCGAGATCCGCTACCGGCCGCTCGTCGCCGACGACGCGGCCAGCGCCGGCGGCGATGACGACGACGACCTCGACGAGCTCGACCAGGCCCCGCCGCGCCGCGCCGCCGCGCCCGCGCGCTCCCCGCAGAAGAACGCTCCCGCGCCCGCGAGGGCCGACGACAAGGACTACCTCCAGGGCATCAACGAGGCCCTCGACGAGCTCGCCCGCGAGTCGAGCGGCGACGTGCTCGTCTTCCTCAGCGGCGAGAACGAGATCCGCGACGCGGAGGACGCGATCCGGGGCCGGAACCTCCCGCACACCGAGGTGCTCCCCCTCTACGGCCGCCTCAGCGCCGCCGACCAGCACCGCGTCTTCCAGCCCAGCACGACCGCCGGCACGAGACGCCGGATCGTCCTCGCGACGAACGTCGCCGAGACCAGCCTCACCGTGCCCGGCATCAAGTACGTGATCGACGCCGGCACCGCCCGCATCAGCCGCTACTCCACGCGCGCCAAGGTGCAGCGCCTCCCCATCGAGGCCATCTCGCAGGCGAGCGCGAACCAGCGCTCCGGGCGCTCCGGGCGCACGAGCAGCGGCATCGCGATCCGGCTCTACAGCGAGACCGACTTCGAGAAGCGGCCCGAGTTCACCGAGCCCGAGATCCTGCGCACGAACCTCGCCGCGGTCATCCTGCAGATGATCTCGCTCGGGCTCGGCGACATCGCGGCCTTCCCCTTCCTGCAGCCGCCGGACTCCCGGGGCGTCAAGGACGGCCTGGACCTCCTCCGCGAGCTCGGCGCCGTCACGCAGGGCGGCCAGATCACGCGCGTCGGCAAGCAGCTGACCCGCCTGCCGATCGACCCCCGCCTCGCCCGCATGGTGATCGAGTCGAAGACCCAGGGCACGACGCGCGAGGTCATCGCGATCGTCGCGGCGCTCAGCATCCAGGACCCTCGCGAGCGCCCCCTCGAACGCCGCGCGCAGGCCGACGAGAAGCACTCGCGCTTCCGCGACCCCAAGGGCGACTTCCTCACCCTGCTCAACCTCTTCAACTACCTGGAGGAGAAGCAGCGGGAGCTCAGCGGCAACGCCTTCAAGCGCCTCTGCCGCGACGAGTTCCTCAACTACCTGCGGGTGCGCGAGTGGCAGGACGTCTTCCGTCAGCTCTCCCGCGCCGCGCGCCCGCTCGGCCTGCACATCGGTGAGCCCAGCGCGGACCCCGACGGGGTGCACCGCAGCCTGCTCGCGGGCCTGCTCAGCCAGATCGGCCTGTTCGACCCGCAGAAGAAGGACTACGTCGGCGCCCGCCAGACGCGCTTCGTGCTCTTCCCCGGCAGCTCGCTCGCGAAGAAGCCGCCGGTCGCGATCATGAGCGCCGAGCTCGTCGAGACGAGCCGCCTCTTCGCCCGCGTCGCCGGCGTCATCGACCCGGCCTGGGCCGAGCCGCTCGCGCCCGACCTCGTCAAGAAGAGCTACGGCGAGCCGCACTGGGAGAAGAAGCAGGGCGCCGTCGTCGCCTACGAGCGGGTGACGCTCAACGGCGTGCCGATCGTGCCCCGCCGCCGCATCCAGTTCTCGCGCATCGACCCGGGCTACGCCCGTGAGCTGTTCATCCGGCACGCGCTGGTCGAGGGCGACTGGGAGAGCCGTCAGGCGTTCGAGGCGAAGAACCAGCAGCTGATCCGCGAGCTGACGGAGGTCGAGGAGCGCACGCGCCGCCGCGACATCCTCGTCGACGGCGACGCCGCGTTCGAGTTCTTCCAGCGGCGCATCCCCGCCGACGTCACGAGCACCCGCGACTTCGAGGGCTGGTGGCGGACGGCGAAGCAGCAGACCCCCGACCTCCTCACCATGACCGCCGCGGACCTGCTCGGCGACGACGAGCCCGACGTCGACGAGGCGGGCTTCCCGAGCACCTGGCGGCAGGGCGACCAGACGCTCACCCTGCGCTACAAGTTCGAGCCGGGGGCCGACGACGACGGCGTCACGGTGGTCGTTCCCCTGCCGCTGCTGGCGCGCCTCCGCCCGGTCGGCTTCGACTGGCAGGTGCCGGGGCTCCGCGACGAGCTGGTCACCGCTCTCATCAAGTCGCTGCCCAAGCAGATCCGCAAGAACGTCGTGCCCGCCGCCGACTGGGCGTCGAAGATCACCGCCGAGCTGCCGACCGAGCCGCCGGCCGACGTCGACGAGCCGTTCACCGCGACGATCGCGGCCGTCATCCGCAAGCTCACCTTCACGCCGGTCGCCGTCGACGACTTCGACCTCGAGCGCGTGCCCGCGCACCTGCGGGTCAGCTACGCCGTCGTCGACGAGCGCGGCCGCACGGTCGGCGTCGACAAGAGGCTCGACGTGCTCCAGGAGCGCCTCAGCGACGACATGCGCGAGAGCGTCGCCCGCGTCACGCAGGGCCAGGTCCGGGGCCAGGGCGAAGGAGGCGCGGGTCGCTCCCGACGAGGCCGCGGCGGCCCGCAGGCGGTCGCCTCGGGCGCCCCCGCGGCGAACGCCATCGAGCGCTCCGGCATCACCAGCTGGGACTTCGACGAGCTGCCGACGGTCGTCGACACGAAGCACGGCGACACGGTCATCCGCGCCTACCCGGCGCTGGTCGACGAGGGCACGTCGGTGGCGATCCGCCTGATGGCGACCCCCGCCGACCAGGCGCTCGAGACGCCCCGCGGCGTGCGACGGCTGCTCATGCTCGCCGTGCCGAGCCCGGTGGCCTACGTGCAGCAGCACCTGACGGCGCCCGAGAAGCTCATCCTCGCCACGAGCCCGTACCAGAACACCGCCGCGCTCTTCGCGGACTGCCTCGTGGCCGTCGTCGACGACGTGCTGCACCGGGTGAAGCCCGACGGGCAGCTGTACACGAAGAAGGAGTTCCTCACGGTGCGCGACCGGGTCTCGGCCGCCGTGATGGACTCGATGTTCCAGACCGTGTCGCTCGTGGCCCGCACCCTCACGGCGGCCCGCGACGCCGACAAGGCGATGAAGGCGGCGACGAACATGTCGCTGCTGGCCGCCCTCACCGACATGAGGCAGCAGCGCGAGCGGCTGATCTACCCGGGCTTCGTCTCCGCGACCGGGCTGCAGCAGCTGCAGCGCGTGCCCGTCTACCTCGTCGGCGTCACGCGTCGCACGGCGAAGCTGCTCGAGGCGCCGGCGCGCGACCGGGCCTGGCTCACCGAGGTGCAGCAGGCGACGGAGCGGTACGAGGCCGCGGGCGGCACCTTCCCGCCCGCCGCCACCGCGCCTCCCGCGCTCGTCCGCGCCCGGTGGCTGCTCGAGGAGTTCCGCGTCAGCCTCTTCGCGCAGGACCTGAGGCCGAGCGAGAGCGTCTCGCTGCAGCGCATCGTCAAGGTGCTCGCCTCGGCCTGACCGCCCGCCGCCCCGCCGCCCAGCGCCCGCCGCCGGGGGCACGGGCGGCCCCCGCACTAGCCTGGGCAGATGCGCGCGACGGTGAAGGACGTGGCCGCCCTCGCGGGCGTCTCGCCGAAGACCGTCTCGAACGTCATCAACGGCGTCGTCCGGGTCGCCCCCGACACCCGGGCCCGGGTCGAGGCGGCCCTCGCGCAGCTCGACTACGTGCCGAACCTCAGCGCCCGCGGGCTGCGCAACGGCCGCACCGGCGCGATCGCCCTGGCCTTCCCCGACCTGACGACCCCGTACAGCGCCGAGATGTCGCACTGGTTCGTCGAGGTCGCCCACGAGCGCGGCTGGTCGGTGCAGCTCGAGCAGACCGGCGTGCGGCCCGAGCGCGAGCGCGAGCTGCTGCTGCGCGGCCGCGAGCACCTCGTCGACGGCCTCGTGCTGAACCCGGTCAGCCTCGGGGAGAGCGCCATCGTCGGCGCGGAGGACCTCCCGCCCGTCGTCGTGATCGGCGAGGTCGAGCAGCACCTCGTCGACCAGGTGCGCGTCGACAGCGTCACGGCCGCCCGCGACATGACCGAGCACCTGATCGCCCTCGGCCACCGGCGCATCGCCGTGCTCGGCTGCCCCGGCGACGGCTTCGACTCGGCCACGGCCCGGGCGCGCACGCTCGGCTGGTCGCAGGCGATGGAGGCGGCGGGGCTGTCGGTCGGCGACGACCTGCGCTGGGCCTGCCGCGCCTGGGAGCCCGAGGCCGGCGCCGCCACGGTCGCCGACGCCCTGGCCCGCGGCGAGGCCCCCGACGCCCTCTTCTGCTTCACCGACTCGCTCGCGATCGGCGCCGTCCACGCCCTCTGGAGCGCCGGCCTCCGGGTGCCCGACGACGTCTCGGTCGCCGGGTTCGACGACATCGTCGACGGCCGCTTCACCCGCCCGCCGCTGACCACCGTCCGGCTCGACAAGCGCCTCTTCGCCGAGCGCACCCTCGAGCTGCTCGCCGCGCGCATCGCCGACCGCGACCGGGCGCCCGAGCTCGCGGTGATCCCGCACGAGGTGGTGCCCCGCGCGAGCACGGCCCGCCGGGCACCGCGCTGACGCCGCCCGGCGTCGCGCCGCTTCGCTTTCTGGATGGCGGCTGCCCGTCCGCTGTCAAGCGGTCACGAGGAGTCGCGGGTCGGCCTACCGTCGCACTCCCGTGCACGAGACCGAGAGGCGCCGCCATGTCTGCTGACCAGTACGCATTCGAAGACCCCACCCAGAAGTTCGCCGACATCACCCCGAAGGCCCAGTACCTCGAGGGCGCCGGCACCGACGAGGAGCTCTCGTCGCCCGCCGACCACGGCGAGGAGACCTACCGCGGCTCGGGCCGCCTCGAGGGCCGCAAGGCACTCATCACCGGAGGCGACTCGGGCATCGGCGCGGCCGTCGCCATCGCCTACGCCCGCGAGGGCGCCGACGTCGCCATCAGCTACCTCGCCGAGGAGGAGGAGGACGCTCAGAAGATCGTCGCCCTCGTCGAGGCCGCCGGCCGCAAGGCCGTGGCCCTGCCCGGCGACATCACCGACCGCGAGTTCTGCACGCAGCTCGTCGAGAAGGCCGTCAGCGAGCTCGGCGGCCTCGACGTCCTCGTCAACAACGCCGGCAAGCAGCAGCACGTCGAGGACTTCCTCGAGCTCGACGACGAGAACTTCGACGAGACCTACAAGACGAACGTCTACGCCATGTTCTGGATCACGAAGGCCGCGCTCCCCCACCTCGTGCCCGGCTCGACGATCATCAACACGACGTCGATCCAGGCGTACCAGCCGGCCCCGATGCTCGTCGACTACGCGTCGACCAAGGCCGCGATCAACACCTTCTCGAAGGGCCTCGCCATGCAGCTCGCGCCGAAGGGCATCCGCGTGAACGCGGTCGCCCCCGGCCCGATCTGGACCCCCCTGCAGCCCGCCGGCGGCCAGCCGTCGGACGCGCTGCCCGACGTCGGCAGCCAGACCGCCCTCGGCCGCTGGGGCCAGCCCGCCGAGCTCGCCCCCGCCTACGTCTTCCTGGCGTCGGGCGAGTCGAGCTACGTCGTCGGCGAGACCCTGCACGTCGACGGCGGCATGCCCACGCCGTAGGTCGCACCGCTGGGCCGGAGGGGCCGCTCGCGCATCGTCGCGGGCGGCCCCTCCGTCGTCGGCGGGCGGCCCCGGGGAGGCGCGGGTCGCCTCCGGATCGACGCTTGCGTTCGCGTTACAACGATGTAATGCTGTCCCCAGTCGACGCATCACGAAGGAGTGACCACCGATGACACCCCCTGAGCCCCTGTCCGGCCCGCCCCGTCCCGGCGGCCCCGCCCGCACCGGCCTGGCCGGCCTCTCCCGCCGCAGCCTCCTCCTCGGCGGCGCCGGCATCATGAGCGTGCTGGCGGTGGGCAGCCTCGCGGGCTGTGCGCCCGGCGCGACCACCGCCTCCGGAGCGGCCGTCGAGCAGCTGAAGTTCTGGCACCTGCTGAGCGGGGGCGACGGCATCAAGATGTCGGCCCTCGTCGACCAGGCCAACGAGCAGAACCCCGAGTTCCACGCGACGCAGACCGTGCTCGCCTGGGGCACGCCGTACTACACGAAGCTCGCCATGGCCTCGGCCGGCGGCCGGGCGCCCGACGTCGCGATCATGCACGCGTCGCGCGTGCCGGGCTACGCGCCCGGCGGGCTGCTCGACCCGTGGGACATCGAGAAGCTCGCCTCGTACGGCCTGCGCGAGCAGGACTTCGCCCCCGCGGTCTGGAAGGCCGGGTTCAACGGCGACCAGCTGTACTCGGTCGCCCTCGACTCGCACCCGTTCATCCTGCTGTACAACACCGACATAGCCCAACATGCCGGGGCCCTCGGGCCCGACGGCCGCCTCGTCGACATCAGCAGCCCCGAGCAGTTCCTCGAGGTCGCGGCCGCCATGCAGGCGGTCACCGGCAAGCACGGCGCCTCGTGGGGGTACCTCAACGACGGCGCCCAGCTCTGGCGCATGTTCTACACGTTCTACAAGCAGCAGGGCGCCGACATGGTGCTCCGCGAGGGCGGCACCGTCGAGTACGACGAGGCCGCCGCGGTCACGGCCCTCGAGTTCATGCAGACGCTGACCGACGGCACCGCGATGGCCACCGCGAGCGACATCCAGTCCGGCATCGCCGAGTTCGTCAGCGGCGAGAGCGGGATGCTCTTCACCGGCGTGTGGGAGGTGCCGAGCGCCGAGGCGGCCGGCATCCCCTACGACGCCAGCATCATCCCGACCCTCTTCGGCACGCCGGCCGTCTACGCCGACTCGCACGCCTTCGTGCTGCCGCGGCAGAGCCAGGTCGACGACGCGAAGCGGGAGGACGTCTACAGGATGGTCTCCACCATCCTGAAGGACAGCATCTCGTGGGCCGAGGCCGGGCACATCCCCGCCTACGGCCCGGTCGTCGACAGCCCGGAGTACGCCGCGCTGGTGCCGCAGTCCCACTACGCCGAGGCCGCCCAGTACCTCAACTACGACCCGCCGGCCTGGTTCTCGGGCTCCGGGTCGGACTTCCAGACGTACTTCCTCGACAGCATCCAGTCCGTGATCCTCGCGAAGGACGACGCGGCCGCGGGCATGCGCGCCTTCGTCGCCCGGGTGGAGACCCAGCTGTCGCGACCGGCCCCGGTCTGAGCCGGCCCGCGCCTCCCCGTGCTCCGCCCCTCCCGCCCCACCTCCCTGCACGACGACGAAGGAGTCGATCTGTGACGACCACCACGGTGACCGCCCCGGCCGCCAACGCCGACCGCGCGGCCACGCCCGGCCGCACCCGCACCCGGGTGCGCTCCCGCTCCGGCGGGCCGAGAGACACCAAGATCGGATGGGGCTTCGCCGCGCCGTTCACGGTCCTCTTCGCGCTCTTCCTCGTCTGGCCGCTCGTGCACGGCTTCTGGCTGAGCCTCACGGGCCAGAGCCTCACCGGCCAGGGCGGCGAGCTGATCGGGTTCGCCAACTACGCCGAGGCCTTCGCCGACGGCGCGATGTGGCGCTCGATGCTCAACACGCTGTGGTTCACCGTGCTCAGCAGGATCCCGCTCGTGGTGATCGCCCTCGTGCTGGCCCTGCTCGTCAACACCGGCCTGCCGGGCCAGTGGCTCTGGCGCCTCAGCTTCTTCCTGCCCTACCTGCTGGCGTCGACCGTCGTTTCGCTCTTCTGGATCCAGCTGTACAGCCCGACGCTCGGCCCGATCAACTCGGCGCTGGCGACGGTCGGGCTGCCGCAGCCCGCCTGGCTGCAGGACCCGGACACGGCGATGATCGCCGTCGTCGCGACCACCGTCTGGTGGACGGTCGGCTTCAACTTCCTGCTCTACCTCGCGGCCCTCCAGAACATCCCCGACCAGCAGTACGAGGCGGCCTCGCTCGACGGCGCCGGCCGCTGGCGCTCGCTGGTCTCGATCACGATCCCGCAGCTCGGCCCGACCACCGGCCTGATCGTCATCCTCCAGGTGCTCGCCTCGCTCAAGGTCTTCGACCAGATCTACCAGATGACCAACGGCGGCCCGGCCGGCACGACCCGCTCGACCGTGCAGTACATCTTCGAGACCGGATTCACCGGCTACCGCTTCGGCTACTCCAGCGCCATCTCGTACATCTTCTTCGCCGTCATCGTCGTGATCTCGATCGCGCAGTTCGCGGCCACGGCCCGCAACCGCAAGGGAGCCCAGAAGTGACCGCACCGGCCCTCGCCCCCACCGGCGACCTCCGCGCCCCGACCGCCCGCCGCGGCCGCGAACGCGCCCCGCACAAGCCCGGCCAGTCGCGCTTCGGCGTGATGAGCGTCGTCAGCATCGTCATCCTCGTGGTGATGGCCGCGCTGTGGCTCATCCCCTTCCTCTGGTCGCTCGCCACCTCCTTCAAGAGCGAGGCCGACGCCGCGGCGACGCCGCAGACCTGGCTGCCGGCCGGGGGCTTCACCCTCGACGCGTACCGGGCGATCCTCGACCAGGGCAACATCCCGACCTGGCTGTTCAACAGCCTGTTCACGTCGATCGTCATCACGCTCATCGTCGTCGCGACGTCGGCGCTCGTCGCCTACGCGTTCTCGCGCCTCGACTTCCGAGGCAAGAAGTGGCTCTACGTCGCGACGATCGCCTCGATCATCGTGCCGCCGCAGGTGCTGATCGTGCCGCTCTTCTACCAGATGCTCGCGTTCAACATGGTCGACACGTACTGGGGCATCATCCTGCCGCAGGCGATCGCGCCCGCCATGGTCTTCGTGCTCAAGAAGTTCTTCGACCAGGTGCCGATCGAGCTGGAGGACGCCGCCCGCGTCGACGGGGCGGGGCGCGTCCGCGTCTTCTTCACGATCCTGCTGCCGCTCTCGCGGCCCATCCTCGGCGCGGTCTCGATCTTCGTGTTCATCGGCGCGTGGAACAACTTCCTCTGGCCGTTCATCGTCACCAACGACGCGTCGCTGCTGACGCTCCCCGTCGGCCTGCAGACCATCAAGAGCGCCTACGGCATCCAGTACGCCCAGAACATGGCCGCGGCGATCCTCGCCGCCCTGCCGCTGATCCTCGTGTTCCTCTTCTTCCAGCGCCAGATCATCAAGGGCATCTCGACCACCGGGTTCGGCGGGCAGTGACTCCCCGCTCGCCCGGCCCCGCGCCTCCCCCGCTCCCCCTCCGACCGTCCCCCCGCCAGATCGCCGTCCCCCATCACCAGGAGATAACCGCATGAGCACCGCCCGCATCACCGTCGACCGCGAGTTCGTCGTCGGCCCCGTGCCCCGCCGCCTGTTCGGCTCGTTCGTCGAGCACATGGGCCGGTGCGTCTACACCGGCATCTACGAGCCCGGCCACGAGACCGCCGACGAGAAGGGCTTCCGCCACGACGTGCTCGAGCTGACGAAGGAGCTCGGCGCCACCGTCATCCGCTACCCCGGCGGCAACTTCGTCTCGGGCTACAACTGGGAGGACGGCGTCGGGCCGGTCGACCAGCGCCCCCGCCGCCTCGACGGCGCGTGGCACACGGTCGAGACCAACGCGTTCGGCCTGCACGAGTTCGTCGAGTGGAGCGCGCTGGCCGGCACCGAGGTCATGGAGGCCGTCAACCTCGGCACCCGCGGCGTCGACGCGGCCCGGGAGCTCGTCGAGTACGCCAACCACCCCGGCGGCACGGCCCTCAGCGACCGTCGCATCGCCAACGGAGCGAAGGACCCGTTCGACATCAAGCTCTGGTGCCTCGGCAACGAGCTCGACGGCCCGTGGCAGATCGGCCACAAGACGGCCGGGGAGTACGGCCGCCTCGCCCAGGAGGCCGCCAAGGCGATGAAGTTCGTCGACCCGACCATCGAGCTCGTCGCCGTCGGCAGCTCGGGCCGGAACATGCCGACCTTCGGCTCGTGGGAGCACGAGGTGCTCACCCACGCGTACGACGAGGTCGACTACGTCTCGATGCACGCGTACTACCAGGAGCACGACGGCGACGCCACGAGCTTCCTCGCCACGGCCGTCGACATGGACGCCTTCATCGAGGAGGTCGTCCCGACCATCGACGGCGTCAAGGCCGCGGGCAAGCACCGGAAGCAGGTCGACATCTCGTTCGACGAGTGGAACGTCTGGTACCAGACGGGCCTCGACACCGACGACCAGCCCCACAACGTCTCGAAGGGCTGGGTCGAGCACCCGCGCCTCATCGAGGACCAGTACAACGTCACCGACGCGGTCGTCGTCGGCACCTTCCTCAACTCGCTCTTGCGCCACGGCGACCGGGTGAAGATCGCCAACCAGGCGCAGCTCGTCAACGTCATCGCCCCCATCCGCAGCGAGCAGGGCGGGCCGGCCTGGCGCCAGACGATCTTCTGGCCGTTCGCCCGCATGGCGGCGCTCGCCCGCGGCGAGATCCTCCGCACCGTGGTGACGAGCGACAAGATCGACACCCCGAAGTACGGCGACGCCGACCTCGTCGACGTCAGCGCCACCTGGGACGAGGAGTCCGGGCGCGTCGCGTTCTTCCTCGCCAACCGGGGCCTCGAGGAGGCGGCGGACGTCGAGGTCGCCCTCCGCGGCTTCTCGGGCGCCCGCGTCACCCGGGCCGAGCTGCTGACGGTGCCCGAGGGCGGGGACCGCTTCACGAGCAACACCGAGCAGGTGCAGGACGCCGTGGGCCTCGTGCCGCTCGACGGCGTCAGCGTGGACGGCGGCGTCGCCCGTCTCACGCTGCCCGCCCTGTCGTGGGCCGTCGTGGAGCTCGAGGTCGGCACGGCGTAGGGAGCGCGCCGACCCCGGGAGGGGACGAGGGCCGGTGCCGGGGCGTGAGCCCGGTGCCGGCCCTCGCTCGTGGGTCGTGGGCTGTGCCCGTGGGCCACGGGCCGTGGGGCGTCGGGCGTCGGCCCGGGACGCTACTTGCGGCGCGGGAAGAGCCGGGAGATGGAGTCGCGCACCGACTCCTCGATGGTGTCGCTGAAGGTGTTCGAGAACGACAGCGAGTCGGCCGACGCGCTGGCCGCCGTCATCGAGCGGATCACGGCCTCGCCGTGGTGGGCACGGGCCGCGCGCACGCTGTCGAAGGCGAGGCCCTGCGAGGCCGCGAGCCTCTCCAGGAGCGCCAGCCGCGCCTCCTCGCCGAGGCCCGCCCCGGCCGCGAGGGCCCGGGCCGCGTCGTCGTCGACCCCGTCGGCGACCCAGCGGCCGGCGCGCTCGGTGAGGTCGGCGGCGGCGACCAGGCCGATCATGCGCTTGGCCTCGTCGTCGCGGATCTCGGAGCGGGCGACGGCGATGTCGCGAGGGGGCGTGTCGGGCATGCCGACCAGGATATCTCGGCGGTCAGCTGTACAGCCGGGTGGGCACCGTGGCGTCGAGCTCGCGGGCGCGCAGGTCGACGTCGCGCAGGTCGTCGGCGGCGTCGAGGGCGGTGCCGCTCAGCGACTCCTCGATGCGGCGCTTCTCGGCGGTGCTCGAGCGGATCAGGGGCAGCCCGCGGGCGATGGCGTTGCGGATGCGCTCCTGCAGCAGGGGCGCCGTCACGCGGCGGTCGGTGAAGTCGCTGGCGTGCGCGTAGACGCCGAGCGGGAGGGTCAGCGCCTGGAAGAAGCCGAAGAGCGGCCGCAGCGAGTGTTCGAGGATGAGCGCGTGGCGCTCGCTGCCGCCCGTGGCGGCCAGCAGCACCGGCACGTCGACGAGCGCGTACTGCTCGACGAAGTCGAAGAGGTGCTTGAACAGGCCCGTGAAGGAGGCGCGGTAGACCGGCGAGGCCGCGATCAGCAGGTCGGCCCCCTCGATGGCCCGCAGCTCGCCCTCGACCCGCGCGTCGAGCTGGTCGCGGGTGAGCGCCCCGGCGAAGAGCGGACCGAGCTCGCTGACCCGGATGACGTGCCGCTCGATCGGCATGACGAGGGCGAGCTCGTCGAGGATCGCGTCGACCAGGGCGTCGGTCTTGCTGGGCGTGCTGAGCGTTCCCGACACGGCGACGACGCGCAGCGGAGGTGTCTGAGTCATGACGACCATGCTCGCCCCTCCCCTCGTCGTAACGTTCGCGTGTGACGTTCTGAGTCGTGCGACAGTGACCTGGTGACGCATCACCTACCTGACACCGCCGACGCTCCCGCCGACCCGGCCGACGTGCTCGCGCTGCACGCCGCCTCCTTCGGCCTGGCCGCCGACGTCTACGAACGCGGCCGCCCCTCCTACCCCCGGGAGGCCGTCGAGTGGCTGCTGCCGCGCGGCGCCCGCGACGTCGTCGACCTCGGGGCCGGCACGGGCAAGCTGACCCGCGTGCTGCTCGAGCAGGTCGACGAGGTCGTGGCCGTCGAGCCGAGCGCGGGCATGCGCGAGATCCTCGAGCGCGTCGAGCCGCGGGCCCGGTCGCTCGCCGGCAGCGCCGAGAGCATGCCGCTCGCCGACGACTCGGTCGACGCCGTGCTCGTCGCCCAGGCCTGGCACTGGGTCGACCCCGTGGTGGCCGTGCCCGAGGTCGCCCGCGTGCTGCGGCCGGGCGGCACCCTCGGGCTGCTCTGGAACATCCGTGACGAGTCGGTGCCGTGGCTCGCCGCCCTCAGCCGTGTGCTGAACCAGCCCGCCGAGCGCGACATGCAGTCGGAGGCGCCCGTGGTCGGGGCGCCGTTCGGCGAGGTCGAGCGGCACGACGTCGAGTGGGTGCACGAGCTCGAGCGCGACGAGTTCCTCGCGATGATCGCCTCGCGCAGCTACGTCATCACCCTGTCGGACGACGACCGCGCGCAGGTGCTGCGCGACGTCGGCGCGCTGCTCGACACGCACCCCGACACCCGGGGCGTCGACCTCATCCGCCTGCCGTACGTGACGCGGCTCAGCCGGGCCGTGCTGCTCGGCTGAGCCGCGGCACGGGCGGGGCCCGTACGGTGGGGTCATGACCCCGGAGGCCCTGCTCGTCACGGTCGACCACGTGTGGTCGGGCCGCTGGCGCGGGCCGTCGGTCGTGCGGGCCACGCGCGAGGGCCTGCACCTTTTCGGCAGCCCCGACCCCGCGACCTCGGCGGCGCTGCCGCACCTGCCCGGCACGCTGCTCTCGCCCTTCACCGACTCGCACGTGCACCTCGGCCTGGTCGACCCGACGCAGCTCGGGCCGGGCGGCATCGCCCGCGTGCTCGACCTCGGCTGGGACCCGGACGAGGCCTCCCTCTGGCCCGAGCACGGCCGGATGGACGACGCCTGGCCCGAGGTCCAGGTGGCGGGCGGCCTGCTCGGCACCCCGGGCGGCTACCCGAGCCGGGCCGGCTGGGCGCCCGCCACCGCCGCGGTGCCGATCGCGAGCACGGTCGACGCGCACCGCGAGGTGCGACGGATGCGCGACCTCGGGGCGTCGGTGATCAAGGTCGCGCTCAACGGCGACGTCGGGCCGGTGCTCGACCGGGCGCTGCTCGAGGCGATCGCGGAGGCCGCCGACGACGTGCAGCTGCTCACGGTCGCCCACGTGCAGGGCCTCGGGCAGGTGCGCCGTGCCCTCGACTCCGGCCTGCTGCGCTTCGCGCACACCCCCTTCAGCGAGGTGCTGACCGACGACCTCGTCGACCGTGCCGCCGACGGCACGTGGATCAGCACGCTCGACATCCACGGCCACGGCCGGGGAGGCGCGGAGCACGAGATCGCCGTCACGAACCTCGCGAGGTTCCGGGCGGCCGGCGGGCACGTGCTCTACGGCACCGACCTCGGCAACGGCGACCTGCCCGTGGGCGTCAACGAGCGGGAGCTGCGGGCGCTGCAGCGCGCGGGGCTCGGCCTCGACGAGCTGCTCCGGGCGCTCGGCAGCGACGACACCCTCGACGCGGGCAGCGACGGCCGCCACTGGTCGCGCCGGGCGTCGTGGATCCCCACCGCGCCGCCGGGCCCCGACGGCGACGCTCCCGCGTGGCTGGCCACCGCCTCCGTGCTCACCCCCGACACCCTGCTGGAGAAGACCCGATGACCGACGCCTCCCCCTACTCCTCGGCCTCGCCCGCCTCCGCCGCCTCCCCCGCCGGCGTCGACGACCTGCCGTCGGCGCCGCACGACGCGGCCGACCCGCTCGCCGCCCTGGTCGCGAGGTTCGTGCCCGCGGGCGACGTGGTCTCGTACCTCGACGGCAACTCGCTGGGGCGGCCGCTGCTCGCGACGGGGCCCCGCGTCGAGCAGCTGCTGCGGCACGACTGGGGGACCCGGCTGATCCGTTCGTGGGACGAGCGCTGGATGGCCCTCCCCACCGAGGTCGGCGATCGCATCGGTGCCGTGGCGCTCGGCGCGGCGCCCGGCCAGACGGTCGTCGGCGACTCGACGACGGTGCTGCTGTACAAGGCGATCCGGGCCGCCCTCGCGGCGCGGCCCGACCGGCACGAGATCGTCATCGACGACGACCAGTTCCCGACCGACCGCTTCGTCGTCGAGGGCATCGCGCGCGAGCGGGGTGCCGTCGTGCGCTGGGTGTCGGTCGACCCGGCCCTCGGCGTGACGCCTGAGCTGCTCGCGCCGGTGCTGGGGCCCGACACGGCGGTCGTGCTGGTCAACCACGTGTCGTACCGGTCGGCGTTCGTCGCCGACCTCGACGCCATCGCGGCCGTGGTGCGGGAGGCGGGGGCCCTGCTCGTCGCCGACCTCTGCCACTCGGTGGGCGTGGTGCCGATGCAGCTCGACGCGTGGGGAGTCGACATCGCGGTGGGCTGCACGTACAAGTACCTCAACGGCGGGCCGGGGGCGCCGGCGTTCCTCTACGCCCGGGCCGACCTGATCGCGGAGCTGGACCAGCCGATCCAGGGCTGGATGGGCGCCGCCGACGTCTTCGCGATGGCCGACGGGTACACCGCGTCGCCGGGCATCCGTCGGTTCATCAGCGGCACCCCGCCGGTGGTCGGGATGCTCGCGATGCAGGACATGCTCGACCTGGTCGACGAGGCCGGGGTGGAGGCTGTCCGTGCCAAGTCGGTCGCGCTCACCGAGTACGCCCTCGAGCTCGTCGACGCGTGGCTGGTGCCGCTCGACGTCGAGGTCGCGAGCCCCCGCGACCCGTCGCAGCGGGGCAGCCACGTGATGATCCGGCACGCGGCGTTCCGCGAGGTGGTCGCGACGCTCTGGGAGCAGGGCGTGGTGCCCGACTTCCGCAACCCCGACGGGCTGCGCATCGGCCTGTCGCCGCTCTCGACCAGCTTCGAGGAGGTGCGGGTCGGCCTGGCCGCGGTGCGCACCGCCCTGCAGGCGCAGCGGACCGCCCCGGCCGCCGCTTCCGCCCCCGAGCCGGGCCCCACCACGCCCTGACGGTGCGCGGGCCGCGGTGCGGCGGGTCCGCGTCCTCGTGGGCGGGCGGGCGCCGACCCGCCCAGAGGGACGCGAACCCGCCGCGCCGGTGGAGACACGGGGCACGACGAAGGGCGCCGGCCGGAGCCGGCGCCCTTCGTGGCGCGTGCGGGGAGGGGTTAGAAGTCCCAGTCCTCGTCCTCCGTGTTGACGGCCTTGCCGATGACGTACGACGAGCCCGACCCGGAGAAGAAGTCGTGGTTCTCGTCGGCGTTCGGCGAGAGGGCCGACAGGATCGCCGGGTTCACGTCGGTGGCGTCCTTCGGGAACATCGGCTCGTAGCCGAGGTTCATCAGCGCCTTGTTGGCGTTGTAGTGCAGGAACTTGCGGACGTCCTCCGTCAGGCCGACGCCGTCGTAGAGATCCTGCGTGTACTGGATCTCGTTCTCGTAGAGCTCGAAGAGGAGGTTGAACGTGTAGTCCTTGATCTCCTGCTTGCGCTCCTCCGAGGCTCCCTCGAGCCCCTTCTGGAACTTGTAGCCGATGTAGTACCCGTGCACGGCCTCGTCGCGGATGATGAGGCGGATCAGGTCGGCCGTGTTGGTGAGCTTCGCCCGCGACGACCAGTACATCGGCAGGTAGAAGCCGCTGTAGAACAGGAACGACTCGAGCAGCGTCGAGGCGACCTTGCGCTTCAGCGGGTCGTCGCCCGTGTAGTAGTCGAGCACGATCTGTGCCTTCTTCTGCAGGTTCGGGTTCTCGACCGACCAGCGGAAGGCGTCGTCGATCTCGGGGGTCGACGCGAGGGTCGAGAAGATCGACGAGTAGCTCTTGGCGTGCACCGACTCCATGAACGCGATGTTCGTGTAGACGGCCTCCTCGTGCGGGGTGATCGCGTCGGGGATGAGGCTGATCGCGCCGACGGTGCCCTGGATGGTGTCGAGCAGCGTGAGGCCCGTGAACACGCGCATCGTGAGCTGCTGCTCCTCCGGCGTGAGGGTGTTCCACGACTGCACGTCGTTCGACAGCGGGATCTTCTCGGGCAGCCAGAAGTTGTTGACCAACCGGTTCCAGACCTCGACGTCCTTGTCGTCCTGGATGCGGTTCCAGTTGATCGCACTGACCGACTTGATCAGCGGGATCGACTTGCCGGTGGCGTGCACCGGGTCGCCGGCGACGCTGTTGATCTTGTCGGTGATGGTCATGTCGTCTCTTCCGTCGGGTGGTGCCGTGGTTCTCAGTTCGGGAGGCGGGGGCCGGTCGTCGAGACCGGCCCCCGCCGGGTGCCGCGCCGCAGGAGCGGCACGGCGACGAGCACTAGAGCATGCAGCTGACGCAGCCGTCGACCTCGGTGCCCTCGAGCGCGAGCTGGCGCAGACGGATGTAATAGATCGTCTTGATGCCCTTGCGCCATGCGTAGATCTGCGCCTTGTTGATGTCGCGGGTCGACGCGGTGTCCTTGAAGAACAGGGTCAGCGAGAGGCCCTGGTCGACGTGCTGCGTCGCCGCGGCGTAGGTGTCGATGATCTTCTCGGGGCCGATCTCGTACGCGTCGGTGTAGTACTCCAGGTTGTCGTTCGTCATGAACGGCGCCGGGTAGTAGACGCGGCCGAGCTTGCCCTCCTTGCGGATCTCGATCTTCGACGCGATCGGGTGGATCGACGACGTCGAGTGGTTGATGTACGAGATCGAGCCGGTCGGGGGCACCGCCTGCAGGTTCTGGTTGTACAGGCCGTGCTCCATGACGCTGGCCTTGAGGGCGAGCCAGTCGGCCTGGGTCGGGATCGCGACGCCGGAGGCGGCGAACAGGCCCGCGGCGCGCTCGGTCGCCGGAACCCACGCCTGCTCGGTGTACTTGTCGAAGAACTCGCCGGAGGCGTACTTGCTGTCCTCGAAGCCGCCGAAGGTCACGCCCCGCTCGATCGCGATGGTGTTCGAGGCCCGCAGGGCGTGGAACAGCACCGTGTAGAAGTAGATGTTCGTGAAGTCGATCGCCTCTTCGCTGCCGTAGTGCACGCGCTCACGCGCCAGGTAGCCGTGGAGGTTCATCTGGCCGAGGCCGATGGCGTGCGACTGGTCGTTGCCGACCTCGATCGAGCGCACCGACTGGATGTGGCTCATGTCGCTGACGGCGCTGAGGCCGCGGATGGCCGTCTCGACCGTCTTGCCGAAGTCGGGGGCGTCCATCGCCAGGGCGATGTTCATCGACCCGAGGTTGCAGGAGATGTCCTTCCCGATCTCGTTGTACGAGAGGTCCTCGTTGAACGTGGTCGGGGTGTTGACCTGCAGGATCTCCGAGCACAGGTTCGACATGTTGATGCGGCCCTTGATCGGGTTCGCCGCGTTGACGGTGTCTTCGAACACGATGTAGGGGTAGCCCGACTCGAACTGGATCTCCGCGATCGTCTGGAAGAAGTCGCGGGCCTTGATCTTGGTCTTCTTGATGCGGCCGTCGGCCACCATCTCGCGGTACTTCTCGCTGATCGGGACGTCGCCGAAGGGGACGCCGTAGATCTTCTCGACGTCGTACGGCGAGAAGAGGTACATGTCCTCGTTGTTCTTGGCGAGCTCGAACGTGATGTCGGGCACGACGACGCCGAGGGAGAGCGTCTTGATGCGGATCTTCTCGTCGGCGTTCTCACGCTTCGTGTCGAGGAACCGCATGATGTCGGGGTGGTGCGCGCTGAGGTACACGGCCCCCGCGCCCTGACGGGCACCGAGCTGGTTCGCGTAGCTGAAGCTGTCTTCGAGGAGCTTCATGACGGGGATGATGCCCGACGACTGGTTCTCGATCTGCTTGATCGGGGCGCCGGCCTCACGGATGTTCGAGAGCGAGAGGGCGACGCCGCCGCCGCGCTTCGAGAGCTGCAGCGACGAGTTGATGCCGCGCGAGATCGACTCCATGTTGTCTTCGATGCGCAGCAGGAAGCAGCTGACGAGCTCGCCACGCTGGGCCTTCGCGGTGTTGAGGAAGGTCGGGGTGGCCGGCTGGAAGCGGCCGCCGATGATCTCCTCCACCAGGTCGATCGCGAGCTGCTCGTCGCCCTGGGCGAGGCCGAGGGCCGTCATGACCACCCGATCTTCGAAGCGCTCGAGGTAGCGCTTGCCGTCGAACGTCTTGAGCGTGTACGAGGTGTAGTACTTGAACGCGCCGAGGAAGGTCTGGAAGCGGAACTTCTTCGAGTAGGCGAGGTCGTTCAGCTTCTCGATGAAGGAGAAGTCGTACTGCTCGATGGTGGCGAGCTCGTAGTACTCGTTCTCGACGAGGTAGTCGAGGCGCTCGCGCAGGTTGTGGAAGAAGACCGTGTTCTGGTTGACGTGCTGCAGGAAGTACTGCTTCGCCGCCTCGCGGTCCTTCTCGAACTGGATCTCGCCGGACGGGCCGTAGAGGTTCAGCATCGCGTTCAGGGAGTGGTAGTCCATCCCGGAGCTGAGACCCTGCCCCGGGGCGGCGATCACTTCGAGGTCATCGACTGCTGTGTCCAAAATTCTTCCAATCCAGTTCTTACGGCTGTGACGTCGTCGGGAGTCCCGAAGACCTCGAATCGATAGAGGAGGGGCACGTCGCACTTGGCGGCGACGATGTCGCCGGCCAGGCAGTAGCCCTCACCGAAGTTCGTGTTGCCCGCGGCCACGACGCCCCTGATGAGGGAGCGGTTGCCCTCGTCGTTGAGGAAGCGGATGACCTGCTTCGGCACGGCGCCCCGGCCCTCGCCCCCGCCGTACGTCGGCAGGACGAGCACATAGGGGTCGCTGACGTGGAGCGGCTGCTCCGAGGGGAACAGCGGGATGCGCTCGGCCGGCACGCCCAGCTTCATGACGAAGCGGTGGGTGTTGCCGGAGACGCTCGAGAAGTAGACGAGGTTCGTCATGTGAGGCGAGCCTCCTGTCTCGTCGGCGACCGCGGCCCGGGAGGCGCGGGTCAGGAGATGCGGGCGGCCAGGCCGGCGATCTTGTCGGGGCGGAAGCCGCTCCAGTGGTCGTCGTCGGCGATCACGACGGGGGCCTGCAGGTACCCGAGGGCCTTGACGGTCTCGAGCGCGGCCTCGTCGGCGGTGACGTCGAGCACGTCGTACTCGATGCCCTTGTTGTCGAGCGCACGGTAGGTCGCGGTGCACTGGACGCAGGACGGCTTGGTGTAGACGGTGATGGCCATGGGATCCCCTGTGTTGTGGGCCGACCCGGGGGTCGGACGCGGTGGTTCTGGAGCAGTTCTGGGGCTGCAGGCTCAGTGCCTGCGGCGACTCGTCGATACTACATCTTGTGGCTGGGACTGGAGCCACCAACTAGATGCGGTGTTACACGGTTGTCATTATCCACAGCCCCGCCCACAGGTTGTGAACAGATCCGAGGCGGTTATCCCCTGATCCGGCGGTGCTTGTCCCCACCTTTCTCCACACCACCGACACTCACGCCCCCGTGCCCCCCGTTCGGGCCGTCGGCGTGTCGTGGGCCGGTCGTAGACTCGACTCCTCGTGAGCACCTACACCTCCCTCCTGAAGACGCCGGGCGTCGGCCGCATCATCGCGGCGCAGCTGACCGCGCGCTTCCCGTTCGGGATGCTCTCGCTCGCGTTCCTCCTCCACGTCGAGCACGTCCACCACTCGTACGCCGCGGCCGGCCTCGTGCTCGCCGCGACGAGCATCGGGCAGGCCATCTCGGGCCCCCTGACGAGCCGGTGGATGGGCCGCTGGGGCATGCGCCCCGTCCTGCTGCTCACCCTCGTCGTCTGCTTCGTCACGATGGTGACCTTCACGCTGTACGACTTCTCCGTGCCCGCCTTCATGGCGCTCGGCTTCGTGACCGGCCTCAGCGTGCCTCCCGTCCAGCCCGCGGTGCGCACCATCTACCCGAAGATGGTCAACTCGTCGCAGCTGACCCCCCTCTTCTCCCTCGACGCCTCCGCCCAGGAGATCATCTGGGTCGCCGGCCCGGTCATCACCACCTTCGTCGGCACGCAGGTCGGCACGCAGGAGGCCATCTGGCTCGCCGCCGTCTTCCTCGTCGGGGGCGGCGCCTGGTTCATCGCCTCGCCCGAGGTCGGGCGGGTGCGCATCCCGCGCAGCAAGCGCGCCTTCGGCAAGGTGCTCGCGCGGCCGACCGTGCTGCTGGCCACCGCCTCCGGCTTCCTCCTCATCGGCGCCTGCGCGGCCGTCGAGGCCGGGGTCGTCGCCCTCTTCGGCGAGGGCAGCGCCGACTCGGGCATCGCCCTCGCCGTCTTCGCCCTCGGCTCGCTCGTCGGCGGCCTCGCCCTCGGCCACGTGCCGGTGGGCCCGTGGGCGCTGGCCCGCCGCCTCGCGATCGTCTTCGTCGGCATGACCCTGGCCGTCTTCGTCAGCGGGCTCCTGCCGCTCAGCGCCGCCCTGCTCGTCGCCGGCGTCGGCATCGCCCCGGCCCTGGCCGTCATGTTCGCGATCGTCTCGTCGAGCGTGAAGTTCAGCGACACGGCCGAGGCCTACGGCTGGGCCGGCACCGGCCAGCTGATCGGCTCCGCCCTCGGCTCCGCGATCGCCGGCTTCTGGATCGACCGGATCGGCGGCCAGGGCGGCCTGCTGGTGGCCGCCGTGTTCGCGCTCGTCGGGGCCGTGGTGGGCGCCGTCTTCCACCGCTCGCTGCCCGATCTGCGCGGGCGCGACGCGAGCCCGCTGCCCGACACCGAACCGGTGCCCGTCCAGCCCAGCTGACCCGCGACTCCGGTGCCATGATCGAGGGATGGCCCTCATCGACACGCCCACCCTCGCCCTGAACGACGGCACCACCATCCCCCAGCTGGGGCTCGGCGTCTACAAGGTGCCCGACGACGAGGCCGAGACGGTCGTCGCGACGGCGCTGGAGGCGGGCTACCGCCACCTCGACACGGCGTCGTTCTACGGCAACGAGGGCGGCGTCGGCCGGGCGATGCGCGCCTCGGGCGTGCCCCGCGACGACGTCTTCCTCACCACGAAGGTGTGGAACACCGACCACGGCTACGACGAGACCCTGCGCGCCTTCGACCGCAGCCTCGAGACCCTCGGCACCGACCACGTCGAGCTCTACCTGATCCACTGGCCGGCCCCGACCCAGGACCGCTACGTCGAGACGTACCGCGCCCTCGAGCGCATCCGCGAGGAGGGGCGGGCCCGCTCGATCGGCGTCAGCAACTTCCAGGTGCACCACCTCGAGCGCCTGCTCGGCGAGACCGACGTCGTGCCCGTCGTCGACCAGGTCGAGGTGCACCCGTGGCTGCAGCAGCACGAGGTGCGGGAGTTCGCCGCGGCGCACGGCATCGTGACCCAGGCCTGGTCGCCGCTGGCCCGCGGCAGGATCCTCGACGACCCGACCCTGCTCCGCCTCGCCGAGCGGCACGGCGTCTCGACCGCGCAGGTCGTGATCCGCTGGCACCTGCAGCAGGGGCTCGTCGTCATCCCGAAGTCGGTGACGCCGGCGCGCATCCGCTCGAACATCGACGTGTTCGGCTTCGAGCTCGACGACGACGACCTCGCGGCGGTCGCGGCGCTCGACTCCGGGCAGCGCACCGGCTCGCACCCCGACACGAACGGCTGAGCCGGAGGCGCGGGTCGAGGGGGCGGCGCCCGCTCGCGTACCGTGGTGGGCGCACATCTCGAGCAAGGAGCACCCATGACGATCGTCGCCGCCGCTGACGGATCCGCCCTCGGCAACCCCGGCCCCGCCGGCTGGGCCTGGTACGTCGACGACGACCGCTGGGCCGCCGGGGGCTGGCCCCGGGCCACGAACAACCAGGGCGAGCTGACCGCCGTGCTCGAGCTGCTGCGCGCCACGGCCGGCACCGACGAGGCCGTGCACGTCCTGTGCGACAGCCAGTACACGATCAAGGCCTGCACCGAGTGGATGCCGGGCTGGAAGCGCAAGGGCTGGCGCAAGGCCGACGGCAAGCCCGTGCTCAACGTCGAGATCCTCAAGGAGCTCGACGCCGCCCTCGCGGGGCGAGCGGTCACCTTCGAGTGGGTCCGCGGCCACGTCGGCCACGAGATGAACGAGGCCGCCGACGTCCGTGCCCGCGGGGCCGCGACGGCGTTCCAGAACCGCAGCGACGTGCCGAGCGGGCCGGGCTGGCCGGGTGCTCCGGTCGCGAGGACCTCCCCGGTCGCCGCTCCCCCGGAGCCGCCGGCGACGCTCTTCTAGGCCGCGCCCCGCGCCTCCCCCCCTCACGACGACGGCCCCGCAGCACGCGCTGCGGGGCCGTCGTCACGTCACGCGCCCCGGGCAGGGGCGCCCGCCGCTACATCGAGGGGTGGGTGCTCGACAGCCCGCCGTCGACGACGAACTGCGCGCCGGTCGAGAAGGCCGAGTCGTCGGAGGCGAGGTGCAGCGCGAGGCCCGCGACCTCCTCCGGCATGGCCAGGCGGCCGCGCGGGCTCATCGTCTTGAACGCGTCGAGCAGCGCGGGCTGCGCCTCGACCTGGCGCCGGAAGAGCGCGGTGTCGGTCGGGCCCGGGTGCAGGGAGTTGATCCGGATGTCCCAGCCCTCCTGCGCGGCGTGCGCGGCGCTCGAGCGGGTGAGGCCCACCAGCGCGTGCTTGCTCGCGGTGTAGGCCGCGTCGTCGCCGAAGCCGAGGAAGGACGTGGCCGGGGCCAGGTTGATGATCGACCCGCCCGACGACCCCGGGTTCGCGCGCATCTGCTCGATGGCGAAGCGCGTGCCGAGCATCACGCCCGTGACGTTGACGGCGAAGACCCTGTTCCAGCTCTCGAGCTGCGTCACGTCGATCGACTGGCCCGAGACGATGCCCGCGTTGTTGACCAGCACGTCGAGGCGCCCGTAGTGGTCGGCGATGCGGTCCATCACGCGCTTCCAGTCGCCGCCGTTGGCGACGTCGTGCTGGATGAACTCCGCGCCGGCCTCGGCCGCGACGGCCGAGCCGTCGAGGATGTCGGTGGCGACGACGCGCGCGCCCTCGTCCGCGAAGCGGCGCACGATCGCCTCCCCGATGCCCGAGGCGGCTCCGGTGACGATCGCGACTTTGCCGGACAGACGGGACATGGGTCCTCCTCGTGGAGCGGAGCACGGTGGTGCTGCGGGCGGTGCGTCGGAGGGTCGCTCCGGGGTGGCCTGCGGGGTGCCGCGGCCAGCGACGATGCTACTCCTCGACGGCCGTCGACCGAGCCCGCTCGGAGGCGGGACCGACGGTCGTGACGGTGACCACCGCCTCCCCGCGCTCGTCGCTCGAGGCCAGGTCGACCACGGCCGAGATGCCCCAGTCGTGGTCGCCCTCGGGGTCGGCGAGCACCTGGCGGACCCGCCAGACGCTCGGCAGCTGCTCGACCTGGAGCATGTGCGGGCCGCGCGCGTCGGTGTCGGTGCCGATCGTGTCGTACTCGTCGAAGTAGCGGTCGAGGGCCTCGCCCCAGCGGTCGACGTCCCAGCCCGACGACGCGTCGAGCTGGCCGAGGGCCTCGGCGTCGTCGCGGGCCATGAGCTGCACCCGGCGGAACATCTCGTTGCGCACCGCGATGCGGAACGCCCGGTCGTTCGCCGTGAAGCGACGGAGCACCGGCGGCACGATCTCGTCGTGGGCCTCGGCCTCTCGGGGGTTCAGCATCTCCTCCCACTCGTCGAGGAGGCTCGAGTCGACCTGGCGCACCAGCTCGCCCAGCCACTCGATCAGGTCGGCGAGCTCGTCGGTCTTGGCCTCGTCGGGCACCGTCTGCCGCAGGGCGCGGAACGCGTCCGAGAGGTAGCGCAGCACGAGACCCTCCGACCGGGCCAGGCCGTAGAAGCCGACGTAGTCGCCGAACGTCATGGCCCGCTCGTACAGGTCGCGCACGACCGACTTCGGGCTGAGGGCGAAGTCGCCGATCCAGGGCTGCGACGCCGCGTAGGTCTCGAACAGGGCCGTGAGCAGCTCGTCGAGGGGCTTGGGGTGCGTGACCTCCTCGAGCAGCTCCATGCGCTGGTCGTACTCGATGCCCTCCTGCTTCATCGCCGCGACGGCCTCGCCGCGGGCCTTGTACTGCTGCTGGGAGAGGATGGGCCGCGGGTCGTCGAGGGTCGCCTCGATGACCGAGACGACGTCGAGGGCGTACGTCGGCGACTCGCGGTCGAGCACCTCGAACGTCGCGAGCGCGAACGGCGAGAGCGGCTGGTTGAGGGCGAAGTTCGCCTGCAGGTCGACGGTGAGGCGGATGGTCGGCGCGGCGCCGTCGACGCCGGGCTCCTGCACGACGACCTCCGCGGTGCGGAGCGTGCGGTAGATCGAGATCGCCTGCCGGGCCATCGCGTACTGCTTCGCGAGCGGCTCGTGGTTGTCGAAGACGAGCGAGCGGACGTTCGCGAACACGTCGCCGCCGCGGCCGATGACGTTGAGCAGCATCGCGTGCGTGACCTGCAGGTGCGACACGAGGGGCTCGGGCTCGGCGGCGATCAGCTTGTGGAAGCTCGGCTCGCCCCACGAGACGAAGCCCTCGGGGGCCTTCTTGCGCACGATCTTGCGCTTCTTCTTCGGGTCGTCGCCGGCCTTCTCGATGGCCTTCAGGTTGTCGATCTCGTGCTCGGGCGCCTGCAGCACGACGGTGCCGGAGGTGTCGTAGCCGGCGCGGCCCGCCCGACCGGCCACCTGGTGGAACTCGCGGGCGCTGAGCTGGCGCATGCGCGTGCCGTCGAACTTCGTCAGCGCGGTCAGCAGCACCGTGCGGATCGGCACGTTGATGCCGACGCCGAGGGTGTCGGTGCCGCAGATGACGCGGAGCAGGCCGCGCTGGGCGAGCTGCTCGACGAGTCGCCGGTACTTGGGCAGCATGCCCGCGTGGTGCACGCCGATGCCCGACCGCACGAGCCGGCCGAGGGTCTTGCCGAAGCCGGTGCTGAACCGGAACCCGCCGATCAGCTCGGCGATCTCGTCGCGCTGCTCACGCGTCGCGACCTTGATGCTCGACAGCGCCTGCGCCCGCTCGAGCGCGGCGGCCTGCGAGAAGTGCACGACGTAGACCGGGGCCTCGCCGGTCGAGAGGAGCTCCTCGACGGTCTCCTGCACGGGGGTCTGCGCGTACGAGTAGTGCAGGGGCACGGGGCGCTCGACGCCGGTGACGCGGGCGACGGGCCGGCCCGTGCGGCGGGCGAGGTCGTCGGTGATGCGCGTGACGTCGCCGAGCGTCGCCGACATCAGCAGGAACTGCGCCCGGGGCAGCAGCAGCAGGGGCACCTGCCAGGCCCAGCCGCGCGTCTGGTCGCCGTAGAAGTGGAACTCGTCCATGACGACCTGGTCGACCTCGGCGCCCGGCCCCTCGCGGAGCGCGAGGTTGGCGAGGATCTCGGCGGTGCAGCAGATGATCGGGGCGTCGTGGTTGACCGACGAGTCGCCCGTCACCATGCCCACGTTCTCGGCGCCGAACAGCTCGACCAGCGCGAAGAACTTCTCGCTCACCAGGGCCTTGATCGGCGCCGTGTAGTACGTGCGCCGCCCCTGGCTCAGCGCCACGAAGTGCGCCCCCGCGGCGACGAGCGACTTGCCGGTGCCGGTCGGCGTGCTGAGGACGACGGAGGCGCCCGAGACGAGCTCCATCATGGCCTCGTCCTGCGCGGGGTACAGGGGCAGCCCGCGGCTCTCCGCCCACTCGACGAACGAGGTGTAGGCGACGTCGGGGTCGTACGAGGACGCTCCCGGGGTCGCGGGCAGCAGAGCGGCGAGCGGGGCGGTGGGAGCGGGCGACATGGTGACTCGATCCTGCCCCATCGACCGGGCCCGCGCCTCCGCCCGGGGCGGGAGAGCCGTCGCGGGGCCGGGGGGCGACCCCGCGACGGGCCCTCGCCACGGACCCTGAACCGCCCCGAGGTGAGGACTCCTCGATGGTGCCACGAACGGATCGGTTCGGCAAACGACCGAGGGAGGCGTGACGCCCGGAGACGAGACACGCCCCCGTCGACGAGCGGGGCTCGGACAGGGGCGTGCCACCGCGCCCACGACGTCGGCCAGCTCGAGCTCGGATCAGGAGAGCCCCAGGGACCGGACGCCGCACTACGGGCGCGGGATGCCCCGGTAACCAGCCGGGCGCACGAACCCTACCGTAGCGTGAGGCTCGGGCCCGGGGAAGGGTGGCTGGGGGGTGATCGTGCGCCGGGTCGCTACCGCAGCGGACAGTGCTCGTCTGATCCCGCTGCGTCCGCTGCGCTACCGCAGCGGACAGTGCTCGTCTGATCCCGCTGCGTCCGCTGCGCTACCGCAGCGGGATGTGCCCGCCCAGCGCGTCGTCGACCTGCTCGACGGCGCCCTCGCGGGCGGCGTCGTCGGCCTCGGAGGCGCCGTGGGCGTCGACGGGGGCGGGGTCGTCGCCGTGCACGGCGGCCGCGTCGGTGCGGTCGTCGAGGTCACGGTCGGCGGGGTCGGTGCTGCCGGTGATCGGGTCGGTGCTCATGGCGGTCCTCTCGCTGTCGGTGGTGGCGGGGCCGGGGCCGCGCCGTCCTCGTCACGCTACCCGCGCCTCCGGAACGGCCCCCAGCGACGCCCGACGGCCCACGACCCTGTGGGCCCTCCGCACCCCGACACGGTAAGAACGAGGAGGCGCACCCCGCGCCCCCGAGACCCTCCCCAGGAAGTGCAGACGATGTCGTCACCCGCCCCCTCCCCCGCCCCCCTCCGCGTCGCCGTCACCGGCGGCAGCGGCAAGCTCGGCCGCGCGGTCGTCCGAGACCTCGCCGAGCACGGCTGGGAGGTCGTGCTGCTCGACCGCGTGCCGAGCCCCGACCCGGTGCCCGGCGTCACCTTCGTGCAGGTCGACCTCTCCGACTACGGGCAGGTCGTGCAGGCGCTCACGCACGTCGACGACCGCTACGACTCGATCGACGCCGTGGTGCACCTCGGCGCGATCCCCGCCCCGGGCCTCGTGCCGAACGCGACGCTCTTCACGAACAACGTGACCGGCAGCTACAACGTCTTCGCCGCCGCCCGCGCCGCGCACATCCGCAACGTCGTCTGGGCCTCGAGCGAGACCCTGCTCGGCATCCCCTTCGACCTCGACCCGCCCTACCTGCCCCTCGACGAGGAGTACGCCGTGCGCCCCGAGTCGTCGTACTCGCTCGGCAAGGCCCTCGACGAGGAGATGGCCCGGCACTTCACCCGCTGGGACCGCCAGCTGAAGATGATCGGCCTGCGCTTCTCGAACGTCATGGACGACGGCGACTACGAGGACTTCCCGTGGGACGAGACGCCCGAGGCGAAGACCTTCAACCTGTTCTCGTACATCGACGCCCGCGACGGCGCCCAGGCCGTCCGTCGCGCTCTCGAGAGCGACCTGGTCGGCTACGAGGCGTTCATCATCGCCGCGACCGACACGGTCATGAACACGCCCACGGCCGTGCTCGCCGACCGCTTCTGGCCCCACGTGGAGCGCCGCGCGGCCGTCGAGGGCACCGACTCGCTGCTCAGCAGCGACAAGGCCCGCGACCTGCTCGGCTTCGTGCCGGAGTACAGCTGGCGCACCTGGGGCGACCGGGTCGGCAAGCAGGACTGACGGTCAGGCCGGGCCCGGTCCCGCGGGGCGGAGCGGCCGGGCCGGGTCGAGGCGGTTCGGCTCGGGTAGGGCCGGGCCGGGCCGGGCCGGGCCGCGGCGGGTCGGGTCGGGTCGGGTCGGGTCTGGTCGGGTCTGGTCGGGTCGAGTCGAGCTCGTCCCGCGGGGTCAGCACTCGTCCAGGAGCCAGCCGGGGCCCCCGAGGCCGGCGACGGTGCCGCCCTCGCTCCAGACGATCGCGCCGTACGGGTTCGTCACGCCCGCGGACTCCCGGGTGCGCACCAGGTCGTAGACCAGCGACAGGAAGCCCGTGCCGTTCGGGTCGAAGTCGCTCTGGTGCTCGACGGGCACCTGGGCGGCGAGGGGACCGATCGGGTCGCCCACCGCGACGCCGCCCGGGGTCTCGATCCGCACGTCGCGGCCGTCGGGCGCGGAGACGGACGCCTGCTCGGCCCGGAACACCAGCGACCCCTCGTCGGCGTAGAGGTCGGCGGTGCCGAGCCGGACCTCTCCCCACGCCCACCGTGTCTGGGGCACGGCGCAGTGGCCTCCCAGGACGCCGTCGGCCACGGGCTCGCCCAGCACCCGGGAGAGCACCGAGACGGCGTCGTCCAGGGGCTCGCCGACGAGCGGGACGGTGCTCACCTCGACGTCGCCGTCGCGGAGCGACAGGGCGGTCGCACCGAACACCACGGTGTCGACGGCCGCCAGGGGGTCGGCCTCGGCCGACGGGGTCGGCGCAGAGGTCGCCGTCGACGTCGGCGTCGACGTGGGCCCGGCGCTCGGCGGAGCAGTCGTCGACGACGACGGATCCCCTTCCGCGCCGGGAGCAGCGACCCCCACGCAGCCCGTCATCGTCACCAGGACGACCGCAGTCGCCGCCCATGCCCCCGCTCGTGTCCTCATGCCCACGACGCTAGGCCGCGGGGGCACGACGGGTCGTCCTCCTCGAGGACGACCCGAGCCCCCCTCGAGTCTCATGCTCGAGCGGCGCTCATCCGAGCGTCGAGCACCGACGACCAGGCGTCAGGCGTCAGGCGTCAGGCGTCAGGCGCGCAGCATCCCCGTCGTCACGAGCTCCCGCACCTGCGGCAGCAGCTCGGCGGTCAGCGCGGCCTCGTCGGCCTCCAGCAGGTGCGCGAGCGCGCCGACGATCGCGCCGACGCTGAGCTCGCCGTCGCAGGCGCCCACCAGGGCCGAGAGCGCGGTGCCCGAGTCGACCTGCCGGGCGAACCCGCCGCCCTGCACGAGCGTGATCACGGTGGGGTCGTCGTTGCCGGGCCAGTAGTGGCGCTCCTCCGTGACGTCGCCTGCGACCGTCAGGCGCGTCGCGAGCAGCGCCGCGTCGTCGAGGCCGCGCAGCACGTCGACGGCGTCGAGGGTGGCCGCGAGGTGAGCGCCCAGCCCGACGTCGTTCGAGCCCAGGCCCCCGAGGAGGCGCTCGGTGCGCACCAGGGGCACCGCGCCTCCGGCCGTGGGTCGCCGGAGCGTCACGTAGCCGAAGCCGACCTCGACGACCCCCCGGGCCTCGAAGTCGCCGAGCCAGGCCTCGTAGAGGCGCTCGAAGTCGTCGGTGCCGGGGCGGGTGCCCCCGTCGCGGATCCAGGTCTCGGCGTAGGCCGCAGGGTCTTGCACCTCGCGCTCGACGACCCAGACGTCGAGGGGCACGTCGCCGCGCGAGGCCCAGTCGGCCACCGAGTACGCCCCGCGCTTGCCCGCGGCGGCGCCCGCGCCTCCGGTCTCCCAGTTGCCGAGCAGCTGCGCGACGCCGCCGGGGGCGAGGTGGGCCCCGACCTGCGCCACGACGGAGGCGACGAGGTCGTCGCCGACCATGCCGCCGTCACGGTACTCGTACTCGGGCACGCCGGGGGCCCGCGGCGTGATGACGAAGGGCGGGTTCGAGACGACGTGGTCGAAGGTCTCGCCGGCCACGGGCTCGAAGAGGCTGCCGAGGCGGAACTCGATGCCGTCGACGAGGTTGAGCGCCGCGTTGAAGGCCGCGAACTCGAGGGCCCGCCGCGAGATGTCGGTGGCGACCACGTGGCGTGCGTGGCGGGCGACGTGCAGGGCCTGGATGCCGCAGCCGGTGCCGAGGTCGAGCGCACGGTCGACGGTGCCGGGCGTCATCAGGCCCGCGAGCGTCGCCGAGGCGCCTCCCACCCCGAGCACGTGGTCCTCACGGAGGGCGCCGCCGAGGGCGAGCTCGCCGAGATCGGAGGTGATCCACCAGGAGGCCTCGCCGGCCGCGTCGACGAAGGCGTAGGGGCGCAGGTCGACGAGGGCGGCCACCTCGCCGTCGGGGCGTCGCTCGACGAGCCCGATGGCCTCGGCGCCGTCCACGCCGAGCGTCGGCAGCGCCTGCGCGAGGTCGTGCGCCGGCTGAGGGACCCCGAGCACGAAGGCCAGCGCGAGCGTGGCGGCCGGCCGGAGCGACGGGTCGCGGTCGACGCTGCG
Source organism: Frigoribacterium sp. PvP121 (assembly GCF_017833115.1). Taxonomy (NCBI): domain Bacteria; kingdom Bacillati; phylum Actinomycetota; class Actinomycetes; order Micrococcales; family Microbacteriaceae; genus Frigoribacterium; species Frigoribacterium sp. PvP121. The sequence goes on from NZ_JAFIBR010000001.1 coordinate 3,255,486, forward strand.
GAGCAGGGCACGGCGGGCCGCCACCCGCTCGCCGCGGAACAGGGCTGCGCCGGCGGCGGCCCCCCAGGCGTCGGCGCTGCCGAGACGGTCGACGGTGAAGTCGGCCGACGCGAGGTCGGAGCGCAGGCGGGCGAGGAGGTCGGCGTCGGTGGAGAGGAACGGCACCCGACCATCTTGCCCCGCGGGGGCCGCGCCCCGGGACAGGGCCGCGGCCCGGCCCCGGGGCGACGGCGACGTCGGCGGGCGCCGCGTCGCCCGACGCGTCAGCGGGCGCAGGCCCCGTTGGTCAGCCCGGCCGCGGCGCGCGTGCCGGCCGCGCGGCAGGCGACGACGGTGCCGACCGCGCCCTTCTGCACCCAGACCTCGTAGCCGGGCACGCCGCCGAGCACCGTGTTGTCGCGGAAGGCGTTGCCGCGCCCCCAGCCCGAGATGACGTGCACCTGGAAGGCGTCGAGCTTCGTGCCCGTGCCGGAGTTGGCGGTGACGAGGTACCCGTCGCCCTTGACGTCGACCCACGAGTCGGCGGAGTTCTCGCCCGAGCGGCCCGCGTCGCGGAAGACGTTGCCGCTGACGACGCCGCCCGTGGTGCCCTCCTTGAGGTCGATGCCCTCGGCCGCCGTGTCGGAGATGGTGTTGCCGATGATCTGCGCGCGGTCGGAGCGGTCGGGGGTCGACGACGAGCCCGTGACGCTGCCCCAGTTGCTGACGGCGCTGCCGACGTAGATGCCCTCGCCGAAGCCCGCCTTGCGGAGCCCGGTGTCGTGCACCGACGAGCCCCGGACGGTGACGTCGACGCTGTCCGTGCGGAGGTGGACGCCCTCGTCGCCGATGCGGCCGACGTCGACGTTCTCGACGACGGTGCCGCTCGACCCGTCGAGCACGATGCCCTTCTGGGCGGTCTGCACGCTCAGGCCCGAGACGATCCACCGGTCGCCGGTCACGTGCAGGCCGTAGCCCTTCGAGACGCTGCCGGTGGTCAGCACGGCGGCCCGGGAGCCGGTGAGGCGGATCGGCTGGCCGGCCGTGCCGTCGGCCGCGGCCCGGAAGGTGCCGGTGTACGTGCCGTCACGCAGCGCGATCGTCTGGCCCGGCCGCGCCGCCGCCAGCGCCGCGGTGAGGCCCGCCGACGTCGAGACCGTCACCGTCGACGCCGGCGTCGCCACGGGCGACGTCGAGGACGCGGGAGGCGCGGGTGACGTCACCGGGACGGGTGCCGGAGCAGGGGTCGGTGCGGGAGCGGGCGCGGGCGCGGGAGCCGGGGTCGGGGCGGGAGTCGGCGCGGGCGCAGTCACCGGCACGGGCGCGGGAGCGGGAGCCGGGGTCGGGGTCGGCGCGGGAGTCGGCGCGGGAGCGGGAATCGGCGCAGGTGCCGGCACGGGTGCCGAAGCAGGCGCCGCCACGGCCGTCGCCCGCACCGTGAACGGCACCTCGACGGCCTGGCGTCCGCCCGCCGCGGCGTCCTCCCAGCGCACGTCGAGCTCGTGGGCGCCCGGGGCCACGGCGATCGGGAAGGCGTAGGGCGCGACCTTGTCCTGGCCGAGGTAGCTCCCGTCGACCTTGACCTTGACGACGGAGCCGGCCGGGGCGTCGACCCCGAGCGTGAAGGCCCCGGTCGTCAGCGTGGCGCCGGCGAGCGGGGCGCCGTCGGCGGTCGCGACCGCCGTCGGTGCCGCGTGCGCCGCCTCGGGCACGGTGACCGTGGCGGCCACGGTCAGCAGCACGGCGGCCCCCGCCACGGTGCTCGTCACGGCCAGTCGCCTGGTGGTGGTCGTTCGTCCCATCATCGTCTCCCCGGTGTCGGTGGTGGTGGTCGACGGCGCGCGCGGGGAGCGCCCCCTGCACCCGGCAGGGTGGCCGTCCGGCGGTCCTCGACGCGCCGTCGGCGCTGATCCGACCATCCCACGGGGGCCCGGCAGCGTCTCCACCCCGTTGACGGGTCACCGGGCCCCGGAGCGCCCCCAGAGCTGGGGGGCCACGCCGACCGGCCTCCCCCACGACGACGACGTGCCGCCCGCCCCGCGAGGGGACGGACGGCACGGAGCGGGTCGTGACGGGCGTCAGTTCGTGAAGATCGCCGCGTCGTAGTCGTAGCCCGGGGCGATCTGGTAGACGAGCTGGGCCGGGTCGCTGACCGAGTAGACCTCCTGCCAGGTGGCCGACTGCCCGGCCGGCACGGCCGTGCTGGGCGAGCCCATGAGCCCCTGGGCCGAGTCGAAGACCTGGCTCGCCTCGACGCCGGCCGACGACACGCTCGAGTACGCCTCGATCGGGTCGTAGTTCGCGCCGGTGTCGTTCTGCACGGTGACCGTGAACACGACGGCGGCGGCCTGGTCGGCGCCGGCGGCGGTCTCGCTCGGGGTGAACGGCTGCGGGGCCGAGACGCTGACCGAGATGCCGTCGTCGTACGACCAGACGTCGCCGAAGACGGCGTTCTCGCTGCTCGCCTCCTCGGAGGCGTCGTCGGTCGGCTCGCTGGGCTCCGCGACGTCGGGGCTGCTGGAGCCGCCCGTCTCGCCGTAGCTCTCGTCGATCGAGTCGCGGACGCTGCCGGCGGCCACGAGGCCGACGACGAGCACGGCGACGGAGATCAGGACGGCGAGGCCCGAGAGGGCCGTGCCGATGATCGCGAGGAGGCGCGAGCCGGTCTTCTTGAGGAGCGCCACGATGCCGAGGGCGAGGCCCACGAGGCCGAGGATCCCGCCGAAGACGATGATCGAGAGCAACAGGCCGACGCCGCCGAGCACGACCGAGGCGATGGCGAGGCCGTTGCCGCCGGCCGGCGACGACGACGGCGCTCCGCCGTAGGGGGCGTAGGGCTGGCCGGGCTGGCCGGGCTGGCCATAGGGAGCCAGGGGAGCGCCGTACCCGCCCGGGGGCGTCGACTGCGGGGCTCCGTAGGCCGGCTGCGGCGCCGACCCGGGTGCGGCGTCGCCGCTGGGGGCCTGCTGGCCCGCGCCGGGGTAGGCGCCGTAGCTCGGGGGCTGCGGCACCGAGGGGGGCCCGGAGGCGGCGGGGTCGTACGGGTCGGACGGCTTCTGCGGATCGCTCATTTCTCAGAGTATGCCGTGTACCAGACCGCCCCGTCTGCCTCCGGCCCCGCGCGCCCCCCTTCTGGGGCCAAGCCCGCCCCCTCAGCGCGGCCCCGCCACTCGCCCGACACGTGGTGCACCCGCCAGGAAGGCCGCGAAGCGCCCCCGCCACCCGTCCGACACGTCCCAACCCGCCAGGAAAGGCCGCGAAGCGGCCCCGCCTCCCGCCCAACACGTCCCAACCCGCCAGGAAAGGCCGCGAAGCGGCCCCCTTCAGTTGTTCTGACAAGAGGAACGGAATGCAGAAGGGCCCGCCTAGGCGGGCCCTTCTGCATTCCGTGGAGCTAAGGGGATTCGAACCCCTGACCTTCTCATTGCGAACGAGACGCGCTACCAACTGCGCCATAGCCCCGGAAACTGCTCTGCAACGATAGCACCACCGTGGCGTGGTCCGTGAATCGGGCGGAGCGGCGGCGCGTCAGACGGCGCGGCGGCGCTGCAGGGCCTCGTCGACGCGGAAGGTCGACTCGCCGAGGTCGTCGATGATGCCCATGCGGGCGAAGCGGCTCGGCGGCGCGGGAGGCGAGGCGGGGGCGTCGGCGACGGCCTCCGCGGCGCGGGCGTCGGCGACGGCGCGGCGGGCCCGGTCGGTGCGGGCCGAGGCGGCGGCGGACCCGGTGTCGGCGGCACGGGCCGCGCTGAGGGCGCCCTCGGCGCGGGCTGCCTCGCGGAGGGCGTCGTGCTGGGCGCGCTGGGCGTCGCGCAGGGCCCGGACGGAGCGCTCCGACTCGGAGCGCAGCTGCGCCGCCGGGCTGGCGGTCGGGGCCGATGCGGCGACGGGTCGCTGGCGGCCGCGCCGCAGGTACAGCGGAGCCGGCACCGGGACGGGCGTCCACGAGCGTGAGGCCTGCGCGGCGTCCTCGGCCGGGGCCGAGGAGAAGCCGTCGGAGAAGTCGCGCAGCGGCTGCGCCTCGCCGGCGGGCGTCACCACCCGCTGACGACGGGCCCGTGCGCGCGAGACGGCGGCGAGCTGCGAGAGCACGGCGACCGAGCCGGCTCCGAAGACGACGCCCGCGACCGCGAGCAGCCAGGCGCTGGCGAACGAGGCGACGCCCACGACGACGGCCAGGGCCGACGCGACGAGCACGAGGGTCGAGACGAGCCGCGAGCGGCGCAGGCGGCGGGCGGCGAGGGCGGGGTCGTGGTCGGCGGCCCGCAGCACCGGCGCGGCGGCCGCGAGCTCGCGGGTCAGCGCGCGCTGGCGGGCGGCCTCGTGCGCGCGGCGGAGCGCCTCCCGCTTGCCCTCTTCCTGGCGGAGGATGCGCTGCGCGTCGGCGACGGACCGGGCGTTCGCCTCGATGCGCACCTCCTCGGGCAGCTCGGCCGTCTGGGCGAGGATCCGCAGCGTCTGCTGGAGGCGCACGGCGTTCCGCTCGGTGGCGAGGTACTCCTGGCGCCGGTGCCAGGTGGGCACGAGGTAGACGAGCCAGAGCACCGCGACGAGCGCCAGCACGACGCCACCGCCCCACGACTCGAGTCCCATGGTCACGAGGGTATGAGCGACGACGCGCCGCGGGGGCGCACCGCGCAGGTGTGTCGGTGCGGATCTGCCCCGGGGAGGCGCGGGTCGGCTACCAGGGCAGGCTGCGGGCGGACTCCGCCAGCGCCTCCGGCGGGACGCTGCCCTGCCCGGGCGGCACGAGGCCCTCGCGCCACCGGCGGAGGACGCCGCCGGGCACCTCGTCGGCCACGAGCGCGAAGCAGAAGTGGTCGCGCCACATGCCGTTGATGTGGATGTACCGGCGCCGCAGCCCCTCGTAGCGGAAGCCGAGCTTCTCGACGACGCGCAGGCTCGGGCCGTTCTCGGGGCGGATGCAGATCTCCATCCGGTGCAGGCCGAGGCTGCCGAAGCAGTGGTCGGTGGCCAGGGCGACGGCGGTCGGCGTGACGCCGTGGCCGGCGGCGGACTGCGTGACCCAGTAGCCGATCGTGGCCGAGCCGAGCGAGCCGTAGGCGATGCCGCTGACGTTGAGCTGGCCGACGAAGCGCCCGTCGAGCTCGATCGCGAAGGGCAGGCCGAGGCCGGCCCGGGCGTTGATCTGCAGGGAGCGGATGCTGCCCCGGACGTCGTGGCTGGTGAAGCCCGACGGGTTCGTGGCCTCCCACTGGCGGAGCCAGGAGCGGTTCTCCGAGAGCGCCGCGTCGAGGTCACGGGTGTCACGCAGACGGAGGGGCCGGATGGTGGTCCGCCCCTCCGTCAGCGTGGGGATGGTCGTCACGCGATGGGTCTCTTTACTTCTCGAGACCCGCGGTGAACTCCTTGAGCCACGGGCGGAGCTCGCCGCCGATGTCGTCGCGGTCGGAGGCGAGCTGCACGATCGCCTTGATGTAGTCGAGCTTGTCGCCGGTGTCGTAGCGGCGGCCGCGGAAGACGACGCCGTAGACGCCGCCCGTCCACTCCTCGGCGCTGGCCATCTTCATGAGGGCGTCGGTCAGCTGGATCTCGCCGCCCTTGCCCGGCTCCTGCTTCTCGAGCACGTCGAAGACCTCGGGGCGGATGACGTAGCGGCCGATGATGGCCAGGTTGCTGGGCGCCTCGCCCTGCGCGGGCTTCTCGACCAGGCCGGTGATCTTGACGACGTCGTCCTCCGCGGTCTCCTCGACCGTGGCGATGCCGTAGAGGTGGGTCTGCGAGGGGTCGACCTCGAGGAGGGCGACGACGGTCGCGTTCTTCGTGCCCTGGACCTCGATCATGCGGGTCAGGAGCGGGTCGCGGGCGTCGATGATGTCGTCGCCGAGCAGCACGGCGAAGGGCTCGCGCCCGACGTGCATCTTGGCGCGGAGCACGGCGTGCCCCAGGCCGAGCGGGTCGCCCTGGCGCACGTAGTGCATGTCGGCGAGGTCGGTGCTCTGGTTGACCTTGGCCAGCTTGTCGTGGTCGCCCTTCTTGCGCAGGGTCTCCTCCAGCTCGCTGACGTGGTCGAAGTGGTTCTCGAGCGCGTTCTTGTTGCGGCCGGTGATCATCAGCACGTCGGTCAGGCCGGCCGAGACGGCCTCCTCGACGACGTACTGGATCGCCGGCTTGTCGACGACGGGGAGCATCTCCTTAGGCATGGCTTTGGTGGCGGGGAGGAACCGAGTTCCGAGGCCCGCGGCGGGAATGACTGCTTTCGAGATCGTGAAGCCCATGCCGGTCAGCGTATAGGGCGCGGCCCTCTCGCGGGGGGCACATCTGCGACCGTACGATGGGGGACATGACGGACGAGGTCGGCGACGCCAAGCGAGCCCTGCGAGCCGAGCTGCGCCAGCGCCGCCGGAACCGCACCAGCGCCGAGCGCGAGGAGGCCAGCGCGGCCCTCACCCGGCACCTCGTCGACCTGGCCACGGGCCTCTCCGCGCGCTCCGTCTCGGCCTACCTCTCGGCGCCCGACGAGCCCGACACCCGCCCCTTCCTGAACTGGGCGTTCGCGCACGACGTCCGCGTGCTGTTCCCCGTCTCGCGCCCCGACGGCCTGCTCGACTGGGCCGTGGGCGACGGCGAGTCCGAGACCACCGGCCTCTTCGGCCTGCCCGAGCCGGTCGGTGAGGTGCTCAGCCCGATGGCGATCAACGACGTCGACCTGATCGTCGTCCCCGCCGCCTGCATCGACCGCGAGGGCATGCGCATGGGCTGGGGCCGCGGCTACTTCGACAAGACCCTGGGATCGATGGAGAAGCGCCCCCCGGTCTATGCTGTGGTGTTCGACTCCGAGTACGTCGAGTCGGTGCCGCGCGAGCGGCACGACCAGGCCGTCGACGGCGTCGTCACCCCCTCCGGCATCCACGAGTTCTGACCCGCGCCTCCCTGCGCCGGGCCGGGCCGGGGTGCCCGCCGCCCGTCTCCGTCGCACCGTGAGGAATCCGTGCCCACCTACTCGTACCGCTGCACCGAGTGCGGCAACGCCTTCGACGTCGTCCAGTCGTTCACCGACGACAGCCTCACCGTGTGCCCCGTCTGCTCGGGCGTGCTCCGCAAGGTCTTCAGCCCGGTCGGCGTGACCTTCAACGGCTCGGGCTTCTACCGCACCGACTCGCGCAGCTCGGGCGCGAAGGGCGGCAGCGGCAGCTCGTCCGGCTCCGCCGAGAAGACCAGCTCGACCTCGTCCTCCGACAAGGGCGGCTCGTCGTCGTCCGACAAGGGCGGGTCGTCGTCGTCCGGCTCCGGAGGCGCGTCGTCGTCGAGCGGGTCGGGCACGTCGTCGAGCGGGTCGTCCGGCTCCTCCGGGGGCTCGACCACCGCCTCCTGACCCGGCCCGTGGTTAGGTGGTCCACCGGGACGACCGTCCTGCCCACCGACCGAAGGAGCATCCCGTGAAGGGATTCAAGGAGTTCATCCTCCGCGGCAACGTCATCGACCTCGCGGTCGCGGTCGTCATCGGCGCCGCGTTCACCGCCATCGTGACCTCGTTGGTCACCAACGTCTTCAACCCCCTGATCGGTGCGGCGTTCAACGCGTCCATGCTCGACGACGCCCTCGTCGTCTCGATCCCGACCGTCTCCGGCGACACCGCCGAGCTCCGGTTCGGCGCGGTGATCGGGGCGCTGATCAACTTCGTCGTGATCGCCGCCGTCGTGTACTTCGTGCTCGTGCTGCCGGTGAACAACCTGCTCAAGCGGACCTTCGCGAAGCAGCAGGCCTCCGAGCCGGCCCCGGTCGACGTGCCGCCGACCGACGTCGAGCTGCTCAGCGAGATCCGCGACCTGCTGCGACAGACCGTGACGCCCGCGGGCGATTCGGCGTCGCACGGCAGCCACGCGGCCCCGACCGGCTCCGTCCCGGTGGTCGGCGAGGGCAACGGGCCGCTCGGCAGCCGCTGACGCCCCGCCTCCCCCGGCGACGCGACGCCCCCGACCAGGCCGGTCGGGGGCGTCGTCGCGTGCGGGCGTCACGGGGCCGTCAGCCGCCGTGCCTCAGCCCCAGTGCGGCGGAACGTCGTCGCGCAGCTGGCGGTCGTTCTCGCCCGAGGAGCGGTCCGGAGGCGCGGGCGCGGGGGTCGGATCGCTCCCGGGCACGGGGTCGGTGGTGACCCGGCGCCCGCCCCGACGCCGCACCACGAGCGGTGCCCCGGCGACCGCCTCGAGGGCGGGGCCGGCCTCGTCGGCCGGCACCGCGCCTCCGGCGGGGGCCTCGCGGTCGCTCACGGCGCTCAGCTGCGGTTGACGTGCTGGCGCGCGGGCACGCTCGGCACTTCCTGCGTGCGGGCGGAGTCGATGCCGAGCACCTCGGCCACGCGCTGCGCCACCGAGTCGGGGTCGGTGAACAGCTGGAAGGCGTGCACGCGCACGTAGTGCCAGCCGAGGCGACGGAGCGTCTCGGGGCGCGCGCGCAGCGACTCGCGGAGGCTGGTGCGCGACAGGGTGGTGTCGGTCTCGATCGTGACGCAGACGCCGTCGTGCGCGGCGACGAGGCCGAGCTTGCCGCGGTGGCCGAGGGCGACGGGGATGCCGCGCGCCTCGAGCCGACGGGCCAGGTCGACGAGCATCGGGTCGGAGTCGTCGGGCACGTGCTCGGCGGCGGTGCGCGCCTGCACCTCGGTGAGGATCTCGGAGAGCGCGATCGTGCCGTGGCCCATCCGGCCGCCGTCGATGTCGGCGGGCTGGAAGCAGGTCACGATGACCATCGAGCGCCGGGCCCGGGTCATCGCGACGGCGAGCAGCCGCTCGCCGCCGGGCTGGCCGAGCGGCCCGAAGTCGCTGAGGACGCGGCCGTGCGGGGTGCGCCCGTAGCCGATCGAGAAGACGACGTGGTCGCGGCTCTGCGCGACGGCCTGCTCGAGCGTCGCCACCATGAACGGCTCGCTCCGGTCGCCGACGACGAACTCCGTCAGGTCCTTGTGGCCCGACACGGCGGTGAGCACGGCCTGCTGCACGCGCACGGCGTGCTTCGCGCTGGCCGTGATGACCATCAGCGACTCGGAGGGGCGCGTGCGCGCGTGCTCGAGCACGAGCGACACGACCCGGTCGACCTCGGCGTCGACGCTCTCGACCGCGCCCGACTCGGGGTCGGGCACCGCGGTGCCGCCCGAGACGTAGTCGAGCGCGATGCTGCCGTGCCCGAGGAAGCTGCCGGCCCACGGCAGCGACTCGATGCGGCCGCCGTAGAACCGGCGGTTGACGAGCTCGGCGAGGTCTTCGCCGCCGGCCCGGTAGCTGCGGGTCAGCGACAGCGTCGGCAGCAGGGTCGACAGCCGCGCCAGGGCGCTGTCGGCGTGCAGGGCGTCGAGCTCGGAGTCGTCGTGGCGGGGCGGCTGCTTGCCGGGCGTCACGGCGACGTCGAACTCGGAGGGGGTCTGCGTGACGGGGTCGCCGAAGGCGACGGTCTGCTTGCCTCGGCGGATCGCGCCGACGTTCTCGGCGATGGTCGTGGCTCCGGCGTCGACCAGCACGACGGTGTCGAAGGGCACCGTGTCGGCGATCGTGTGCACCTCGTAGGGCGAGGCGAGCCACACCGGGGCGACGGCGCGCGACAGGTGCGGCGCCGCGTCGTGCAGCAGGCGGGCGGTGACGTGGCGCTGGCGGAGCAGCATCTTCAGCGCCGAGGCCTCCTCGGGCCAGTCGACGAGCCCGATCTTCCAGTTCTCGGCGAGCTGCCACCCGAGCAGCTGCGCGCTGCCCGCGGCGTGCGCCTCGTCGACGAGCCGGAAGTCGGCCTCGAGGCGGTCGAGCATCGCGGTGTTCGCGCCGAGCAGGGCGCGGTCGGCCTCGAGCAGCGACTCGAGCGCCGAGCGCCACCAGGCGAGCTCGAGCTCGGCGGCGACCTGCTGCTCGGGCACGTGACGCTCGGCGAGGTCGGTGATGAGCGGGGTGAGCTCGAGGTCACGGAGCGTCGTCATCAGCTCGGTGCGCTCCTGCAGGTTCTGCAGCACGTCGCTCTCGGCAGCGAGGGCCTCCAGGCGCTGGCGCAGCTCGACGACGCCGATCTGGGTCAGGCCCTCGTCGCCGTCGAGGCCGAGCGGCCCGTCGAGGCGCTCGAGGTCGTGCGAGACCTGCTGGTGCAGCACGTGCGCGTCGGCGATGCCGGTGGGCACCTCGGGCGCCGTGCCCGCGGCGACGTAGCGCTGCCACATGATGCGCTGCTGCTGGATGCGCTGCAGGGCGCTGTGCAGGTCGGCGATGTGCACGCCGGGCCGCACGTACTCCTTCGCGAGCTTCTTGAGGCGGCGGCGGTTCGCGCTCGACATGTCGGGCGCGTCGCGCTTCGGCGCGGTCGCCGCGACGAGCTCGGCGACCGAGCGGTCGAAGACCACGGGCAGGAACTTGTCGAGCGTGTCGCGGATCTCCGTGAGGAGGCGCAGGTAGACGCCCAGCTCCGCGACCGACTCGTAGGGGCGCATCCGCGTGCTGCCGATGACCTCGTCGGCGCGCTCGAGCAGCCGGGGCAGGTCGCGGTGGTGCAGCGACTTCGCCAGCTGGTGCGCGTCGCCGGCCCCGAAGGAGTCGGTGAACCGGGAGCCGTACCAGGGCGAGTCGCCGGGGCCGTAGCGGAACTCGCCGAGGTTGGCGGCGTTGACCATGGTCTCGGCGACCCGGCGACGGCCCTCGACCATCGCCTCGACGCTGCGGCGGCTGAGGCGCGCGGTCGTGGCCGGGGCGGCGGGCAGGAGGGCGAGACGGCTGAGCTCGGTGAGGCAGTCGAGCACCGAGACGCGGAGCTCGGGGTCGCGGCGGCTGAGCGCGCCGCGGTAGTCGACCAGGACCTTCCGCAGCCGCACCAGGGCGTCGTCGACCTCGCCCATCTGCGGGTGGGTGGCCTTCTCGTCACGGGCGATGGCCCGGATCACGTCGCGACGCAGGGTCGTCGGCGCGACCGCGACGCCGGGGAGCCCGATGTCGGCGAGGCGGGCCGTGATGCCGCGGAGCGTGGCCCGGCGGGGGCTGACCACCAGCACGCGCTTGTTCTGCGAGACGAGGCGGCCGACGGCGTTGACGATCGTCTGCGTGCCGCCGGTGCCGGGCAGCGTCTTGACGACGACGGAGTTGCCGGCCGCGATCTGCGCGACGACGTTCTCCTGCTCGGGGTCGGCGTCGAGCAGCAGGGTGTCGGTCTCGGGGCTGCGCTCGTCCTGCGGGGTGGCGGTCGTCGGCCGGTAGGCCTCCTCGACCTGGCGGAGCGCCATCGGGTTGCCGGCGAGGGCGTCGAGCACCGGGTGGTCGAGCTGGCGGGCGTCGAGGGCCATCTCGGTCGAGACCTCGGCGAAGGTCGAGACGACGAGCCGGGGCTGCACGGTGAACCAGTCGAGGTGGGCGGTGAGGCCGCGGAGGCGGTCGATGACGGGGTTCGGCGTGAACGACCCGTCGCGGCCGGCCAGCGCGACGAAGGACTCCGCGTCGAGCGAGATGTCGAACTGGTCGTGCAGGGCGTCGGCGAGCGCGGGGTTCAGCACGGGCTCGCCGAGCAGGCGGACCTCGAAGTCGCGGCCGTGTCGGCGGATGGCCAGCGGGCGGAGCAGGACAGGGGCACGGAAGTCCTCGCCGGCGAACGACCACGCGGCCATGCCGATCGCGAGGTGGACGGCGTCGATGCCGCGGACGGTCGCGAGCTCGAGCCCCTTCGCCGCGATCTCGCCCGCGGCGACGCGCGCCGTGCGCAGGGCGAGGTCGTCGCGGATGAGGCTCGAGAGCAGGGTGGTCTTGCCGGTGATGAACTGCGCGAGGCCGCCCGGGTGCGTCGTGCTGAGCTCGATGCGCGCGCGCTGCTCGTCACCGAAGTGCAGGAGGGTCGACGAGCCGCCGACGCTCGAGAGCGTGCGTCGCCAGCCCTCGCGGATCGGCTCCGCGGCGTTGCCCACCTCGAGGCCGGGCCTGCCGAGGCTCAGGGCGCCGGGGGCCACGACCCCGGGCGCGCTCGTCGGGGCGACGGCGGAACGAGTCCCGTCGTCGCCGTCGTCATGCTGTCTGTCGGCGCGCCACACACGGCCCACCTTAAGCTGCTTTCCCCGACATGTCGGGGAGGACGGGCGGACGGTCAGCCACCCCGGCCCCCGTCGAGGGCGTGGCGAGCGACACCCGTCAGGCAGCTCGACGGCATCGCGCAGCACGCTCGTCGTGCTGCGCAACACCCGCAGTACATGACGATGCTTCGCGCATCATGCTCGACAACATGCGTTCGCAGTACATCCCGCACCGCCCTGTGGACAACTCGGTGGCGATCTACATGGATGCAGTACCGTCGACACATCACCGGCTCCCGCGCACGGTGACGAAGACACCATCATCACGACATCGCACACAGGAGCCCCCATGCCCTTCGAGCAGAAGTACACCGACGAGACCCGCGAGAAGTCGCTGGCCCGAGTCCTGGAGCGCCGCGAGGCCGAGCCGGGCAACCGCTCGATCATCCGCGAGACGGCCGAGGAGTTCGAGGTCGGCGAGCAGTCGCTGCGCGGCTGGATCCGCGCCCACGAGAAGGCCAACGCCCCGGCGCCCGTCGAGCCCGAGGTCGCCGCGGAGGCCGCCGAGGCCGACGAGAGCCTCGAGGAGGCCGCCGCCGCCGTGGCCGCGCCCCGCCGGGGCCGCCCCCCGGGATCGGGCAGCGCCGCGACGAGCGACCGCATCAGCGAGCTCGAGGCCGAGGTCGCGCAGCTGCGCGCCGACCGCGAGGCCCTGAAGCGCGCCATCGCCGTCATCGTCGCCGACTAGCAGCGGGTCAGCCTGCACAGCAGGCCAGTCGACACAGCAGGTCAGACCGCACAGCAGGTCAGCGCGGCCGCCGGGCCTCCGAGGGGGGAGGAGGCTCACCGGCGGCCGCGCTGATGGTCCAAGTCTGACAGCTGAAATGTCGCATGTCAAACGGCGCGCTCGGCTGGTCCGTCAGCGGGGCTCCGCGGCGCTCGTGTCGTCGACCGCGACGGGCCGCGCCGGGTCGGACGACCAGGCGCTCCACGACCCCGGCCAGAGGGCCGGCCGGGCCCCGGCGAGCGTGAGGGCCAGGGCCGCGTGGGCCGCGGTCACGCCCGAGCCGCAGTACACGGCCACGTCGCCCTCGAGGTCGACGCCCGCCTCCCGGTAGCGCTCCGCGAGGGCCGCCGGCTCGAGGAAGGTCCCGTCGGGCCCGAGGTTGCCGGCCGTCGGCACGCTCAGCGCGCCGGGCACGTGGCCCGCCCGCGGGTCGACCGGCTCGACGTCGCCGCGGAAGCGCTCGGCGGCGCGGCTGTCGACGAGCGCGCCGTGCCATGGCCAGCCGGCCGCCCCCTCCGTGTCGACGACGCCGAGGCCGTCGCGCCCCGCCCCGATCGGCTCGAGCACCACGTCGCCGGGCGCGGGCGTCACGTCGCCCTCCTCCACGGGCAGCCCGGCGGTGCGCCAGGCCGCCAGCCCGCCGTCGAGCAGGCGCACGTCGGCCACCCCCGAGACGCGCAGCAGCCACCAGGCCCGCGCGGCGGAGAGCCCGCCCAGGTCGTCGTAGACGACGACGGCGTCGCCCCGGCCGAGGCCCCATCGTCGCGCCGCAGCCTGCAGGTCGGCCGTCGCGGGCAGCGGGTGCCGCCCGTCGGTGGGGGCGCCGTGGCCCGCGAGCTCCGAGTCGAGGTCGACGTAGACCGCCCCGGGCAGGTGCCCGGCGCGGTGGTCGTCGCGGCCGTCGGGGCGGTCGAGCCGCCACCGGACGTCGAGGAGTCGCGGGGCACGCGGGCCCCGGAGCTCGCGCTCCAGCTCGGCCGCGGTCACGAGGGGGTGCACGGTGGTCTCCATGCGCCGAGGCTACCCACGCCGTGCCCCTAGGCTCGGCACGTGTCCGTCGCCCCGACCACCCCGCCCCCGTCGCCGTGGGAGTCCGTGGCCGGTGACCTGCTCGACGGGCTGCACCCGCGACTCCGCCCGTACTTCGCGGCGATCCCGGCCGGCTCGGTCGGCGTCGGCCACGGCGTCTTCGACCGCGTCGGCACCCCGCGGCGCTGGCTCTGGCCGGTGCTCGCCGTGCTCGGCCGACAGGGCGTGCTCTTCCCCGTCTGGCAGCACGACGTGCCGTTCGGCGTCGTGAACACCCCCGGCGCCGACCCTGCTGGCGGCGTCGCGGTGGGCGCGGTGCGCACGTTCGCGTTCTCGGACGACCCGGACTCGCACCGGAGCATGGTCGACGCGATCACCGCGGGGCCGAGCGGGCTCGTCGACCACCTGGGTACGCGACGCCGCTGGTCGGCCGACCTCGCCGTGGCCGTCGTCGACGGCGGGCTCGTGCTCACGTCGGGGGCGCTCGCCCTGCGCATCGGGCGCCGGCACCTCCCGCTGCCCCGGGCGGTCTCGCCGCGCGTGACGCTGCACGAGGCCTTCGACCCGGCGGCCGGGCGCCAGCGCGTCTCGCTGACGCTCGACGCCCCGGTCGTCGGGCGGGTCTACGAGTACTCCGGACACTTCGACTACCGGATCGAGCCCCGCGCCGCGGCGGCCGACCGCCACCCAGGGGGAACCACCACATGACCGAGCACGTCGTCCTCGCCGGGGCCTCCGGCTTCATCGGCCAGCACCTCGCCACCGCCTACCGCGCGCGCGGCGCCCGGGTCAGCACCGTCGGGCGCTCCGGCTCCGACGTGAGCTGGGGCGACACCGCGGGCATCACGGCCCTGCTCGAGGGCGCCGACGTGCTCGTGAACCTGGCCGGCAAGAGCGTCGACTGCCGCTACGGGCCCGAGAACCGCGCCGAGATCCTCCGGTCGCGGGTCGCGACCACGCGGGAGCTGGCGGAGGCGGTGCTCGCCTGCACGGCGCCTCCCGCGGTCTGGTTCAACTCGTCGACCGCGACGATCTACCGCCACGCGGAGGACCGCCCGATGACCGAGTCGACCGGGCAGATCGGCACCGGCTTCTCGGCCGACGTGGCGACCGCGTGGGAGCGCGAGTTCTTCGCGCCCGACCTGCCCGCGACGCGTCGGGTCGCGCTGCGGATGGCGATCGTGCTCGGCGACGGGAGCGCGCTGGTGCCGCTGATGGGCCTGGCCCGCGCCGGCCTCGGGGGGCCCCAGCTCGACGGCCCGTGGCCGGCGACGCGCGCGCGGCTCGCGGCCGGGACGCACCACCGCGAGGGCGCGGGCGGCGGGCGGCAGAAGTTCAGCTGGATCCACGTCGACGACGTGCTCGGCAGCATCGAGTGGCTGCGCCGGCACGAGGAGGTCGACGGGGTCGTGAACCTCTCGTCGCCGAACCCCACCGACAACCGGACGATGATGGGCATCGTCCGCCGCGCGGTGGGGATGCCCGTCGGCCTGCCGGCGACGCGGTGGATGCTCGAGCTCGGCACGGCCGTGCTGCGCACGGAGACGGAGCTCGTGCTGAAGAGCCGTTGGGTGCTGCCGGAGCGCCTGGTCGAGGGCGGCTACGAGTTCGTGCACCCGCACCTCGACGAGGCCGTGAAGGGCGTCGTCGCCGCGCGGCGGCAGCGGATCGACGGCCGCGGGTAGCTCCGCCCGCGACGCGGGTGCCGGGGGCGCTCGCCTCCTGCCTGCGCCTAGAGCTTCGCGGCGAGCTCGGGGTCGGTGGGCTCGACGAGGTGGCTGCCGTCGGGGAAGACCACGACGGGGATCTGCGTGCGACCGCTGATCGCGTACGCCCGGTCGGCGCCGTCCTCCACCGCCTCCACGTCGACGTAGTCGTACGCGACGCCCTCGCGGTCGAGCAGCGCCTTGGAGCGGCGGCAGTCGCGGCACCAGTCGGCGCCGAACATGAGGATGCGGTCGGGGTTCTGGTCGCTCATGGGAGCGAGCCTAGCTGCGGGCCCGGGGGGCGCCTCCCCCTGTTCGCACGGGGCGGAAACGCGCCCGACACACGGCGCTGCTAGGAATCTCGCATGGCCACGACTCCCCTGCCGACCTCCCTGCCGACGGGCCGCCTGCTCGAGGTCCGCGGCGCCGTGCGCGTCGTCGTCGACGAGGCGACCGAGACCACCGACAGCCTCTGGGTGCGCGACGGCGTCGTCGTCGCGCCCCCGAGCGTCGACGAGCTGGGCGGCGGGCACGACGTCCTCGACGCGGGCGGCTGCGTCGTGACGCCGGGGCTCGTCAACGCGCACCACCACCTGCTGCAGAGCGGCTTCCGCACCCTGCCCGGCACCCGCCACGTGCCGATGGCCGAGTGGCTGCCCGCGATGGCCGCCGCGTACGGCTCGGCCGGCGTCGACCCGTCGCTCGTCGCCGCGACCACGGCCGTCGGGGTCGCCGAGGGGCTGCTCGCGGGCGTGACGACCGTCGCGGACCACCAGCTCAACTGGCCCGCGGCGCCCGCGCTCGGCGGGCCGGCCCACGGCGGGGCTGCCCTCGGCGGGGCTGCCCTCGGCGGGGCCACGGCGGACGCCGCCGTGGCCGACACCGTCGCGATCGTCCGGAGCATCGCGGAGACGGCCCGGGGGCTCGGCGGGCGGCTCGTCTTCGTGCGGGGCTCGGCGCGCGACGACCCCCAGCGCGCCGCGGCGTCGGCCGAGGCGATCGTGCAGGGGCTGCTCGGGGCGGAGGGCCGCGTGCCGCCCGGCGGCGTCAGCGCCGACGGGATGCTCCAGCTCGCCGTCGGGCCGGCGGGCGTGCACAGCGACGGGCGCGAGACCTTCGAGCTGCTGGCCGAGGTCGCGGCCCGGCACGGGCTGAGGAGGCGCACCCAGGCGAACGAGCAGGTCGACGTCGCGATCGCCCTCGAGCGTTGGGGGCGTCGCCCCCTCGACCTGCTCGACGAGTGGGGCTGGCTGGCCGACGACGTCACGATCGCCCACCTCTGCGCGGTCGACGCGTCGGAGGTGGCGAGGCTCGCGGCGGCCGGGGTCACGGCGACGCACGCCCCGGGCTGCGACCTGCCGATGGGCTGGGGCGTGGCCCCGGTCGCGGCGCTGCGCGCGGCGGGGGTCGTCGTCGGGCTCGGCACGAGCGGCGGCGGCAGCAACGACGCGGGGCACCTGCTCGCGGACGCGCGGCTGGCGATGCAGGTCGCGCCGCTGGCCCCGTGGCCGGGGGGCGCGGGGGGCGCGGGGGGCGCTGAGGACGCTGAGGACGGGGAGGGCGCCGGGGGTGCTGCCTCGTCGCCGACGCTGACCCTGACGGCCCGGGACGCGCTCGGGCTGGCCACCTCCGGCTCGGCCGCCGGGCTGGGCCGCCCCGAGCTCGGCCACCTCCGGCCCGGCGCCGCGGCCGACCTCTGCCTCTGGGACGTCTCGGGGGTGGCGGACGCCGGGGTCGCCGACCCGGTGGCGGGGCTGCTCTGGGCGAGCCCGGGGCGGCGTCCGCGCCACGTGCTGGTGGCGGGCCGCCCTGTGGTGCGTGACGGGCGCCTCCTCGGGGCCGACGAGCACGAGCTGGTCGCAGCCCTCCGCGAGCGCGTCGGCCGCTAGCCGGCCACCGGCGGCCCTGACCGCTGGCTGCTGGCTGCTGCCCACCGGCCGCCCTGCCTGCAGAACCCGACCGGTACCCGTCCGGCCCGCCTCGCCCACCCGCAATTGCCGACCGAGGCGTCTCTGGGACGTGGAAAAACCTCTACTAGACCGCCTCTGACGGCGGATCTGTCGGCATTTGCAGGAGTTGACACACACCGGCCGCGTGCATGGTCGGCATTTGCAGGAGGCGCGGGACGAGCTACCGCGGGAGGTGCGGGGCGAGACGGGGCGGGAGGCGCGGGGCGCGCGGGCGCTACAGGTCGAGCACCAGCCGGGGGCACGCGGCCCGGGAGACGCAGGGGAACATGCGGTCGCCCGCGGCCTGCTCGTCGGGCGTGAGGATCGAGTCGCGGTGGTCCACCTCGCCCTCGAGCACGGGCGTCTCGCAGGTGCCGCAGGTGCCCTCACGGCAGCTCGACAGCACCAGCACGCCGGCCTCCTCGACGACGTCGAGCACCGAGCGGTCGGGCGGCACCGTGACCGTCAGGCCCGAGGCGGCGAGCTCCACCTCGAACGACGTCTGCCGCACCGGCTCGCCGACCTCCTTCGGCTCGAAGCGCTCGACGACGACCTGCCGCCCGGCACCGGCCGCCTCGACGGCCGAGACCAGCCGCTCGGGCCCGCAGCAGTAGGTCGTGGTGAACGCGGCCATCCCGGCGAAGAGGGCGTCGACGTCGAGCCGGTCGCCCTCGTCGGCGGCGTGCACGTGCAGCCGGTCGCCGTGCAGCTCGACCAGCTCGTCGAGCAGGGCGAGGGAGGCGCGGCTGCGGCCGGCGTAGTGGATCACGTACTCGACGCCCGCGCGCGCCGCCGACCGCGCCATCGCCGAGATCGGCGTGACGCCGATGCCGCCGGCGACGAAGACGTACGAGGTGCCGCGCCGGGGCTCGAACTCGAAGTGGTTGCGGGGCCCGGCCAGCCGCACCGCGTCGCCGACGGCCAGGGAGTCGTGCAGCCAGGCCGAGCCTCCTCGTCCGTCCGTCTCGCGCAGCACGCCGATCCGCCAGGTGGGCGCGTCGGGGTCGCCGCAGAGCGAGTACTGCCGCACCTCGCCGCCGGGCAGGGCGACGTCGACGTGGGCGCCGGGCTGCCAGCGCGGCAGGCGCCGGCCGTCGGGCGCGGCGAAGTCGAAGAGCTCGACCCGGTCGGCGGACGGCGTGCGCGCCGTCACGACGACGTCGAGGGCGGTGTCGGGCAGTCGGGTGGGGGCGGTCACAGGGTCTCCGGTCTCTGCTTGACGACGAACAGGCGGTAGCCGTCGTCGTCGACGGCGGCCCAGCGGTGGGCGGTGCCCCCGACGTAGTAGAGGGAGTCGCCGGGGCCGAGCTCGTGCACGCCCTCGTCGCCGAGCTCCACGCGCAGGCGACCGGCGAGCACGTGGACGAACTCGTCCTCCGCGTGCTCGAAGAAGTCGCCGGGGTCGCGGTTGTAGCCGGTCATCTCCATCGGGTGGAAGGCGCGGTCGCCGTGCGTGAGCAGCCGCGCCGAGGCCTGCCCGTAGCGCCCGGTCGAGCCCTCGGCCGCGGCGACGTGCACGACCCCGGGCTGGTCGCCGGGGCGGTCGTCGTCGGCCGCGGCGAGGATCTCGACCTGGCTCGTGCCGAGCGCCCGCGCGATGCGCTCGAGCGAGACCAGGCTCGGCCGGGCGAGCCCGCGCTCGAGCTGGCTGAGGAAGGGGTGCGACAGCTCGGCCTCGCCGGCGAGCTGCACGAGGGTCAGGCCCCGGGCCCGGCGCAGCCGCCGGATGCGCGAGCCCACGGCGAGCGCCTGCCGGTCGACGGGCGCGGCGGTCACGGCGGCGGGAGCCACGGTGTCGAGGTCGTCGAGGGACGTGACGGGAGCCTCCTGGATCGGGTGGACAGACGAGGTCTACCACGGCGGTCGGACGGCCCGGCCCGCAATTAACACGGCGAAACGACCGCGTCACGTGCCCGAAACGAGCCGTCCTTAGATTGAACCATGTTGATGCGATCAACATTCTGCACCCTGCACCGACCGGCCCTCCCCCCGAGGGGCCACCGGCCGACAGACCCGAGGACGACCCGTGAGCCGACTCCCCCGCCCGATCTCGCTGCTGACCGCGGCCGTCCTGCCCGACGGCTCGGTGGTCGACGTCGTGCTGGCCGGCGACACGGTGGAGGCGGTGGTCCCGGCGGGCACGGCCGCACGGGCCCCCGAGGCCGAGACCCTCGACCTCGCCGGCCACCTGCTGCTCACCGCCCCCGCCGAGCCGCACGCCCACCTCGACAAGGCGCTCTCCTGGGACGCGATCCGGCCGCCGATGGGCGACCTCGAGCTCGCCATCGCCTCGTGGCGCGTGCACGCCGCGACGATGACCGTCGACGACGTGGCCGACCGGGCGCGCCGCCAGCTGCTCGCGATGCTGGCCCAGGGCACCACCGCCGTGCGCACCCACGTCGACGTGCTGCTCGGCGCCGAGGCGACGCGCGGCGCGGAGGCGCTGGTGCGGGTGCGCGACGAGCTGCGCGACCTCGTCGACGTCGAGATCGTCGCGCTCGCCTCGCAGGACAGCCCCGACCGCGACGTCGAGGCCGTCCTCGACCTCGGGGTCGACCTCGTCGGCGGCGCCCCGCACCTCTCCCGCGAGCCCGAGCGCGACCTGCACCGCCTGCTCGACATCGCGGAGCGCCGCGGCGTCGGCGTCGACCTGCACACCGACGAGAGCCTGCACGGGCCCGACACCCTCCTCGCCCTCGCTCGCCGGGTGGAACACTGGACGACGCCGGTCTCGGCCGGCCACTGCGTGCGCCTCGGCAGCATGCCCGCCGCCCAGCGCGACGAGGTGGTCGAGGCCGTCCGCCGTGCCGACGTCGGCGTGATCGCGAACCCGATCACGAACCTCTACCTGCAGGGGTGGGAGTCGCCGGTCGCCACGCCCCGCGGCCTCACCGCCGTGCGCGAGCTGCTCGACGCCGGGGTGCGGCTGGCGGCCGGCGCCGACAACGTGCGCGACCCCTTCAACCCCCTCGGCCGGAGCGACGCCCTCGAGACGGCGATGCTGCTCGTCGTCGCCGGCCACCTGACGATCGACGAGGCCTGGCACGCGGTGAGCGACGGGGCGCGGTCGGTCATGGGCCTGCCCGTGGCCGGAGCCGCGGCGGGGGCGCGGGCGGACCTGCTGGCGATCCGCGCCTCCTCGCTGGCGGAGGCCGTGGCCTCGGCGCCCGCCGACCGCACCGTGCTGCACGCCGGCCGCGTCGTCGCCGAGAGCGTCGTCACGCGGCACGTGGCCGCCCCCGCCGCCGAGCGCGCCCGGAGCGCCGCCCCCACCGACCGCACCCTCACGGAGACCAGGTGACCCGCATGACCACCACCGCCACCCCCCGCCCGAGCGCCCCGGCGCCGACGACCGTCGGCACGCTGCTCGACTTCCGCGACGTCGCCATGCGGTTCCCGAACGGCACGGTCGCGCTCGAGGGCGTCGACCTCACCGTCGACCGCGGCGAGTTCGTCACGGTCGTCGGGCCCTCGGGCTGCGGCAAGTCGACCCTGCTGCGGATCGCCTCCGGCCTGGAGAGCGCCTCGGCGGGGCGGGCCGAGGTCGACACCGACCGCATCGGCTACGTCTTCCAGGACGCGACCCTGCTGCCGTGGCGGAACGTCCGCGACAACGTCGAGCTGCTCGCCGAGCTGAACGGGGCCTCGAAGGCCGACCGTCGCCGCGCCGCCGCCGAGGCCATCGACCTCGTCGGCCTGTCGGGCTTCGAGACGTCGCTGCCGAAGGAGCTCTCGGGCGGCATGAAGATGCGCGCCTCGCTCGCCCGGTCGCTGACCCTCGACCCCGAGCTCTTCCTCTTCGACGAGCCGTTCGGCGCGCTCGACGAGATCACCCGCGAGCGCCTCAACGACGAGCTGCTGCGGCTCTTCGTCGAGAAGTCGTTCGCCGGCCTCTTCATCACGCACTCGGTCTCCGAGGCCGTCTACCTGTCCACGCGCGTGATCGTCATGTCGGGCCGGCCCGGCGGCATCGTCGGCGAGTTCGACGTGCCGTTCCCGATGCCGCGCGACCCCGACATCCGCTTCACCCCCGAGTTCGCCGAGCTGGTCGGCGAGGTCTCGCACGCACTCCGAGAAGGGCACCGCTGATGGCGATCGACACCCGGGTCTCCCCCGCCGAGCCGAGCACCGCGCCCGTCGCGCAGCCCCGGTTGACCGGCCCCCGCGCCCCGCGCCGGGCCCTCACGCCCCGCGCGGCGCGGACGCGCGACGTCGTGCTGCCGATCGTGGTCTTCGTGGCGCTGATCGGGGTCGGGTACCTGATCGCGCTGTACTACGACCAGGTGCGCGGGCTGCCCTTCCTGGTGCCGTACCCGCACCTCGTGCTGAACGCGGTCCTCCTCGACGCGGACTTCCGCCCCGACCTGCTCGAGGCGCTCGGCAACACGACGCTGATCGCGGTGATCGGCCTGGCGATCGCCATCGTCATCGGGGTCGCCTGGGCGGTGCTCATGGTGCAGGCGCGCTGGATCGAGAGCGCGCTCTTCCCGTACGCGGTGGTGCTGCAGTGCATCCCGATCCTCGCGCTCGTGCCGCTGATCGGGTCGCTCTTCGGCTACGAGATGCCGTCGCGCATCATCGTCACGGTCATGTTCGCCCTCTTCCCGATGGTGTCGAACACCCTGTTCGGGCTGCAGTCGGTCGACAAGGGCCAGCGCGAGCTCTTCCAGCTGCAGGGCGCCTCGCGCCTGACGCTGCTGACGAAGCTCCGCTTCCCAGCCGCGCTGCCGTCGATCTTCATCGGCCTCCGCAACTCGGCCGGGCTCTCGGTCATCGGCGCGATCGTCGCCGACCAGTTCTTCCAGCGCGGCGACGGTGGCCTCGGCGTCCTGATCTCGGTGATGAACCAGCGCCTCAACGGCGCCGAGATGTTCGCCGCGATCGTCGTCGCGAGCGTCCTCGGCGTCGTGGTCTTCGTCGCGTTCGGCTGGCTCGGCCGGGTCGCGACGGGCAAGTGGTTCACGGCGAACTAGCCGGCCACCGACACGGCCGCGGCGGCTCGCCCGGTCGACCCGCGCCTCCGGCGCTCCCCCTGCCTCCCCCTCTGTCTTCCCTCCCTCTCCCCTCCGCACCTCCCCTTCACAGCACAGCACAGCACCGCTCTGCCCGCTCCCCTGCTCCACCCCCTGACAGGAGAACCCCATGCCCCGCACCTCCCGCACCCTCACGGCCCTCGGGCTCGTCGTCGTGACGGCCGCCGCCCTCTCGGCCTGCTCCGCCGGCCCCTCCGACGACGCCGCGCCCCAGGCCGCCGCCAGCGGCTCGGGCGTCGACCTCTCGGACGTCTGCCCCGCGACCGTCGTGATCCAGACCGACTGGAACCCGGAGGCCGAGCACGGCCACGCGTACCAGCTGCTGAGCGACGACTACACCGTCGACGCCGACCAGAAGACAGTGACGAGCGACCTCATGGCCGGCGGCCAGCCGACCGGCGTGAAGGTGGAGATCCGGGCCGGCGGCCCGGCGATCGGCTTCAACACCGTCACCTCGCAGATGTACCAGGACGACGACATCACCCTGGGCTACGTCACCACCGACGTCGCCGTGCAGAACTCGGCCGACCTGCCGACCACGGCGGTCTTCGCCGAGAACGACATCTCGCCGCAGATGATCATGTGGGACCCGGAGACCTACCCCGACGTGACGACGATCGAGGAACTCGGGGAGGAGCTGGCGAAGGACGACGGCGTCGTGCGCTACTTCTCGGGCGCCGCGTACATGGACTACCTGATCGGCAACGACATCCTGCCCGAGGGCGTCACCGACGGCAGCTACGACGGCACCCCGTCGAAGTTCGTCGTGTCGCAGGGGAAGGACGCCCAGCAGGGCTTCGCCACGGCCGAGCCGTTCGTCTACGAGAACCAGGTGTCGGCCTGGGGCAAGCCGCTCGAGTACCAGCTGATCAACGACACCGGCTACCCGATCTACCCCGAGGCCATGGCCGTCAAGACGGGCGACCTCGAGGAGCTCAGCCCGTGCCTGGAGAAGCTCGTGCCGGTGCTGCAGCAGGCCGACGTCGACTACTTCGCCTCGCCCGAGGCCACGAACGAGAAGATCGTCGACCTGGTCGAGCAGTACGACACCGGCTGGGTCTACGACGCCGACGTCGCGGCGTACGCGGTGAAGCAGATGAAGGCGCTCGGCATCGCGACCGACGGCGACAACGGCTACGTCGGCGACATGGACGAGGAGCGCATGCAGAAGATCATCGACCTCGACACCGAGATCTTCGAGGCGCAGGGCTCGACGCTGAAGGAGGGCCTCGCCCCGAGCGACCTCTACACGAACGAGTTCCTCGACGACTCGATCAGCCTGGGGTTCTGAGCCGTGGCCGACGCCCTGACCAGCACCGCCGCCGCAGCCACCGGCACCACCGCCACCGCCTCCGCCTCCGCCTCCGCCACCGCCGCCCTCGAGGCCGAGCTGCGCGAGCTGCTCGGCGACCGCGGGGTCTCGGTCGAGCTCGCCGCCCGCGAGAGGGCGAGCCTCGACGGCTCGCGCCTCTCGCCGGTGATCAGCGAGCAGCTGCCCCTCGGCCTCGCCGACCTCGTCGCGTACCCCGCCGACGCCGAGCAGGTCGCGGCGGTGGTCGCGGCCGCCGTGCGGCACGGCGTGCCCGTCACGCCCCGCGGCAAGGGCACCGGCAACTACGGCCAGGCGATCCCGATGGCCGGCGGCCTCGTGCTCGACCTGACCCGGGCGCGCGCCGTCGTCGAGGTGGGGGTCGGCTGGATCACCGCCGAGGCCGGCGCGACGATGGTCGCCCTCGAGCAGGCCGCCGCGAAGACCGGGCAGCAGATCCTGATGTACCCGTCGACCGCGCAGTCGACCATCGGCGGGTTCCTCGCCGGGGGCTCGGGCGGCACCGGGTCGATCAAGCACGGCTCGAACAGCTCCGGCTTCGTCACGGCGCTCGACGTCGTTCACGCCGTGCCCGACGCCCGGCTCGTGCACGTGGCGGGCGACGACGCGCAGCCGTACGTCCACAACTACGGCACGGCCGGCGTCATCGCCCGGGCGACCGTCGCGCTCGAGCCCCTGCAGGACTGGCGCGGGTTCTTCGCGAGCTTCGACCGCTTCGAGCAGGCCCTGTCGCTGATCCGGCCGTTCGCCGCCCTCGAGCCGACGCCCCGCCTCGTCAGCGCCGACCTGCCGACCCTGGCCGACGCGCTGCCCGACGACCCGGGGATCCCCGCCGGGCGCGTCAGCCTGCGGGCCATCCTCGACGTCGCCACCGTCGAGGAGGCCACCCGGATGGTCGAGGAGGCGGGGGGCCGCGTCGAGGACGTGCGGGAGGGCCCGCAGACCGCCATGAAGATCAGCATGATGTCGTACAACCACCCGATCGAGTGGCTGCAGAAGGCGTACCCCGACACGTACTTCCACGTCGAGGTCTCGGGCGACGCGCTCGTCGACCGCATCGACGAGGTGCACGCGGTCTACGAGGGCGGCATGCTGCACATCGAGTCGCAGCACGGCCGGCCGATCGGCATGCTCGCGGGCGTCTACCGCTCGGCGGCCGACGTGTACGCGGGCTTCGCGAAGCTCCGCGCGCTGGGCGTCGGCTACCACAACCCGCACCAGTGGTACGTGGACTTCGAGCCCGAGCGCACCCGCGCCCTGGCCGCGACGACCGACCCCGAGGGGCTGCTCAACCCCGGCAAGCTCGTCGACCCGGCGACGGTCGGCGGGCCCGACCCGGGCGTCAAGGGCGGCCACGCGGCGCCGGGAGCGGTCGGCGTCGACACCGGGGCGAAGGTCTCGTGAGCGACCTGCGGCCCCGCCCTCGCGTCCGCTCGCGCTCGCGGGACCTCGTCGAGCTGAGCGGGCCGGCCCTGTCGGCCGCGCTCGGGGAGGACAGCATCGTGGTGCTGCCCACCGGCGCGATCGAGCACCACGGCCCGCACCTGCCGCTCGCCACCGACTGGCTGATGGCCGACCTGATCAGCCGGGCGGTCGTCGAGGAGGCGGCGGCCGGCGGGCAGGACGTCTGGCTGCTGCCCCCGCTCGCCTACACGAAGTCGGACGAGCACCACTGGGCCCCGGGCACGGTCTGGCTCACGGCCGAGACCCTGTTGCAGACCGTGGTCGACATCGGCCGCTCGGTCGCGGCGACGCCCGCCCGGACGCTCGTCTTCTACAACGGCCACGGCGGCAACATCGCGCTGCTGCAGGTGGCCCTCCGCGAGCTGCGGCGGCGCTTCGGCCTCCGCACCTTCCTGATGGGCACCGGCATGGTGGCGGGCGACGGCGTCAACGGCCCCGACGAGCACGGCTTCGGCGTGCACGGCGGGCACAGCGAGACGTCGATGATCCTGCACCTCCGGCCAGACCTCGTCGACATGGGCCAGGCCCGGCGGTGGATCCCCGACCACCTGCTCGACACCGAGTTCGTGCGCTTCAACGGCGGGCCGGTGCACTTCGGCTGGACGAGCGACGACTTCGGGCCCGACGGCGTGGTCGGCGACGCCAGCGGGGCGAACGCCGCCTGGGGCGCCGAGCTGCACGCCACGGCGGTGCGGAACGGGGTGGCCCAGCTCGCCGAGATCGCGCGCTTCCGGCACCGGCCGCCGGGCGGGGCCACCGCGTGACGCTGCCCGACGAGGCCTGGGCCGTGCTCGAGGCGTGGCTGCCGCCCGACGACGACCCCGACCGCCCGCAGGTGACCCTGTCGACGGTCGACGCCGACGGGGGCCCCGACGCCCGCACCGTGCTGCTCTCGTCGGTGGCCCGGGACGGGCTGTCGTTCCACACCGACGCGGCCAGCCGCAAGGTCGCCCAGATCCGGGCGAACCCGCTGGTCGTCGTCACGGTGCTCTGGCCCGGCTTCACGCACCAGCTCGTGGTGCGGGGCCGAGCCGAGCCCGCCGACCCCCTGGCCGTCGCCGCGGCGTACGCCGCTCGCTCGCCGTACCTGCAGCAGCTCGCCTGGCTCAACACCCACGACTTCGCCGCCCTGCCGCTCGACGAGCGACGCGCCCGCTGGGCGGCGGCCGAGGCCGAGAGGGAGGCGCGGGTCGCGACCGCGGGAGGCACCGGTCTCGAGCCGCCCCCGACCTGGGCCGGATTCGTCGTGCGCCCCACCCGCGTGACCGCCTGGTCGAGCGCGCCCGACACCGCGAGCCGGCGCGAGGAGTGGGCGCTCGGCCCCGGCGGCTGGGCCCACTCCCACCGCGCCGGGTGAGCCGGCCCGCCCCGCGGTGCTGAGCCGGGCTCGCGCTGCTGAGCCGGGCTCGCCCGGGCCCCGCCGCCGGGCTGCCAGACTCGTACCGCCCCACGAAAGGACCGCCGTGACCGACACCGCCGCCCCCTCCGCCCCCGAGCGCGCCAGCCGGAACCCGGTCACGCGCCTCCGCCGTGACCAGGCCCGCATGCACCTCGTGATGATGCTCGCGCTGACCTTCACCACCGGCATCATCGACGCCGTCGGCTACCTCGGCCTCGACCGCGTCTTCACGGCGAACATGACCGGCAACGTGGTCATCCTCGGCATGGCGATCGCCCAGGCCGACGGGCTGCCGATCGTCGGCCCCGTGGTCGCCCTCGTAGCGTTCCTCGTCGGCGCCGCGGGCGGCGGGCGGCTGCTGCGCGGCGGCCGGAAGGGCTGGTCGGGCCGCAGCACGGTCGCCTTCTCGGTCACCGGCGGCGTGCTCTTCGTGCTCGGCCTCTCGTGCTTCTGGGTGCTGCCCGAGGAGGGCTCGCCGTGGGCCTACACGATCACCGGCCTGCTCGGCGCGGCCATGGGGCTCCAGGCCGCGGCCGCCCGCAGGATCGCGGTGGCCGACGTGACCACCGTCGTCGTCACCTCGACCATCGTCGGGCTCGCGTCGGAGTCGAAGCTCGCCGGCGGCGACGGGAAGAACTTCCCGCGGCGCGTGCTCGCGGTGCTGATGATCCTCGTCGGCGCGGGCGTGGGGGCTCTGCTTCTGCAGGTGCACATCGGCGTCGGCATGGGCGCGGCCGGGGGCCTGACCCTGCTCGTCGCGCTGACCGGGCACCTCATGCGCGAGCGCGTGAAGGCGGCCGAGGCGGTCGCCGCCGAGGCCGAGGGGGCGCCCCGTGGCTGACGCGGTGGCCGGCGACCTCGCCGGGGACCTCGTCGTGCGGGCCGAGCGCGTGCTCGTCGACGGCGCCTGGCGGGCCGCGTCGGTGCACGTCCGCGACGGGGTGGTCGTCGCGATCGGGTCGCTCGACGCCGTCGCCGAGCGCCCCGGCGGCCCCGACGTCACCCTGCCGGCCGACCAGGTGCTGATGCCCGGGGTCGTCGACAGCCACGTGCACGTCAACGAGCCGGGCCGCACCGAGTGGGAGGGCTTCGCCTCCGCCACCCGGGCCGCGGCCGCCGGCGGCGTCACGACGATCGTCGACATGCCGCTGAACAGCGTGCCGCCGACCACGACCGTCGCCGCCCTCCAGCTCAAGCGCGCGGCCGCGGCGCCGCAGTCGGTCGTCGACGTCGGCTTCTGGGGCGGCGCCGTGCCGGGCAACCTGGGCACGGGCGACCTGCGGGCCCTGCACGACGCCGGCGTCTTCGGTTTCAAGGCCTTCCTGTCGCCCTCGGGCGTCGACGAGTTCCCGCACCTCACGACCGAGCAGCTGCACGCCGCGGCCCGCGAGCTCGCCGCCTTCGACGGCCTGCTGATCGTCCACGCGGAGGACCCGGGCGAGCTCGACGCCGCTGCGGCCGGTCTGCCGGAGGGGCCCGCCGGAGGCGCGGTGTACGACGACTTCGTGCGCTCCCGCCCCGAGGTGGTCGAGACCACCGCGATCGAGCACGTCGTCGAGGCCCTGCGCGAGACCGGCGGCCGGGCGCACGTGCTGCACCTCTCGTCGGCGCGCGCCCTCGACACCATCCGCGCGGCCAAGGCCGAGGGCCTCCGGCTCACGGTCGAGACCTGCCCGCACTACCTCACCTTCGACGCCGGCTCGATCGCCGACGGCGCCACGGAGTTCAAGTGCTGCCCGCCCATCCGTGACGAGGCGAACCGCGAGCTGCTCTGGGCCGCGCTCGTCGACGGCACGATCGACGTGGTCGCGTCCGACCACTCGCCGTCGACGCCCGAGCTGAAGTTCGCGGGCGACGGCGACTTCGGCCTCGCCTGGGGCGGCATCGCCGGGCTCGAGCTGAGCTTCCGGGCCGTGTGGTCGGGGGCGCGGGCGCGCGGCGTGCCGCTCGAGCGCGTGCTCGCCTGGATGAGCAGCGGCACGGCCGACCTCGTCGGGCTCGGCGGCGGTTCCGGGGCGGCTCCGGCCAAGGGCCGCATCGCGGTGGGCGCGGCGGCCGACCTGGTCGCCTTCGCGCCGGAGGAGCCCTTCACCGTCGACGTGACGGCCCTCGCGCACCGCAACCCGGTGTCGGCCTTCGACCGCCAGGAGCTCGTCGGGCTCGTCGCCGCGACATGGGTGGGGGGCGTGCTCGTGACCGACGCCGCGCCTCCGGCCCGGTTGCTGACCCGGCCCTGAGGCGGGGCGTGCCCGCGGGCGCTGACCCGAGCGCGCGGCGGGCGACCTGTTCGGGCAGGTCGGGGTGTGCCGCGCCGCGCGCTCGCGTCGCTCTCTGGTGCTCCGGGTGCACCAGGCCTGGCGTCTCGGGTGCGTCAGGTACCTCGATGGTAGCGCCCCCGATACTCTCCGGTATGCACCCCGGTGACCCCCCTTCCGGGGGTCAGCCCGGCGCGTGCCCGACGGGGCGCCGGAGCCCGCTAGGGTGGCGGTCATGGCGACCACGGAACGAGAGCGGACCTCACGACCGCCCCGCGCCGAGGTGCGCGAACGGCTGCTCCAGGCGGCCTCGACCCTCTTCTCGCAGCGCGGCGTCCACGCGACCACCCTCGACGACGTCGCGAAGGCCGCGGGCTTCAGCAAGGGGGCGGTCTACTCCAACTTCGAGTCGAAGTCGGACCTCGTCATCACCCTCCTGACACAGGAGACCGAGGGGGCCCTCGGCGCCCTCGAGCACATGATGCTGCCGGGCACGCCGCTCTCCGACCTCCCCGCCGCCGTGCGCGACGCCTTCGCGCCCTACGCGCAGGTCACGGCCGACGACTTCACCCTGATGAGCGAGTTCCGCGCTCAGGCCCTCGCCGACGAGGCCGTGATGGCGGCCTTCGTCGACCGACGCCGAGCGGTGCTCGACACGCTGCGCGGTCTCGTCGACGTCGTGCTGCAGGGCCAGGCGCGACAGGTGACCGGGCTGTCGAGCGACACCCTCGCCCGGCTGCTCATCGACGTCGCCCTCGGCTCCGCGTTCGACGCCCCCGCCACCGGCGAGGTCGGCCCCGGCGAGGTCATGGCCGAGGTGCTCGCGGCGCTGACCCGCACCGCCTGAGGCGCCCCGCCCGAGCTGTCTCGACCGAGCCGCCTCGCCTCAGCGGCGAGTCGGCGGGTCCGTGCCCCCGGGGGCGGGCCCGGTCGCCGAGCCGGCGGGTCCGTGTCCTCGTGGGCGGGTCGGCGGCGACCCGCCCCCGAGGACGGCGACCCGCCGCACCGGCGAGGACGCCCCGGCGGGGCTCAGGCGCCCGCGCCCTCCGTGCCGGGCCGCTGCTCCAGCTCGGCCAGGTCGGCGTAGAGCCCGGTGACGTCGCCGACGCGGGTGCGGCCGGTGCGCGGGTGCTCGGCGAGCACAGCCGCCGCGAAGAGCGCCACGAGGCTCATCGCCGCGGCGTAGCTGTCGAACGGCGACGGGCTGTCGACCGGGCACTCGAGGCGCACGGTGACCTCCGCGGCGCGGGCCGACGCGTCGCCGACGAGCACGACGGGCACCCCGCGCTCCGCGAGCGAGCGGACGACGCCCGAGAACCCGGCCGGCCGTCGCCGGAACCCGACGAGCACGACGACGTCGCGCGGGCTCAGCCCCACGAGCTCCTCCCCGACCGACTGGCCGGGCTGCGGGGCGAGGCGCACGTCGTCGCGCACCTGCACGAGCTGCTGTCGCAGGTGCATCGCGACCGGGTAGCTGTTGCGGAACCCGACGACCACGACGCGCTGGGCGTCGGCCACCAGGCGGGCGGCGTCGGCGAGGCGGCCGTCGGCGAGGCCGTCGAGCATCCGCTGCAGGTTGCGCTGCTCGGAGGCCGCGTGGGGGGCGAGGTCGCCGGAGGCGGTGGTCGGCCCGACGGGGACGCCCCGGCCGCGGGCGGCGCGGGCCTGCTCGCGCACCTCCTGGGCGTCGGTGAACCCGAGCCGGCGGAACAGGCGCGACACCGTCGCCTTCGACACCCCGCTCTGCTCGGCGATCTCGGTCGCGGTGACGACCGCCAGGTCGTCGAGGTGGTCGAGGATGAAGTCGGCGGCGCGCTGCTCCTGCGGGGAGAGGGCGCCGTAGCCGGAGTCGATCCGGTCGCGGATGCCGCCCTCGGCGGGGGCCTCCGTGACGTCGCCGCTCGCGCTCACGCCGCCTCCGCCGTCCGGGCCGCGAGGGCCCGCACCGCGGCCTCGAACGCGTCGAGCGCGACCGCCACGTCGGCGAGGTCGACGATCTCGTCGGGGTGGTGGCTGATGCCGCCGGCCCCGCAGCGGACGAAGAGCATCGCCCAGTCGGTGAGCTCCGCGACGGCCATCGCGTCGTGGCCGGCCTTCGAGAACAGGGTCATCGGGTCGGAGTCGCCCGTCGCCGCGATGCCCTCGCGCACGACCTCGCGGAGGGCGGGCGAGGCGACCACGGCGGGCGCGTTGTGCGTCTCGCGCGCCTCGACGGTGAGGCCGCGGCGCTCGGCGACCTCCGCGGCCTCGGCGAGCACCGCCTCCCACACGGCGTCGCGCTCGTCGTCGTGCTCGCCCCGCAGGTCGACGCTGGCCTCGACCAGGCCGGGGATGACGTTGACCCCGCCCGGGAAGGCCTGCAGCCGGCCCACCGTCGCCACGCAGCCCGCGTCGCGGGCGAGGCGCTCGACCGCGAGCACGATCTCGCTGGCCCCGGCGAGCGCGTCGTGCCGACGGTGGAAGGGGACTCCCCCGGCGTGCCCGGCGACGCCCGTGACGGTGAGCTCGAAGCGCCGTGCCCCGGCGATCGACGAGACGACGGCGAGGGCCCGGTCGGCCTCCTCGAGGTAGGGGCCCTGCTCGATGTGCGCCTCGAGGTAGCCGACGAGCGACCCCCGGGGAGGCGCGGCGTCGGCCACGGCCGCGGGGTCGAGCCCGAAGGCGGTGAACGCGTCGCGCAGCGTGGTGCCCTGGTCGTCGACGAGCTGCCACCACGCGTCGTCCCAGGTGCCGGCGAGCGCCCGGGAGCCGAGCAGGGCCGTGCCGAAGCGCGTGCCCTCCTCGTCGCCGAACGCCGCGACCTCGACCGCGACCGGCAGGCGGGTGCCGGCGCGGTGCAGGCGCTCGACGACGGCGATCGCGAGCAGCACGCCGAGGACGCCGTCGTAGCGCCCGGCGTCGGGCACGGTGTCGAGGTGCGAGCCGAGCAGCACGGCGGGTGCGCCCGGCGTGCCGGCCTCGTACCGGCCGCGCTGGTTGCCCGCGGCGTCCTGCCAGGTCGTCATGCCCGCGGCCTCCATCCAGCCGGCGGCGATCGCGTTGACCCGGGCGTGCTCCGGGCTGAGGTAGACGCGCGTGATGCCGTGGGCCAGGCTGCTCTCCCGGGCGAGCTCGTCGCACCGGTCGAGGATCGCCTGCGCGTCGGAGCGGGGCGTGCCTGCGGGGCTCACGCCGCGCCTCCCGCCTGCTCCGCGCCTCCGGCGGTCGCGGCGGCCGCGGCCGTGGCCGTGGCCCGGTCGGCGTCGGCGTACACGTCGTAGGCGGCGTCGACCCCGCCGCCCGTCGCGACCCGGGCGCCCGTGCGGCGCAGCACCGACTCGAGGGCCGAGAGCGTCGTCAGCACGGTGTCGCGGCGGGCGTTGTAGCCCATCGTGCCGATGCGCCAGACCTTCCCGTGCAGCGGCCCGAAGCTCGTGCCGATCTCGAGGCCGAAGTCGGCGAGCAGCTGCCCGCGCACCGCGTCGCCGTCGACCCCGTCGGGGATCTCGACCGCGACGACGTTGTTCATCTTGTGCTCGACGTCGCCGAAGACCCCGAGGCCGAGCCCGCGCACCCCGGCGAGCATCGCCGCGCCGTGCAGGCGGTGCCGCTCGACGGCGGCGTCGAGCCCCTCCTCGACGACGAGCCGGGCGCACTCGCGGGCGCCGTAGAGCATCGTCGTGGCCTCGGTGTGGTGGTTGAGCCGCTGCGGGCCCCAGTAGTCGAAGATCATCGCGAGGTCGAAGTAGTTCGAGGCGATGCGGCGCTCGCTGGTCGGGTCGCCCGCGCTGCGGATGCCGGCCTCGACGGAGGCGCGGGCCCGGATGCGCTCGACGGCCCGGTCGGAGAAGGTGGCCGGCGCCGAGCCGGAGGGGCCGCCGAGGCACTTCTGCAGCCCGGCGGTGACGGCGTCGAGCCCGAGGGCGTCGGCGTCGAAGGCGTTGCCCGCGATCGAGGCCGTGACGTCGGTGTAGAAGAGGACGCCGTGCCGGGCGCAGATTTCGCCCAGCCCCTCGAGCGGCTGGGCGACGGTCGTCGAGGTGTCGCCGTGCACCACGGCGAGCAGCGCGGGGCGCGTCTCGACGATCGCGCGCTCGATCGCCTCGGCGGTGAAGACCTGGCCCCAGGGCACCTCGATCGTGTGCACCTCGGCGCCGCACCGCCCGGCGATCTCGACGAGCAGGTGGCCGAAGCGACCGAACACGGGCACGAGCACCCGGTCGCCCGGCTCGATCAGCGAGACGAGGGCCGCCTCGATGCCGGCCCGCGAGGTGCCGTCGACGAGCACGGTCTGCTCGTTCCCGGTCTGGAACACCTCGCGGTAGAGGGCCTGCGTCTCGTCCATGGTCGCGGTCATCCACGGGTCGTACTGGCCGACCAGCTGCGCCGACATCGCCCGCAGCACGCGCGGGTCGGCGGTGATCGGGCCGGGGCCCATCAGCAGGCGAGCGGGCGGATCGATCGGCTGGAAGGCTCGTTTCATGCCGCCATCGTACGCAACCCGTGTTTCAGGGGTGTTGCCGTGCGGTCGGGCGCGGCGGCGAGGCTGCGAGGCTGCGAGGATCGGGGCGTGATCGAGCCGACCCGTGCCCCCTCGTCGCCCTCCGGCGTGCCGGCGGGCAGCGCCCCCGGCGGCCGGGTCGTCGGCGTGCTCCTGGCCGCCGGGGCCGGGACGCGCGCGGGCCGCCCGAAGGCCCTCGTGCGCGACCCCGACGGCACGCCCTGGCTCGAGCGGGGGTGCGCGGCGCTGCTCGACGGGGGCTGCGACGTGGTGGTCGTGGTGCTCGGCGCGCGGGCGGGCGAGGCGCGCGGTCTCGTGCCGGCCGACCCGCGCCTCCTCGTGGCCGTCGCCGGCGACTGGGCCGAAGGGCTCGCCGCGTCGCTCCGCGCGGGGCTCGCGGCGGCGGCCGGGCCGCAGGTCGCCCGGGCGCTGGCCGACCTGCCCGACGTCGGGACGGCGGCCGGGGCAGGAGCAGCGGTCGAGGAGGCGCGGTGCGCGCTGGTCTCACTGGTCGACCTCCCGGGGCTGCCGCCGGCCGCGGTCGCGCGGCTGCTCGACGGCGAGGGCGCGCGTTCGTCGAGCGCCCTGCGGCAGGCGGTGTTCGGAGGGCGCCCGGGCCACCCCGTGGTGATCGGTCGCGACCACTGGACCCCGCTGGCGGCCACGCTGCACGGCGACTCCGGCGCGCGGAGCTGGCTGCACGCCCACGGTGCCGAGCGCGTCGACGCCTCCGACCTGTGGGACGGCGCCGACGTCGACCGCCCCGCCTGACGGCGCGCGCGCCGTCGCGCCCCGAGGTGACTCGAACTGGGCCACACGCGGCGTCGAGGGCCCCGGACGGGTCACCTCGATCGCCCCGACGCCGCCGCCGCAGCCGCCGACGCCGCCCGCGCCTCAGCCGACGAGCGACGCCGCCAGGTCGACGAGCGCGAGGTCCGAGCCGCGCGGCCCCACCAGGCAGAGCCCCACGGGCCCGCCCGCGACGCGCAGCAGCGGGGCCGAGACGGCCGGGCGCCCCGTGACGCCCGCGAGGGAGGTGAGGCGGAGGGTCGCCCCGCGCACCCGGTCGACCTCCTCCGGCGAGGCGTCGAGCCGGGGCGCCGCCGACGAGGCCGAGGGCAGCAGGAGCACGGCGTCGCCGAGCACCGCGTCGAGGGCGCGACGGGCCTCGGCCAGGCCGACCCGCGCCTCCTGCTCCTGCTCGGCGTCGACGCCCGCCCCGGCGGCGAACCGCGACGCGACGTCCGGGGAGAGGACGCCGGGGTGCGCCTCGATCCAGCGGCCGTGGCTGCGCCAGGCCTCGGCGGCCTGCACGACCCGGAACAGCTCGAGGAGCGCGCCGAGGTCGCCGACCGCGACCGCGTCGGGCCGGGGCAGACGCCCCGCCTCGACCAGCCGGTCGACGGCCACGCCGACGGCGGCCGCGACGTCGGGCTCGACCCCGTCCAGCACGCGGGGGTCGACGACGACGGACGCCCCCGACAGATCCGACGGCCCGCGCCCCGCCGGCACGGCGGGAGCCGACCCGAGCGACGCCTCCGCCGCCGCCCGCAGCGTCGCCGCGTCGCGCGTCAGCCAGCCCACCGTGTCGAAGGTCGGCGCCAGCGGCAGCAGGCCCTCCCGCGGCACGGTGCCGTGCGTCGTCCGCAGCCCCCACAGCCCCTGGTACGAGGCGGGGACCCGCACCGAGCCTCCGGTGTCCGTGCCGAGCCCGACGTCGGCCTGCCCCAGCGCGACCGCCGAGGCGGGGCCGCTCGACGAGCCGCCCGGCAGCGCACCCGGCACGGCCCCGTTGGGCGGGGTGCCCCACGACCCGTTGCGGCCGGCGACGCTGTACGCGAACTCGTCGGTCTGCGCCAGGCCGGCGACGCTCGCCCCGGCGGCGAGCAGCAGCTCGACGGCCGGGGCCGACGCCGTCTCGACCGGCTGCTCGGCGAGCCAGGCGGGCACGCCCGCGCCGACCGCGTGCCCCGCCACGGCGAAGAGGTCCTTGACGGCGACGGTCCGCCCCGCCAGCGGCCCCGAGGAGGCGCGGGCCGGCACCAGGGGCCCGCCCACCACCCGCCACACCCGCGTGTCCACCGCGGGGCGCGGGGCCTGCACGTGCGCGGTCGCGATCCGCCACGGCTGCCCGGCCCCGCGCCTCCACAGCTGGGTGACGACGCCGCGGCCGCCGCCGGCCGGCGCGGTGACGGTGACCACGACGGCCGAGCCGGGGTCGAGCACGCGCACGTGGCACTCCTCGACGCGGCGGGCCGGGGCGCCGCCCCGCCGGGCCCGGAACGCCGTGATGGCGTCGTGCCCGACGAGCACGCCCTGCGCGTCGACGCGCACGCTGCCCGGGCCCGGCTCGAACGCGTCGGCCAGGGCCGCGGCGTCGTCACGGCGCAGGGCGTCCTCGTAGGCCGCGACGGCGTCGAGCAGGCCGTCGGGCAGCTCGCCGCCCTCGAGGGTGGTGACCGGCAGCGGGGCGACCGGCGGCGAGGTGACCGGCGGCGAGGTGACCGGCTGCGGGGCGGGAGCGGTCTCGTCAGGCACGGGCCGCCTCCTCGCGGTCCAGCCGCGTCACGGCTCGGTCGCCGCCCACCAGCGGCACCCCGGCGAAGTCCGCCTTGCGCACCCGGGCGTGCACGCCCTTGACGAGGTCGACCACCTGCGAGATGTCGAAGTCGGTCGCGGCCGAGAGGTAGGCGTAGGCCAGCGACTCGTCCATGCCCCAGCGCGCCCGCAGCAGGGCGATCGCCGCGCGGACGCAGGCGCGCACCGCCTCGTCGAGGTCGGCGTCGAGGCCGGTCGGCACGAGGTCGTCGACGGTCTCGCCGAGCGGCCCGGCGAGCTCGCCGAACATCGCCAGCGCGTCGTCGCGCCGCACGAGGTCGAGCTGGACGGTGACGCGCAGCGACGCCTCCATCGCGGTCAGCGCGACCTCGCCGTCGCCCTGGGCGAAGTGCGGGTCGCCGACGTAGACGAGCGCGTCGGGCACCTGCACGGGCAGGTGCAGCGTCGTGCCCGCCGTGAGCAGCGCGATGTCGACGTTGCCGCCGAAGGCCCCCGGCGGCACCGAGTGCGGGCGCTCGGCGCCCGCGGCGGCGACGCCCATGATGCCGAGGAAGGGCCGCAGCGGGAAGCGCACGACGTGCTCGCCCCCGGGCACCACCGGCAGCGTGCCGACGAGCGAGCCGTCGGGCTCGACGTCCACCGCCGCGAAGACGCTGACCGGGCCCTCCTGAAGCGGGTACTCGCCGGCGAGGGCCCCGCGCCCGTGCCGGTTCGAGACGACGCCGTACGGCACGCGCGGCAGGGCCTCGACGAGCGTCACGCTGAGCACGTCGCCGGGCTGCGCCCCGCGCACCGCGACCGGGCCGGTGACGAGGTGCGGCCCGTCGACGAGCGGGTCGCGGCCGTGGGCGTCGGAGGCGGCGATCGCCACCGCGTCGCGCAGCACGTCGTCGGCGGCCACGCCGTGGGCGGCGAAGAAGCGCACCGGGTCGCGGCCCTGGTCGTCGAGCACGCCCTCGTGGCTGACCGTGTCGATCGTGACGCGCGTGCCCGGCTCGACCGTCAGCACCGCCGTGTCGGCGGCGCAGGGCAGGCGGCCCCAGAGCGTCGTCTCAGGGGTCGCGGGGAGGTAGTGGCCGGCGGCGACGGGGCCCTCCCCCGGCTGCAGGGGCCAGGCGGGGCGGGGCGGGGCGGCGGGCGCGGCGTGTGAGTCGGGCCCGGCGGCGGACGCGGCGGCGGGAGGAGGAACGGGGGCGGGGTGCACGGCGACGGCCTCTCTGGTCGCGCGGGGCCCGTGGCGGCCCCGGGTGACTCCCGACCCTAGGCGACCAGCCGTCCCTCCCGAGGGCCGTCCTGAAACAATCCGTTCACAAACGGCCCATCGTGAAACACGGCGTTCACACGAGCGTGTGAGGATCACGGCCATGGCGATCATCCTCGGCGACAACCAGTACGGCAAGGCGGAGTCCCGCCTGGTGCGCATCGTGCGCGACTCCCCCCGGCACGAGATCCGCGACCTCAACGTGACGACCGCGCTCCGCGGTCCGTTCGAGGCCGCCCACCTCGCCGGCGACCAGTCGGCGGTGCTGCCGACCGACACGCAGAAGAACACCGCCTTCGCGTTCGCCAAGTCGCACGGCGTGCAGTCGGTCGAGGGCTTCGGCCTCGACCTGGCGCGGCACTTCGTCGCCGACGTCGGCCCCGTGGTGGGCGCCCGGGTCGAGATCGAGGAGTTCGCGTGGGCCCGCGCCGTCGTCGACGGCGCCGAGCACGACCACACCTGGCTGCGCACGGGGCAGGAGGTCCGCACGGCCGCCGTCACGGTCGACGCCGACGACGAGCACGTCGTGGCCGGCCTCAAGGAGCTCGTGCTGCTCAAGTCGACCGGGTCGGAGTTCGCCGGGTTCCTCACCGACGAGTTCACGACCCTGCCCGAGACCCACGACCGCGTGATGGCGACGGCGCTCGACGCCAAGTGGCGGCTCTCCGGCGCGGCGGCGGCCGACCCGGACCGCGACTGGGACTCCCTGTACGCCTCGGTCAAGACGCTGATGGTGCGCGAGTTCGCCACCCTCCAGTCGCTGGCGCTGCAGCAGACGCTCTGGCACATGGGCAAGGCGGTGCTCGAGGCCCACCCCGAGATCGCCGAGATCCGCCTCAAGGCCCCGAACAAGCACCACTTCGCCTACGACCTCGACCGCTTCGGCCTGTCGAACGACAACGAGGTGTTCTGGGCCGCCGATCGGCCCTACGGTCTGATCGAGGCCACCCTCACGCGCGACGACGCCGCCCCCGCGGGCGACGCCTGGCGGGCGTCGGCCGGGCTCGCCTGAGCCCCGCCGCCGAGGCCGCCCGGCCCGCACCGCCCGACGCCGACCCCGGCGACACCCGACGACACCCGACCGAGCAGGAGGCGCCGTGAGCGCAGAGAGCACCACACCCGTCACCCGTGCGACCGCCACCGAGGCCGACGACGCCCGCTGGCTGGCCCGCACCATCGAGCTCGCGGTCGAGAACGTCGCCGCCGGCGGGGGGCCGTTCGGCGCCCTGATCGTGCGCGACGGCGAGCTCGTGGCCGAGGGCCAGAACCGCGTCACGGCGAACCTCGACCCGACCGCGCACGCCGAGGTCACGGCCATCCGGGCCGCGTGCCAGGTCGTCGGCGACTTCTCGCTCGCCGGGGCGACCCTCTACACGTCGTGCGAGCCGTGCCCGCTCTGCCTGTCGGCGTCGCTCTGGGCGAGGGTCGACCGCGTCGTCTACGCCGCCGACCGCCACGACGCGGCCCGGGGCGGCTTCGACGACCTCGAGTTCTACGAGCTGTTCGGCCGCGACCGCGCCACCTGGGATCTCCCGGTCGTCGCCGCGCGGCCCGACGACGCCGCGGCGCCGTTCGAGGCCTGGCTCGCCCACGACCACCGCACCGACTACTGAGCGCCGTGCGACGGGCCGTCACCGCCGGGGGCGCCCGGCCCCCGGCCGCGCACGCCGGCGGGTCAGCTGCCGCGGTACGTCGTGAAGGCGAACGGGCTGAGCAGCAGCGGCACGTGGTGGTGGGCCGACGCGTCGGCGAGCTGGAAGTCCAGCACGACGCGCGGCCAGAAGGAGTCGCGGCCCGAGGCCTCGAAGTACGCTGCGGTGTGGAACGTGAGCCGGTAGACCCCCGCGACCAGCGCCTCCGGCCCGAGGTCGGCGACCCGACCGTCGGCGTCGGTGACGCCCTGGCCGAGCAGCGTGCCCGCCTCGTCGGAGAGGTCGACGGCAACGCCGGCGGCCGGACGGCCGAGCGCCGCGTCGAGCACGTGAGTCGTGACGTGGCTCACGCGGCGGGCTCCCGCGGCGACGCGGTCTCGCTCGTGCGGCCGGTCTCGGCCGTCGCGGCGGCGAACATCTGGCGGAGCCGCAGCGCGGCGATCTCGACCAGCTGCTCGCCCACGACCTGCTTCTCGGTCTCGTCGTCGAGCTTCAGCCGACGCTCGAGCTCGTCGA